>NZ_CP013601.1:0-60000 GCF_001664145.1 Rhizobium sp. N731
CAGCCAGAGAGGAGGAGGGAAGACGCTTTCGCCGTCGAGAACCCTCATGATCTTTCGCCGCCTATCGCTCAAGCGCGTCTTCCCTATAAAAAATCAAAGATATTTTAAAAGGTTTCTATTTCTTAGAGTCGGTGTCTATCAAGGATTAAAATCCATCCACTGCCGATGCCATTTGTCGCGCGTTCGACGAGGAGCTCGAAAGAATTTCTTCGCTCCTGTCAAATTCCGGGGAGAATCCGAATCCGAAAGCGATTCCAAATCTTTGCCAGGAGACGAGTTTTTTGGTGCCTGTGGATAGGCTGTGGGCCCGCGGACGACAAGTCGATTTCATCCCCAGCCTCCACAGGAGCGGCCGAAACCGGTCCGCAAAATTCGAAATGTGGATAAGCAGGCATGTTTTCCCTTGCCCGAGGCAGCCTCGCCGCCTTAGCTCTCCATCATCCAGTCTTTTCAACAGGCAGCGGAAAATAACGTGGAGAACAGAACGAACTTCTTTCATCTGCACCTGATTTCTGACTCGACCGGCGAGACTCTCATCTCCGCCGGCCGCGCCGCTTCGGCGCAGTTCAGATCCGCTCAGCCGATCGAGCATGTCTATCCGCTGATCCGCAATCGCAAACAGCTGCTGCCGGTTCTGCAGGCGATCGATGATGCGCCGGGAATCGTGCTCTACACCATTGTCGACCGCGATCTGGCGAACCTGATCGACGAGCGCTGCGTCGAGATGGGTGTCGCCTCGGTCAATGTGCTGGAGCCGGTCATGAATGCGTTCCAGATCTATCTTGGCGCTCCGTCCCGCCGCCGGGTCGGAGCCCAGCATGTGATGAATGCCGGTTACTTCGCGCGCATCGAGGCGCTGAACTTCACCATGGATCATGACGACGGCCAGATGCCGGATGATTACAACGATGCCGATGTCGTCATTATCGGGATCAGCCGGACATCGAAGACGCCGACCAGCATCTATCTCGCCAACCGCGGCATCAAGACGGCGAACATACCGATCGTCTACGGCGTACCCCTGCCGGAAAGCCTGCTCGCGGCAACAAAACCGCTGATCGTCTGCCTGATCGCCACCACCGATCGCATTTCCCAGGTCCGGGAAAATCGCGTGCTCGGGACGACGCAAGGTTTTGACCGCGAACACTATACCGATCGAGCCACGATCTCCGAGGAGCTGAAATATGCCCGCTCTCTCTGCGCCCGCCACGGATGGCCGCTGATCGACGTTACTCGCCGCTCGATCGAGGAAACGGCGGCCGCCATTGTTGCCCTCCGCCCGAAGCTGCGCTAAGCGCTGACGAAAAGCCGGGAGCGGGAGAATCCATGACACCGAAACTCATCCTTGCATCGTCGAGCCCTTTTCGGCGGATGCTGATGGAAAATGCCGGTCTCTCCTTCGAGGTACATCCCGCGGAGATCGACGAAAGGGCGGTTGAGGCGCCGCTGGAAAAAGCCGGTGCAAAGCCGGATACCGTCGCCTGCATCCTGGCCAAGGCTAAGGCTGAAGATGTCAGCGGCCGTTTTCCCGAGGGTCTCGTCATCGGTTCGGATCAGACGATGTCGCTCGGCGACCGCGTTTTCCACAAACCGGAGGACATGGCCGATGCAGCGAACCACCTTCGCGCCCTGTCGGGCACGACCCACCGGCTAAACAGCGCCATCGCGATCGTCCGGGACGGCGCCGTGTTGTGGGAGCATATCGGCCATGCCGAACTGACGATGCGACCCTTGACGGAAGATTTCATCGCCAGGCATCTGGCGCGGGTGGGCAAACGGGCGCTTTCCAGCGTCGGCGCCTACCAGTTGGAAGGCGAGGGCGTTCAACTCTTCGAGAAGATCGAGGGCGACTATTTCACCATACTCGGGCTGCCGATGCTTCCGCTCCTGGGAAAATTGCGAGAATTCGGGGCGATCGATGGATGATTCACGTGAAACACTGGGGCCGAATGCGTTTGTCACGGGCTTTCCCATCAAGCATTCGCGCTCGCCGCTGATACATGGATACTGGCTAAAGACGCTTGGCCTGCCGGGCAGCTACCGCGCCCACGAGGTGGCGCCCGATGCTTTTCCCGATTTCATTGCCTCGCTGAGGGACGGCAGTTCCGGTTTTATCGGAGGCAATGTCACCATCCCCCACAAGGAACTTGCCTTCCGGCTCGCCGACAAGCCGGACGATCTGGCGCACGAACTCGGCGCCTCGAATACGCTCTGGTTGGAGGATGGCCTCCTGCATGCCACCAATACCGACGGCCGCGGCTTCACCGCCAATCTCGATGAGCGCCATCCCGGCTGGGACCGTCATGATACGGCCGTGGTCTTCGGTGCCGGCGGCGCAAGCCGGGCGATCATTCAGGCGGTCCGCGATCGTGGCTTTAAAGAAATCCACGTCGTCAACCGCACCATCGAACGCGCACGAGAGCTGGCCGATCGCTTCGGTCCGAGAGTTCGAGCCCATCCGGTGGGCGCGCTTGCCGAAGTCATGCATGGCGCCGGCCTTTTCATCAACACCACCTCGCTCGGCATGGATGGCGAAGCGGCGCCGTTGATCGATTTTGCGCCGCTTGCAGCGGATGCCGTCGTCACCGATATCGTCTACATCCCCTTGAAGACACCGATCCTGAGACAGGCGGAAGAGCAGGGACGGTCGGTCGTCGATGGTCTCGGCATGCTGCTGCACCAGGCTGTTCCCGGTTTCGAAAAATGGTTCGGCAAGCGCCCCGCCGTCGACGCGGCGTTGCGCGCTCTGATCGTTGCTGACATGGAAGTCCACTGATGCTGAAGATCGGACTCACCGGCTCAATCGGAATGGGAAAATCGACGGTCGGCAAACTCTTTGCCGAGGCTGGAATCCCCTTGAACGACTCCGACGCCGTGGTCCATGACCTCTATGCCGGCGAGGCAGCGCCGCTGGTGAATGCCGCTTTCCCCGGCACAATGAAGGATGGAGCAGTCAACCGGCATGAGCTGGGCCGCCAGCTCGCGCTTGATCCCGAAGGCTTTAAACGCCTCGAAGCGATCGTCCATCCGCTGGTTCGCAAACGCGAAATGGAATTTCTGGCGCGACAGCAGGCAGACGGCGCCGAAATAGTCCTGCTCGATATTCCGCTGCTCTTTGAAACCAGCGCCTGGGAAAGAGTGGACGTCATCGTCGTCGTCAGCACCAATCCACAGATTCAGCGCCAGAGGGTGCTTGCGCGCGACGACATGACCGAGGAAAAATTCGACATGATTCTCTCTCGCCAGACGCCGGATGCGGAAAAACGACGCCGCGCCGATTATCTGGTCGATACCAGCCACAGCATTGCCGAGACGAGGGCGCAGGTGCTTCAGATCATCGCCGAGCTGAAAATGCGGATTGCCAAGGGAGATTTCCGGAATGCGTGAGATTATCTTCGATACGGAAACCACCGGCCTCGATAACCGTGCCGACCGTATCATCGAAATCGGCGGCATCGAGCTCTTCAACCATTTTCCGACCGGCAACACGCTGCATATCTACATCAATCCCGGAGACCAGAAGGTCCATCCGGATGCACTCGCGGTACACGGCATCACCGATGAGTTTCTGAAGGACAAAAAGCCTTTCGCCGCGGTTGCCGAGGAAATCCTCGCCTTCTTCGGCGACGGCAAGTGGATCGCTCATAACGCGACCTTCGATATGGGCTTTATCAACGCTGAATTCGCGCGCATTGGTTTGCCGCCGATCCTGCCGGACAAGGTCATCGATACGCTGTCGATGGCGCGGCGCAAGCACCCGATGGGACCGAATTCGCTCGACGCGCTTTGCCGGCGTTACGGCATCGACAACTCGCATCGTACCAAACACGGCGCTCTGCTCGACTCCGAACTGTTGGCCGAAGTCTATATCGAGATGATCGGCGGCAGACAGGCAGCGTTCGGCCTGAGCATATCGGGTCAACCCGGCCAGGCGGCCCGCGGTGAAATGGCGATGGAAGACGATATGGCGTTTGCCGCGGCGCTCGAACGCCCTCGTCCGCTTGGCTCCCGCCTCAGCCAGTCCGAAGCGCAGGCGCACGAGGCGCTGGTCGCCAAGCTCGGCGAAAAGGGCATCTGGGCGAAATACGCCAGCCCGAATTGAAAATGCCCGGGACCGGCCCGGGCATCCGCATATCAGAATCAAAAGAATTCGATCAGTTCGGAACGGCCTGAACCTTGGCGCGGGCCTGTTCTTCGGCAACGCGCTGAGCGAACATCTGTGTGAAGTCGATCGGGTCGATCATCAGCGGCGGGAAGCCGCCATTGCGGGTCACGTCGGCGATGATCTGACGAGCGAAGGGGAAGAGCATGCGCGGGCACTCGATGAAGAGAACCGGCAGCATGTGCTCCTGCGGGAACCCAGCGACGCGGAAGACGCCGCCATAGACGAGTTCCGTATGGAACACCGTCTTGTCGCCGTCCTTGGCTTCAGCATTCAGCGACAGCACGACATCGAAATCCGTGTCGGAAAGCGGATTGGCGTTGACGTTCACATTGATGTTGATCGTCGGAGCCTTGTCGCGGGCCTGCAGCGAACGCGGCGCACCCGGATTTTCGAAGGAGAGGTCCTTGGTATATTGCGCAAGGATCGAAAGAGTGGGGTTGGTCGCGCCGTTGCTGTTGTTATCGTCTGCCATTGGCTTTTCCTCGAAGGGCATGGGAATGGTGCCGCCATCTAACATTTCGGGGAGGGGCTTACAACCCTGGGCGCAAGCCGCACCCGATCGCCGGCAAGACCTCAGTCACCGAGATGTTTGCCGGACCATGGCGAGTTGCGATCCGGCTCCCTATGATAGTCCTCCTCGTCCAGATCGACCACCTTTGAATTCGGGTTGCGATCGCGGAAATCGGCATTTGGGCCGTCGGAAAAGCCGCCTTTGGCATTGACGACGACGAAGCGTTTGGCGATCGACCGCCAGACGAAATCGCGCACCGGCGGAATGAGAATGAGGATGGCGATGATATCCGTGAGGAAACCGGGAATGATCAGGAGCAGCGCGGCAATGACCGTCATCGCCGGCTTCAGCAGATCGCGTCCGGGCATGACGCCGTTCCGTCCTTCGCTCGACATGCGCCGCAGGATACCGATCCCCTGCCGGCGCAGCAGGACCACGCCGAGAATGAAACTCGCCATGACGAGCGCAAGCGTCAGCGCCAGGCCGATCGCCCGGCCGACGACGACGAAGCCGGCAATTTCGCCAAGCGGCAGCAACAGAATGAAAGCCGGCAGAATTGAAAAACGCATGGTGGTATGTCCCGGTGTTTGCCGGTCTCCTCGTGGCGCCAGCGAAGATGCCAGCCATGATTTGAATCATCTGTATAGGCGGACTATATGGGAGTACAAATCAGAGATGTTAACGGCGGTTGCGATACGACATGAGTTCGAACGACTTCATCACATTATTCTTCCTGGTGGCGGCGGTGCTGATTTTCTTTCAGCTCCGCTCCGTGCTCGGGCGCCGCACAGGAAATGAGAAGCCGCCGCGCGATCTCTATAGTCCGCGAGATGCGGCTCCGCCCGAAGCCGCTGATGCCGGTAAGGTCGTGACCCTGCCGCGCCGTGATGCGACGGCCGACGATGAGGATCGCTTCTCCGCCATCGACGCTTTTGCCGCACCGGGGACACCGCTGAATGAATCGCTGCGCGCTCTGAACAAGGCCGATCCTTCCTTCAGCCCGAAGGAGTTTCTAAACGGCGCCCGCATGGCCTACGAAATGGTCGTCATGGCCTATGCCGACGGCGACCGCAAAACGCTGAAGAGTCTTTTGTCCCGCGAGGTCTATGACGGATTCGAGACGGCGATCGCCGAGCGCGAAGCCCGCGGCGAAAAGGTTAAGTCCACCTTCGTCGGCATCGACAAGGCCGAAATCACCCATGCCGAGACGAAGGGCAGCGAAGCGCAGATCACCGTGCGCATCGTCAGCCAGATGATATCGGCGACTTACGACAAGGCGGATGTCCTGATCGAGGGCGACGCCGAAAACGTCGCCGAGGTCAACGACCTCTGGACCTTCGCCCGCGACACCCGTTCGCGCGATCCGAACTGGAAACTTGTGGCGACCGAATCGGAACATGAGTGATCAGGCATCGGACTTCGTCCTGCAGGCCATCAGCTTCGATCGTTTGGAAGGCTGGAAGGATGATGATCCCTCCGGCCTTTTTGAAGTGATGCGACACTGCCGCCGGCAGATCACCGACGTCAAACCCTACCGCACCGGCTCGCTCGGCCTGAGCGCCGAGGACCTGCTTCCGCTGCTCATGGACGCTGAAAATTTTACGCCGTTGTCGCCGGCAGCGGCGCGCGCCTTTTTCGAAACGCGTTGCCTGCCCTTTCTGATCTGCCGCAAGGACGGCAGTTCGGGTTTTGTCACCGCCTTTTACGAGCCGGAGATCGAGGTATCGGATCGGCCAAACGAGATCTTCCGTTTCCCCTTCTACGGCCGTCCGAACGATCTGATCGATCTCGACGACGGCAATCGCCCGGCCGAATTGGATGGATCCTATGTTTTCGGCCGCTTGCATGATGACGGCCGCATTGGCGCCTATCCGGATCGCCGTGCGATCGATCAGGGCTTTCTCGACGGCCGCGGCCTCGAAATCGCCTGGGCGAAATCGAAGGTCGATGTCTTCTTCGTGCACGTGCAGGGCGCCGCGCGCCTGCGTTATCGAGACGGCCGCATCGGCCGCATCACCTATGCGGCGAAGGCCGGCCATCCCTTCTCGGCGATCGGCAAGCTTTTGATCGACCGCGGTGAGATCGACCGCGCCGAGATTTCCATGCAGTCGATCCGCACCTGGCTGGCCCACAATCCCGAGCGGGTGGACAAGGTGCTATGGCACAACCGTTCCTATATTTTCTTCCGGGAAGCGGCGGTTGCCGATCCTGAGGCCGGTCCGATCGCCGCTGCCAAGGTGCCGCTTCTCGCCGGGCGCTCGCTCGCGGTCGACCGGATGGTCCATACGTTCGGTTTCCCCTTTTTCATCCGCGCCGACAGCCTCACCCATCTTGATCACGGCCGCCCCTTCCGCCGGCTGATGCTGGCGCTCGACACCGGCTCGGCGATCGTCGGGCCTGCGCGCGGCGATATCTTCACTGGTTCGGGGGACTTGGCCGGAGAGCGCGCCGGCACCGTCCGCAACGCCGCCGATTTCGTCATCCTCATCCCCAAAGCCGCCGCCGGACGATTCGACTGATGGCCAGGGATCGCAAGCTCAGCGTCGATGAGAGGATACTGTGGGGCAAGGTTGCCCGCAGCACGCGGCCGATGCCGGGCAAGGCCGGTGAGCTTAGCGAACTCGATGCCTTTCTCGTCGAAACGGAAGCGGCAGCCGAACGGCAGACAGCCGAAAAGCAGACCTCCGTTTCGCCGACGGCAGCACAGCCGGCCTCACCGTCGACGCCGAGGCAGCCGGCCAAGGTGCACCATCCGTTGGAACGGCCGGTCAAGCGCAAGATCGCCAAAGGCCGTCTGGCACTCGAGGCGCGCATCGACCTGCATGGACTGGTGCAGAGCGAGGCCCATGTCATTCTTCTCGATTTTTTAATCCGCGCCCATGAGCGCGGCATGCGCCATGTGCTTGTCATCACCGGCAAAGGCAGCTCGCTCGGCAGCGAAGGTGCGTTGAAACGGGCGGTTCCCCTGTGGTTCTCGAAGCCGGAATTCCGTTACCTGATCTCCTCCTATGAGCCGGCCGCGCAGCATCATGGCGGCGAGGGCGCGCTCTATATTCGCCTGTCGCGGCGGCATGGCGAAAAGCCATGACGCCCTTCGGAGAGGCGGTTCGCAGGTTGAGAGTGCGCAAGGGTGTCTCGCAGAAGGAGATGGCCGAAGCGCTGAATGTCTCGCCCGCCTATCTCTCGGCGCTCGAACATGGCAAGCGCGGCCTGCCGACATTCGACCTGCTGCAGCGCATTGCCGGCTATTTCAACATCATCTGGGACGAGGCCGAGGAACTGTTCCTGCTCGCCCGTTCCTCCGACCCGCGGGTCGTCATCGACACCTCGGGCCTGCCGCCGGAATATACCGAATTCGCCAACCGGCTGGCCCGGCGGATCCGTGACCTTGACAGCGCCGAGATCGCCCGGTTATCGGCTGTTCTCGAAAATGGCGGCAAAGGCGACGGAAAAGCGTCATAATCCCCTGTTTTATGGCTTGTTCAGGGGACTTGCCATTGGGAACCGGGCTTAAAAAACCTATATACGAAGGTGAAGAAAGCCGGTGATTCGCAGGGCGCGCCGCCGCTTTACGACAACAGGGAAAATCTCGACAGAATGAGCGATACATCCGCGACGGAAAACGGCGTAAGCACCGAATATGGCGCAGATTCCATCAAGGTCCTGAAGGGCCTCGATGCCGTGCGCAAACGTCCCGGCATGTATATCGGCGATACCGACGACGGCTCCGGCTTGCATCACATGGTCTACGAAGTCGTCGACAACGCGATCGACGAAGCGCTGGCCGGCCATGCCGACATCGTCACTGTCACCCTCAACCCGGATGGCTCGGTAACGGTCACCGACAACGGCCGCGGTATCCCGACCGACATCCATAGCGGCGAAGGCGTCTCGGCAGCCGAAGTCATCATGACGCAGCTGCATGCCGGCGGCAAATTCGACCAGAATTCCTACAAGGTCTCCGGCGGTCTGCACGGCGTCGGCGTTTCCGTCGTCAACGCGCTCTCGGTCTGGCTGAAGTTGAAGATCCGCCGCCATGGCAAGATCCACGAAATGAGCTTCACCCACGGCGTGGCCGATGCGCCGCTGAAGGTCACCGGCGACGCGCCCGATGAGACCGGCACGGAAGTCAGTTTCATGCCGAGCAGCGAAACCTTCACCATGACGGAGTTCGACTACGGCACGCTGGAGCATCGCCTGCGCGAGCTCGCCTTCCTGAACTCCGGCGTCCGCATTCTCCTGACCGACAAGCGCCATTCCGATATCAAGCAGGAAGAACTGCGTTACGATGGCGGCCTCGAGGCTTTCGTCGCCTATCTCGACCGTGCCAAGAAGTCCCTGGTCGACAAGCCGGTCGCCATCCGCGGCGAAAAGGACGGCATCACCGTCGAAGTGGCGATGTGGTGGAACGACAGCTATCACGAGAACGTGCTCTGCTTCACCAACAACATTCCCCAGCGTGACGGCGGAACCCATATGGCTGGCTTCCGCGCGGCCTTGACCCGTCAGGTGGTTTCCTATGCCGACAATTCCGGCATTACTAAAAAGGAAAAGGTGACGCTGCAGGGGGAAGACTGCCGCGAAGGCCTGACGGCAGTTCTGTCGGTCAAGGTGCCCGATCCGAAATTCTCGTCGCAGACGAAGGACAAGCTCGTTTCTTCGGAAGTCCGTCCTGTCGTCGAAAGTCTTGTCAACGAGGCCCTGAACACCTGGTTCGAAGAGCATCCGAGCGAAGCCAAGATCCTCGTCGGCAAGGTCGTCGAGGCGGCAGCCGCACGCGAAGCGGCCCGCAAGGCCCGTGAATTGACCCGCCGCAAGGGCGCGCTCGATATTGCCTCGCTGCCGGGCAAGCTCGCCGACTGCTCCGAGCGCGACCCGGCCAAATCCGAAGTCTTCCTGGTCGAGGGCGATTCCGCCGGCGGCTCGGCCAAGCAGGGCCGGTCGCGCGAAAACCAGGCGATCCTGCCGCTGCGCGGCAAAATCCTGAACGTCGAGCGGGCCAGGTTCGACAAGATGCTCTCCAGTCAGGAAATCGGCACGCTGATCACCGCGCTCGGCACCGGCATCGGCAAGGACGAATTCAACGCCGAAAAGCTGCGTTATCACAAGATCATCATCATGACGGACGCCGATGTCGACGGCGCCCATATCCGCACCCTGCTGCTCACCTTCTTCTTCCGCCAGATGCCGGAACTGATCGAGCGCGGCCATCTCTACATCGCCCAGCCGCCGCTCTATAAGGTCGCGCGCGGCAAGTCGGTGCAGTATCTGAAGGACGAGAAGGCGCTCGAGGAATATCTCATCGCCCAAGGTCTGGAAGATGCCGCATTGAGGCTCGGCAGCGGCGAGGTCCGCACCGGCCAGGATCTGCGCGAAGTCATCCTCGATGCGCTGCGCATGCGCGCTTTGCTCGACAATCTCCATTCGCGCTACAATCGCGCCGTCGTCGAACAGGCGGCGATCGCCGGTGCTCTCAACGCCGAGCTCGTCAGTGATCAGACAAGAGCGCAGGCATTGGCGAGCGAGGTCGCAAGCCGTCTCGACATCATTGCCGAAGAGACCGAACGCGGCTGGCAGGGCGACCTGGCGAGCGATGGCGGCCTGCGCCTCGAGCGCATGGTCCGCGGCGTCAAGGAAGTGGTGGTGCTCGACATGGCGCTGATCGGCTCCTCCGATGCCCGCCACATCGACCAGTTGACCGCGCGCCTCAAGGAAATCTATCAGACGCCGCCGTCGCTGCACCGGCGCGAAGGCGACATCGAGATTTCAGGGCCGCGCGCCTTGCTCGACGCGATCTTTGCCAGCGGCCGCAAGGGTCTCAGCATGCAGCGCTACAAGGGTCTCGGTGAGATGAATGCCGAGCAGCTCTGGGAAACGACGCTCGATCCGAATGTCCGTTCGCTGCTGCAGGTCAAGGTTGCCGACGCTACCGACGCGGACGGCCTCTTCGCCCGCCTGATGGGGGACGAAGTTGAGCCACGGCGCGAATTCATCCAGGACAATGCGCTGAGCGTCGCAAACCTCGATATCTGATCGATATGCCTTCAACAAAAAGCCCCGCCGTCGCAGAACGGCGGGGCTTTCGCTTATTCTGATCTCGCTCAGCTGACTAGGAAATGGCCGTTAAAGGCAAGCTCGGAGAGCGGCTTGCGCTGGCTCGGGACTTCGCGCGCCTGATTGCGTTCGGAAAGAACGCTCTTGTCGGCCAGACGGCCGACGGCAACGCCTGCTTCGACCCGGTAACCCTCGGGGATATCGAACGTTTTTCTGATGTCCTCATGTTTGATGCCGCCCATGCCATGGGCATAGAAGCCGGAAAGGCGCGCTTGCAGGGCCAGATATCCCCAGGCTGCACCGGCGTCGAAGGAATGGGTGTAGCTCGGCTTTTCCTCGCCGGATCCAGCAATGCCGATGAAACTGCGTGACACGACGAAGATCAGCGCCGACGCGTTCTTGGCCCATTCCTGATTGGCATCGACGAGCAATGCGACGAATTTCTCCCAGTGCTCCGAACCCTTGAGGGCATAGATGAAGCGCCAAGGCTGCTGGTTGGAAGAGGACGGCGCCCAATGGGCGGCTTCGAGCAGGCTGAGCAGCTGTGCCTCCTCGATGATTTCGCCGGTAAATGCGCGGGGCGACCAGCGGTCGAGAAACATCGGATCGATCGGATATTGGGATTCGCGGTTATTGCTCTGCGTCATGCTTGTTCCAGGGTTGGGGCATAAAATCGTTGAGGTCAATCGGTCCAGACGATGTCGAGTTCCTCGCGGAAGGCGAAACGCTTCAGATGATCGTCGATCACCCCCTGCATCCTTGCCTGCTGGTCGGGATCGGCAACGGAAAGCGTCATGGTGAGCGCCGCATCGTCGGCGGCGAATGTCACCTCGGCGCTATCGCTGAACGGCACCCGGCCCTTATGCGGATCGAAATCGACGCTGAACTTGTGGCTCCAGTGTTTGCAGAGTTGCTGCAGGTAGCGGCTCGCATGTTCGGTGCGTACGACGGCCTTGGAGAGGTGCATGTCGAACTCCATCTCGTGTTGGACAAGAGCATGTCGCGTAAAAGTATGCAGCGGTTTTGCGATAACGACATGCGTAAAACAAGGACTTAAAGCTTGGTCAAGCGAATCTGAAAGATCGTGACGCGCTTTAGAGCCGAGTCATATTTCCTGCTTCGCCGGCTTGGCAAGCGCAGCGTCGTCGCAGTTGGGTGGACGGACTGTCTCCATAAAAGCGGCCTTACGCGCGCGCCGAAGCAGAGTAATGGACTGCTTCAATCAATCGGTCGGAGAAATGCGCATGCTGGTGAACGGGAAATGGACGGAAGACTGGCAGCCCGTTCAGGCAAAGGATGAAAAAGGCGGCTTCGTCAGGCAGATTTCGAGTTTCCGCAATTGGGTGACGCCGGATGGCAGCGCCGGGCCGACGGGCGAGGGCGGTTTTGAAGCCAGCCTCGGCCGCTATCATCTCTACGTCGCCTACATCTGTCCCTGGGCCTCGCGCACCCTGATCGGCCGTAAGCTCAAGGGCCTGGAAGACGTCATTTCCATCTCCGTCGTCGAACCGGTGCTGACAAAGCAGGGCTGGCGCTTCGGTGACTATCCGGGTGCGACGCAGGATCATGTCAACGGCACGACCTATATGCATGAAATCTATACGAGGGCAGCGCCCGACTTCAGCGGCCGGGCCACCGTGCCGGTTCTTTGGGACAGAGAGAGGCAGACCATCGTCAACAATGAATCGGCCGATATCCTGCGCATGCTGAACAGCGGCTTCGGCGATCTGGCGAAAAATCCGATTGACCTTTATCCCATCGAAAGACGCGCCGAGATCGATGCTTTCAACCAACGCATCTATCCCGCCCTCAACAACGGGGTCTATCGCGCCGGTTTCGCCACCACGCAGATCGCCTATGAGGAAGCCTTCGCCGATGTTTTCTCCTGCCTCGATTGGATCGAACCGAAATTCGAAGGCAGGTCTTTCCTCTTCGCGGATCACCCCACGGAAAGCGATATCCGCCTTTTCGTCACGCTGATGCGCTTCGACGTCGCCTATCACGGCATCTTCAAATGCAATCTGCGCCGGCTTTCGGATTATGCCAATTTGCGCGCCTTCTGCCGGCGCATGCTGGATTGGCCGGGCATTGCCGAAACGGTGAATCTCGACCACATCAAGCGTGGCTACTACTCCGTCGAAAGTCTAAACCCGACGAAAATCGTTCCTGCCGGTCCGGATCTCTCCGAAATTTTCTAGGAACGCCGTACCGCTTCCGGGCAAAGCCGTAATGACACCGATGAATAATTCGTTCATAGGTGGCTGCAAATTCGTTTTCGATGAGGAGGCATTCCATGAAGCTGATGCGTGTTGGCGAAGCAGGTCGTGAAAAACCGGCGCTTCTCGATGCCGATGGCAAGATCCGCGATCTCTCGGCGCATGTCGCCGATATCGGCGGCGAGGCAATCTCGCCGGCAGGCCTTGCCAGGATCGCCGCGCTCGATCCGAAGATTCTTCCGGAACTTGCCCCCGGCCGGATCGGCGCCTGCGTCGCCGGCACCGGCAAATTCATCTGCATCGGCCTCAATTTTTCCGACCATGCCGCCGAAACCGGGGCCACCGTGCCGCCCGAACCGGTGATCTTCATGAAGGCGACTTCGGCGATCGTTGGCCCGAACGACACCGTTCTCATCCCGCGCGGCTCCGAAAAGACCGACTGGGAAGTCGAACTCGGCGTCGTCATCGGCAAAACGGCAAAATATGTCAGCGAAGCCGAGGCCCTCGACTACGTCGCCGGCTACTGCGTGTCGCATGACGTGTCCGAACGCGCCTTTCAGACGGAACGCGCCGGCCAGTGGACCAAGGGCAAGTCCTGTGACACCTTCGGCCCGATTGGCCCCTGGCTGGTCACCAAGGATGAGATCGCCGATCCGCAGAATCTCGGCATGTGGTTGAAGGTCAACGGCCAGACCATGCAGAACGGTTCGTCCAAGACCATGGTCTATGGCGTCGCCCACATCGTTTCCTATCTCAGCCAGTTCATGTCGCTGCATCCCGGCGATGTCATCTCGACGGGGACGCCGCCCGGCGTCGGCATGGGCATGAAGCCGCCGCGCTACCTCACGGATGGCGATGTCGTGGAACTCGGCATCGAAGGTCTCGGTAGCCAGAAGCAGAGCTTCGTCGCCGATCGTTAACGACGCTTCCTCAGCGGAACCTTAAGCTTTCCGTTCTATGGTGATGCCAGAGATCAACTCTCTGGCATTTCCTGTGCAGGTCTGGGACGTCCATGTTGCTGTGCAACAAAAACCTGTTAGTCTGCGTTACGTGCCAGCGTACGGAAAGAGCTCGATGTCTATCAATCGACGTCATCTTTTCGATAGAGAAAGGCAGCGCATTCTATGTTCTATCAGCTTTATGAATTGAATCATGCCGCTATGGCGCCGTTTCGCGCCGCGGCTGACATCATGCGGTTCGCCTATGCCAATCCGCTGAACCCGTTCGCCCAGACGCCGTTCGGCCGCACGATGGCGGCAAGCCTCGAAATGTTCGAGCGTACGACGCGCCGCTACGGGAAACCGGAATTCGGATTGAAGCAGACGGTGATCGGCGATCAGACGGTTTCTGTTCGCGAGGAGATCGTCTGGTCGCGGTCCTTCTGCAATCTCCTGCATTTCTCGCGCAACATTCCGCCCGGCCGCGCCAGCGATCCGCGCATCCTGATTGTTGCGCCGATGTCCGGCCACTATGCGACGCTGCTGCGCGGCACTGTCGAGGCGTTGCTGCCGAGCGCCGATGTCTACATTACCGACTGGATCGACGCCCGCATGGTGCCGATGACGGAAGGCACCTTCGATTTCGACGATTACGTCGACTATGTCATCGAGATGCTGCATTTCCTCGGTCACGACACACATGTGATCGCCGTCTGTCAGCCCTCGGTGCCGGTGCTGGTCGCAGCCGCGGTGATGGAGGAGGCCCAGGATCCGCTGTCGCCGTCATCGATGACGCTGATGGGTGGGCCGATCGACACGCGCATCAACCCGACGGCGGTCAACAAGCTCGCCCAGGAGCGGTCGCTGCAATGGTTTTCCGACAATGTCATCATGAACGTGCCCTGGCCGCAGCCGGGCTTCATGCGGCCTGTCTATCCGGGTTTCCTGCAGCTGTCGGGCTTCATGTCTATGAACCTCGACCGGCACCTCGTCGCCCACAAGGAGTTCTTCATGCATCTCGTGAAGAACGACGGCGAGCCGGAAAAACATCGCGATTTCTATGACGAATATCTCGCCGTCATGGATCTGACCGCCGAATTCTATCTGCAGACGGTGGAACAGGTCTTCATGAAGCATTCGCTGCCGAAGGGCGAATTGATGCACCGCGGCAAGCGCGTCGATCCGGCGGCGATCCGCAAGGTCGCGCTCCTGACCGTCGAGGGCGAGAATGACGACATTTCGGGCGTCGGCCAGACCAGGGCGGCGCAGACCATCTGCGTCAACCTCCCCGAAGATATGCGCATGCACTATCTCCAGCCGGATGTCGGCCACTACGGCGTTTTCAACGGTTCGCGATTCCGCCGCGAGATCGCGCCGCGCATCGTCAATTTCGTCCGCCAGCATTCCCGCGCCGCCGTCAAACGCCCCGTGCAGCGCGTCATCAAGGGCGGACGGACAGCGTGATTCAGTAACGTCTGAATTAGCAACGCCGATTCAAGGCTTTGTCCGTTTTCGCCGGCAGCCGTCTTGAAGGCGGTTCTTGCGGTTACCACATCGATTCCCAGCGTTCGGCATCTTGCCGGGCGCCGAAAGCGAGGATACCGCACGATGAACCAGTCAGCATTGCTTCGACCGGATTGGACTCCGGCTACCATTGCCCTGATGATTCTCGGCTTCATGGTTTTCTGGCCTCTGGGTCTGGCCATGCTTGCCTATATCATCTTCGGCGATCGTCTGCGCGGCTTCAAGCGCGACGTCAACCAGGCGACCGATGGTTTCTTTGCCTCCTGCCGCCGTTCGCATGGCCGTCACCGCCCGCATTTCTCGACCGGCAATGTCGCCTTCGATGACTGGCGTAAGGCCGAGCTCGACCGGATCGAGGAAGAGCGCCGCAAGCTCGACGAAATGCGCGAGGAATTCGACGAATATCTGCGTGAACTCCGCCGCGCCAAGGACCAGGAAGAGTTTGATCGCTTCATGCGTGACCGCAAGAACGCCAAGCGCGACGACAACGGCCCGGTCGCGGAGTTCCAGACGCCGTGAAGGCATAGAGCATGTCACGCAAACGTGCGCAGCGGTTTTGCGGCAACGACATGCGTAAACAAAGACCTGAAGCGCAAGGAGCGAATCTGAAAGATCGCGACGCGCTTTAGGTGATGAAATGATGACCGGCATCACGCGATGCCGGTTTTTCCATGTCTGCCTGCCCAGCAAATCGTTTAGATTAACCGGCGAATCGTATAGAAAATCCCCATGTTTCCGCTTCTGAAGACACGGCCAAAGGCGCGAAAGCCGGTTCCGCCCGAAACGCGGACGCTCGATGTCGCCGGCCGGCTCATGCCGCTGACCATCAAGCAGCACGATCAGGCAACCCGTATCACGCTTCGCATCGAGCCGGGCGGTCGGGCCCTGAAGATGACGGTGCCGAGAGGCCTTGCGGCGCGTGAGGTCAATGCTTTCCTCGATCGGCACCAGGGGTGGCTGCTCACCAAGCTTGCCAAGTTTTCGACCGATACCGGCTTACGCGACGGCGGTAAGGTTCTCCTGCGCGGCGTTTCCCATCGCATCGAGCACACGGGTAGCCTACGCGGCTTGACGGAGGTAGTCTCTGTGGATGGCAGTCCTGTGCTGCGCGTCAGCGGCCTACCCGAACATGTCGGACGGCGCATCGCGGCCTTCCTCAAGAAGGAGGCCCGCGCCGATCTCGAACGGTTGGCGGCGATGCATGCGGCAACGATCCGGGCACTGATCCGCTCGATCTCGATGAAGGATACCCGCAGCCGCTGGGGCTCCTGCTCGTCGGAGGGGAATTTGAGTTTCTCCTGGCGTATCGTCATGGCGCCGCCTTCGGTGATCGATTATCTCGCCGCTCATGAAGTCGCCCATCTCAAGGAGATGAATCACGGCCCTCGCTTCTGGGCGCTCTGCAAGAAGCTTTGCCCCGGCATGGAGGAAGCGAAATTGTGGCTGAAGCGGCACGGCAGCCAGCTGCACGCCATTGATTTCGATTAGACCCAAGCCCCGCTAAATACAGCTTTCCATGCAAATTGGCTCGACTCTTGCAGCATTTCGTGTCACTTCGCTGCCATGAAAACCGATATCAAGATCTGTGGCTTGAAGACGCCCGAAGCGATCGATCGTGCGCTGAAACGCGGCGCGACCCATATCGGTTTTATCTTCTTCGAAAAGAGCCCGCGTTACGTCGAGCCCGATGTGGCGGCAAAGCTCGCCGAACCGGCGCGCGGCAAGGCGAAGATCGTCGCCGTCGTCGTCGATCCCACCAATGACGATCTGGACGAGATCGTCTCGCTGCTGAAGCCGGATATTCTACAGCTCCACGGCAACGAGAGTCCCGAACATGTGCTGACGATCAAGGCGCTCTATGGCCTGCCTGTCATGAAAGTCTTTTCCGTGCGCACGGCCGATGATCTCAGGCGCGTCGAAGCCTATATCGGCATCGCCGACCGTTTCCTCTTCGATGCGAAAGCGCCGAAGGGTTCGGAACTGCCTGGCGGTAACGGGATTTCCTTCGACTGGAGCCTTCTCGGCTGGCTCGACGGCAGCATCGACTACATGCTGTCCGGCGGGCTGAACAAGGACAATGTCGCGGATGCGCTTGTGAAGACCAAGGCACGTGGTATCGACGTCTCCTCGGGTGTCGAAACCGAGCCCGGCGTGAAAAGCGTCGCAATGATCGATGAATTTTTCGATGCGGTCGAAAGGGCGGAGACGCCTGTGACGGCCTCAGGGAGTTGAGAGTGAACGAAACGCCTAAACCGAATTCCTTCCGTTCCGGCCCCGATGAAGATGGCCGCTTCGGCATCTATGGCGGTCGTTTCGTTGCCGAAACGCTGATGCCTTTGATTCTCGACCTGCAGGACGAGTGGAACAAGGCGAAGAACGATGCGGCCTTCCAGGCGGAACTGAAGCATCTTGGCGCGCACTATATTGGCCGGCCGAGCCCGCTTTATTTCGCCGAGCGGCTGACGGCCGAACTCGGCGGCGCGAAGATCTATTTCAAGCGCGAGGAGCTGAACCACACCGGCTCGCACAAGATCAACAACTGCATCGGCCAGATCCTGCTCGCCAAGCGCATGGGCAAGACGCGGATCATCGCCGAAACCGGTGCCGGCCAGCATGGCGTCGCCTCCGCAACCGTCGCCGCCCGCTTCGGCCTTCCCTGCGTGGTCTATATGGGCGCGACCGACGTCGAGCGGCAGGCGCCGAACGTTTTCCGCATGAAGCTGCTCGGCGCCGAAGTCAAACCGGTAACAGCCGGCAGCGGCACGCTGAAGGACGCGATGAACGAGGCGCTCCGCGACTGGGTCACCAATGTCGAGGATACCTATTACTTGATCGGCACGGCGGCTGGCCCGCATCCCTATCCGGAGATGGTCCGCGATTTCCAGTCGGTGATCGGCGCGGAAGCGAAAGAGCAGATGCTGGCCGCCGAAGGCCGCCTGCCGGATCTCGTCGTCGCTGCCGTCGGCGGCGGTTCGAATGCGATCGGCATCTTCCACCCCTTCCTGGACGATTCCTCCGTGAAGATCATCGGCGTCGAAGCCGGCGGCAAGGGCCTGCAGGGCGACGAACATTGCGCCTCGATCACCGCAGGCTCTCCGGGCGTTCTGCACGGCAACCGCACTTACCTGCTGCAGGATGGCGACGGTCAGATCAAGGAAGGCCATTCGATTTCGGCTGGTCTCGATTATCCCGGCATCGGCCCCGAACATTCCTGGCTGAGCGATATCGGCCGCGTCGACTACGTGCCGATCATGGACCACGAGGCGCTCGAGGCTTTCCAGACCCTGACCCGCCTCGAAGGCATCATCCCGGCGCTCGAGGCCGCGCACGCGATTGCCGAGGTCATCAAGCGCGCGCCGACGATGGGCAAGGACGAGATCATCCTGATGAATCTCTCCGGCCGCGGCGACAAGGATATCTTCACCGTCGGCAAGATTTTGGGAATGGGACTGTAAGACATGACCGCACGCATGGACAAACGCTTTGCCGAGCTGAAGGCCGAGGGCCGTCCGGCACTCGTGACCTATTTCATGGGCGGCGATCCTGACTACGATACCTCTCTCGGCATCATGAAGGCGCTGCCGGAAGCAGGTTCCGACATCATCGAGCTCGGCATGCCCTTTTCCGATCCGATGGCCGACGGCCCGGCGATCCAGCTGGCCGGTCAGCGGGCGCTGAAAGGCGGCCAGACGCTGAAGAAGACGCTGCAGCTGGCGGCCGACTTCCGCAAGTCCAACGACGCGACGCCGATCGTCATGATGGGCTATTACAATCCGATCTACATCTATGGCGTCGAGAAGTTCCTCGAGGATGCGCTTGCCGCCGGTATCGACGGCCTGATCGTCGTCGATCTGCCGCCGGAGATGGATGACGAACTCTGCATTCCTGCGATCCGCAAGGGCATCAACTTCATCCGTCTGGCGACGCCGACCACCGACGAAAAGCGCCTGCCCACCGTGTTGAAAAACACCTCCGGCTTCGTCTACTACGTGTCGATGAACGGAATTACCGGTTCGGCACTGCCCGATCCGTCGCTGGTTTCCGGCGCCGTCCAGCGTATCAAACAGCATACGGAGCTGCCCGTCTGTGTCGGTTTCGGCGTCAAGACGGCGGAACATGCAAAGGTCATCGGCGGCTCGGCCGACGGCGTCGTCGTCGGCACCGCCATCGTCAATCAGGTCGCAACCAGTTTGACGAAAGACGGAAAGGCGACGGCCGACACGGTTCAGGCGGTCGCAACGCTGGTGCGCGGCCTCTCATCGGGAGCACGTTCGGCGCGCCTTGTTGCTGCCGAATAGTTTGCCCACATTGGCACTAGTCAGTTAGGAGAATTCGAGTTGAACTGGATCACCAACTACGTCCGCCCGCGGATCAATTCCATGCTGGGCCGTCGCGAAGTGCCGGAGAACCTCTGGATCAAGTGCCCGGAAACGGGCGAGATGGTCTTTCATAAGGACCTGGAAGGCAATAAGTGGGTGATCCCTGCTTCCGGCTACCACATGAAGATGCCGGCCAAGGCCCGCCTTGCCGACCTTTTCGACAATGGTGAATATGAATCGCTGCCGCAGCCGAAGGTCGCCCAGGACCCGCTGAAATTCCGCGACTCGAAGAAATACAGCGATCGCCTGCGCGACAGTCGCCTGAAGACCGAACAGGAGGACACGATCCTCGCCGGCCTCGGAAAGGTGCAGGGTCTGAAACTCGTTGCCGTCGTGCACGAATTCAACTTCATCGGCGGTTCGCTCGGCATCGCCGCCGGCGAGGCGATCGTCAAGGCTTTCGAACGTGCGACGTCGGAAAAATGCCCGCTGGTGATGTTCCCGGCTTCCGGCGGTGCGCGCATGCAGGAAGGCATTCTCTCGCTGATGCAGCTGCCGCGCACGACCGTTGCCGTCGATCTGCTCAAGGAATCCGGCCAGCCCTATGTCGTCGTGCTGACCAATCCGACGACGGGCGGTGTGACGGCCTCCTACGCCATGCTCGGCGATATTCACCTGGCCGAGCCCGGCGCCGAAATCGGCTTTGCCGGCAAGCGGGTGATCGAGCAGACGCTGCGTGAAAAGCTGCCGGAAGGCTTCCAGACCTCCGAATATCTGCTGGAACATGGTATGGTCGACATGGTCGTCAAACGTCACGACATTCCGGAAACGCTGGCGCGTGTCCTGAAGATCCTGACGAAGAAGCCCGTCTCGGCAGCCAACGACGTGACTCGTGGAGCGATCGCCTTGGCGGCGAGCGCCTGATATCAGGCAAGCAGGCGGGGTGCCGAAATGATACCCAGAGGCCAAACCGCGGTGAGTGAGGCAGCGCAAGAGATCGAAAAACTCATGGGATTGCATCCCAAGGGCTTCGACCTGTCTCTCGATCGCATCACCCGTCTCCTCGACCGACTCGGCAATCCGCATCTGAGATTGCCGCCGGTGATCCATGTCGCCGGCACCAACGGCAAGGGATCGGTCACCGCCTTCTGCCGGGCTCTGCTGGAAGCAGGCGGCTGCAGCGCCCACGTCCACACCTCGCCGCATCTCGTCAATTGGCACGAGCGTTATCGTATCGGTGTGGCGGGCGGACGCGGGCAGCTTGTCGATGACGCCGTCTTCGCCGAGGCTCTCCGCCGCGTGGCCGATGCCAATGCCGGGCAGCATATCACCGTCTTCGAAATCCTGACGGCGGTCACCTTAATTCTGTTTTCCGAACACCCGGCCGATGCCGCGATCATAGAAGTCGGTCTCGGCGGCCGTTTCGACGCCACCAATGTCATTTCCGATCCGGCTGTGTCCGTCATCATGCCGATCTCGCTGGATCACCAGCCCTATCTCGGCGACAGGGTGGAACTGATCGCGGCTGAAAAGGCGGGCATCATGAAGCCCGGACGGCCCGTTGTCATCGGCCATCAGGAATATGATGCAGCGCTCGACGTGTTGATGTCGACAGCCGAGCGGCTGCATTGCCCAAGCGCGGTTTTCGGCCAGGATTTCATGGCCCATGAGGAATATGGGCGGCTTGTCTATCAGGACGAATACGGGCTTGCCGACCTGCCGCTGCCGCGTCTTCCCGGTCGCCATCAATACGCCAATGCCGCCGCCGCCATCCGCGCCGTCAAGGCCGCCGGTTTCACCGTCACCGAGACGATGATGGAAAAGGCGATGAATTGCGTGGAGTGGCCGGGCCGGCTGCAGCGCCTGAGCGAAGGTCGGCTGCTGTCGCATGCCCCGCTCGGCGCTGAGATCTGGGTCGATGGCGGGCATAATCCCGGCGCCGGCGAAGTGATCGCCGAAGCCATGGCCAATTTCGAGGAGCGCCAGCCGCGGCCGCTTTTCCTGATCATCGGCATGATCAATACCAAGGACCCGATCGGTTATTTCAAGGCCTTTACAGGCCTGGTCGAGAAGGTGTTCTGCGTACCGATCCGCGGCAGCGACGCGATGATCGACCCGGTGATATTGTCGAATGCCGCCTATGATGCCGGTTTGACCGCCGAACCGATGTCGACGGTCGGGGAGGCGCTGGAAGCGATAAGGGCGGCCCTCGACCCGGCGGCGCTGCCGCCCCGCATCCTTGTCGGCGGCTCTCTCTATCTCGTCGGCGATGTACTTGCCGACAACGGCACGCCTCCGAAATAAGCAGACGAAAAAAAGCCCGGTCGAAGCCGGGCTTTTTCCTGCGATATGAAGACGATATCGATCAGGCGGCGTTCGAAATCCAGTTCGAAAGAGCTGTCTTCGGCTTGGCGCCGACCGAAATATCGGCCACTTCGCCGCCCTTGAAGATCGCGAGCGTCGGAATGGAGCGCACGCCGAACTGGGCGGCGAGTTCCGGGTTCTCATCGATGTTGAGCTTGGCGACCTTGATCTTGCCTTCCATTTCGACGGAAATTTCCTCAAGGCTCGGAGCGATCATCTTGCATGGACCGCACCATTCAGCCCAGAAATCGACGACGACGGGTTCTGCGGATTCCAGAACTTCCGACTGGAAGTTATTGATATCGACTTTCACGGTAGCCATAGGCTGCTCCTTTGACCGAAGAAGATGTTGAACCACATGTGATGGTGCGGCACCAAATTTTCAATGTCCGGTATTTCACTTTGTCTTGAGTCCTGCAAGCGCCAAACCGAGCGCCTTTTCGCTCAGCGTATAGAGCGACGCATTCTCGGTATAGACGAGCATGCAGTCGATGCGTTTGCCGGGATAGAGCGGCGCCAGGATCTCACGATAGATCGCGAGCTGAGCCTTATGTGCGAAAGGGATCGCCTCCTCGGTCGAAGGTGGCACCCGATTGGTCTTGTAGTCGAGAATGACGACGCAATCGGCAAGCACGGCCAGCCGGTCGATACGGCCGGAGACCGCATAGCGCCTGTCTTCGAGCGTCAATGTTCCCATGATCGAAACTTCCGGCCGGGCCTCTGCCCCGAGAACCGGCTGCAGACCCTCTTCGTCCATTAATTTCAGGACCGAATCGACGAGCCGGCGGCGTTCCGCTTCTGGCCAGAACCGCGCCGCCCGCTCGGCATAGCGGCTCGCGGCATCCGGCCGTTCGACCGGTGGAATGTCGGGAAGCGCCTGCAGCATGCGATGGATCAGCCTGCCCTTTTCCAGCGAACGATCGCTGCGCTCTTTCTCGCCGAACAGCGGCGAAGCGACAAACAAGCCGCCTTCGTCTTCGTCGACGATCATCCCGGCGCCGGATGGGCTGAGGGGGCGGGGCAGCTCAGCCTGCGGCGGCAATGGCCGCAACAGGCCTTCCGGCAACGCCTCCTGGCTGTCGCGCGCCTCGTTGCGGTCGATGCGCTCGAAGCGCCGCTCCACCCGCGGCACGCGCCATCGGATGCCCGGCCATTCCCCGTCTGGGCCGGAGAAGGTGGCCGCCTCCACATGCGGATGGCCTTCGCTCAGCGCGGCTGAGATCATCATATGCCAGGTATCGTTATTGACACGAACGCCACGACAGCCGCAAACAACAAGCCGGTCTGCAGCCCGCGTCATGGCGACATAAAGCAGCCGGCGATACTCCTCTTCCGCCAGCGTCTGAATCCGCGCTGCATCGTTTTGCGTCAGCGAATTGGCGAGGTCGGAGACGGGAACCCAGGCAGGCAGCGGCGGCTCGTCGGCGTCGGTTTCGATCAGGCGAAGCTTCGGCAGATGCGTATGCGTGAAGGGCTTGGAGCCGCCGTCGACGAGGAAGACGATTGGTGCTTCAAGACCCTTGGAGGCATGCACGGTCATGATCCTGACTTCGTTTCGCCCCTTGTCCTGCTCGCGCTTCACCTCCGGCGCTTCGAGCTCCAGCGTTGAGATGAAGGATTGCAGACCGGGAAGCCCGGAACTCTCGTGGTCGAGGGTAAAGGTCAGGAACTCGTCGAGAATATCGCTGACCTCGGTGCCGAGACGGGCAAGGAATTGCCGCCGCCCGCCATGGCTGCCCAGCACGCGCGCATAGAAATCGTGGACCGACAGATGCCTCGACTGCCGAAGAAACAGCTCCAGCCTTTCGACGGCAGCACGGAAACGTTCGGGGCCGTCGGCCGCAAACCTCTTGAGATGGCTCCAGACGCTCTCGTTGTCGCCCCGCAGGCCGGCGATTGCAAAGATATCGTCCTCGGAAAGATCGAAAAGCGGGCTTTTGAGCACGGCAGCGAGCGAAAGATCGTCCTCCGGCAGAAGCAGGAAACGACCGAGCGCCAGCAGATCCTGCACGGCGATATGGCTGGTCAGCGTCAGTCGGTCGGCGCCGGCGACGGGAATGTCGCCGCGGCGCTTCAAGGCGCGTGTCAACGCATTGACGAAGGCATCGCGCTTGCGCACCAGGACAAGAATGTCACCGGCTTCGATGAGCCGCTCCTTGCCTTTGTCGATGATCGTTTCACGGCCGACGAGCGTGCCGATCGAATGGGCGATCCGCCGCGCGAGGATTGCGGCCGGTGCGCTTTCCGGCGTCGCGTCGAAGGGCGCCGTCCAATCCTCTTCCTTTACCACCGCCTCAGGCGCGATCATCTCCCAGAGGTCTACGGCGCCGGGATGGCCGATGCGGCTGGACCGATGCACGACCGGTTCGCCGACCGCGCTGAGCCCCCGCGCATTGTCCGAGGTGCTGAAGATCTGGTCGACGGCCTCAAGCACGTCGGCAGTTGAGCGGAAGGAGAGTGGCAACCGCACCGAAGAAAAGCTCTGCCCGCTGTCGGAGACCCGCCGCCGCGTCCGGTCGCTCTCTTCGGAAAAACGTTCGGGCCGCGCTCCTTGAAAGGAGTAGATCGACTGTTTCTCGTCGCCGACGGCAAAGAGCGTGCGCACGACCGGCCGGGCGCTCTCGCCGGAAAAGAAATCCTCGGCGAGCGACTGGATGACGCTCCATTGGATCGGGCTGGTATCCTGCGCCTCGTCGACGAGGATATGATCGATACCCCGGTCGAGCTTGTAATGGATCCAGGGACCGACGCCACTCCTGGTCAGCAGGTCGGCGGTGCGGGTGATCAAGTCCTCGAAATCCAGTTGGCTGCGCTGCTTCTTCAGCTCCTCGTAATCGTGATTCAGCCGACCGGCGAGCACCAGCGCGGCCTGCGTGGCGCCGAACATTCGCATCAGTTTCAACCGATCACGGCTTGCCGCGACATGCGCACGGGCGGCGGCGATGGCGCTCGTCAATTGCGGTGCTTCCGCAAGCATGGCCTTGACCAGGAACTGCGAGTCCGATTTCGGCTCGCCTTTTGCCGTAAGGAAGATCTTCTCCAGCATTTCGGCGCGCCTGGCATCGTCCCGCTCCCGGCCGGCAAGCCTGAGGCCATAGGCAACCTCGTGCGCCTTGGCGCCGCCCTTGTGGTCGGCAAGCGACAGATAAAGCTCCAGCATGCCGCCCGAAAGCTCCGGCAACGGCCAATATTGCGCCGCGATCCGGCTTTCCGTATCGCCCGCGGCAAGGCCGAGCCTGTCGCGCAGAACCGCCTCCACGCCGCCCAGTCGTTCGGCAGCCGCCGTGAAGCGGCGAATCGCGTTGCGGTTGGCGACGATGTCGGCGAGCAGGTTCTCCAGCCCGGATTCGTCGCCGAGATTGAGCACATAGGCGAACGCTTGGGCAAGGGTGCTGCCCTCTTCCGGCGCCGTTGCCGTCAGCAGCGCCCGGCGTGCATCGGAAAGCAGTGCCGCCGCCGCGCGATCGTCGAGGACCGAGAAATGCCCGGCAACATTGGCCTCCAGCGGGAATTGGTGCAGCAGCGCTTCGCAAAAGGCATGGATCGTCTGGATCTTCAATCCGCCCGGCGTTTCCAGCGCCTTCGCAAACAGCCGGCGCGCCTCGGTAAGCTTCAGCGCATCTGGCGCCGTACCCTCGATCTGCATGATCCGCCGACTGAGATCTTCGTCGTCGAGCACCACCCAGTCCGCCAGCCGTTCGAAGACGCGGTTCGACATTTCGGAGGCCGCGGCCTTGGTATAAGTCAGGCAGAGAATGGCGGAAGGCCGTGCGCCGGCAAGCAGCAGACGAATGACACGCTGGGTCAGGACATGCGTCTTGCCGGAACCGGCATTGGCCGAGACCCAGGCCGAGCGCTCGGGATCGGAGGCGATTGCCTGTTGAATCGTCGTCCAGCCGATCCAGGCGCCGGGATCGTCGTCATTCGGAAGAGCGGTCTGGTCACTCATCGCCGCCGCCTTCCTCGGTCTCGGCCGTCGACCATTCGGAGACGCGGGCGAGATGATCGAAATCGCCGCCGAAATCAAACTGCTGCGCCGGAATGAGCCGCGAGGTAAAGCCCTTTTCGCCGGACTGCAGCAAACTGACGAACTTGATCAGCTGGTCGATCGAGTCCGCGGCGAGGTCCATCGCTGATTTTGCTTTGTCGCTGCGGGCCGAGTTCTCATTGTTCACCGTATCGACCTGGAACCGGCGTCCCGGACGCAGGCGGACATAGAGCAGATCCTGCGGGATGAGACTGCCGGCATCGCGGAAGGCGCCGGCGTTCAGAGCCGCCGCTTCCAGCGCGAGCTGCGGATCGAGAAGCGCGCGTGCCTGTGCCGGTGAGGGGTTGTAGCCGGTCTTGTAATCGATGATATCGGCCGCCCCCGGTCCTGTAATATCGATCCGGTCCGCAACGCCGTTCAGTCGGATATTGATCGCCTCCAGCTCCACGCCGCCGCGCACTTCCGTCAGCGTCCTGCGGATGGCGGGGCGTCGTCCGGCCTCCCATTCGAGGAAGGCACGGGCTACCTCGCGAAAGCGCGGCCGCCAGACAGCATCGATATGCGGCGGCAGCTTCTCCATGTCGAAAAGCTCGGCAACGATCCCCTCCATCGCCGCTGCCGCCTCCGGCGTGCCGGCCACATGCGCCTCGCGGATGAACCGGTCGATGATCGTGTGATAGAGCGTTCCGCGTTCTGCCGCTCCCGGGTCGCGGTTGAACGCGTCGACCGGATCGAGCCGCAGGATGCGACGGGCATAGATGGCGTAGGGATCGCGGCGCAGCCGTCCGACCTCGCTGAAGGAATAGGATTTCGGCTGCAGCGCCAGCGGCGGTTTCGGCGAGGGCCGCTGCGCCGGTGTCTGGTCCTCTCCCCGATCGATGAGACCGGCCCATTGCAGATACCGGTTGCCGCGCTCTCTCAATGCCGCCTCAAATGCCTCTCCGCCGAGCGCCAGCAGTCGCTGCAGCCAGCGTGAGGCGACTGTCGGCGTCGAACCTTGGCGCAGCGCTCTCGAATAGATCAGGTGGCGAGTGCCGTTCGCCATCTCGAAATCATGCGCCAGCTGGCCGATGCGCCGCTCCGGCGGTTCGAGCCCGATCTCCGTCTTCATCATGCGCGGAATGAAGGGATTGTTGGCGCTCTGCGCTGGCCAGGAGCCTTCGTTCAATCCGCCGAGGATCAGCGTGTCGACGCTCTGCAGGCGGGCTTCCAGCGTGCCGAAGATGAAGAGGCGGGGATGGCTGAGGGCCCGCGGCTTCACCGCATGGCCGGCGGCGAGCGCGGCCATGATGTCGATCCATTGCGGCCCGTCGGCCTCCATCTGGCCGTCCGTGTCGATCACTTCGCCAAGAAGCGAGGCAAGGGCGTCGCCTGCCTCGTGCGACCAGAGATCGGCAAGATTGCCGTGCGGATCTGCCGCGACCGCTTCCAGCGAACGGCCGGTCCGCTCCGCCCATTCGGACAGCGTGAAACGTGCCGTCTTGCCGCGCTCTTCCGGCCGGTGCCGGACCAGCGTGGAAGCAAGCGGCTCTGTCGCGCGGGTGACCCGACGGGCAAGTTCGGATGCGGTCTCGACGGCCTCGGCTGGCAGCGCCTTGCGCCATTGCGGCGCGTGTCGGTCCAGGGCCTGTTCGCCAAGCTGGTGGGTCAGGAGCGATTCGAGCGCGTTGATATCCACCTCCGCCACGCCGCCGCGCAGCGCCAGCAGTTCGAGCGCTTCGGTCGCGGAAATCAGGGCATCGCGTTCGAGACCGAAGCGCGCCAGCGGATGTTTGAGCAGCGACACGATCGCCACCGGGTCGCCCGGCCGCAACGCCGCCTCCAGCAGCAGCTGCAGCAGCGTGCCCTGCGGCGTCGCCGAAAGCGGAGTGCCGGCCGAATCGTCGGCGAGAATCCCGAAGCGGGAAAGTTCCGCCATCACCCGACGGGCGAGATTGCGGTCCGGCGTGATCAACGCAGCCCGGCTCTCGCCGTCCTGTCCCGGCCTTTCCAACGCCAGCCTGAGGGCGATGGCAATTGCGGTTGCTTCCTCGCGCTCATTGGCGGCTTCGATCAGCGAAACATCGGCGAAGGCCGAAGTCAGCGCTCCCTCGGGCAGCGCGCCCTTCCATGCCCCCCAGTCGCTCGTCGCCTCTGCCGGGGCGAGCGCGCGCGACAGGATTTCGGCGCGCTGGTCAAGATCGGCCTCCGGCTTCTCCAGGAGGCCGATATCGGCTCGTGTCAGCCTCAGCCTCTTCAGCAGCGAGGACAGGCCATATTGCGGATGGCTCCGGCCGGCCGGGTTGGCATGCTGGCCCGGCGCCGGCTCCGGCGCCACCATTTGCCAATGCCTCTCGGGCATGGAGAGATCGAGGCCGGGAAGGACGATCACGCCTTCAGGCAGATTGGCAACGGCGGCGATGAGATCGGCCGTAGCAGGAACCGAACCCGTCGAACCGGCGATGATAATCGGCCCGGCCGGCTTCGCCGCCGAAATCCTGGCTGCTTCGGCCCGCAGAATGGCGTTTCTGTGCCGCGCCGGCGAGGACTTGCCAAGCTCGGAAAGCCGCTCCGGCCAAAAGGCGCTGGCGATCTGCAGGAACTCCGCCGTCAGCTGCCACCAGGCGGCGTAGTCGCCGGTGTCGAGTTTCGACAGTTCCGACCAGTCAAGATCCTCGGTTTCGATGGAATCGATCAGCTCCGCGAGGTTGCGGGCGAGCCAGATCGCATCCGCCGGGCTTGCCGGCGCAACGAGCGGCGAGTCGGAATGGATGTGACGGACGATCTCCGGCAGTTTGTTTCGCCAGGCAAGGATCAGCCGCGCCAGTTCCAGGAGCCGGGCGGTATTCGACAGCGGCTGGGCGAGATCGATCGTCGCCGGCAACGCCTCTTCGAAATATCCGCTGTCGTCATCAGTTTCGCCGAGAGGACGGATCACCGGCAGGATCGCCGAGCGGCCGCCGAGCAGGTCGACGAATTCCGAGCGCAGCACGCGCACGGCGCGGCGGGTCGGCAGGTAGATCGTCACCCTGGCGAGCGACAGCGGATCATCGGGCTCATGCCGAAAGAGGGGCGTCAGGCGGCCGTCGCAAAGCGTCGTCGCCAGCGTTTTCAGGAACGGCAGGCCCGCCGGGATCGTCAGGATGCGTGGCTGGTGCCGGTCCGCCATGAGCTCACGCGAACGCCCGCAGTCGGCGGATCGTTTTCTCCGCTTCGCCGATCGCCTCTGGCGTTCCTACAGTCAGCCAATGGCCTTCGAGCATAATGCCGAACAGCCGTCGGCGCGCGATCGCCTTGTCGAAATAGATATTGAGGTTGAAAGCATCCTTCGGCGCATCATCAAGCAGCGCCGGGTTCATGGCGATCGCCCCGGCATAGACGACGGGATTGGACGGATCGTCGCGATACCGCGTCAGCCGGCCATCTGCAGCGAGGCTGAAATCGTTCTTGCCGTTGTGACCCGTCGTATCCTCAATCCTGACGCAAAGCAGCGCCATGTCCATCTGCTCTGCATCGAAGAATCCGGCTAAGCGTTGCAGATTCGTCGGCCGCCCCGGCTGTTCGCCGGTCCAGAAGAGATCGGCATTCATGACGAAGATGTCGTCACGGTCCAGCAGCGTCAGGCCCTTCGCGAGCCCTCCACCGGAATTCATCAGCCCGTCCCGCTCGTCTGATACCACGATGTCGAGGCCGCGATATTTGCCGAGATGGTCGAGCATCTGCTCGGCATGATGATGAACGTTGACGACGGCCCGCTCGACGCCGGCCGAAACCAGCGCGTCCAGCGCATAATCGATCATCGGCTTGCCGTCGATCTTCACCAGCGGCTTCGGAATCGTATCGGTGATCGGGCGCATGCGGGTCCCGAGACCCGCGGCCAGTACCATGGCTTGTCTGATGGTCATCTTGATCCGGAACTTATGATTCGCTCTGGCCTATTCCAGCCCTTGCGCACCAATCGCGCAAGGGGGCAAGCGCCTCGTGATCGAGCGCGACATTCAGATAGGCGAGTGTGCGCGGCATATGTTTGAGGTAGCCGGGCTTGCCGTCCCGCTGCAGCAGCCGCACCCAGAGGCCGGCAAGCTTGCAATTGCGCTGCGCCGACATGATCGCCCAGGCTTTCAGGAATCCGGCTTCGTCGAAGCCGCCCTGTGCGTGGCGAAGCGCCAGATAATCGTCCATCAGCTGCCGGAAAAGCGGCGGTTCGATCGTGACGCGGGCGTCCTGGACGATCGAGGCAAGGTCATAGGCCGTGGGGCCGATCATGGCGTCCTGGAAGTCGATGAGACCGATTTTTTTGATGCCGCTTTCCTGTTCGCGCCAGATGATGTTTGGCGAATGGAAGTCGCGCAGCAGCAGGTTGGTTTCAGCCGATCGCAGCTCGTCGATCAGATGGTCCCAGATCGCAAGATATTCCGCGCGTTCGGCATCCGCAGGTGCCGTGCCGCGCTTCCAGGCGATATGCCAGTCGAGCATGAGCTGCACTTCCATTTTCATCGCCGTGCGGTCGAAGTCCGGAATGTGATGCGTATGCGTTGTCGAAACCGGGATATCCTGCGGAATCTGCATGGAATGAAGATGGGCAAGGCAGGCAACGCTTTGCCGGTAACGATCGGCGATCGGCCGTCCGTCGTCATCGAGCACGCCTTCGGTGCCAAGATCTTCGATCAGCAAAATGCCTTGCTCATAATCGACCTTATAAATCTCCGGCGTCGCAAAACCGCGCTCACGCAAGGCATCGGCAATGGCGACGAAGGGATAGGCGTTCTGTGCGAGATGCGCGACCTTGGGATAGGACTTGCCGTCATGGACCGGCGGTCCCTCGGGATGCGGGCGCCAATCCATCAGTATTTTTCGCGGGGCGGCGTCCGGATAAATCGCCTCATAGGCGCGCAGCGAGGCATCGCCGGTCAGGAAGCGGCGTTTGACATCGGGATAGCCGGCTTCGTCGAGGAAAGCGCGGATCGCCAGGACCCTTCGGATGCGCGAGGCCTGCGGGTCCAAGGCCTTGATCGTTGCCCGGCGGCCGCTGCCCTCATGTTCCAAGCCCAGTGCTATACGCTCGGCGGGCAGTTCGCCCTCTGCCATCTCGGGCCATTCGACGAGGCAGATGCCGTTCTCCAGGGCTTCGTCGAAGCCGAGTTCCGTCAGTTCGGCCGGATCGCCGAGCCGGTAGAGATCGAAATGCGAAATGGGAATGCGCAGATCGTAGGATTGCACCAGCGTGAAGGTTGGGCTCGGGACTTCGAGCCCCTCGTCGTCGGCCATGGCGCGCAGGATCGCACGGGCAAGCGAAGATTTGCCCGCACCGAGATCGCCGGAAAGAGCAAGGCAATCGCCGGCTTTCAGGGCGAGCGCCAGATCGTCGCCGAAGCGGATGGTCGCCGCTTCGTCCTTCAGAAAAACCGAGATCGTATCGCCGGTCGTCATTCGGCGGCGGCGGAATGCGGGATGTCGACCGAAGGAATGCGGCAGACCACGGTGGTGCCCTTGCCCGGCTCGCTATCGATCGTCACGTCGCCGTGATGCAGGCTGACGAAGCTGTCGACGATCGATAGGCCGAGGCCGGCGCCGCCGCGTTTGCCGCTTTTTGCCCCCGTCGCGAACCGGTCGAAGACGGTCGCGATCATGTCGGGTGAAATCCCGGGGCCGCGATCACTGACGGCGAACACGAAATCCGAGCCTTCGCGATGGCATTCGAGCGCGATCGAGGTGCCCTCGGGCGAGAAATTCGCCGCATTGGCAAGCAGCTTCAGCAGGATCTGCTTCAACCGCTGCGGATCGGCGATGATCGAGCCGAGATAGGCAGGCGCGGTGATTTCGAGCGCGACGCCGCTTTCGTGCAGCCGGTCGGCGATCTGCATCGAGACGTCGTCGAGCAGGTCGTTGAGATCAATCTCGGCATAGTTGAGCCGCATAATGCCGGCATCGACGGTCGCAAGATCGAGGATATCGTTGACGAGCGTCAGTAGAACCGAGGACGAGGTCGAAATGTGGTCGATATATTCGGCCTGCCGGTCATTCAGCGGCCCAACGCCCTGCGTGCGCAGCAGATCGGTAAAGCCGATGATATTGGTCAGCGGTGAGCGAAGTTCATAGGAAACATGCTGAACGAAGTCGTTTTTCAATTCGTCGGCTTTGCGCAACGCCTCGTTCTTCTCGGTCAACGCCCGCTCGGCCCGCACGCTGTCGGTCATGTTAACGAAGGTCAGCATGGTCTGCGCGTTCGGCAGCGGGATGACGGCGTAATCGAGCACGAGGCCGGAGAAGAGTTCCAGCGTCCCCTGGCTCGAGCGGCGCTCGTCATCGAAGCTGGTGATCAGTTCCGCGAAGGTCTTCCAGCCGTCCGGCCGGTCATAGGACGGTGCGCAGGCCTCGCCCAAGGCGCGGATATGAGTGCCGGGCTTGGCTTCGATTTCGGTAATGCCCCAGAGCGCCCGGAAGGCCGGATTCGACAGGCGGATGCGGCCATCGGGCCCGAATACCGCCACCCCTTCGGAAAGATGATCGATCGTTTCGCCCTGCACCTTGACCAGCGTGTTGTAGCGCGTTTCGAGATCGACCTGTTCGGTCAGATTTTCGAAAACCCAGGTCGCGCCGCCCTGCGGATGGGCGGTGGCGAAGACGCGCAGCGTCTGTCCGTTCGGCAGGTGCCAGAGATCCGATTGCGTGTCGAGCGCGCGATAGACGGAAAGGGCGGCTTCCTTCCAGCTTTTCCAGTTGAGCTGGTCCGGCAGCTTCTTGGCCGCCCGCAGCCGCTCGAGCAGTTCGCTATTGTCGGGCCGGCTTTCGAGGAAGGCAATATCCAGCTCCCACAGCGCAACGAAGGCTTGGTTGTAGAATTGCAGCCGGCGCTCGCCGTCGAAGATGGCGACGGGTGTGGCGAGATGGTCGAGCGTTTCGGCATGGCTCTTCAGCGTCCGTTCCAGTTCGGCGCGCACCGCTTCGATGTCGGACACATCGATTGCAATGCCGGCCGAGCCGCCGGGGACCTTGACATCGACGACGTCGAAGAATGTCCGGTTGCCGCGCACGACGGTCGAGATCGTGTCATGGAAAGGCGATTCCGGCGTCGTCACCGCGCGAATGCGTTCGCGCGCCACGGTCGTCAGCATCTCGCGGCCTTCGTTGATCGCCTGCTGCGGCGAGCGTGCTTCGACCGCGTCGCCATAAGCCTGGTTGACCCAGGTGAGGCGGCCCGCCGGGTCGCGCTGCCAGGCCGGCATGTCGATCGCGTCGAGCATGGTCTGGAAGGCCGAGATCGAGGTCATCAGCCGGTCGCGCTCGATCCTGAGTTCGGCAAGCTCGGCGCGTAGATTGTTGAGCGCCACGAAGCGGACAAAGGCGCGTCCGCCGGAAACCCGGCCCTGCGCCTCGAGGATTTCATCGCGGATGGTTTCGACCACCATATCGAAGCTCTGCGCGCCGTCGCGCAGCCGGTCGATCGCCTTTTCCAGATCGGCGGCCGAATGCGATTTCAGCCAGAGGCCGAAGGCCAGGAATTCGCCGTCCTGCGGTGCGCCGGTTTCGGGCGGAAGCTGGCCGAGAAGCTCGGGGCGCGCATTGCCGTCCCAGATGACGATCCGCCGGTTCTTGTCGGCGATCAGCGCCTGATATTGCGAAATGCGCTGCTGGGCATCGGAGAGCGCCGAGCGGATTTCCCGGCTCTCGTTTTCCAGATTGCCGCGCTGGCGCACCAGCCACAGCGTCGAGAGCAGGGCCGCCGAGATGACGCCGATGACGACGGAAACGCCGACGACCTGTGAGGAGGTGAAGAGGTGAGCCGATGCGGCCGCCTGCTGCTCGCCTTGTGCCAGAACCGGCCGCGCCAGCGCGGCTAGCGCCGTGCCGGCCGCGCAGGTTTTAAGGAAGCGCGCCAATGATCCATGCTTTTGCTTTGCGGCTTTGCGCGCCGTTGCAGATCTATAGTCTTGGCCTGCCGAGAGCGGGCGGCGACCGGCGCGAGCGCCGTCATCCGCCTGACCGGGCAGGCTGTTTTTCATTTCCGACATCCGCGGTATGTCTCCGTCCTTCAATGTGCCGCATTACGACAAGACATCCCATTTTCGGAGCGGTCGGACGGGGTCCGGCGTCCCGAATCAAGTCTTAAAACAATACTTCGGAAGGGAATCGGCGGGAAGGGAGCGGCCAAAAAAATAAGCCGCGGCATTTGTCAATGCCGCGGCTTCTACATCTTGTGGATATCGACGACGAGATCAATATCTGTAGTGGTCGGACTTGAACGGACCCTGCGGCTTCACGCCGATATAGGCTGCCTGCTCTTCGCTGAGCTGGGTAAGCTTCACGCCGAGCTTGTCGAGATGCAGGCGCGCGACCTTCTCATCGAGATGCTTCGGCAGGATATACACCTTGTTCTCGTACTGGCCGGGCTTGGTGAAGAGTTCGATCTGCGCCAGCGTCTGGTTGGTGAAGGAAGCCGACATCACGAAGGACGGATGGCCGGTCGCATTGCCGAGGTTGAGCAGACGGCCTTCGGAGAGAAGAATGATGCGGTTGCCCTTGGGGAACTCGATCAGATCGACCTGCGGCTTGACGTTGGTCCACTTGAGGTTACGCAGCGCTGCAACTTCGATTTCGTTGTCGAAATGGCCGATATTGCCGACGATCGCCATGTCCTTCATCTGCCGCATATGGTCGATGCGGATGACGTCCTTGTTGCCGGTCGTGGTGATGAAGATATCGGCCGACGAAACGACGTCTTCGAGCAGCACGACTTCATAGCCGTCCATGGCGGCCTGCAGAGCGCAGATCGGATCGGCTTCCGTAACCTTGACGCGGGCGCCGGCGCCGGAGAGCGAGGCAGCCGAACCCTTGCCGACGTCGCCGTAGCCGCAGACGACGGCGACCTTGCCGGCCATCATCACGTCGGTGCCGCGGCGGATGCCGTCGACCAGCGATTCCTTGCAACCGTACTTGTTGTCGAACTTCGACTTGGTGACGGAGTCGTTGACGTTGATCGCCGGGAAGGGCAGCAGGCCCTTCTGGCTGAGCTGGTAGAGGCGGTTGACGCCGGTCGTCGTTTCCTCGGTGACGCCCTTGATGGCATCGCGCTGCTTGGTGAACCAGCCCGGGGAAGCGGCAAGGCGCTTCTTGATCTGGGCGAAGAGGATTTCCTCTTCTTCGGAATGCGGGTTGGAGAGCACGTCCTCGCCGGCTTCGGCGCGGGCGCCGAGCAGGATGTACATGGTGGCGTCGCCGCCGTCATCGAGGATCATGTTGGAAAAGCCGCCATCGGCCCACTGGAAGATCTTGTCGGTATAGGTCCAATAGTCCTCGAGCGTTTCACCCTTGATGGCGAAAACCGGAACGCCGGCGGCGGCGATCGCGGCAGCGGCATGATCCTGCGTCGAGAAGATGTTGCACGAGGCCCAGCGGACTTCGGCGCCGAGCGCCACCAAGGTTTCGATCAGCACGGCCGTCTGGATGGTCATGTGCAGCGAACCGGTGATGCGTGCGCCCTTCAGCGGCTTTGCCTCGCCGAACTCGGCGCGGCAGGACATCAGCCCCGGCATTTCGGTTTCGGCGATCGTAATTTCCTTGCGGCCGAAATCCGCAAGCCCGATATCGGCGACGACATAATCTTTTTCAGTGCTCATAGAGGTCTCCAGGCTGAAAAACGGCTCAAAAATTGGCGCAGGCGCAGGCAAGCGCACGGCATGTCAGCCGTTTAGCAGGCTTCGTCAGGGATGGCAATAAGGATATAAAGAAGTCTTTATATGTTTATATGAACTCGCCCGAGCTCACATTTCCTCGCCGAACTTGTTCTGGATCAGCTGATCCAGGGCCTCCAGGGCTTCCTGAGCCTGGCTGCCGCTTGCCGAGACGACGACGCTGGAGCCGGGGCTTGCGGCAAGCATCATGAGACCCATGATCGAGGTGCCGCCGACCGTCATTCCATCTTTGGAAACGGTGATGGCCGCATCGAAATTCTCGACCATCTGCACGAATTTAGCGGAAGCGCGAGCGTGAAGGCCGCGCTTGTTGATGATAAGGAGTTCCCGGGAAAGCGATGTCATGAAGCGCCGTTATTTTCCGCTGAGCACGCGGCTCGCGACATTGATATATTTCCGCCCGGCTTCGGAAGCCTCCACCAGCGCCTTCTCCATGTTGTTCTCGCCGCGTACGCCGGCGAGCTTGATCAGCATCGGCAGGTTCATGCCGGCAATGACTTCGGTGTGGCCGCTGCTCATGACCGAGATGGCGAGATTGGACGGCGTGCCGCCGAACATGTCGGTCAGGATGACAACGCCATGGCCGTCATCGGCGCCGGAAACGGCTTGCAGAATGTCCTGCCGTCTCTGGTCCATATCGTCTTCGGGGCCAATACAGACCGTCTCGATGAATTTCTGAGGACCGACGACGTGCTCGACAGCATGACGAAACTCTTCAGCCAGCTTGCCATGAGTGACAAGCACAAGTCCGATCATGATATTACTGCTCCCATATACGCAAACGGTGGCCCCAATATCGCAATGCAGCAATTACGTCCACCGGTGGGGGCACATCTTGGCCATGAAAAGCCGAAGTGCAAGATAAAAATGCAAATATATAAGGCAGATTGATCAATCCGGATGGCCTCAATCTCCGATATCAGGGGCTTTTGCCATCAGGATCGCAAGCGGTGAAGACACGCCAGTGAGCAACCGCAATGCGGGAAGTGAAACACCGGCGGCAAGGCTGACGATCTCGCCCTCTGGAGGCACGCGGTTTTCGCCGGAAGCGCTGCCCGGAAGCACGGCATAATGCATGGCCGCCTGAGGGACGTGGTCCTGCCGAACGATGCCGGTGCCGCGAAGTTCGATGAGCCCGGCGATCGACGGCGGGCAGGTGGCGATCACCGTACCGGTCTCTCCCGACAGAAGCACCTGATCATCGGCGACCAGCGCCGTGAACAGCCCGAGGCGGCGCGCCTCGGTCATGCAGGTGAAAGCCAGCATCGATTTCCCCCAGCCCGAGGGACCGCTGAACAGCAGCCCCGTTCTGCCGACGACGATCGCCGTGGCATGGATGTTGGCAGCCGCCGTCATGCGGCTGGATCGAGGGGCAGGGCGAGGATAAAGCGCGCGCCGAGCACCTGCCCGCTGTCGGCATCGGTAATGTTCTCTGCTCTGAGCGATCCGCCATGCGCCTCGGCGATCTGGCGGCTGATCGATAGCCCGAGCCCGGAATTCTGGCCGAAGCCTTCCGATTCCGGCCGGTCTGTATAAAAGCGCTCGAAGATGCGGTCGATATTTTCCGCCTGGATGCCGGGACCGTTGTCTTCGATCGTGGTGACACAGCGCGACCGTGTCCGCATCAGCCGCACGGTAATCCTGCCGTCTTTTTCGGGGACGAAGGAGCGGGCGTTCTCGATCAGATTGGTGACGATCTGGCCGATGCGCAGGTCGTGACCGTTGACGACGAAGCGCGTTTTCATGTTCGGCTTGCGTTCGACGACATAGTCGATCTGCACCTGCTTTTTGCTGCCCCTGATCTGACGCGACACGTCGATCAGGTCGCGCAGCAGCACCTCCATATCGATGGAAGCGGCGTCGACGCGTGCGAGTTCGGCATCGAGCCGCGAGGCGTCGGAAATATCGCTGATCAGGCGATCGAGACGGCGGACATCGTGCTGAATGACATCAAGCAGCCGTTTCTTGGAATCCTCCGACCTGGCGAGCGGCAGTGTTTCGACGGCGCTGCGCAGCGAAGTCAGCGGGTTTTTCAGCTCGTGGCTGACATCGGCGGCAAAGCTCTCGATCGCGTCGATGCGGTCATAGAGCGCTGTCGTCATCTCGCGTAAGGCTATGGAGAGATTGCCGATTTCGTCCTGGCGGGCGGAAAAGTCCGGAATTTGCTCACGTGTCTTGGCGCCGCGGCGAACGCGGATGGCGGCGGCCGAAAGACGGCGCAGCGGATTGGCGATCGTCGATGAGAGCACCAGCGACAGCAGTACGTTGACAAGCGTCGCCACGCCGAAGACGCGCATGATGGCCAGTCGTTCGGCATGGACGATATTGTCGATGTCACCCGCTTGTGTCGACAGCAGCAGCACGCCGAGCACGGCGCGGAAGCGCTGGATCGGAACGGCGACGGAAACGATGAGCTCGCCTTTTTCGGTGGTGCGCACGACTGCGCCGCGCACGCCGGTCAGCGCGTTCATCACCTCGGGATAGATCGAGCCGTCGCCGCCCGGTGCTTCCTTGTAGAGCGGCAGATTGCCCGGCTGCAGCGCCTTGTTGAACAACGTCGCGAACCAATCGCTCCAGGTCTGCTTCTCTTCTTCGACCGGCGGCAGGTCGAAGCGCAACACCTGGCCGCGCGAATAGAGGTGGCGCGAATCGAGCAGCAGATTGGCGTCGGCATCGAAGATGCGCGCGCGTGTGCGTGTCGGCGAGATCAGTCGGCGCAGGACCGGCGCGACCTTTTCCGGATCGATCGGAAATTCCAGATCCTCGTCGTTCGGCACCGGGGTGATGCTCTGGCCGGCCTGCAGTTCGAGCAGCTTTTGCGGATCGATGGTGATCGAGTTCGTATCGACCGACGCGGAGGCCGAAACGGCGCCGGCAATGATTTCACCCTGCGTCAACAGGCTTTCGGCGCGGGCGTCGATCAAGCCTTCGCGAAACTGGTTGAGATAGAGAATGCCGCCGACGAGCACCACCAGCGCGACGAGGTTGAAGAACAGGATGCGTCGCGTCAGGCTCGAAAACACCGCATTGCCGAAGATGCGGCGGATCAGCGTAAAGGGATGCGACCAACGGCGGCCCCGGACGCGACGGGTGCTCACGCCCTCCGCATCGTCCAAATCCCTTTCCTGCACCAACTGTGCCAATGACAGGCCCTTTCGAAAGGTTGGGCCGGATAAACCGGCCGGCAACCTTCAATATTTCCAGCTGTGCCGCTCGGGCTCAAGCTGCTTCGCGGAAGCGGTATCCCACTCCGTAGAGCGTTTCAATCATATCAAAGTCGGTATCGACCATCTTGAATTTCTTGCGCAGCCGCTTGATGTGGCTGTCGATGGTCCGGTCGTCGACATAGACCTGCTCATCATAGGCTGCATCCATCAGCGCGTCGCGGCTTTTCACGACGCCGGGGCGCTGCGCCAGCGAATGCAGAATCAGGAACTCGGTCACCGTCAGCGTCACTGCCTCGCCCTTCCAGGTGCAGGTATGGCGCTCCTGGTCCATGACCAGCTGCCCGCGCTCCAGCGAGCGGGCCTGCTGCACCGCGCCGGCTTTCGGCGCACCGCTAGGGCTCGTGCCGCTGGCGGCTGTGGCTTCGCGGCTCGAGGCGCGGCGCAGGACGGCGCGGACGCGCTCCACCAGCAGGCGCTGCGAGAAAGGCTTGGTGATGAAATCGTCCGCGCCCATCTTCAGGCCGAACAGTTCGTCGATCTCCTCATCCTTGGAGGTGAGGAAGATGACGGGAATGTCGGACTTCTGCCGCAGGCGGCGCAACAATTCCATGCCGTCCATACGCGGCATCTTGATATCGAAGATCGCCAGCTGCGGCGGTCGCGCCAGAAGGCCGTCGAGCGCCGAAGCACCGTCCGTATAGGTCTCGACCTTATATCCTTCGGCTTCCAGTGCAATCGACACCGAGGTGAGGATGTTGCGGTCGTCGTCAACGAGCGCGATTGTAGCCATGGTGTTGGTCTCCGTCATCAGTGCGCAATCTCCCGGATTTTGGTCGTCCCCAGGCGGTCTCAATGACCGGATGCGCTTATGGAGGATAAAGGTGGAACAAATTGTGGCAAAGATAAAGGGGAAGATTGTTGTAAAATTCCCTGGCATCCAAAAGTTGTGTGTCGAAATGTTTCAACGTGGCTCTTCAAACGATTTAAAAAGAATGAAACAAATTTAAATCGATTAATTATTTGATATTACTATATTTTCTCGATTTTTGTCTCTTGTCTTTTAAAATTTCTCCCCGTATTTTCTCGCTTAGTTTTAACGGCAACGAGCCTGAGCAAAGGGAACTAGCCATGGAAAAGTTCGGAGTTCATAACCCGGCAACGGAGCTTGCAACGGTTGGATTGGGCGGCGCAGCCAGCGTCCGCTATAACTTTTCCGCTGCAGCGCTCTATGAAGAAGCGATCCGCCGGGGTGAAGCCGAACTGACCGCTCAGGGCGCGCTTCGGGCCCTCACCGGTCAGCATACGGGCCGTTCGCCGCGCGACAAATTCGTCGTTCGCGATGCCAATACCGATGGCCAGATCTGGTGGGACAACAACAAGCCGCTCTCGCCGGAGCATTTTGCCCTGCTGCGCGACGACATGCTGGCGCATGCAGCGGGCATGGATCTGTTCGCCCAGGATCTTGTCGGCGGTGCCGAGGAAGGCCATGCCCTGCCGACCCGCGTCATCACCGAATTGGCCTGGCATTCGCTGTTCATCCGCAATCTGCTGATCCGCCCCGAGGCGGCGGCGCTGCCGACCTTCGTGCCGAAGCTGACGATCATCGATCTGCCGAGCTTCAAGGCCGATCCGGCCCGCCACGGCTGCCGCTCGGAAACGGTGATCGCCTGCGATCTCACCAACGGACTCGTTCTCATCGGCGGCACCTCCTATGCAGGCGAAATGAAGAAGTCGGTCTTCACCGTGCTCAACTACCTCTTGCCGGCCAAGGGTGTCATGCCGATGCACTGCTCGGCCAATGTAGGCCCGGACGGTGACGCAGCGGTCTTCTTCGGTCTTTCCGGCACCGGCAAAACGACGCTTTCGGCCGATCCGGCGCGCACGCTGATCGGTGACGACGAACATGGCTGGAGCGAAAACGGCATCTTCAACTTCGAAGGCGGCTGCTACGCCAAGACCATCCGCCTTTCGGCCGAGGCCGAGCCGGAAATCTACGCAACGACGCAGCGCTTCGGCACCGTGCTCGAAAACGTCGTCCTCAACGAACGTCGCGAGCCCGATTTCGATGACGGTTCGCTGACGGAAAACACCCGTTGCGCCTACCCCATGCATTTCATCCCGAACGCTTCGGAAACCGGCCGCGCCGGACATCCGAAGACGATCATCATGCTGACCGCCGATGCCTTCGGCGTCATGCCGCCGATCGCGCGCCTGACGCCCGATCAGGCGATGTATCACTTCCTCTCCGGCTACACCGCCAAGGTGGCCGGTACCGAAAAGGGTGTCGTCGAGCCGGAAGCGACCTTCTCCACCTGCTTCGGTGCGCCCTTCATGCCGCGTCACCCGGCCGAATACGGCAACCTGCTCAAGGAGCTGATCAGCCGCCACGGCGTCGAGTGCTGGCTCGTTAACACCGGCTGGACCGGCGGCGCCTACGGCACCGGCAAGCGCATGCCGATCAAGGCAACGCGCGCCCTTCTCGCTGCCGCCCTCAGCGGCAAACTCGGCCAGCTCGAATTCCGTACGGATACAAATTTCGGCTTTGCCGTGCCGGTTTCCGTCGATGGCGTCGACGGCGGCATTCTCGATCCGCACTCGACCTGGGCCGATAAGGCAGCCTACGACGCGCAGGCCGAAAAGCTGGTCTCGATGTTCATCGCCAACTTCGCCAAGTTCGAAGATCACGTCGATGGCGGCGTCCGCGATGCGGCCCCGGGCGTAAAGGCCGCCGCCGAATAAGAAGCGCAAGCAATTCCAGCAAAAGTGTGCAGCGGTTCTGCCAGGCAAAGCGCGAAGCGCTTTTGCCGGGAATTACGCTAAACAGAATCTCTGATTCACGTGAAACCCGGCATCGCAGGATAGCCGGGTTTTCTCGTTGATGGCCGATGTTTTCAATTGCCGGCCGATATGAGATAGAACGCCGCATGGCCAGCGACGCGCTCTACATCGATGACAGGATCACCATCGCGGGATGGGAGCTGACGGAACAGTTCGTTCTGGCGGGCGGTCCCGGTGGGCAGAACGTCAACAAGGTTTCGACCGCGGTCCAACTGTTCTTCAACATTGCGAATTCGCCTTCCCTCAATGATCGCGTCAAGGCCAACGCGATCAAGCTCGCCGGCCGGCGTATGTCGAAGGACGGCGTGCTGATGATTGAGGCGAGCCGCTTTCGCAGCCAGGACCGCAACCGCGAGGATGCGCGCGAGCGGCTGAAGGAATTGATTCTGGAGGCGGCCAAGCCGCCGCCGCCGCCGCGCAAGAAGACCAAGCCGACCAAAGGTTCGGTCGAGCGCCGTCTGAAGGAGAAATCCGGCCGCTCGGAAGTCAAGAAAATGCGCGGCCGCCCCGGCGGCGGTGAATGACATGCCCGAGCTCCTGAACGGCATCCGCCATCTGCCGGGATATCTCGACCGGACTCGCCAGGAAGCATTGGTCGAGGTGATCCGTGCCGTCGTCGCCGAAGCGCCGCTCTATGTGCCCGCCATGCCCGGCACCGGCAAGCCGATGTCGGTCAGGATGACCAATTGCGGGCCGCTCGGCTGGGTGACGGACAAGGAGCGGGGCTATCGTTATCAGTCGACGCATCCGGCGACCGGCAGGCCCTGGCCTGAGATGCCGAAGCTTTTGCTTGATATCTGGAATGATGTTTCCGGCTATGGGAAGCCGCCGGAGGCCTGCCTCGTCAATTTCTATTCGGACGACGCCCGCATGGGCTTGCATCAGGATAAGGACGAGCAGGATCTGCAGGCGCCGGTCGTCTCGGTCTCGCTCGGCAACAGTTGCCTCTTCCGGGTCGGCGGCCTCAATCGCAATGATAGCACGCTATCCTTCAAGCTTGCGAGCGGCGATCTGGTCGTGCTGGGCGGCGAGGGGAGGCTTTGTTATCATGGCGTCGACCGCATTTACCCCGCGACATCGACGCTGTTGAAGAACGGCGGCCGCATCAATCTGACGCTGCGCCGTGTTCGTCCGTGAAAATTGATCGCCTGCTATAGTTTTCTGAGCGCGACTTGTTCGATCAGATGATCCTTGCCCTTTTTCAGGATGAGATCGGCGCGCGGCCGCGTCGGCAGGATGTTCTGCCGCAGGTTCTTCAGGTTGATGTTCGTCCAGAGATCTTCGGCGATTTCAAGCGCTTCCGCATCGGTGATCGAGGCGTAGCGATGGAAATAGGAGTTGGGATCGCGGAAGGCGGTTTCCCGCAGCCGCATGAAGCGCGTCACATACCAGTTGTGGATCTGGTCTTCCGCGGCATCGATATAGATCGAGAAGTCGAAGAAGTCGGACACCATCGGCACGATCTTGCCGTCGGCCGGCAGGTCGCGCGATTGCAGCACGTTGATGCCTTCGAAGATCAGAATGTCGGGACGGTCGACGATCTTGTATTCGTCCGGCAGCACGTCATAGACGAGATGCGAATAACACGGCGCCTTCACATCGGGCCGCCCGGCCTTGATCGCCGAGAGGAAGCGCAGGATCGCGCCGGTATCGTAGCTTTCCGGGAAACCCTTGCGCTGCATCAGCTTTTCCCGCTGCAGCACCGCGTTCGGGTGGAGGAAGCCGTCCGTAGTGATGAGATCGACCTTCGGGCTGGAAGGCCAGCGGCCCAGGAGCTCCTTCAGGATACGGGCTGTGGTCGATTTTCCCACAGCGACCGAGCCGGCGATGCCGATGACGAAAGGCGTTTTTGTCACATCCGACATGCTGAGAAAGCGGTTGCGCTGGTCGAACAGCATCTGCGAGGATTCGACATGCGACGAGAGCAGGCGCGACAGCGACAGATAGATGCGCCGGACCTCGTCGAGATCGATCGGGTCGCCCATTGAGCGCAGCCGCTTGACCTCGTCGCCGGTCAGCGTCAGCGGCGTGTCGGCGCGGAATTTCGCCCATTGCTCGGAAGAGAAGAAATGGTAGGGCGAATAGGATTCAGACTGGAAGTGATCCAATATCTCCGGCACCCCGATAATCTCAGTCGCGATACTCATGAACTCTGCCGGCTGGCCTTTTCCTTGAGACCGGACTGCGCGGTTCTGCGCTGGAGTTCGGCCATGACATTCTCTAGCGGTATTTCAGCAATCTTCAATACGACCAATAGGTGATAGAGCACATCGGCGGCCTCATAGGTCAGATTGTCGCGATCGCTGGTCACCGCCGCCATCACCGCTTCGATGGCCTCTTCGCCGAGCTTCTTCGCCGCCTTTGGCTGGCCGGCAGCCACGAGTTTGGCTGTCCAGGACTGCTCCGGTGAGGCTTTCGATCGCTCTTCGACGATGCGTTCGAGGTCGGAAAGGGAAAATCCGCTCATTGTCTGCTCTCAGAGTTCAGTCGAGACGCATGTCGATGCCGCACTTCGACATATAGTGCTTCGCTTCGCTGACGGTATAGGTGCCGAAGTGGAAGATCGATGCGGCGAGCACTGCATTGGCATGGCCTTCCTTCACCCCGGCGACGAGATCGTCGAGATCGCCGACACCGCCGGACGCAATGACCGGCACACGCACGGCATCGGCGATCGTCCGCGTGAGCTCCAGGTCGTAGCCGACCTTAGTGCCGTCGCGGTCCATGGAGGTGACCAGCAGTTCGCCGGCCCCACGCGCCACCATCTTCTGCGCGAATTCGACGGCATCGATGCCGGTCGCGTTGCGGCCGCCATGCGTATAGATTTCCCAGGCGCTGAGATTGTCGCCGCCGACCGCTTGCGTGCGCCTGCGCTTGGCGTCGATCGAGACTACGATGCACTGGTCGCCGAACTTGTCGGCCGCCTCGGCGACGAAATCGGGATTGCTGACAGCTGCCGAGTTGATCGACACCTTGTCGGCGCCGCAAAGCAAGAGCTTGCGGATGTCGGCGATGGTTCTGACCCCGCCTCCGACCGTCAGCGGCATGAAGCATTGATCGGCTGTGCGCGACACGACATCGAAAATCGTCTCGCGATTGTCCGAGGAAGCAGTGATGTCGAGGAAACAGAGCTCGTCGGCGCCGGCTGCGTCATAGGCCTTCGCCGCTTCGACCGGATCGCCGGCATCGACGAGATTGAGAAAATTGACGCCCTTGACGACGCGGCCGTCCTTGACGTCGAGGCAGGGAATGACACGGGCCTTGAGGGTCATTACGCAGTCTCCTTGGCCCTGTTGGCCTTGATCAGCGCCAGCGCTTCCTTGGGGTCGATGCGGCCGTCGTAAAGCGCCCGGCCTGAAATCGCCCCTTCCAGCTTCTGCGCGTCGGGCTGCAGCATGCGCTTGATATCTGCGATGGAGGCCAGGCCGCCCGAAGCGATAACGGGAATGGAAACGGTATCGGCGAGTTCCAGCGTCGAGCTCCAGTTGATGCCGGTCAGGATGCCGTCGCGGTCGATATCGGTGTAGATGATCGCGGCAACGCCGGCGCCCTCGAATTTCCTGGCAAGCTCGATGATGCCGAGTTCGGAAGCCTCCGCCCAGCCCTCGACCGCCACCTTGCCGCCCTTGGCATCGATGCCGACGGCGACTTGGCCGGGGAACTTCCGGCAGGCCTCGATGACCAGCTCAGGATTTCTGACGGCGACGGTGCCGAGGATGACCCGCCGCAGCCCGCGCGACAGCCAGGCTTCGATGTGGTCGAGCGTGCGGATGCCGCCGCCGAGCTGCACCGGATTCTTCGTCGCCTTCAGGATCGCCTCGACGGCATCGCCATTGGCCGAATGTCCCGCGAAGGCGCCGTCGAGGTCGACCACGTGCAGCCATTCGAAACCCTGGTCTTCGAAGGACTTCGCCTGGGCGGCCGGATCGGTGTTGTAAACCGTCGCCTGTTGCATGTCGCCGAGCTTGAGACGAACGCATTGGCCGCCCTTCAGATCGATCGCGGGAAAAAGGATCATGTCGTCTTACGTCCGTAGAGTGATCGCTGCCATCAGCGCATTCCACGCATCTACGATATCCGAGCGGAAAAAGACAGCGGCAATGGCGGCTGCGCTCAAAAGCAGCAGAAGCAGAAGGATGACGATGAAGCCGGCACGCACCTGGCGCCAGAAGCCGAGGCGCTTCTTCACCGATGTCTCGATCTCGCGCGCCCGCCGCAGCGCGTCGCTGTTGACGGCGGCGAGCCGGATATCGGGCTCCATCGCTTCCACATAGGTCTCGGCATAGCTCGAAAGAATCTGCGAGGCGCGATCGCGCAGCGTATTGCGCAGGTCGGTAGAGAGATAGTTGCTGGAAACTGCGGCAAGCTCGGCCTCATTGGGCGAACGGCCGGCATTCCGCTTGCGATAGCTGACGACGAAATCGCGCTTTTGCCGCTCGTAAAGGGCGTAGGCAAGCAGGCCGATCAGATCGTCTTCGCCTTCGATATAGAATTCCAGCACGGCTTCGGTGATATCATTTGCATTGATCCCATTGGCGCGCAGCTGCGAATTCTCGTTGCCGGCAAGGAATTCGTGGATCATCGGTCCAGCCTTTCTTTCAATGCCTTGGCCGCGTTGGAAAGCGCTCTTTTATGGAGGGCTTCGTCGACGCGGCGAATGATCGTCCCGTCGGGAAGCCGGATATCCGAGAAGGGAGGCAGAGCCTCCCTGGAGGGCCGCAGCATATAGAACACCTTGCCTGATTTCCGCCAAGCCGGCATCGAGTGCACTCCTGTTCCGCCCTTTCCATAAAGAGGAAATAAGGCGGAGGTATTACGGATTCCAGCGCAGGAAATTGGCGATCAGGGCGAGGCCGAGCTTCTGGCTCTTTTCCGGGTGAAACTGGGCGCCCACCATGTTGTCGCGCCCGACGAGGGCGGTCATCGACCCGCCATAATCGACGGTCGCAATGACATCCTCGGGGTTTTGGGCGGCAAGATGATAGGAATGCACGAAATAGGCGTGCAGTCCCTGCGGCCCGGTGGGAATGCCGTCGAACAGCGGATGTTCGCGCTTCAGGTCGAGCGTGTTCCAGCCGATCTGCGGAATTTTCAAGGCGGGATCGCCAGGTGTCATCTCGATGACGTCGCCTGGGATCCAGCCGAAGCCGTGTGTCACGGTCTTCTCCAGACCACGCGACGACATGAGCTGCATGCCGACGCAGATGCCGAGGAAAGGCCGCGCCTTGTTCTCGACAGCCTCGATCAGCATGTCGCTCATCCCGGGCACGGCGTCCAGTCCGCGCCGGCAATCGGCGTATGCGCCGACGCCGGGCAGCACGATACGATCGGCCGCAGCAACGTCCTCCGCCTTATCGGTGAGATCGATGTGGGCATCGATGCCCGCCTCGCGCGCGGCACGTTCGAAAGCCTTGGTCGCCGAACGAAGGTTGCCGGAACCGTAGTCGATAATCGCGACGCGCATCGTCAGCGTCCTCCATCAAAACCAAAGAGACCAAGCGATGTGGCCTGGCCACGCGGGCTGTTTGCACCGGGCTTGGTCTGCCAGTCCGGTGCGACCGTGTCTTCACTCGCCGCAGGGACCGTCTTGTCAGCAAAATAGACCTGCTCGGCAATATCGAGCTTATCGGCTGCAATGAGGGCGTCCTCATTCCAGCCCTTGGCGGCAAGGTTGCGGATGCGGAAATTCTGGCCCTCGAGACCGACCATTATATTCACGCCCAGCATGATCGCCGCGCCCGCCGGCCCCAGACCGGGTTCGTCCATCAGTGCGCCGCCGATTCCCTGCAAGAGAAACGCCGCGGCCGCATGCAGCCATAGCCCGTGCACCAGCAGCCAAACCCATGGAAACAGGAAGCCGAGCCAGGTGAAGCCGTCGCGAATCGTGCGCACCTCATCGGTCGCTACGCTCGCCCCGCCGGGCGGTGTCAGGAAAATGTAGCTTGAGGTCATTGTCGCCGCTCCCTGAGGGGCTCAGACGAGCGTGCCCTTCGTTGAGGGAACACGGCCCGCCTGTCTCGCATCGATCTCTGTCGCTGCGCGCAATGCGCGGGCGACCGCCTTGAAGCATGTCTCGGCAATATGGTGGTTGTTGGCGCCATAATGGTTGAGAATATGTAAGGTGATGCCGGCGTTCTGAGCGAGCGCCTGGAAGAATTCGCGCACGAGTTCCGTGTCGAAGGTGCCGATCTTCGGCGCGCTGAAGGCGACATTCCAGACGAGGAAGGGACGACCCGAAAGATCGACCGCAGCCTTGGTCATCGTCTCGTCCATGGCGAGATCGATCGAAGCATAGCGTGTGATGCCCCGGCGGTCGCCGAGCGCTTTCGAGATCGCCTGACCGATCGCAATGCCGGTATCTTCGACTGTATGATGATCGTCGATATGCAGGTCGCCCTTGGCGTCGATTTCCATGTCGATGAGGGAATGCCGCGAAAGCTGGTCGAGCATATGGTCGAAGAAGCCGACGCCGGTCGAAATCTTCGATTTGCCGGTGCCGTCGAGATTAACGGAAACGGAAATCGAGGTCTCGTTGGTCTTGCGGGAAACGCTGCCCGTGCGGCTTGCTGCGGTCTCGGCCATGTGGCCCTCCATCGGAATAAGGCCGTTCCTTATCAGGCGCATCGGCAAATATCCAGAAGCCGGGCAGGGGAAAAGCCCGCCCATTTGCAATCGGCTCCGGCCTGCTTACATAGGGTCCAACAAGGGCCGGTTTGCGGTCTCGTGTAAAGGCCCGCGTCATGGGCAGACAGGTGTTTTATGACAACAATCATTACAGTTCGAAAAGGCGGCAAGGTGGTGATGGCGGGCGATGGCCAGGTGAGCCTCGGCCAGACCGTCATGAAGGGCAATGCCCGCAAGGTGCGGCGCATCGGCAAGGGCGAGGTGATCGCCGGTTTCGCCGGCGCCACGGCGGACGCCTTCACTCTGCTCGAAAGACTTGAAAAGAAGCTGGAGCAATATCCCGGCCAGCTGATGCGCGCCGCCGTCGAGCTCGCCAAGGACTGGCGCACCGACAAATACCTGCGTAATCTCGAAGCCATGATGCTCGTCGCCGACAAATCGATCACGCTGGCAATCACCGGCAACGGCGATGTTCTGGAGCCCGAACATGGCACGACGGCGATCGGTTCTGGCGGCAATTTTGCCTTCGCCGCCGCCCGTGCACTGATGGATACCGACAAATCGGCCGAAGAGATCGCCCGGCGCGCCCTCGATATCGCCGCCGACATCTGCGTCTACACCAACCACAATATCGTGGTGGAACTGCTGGACGTCGAAAGCTGAATCCCGGGCCTTCCGGCTGCTGCCGCGGATGACCTGCCGCGACGAAACAACGAATTGCGGCCGGGCGCCGATGGCTCCGGACCGCCAGGAGAATGATACGCAATGACGACCTTTTCCCCCCGCGAGATCGTTTCCGAACTCGATCGCTACATCATCGGCCAGCATGATGCCAAACGCGCCGTCGCAATTGCGCTACGCAATCGCTGGCGTCGCCAGCAGCTCGACCCGAGCCTGCGCGACGAAGTCATGCCGAAAAACATCCTGATGATCGGCCCGACCGGTGTCGGTAAGACGGAGATTTCCCGCCGTCTGGCAAAACTCGCCGGCGCGCCTTTCATCAAGGTAGAAGCCACCAAGTTCACCGAAGTCGGTTATGTCGGCCGTGATGTCGAGCAGATCATCCGCGATCTGGTCGAGGTCGGTATCGGCCTGGTGCGCGAGAAGAAGCGGGCCGAGGTGCAGGCCAAGGCGCATGTGAGCGCCGAGGAACGCGTGCTCGACGCGCTGGTCGGCACCACCGCTTCACCGGCCACCCGCGAAAGTTTCCGCAAGAAGCTCAGAGACGGCGAGCTCGACGACAAGGAAATCGACATCGAGGTGGCCGATGCCGGTTCCGGCATGGGCGGCTTCGAAATACCCGGCATGCCGGGCGCCAATATCGGCGTGCTCAACCTGTCGGAAATGTTCGGCAAGGCGATGGGCGGCCGCACCAAGAAGGTCCGCACGACGGTCAAGGCTTCCTATACCGATCTGATCCGCGATGAATCCGATAAGCTGATCGACAACGAGGTGATCCAGCGCGAGGCCGTCCGCTCTACCGAAAACGACGGCATCGTCTTCCTCGACGAGATCGACAAGATCGCCGCCCGCGACGGCGGCATGGGCGCCGGCGTTTCGCGCGAAGGTGTCCAGCGCGATCTCCTGCCACTCGTCGAAGGCACGACGGTTTCGACCAAATACGGGCCTGTGAAGACGGACCATATCCTCTTCATCGCCTCCGGCGCCTTCCATGTCTCCAAACCTTCGGATCTCTTGCCGGAGCTGCAGGGTCGCCTGCCGATCCGCGTCGAGCTGCGTCCGCTGAACAAGGAGGACTTCCGCCGGATCCTGACGGAAACCGAAGCAAGCCTCATCCGCCAGTATAGGGCGCTGATGGAAACCGAAAATCTGAACCTCGATTTCACCGAGGACGCGATCGATGCGCTCGCCGATGTCGCCGTGCACTTGAACTCCTCGGTCGAGAATATCGGCGCACGCCGGCTGCAGACGGTGATGGAGCGGGTGTTGGACGATATTTCCTACAATGCGCCCGATCGGGCCGGGGCAGCCATCACGATCGATGCAGCCTATGTGCGCGAACATGTCGGCGATCTCGCGCAGAATACCGACCTGTCACGCTTCATCCTGTGATATCGACGCACCGGTTCATGGCTTTACCGATGTGAATGCCACATTCTGTTGACCTCGACTATCGACAGCGGGCCTTTTCCTTTTTAGTGAAGGCCCGTTTTGTTTTTCGCCGCGGCTTTATTCGGCCAAGATTCTGGTCCAGTCAGCCGCATCGCGAACAGGACGATGAACGGACGGGATAGCGGATCGTGCGACGCCTTTTGACAAGCCTTTTGATTGCCGTTGCCCTTGTGAATTCGGCGCCTGCCTTCGCCATGCAGACGGTGCCGGCCGGCAATCGCCATGCTGAGCAGCCCGATATTCCCGGCGCGTCCGTCCGCCGCACCAAGGGCACCAAGAGCAGCTTCGATCTGAAATATGAGAAGGTCCATGAGCTTCTCGCGACCGATCGCGAACTGATGGCCAAGATCCGCAAGGTTTCCACCGCTTACGGCATCAATCCTATCCATGTCATCGGCGCGATCGTCGGCGAACATACTTATAATGTCGACGCCTACGACCGGCTGCAGGCCTATTATGTCAAGGCGGCCTCCTATGCCGGGGAAAGTTTCCGCTTCGCCTATGACGGCGAAAACGTCGATGATTTCGTGGCGCGGCCGCAATTTACGCAGTGCAAGGGCAAGAGTGATTCCTACACGCTCTGGTCCTGCCGCGAAGATGTCTGGGAAAGCGATTTCCGCGGCAAGACGGTGGGCGGCGAGAGCTTCCCCAACAACCGCTTCAGCGCGGTCTTCTTCCAGCCCTTTTACGCCGGCCAGACCTTCGGCCTCGGCCAGGTCAATCCCCTGACGGCGCTGATGCTTTCCGATCTCGTCAGCCGCGTCTCCGGCTATCCGAAGCTGAACGAGAAGAATGCCGGCGACGTCTATAAGGCGATCATGGATCCCGACATCTCGCTCGCCTTCGTCGCGGCCTCGATCCGCCGGTCGATCGATGATTACAAGGAGATTGCCGGCATGGACATCTCAGGCAACCCCGGCCTGACGGCGACGCTTTACAATGTCGGCAACTCACGCCAGCGTGCCGCAGCCCTGGCTGCGAAAAACCGCTCTTCCGGCGCGACCGTTTGGCCCGAAGAGAATTATTACGGCTGGCTGATCAACGACAAGCTGGACGAACTCAAGGGCCTGCTCTAGCTTCAAGCTTGCCGGGAAGGCGTCGCTCTTCCCTGAAAGGCTTTGACGATGGACATGCGTCCGGACCCCTTCGTTCCGCCGGCACCGCTGCCGCGCACCGTGCCCCCGAGCCGGCTGGATATCATCCGAATCATCCTGCGCAACCCGCTCGAACTCTGGGGCGAGCCTTCTTATACTTTGCCCTGGATCAAGACGAGTTTCTTCGGGCAACACACCCTCATCGTCAATGATCCCGGCTTGATCAAGCACGTACTGGTCGACAATGCCGCCAATTACCGCATGTCCGACATTCGCCAGTTGGTGCTGCGGCCGATCCTGCGTGATGGGTTGTTGACGGCGGAAGGCCAGGTCTGGAAGCGATCGCGAAAGGCGGTCGCGCCGGTCTTCACGCCGCGCCACGCCAAAGGTTTTGCCGGCCAGATGCTGCGGCAATCGGAAGATTTCGTCCGCAAATACGAGAACGTCGATGCGGCTGGCCAGGTCTTCGACATCGCCAGCGACATGACCGATCTGACCTTTGCTATTCTTGCCGAGACGCTCTTTTCCGGCGAAATCGTCTCGTCGAGCGGTCATTTCGCCGACGACGTCAATCAGCTTCTCCACCGCATGGGCCGCATCGACCCGATGGAGCTGCTGCGCGCGCCCGCCTGGGTGCCGCGTCTCACCCGTATTGGCGGTCAGAAGGTGCTGGAAAAATTCAGGGCGATCGTTCGCGACACCATGGATATGCGTCTGGCGAAGATGAAGGCCGATCGCGCCGCCGCACCGGAAGATTTTCTGACGCTGCTCCTGGAACAGGCAGGTCCGGATGGCCTGACCAAGGAGGAGATCGAGGACAATATCCTGACTTTCATCGGCGCCGGGCACGAGACGACGGCGCGTGCGCTTGCCTGGACCCTCTATTGTGTCGCCAACAGCCCGCATATTCGCGAGGCGATGGAGACGGAAATCGACGCTGTTCTTGCAACCGGCGCCGAGCCGGTGGAGTGGCTGGATCTGATGCCGGTGACGCGGGCGGCCTTTGAAGAAGCTCTCAGGCTTTATCCGCCCGCACCTTCCATCAATCGCGCCGCGATCGCCGATGACCTCTGGATAAACGCCAAAGGCGAAAAGGTCGAAATACCGGCCGACATCACCGTGCTCATCATGCCTTGGACGCTGCATCGCCACGAACTTTATTGGGAAAAGCCGCGCGCCTATATGCCGGAGCGCTTCCTGCCGGGAAACCGCGGCAGCATCGGTCGCTTCCAGTTTCTGCCATTCGGCGCCGGCCCGCGCGTCTGCATCGGCGCGACCTTCGCGCTGCAGGAGGCGGTAATCGCACTGGCCGTGATGATGCACCGATTTCGTTTCGATCAGACGGCAACCACCAATCCCTGGCCGGTGCAGAAACTGACGACTCAGCCTCAGAACGGGCTTCCCATGCGCGTGACGTCGCGCATAATTTCCCGAACGGCATAAATCTTTCGAACTATTGCGGAATTGACTGTGAATGAAAGCCGGGCAAAGTGGCAGCATTCACAGGCGTTGCCAGGGAGAATATCGCATGAGCCGCATTGATAAGAACGGTCTTGCCATCGAAACCGTCCTTCACGATTTCCTGACGCAGGAGGTTCTGCCGGGTCTGGCGATCGATGCGGACAGGTTCTTTGCCGATTTTTCGGCGATCGTCCACGATCTCGCCCCGCGCAATCGCGCGCTGCTCGCCAAACGCGACGAGCTGCAGACGAAGATCGATGACTGGTATCGCCAGCATGGCGCCCCGGTGGATATGGACGAATATCAGTCCTTTCTCCGCAGCATCGGCTACCTTCTGCCGGAAGGATCGGACTTCCAGGTCTCGACCGGAAAGGTCGATCCAGAGATCGCCTCGATCGCCGGTCCGCAGCTCGTCGTTCCCGTGATGAACGCGCGTTACGCCCTGAACGCCGCCAATGCCCGCTGGGGCTCGCTTTATGACGCGCTCTACGGCACCGACGCCATTCCCGAGAGCGACGGCGCCGAGAAGGGCAAGGGCTACAATCCGAAGCGCGGCGAAAAGGTCATCGCCTGGGTGCGTGATTTCCTGGATACGGCGGCGCCGCTCCAGGACAGCCGCTGGAAGGATGTCGGCAGCTTCGCCGTCAAGGACGGAACGCTCGTCGTCAGATCGGTCGACGGCGAGCAGACAATGCTCGGGGATGGCGGGCATTTTGCCGGCTATCGCGGTGAGGCCGCGGCGCCGACCCGCATTCTCCTGAAGAATAACGGCATTCATATCGATATCGTCATCGACCCGACAACGGCGATCGGCAAGGCCGATCCGGCCCATATTTCCGATGTCTGGCTGGAATCGGCGATCACCACGATCATGGACTGCGAGGATTCGATTGCCGCCGTCGATGCTGAAGATAAGGTCGTCGTCTATCGGAACTGGCTCGGCCTGATGAAGGGCGATCTGCAGGAAGAGGTGGCAAAGGGCGGAACGACCTTCATCCGCGAGCTCAACCCGGATCTGGACTATACCGGCCCGGATGGCGCTTCGTTCGAGGTGCATCGCCGTTCGTTGATGCTGGTGCGCAATGTCGGCCACCTCATGACCAATCCCGCGATCCTCGACAAGGACGGCGACGAAGTGCCTGAGGGCATCATGGATGCCGTCATCACCGCTCTGATCGCGCTTTACGATATCGGTCCCGCCGGCCGGAAGAAGAATTCCCGCACCGGCTCTATGTATGTGGTCAAGCCAAAGATGCATGGACCAGAAGAGGTCGCCTTCGCCGTCGAGATTTTCTCCCGGGTCGAAGATGCGCTTGGGCTGGCGCGCAACACCATCAAGATGGGCATCATGGACGAGGAGCGGCGCACGACGGTCAACCTCAAGGAGTGCATTCGTGCCGCCCGCGAGCGCGTCGTCTTCATCAACACCGGTTTCCTCGACCGCACCGGCGACGAGATCCATACTTCGATGGAAGCCGGTCCGATGATTCGCAAGGGCGATATGCGCCAGGCAGCGTGGATATCGGCCTATGAGAACTGGAACGTTGATATCGGTCTGGAATGCGGCCTCTCCGGCCATGCGCAGATCGGTAAGGGCATGTGGGCGATGCCGGACCTGATGGCGGCGATGCTGGAACAGAAGATCGCCCACCCCAAGGCCGGCGCCAATACAGCCTGGGTGCCTTCGCCGACGGCTGCAACCCTGCATGCCACCCATTATCACCGCGTCAATGTCGCCCGGGTTCAACAGGGGCTGAAGGACCGGGCCCGCGCCAAGCTGTCAGACATTCTCTCTGTGCCGGTTGCGGTGCGGCCGAACTGGACGCCGGAGGAAATCCAGCGAGAGCTCGACAACAATGCCCAGGGTATCCTCGGCTATGTCGTGCGCTGGATCGATCAGGGTGTCGGCTGCTCGAAAGTGCCCGACATCAACAATATCGGCCTGATGGAGGATCGCGCGACCTTGCGCATTTCGGCCCAGCACATGGCGAATTGGCTGCATCATAAGGTCGTCACCGAAGCTCAGATCGTCGAAACGATGAAACGCATGGCTGCCGTCGTCGATCGGCAGAACGAGTCGGATCCGGCCTACCGGCCAATGGCCGGCAATTTCGATCATTCGGTCGCCTTCCAGGCCGCCCTCGATCTCGTCCTCAAGGGCAGGGAGCAACCGAACGGCTATACGGAACCGGTGCTTCACCGCCGCCGCCTTGAGCTCAAGGCGAAACAATCGGGGTGACCGAGAATACGAAAAGGCCGCCGGGACGACAGTCCGGCGGCCTTTTTTATACCGAATTCGGTATCTAGCCTACTGGATGACGATGACCTTGGAGGTCCCCTTGCCGGGACGGACGCGGCTGTAGAGGTCGATGACGTCCTGGTTCATCAGGCGAATGCAGCCCGAGGAAGCGGCGGTGCCGATCGAAGCCCATTCCGGCGTGCCGTGCAGGCGGAACAGGGTGTCCTTGCCGTCGTCGTTGAAGAGATACATGGCGCGCGCGCCGAGAGGATTGCTGAGGCCGGGGCCCATACCGTCTTCGACGTATTTGGCGACATCGGGGCGGCGTTCAGCCATTTCCTTCGGCGGGTGCCAGGTCGGCCATTCCTGCTTCCAGGCGACATAGGCGGTGCCGGCCCATGCGAAACCCTGCTTGCCGACGCCGATGCCGTAACGCATCGCCTTGCCGTTCGGCAGGATGTAATAGAGGAAACGCTCGCGCGTATTGACGATGATGGTGCCTGGGCGCTCGGTGGTCTGGTAGCTGACCACCTGGCGGCGGAACTGCGGCTTCACCCTGTCGATTGGGATCGCCGGAAGGGAATATCCGGCATCCTTCGTCACGCCATAGGCGTCGTTGAAGATTTGAGCTGTCTGTACCGTCGGGCCTGCGCCCTTGTCGTCGACGGATGCGCTTTCGGAATTGGTGGAGCAGCCGGCCAGTGCGAGCGTCGTCAGCAGGCCAAATACAGGGAATGCATTGCGGATGCGCATAGATAACTCTTGAAGTTTTTGGGCGAGGAGAACAGTCTTTCGACCATCGTTGATTATGGTTTATTTTCGATTAACTTGCGCTTTGCAAGGCTACTGTGGCGCGACGAATTCGTCTGCTGCGCAAATTAAAAGCGCATGGTTTTTTTGCAACAACACACCCGGCTCTGCGACGGTTATCCATGACGATTTTGAGCGTTTACAATAACAATCCGTTAATCGATGGCCGGCAATCGGACAGGGCCATGATGGTGCGGCGCGGAACGCAGATATTGCTGCATGAAATGCGCCATGCCGTGCTGCCGGAACTGCCGCTCGCCAGCGGCCGCCGCGCCGACCTGATCACGCTTTCGGAAAAGGGCGAAGTCTGGATTATCGAAATCAAGACATCGATCGAGGATTTTCGGGTGGATCGCAAATGGCCGGAATACAGGCTGCATTGCGACCGCCTGTTCTTTGCGACTCATGAAGGTGTGCCGCTCGACATCTTTCCGGAGGAATGCGGGCTCTTTCTCTCGGATGGCTATGGCGCCCACATGATTCGTGAGGCGCCGGAACACCGCATGGCGCCGGCCACGCGCAAATCCGTCACGCTCAGTTTCTCGCGTGCCGCCGCGCAAAGGCTGATGATGGCCGAATGGGCGAACGGAAAACCGTTCACCGTGGATGATGTCTGACGAAGGTTTCGTCTATTTCGGCGCGCGTTTGGCAAGGATGCGCTGCAGCGTTCGCCGGTGCATATTGAGCCGGCGTGCCGTTTCAGAGACGTTGCGCTCGCACATTTCATAGACCCGCTGAATGTGTTCCCAGCGCACGCGGTCGGCCGACATCGGATTCTCCGGAAGTTCCGCCTTTTCGCCCGGCCGTTGCGTCAGCGCTGAAAAGACGTCGTCGGCATCCGCAGGCTTTGCCAGATAATCGACGGCTCCGAGTTTTACCGCCGTCACCGCCGTTGCGATATTGCCGTAGCCGGTCAGCACGATGATCCGCGTGTCGTCGCGCCGCTGCCGGATCGCTTCGATGACGTCGAGCCCGTTGCCGTCGCCGAGGCGAAGATCGACCACAGCATATTTCGGCGGCCTGCCTTTCGATTTGGCAACGCCCTCCGCCACTGATTCGGCCGTCTCCACGTCAAAGCCGCGCGTCTCCATTGCCCGTGCGAGACGGCGCAGGAACGGCCCGTCGTCGTCGACGATCAGCAGGCTGGCGTCGGGCCCGATATGGTCTTCATCCGATGCGGCGAAATTTCCATGATTCTGTTCTGTCATCGTCTCGAGTCCCGGCGGTTGGGCCTGATCTTGGTCAACCGTTTTTCTTCTACTTATGCCCACAAACTCATTTTGTCGAATTTGCGTCGATCAGCATTCGCGGCCATTCGATGCGGATGCGCGCGCCGGCTCTTTCCGGCTCGCGGTTCTCGAAAATCAGCGATGCGCCCGAGCGCTCCAGCAGTGTCTTGGCGATGAAAAGTCCGAGCCCGAGGCCGCCGGCCGTATCTTCCTTCTGCCGCTTGGTCACATAGGGCTCGCCGATTCGCGTCAGTATGTCAGGCGAATAACCATTGCCGTCGTCCTCGATGACGATCAGCACTTTGTCGTGATCGTGCTCGACGGTGATGGTCACTTTCTCCCTGGCATAATCGACGGCATTTTCGATGAGGTTTCCGAGTCCGTACATGATGCCGGCATTGCGGTCGGTGACCGGCTCGCTTTTGCGTGGGCTTTTTTCGATAAGCTCCAGCGTGATGCCGAATTCCCGGTGCGGCGCGACGACCTCTTCGATCATCGAGGAAAGCGACAGCCGGCGCATATGCGCCTCGCCTTCCGAGGAGAGCGTCGTCAGCCGCCGCAGAATGTCACGGCAGCGTTCGCTCTGGCTCCGCAACAGCATGACATCCTCGCGAAAGCGATCATCGTCCTTGAGCTCGCGCTCCATTTCCTTGGCGACGACGCTGATCGTGGCAAGCGGCGTGCCGAGTTCATGAGCAGCGGCGGCAGCCAGGCCGTCAAGCTGCGAGAGATGCTTTTCCCGCTGCAGCACCAGTTCGGTCGCGGCCAGCGCATCGGCAAGCTGGCTTGCTTCCATCGAGACGCGATAGGCATAGAAGGCGGCAAAGGCCATGGTCGAGGCGATCGAGCACCAGACGCCGAACTGCATGACGTTGTGGACATTGATCTCGACCCCGTCGAACCAGGGCAGCGGGAAAGGCGAAAAGGCAAGCACCGTGATGCAGACCATCGCAAAGCCGATCAGCGCCGTGCTGTAGCGGATCGGCTGTGAGGCAAAGGAGATGATAACGGGCACGCAGACGAGTGCGGCGAAGGGATTGGCGAGGCCGCCGGTGATGAAGAGCAGCGCGCAGAGCTGCAGGAGATCGAAGCCGAGCAACGCGAAGGCGGCCGGCGGCGCCAGCCGGTGCGTCGGCGGATAGCGGATCGTCAGGTAGAAATTCACCCAGGCAAGGGCGGCGATCAGCGAAGAGCTGGCGATCAGCGGCAAGGGAAATTTCAGCCAGAAGGCGACGATGAACACCGTCAGCGCCTGGCCGCCGACGGCAAGCCAGCGCAGCCGCACCAGCGTCTGCAGCCGCAGTCTGCGGCTGCTGTGCCGGTCTTCCAGCGTATGGCTTTGCGTCTTGTCGATCACGCCGGGCTTGTCGATCATGCCGGGGCTCCTTGATGGCTCTCATGTACCACGTGGTTTTGCCCGTGTCGTCGGTAACGCCTCTTCCGGCCGCTCCGGCCAGGGATGGCGCGGATAGCGTCCACGCATCTCGGCGCGTACGTCCTTCCACGAGCCCGCCCAGAAACCGGGCAGGTCGCGCGTCGTCTGGATCGGCCGGTGCGCCGGCGACGTCAGCTCCAGGAGCAGCGGCAGGCGGCCTCCGGCGACCGCTGGATGCTGTTTGAGCCCGAACAACTCCTGCACCCGGATCGTCAAGATGGGCTCCTCGCCCTCATATTGGATAGGATGTCTTTGACCGGTCGGCGCCTCGAAATGCGTCGGCGCAAGCCGGCTAAGATCGCGCTGCAGCTCGTGCGGCACCAGCGACATCAGCCCGTTCGTGAGTCCTGCCGCAGAAATCTCGGAGAGGCTGCGGGCGTCTTCCTGGAAGGGAGCGAACCATTCCTCCAGCCGGGAAAGCAGAGCATCGTCGCTGACATCGGGCCAGGGATCACCGATCGTCCGATGAAGGAAACCGATCCGTTCGCGAAGCTGCAGGGCCTCCTTCGAGAAGGCGAGCTGATCGAGCCCCAGTTCGCGCACGCCCTCCATCAGCGCCTGAGTGATGGCGACCCCGGAAGGACGCGGCAACGGCGTCTCTTCGAAGACGATCGCGCCGAGCCGGGTTGCCCGCCGCGCCCGCACCTGCCGGCTTTGCCGGTCGAAGAATGTCTGGTCATCGGTTCTGATCTCGCCAGGTAGTTCGGCTTCGATATCCCCACGAGTCACTTCGGCCGCCGCCAGAATCCGTCCCTGTGCCGCGCGTCCGGTGAGATCGGCGATGACGAGCATCTGGCTGCCGGCGAGCCTCTCGGTTTCCGGCAGTTCCGCTCCCCGCCCGTTCGCCATCACGAATCGCCCGCGCCCGCCGCGCTGAAGCGCGATCCGATCCGGGAAGGCATGCAGCAGAAGCTGACCCGCCAGTACAGGTGCGGCCCTGGTGACGGTATCGAGGCCGGCAGCCAGCCGCCCCGCCAGCCGCCGCGAGGCATCGGCTCTTTCGCCGCGCTCGGCCTTGAAGCGCCGCAGCCGGTCCTCAATGTCGATGCTCGGTCCGCCAAGCCCCTGTTCGGTCAGGAGCACGGCAATCATCGCCGCCTCCCGGGCATGGCCCGATTCGCCTGATGAGACGACCATGGCGGCAAGCCGCGGCGGCAGAGCGAGATCGCGCATCATTTTGCCGCGGACGGTCAACGCGCCATCCTTGTCGAGCGCTCCCA
>NZ_CP013601.1:65000-3527500 GCF_001664145.1 Rhizobium sp. N731
TGTGAAACCATGGATGGCCTAGCCGGCCGGATATGGTGGAGGGACTGGAGGTAGGTAGGAAGCTTGTCGCTCTGGGTCGTTGTTGTTTGTTTGATCTCTAGGGATGAAGCATCTGACGGACGACTTGATTGCCGTTGCCTGACCGCGCGGTATCGGATCATATCTCGAGAAGCTGGTCTTAAGACAGGCTGCAAGTGGGCTGCTCGGCGTAGCTCCAATAAAGCAGACCTGTCGAACACGTCGATGGCATTGTTGGATTGACTGGGTTGTAAAAGGTAACCCGGTCTGTTGCCGTTTCCTTTGGGGACGGTGGCGAGATGATGAGCATTGGCAATGAGAACGATTAAGTGTCGTAAGGGCATTTGGTGGATGCCTTGGCATGCACAGGCGATGAAGGACGTGATACGCTGCGAAAAGCCGTGGGGAGCTGCGAATGAGCTTTGATCCATGGATCTCCGAATGGGGCAACCCACCTTAAATGCTTGGAAAATTTAAGACGATCTGCTGATCGTCTTATCTTTCCAAGCATTGTGATAAGGTATCTGCACCTGAATAAAATAGGGTGTAAGAAGCGAACGCAGGGAACTGAAACATCTAAGTACCTGCAGGAAAGGACATCAACCGAGACTCCGCAAGTAGTGGCGAGCGAACGCGGACCAGGCCAGTGGCAATTGTGATTAAAGTGGAACGCTCTGGAAAGTGCGGCCGTAGTGGGTGACAGCCCCGTACGCGTAGATATCACGATTGTCCTAGAGTAGGGCGGGACACGAGAAATCCTGTCTGAACATGGGGAGACCACTCTCCAAGCCTAAGTACTCGTGCATGACCGATAGCGAACAAGTACCGTGAGGGAAAGGTGAAAAGCACCCCGACAAGGGGAGTGAAATAGAACCTGAAACCGGATGCCTACAAACAGTCGGAGCCCGCAAGGGTGACGGCGTACCTTTTGTATAATGGGTCAACGACTTAGTGTAACAAGCAAGCTTAAGCCGGTAGGTGTAGGCGCAGCGAAAGCGAGTCTGAATAGGGCGATATAGTTTGTTGCATTAGACCCGAAACCGAGTGATCTAGCCATGAGCAGGTTGAAGGTTGGGTAACACCAACTGGAGGACCGAACCCGCATCTGTTGCAATAGATTGGGATGACTTGTGGCTAGGGGTGAAAGGCCAATCAAACTCGGAAATAGCTGGTTCTCCGCGAAATCTATTTAGGTAGAGCGTCGAGCGAATACCCCCGGGGGTAGAGCACTGGATGGGCTATGGGGACTCACCGTCTTACTGATCCTAACCAAACTCCGAATACCGGGGAGTACTACTCGGCAGACACACGGCGGGTGCTAACGTCCGTCGTGAAAAGGGCAACAACCCTAACCTCCAGCTAAGGTCCCCAAGTCATGGCTAAGTGGGAAAGGATGTGAGGATCCCAAAACAACCAGGATGTTGGCTTAGAAGCAGCCATCATTTAAAGAAAGCGTAACAGCTCACTGGTCTAAATAAGGGTCTTTGCGCCGAAAATGTAACGGGGCTGAAGCCATGCACCGAAGCTGAGGATTTGCAGTAATGCAAGTGGTAGCGGAGCGTTCCGTAAGCTGATGAAGGGAGACCCGTGAGGGCTCCTGGAGGTATCGGAAGTGCGAATGTTGACATGAGTAACGATAAAGAGGGTGAGAGACCCTCTCGCCGAAAGACCAAGGGTTCCTGCTTAAAGTTAATCTGAGCAGGGTTAGCCGGCCCCTAAGACGAGGCGGACACGCGTAGTCGATGGGAACCACGTTAATATTCGTGGGCCTGGTGGTAGTGACGGATTGCACAAGTTGTTCTGGTTTATTGGATTATCAGGGCAGCGGAGCGGTTCCAGGAAATAGCTCCACCGTATAGACCGTACCCGAAACCGACACAGGTGGTCAGGTAGAGTATACCAAGGCGCTTGAGAGAACTATGTTGAAGGAACTCGGCAAATTGCACGCGTAACTTCGGAAGAAGCGTGACCCCATTTTAGGCAACTATTGTGGGGTGGCACAGACCAGGGGGTAGCGACTGTTTATCAAAAACACAGGGCTCTGCGAAGTCGCAAGACGACGTATAGGGTCTGACGCCTGCCCGGTGCTGGAAGGTTAAGAGGAGAGGTGCAAGCTTTGAATCGAAGCCCCAGTAAACGGCGGCCGTAACTATAACGGTCCTAAGGTAGCGAAATTCCTTGTCGGGTAAGTTCCGACCTGCACGAATGGCGTAACGACTTCCCCGCTGTCTCCAACATAGACTCAGTGAAATTGAATTCCCCGTGAAGATGCGGGGTTCCTGCGGTCAGACGGAAAGACCCCGTGCACCTTTACTATAGCTTTACACTGGCATTCGTGTCGGCATGTGTAGGATAGGTGGTAGGCTTTGAAGCGGGGACGCCAGTTTCCGTGGAGCCATCCTTGAAATACCACCCTTATCGTCATGGATGTCTAACCGCGGCCCGTCATCCGGGTCCGGGACAGTGTATGGTGGGTAGTTTGACTGGGGCGGTCGCCTCCGAAAGAGTAACGGAGGCGCGCGATGGTGGGCTCAGACCGGTCGGAAATCGGTCGTCGAGTGCAATGGCATAAGCCCGCCTGACTGCGAGACTGACAAGTCGAGCAGAGACGAAAGTCGGTCATAGTGATCCGGTGGTCCCGCGTGGAAGGGCCATCGCTCAACGGATAAAAGGTACGCCGGGGATAACAGGCTGATGACCCCCAAGAGTCCATATCGACGGGGTTGTTTGGCACCTCGATGTCGGCTCATCGCATCCTGGGGCTGGAGCAGGTCCCAAGGGTTTGGCTGTTCGCCAATTAAAGCGGTACGTGAGCTGGGTTCAGAACGTCGTGAGACAGTTCGGTCCCTATCTGCCGTGGGTGTAGGAATATTGACAGGATCTGTCCCTAGTACGAGAGGACCGGGATGGACATATCTCTGGTGGACCTGTTGTCCTGCCAAGGGCATAGCAGGGTAGCTATATATGGACGGGATAACCGCTGAAGGCATCTAAGCGGGAAACCCACCTGAAAACGAGTGTTCCCTATCAGAGCCGTGGAAGACGACCACGTTGATAGGCCGGGTGTGGAAGTGCGGCAACGCATGAAGCTTACCGGTACTAATAGCTCGATCGGCTTGATCGTTCTCATTGTTCATGCTCATCAGCCAAAGGCTGATGAGGCCTGACCTTGTCCTGACGCGCCAAGGGCGCTGCGGACGGCCCGCGCCACAAAGCGCGACGGCCTCTGGCCTGTATGGGTGCCACAAGCACCCGCAGCCGGAAAGATCAAAGACGTGTTCAAAACAAAACAGGCTAACGCCTGCCAGCTTCTCAAACAAAGTTGCGCTTTGCCGACCTGGTGGTTATGGCGGGGTGGCTGCACCCGTTCCCTTTCCGAACACGGCCGTGAAACGCCCCTGCGCCCATGGTACTTCGTCTTAAGACGCGGGAGAGTAGGTCGCTGCCAGGTCTGCAAATCGCAACTCAATTGATAAAATCTTCTCAATCACAATCCAACGGCCCAAAGCCGAACAAAGGGCCGCTCAAAAGCGGCCTTTCGTGTTATAATACTTCCGCGGGGTGGAGCAGCCCGGTAGCTCGTCAGGCTCATAACCTGAAGGCCGCAGGTTCAAATCCTGCCCCCGCAACCAATCCTTTCCATATCTTCCAGGAACACCAGCATCAGTTATCGCTCGCGCGAAGACTTCATCTTCGCTGGCGATGGCAGCTCGTCGTTCGCTGAAGCTCACCATAACCTGAAGGCCGCAGGTTCAAATCCTGCCCCCGCAACCAAATACAAAAAAGCCCGCAGCTCGCGGGCTTTTTTGATTCCTGGAAATCGTCAGAGCAGGCGTTCAGCGAACGGCGCCGGAGTCCGATCTCTCACGTTCAGCTCATTGCGGGCCAGGAATTCCGCGGGTTGGATCGTCCGCAATGCATTTGCTGCCTCTCTGAAATAGGGAAGCGTTTGCCAGAGCGTGCGGTCGCCGACGATGTAGAAACGGCGCTTAGCGCGCGTCAGCGCCACGTTCAACAGGTTTGGCTTGGATGCGGCCCAGCCAGCCGCTCCGCGATGTTCGGCATCGGCGCCGAGGACCATGAAAACGATATCTTCTTCCTTGCCTTGGAAGGTATGGACCGTGCCTACCCGTTCCTGAAGCCATTTCTGCAGTTTCGCTGGAGATCCGTGCGCATATCCGTCTTGATCGATCCAGACCGCCTGAGAAAGAGCCCGTCTCAAACTGGTCTTGATCTCCTTGAACGGCGAGATGAGATAGATGTCTGGCAATGCACCATCCCGGCGATAGGTCGCGGCGAGGAGATCGACGATGAAGTCGGTCTGCTCGGCGACGGCCTGTTTGCCCGATACTTTGCCCTTGACGTCGATCCAGGCGCTGTCGCCATAAAAGGGCGATGCGTCGCCGGCCGGTCGGCGCTCGTGCAGCCCGAAGATCATCTTGTTCTGATAGGCGATCTGATTGGCAAGGCTGAACATCGGATCGATGCAGCGTCGATGCACTCTGAGTGGGCTGCCGATCCAGAGCCCATCTGCCTCCTCGCCCTGAAGTGTCGTTCCGTAGCGATTGGCGACATCGGCCAGCATCTGCACCGACGCCCTGTTCGGCGAATATTGGCCTGCCGCCGTGTGGGGTGAAAGAGCCGAAGCGCCTGAAATCAGCGCGCTCGGAAGCGTGAAAACCGGTTCGATCTGCAAGGGATCGCCGATCACCATGACGCGACGTGCACGTAACAAGGCCCCGACCGCCGCTTGCGGCACGGCCTGGCCGGCTTCATCGATGAAGGCCCAGCCGATCGAGTCGGGCCCGAGCCCGCGGAACTGCTTGGCAAAAGACGCGAACGTCGTCGACACGATCGGAACGATCATGAAAAGGCTCTGCCAGATCGATGCAATGTGTTTGTCATCGACGGGATTGTTGTTGGAAAGCAGCTTGGTGATGGCAACGATGTTTCCGCCAAAACCTCCGCCCTTCCTGCCGACATCGGCCAACCAAGCTTCATGCAGTGTCAGCGCTGCTTCCAGCAATGCCGAACGCAGAGCCGCCAGTTCGTCCTGATGCCAAAGACCGTCGATCTGCACCCGGTCCTTATCGAGATCGGCGGGACGCTCCGGTGCGGCGGGGTGATCGAGAATTTCCCCCAGCCACTCGAGTTCCTCCTTTTTCGCAGACCAGATTTTCCGGCGTGACCGCAGTGCTCGTTCGGCCCGGTCATGCTCTCGCAAAGCCCGTTCCAGCGCGGGTTTATCGGTTTTCGCGAGCCGATCTTCGCATTCGGCCAACGCCTTGCGCAGTTCCAGCTGCTTTCGCGCATTGACGATGACGTCTTGCCGATGCTGCCGGGTCGGGTTGGTCGAGAGCACTCTCTTCCATCGCGCAGGGGCGCTGCGGTCGAGCAGTTGTTCCTCCTCCTTCAGGTAAGACAAACCGTCGGCGATGTGGCGCATTTCGGTCGCCAGCATGTCGCATCGGTTCTGCGCATGCAAAACTTCGTCCGCGGCGGCAGCCACCCTCTCGAGCGCTTGGCGGCAGAATGCATCCTCCGAAACGGGCGCTATTTCATCGCGGAGATCGGCATAGCGCGCATATTGGCCGATCTTTTCGCGAACCATCTCGTCGGCGGCATGAAAAGCCGATGCCGCTTCGGCAAAGCTTGGCCCCTCATAGCTCTTCAACCATTCCCAGATGCTCTGCGGCTTTGCGGCGCCCGACCAGCCGGGCTTCGGTCTTTCGGCGATCTCCATGAAGGCGAAACGTTCCTTGAAGGCTCGGCGGTTCCGGGAATTGCCGAGGGCACAGGCGATCAATCCCCATGGGCGGTCGCTGTCGGAGAGCTTGACGACCGATCCATTGTCTTTCTGGCAGGCGATCTTGTGTGCGACCGTCTGCAGATATTGAAAGGAAGACGTCCTCGCGATCGAGCTCCGCTTAGGAAGGTCGCGCGAAATATTCTCCACGGCGGCATTGTTAGAGGAGGCGACGACCATTTCGAACCCGGCAAGGGCTGGGATCAGCGCCGATATTGAGGCGGTGCTCCGATCCGTAAAACCGACACGACGTGGCGAGCCGTCAAAGGCGTCGCGCGCCGTCGTCAGGGAGGAGAGCACCCGGGCGCGCCGAACGATATTCTCCGCGAACATGTCACGCAGCAGCGTGGTCTTTCCGGTGCCCGGCGGGCCGTTGACCGAGAACAAACCCGTTTCCGACAGGCCGCCGATCGCCGAATTGATCGCGAATTGTTGCATGAGGCTCATTGCAAGATGGGGCTCGCTCAGCCAGCGTCCACGGTTGAGATTGGCGGGATGCAGCGCCCGAATGATCGCCCGGCGTCCTTCTTCCGAATAAACGTCGACCCGATTTTCATCTGCCGGCGGGTTGAGGTACCGCCGGAGCGGCTCCGGGACATTGCCCTGCCTGACGCAGATCATCGCCCGTTCGATATCCTCGATAAAGAAGCTGTTCAGAATGCCGATGTCCTCATCAAGGCTGGCACCTTCGTCTTCCTCGTCGGCATTGGCTGCATGATCCTCCTGTTGAGGCGGCAACGAAATGAGCTCGGGTCTTTCAGCCCTGTCGCGGTAGCGTATTTCGACGGCGGCGATGGGCTTTTCCTGGCGTGAGGCAAAACCCGCCCAATCGCAGAGCAATTCATGCAGCGCCAGGATTTCGCCGGCATCGATCGGCTGATCGGTGGCGGCCTCGAAGGATGAAGATCCCAGCTGTCGCTGCGCCTGGAAGTTTTGAAGCAATTCCGACAGCTGCCGCTTGCCGTCTGCAAATGCCTCATGGCTGAGCGAGGAGAGACCAGATTTCCGTGCCCGTCCGAGGGCCCATGGAAGCGTCGAGACGGAAAATGTTTCGAACATCGGCTGTCCGAGCGGAGTAAGCTGCAGGCTGGCAAAGCAGGTATCGCCATCGAGATCGCTGCGTTCGGCATCCTCATACTCGGTAAAGTCGATCGCAGCGCTGTCGAAGTGCCTGCGGATGTCGGCGATCTCGGATTTGCTGAAAACGCCGAGGAACAAGGTGAAGCCGGTGATCTGCTTCTCCTCGGGTATGACGGGACGGCTGAGTACAGCGCTGTCCTGCAAGAGCGTCTCTGCATGCAGCCAGAAAACGGTCCGTCCTTCGCCGAGGACGAGACGATTGGAGAGATCATAAGGTATGAAAAACTCGATTTTATGCCAGAAATCGAGAATGGCCAGAAGCTGTTCCCGTTCCACCCTGTCCGCATCGATCTGCATGACTTCTCACTGAGGAGTGCAAAATAGGCTCACGCCTCTTTTAGCAGCGATTGCAGCTCAAAATCAAAGAGCATGGTGATGATGCGCCCGGTCGCGTGCATTTAACGGCCGCGCAAGCGCGTCAGCGCAGACGCGGCTGCCTTTTTTCGCCTTGCTGGCGCTGATATCAGCCTTGCGATGCGCGGCCTCGGCGAACGATCGGAGACGTTCGAGAGCAGTGCTGGCCCTGCAGGGATTACGACCGGGCGCGAGCAGCTGGAATGCGAGACTTCCGCCAACCGCGCCGGGTTGAACAACCTGCGAGCGTTTCGCCTGCCTCATAATCTTCGGGAGAAGATGACAAAAATATTACAATTTGTACTGAAATATTACATTTACTGAATTATCTATAGTGGGAACAAATATAACCTTGAAGTATAAGTATCAGTAAAAATACAACCGATACGTAGTATCTTATTGTTTCTCGCTCCCTAAAACTAATCACTTTGGGCCATTTCCTTCCTTCTCAATCCGTATTAACATAATTAAGAAATGTCTAAAGAAAAAGGCGATGACACAATAGGACCGGCATTTCATACTATCTTATACCTGCCATCGCTTCATGTTTGAGTAAAGTGTACCGCTAGGGGAGGCGTATATGTTCATGACAGGCTCAGGAATGGAGAATGCGGACCAGGCAAAGAAGTCTAGCCCATCCGGAGATACTATCCTTGTAGTAGCCAAGGCTGATCTGTTTTCAGAATGCATGGTGGAGGCGCTGGCAAAGAAATTTCCAAACTGCGATGTGCCAAGCATAACAAGCGCAAATACGATGCTGGAGAAGGATACTAGCGATATAAAGCTCGTTTTATTTTACCATATACCTGCGCCTGAGCTGCAAGACGCGCTGCAGGCGGTCAGAGAAAATCATCCGGAAACCTCGATCGGACTTGTCGTCGAGGCCATAGACATGATGGAGCCCTATGTCAGCCGCTTGGTGGAGGCAAGGATCATCGACGGCGTCCTGCCGCTTAATCTTCGACTTGATGTTTTCATGGCGGCGGTGGATCTGCTGATGAAGGGCGGGGAGCATTTTCCCTCGGCGCTTCTCAACCGCCTCACCAACAAGGGGGCCCAGTTGGAGGCCTCACTTTATCAGACGAAATCGGTTGATGCCGCCCGCAACAATGCGCTCAAGCTGAGACGCGACAGCATCTCCGCCTTGACGACCCGGGAGGTTCAGATCCTGGATCTCATCTGCAAGGGGACGCAGAACAAGATTATAGCCGACAAGCTGCACCTTTCCGAAAATACGGTGAAGGTTCACGTCCGCAACATCTATAAGAAGATGAACGTCCGAAACCGCACGGAAGCAGCGTCCCGCTTCTTCAATGATCATCCGGTCGGCGATGACGACATGTCCAGCCGTTGGCGCAACTGATCGGCAGCGCCGCGCCCCTTTTCAGGCGTGCAACGAGCGCATGGTCCTATCCTTGAATCGATTCCGATTTAAGAAATATGCAGCGGCGCTTTTGCTTCAGATCGAGGGACGCGCAAAGCAGCGCGACTTCTGTCCGAAGCCGCTTGGAGAGCAGATATAGGGCGCGGACCCGTGATAGGCGACGATGCGGGCTCGTGCCGCAGCAGGCCGAGCGGTTCGATTTTCCGGGTAGGTGTAAGTCTTCGACACGGGTGTCGTCTCGACGACGGCAACATTCTTTTTCGCGATGGCGGCCATGTCGTCGTCAACGACCGCACAAGCCGTTGCTCCGATCGCAAGAAGCGTCGCTCCCCCGGCAAGCATCGCCAAATGAAATGGACTCCAGCCTTTCGGCTGGGCTGCGGCGCGATTTTTGAACATGCCTAAATCCCTCGCATATGACGCTTCCGGATGCAAGGCCGGTCGCGCAGCCCTGCGCGGTCGGCCTCTCCCCCTTCTATCCGATCTTTATTGAGCAAAGTTTGAGCAACGGCGTGATTCCCGTTTTACGCGAAAAAATAGGTAAAATGATTAATCATTTGTTATTCTAAAGAACAACCGCGTAATTATTTGGGATATTTTATGTTTTTAAAGTTGACCGTGATAACAATCGTCTTATCATTTCAATAGTAAATGAGTTATCTGAAGAATAGCCTCGAAATTATTCCTGTATGGGTACTCAGTTGCATGAATATCCATCCGGGTAGTGGATGTGCAAGGCGCCTTAATAATACAAAAGACTAAAACGTGGGGAGGAGTTTGTAATGCGTAGTTTCATTCCCGGCGAAGGCTATTCTGAAGTAAAGAACATAGCGGTGCTCAAGAATCTGGGCACCGCTCTTGTAAATGGCGGAGCCGGCTTTCTTGGCTCGCATCTCTGCGAAAGGCTTCTGCTGCGCGGCTATAGCGTCGTATGCCTCGACAACTTTTCCACCGGCCGCCGTGCAAATGTCGAGCATCTCGCGTCGAATCCCAGCTTTCGCATCATCGAGCACGATGTCCGTCAGCCCTTCGATATCGAAGCGTCGCTGATCTTCAACTTCGCCTCTCCTGCTTCTCCGCCCGATTATCAGCGGGATCCGGTGGGCACCTTGCTCACCAACGTACTCGGCGCCGTCAACACCTTGGACTGTGCGCGCAGGACCGGCGCGATCGTCGTTCAGTCGTCGACGTCGGAAGTCTATGGCGATCCGACCCAGAGCCCGCAGCGCGAATCCTATTGCGGCAATGTCAACTCCATCGGGCCGCGAGCCTGTTACGACGAGGGAAAACGCAGCGCCGAAACCCTGTTCTTCGACTATCACCGGACCTACGGCGTCGACATCAAGGTCGGCCGCATCTTCAACACCTACGGACCTCGCATGCGCCTGGATGATGGCCGCGTGGTCTCCAACTTCATCGTGCAGGCCCTGCGCAACGCCGACCTGACGATCTACGGCGACGGCCAGCAGACCCGCTCTTTCTGCTATGTCGACGATCTCGTCGAAGGTTTCCTGCGTTTCTCGGCAGCCGGCAGCGCATGCCACGGTCCGATCAATCTCGGTAACCCGGGCGAGTTTACCGTTCGACGCCTGGCGGAGATCATCCGGGACCTCACCAATTCGCGCTCCCGCATCGTTCACCTGCCGGCTGTCGTCGACGATCCCCGCCAGCGGCGGCCGGATATCTCACGGGCGATGACGGAACTGGCATGGCAGCCTCATATCGAGCTCGAAGCCGGCCTTGCGCGCACCGTTGAATATTTCGACGGCCTGCTTGCCGGGACGGAGCAGGCGGAGGCTGTATGAGATGCCCCGCTATATTCTCGTTACCGGCGGCGCCGGTTTCATAGGCAGTCATATCTGCAAAACGCTGTCGCGCGCCGGGATGATCCCGGTTACCTACGACAACCTCTCGACCGGACATGCCGACAGCGTCCGCTGGGGACCGCTCGTTCGCGGGGAACTCGGCGATGCGATCGCGCTGCGTCGGACGATGGCCGAATTTTCGCCCGATTGCGTCATCCATTGCGGCGCCAATGCCTATGTCGGCGAATCCGTCGACATGCCGAGGAAATATTACCGCAACAATGTCGTCGGCAGTCTCACGCTGCTCGAAGCCTGCCTCGACCAGGAAATCGATCGGATCGTCTTTTCCAGCAGTTGCGCCACCTATGGCGTCCCCGCCTCGTTGCCGATACGGGAGGAAAGCCCGCAGCAGCCGGTCAATCCCTATGGACGTACCAAGCTGATCTTCGAGATGGCGCTCGAGGATTTTGCCGCTGCCTATGGCATCCGCTTCGCTGCCCTGCGTTATTTCAACGCGGCCGGCGCCGATCCGGATGGCGAGCTTGCCGAGCGTCACGAGCCCGAGACACATCTCATTCCTCGCGCCCTCCTCGCCGCCGCCGGCAGGCTGGAGCGGCTCGATATCTTCGGCACCGACTATTCGACCGAGGACGGAACCTGCATTCGCGATTATATCCATGTCAGCGATCTCGCGCAGGCACATTTGGCCGCCGTCAACCACCTGATCGCAGACGGCGCCTCGCTGAGCGTCAATCTCGGTTCCGGCCGCGGCACGTCAGTGCGCGAGATCCTCGACGCGGTCTATCGCGCCAGCGGCCGCGAAGTCCCCGTCCGTTATCGCGCCCGCCGCCCCGGCGATCCGCCGATCCTGTTTGCCAATACGGCACGGGCCAAGGCAGAGCTCGGCTTCGTGCCGGCTCTTTCGGATATCGACACGATCATCCGCACTGCCGGACCCACCTTCGGGCTGGAGATGACGGCATGAGCCTGGTTTCGGCGATCGATCACCGGATCAGGACGGCGAATGCCGCCGATGCATTCAACCCGGTTTTCACGGGTCGGAAGCGTGTTGCCTATGCTTTCGGCATCCTCTGCTGGCTGGCGGCGCTCGGCTATTTCTGGAGCTGGTGGTGTCGGTCCGCCCACATCATTTCCTGGCCAGCCTTCGTGCTCGTCACCGTCGTGCTTGCCTGGATAACGCTTGTCCCCGCCTATTTCATCCTGATCTTCCTCGATGCCAGAACGATCGGTTCGCGCGTCCTGCTGCCGGAAGGACGCGTGGCAATGGTCGTCACCAAGGCGCCGTCCGAACCCTTTGCCGTCGTCCGCGCCACGCTTCAGGCGATGCTCGATCAGACCGGTGTCGAGTTCGATGTCTGGCTGGCCGATGAGGATCCTTCCGCGGAAACCAGACGCTGGTGCGCCGAGCACGGCGTGCTGATCTCGACGCGAAAGGGCGTGGCGGAGTATCACCGCACGACCTGGCCGCGCCGGACGCGGTGCAAGGAAGGCAATCTCGCCTATTTCTACGACCATTTCGGCTATGCCCGTTACGATTTTGTCGCCCAGTTCGATGCCGATCATGTGCCGACACCGACCTATCTCCGTGAAGTCCTGCGTCCCTTCGCCGATCCTGGCGTCGGCTATGTTACCGCTCCCAGCATCTGTGATGCGAATGCCGCGGCGAGTTGGGTCGCGCGCGGCAGGCTCTATGCGGAGGCAAGTCTGCACGGTTCGCTGCAGACCGGTTACAACAATGGCTGGGCGCCCCTTTGCATCGGCTCCCACTATGCGGTCCGCACATCAGCCCTTCGCCAGATCGGTGGCCTTGGCCCCGAGCTTGCCGAAGATCATTCGACGACGCTGATGATGAACGCCGGCGGCTGGCGCGGCGTCCACGCGGTCGATGCGATCGCTCATGGCGACGGCCCGGCGAATTTCGTCGATCTCGCCGTGCAGGAATTCCAGTGGTCGCGCAGCCTTGTCACCATTCTGCTGCAATATTCCCGCCGCTACGTCATCCATCTCCCCTGGCGGCTGAAATTCCAGTTCGTCTTTTCGCAGCTGTGGTATCCGCTCTTTTCCTCGGTCATGGCAGTGATGTTCCTGCTGCCGGTTGCCGCCTTGTTGACGGGCGAGGTCTTCGTCAACGTGACCTATCCGGATTTTCTGCTGCATTTCGCGCCGATGTCGATCGTGCTGACGCTCTTTGCTTTCTTCTGGCGGGCCACGGGAACCTTCCGGCCGCACGATGCGAAACTGTTTGGATGGGAAGGGCTGGCCTTCACCTTTCTGCGCTGGCCATGGTCGCTGGCCGGCAGCCTGGCGGCCATTCGCGACCATATCTCCGGTTCTTTCGTCGACTTTCGCATCACCCCGAAGGGAAGGCAGCAGCAGCAGTCTTTGCCGCTGCGCGTGGTTGCGCCCTATCTTGCTCTCGCGGGGCTTTGCGCCGCGGCCATGGCGCTCGCCGGCGAGGCCGCTGCCGCTCAGGGCTTTTACCTTTTCGCTGCGATGAACCTCGTGCTCTATCTGTCACTGACGGTGCTGATTGTCATTCGCCATGCGATCGAGAACGGCCTGCCGCTGCTGCCGCAATCGCGCGGCCTCTGGTTCGCGACGGCCACCGGTTTGGCGATCTGTGTCGCCGGCGGCTTGCAGGCGGGCAACCACGGTCTGCGCGGCCTCGAAGCCCTTTCCCATGGCCAGACGCTCATCAGTTTCAGCCAATCGCAATTTGCCGTCGCCGGGGCCGGCCTCGGCGGCAAGACCAGGACCGTGAAGTTTCGCCTCAGATGGAATGGATTCGGAAGCGCGGGACGGGGCCAACAGGGTGTTTGAACCGGCCAACCGGCACGTGTCGAGGAGGAGCATATAATGAGCATCGGATCGAGACTGTATGGCATAGCCCTGGCTCTCAGCCTGTGCCTGCCTGTGATGGCGCACGCTGCCGAGGCCACCAAGACGCCGCCGACGCCGCTCAGCGCCTATGAACTCTATCGCATCTACGGTGACAAGACCTGGACCTGGGGCACCGGCGGCGGCCGTTTCTTCGATGAAGGCCGGCGGTTCGTGGCCTGGACCAACGACAAGGGCAAGCAGTCCTTCGCCGAAGGCAAATGGGTGGTGGACGATCTCGGCCAGCTCTGCATGCGCGCGACCTGGACGAATGCCGAGGGAGCAGCCCGTGCCAGCACCTGTTTCGGTCACCGCAAGATCGGCAATACGATCTACCAGCGCCGTCAGCCGGACGGCAACTGGTACGTCTTCCGCCATTCTTCGGTGCGCCAGGATGACGAATACGGCAAGCTCGTCTCTACGGATACCGTCAGCGCCAAGGCGTATGAACTGAAGCAGCTCCTGCTGAATCAGGAAATAGCCCGAAAAGGAGGGTGAGCCATGAAGAAGCTGACAAAAAATCACCTCTCGGCCGCCGCGATCGCGTTGCTGCTGTTGTGCGTCGCGGGACTGCCGGGCCGAAGCGAGGTGCAATATGCGGGCATCGCGCCGAACCCGGCGGCGAGCGCGCGAACGATCATCGACAAACGCCCGGTCGTCCATGCCGACGGCATCAAGTTCGGCGCCTACGACCCGCATGGGGATTTCGGCGCCCAGGCCAATGTCTCGACCGAAGCCCTGTTCCTGCCGTGGGAAGACGTTGACCTGGAGACGCTGCGCGTTGCGGATGCCTATGCACTGGCCAGGGGCCGCAACCTGCTGATTACGGTGGAGCCCTGGTCCTGGGATGTCGATTGGCGGCTGACCTCGGGCGAGCTTCGCGCAAAGGTTCTGCGCGGCGACTACGATGTCAACATGCGGGCGATCGCGCAGATGATATCCCAGCTGAAAAGCCCCGTGATCGTCCGCTGGGGACAGGAGATGGAAGACAAATCCGGGCGCTTTTCGTGGGCCGGCTGGAACCCGCAAGACTATATCGCCGCCTACAAACGCATGATGGACATGCTCCGCGAGGAGGCGCCCGGCACCGAGATCATGTGGTCACCGAAGGGCCTGCCAGGCCTGCAGGACTACTATCCCGGCGACAACTATGTCGATCTGGTCGGATTGTCGGTCTTCGGGCTGGAGCGCTATGATGAACTTGCTTACAACAAGCACCGGACCTTCTCGGAGGCGCTGAGGCAGGGCTATGATCTGGTCGCTGGCTATGGAAAGCCCATCTGGGTCGCAGAGCTCGGCTACGAAGGCGGCGACGCCTATATGAGGCCCTGGATCGAAACCGCGACCTTGAAACAGAGCGCCTTCCCGAACCTTCGGGAAGTGGTCTATTTCAATGACCGGGACGTGCATGCCTGGCCGTTCAATCTCGGCCGGCCTGACTGGCGCGTGGTCGAGAGCTTGGCGGACAACTGATGTTGCTTAACGAGGGAGAGGCCCGCCGGGGTTTTGCGGCCCTCTCCTCTCATATAAGGCAAGCGATCATCCCTTGAGCGTTGCCTTACCCTCTTCGACGAGCCGGGTCGCCGCATCGGCGGGCGAGGTCCGTTCGAAGGCGAGTTCGTCGCAGATCGGGCGCAGCACGCGCTGGTCGAATTGGGTTGCACCCATCGGCACCGGCGGCGGATATTCGCCGACCTGATCCTTGAGCATGTTGACGTATTTGACCGTCTCCTGCTCCGTCGGGTTCAGCTGCGGCAGAATGGCCTCACGCACGGCCGGTGACATCGGCACGCCACGCTCGACGCCGAGAATCTTGCCGGCTTCGATGTCGTTGACGAAGAAGTCGATGAATTTCGCGGCCGCTTCGCCGTTCTTCGTCGTGGCGCCGACGCTCCAGATCAGCGCAGGGCGGTAATAGTGGCCGGACGGCCCGCCCTTCTTTTCCCGCGGCAGCATGGTGATGCCGATTTTGTTCTTGATGATCAGCTGATAACCGATCATCTGGTTGGAATAGGCCATGCCGATCACCGATTTGCCGAGACCGAGGGCGTTGGTGTCAATGGTGTTTTGATCGAGCGTCTGGACGTCGGCAGCAACCGTGCCTCCCGCCTTGCGCAGCTTCTCCCAGTAGTCGAACCACTCCGTGGCATCGTCGGCCGTGAAACCGAGCCCCACCGTTTCCTTGGCAAAGAGGCTTTTGCCCCGCTGGCGCAGCCAGGCGTCGAACACATAGGCGTAGCGTGCCGCGTAGGGGCCGCCTGCCTTGCCCGAGGACTTGGAGAGTTCCACCGCGAGTTTGGCATATTCATCCCATGTCAGGTCGGGTGTTGGCACCGGAATGCCTGCCTTTTCGAATTCCACCGTGTCGAAGAACATTGAGAAAGAGTTGAGGCCGAGGCCGACACCATAGAGTTTCCCGTCGATGGTGGTCAGTTTCAGAACGTCGGCGCCGAAGGACTGGACCTTCAAGGTCGAGGGGACGAATTCGTCGAGCGGCATGCAGGCGCCGCGCTTGGAATAATCGGAGATCGTTCCCGGCTCGAGCTGAAAGACGTCAGCGATCGAGCGGCCGGCCATCTGCGTGGCGAGCTTCGTCCAGTAGCCGTCGCCCGAAAGCGATTCACCGACGATCGTGACACCGGGTGTTTTCGACTGGTAGAGTTTGGCGACATCGAGCGTCCGCTTGGCGCGGTCGTTCGACCCCCACCACATGGCTCGCAGCTGCGTGTCTTCGGCAAAGGCCGGGATGGCGCCTCCGGCGCCAAAGGCAAGGCCGGCGGCTACACCGGCTGAACCCATCAGAAATGAACGGCGATTGACCTGCATGATATCCTCCCTTGTCCCAATTTGTCCGCTGCCATCCTCCATGGCGTTGTCGGATTTTCGCGAGACAGGTTACGCAAAAAAGAATTTATTGCAAGAAATAACGTTTGTATTGCAAATTTGCGTGATTTGCATAAAGTTTGCCTATGAGCGATGAAAAAGTCAGACGGCTGCGACAGGCCGACATAGCCACATTAGCGGGCGTCTCCGTCTCGACGGTGTCGCGCGTGCTCGCCAACGAACCGGGGATCAGCGAGACCGTCCGGCGGCAGATATTGAAGGTGGCCGGCGAACACGGTTATCCCGTCAAGCCTGCTGCCGAAGCCATTGCCGGCGGGCTGGCGCTGATTGCTAGCGACGGCGTCACCGGCGGGCTCAGCGTCTTCTATGAAGCGATCGTCGACGGCTTGCGCACCGGAGCCGCCGAAGCGGGCATGCCTTTCGAAATTCGGCTGGTCCGCGAGGATCGGATCACGCCGGCTGCCGTGCGCGACTATATGCAGGCCGCGGGGGCTGCGGGTCTTTTTCTCGTCGGCATCGACCCCATCGAAAGCTTGCGCGACTGGCTGCAGGCCACCACGACACCGACCGTGCTTGTCAACGGCACCGATCCCAGGATGCAGTTCGACGGTGTTTCGCCGGCTAATTTCTTCGGTGCCTATGAGGCGGCCAGCCGGCTGACCCGGGCCGGCCATCGCCGTATCCTGCATGTGAGCGGCTCTCACCGCCATACGATTCGCGAGCGCATTCGTGGCTTCGAGGCGGCGATCGCCGCCGTCCCCGGCGCCGAAGGACGATTCGTTTCGCTGGCGCTCCAGGGCAGCGCAAGCCGCGAGGCCCACGAACGCACCGCGGCAATCCTTGCCGAGAATGCCGGCTTCACCGCGGCGTTCTGCATGAATGATTTCATTGCCGTCGGCGTTTTGGAGGCGGTCACCGAGGCCGGCCTGCGGGTGCCCGAGGATTTCGCGATTATCGGTTTTGATGATCTGCCCTGCGCATTGATGACCAATCCGCGGCTTTCCACCATGCGCGTCGACCGTGCCGCTCTCGGGCGCGAGGCCGTGTCGCTGATGCTGACCCGGTTCCGCAACCGAACAGCGGCTGCGCGCCACATCTGCCAGGCGGTCGTTCCCGTTCCGGGGGGGACCGTTGCCAATGCCGAGAACCCGTAAGAGGTGCCGATGACCTATGATCCTGCCAGCGCCAATCCGCTTGCCGGCAATCCGCTGGAAACCCGCGCCGATATGAGCCGCGCTCTGCTCGCTCTCTTCGATCCGCTACTTCCCTGTTTTTCGCAGGGCAATGCTCGAGTCAGGCTCAGTGGCGCAGCCGCCCATTTCGATCGGGCGGCGGCCGATCTCGAGGGTTTTGCCCGCCCGCTCTGGGGATTGGCGCCTTTTGGCGCCGGGGGTGGCGACTTCGCCCATTGGCATCGATTTGCCGAAGGTCTCGCAAACGGCACCGACCCCGCCCATCCCGAATATTGGGGAACAGTCAATGGCCGGGATCAGCGGATGGTCGAGCTTGCTGCCCTCGGCTTTGCCCTGGCGCTGGTGCCGGAAAAGATCTGGGGGCCGCTCGATGCGCGCGCCCGCAGCAATGTCGTCGCCTATCTCAAACATGCCAGAGAGTTCGACTATGCCGATAACAACTGGAAATTTTTCCGCATCTTCGTCGATATCGCCCTCGATCGTCTCGGCGTCGATTTCGACCGCAGCCTGACGCGGCAATATCTGCAGGAGCTCGAAGGTTTCTATATCGGTGACGGCTGGTATCGCGACGGAAACGTGCGTCGTATCGACCACTACATTCCTTTTGCCATGCATTTCTATGGGCTGATCTATTCGAAGCTCGTCGATGACGATTATGCGAAGCGCTATCGCGAGCGCGCCATCCTCTTCGCCCGGGATTTCCGCCACTGGTTTGCCGCCGACGGCGCGACGATCCCCTTCGGCCGCAGCCTGACCTATCGCTTTGCCTGCGCCGGCTTCTGGTCGGCGCTCGCCTTTGCCGATGTCGAGGCTTTGCCTTGGGGCGAGGTCAAGCATCTCTGCTTGCAGCATCTGCGCTGGTGGAGGGACAAGCCGATTGCCGACCGCGACGGCGTTCTCTCGATTGGTTTCGGCTACCCGAACCTGCTGATGTCGGAGAGCTACAATTCCGCCGGCTCGCCCTATTGGGCCTTGAAGGCCTTCCTGCCGCTGGCGATCGCGGAGAACCATCCCTTCTGGAGCGCCTGCGAGAAGGCGCCGGAGCAGGCGCCTGAGGTCGTTCCCCAGCGCCATCCCGGCGTGGTTCTCATGCAGGCGGGCCGCGATGTCGTGGCTCTTTCTTCCGGCCAGGAAAACCTGCAGATGCGTTTCGGCACCGAGAAATACGCAAAATTCGCCTATTCCACGCGGTACGGCTTCAGCGTCGAGTCCGACGAACGCGGCTTTGCGCTTGCCGCCTTCGATTCCATGCTGGCCTTCAGCGATGACGGCCTGCACTACCGCGTGCGTGAAACGAATGAGGAGGCCCGGCTCGCGGGTGATGTGCTTCATTCGAAATGGTCGCCCTTCCCCAATGCCGAAGTCGAAACTTGGCTCGTGCCCGCCGCCCCCTGGCATATCCGCCTCCACCGGATCAGGTCGGGCCGGCCGCTGCGGATTGCCGAAGGCGGCTTTGCCATCGGCCGCCGCGACTTCGAGCAGGATCGGCTGTCGGCCTCGGAGGGGGCGGCCTATGCGATCGGCGAAGCCGATTTCACCGGCATTCTCGACCTCGGCTCTTCGATCAAACGTGTCGGACTTGCCCAAAAGGCCCAGCCGAACACCAATGTGATCGTCGCCAAGACCATCGTGCCGCAACTGCGCGGGCAGATTCCGGCCGGCGAGACCATTCTGGTGACGGCGGTGCTGGCGCTCGCCGATCCCGCCGCTGTTTCGTCAGCCTGGACACGGCCGCCGAAAGCGCCTGATATTGCGGCGCTGGAGGCCCTGGTGCGGGAAAAGGGCGTGACCGTCAGCGCCATCGAAGCGCCGGGTCAGATGCCATGAGCCGTCCGGCCATCGTCCTTGCCATGGAGCCGTCGCGCACGGAACATGTCCTGCCCGATGAGATCCTGCGCCGGCTCGATGCCATCGGCCGCCTTCTCGATCCCGAGCCGCTGCAGCGCCTCGACGACGCGCGGGCAAGGCGCCTGCTTTCAGAAGCGGAGATCCTGATTACCGGCTGGGGTGCGCCCTATGTCGGGCCTGAGATTCCGGCTGCCGCGCCGCGACTTCGCCTCATCGTCCATGCGGCGGGCACGGTGAAGGGTATCATCGATGACGCCATCTTCGAAGCCGGCATAGCGGTCAGCCACGCGGCCGAGGCCAATGCCGTGCCCGTTGCCGAGTTCACGCTTGCCGCGATTATTTTCGCCGGCAAACGTGCCTTCCGTTTCCGCGACCTCTACGTCGGCGACCGCAACCGCGATCGGACCTATCCGATGCAGCGGGAAGCGATCGGCAATTATGGACGAACCCTCGGCATCGTCGGCGCCTCGCGCATCGGCCGACGGGTGATCGAACTCCTGAAACCCTTCGACTACAGGCTGCTGCTGTTCGATCCCATGCTCGATGCCGCCGAAGCAGCCGGTCTCGGAGCGGAAAAGGTCGATCTCGACGATTTGATGCGGCGCGCGGATATCGTTTCCCTGCACGCGCCGTCACTGCCGTCGACGCAGCATATGATCGATGCGCGAAGACTGTCGCTGATGAAGGACGGGGCAACGCTCATCAACACCGCGCGCGGCATCCTCATCGATGAGGCCGCGTTGCTTTCGGAGCTGAAGACCGGCCGCATCGATGCGGTCATCGACGTCACCGATCCGGAAATTCCGGAGGCGGGCTCGCTCTTCTACGATCTGCCGAATGTTTTCCTGACACCGCACATCGCCGGCGCCATCGGCCTGGAACGGGCGCGTCTCGGCGCGATGGCGACGGATGAGGTCGAGCGTTTTACGACCGGCCGGCCGTTGCTCTACCAGATCCGCCGCCAGGATCTCGAAAATATCGCCTGACGCAACCAATGGCGTGCGTCAGCGCGACGTCCTCAACGAATTGGGCGAGCCGTCATTGGCGAGCTCGGGCATCAGCTCGGCGATGTCGACCACCTTGCCGGTGCGCGAGCTCGTCAGCGCGGCGATGCCGCAGAGCACGGACATGGCGCCCGCCCGTGTGCCGGCGCGCTGGCCGAGCCTGTCTTCCATGTCGGGCTTGAAGATCATATTGCGCATCCGGTCGTCGCCGCCGTAATGGCCGCCAGTGAAATGCGGAACGACGATGCGCTCCACCGCCTCCTTCCCATTCGGGAAATTGCGAATGAGCAGGATCGTATCCTGCTTCGGCTCTTCCCAGGGCTGCGCCTCATACTGGCGGATTTCGATGCGGCCTTTCGTTCCGTTGAAGGCCAGGTGATGGCCCTCGATCGGCTGGAAGGTGTTCAGCGAATAGGAGACGTGGACGTTGTTGCGGTAGCGGATGGACACGACCATCGTGTCGGGGATGTCGATATCTTCGCGGAAGACGCAGCCGTCCCGGAAATAGCCGTCGATCTCAGAAGGATCCTCGTAAAGTGAATCGAGGAACGGATCCTTTTCGATATCGAGATAATAGTCGCATTCATGCGCGTGCGGACAGAGCTTGCAGCGAGGCCCGCGAAACGGGCCCTTGCGGCCGTAGTTCTGCAGGTCGGCAAAAGAGGTGACAGACTCCGGATCGCTGTCGAGATACCAGTTCAGCAGATCGAAATGGTGGGTGGCCTTGTGGACGAACAGGCTGCCGGAATTTTCCGTATAGGCATGCCAGCGGCGGAAATAGTCGGCGCCGTGCTTGGTGTTGAGATACCAGTGAAAATCGACCGAGGTGACCCGGCCGATCTCGCCGGCATTCAGCAGTTCCTTGATCTTGGCGGCCGTCGGCGCATAGCGGTAGTTGAAGGAGACGTCGACCCGGCGGCCGGTGCGCTTTTCGGCATCGAGAATCCGGCGAATTTTCTCGATCGAGGTGGTCATCGGCTTCTCGGTGATGACGTCGATGCCGGATTCCAGTGCCCGCACGATGATATCGTCATGTGTATGGTCAGGCGTGCAGACGATGGCGAGATCCGGCCTCTGCTCGGCAAGCATGGAATCGATGTTGTCATAGAGCGGCGCATTGCTGCCGATCATGTTGCGGGCGCGCTCGCCGCGAAGCGAGTTCTTTTCGACGATGGCTGTGAGATCGACATGTTCGCGCCAGCCGGCAAGCAGGTCCTTGCCCCACATGGTGGTGCCGCGGTTACCGGTGCCGATCAGGGCAAAACGGCGTTTCTCCATCGAATGACTCCTCTTTCATACGTGATGAAACAATTGGATTTGAAATCAGATCTGGCAGCAGTTCCGGAAGCGCTCGACGCAAGTGGCGATCACCTCATCGGCCGGACGCTTCCACCAGTTTTCGGCCGAAAAGATCTCCACTTCCTGCGCGCCGAAGAATCCGGCGGCTTCGATCATCCGTCTTATGCCCTTGAGGTCGATGACGCCATCGCCCATCATGCCGCGGTCGAGCAGCATGTCCTTCGTCGGCGCCAGCCAGTCGCAGATGTGATGGGCGAAGATACGGTTCATGCGTCCGGCGCGAGCAATCTGGTTGGCAAGATCGGGATCCCACCAGACATGGTAGACGTCGATCGCGACGCCGACATCCTCGCCGAGCGGCTCGCACATGTCGAGCGCCTGGCCGAGCGTGTTCACGCAGGCTCGGTCGGCCGCATACATCGGATGCAGCGGCTCGATCGCAAGTTTCACGCCTGATGCCTGCGCATGCGGCAGCACCGCGGCAATGCCATCGAAGACCATCTGACGGGCGGCGACGATATCCTTCGAAGCGCCCGGCAGGCCGCCGACGACGAGCACGAGGCAGTCGGCGGAAAAGGCCGCCGCCTCGTCGATCGCGCGTCGGTTGTCGTCGAGGTTTTTCTGCCAGTCGGCCTCGGTTGCCGCCGGAAAGAAACCGCCGCGGCAAAGGCCGGTCAGCTTGATGCCGTTCGACTTGACGATCCGCACCGCCTTGTCGAGACCGGCCTTGGCGACCTGGTCGCGCCAGGGCGCGATCGAGGTAATGCCGTGCTTTAAGCAGATATCGACGGCTTCCGCGAAGCCGCACTGCTCGCGGATCGTCGCCAGGTTGATCGAGAGTCCTTCGACCTTCATGTCATTCTTCTCCCGTGCGGTGTCGTGTTTCAGTTGACGCCGTGGACGGCAAGCACCTGTTTCATGCGCGCGGTTGCGAGTTCCGGATCGGCCAAAACCCGCGCCTTGTCGGCCAGCCGGAAGAGTTCGGCCAGATGCGTCAGCGAGCGGGTGCTCTGCTGGCCGCCGACCATGGTGAAATGGTCCTGCAACCCGTTGAGATAGGCGAGGAAGACGACGCCGGTCTTGTAGAAGCGGGTCGGAGCCTTGAAGATGTGGCGCGACAGCGGCACGGTCGGCTCCAGCAGGTCGAAGAATTCGTGATTGCTCTTGCGGCCGAGCGCGTCGAGTGCTGCCGAAGCCGCCGGCGCGATGGCGTCGAAAATGCCGAGCAGCGCATCGGAATGGCCCTCTTCGTCGCCGGCGATCAGTTCGGCATAGTTGAAGTCGTCGCCGGTATACATGCGCACGGATCTCGGCAGTTGCCGGCGCATCGTCACTTCCTTCTCCTTGGAAAGCAGCGAGATCTTGATGCCGTCGACCTTTGAGGCATTGGCTTCGATCACGCCAAGGCAGGTTTCCATTGCCTTGAGGTGGTCGCCATTGCCCCAGTATCCCTCAAGCGCCGGGTCGAACATTTCTCCGAGCCAGTGGATGATGACGGGTTCCTTGACCTGGCGAAGAATGCGGTCATAGACCCTGATATAGTCGTCCGGCCCCTTGGCCGCGACGGCAAGCGCCCGACTTGCCATCAGGATGATGCGGCCGCCGGCCGCCTCCACCGTTTCGATCTGCTCTTCATAGGCCTTGATGATCGTATCGACGGTCACATCGGGACCGGGCGGCAAATGGTCGGTGCCGGCGCCGCAGGCGATCAGCGCGTCCTTGCGGCCGGCCGCCTCGGCAAGCGCCCGGCGGATGAGGTCGCGCGCTTCCGGCCAGCCGAGGCCCATGCCGCGCTGCGCCGTATCCATGGCTTCGGCGACCCCGAGGCCGAGATCCCAGAGCCGATGACGGAAGGCGAGCGTCCGCTCCCAGTCGATCGCCGGCGTCAGCCAGGGGTCGTTGTCGGCGAGCGGGTCGGCGACGACATGGGCGGCGGCAAAGGCGATGCGCGGAAAGCTTTTGGCGTCGCGCTTCTTCAGTTCGATCGGCGTACCGGTCAGCGTATAGGGAACGATCTTGCCGTCGAGGGGGAGATTGATCGTTGTCACGGCTCAGAACTCCAGTGCGGGGACGTCGAGCCAGCGGCGTTCGGCCCAGGATTTCAGCCCGAGTTCGGCAAGCTGCACACCCTTGGCGCCGGCTTCCAGCCCGTAGGGCCACGGCGCATCTTCGACGACATGGCGGATGAACATTTCCCACTGCGCCTTGAAGCCGTTGTCGAAGGCCTGCGTATCGGGAACCTCGTCCCAGGTCTTGTAGAAGTCGATTGTCTGCGGCTGGTCGGGGTTCCACACCGGCTTCGGCGTGTTGACGCGGTGCTGGCTCCAGCATTTCGTCAGGCCGGCCACGGCCGAACCATGCGTGCCGTCGACCTGGAAGGTGACGAGATCGTCGCGGCGCACGCGCACCGCCCAGGAGGAATTGACCTGCGCGATCACGCCGCCTTCAAGTTCGAAGGTTGCATAGGCCGCATCGTCTGCGTCGCAATCATAGGGTTTGCCCTGCTCGTCGATGCGGCGCGGAATATGCGTGGCGCCGAGGCAGGAGACGGCCTTGACCTCGCCGAACAGATTGTCGAGCACATAGCGCCAGTGGCAGAGCATATCGAGGATGATGCCGCCGCCGTCACCCTTACGGTAGTTCCAGGAGGGGCGCTGGGCGGGCACGCCCCAATCACCCTCGAAGACCCAGTAGCCGAATTCGCCACGCACCGAGAGGATCTTGCCGAAGAAGCCGGAATCCCTCAGCAGCGCCAGCTTGCGCAGGCCGGGCAGGAACAGTTTGTCCTGCACGACGCCGTGCTTGAGGCCGGAACGCCGTGCCTTGCGGGCGAGATCGATCGCCACCTGCAGATCGTCGGAAATCGGCTTTTCGCAATAGACGTGCTTGCCGGCGTCGAGCGCCTTGGACAGTAGCTCGGCGCGCATCAGCGTCGTGCCGGCATCGAAGAAGATCATGTCGTCGGGATTGGCGAGCGCGGCATCGAGATCGGTCGACCAGCGCTTGATGTTATGCTTCTTCGCCAGCTCTTCCATCTTCGCGCCGTTGCGGCCGACGATGATCGGGTCGATCTCGAGTTTTTCGCCCGATTTCAGCGTGATGCCACCCTGGTCGCGGAAGGCCAGGATAGAGCGAACCAGGTGCTGGTTGTAACCCATGCGGCCGGTGACGCCGTGCAAAATGATCCCCAAGCGTGCCATGTTTTCCTCCCTGCAATCTTTTATGGCGGGAGCGGGCGTCCTGGCCCGGCCCTCCCAAGCCGGTAACTAAACGGTTACTTGATGGCAGAAGAGCGGCGAGGCTGTCAATAGTCAAATCCTGCTTTCGCTATTCAGCGCTTGATCGAGGCGAGGGTGACGTGGACGATATGCCTTTCCCAGGCACTGAGATTGGCCGGCTCGATCAGGTCGCGGCCGAAGATCGTCGAAAGCGTATACTGGTTGGAAAGGTAGAAATAGCCGAGCGAGGCGATCGTCAGATAGACATGCAGGGGATCGGCGGTCTCGATGAAGACGCCCTGCTTCTTGCCCCGCTCGAGCACTTGGGAAAGCTCGCCGATCAGATGCGAATGCAGTTCCTTGAGCCGGATGGACTGACGCAGCCATCGGGCACGATGCAGGTTTTCGGTGCCGAGCAGGCTCAGGAATTCCGGATGCTGGAGGAAATAACGCCAGGTGAAGAGCGCCAGTTCGCCGATGCCTTCCTCGGGGCTGCGGTCGCCGATATGCAGCGCGCGTTCCGCCGTGCGGATGCCGACATAGGCCTCTTCGAGCACCTTGAGGTAGAGCTGCTCCTTGTCGCCGAAATAGTGGTAGAGCATGCGTTTGTTGGTGCCGGCACGTTCGGCGATGGCGTCGACACGGGCTCCGCCCATGCCGTTTTCGGCGAATTCGCGGGTTGCTGCCTCGAGGATGGCGGCGCGTGTCCGCTCCGGATCGCGTTGCGCCGTCCGCTCCGTTGACGGTCGCCGGGCCGGTTTCTTTTCTCTGTTTCCCCCGCTGTCGTGCATCGCTCCACCCCTGTCTTCACGTGTTGCGCTCATAAGCCTTCGGTGCGAAATTGTAAAAACCGAATTTGGAAGGGCGGCCCGCTGGAACGGAATGCTGAGAGCATGATGTCGCCGAAAACCGCTGACGCTTTCGACATCATGCTCTGACCGACACCGCTTGACAGGCTTGCCGCTTTGCTCGTAGCTTGTAACCAATTAGTTATTTGCGCAAGCAAAACTAAATTGGAAGCGTGTGGAGGCGCTTCCCTTTGGAGGAGGAAAAAATGACTCTACGTGTTAGCAGACGTAATTTCGTTGCAGGAAGCGCAGCACTTCTGTCGCTGTCGGCGCTCGGAACCAGCGCTTTGGCACAGGAAACGCGCTTGCGTCTCCTGTGGTGGGGCTCGCAGCCGCGCGCCGACCGCACCAACAAGGTGTCGCAGCTCTATCAGACGAAGAACCCGGGCACCTCGATCACCGGCGAATTCCTTGGCTGGGGCGATTACTGGCCGCGTCTGGCGACCCAGGTCGCCGGCCGCAACGCGCCCGACGTCATTCAGATGGACTATCGCTATATTGTTCAATACGCCCGGCGCGGCGCGCTCGCGCCGCTTGAATCCTATATGCCGGCCAAGCTCAATCTCGACGATTTCGACAAGGCGCAGATCGAAGGCGGCAGCGTCGACGGCCATCTCTATGGCGTCAGCCTGGGCGCCAATTCGGCTGCAACGGTGCTGAATACAACGGCCTTCAAAGAGGCGGGCGTCGATCTGCCGACGCAGGCGACCACCTGGGATGAATTCGCCCGAATGGGTGCGGAAATCACGAAGGCGGGCAAGCGCAAGGGCATGTTCGGCCTCGCCGACGGCAGCGGCGGTGAACCGCTGTTCGAAAACTGGCTGCGCCAGCGCGGCAAGGCGCTCTATACCGCCGACGGCAAGATCGGTTTCGGTGTGGACGACGCATCGGAATGGTACGATATGTGGGCCAAGTTCCGTGCGGCCGGCGCCTGCGTCCCTGCCGATATCCAAGCTCTCGACAAGAACGATATCGAAACCAACACGGTGTCGCTCGGCAAGGCTGCCGCCGGTTTTGCCCATTCCAACCAGTTCGTCGCCTATCAGGCCATGAACAAGGACAAGCTGGCGCTCACCAACTACATGCGCATCAAGCCGGACTCGAAGGGCGGCCATTATCGCAAGCCTTCGATGTTCTTCTCGGTCTCGGCGCAGTCGAAGTCGATCGATCAGGCGGTTGATTACATCAACTTCTTCGTCAAGAACCCCGAGGCTGTGCTGCTCCTGGATGTCGAGCGCGGCATTCCGGAATCGGCTGCCATGCGCGAGGTCGTCGCGGCGAAGCTCGACGACAACGGCAAGGTTGCCTTGGCCTATGTCAGCGGCCTTGGCGATCTCGCCGGCAAATTGCCGCCGCCGCCGCCGGCAGGCGCCGGCGAAGGCGAGTTGATGCTGCGCAACATTGCCGAACAGGTCGGTTTCGGACAACTCTCTCCCTCCGACGGCGGCAAGCAGCTTGTCACCGAAATTACGCAGATTCTCGCACGAGGCTGATGCCGTATGAGCAATGCGATGCGCACGCCCGCAGGGGCCATATCAGTGGAAAGATATCAGGGGGCCGTGGCCGAAGGACGCTTCCGGCGTCTTTGGAATGCCAATGCTCCCGGCTATCTCTTCCTCCTTCCGTGGCTCATCGGCTTTTTCGGGCTGACGCTCGGGCCGGCCCTGATTTCGCTTTACCTGTCCTTCACCGACTTCGACATGCTGCAGTCGCCGCGGTGGGTGGGAGTTGCGAATTACGTGCGCATCGCCACGGCGGATCCGAAATTTTCCGCCGCAATGCACGTCACCCTGACCTATGTCGTCTTCTCGGTGCCGTTCAAACTGACCTTTGCCTTGCTGGTCGCAATGGCACTGAACCGCGGCCTGCGCGGTCTGCCCATCTACCGTGCCATCTTCTATCTGCCGTCGCTGCTTGGCGGCAGCGTTGCCATCGCCGTTCTCTGGCGCCAGCTCTTCGCCAGCGACGGCCTCGTCAACGCCGCACTGGCCCAGATCGGCATCGAGGGGCCAAGCTGGATCTCGCATCCGAATTATTCGATCTATACACTGGTGGCGCTGTCCGTCTGGCAGTTCGGTTCGCCGATGATCATCTTTCTCGCCGGCCTGCGCCAGATCCCGCAGGATATGTATGAGGCGGCAAGCCTCGACGGCGCCTCGAAATTCCGGCAGTTCTACAAGATCACGCTGCCGCTGCTGACGCCGGTGATCTTCTTCAACGCCGTCGTCCAGACGATCGAAGCCTTCAAGGCCTTCACGCCCGCCTTCATCATATCGGGCGGCACCGGCGGTCCGATCAACTCGACGCTGTTCTATACGCTCTACCTCTATCAGGAAGCCTTCGGCAATTTCCGCATGGGCTACGCTTCGGCGCTCGCCTGGATCCTGGTGGTGATCATCGCCATCTTCACCGCCTTCTCCTTCCTAAGCTCGCGTTATTGGGTGCACTACGATGACTGAGATGACCGCTTCCGTCACTGCGGCCAGGCCGCCATCGGATATCACCAAACGCAGCCTGCCCGGGTCGCTCATTGTCCACGCCCTGCTGATCGCCGCTTCGCTTCTCATGGTCTATCCGCTGTTGTGGATGGTTTCGGCATCGGTCAGGCCGGAAACCGAGATATTCTCGTCGACCTCGCTCATTCCGTCGTCGATCGATTTTTCCTCTTATGCCCGCGGGTGGGTCGGCCTCGACGTCAGCTTCGGCCGGTTCTTCTGGAATTCGCTCGTCATCTCGCTGCTGGTCGTGACAGGCAATGTCATCGCTTGCTCGCTGACGGCCTTCGCCTTTGCGCGGCTGCGTTTTGCCGGCCGGAACTTCTGGTTCGCGATCATGCTCGGCACGCTGATGATCCCCTATCACGTGACGCTGATCCCGCAATATGTGCTCTTCCTCAATCTTGGCTGGGTCAACACCATCCTGCCGCTCGTCGTGCCGAAGTTCCTGGCTAGCGACGCCTTCTTCATCTTTCTGATGGTGCAGTTCTTCCGCGGCATCCCGCGCGAACTCGACGAGGCGGCGATGATGGACGGCTGCAGCGCCTGGCGGATCTATTGGAAGATCATGCTGCCGCTGTCGCTACCGGTGCTGGCAACGGCCGCCATTTTTTCTTTCATCTGGACCTGGGACGATTTCTTCGGACCTCTGATCTACCTGAACGACATGAACACCTACACGATCCAGCTCGGTCTGCGCACCTTCGTGGATTCCACCAGCGCCTCAGATTGGGGCGGCTTGTTCGCCATGTCGACCCTGACGCTGGTGCCGGTGTTCTTCTTCTTCCTGTTCTTCCAGCGCCTGCTGATCGAGGGCATCGCCACGACCGGCATGAAACGCTGATGGCAGCAATGGAAAAGAGTGACATGAGCATCAAGACCGTCGCGATCGTCGGCTGCGGCATCGGCCGTTCGCATATCGTCGAAGGCTATCTGCCGCATTCCGACAAGTTCAAGGTGACGGCGATCTGCGATCTGAACGAAGAACGCCTGGCGGTCGTCGGCGACGAGTTCGGTATCGAACGCCGCACCACCTCTTTCGAGGCGCTGCTGGCCGACGAAACGATCGACATCATCGATATCTGCACCCCTCCCGGCATTCATCTGGAGCAGGTGGTCGCCGCTCTCGGTGCCGGCAAGCATGTCGTCTGCGAAAAGCCGCTGACGGGCTCCCTTGCCGGGGTCGATACGATCATGGAAGCGGAAAAGAACGCCAAAGGCGTGCTGATGCCGATCTTCCAGTACCGCTACGGCGACGGCATCCAGAAGGCCAAACGGATCATCGATGCCGGCATTGCCGGCAAGCCCTATACGGCTTCCGTCGAAACCTTCTGGCTGCGCAAGCCCGAATATTACGCCGTGCCCTGGCGGGGCAAATGGGCGACCGAACTCGGCGGTGTGCTCGTCACCCATGCCCTGCATCTGCACGACATGCTGATGCACCTGATGGGCCCGGCCGCAAGGGTCTTCGGCCGCGTCGCCACCCGCGTCAACGATATCGAAGTGGAGGATTGCGCCTCCGCCAGCCTGCTGATGGAAAGCGGTGCCTTCGTCTCGCTGTCCTGCACCCTCGGTTCGCAGGAGCAGATCAGCCGGCTGAGACTGCATTTCGAAAACGTCACCTTCGAAAGCACGCACGAACCCTATACGCCGGGCAAGGATCCCTGGAAGATCATCGCCGCCAATGACGACGTTCAGGAAAAGATCGATCGCGTGGTCGGCGACTGGCAGCCCGTTGCGCCGCGCTTCACCACCCAGATGAGTCAGTTCCACGCCTTCCTCAGCGGCACTGGACCCCTGCCGGTGACCACGAAGGATGCGCGCCGCGCGCTCGAACTCGTCACCGCCATCTACCAGTCTTCCGACAGCGGCGCCGAAGTGCCGCTGCCGGTCGGTCCCGACAGTCCCAAATACGCCGATTGGCGCGCAAGAACCAAGTAACCTGTAAAAGAGAGGGGTTTTGAGACGATGGCAACCAGTGTCGTTCTTCAGAAGGTCGAGAAGCGCTACGGCGCAATGGATGTGATCCATGGCATCGACCTGACGATCGATCCCGGCGAATTCGTCGTTTTCGTCGGCCCCTCGGGCTGCGGTAAATCCACGCTTCTGCGGATGATCGCCGGCCTCGAGGAGATTTCGGGCGGCGCGCTGCTGCTCGACAGCGAGCGCATGAACGAGGTGGCGCCGGCCAAGCGCGGCATCGCCATGGTCTTCCAGTCCTACGCGCTCTATCCCCATATGTCCGTTTACAAGAACCTCGCCTTCGGCCTGGAGACGGCCGGTTACAAGAAGGCCGATATCCAGCCGAAGGTGAAACGCGCCGCCGAGATCCTGCAGATAGAAAAGCTCCTTGAGCGTAAGCCGAAGGCGCTCTCCGGCGGCCAACGCCAGCGTGTCGCGATCGGCCGCGCCATCGTGCGCGAGCCACGTATCTTCCTGTTCGACGAACCGCTGTCGAACCTCGATGCCGAACTGCGAGTGCAGATGCGGGTCGAGATTTCCCGCCTGCACCGGCAGCTCGGCAACACCATGATCTACGTCACTCATGACCAGGTCGAAGCCATGACGATGGCCGACAAGATCGTCGTCTTGAATTCGGGCCGAATCGAGCAGGTTGGTGCGCCGCTCGATCTCTACAACAATCCCGCCAACCGCTTCGTTGCCGGCTTCATCGGCAGTCCGAAGATGAATTTCCTGAAGGCGCGTATCGAACAGGTCGGCGAGGCCGAAACCAGCATTCATGTCTGCGGCAACTCCGTCCGCCTGCCGCGCCGGCTGAAAGGCGAAGCCGGTCAGGAGGTCACCTTCGGCATTCGCCCCGAACATCTTTCGCTTACAGAGGGCGCCATCACGCTCTCGACGGTCAATGTCGATCTCGTCGAAAATCTTGGCGGCGCCACCATGCTCTACACCACGACGCCGGATGGGCAGCTCTTGACGATCGCCCTTGACGGCCAGCAGAAGGTCGAGCGGGGCGCCAATGTGAAGACTTTCTTCGATCCCGCCCGCTGCCACGTATTCGACGCCGCCGGTAAAACGATCTGACTCTTGCGCTCCCGCGAGTCCAGAAGGACGCGTAGCGCTGCCGCCGCTGCTTGACAGCCGATCCTGCTCTGTCCCATCATTTCGGAAGGGGCCGCAAGGAGGGGTGAGCATGACGCCTGAGGATAGGATTCATGCGCTTGGCATCTGGCAGGGCTCAATCGAAATATCGCCGATCGCGGGCGGCATCACCAACAGGAACTATCTGGTCAGCGATGCCGTCGCGCGTTGCGTGGTGAGATTGGGCACCGACATTCCGATCCATCACATCAGCCGCCAGAACGAGCTTGCCGCCAGCCGCGCCGCACATGCCGCCGGCCTGTCGCCGGCCGTCATCCACCATTCGCCTGGCGTGCTGGTGCTCGAATATATCGAGGCGAGGGCACTTGTGCCGGAAGATATCAGGGCGCCTGACATGCTTGCCAGGGTGGTGCCGCTGATGCGTGCCTGTCACCACGACATCGCCCGGCATTTCCGCGGCCCGGCGATGATCTTCTGGGTCTTCCACGTCATCCGCGATTATGCCGCCAGCCTGAGGGCGGCGGGCAGCGCCCACCTTCCCTTGCTTGCGAAACTCCTCGCCAGGGCCGAGACGCTGGAAGAAGCGGCAGGGCCCTTCGACATCGCCTTCGGCCACAACGACTTGCTGGCAGCCAATTTTCTCGATGACGGCAAGCGGCTTTGGCTGATCGACTGGGATTATGCGGGCTTCAACACGCCGCTTTTCGATCTCGGTGGATTGGCCTCCAACAACGAACTGCCGGAAGCAGCCGAGCGGATGATGCTGGAAATCTATTTCGGCCGGCCGCCAACCGATGAACTCATCAGACGCTACGCTGCGATGAAATGCGCCTCGCTGCTGCGCGAGACGCTCTGGAGCATGATTTCGGAAATCCATTCCACGATCGATTTCGACTATGCCGCCTATACGGCAGAGAATCTCGCTCGTTTCGAGCGCGCCTATCAAGCCTTTGAACGGGATCAATAAATGACGAGACAATTACCGAAGACGGCAAAGGCCGTGGTCATCGGCGGCGGCATCATCGGCTGTTCGACAGCCTATCATCTCGGCAAGCTCGGCTGGACCGATACCGTTCTCTTGGAACGCAAGAAGCTGACCTCCGGCACCACCTTTCATGCCGCCGGCCTTGTCGGCCAGCTGCGCACAAGCGCCAACATCACCCAGCTGCTCGGTTACTCGGTCGATCTCTACAAGCGGCTGGAAGAGGAAACCGGCCTTGGCACCGGCTGGAAGATGAACGGCGGCCTGCGGCTTGCCTGCAACGAGGAGCGCTGGACGGAAGTGAAGCGCCAGGCGACCACCGCCCAGTCCTTCGGCCTCGACATGCAGTTGCTGACGCCGCAGGAAGCCTTCGATCTCTGGCCGCTGATGACGATTGACGATCTGGTCGGCGCCGCCTTCCTTCCCACAGACGGTCAGGCCAACCCTTCCGACATCACCCAGGCGCTCGCCAAAGGCGCCCGCATATCAGGCGTTTCGATCTTCGAGGATACCGAAGTCCTCGACCTCGAAATCGACAAGGGGAAGATTCGCGCCGTCATCACCGCAGAGGGGCGCATCGAATGCGAGCGGGTCGTCGTCTGCGCCGGCCAATGGACCCGCGCCTTTGCAGCCCGCCTGGGTGTCAACGTGCCGCTGGTCTCGGTCGAACATCAATATATCATCACCGAATCTTTCGGCGTGCCTTCCAACCTGCCGACGCTGCGCGATCCCGATCGTCTGACCTATTACAAGGAGGAGGTCGGCGGCATCGTCATGGGCGGCTACGAACCGAACCCGATCGCCTGGGCGGAGAAAGGCATTCCCGAGGATTTCCACTACACGCTGCTGGACAGCAATTTCGAGCATTTCGAGCAGATCATGGAACAGGCGCTCGGCCGCGTTCCGGCGCTGGAGAATGTCGGCGTCAAGCAGCTCTTGAACGGCCCGGAAAGCTTCACGCCCGACGGTAATTTCATTCTTGGCGAGGCGCCGGAACTCAAGAACTTTTTCGTCGGCGCCGGCTTCAACGCCTTCGGCATCGCGTCTGCCGGCGGCGCCGGCATGGCGCTTGCCGAATGGGTGACGAAGGGCGAGCCGCCCTATGATCTCTGGCCGGTCGACATCCGCCGTTTCGGACGCCCGCATTTCGATACCGACTGGGTGCGCACCCGCACGCTGGAAGCCTATGGCAAACACTACACGCTGGCCTTCCCCTTCGAGGAATATGCGAACGGCCGCCCTTGCCGCAAATCGCCGCTTTACGATCGGCTGAAGGCGCAGGGTGCCTGTTTCGGTGAAAAACTCGGCTGGGAGCGGCCGAACTGGTTTGCCGATCTCTTCGCCAATGAGGAGCCGAGGGATGTCTATAGCTACAAGAGGCAGAACTGGTTCGAGGCCGTCGGTCGGGAGCACAGGGCAGTGCGCGAGGGGGCGGTCATCTTCGACCAAACCTCGTTCGCCAAATTCGTGTTGAAGGGCAGCGATGCCGAGGCGACGCTCTCCTGGATCGCCGCCAACGATGTCGCCAAGCCTGTGGGATCGCTCATCTATACACAGATGCTGAACGACAGGGGTGGCATCGAGTGCGACCTGACGGTCGCCCGGATCGCCGAGAACGAATATTACATCGTCACCGGCACGGGCTTCGCCACGCACGACTTCGATTGGATCGCGCGCAATATTCCGGCCGAGATGCATGCCGAACTGGTCGACGTCACCTCTGCCTATTCCGTTCTGTCGCTGATGGGGCCGAATGCGCGCGCCGTGCTGGAAAAAGTGACCGGCAGCGATGTTTCGAACGCGGCCTTTCCCTTCGGCCAGGTCAGAACGATCGGCATATCGGGCTGCCCGGTGCGGGCGCTGCGCATCACTTATGTCGGCGAACTCGGCTACGAACTGCATGTGCCCGTCGAATATGCCACCACCGTCTATGACGTGCTGATGGCATCAGGCGGCGAATTCGGCCTCGTCAACGCCGGCTACCGCGCCATCGAAAGCTGCCGCCTGGAAAAGGGCTATCGCGCCTGGGGCTCCGATATCGGCCCCGATCACACGCCTGTCGAAGCCGGCCTCGGCTGGGCGGTGAAGACCCGCAAGAACATTCCCTTCCGCGGCCGCGAAGCAATCGAGCGGCAGCTCAAGGAAGGTGTGAAGAAGCGCCTCGCCTGCTTCGTTCCCGATGATCCCGATACCGTGCTGCTCGGCCGCGAAACCATCTATCGCGACGGCAAACGTGTCGGCTGGCTATCGAGCGGCGGCTTCGGTTATACGCTTGGGAAGGCGATCGGCTACGGCTATGTTCGCAATGCCGGGGGCGTCACGGAGGATTTCATCCTCTCCGGCAGCTATGAGCTGGACGTCGCCAGGGAACGCATTCCCTGCAAGGTGTCGCTGGCGCCGCTCTACGATCCTGGTATGGCGCGTGTGAAGGCGTGATGGGGTGAATTCCCTGTGCGCTCGAGCACTCCGAGGGTACGCATGACGAGAGGCCACGCCGTGACAGCCCCCCTCTGCCCTGCCGGGCATCTCCCCCACAGGTGGGGAGATTGGCTGGGCTCACTGGCTTCCCCAAACAACTTGCGTCAAAGCCCGGCGCAACGATAGACGGTGCCGAAGGTTTGGCCAGTTGTGATCTCCCCACCTGTGGGGGAGATGCCCGGCAGGGCAGAGGGGGGCTGTCACGGCGTGGCCTCGCTGTCGGAAAACCTCAAAACAGCGGCAGCCGATCGTCCTGGATCAGGATTTCCAGCTTGTCCGACACATCCTGCGACCAGGCCCGGTGTTCCGTCAAAGCCTTCGGGAAAAGTCCGGGAAGAGTGAACAGCGCCGCCGAGATCCCCGGACCGGTGCGCGGGATATCGGCAATCAGCGCGGCGATCTCAGCAGCCCGGGGATCGCGCAGCTCATAGCGCTCGCCATTACCACGCTCGCCGATCGCATAGCGCATCCAGGCCGCCACGGCGATCGCGTAGGTCTCCGCCCGGTCGCCAAGGGCAAGCGCCTCGCATGCCGGCTCCAGCAGCCGTTGCGGCAGTTTCTGCGTGCCGTCCATGGCGATCTGATAGGTGCGGTGGGCGATCGCCTTGTTTGCAAAGCGTGCTATCAATTCATTGGCATAATCATCGAGATCGATACCCGGCACTGCGTCGAGGGTGCGTGCCGCCGCATGCATGTGGCGATAGGCCAGCGCCGCTAGACCCACGTCATCCATGACGTCGCGGATGAATTCATAGCCGCCGATATAACCGAGATAGGCAAGCAGCGAATGGGCGCCGTTCAGCATCCTGAGCTTCATTTTTTCGTAGGCCGAAACTTCCTCGACCATCAGCGCGCCGCGTACCTTTTCCCAAGCCGGACGGCCATTGGCGAAATGGTCTTCGATGACCCATTGCGTAAAGGGCTCCGTCTCGATCGCCGCCATGTCGGTGCGGCCCGTCAGCCGCTCGGCATCGACATAGGTCGCGTCGGTGCTGGCGGGCGTGATTCGGTCGACCATCGTCGACGGGAAGGGCACGTTCGCTTCGATCCAGCGATGCAGCTCGGCATCGATGCGCGAAGTGAATTCGAGCACGAGGCGCTTCAGCACGGCGCCGTTGCTCGGCAGGTTGTCGCAGCTGAGTGGGGTGAAGGGCGCTATGCCCTTCTGCCGGCGGCGCGCGAGGCCTTCGACGAGATAGCCGATGACGCCGCGCGGCGCACGTCGGTTGGCGAGGTCGGCGACGATATCCGGATGTTTGAGGTCGAGGCCGCCCGTTGCGGGATCGAAACCATAGGCCTTTTCCGTCACCGTCATGCTGACGATGCGGATGGCAGGGTCCTCGAGCCGCGCCAGCAGCCCGGCCGGATCGCGCGGTGCCACATGCGCCTTCAGGATCGAGCCGATCACTTCGGCCGTCGTGCCTGACGTGTCGCGGATCAGCACCGTATAGAGCCCGTTCTGGGCGGAGAGATTGTCCGCGACATCGGGCGTGCGCAGGCTCGCCACCTCGATGCCCCAGTCGCCGCCAGCGGCTGCGAGCGCGCCATCCGTGAAGGGTGCGAAATGGGCGCGGAAGAAGGCACCCGGGCCGAGATGCAGGATGCCGGCCTTCAGCGCATTCCTGTTATAGGCGGGAAGCTTCGCCGTCGGCGCAAGGCCGGTCACGTTCTGCAGTCTGTCGCTCACAGCTTGTAGGCCTTCTTCGCATTGTCATAGGAGAGTTCGCGCGCCACGATCTCGGCATCCTGCCCGGAAATCCGGTGCTCGGCGACGAGCCCAGCGAGGAAGCGGCAGACTTCACGGCGCCAGACGTCGTGGCGGGCCGGGATCGACAGCAGCGCGCGCGTGTCGTCATTGAAACCCGCCATATTGGCGAAACCGGCCGTCTCGACGACTTGGTCGAGATAGCGGCGGATGCCAAGCGGGCTGTCATGGAACCACCAGGGCGGGCCCACCATCAGGCAGGCCCAATGGCCGGCCATCGGCGCCAGCTCCCGGGCATAGGTCGTCTCGTCGAGCGTGAAAAGCAGGATGCGCAGGCCCGGCGCATGTCCATATTTGGAAAGCAGCGCATTCAGGCCGCCGACCCAGTCCGTGCGTGTCGGGATATCGGCGCCCATATTGGGACCGCGGGTGGCAAAGAGCCCGCTGTCGGTATTGCGTCGCGAGCCGGCATGGATCTGCATCACCATGCCGTCCTCGGCCGATAGACCGGCCATCTCGGTCATCATCTGGCCGCGGAAAAGCTCGGCATCAACAGCCGAAAGCCGGCCCTTCAATGCCTTGTCGAGCAACGCCTGTTTTTCCCCAAGCGGCAGATCAGCGGTGAAGGCTGTCGGCACCCCGTGATCGGTCGCAGTGGCGCCGAACTGGCGGAAATAGGCGCGCCGGCGCCGATGAGCCTCGATCAGGCCGTCCCAGTTCGTGACGTCGGCGCCGGTGATCTCTCCGAACTTGAGGAGATTGTCGCGGAAGCCGACGGCATCAGGATCGGTGACGCTGTCCGGCCGGTAGGTGGTGCGCACCTTGCCGATCCAGCCCTCTGCCGCCATCTTCTGGTGATGGACAAGCGGGTCGAGCGCACCTTCGGTCGTCGCGATCGTTTCGATGCCGAATCGCTGATGCAGCGCCCGCGGGCAGAATTCGGGACGGGCGAGCTGGGCATTGATGTGATCGTAGAGCGCATCGGCATTATCCGCCGTCAGCGGCTCGGTGCAGCCGAGCACGGCCGACATGGCGTGATCGACCCAGAGGCTCGAAGGCGTTCCGCGGAAGAGATGGTAATGCCTGGCAAAGGTCCGCCAGATCGCCCGCCCCTCAGCCACCGGCTTGCCGTCGAGCCTGGGAACACCGAGCTCGTCCAAGGTGACGCCGACGCTGTGCAGCATGCGGAAGAGATAGTGATCGGGAATGACCAGCAGCGAAGCCGCGTCTTCAAAGGGCTTATCGTCGGCGAACCAGGACGGTTCGGTGTGCCCGTGCGGGCTGACGATCGGAAGATTGCGCACCGTCTCGTAGAGGTCTCGCGCGATGGTCCGTGTCGCCGGGTCGGCCGGAAAGAGCCGGTCCGGATGAAGAAAGCCGTTGCCTGCATCCATCAGTATTCCTCCCTGATGGATTAGGGCCTACCCCACTACATCGGGCACGGCAAGGTCTTTTAGTAACCAAACGGTTCAGTTTTGCGCATGGCCGCGCCGGGGGTCGAAAACATTGACGCGGCGGTCTATTTCGGCTTTGGAAAAACCATCTGTTCTGCCGGTGTCGGCAAAGGAGGATCGATGTCCGACGAGACCAACCGCATCACCCGGCTGGAGGAAATGCTGGCGCATCAGGCAAAGACGATCGAGGAGCTTTCCGATCAGCTCGCCGAACAATGGAAGATCGTGGAGCAGATGCGCACCAAGCTTGATCGGTTGACAGAACGCTTCCTGTCGCTGGAGGAGCAGTCGCTGGAAGCCCCGGCCATCACCCGTCCGCCGCATTATTAAAAGCACGCGGCGCAATGCCGCGTGCTTGTCCTGTTAGGGGCGACGGATCAGACGCCGCCGATGCAGAGATATTTCATTTCCAGGTAATCGTCGGCGCCATGGCGCGAACCCTCGCGGCCGAGGCCGGATTGCTTGATGCCGCCGAAAGGCGCCGTCTCGGACGACATAAGGCCGGTATTGATGCCGATCATGCCATATTCCAGCGCTTCCGCCACCCGCCAGACCTTCTTCAGATCGCCGGCATAGAAATAGGCGGCAAGGCCGAATTCGGTGTCGTTGGCCTCAGCGATGACGTCCTCGGCCGTCTCGAAGCGGAAGAGCGGCGCCACCGGCCCAAAGGTTTCCTCGCGCGCCACCGTCATGCCGCGCGTCACGCCGGTTAGCACTGTCGGCGCAAAGAAGGTGCCGGCGCCGTCGATGCGTTTGCCGCCGGTGAGAACCTTGGCGCCCTTGGCCAGCGCGTCGCCGACATGGTCCTCCACCTTGGCAAGACCCTGCTCGTCGATCAGCGGCCCGATCTCGACACCGGGCTTGAACCCATCGCCGACCGACATCTCGGCGACTTTGGCGGCAAGCTTCGCGGCGAAAGCGTCATAGACACTCGATTGGATGTAGAGGCGGTTGGCGCAAACGCAGGTCTGGCCCGCATTGCGGTATTTGGAGGCGATCGCGCCCTCGACGGCGGCGTCGAGATCGGCATCATCGAAGACGATGAACGGCGCGTTGCCGCCGAGCTCCAGGCTCACCTTCTTGATCTGGTCGGCGCACTGCCGCATCAGGATACGGCCGACCTCGGTCGAGCCGGTGAAGCTGATCTTGCGCACTTTTTCATTGCTGCAGAGCTCGCGGCCGATCGCCGGGCCATCGAGCCCGACGATGAGATTGAAGACGCCGGCGGGAATGCCGGCCTGTTCGGCGAGCACGGCAAGGGCAATCGCCGTCAGCGGCGTCTGCTCGGCCGGCTTCGACACGACAGCGCAGCCGACGGCAAGCGCCGGCGCGATCTTTCGGGCAATCATCGCCGCCGGGAAATTCCACGGCGTGATTGTGCCGACGACGCCGACCGGCTGCTTGATAACGATCATGCGCTTGTCCTGGGACGGCGCCGGGATCGTCTCGCCGTAAATGCGCTTTGCCTCTTCCGCATACCATTCGATATAGGCCGCGGCATAAAGGATCTCACCGCGCGCTTCCGGGAAGGGCTTGCCCATCTCGGCGGTCAGGATCGCCGCGAGCGCATCGGCATTGGCGACGATCAGGTCGAACCATTTGCGCAGGATCTGGCTGCGTTCCTTGGCCGGGCGGGCAGCCCAGGCCGGCTGGGCGGCATAGGCCGCATCGATCGCCGCCCGCGTTTCGGCTGCGCCCATATCGGGCAGCGACGCGAGCAGCTCGCCGGTAGCCGGGTTCAGCACGTCGAAGGTCTTTGCGGCATCGCCCGATGTCCAGACACCGTTGATATAGCCGGCATCGCGCAGAAGGGGCGAGGAAAAGGCAACATGCCTGGTCAGAGCGGTGGTGAAAGCCATGTCATATCTCCTTGGGAGCGGCTGCCGATCGCCGGCGCCATTGAAATCCGGGTTCGATCGGCGCTAGCTGGCGGCACTCGCCTCCAGCATCGAGGTTTCGAGAATGTCGAGCGCCTCGCCGAAGACCTCGTCCTGGATGGTGATCGGCGCGAGGAAGCGGATGACGTTTCCATGGACGCCGCAGGTGAGCAGGATCAGCCCCTTGTCGAGCGCTGTCAGCCGCACCTTGTTGGCGAAATCAGCACTCGGCAATCCCGTCGTCCGGTCATTGAATTCGACGGCGTTCATGAAGCCCGGCCCGCGGATATCGGTGATCTCCGGTACGCTCTCGCGCAGCGATTCCAGCCGCTGCTTGAGCCGCCCGCCGAGCAGGTTGGCGCGGTTGCAGAGATCCTCCTCCTTGATGACGTCGAGGACGGCATGGGCAGCGGCGATACCGAGCGGATTGCCGCCATAGGTGCCGCCGAGCCCGCCCGGCCCCGGCGCGTCCATGATTTCGGCGCGGCCGGTGACGGCAGCGAGCGGAAAGCCACCGGCAAGGCTCTTCGCCATCGTCGTCAGATCGGCCGCCACTTCGTGGTGGTCCATCGCGAACATCCTGCCGGTGCGGGCAAAACCGGTCTGCACCTCATCGGCGATCAGCAGGATGCCATGCTGGTCGCAAAGTTCGCGCAGGGCCTTCATGAAGGCTGCGGGCGCCGGATAGAAGCCGCCTTCGCCCTGTACCGGCTCGAGAATGATGGCCGCGACGCGCTGCGGATCGACATCGGCGGCGAAGAGTTTCTTCAGCGCCGCAAGCGACTGATCGACGGAGACGCCATGCAGTTCGACAGGGAAGGGAACATGGAAGACGTCGCCCGGCATCGCGCCGAAGCCGACCTTGTAGGGCACGACCTTGCCGGTCAGCGCCATGCCCATGAATGTGCGGCCGTGGAAGCCGCCGCCGAAGGCGATGACGGCCGAGCGGCCGGTGGCGGCGCGCGCGATCTTGACGGCGTTTTCGACCGCTTCGGCACCTGTCGTGACGAAGATGGTCTTCTTCTCGAAGTCGCCGGGCACCAGCGCATTCAGCCGTTCGGCGAGATGCACGTAGCTCTCGTAGGGCACCACCTGATGGCAGGTGTGGGTGAAGCGGTCGAGTTGATCCTTGACCGCAGCAATGACCCTGGGATGGCGGTGACCGGTGTTGAGCACGGCGATGCCGGCGGCGAAATCGATATAGCGGCGGCCCTCCTTGTCCCAGATTTCGGCATTCTCTGCGCGGTCCGCATAAATCTGGGTGGTCATGCCGACACCGCGTGAAATCGCGGCGTTCTTCCGGTCGGTAAGGCTTGTCGCGGTCATCGATCTGTTCCCATGTTGAAGGTTTTGGAATTATCTTGCATAATTTCTGTAATGAGAAATTCCTACATTTTTTCTGCAAGAAAACAAGCGGCATTTTTTGCTTCAAACATCACGCGATTTGATGAATGCTCGCGCAACGAGAATCGGGGTATTGGCTGATGAGTGACAACGGGCCTGTGCGCTACAAGGTGGCGGAGGCCGCGCGGTTGGCGGGCGTCTCCGCCTCGACGCTGCGCCTCTGGGAAAGCCAGGGTCTGGTCGTTCCCGGCCGCTCCGGAACCGGCCATCGCCAATACAGCGCCGACGACGTGGCGCGGCTGAAGCGCGTCTCGTGGTACCGGGTCGAGCGCGGTCTCAATCCGGCGGCCATTCGCGAGGCGCTGGAGAGCGAGGAACCTTCCGCCGACGGTGCCGAAACCGGCCAGAGTTCCGGCCTCGGCCGGAAACTGCGGAGCCTCCGCCACGCCGCAGGCAAGACCCTCGATCAGGTGGCGAGCGATATCGGCATCACCGCTTCGACGCTCTCGACGCTGGAGCGCACCTCGCAAGGCGTCGGTTTCAAGACGCTGCACGACCTCGCCGAATATTACGCCACCACCGTCTCCCGCCTCTCCGGCGAGGAAAACGAGGAGGTGCCGGCAGTGATACGCGCCGGCGAGTGGCGCACCTGGCCGGAAACAACCCCCGGGGTTACGGTGCAGCTGCTTGCCGAAGGCCGCAGGATGATGGATTGCCATCGTTTCGTGCTGGCGCCGGGCGCTGCCAGCGAGGGCGCCTATCGCCACGAAGGCGAGGAATTCATGCATGTCCTGTCCGGCCGGCTGGAACTGGTGCTCGACAGCGATCAGTTCTTCGATCTCGGCCCGGGCGATTCACTGTATTTCGAAAGCCGCCGCTACCATTCCTGGCGTAACCGCCACGATGGCGAAACCGTGCTTTTATGGATCAACACGCCGCCGACATTCTGAACCGGCCGCAGCAGGAAGCAGTTTCGCAATGTGTGCCTTTGCGCTATAGCGCGAGTGGAGAATATCCGAACGAAAGACAGTCTCATGGCCGCCACCATCCGTTATCACGAAGGCGATATTTCCGCGGCCGACGCGGCCCGCTACACCGGCGCGATCGCGATCGATACCGAGACGCTGGGCCTGGTGCCGCGGCGGGATCGTCTCTGCGTCGTCCAGCTTTCTCCCGGTGACGGCACCGCCGACATCATCCGCATCGCCGCCGGCCAGAAAGAGGCACCCAATCTCGTCGCTCTTCTCGAAGATCCCACGCACCAGAAGATCTTTCATTACGGCCGCTTCGATATCGCCGTGCTCTTCCATACCTTCGGCGTCACGACCAACCCGGTGTTCTGCACCAAGATCGCCTCGCGCCTCTGCCGCACCTATACCGATCGCCACGGCCTCAAGGACAATCTCAAGGAGATGCTCGACGTCGATGTCTCCAAGGCGCAGCAATCTTCCGATTGGGCGGCCGAGACGCTGTCGCCGGCCCAGCTCGAATATGCCGCTTCCGACGTACTTTATCTGCACGCGCTTCGCGACAAGCTGACGGCCCGCCTGATCCGCGACGGCCGATTCGACCATGCCACGGCCTGCTTTGCATTCCTGCCGACCCGCGCCAAGCTCGATCTTCTCGGCTGGGAAGAGGCCGACATCTTCGCTCACAGTTGAGCGAATTGCCGTCAGTCTTCACTGTCTGCAGCCACGCATGGACTGATCCGCGGGCGTTAGCGATTCGTTAATCTCTGTTTCTTAATATTCGATTTAATTTTTATGCATTCGATGGCGCCGCTTGCGTCATGCGGACGGGAGGATCTGCTCGGAATGCAAGGGACCGGATGAGCGCGGTCCTTTCATAGAGCCTGCTTTCATCGTCACTTTACGAAAGGGCATGCCATGCTGACCCCCGTTCGTGCAGCGTCCAATGCAAGCTTTTCGTCTCAAGGCCAGACTGCAGCGATCGTTGCCGGCGGTCTTGATCGTTCGGTGATTGCCCCCGCGCCCGTCAACGCGGTCGAAGCCGCCGACCTGAATTCGGCCATTGCCGGCAAACTCAATATTCTGCTCCTTGCGGCGCGCGAGCGCATGGTCGAAGCCCTTTTCGATGTCATCGATGCGGCTGGCCGCTCGATCTCGCTCGATCGCGGCGAGGACGAGAGCAACTCCGCCTTCGCCTCTCGGCTCGCCGATGCCATCCGCGGGCTGCCGGCCGCCAAGATCGATGAGGTCGAACGCCAGCTGAGTACGCAGGGGCACAGTCTGCCGCTTCGGACGATCGCCGAAGCCTTGAAGAATCCGACGGGGCCTGAGGCGGCGCGTATCGTCGCCTATCTGGAAATCGTGCGCTACAAGGACCGCGATCTCGCCGCGCGCGCCGTCGTCCGATCCTATGGTCAGAACGATGCTTCGCCGATGCGCGCCGAAGCGCGGCCCGAGATCCAGCTGCATGAAGACAGTCTGCCCGCCGCGATCCGTCAGCCGGTGGAAAAGCGAACTGAACCAGCCGGCAAATTGATCGAGACCGCCCTGCGTGCGACAAGCGCGGAAGCGCTCACCGCCGAAGCCGTTGACCCCGAAATTTCGCAGTCTGAAAACCGGATTCGCTCCGCTTCGGTGACAAAAGCAGAGGTTGCCCCGAAGGTCGAAGCCCGGCAATCGGCGCCGGCAGAGCAGCACGCGGTTGACGACACGGCCGAGGTGACGGAGCCGCCGGTCATTCAGTCTCGCGCAACGTCGGAAAAAGCCGATCCCGTCATTCCCCGGAACTGGACGGGAATCGTCACCTCCATGACCGAAGAGGTCTCCGAGATGATCGTCACCATCATCCGCGAGCAGGACCTTGAAAACGTGCTGGAGGATGGTGCTGTCGAGGCGGCGGTGGCGATCGACGCCATTCTCGACGAGGTCGTCATCAGCGAAGCGAAGGAGACGTTGACGAGACAGCCGGCAGACCTCGCCGCCGATGCTCGACAATCCGCAGCGCCCCACCCGTCGCAGATGGAAACCGGGGCCACGGCTGCGGCCGCCCAGCCGAAAGAAATCGCCGCACAGCCGCAACCGGTGCCGCTTCCCGAGATGGCCGAGGCCTCCTATGTGTCGCTCGCGGCCAAGCTGCCCGAGGGCTTTGCCTATGCCCAGCTGCCTTATCAATTCGCCAAGGATACGCCGTCGAACGAGAAGGCGGGTGAAACGAGCCACCAGCATCACCATCAACAGGACGGTGCGCCGCAGGACGAGCAGCAGGCGCAATCCGGCGGCGAGGATGCCGAGCCGGATGCCGAAGGGGCGGAAGCGGCACCCGAGCTGAGGACGCCGAGGATGATCGACACCGAGCCCTCGGCGTATCGGCCCGACACGGCGGCCGATCCGGTCTACGCGCTCTATCAGCGCATGGTCGGCTGGGAATAGCGGTTTTCGTTACCTGAAAATAAAAACCCGCCGGATCGCTCCGGCGGGTTCTTCAATTCGAAAGCGGATGCGAGGCTTATTCGCCGCCGCGGTTCTTCAGGGCTGCGCCCAGGATGTCGCCGAGCGAAGCGCCCGAGTCGGACGAACCGAACTGAGCGACGGCTTCCTTCTCTTCCGCAATCTCCAGAGCCTTGATGGACAGCATGATCTTGCGGTCCTTCTTGGAGAAGTTGGTGACGCGGGCGTCGACGACCTGGCCGACCGAGAAGCGCTCAGGACGCTGCTCGTCGCGGTCGCGGGCGAGATCGGCGCGACGGATGAAGGAAGTGATGTCCTCGTGGTTGACGAGCTTCACTTCGATACCGCCATCGTTGATGGCGATGACTTCGCAGGAAACAACGGCGTTCTTGCGCAGGTCGCCGGAGGCAGCGGCTTCGCCGACAGCATCCTTGCCGAGCTGCTTGATGCCGAGCGAGATGCGTTCCTTCTCGACATCGACGTCGAGAACGACGGCCTTGACGACGTCACCCTTGTTGTACTCCTCGATGACCTGTTCGCCCGGACGGTTCCAGTCGAGGTCGGAGAGGTGCACCATGCCGTCGACATCGCCGTCGAGGCCGATGAACAGGCCGAATTCGGTCTTGTTCTTGACTTCGCCTTCGACTTCAGTGCCGGCCGGATGGCTGCGGGCGAATGCTGCCCACGGGTTTTCCAGCGTCTGCTTGAGGCCGAGCGAGATACGGCGCTTGGACGGATCGACTTCGAGAACGACGACTTCGACTTCCTGGCTCGTGGACAGGATCTTGCCGGGGTGAACGTTCTTCTTGGTCCAGGACATTTCCGAGATGTGGATCAGGCCTTCGATGCCCGGCTCCAGCTCGACGAATGCACCGTAGTCGGTGATGTTGGTGACGGTACCGGAAATCTTCTTGCCTTCCGGATACTTGGCCTGGATGCCATCCCACGGATCGGACTCGAGCTGCTTCATGCCGAGCGAGATGCGGTGGGTTTCCTGGTTGATGCGGATGATCTGAACCTTGACCTGCTGGCCGATGTTCAGGATTTCCGACGGATGGTTCACACGGCGCCATGCCATGTCGGTGACATGCAGCAGGCCGTCGATGCCGCCGAGGTCGACGAACGCACCGTAATCGGTGATGTTCTTGACGACGCCGTCAACAACCTGGCCTTCTTCGAGGTTCTGAACGATTTCAGAACGCTGCTCGGCACGGGACTCTTCCAGAACCGTACGGCGGGATACCACGATGTTGCCGCGGCGCTTGTCCATCTTGAGGATTTCGAAGGGCTGCGGGTTGTGCATCAGCGGCGTTACGTCGCGGATCGGGCGGATATCGACCTGCGAACGCGGCAGGAAGGCGATCGCACCGTCGAGGTCGACCGTGAAGCCGCCCTTGACCTGGTTGAAGATCACGCCTTCGACGCGCTCGCCGGCTTCGAACTTGGCTTCGAGCTTGATCCAGCTTTCTTCGCGGCGAGCCTTCTCGCGCGACAGAACGGCTTCACCAAGCGCGTTTTCGATGCGCTCGACATAGACTTCGACTTCGTCGCCGACCTTCAGCGAACCGTCCTTGGCGCGTGCGCCGAATTCCTTGAGCGCAATGCGGCCTTCGACCTTGAGGCCGACGTCGACAACGGCGACATCCTTTTCGATGCCCGTGACGATACCCTTGGTGACATAGCCTTCAGCCAGATCGTTCTTGGCAAAGGACTCTTCGAGAAGGGCCGCGAAATCCTCGCGAGAGGGAGTTGCTACTGACATAAAATCTCCTGCGTGGCCTACGATAGCTTCAAGGCCCACGTATGCGCCGGTTGGTTCGTGTTGAATGGGCCTGAACCCAGTCCGCCTTCTTTCACGAAGGCAATCCGGCGCTTGGACGGAATTTCAGGCTGCATTAAAGCGATCCATGCGTCTGAGCATGCAAAATCGCTTGAATTTAGGCATTTCGGTTCAAGGCCGCATCGATGATCGATTGAGCAGCTTGAAACGCGGCCTCTATACTCATTTCCGACGTATCAAGCAAGTGTGCATCATCGGCTGGTTTCAAAGGGCTGTCGGCCCGTCCCATGTCGCGTTCGTCGCGCCGCTTGACGTCCTCGAAAATCGCATCGAAATCCGCCGTCGCCCCCTTGCCGAGGATCTCGTCGTAACGGCGTCTGGCCCGCACCTCCGGCGACGCCGTCACATAGAGCTTCACCGGCGCATCCGGGCATACGACCGTGCCGATATCGCGTCCGTCGAGCACCGTGCCCGGCGTCTTTGCCGCAAACCGACGCTGCGCCTCGACCAGGGCCCGGCGCACCGCCGGCATGACGGCGATTTTCGAGGCGGCTTCGCCGATTTCGTGTCGGGAAAGTATATCGCGATCCAATCCGGCAAGTTCAACCTCCCGCGCGATCTTTTCCGCCACCGCCTCGTCGTCGAGCGGCAGGCCGGCGTCGAGCAGCGCCTTGGCCGTGGCGCGGTAGGTGAGCCCCGTGTCGAGATGGTGAAAGCCGTATCGTTCAGCGATAAGACGCGAGAGCGTCCCCTTGCCGGCCGCCGCCGGGCCGTCGATGGCGATGGTGAAAGCCTTGGTTGCCATGGGGATCAATCCTGCGATGATGGGTGAAGGAGCCCGTGTTGCCGAAATGCGCCGGAAGATCTCGAAGTTGACGGCGGACTGCGGCGCAGAGCCGTGCATATCGCGTAATCCCCTGTAACTGCAGAGTATTTCTTCCGAAGCTTCGGTTTGGCCGGCTGCTGCCTTCGCCCGCTTTTTCTCCTGCCGCGGCTCGTTACCACAAACGCCGTCAGCGGTCACCCGCCAGCCGGCGAAAACGGCCGCACGGAGATGATAAAGTTTGGCTTTGACATGGGAAGCCACAGCGATTAAGGGGACCGGCTTATAAATTCCGATGGAACGCCGGCTTGCACGGCATTTTGCCGAATCGCGGATTCGGCCATTCTCACGAGGCTTATAGTGGCGAAAGCGGAACTTGGAACCAAGCGCACCGATCCGGAAACCGGCAAGAAGTTTTATGATCTGAACCGGGATCCGATCGTTTCCCCTTATACCGGCAAGTCCTATCCCCTGTCCTTCTTCGAGGAAACCTCGGCGATCGCTGATGTTGCCGAGGAAGACGAGGTTGCGGAAGTCGATACGGAAAACACCGAAGTCGAACTGGTTTCGCTCGAGGATGCCGATGACGCCGCCGGCGGCGACGACATCCCCGATATGGGCGACGACGACGTCGAAATCGAAGGCGACGACGATGACGACACCTTCCTCACGCCCGACGAAGACGACGACGATGACGACATGAGCGACATCATCGGCGTAACCGGCGACGAAGACGAAGTCTGACGGCTGCATTCCGGCCCGGCGAGGAAAAAATTCTCCGGGCCGAATTTTTTAGGCTTGCTATCTCCGAAAACCGGAAGTAATAAGCCGCCACTCCGCAGGGCACTCGCCTTCGGAGCATCCCAGGACCGGCCCTGAGCCGGACCATCTTGATGGGGCTATAGCTCAGCTGGGAGAGCGCTTGCATGGCATGCAAGAGGTCAGCGGTTCGATCCCGCTTAGCTCCACCACGCTTCGCCCTTACGGGCTTCGCGTGGCGCAGCCGCGAGAAACCGTTAGGCCGAAGCAGTGCCCGGCATAGCCCGAAGGGCGACGACGGGCTGAAACGCTGATGTGGTACGTCTATATTCTCCGCAGCATCGATTTTCCCGATCAGGAATACACCGGGTCTACTGCAGACCTGAAACAGCGCCTTACGGCTCACAATGCTGGAAAATCCGCCCACACCGCCAAATTCGCGCCTTGGAATTTGCTCTGGTATTGCGCCTTTCCCGAAAAGTACAAAGCGCTTGAATTCGAAACCTACCTGAAATCGCATTCCGGCAGGGCGTTTGCCAGCAAGAGATTGATCCAACCGAATCTGGTTTCAGTCGCCTCGATAACCTGAATTGATATGCGCGAGGCATTTGCAAAGAAACGACTCTAGCCCTCCCCTCAACACCGGTAGGCCGCCCCCACAGCCCACCGGCGCCTCGCTTAAGTCTCGACAATGGCCGCCGTCACCCGCCTCACCACTGGAAGCACCAACAGCAGCACGGGAAAGGCGATCGCCCAGGAGAGCGCCCATGCGGACGGCCACATGGCAAGGGCGGCTGCGGTCAGGCCTTGTGCTCTGAGGATGCTGATCGCCGAGACGACTGAGGTCATCAGCAGCGACAGCATGAGCGGCATGACGATGGCATTATAGCGTTTCGGGAGTTTGCCTTTGGGCATTTTTTGTCTCCGTAAGATGTCGATCAGAACAAACAGCGCAGCGCCGATCGGCGGGTTGCGCGTTGATTGACGTAAACGCTTACGGAGCTTCGGTCTGAAGCGACGCCGTTTTATGGCGGAAAATATCGCTCTGCTCAAGTCCCGCCCAACCACTTTCAATCCCTCTTTGCCAATTCCTCAATGAAGAGGATTTATCCTTCTTCCGGAAACTCAGCGATTCGGCTTCAGGACCCGCAATGACCAGAGCAAGACGCCGCCGCATCATCCGTACACGACGAACCGTCACCGGGATCGCCCTCGTCGCCTCGATTTCGTTTCTTGCCGGCATGACCGATGCGACCGGGCTGCTGCTGACCGGCGATTTCGTCTCCTTTATGACCGGCAATACGACGCGGGCGGCGCTCGCCTTGAGTGAGGGCAATCTCTTTCACGCGGCGGTGCTGATCTCCGCCATTGTCGTTTTTGTGCTCGGCAATGCGGCCGGCATCGTCATCGCCCATGTCTCCGAGCGCCGAATATTCGTCGTGCTCGGCTGCGTCGGCCTCGTCCTGGCGCTCGCATCGATGACGACATGGCAGAGCATGATGCTCGCGAGCTTCTACCTGATCGTCTTTTCCATGGGCATGGTGAACGCCGCTGTCGAGCATATCGAAGGCCTGCCGATCGGGCTGACCTATGTCACCGGCGCCCTGTCGCGCTTCGGCCGCGGCATCGGCCGCTGGATCATCGGCGATCGCCGTGTCGAATGGACGATCCAGATCGTGCCCTGGGGCGGCATGGTGCTCGGCGCGATCGCCGGTGCGGTCCTGACGCGGTTGACCGGTGCCCATGCCTTGTGGCTGGTCTCCATCTTTGCCATGGCGCTGGCGCTTGTCGCCATGTTCATTCCCCGGCCGCTTCAGCGGCGCTTCAACCAGAAGCTTGCTTCGCACCGCTCGGCCGCAGTGCGCGGCAAATAGAAGCGTCGCATTCCTGTTACCCTCGAATCGGATAGGAAGATCGCTGTCCGTCCTCAAGGAGTAGATCGTGTTCCTGATTTCGAAGCTCGTCTGGATTTTTGCCCAGCCGCTGTCGCTGGCATTCCTGCTCGTCTTCTTCGCCCTCATCGCCGAGCTGCTGCGCTGGCGTGCCTTAAGTATTCTTGCTGCAACGGCTAGCGCGCTCATCCTCTTCGTCACGCTCTACACCACCGCCGGCAACCTCATGATGCAGGGCCTCGAGCAGCGGTTTCCAAAACCCGTCGCCGATCCGCAGAGCCTGCAATGCATGATCGTGCTCGGCGGCGCCTTCGAAAACGAGGTGAACACGGCCCGCCACGGCATCGAATTCAACGCCGGCGCCGACCGCTTCGTCGAAGCCTTGCGGCTCGCGCAGAAATTTCCGCAGTCGCGCATTCTCGTGTCGGGCGGCGACGGCTCCATTTCGGGCATTTACGAAGGCGATGCGGCGGCATCCGAGCGTTTCTTTCCACTGTTCGGCATCGGCAGGGATCGCCTGATCGAGGAGCGGCAATCGCGCACGACCTTCGAAAATGCCGTCAACACCAGGGAATTCCTCGCAGGCCAGGGCCTTTCCCATTGCCTGCTGATCACCTCGGGCTTCCATATGCCGCGTTCCGTCGGCATCTTCCGCAAGCTCGGCATCGACATCGTGCCCTGGCCGACCGACTATCGTACCGACGGGCAGGTTCGGCTGACCTTAGATTTCACTCAGCCGAACCTCAATGCCCAGAATATGGCGACGGCGATCCGCGAATGGTACGGCCTCATCGGCTACTATCTCGCCGGCCGGACGTCGGAGCTCTATCCGCGTTAAGCCTATTTCTTCGAGATGGTGACGAATTTCGCGCCGCGCACACGCGCGGTCACGATGCAGGGATCGCCTTCGGTGCGGTCGCAGAAACGCGGATGCATCTTCATCGCCAGCACCATGTTGCCGAAGCGCTGGACAAAGTCGTAGCCATAGATCTGCGCCGTCGCGATCATGAAATAACCGCCTTCGGCAACCTGCAGATAGAAATTATAGGTGCAGCCGTCGTCGTTGCATTGCGGCCCCTTCTGCCCGTCGCAGGTCAGTTGGCCCTCATTGACCACGGCGTCGATCAGCCCGTCATTGTTGATGTCCTGCCTGATAACGAACCCGTCGGCAAATTCGGCCGCCTTGCACTGTTCCTGGAAATGCTTCTTCTCGTAGATCTCGGGGTCGGAGATCAGCGATTGCTGGGCAAGCGCGCCAACCGGCATGGCGAGCAGCAGGACGATATTGAGAACGGCGAGCACCAGCGTTTTCACGGGCTTTCCTCTTTTGGACAAAGGCTCTGAAGCCTATGCATGTTGCCCGAACCTGTGCGGCGGTTTGGGATAACAACATGCATCGAATAAAGACCGATGCTTTATGGCCGCGCCGCCTTGCGCCGCCCTTGCCGCCATGGTTCTTTCCGGAAACTGTTCGCCGGTTCCGGGGTCCGCATGTCCTTGCTCGTCTATCTCGATTATGCCGGCATTGCGCTGTTTGCCGCGACAGGCGCGCTCGCCGCCTCGCGCAAGCAGCTCGATCTGATCGGCTTTCTGTTTTTCGCCATGGTGACGGGAACCGGCGGCGGCACCGTGCGTGACATCGTGCTCGGCCGCGTGCCGGTCTTCTGGGTGCTGAACCCCGCTTATATCCTCGTCTGCTGCATCATGGGCGTCATCGTCTTCTTCACCGCCCATCTGCTGGAATCGCGCTATCGCCTGCTGATCTGGCTGGATGCGATCGGCCTTGCCGCCTATTGCGTTCTCGGTGCCGCCAAGGGACTTGCCGCCACCGGCTCGCCGACCATCGCGATCGTCACCGGCACATTGACGGCGACCTTCGGCGGCATCCTGCGCGATCTGATGGCAAACGAGCCTTCGGTGCTGTTGCGGCCGGAAATCTATGTGACGGCGGCGCTGATCGGCGCCGGCGTGTTTACGCTCGCCAATGCGCTGGGAATGCCGCTCTATCTCGCCTCGGGCTGCGGCGTTGTGGCGGCCTTTGCCGTTCGCGGCGGCGCGCTGTGGTTCGGCTGGACCTTCCCGATCTACAAGCACAAACCCGGGCGGCATCCCGACGATGTGATGTGAGCCTTTTGGGCGCCGTCAGCCCTGCTTGGCCCGCAGCCGGATCACCACGTCGACATGGGCGATCTCCATGCCTTCGGGCGGCTCCGGCAGATTGCCGATCGTCAGGTTGCTGACGGGAATGTCGAGCACCTTGTTGTGGCCTTCGATGAAGAAATGGTGGTGGTCGGAAACATTGGTGTCGAAATAGGTCTTGGCGCTCTCGACGGCGAGAACGCGGATGAGACCGGCTTCGGTGAACTGGTGCAGCGTGTTGTAGACGGTCGCCAGCGAAACCGGCACGCCGGCGGCAACCGCCTCCTCATGCAGTTCCTCGACGGTCAAGTGCCGGTCGCCCTTGGCAAACAGGAGGTCGCCGAGCGCGACGCGCTGGCGTGTAGGGCGCAGGCCCGCGCCGCGCAGCCTTACCTCTATTGCGATCGGGAGTGCACCCGTCATCAACACGAACTCCGATTATTCCTGCATAAAGCAATCATGTTTCTTCAAGCGGTATAACTTTTGCATCGGAGCCTTTCAATAGTTCAGTGGGGACAAGAGCCTGATAAACGCGGCAAAAACGGGCTTTTGATGCAAATAGGTCTGGTCGCAGCTCTGGCCTTCCTGTATGCGACCACCAAATAATGGCGTAAGCCTGGTCCAAGCCGATGAATGAAGCTGCCTTGCTTGTGCTTCATTTTCTGAAGAACTTGGACTACACGTTCACATCCATCGGCTTCACGCGGGGGGGAAAAAGAAATTTTATGACCACCAGACAGTCCAGCTTCTCGTATGAAGAACTCATCGCTTGCGCCCATGGCGAGCTGTTCGGACCCGGCAATGCGCAGCTGCCGCTGCCGCCCATGCTGATGGTTCACCGCATCACCGACATTTCCGAAACGGGCGGCGCCTTCGACAAGGGCTATCTCAGGGCCGAATACGACGTGCGCCCCGACGACTGGTACTTTCCCTGCCATTTCGAAGGCAATCCGATCATGCCGGGCTGCCTCGGCCTCGACGGCATGTGGCAGCTGACCGGTTTCTTCCTGGGCTGGCTCGGCGAGGAAGGTCGGGGCATGGCGCTTTCAACCGGCGAAGTGAAATTCAAGGGCATGGTCCGGCCGCATACGAAGCTGATCGAATACGGCATCGACTTCAAGCGCGTCATGCGCGGTCGCCTTGTGCTCGGCACGGCCGACGGCTGGCTGAAGGCGGATGGCGAGACCATATACCAGGCGTCCGACCTTCGCGTCGGTCTATCGAAAGACAAGACCGCCTGAAACCGCATTTCGAGCGGCTGACGAAAACAACAAAGGTTTGATCAGATGAGACGGGTAGTTGTCACGGGTCTGGGTATCGTTTCCTCGATCGGAAGCGATGCGGCCGAAGTCACCGAATCCTTGCGCCAGGCAAAGTCGGGTATCTCCTTTTCCAACGATTTCGCCGAACACGGCTTCAAGTGCCAGGTCTGGGGCAGCCCCAAGCTCGGCCAGACGGAGCTTGGGGAACTGGTCGATCGCCGCGCCATGCGCTTCCTGTCGCAGGGCGGCGCCTGGAACCATGTCGCCATGAAGCAGGCGATCGCCGATTCCGGTCTGGAAGAGAAGGACTACGCCCAGAACGAACGCGCCGGCATCATCATGGGATCCGGCGGACCGTCAACCCGCACGCTCATCGAGGCGGCCGAGATCACCGTCAAGAACAATAGCCCGAAGCGCATTGGTCCCTTCGCCGTGCCGAAGGCGATGTCCTCCACCGCGTCGGCCACACTCGCCACCTGGTTCAAGATCCACGGCGTCAATTATTCGATCTCGTCGGCCTGCTCGACCTCTGCCCATTGCATCGGCAACGCCGCTGAAATGATCCAGTGGGGCAAGCAGGACATGATGTTTGCCGGCGGCCACGAAGATCTCGACTGGACGATGTCCAATCTCTTCGACGCCATGGGCGCCATGTCCTCCAAGTACAACGACACGCCCGATACCGCCTCGCGCGCCTATGACGTCAACCGCGACGGCTTCGTCATCGCCGGCGGCGCCGGCGTGCTGGTGCTGGAGGAGCTGGAGCGCGCCAAGGCTCGCGGCGCCAAAATCTACGCCGAAATCGTCGGCTACGGCGCCACCTCTGATGGTTACGACATGGTCGCTCCCTCGGGCGAGGGCGCTATCCGCTGCATGCGCCAGGCGCTTTCCACCGTCAAAGGCGATGTCGACTATATCAACACTCACGGCACGTCGACGCCGGTCGGCGACAGCAAGGAAATCGGCGCCATCCGCGAGGTGTTCGGCACCAAGATCCCGCATATCCAGTCGACCAAGTCGCTGACCGGCCATTCGCTCGGTGCAGCCGGCGTGCAGGAATCGATCTATTCCCTGCTGATGATGCAGCAAGGTTTCATCGGCGAAAGCGCCCATATCGCCGAGCTCGATCCCGAATTCGAAGGCGTGCCGATCGTGCGCAAGCGAATCGACAATGCGAAGATCGATATCGCTCTCTCCAATTCCTTCGGCTTCGGCGGGACGAACGCCACGCTCGTCTTCCAGCGCCATAACGGATAACAACATGACTGGAATCATGCAGGGTAAGCGCGGCCTCGTTATGGGCGTCGCCAACAACCACTCGATCGCCTGGGGAATTTCGAAGGCCCTCGCCGCACAGGGTGCGGACCTCGCCTTCACCTATCAGGGCGATGCGCTCGGCAAGCGCGTCAAGCCGCTTGCCGCCGAAGTCGGCTCGGATTTCGTGCTCCCCTGCGACGTCGAGGACATCGCCTCGGTCGACGCTGTAGTCGACTCGCTCGGCGAGCGCTGGGGCAAGCTCGATTTTATCGTCCATGCCATCGGCTTCTCCGACAAGAACGAGCTGAAGGGCCTCTACGCCGATACGACGCGGGAGAATTTCAGCCGCACCATGGTCATCTCCTGCTTCTCCTTCACCGAGATCGCCAAGCGCTGCGCACCGCTGATGGAAGGCAGTGGCGCGATGCTGACACTGACCTATAACGGCTCGACGCGCGTCATTCCGAATTACAATGTCATGGGTGTCGCCAAGGCGGCGCTCGAGGCTTCGGTGCGTTATCTCGCCGCCGATTACGGCCCGCGCGGCATCCGCGTCAACGGCATTTCCGCCGGCCCGATCCGCACGCTTGCCGGCGCCGGCATTTCGGACGCGCGCGCAATCCTCTCCTGGAACCAGCGCAATGCGCCATTGCGCAAGACCGTGACCATCGATCAGGTCGGCAGTTCGGCGCTCTATCTGCTCTCCGACCTCTCCGCCGGCGTCACCGGCGAAATCCATTTCGTCGATGCCGGCTTCAACATCACCTCGATGCCGACGCTGGACACCCTGCGCAACGCAGACGTGGAATAAGGCCACTTCCGGTAATGTCATACGACCATGCGCATTTTAATGCGCATGGCCTTGCTGTTTTATCCGGACGAACCAGAAGATTATCGCCAGGCTGAAGCGGGAGGGCTTCGAAGTGGTTTCAATCAAGGGCTCGCACCACAAGCTTCGAAGAGGCAATCAGACCGTTATCGTTTCGCATCCCAGGAAGGATCTGCCGATCGGCACTGCGCTTGCGATTGCGAAGCAGGCCGGCTGGAATGAGTGAGGCACCATAAAATATTTCATTGCGCTCGTACATAAGGACAAGAATAGCGCCTTCGGCGTCAGCTTTCCGGATCTGCCGTCGGTATTCTCCGCGGCAGGTGAGGAAGAGGATCTTACCGCAAACGCCATCGACGCACTTCGTCTCTGGGCGGAGGATGAAACCTTGCCGGTACCGTCCTCCTACGACGAGATCAGTTCGAGACCGGATATCCGCGAGCAGCTGGCTGCAGGCGCTTTTCTGACGCGGGTTCCCTTTATCGAAGATACGACGCGCACCGTTAGAGCCAATGTCACTTTCGACAAAGGCATGCTTGACGCGATCGATAAGGCCGCAAAGGAGCGCGGCCTTACCCGTTCGGCTTTCCTTGCAAGCGCTGCCCGCAAGGAGATCGAGGCCGCTTGAGCCTTATTTCTTCGCCCACAGCACCTTGAAACGTGCATTGCGGCAGGTTTCGCCGCTTTCCCTGAAGTTCGCCGCCAGAACCGGCTCGTAAGGCAGGCCCCGATTGGCGACCAGCATCAACCGGCCGCCGCCGCGAAGGGCGGAGACGGCGGTCTTGATCATCGCCTGGCCGAGCGATGGCTCGGCCGCATGGCCCTCGTGGAAGGGCGGGTTCATGATGACGAGGTCGTATTTGTCCTTGACCGGCTCGCCCGCCAGATCGTGCCAGAAGAAGCGCACCGGCGCGTTCGGGCAGTTCTCCGCCAGGTTATCCCGCGCGGCCTCCAGGGCCGCATGATTGGCCTCATAGAGGTCAAGGCGGGCCAGTCCACGCGATCTCTGCGCCATCTCGACCGAGAGATAACCCCATCCGGCGCCGAAGTCGGCGACATCTCCGGTAAAATCCTGCGGCAGACGCGTAGCGAGCAGTTCCGATCCGGCATCGATCCGGTCATGCGAGAACATGCCGGCTGTCGCATGGAATCGACCGTCGACGCGCACCGGTGCCTTCGCCAGTTTCGAGATGATGTCGCCGGCATCGGCCGGCCGGCCGAACCAGAAGGCGACGCCGTGATATTTCGGCATATGGTCGATGGCGAGGCCGAAACCTTCCATACGCTTGCGCAAGGGCTGGATGCCGTCCTCCTTGGCGCCGGCGACCACGATCAGGCCGCCGGCCCGCGTGCGGGCGATTGCGGCGGCGAGGTTGGCTTCGTTCTCGCCCTTGTGCTTGGTGCAGAGCACGAGTGCTGCGTCATAGTCCTCGCCGTCGATCTCAGGTGTGGCTTCGATTCGCTGCGCCAGCAGCTGGCGGTAGAGCGGTCGGAAGCCCTGGACGGCGCTGAGCGAGGCGGTAAAACCTTCCGGCAGCGCAAAACCGGCCTCGGCGCCGAGAAAGAGCACACGCTCGGCCTCGCCGGGCGGCTGGATCGTGCCGCTCGCAAAGGGATGGAACAGGGTCTTCAGCGTTTCGCGGCTCATCGGTCTCGTCTCATTTAGAATAGAAAAAGGGCGCGGAAGATTCCCGCGCCCGGAATTAAAGTCGGCAGAGGCGGCTTATTCGGCCGCTTCTTCCTTCTTCTTCTCGTTCGGGATCTCCTGGCCGGTGGCCTGATCGACGACCTTCATCGACAGGCGAACCTTGCCGCGTTCGTCGAAGCCGAGCAGCTTGACCCAAACCTTGTCGCCTTCCTTGACGACGTCGGTCGTCTTGGCGACGCGCTCGGAAGCGAGCTGCGAGATGTGGACGAGGCCGTCGCGGGCGCCGAAGAAATTGACGAAGGCGCCGAAGTCGGCGGTCTTGACGACAGTGCCTTCGTAGATCTGGCCGATTTCAGGCTCGGCGACGATCGAATGGATCCACTTGCGGGCCGCTTCGATTTCCTTGCCGGAAGAGGAGGCGATCTTAACGGTGCCGTCGTCCTCGATGTTGATCTTCGCGCCGGTCTTCTCGACGATTTCGCGGATGACCTTGCCGCCGGAGCCGATGACTTCGCGGATCTTGTCGACCGGGATGTTCATCACTTCGATGCGCGGAGCGAATTCGCCGAGCTGGCCGCGGCTTTCGGTGATCGCCTTGGCCATTTCACCGAGGATATGGGCGCGACCGCCCTTGGCCTGGCCGAGAGCAACCTTCATGATCTCTTCGGTGATGCCGGCGATCTTGATGTCCATCTGCAGCGAAGTGATGCCATCGGCCGTACCAGCAACCTTGAAGTCCATGTCGCCGAGGTGGTCTTCGTCACCGAGAATGTCGGAGAGGACGGCGAAGCGATCGCCTTCGAGGATCAGGCCCATGGCGATGCCGGCAACCGGCTTCGCGAGCGGGACACCTGCATCCATCAGCGCCAGCGACGTGCCGCAGACGGTTGCCATCGAGGACGAGCCGTTGGATTCGGTGATCTCTGAAACGACGCGCAACGTGTAGGGGAACTGCTCCGCCGACGGCAGCATCGGACGGATCGCACGCCATGCGAGCTTGCCGTGACCGATCTCGCGGCGACCTGGGGAACCCATGCGGCCGGTCTCACCAACCGAGAAGGGGGGGAAGTTGTAATGGAGCAGGAAGCGCTCCTTGTACATGCCGGTCAGGCTGTCGACATACTGCTCGTCTTCGCCGGTGCCGAGCGTGGCCACCACGATCGCCTGCGTTTCGCCGCGCGTGAAGAGCGCCGAACCGTGCGTGCGCGGCAGAAGGCCGACTTCCGAAACGATCGGACGAACGGTTTCAAGGTCGCGGCCGTCGATGCGGCTCTTGGTGTCGAGGATGTTCCAGCGGACGATCTTGGCCTGCAGGTGCTTGAAGATCGCGCCGACTTCTTCGGCCGTATACTTGGCTTCGCCTTCCTCGGGGAGGAAATGCGCCTTGACCTTTGCCTTGACGGCGTCGACCGCGGCGTAGCGGTCGGCCTTCTGGGTGATCTTGTAAGCTTCGCGGAGTTCGGCCTCGAAATGCTTCAGCATCTCGCCTTCGAGCTCGGAATAGTCTTCCGGCTGGAAGTCGCGGGGCTCCTTGGCAGCGACTTCGGCGAGCTTGATGATCGCGTCGAGAACCGGCTGGAAGCCCTTGTGGCCGAACATGACGGCGCCGAGCATGACGTCTTCGGGCAGTTCCTTGGCTTCGGACTCGACCATCAGCACGGCGTCGTAGGTGCCGGCGACGACGAGGTCGAGGCTCGACTCATCCATCTCGTCGAGATGCGGGTTGAGAACATATTCGCCATTGATGTAGCCGACGCGTGCGCCGCCGACCGGGCCCATGAAGGGAACGCCGGAAAGCGTCAGCGCCGCCGAAGAGGCGATCATGGACAGGATGTCGGGATTGTTTTCAAGGTCGTGCTGGACGACGGTGACGACGACCTGCGTGTCGTTCTTGTAGCCTTCCGGGAAGAGCGGGCGGATCGGGCGGTCGATCAGGCGGGAGACGAGCGTTTCGTTCTCGCTCGGACGGCCTTCGCGCTTGAAATAGCCGCCGGGGATCTTGCCGGCTGCGTAGGTCTTTTCCTGGTAGTTGACGGTGAGCGGAAAGAAGTCCTGGCCGGGCTTCGGCGCCTTCGCCGAAACGACAGTGGCAAGAACGACGGTCTCACCGTAGGTGGCGAGAACCGCGCCGTCGGCCTGACGGGCGATCTTGCCGGTTTCGAGCTTCAGCGGGCGGCCGGCCCACTCGATTTCCACTGTGTGTGTATCAAACATATCTTGTCCTTCAATGCGGGAGCACGCGCCATCGCCGATATCAGGGCGCAGCGCACAGTCGACCGCAATCAATGCGACGTATCACGGGCAAGACAACGGGAGGCTTTTCGTCTCAGCTTCCTCGGGAACCCTTGTCCTCGGGGAAATCGGGCCAAAGCTTCGAGAAGCTCCGGCCGAAAGCATCCGGCAATCCTGCCCCATGACAGGTCAGCGGTTGGTTTGGCAGAACCGGCCCATCCGGGTCTGCCGGTCGTTCCACCGCTTGAGATAGGGCGCGGGCGGAACATTTCATCGGGAACCTCGTCCCGAAACAGATCCGGCGGACGCTTAAAAGCGCCCGCCGGACAATTTTAGCGGCGGATACCCAGGCTGTTGATCAGCTTGGAATAGCGGCCTTCATCCTTCTTCTTGAGATAATCAAGAAGCGAGCGGCGGCTCGAAACCATCGTCAGCAGGCCACGGCGGGAATGGTTATCCTTCTTGTGGTCCTTGAAGTGTTCGGTCAGGTTGTTGATGCGTTCTGTCAGGATCGCAACCTGAACTTCCGGAGAACCGGTATCGCCTTCGGCGGTTGCATATTCCTTGATCAGCGCAGCCTTGCGCTCAGCAGTGATCGACATCGGATGTTCCTTTCTATGAGAGGAGAAGAGGTCGCCAAAAGCCGGGATGCCGTCCAGCTTTGGCCGTGAATGCGAGCAGGCGGACCTGACGCTGGCGCTGCCTATAAACCAAATATGCAGCGATGGAAAGAGGGAGTATTCTGGCGGCTTTAATGGCTCGCCATCGCATCCCGGATCATCCCGTTATAACCCTCAGCATCCTGCAGCATGGCGAAATGGCTCACATCCCTAAGAATCACGAGTTTGGCGTCCGGGATCTCCTTTGCCATCATCTCCGTATGATCGAGTTTGACCGCTTCATCGTGATCGCCGATCGCAAGCGTGATCGGAACCGAGATCTTCGCAAGATCGGCGGCTGTCCAGGTCGGCTGGGTCGCCCACATCTTGGAGATCTGCGTGTAGACGGTATCGTAGTCGTTCGGCGTCGGCGAAAGCTTCCTGTACTGGTCGCCGGCGACGTTGATGTATTCTTTGAAGGTCTTGTTGGTCAGAGCGTCGTCCTTGACGCCATCAGTCGTCACGTTGGCCGCCTGGGCAATGACGCGGATCAGCTTTTCCGGATGGTTCATCGCCATGTCGATGCCGATGATGCCGCCGTCCGACCACCCCACGAGCGTCACCTTGTCGATCTTCAGATAGTGGAGAAGGGCAACGTAGTCCGAGGTCATCAGATCGTAGCCGAAAGGCTGCCCGCTGCGTGTCGACCGGCCGTGACCGCGGCTGTCGGCGACGATGACCAGATGATCCCTGGCAAACTCCGCCACCTGATGCCCCCAGACGTTGGCATTTCCAAGACCGCCATGGATGAAGAGGATCGGATCGCCTTCACCATATTCGGCGTAATACATCTTGATGTCGTTCACATCGGCCATGCCGCTGGTCTTCGGCGTCGGCATTGAAGGAAATGCGGGAAGCTCGGCCCATCGTTCGGTGGCTTGGGCGCCGGCAATGATCAGGAATAACGAAAAGAACGTCAGGACTTTCGCAATTCTACGCATGGTTTTCCCCTCGGGCCGCCATGGCCCAAGGGCAAGGATATCGCATCGCTACCGCTTGACAATCGTCAGTGGTACGGACTCAGGCGAAAACCCGCTTCGGTCGAAACTCGCCCTGGCCGATTTCGCCGATCGCGATCAGCCTGCCGCGTGCCGTCGCATAGGCTTCGCTTTCGGCAATCGGCGCATCGCGGCCGCGCACCAGGATCGGATTGCCCATCTTCAGCCGGTGCGCCTGGTCGTCGTTGATGACGAGATGGGGCAGGGCCGACAATGCTTCGCAGGTGTCGATCAGGAGCGCATCAAGGGCGGCGAGCCGCTCATCAATATCCTCGATCGATTCCAGCGCCACGAGGTTTGCGAGCGGCACCATGGCCTCTTCCGAAAAGGGCGCGACGAAGGTGCGCCGCAGCCCGGATATATGGCCATAGCAGCCGAGCTCACGGCCGAAATCGCGGGCGAGCGCTCTGACATAGGTGCCCTTGCCGCATTCCACTTCGAAATGTGCGGTATTGGCGTCCGGGCAGGCAAGCAGGGTCAGCCGGAAGATCTCCACTTCGCGCGAGGGGATCTCCACGGCTTCGCCATCGCGCGCCAGGTCATAGGCGCGTTCTCCCGCTATCTTGATGGCGGAAAACTGCGGCGGCACCTGGCTGATGCTGCCGATATATTTGGGCAGGATGTCGCGGATGTGCTGTTCGCTCGGGCGCTCGTCCGAACTCTCAGTGACCTCGCCTTCGAGATCGTCGGTGGCGCGCTCCTCGCCCCAGCTCACCGTGAATTCATAGATCTTGCGGCCGTCCATCACATAGGGAACGGTCTTGGTCGCATCGCCGAGCGCGATCGGCAGCATGCCGGAGGCCAGCGGATCGAGCGTGCCGGCATGGCCGGCCTTCTGCGCCTTGTAGAGCCACTTGATCTTGGAAACGGCTTCCGTCGAGCCGAAATCCACCGGCTTGTCGAGAATCAGCCAGCCGGAAATCGGCCGGCCCTTGGGTTTGCGTGGTTTGGACATCAGTCTCTTCTGTTATTTTTCGTCGCTATCGCCGTCGAGGTCGCGGCTCACTTCGGGCGAGCGCAAGAGCTCGTCGATTTTCTTGTAATTGTCGAAGCTGGTATCGTCGCGGAAGCGCACTTCCGGCATATATTTCATCTGCCGAAGCTGCGGTCCGAGGCGGCCGCGGATGAACTTCGCGTGGCGGTTCAAAGCCTCGATGACGATGCTGTGGTCGGAAACGCCGAGCGGCGTCACGTAAGCCGTGGCGATCTTCAGGTCCGGCGACATGCGCACTTCCGAAATTGAAATCACGGTCGACTCGATGATGTCGTCGCGCACTTCGCCGCGCTGCAGCACCTGGGTGATCGCGGCGCGGACCTGTTCGCCAACGCGCAGCATGCGCTGCGACGGCGCGGAGGATGTTGGTCTGGTCATTGTTATCTCTGTTTGCCGATGCGGCTGGGAATCGAACCCGTCAAAGGAGAGCGTCCATGACTCTTTTGGCCGAAAAGGTCAAGCCGGCATGTAGAAAAGCCACCCGCCGGAGAGCGGATGGCTGTTGTCAAGCGACTGTACGCCGAGGATTAGAGCGTGCGCGTAATATGTTCGACGCGGAAGCACTCGATGACGTCGCCGACGCGCATGTCTTCGTAGTTTTCGAAGGCCATGCCGCACTCCTGGCCCATCGGCACTTCGGAGACTTCGTCCTTGAAGCGCTTGAGGGTCTTGAGCTTGCCTTCGTGAACGACGACGTCGTTGCGGATGAGGCGCACACCCGCCCCGCGCTCGACCTTGCCTTCGACGACGCGGCAACCGGCGACCTTGCCGACCTTGGTGATGTTGAACACCTCCAGGATTTCGGCATTGCCGATAAAGGTCTCGCGCCGTTCCGGCGACAGGAGGCCCGACATCGCTGCCTTCACGTCATCCACGAGATCGTAAATGATGTTGTAGTAGCGGATTTCGATGCCCTGGCGTTCGGCGAACTGGCGCGCCTGCGCATTGGCGCGAACGTTGAAGCCGATGATGGCCGCGTTCGAGGCTTCGGCAAGCGAAATATCCGACTCGGTGATGCCGCCTGCGCCCGAATGGACGATGCGGGCACGGACCTCGTCGGTGCCGAGCTTTTCCAGCGCGCCGGCAATCGCTTCGATCGAGCCCTGCACGTCGCCCTTGATGACGAGCGGGAACTCCTTGATGCCGGTGCTCTGCATCTGCGTCATCATCTGTTCCAGCGAACCGCGCTGGCCCGACTGGCGGGCAGCCGCCTTGTCGCGGGCAAGACGCTGGCGGTATTCCGAGATTTCGCGGGCGCGGCTCTCGCTGTCGACCACCGCGAACTTGTCACCCGCCTGCGGCGTGCCGGAAAGGCCAAGCACTTCGACGGGCATCGCCGGCGGCGCGTCCTTCATATGCTCGCCCTTGTCGTTGACGAGGGCGCGCACACGGCCCCAGACGTCGCCTGCGACGATGATCTGGCCCGGCTTCAGCGTACCGTTCTGAACGAGAACCGTGGCAACCGAGCCGCGGCCGCGGTCGAGCTGGGCTTCGATGACGGTACCTTCCGCGGTGCGGTTCGGATTGGCCTTGAGGTCAAGGATTTCCGCCTGCAGCAGAACGGCTTCGAGCAGCTTGTCGAGGTTCTTGCCTGTTTTAGCCGAGACTTCGACGTCAAGCGTTTCACCGCCCATCGATTCCACGAAGACTTCGTGCTGCAGAAGCTGGTTGCGCACCTTCTGCGGATCGGCTTCGTGCTTGTCGATCTTGTTGATCGCCACGATGATCGGAACACCGGCTGCCTTGGCGTGATTGATCGATTCGATCGTCTGCGGCATGACGCTGTCGTCGGCTGCCACGACCAGGATCGCGATGTCGGTCGCCTGCGCGCCGCGGGCACGCATCGCCGTGAAGGCGGCGTGGCCGGGGGTGTCGATGAAGGTGATCTTCTGGCCGTTCTGCTCCACCTGATAGGCGCCGATATGCTGGGTGATGCCGCCGGCTTCGCCGGCAACAACGTTGGCATGGCGAATGGCGTCGAGCAGCGAGGTCTTGCCGTGATCGACGTGGCCCATGATGGTGACGACGGGCGGACGCGAAACGCGGTCGCCTTCGACGTCGGCGATGTCGAAGATGCCGAGTTCGACGTCGGATTCAGAGACACGCTTGACGGTATGGCCGAATTCGCCGGCGATGAGCTCGGCAAGGTCGGCGTCGATGACGTCGCCCGGCTTCATCATCTGGCCTTCCTTCATCAGGTACTTGATGACGTCGACGGCGCGTTCGGACATGCGCTGCGACAGTTCCTGAATGGTGATGGTCTCCGGCAGGACGACTTCGCGGGAAATCTTCTCGCGAGTCTCCTGCATTTGGCTGCGGCGGAACTTCTCCTGCCGGCGGCGCATCGCCGAAAGCGAACGGCTGCGGCCGGCGTCCTCGCCGTCCACATCGGCAGTGGTGATCGTCAGCTTGCCGCGGCGGCGCTCCTCATCCGTTTTCGGACGGGTCGTCACCGGCTTTGCGGGTTCGGGGCGAACGACGCGGCCGCGCGCCGGACCGCTGCGCGAAGCGCCACGATCGTCCTCGTCGCCGTCATTGCGACGGCCCCGAATGCCAGCCGGCGCGCCGGGCGCCGGGCGAGCGGCTGCTCCGTCGGCATCGGGCCGGCGTGCTGCCGGCGCGGGTGCTGCCGGGCGCGGCGTCGTGTTCGGGCGAGCCTCGGCCGTAGCGGGTGCCGGCGCTGCCGCAGTGGCAGCCGGCTCGGCGGCAGCAGCGGCGGCGGCTTCGGCCTGCCGGGCTGCCTCTTCGACGGCTCGGCGTGCGGCTTCCTCCGCCTCGGCTGCCTTGCGGACAGCCTCTTCGGCGGCACGGCGCTTTTCTTCCTCGGCGCGGCGGATCGCATCCTGGGCGTCACGCGCCTGGGATTCGGCGAGCGCACGGCGGCGCGCATCCATTTCCTCAGGCGACAGATGGTTCAGCACGACAGGACGCGGGCGATCGTTCGGACGCGGCTGCTGATAGGACTGCTGCGGACGCTGGTTGCCTTGGCCGCCGCCGGGCTGGTGAATCCGCGGAGCCGGCGTCGACTGCTGCGGACGCGCCTGAGCAGGTGCCGGCGCCGGTTCGGCTGCGCGAACCGGGGCTGCGGGGGCCGCAGGCGTGATCGGCTTTTCGTCTTCCGGGCGCATCGGGCGCCGCTTGCGGGTCTCGACCACGACCGCCTTGGTGCGACCCCGACCCATATCCTGGCGAACGGTACCCTGGCTCATCCCCGATGGTTTCAGGGTGAGCGTCTTCTTGCCCGTTACGCTGAGTGTCTTGTCGTCGTTACTATCGGTCATTCGTTCCCGTTCCTTCGGACAGGGAGCGATGACTAGATCAGACCCTGTCGTTCAAATACTGTCGATCAATGAGAATGAGACCGGCCGATGCCGGTGACCGCCTCATTGTTTTTGCCGGCCAGCGCCGCCCGCTGCCCGGGACTGACCGCCAATACGGTACTGTTCGAGCATCTTTGCGCGCTTCACTACACCCTCACCCGCCTGCCCTGCAAGCACTGCGGCATGGATAAAAGCATTCTGGCCCATCAGGCCTTCCATTTCGCTCTCCGAGAAGAAGCGGTAGGAAGGTATCTCCTCCTCGGTCTCCATTCCGAGGTGCCAGGCCTTGCGGGCCTGGTCGATTTTCCTCACGCCGTCGTCCGCCGCGTCAGTCGCGTGGAACACCGCAAGGGCTGCTCCGCTTCTGACCGCGGCATCCACTTTCGAGGCGCCGCTGACGAACTGGCCGGCCTTGCGCGCCATGTTCATCATCTGCATCACTTGCGCCGCCAGCAGCCGGTCGACGCTTGCGCCGAGATCGTCCGCCGCCTTCACGTCCGCTTTCAGCGCTCGGGCGAACAACTTTTTCGCCACCGCCCTGTCGACCAGCGACCGGTCGGCCTTCACCCAGCAGCCGCGTCCCGGAAGCTCGCGCTTCAGGTCGGCGACGACGGTTCCGTCGGGAGCCGCGACGAAGCGGATCAGCTCTTCCGGCGATCCGCTTTCGCGCGTCACGATGCACATGCGTCCGTTCACGTCATACCCTGCAAGATCGTCGTCCTCAGGATGAACGTTCGGCTCATGCGCGGTCATCATGCTTCCTGTTCGGCTTCGGTGACCTCTTCTTCGGTCCCCTTCGCCAGGTCCTCTTCGGTGATCCAGCCGGCCGCGAGGCGGGCCTGCACGATCATCTGCTCGGCCTCGACACGCGAGACGTCGAACTTCGAGAACAGGCCTTCGAATTTCTTCGTTTCGCCGTTCTTGCGTTCGCTCCAGCCGACCAGATCGTCGGCCGCACAACCGGCGAAATCCTCGATCGTCTTGATGCCGTCCTCGCCGAGCGCCACCATCATCTGGGCGGTCATGCCGTCGATCTGGCGCAGCTCGTCCTCAACGCCGAGCGCCTTGCGCTTCTCGTCCATCTCGGCTTCGAGACGCTCGAGGAATTCGCGGGCGCGCTGCTGGATTTCCTGCGCCGTCTCTTCGTCGAAACCGTCGATTGAGGAGATTTCGTCGAGATCGACATAGGCAAGTTCTTCGACGGCGGCAAAGCCTTCCGACGCCAGAACCTGGCCGACCATCTCGTCGACGTCGAGCGAATCCATGAACAGGTTGGTGCGCTCGTTGAATTCCTTCTGACGGCGTTCCGATTCCTCGGCCTCCGTCATGATGTCGATGTCCCAGCCGGTCAGCTGCGAAGCGAGGCGGACGTTCTGGCCGCGGCGGCCGATCGCAAGCGACAGCTGCTCGTCGGGAACGACGACTTCGATGCGCTCGGCGTCCTCGTCGAGAACGACCTTGGCCACTTCCGCCGGCTGCAGGGCGTTGACGACGAAGGTTGCCGGGTCCTGGCTCCAGGGGATGATGTCGATCTTCTCACCCTGGAGTTCGCCGACGACGGCCTGGACGCGCGAACCGCGCATACCGACGCAGGCGCCGACCGGATCGATCGAACTGTCGTTCGAGATCACCGCGATCTTGGCGCGCGAGCCCGGATCACGGGCGACCGACTTCACCTGGATGATGCCGTCGTAGATCTCGGGCACTTCCATGGTGAAGAGCTTCACCATGAACTGCGGATGCGTGCGCGACAGGAAGATCTGCGGACCGCGCTGCTCGCGACGGACATCATATACGTATGCACGGACGCGATCGCCATAGCGCACGTTCTCGCGCGGGATCATTTCGTCGCGGCGGATGATGCCTTCACCGCGGCCGAGGTCGACGATGACGTTGCCGTATTCGACACGCTTGACGGTGCCGTTGACGATTTCGCCGACGCGATCCTTGAATTCGTCGAACTGGCGGTCGCGCTCGGCTTCACGCACCTTTTGTACGATCACCTGCTTGGCGGACTGTGCGGCGATGCGGCCGAAATCCATCGGCGGCAGCGGATCAGCGATGAAATCACCAAGGGCTGCGTCCGGATTGCGGTCGCGGGCAAGTTCCAGCGGGATCTGCGTCGAATAATCCTCGGCCTTGTCGACCACTTCGAGCAGGCGCTGCAGGCGGATTTCACCGGTCTTCGGATTGATGTCGGCCCGGATGTTGGATTCGGTGCCGTAACGGGAGCGCGCCGCCTTCTGGATGGCATCGGCCATTGCGGCAAGCACGATCTCCCGGTCGATGACTTTTTCGCGCGCCACTGCATCTGCGATCTGCAGAAGTTCGAGCCGGTTCGCACTGACTGCCATTGTTTTGTTTCTCCGTCTTTACTCCAGGGTTCCCGTCCCTGGGAGCGGTCTGTTGATCGGTTATTCCTGGTCGTCTGCTTCGTTCTGGTTCGCGGCCTGCGCTTTCGCCAGCTTGTCGGCGCGCAGCGCATCGCGGATCAGATCGTCGGTCAGAATGAGCTTCGCATCGCTAAGCGCCGTGAAGGGAATGATGACCTTCTGCTCTTCCCCGTAGGCGACCTGGTCACGCTCGAGCGTGAATCCATCGGCGTCTGCTTCGACGATCTTGCCGCGGAAGCGTTTGCGGTTGCCGATCATGATCGACGTTTCGCACTTTACAAGGTGGCCTTGCCAGCGGACGAAATCGGATTTCCGCACCATCGGACGGTCGATGCCGGGCGAAGACACCTCGAGATGATACTCTTTATCGATCGGATCTTCCACATCGAGGACGGGAGAAATCGCCATCGAGACTTCTTCGCAGTCCTGAACCGTCATCGTGCCGTCATTGCGCTCGGCCATCACCTGCATCGTCGCGCCGTTCTGGTTCAGCATGCGCACGCGGATCAGCCGGAAACCCATGCCGACGAGAACGGGTTCGATGATATCGGCCAGACGCTGGTCGAGCCCGGTTTCGGTAATCAGCCGCGGCTCAAGTTCGTTGTTTGCGTTTGTCATGTCCGACAAGCGGCGCTCCTCGCAATTTCAAGCTGTTCAGGCGATCGAGCTAATAAAAAAGAGCGGGTCCTTGCGGCCCACTCTTCATCAAGCGATCAAGAATTTGAGAGCCATATAGTCGGGTTTTTCCGAAATTGCAAGGTCTGCGACCGATTCCGCCAATTCATGCCGGGCGAGGGGGACGGACCTATGGCCAGCGATCATCTTCCGCATATATTGCCGTTGGCGCACAATAACAAAAGCGGGAGACATCGTGGGCTATACCTCGTCGACACTGGCGCCCTTGCGGCACGATACCTACCGCACCGTCTGGTTCGCCAGCCTTTCCTCGAATTTCGGCGGCCTGATCCAGGCGGTGGGTGCCGCCTGGATGATGACGACGATCACCGCCTCGGAGGACATGGTCGCGCTGGTGCAGACCTCGACGGCGCTGCCGATTATGCTGTTTTCGCTGATATCGGGGGCGCTGGCGGATAATTTCGATCGCCGCCGGGTCATGCTGACGGCGCAGTGCATGATGCTGACGGTTTCGGCGTTGCTGACGGCGTCAACCCTTCTCGGCTGGGTCACGCCCTGGCTGTTGCTCTTCTTCACCTTCCTGATCGGCTGCGGCACGGCGCTCAACAACCCCTCCTGGCAGGCCTCCGTCGGCGATATGGTGCCGCGCGCCGATCTGCCGGGCGCCGTCACGCTGAACAGCATGGGTTTCAACATCACCCGCAGCGTCGGCCCGGCGATCGGCGGCGTCATCGTGGCGGCAGCGGGTGCCGCCGCGGCCTTTGCGGTGAACACCGCAAGTTACCTCGCCCTGATCTACGCCCTGTTGCGCTGGCGGCCGAGCACGCCAGTCTCCACCCTGCCGCGCGAAGCGCTCGGCAGCGCCATCTTCGCCGGCCTGCGTTATGTCTCGATGTCGCCCAATCTCGAAAAGGTCCTCGTGCGAGGGCTGGTTTTCGGCATCGGCGCGAGCTCGATCCTGGCGCTGCTGCCGGTCGTCGCGCTCGACCTCGTTGCCGGCGGTCCGCTGACCTATGGCTTCATGCTCGGCGCCTTCGGCATCGGCGCGATCGGTGGTGCGGTGCTGAGTGCGAGAATTCGCCAGGCGCTATCCAGCGAGACGATCATCCGCCTGGCCTTTACAGGCTTTGCGCTGAGCGCCGTCATCGCCGCCTATAGTCCAAGCGCCGTGCTGACCTCCGCCGGCTTGCTTGTCGCCGGCGCCTGCTGGGTCTCGGCGCTGTCGCTTTTCAACACCATCGTCCAGCTGTCGACGCCGCGCTGGGTGGTCGGACGCGCGCTGTCGCTCTACCAGACCGTCACCTTCGGCGGCATCGCCGGCGGCAGCTGGCTCTGGGGTGTCGCCGCCGATCGCTATGGGGTCGCCGATGCGCTGCTGATGTCATCAGCCGTCATGCTGCTCGGCATTGCGATCGGTCTGCGCTTTTCCATGCCCGCCTTCGCCTCGCTTAATCTCGATCCCTTGAACCGCTTCACCGCCCCGTCCTTGAGCCTCGACATCACCCCGCGCAGCGGTCCGATCGTCATCCAGGTCGATTACGAGATCGCCGGCGACGACCTGGAGGAATTCATGGTGCTGATGGGCGAGCGCCGCCGCATCCGCATCCGCGACGGCGCCCGCAACTGGGCGCTGATGCGCGATCTCGAAAATCCCGGGCTGTGGACGGAGACTTACCATACGCCGACCTGGGTCGAATATATAAGACACAACCAGCGGCGCACGCAGGCCGATGCCGAAAACATCGACCGACTGCGCGCGCTCCATCGCGGCGAAGGCCCGCCGCATGTCCACCGGATGATCGAGCGCCAGGCCATCCCGCCAGGCGACGATGTCTTCCACAAGGCGCCGATCGATCTGCATCATTGAGAACAGCCATGCACAGTTTCAGGCTCGCCCGCCTATCCGATCTCGCCGCCATCGTCCGGCTTCTCGCCGATGACGATCTCGGCGCCGCCAGGGAAATCGTCTCCGATCCCGTCGATGCGCGTTATCTCTCGGCCTTCGCGGCGATCGAGGCGGACGCCAATCAGTTGCTGGCAGTCGCAACCGACGCCTCCGACCAGGTCCTCGGCTGCCTGCAACTGAGCTTTCTTCCCGGCCTCTCCCGGACCGGCATGTGGCGCGGGCATATCGAAAGCGTGCGTATCGCAAGAGAGTGTCGCGGAGCGGGCCTCGGCGCGCAATTCATCGAATGGGCGGTCGCCCAATGCGTCGAGCGCGGCTGCGGCCTTGTGCAGTTGACATCGGACAAGACACGAAAAGACTCGATCCGCTTCTACGAAAAGCTCGGTTTCGTCGTCAGCCATGAAAGGCTGAAACGCAACCTGTGAATCGGGCTACTTCAGTCTGCCCTTCATACTGGCTTCGGGAAAGCATGTTGGCTTGATGCCGTTCTTTGCCTGCCACTGACCGATCGAGCGCCGCGTCTTGTAGCCAGGCAATCCGTCGGAGCCGCCGACGTCATAACCCTGACGCTCCAGCGCCTTCTGCATGGCGGCGACATCCGAACGCAGCATCTTGCCGACATCGCCCCATTCGCCTTCGAATACGCCGCCGTTCGAGTCGATCCGGTCGGCGAGATTACCGATATAAAGCGCGTAGAGATCGGAGTTGTTATACTCCTTGATGATGTAGAAATTCGGCGTGACGATGAATTCCGGGCCGTCGCGGCCGGCCGGCACCAGCATCATCCCCTGAGCCTTCATCTCACCTGCGGGAAAGGCCTTGCCGGAGATGCGCTCGATGCCGAGCGAGGCCCAGTGCGAAAGCGGCTTTGCCAGATCAGGTCCCTCCTGCGCGCAGGAGACGGCTTCAGGTATCGACACCTCGAAGCCCCAGTCGCGATCACGCTGCCAGCCCTTCTTGACCAGATAGTTGGCGATCGAGGCGAGCGTATCCGGCACCGAGGTCCAGATGTTGCGGTGGCCGTCGCCGTCGAAATCCACCGCATATTTCAGATAACTCGTCGGCATGAATTGCGGCTGGCCAAGCGCTCCGGCCCATGAGCTCTTGAAATCGGCGGGCGTGACGTCGCCGCCGTCGAGAATATGCAGTGCCGCCACCAGCTCGGTGCGGAACATCTCCTTGCGCGTCGACATGAAGGCCTTGGTCGCCAGCACTTCGATCGCCGATTCCGGGATCTTCGCGGCTCCGAACCCCGTCTCGCGGCCCCAGATGGCAAGCACGATCGAGCCCGGCACGCCATAGGTCTTCTCGATCCGCTTCAGCGTCGAGCTATATTGCGCGGCAAAGCCGCGCCCTGTCGCGGCGAGCTTCTTCAGCCGGTCCTCGTTGAAATAGGGGCCGGGCGAGGAAAATTCCGCCTGCGTCTGCTTCTGCTCCTTCGGCGGCGGGAAACCGGGCGGCGCGAGATCGGGCAGGTTCCAGTTCAGCGTGATGCCGGAGAAAGCGGCCTTGAAAGTCTTCTCGGAGACACCGCCCGCCTTCGCCTCGGGCCAGAGGTCCTTCTGCACCCAGCTTTCGAACTGTGCCTCGACATCGGTTTTCGAAGGGGCTGCGGATGAGGGGAGGGGGAGGAGCGCCGCTGTTATGGCGAGCGCGAATATTCGCCGCATATACAATCCCCTCATATCACCGTCCGCGCCCGCAGCGCCGCCGCAAGCGTGCCCTCATCGAGATAATCGAGTTCACCACCGACAGGCACGCCGTGCGCCAGCCGCGTGATCTTCACCTCGAGCCCCTGCAACTGGTCGGTGATGTAATGCGCCGTCGTCTGTCCTTCGACGGTGGCGTTGACCGCGATGATCAGCTCGCGGATGCCGCCTTCGCCGATCCGGTCGACCAGCCCGCGAATGTTGAGGTCGTCGGGCCCGATCCCGTCGAGCGGCGACAGCGTGCCGCCGAGCACGTGGTAGGCGGCGTTCATCGCGCCCGCCCGCTCCAGCGCCCAGAGGTCCGAAACGTCCTCGACAACGATAATGACGGATTGATCGCGCTGCGTGTCGGTGCAGACGGTGCAGGGGTCGACCGTATCGACATTGCCGCAACGCGAACAGATCTTCACCTTGTCATAGGCCTCGCCCATCGCTTTCGACAGTGGCCCCAGCAACTGGTCCTTCTTCTTGATCAGATGCAGTGCCGCCCGGCGCGCCGAGCGCGGCCCGAGGCCCGGCACCTTCGCCAGAAGCTGGATGAGTTTTTCGATTTCGGGGCCGGTGACTCGTTTTGCCATGCGCCGTTCTTAACTGATATGGAACGAAAACGGAATCGCGGAAGGATCGGCTGCCCTATGAAAATCCTGGCCCTCTGCATGAGCAATCCGGAAAAGCTGCCAGGGAAGAGCTACAAGACCGGAATCTTCAAGCGGTCCGTCAACGGCGCGGTGATGATCGACGCTGAAGGGCTGGTCGGCGATGCCATCTGCAACCGCAAGCACCATGGCGGCATCGATCAGGCGGTTTATATCGAGGGATCACTGACGCTCGACTGGTGGGCCGGCGAACTCGGCCGGCCCTGCGAGCCCGGCACCTTCGGTGAAAACATGGTGATCTCAAGCCTCGACAATCGCGACGTTTCAGTCGGCGACCGATTCATAGCAGGCGATCTTATTCTCGAGGCCACCGCTTGTCACATTCCCTGCGCCACCTTTGCGGTCAAGATGGCCGATCCGAAATTCGTCAAGCGCTATACGGTGGCCGCCCGCCCCGGCATTTACTGCCGCGTCGTCAGAGGCGGCGTGGCCGAGGCCGGGGTGCCGGTGGAGCGTCAATCCTTTTCCGGAGAGAAGGTGACGATGCCGGAGCTTATGAAAACATTAGGCCGACAGCTTTCGGAGGCGGACCGGTCGCGATATCTCGCCGCTCCCATTCACTACAAGCTGCGGGCGATGCTGGAAGCGCAGCGTTAAGAGCGGCGTTCTGTAGGTCGCCGGCCCGACAGCAGCATCAGCTATCAAAACGGCAGCTTGAAGCCGGGCGGGATCGGCAGCCCGGCGGTGAGCGCCTTGGTCTTTTCGGCGGCGAGCGCCTCGGCCTTGTCCTTGGCGTCCTTGTGGGCGGCGACGATCAGGTCCTCGAGGATCTCGACATCGTCCTCCTTGAACAGGGACGGGTCGATCTTCAGGCTTTTCAACTCGCCCTTGCCCGAGATGACGACGGTGACGAGGCCGCCGCCGGCCTTGCCTTCGGCCGTGAGCTCGGCGATCTCCGCCTGCATCTGCTCCATCTTGGCCTGCATTTCCTTGACTTTGCCCATCATGCCCATGATGTCGCGCATCGTCTCGCTCCTTGTTGAACGTTCAGAATTCTATGTCGTCGCCGGGCAGAATGTCGCCTTCTTCGGATTCGGCGGCGGCCGGCGCTTTGGCCTCGCCTTCCTCTTCCGGTTCCGGCGCCCGCACGCGCACGTCGATGATTTTTGCGCCGGGAAAATGCGCCAGGATCGCCGCCACATCAGGATCCTGCCTCGCATCGCTGACGCGCTGCTCCTGCGCCTTGGCTTCCGCTTCCACCATCGTCGGCCCGCCTTCTTCGCGGCTGGTGCTGACGATCCAGTGGATTCCGGTCCATTCCTTGAGCTTGACGGCGAGCTCGTTGAGCAGCGTATTCGGAGCGCCGTCGGTCAGGTTCACATCAAGCCGGCCGGGCTCGAGACGCACCGGCCGCACGAAGTTGCGCACCAGTGCCTTCAGCTTGACGTCGCGCTTCTCGGTCGCAAGGTCGACGATATCGGCGATGGAATTGACACGCACGAGCGGCTTCGGCGCCTCTGCGGGCCTGGTTTCGGTGCGGCCGATATTCTGTGGCTCCGGATTGGGCACGGCGCGCAACATGGCGGTCGGCCCAGAGGGCTGCGGCCGTGGTGTTGGCTCCGTCGCACGTGCCGTGACACTGTTTTGATAGGGAACCCGCGTTCCGTTGCCGCCGCCATTGCCCGAGGGCGAGGAGGGCCGCTGGCCGGCATTGTCGCCGGAAAACTCCGCAAGCCTCCGCGCCGCATCCTCGGGCGCCGGCAGATGCGCCGCATGCGCAAGCCGGATCAGCACCATTTCGGCTGCACCCGCCGTGCGCGACGAGCCTTCCGTTTCGGGAATGCCCTTCAGCAGCATCTGCCAGATGCGCGACAGCGTCGTCACCGCAACGCCCTTGGCGAATTCCGCCGCCTTGGTGCGCTCGACTTCGCTGAGCGAGGGGTCGTTTGCCGCATCCGGCACATATTTCAGCCGCGTCACCAGATGGGTGAAATCGGCAAGATCGGTCAGCACCACCACCGGATTGGCGCCGGCCTCGTACTGGTTCTGGAATTCGCCGAGGGCAGCTGCGACATCGCCTTCGACGACATGCTGGAAGAGATCGACGATCCGGGCGCGGTCGGCAAGGCCGAGCATGCCCCGCACGGCTTCCGCCTGCACGGCGCCGGCGCCATGGGCGATCGCCTGGTCGAGCAGCGACAAGCCGTCGCGCGCTGAGCCTTCGGCGGCGCGCGCGATCATTGCCAGTGCGTCGCCTTCCGCCTCGATGCCCTCCTTGGCCGCGATTGTCGTGAACAGCCCGACGAGATCCGACGCGCTGATGCGGCGCAGGTCGAAGCGCTGGCAGCGCGACAGCACGGTGATCGGCACCTTGCGGATTTCAGTGGTGGCGAAGATGAACTTCACATGTTCCGGCGGCTCTTCCAGCGTCTTCAACAGGCCGTTGAAGGCCTGTGTCGAGAGCATGTGCACTTCGTCGATGATATAGACCTTGTAGCGCGCCGAAACCGGCCGATAGCGCACCTGCTCGATGATCTCTCTTATATCGTCGATACCCGTATGCGAGGCGGCATCCATTTCGATCACATCGACATGCCGGCCTTCCATGATCGCCTGGCAATGTTCGCCGGGCACGCGCAGATCAATCGTCGGCTTGTCGATTTCTGCCGTCTTGTAATTCAGCGCTCGCGCCAGGATGCGCGCCGTCGTCGTCTTGCCGACGCCGCGCACGCCGGTCAGCATATAGGCCTGCGCGATGCGGCCGGTCTCGAAGGCGTTGGTAAGCGTGCGGACCATCGGCTCCTGGCCGACCATCAGGTCCGTGAAATCCTTGGGGCGGTATTTGCGAGCCAGCACCCGGTATCCGGTGCCCGTCGAGGCGGCATCTTTTGATTGTCGCTCGGTATCGCTCATCGCCCTGCTTGTCGCCCGGACTATCGGGCATTTCGTGGAGAGAAGGTGGGAGGCTGGCACGATGACCCGTGCCGGGCTCGTTAGGGCTGCTTCCTTCCGGACCTGACCCGGTTGGCGAGTGGCTCGTCCACCACCAACCTCCCGAATGCACATATCGGCAATATCGTCATCAAAAGCAAGCCAACATGCAAAAAAACTGCTAGTCGTTGGAAAACATGAGGAGAATGCCCTTTGAAAGGTTTCGCGCTCGACCCCCGGCTGGAAAACGACAGCACCAGCATCATGATCACCGGTCTCTGCGATCTCAGATTGTCGAGGGATGCCCGCTGGCCCTGGCTCATTCTGGTTCCGCGCCGGGCCGATATTACCGAAATCTTCGAGTTGACGCCGCTCGATCAGGTGTTGCTCGCCTTCGAGACGGAGCTCGTCGCCAAAGCCTTGAAGAACATTACCGGCGCGACAAAAATCAATATCGGGGCTCTTGGCAATATCGTCCGCCAGCTTCATGTTCATGTCATTGCCCGCTTCGAAGGCGATGCCAACTGGCCGGGTCCCGTCTGGGGTTTCGGGCGCGCGGAGCCTTACGAGGACGCAAGGAGAGAAGAATTCACAGCAAAGCTGCGGGAAGCCCTTTCATCATGAACCATTCGCTTTTCGATTCGGATGTGCCCCATCCGGAACCCAGCAATCTCACTGCCTTTGCCGCCAACGACCTCAATCGCGATTCCGAACACCGCGACGAACATTCCGTCGAAAGGGCGCTGGCAAAGGACGGTACCCACATCTTCGCCTTCGCCCGGGACAAGTTGGTGCTGAAACATGACGGCCAGGTGCTCGATCCGCTGTTTGCCCGTTACGAACTGCAGGAACTGCAGCCGAATTGGGACGAGACGGTGCTGCTCGGCTACCGCAAATCAGGCGAACCGCGCCTTGCCGTTCCCGTCGGCATCGACGTCGACGATCTCACCAGCCAATACAAGCCCGCCGACGGTCGCACGCTGTTTCGCGAGATGCTGATCGACGAAGTCTTGCTCGGCGAATTCGCCCAGGCCGCAAGCCTCATCCGCTGGAATGGCGACAACCAATTCTGCGGCCGCTGCGGATCGGCGATGGAGATTCATATCGGCGGCTACAAGCGCGTCTGCACAGCCTGCGAACACATGATCTTCCCCCGAACCGACCCCGTTGTCATCATGCTGACGATCGATGAGCAGCGCGGCCTCTGCCTGCTCGGCCGCAGCCCGCATTTCACGCCCGGCATGTATTCCTGTCTTGCCGGCTTCGTCGAACCCGGCGAGACCATCGAGAATGCCGTGCGCCGCGAAACGCTGGAGGAATCGGGCATCCGCACCGGCCGCATCCGCTATCACGCCTCGCAGCCTTGGCCGATGCCGCATTCGCTGATGATCGGCTGTTACGCCGAGGCCAAATCCACCGAAATTACGCGCGACGAGACGGAACTCGAGGATTGCCGCTGGTTCACCCGCGAGGAAACAATCGAGATGCTGGAACGCCCGAGTGCGACCGGCAAGGCCTCTCCACCGAAAGGGGCGATCGCCCACCGCCTGATGCGCGACTGGGCGGAGTGGAAGCGGTAACGCCATGCCGGTCGCCCGCTCGGAACGGCTGCTGACGCTGCTCCAGACGCTTCGGCGTTATCGGCGGCCGGTGACCGGAACTGTTCTTGCCCGGGAAACCGGCGTCAGCCTGCGCACGCTCTATCGCGACATTGCCAGCCTGCAGGCTCAGGGCGCGATGATCGAAGGCGAGGCGGGCATCGGTTATGTGCTGAAGCCCGGCTTCATGCTGCCGCCGATGATGTTTTCCGAAGAAGAGCTGGAAGCCTTGGTGCTCGGTTCGCGCTGGGTGGCCCGCGCCGCCGAGCCGCGCCTTGCCGGCGCCGGCGCCGATGCACTCGCGAAGATCGCCGCCGTGCTGCCGGCCGACATGCGTGAAATGGTCGATTCGGCGACACTCTTCGTTGGCCGCAAGCGCCAGGACGAGGACAGCGCTGATGTTTCGGCTATCCGCAAGGCGATCCGTCTGGAGCGCGTGCTCGAACTGCATTACGGCGACGAACAGGGCCGGATCTCCCGCCGCCGTGTCTGGCCCTTCGCGCTCGGTTATTTCGAGCATGTGCGCATCATCATGGCCTGGTGCGAACTGCGCCAGGATTTCCGCCATTTCCGCACCGATCGCATCATCGATATGGCGGTCCATGAGACGCGTTATCCCCGTCGCCGTACGGTGCTCCTAAAGGAATGGCGCGAGACGCAGGACGTGCCGCTCGAGAGCTGAACACTGCTGCCAGAAACTGTCAGCAGGGAGCGTTATTATCAGTGCCAATCCACTACAGCGCCGCGCGTCTTCGGACGCGCAAGGACGCTGTGACATCCAGGTTTTGCGCATCGTGCCGATGCGCCAGGGAAGGAGTACTGATCATGGTAACGCCTCCAGTCATTCAACAGGCCGGCGATCGCTTCGCTTCCGATAGTTTTGCCGATATCATTTCGGCCGAAACTTTTGCCGACGTTCGGCAGTCGGCACGCTCCGGGCTGCTGCGCCTGGCTATGAGCCTTTTTCGGATCCCCGCGGCAAGCCGCCCAAAACTCGATGTCGAAGCCATACCGGATTCCCGCAAGCGCGACCTCGGTTTCATGGATGGGCGCAACCCACGCCTCCAGGACCGGTTCCCGCTCTAAACCTGATTTCCAGCTCATCCACTTGACGAGAACGGGCGTTGCTTTCGCAACGCCTTTTGTTTCCTGCTGCCATAAATTGGCAGCAGGAGATCTCGCAGACAAACTTACAGCAACGGGAGAACCGAAATGACCAGCCCCAATCTGATAATCCTCTATGTCAAGGATCCGGCCGAAAGCGCCAACTTCTACCGGAACCTCCTGAACCGCGAGCCGGCCGTGGAGGCGCCGAATTTCGTCGCCTTCCCGCTCGATGGCGGCTTCACCCTTGGTCTCTGGCGGCGCAGCAAGGTCGAGCCGCAGCCATCGGCGATTGGCAATCGAGGCGAAGTGGCCTTCATGCTGGCGGGAGAAAATGCCGTCGCCAGGCAATATGATGACTGGCGTCAGCGCGGTCTGCCGATTGCCCAGGACCTGACCGAACTCGATTTCGGCCCGACCTTCGTCGTACTCGACCCGGACGGGCATCGGCTGCGCGTCTGCGAGCCGGATAAATAATGAGAGAGCGCGAGGCCTATTAAAGCAGGCCTCGCATCACATGCCCCTTGTAGACGCCGAGGATTCGCACCTTTTCGGAGAAGAAACGCAGCTCCTCCAATGCCCGGCGAACGTTCGGATCGTTCGGGTGGCCCTCGATATCGGCGTAGAATTGCGTTGCCACGAATTTTCCGCCGAGCTGATAGCTTTCGAGCTTCGTCATGTTGATGTTGTTCGTCGCAAACCCGCCGAGCGCCTTGTAGAGCGCGGCCGGAATGTTGCGAACGTTGAAGACGAAGGTGGTGACGACCTTTTCCTCAGCCGAATTGCGTTGCGCCCATTCCTCATCGCGGGACAGGATCACGAAACGGGTGACGTTGTTTTCCGTATCTTCGACATTCTCGGCAACGATCTCCAGCCCGTAGAGATCGGCGGCAAGGCGCGGAGCAAGTGCGGCCATCGAGCGATCGCCGGTTTCCTTCACGAGTTTTGCAGCGCCTGCCGTATCGCCGGCGATGACAGGCTTCCAGCCGTGAGCGCGCACGATCTTGCGGCACTGGCCGAGCGCATGGATATGGCTGTGCACCGTGCGGATCTCATCCTTGGTGACTCCGGGCAGCACCATCAGCTGAAAGCGGATCGGCATGAAATATTCGCCGATGATATGCAGCCGCGATTCCGGCAGCAGATGATGGATATCGGCGACGCGGCCGGCAATCGTGTTCTCGATCGGGATCATCGCAATATCGGCGTCGCCATTGTCCACCGCCGTGAAGGCATCCTCGAAAGTCTGGCAGGGCAGCGGCTCCATCGTCGGAAACATGTCGCGGCAGGCCATGTCGGAATTGGCGCCGAATTCGCCCTGGAAGGCGATCCTGTTGGTCTTGATGTTCATGATAGTCCCGTCAGTTCTGCCGTGCAGAGAGAATGCGTCGCGCTTTTTCGAGGTCGGCCGGAGTATCGACACCGAGCGGAACCGTGTCAACGATCTCGGCATCGATGCGCATGCCGGCCTCCAGTGCCCGCAGCTGCTCCAGCGATTCGCGCTTTTCAAGCGTCGACGGGCCGAGCGACACGAACCGTTCGAGCGCAGCGCGCCGATAGGCATAAAGGCCGATATGATGGTACAGCGGCCCCTTGCCGTAAGGCGCCGTCGCGCGAGTGAAGTAGAGGCCGCGCAGGCGGGTGTCGGAAATCGGCGAACCGATGACCTTGACGATGTGCGGCGCGGTCTTGTCCTCCTCATTATCGATTTCGATGGTCAACGTGCCGATATCGACCGCTTCGTTCTCGAGGGGGCGCAAGGCCGCCCGCACCGTTTCCGGCTCGATTGTCGGCAGGTCGCCCTGGACGTTGACGATGAACTTCGCCTTGCCGTCCGGATCGACTTTCTTCAACGCCTCGAAGATGCGGTCCGAGCCGGATTGATGATCCTTGCTGGTCATGACGACTTCGAAACCGGCGGCGGCCACGGTATCGAACACTTGCGGGTCGTCGACGGCGACGACGACCCGGCCGATTTCGGCTTCTTTTGCGCGCATCGCCACCTGCACGATCATCGGCAGTCCGCAAATATCGGCGAGCGGCTTGCCCGGAAGCCGAGTGGAGGCCATTCGTGCCGGGATCAATACGAGCACGTCGTCGAAATTTGAATCACGCATTGTTCGGGCCTTCTATTCCGGGCTGAAAAGTGTCAAAAAGTCTCACGCATAAGACCATTTAGACAGTTGCAACGAACAGTCAAAAGACATAGGTTCCGCGCGATTTCAAGATGGTCCGGTTCTGGTCTGCCGGCTGCAAGGGGAGCATTGCAGATGAATTCATACGTCAATACGGCCGTGGGGGCGCTGCTCGGAACGATTTTCGTTCTGATGTCGGTCTCCATCGCGTCCGAGGGGATCTTCCATTCCGAAGCGCCGGAGAAGGAAGGTTTCGCGATCGTTGCCGAAGAGGCGCCTGCCGCCGGTGGGGAAGCTGCGCCGGCCGCTGCTGCCGTTCCGATCGCGCAGTTGCTCGCGTCTGCAGATGCCAAGGCCGGTGAAGCGGTCTTCAAGAAGTGTCAGGCCTGTCATGACGGCACCAAAGGCGGACCGAACAAGGTCGGTCCGAACCTCTTTGGTGTCGTAGATCGTCCGATCGCCTCGCATGAAGGCTTCGCCTATTCCTCTGCGATGAAGGATTTCTCCAAGGGCAGCAGCGAGAAGTGGACTTTTGAGAACCTCAACAAGTTCCTGACGGCGCCGAAGAAGGACGTTCCCGGCACCGCAATGGGCTTCGCCGGTCTTCCGAAGGATCAGGACCGCGCCAACGTCATCCTCTACCTGCACACGCTTGCCGATTCGCCGGTGCCGCTGCCGGATCCGAAGACGGCCACGCAGTGAACGGCAGGATGATCGCATTCATGGAAAAGCCCGGCTCGCAAGCCGGGCTTTTCTTATTATGCCGAGACCCGCTCAGGCCCCCAGGAAATAAGCCCAGAGCGAGACCGTGATGGCGCCGAGCGCCGTTGTCACCGTGATCGTCGAGGCGGCGAGGCTGTGACCGACGCCGAACCGGTTGGCGATCAGCCAGGCGTTGACGCCTGTCGGCACCGACGAGGTCAGCACGATCGCTGCCGTCCATTCAGGGCTGAGGCCGAGGAGATGGCTCGCCGCCCAGACGCAACCGGGCAGCAGCAGCAGCTTTAAGCTCGAGGTGACGCTGGCAATGCCGAAATTGCCGGAGACGCCGTATCTCTCCAGCGCCATCCCGAGCGAGATCAGCGCCGCCGGACCGGCAATGCCGGCGATCTGATTGACGACCGTCGCCAGCGTCGCCGTCATGGTAAGGCCGGAAAGATGCATGGCCATGCCGGCCGCAAGCCCGATCACCAGCGGATTGCGTATGAGATTGATGACGATCTGGCGAAGCACGAACACCATGCTGCGGTCGCTTTTGCCCGCGATCTTGCGCTCCGCATGCTCCATCAGCACTGTGCCGGCGACCATCATGACAGGCAGATGCACGGCAAGCAGGATCGACAACGCTACCAGCCCTTCGTCGCCGATGGTCCGCTGAACGAGCGGCAGCCCGATGAAGACGTTATTGGCGAAGGCTGAGGAAACGCCGGCGAGAACGCCGATCCGTTCGTCGCGGCCGAAAAGCCGCGTGGCGGCGATATGCCCGGCCGTCCAGGTGATGGCGACGCCGGAGAAATAGACGATCCAGAGCCGGAAAGGCGAGGCGCCGTGGAAATCCGCCTCGGCGATGGTGCGGAAGAGCAGAAGCGGCACGGCGATCTTGAAGACGAATTCGCTGAGCGCGTCGCCGACATTCGACGTCATCAGGCCGCTGCGAACGATCACCCAGCCGATGAGGATCAGGATGAAGATGGGAAGGACGTCGAGAATGATGGCTGACATGAGGCGGGATGCTCTGCGGGGGAGGGGAGTATCCGACCTCTACAGCATCGGCCCGAAAATCGGAATCGATTTTCGGTAAGCCCGATGCGCAGATTTAAAGAGTGAGAGCGTCCTTTGTGCGCCCCACGGACGCACCGCGCTCGAGCAGCAGGCAAACGCCGCCCGCTCCGGCCGCGGAATTCTCCGCAGAGCAAAAAAAGCGGGCACTGCCCGCTTTTCCGCTCCGGCCTTGCCGGATACCCGAATCGCGAAGCTGCCAGTTCATCCGTGGTCAGCATCGCGCCGGTAAGTCGAAGGAATCATCCCTCGGGCGCCCGGCTGCAACTGAAAGCTGCTCATGCCGGTGTTCCTGCGAGTATTTCTAGATTTCGAAGATGACAGCGGCATGACGGATAAGCGGCACTTTTGCGAAGAAATAGATGCGCCATTCACCATTTGTCCTTCCAAACCCCGGAAATTTCGCTAAGACCGAACCCCGGCTATCACAAATCCGGGACCCCCCATTTCATGACAAGATTCGATGTTCTGACGGTCGGCAACGCAATCGTGGATATCATCGCCCGTTGCAACGACCAGTTCCTCATTGACAACCAGATCACCAAGGCGGCGATGAACCTCATCGACGCCGAACGCGCCGAACTCTTGTATTCGCGCATGGGACCGGCACTGGAAGCCTCCGGCGGCAGCGCCGGCAACACGGCGGCGGGCGTTGCCAATCTCGGCGGCAAAGCCGCCTATTTCGGCAATGTCGCCGCAGATCAGCTCGGAGACATCTTCACCCACGATATCCGCGCCCAGGGTGTCCACTATCAGACGAAGCCGAAGGGCACCTTCCCGCCGACGGCGCGTTCGATGATCTTCGTCACCGAAGATGGCGAGCGTTCGATGAATACCTATCTCGGCGCCTGCGTCGAACTCGGTCCTGAGGATGTCGAGGCCGATGTCGTTGCCGATGCCAAGGTCACCTATTTCGAAGGTTATCTGTGGGATCCGCCGCGCGCCAAGGAGGCGATTCTCGATTGCGCCCGCATCGCCCATCAACACGGCCGGGAAATGTCGATGACGCTGTCCGACAGTTTCTGCGTCGACCGGTATCGCGGCGAGTTCCTCGATCTGATGCGCTCCGGCAAGGTCGATATCGTCTTTGCCAATCGCCAGGAGGCGCTGTCGCTTTATCAGACCGACGATTTCGAAGAGGCGCTGAACAGGATTGCCGCGGACTGCAAGATCGCCGCCGTGACGATGAGCGAGAACGGCGCCGTCATCCTGAAGGGCCGGGAGCGTTATTACGTCAATGCGATCAGGATCCGGGAAGTCGTCGATACAACGGGCGCCGGCGACCTGTTTGCCTCCGGCTTCCTCTATGGCTACACGCAGGGACGGTCGCTCGAGGATTGCGGCAAGCTCGGTTGTCTCGCCGCCGGCATAGTCATTCAGCAGATCGGCCCACGCCCGATGACCTCGCTTTCCGAGGCCGCCAAACAGGCGGGGCTTATTTGAAGGCTTCGCCGGGATAGGCGCCCCAGATTTCCGACTGCGCCACCCAGCCCGCGGCGCCGTCGGTCTCTGCGTGGCACCAATCGCCGTTGCATTCGCCGATCGTCAGCATCACGCCGGGTTCGAGCTTGGCGACGATCGAGGCGGAGGGCTGCGCCTCGCGGCGCAGATTGACATAGACCCCCTTGCCCTTCGTCTTCATCCAGGGTGCGGCGATCGCCGCGCGCTGGCCTGATAGAAGCGACTGATTGACCCAGCCTTCAGTGCCGTCGGCATCGCGGATGCGGCGCCAATTGTCGTATTCCTGGATGATTTCCACCGGCAGTCCGGACTTCAGATACATCCACGATACGGCGAAGTCCGTTCCGGGGCCGATGCGCAGGTTGACGCGCTTCGATTTCAATGTGACGAAGCGCGGCAATGGCAGGCCGCTCGGCCCCTTGGCCGCCTGCGCATGAGCAAATTCTAAGGTTCCCATGGATGCGGCCAGAGCGATCGCGAGGGCGAGGCAGGACTTCAGGACTTTGCTGCGCATGGAGGCTTCCGTTTGCTCGAATTCGCGGGCAAGCTCGGCCTGCACGCGGTCCGGGCTTTGACATTCCCCGGCTGCACCACGAGTTTTGTTTGTCTTCGCGTGCGGGTCTGGTAGAAATTGCCCGGAACGGGAAAATTATCACCCCTCTTGGTTAAAGACCTCTGAACAAGGCATCGCAGGCGGCCATGACAGCGAAGAAAAAACCGAAGGTCTACATCACCCGCAAGCTGCCGGATGCCGTCGAAACCCGAATGCGGGAGCTCTTCGATGCCGAGCTGAACATCGATGACGCGCCGCGCTCCGTTCCCGAGCTTATCGCCGCTGTGCGGACCGCCGACGTGCTGGTGCCGACGGTCACCGATCGCATCGATGCGGCGCTGATCGATGAGGCGGGACCGCAGATGAAGCTGATTGCCAGCTTCTCCAACGGCACCGACCACATCGACGTCGAGGCGGCGGCGCGCAAGGGCATCACCGTCACCAACACGCCGAACGTCCTGACCGAGGACACTGCCGACATGACGATGGCGCTGATTCTCGCGGTTCCGAGGCGGCTCGGCGAAGGGGCGCGGATCCTGACCGACAAGCCGGGCGAGTGGGCCGGCTGGTCTCCCACCTGGATGCTCGGCCGGCGCATTCACGGCAAGCGGATCGGCATCGTCGGCATGGGGCGAATCGGCACAGCCGTGGCCCGCCGCGCCAAGTCTTTTGGTCTTGCGATTCACTACCACAACCGCAAGCGCGTCAATCCGGCCGTCGAGGATGAGTTGGAGGCAACCTATTGGGAAAGCCTCGACCAGATGCTGGCCCGCGTCGACATCGTCTCGATCAACTGCCCCTCGACGCCGGCGACCTTTCACCTGATTTCGGCGCGCCGCCTGGCGCTGCTGCAGCCGACGGCCTATCTCGTCAATACGGCGCGCGGTGACGTCGTCGATGAAACCGCGCTGATCAAGTGCCTGAGGGAGGGCAAGATCGCCGGCGCCGGCCTCGACGTCTTCGAGAACGAGCCGGCCGTTAATCCGAAGCTCGTCAAGCTCGCCAACGAGGGCAAGGTCGTGCTGCTGCCGCATATGAGCTCGGCGACAATCGAAGGCCGGATCGACATGGGCGACAAGGTCATCATCAATATCCGCACCTTCATCGATGGCCACAGGCCGCCGAATCGGGTGCTGCCTGGCCGCTGACGCGCGTCAGCGTCCAAGGCTCTTCCGCATCTCGATGAAGGTCGTCCTGGCAAAACCGGGATGCGCCTTCTCGGCGGTTTTGGAAAAGCCCCAGGCGGCAAAGACGGCGTGATTGTCGGTAAGCTCGATGCGTGTCTCCAGCCGCAAGGCGGCAAGGCCGAATTCTGCGGCCGTCTCCTCGGCAACTGCCAGCAAACGCCTGCCGAGGCCTTTGCCTTGCGCTGCCGGCAGAACGGCGAGCTTGCCGACATAGAGACAATCGGCCTCCGGCCGCAGAAACAGGCAGCCGGTCAGTTTGCCATCTTCGATGACGACATGGCCGATCTCAGCCTCCGCCTTTGCCGCCAGCACCTCCGCTGTCAGACTGAGCGCCGAGGACGGCGGATCGATCCTGCCGTTCATCGAAGCGAAGGCCGCAAGGATGAGGGCGAGCAGCTCGTCCCAGCGCGTGAAACTCGGATCGAGGCGGATAATCGTCATCCGGCCTGCCTGGTGCGGCGGCGCTTGTAGCGCACGGTTTCGAACCGGGCCGAGAGTGCGTCGTAAAGCAGCAGTCGCCCGATCAGCGGCTCGCCGGCGCCGGTGATGAGCTTGATCGCCTCCATCGCCATCATCGTGCCGATGACGCCGGTGAGCGCGCCGATAATGCCGGCTTCGGCGCAGCTGGGAATCAGACCCGCCGGGGGTGGCTCGGGAAACAGGTCGCGATAGCCTGGGTTGGGCGCTCCGTCCTCGGCCGTCTCATAAGGTTTTAGCACCGTCAGTGAACCGTCGAAACGGCCGACGGCGCCGGTGACGAGCGGAATAAGTGCTTCCTCCGCCGCATCGGCCGCGGCATAACGCGTATCGAAATTGTCGGAGCCGTCGATCAGGAAATCGAAACCGGATAATTGACGCCGGGCAGTCTCGCGAGAAAAGCGTTCCTCGAAGCGGATGAGCCGCACATGCGGGTTGAGCCTGGCAATGGCCAAGGCGGCGCTTTCGGTTTTCAGCTCGCCGATCGTGCCGGAATCATGGATCACCTGGCGCTGCAGATTGGATAGCGACACCCGGTCGTCGTCGACGATGCCGAGCGTGCCGATACCGGCGGCGGCGAGATATTGCAGGATCGGCGCACCGAGCCCGCCGGCGCCGATCACCAGCACGCGGGCGGCTTTGAGTTTCTGCTGGCCTGCGCCGCCGATTTCGGGTAGCAGGATATGGCGTTGATACCGGGCGATTTCATCGGGGCTGAGAGGTTCCATGGCGGCGATGGTAGCATGGTCCTCGACATCGGGAAAAGCTGTCTCCCTCATCCGAACACCCTTCCGTCCGCAACCGTAAAGAACTGCGCCCTGTCGCCAAGGGCCAAGAACATTCCCCGATCCGTTCCGGTCATGAAGGCCTGACCGCCGAGTCCGTCGATGAGGTCGAACAGCGCGGCGCGCCTGTTCTCATCGAGATGCGCGGCGATCTCGTCGAGCAGCAGGATCGGCGCATGACCGGTAAGATTGCCGACGAGCCGCGCATGGGCAAGCACCAGCCCGACAAGCAGCGCTTTCTGCTCGCCGGTGGAACACCGCTCCGCCTCCATCGCCTTTTCGCGGTGGTGGACGATGAGATCGGTCCGGTGCGGTCCCTCCAGCGTGCGCCCCGCACCGGCATCGCGGTAGCGGCTTTCGGCGAGCATCGCCGCGTAGTCGTCCTCGAGGTCGACCGATGGGCGCGAGAACTGGCCGTCCATGAAACCCGAGAGCTGCAGTGAGGCAGACGGGAAAGGCGAGCTCTCCAGTGTTTCCTCGGTCAGCCGGGTCAATAGGCCGAGCATCTCCTGGCGGGCGAGCGCCATGGCGATGCCGAGACTTGCCATCTGTTCTTCGATTCCCGCAAGCCAGGAAGGGTCGAAACGGCCTTCGTCCAGCAGCTTGTTGCGGCTGCGCATGGCGCGCTCGAAATCGCTGGCGCGGCGGCCGTGGGCGGGATCCAGCGACAGCACCAGCCGGTCGAGAAAGCGCCGGCGGTCGGAGGAGGCGCCGGTAAAGAGCCCGTCCATTGCCGGTGTCAGCCAGAGAAGACGCAGGTGATCGGTCAATTCGTCGGCGGTTTTTGCCGGGGTGCCGTTGATGCGAAGCCGGCGGGCTGTGGTCTCCTCGCCCGCTTCTATGCCGGTTCCTATCTCGACTTCGCCCTCCATGCCGTCGAGCGCTGCGAAGATCGAAAAGCCACCGGCCGCGCCGACACGGGTAATGTCGCCATAGGCGGCTCGGCGCAGGCCGCGGCCAGGCGAAAGCAGCGAGACCGCCTCCATGAGATTGGTCTTGCCGGCGCCATTGTCTCCGGTCAGCACGGCATGCCGACCGTCGAGACTAAGGCTCGCGGCCGCATAATTGCGGAAGTCCGTCAGCTTCAGACGGGAAAGAGAAACCTTATGCGGCATTGCGTATCCGTATTCGTGAAGCGTGACAGCTAAGCCGAAGCGGCGCGGATGGCAAGCTCGCTGCTTCGGGCCGCGATCGCGCGCTTCACCGGACAAATAGCAAATACGATCGATTCCGGAACGTTCCGGTACTGTTTTCCCAAAATCCGCAAAAAATACAACCGCATCAGAGGCGTCCGACATTAGCGTGCTCACCGACGACGGTCATCGTCGGCGCTCTCGGATTGCCTGCATGGCAGGGCTTCTGCGACATTCTTCGGTGGCTGCTGACGTAACGTGATGTCCAGAAAAAGTCGGTTGAATTTTGCAACTAGTGGGTTGCGTTATCTCGGGAAAACGATATGGTGAACAAAAGGTTCATGTATAAGAGAGTGGTGAAGTGCCAGATCCGGTCGATATCATTGTTGGTCGCAACATCAGACAGCTTCGCGCCATTCGTCGCGTTTCCCAGCTCGAGCTCGGTGAAGCACTCGGGCTGACTTTTCAGCAGATCCAGAAATATGAAAAGGGAACGAACCGCGTTTCAGCCAGCAAGCTGCATCAGATCGCGGTTTTTCTCGGTGTCGAGATCTCCGCCCTCTTCGAGGGGACGGATATATCGGAATTCGGCGGCCGTATCGAACTCAGTCCTGATGCCTATGCCCTTGCACTGAGCTACGACAAGCTGAACTCGGCGGCAGGCAAGGAAGCGGTCAAGACCATCCTGACACTCATGAGCGGCGATGCGGTCGATAACGCCGCTTGACTCCGCTGAAGCGGTCAGCTGACCTCGAGAAAGGCAAGACTATCTTCAGATAGGGATGACCTTCGAACCTGTCGGGGCTGCCTGTTCCCAGCGGTAGAAGCATTTCGCGACGCGCTGGTGAATCAGTGAATCTCGCACCCATGCAACGCCGTCAGCAGCTCGTCCTGCGTCTGGTGGCCGGCGTGGTAAAGGTCGATCGCGATACTGGCGATGGAAAGGCCCTGCTGGCTGCGAAGCTTGATATTGCGCTCGGCACACCATGTGTAGATGGCGCCGGCGAGAACGTCGACATCGTCGGACTGAGAGGAAAAGGCTGGCGCCATGATGGATACTCTTGCTTCGGTGGTCCCAGTTAGAGCGCCTGCGTCCAATGGGACGCGCTGGAAACGCTCTGTCGCTTTGAAACTGTGCATCACCTTGCTGATATCGATTCCGATCTCCTGGGTCATGCACTGACGGCAAAGATTGAAGTCATTTGAAAAACTTGCAAGCGGCATCATCGGGCTGCGTTAACGCAAGTTCCTTTTACGATCGGGCACCGTGTCGATCTGGAACAGATTGCGCGGCGGATCTGAACAGATCGCCTGGCATCAACTGCCTCTGTCCCAAATCAGGATTTGCGCGAGCAAAAAAGCCGGAGACGTTTCCGTCCCCGGCTTTCGCGATTACCTATCGACCGACAGATCAGCCTTCGAAGAATTCCTTCATCCGGGCAAAGAAACCCGTCGACTCCGGATTGTTCTCCTTGGAAGAAATCTGCTCGAATTCCTGCAGCAGCTCGCGCTGGCGCTTGGTGAGCTTTTGCGGTGTCTCGATCTGGATCTGGATATAGAGATCGCCCGTCTGCGCCGAACGCAGCACCGGCATGCCCTTGCCCTTGAGGCGGAACTGTTTGCCAGCCTGCGTGCCCTCCGGCACGCTCACCCGCGATTTGGTACTGTCGAGCGTCGCCACGTCGAAGGTTCCGCCGAGAGCCGCCGTCGTCATCGAGATCGGCACGGCGCAATAGAGGTCAGCTCCGTCGCGCTGATAGAATTCATGCGGCTTCACCGACAGGAAGATATAAAGATCGCCGGCCGGTCCGCCGCGGGCCCCGGCTTCGCCCTCGCCCTGCAGGCGGATGCGCGTGCCGTCCTCGATGCCGGCGGGAATATTGACGGAGAGCGACCGCTCTTCCGTCACCCGGCCCTGGCCGTGGCATTTCGGACACGGATCGGGAATGATCTGGCCGCGGCCGTGGCAGGTCGGGCAGGTCCGCTCGATCGAGAAGAAGCCCTGCGCCGCGCGCACGCGGCCCGAGCCCTGGCAGGTACCGCAGTTCTTAGGCTGTGTGCCGGGCTTGGCGCCCGAACCCGAACAGACGTCGCAGGTGATCGAGGTGGGCACCCGGATCTGCGCCGTCTTGCCGGAGAAAGCCTCTTCCAGCGTTATTTCCATATTATAGCGAAGATCGGCGCCGCGCTCGCGGCCTCCCGCAGAGCGCTGGCGCGCCCGTCCGCCGCCCATCATCTCGCCGAAAATATCCTCGAAGATGTCGGAGAAGCCGCCGCCGGCAAATCCGCCGCCACCGCCGCCCATGCCGCCGTGCTCAAAGGCTGCGTGGCCATAGCGATCATAGGCTGCCCGCTTCTGCGGGTCCTTGAGCATTTCATAGGCTTCGTTGATTTCCTTGAACTTCCGTTCGGCTTCCTTGTCATCCGGGTTCTTGTCCGGGTGATATTTCATCGCCAGCTTTCGGAAGGCGCTCTTCAGCTCTTTCTCGTCCGCCGATTTGGCTACACCCAGAGTTTCGTAAAAGTCCGCTTTTGCCATTAAGGATTAAACCCCGGAAATGGATTTCCGGCTGCCATGGTGAGCAGCCGGATCAGGTGTTGAAGCATAACCACGCCGCCGCGGATTACGCGGACTTCTTGCGGTCGTCGTCCTTGATTTCCTCGTAGTCGGCGTCGACGACATTGTCGCCGCCTTCCGCGGAGGCATCGGCAGCAGCGCCACCTTCGGCCTGCTGTGCTTCATAGATCGCCTGGCCGAGCTTCATGGAAACTTCCATGAGCGTCTGGGTCTTGGCCTTGATGTCTTCGGCGTCGGCTTCGGTTGCCTCGGTCGAGGACTTCAGCGCGGCGATCGCATCCGAGATGGCAGTGCGGTCGGCTTCGGAGACCTTGTCGCCGTAATCCTTCAGCGACTTTTCCGTCGAATGGATCAGGCTTTCGGCCTGGTTCTTGGCTTCTACGGTCTCGCGGCGCTTCTTGTCTTCGGCAGCATGGGATTCGGCATCCTTGACCATCTTTTCGATGTCCGCGTCGGAAAGGCCGCCGGAAGCCTGGATGCGGATCTGCTGTTCCTTGCCGGTGCCCTTGTCCTTGGCCGAAACCTGCACGATGCCGTTGGCATCGATGTCGAAGGTGACTTCGATCTGCGGCACGCCGCGCGGCGACGGCGGCAGGCCGACGAGGTCGAACTGGCCGAGCAGCTTGTTGTCGGCAGCCATTTCGCGCTCGCCCTGCGAAACGCGGATGGTGACGGCCTGCTGGTTGTCTTCCGCGGTCGAGAAGGTCTGGCTCTTCTTCGTCGGGATCGTCGTGTTGCGTTCGATCAGACGGGTGAAGACACCGCCGAGCGTTTCGATGCCGAGCGACAGCGGAGTGACGTCGAGCAGCAGAACGTCCTTGACGTCGCCCTGCAGAACGCCGGCCTGGATGGCGGCGCCGAGCGCAACTACTTCATCCGGGTTGACGCCCTTGTGCGGCTCCTTGCCGAACAGCTGCTTGACGACTTCCTGCACCTTCGGCATGCGGCTCATGCCGCCGACCAGAACCACTTCGTCGATTTCGGCAGCGGTGACGCCGGCGTCCTTGAGGGCTGCCTTGCAGGGCGCGATCGTACGCTGGACCAGATCGTCGACCAGGCTCTCGAGCTTGGCACGGGTCAGCTTCAGCGTCAGGTGCTTCGGGCCGGAGGCGTCGGCCGTGATGAACGGCAGGTTGATTTCGGTCTGCTGCGAGGACGACAGCTCGATCTTGGCCTTTTCCGCGGCTTCCTTGAGGCGCTGCAGGGCAAGCTTGTCGTTCTTCAGGTCGATGCCGTTGTCCTTCTTGAATTCGGCAACGAGATATTCGACGAGACGCATGTCGAAGTCTTCACCGCCGAGGAAGGTGTCGCCGTTGGTGGACTTCACTTCGAAGACGCCGTCGCCGATCTCAAGGATCGAAATATCGAAGGTGCCGCCGCCAAGGTCGTAGACGGCGATCGTCTTGCCGTCCTTCTTGTCGAGGCCGTAGGCGAGAGCGGCAGCGGTCGGCTCGTTGATGATACGCAGCACTTCAAGACCGGCGATCTTGCCGGCATCCTTGGTTGCCTGGCGCTGCGCGTCGTTGAAGTAGGCGGGAACGGTGATGACGGCTTTCTCGACCTTTTCGCCGAGATAGGATTCGGCGGTTTCCTTCATCTTCTGAAGGATCATCGCGGAAATCTGTGCGGGCGAGTAGCCCTTGCCATTGGCTTCGACCCAGGCGTCGCCATTGTCGCCCTTGACGATGGTGAAGGGAACGAGATGCTTGTCCTTCTCGACGGTCGGGTCTTCGTAGCGGCGGCCGATCAGGCGCTTCACCGCAAAGAGCGTGTTCGTCGGGTTGGTGACCGCCTGGCGCTTGGCCGGCTGGCCGACGAGGCGCTCGCCATCATCTGAAAAGGCCACCATGGAAGGGGTCGTGCGCGCACCTTCCGCATTCTCGATGACCTTTGCGTCCTTGCCGTCCATGACTGCGACGCAGGAATTCGTCGTTCCAAGGTCGATACCAATTACTTTTGCCATGTCATTCTCTCCTTGAAGCAAGCTGTCGGAACCCCCAGAAGGCATTTCCCTGACAGCCCCTTACGGGATGGGTCTACGTGATTACGCAATCGTGATTGCGGTGATGCGGCGTATATAAGGAGCGGTTTTCTCGACTGCAAGGCGGGAAATAGCCCGGAATCCAGCAAAACGAATGTGTTGCCTTCAATTTTCGCAGCAGCCCGGAAAGAGGTCGCCCGATCCCCGGAAAGCGTGCGATTTCTAGGATATATGGCTTGCGCCGGGCATGCAGCACGGAATCTCATTGACCCATGATCAGATCGAGCAGGGTCGTGCGCCGGGGCTGCACCGAAGAGGTCGTCTGCGACCCACCGACATCGCCGGGCGGCACGATGTCGTCGTAGCCTGAACCGCCGCCTTCGGCAACGTCTGCAGGAGGGACAGGGCCGTTTCCGGGGCTTGCGCGCTGCTGCCGGACAGGCGCCTGCGGATAGCGCTCGGCATTCTCGCCGCCGCCGAAGACGCCTGATATGATGCCGCCGATCGTCGTCGTCGGCGGCACTTCGGCCGTGACCGGCTGCCCGCCGTCGGGCGCTGCCTGCGCCATCGGCTGACCGCTGTTCGGATTGTCGATCAGCTGGCCGTTGCCGAAGAGCGGCGCCGGCGAAAGGCCCTTGTGGGCGGCGATCATGAATTCCTTCCAGGCCTTGGCAGGAAGACCGCCGCCGGTCACCTTCTTCATCGGCTTGCCGTCGTCATTGCCGAACCAGACGCCTGTCGTGAGGTTGCTGGTGAAGCCGACGAACAGCGCGTCGCGGGAATTCTGCGTCGTGCCGGTCTTGCCCGCCGCCTGCCAGCCGGGAATCTTGGCACTCTTGCCGGTGCCGTTTTCGATGACGCCCATCATCATCGTATTCATCTGCGCGGCGATCTGCTCGGAAAGCACGCGCGGCGGACTGTCATAGGTATTTTCGTAGAGAACCTTGCCCTCGGCGGTCGTCACCCGGCGGATGACGTGCGGCGTCGCCTTGTAGCCGCCGTTCATGAAGGCGGCATAGGAGGCGGTCAGTTCCATCAGCGACACTTCGGACGTCCCGAGCGCAATCGAGGCGTTCGGCTGCAGCTCGCTTTCGATCCCGAGCCGGTGGGCGAGTTTGATCACCTGATCCGGCCCGTCATACATCACCAGCTGCGCGGCCACCGTGTTCAGCGACTTGGCGAGCGCGGTGGCGAGCGTCACTTCGCCATTGTATTTCTTCTCGTAATTCTCCGGCGTCCAGTCGCCGATGCGGATCGGCGCGTCGTTGAACACCGAAAAAGGCGTCAGCCCTTTTTCCAGCGCCGCGGTATAGACGAAGGGTTTGAACGAAGATCCCGGCTGGCGCTTGGCCTTGACGGCGCGGTTGAACTGGCTCGTCGCATAGTCCCTGCCGCCGACGAGTGCCCGGATCGCCCCGGTGCCGTCGATCGAGACCAGCGCCGCCTGCGAGGCGTCGAGCTTGCCGCCCTCCTTGTCGAGCACGTCGACCAGCGACTGCTCGGCCTTCTTCTCCAGCGATTTGTCGATCGTCGTATCGACGACGATATCTTCCTTGACGTCGCCGATCAGGCCCGGCAATTCGTCCATGACCATATCGGCGACATAATGCCCGGCGCCTGACCAGTAGCTCTTGGCCGAAGCCGGGGTCTGCGACATCGCTGTTTTGACCTCGGAATCGGTGATGAAACCCTGCTCGCGCATCGCCGCGAGCACGAGCTGGGCGCGCGCATTCGCCGCTTCCGCGTCGCGGGCCGGCGAAAGCCGCGACGGCGCCTTGAGCAGGCCGGCCAGCACCGCGGCCTCGCCAAGGTTCACATCCCGCGCCGATTTGTTGAAATAGCGGCGTGAGGCCGCCTCGACGCCATAGGCGTTCGATCCGAAAAACACCCGGTTGAGATACATCGCAAGGATCTGGTCCTTGGTGTATTTCTGCTCCAGCCAGAGCGCCAGCAGCACCTCCTGCACCTTGCGTTCCAGCGTTCTCTCGGGAGAGAGGAAGAGATTCTTGGCAAGCTGTTGCGTCAGCGTCGAACCGCCCTGCACCATGTGGCCGGCCGTGAAATTGGTGACGATCGCCCGCCCGAGGCCGAGCGGATCGACACCGAAATGCGAATAAAAACGCCGGTCTTCGATGGCGATGACGGCTTCGGGAATATAGGGCGACATGTTTTCGAGCGACAGCGCCTCGCCGCCGGTGGCGCCGCGATTGGCAATGACGCTGCCGTCGACGGCGGTGATCTTGACGTTCGGCGGCCGCTCGGGGATCGCCCATGTGCTGGCGCTCGGCATGCGCGAGCCGTAATAGAGGACAAGCCCTGCAACGCCGATGCCGGCCCAGATGAAAAGCACGACGCACCAGTAGACCACGCCGCGCAGGAAGCCGAAAAGGCCGCCGCCTTCACGCTCCCGCGGCTCACGCCGCCGCTGGCGGGCGGCACGCTGCGGCGGGGGCTTGGAGCCGCCACGCCGCACGGATCTGCTTCCGATGACGCGGTCATCGGCGTCGAGCGAAAATTCATCATCGTCGCGGACCGGGCGGCCGCTGAAGGACGGTTCGATTCTGTCGCCTGATTTGCCTCTGCCTGCCATCGCGGACCGGTCGCATCCCCTGTTCGATCGCGAAGCCCACTTCGCATAACGGCGTCCTGTTATAGCGCCGGGTGTCTCTTCAGACGCGCGAAGGACGCTGTAGCACCTTTGAAGTGCTGCATAATTTTGTCCTTAAACTGATTTCGATTTAAGGAACTATGCAGCGGGCGACGTGATCATCCGACTGAACTGTAATTGCGGCGATTTAACGGGGTGTTAAAGGACAACGAGTGAGGTGGGTCGCGCTGTCGAGCCGCGCAGGTCATGACCACAGACCCCGGAGGCGTTGCAGCAATCAAATAGAATGCTGATTTAAAGAATTACGCTGCGAGCGGAACCAATAGGCTCGACGGCTGTTTACGGAGAAGCGGGACAGCCCCTCACGTCCCGCGAATGATCGGCCGTCTCCCCTCAACGCGTGCCGATCGACATCAGGCCCGGTGCATCCCCCCAAGGAGCGCCGGGCTTTTTCGTGGCTCCGCTTTCCAGCGATTCTGTGCAGAAAGGGCGGCATTGCCGCCGCCCACGATATTTCAGTCGCCGCAGGAGGGATCGCCCGGGCGGCAGACGAAAGGCGAAGCCCTTGGATCCGGATGATTGTAGGTGTCGGCCTTCCCGCCTCTGAACTGCGGCAGATCGCGGAAATCCGAACTCCTGTTGCCGTCATCCCTGCGGACCTCTCTGCGGCGTTCCTCCCTTCGGGCGTCGTCGCGCCGGTCGCGGTCACGATCCCGGTACTCGCGGACCTGATAATCCCGATCCCGATACTCCCGCCGGTAATCCCGATCCCGGTAGTCCCGGTCGCGATAATAATAGTCCGGGCCGCGGCTCCAGCGGTCACGCTCGCGATAGAAATCGCGGCCGCGGTAGTAGCGGTCCCAATAATTGCCGACGCTGAAGGTAACCATGGGAATGCCGAGCGGACGGTAATATTGCGGACCGACATAGACACGGCGTTGCTGGTAGACGGCCTGCACGTACTGGCCGGAGACCCAGCCGCGGCCGCCGTAGAATTCGACGTCGCACCAGTTGACGTTGGAAAGGCATCCACGGATTTCGACGGACGAACCGGCCGGTATGACGGCGACGGCCGGGTACCGGGTGCTCGGACCCGCGCGCATGTTGACGTTGGCCGTCGAGTATCCCTCGGCGGCCTGCGCTATTGCCGGAGCCAGCACAAGCAGCGCGGCCGCGGCTATTTTGACGATGAGGTTTCTCACGCTTCTCACTCCTCGTTGGCGTGTTTTTCAGGCAGCGCTCGGCTGCGTTTCCTTGGCATATGCCATCTGGAACAAAAGATAGAGCGATCGCCGGCATTTGTTAGGGCGTCATCATTCGCTTTGTCTTTCAACACCTTATAGATCGAGCGCGATGAACGCAGCTTGAACGGGGGGAGATTTGTGCGCCACATTCGGGTGCGCGCTCTCATGGTCCATCGAGAGTACCTCATGAGAGCACCGTTAACCGCCTGTTAACCTTCGGGCGGCAATCTGACGGCATACCCGCTTGCTCCTTGACCACGGATGAACTGGCACCGAGCCGAGCGGATGACGAAAGGCCGGGCGACCGGCCTTTTGTTTTGATTTTGACGGGCCGGCCACAAGGCCTGCCATCGCGTTTAGCCGGCGAGCGCCCGAAGGATCCGCACCCAGGAGCGGATGCCCTTGTGGTAAGAGACAAGCTCGTACTTCTCGTTCGGCGAATGGATACGGTCATCGGCGAGGCCGAAGCCGACGAGTAGCGATTCCATGCCGAGCATCTTCTGGAAATCTCCGACAATCGGGATCGAGCCGCCCATGCCGATGACGATGGCAGGTTTCGGCCACTCGTCGGAAAGCGCCGTCTTCGCCTTGGTCAGAACAGGCGAATCATAGGAGAGATGAATCGCTGGCGAGCCGCCATGCGGATGGAATTCCACCGAGCAGTCGGCCGGAATTTTCGACCTGACATAGCTGCGGAAAGCCTCGCGGATAGCGGCCGGGTCCTGGGTACCGACGAGCCGGAACGAAACCTTGGCCGAGGCCTTGGCAGCGATGACCGTCTTGAAGCCTTCGCCCGTATATCCGCCCCAGATGCCGTTGATTTCGGCCGTCGGCCGCGCCCAGGTGAGTTCCAGCACCGACCGGCCCTTTTCGCCGGAGGGAATGGAAAGGCCGACTTCACCGAGGAAGCTCTCGGCCGTTTTGCCGAGCGTCTCCCATGACGCCTTGATGTTGTCGGGCGTTTCCTCGACGCCGTCGTAAAAGCCCTCGAGCGTGATGCGCCCGGTCTCGTCATGCAGGCCGGCAAGCGCCTCGACGAGAATATGGATCGGATTGGCCGCAGCACCGCCGAAGAGGCCGGAATGCAAGTCGCGGTCGGCCGCCGTCACGACCACCTCCTCGCCGACGAGGCCGCGGAGTGCCGCGGCGATTGCCGGCGTGTCGCGGTCCCACATGCCGGTATCGCAGACAAGCGCATAATCGGCCTTGAGTTCGGCGGCGTTGGCTTCGAGGAAAGGCTTCAGGGACGGTGAGCCCGATTCCTCCTCGCCCTCGAACAGAATGGTGATGCGGCAGGGAAGTGCGCCGTTGATCTCCTTATAGGCGCGGCAGGCTTCGACGAAGGTCATCAGCTGGCCCTTGTCGTCGGAGGTGCCGCGCCCGGTCAGGATCTTGCGGCCATCACCGACATCCTTGATCGATGGCTCGAAGGGATCGTTTTCCCAGAGCTCGATCGGGTCGACCGGCTGCACGTCGTAATGGCCGTAGAAAAGCACATGGGGCGCGTCGGCGGAAGCGCCGGCGTGGTGGGCGACCACCATCGGGTGGCCCGGTGTGTCACGCACCGAGGCGGTAAAGCCGAGGCCTTCGAGATAGGCGACCAGCCATTCGGCCGCCTTCCGGCATTCGGCCTTGTAGACGGGATCAGTGGAAATCGACTGGATGCGCAGAAGCTCGAACAGCTTATCGAGGCTTGAGGAAAGGTTCTGATCCGCGCGCGCAAGCACCTGTTGTAGATCCGTCATTTTCGACTCCTTTTTGAAATTTGGCCGGACGATAGACCAAACGAGGAAGGCAGGCGAGGCGGAAAAGCAAAATGGGCGGCGCGAAAGTGGCCATATCCAGATCGGGTGCAAGAAGATTGCCGGATAATATAGAAGAAGCTTCTAATTCAATTTACAGTTATTTAGTACAACCTAAATAACCTGACAGAATTCAGCTGTTCGGGGGGACGGATGTTTTCGGTCATTACATGTATTCGGGACGATCACGATTGGCGGCTGGTGCTGGCAGCGGCGGCGGTTTGCCTGGTCGGCGCGATGGCAGCGATGCTGCCGCTTTCGCGCGCTCAAGGATGCGATGCCGGGCGCCGCAAGCTCTGGATCGGCGCCTCGGCTTTCGCCTTCGGCACAGGCGTATGGGCAACGCACTTCATCGCGATGCTGGCCTATGACGGCGGCATGCCGATCAGCTACCAACTGGGGCTGACGGCGCTTTCCTTCCTCCTGTCGGTTGTCGGTTCGTGGGCGGCGATCGTCGTCGCGTCGGAGAGCCGCGGCAGGTTTTCGCGCATCCGCGGCGGCGTCCTGATGGCGCTCGGCATCGCCTCGATGCACCTGACCGGTATGCAGGCGATCGAGACACAGGCGGTCATCGTTTACGATCCCTACATGACGCTGAGTGCGGTTCTGGCGGGAGCGCTGCTGTCGAGCGCTGCCTTCTACGCTTTCTTCCAATGGAGCGGCCTGAGGCGGCTCCTCACCTCGTCCGTCATCTTCGTTCTTGCAATCTGCGCTCTCCACTTCATTTCGATGGCAAGCATCACGCTTGTGCCGGATCCCGGCAAAGAGGTCCCGGCGATGGTGCTCGATACCAGCCTGCTGGCAGCGATCGTCGTGGTAGCGGCGACAGCTCTCATTCTGACCGCTATCGCGGTAGTCTTTATCGACAGCCATCTGACGGATCTGAGAGGGCTCGCCAATGCCTCGCAGGAAGGGCTGCTGATCCTGCGCGAAGGCAGGGTCATCGATGCCAATGAACGGTTCCAAACTCTTTCCGGCTGGAAGCTTGCCGATCTTGTCGGCAAGGCGCCGTCCGCTGCTTTGACCGCCATCCAGGGGCAGAACAGGCCCGGCGAGACCTTGCTCAGTACCAGCAGCGGCAAGGAGATCGCCGTCGAAGTGAACACGAGCAGGATCGTCTATCGCGGGCACAATTGTGACGTGCTGGCGGTGCGCGATCTGACGGAGCGCAGGCAGGCCGAGGAGATGATCGAACATCTCGCCCACCACGATGTTCTGACCGATCTTCCGAACCGGTCGTTGTTCGATACGCGCGTCCGCCAGGCACTGCAGATGGCCGAACGAAAGAACAGCAAGGTGGCCCTCTTCTATATCGATCTCGATCGGTTCAAGAGCGTCAACGATATTTTCGGCCATGCCGAGGGCGACCGAATTCTTCGCAAGGTTGCCTCGATTCTCCGGCGCGTCGCCGATGAAAGCGATACGATCGCCCGTCTCGGTGGCGATGAATTTGCCATCATTCAGCCCGCCGGACAGCAACCGGCGGCCGCGCAGAAGCTCGCAGCCGCGATCCTCGACGAATTCGCCGCCGAGATGGATACGGCACGCGACCCCACGGCCGTCGGCGTCAGCCTCGGCATTGCCCTTTATCCGGCCGACGGACGAGATGTGGACGAGATCTGCAACAATGCCGATATCGCACTTTATCGGGTCAAGCACGGCGGCCGCGGCAAGGCCTGTTTCTTCGATGCGGAAATGGACGAGGCCACGCGAGCCCGCCGCCAGATCGAAAGCGAACTGCGCCACGCCATCACCCGCAATCAGATCCATGTCAGCTATCAGCCGATTTACGGTGCACTTAGTGGCGAGGTCAGCGGTTACGAGGCCTTGATGCGCTGGAACCGGCCGGGGCACGGCATCAGCGAGCCGGACGTCTTCATTCCGATCGCCGAGGAAAGCGGATCGATCGTCCAGCTCGGCGAATGGGTGCTGCGCGAGGCCTGTACAGAGGCTGCGCGCTGGCCGCACCCGCTGACGATCGCCGTCAATGTCTCGCCGGTGCAGTTCATGCTGCCGAACCTTTGCGAGCGGATCGAGGCAATCCTCGAGGAAACGAGGCTCGCGCCCGACCGGCTGGAAATCGAAATCACCGAGGCCGCTCTCATCCGTGACCGCGATCGGGTGATGGCCACGCTGCAGCGCCTGCGCAGTCTGGGTGTTCACATCGTCATGGACGACTTCGGCACCGGCTTTTCCTCGCTTTCCAACCTGCGAACCTTCCCGTTCGACAAGATCAAGGTCGACCGCAGCTTCACCGGCATGCTGGAACATGACGCAGCGTCACGTTCGATCGTGCGCGCGATCATCGGCCTCGGCCACAGCCTCGGCATGCCTGTCGTGACGGAGGGCGTCGAAACCGAGACGCAGCGCCAGATCGTCGTCGAAGAAGGCTGCGCCCAGATACAGGGCTTTTTGCTCGGCAAGCCGGATATCGAACCGAGCATCAAGCTCGCCGCCCGTAAAGACCTCTTGTCCTCAACGGCTGACGCCGACGCACTGCCGATAGCGCGGCGGCGACCGACGCGTCTTGCCTGGGAGTAGGCTCGGTCAGAGCGCCTTGGCGTTTTCCAGCAGCCGGCGGATATATTCGAGCGTCAGCTCGCGCTCGAATCCGCGAAAGCCTTTGAACAGCGCCAGATCCGCCTCACGCGCGGTCTCGATCGCCTCAGCCTCCATGGCACGGGCCTTCGGCGTCAGGAAAATCAGCTGCGCCCGCTTGTCGGACGGATGCGGCCGGCGTTCGATCAGCCCGTCGCGGACCATGCGCGAAAGCGTATTGGCCATGGTCGCCTGCTCGATAGCGACTCGGTCGAGAAGCTGTTTCTGGGTCAGGCCATCCTCGGCCCAGAGTTCCAGCAGGATGGGAAACTGGCCTGGAGAGAAACCAAGCCCTACCGCGCGCTGGTGCAGCGAGCGGGCAAAACCCTTCGCCAGCTGGCTGGCAAGGTAAGCTCCCGAATCCATGCGGTTAAATCCCATGATTGCAAGTTAGGCTCAAAACCGTGCCGGAGACAATGCAGCAAATCGCAGAGGATGCCCCAAAAAATGCAAGCCGCGATCGGAACTGCGCAGACCTGGAAAACAAAAGTCGCCATGACCTGGAGGTTGGCCATGGCGACTTTAAAATGGGGACAAAGGCCCGGAGAGGGGGATAAGGCCTTTGTCCAAGCCTGATGCGGCGGGGGACAAGCCGGTAATCAGACCCGCGACGCAATCAACAGCGCCGGTGACATCGATTTGTAGCTACGAATGTGGTTTTTCAAGGGTCACGGTACGTTACAAATCGGTAACAGTTTGGTGAGCAGAAATCCTTCCGCTCTTGGCCGAACTTTATATGGACCTGGTTTCCTGCCCGCGCTATCCATGCGCACATGAAAAAAGGCGATCACCTCTTCCTAGTCGATGGTTCCGGCTTCATCTTTCGGGCCTTTCACGCACTGCCGCCGCTGACGCGCAAATCGGACGGCCTGCCGGTCGGCGCCGTTTCCGGTTTCTGCAACATGCTGTGGAAGCTCTTGCGGGATGCGCGCAACACCGATGTCGGGGTAACGCCGACCCATCTCGCCGTCATATTCGATTATTCCGCCAAGACCTTTCGTAAGGATCTCTACGACGCCTATAAGGCGAATCGTTCGGCCCCGCCCGAAGAGCTCATTCCCCAATTCGGCCTCATCAGAGAGGCGACCCGCGCCTTCAACCTGCCCTGCATCGAGACCGAAGGCTTCGAGGCCGACGACATCATCGCCACCTATGCCCGCCAGGCCGAGGCGGCAGGTGCCGACGTCACCATCGTCTCCTCCGACAAGGATCTGATGCAGCTCGTCACTCCCAATGTCCACATGTACGACAGCATGAAGGACAAGCAGATCGGCATTCCCGACGTTGTCGAGAAATGGGGCGTGCCGCCGGAAAAGATGATCGACCTGCAGGCGATGACCGGCGATTCTGTCGACAACGTTCCAGGCATTCCCGGCATCGGCCCTAAAACGGCTGCCCAGCTGCTCGAGGAATACGGCGACCTCGACACGCTGCTCGAACGCGCCACCGAGATCAAGCAGGTCAAGCGTCGCGAGACGATCCTTGCCAATATCGAAATGGCCAAGCTCTCGCGCGACCTCGTCCGCCTGCGCACCGACGTGCCGCTCGATCTCGATCTCGACGCGCTGGTGCTGGAACCGCAGAACGGCCCGAAGCTCGTCGGCTTCCTGAAGACGATGGAATTCACATCGCTGACCCGACGCGTCGCCGAAGTCTGCGATTGCGATGCGAGCGCCATCGAACCGGCGGTCGTCGCTATCGAATGGGGCAAGGCGGCCCATGGTCCCGATCTGGACGCGGCCGAGCCCGAACCCGTCGCCGGCGGCATCCCAGACGTTTCGGGCGAAGCGGTGCCCGTGCCGCCGCGCGCGAAGGCGAAGGCCGGCGTCGAAGGCGCTTTTTCGCCGGCCGATCTTGCCAAGGCGCGGGCCGAGGCTTTTGCGACGCTGCCCTTCGATCACTCGACCTATGAAACGATCCGCGATCTGGCGACGCTCGACCGATGGATTGCCGCTGCGCGCGACACAGGGCTCATCGCTTTCGATACGGAGACCACGTCACTGGATGCGATGCAGGCCGAGCTTGTCGGCTTTGCGATGGCGATCGCCGACAATGTCGCCGATCCGACCGGCACGAAGATCCGTGCCGCCTATGTGCCGCTCGCCCATAAGAACGGCGTCGGCGATCTGCTCGGCGGCGGCCTTGCCGAAAACCAGATTCCCATGGGTGACGCCTTGCCGCGGCTGAAGGCATTGCTGGAGGACGAATCGGTTCTCAAGGTCGCCCAGAACCTGAAATACGACTACCTCCTGATGAAACGCTACGGCATCGAGACGAAGAGTTTCGACGACACGATGCTGATCTCCTACGTGCTCGACGCCGGCACCGGCGCGCACGGCATGGACCCGCTCTCGGAAAAATTCCTCGGCCATACGCCGATCCCCTACAAGGATGTGGCGGGCAGCGGCAAGGCGAACGTCACCTTCGACCTCGTCGATATCGACCGCGCCACCCATTATGCCGCCGAAGACGCCGATGTGACGCTGCGCCTCTGGCTGGTGCTGAAGCCGCGACTGGCGGCGGCGGGGCTGACCAGCGTCTACGAGCGGCTGGAGCGGCCGCTGCTGCCGGTGCTGGCGCATATGGAAGCGCGCGGCATCACCGTCGACCGGCAGATCCTGTCGCGGCTGTCCGGCGAACTGGCGCAGGGTGCGGCGCGCCTGGAAGACGAGATCTACCAGCTCGCCGGCGAGCGTTTCAACATCGGTTCGCCGAAGCAGCTGGGCGACATCCTGTTCGGCAAGATGGGCCTTGCCGGCGGCAGCAAGACGAAGACCGGACAATGGTCGACCTCCGCCTCGGTGCTCGAGGATCTCGCCGCAGCCGGTTTCGAGCTGCCGCGCAAGATCGTCGACTGGCGCCAAGTCACCAAGCTGAAATCCACCTATACCGACGCGCTTCCGGGCTATGTCCATCCGCAGACCAGGCGGGTCCACACCTCCTATTCGCTGGCTTCGACGACCACGGGGCGCCTGTCCTCGTCCGAACCGAACCTGCAGAATATTCCGGTGCGCACCGCAGAAGGCCGCAAGATCCGCACCGCCTTCATCTCGACGCCGGGTCACAAGCTGATCTCCGCCGACTACAGCCAGATCGAACTGCGGGTGCTTGCCCATGTGGCCGAGATCCCGCAGCTGACCAAGGCCTTCGAGGACGGCGTCGACATTCACGCCATGACCGCGTCGGAAATGTTCGGCGTGCCGGTCGAAGGCATGCCGGGCGAGGTGCGCCGCCGGGCCAAGGCGATCAATTTCGGCATCATCTACGGCATCTCCGCCTTCGGCCTCGCCAACCAGCTTTCGATCGAGCGTTCGGAAGCCGGCGACTACATCAAGAAATATTTCGAACGCTTCCCGGGGATCCGCGACTATATGGAGAGCCGCAAGGCGATGGCCCGCGACAAGGGTTATGTCGAAACGATCTTCGGCCGCCGCATCAACTATCCGGAAATCCGCTCCTCAAACCCTTCGGTGCGCGCCTTCAACGAACGGGCGGCGATCAACGCGCCGATCCAGGGCTCTGCGGCCGACGTCATCCGCCGGGCGATGATCAAGATGGAGCCGGCGCTCGCCGAAGCCGGTCTTGCCGAGCGCGTGCGCATGCTGCTGCAGGTGCATGACGAGCTGATTTTCGAGGTCGAGGACGAGGACGTCGAAAAGGCGATGCCGGTCATCGTCTCGGTCATGGAAAACGCTACGATGCCGGCGCTCGAAATGCGCGTGCCGCTCAAGGTCGATGCCCGCGCCGCCACCAATTGGGACGAGGCGCATTAACCGCCTCCCCAAAACGAAAAAGATTTTTCCGCCTGCCCTAACCCATTGAATTCACGACGATGTGCCGCCCTGGGCCGTATCGGAACGATACGGCTGGAAGGAACTTATTAACCTTCCTTTTCTATCCCGGTAGGGTCGTAATTTGTTAGGCATGAGTGAGTAGCGGACGCATGCGTTTTCCCAGAACCAATTTGACGGATGCCGCAGATTTTTCCAGCGGCATTGAAACGGAGCTTCCGGAGGAAAATCCAGGCGAGAGGCCGCCGGCGCCGATCTGGCAGAGCAACTTCTCGCTCGCGCCGAATGTTCGCTTCACCCGCACGCCCGAAACGCTGATCAGCCGCCGCCGCCCATCGAACGAGCCCGTTCGCTGCGAATCGGAAGCGGAGCAGCAGGCGATACGGATAGAACCGGTGGCGGTCGACGTGCCCTTCGATATCTACCTGCCGGAGCCCGCTGAACCTGCCGTAGCGCAGGCGGAGATCGAGGCGCTGCAGCCGCCGGCCGCCGCGGCGGAGGCTCCTACCCTGCGCGTCGCTTCCGAACTGTCTTCGATTTCCGATTTTGCCTTCTGGGAAGTCATGGCCTTCGAGGAAGGCGAACCGGTGCGCGCGCCCTCGATCATTCTTCCGAAGATCGAGACCGCGCCCGAATCAATCACCTCGCGGTTTCGCATAATGGAATGGCGTCCGGGCGCGCTGAAGCCCGCTCAGACCGCTTCCCGACCGGTCCAGCCACCGGCTGCAGCGCCCGCGCCGGTAGCTCCGCGCCCGCCGGCGGCGATTTCTCTGGAAAGGCCCGTGCGTACCCGCGAGGCGGCGATTGCACCGGCGCCGCAGGTCGCGCCCCAGACTGCGCCGATGCCTCAGGTCACGCCGGTGCCTCAGCCCGCCATCGTGCCTCAGCCCGCCGCCGTACCTCGGCCTACACCCCCGGTCGCCGCGGTCCTGCCGTCGCCGCGCCTTGCGGCGAGGCCTGAAAGGGTCGATGCATCGGGTTATGAATTCCCGCCGCGCGCGCTGTTGCAGGAGCCGCCTGAACGTCTCGGCGAGATCATGTCGCAGGAGACGCTGGAGCAGAATGCCGGTCTTCTGGAAAGCGTGCTTGAGGATTTCGGCATCAAGGGCGAGATCATCCATGTCCGCCCCGGCCCCGTCGTCACCCTTTATGAATTCGAGCCGGCGCCCGGCGTGAAATCGTCGCGCGTTATCGGCCTGGCCGACGATATCGCCCGCTCGATGTCGGCGCTGTCGGCTCGCGTCGCCGTCGTCCCTGGCCGCAACGTCATCGGCATCGAGCTGCCGAACGTTACCCGTGAAACCGTCTATTTCCGCGAGATGATCGAGAGCCAGGATTTCGACAAGAGCGGCTATAAGCTGGCGCTCGGCCTCGGCAAGACCATCGGCGGTGAGCCTGTGATCGCCGAACTCGCAAAGATGCCGCACCTGCTCGTCGCCGGCACCACCGGCTCGGGGAAATCGGTTGCCATCAATACGATGATCCTGTCGCTGCTCTACCGCATGACGCCGGAACAGTGCCGGCTGATCATGGTCGACCCGAAGATGCTCGAACTTTCCGTTTATGACGGGATTCCGCATCTGCTGACGCCCGTCGTCACCGACCCGAAGAAGGCCGTCATGGCATTGAAATGGGCGGTGCGCGAGATGGAGGAGCGTTATCGCAAGATGTCGCGCCTCGGCGTGCGCAACATCGACGGTTACAACGGCCGCGTCTCCCAGGCGCGCGAAAAGGGCGAGACCATCCACATCATGGTCCAGGTCGGCTTCGACCGGCAGACCGGCGCGCCGATCGAGGAAAGCCAAGAGCTGGATCTTGCGCCGATGCCTTATATCGTCGTCATCGTCGACGAGATGGCTGATCTGATGATGGTCGCTGGCAAGGAGATCGAGGGTGCGATCCAGCGTCTGGCGCAGATGGCGCGCGCCGCAGGCATTCACCTGATCATGGCGACCCAGCGTCCGTCGGTCGATGTCATCACCGGCACGATCAAGGCGAATTTCCCGACCCGCATTTCCTTCCAGGTGACCTCGAAGATCGACAGCCGCACCATCCTCGGCGAGCAGGGGGCCGAGCAGCTGCTCGGCCAGGGCGACATGCTGCATATGCAGGGCGGCGGACGTATCGCCCGCGTCCACGGTCCCTTCGTCTCCGATGCCGAAGTGGAAAAGGTCGTTGCGCACCTGAAGACGCAGGGTCGCCCCGAATATCTCGACACCGTGACCGCCGACGAGGAGGAAGAGCCGGAAGAGGAAGACGCCGGCGCCGTTTTCGACAAAAGCGCCATGGCCTCAGAGGACGGCAACGAGCTTTACGAGCAGGCGGTCAAGGTCGTCATGCGCGACAAGAAGTGCTCGACCTCCTATATCCAGCGCCGCCTCGGCATCGGCTATAACCGCGCTGCTTCACTGGTCGAGCGCATGGAGAAGGAAGGTCTCGTCGGTCCGGCAAATCATGTCGGCAAGCGCGAGATCGTTTCCGGGCGAAGCGACGGCGATTGATAGACAATGACCGAAGTGCGCAACGCCTCTTCGGTCTCATCTTCTCAACGCGGCCAACTCTACTGTTTCATTGACGAAGGCTGATTTTCCCGCCGGTATAGAAATCCCAATCGCCGTCTGCCTCCGCCGCCAGCCGGCGTTTCAGGTCGGCATAGGCTTTGGCCCTGTCGGGATGGTCTCTGAGATAATCGCGAAACAGGATGCGTTCTTGATGCGCGCGATTGTCGGGACCGCAAAGATAGAGTCTGAAACCATAACACTCGCGATTCCGGGTAAAGACCCAGCGGCCGTCGCCATGAGGGTCGCCGTGAAAGATGAAGTGGGCGGCGCGTACCAATTCGATTGCTGGCGGTAGCGCTTCATCGGATATCGCGATGACATCGAGGTCGATCTTCGGCTTGGCCGCAAGGCCGGGCACCGATGTACTGCCGATATGGTCGATGGACCGCACGAGATCACCGAGCAGGATGGAGACTTCGACGCTGATTTCAGCAAACAGCAGCGGCCAGGAAGGGTCGTAATCGACGACTTTGATGGCGCGCATCCTGCTTCTCTACCGTGGTCAGCGCACTTCGGCCAGCAATCCGTCCAGGATCGCGATCATCTTCTGCTCGGCCTCTTCGAGCGAGCCGCTATTGTCGAGCTCCGTCACATCGTAGTCGCCACGCACGGTCAGCGGGCCGCGGGCGAGCCTGGCCATGATGTCCTCGTGTGTCTCGCGGCCGCGCGCTTCCAGCCGGCTGGCGAGCACGTCGGGGCTGGCCGTGACATTGATGACCTTCAGCCGCGGGAAAGCGGCCTGGAAGCGGTGAAGCGCCGAGCGCGAGCCGTTGGCCACAACGACGTGGCCTCGCGACAGCGCCACCGAGACTTCGGCCGGAATGCCGTATCTCAGGCCATGCGCTTCCCACCAGACGGCGAAGGAGCCTGACTGCTCCATGGCGGCAAAGCCTTGGAGAGAGACGGAAAGGTGATCCTCGCCGCCGGCATCACGGTGGCGGGTTATGACGCGGCGGGCGAAATGCACGTTGTCGCGGCCGGCAAAACGCCGCGCAGCGAGATTCATCAGCGTGTCCTTGCCGGCGCCGCTCGGCCCGACGACGACGACCATGATGCCGCGTTCGGCTCCGGCTGCTGCATGGGGTTCGTGCGGGGTCATGCGACACGGCGTCCCCGGCGCCAGACGGAGCGTGTGACCGGCACGCCGTGCGAGCGGTGGACACGGACGAGATCGGCGCGCAACCCGGTCGCGATCCGGCCGCGATCGTCGAGGCTGACGGTGCGGGCAGGCGTCGACGTCACCATCGCGATCGCTTTCGGAAGGGTGATGCTCTCCACCTCGTCGGCAAGGATGAAGGGTGCGTGCAGCAAGCTGAGCGGCACGTAGTCGGAGGACAGCACGTCGAGCACGCCCATTTCGGCGAGATCGCGCGCGGCGATGTTGCCGGAGTGGGATTTGCCGCGCACGATATTCGGCGCGCCCATCAGTACGCTCATGCCGTGCTCGTGCGATGCCCGGGCGGCATCGAAGCTGGTCGGAAACTCGGCAAGGCGCACGCCATTGTCGATTGCCTCGTCGACATGGGAGAGCGTGGCGTCGTCATGGCTTGCGACCGTGATGCCGCGCTCGGCGCAAACCTTGGCGATGGCATTGCGATGCGGGGTTGAATTGCGCGCCGATTCCGCCTGGCGCTTGGCGACGAAACGGGCGAAGGCCTCGTCGCTCAGGCCCCGCTTCTTCTGATAGTAGAAGATGTATTGATCCATCGTCTGGAACTGTCGCTGGCCGGGCGCATGATCCATCAGCGAGACCAGCCGCACATGCGGATCGTTTTCGAAATCGGCGAAATGTTCGAGTACGTTGTCGGCCGAAACCTCGCAGCGAAGATGGATGAGGTGCTCGGCGCGCAGCCGGCCTTCCTTCTCCGCTGATTGAATGGCGTCGGCCATCTCGCGCATCTCGCCATGTTCGAAACCGCCGTCCTCGTCCGCGCCCATGCGCAGGCAGTCGAAGACCGTCGTGATGCCCGATGTGACGATCTGGGCGTCATGCGCCTGGACGGCAGCGGTCTTGTGCCAGCGGATGCCCGGGCGCGGCTGGTAATGGCCTTCGAGATGGTCGGTATGCAGTTCGACAAGGCCGGGAATGACGTAATCGCCCTCGAAATCTTCGCCGGCTACCGAATTGCCTTCGGAGACGTCGGCGATCTTGCCGTCGCGGATGAGGATCGATCCTGAAAGGATGTCGTCCTCCAGAACGATGCGGGCGTTGGAAAAGACGGTCTCTTTGCTCATATCGTCAGGTCTTTCAGCTTTTGGCGCCGGAAAGCGGCAGCCAGGAATGAACTTTGAACGGGGCGCCGCGCCTCTCCTCGATGAAGACGGCGAGGCCGGAAATTGAAAGCGGCCGGCCGGTGAAACCGGAAAAACGCTCCGCCAGGACCGTTTTCATCGTCTCGGCACGTGTCTCCGGCACCTGGCCGCTCAGCGTCATGTGGAAACCGAAATCCTCCATGACGTAAGGATAGCCCCAGCGTTGCAGATTGGCGCGCTGGCTGTCGCTGAGCCTCTCCGGATTGCGGCGCGCGATATCGGCCTCGGAAAGCGTCGCGCGGAACGGCTCGAAGGATTTTACCACCTTCGCGGCGAAATCCTGAAGAGGTTGATGAAGAGAAGCCGGAACAAGGGCAAAAAAACGGCCGAGCTGCCCGAGCACGAGTTGAGGAATCTCGAAGGCAGGGGTCCGGGCGGCAAACTCCTCGGCGAAGGCCATGAGATCCTTTTCGGTGACGGAAGCGGCAAGCGAAAACGGCGCCTTGATCGTCGCGTGAAAGCCGTAGCGGCGTGGGTCGGCGGTCAGCTCGAACTGCTCTGCCGCACCGAGTGTCTCATGGTCGGGTGCAGGATAGGTTTCGCCGGTGAAAGCATCGCGGCCGAGCCAGCGCGAAGCCGCGCCGGTCAGGGGATCTTCCTTCGGCGGCGAGAAATAGAGGGCGTAGCGCAAGGCTTTTATCCTGGGGATCATCGAAACGGGGAGGGCAATGTGCAGTGATTTGGCGGCGAACCGCAAGCAGGCTCCCGGCTAAAAGATTTCCGTGACAGAATGATGATGGCGGCAGCGCCGCCACCGCCCCTCATCGATCGATCAGTGCGTCTTCGTGCCCATCAACCGGTGGCGCAGCGCGTTCGAAGCGGCGTCGAACAGGAAGACGACGATCAGGATCAGAATGACCATATAGGCGACGTTTTCCCAGTTGGCGTTGGTGCGCATCGCCTCCCAGAGCTTGAGGCCGATGCCGCCCGCGCCGACGGCGCCGATGATGGTGGCGCCGCGCACGTTCGACTCCCACTGGTAGAGCGTCTGGCTGACGAAGATGGGAACGATCTGCGGCATGATGCCGTAACGATGGACGAGCACCGTCTGGGCGCCGGTCGATTTGATGCCTTCCCGCGGCTTGTTGTCGATGTTCTCGAGTCCCTCGGAATAAAGCTTGCCGAGGGTGCCGGTCTCGGTGAGGAAGATCGCGCCGCTGCCGGCAAGCGGCCCGGGGCCGAAGGCGCGGGTCAGGAACAGCGCCCAGATCAGCATGTCGACCGAGCGCAGGAAATCGAATGAGCGCTTGAGGATCTGGTTCAAAATGCGGTTCGACGTGATGTTGCGTGCCGCCAGGAAGGCAAGCGGGAAGGCGGCGAGCGCGCCGAGCAGCGTTCCGAGAAAGGCCATGACGATCGTCTGGAACAGCTTGGTCCAGACGTCGCCATGCTGCCATTCGCTGTTGTTCCAGATGTCATCGAAGGCGAGCGACAGATTGGTCTGGTCGGGCTTGATGCGCGGGCCGGAGACGATGAGGCCGATGACTTCGCCGACCGGCTTGTCAAAGAAGGAGGATTGCGTGTCGAAGATGAAATTCGCCCAGCCGAGGAAGCGTTTACGGACCTTGACGCGGTCGACGGAAATGCTGACGTCGCCGGCAAAGCCGAGATCCGCGAGCACGTTGTCGTCATAGACCGTCATCCAGCTCGGCACCGGCCCGACCACCTCAGGCGCGCCGCTCGAAACGTCGACGGGCACACTGACGCCGTGTGCAGTCACGATCGTTTCGCTCTTCGAGACGGTGACGCTGCGGCCGGTGCCGCTGACGGAAACGGTGATGCTGCCGTCGGGATTGTTGACCACCCAGTCCGGATGCGGATTATCGCCGAGCGGCGAGAAGCGGGGATAACGCACCTCGATCGAGCCGTCCTCCTGGATGCGGAGGTCCGGCTGGACATCGTAGCTCACCCATTGGCTGAGATAGATGCCGACGCGCTCCCAGTGGGCTTCGGCAAGAAGCTTGGGCAGGTCGAAGAACCAGACGGCGTAAAGGCCGTAGAGCAGCGTCGCGATGACAATCATCAGCCCGCCGAAACGCTGGCGGAACGAGCGGTGGAAATATTCCGGATAGCGCGCTTCGATTTCGTGCATGCGGTTGGCGTCGATCACCGTCATGGCGGCCTCAATGTTGCAGGAGGAAAGCGTGCTCGCCGACGAGACGGCGGCGCAGCCATGCGGAGAACTGGTCGACGGCGACGATCGTCACGAACAGCAGCAGGACGAGCGCCACCGTCTTGGCGCCGAAGCCGCGCGAGATCGACAGCTTCAGCTCTTCGCCGATGCCGCCGCCGCCGACGGCGCCGATAATGGTCGAGGCGCGCACGTTGATCTCCAGGCGCAGCAGCGCATAGGAGGTGAAATTCGGCAACACCTGCGGCAGGGCGGCGAAGCGCACCCGCTCCCACCAGTTGGCGCCGACGGCCTTCATCCCCTCATGCGGTTTCATGTCGATATTTTCGGCCACTTCATAGAAGAGTTTGCCGAGCGCGCCGATCGTGTGCAGGGTGATGGCGATGATGGCGGCGACCGGTCCGATCGACAGGATCGCCGAAAACAGGCCGGCGATGACGATTTCCGGAAAGGCGCGCAGGAATTCCATCAGGCGTTTGGTGAAGATGCGCAGCGGCCATGAACTCGTCAGGTTGCGCGCGGCAAAGAAGCTCAAGGGAACAGCAAAGATGAAGGCGATAATTGTCGAGATCAGCGCCACGTTGATCGTAACGATCATCAGCTCGAAATATTCCGGAATGTAGAAGGCGCCCCAGACGTAGACACGGCCCTTGTCGAAATTGAATTCCTCGCCGCCTTTGTCGTTGACGCTTGTTATGTCGAAAAGCGCGCGCCAGACGTCCTTCCAATCCTTGGGGATGAGCCAGCTCAGGAAGTCGAAGAGATGTGGCAGGCGGTCGAAGAAATGGCCGGCATTGCTCTCGTCGGCGAATCGGACGGAACTGACGAAAGCCACAGTGAGGATCATCAGGCCGAGGACGGTGTAAAATCGGCGCCTGGCGACCATCCGCTCCCAGGCGGTGCGGATATCCTGCGTGCTCTGCATGTGCGGCTGTGTATCGGCAATAGTCATGGATGCCCCGCCTGCTACATAATTCCATCCTCAAATCGAGTTCGATTTGAGGATGGAATTATGTAGCAAATTCAAAGTTCGACAGCGTCCTTTACGCGTCTGAAAAGACGCGCGGCGCTGTAGTCACAAAAGAAGGGGCGGCCGTTGCCGGCCGCCTCCGTATTCAAAAGGCGATCAGCCGCCGATGGCCGCCTTGCGAACTTCGACGACAGCATTGTAGAAGTCGTGCTTGACGGGAGCGTAGCCCTTGTAGTCGCCGCCTTCGACGGCCGAGAAGCACTTGTGATCCTTTTCCGGCAGGGCCGTGAAGAAGGCTGCGAGCTTCGTCTGCCACTCTTCGCCGAGGGCGTTGCGCACGACGAGCGGGCCGTTCGGGATCAGCGGCGAACGCCAGACTTCAACGAGCTTGTTCGGATCCACGGCGCCCTTGTCGACTTCCTTGCGGAAGGTGCCGGAGGTGTAGCCGTCCTTGAAATCGCCGATGCCCGACGAATCGTCGACGGCAACGTCGACCTTGCCGTCATAGGCGGCAAGCAGATTGTTTTCATGACCGCCGTTGAACTGGGTCGAGGCAAAGAACTTGTCGTTAGGCATGCCGGTGTCCTTCGGGATCTGCGTCAGCGGCACGAGGTAACCGGAGGTGGAGTCCGGATCGGCGTAGCCGAGCTTCTTGCCTTTGGCGTCCTTGATGGTCTTGATGCCGGAGGACTTCAGTGCGAGGCCGATCGAGTGATAACCCGTCGAACCATCTTTCTGCTGCGTCGTCAGGATCGGCGTAACAGCCTTCGGGTCCTTGAGGTAGACGGAGGCGTAGCCGGAAGCGCCGAGTTCGGCGAAGTCGAGCGTGCCGCCGAGCAGACCCTGGATCACGCCGTCATAATCGGCGGCCGGGAAGAGCGAGACCTTCTCGAAGCCGAACTCCTGCTTCAGATGGTCGGCGAGGCAGGCATAATTGCGCAGGCGATCGGTTTCGTTTTCGCCGCCAAGGATGCCGATGCGGAATTCTTTAAGGTCTGCGGCATTGGCGGCGCCGGCGAGCGCGAACAGCGCCGTTGCCGCAAAGAGTGCTTTCTTCAACATGCGTTCTCTCCTATCGACCGGTGTCCCCGGCCTTCCCGTTACGAAGAAATGTGCCCTTGACGCGGGCGTTCGATCGCGGCCGTCCCGCTCAGAGGCCGGCCAATGCCAGCGGTTGGGCGCCGGCGGATTGATTGTCTGCCCGCTCGGCAGCGATAGTGATGGACGTCGACGTCATGGTTTCGTCGATGCCGGCGCCATCCTTGTCCGTTCCGTAGATTGCCTTCACTGCTTCGGCCGTCAGCTCCGACGGTTTGCCGTCGAAGACGACGCGGCCGCCGGCCATGCCGACGATGCGCTCACAATAATTGCGGGCGGTGTCGAGCGTATGCAGATTGGTGATGACGGTGATGCCCTCACGCTCGTTGATGTCGCGCAGCGCATCCATGACGATCTTGGCGTTCAGCGGGTCGAGCGAGGCGATCGGCTCGTCGGCGAGGACCATCTTCGGGTTTTGCATCAGGGCGCGGGCGATCGCCACGCGCTGCTGCTGGCCACCGGAAAGCGTGCCGGCCGGCTGCAGCGCCGTCTGCTCGATGCCGAGGCGTTCGAGTGCTGCGATCGCATGCACGCGCTCCTCGCGGGTGAAGATGTTGAGGAGGCTCAGAAGCGTCGAGCGGTGATTGAGGCGGCCGAGCATGACGTTGGTGAGAACATCGAGGCGCGGCACCAGATTGAACTGCTGGAAGATCATCGCGCAGTCGCGCTGCCAGTTGCGCAATGCCCGGCCGCGCAGCCCGGAGACTTCGACGCCGGCGAAATGAATGGAACCGGAACTCGGTTCCTGCAGGCGGTTGATCATGCGCAGCAGCGTCGACTTGCCGGCACCGGAGCGGCCGATGATGCCGACCATCTGACCCTGGGGAATAGTGAGGGTGACGGCATCGACGGCGAGCTTGTTTCCGAAACGGCGGGTGACATCCTTCAGCTCGAACATCATGCTCTTCCCTTGCGCTCCAGACCTTAGTCAGCATCGCATTAGTCCCGCTTCATGAACCTCACGTGTCATATTTGTGTAGTTCGTGTCACAATTCACCGCGCCTATATCGGAGGTTTAGCCACCATATCTCGCCAGAAAATCTTCCGCGCCAAGGTTGCGAAAATCCTGCAAGGCTTGGCGCAGCCGGTCGTGTTCCCAGTCCCACCAGGCGAGCCGGTCCATGTGTTCGCCGACCGGTTTCGAAAACCGTTCGCGGATCAGTTTCGCCGGCACGCCGCCGACGATCGTGTATGGCGCGACGTCCTTCGATACGACCGCGCCGGCGCCGATCACCGCGCCGTTGCCGACATTGACGCCCGGCAGGATCGTTGCGCCATGGCCGATCCAGACGTCGTGGCCGATCGTCACCCGGTTCGAGCGCCGCCAGGCGAAAAAGTCCGTCTCCATGTCGGCGTCCGGCCAATAATCGGCGGCGCGATAAGTGAAATGATGCAGCGTCGCGCGCCAGGTCGGATGGTTGGTGGCGTTGATGCGCACGGCGGCAGCGATATTGACGAACTTGCCGATCGTCGCGCACCAGACGGAGCCGTCCTGCATGATGTAGGAATAGTCGCCGAAAGTGGCTTCGCTGATGCGGCAGCGTTCGGAGACCTCCGTAAAGCGCCCGAAAGTGGAGCCGCTGACATCAGCCGTTTCGTGGATATAGGGCTCGATGCCCAACTGGCGGCTCATGCGGCGATCTTCCTCGGCGAGAATTGCTGGACGTCGAGGATGCGGTCGGCGACGGCCTCGCGCACCTCCTCGTCGTGGAAGATGCCGAGAAGGGCGACGCCCGCCTTTTTCTTCTCCGCGATCATGCCGACGACGACGGCGCGGTTTTTCGCATCGAGCGAGGCTGTGGGTTCATCGAGAAGCAGAATCGTATGCTCGGTGATGAAGCCGCGGGCGATGTTGACGCGCTGCTGCTCGCCGCCGGAGAAGGTGGCGGGCGGAAGCTGCCACAGCGCTTCCGGCAGGTTGAGCTCGGCGAGCAGCGCGCCTGCTTTTTCGCGTGCAACGACGATTTCTTCGCCGCGCGCCACGAGCGGTTCGGCCACCACGTCGATCGCCGCCACGCGCGGTACGGTGCGCAGGAACTGGCTGACATAGCCGAGTGTATCGCGGCGAACTTTGAGCACGGTGCGCGGATCGGCGGCGGCGAGATCGACGATCCGTCCATCGTGGCGGATGAGGATCTGGCCGGTATCGACGGCATAATTGCCGTAGATCATCTTGAGCAGCGAGCTCTTGCCGATGCCCGAGGGGCCTCCGAGCACGACGCATTCGCCTGACGACACGGAGAAGGCGACGTCGGAGACGACGGGCAGCCTGATGCCGTCGCGCAGGTGCATGGTGAAGCTCTTCGAGACTTCGGAAACGACGAGGGGCGTTGGCATTGTTTCTTCCTATTTTCTAACGACGGCTCAGACCTGCAGGATCGAGGAGACGAGCAGTTGCGTGTAAGGCTCCCTGGGATCGTCGAGCACGCGGTCGGTGAGACCCTGTTCGATGACGGAGCCGTCCTTCATCACCATCATGCGGTGCGAAAGCAGACGGGCGACGGCAAGATCATGGGTGACGATGATGGCCGAAAGGCCGAGATCGTTGACGAGGCCGCGCACCAGATCGAGCAGACGCGCCTGCACCGAAACGTCGAGGCCGCCGGTCGGCTCGTCCATGAAGACCAGACGCGGACCGGTGACGAGGTTGCGGGCGATCTGCAGGCGCTGGCGCATGCCGCCGGAAAAGGCGCGCGGCTGATCGTCGATGCGATCGGCATCGATCTCGACGCGTTCGAGCCAGTCGATGGCGGTGGAGCGGATCTTGCCGTAGTGCCGGTCGCCGATCGCCATCAGCCGTTCGCCGACATTGGCGCCGGCCGAGACGGTCATGCGCAGCCCGTCGGCCGGGTTCTGGTGCACGAAGCCCCAGTCGGTGCGCATCAGGAAGCGGCGTTCGGCCTCGTTCATATGATAGAGGTCGCGGTAGCTGCCATCGCGCATATGGTATTCGACGCTGCCGGTCGTCGGCATCAGCCGGGTGGAGATGCAGTTGAGCAGCGTCGTCTTGCCCGAACCGGATTCGCCGACGATGGCCAGCACCTCGCCGGGCCAGAGCTCGAAGGAGACGTTCCGACAGCCGATGCGCTTGCCGTAGAACTTCGAGAGGTCGTTGACCTTGAGAAGCGGTGTGTCGGTCATTCTGCAGCCTCCCGGGCCAGCATCTCGCCGGCATGCCCCTGGGCCCGGCGATCTTCGCAATGGTCGGTGTCGGAGCAGACGAACATGCGCCCGCCTTTGTCGTCTAGGATGACCTCATCGAGGTAGACATCCTCTGCGCCACAGAGCGCGCAGGGCCTGTCGAAGCGCTGGATCTCGAAGGGATGGTCTTCAAAGTCCAGGCTGACGACATCGGTATAGGGCGGCACGGCATAGATACGCTTTTCTCGGCCGGCCCCGAAAAGCTGCAGCGCGTTCGATCTGTGCATCTTCGGATTATCGAACTTGGGCGTCGGCGACGGGTCCATGACGTAGCGGCCAAACACCTTGACCGGATAGGCATAGGTCGTGGCGATGCGGCCGTTGCGGGCGATATCCTCATAGAGCTTCACATGCATGAGGCCATATTCCTCGAGCGCATGCATTTTGCGCGTCTCGGTCTCGCGCGGTTCGAGGAAACGCAGCGGCTCGGGGATCGGCACCTGATAGACGAGCACCTGGCCGGTCCCGAGCTTCTCTTCCGGAATGCGGTGGCGCGTCTGAATGATCGTCGCCTCGCTGGTGCGCGTTGTCACCGCGACATTGGCGACCTTCTGGAAGAAGGCGCGGATCGAGACGGCGTTGGTCGTGTCGTCGGCGCCCTGGTCGATCACCTTCAGCACGTCATCGGGCCCGATGATCGAGGCCGTCACCTGCACACCGCCGGTGCCCCAGCCATAGGGCATCGGCATTTCTCTGCTGGCGAAGGGCACCTGGTAACCGGGAATGGCGATCGCCTTCAAAATGGCGCGGCGGATCATCCGCTTGGTCTGTTCGTCGAGATAGGCGAAGTTGTAGCTGGCGAGATCGCTCATTCGGCGGCTTCCTTCATGTCTTCGCGGGCATTGCGGGCGGCTTCGAATTCGCGGCGCATGCGGCGGACGAGATCGAGTTCCGCCTGGAAATCCACATAATGCGGCAGCTTTAGGTGCTCGACGAAGCCCGTCGCTTGGACATTGTCGGAATGGGAGATGACGAATTCCTCGTCCTGGGCCGGCGCGGTGATGTCCTCGCCGAGCTCTTCGGCGCGAAGCGCCCGATCAACAAGCGACATTGCCATCGCCTTGCGCTCGCTCTGGCCGAAGACCAAGCCGTAGCCGCGGGTGAATTGCGGCGGCGCCTTGGCCGAGCCCTTGAACTGGTTGACCATCTGGCATTCGGTGATCTGGATGACGCCGAGCGAGACGGCGAAACCGAGCTCCGGCACGTCGAACTCCACCTCGACCGCGCCGATGCGGATCTCGCCGGTGAAGGGGTGGCTGCGGCCATAGCCGCGCTGCGTGGAATAACCGAGCGCCAGCAGGAAGCCTTCATCGCCGCGGGAAAGCGCCTGCAAGCGCAGATCGCGGGTCATCGGGAATTCCATCGGCTCGCGGGTCAGATCGCCGATCTCGTGATCTTCGGGCATGTCGCCGTCAGCCTCGATCAGGCCCTCCTCGCCGAGGATTTCGGAGACGCGCATGACGCGGCCGGTCTCGGCTGTGCGCTGCGCGGGCGCCTCGACCGCTTCGTCCTGAAGCAGTGAGGGATCGAGCAGCCGGTGAGTATAATCGAAAGTAGGACCAAGAAGCTGGCCCCCCGGCAGGTCCTTGTAGGTCGCCGAGATGCGCCGTTCGATCGTCATCTCAGCCGTGTCGAGCGGTTTGGAATAGCCGAAGCGCGGCAGCGTCGTGCGGTAAGCGCGCAGCAGGAAGATCGCCTCGATCATGTCTCCGCGCGACTGACGCACGGCCAGCGCGGCGAGGGTGCGGTCGAAAAGCGAGGCCTCGGCCATGACGCGGTCGACGGCGAGGGCGAGTTGTTCGACGATCTGCTCGATGCCGATCGCCGGCAGCGAACGGTCGCCGCGGCGGCGGTCGGCAAGCAGACGGTGGGCATTGGCGATGGCGGCCTCGCCACCCTTGACGGCAACATACATGAGCTCAGATCTCCGTTGCTGTGATCTTGGTGGTGCGCGGCAGACAGGCGAAGCGCGTGCCCGACGTCAGCACGATGTCGATGCCGCGCGGGAAGAGCGCACGGTTCTCGGTCCAGAGCCTGAGGAAGGTCTCCGGCAGCCCCGCCGGCGCGATCTCCACGACGCTCTGGATGCCCGGACCCATCAGCGCCAGCCTGCGTCCGCCTTCGAGTTCGGGAAGTTCGATGACGACAGTCGTCGAGCGGTCGGGATATTCCTGCGTGCCTGATGCGAAGAGGCCGAAGGAGCAAAGCGCAGTGCCCGCCTCAATGAAGGCAAAACGCGCATCGGCCTTTTCGGCTGTCAGGGGCGCGCCGGTGTGGAAGCCGAGCCACTCCGGCATGGGGGATTTCGCCAGTCCCGAGGTAAGCCAGACTGATGTGTCGTGGTCGCAAAGGGTGAGCGCGATCGCGCCGGCGGCAATGCCGAGCGGCGCCGGCGGAGCGATATCGGGCGCAACTGTCTGGATGGCGCCGGGACGGGCCATGCCGTCCATCAGCATCTTGAAGACGCTCTGCGCATGGAAAACCGGGTCGGCAAAACCGCCGGTCAAGGCTTCTGTCGCAAGACCCATCAGTTGTCTCCCCGTACCATGGTGAAGAAATCGACGCGGGTTGCCGCCGTCTCGTCCGCCTTGCGGCGCTCAGCGACGGCGATGCGTGCGGCAATCGGCGAAAGCAGCGCCTGTTCGACGAAATCCCTGGTCGCCTCCTCCTGCCAGAGCGCATCGAAGATCGCCGCAAGGCGGGCCTTCTCCCGGTCGGTGCCGAGCGCCTGCGCATGGCCGATGGAGCCGGTCTCGAGCCGCACCGTTGCGCGCGTCACCGTCACCTCGCCGAGATTGAAAGGAGCTCCGCCGCCGCCGATGCGGCCGCGCACCATCACCAGTCCCGTCTCCGGTCCGCGCACCGGATAAGCCACGGGCTTCTGCGGCAACGCATCCCAGGCTGCCTGGAGTTCGCTCCGTTCCGCACGCGCCAGCAGATCGGCGGCGCGTTTGCGCTCCGAGACCGTCTGTGACGCGGCGTCCTTCTTGTCCGCTGATATCATCGCTGCTTTCCCCGAAATGTCTATTGATATAGACAACCATACAAGCTATACCTAGCCTTAAATCGGTGTCGTGACAAGCGTGTGACATCGTGGGGCAAGGCAGGGGCAGAATGGCAGGACTGAAGCAGGTGCAGAGGCAGACAGGTGTGGCGCTCTGGCGTCAGATCGCCGATCGAATTCGCGAGGCGATCGGCAATGGAACCTATGACGAAACGGGAATGGTGCCGCCGGAAACGGTGCTGGCGCTGCAATTCGGCGTTAACAGGCATACGGTACGCAGTGCGCTGGCGGCGCTGGCGCAGGAGGGAATCGTGCGCGCGGTGCAAGGTCGCGGCACGTTGATCGAGCGTAAGGAGCGCTTGAACTTCCCGATCACCCGGCGCACGCGCTTCACCGCCGGCATCGGCGATCAGGCGCGTGAGACGCGTGGTCTTCTGCTCGATGAGGCGCAGGAGGAGGCGAGTGCCGAGGTTGCCCGCTGGTTGGGCCTGAAACAGGGCGAGCAGGTGATCCGGCTGGAAACATTGCGCCATGCCGACAGGCGGCCGGTTTCAAAGGCGACGAGCTGGTTTCCCGCTGAACGCTTCGCGGGGATCGGCGAGGCCTACCGAAAGCATGAATCGATCACCAAGGCTTTCGCCGAGCTCGGGCTGGCGGACTATGTCCGGGCGACGACCGAGGTGACGGCCGCCCATGCTGCTACAGCCGACCTTGCCGATCTGGAACTCACCCCCGGCGCGATCCTGCTGATCGCCAAGGCAATGAACACCGATCTCGACGGCGTGCCGGTGCAATATTCGATCAGCCGTTTCGCCGCCGACCGGGTGCAGTTCACGATCGAGAACTGAGGCCAATAATTGAGGCAAGGCGTGCCGACCGCTTCCGGCGGCACGCCTCATCGAATTAGTGTGCGCCGGACATATCGCCCAGAACTTCCTTGGACGCGACGGTGGAATCCGCCTTCAGCTTGTAGACCATCGGAACGCCGGTCGCGAGATTGAGGGCGAGCACGCCTTCTTTGCTCAGCTTGTCGAGCACCATGACCAGCGAGCGCAGCGAATTGCCATGGGCGGCGACCAGCACCTTTTCGCCGCGCAGCACGCGCGGCAGGATTTCCGTGAGGTAGTAAGGCCAGACACGGGCGCCGGTGTCGCGCAGGCTCTCGCCGCCCGGCGGCGGCACGTCATAGGAACGGCGCCAGATATGCACCTGTTCCTCGCCCCACTTGGCGCGCGCGTCATCCTTGTTGAGACCGGAGAGATCGCCGTAGTCGCGCTCGTTCAGCGCCTGGTCGCGGATCGTTTCGAGATCGGGCTGGCCGACCTTGTCGAGGATGAGCTTCAGCGTGTGCTGCGCGCGCACTAGCGCCGAGGTATAGGCGACGTCGAATTTGATCCCGTATTCGGCAAGTGCGGCGCCTCCCGTGTTGGCTTCCTGAATGCCGAGTTCAGTCAGATCGGGATCCTTCCAGCCGGTGAAGAGATTCTTCAGGTTCCAGTCGCTCTGGCCGTGGCGAACGAGGACGAGGGTTCCGCTCATCAATATGTCTCCGAATGTCGTTATTGGGAAGAAAGCCCGAGCACGTCGAGCATGGAATAGAGGCCCGGCTTCTTGTCGCGCGCCCAAAGCGCCGCCTTGATGGCGCCGCGCGCGAAGATCGAGCGGTCGGCCGCACTGTGCGACAGGGTGACAATTTCGCCTTCTCCGGCGAAAAGCACGGAATGCTCGCCGATGACGGAGCCGCCGCGCAGCGTCGCAAAGCCGATTGTGCCGGCTTGCCGAGCGCCGGTATGGCCGTCGCGCACCCGGACCGATTTCGAGGCCAGATCGATGCCGCGCCCCTTGGCCGCGGCCTCGCCGAGAAGAAGCGCGGTGCCGGAAGGCGCATCCACCTTGTGCTTGTGATGCATTTCCAGGATTTCGATATCCCAGTCATCAGGATCGAGCGCCCGCGCTGCCTGCTCGGCGAGCACGCTGAGCAGATTGACCCCGAGGCTCATATTGCCCGACTTGACGACGCGGGCATGGCGGGCGGCCGCGGCGATCCTGGCATTGTCGTCTTCCGAACAGCCGGTGGTGCCGACGACATGGACGATGCGGGCCTGGGCAGCGAGGCCCGAAAATTCCACCGTCGCCGCCGGCGAGGTGAAGTCGAGCACGCCCTCGGCATGCAGGAAGGCATTGAGCGGATCGTCGCCGATGATGACGCCGGTCGGGCCGAGCCCGGCAATCTCGCCGGCATCCCTGCCGACGTACGGCGAACCGGGGCGCTCGACGGCGGCATGCAAAGTCACGCCCTCGATGGAATGGATGAGCCGGATCAGCGTCTGCCCCATGCGCCCAGCTGCGCCGACCACCACCAGTTTCATCGCAGCATCGCTCATGTCAGTCTCACCAGGTTAGTATGAATCCGAGGCCGAGGGCCTCTGCAGGTTGTTGAGGCGAGCGTAAAGACCGTCGCTGACCTTCGCAAGCGTCTCATGATTGCCTTCCTCGACCACCCGACCCTGCTGCATGACGACGATCTTGTCGGCGCGCACGACGGTCGAAAGCCGATGGGCGATGACGACGACGGTGCGCCCGGTCATCGCCTCGTCGAGCGCCTTCTGCACGGCAGCCTCGGATTCGGTGTCCAGCGCGGAGGTCGCTTCGTCGAGCAGCAGGATCGGCGCGTTGCGCACCAAAGCCCGCGCGATCGACAGCCGCTGCCGCTGGCCGCCCGAAAGCGTCACGCCGTTTTCGCCGACCGGCGTATCGTAACCCTGCGGCTGCGCCGAGATGAAATCATGCGCATAGGCCAGCCGGGCCGCCTCTTCCACCTCGGCGTCGGTCGCTTCCGGCCGGCCATAGCGGATATTGTCGCGGATCGTGCCTTCGAACAGGTAGGGCTGCTGCGAAACATAGGCGAGCTGCTGGCGCAGCGACTTCTTGGTGATGTGGGCGATATCCTGCCCATCGATCAGTATCTCGCCTTCGCGCGGATCGTAGAAGCGCGGAATGAGGCTGATGACGGTGGATTTGCCCGCACCCGAGGGGCCGACGAGCGCCGTGGTGGTTCCGCCCTCGGCGACGAAGCTGACGCCGTTCAGCACGCTTTCATTGCCGTAGGCGAAGGAAACATTGCGGAATTCGATCCTGGCCTGTGTCACCGTCAGCGGCCGGGCATCCGGCAGGTCGCGCTGGCGCGGCTCCATGTCGAGCAGTTCGTAGATCATCCGTGCATTGACGACGGCGCGTTCCATCTGCACCTGCAGGCGGGCAAGGCGGCGGGCCGGGTCATAGGCAAGCAGCAGCGCCGTCACGAAGGAGAAGAAGGCGCCCGGGGCGACATTGTAATAGATCGAACGATAGGCGGCATAGGCAAGCACGCTGGCGACGGCAAAGCCTGCGAAGCTCTCCGTCAGCGGCGAGGTGCGCTCGGAAAGCCGGGCAATCCGGTTCGCCCGATTCTCGGCGGCCGTGATGAGTTTGTTGACCTTGTTCTCCAGTTCCTCTTCCATCGTGAAGGCTTTGACGATGGCAATACCCTGGATCGTCTCCTGCATGGCCCCCAGCACGTGGCTGTTCAGATGCACGGCCTCGCGGGTTGCCGAGCGAAGGCGTTTGGAAATATAACGCAGTGCATAGAGCAGCGGCGGCGCCATGATGAAGACGGCGAGGCTGAGCAGCGGGTCCTGGAGGACCATCACGCCGATCAGCGAAACGAAGGTCAGGAGGTCGCGCACCGTCGAGGTGATCGTCAGGTTGAGCACGTCACGGATGCCGCTGACGTTCTGGCTCACCTGCGCGGCGATATGAGCCGAGCGTGCCTCGCTAAAAAAGCCAACGGAAAGCGTCATCAGATGCGCATAGAGGCGGCGCTGATAGCGGGCGACGATATTGTTGCCGACCTTGGAAAGCGCCACGGCCTGGCCGTAGCTGGCAAAGCCGCGCAGCACGAAGGCGACGAAGATCGAAAGACAGATGATCCAGACGACGTCGGCGCGGCGATTGGCGAAGGCCTCGTCGATGATCGCCCGCATGATCCAGGCGGTGAACGCCGTCGAAAGCGCCACGACCACGAGGCAGGCGATTGCGAAGACATAACCCCAGAGATGGTCGCGGCCGTTTTCAGCGATGATGCGCTTCAGGATGCCGGTGACGGTATCGCTGCTGACGCTCTGCTTTCTGCTTTCCACGGCTTCCAAATATCAAGCTTCCTGTCCGAGACTGAGCGCGTCGTGAACGTGGCGCGCACTTTGGCCGGCTCTATAAAGAGTTGGGACTGGTTTGGCTAGACCGCGGCGCGGCCCGGAGGGACACGCGCTGGCTCAGCGCCGCCAGCGGCGGCCTTCCGTCGATACGCCGAAATTGGCCGGCATGCGCGCATAGGACGAAAGCCCGGCGAGCGCCGCCAGCGGATGCGTCACGACATAGGTGGGGATGGTGCGAAGCAGCGCGCTATGCGGCGCCTTGTCCTCGAAAGCCTGCCGGAATTCCGGTTTCTTCAGCGCCGGGAGGATCTTTTGCGAGATACCGCCGGAGAGATAGACACCGCCGCGCGCCATGAACACCATCGCCATGTCGCCCGCCACGCGGCCGAGATAGGTGGCAAACAGCGAAACGGTCTCGACGGCGGCCTTGTCGCTGCCATCAAGCGCATGTGAGGTGATCTCGGCCGGATCCTTCATCGTCGGCTGGATGCCGTCGATCACGCAGATGGCGTTATAGAGATTGACGAGGCCGCGTCCGCAGAGGATCTGTTCGGCCGAAACACGTCCTTCGATCGTCTCGACATGCGGAAAGATCTCATAATCGCGCTTGCTGCGCGGCCCGAGATCGATATGGCCGCCTTCGCCGGGGACCGGGATCCAAGTATGCTGGGCATGCACGAGCCCGCCGACGCCGAGGCCGGTGCCAGGTCCGAGCACGACGCGCGAGGCGACCATGTCGCCGGTGGCGCTGCCGATACGTTCGCGGTTTTCATGCGACAGGGCGGCGATCGCCAGCGCCTGCGCCTCGAAATCGTTGACGACGAGCACGTCCTCGATGCCGAGGTCCTCGATCATCGTCTTTGGCCGCACCACCCAGTCGCAATTGGTCAGGGGGATCTCGTCGTCGTTGATCGGGCCGGCGACAGCGAGGATCGCCGAGCGCGGCTGCACCGCTGTTTTGTCGAGCACGCCCTTTTGGATCGCTTCGTCGATCGTGGCGAAATCCGCCGTGCGCACGTTCGGAAACTGCTTCGGTTCGGCATAGGCGTCGGTCAGGATGGAGAAGCGGGCATTGGTGCCGCCGATATCGCCGATCAGGATCGGGAAGGGAAGCGGAGCGGTGCTGTGGCTGGGTTTGGGCATGGCCGGTTCCGTGCTGATCAGGCTTCGAGTGTGGGAAGGAGCTTTATAGCGGTCGCGTGGTTGAGTGCCATCGGAATGTCGTAGACGATGGCGAGCCGCATCAGCGCCTTCACGTCGACATCATGCGGCATCGGCGTCAGCGGGTCGACGAAGAAAATCAGCGCGTCGACCTCTCCGGTCGAGATCAGCGCGCCGATCTGCTGGTCGCCGCCGAGCGGCCCGCTTTTCAGCCTGGTGACGTCGAGATCAGGAGCGGCATCGAGCACGCGACCGCCGGTGGTACCTGTCGCGACGATCTTCCAGCGCGAAAGAAGGTCCTGATTGGCGCGGGCGAACGCCGCCATGTCGTCCTTCTTCTGGTCATGCGCGATCAGCGCAAGGCACTTGCTGCCGGCCATGAAGTGATTCTCCGCCCCAACAATTCAATCGATTTGATCGCTTTATACCAAGTATTTGCGATTTGAAAGACAATGCGTCCGCCCCTTCATTGGATCGCCGGCTTGTCGTTCGGGACGGGGCCGACATCCGGCAACCCCTCGTCGTCATCAGCCGGCGCGGCTGCCGGAGCGGCGGCGAACGCGCTTACGGCGGAAGGCCCGCCATAGGTGGCAGCCTGCATCGAAGCGACGGAAGCGGCATCGAGCACGGCAGAGCAGGCCTTCGGCAGGTCGGAGACCATCATCTCACGCGGCGGCTTCGGCGGCTTGGCGCCGGGCTTGGGCGGTTTCGGCGGCGCCCAAGGTGCCGGGGTGAACCAATAGGCGAGCGACTTGTCGCAGCCGTCTCCTGAGGCGACGGGAGCTTGCGGCGTGCATCCGGCAGCACCGGGCGGGCATTTGATGCGGATGTGGAAATGCGAGTCGTGGCCGTATATCGGCCGCAGCTTTCCAAGGTTGGTGCGGTCACCGGTCCAGGTGTCGCACATCTTCTTCTTGATCGCCGGATTGACGAAGATGCGCTCCACTTCGGGATAGCTCGCCGCCAGCATCAAAAGCCGCGCCCGCGATTCCGTCCATACTTTGGGGTTGACGGTGAGGAACTTGTCCTTCTGCAGCATGCTGGTGAAGGGCAGGTCCTCGCGCTCCTCAGCCGTCATGCGGCGCGCCGGCATCGGGGTGAACCAGATATCGGCATCGAGGCCGATCTGGTGCGAGGAATGGCCGTTGAGCATCGGCCCGCCGCGCGGCTGGGCGACATCACCGACGAGGATGCCCGGCCAGCCGGCATATTTGACCGCATCCTGCGAAAACCGTTCCAGGAGCGCGATCATCGCCGGGTTGCCCCAGCGGCGGTTGCGCGAAAGCCGCATCGCCTGCCAGGTCGGCCCGTCGGTCGGCAGCGCCACCGCGCCGGTCATGCAGCCCTTTGCATAAAAGCCGATCGGCTGCGCCGGCCCCTGCGTCGGCAGGCTGACGCCTGCGAACAGCGCCTTGGCGCTGCCGGGGCTCGGCGTTTTCTGCTCGGCGACGACATCGCCGGCGGCAAGGCCGGCCCCGATCGCGCCGGCAAGCGCCAGTCTGCCGAATGTTCTGAAAGCCTGAACGAAGCCGAAAGCCATACTGTTTCCTTGAAGCGCTGCCGAAGTGATTTGCCGCAAATCTATCGTGAAAAGCGATTTTGGTGAATCGATGTTTTGGCTAGCGGCGACAGGCGGCGGCGGTGACGGATCGCCGCAGCGTTGCGGCCGCCTGCAATTCCGATGAGGTCTTCAACCTTGGCGCGGCAAAGCAAGGTCAAAATTTCGCGAGCCCGGCAAAAACCAAACTCTCTCCTGTTTTTCGCCTGTATTTTTCGTATTGTCGAACCCACCAATAATTAGGGGAGAGCGTGAATGGCGGCTTTGTGGTCGAAGATCGGTTTGTTTCTGACGCTTGCGGGAGCCTTAGCGCCGATGACGGCAACAGCTCAGGACCAACCCTTTCAGATTGGCAGCTCGGTCATCAGCGAGATGAAGTACAAGCCGGGCTTTGCGCACTTCGACTACGTCAATCCCGATGCTCCAAAAGGTGGAGATCTGCGTCTTTCCGCCAGCGGCGCCTTCGACACCTTCAACCCTCTGCTGGCAAAAGGCCAAACGGCGATAGGCCTCTCACTTGCTTACGACACGCTGATGAAGCCGGCCGATGACGAACTTCTCGTCTCTTACGGTCTGCTTGCCGAGGGGCTATCCTATCCCGATGACGTCTCCAGCGCGACCTTTCGCCTGCGCAAGGAAGCAAAATGGGCGGACGGTCAGCCGGTAACTCCGGAAGATGTCATTTTCAGCCTGGACAAGACTAAGGAATTGAACCCCGTCGCCGGGAACTACTACCATCACGTCGTCAAAGCGGAAAAGACCGGCGAGCGGGATGTGACCTTCACCTTTGATGAGAAGAACAACCGCGAACTGCCCAACATTCTCGGCCAGTTAATGATTGTGCCGAAACATTGGTGGGAAGCGCCCGGAGCGGATGGCAAGCCGCGTGACATTACCAAAACGACGCTGGAGCCCGTAATGGGGTCCGGGCCTTACAAGATTGCTTCCTTCTCGCCCGGCGCAACGATCCGCTATGAGCTGCGTAACGACTATTGGGGCAAGGACCTCAATGTGAATGTCGGCCAGAACAATTTCCGCAATGTCATCTACACCTATTTCGGTGACCGCGATGTTGAGTTCGAAGCCTTTCGTGCCGGCAATAGCGACTATTGGCAGGAGACAACGGCTGCCCGCTGGGCAACTGGATATGATTTTCCTGCAGTGAAGGAAGGACGCGTCAAGAAGGAAGAGGTTGCAAATCCCCTGCGCTCCACCGGCATTCTGCAGGCTCTTGTGCCGAATATGCGGCGTGACCTCTTCAAGGATATCAGGGTCCGCGAGGCGCTGAACTACGGCCTCGATTTCGAGGAGTTGAACCGCACCGTTGCCTTTAACAGTTACAAGCGCATCGACAGCTATTTCTGGAATACCGAGCTCGCCTCCTCCGGTCTGCCGCAGGGGCGGGAGCTGGAAATTCTGCAAGGCATGAAGGACAAGGTTCCGCCCGAGGTCTTCACGACGCCGTATACCAATCCCGTTGGCGGCGATCCGCAGAAGAGCCGCGACAACCTCCGAAAGGCGATTGCTCTTCTGAAAGAAGCCGGCTGGGAGCTGAAGGGCAATCGCATGGTCAATACCAAGACCGGCCAGCCAATGAGTTTCGAGATATTATTGTCGAGCCCCATGTTGGAGCGCTGGGCAGTGCCTTATGCCAGCAATCTCAAGAAAATCGGCATAGATGCGCGAGTTCGGACAGTCGACGCTTCGCAAGCTGTCAACCGCGAACGCAGCTTTGACTTCGATATGATCTGGAATGTCTGGGCGGAGACAATGAATCCGGGCAACGAGCAAGCCGACTATTGGGGATCCGGCTCTGTCAACCAGCAGGGTTCTCGCAACTACGCCGGCATTGCCAACCCAGCCGTCGATGAGCTCATCCGCATGATTATCTTCGCGCCGAACCGCGATGAACAGGTCGCTGCGATCAAGGCAATGGACCGGGTCTTGCTGGCAAATCACTACGTCATCCCGCTGTTCTACCGCGATACCGTTAATATTGCCTATTGGAACACAGTCACGCATCCTGCCGAATTTCCGGCCTACAGCCTTGGTTTCCCCGATGCCTGGTGGTCGGCCTCGGCAAAATGAGCGGGCTTGCATTAACGGGGCCCTGGGCTCCAAATGGCACGAGCGAATCACGACAAGCCGGCGAGGCCGGCAAGGGAAGGCTGGCGGATTGAGCGGCATTGGAATGAACGGCGTGCAGACAGGAAAAACTATCCCGGAGGCTGAAGGCTGATGGGTGCCTATGTCATTCGCCGCCTGCTTTTGATGATCCCGACCATTATCGGCATCATGGCAATTTCCTTCATCGTCGTTCAATTTGCACCCGGCGGCCCGGTCGAGCAGGTGATTGCCCAGCTGACCGGCCAGGCCGACAGCGCTGATCAGCGCCTGTCCGGCGGCGGCGATCTCCTCGGTGGCGGCGGCAGCGACGAAGGTTCGAAGTATCGCGGCGCCCAGGGGCTTGATCCGGAGCTGATCGCCAAGCTCGAAAAACAGTTCGGCTTCGACAAGCCGCCGCTGACGCGCTTTGGCGAGATGATGTGGAATTACATCCGCTTCGATTTCGGCGAGAGCTTCTTCCGCAACACCTCCGTGCTCGACCTCATCAAGGAGAAGCTACCGGTATCGATCTCGCTCGGCATCTGGATACTGATCTTCTCCTACGCCATCTCCATCCCGCTCGGCATCCGCAAGGCGGTCAAGGACGGATCGACCTTCGATGTCTGGACCTCGGGCGTCATCGTCATTGGCTATGCCGTTCCGAGCTTTCTCTTCGGCATCCTGCTGATCGTGCTTTTCGCCGGCGGTTCCTTCTACGACTGGTTTCCGCTGCGCGGCCTCGTTTCCGATAATTTCGGTGAGCTCGCCTGGTGGCAGAAGCCACTCGATTATTTCTGGCACCTCACTCTGCCGCTGATCTCGCTTTCGCTAGCCGCCTTTGCTACCACGACGCTTCTGACCAAGAATTCCTTCATCGAGGAGATCAAGAAGCAATATGTCGTCACCGCCCGCGCCAAAGGCTTGAACGAGCGGCAGGTGCTCTACGGCCATGTTTTCCGCAACGCCATGCTGATCATCATCGCCGGTTTTCCCGGCGCCTTCATCTCCGCCTTCTTCACCGGCTCGCTGCTGATCGAAAACATCTTCTCGCTCGATGGCCTCGGCCGCCTCGGCTATCTCTCGGTGGTCAACCGGGATTATCCGATCGTCTTCGCGACACTCTATATCTTCTCGCTGCTCGGTCTCTTCGTCAGCCTGATTTCCGACCTGATCTACACCTGGATCGATCCGCGCATCGATTTCGAGCGGAGGGATGTCTGATGGACGCCGCCGCAAACCCCGCCACCGCAACCCCGGTCAAACCGCCGCGCAAGGGCCTGCTGTCGCCGACCAACATCCGCCGCTGGAAGAATTTCCGGGCGAACGGCCGCGGCTACTGGTCGCTGTGGCTGTTCCTGCTGCTGTTCGCGCTCAGCCTCTTTGCCGAGTTCCTCGCCAACGACCGGCCGATCATCGCCTCCTACAAGGGCGAAATCCTGTTTCCCGTCCTGATCGACTATCCCGAGGAAAAATTCGGCGGCTTCCTCGCCGAAACCGACTACCGCTCCTCGGTGATATCGGACGAGATCAACGCCAATGGCTGGATGATCTGGCCGCCGATCCGCTATTCCTACCGCTCGGTCAACTCGAACATTCCGCATTCGGCGCCGACCGCCCCCTTCTGGCTGATGACCAAGGAGGAACGCTGCTCCGGTTATCCGCAAGGGGCGAATGATCCCGGCTGCACGCTCGGCAATCTCAACTGGCTCGGCACCGATGACCAGGCGCGTGACGTGCTGGCGCGCGTCATCTACGGCTTCCGCATATCGGTGCTGTTCGGCCTGGCGCTGACCATCTGCTCGGCAATCATCGGCGTGACGGCAGGGGCGGTGCAGGGCTATTTCGGCGGCTTGACCGATCTCCTGCTGCAGCGCTTCATCGAGATCTGGTCGTCGATGCCGGTGCTTTACATCCTGCTGATCATCGCCGCGATCCTGCCGCCCGGCTTCTTCGTGCTGCTCGGCATCATGCTGCTCTTCTCCTGGGTCAGCTTCGTCGGCGTGGTGCGCGCCGAATTCCTGCGCGCCCGCAATTTCGAATATGTCCGCGCCGCCCGCGCGCTCGGCGTCAACAACCGCACCATCATGTGGCGCCACCTGCTGCCGAACGCCATGGTGGCGACACTCACCTTCCTGCCTTTCATCCTCTCCGGCTCGATCACGACGCTGACCTCGCTCGACTTCCTCGGCTTCGGCATGCCGCCGGGCTCGCCTTCGCTCGGCGAAATGATCGCCCAGGGCAAGACCAACCTGCAGGCGCCCTGGCTCGGGCTGACGGCGTTCTTCGCCATGTCGATCATGCTTTCCCTTTTGATCTTCATCGGCGAAGCCGTGCGCGACGCCTTCGATCCGAGGAAGACGTTTCAATGAGTGACATGACAGAACCGCTCCTTTCCGTCCGCGATCTCTCGGTTGCCTTTCATCAGGGCGGCGAAGCCTCGCTTGCCGTCGATCGGATCTCCTTCGATATCGCCAAAGGCGAGGTCGTGGCGCTCGTCGGCGAATCCGGCTCCGGCAAATCGGTCTCGGCCAACTCGATCCTGCGGCTTCTGCCTTATCCCTCGGCAAGCCATCCCTCCGGCGAAATCCTGTTCAAGGGCAAGGATCTCTTGAAGGCATCGGAGCGGGCGCTGCGCGAGGTGCGCGGCAACGACATCACCATGATCTTCCAGGAGCCGATGACCTCGCTCAATCCGCTTCACACGATCGAGAAGCAGATCGCCGAGATCCTCGCCCTGCACCAGGGGCTTACCGGCCAGCCGGCGCGCGAACGGGTGCTGGAATTGTTGAATCAGGTCGGCATCCGCGAGCCTGAGAAGCGGTTGAAGGCCTATCCGCACGAACTCTCCGGCGGTCAGCGCCAGCGCGTCATGATCGCCATGGCGCTTGCCAACCGGCCGGAACTGCTGATCGCCGACGAGCCGACCACGGCGCTCGACGTCACAGTGCAGGCGCAGATCCTCGAGCTTCTCCGGCAGTTGAAGACGGCACACGGCATGTCGCTGCTGTTCATCACCCACGATCTCGGCATCGTGCGCAAATTCGCCGACCGCGTCTGCGTCATGACCAAGGGCCGGATTGTTGAAACCGGGACGGTCGAGGAAGTCTTCGCCAATCCGAAGCACGATTATACCCGCCATCTGCTCGCTTCCGAACCGCGCGGCGAGCCGCCGCTCGCCGACCCGTCGAAACCGGTGGTGATGGAAGGTTCGGATATCCGCGTCTGGTTCCCGATCAAGGCGGGGCTGATGCGCCGCGTCGTCGATCATGTGAAGGCCGTCGACGGCATCGATCTTTCGTTGCGCGCCGGCCAGACGCTCGGCGTCGTCGGCGAATCCGGCTCCGGGAAGACCACGCTCGGCCTGGCGCTCACCCGGCTGATCTCTTCACAGGGCCGGATCGCCTTTATCGGCAAGGATATAGCCGGCTATTCGTTCAATGAGATGCGACCGCTGCGCAATCAGCTGCAGATCGTCTTCCAGGATCCCTACGGTTCGCTCAGCCCCCGCATGTCGGTCGGCGATATCATTGCCGAAGGGCTGAAGGTGCATGAGCGCGCCTTGAGCGCCGAGGAGCGCGACCAGCGTGTCTGCTGGGCGCTGGAGGAGGTAGGCCTCGATCCGCTGACCCGCTGGCGCTATCCGCATGAATTTTCAGGCGGCCAGCGCCAGCGCATCGCCATAGCTCGCGCCATGGTGCTGAAGCCCCGTTTCGTCATGCTCGACGAGCCGACATCCGCGCTCGACATGAGCGTGCAGGCGCAGGTCGTCGACCTCCTGCGCGATCTGCAAAAGAAACACGACCTCGCCTATCTCTTCATCAGCCACGACCTGAAGGTGGTGAAGGCGCTCGCCAACGACGTCATCGTCATGCGGTTCGGCAAGGTGGTGGAGCAAGGTCCCTCCGCGGAAATCTTCCGCGCGCCCAAGGACGATTACACCAAGGCGCTGATGGCAGCCGCGTTCAACATCGAGGCGGTGCCGACGCCCGCCGTGCAGCAGTAAAGAAGATCATGTCAGTTCGTCCTCCCGTCCTCGTCGATATCAAGTTCAACCCCGAAGGTGTCGACCGGGTCCTGAAGACGGCCTTTGCCGACCGCGGCAGCATCAATCTCGCCGATCCCGCCAATCGCGAGCGTGATTTCAGCGAAACGGAATACGCGCTTCTCTGGAAGCCGGATGCCGACCTCTTTCGACGGGCACCGAACCTCAAGGTCATCTTCTCGGGCGGCGCCGGTGTCGATCACATCATCGGCATGGCCGGCCTGCCTGATATTCCGATCGTTCGTTTCGTCGACCGCAGCCTGACGACCCGCATGAGCGAATGGGTCGTCATGCAGTGTCTGATGCATCTACGCGGGCAATATGGCCATGACAGTCACCAGCGGCGGCGCGAATGGGCCAAGCTGGTAGCGCCGGAAGCGGCGGAGGTGACCGTCGGCGTCATGGGGCTCGGCATTCTGGGCCAGGATGCGGTCGCCAAGCTGAAAGTGATGGGTTTCAACGTCATCGGTTGGTCGCGCACCCGCAAAACAATCGAGGGCGTTGAGACCTTCGACGCGGGCGAACTGGACCGGTTTCTCGCCAAGACCGACATTCTGGTCGGCCTGCTGCCACTGACGCCTGAGACGACGGGCTTCTATGATAGCGGGCTATTTAAGAAGCTCCGCCGCGACGGTGCGCTGGGACAGCCGGTCTTCATCAATGCCGGCCGCGGCAAGAGCCAGATCGAGGCCGACATCGTCTCGGCCGTCGGGGAGGGGACCCTCGGCGGCGCTTCTCTCGACGTTTTCGAAGTGGAGCCGCTCGCCACCGACAGCCCGTTGTGGGCATTGGAGAACGTCTTCATCACCCCGCACGACGCGGCGGTCTCCGAAGAGAACGCGCTGTTCCGCCATGTCGAGACGCAGATCGCCCGTTTTGAGCGCGGCGAGCCGCTGCAGTTCGTGATCGATCGCGCCGCCGGTTATTAGATTTAAGCGGCATCTCGTGCCAAAGCTGCGGCGGTTTGGCTATTCCCAAGACCGCGGCGCGTTTGAGCCCGGAACCTTCCAGACGGCCACCCGTTTTCCTTGCGAAGTTCTTTGCGGCCGGTTCGGCCGCCAAGGCAGCGAAGGAGACGATGATGGCGCATCAGACCGAAACACGCTGGGAAAAATCCGACGGAAAACTTCACAAGGAACAGCAAATCCCGCCGGTCAAGGCAAAGCAGGGGCGTATGGGTTATCGTATCCTGACCGTGCTGCTCGTGGCGCTGATCCTTGCTTTCGTGGTCTGGATTCCAGTCGAGATCTGGGGCCGCCGCGAGGCGAACGAGGTGGCGCCGCAGCAGCCCGGCCAACAGCTCCAGCAGCAGCAGTCGGACGCAGCACGCGCGCCGACCATGCAGAATGGCAATGCGGTCCCGACCGAGACGCCGCAAACGGCGCCGGCCCCGAATACCGCTCCTGTGGCCCCGGCTCAACCTCCGGCCCAATAGGCGTTCGACAGATAATCTCCCGCATCCCGTCGCCGCCATGCGGCGGGATGTTTATGTTTTGTCTGGACTTTCTTCGCCGATTTTTCGATAAGAAGGCGCACGAGCCGGTTTCGTGCGCCGGCCCGGAACTTGGCAGCACCTGACCGGAGTGGACAGGGGCAGGAATCTCATGGCCAAGACCGATATCGCGAGACGCGTCTACAATCACGCCTGGAAACTCGACCCGATCATCCGCAGCCTGATCGATACCGACTTCTATAAGCTGCTGATGCTGCAGATGATCTGGAAGCTCTATCCTGATGTGAACGCCTCCTTCACCCTGATCAACCGCACCAAGCGCGTACATCTCGCCGAAGAGATCGATGAAGGCGAATTGCGGGAGCAGCTCGATCATGCGCGCACGCTGCGGCTCTCCAAGAAGGAGATGATCTGGCTGGCGGGTAACAGTTTCTACGGCCGCGCGCAGATCTTCGAGCCGGAATTCCTGGCGTGGCTGTCCAATTTCCAGCTCCCTGAATACGAGCTGTCGAAGAAGGACGGGCAATATGTGCTGGACTTCCATGGGTCCTGGAAGGAAACCACCATGTGGGAGATCCCGGCGCTCGCCATCGTCAACGAACTGCGTTCGCGTTCGGCGATGAAGGCGCTCGGCCCTTTCACGCTGGATGTGCTCTACGCCCGCGCCAAGGCGAAGATGTGGTCGAAGGTCGAGCGGCTGAAGGAATTGCCCGGCCTGCGCATCTCCGATTTCGGCACCCGCCGCCGCCACAGCTTTCTCTGGCAGCGCTGGTGCGTCGAGGCGCTGAAGGAAGGTATCGGTCCGGCCTTCACCGGCACGAGCAATGTATTGCTGGCGATGGATTCCGATCTCGAGGCGGTCGGCACCAATGCCCACGAACTGCCGATGGTGGCAGCCGCCCTGGCGCAGACCGATGAGCAACTGCGCAATGCCCCTTACAAGATCCTGCGCGACTGGAACAAGCTCTATGGCGGCAACCTGCTGATCGTCCTGCCGGACGCCTTCGGCACTGCGGCCTTCCTGCGCGACGCCCCCGAATGGGTCGCCGACTGGACCGGCTTCCGTCCGGACAGCGCGCCGCCGATCGAAGGCGGTGAAAAGATCATCGATTGGTGGAAGAAGATGGGCCGCGATCCGCGCCAGAAGCTGTTGATCTTCTCCGACGGTCTCGATGTCGACGCCATCATCGACACTTACCGGCATTTCGAAGGCCGCGTGCGCATGAGCTTCGGCTGGGGAACCAACCTGACGAATGATTTTGCCGGCTGCGCGCCGACGGAAATCTCAGGCCTCAATCCGATCTCGATCGTCTGCAAGGTCAGCGACGCCAACGGCCGTCCGGCGGTAAAACTCTCCGACAATCCGCAGAAGGCTACCGGCGAACCGGCGGAGGTCGAACGCTACCTGAAATTCTTCGGCGCCGAGGATCGGGTCGATCAGACCGTCCTGGTATAGGCACGAGGTGAGGCGCGGCCATGACGGGGCGCATCGATATGCCCCGCCATCGCATCCTCGATCGACCAGCCGAAGCGCCAGGCGTCAAACATCGCATACCATTCCTGAAAATCGGTGATCGGCAGCACATCCGGCTTCGACATCGGATTGTCCGCCAGGCTGCGGCCGCGAGCACGATCGCGCACGCCACGCTCCTGCATCTCAAGCAGATTCTCGAACATCATCACCCGGCCTCCCGTTCCATGGGTTTATGCAATCATGCTAATGAAGCATTGTCGAGTCCGGATGTGAGCATTCCGGTTTTTCACAGGATTAGCCCATTTCGCTATTTCAAGGCGATCGCAGCCGACCTCGGATCGATCTGGCGAAATGGATAGGGCGTGACGGGGAGGCCCGGCTTCCTGGCTGGGGTCCGCCACCGAGCCTCCCGGCTGACCGAATCTCTGAAAGCGGCAGCACTGACAATTGCCGCTTTCCGCTCGGGCCGATCCAACGGTGATGAAGGCGAGAGTTAACCAGTGGTTACTATCCACCGGCCCCGTCTCAATCCGGCGCAATCCCCAGCTGAACCGGCGGGTTTCAGGCGGCCAGTCTGCGAAACCGCGTTCTGATCCGGTCGAGGTAATAATGTCCGGGAGACGGCGCCGCCGTCATCGCATGGGCTTCCGAAGAGGGCACGCCTTCGAACAGACGCTCCTCGCCGTTCTTGAAGCAGATCCTGAGCCGCCCGTCTTCCTGGCTGAAATAGACGGATTTGATGATCTTCGACTTCACCGAAAGTTCTTCCACCTGTTTTACCTCTGTTTTTGGTTTGGCAGAACCTAAACCCAAACGTGCAAAGACGCGGTGAAGCAGCGTGGTAAAAATTCAGGAATCTTTCTGGTCAGCGCTACACTTCGTTTAATGAGATCGAGCCTTCGCTTCCTTGCAGACTGTGGAAGAGCGTGCCAATATCACGATGAACTTTACGCCATCTTCGATCTGATTGCCGCCAATCCCCGTGGCGCGTGAACGGCATGAAATTTCTCCTCCGATGCGCATTCATCCGTTCAAGGCCCATCTCGTCGTCTATATGGTTACAGAGAGCGAGGATGTTCTCATTGTCCGTATTCGCCATGGACACGAAGCTTGGGCCGCCCAGGCTTAAAATTCAATCTTGGAAGATCCAGATGTGAAAATGGCGGACAGGGAGGGATTCGAACCCTCGGTACGCTTTCACGTACACACGCGTTCCAGGCGTGCGCCTTAAACCACTCGGCCACCTGTCCTTTGGCGTTCGCGCCCGGATAGGTGCAAATCGTCGGAACGGCGCGATATATACCGATGAATTTTTGCCGATCAACCCAAATCTAACAGTTTTTTGACTTCTTCCGATAAAACTCCGCTCGGCCCATCCCATTGTGCTTCACCTCAGCGATGACTATGTAATTCTCAAGGTGGAGAATGGCGCGGGCTCGCCGGAATTATCCGGCATATCGAAGCGTCGGAGGGATTGATGCGTTTCCTGTTGCGTCTGGCGAGTCTTGTCGCGCTTGCGGCAGCCGTTATTGCCGGGACCATCGATTCGATCCAGTCGGTTGCCGCCTCCGCCGTGATCATGACGCCGATGTCGGATGCCTGGCAGGATGTGAGCCCGGACACGCTGACGTCGCTGCAATCCGCGCTTTCCTACTATATCCACCCGCGCTTCTATGCCTTCATCTTTCAGTGGCTGATGCTGCAGCCGGCCTTTGCGGTTTTTCTGGTGATCGCGCTGCTTCTTTGGATGGTCGGCTACAAGAAACCGCAAGTTTCCGGCCGCTTCATCGCATAGCCGATCGGTTTGAGCCGGTGCGATGCGGCGAAGGCTGATACGGCCCTCCGCGGCTTTGGCATCTGCCGGCGGATTGGCTAGAAAAACCGCAGCCTTGATGGGGAAATGTCCAAAAAACAGCCGGGAAGAACTGATTTTCAGCAATCGCTGCAAATCTTTACCGCCTGAAAAATTTCTGGTGAATTTTTCCGTGAGCCATGCAAGGATGCGCGCAGCCAGGCCTCCGGGGGGAGGTCGGTGGTTCCGCAGACATGTCCGAAAAGGGCTTGCGGGAGGACCCCTAACGAATAGCAACAACAGGGCTGCACAATGAAAAAATCCCTTCTCACTCTCCTTGCCGTGGCTGCCATGTCGACGACGGCGCTTGCCGCCGATGTCAAGCCGGCGCTGGTTTACGGCACCGGCGGGAAGTTCGATAAGTCTTTCAACGAAGCGGCCTATAACGGCGCCGAGAAGTTCAAGGCCGAGACCGGCATTGCCTATCGCGACTTCGAGCCGACCGGCGACACCCAGGGCGAACAGGCCATCCGCAACTTCGCAAGCCGCGGCTTCAACCCCGTGGTCGCCGTTTCCTTCGCCTGGACTTCGGCCATTGAGAAGGTCGCAGCCGAATTCCCCGATACCAAATTCATCATCGTCGACTCCGTCGTCGACAAGCCGAACGTCCGCTCGGTCGTCTACAAGGAAGAAGAAGGCTCCTATCTCGTCGGCATTCTCGCCGGCATGGCCTCCAAGACCGGCAAGGTCGGCTTCGTCGGCGGCATGGACATTCCGCTGATCCGCAAATTCGAATGCGGCTATGAGCAGGGCGCTCGCGCCGCCAAGGCCGATATCCAGGTTTTCCAGAACATGACCGGCACGACGGGCGCTGCCTGGAATGACCCGGTTCGTGGCGGTGAGCTCACCAAGAACCAGATCGACCAGGGCGCGGATGTCATTTACGCGGCGGCCGGCGCCACCGGCCTCGGCGTGCTGCAGACCGCGGCCGACAACAAGAAGCTCTCGATCGGCGTCGACTCCAACCAGAACCATCTGCATCCGGGCTCGGTGCTGACCTCGATGGTCAAGCGCGTCGACCTCGCCGTCTACAACGCCTACACCGACACCAAGAACGACAAGTTCACCGGCGGCGTCCAGGCGCTCGGCGTCAAGGAAGATGGTGTTGGCGCGGCGATCGACGACAACAACAAGTCGCTGATCACGCCGGAAATGCAGGCGGCCGTCGACAAGGCCAAGGCTGACATCATTGCGGGAACCGTGAAAGTTCACGATTATACCTCGGACAACGCTTGCCCGAAGTGATCCGCGCCCTGATGTAATCGACGATTGAGATCGGGCGTATGGCGGAGGGGATTTTCGCCATACGCCCTTTTCTTATTTGGAGCCTGCAGTGACAGATAAGCCCGCCATCGAGCTTGTCGGCATCGATAAGAAATTCGGTGCCGTCCACGCCAACAAGGACATCAACCTCACCGTTGCCAAGGGGACGATCCACGGCATCATCGGTGAAAACGGCGCCGGCAAATCGACGCTGATGTCGATCATCTATGGTTTCTACCACGCCGACAGCGGCGAGATCCGCGTCAACGGCAATCCGGTCACCATCCGTGACAGCCAGGCGGCGATCGCTGCCGGCATCGGCATGGTGCACCAGCATTTCATGCTGGTCGACAATTTCACGGTGCTCGAGAACGTCATGCTCGGCGCCGAAGGCGGCTCGCTGCTGGCCAGAGGCGTCGCATCGGCCCGCGCCGAGCTCAAGCGGCTGGAAACCGAATACGGCCTCGAAGTCGATCCTGACGCGCTAATCGAAGAGCTCCCAGTCGGCCTGCAGCAGCGCGTCGAAATCTTGAAAGCCATGTATCGTGGCGCCGAGATCCTGATCCTCGACGAACCCACAGGCGTGCTGACGCCGGCTGAAGCCGACCACCTCTTCCGCATCCTCAAGGTGCTGCGCGACCAGGGCAAGACGATCATCCTCATCACCCATAAGCTGCGCGAGATCATGGCGATCACCGATACGGTCTCCGTCATGCGCCGCGGCGAGATGGTCGCCACCCGCAAGACGGCGGAAACGACGGTGGAGGAGCTTGCCGAGCTGATGGTCGGCCGTCGCGTGCTGCTGCGCGTGCAGAAGGGCGAAGCCAATCCGGGCGCCGCCGTGCTCTCCGTCCGCAACCTGACGGTCAAAGACAATCGCGGCGTCACCATGGTCGATAACGTCTCCTTCGACGTGCGCGCCGGCGAGATCGTCGGCATCGCCGGTGTTGCCGGCAACGGCCAATCGGAATTGCTGGAGGCGATTGCCGGAATCCGCAAGCCTGTCTCAGGCGAAATCCTTCTCGATGGCCAGACGATCGACAAGGCCGACCCCGCCCGCCTGCGCGATCTCGGCCTCGCCCATATTCCCGAGGACCGGCACCATATGGGGCTGGTGCTGAAGTTCGAGGAATATGAAAACGCCGTCCTCGGCTATCACCGCCGTCCGGACTATAGCAAAGGGCCGCTGCTCGATCTCGAAGCGATCCGCAAGGATGCGATGGAGAAGATCGAAAAATACGATATCCGCCCGCCGAACCCGCGGCTGAAGACGGCGAATTTCTCCGGCGGCAATCAGCAGAAGATCGTCGTCGCCCGCGAAATCGAACGCGATCCGAAGATGCTGATCATCGGCCAGCCGACCCGCGGCGTCGATATCGGCGCCATCGAATTCATCCACCGCCGGATCATCGAAATGCGCGATGCGGGCAAGGCGATCCTGCTCGTCTCCGTCGAACTCGATGAGATCCGCGCCCTATCAGACCGTATCCTTGTCATGTTCGCCGGCCAGGTCGTCGGCGAGAAGACGCCCGATGCCGGTGAACAGACCCTCGGCCTGATGATGGCCGGCATTGCCGCGTGAGGCCTTTATGAGCACTGCTTCCGTACCGCTACCGAGATGGATCAATTACGGTCTGATCCCGCTTTTAAACCTGGTCGTCGCCTTCCTGATCTCCGGTTTCGTCGTCTGGCTGATCGGCGAAAGCCCGCTCGCCGCCCTTTCGCTGCTGATCGAGGGTGCCTTCGGCAGCGGCGAAGGCATAGGCTTCACGCTCTACTATGCAACGAGTTTCATCTTCACCGGCCTTTCCGTGGCCGTCGCCATCCATGCCGGTCTCTTTAACATCGGCTCTGAAGGCCAGGCCTACGTCGGCGGGCTCGGCTGTGCGCTGGTAGCGCTTGCGCTCGATCATTACGTGCCCTGGTATGTAACGATGCCGATCGCCATTGTCGGCGCCGGTATTTTCGGTGCGGCCTGGGCCTTCGTTCCCGCTTTCCTGCAGGCCAAACGCGGCAGTCATATCGTTATCACGACAATCATGTTCAACTACATTGCAGCCGCCCTTATGGTCTATCTGCTGGTGCACGTGCTGATCGTGCCGGGCAAGATGGCGCCGGAAACCCGCACCTTCTTCGAGGGTGGGCAGCTTCCCAAGCTTGGCTGGGTCATGAGCATCTTCGGAGCCAAATTAGGCGCAGCACCCTTCAACGTCTCCTTCATCATCGCCCTTCTTGCCGCCTGGTTTGTCTGGATCCTCATCTGGCGCACCAAGCTCGGCTTTGAGATGCGTACGCTCGGCGTGAGCTCGACCGCGGCTGCCTATGCCGGCATACCCTATGCACGTATCGTCATTATCGCCATGCTGATTTCAGGCGCTCTCGCCGGCATGATGGCGCTCAATCCCGTCATGGGCTCTTCCGCCCGTCTGCAGGTCGAGTTCGTTGGTGGCGCCGGCTTCGTCGGCATTGCAGTGTCGCTGATGGGCCGCAACCATCCGCTCGGTATCATCTTTTCCGCAATCCTTTTCGGCACCCTTTACCAGGGCGGCGATTGGATCTCTTTCGAGATGCCGAATATCACCCGCGAAATGATTCTGGTCATCCAGGGACTGGTGATCCTCTTTGCCGGCGCGCTGGAATACATGTTCCGGCCGGCAATGGTGCACGTCTACCAGCAACTGAAGCGAGCCTGAGGAGCGGACGATGGATTACTACGACATCTTCATCAACGTCCTGAGCTCGACGGTCAGGCTCTCTATTCCGCTGATCTTTACCGCGCTCGCGGGGCTGTTTTCCGAGCGCGCCGGCATCTTCGATATCGGTCTGGAAGGCAAGATGCTGGGCTCGGCCTTCGCCGCCGCCTGTGTGGCCTATCTTACCGGTTCGGCCTGGCTGGGGCTTGGCGCAGGCGTTGTTTGCTCGGTGGCGCTCAGCCTGGTGCATGGCTTTGCCTCGATCACCAATCGCGGCAACCAGATCGTCTCGGGCGTCGCGATCAACTTCTTCATCGCCGGCATCACCATCGTGCTCGGCCAGGCCTGGTTCGGCCAAGGCGGGCGCACGCCGCAGCTTTCGCCGGAAGCGCGCTTCGCGCCGATCATCCTGCCGGGCGCAGATGCCATCCATAGTGTGCCGATCCTCGGCCCGCTCTATGCCAATGTCATCTCGGGCAACAACATCCTCACCTACCTCGCCTTCCTCGCCGTGCCCTTCTCCTGGTGGGTGCTTTACCGCACACGCTTCGGCCTCAGGCTGCGCGCCGTCGGCGAAAATCCGGGCGCGGTCGATACGGCAGGCATTTCGGTTGCCTGGCTGCGCTACCGCGCCGTCATGTGCGCCGGTATCCTCTGCGGCTTTTCCGGCACGTACCTCGCGATCGCCCAGTCCGCCGCCTTCATCAAGGACATGTCGGCCGGCAAGGGCTATATCGCGCTGGCGGCGCTGGTCTTCGCCAAGTGGAAGCCGGTACCGGTGATGTTCGCCTGCCTGCTCTTCGGCTTCCTCGATGCTTTGGCGAACTTCATGCAGGGCAAGCAGGTGCCGCTGGTCGGTGAAGTGCCGGTCCAGGTGTTCCAGGCGCTGCCCTATATCCTGACCTGCATTCTGCTTGCCGGCTTCATCGGCGTCGCAATCCCGCCGAAGGCCGGCGGCGTGCCCTATACGAAGGAACGTTGATCATGTCCCACGACCTGTTCGAAGCCGCCCGCGGCGCCATGGCTTTTGCGCATGCGCCCTATTCGAAATTCCCGGTCGGCGCGGCGATCCGCGCCGAGGACGGCAAGGTCTATACCGGCGCCAACATCGAAAACCTCTCCTTCCCGCAGGGGTGGTGCGCCGAGCCGACGGCGATCAGCGCCATGATCATGGGCGGCGCCAGGAAGATCGTCGAAATGGCCGTGATCGCCGAGAAGCTGCCGCTCTGCCCGCCCTGCGGCGGCTGCCGCCAGAAGATCTCCGAATTCGCCGCCAAGGACACGAAGATCTATCTCTGCGATGAGGCGGGCGTGAAGAAGACCATGACGATGGAAGAGCTTCTTCCCTTCAGCTTCGAGACGGAACTCGGATGAGGGCGACGGTCGACCTGCTCGCCGCATTGCTCGGCGCCATCAAGCCGCGCTACGGAATCGTGCTCGGCTCCGGTCTCGGCTCCCTGGTTGGCCAGCTGGAAGGCGCCATCCGTATTCCCTATCGCGACCTGCCGGGCTTTCCCGTCAGCGCCGTCTCCGGCCACGCCGGCGAAGTCGTCGCCGGCCGCCTCGGTGGAAAGCCGGTCATCATGCTTTCCGGCCGCGTGCATTATTATGAGAAGGGCGATGCCAGCGCCATGCGCCTGCCGATCGAGGTGCTGAAGGCGCTCGGCGTCGAGGCGCTGATCCTGACCAATTCGGCCGGATCGCTGCGCGACGACATGCCGCCCGGCTCGGTGATGCAGATCACCGATCACATCAACTATTCCGGCATGAACCCGCTGATCGGCGAGGAAAGCGACCATCGCTTCGTCGGCATGACCAATGCCTATGATGCCGGTCTTGCCGCGGCGATGCGGAAGGCGGCGGCAAAGCTCAAGATCGAGCTGGGGCAGGGCGTCTATATGTGGTTTTCCGGTCCGAGCTTCGAAACGCCGGCCGAAATCCGCATGGCGCGCATTCTCGGCGCCGATGCCGTCGGCATGTCGACAGTGCCCGAAGTGATCATCGCAAGAATGCTGGGTCTGAGGGTTGCGGCCGCTTCCGTTATCACCAACTATGGAGCAGGCATGACCGGCAATGAGCTCAGCCATGAAGAAACCAAGGACATGGCGCCCGTCGGCGGCGCCCGTCTTGCCGACATATTGAGAGAGATGATTGCGGCCGAAGGAAGCGAAAAATGAATAGCCATTCCATCCGGGAAACGGCGGCGGTCGCCCTTTCCCTTCTCGACCTCACCAATCTGAAGGACGACTGCACCGAGGCGCAGATCGACACGCTCTGCGTCCGCGCGCAGACACCCTACGGCAACAGCGCCGCGATCTGCATCTGGCCGCGTTTCGTCGCCTATGCCCGCAATATCCTCGGCGCCGGCCATCCCGTGCGGATCGCAACGGTCGTCAATTTCCCGGCGGGCGATATGGAAGTGGCCGATGTCGCCGCCGAAACCCGTGAGGCGATTGCCGACGGCGCCGATGAGATCGATCTGGTCATTCCCTACCGCAAGCTCATATCAGGCAACGAGAAGGCGGTGACCGACATGGTCAAGGCGGTGCGCGCCGAATGCGCCGGCCCCGTCCTGCTGAAGGTGATCATCGAGACCGGCGAGTTGAAGGATGCCGTCTTGATCCGCCGTGCCTCCGAACTTGCGATCGATGCCGGCGCCGATTTCATCAAGACCTCGACGGGCAAGGTCGCCGTCAACGCGACGCTCGAAGCCGCCGACATCATGATCCGGGCCATTCGTGAAAGCGGGCGCAAGGTCGGCTTCAAGCCGGCTGGCGGCATCGGCTCGGTGACCGATGCGGCGCTCTATCTCAGCCTTGCCGAAACCATCATGGCGCCGGACTGGGCCATGCCTTCGACCTTCCGCTTCGGCGCTTCCGGCCTGCTCGACGACATACTGGCGGTTCTGAGCGGAGCGCAGCCGGCACCGGCTGCGGCGTCGAGCTATTGAGATGATTCCGCAGGAGATCATCCGGCGTAAACGCGATGGCGAGGAACTCGACGCCGCCGATATCAGCTCCTTCATCGCAGCGCTGGCCGCCGGGCAGCTGTCCGAAGGCCAGATCGGCGCCTTCGCCATGGCCGTCTGGTTCAAAGGCATGTCAGGCGAGGAAATCGTGGCCCTGACGCTGGCAATGGCCAATTCCGGCGACAGGCTGCAATGGGCTGGCATCGACCGTCCGATCGCCGACAAACATTCGACCGGCGGCGTCGGCGATAATGTCTCGCTGATGCTGGCGCCGATCGCCGCTGCCTGCGGCCTCGCCGTCCCGATGATCTCGGGGCGCGGCCTCGGCCATACCGGCGGCACGCTCGACAAGCTCGAATCCATTCCGGGCTATAGGATCACCCCCGATGCGGAGCTCTTCGGCAAGGTGGTGAAGGAGGCGGGATGCGCCATCATCGGCCAGACCGGAAGCTTGGCGCCCGCCGACGGCAGGCTTTATGCCGTGCGCGACGTCACTGCCACCGTCGATTCCATTCCGCTCATCACTGCCTCCATCCTGTCGAAGAAGCTCGCGGCCGGGCTCGAGACGCTGGTGCTCGACGTCAAGCTCGGCAACGGCGCCTTCATGGCCGACCGCCGTCAGGCGAAGATGCTGGCGCATTCCCTGGTCGAAGTGGCCAACGGCGCGGGCGTGCAGACATCCGCCTTGATCACCGACATGAATGAGCCGCTCGCCGATTGCGCCGGCAATGCCGTCGAGATGCGCAACTGCCTGGACTTCCTGGCGGGCAGGAAGACCGGCACGCGGCTCGAGACCGTGGTTTTTGCCTTTGCCGCCGAGATGCTGGTGAAATCGGGCATTGCCGCTTCCGCTGAAGAAGCCGATGCGATGGCGCGCCGAGCGCTGTCATCGGGACAGGCGGCCGAAACCTTCGGGCGTATGATATCCATGCTCGGCGGACCGGCCGATCTCGTCGAAAATCCGGAGAGATACCTGGCCAGGGCGCCGGTCGAAAAAGAAGTCCCGGCCGCCCGATCCGGCTGGCTTGCCGCCTGCGACGCGCGGGGTATCGGCATCAGCGTCATCGATCTCGGCGGCGGCCGCCATCATCCGGCAGATCGGATCGATCACCGCGTCGGTTTCTCCGGTCTCCTGCCGCTTGGCACCCGGGTCAATGCGGGCGATCCGATCGCTGTCGTCCACGCTGCTGACGAAGCCGCGGCGGAAAAAGCAGCTGCGGCCCTTGCCGTGCATTATCGCATTGCTGACGAGAAGCCGGAATTGGCCTCCGTCATTGCAGGCCGGGTCTGATGCGGTTTACTGTTTGAGGCTGAGCGAGCCGTCGGCGACGGAATAAGAGGCGAGTTTCTGCAGGAAGCTCATGCCGACCAGCGTGGTCGTCAGCGCGTCGTCCCTGAGCACGAAGGCCTCGACATTCCGGACGCGGATGCCGCCGATTTCGACGCGATCGAGGATCACGTGCGCGGCCTTCGTCTGGCCGTTCGCCGTGTTCACACCATAGCGGAAGTCGAGCTGATTTGCGGTGTAGCCGAGCCGGCGCGCGAGTGTCTCGTTGAGGGCGACATAGGTGGCGCCGGTATCGATCAGCCCTGGCACCGGCTTGCCGTTGATCTTGAAGCTGCCGGTATAGTGCCCCTGCGCATCCGCCTGCAGGCGGATCGTACCAGTGCCGGAAGCGGGCGCCGGTGCAGCGGGTTGGCCGGCGTCGGCCGATACGAAATTGGCGGAGAGACCGTCGGCAGGTTGCTGGCTGACACTTCCAACGAAGGAAGGTACCTGTGTGGCCAGCACCGCGGCGATGCTGGCGAAAATGACGGTACGCGCGAGCATGAAACAGAAATCCTTCCTGTATAAACCCCGCTTCATGCGAGGCCTCATGCTTCCAGCTTGCTAACCCTCAAATCCTGATAACTTGCTAATATCGATAATAAAAAGGCCCGGAGCGAACCGTCCGGGCCACAAAGTCTTGCGATTTGGTAAAGGAAGGCTGAAATTATTTGGTTCCGTACATGCGGTCGCCGGCATCGCCGAGGCCCGGCATAATGTAGCCCTTCTCGTTGAGATGGCTGTCGATCGCCGCGGTGAAGACCGGAACATCCGGATGCGCCGCGCGGAAGTTGCGGATGCCTTCCGGGGCGGCGAGCAGGCAGAGGAAGCGGATATTGTGGGCGCCGCGTTCCTTGAGCTTGTCGATCGCAGCAATCGAGGAATTGCCAGTCGCCAGCATTGGGTCGACGACGATGATCAGGCGCTCGGCCACGTCTTCCGGTGCCTTGAAGTAATACTCGACCGGCTGCAGCGTCTCGTGATCGCGATAGACGCCGATATGCGAGACGCGGGCGGAAGGCACGAGATCGAGCATGCCTTCGAGCAGCCCGTTGCCGGCGCGCAGGATCGAGGCGAAGACCAGCTTCTTGCCTTCCAGGATCGGCGAGTCCATCGTCTGCAGCGGCGTCTCGATCGTTGCCATGGTCAATTCGAGATCGCGGGTGACCTCGTAACAGAGCAGCGTGGAGATTTCGCGCAGCAGGCGCCGGAAACTTCCCGTCGATGTCTCCTTGCGTCGCATGATGGTGAGCTTGTGCTGCACAAGCGGGTGATCGATGACCGTGACGCCGTCCATGGGGAAGCCTTTCATTCTTTCTATCGAATGTTTCTTTCACGGAAATTGGCCCGACCGCAAGAGTGCAGCCGAATTTGCGCCGATCTTCCCCAACCTCCGGAGCCTTTCCCGGTCAGGAAGGGCTCTCACCCTCAAACGCGGGCGAGCAGCGTCTTCCGCGTCTCCTCGTCGACGAAGGCCGCTTCGATTGCGGTGCGCGTCATGGCGTCGATCTCCGCATCGCTGAAGCCGAAAGCTTCAGCGGCGAGCGCATACTCCCGCTCGAGCGACGTGTGGAAGAAAGGCGGATCATCCGAGCTGATCGTCACCGGCACCCCCGCTTCCTTCAGCCGGCGCAGCGGATGCGAAGCGAAATCGGGAAAGACCCGAAGAGCGATATTGGAGCCGGGACAGACCTCGAGCACGGTGCCGAGATCGGCAAGCCGCTTCACCAGGTCGAGATCCTCGATGGCGCGCACGCCATGGCCGATGCGCGCCGGGCGCACCGCATCGAGCGCATCGGCGACGCTGAAGGCGCCGCAGACCTCGCCGGCATGGATGGTAAGCCCGAGGCCGGCATCGCGGGCAATATCGAAGGCTCTGATATAATCGGCGACACGGCCCATGCGCTCTTCACCGGCCAGGTTGAAGCCGGTGATCAAGGGATTGCCGGCCTTTGCCGCATATTCGGCCGCACCGATCACGCTCTCCGGACCGAAATGCCGTTCGCCGGTGACGATCAGGCGGGCCTCGATGCCGCTTTTGGCCTTGGCCCGCCGGATGCCTTCACAGACGCCGGATATATACGCATCTGCGCCGAGCCCGATGCGCTTGCCATGGTCGGGCGACACGATGAGTTCGCTGTAGATCGTGTTGATGGCGGCGAGTTCATCGAGATAGGTTTCGGTCAGAAGCGCATAGTCCTCCTCGGTCTTGTAGACTTCCGAAACCTTGTCGTAACATTCGAGGAAACTTGCGAAATCATGCCAGACATAGGCGCCGTCGCGAAGCTGCCCGCTGATGTCGATGCCGTATTTGCGCGCCTGCGCCTCGGTCAAGGCTGGCGGTGCCGCACCCTCCAGATGGCAGTGCAGCTCGACCTTCTTCAAATGCGATGTCACAGAAAACTCCTTCCGTGCGGCCCGGCCGGAATGCCGAGATGCCGTGCAATGCTTTCGCCGATATCTGCATAGGTGCGGCGCACCCCGATCGAACGCGACCGGATGCCGGGGCCGAAGGCGATAATCGGCACGCGCTCGCGCGTATGGTCCGTGCCGCGCCAGGTCGGATCACAGCCATGATCGGCGGTGAGCACGACGAGGTCGCCGGGTTTCAGCTTCTTGTGGACTTCGGGCAGGCGCGCGTCGAAGGCTTCGAGGGCTGCGGCATAGCCCGGCACATCACGGCGATGGCCGTAGTTCATGTCGAAATCGACGAAATTGGTGAAGACGAGATCGCCGTCGTTCGCCGCGTCGATCGCTGACAGCGACGCATCCATCAGCGCCTCGTTGCCTGTCGCTTTGATGACGCGCGAAATTCCCTGATGGGCGAAGATATCGCCGATCTTTCCGACCGCATGCACGTGCCGGCCGTGCTGAAGGAGCCTGTCGAGCAATGTCGGTTCCGGCGGCAGCACCGAAAAGTCGCGCCGGTTGCCGGTGCGCTGGAAGGTGGACGCCGACTGGCCGATGAAGGGCCGGGCGATGACGCGGCCAATATTGTAGGGATCGAGCAGCCCGCGGGCGATACGGCAGAAGGCGAGCAGCCGATCGAGGCCGAAATGCGCTTCGTGCGCGGCGACCTGGAAGACGGAATCCGAAGAGGTATAGCAGATCGGTTTACCGGTGCGGATATGCTCCTCACCGAGACGGGCGATGATCTCAGTTCCCGAGGCATGGCAGTTGCCGAGAATGCCGGGCACATCGCCGGCTCGGCACAACGCTTCTATCAGTTCCAGCGGGAAGGCGTCGCCCTCCGTCGGGAAATAACCCCAATCGAAATTGACAGGTGTCCCCGCGATCTCCCAATGGCCCGATGGCGTGTCCTTGCCGCGAGAGATTTCGCTGGCCGCGCCATAAATGCCGTAGACCTTTTCCGGCAGGGGCATGCCGGCCGGAAATTGGCCGGAGGCGGCGCGGGCGATGTGCAGAAGCCCGAGTTCCGACATGTTGGGCAGGGAAAGCGTCCCGCTGCGCAGCCCAGCGCGGTCTCCGGCACCGGCCGCGCAGAATTCGGCGATATGGCCAAGCGTGTCGGCGCCCTCGTCGCCATAGGCTGCCGCATCCGGCGCCCCGCCGACGCCGAAGGAATCGAGAACGAAAAGAAAGGCGCGCGCCATTTTACCCCCGAAAGGACCGATCGCCGGCCTCCGGACCGTCGGAGGCTGAAGCCCACGCATATAGTGCCGCGCCTGGCTTGGCAAATTCGAGACGGGGAAGGGGTCAGCAGTCGCCGCAGGAGATCGAGTCGCCTTGCCGCTGGCGGTAGAAGTAACTGCGCCTGATGGTAATCGTGCGCATCCCATCCGGCATGAAGTTCGGAGCGAACAGAAACATCGTATAAGGGATGCTGAGTTCGGTCCGAACGAGGAAGCTGTTTGCCGTCTTCATATCGGCCGGCACGTCGCTCACCGTCACATTCTTCGCATAGGGCGTCGTTCCGTCCTGCGCCCAGGACCAGAGTACTTTCGCATTGGCGCCGGCGTCGATTGAAATTCCGGTGATTTTCAGCGTCAGCGATGTTGAATTGTAGGGCACGAACATCGCCGTTGCGACCGACGGCATCTGCGCGAGTGCGCTCTTCGTAACGGATTGCTGCTGGGTGACGAGGTCGGCGATCGAACCAGCGGCGCGTGTCGCGCGCTTGCTGACGCTGAGGCCGATCGTAATCTCGAAAGCGCCGATATAGAGCATGACGAGCACGGGAAAGAGGATCGCGAATTCGATCGCTCCGGCGCCCTCGCGCTCTCGCGCCAGCCGACGCGCCTGCTGTACCAGTCTGGTGAACGGGTTGCGCATCGCCATTATGGATACTGCTCGTTCTGGAAGGCGGAGGTGGCGATAATCAGATATTGCGTCGGCATCGAACCGTCCGACGGACGGATCGTCGTGATATAGGGCCGGACCAGATCCGTGATGATTTCCCATCGATAGTAGGCGCGCAGCATGTTGATCGTGCCGGCACCGCCAGGCGTATATTTGAAGGCGGCGGTATTGATGTCGGCATATCGGTCACTGGAAACCTTGGGGATCGTCGTCGGAATCGCCGAGAAGGAGCCGAACGTCTGCACATCCACGTAAAGCTTGCTCGGCGTGGCGGCTTCGCTGGTCGAGCAGCTGATCAGGATCGAGATCTCGTTGCAGAACGCCTGGCGGAATTGCGTCCGGCTCATATCGGTCGTACGGCCGAGATTGTAGGTGATCTGCCCGGTCCGCATCCGGCGGCTCATCGTATCGACGGCGTTGGAGACGAGTTCTTCGGCGGCGAAGGCGATGAAGGTTTCGAGGATCGCGAAGATCACCAGGAAGTACGGAATGGCAAGCAAGGCAAATTCGATTGCCGCTGCGCCGTCGCGCGAGCGGGCGACAGCGCGAAACTGGGAGAAACGGTTCGGCGCAAAGGCGCGCTTTCTATCCGTCTTCTGATCAACTACCGTCATTGCCTGGACCCGAGCGACATCTCTGCCTGCCACACTAGGGTCCGTTCGTTGATTTTCCGTTTCAGGCCGATACGACGATTTTAACTAAGAGCCTTTCCTGGTCAGATTGAAGCATTCTGCCGGAGCAGGTTTGCGTCAGGGCAGAGGCGATTGGCGATGGGCATACCTCCAGGTACGTCCGAGCCGATCGCCTCTGATCCTGGCGGAAAGATGCGCGGCCCTTCGGGTTGGCTGAAACGGGCCGGCTGATCGACCGGCCGGCTTGGCCGTAGAGCTGGGCTACGACGCGCGCCGGCCGGTCGACCATCCGACTCCGTTTGAGCCAACAGAATGATTCAATCTGACCAGGAAAGGCTCTGATGCCAGAAGATCCGAACCGGGCCGATCAGGGTGACGTGGCGCCGGCGGCCGCTTGCTGCGCATGCTGCTCGCAATTGGGCGTGCAGGACAGCACGGAGCGCTCGGTCTGCCGGTAGACGCGCACCGTGTTGCCCTCGTCTATCGACACAAGGATGCGCTCGTCCAGGATTGCGTTGCCGTCAGCGTCCAGAAGAACCAGATTGGTGGTTCCGAAGCTGCGTCCTGTCAGCACGATCGTCTTGGCATCGGCTACGGTCGCATCGGCGACCTGGGCATTGCCGACGATGACCTTGCTGACGGGGCGGTCGAGCTTCAAGACGCGCGCGTGATCCATATAGACGCGCAGCATGTCATCGTCTGCGGCCGAGGAAACTCCCGAAATACCGGAAACGGCGATCATGCCGGCAAAGAAAATGGTTTTGCCGCTCGATGACATCTGGTCCTCTTTCACGATCACAGCGCAATAGGCGATAGAATGGAAAAAAATGGTGAATGAAGCCTTAATCTCGCCATGCTGTTTCGCGGTGAAGCAGGATGATCTGATTTGGCACTGGCTTCGGCCGGGGTGTGTTGCGGCTGGATGCCGTGCCTGTGCTGTTTCCGGATGAATCCCGTTGTTAACCTCTGAATATCATTAAATATTGAGCGAAATGAATAAGGTAAAGCTTACCCTGCAGGAGCCTCCGGCGGCTTTCACATGCGGTTAACTCTTTTTCTTAAGCCGATGGAAACGCCCATTCATTAGATTGCGGTTCATCCGATCAACGGCAACAGTTGGCGGACGTGCTGAACATCAACTGGAGTTAGGAGTACCCATGACCAAGCTTTTTAGCCGTTTTCTGAAGGACGAATCCGGCGCGACCGCAATCGAATACGGCCTGATCGCAGCCCTCATTTCCGTAGCGCTCATCGCCGGCGCCACGACCCTCGGCGAGAAGATCGGCAACACGTTCAACGGTCTGAGCACCAAGATGGACGACGCCACTTCGAAGGCGAACTAATCGAGGTGCCGCGAGGCGGCACTTTCCTGATTCTGGCCGGATCTGATCTGGCTGGTCCATCGAGCGGGCTCACGCGCTGAACGGCCGTGAGCCTTTTCGCATTCTGTTAAGATCGGGTATACGCATGATCGCAGCTGCAGTCTTTGTCATACTGCCACTCTGCCTCGCCATGGCGGCCTTCTCGGATCTGTTCACCATGACGATCCCGAACCGTATTTCCCTGATCCTTGTTGTCTCTTTCCTCGCACTGGCGCCGTTTTTTGGTCTCGGCCTGCAGGCGATCGGCATGCATCTTGCCGCCGGCGCGATCCTCTTTACCGCATGCTTCGCTCTTTTTGCCTTTAATGTGATGGGCGGCGGAGACGCAAAACTGTTGACCGCCACCGCGCTCTGGTTCGGCTTGAACGAATCCCTGCTTTTCTTGATGACCGATGTTGCCATTATCGGCGGCCTCCTTACCCTTCTCATCCTGCTGGTGAGGGGCCAGTCGAATACCATCCTTGCGATCGGACTGCCGGTGCCGAACTCTTTGCTGCTCGCCAAGAAGATCCCCTACGGCATCGCCATCGCGATCGGCGGCTACATGGCCTTCCCGTCCTCGCCGCTCTTCATCGCTGCACTGGAAAGCCTGAAATAACGCATTTTAAATGCCCGTTAACTTAAAATGTAAGCATTCCATTAACCATAATTACACCAATTGCTGAGCATTCTGCAGGGCGAACATATCGTGCCCTGGGGAATGATCGATGAAACCGGCCCGCCTTATAATTCTCGCTGTCGCCGTGGCGGCAGCCGGCCTCGCCGGGCTCCTGGCAATGCGCATGAGCGGCAGTGGTGGCGTCGTCACGCGGGTGCAGTCGGTTATCGAGAAAGAACCCACCGTTAACATCCTCGTTTCGAGCAAAAATCTGCCGGTCGGAGCAAGGCTGGGCGACGACACGGTGCATTGGATGGCCTGGCCGCAGGGCGGCGTGGTCCAGGGCTTCATCACCGAGGCTGACAAGCCGGATGCAATCAAGGATCTGCAGGGCGCCGTCGTGCGTCTGCCGATTTTCGAAGGCGAGCCGATCCGGCCTGAAAAAGTCGCCGATTCCAGCAGCCGCATCCTGTCCTCGCTGTTGCCGGCCGGCAAACGCGCCGTTGCGACTGAGATATCTGTGGCAACGGGCGCCGGCGGTTTCATCCTGCCGAACGATCGCGTCGATGTCATCATGGTCCGCAAGGGTACCGAGGCCAACAAGCTCATCACCGAGACGGTGCTGAGCAATGTGCGCGTTCTCGCCATCGACCAGCAGATCCAGGAAAAGGACGATGGCTCGAAGACGGTGGTCGGCACTACCGCAACGCTCGAGCTGACCCCGGACCAGACGAAAGTTCTCGCCGTTGCCCAGCAGATGGCTGACCGGCTTTCGCTCGCTCTGCGCTCCGTCGCCGATGCGCAGGAGCAGGATACCAGTGCGGCGGACTATCTGCTGAGCGGCGACAACGGCAGCGCGATCATTCAGGTCATCAAGTCGGGCTCCATCGTGACGGATGCCGGCGCAGCGCCGAAGGCGGAGTAAAGGGACGTGCAAATGGGTAATTCAACACGGCGCGCCAAGCTTCTCCTGACAGGCTGCCTCTCGCTGGCAGTCGGCGCGACCGGCATGGCACCGGCCTCTTTCGGACCGCTTCTCGTTGTCAGTGAGGCGCGTGCCGCGGAAAGCCTTGTCCGCATCTCGCAAACTGGCCCCGACGCCCATCGCCGACTGAAGCTCGGGCTGAACAAGGCCGTCGTCGTCGATCTGCCGGAGGATGCCCATGATATCCTCGTCTCCGACCCGACAATGGCCGATGCCGTGACCCGCACTTCGCGGCGCATCTACCTGTTCGGCAAGAAGGTCGGCCAGACGAATATCTTTGTCTTCGGCGCCGGCGGGCAGGAGGTCGTCAATCTCGACATCGAGATCGAGCGCGATGTCTCCGGTCTTGAAACCAATCTCCGCCGCTTCATTCCCGACTCCAACATCAAAGTCGAAATCGTCTCCGACAATATCGTGCTGACCGGCACCGTGCGCACCCCGCAGGATGCCACCCAGGCGGCCGATCTAGCGCAGGTCTTCCTGAAGGGCGGCGAAGCGACGACGAGAACCGAGACGGCATCCGGCACCGGCGGCGACAGCTCGGTGGCGCTCTTTGCCGAAGGCCGCCAGACGTCGCAGGTCGTCAACCTCCTGCAGATCCAGGGCGAGGACCAGGTCACCCTCAAGGTGACGATCGCCGAGGTTCGCCGCGAGGTCCTGAAGCAACTCGGCTTCGACAATCTCGTCTCCAATTCTTCCGGCATGACGGTTGCTCAGCTTGGTGCTCCGAGCGCTGACAGCGCCACAGCCACCGTCGGCGGCGGCCTGGCGGCTCTCTTCAAGAGCTCGATCGGCAAATATGACATTTCGACTTATCTCAACGCGCTGGAGCAGGCCAAGGTGGTCAGGACCCTGGCCGAGCCGACATTGACGGCGATATCAGGCCAGGCGGCAACCTTCAATTCCGGCGGCCAGCAACTCTATTCGACGACCGACAATGACGGCAACGTCACCGTCGTTCCCTTCAACTACGGTATCAACCTTGCCTTTAAACCGGTGGTGCTGTCGTCTGGACGCATCAGCCTGGAGATCAAGACCAACGTCTCCGAGCCGGTGGCCGGCAGCGGCAACGCCACCTATCAGCGCCGCTCGGCGGAGACCTCGGTGGAACTCCCCTCCGGCGGCTCGATCGCGCTGGCCGGCCTGATCCGCGACAATGTTTCCCAGACGATGGGCGGCACGCCCGGCGTCTCGAAGATCCCGCTGCTCGGCACGCTGTTCCGCCAGAAGGGCTTCGAACGTCAGGAAACCGAGCTTGTCATCATCGCCACACCCTACCTGGTGCGTCCGGTGGCGCGCAATCAGCTCAACCGGCCGGATGACAATTTCAGCCCTGAGAATGACGGCGCAACCTTCTTCCTCAACCGTGTGAACAAGGTCTATGGCCGCCGCGAGGCACCCGTCGCCGACGCGCAGTTCCACGGCTCGATCGGGTTCATCTACAAATGAGCGGGGCACGATCGGCAGCAATGGCACAAAACAGAGATCAGGCGATGGCCCACATCAATGCGACGACACACCAGCTCGGTTACTCCAGGGCGCTTTTTACCACGGCGGTCATGTCGGTGGCGATCCTCTCCGGATGTGCCGGTCCGCATGACCAGCTGACGACAGGCGGGATTCCCGACGACTACCGCGCCCGCCATCCGATCATCGTCACCGAGGCCGAGCAGACGGTGGATATACCCGTCGCCTCGACCGACCGCCGCCTGACCATCGCCCAGCGCGACCTCATCCGCGGCTTTGCTGCCAATTACATTTCACGCGCGTCGGGCCCGGTTTACGTCCTGTCGCCGGAAGGTTCGCCCAATTCCGCGGCCGCCTATCTGCTGCGCAATCAGGTGCGTGCCGAACTGACGACAAGAGGGATCGCGAGCTCGAAAATCATCAATACCTCCTATGCCGCTGCCGGTGCCGGCGATGCGGCGCCGATCCGGTTGAGCTTTACCGGTACGACCGCGATCACCACGCAATGCGGCCAGTGGCCGAAGGATATCTCGAACGATCTCGCCAATCAGAACTATTATAATTTTGGCTGCGCCTCGCAGAACAACCTCGCCGCCCAGATCGCCAATCCGGAGGACCTGGTGGCGCCTCGTGGCATGACCCCGATCGATGCACAGCGGCGCAACAACGCCATCCAGGAATACCGGACGACGACAACGACGATCGAGGATGTCGCCGGCAGCGACAGCAGCTTCTGAGGCGGAACCGGACGATGAGCGCGATCGAATACGAAATCAGCAACCCCAGCGAACTTCACCACGCCGAAGAGGCGGTGCGGATGGCGGATTTGGAAGCTATGCGGCCGTTGCCGCGCATCTCCGTTCACGCCTTCTGCGAGAGCGAGGCCCTGCAGCATGTCATGGAACGCTGCGCCAATGATCGGCGCATGGCGAAGGTAAGCATGCGCATCACCAGCGGCGGCATAGCCGCTGCCGCCAATATGTTCGCCGCCGCGCCGACGCCGAACCTGATCATCCTCGAGACCAAAGCCAATTCCGGAAGCCTGCTCGGCGAACTTGCGCCGCTCGCCGCCGTCTGCGACCCGACCACTAAGGTCGTGATCGTCGGCTACTACAATGATATCGGGCTCTATCGCGAACTCATCCGCAACGGCATTTCCGAATATATGGTTCAGCCGGTCGCCATGCCCGACATTCTGACGGCAATGGCCTCGATCTTCGTTGATCCGGAAGCCGAGCCGCTCGGCCGCAGCATCGCCTTCATCGGCTCGAAAGGCGGTACCGGCGCCTCGACCATCGCGCATAATTGCGCTTTCGGCATTTCCAATCTTTTCTCCACCGAGACTATACTCGCCGATCTCGACCTGCCCTATGGCACGGCGAATATCGACTTCGACCAGGATCCGGCGCAAGGCATCGCCGAAGCGGTCTTTGCGCCTGATCGGCTCGACGAGGTCTTTCTCGACCGCCTGCTGACGAAATGCTCCGAGCACCTTTCCCTGCTTGCCGCACCCTCGCTGCTCGACCGCGCCTATGATTTCGATGGCCAGGCTTTCCAGCCGGTGCTCGACGTCCTGCAGCGCAGCGCGCCCGTCACCGTGCTCGACGTTCCGCACGCGTGGTCGGAATGGACGCGCTCGGTTCTGGCGAGTGTCGACGAAGTGGTCATCACCGCAGTTCCCGACCTTGCCAACCTGCGCAACACCAAAAATATGCTGGACGCGCTGCGCAAGATGCGGCCGAATGACAAGCCGCCGCATCTGATCCTCAATCAGGTCGGCATGCCGAAACGTCCGGAGATATCGCCGTCGGATTTCTGCGAGCCGCTGGAGGCCGATCCGATCGCGATCATTCCCTTTGACATCAACCTCTTCGGCAACGCCGCCAACAGCGGCCGGATGATCTCGGAAGTCGATCCGAAGTCGCCGACGGCCGAAACCTTTTCGCAGATATCGCACATCGTCACCGGCCGGGTCGCCATCAAGAAGGCGAAGAAGGGCGGCCTGCTCGGCCTCCTGAAGCGGAAATAGATCACCAGAATGAAGAGATCGGATTAAGCGGCATGTTTGGAAAACGCGGAAACGAAGGTTTCGGAAAGGCCGGAGGCGCGATTGCTCCTCCGCCGCCGGCCCCGGCCGCCGCCGCCGTGGCCTCTTCTCCTGCCGTCCTCGTCGAACCCCAGCGCGAATCCTCGCGCCAGCAGGTGACGCCGCCGCCGATGCAGGCGCCGCAGCGCAAGCGACCGGTTCGCACCGACGAATATTACGACACCAAACAGCAGGTCTTTTCCGCGCTGATCGACACGATCGATCTCTCGCAGCTCTCCAAGCTCGATGGCGAAAGCGCGCGCGAGGAAATCCGCGACATCGTCAACGACATCATCACCATCAAGAACTTCGCGATGTCGATCTCCGAGCAGGAGGAACTGCTCGAGGATATCTGCAACGACGTTCTGGGCTACGGTCCGCTGGAGCCGTTGCTGGCGCGCGACGACATCGCCGACATCATGGTCAACGGCGCCGGCCAGACCTTCATCGAAGTCGGCGGCAAGACGATCGAATCGGAAATCCGCTTCCGCGACAATGCGCAGCTTCTCTCCATCTGCCAGCGCATTGTCAGCCAGGTCGGCCGCCGCGTCGATGAATCGAGCCCGATCTGCGACGCGCGCCTGCCCGATGGCTCGCGCGTTAACGTCATCGCGCCGCCGCTGTCGATCGACGGACCGGCGCTGACCATCCGCAAGTTCAAGAAGGACAAGCTGACGCTCGATCAGCTCGTCCGTTTCGGCGCGATCACGCCGGAAGGCGCGACCGTGCTGCAGATCATCGGGCGCGTGCGCTGCAACGTCATCATCTCGGGCGGCACGGGTTCGGGCAAAACGACCCTCCTGAACTGCCTCACCAACTATATCGATCGCGACGAGCGCGTCATCACCTGCGAGGACACGGCCGAACTGCAGCTGCAGCAGCCGCACGTCGTGCGTCTCGAAACGCGTCCGCCGAATATCGAAGGCGAGGGCGAGATCACCATGCGCGATCTCGTCAAGAACTGCCTGCGCATGCGTCCCGAACGCATCATCGTCGGCGAAGTGCGCGGACCTGAAGTCTTCGACCTCTTGCAGGCGATGAACACCGGTCACGACGGCTCGATGGGCACGATCCACGCCAACACGCCGCGCGAATGCCTGAGCCGCATCGAATCGATGATCGCCATGGGCGGCTTCTCGCTACCGGCAAAGACGGTCCGAGAGATCATCTCTACCTCCGTCGACGTCATCATCCAGGCGGCACGACTGCGCGACGGTTCGCGCCGCATTACCCAGATTACCGAGGTGATCGGCATGGAAGGCGACGTCATCATCACCCAGGATCTGATGCGCTACGAGATCGATGGCGAGGATGCGGGCGGCCGACTGATCGGCCGGCACATGTCGACCGGCGTCGGCAAACCGCATTTCTGGGATCGGGCTCGTTACTTCAACGAGGAAAAGCGCCTGGCCGGCGCCCTCGACGCGATGGAAGCGAAATCGAAGGAATAGGGTGATGTTCGGATTCGATCCGGTAGTCCTGGCAATCGTCATCCTCGCCGCTGTCTCCGCAGCGGCGGTCGCCTATGCCCTGTTGTTTTCCCGGATCGAGGCCGACAAGAAATCGGCAAGCCGCATCAACCGTGTCAAATCGGCCGAGGTCGACCGCGCCAAGGTCAAGGCCGCCCGCGACCGGGTGCAGGAGATGTCGAAGCGGCGCAAATCGGTGCAGGACAACCTGAAGGATCTGGAAAAGCGCCAGAACGAAAAGACCAAGAAGACCCTGTCGATGAAATCGCGGCTGGTGCAGGCCGGCCTGACGATCACGCTGACGCAGTTCTATCTCTTCAGCGCCATTTTCGCTTCGGTGCTGCTGTTCATGGCTTTCATCATCGGCGCGTCGTGGCTGGTCATGATCGGCATCGCTTTCGTGGCCGGACTCGGTCTGCCGCGTTGGGTCATTGGTTTCCTGATCAAGCGCCGCCAGAATAAGTTCCTCAACGAATTCCCCAATGCGCTCGATGTCATCACCCGTTCGATCAAATCGGGATTGCCGCTCAACGATGCGATCCGCCTCATCGCCACTGAGGGCACTGAGCCGGTGAAGAGCGAGTTCCTCCGCGTGATCGAAGCTCAGCAGGTTGGCCTCAGCATTCCCGACGCCTGCGCCCGCATGACGCTCCATATGCCGCTCCAGGAAGTTAACTTCTTCGCGATTGTCATCGCTATCCAGTCACAGGCTGGCGGCAATCTCTCCGAAGCGATCGGCAACCTGTCAAAGGTGCTGCGCGAGCGCAGGAAGATGAAGGCCAAGGTCTCGGCGCTGTCGATGGAAGCCAAGGCGTCCGCCGTCATCATCGGCGCTCTGCCCTTTATCGTCGCGACCCTCGTTTACCTCACGTCGCCGAACTACATGATCGTTCTTTTCACCGATCCGCGCGGCCATTTCATCATGGGCGCCTCGGCGGTCTGGATGTCGATCGGCATCCTCGTCATGCGCAACATGGTCAATTTCGACATCTAGCGGGAGAGAAGCACCGTGTCGCAGGATCTTGCCGCAACGCTGACCAATCCGAGCATGCTGATCGCTGTGTTCGTCGCGATCGCCGTCTTCGCGACTTTTTACACGATCGCCATCCCCTTCTTCGAGCGCGGCGATCTCAACAAGCGCATGAAAGCTGTCTCGACCGAGCGCGAGCAGATCCGCGCCCGCGAACGCGCGCGCATGAATACGGAACCAGGTGCCGGCAAGACTTCGCTCAGGAATCAGAACAACCGCTCGGTCCGCCAGATCGTCGAACGCTTCAACCTGCGTAAGGCGCTCGTCGACGAAAACACGGTCAACAAGCTGCGCGCCGCCGGTTTTCGCTCGGAAAATGCGTTGAATACCTTTCTCGTCGCGCGCTTCCTGCTGCCATTTCTCTTCCTCGCGCTCGCCTGCTTCTGGGTCTTCGGTCTCGGCGGCCTTGCTGATCGCGGCATGCCCATGCGCATGCTCGCCGTCATCGGCATCGCCTATCTCGGCTTTTATGCGCCGAATATTTATATCTCCAACCGCATGAGCAAGCGTCAGCACTCGATCAAGCGCGCCTGGCCGGATGCGCTGGACCTGATGTTGATCTGCGTCGAATCCGGCGTCTCGATGGAGGCGGCGATGCGTCGCGTGTCGGAGGAACTCGGCGAACAGTCGCCGCCGCTTGCCGAGGAGATGGTGTTGACCACCGCCGAACTCTCCTTCCTGCCGGATCGCCGCGTGGCGCTCGATAATCTCGCCGCACGCACGCAGCTCGAGCTCGTGCGCTCGGTGACCCAGGCGCTGATCCAGGCGGACCGCTACGGCACGCCCGTTGCACAGGCCCTGCGCGTTCTGGCTCAGGAAGGACGCGACGAGCGGATGAACGAAGCGGAAAAGAAGGCAGCCGCCCTGCCGCCGAAACTGACGGTGCCGATGATCCTGTTCTTCCTGCCGGTGCTGATCGCCGTCATCCTCGGCCCGGCCGGCATCCAGGTGGCGGATAGGTTCTGAACCGCTGGGGGCCTTCGACCCGCGTGACCGGCGCTGGCATAGCTGGTAAACGGGATGGGGCGGTCGGGAGCACGGAAGTGGCCGCTGCTTTTTCCAGCGCAATCCGATCTCGAAAAAGAGGTTTCGATGTCTTCCGCAGGCATTTTCATCAGCATCATGGCAGCCTTGGTCGTCGGCGCGATGAGTCCCGGCCCGAGCTTCGTCGTCGTCTCCAGGATCGCCATCTCGCGTTCGCGGCTGGATGGACTTGCGGCCGCATTCGGCATGGGCGCCGGCGGCGTCGTTTTCGCCGGGCTGGCGCTCGCCGGTCTGACGGCATTGCTGTCGCAATTCGAATGGCTCTATGTGCTGCTCAAGGTAGCGGGCGGGGCTTATCTCCTCTACATCGCCGTCAATATCTGGCGAGGCGCCACAAAGCCGATCGAGCTTTCCGATGCCGTCAATGGCTATCGTGCGCCCATGCGCAGCTTCATCACTGCATTGCTGACGCAGCTCAGCAACCCGAAGACCATCATCGTCTACGCCAGTCTCTTTGCGGCGCTTCTGCCGAGAACGGTGCCGCTCGATCTCCTCGTGGCGCTGCCGGTCGGCGTTTTCGCGGTGGAGGCGGGGTGGTATTCGATCGTGGCGCTCGCCTTTTCGGCCCGCCACCCACGGCGGCTCTATCTCCATGCCAAGGGCTGGATCGACAGGGCCGCCAGTGCGGTGATGGGCGGCCTTGGTCTGCGGCTCATTCTCTCGGGCCTCAGCATCAGGTAGAACAGGCGGAGAAGGCCTGGTCATCCGGCAAAATGACGAGATCAGTTGGTGTTGCTGCCATCGGCTGCGCCCGGCGGCTTGTCCTTGGCAGCGAGCTTCTGCCAGGAATTCTGCTGCGAGAGCATGCCCCTGAGATAGGCGACGTTGGCATCGGCCTGCTGCGGCGAAAGTTCCCGCCGCGCGATCTGTTCCGCTTCCGCAAAACGCCCTTGCAGGCCGACGACGAGGGCAAGATTCTGCCGGATGCGGCTGTCGGCGGTCGGCTGGCCGGCGGCGGAGCGCAGGTAGGTTTCGGCCGTGCGCAGATCGCCGGTCAGCACATAGGACATGCCGAGATTGGAGAGGATGGAAGGTTCGTTCGGCTGAATGTCGAGCGCGTCGCGGTAGCGCTGCCGGGCCTCGCTTGCCCGGCCCATCTGGTCGAGGATTGCGCCTTCGGCCGAGATCAGCCTCCAGTCGGGACGATCGGGTGTCTGGGCGCGGCCGATCGTGTCGAGCGCCTGCTGGAACTGCCCGGCCGCCGCCTGCGCCTTGCCGTAGGCGGCCAGCACTTTGCGGTCGCCCGGATTGGCGATTGCCACCTGCTGCATGACGGCGAGCGCCTGCGCGTCGCGGCCGCTCATGCGCAGCAGGTTGGCATAGTTGACGCCGTTGACGGGATCGCGCGGATTCTTTTCATAGGCTTGGCCGATCCGGTCCGTCGCCGAGCGCAGCTCGGTCGCATCCATCTCTTCGACCGGCTTGGTAAGCTTCGGCACCGAGCCTGTCGTCATCCGGTCCTTGGCCGTCGTCGAGCAGCCGGCAAGCGCGAGGATGATCAGCGAAGCTGCTGCGCCGCGCAGGATATGGTTCATGGATATGGTGATGCGCGAGGCAGGCATGTTGCGTTCCTGATTCCGAAATCGGCGCCTGACCTCGAAGCGGAACAGGGAAAGGTTTGACGCAATCTTCGCTCCAGCAATAGTCTGTTAACCCTAACAGACCGTTAAGGAACGATTCCTGGCGACCGCCGAAGGACAATCATGGCCCCCTATCAGTTCATCGAAAGACCGACTCCTTTCAACACGAAGGGCGGCTCGACGCTGCCGATCTTTGCCGTCACGCCTGCCCACATCGAGACCGGCACGATCGATCCGATTGCGCTCGATTGGGCGCGCAAGGCGGGCTACAAGGCCGAAAGCGGCTCGCTCTTGCTGATCCCGACGGCCGACGGCCATCTCGGCGGCGCGCTTTTCGGCCTCGGCACCAACCCGTCGGAACAGCCCTACATCACCGGCAGGCTGGCCCGTGCGCTGCCCGCCGGCGACTGGCACATCGAGACCGCGCCGCTGACGGCGAATCGCCTCGCCCTCGGCTTCGGGCTCGGCAGCTACCGTTTCGATCGCTACAAATCGGAAAAGTCGCCGGCAGCGACCTTGATGATTCCCCGCGATGCCGACGGCGCCGACATCAAGCGCCAGCTCGCCGGCGTCTTTCTTGCCCGCGACCTCATCAATACGCCGACGAACGATATGGGGCCGGACCAGCTCGAGGCCGCCTTCCGCGCCCTGGCCGGGCACTACAAGGCGGAACTATCGGTCATCACGGGCGATGAACTGCTCAAGCAGAATTTCCCGCTGGTCCATACCGTCGGCCGCGCCAGCGCTGACGCGCCGCGCCTTCTCGAACTGCGCTGGGGCAAGAAGGGTCATCGCAAGGTGACGCTCGTCGGCAAGGGTGTCTGCTTCGATACCGGCGGTCTCGATATCAAGCCTGCCGCCTCGATGCTGCTGATGAAGAAGGACATGGGCGGCGCGGCGAATGTCATGGGGCTGGCCCTGATGATCATGGACGCCAAGCTGAAGGTCGATCTGCGCGTCATCGTCCCGGTCGTCGAAAACGCCATCTCCTCCAATGCCTTCCGCCCCGGCGACATCTACCGCAGCCGAAAGGGCCTGACCGTCCAGATCGACAATACCGACGCCGAAGGCCGTTTGATCCTGGCCGATGCGCTTGCCTATGCCGATGAGGAAGAGCCCGACCTTTTGATCGACATGGCGACGCTGACAGGGGCTGCCCGCGTTGCCCTCGGTCCGGATCTTCCGCCCTTCTTCACCGATGATGCCAATCTGGCCCATGATCTGACCGAAGCAAGCCTGGAGACGGACGATCCGATCTGGCGCCTGCCTCTCTATGCCGGCTACGAAAGGGATATCCGCGCCAAATTCGCCGACCTGACCAATGCCCCGGCCGGGGGCATGGCGGGGTCGATCACCGCCGCCCTTTTCCTCAAGCGCTTCGTCAGCAAGACCAAGAGCTGGGCGCATTTCGACATTTACGGCTGGGCTCCGTCCGAACGGCCGCATTCGCCGGGCGGCGGCGAAGCACAGGCGATCCGCGCGCTCTTTCATCATATCCGCGGGAGCCTGCGCTGACGGATGCAAGAGAGGTCGCGCCGCCGCTTCACGCGGCGCCTCGCGGCCAATCGTTAAAATTTTATTCACCCTGCCGGGCGGCAGATCTGGCCACCTCTTGCATGTCCATTGCAACTGCCGGAAAATGAAACGCTAGCGTAACGATTTTCCGGAGGGGCCGTGCCGATCGAACTGACCGCCTCGCAGGCGCTGGGGCTTTGGCATGGCGTGGCGCTCGATCAGGTTCGTCATGACGACCGCGATTTGACATTGCGCCAGATGGCGATCCTGCTGCATATTTATCTCGTGCCGCCGCCCCACACGGTGCGCGGGCTTGCCGCCACGCTCAACGTCACCAAGCCTGTCATTACCCGCGCCTTGGATACGATGGGTGAGATGGGCCTGGTTGATCGCGTGCGCGACGATGCCGACCGCCGCAATGTGATCATCAAACGTACCGTCGGCGGTGCGCTTTATCTGGAAAAGCTCGGCGATCTCGTGCGGGATCAGGGCCGCCGGCTGCCGATCTGAAAGGAAGATAAATGACGATGCTTGACCGCCGCCTGCATGCCTATCGGCCGGATCTCGCGGAAGCGGGGCTCGAGGGCAAGGTGAAGGCGTCGCGATTTGTGGAAGGCGCCGCAGCGCGTGTTGCCCTTCCCGTCGCCGCCCTGCGCCCTGAGCCGGACCTTGCCCGCGGCATCGATACGGAACTGCTCCTCGGCGAGGAGGTGACCGTTTTCGATCGCGCCGACGGCTGGTGCTGGGTGAAAGCTGTCTCCGACGGTTATGTCGGCTATCTCAAGGCGGAGGCGCTCTTGCAAACCGGGCCGGCGCCGACCCACATCGTCACCGTCCAGCGCACCTTCCTCTATCCGGAGCCGGAGCTGCGCAAGCCGCACCGGGCCATCCTGTCGATGGGAAGCCGCGTTCACGTCGCCGGCGAGGCGGAGGTGCGCGGCAATCACTACGTCGTGCTGACGGACGGCACGGCGATCTTCGCCAGGCACGTGCAGCCGATCGGCGCTCTCGAGGGTGCCGATTATGTCGGTATCGCCGCCCGTTTCCTCGAGACACCCTATCTCTGGGGCGGCCGATCCGGCCTTGGCATCGATTGCTCCGGCCTCGTCCAGCTGGCGATGCTGATGACCGGCAGACAGGCGCCGCGTGATGCCGACATGCAGGCGGCCGGACTCGGCGAGCCGATCGACCGCTCGGAGATCCGCCGCGGCGACCTGGTGTTCTGGAAGGGCCATGTCGCCATTTTCGAGGATCCCCAAACCATTCTCCACGCCAACGGCCATAGCATGACGGTGGCGCGTGAGAATTTCGAGGCGGCCGTCGAGCGCATCGGCTCGCTATACCAACGGCCGACCGGCTATCGCCGCCCATTTAGCTAAGTAATCGGCCGCTGCGGCCAGACGCTCACGCCGCCGGTCCAATCCTCGAAAGCTTTCGACAGTCTGAGCACCCGCATGTCGTCGAAACGCGGTCCGACGATCTGCAGCCCGATTGGCATGCCCGACCGTGAGAAGCCGCAATTGATCGAGGCGGCCGGCTGTTCCGACATGTTCCACGCTACGGTGAAGGCGATATGTTCGAACGGCCTCGTCGGATCGTTGGTCGGCGACGCCCATTCGGCCGGATAGGAGATGATGGGATTGGTCGGCGAAAGCAGGGCGTCGACCGTGGTGAACAGCCGTCCGCAGCTCCTGCGCATTTCGATCGTCTGATTGAAGCCTCTGACGGCATCGACGCCGCTAATATCGGCGCCGACCTTCGCCCAATCCCGGATATAGGGCAGGATGCTGTCGCGCCGCTCTTCGTTAAGCCCTGCGATATCGCTCCACAGACGGGCGCGCCAGAACGTGTCGAGCCCGTCAAGCATCGCGCGCGTCAGCACCGGTTGAACGGAGACGATGGTCGCGCCGGCTTTCTCGAAACGTTTCGCTGCCGATTCGACCGCGACCCTGATCTCATCATCGACAGCAAACCCGCAGCCGGCATCGAGCATCAGGCCGATCTTCATGCCTGACATGTCGACAGCGAAATCCATCCAGTCGAAATCGTTGGGCGGCAGGCTGGTGCCGTCGCGCCAGTCGGGTCGCGACAGCGTCGCCATGGAAAAAGCGGCGTCCTCGACGGTGCGCGTCATCGGGCCGAGACAGCGCCCGACATAATAGGGATCGGCCGGAATGCGCCCATGGCTCGGCTTGAAGCCGAAGATGCCGGTCCAGCCGGCAGGAAGCCGCACCGAACCGCCGATATCCGTGCCGATGTGCAGCGGCCCGTAACCGGCCGCCGCCGCGGCCGCGGCGCCGGCGCTCGATCCGCCGGGATTCTGCGCGATGTTCCAGGGATTGCGGCTGAGAGGATGAAAGCTCGACAGGCCGGAGGAAAGCATGCCGTAGTCGGGACAGGTGGTCTTGGCGAAGATCACCGCGCCGTCCTCGCGCAGCCGCGCGGCAGCCGGCGCGTCGGCCTCCGCCGGCTTTGGTTCCACCGCCCTAGTGCCGAGCGGCACCGGCTGGCCCTTCGTCGCGATCAGTTCTTTCAGCGTGACCGGGATGCCGTCGAGCGTGCCGAGCGTTTGTCCCTTCGCCCAGCGCTCCGTCGAAGCTTTCGCCTGCACGCGCGCCGCCTCCGGGTCGTAGAGGTAGAGTGCGGAGATCGACGGCTCCCAGGCGGCGATATGGTCTTCGAGGAAGAGCCAGTATTCGAGCGGCGAGAGGCTCTTATCGGCGAAGCGTCGCCTGAGTTCACGGATGGTAAGGTCGGTTTCGGCCATCGGAGCTTTGTTTCGGAAGGACATCAGCGGCTCGCTTCACGTGGATCGAGACGATCGCGCAAGCCGTCGCCGAGCATGTTGAAGCCAAGGACGGTGAGCGCGATGGCAAGGCCGGGCAGGACCGCCAGCCAGGGGGCCAACGCCAGATAGGTTTGCGCATCCGCAAGCATCCGGCCCCATGTCGGCGCCGGCGGCGCCATGCCGAGCCCGAGAAAGCTGAGGCCGGCTTCGGTCAGGATCGCCAGCCCGAGCTGGATTGTCCCATGCACGATGATCTGGCCGATGATGTTCGGCAGCACATGGCGCAGTGAAATGGTCAGACGCGTATTGCCGATCGCGCGCGCCGCCGTCACATAATCGCGGCTCCAGGCCTGCAGCGAGGTTGCCAGCGTTACCCGGGCAAAGACCGGAATCATGAAGACGGCGATCGCTGTGATCGCGGTGAACCGCCCCGGCCCAAGAAAGGCGCCGAGCACCATGGCCGACAGGATCGGCGGCAAGGCGAAGATGACGTCGCAGATGCGCATCAGCAGCGCTTCGGCCGGACCCCGGAACGCCGCGGCGGAGATGCCTGATATCGAGCCAAGCGTCCCGCCGATCGCAACCGCGGTGATGGCGACCGACAGGGAGTTCCAGCATCCCGCCATCAGCATCGAGGCCACGTCGCGGCCGAACTGATCCGTGCCAAGCAGGCCGAAGGCGAGCGGCGGCTGCAGTTTATGGATGATCTGCATCTTCGCCGGCGGCAAGGGTGTCCAGACGAGCGACAGCAGCGCAACGGCGACCAGCAGGCCAATGATCACCGCTCCGGATATCAAGTTAATTCGCCGGCTAAGTTTTAAAACCCGGCGACTGATGATGGTGGCGGAAATGACGGAAGTCATGCTTCAGGCCGCCTTCCTCATCCTGGGATCGATCGCCAGATAGGAGAGATCGACGATGAAATTCACCACGATGACCAAGCCCGCGAAGAACAGCACGACGTCCTGCATCACGATGACGTCGCGCTGGGAGAGTGCCTGAAGGGCGAGCCTCCCGAGACCCGGCAGGTAGAAGACGTTTTCCACCAGCACCGCGCCGGCGACAAGAAAGGTGAATTGCAGCCCGATCATCGTCAGAATCGGGATCAGCGCATTCGGCACGACATGCCGCCACAGCACCGCACTGCGTGACAGTCCTTTGGCGACGGCGGTCCGGGCAAAATCCTCATGCATCGTTTCGAGCACCGCCGAACGTGCGACGCGCGTCAACACCCCTGCCTGCGGCAGCGCCAGCGCGACGGCCGGCATGACAAGCGCCTGCAACGCCGGCAGAAGACCGGCGCCCCACCCCGGAAAGCCGCCGGCCGGCATCAGTCCGAGCATCGTCGAAAAAAGGATGATCAAGAGCAGCGCCACCCAGAAGGCGGGCACGGCGATGCTGATTTGCGAAAACAGCGTTGCGATGACAGCGAAGACACCGCCGCGGCGCGAAGCGGCCAGCACACCGAGCGGCAGCGCAATCGCCACCGACAGCACGATTGCCATCAGCGCCAGCGGCAGCGTCACCGCCAGCCGCTCGACGATCAGTCCCGCAACGGGAACGCCATAGGTATAGGATTGGCCGAGATTGCCCGACACCACGCCGGCCAGCCATTGCCCGTAGCGCAGGAGGAGCGGCTGGTCGAGACCGAGCTCGTGGCGCAGTGCCGCCAGCGTCTCCGGACTTGCCGAGGTGCCGAGCATGATCGAGGCAGGGTCGCCCGGCAGGAGATCCATGACGGCGAATATCAGCAGTGAGACGATCACGAGGGTGACGAGGAGACCGGCGAAGCGGCGGGCGAGGAGGGCGATCATGTGGGCTGCGCTGCCGAGGTGGCACGGCGGCTCTCCCATGGGCTGACGTTGAGTTTGGCGAGAAGGTCAACCCCAGTCTCCGTCATCCTTGGCCTTGAGCCGAGGATCCATGTCGCGGCTGCTGGTGGATGCCGTGTGGATGCTCGGCTCAAGGCCGAGCATGACGGAAGGCGGGGTGGGTGGAAGGAGTCATCGAAGGCGCTGACGCCAGGAGTGCCATCCAGCGAAATCAAACCATGTCGGTCCCGGCTGAACGGACTTAGCGAGCCAGGGAAAGGGCTGCGCGCTCTATCGGCCAAATACATCTCGGATCTGTCCAAGGCCATCCTCATTTTCGCGTCCCCACCAGGCCCGCCGCTCACTCCTCCCAATAAACCTCGGACAGCACATTCGACGGAATCGGCTCGTTCTCCCACAGCCCCTTCAGCTTCCTGTCCCAGACGCCGAGTTTCGGCATGACGAAGAGGTAGAGCGCCGGCACGTCCTCGGCGAGAATCTTCTGCGCCTCGCCGTAAACCGCGTTTTGTGCGGCAGGATCGGCGGTCTCCTGGACCTTCTTCATCAGCGCATCGAAGGCCGGGTTCCTGTAGTTGAAATAATAGGGATCGCGTGCGTAGATGTCGATGTCGAGCGGTTCGGCATGAGCGACGATCGTCATGTCGAAGTTGCGATCCTTCATGACGTCCTGGACCCATTTCGCCGGAAATTCGGTCGGCTCGATCTTCATCGTCACGCCGATTTCGGCAAACATTGCCTGCATCACCTGGGCGCTGCGCGGCGCATAGGCCATCTGCGGCGATTTGATCGTGAAGGTGAAGCCGTTGGGATAGCCGGCTTCGGCCAGCAGCGCCTTCGCCTTTTCGACATCATAGGGCAGGACGCCGGTCATGTCCTGGTAGCCCGGATCGTTCGGCGTGTAATGGCTGCCGATCGGCGTGCCCAGGCCGGACCATGCGCCGTCGATCACCGTCTGCCGGTCGATCGCCATCATCAGCGCCTGGCGGACGCGCTTGTCGTCGAAGGGCTTCTTGGCATTGTTCATGCCGGCGATGACCTTGAGTTCGGTATTGCCGACCTTGGTGATGAGCCTGGCATCGCCGTCGAAGGAACTCATCAGCTCGGGCGCGGCAAATTCCGGAAAGGCATCGAGATCGCCCGATTTCAGCGCGGCCGCCTGCGCCTGCGGATCGGGGATGAAACGGAAGGTCACCTTCTCGAGCTTGGCAGACGCATCCTTGTTCCAGTAGTCGCCATTCCTGATGAGTTCGACCTTGTCGCCCTTCGTCCAGCTGACGAACTTGAAGGGACCGGTGCCGATCGGCATGACCTTGTCGTTGTCGGCCGTCTTCGGGGCGACGATGACAGATGCCGGCCAGCCCAGCCAGTAGATCAGGCTGCCGGTCGGCGCCGAGAGATGCAGCACCAGCGTTTCGGCGTCCGGCGCCTGGATCGAGGCGATCGAGGCGAAGAAGCGCTTCTGCGGATTGACCGAATCCGTCCCGCGGGCGCGGTCGAGCGCAAATTTGGCGGCGGCGGCATCGAAGGCTTCGCCGTCATGAAATTTCACGCCGGTCCGCAGCTTGAAGGTATAGATCAGGCCATCGGCCGAAATCTCCCAGCTCTTCGCCAGCTGCGGCTGGACCTTGCCGGTCTGATCGATCGCCACCAGCCCCTCGAATACATTCTGCCAGGTGACCTGACCGATCGCGACCGGCGCGGCGATCGTCGGGTCGAGGCCTGTTGGTTCGACGCTCATGCCCAGATTGAGGGTGGTCTTGGCCGCTTCCGCCGGTGTCATTGCCGTCACTACGAGACCGGCCGATAACGCAGCAACGAGGGAAAGCCGCTTGATGAAGCGCGCCGAAGACGCAAACGAAACTATCCCCCGGCACATGATTTGGTTCTCACCAGCTCGTCGAAAATACATCAGCGCCAGGATCTGCATTCACGTGTCTCCGCCATTCTATCAGCTTGAGACCCTATTCAATCAATGGCGTTCAGCATAGCGGTCTTGCCATGCTATTTGTCCGCCTTCGGCCGGAAGGGCGCTTGCCATATAGACGCCGCGCGCGATCGCCCGCGCCATGACGATGGTGGCGAGGTGGCAAAGCTCCATCAGGCTTGCCATCTCGTTTCTTGAATGTTTGGCCGTCGAAGCGGCAAAGACGGTATCGCCGTCGAGCGGCAGATGGGCCGGCAGCAGCGCGCGGGCAAGGCCGTCATGACCGGCAAGTGAAAGCCGATGCGCTTCCGCCTTCGTCAGCTGCGCGTCGGTGACGACCGCGCCGATCGTCGTTGCCGGCGTGGTCATCCCCTTGAGCCGCATCCGGTGATCGGTCGTCGCAGGCATGCCGAGCCCGCCGAATTCGCCATCTTTCTCGAAGGGTGCCGCCCAGAAATGCGGCCCGTCGCCGATCGTTGCCGAACCGAGCGCATTGACGGCGACGATCGCAGCGATGCGATGACCGATGCTGCTGACGGCACTGGCCGAGCCGAGCCCGCCCTTGAAGGTGGCCGTCGTCGCCCCGGTGCCGGCGCCGGCGGTGCCGAGCGCAAATACCCCCTTCGTCGCGGCCTTCAATGCCGCATAACCCATCTCACGATAGGGGGAGTGAAGGCCCCAATCCTTGTCGCCGCCGTTCAGCAAGTCCATCAGGATCGCTTGCGGCACGATCGGTATTCGCACCGTACCCACGGCAAAGCCGCGGCCGGCTTCGCGCAAGCCGGCCTGCACGCCGCCGGCTGCATCGAGCCCGAAGGCCGAGCCGCCCGAGAGCACGAAGGCATCGACGGCACTGACAGTCATCGACGGGTCGAGCAGATCGGTGTCGCGTCCGCCCGGCGCGCCGCCGAGCATCGTGCCGGATGCGACCGCCGGCTCGTCGAAGACGATGACCGTGACGCCGGATCCCAGCGCGAGGTTGGTCGCATGGCCGACGGAAACGCCTTCGATATCGGTGAGCAGATTGAGAAGATCGGGCAAGGGCTGATCCTGGTGGCGCTGATCCGGCCGATAGGACTGCAATTGCCCACAAAAAACAAGACCGGCCCTTTTGGCAGGACCGGTCACATCAGAAAAGCCGCGAAAGTCGCTAGCGGCCGCATGCCGTCAGGCATGAAGCGGCTTCGGATGACGGCGGGTCATCAGGTCGTGGATGGCCAGCCGCACCTCGTCGGGCGAACCGAACCGCTGCTCATCGAGGTCGTGGACATGGAATTTCACGGCGATGAACTTCAGCCGGTCTTCGTCGGGGATAACGATGCCGACGGGAACGCCAGCATATTCGATAACTTGCTTCTTCATAGATAGAACTCCTGCCGCGCGGGCATGCGCAGCCATGGCGAATTGACTTGTCTGGTACCGTTGAAAGGAGGACGAACGTCACATTCGACAGTTCGGGCGGGAGAGGGCGCCCGGACGGTCATTGCCAAGCACAGATCGCCCAAGGAGAGTGGCGAGAATTTCGATGTCTATCATGTCTCGTTCCTTTCGTTGGCGTTGCGCTCGATGGTCCCGGAAGAGTCCGGGGGCGGTGATGGCTGTCTGCAATATCTACTAACTTAGTAGAAATTACCCGACAGCCTGTCGGAAACATATTCCGAAACGTGTCAAAATATCGACGATCCGAAAAAATTCATTCCATCCTGGCCCGAACTTACAGAAGGAAACATATCAGCTCTTCGTAAAATTCGCATGACAGAATCGACACTCTTTCGATCGCCGCAGCAGAAATAGGAAGTCTGTCTGATTCCGACAATGGGCCCCGTCGGTAAAAATCGAGATGCCTCGAAATGATCGATTTGGTTAACGCCCGAAAGCATGGATCACCAGCCTTCCTGGAGCACCTTTTCCAGCATGTCTGCGAAGAAATCCGCGCTTTCGATGCTGAGGCAGAGCGGCGGCTTGATCTTCAGCACATTTTGGTGATCGCCGGTCGGCTGCATAATGATACCGAGGTCGAGAAGCCGGTCGCAGATCGCCGCCGTCTCTTCCGTCGCCGGCTCCAGCGTCGTTCTGTCGCGGACGAATTCCAGGCCGAGATAGAGACCCATGCCGTGGACGGCGCCGGCGATCGGGTGTCGGTCGATCAGCGCGGCAAGTCGCGCCTTCAGATGGTCGCCGACCGTTCGGGCATTTTCCTGCAGCTTCTCCTCGGCCATGATATCGAGCACCGTCATGCCGGCGACGCAGCTGACTGGGCTGCCGCCGGTGGAGGAGAAGAAAGGCCCTTCTTTCTCCAGCGACTGCGCAATCTCCCGTCTGGTGATGACGGCGCCGAGCGGATGGCCATTGCCCATGCCTTTGGCGATGGTTATGATATCGGGCACGACCCCCTGCTGTTCGAAGCCCCAGAAATAATGGCCGAGCCTGCCGTAACCGACCTGCACCTCGTCGGCGATGCAGAGCCCGCTGCGGGCGCGCACCTCGGCATAGATCTCCTTCAGATACCCTTCCGGCAACGGAATGCCGCCGGCATTGCCGTAGACCGATTCGCAGATGAAGCCGGCAAGGCCCTGGCCGCCGGCGTCGATCGTCTCGAGCATCGGCTTGACGGCGGCCAGATAGCTCGCCGCTGTGTCGGGTCCGCGAAACGCGCCGCGATAGGTATTCGGCGAAACGGCCGCATGCACCCAATCCGGTCGGGTGCTCAGCGCCAGCGGATTGTCGGCGATCGAAGTGGAGACGGCGTCGCTCGCCGCCGACCAGCCATGATAGGCTTCGAGCAGGCAGAGCATGTTGCGGGCGCCGCTATGGGCCCGCGCCAACCGAATCGCCAGATCGTTCGCCTCAGAGCCGCTGTTGACGAGGAAGACGGCGTCGAGGCCATCAGGCGCGAGCGCCGCGAGCCGTTCGCAAAATTCCGCAATCGCCGCATAGTGGAAGCGTGAATTCGTATTGAGCCGCAGCCATTGGGCGCTGATTGCCGCCGCCATCCTGGGATGGCCGTGGCCGAGGATCGTGACATTGTTGACCATGTCGAGATAGGCGCGGCCCTCGACATCGAACAGGTGCTCCTTCCAGCCGCGCTCGATCTGCGGCGGCGCGGCATAATAGTTCTTCTGGGCGCTGGCGAGATGGGCCGGCCGCCTGACGAGCAGTTCAATGGTCTCCGGTCGCGGCGCATCCGCGCCCGGGCTGAGAAGGGATGAAGGCGAAGGGCAGAGCACCGACCAGGCCGGCGCCTTGCGCGGCATGGCAAAGAGCGGTGGTTCGAGGCCTGCGACGCTGCAGAGCTGGAGGCGCAGGCCGCCGAGCGACGACGCTTCACCGAAAACCGAACCGAGCGGATCGCCGGCGGCAAGCACGACGCCATCCTCGACCAAAGGGTTGAGTCCATCGAGATGCAGGGTCATGCTGTCATCCGTCAGTGTCAGATGCTGGTCCTTCCAGCCGATGCGGCCAGCAAAGGGTGCCGCGACCGCGCTTCCTGCGGCAAGGCAGATGTCGACATGCAGGGCGAAGGTCGCCTGTCCCGCGTCGTTTCCGAGCGCAGTGCGGGAAAGCCGATATTCACCATAGCGCGTCGCCGCCGTGCCGCTTTCGGTTGCAGCCCGGGCAAGCAGCCGCCAGTCCATATCGGCGTCCAGCCAGTTGCCGGCGGAAAAATGCGCACTTCGTACGCCAAGGTCGACATAGGCGATAGTGGCGGGATCGATATCTGGCAGCAAGGGCAGCCATGCTGATGCCGACGGGGCGGCGACATCTGCGCCGGCCGCCTTGAGGATCGCGGCTTCCATGAGTTCGAACGGAACCGACATCACCGTATCGAAGATCGCCCGCTCGCGGTCGAGATTGCTGCGGACGTAATCGTTATCAGGATCGATCGACATCTGCTGTTCGCTGCTGGCGACGAGGATGACCGCGCGCGCGACGATCAACGGCCAGAGCGCCTTCAGCTCGTCGTCGCTCAGGGGATAGATCGCCTGATAGGCGGTGACGGCGGGCAGGATATGAAAGGGATCGCCATTCGCCTGATGCAGCAGCGAAGCGCAGGTAACGGCAAGGTCGCCGACCAGCCAACCGCGGATGATGTCGCCGAAATCGATCACGCCATCGGGGATCGTGTGGCCATGGGCGTCGCGATGGCCGACGACATTGTCGCCGGTGACGTCGTGATGGACGGCCTGGAGCCGAAGCGACGGCGCCAGGGGCTGGATGCGGCGAACTGCCATCACCATGGTTTTGGCGATCCGGTCACGGGCAGCGCTGTCGGTGATGGCGGACAGCAGCTGTACGGCGACAGGGCCGGCGCGTCGCAAATCCCACTGCAGGCTGCGGTCGAGGCCCGGATGGTCGAAATCGGCAAGCGCCTGCGCCAGCCTCGCGCAGAGCGCGCCAAGCGCCGCGACGGACGCCGGCGCCAGATATCTCATCTCCGTCAGTCCCTGGCCTTCCAGATATTCCAGCAGCCGGACCTGATAGCCCCGCCCGCGCACGGTAAGGACGACAATTTCCCGGCCGTCATTCGTGGCGATTACCTTCGGAACGCGTGGCGCATCCTCTCGGCTCTTGAGATGATTGAGCGCGGCATTCTGCGCTTCGAGCTCGCGGACCTCGTAGGCGGCATGGCAGATCTTCAGGACGTATCGACCGCGATCGCTGTCGACGCGGTAGTTCCGATCCTGCTGGCTGCCGAGTTCAGCGAGCGTGCCGGTCAGGCTGTAATGGGCAAGAAGGATTTCTTCCGCGTCAGCAACGGTGACGTCGGGACGCGGCAGCGTCATGCGATCCACAAGCGCCTCGTCGGTCATGACACCCCTCCCGCAGCATGATTCGATTACCCCTTAAGCGCGATAATCAAATACTTGCCGCTGGCAGGCAACGGGAGATTGTTGTCTGCCAGCAAAAGAGATGCGCGGCCTCGGCCGGCTCACCCCATGCGTTCGGAGGCGTAGCTTCCGGGGCTGGCCGGGAAGACGACGGTGCGGTTGCCGTTGATGAAGGTGCGGTGATGGATATGAGCGTGGATGGCGCGCGCCAGCACCTGGCTTTCGACGTCGCGGCCGATCGAGACATAGTCGTCGGGCGACTGCGCATGGGTGATGCGGGCGGTGTCCTGCTCGATGATCGGGCCTTCGTCGAGGTCGGCGGTGACGTAATGGGCGGTGGCGCCGATCAGCTTGACGCCGCGCTGATAGGCCTGCTTGTAAGGGTTGGCGCCCTTGAAGCTCGGCAGGAAGGAGTGGTGGATGTTGATGATCTTGCCCGACATCTGCTTGCAGAGCTGGTCGGAGAGAACCTGCATGTAGCGGGCGAGCACGATCAGTTCGGTGCCGGTCTGCTCGACGAGATCGACGAGCTGGGCTTCCGCCTGCGGTTTGTTCTCCTTCGTCACCTTGATGTGGTGGAAGGGGATGTCGTGATTGACCACGACCTTCTGGTAGTCGAAATGGTTGGAGACGACGCCGACGATATCGATCGGCAGGGCGCCGATCTTCCAGCGGTAGAGCAGGTCGTTGAGGCAATGGCCGAAGCGCGACACCATCAAGAGCACCTTCATGCGGCTCTCGCTGTCGTGGAATTCGTACTCCATCTCGAAGGGCGCGGCGACGGCAGCAAAATCGGCGCTGATCGCGGAACCGGAAAGTCCTTCCTCGGAAATGAAGCTGACGCGCATGAAGAACCTGCCGGTATCGAGGTCATCGAACTGCGAGCTGTCGATGATGTTGCAGCCCTTCTCGGCCAGATAGCTCGAAATCGCCGCAACGATGCCGCGCGTCGATTTGCAGGATACCGTCAATACATAGCTTTTCATGTCTCTCCCTCTTCCCTCTTGGAGGCCGCAGCCCGTGCTTAGATCAAAGCCCGTGCCGCGAATAGGCCGGCGCACTTTCATTTATGCGACAAATTGCAAGATAAACCATCACGTTCCTGCAAGTTCTCTCATCGCCGGATCAGCTTAAAAGAAGTTGCTCAAAACGCTGTGCCGCCAGCGCCGCACGGATGTGTATTCTCGCCTTCAGTGAATGAAATTAAAGCATGTCGCTGAAAGCTGATGAGCAATTTGCGACATCGGGAGGCGGGAAACCAAGCATGTGAAGGACGGAAAGTGGATCCGAAGGGTTAGGCCGGCGGACGGCTTGCCACGGCGACCTTCCGGCGCGGCGTGGTGATTTCATGAATGATTGCGCCGCCGATTGACGACAGCACCAGCGACAGGATCACGAAGAGCACCGGCTGCTGCAGGATGCCGAGCGGCAGGCGGTCCGAAGCCACCCTCAGGAAAGCGAGCGTGAAAGCGTGGGTGATATAGATGCTGTAGGAGCAGTCGCCGAGATAGTTCAGCCATCCCAGAACGGGCAGCCGGGAAAAGTCGATGGAAACTGCTCCGTAGATGATGAAGATCGCCGGAATTCCCCAGGCGTAGAACCGGCTCTCCGGCGGCATCAGCGCTTCGTTGATGAAGAGGAACACAAAACCCGTGGCCAGTGCCGCCCATGCCCAGCGGTTCGGAAGAAGCACCTTCTGCCCGTACAGCCAGCCGAGCAAGACGCCGGCGAGGAACTCCAGCATGATCGGTTCGCCGTAGAACCGGGTGGCCGTCGTTTCCGGCAGCACCCGGCAGGCAATCAGGATCACCGCAAAGACGGCAAACATCGCTGGAATCCGGCGGGTTTCCGAGAGCGGCAGCAGCAGCGCAAAGATGAAATAGAAGAACATCTCGTAATTCAATGTCCAGCCCGGCACAACGACGGGGGTGATCGTGCTTGGATCGGCGGCATTGGCCCATGGCAGAAAGAGCAGCGAGGCGATGAGATGCGGAAGGTCGAACACCGTCGATTTCAACAATGACGGGGCCGCCAGCGCCACGACAGCCGAAAACAATGTTGCCAGCCAATAAAGCGGCACGATCCTCCTGATGCGGCGACGGGCGAAATCGATGGGGCTGATCGCGCGCCCGCTCGTCGTCAGCCACATCACGAAACCGCTGAGGACGAAGAAGATGTCGACGCCGGTTTCGCCATAAAGAAAAGCCGTGGCATCGACGGCGGGATTGACCTTGGCAAGCTGCAATATCGCATGGAAATAAACAACCATCAGCGCCGCAACCGCGCGCAGATATTGAAGCTGGACAAGCATCTGATGTCTTGCTCCTCGGGCTCGCGCGGTCGCCATTTACCGTGCCGCTGCGGTCAACTCAGTACATCTACCGCACGACCCTGTCGGATGCGCGGGCTGTCGTGGAAGCGCATATATCCGACGACGAACCACAAGAGGCCGGCAATCTTCATCGAGAAAACGGCGGTCCCTCCGATCATCATATTCAGAAAAATGAAAAGAGAAAGTGAATGGGCGCAGCGCCGCTGCGCCGCCGTACGCCCGGCGGGGAAGAGGCAGACGAACAGCCAAAGAGCGACGACGCCGAAGATCGTCGCCGCGTAGATCAGATAGACATAGCCGCTGTCGGCGAACTCGGCGACCCTGTCGACCGAAAGCCCGAGCACGGCGAGAGGATCGAGCTCCATGATCTTCTTCATCGTCAGATTGATGCGGCCGGTGAAATTGTCACCCGTCGCATTGGGTTTGAGGGTATAGACGACGAAACCTGCGACGACGATCAGCGGCATCAGCGCCAGATTGAAATTCCGCGGGATCTTCGGAAAGACGAAATAGCCGACGATACAGGCAAAACAGAAGATCAGCATGGTGCGTGTATCGTTCGTCACCAGGATCAGCACCGCCGTGCTGATGAAGAGCAGCCGGTCCCAGCGCCCCAATCTTTCCCACATGGAAATCAGGTAGATCGCGATCACGCCGCAAAAATTGGCAAGCGACACCTGTTCGAGGAAAATCGACGACGAGCGATGGTCGATGATGCCGAAGGAAAAGCGCTCGGGAAAGCCGAGCGCATTCTGGAAAAGGCCCGTCTTGTTGTAGCTCAGCGGCAGCAGCCCGCGCGTATTGGCGAAATAATCGGACGGATGCACGATGCTGACATAGAAAGGCACGCTGATGATCTCGAAGATCAGGAAGATCAGCACGACGAGGCTTGCCCAGCGGAAGGCCAGCTTCATCGTTCTCTCGTTGCTCCAGCCGCCGAGGCCGGTAAAGCAGAAGATGATCAGCACGTTGCGGAAATGATCGACGAACGGCATGCGGTTGAGCACGCTGACATAGACGGTCACGACAAGCGTGAACAGCAGGAACAGGAAGGCCGGCAGATCCGTCTCGTAGATCCCCTTATGGAGGATGTAGATGATGGCGCCTGCCAGAATCAGGCCTTCGCTGGCGGCGACATGTGTCATCGACAGCGGCATGATGTTGTGGTTGATGAAGGCAAGAATGCCGTTATAGAGCATCGAAAGCAGGCCGAGCCAGAGCACCGGATGGTCGATGCGCGACGTTCCCCCGGCCGCATCGAGGCGGCTGCCCGCTGCCGTGAAAGTCGCTGCCTTCAGATCGACGGCCGCCAAGGTCAGTTCCCCGCAGGCTTGACGGCGGTGCAGGCGCCGGTATCCGCTTTCACCGACGCGGCGAGAAGCCGCATCTGCGGTCGCTCGGGGCCCTTGCCCGGCTGAACGTTGAAAGGTTCGTCCGCCGGCCACCATTCGCCCGCCGCCCAATAGGACCAGCCGAGCCAGACATCGCTGTTGTCGGACATGGTGGCGTAGATCTTGGTCAGGCCGCTCATGCAGTCCTTATCGGCGGAGCCGCCGAATTCGCCAAGAAAACCGCGTTTATGGTTTCGCTTCAGCCAGGCGGTGACGCCGGCGATGGCCTCGACCGCGGCGGTGGCGCCTTCGCAGCTGGCATGAGTTCCCGACGAATCGACGTCGAGATATTGGTGGACCTCGTAAGCGTAGAAATCGAGCGGATCGCGCACGCCGAGCATCACCGTGCCGTTGGCACCGCCGATCACATCCTCCTCCCAGCTGTGAGCGCCGCTCCAGGCGGTACCCGGCACGAGGATGAGGTTGCGAGCGCCGACGGCGCGGATGGCGCGGATCGCCGCGTTGGCGGCATCGAGCCAGTCCGTCGCCTTGACGTCGTGCGGCTCGTTCATCAGGCCGAAGAGAACGCCGTCCTCATTAGCGAATTCGACCGCGAGCCTTGCCCAGAAGTCGGCGAATGCGGCGTCCGTCGCCGGCGCGGTGCCGACCTGCGCCTTATCGTAATAGCCGAAATTATGCGGGTCGAGCAGAACGGCCATGCCCTGCTTTCGGATCAGGCCGACCGTTTCCTTGATCCGCTTGAATTCGTCCTCGTCCAGCCGCCCGCCGAGCGCCGGCTGCAGCCGCTCCCAGCGGAAGGGCAGCCGAATGATCGTCATGCCCTTTTCGGCGAAATAGCGGATCGTCTGCTCGCTCGGATAGATGTAGTTCGTGCCGTAGATGGCGCCGCGCTCGCTATATTCGCCGCCGGAAAGATTGACGCCGCGATAACACGGCGCGCCGGCCGCAAAGACCGGCGACGCCATGAGGGCGGCCGCAAGCAGCAGCGCCACCGGATGTCGTATCGTCCTCATGGCTATCCTCGCAATCACGGCAAAATCGCAACATCGACTTCGCTGCACCTATCTTAACGGTCCGTTAGCTAAGAATTTCTAAAGTCTCCGCACCTTGGCTTCAGTCTTTCACGCTGGGCGGGATACGAGTGCGCGTATGAGTCAGTATGACAGGAACAGGGTAAGCCGGCTGCCCGGCTGGCGGAGTTACGAGCCGTCTCCGACTGCACCGGAAGGCGTGCGCTCGCGCAGTCCCGTTGTTCGTCCGGATGATTTCGCCCGTCCCGAGCCCCAACCCGCCCCACCGCCTTTCGTGCCGCCGTCGGCACGGGTTGCAGAAATCCGTCGATCCGAGCCGCCGCCGGCCGCTGCCGTCGAGCCGCCCGCGGCCCCAGAACCGCCTGCGGCCCCAGAACCGCCTGCGGCCAATGTGCCGCAGCAGAGCACATCCGCGCCCGCCGCCCCGCTTCTCGACCTCCGCTCCAGCATCGCGGCGATCTGGAGCCGCCGACTGGTGGTGTTTGTGCTGGCCCTTTTTGGAGCCGTCGGGGGCGGCGTGGTGGCGCCGCTGATCGGCCAGAAATTCACTGCCGTCAGCAGCCTTTATTTCGATCCGCGTCAGATCGGCCTTGCCGAGGCGGGCGCGCAATCTTCAGGCCCATCGCCGGAAATGATCTCGGCCCTGATCGACAGCCAGGTGCAGATTCTGACCTCGGGCAATGTGCTGGGCCGCGTCGTCCAAGCGATGAAGCTCGACCAGGATCCGGAATTTAACGGCGGCAGGACGGATGGCGCGGCCGTGATCGGCGCCCTGCAGAAAGCGCTTGTCATCACCCGCCAGACCGGCACCTATGTCGTTTCGCTCGCCGCGACGACCAACGATCCCGAAAAATCGGCAAGGCTTGCCAACCAAGTCGTCACCTCCTTTACCGAGGAGGAAAACAGCGCTTCGAACGGCCTCTACGAAAACACCTCTTCGACGCTTGACGGACGCCTTGCCGACCTGCGTCAGAAGGTGCTGGAGGCCGAGCAGGCGGTCGAAACCTTTCGGGCCGACAACGACATGGCCGCGACTGAAGGCAACCTGATCTCCGACCAGCGCCTCGTCTCGCTGAACACGCTCTTGGTGACGGCGCAGGAAAAGACCATCCAGGCGAAGGCCCGCGCCGATGCCGTCGCCAATCTGCGCGTCGAGGACATCGTTGCCGGCAATCAGGCGGAGGGCGGCGTCACCTCGCCGCTCGTCAGCTTGCGTCAGCAATATGCCGCCCAGGCCGCCGCCGTCGGCAGCCTCGAAAGCCAGATGGGCACGCGTCATCCGCGCCTGCAGGCGGCGCGCTCCTCGCTGCAGAGCATAGCAGGCGAAATCAGGGGCGAATTGCAGCGCCTCGCCACCTCGGCAAAGGGCGAATACGAGCAGGCCAAGGCTGCCGAGGACAGCGTCGCCAAGGAACTCGCCGTTCAGAAGGCGCTGCAGGCGACGACCTCGGACAAGCAGGTGGAGCTGAACGAATTGCAGCGCAAGGCGACGGCGGCGCGCGATATCTACGAAACGGTGCTCAAGCGCTCGAGCCAGACGAGCGAGGAGCAGAACCTCAGCCAGAGCAACATCCGCGTCATCTCTCCGGCCGAACCGCCGGTCAAGGCCGATGGTCCGGGGAAGAAGATCTTGATGGTCGCCGGCATCATCGGCGGCTTCCTCGCCGGGTTCTTCCTGGGTGCCGCCTTTGCCATCCTCGCCGGTCTCTTCGGCCACTCCGTCATCAGAGGCTATTTCAGGAAATCCCCCGCCGCGGCGGCTTGATGCGGGCCATCGGTTTTCCTACATGCAGGAGAAGCGGTTTGTCGCCGCAGGAGAATTCCCATGCGGCTGTTGATGATGCTTCTGATATCGCTCGGCGCCCTGTCCAGCCTCGCCCCGGCGTCAGCCTTCGCTGTCGACTGGACGAAATCCGTGGATTCGACTGTTCAACCCCTCTATCCCTACAAGGGCCTTCCCGGCGTCAAGGCGCAGCCAGACAAGAAGGAAGAGGAATCCTATAATTGCCGCACCGAGACCGTCCAGATCCGCCGTCGCTATGACGAAATCTTCCGCTCTGGCGGCATGCCGACGCTGATGTATGTCTGCGACCGCGACGGCTTCGTGACCATGGGCGAAAAGGTTCCGCTCCGCGGCCACTATCAGCCGGTGCGGTAAGGCCTTTTCAGGCCTGCTGCCGCAATGTCATGCTGTTGTGATACATTCGAGTCGAGGCGAGACTGACCAGCGTTGCCGCCACTCGCTCGATATCGGCCTCGCTCATGTCATGATAGCTCGGCAGGTTGATCGCCCGTCCTGGAATGCTCCAGGCGTTGAGGTTTTCCGGTCGGTCCTCGAACATCGCGAGGCTGGAGAGCGGATAGAAGAAGACGCGTGCGTCGGTATTCGCCGCATCAAAAGCCTGCTGCAGCATCTCGCGGGTGATGCCGGTCGAGGGATGGAAGACTGCTGTTGGCATCCAAGCGCCGTTGATCGTGCCGGTATATTCCGGATTCATTGTGATGCCGGGCAGGGTCGAAAGCCGGATCATATAGGAAGCCAGAATTTCGCGCTTGCGATTGACGAGTTCATCGATACGCTCGAGCTGGGCGCAGCCGATGGCCGCCTGAATATTCGACATCTTGTATTTGAAGCCGATCGCATCCGGCCAGAATTGCTTCGTCTGGCCGCGGGCGCGTCCATGATTGCTGAGCGTCAGCACGCGCTCGTAAAGGGCGGCGTCATCGGTGACGAACATGCCGCCTTCGCCCGTCGTCAGCGTCTTGGTGCCGTGGAAGGAGAAGGTACCGAAGGCGCCCATCGAGCCGGCACGGCGGCCGTGCCAGACGGAGCCGATCGCTTCGGCGGCGTCTTCGATGACGGGAATGCCGGTGCGTTTGCTGATCTGCAGCAGCGCATCCATGTCGCAAAGGTTGCCGTAGAGATGTGTCGCGATGATCGCCTTGGTCTTCGGCGTAATATGGCGCTCGACCTGCTCAGGATCGATGCACCAGGTGTCGGCAAGCACATCGACGAAGACAGGTGTGGCACCGAGATGAACGATCGGCGAGACGGTCGCGACCCAGTTCGTATCGGCAAGGATCACTTCGTCGCCGGCGCCGACGCCGAGCGCTGCAAGCCCCATATGCATGGCGCCGGTGCAGCTCGACGTGGCGATTGCAAAGCCGCTGCCGAGATAGGTTTTGAAGTCGTGCTCGAAGCGGTTGAGATAATCGTAGCAGCGCGCGCCCCAGCCGGTGGCGGCGGCATCCGCCGCGTAGTCCGTTTCGAGCTGGGTGATGGATGGCTTGGTGTAGAAGATCCTGTTGCTCATGCCGCTGCTTCTTCTGAGTGAAATGGAGATCGGATAAACTTGGCGCCTGAAACTCGCCCCGGGGCTCACGTGACTTGAGGCTTACATGATCACATGCCGGGCGAGGTCGTGTTCGTGCAGGACGATGCCAGGCAGGTAGCCGAGCGAGACAAAATAGTCTCGGTCGCTGCCGTCGGCGACGAAGACCGCCGTCGTCTCGATCGGATCGGCACCGATTTCCGTCGTCACTTTCACGCGCGGCTTGAGGCCGAGTTCGCGCATCAGTGCCTCTAGAGCGGGCGTTTCCGTGAAACCGGCGAGCAGCAGTGCGTTGACGCCGATCGCGCCGTTCACTTCACCGACGAGTGTCTGGATCACGACCATCAGCGGCAGGCGGTCGCGGAAGGGCCGGATCTCGGGGTGATCGATAATGCCGCCCCAGACGATCCGGACGTAGAGTTCATATGCTTTGAGGAAGTTCTTGCGCATCGCCCAGAAGCGGAAGGCGACAGCCATGCGGTTGAGCGTGAAGATCTTGCACTTTTCTTCATATTGAAGCCGGGTCTCCGCCGTGAGGTGGATCGCGCCACGCTTGGCTCCGGTAAAGAGGAAATATTCGAGGCCCGCGCGGTAGCGGTCCCAGCTCGTCATCACCTCGTCGGTGCCCGCTTGCGGCCGGTCGCGTTCGATCACCGTGTTGGAGACCGAGCGGTAGAATGGCCGCTTGAGGAAGCTGACGGCGCCCTGGTCGAGGAAATGGGCGAGGAACGAGAACGGGTAGAAACAGAATTCCCGGGGAACCCAGGCCGAGCGAAGTGCGGAGGCGCGGTAGACCGCGATCTCGGGAAAGATGTGGCGTTCGTAGATGAACTGGAAGACTTCGGTGAAACTGCCCCGCTGAAACTTCACGTCGGATTCAAGATTGAAGAACTGCCCGAGATCGGTCTTGTTGACCTCGTCATAAAGGAACCATGGCGCCTGAACGGCGGTCACGTCCGGGTTCCGGTCGAGATATTCGACGGTTTCGGCCACGGCGTCGGGGATCAGTATGTCGTCGTCGGCGAGATAGATGAGATATTCGCCCTTGCCGAGGCGGAAGGCGCTGGCAAAGTTCGGTCCGCCGCCGGCATTCTCGTCACGGCGGAAGTAGCGGATCGGCAGGCCGCGGGCGATGAATTCCTCGACCACCTGCTGTGTGCCGTCGGTGGAGGCGTTGTCGCAGATGACGATCTCGAAGGGGAAATCGAACTTGTAGTCGTTTTCGCAATAGGTCAGGCAATGGCGAAGGAAAGGTTCGCGATTATAGGTCGGAATGCAGATGCTGAGTTTGATGCCGCTCAAGTGAGTGTCCCCCTGACATAGCTTTCGAGCGCGGCGTCGCGCTCACTGATGATGACTGGCGCGAATGGCCAGGCGATGCCGAATTCAGGGTCGTCGTACCGCACACCCCTCGCGAGTTCGGCAACGTAGACTTCGGACATCTGGTAAAAGAGTTCGCAATTGTCCTCGAGAGTGAGGAACCCGTGGGCGCAGCCCGCCGGAATGTAGAAGGCGTTGCGCTTTTCGCCGTCGAGTTCGACCGCGGCCCATTTGAGGTAGGTCTCGGATGCCGGACGAAGGTCGAGCGCCACGTCGAAGACCCGACCGCGTATTGCCCTGACGAGCTTTGACTCCGGTTTCGGATCGGCCTGGTAGTGCATACCGCGCAGCGTTCCGCGCTTGTGATTCTGCGAGACGTTGCACTGCGGATAGACCGAGGCGAGCCGGTGGGCGGCAAAGCTTTCCGCACAGAAGGTTCGCGCAAACACCCCGCGGTTGTCGGCGCGTTCCTCGACGTCGACGACGAAGGCTCCTGCAACCGCGGTTGGCGAAAACCTCATCCGAGCACCGTCAATTCAGGCACGGCGACGGCAAAACGTCCGCCCCAGGCGGCGACCTTTCTGTTGCCGGAAACCACCTCATTCTTGATGTTCCAGGGCAGGATCAGCACGTAGTCGGGCCGGGTTTCTTCCATCTTCTCCGGCGCATAGATCGGCAGCTTGCTGCCCGGCAGGTAGTGGCCCTGCTTGTGCGGATTGCGATCGACGACATAGTCGATGAGGTCGGTGCCGACGCCACAGAAGTTCAAAAGCGTATTGCCCTTGGCGGCCGCGCCATAGGCGGCCACACTCTTGCCGTTCCGCTTGGCTTCGTTGAGGAAGGCGAGCAGGCCTTGCTTGATTGGCGCGACACGGCTCTGGAAGGCTTCGTAGGTTTCGGTCCTGTTGAAGCCGGCGGCCTTTTCGTCGGCCCGTACCTTGGTAAGGGCAGGACCGGTGGCGTGGGCGGTCGAGGTCGTGCGGCAGGCGAGGATGCGCAGGCTGCCGCCATGAGTCGGCAGTTCCTCGACGTCGAAGACCTTCAGGCCGTGGGCGGCAAAGACCTTTTCGACGGCGAGCAGAGAAAGATAATAGAAATGCTCGTGGTACACGGTGTCGAACTGGATGCTCTCCATCAGCCGCAGCAGATGCGGAAATTCGACGCTGACGACGCCGTCGGGCTTCAGCACGGCCGAAAGCCCGCCGACGAAGTCGTTGATGTCAGGCACATGGGCAAGCACATTATTGCCGATGACGATATCAGCGGCATGCCCGCGCGAAACGAGATCGGCGGCCGTCGCCTTGCCGAAGAAGCGCGCCTCCGTCGGCACGCCGATGGCGCGGGCGACTTCGGCTACGTTTTCGGCCGGTTCGATGCCGAGCACCGGCACGGCGGCCTCGACAAAATGCTTCAGGAGATAACCGTCATTGCTCGCCACCTCGATGACCTGCGAGGTCGGACCGAGGCCGAAGCGCTCCCGCACCATGATGGTGAACCGGCGCGCATGCTCCACCCAGCTGTCGCTGTAAGAGGAAAAATAGGCGTAGTGGCTGAAGATATCTTCCGGCGGAACAAAGGCATCGGCCTGCACCAGCCAGCATTCGGAGCAGACGAAGGCGCGCAGCGGATAGGACGGTTCCGGCTGGTTGAGCTGCTCTTCCGTCAGGTAGGCATTGGCGAGCGGCGTCGAGCCGAGATCGACGAAACGATGCTTCAACGGAGCGTCGCAAAACCGGCAATTATGCGCTGTCATGATACTGCTTCCTCATATGCCGCGATCTGGCCGAGCGAGAAGGCGCGCATGTCTTCGCCTTCGCGGTTGGCCTTGTACCAGGCGGCAGTCCAGTCGATGGTCTGTTGCAGGCTGAGGCGTGGGCGCCAGCCGATGGTGTCGAACGCAAGGGCCGAACTCAGCGTCAGCGCCGGCGCTTCAGGCAGATGTTCGCCCGGCGCAAGCCGCCATACATTTTCGACGTCATGCGCGCGCCCGAGCGCTTCTGCGAGTTCGGAAACCGTGGCGAAGCTTTCCGGATTCGGGCCGAAATTCAGCGCGTCCGGCAGATTCTTGCCGCGCTCCTCCGTCAGCACCTCGGCAAAGCCGAGATAGCCGCCGAGCGGCTCCAGCACATGCTGCCAGGGGCGGATCGCCTCGGGATAACGCAGCATGATCGGCTCGCCGCCCTCGAAGGCCCGGATGAAGTCCGGGATCAACCGGTCCCTGGACCAGTCGCCGCCGCCGATGACATTGCCGGCGCGCACGGTCGCGAGTCTGAGATCGCGTCCCTTGAAGAAACTATCGCGATAGCTCTGGCAGACGAGTTCTGTGCAGGCCTTGGAGTTGCTATAGGGATCCTTGCCGCCGAGCGTATCTGTTTCGACGAAAGGTATGCCGCTGCCGTTATTGGCGTAGACCTTGTCCGAAGTGATGACCAGCACCGTCTTGACGGATGGCGTGTGCCGGATCGCGTCAAGGATATTTGCCGTTCCCATCACGTTGGTCGAGAAGGTTTCGGCCGGGTTCTCATAGGAGCGCCGCACCAGCGCCTGCGCAGCCATATGAATGACGATCTCCGGCTCGAAGCCTTTGAAGATGGCGAGAAGTGCCGCGGCATCGCGAATATCGACGATATGGTGGCGGCGATCGTCCCAGGGGGCGAGCTTCCGATAGAGCGACGGTCCGGTCTCGGGCGCCAGAGACACCGCAGTCATCGCGGCGCCGAGCCGTTCCAGCCACAGGGAGAGCCAGGATCCCTTGAAGCCAGTATGTCCGGTCAGAAAGACCCGCCGTCCTTTCCAGAAGTTGGTCAGGCCCATAGCTTCCACGGCGCCTTTCCGGTGTTCCAGAGTTCTTCCAGATGGTTGCGCTCTCGAAGCGTATCCATCGGCTGCCAGAAGCCGTCATGTTTGAAGGCGGCGAGTTGGTTGTTGGCGGCGAGCCATTCCAGCGGCCCTGCTTCCCAAATCGTGTCATCACTCGGAATGAGATCGACCACCGAGGGGTCGAGCACGAAAAATCCGCCATTGATACGCTGGCCGTCGCCTTTCGGTTTCTCCACGAAGGAGGTGATGAACTTTCCTTCGATGTTTGTGGCGCCGTAGCGGCCGGGAGGGGAGACTGCGCACATCGTCGCCTTTAAGCCATGACTGCGATGGAAGGCGACTTCAGAGGCGATGTCGATGTCGCCGACGCCGTCGCCATAGGTCATGCAGAAGGGTTCGCCGGGGTTGAGATAGTCGCGTACGCGGCCGATACGGCCACCGGTCATCGAATGCACGCCGGTATCGACGACGGTGACGCGCCAGTTCGGGCGCTTGCCGCCGTGATAATCGATGCTGTTGGAGGCGAGATCGACGGTGACGTCGCTGTGATGGAGAACAAGGTTTACGAAGTATTCCTTGATCATGTAGCCCTTGTAGCCGGCGCAGATGATGAAATCATTGAGCCCGTGATGGGCATAGATGTTCATGATGTGCCAGAGGATCGGCATGCCGCCGACTTCGACCAGAGGCTTGGGGCGGATACTGGTTTCCTCGGCAAGACGAGAGCCAAGGCCACCGGCGAGAATTACGACTTTCATCCCAAGCGAACTCCAGAGTATCTAATCAAGTCCGCCCGCCCGTCCTGCGACGCGCCGGGCTTTCAACAGGCGGAAAAGCCCGCATTTCATCCTGTTCCGGTATCCAATTTCGTTCTTGTGCGAGGCTTACCGTAGTGCCTAGGGATCGCATCAGGCGCCGCTTCGGACGACCTCGACGCGATAGCAGTATGAATTGTCGTCGCTGTTTCCGCCTTTTGGTCCCATGTCCCAGCGAGCCTCGCCATTCGTCACGGACTTGTTGAGCGGATATTTGTCCCAGAGGCCAAAGCCCATCGCCCGGTTAAGCATGATCGCTGCCGCATTTGTCGTCAGCACATATCCATAGACCGTTTTGACATTGGTCTTTTCGAACAGCCAGTCGATCAGGGCGCGGCCGGCGGCCTGGAGCAATTTCGGATGGCCGCCGCGCTCGCCGCGCATGGCGTTGTCGAGCAGCACGTCCTTCTCCGTCAGGTCCTTGAAGCCGAAATGGCCGATCAGCTGGTCGGACGAATAGATCAGGAACATCAGCTGCGTCGGGTTCTTGAAAACGACATTGGCAAGCCAGCTTCTCGTCCGCTCGATGGTCGCGGTGAAATGCGTCAGGAAGAAATTCATATTGGCGTTACGCCAGTCGGTCAGCTTACCGAGGATGACTTCGTCGTCGAGATGGCTGACAGTCAATGGAACGAGTCTTCCGATCGGAGTGCCGCTCTCGTCGACGAGATCGATGACCGCCGAAATTTTCTCCTGCACGATATCGTGGATATATTGCTGTATCGGGGTCATCGGCTGACTTTCCAGTTACTCGAAATGTTCCGGAAGGATGATCTCGTCGGCATCGATGTCGACTTTCAGCCGCTTGCCGACGACGGTACCGATTTCGGTCGGCGCAATGCCCGTCCCCGGCCGCTTCGCATCGAGATCGTCTGCTCCGATGACGCTGCCCGCCTTCAAGGCGCGTGCAGTGATGATGCTCCGCCGCATCTTCGGTATCTGGTCTCGCTCGGAAGGATCGAGGATCCGTCCCGTGCCGCCGAGCGCCGTATGCACCTTACGGCAGGCTGAGATCATCACCTTCATTTCCTCGGGCTCCGTCGCCATCTGGTTGTCCATGCCGATGCGCGAGCTGTCGAGCGTGAAGTGTTTTTCGATGACGCATGCGCCGAGCGCGATCGACGCGGCCGGGATCTCGATACCCGTGCTGTGGTCGGAATATCCGATCGGGTAGGCCGGGAATTCGCTGCGCAGGCCGAGGATATTCTGAAGGCGGATGGTCTCCGGCGGCGCCGGATAGACCGAGGTGCAGTGCAGGATGATGATCTGCCGATTGCCGGTCTCTTCGATGGCCTCGACTGCGCGGATGATTTCCTCCAGCGAACCCATGCCGGTCGAGAGCACCAGCGGAGCACCGAGACTGCCGAGATGGCGGAGATAAGGCAGATTGTTCAGCTCCATCGAGGCGATTTTGATGAAGGGAACCTCGCAGACCTTCACCAGGAACTCGGCTTCGTAACGCGAATAGGGCGTTGAGGCGAAGTCGATGCCAATCTCCCGGCAGTAGGCCGCGAGCTCTTCAAGCTTCGCATCCGCAAGTGAGAACTTGTTGACGATGCGCTTCGCGATCGCGTTCTCGCGGTAATAACCGGCGGAATAAAGAGACTCCGTGCTCCACGATTGAAATTTCACGCAATCGCAGCCGGCCTCTTTCGCCTGAGCGATCATGGTTCGCGCCGTGGCCACCTCGCCGAAATGGCTCGTATTCAGCTCGGCGATGACGTAGGGCGCGAGATAATCACCGATCAGCCGGCCGTTGCGAAGTGTGACAGTTGCCATGATGAGTTTGCCTATTGGTCGATGGGCTCGATGACCATTTCCGAAAGGAAAAGATCGCGGTCGAGGAAGGGGGCCTGATCTTCGAGTGGACGGCGTACGAAACGCCGGTCGATCGCGCTACGTGTCTGCCCCAGCTCGATATATTCCTGATCTTCGCGGCCCATGATCTCGCAGAGAACCGGTCCATCCCGGCTGAGAAGATCCTCAAGACCGCTCCGCAGCTGATCCGGGGCGTCGATCCTGATGTAATCGAGCTCGAAGCAGGCGGCGACTTTGGAGAAATCGGGCGCGCTCACGCCGTTGGCGGGATCGACACCGATCACGCGCTTCCGGAACAGCTCCTGCTGGCGTCTGCGGATGATCGAATAGACGTTGTTGTTGATGACGATGACCTTGACCGGCAGGTTGCGGTAGCGGATCGTCTCGAATTCCTGCAGGTTCATCATGATCGAACCGTCACCGATGACGGCGATGACAGGCTGCGGCTTTGCATAATAGGCGCCGATCGCCGCCGGCAGGGCAAAGCCCATCGCCCCTTGCATGGCCGGATGAACAGCGGTCATGCCGTCGGAAAACTGGATGTTGGTCGGCAGGATCACCTCGTTCAATCCGGAATCGGTGACCAGTGTCGAGGACGGCGGCATCAGCTCGGTCAGGCATTCGGCCAATTCATAGAGGTCGACGCGCTCCGCGTGCCTGAAGTCGGGCTCGGGGCCTGAGAAGATTGCCTTCCAGTGCTGACACTTGGCCATCCAGGCGGCATTCGCCGGCTCGCAGTCGGCTGCATTGATCCGTTCGAGGAAGTTGGCGAGCTCCGCATGCACGAATCGGTCGATTTGCACGGTTTCCTTGCTGTGCTCGACCTGATCGATGTCGACGACGACGATCTTTGCCGCCCGGGCGAATTTGCAGAAGTCCGGTCCCGTCGTCAGCGAGGTCAGCCGGCAGCCGAGGACGAGCAGCAGATCGGCATTCTGCACCGCGAAATTTCCGGCGCGCGAACACCCCATCGAACCGACGGAGCCGATTGACCTGGCATTGGCGCTGCCATAGGCGTCCGGAGCCGAGGCGGCGAAGGTCACCGGGACGTTCCAGCGCTCCACGAACTGCCGAAAGGCGTCCGCCGCACCGCTGGAACGCAGGCCATTGCCGATCAGCACGACGGGGCGTTTGGCCGCCGACAACGCCGCGACGACAGCATCCATATCTTGCTGCGTTGCTATGGGCAGCACCGGCGCCTGACTTGCCCGCGCGATCGTTTCGGGATCGATCTGGGCGCTCTGCAAGTCCAGCGGCACATCGATCCAGACGGGGCCTTTCCGGCCGGTATTAGCGAGCGTCAGCGCCGTGTCCATGGCTTCGACGATCTCTTCGGCCGAGGTGATCATTTTCGCATATTTGGTAATCGGTTGAACGATCGAGATGATGTCGGCTTCCTGCTGGCCGTAGGTGCGCAGCGGAATGCCGGTATAGCGGCTGGTTTCTTTCAGCGTATTCTGGCCGGAGATGAAAATGCAGGGAATGCCGTCCTGCCAGGCCGACAGCACGCCCGTGATCGTGTTGGTCGAGGCGCAGCCGGTGGAGACGAGGCACGCGCCCAGTCCGCCGGTCTGATGGGCGTAGGCGGCAGCCGCGAAAGAAGCCGACTGTTCGTGATGGACCGATATGCCCTGCAGCTCAGCATGTTTGGCCAGCGCGTCGGTCAGGAACAAGGCGCCACGTCCGGTGACCAGGAATACGTGTCCGATCCCGGCCTCAGCGAGACGCTGCATTATATAGTCGGCAACTCTCATCGATCGTCTATCTCATGGGGTTTTCGGCTTGAAGCGATCCAGGATGTCGGGCACGGCCACGATGAAATCGCCGCTGCAGGCAGGTTCGCCTCTCACCGCGCTGCTGACCGAGCCGATTGCAATTCCGCGCTTGAAGGAGACGAGGACTGCATCGATCTCCAAGACGTCGCCCGGAACGATCTTGCGCTTGAACTTCACATTGTTGAGCGAAACGAAATTGGTCTTCATGCCCTTGTATTCCTCCATACAGAGGAAGGTCATGATGAAGGTCTGCGTCAGCGATTCGATCTGGATGAAACCCGGCACATTCGGCTCATCATCGAAATGGCCGGGGAAGAACCATTCATTATAGGTAAAGCACTTCACCGCCGAGGCGCTCCTGCCGGGATCGACCGCTGTGACGCGATCGATCAGCAGAACAGGATAGCGATTTCGCTGATGGCTGATAATGCCGTTGATATCGAAAGCGACGGCGTTCGTTGCGTCGCTCATGCGGCCTTCTCGATGCTCACATTGTACTTTGCCAGGATCTCCTGTCCGGCTTCGTAGCTGGAGAATTCGATGATGTCGTCGATGTCCATTTCGATACCGAAGGCTTCCTCCAGCGCGGCCATGAGCGCCATATGCCCGACGCTGTCCCAGGCTGCGGCTTCCTGATATTTCAGGTTAGGCAGGTCCTTGGCGTCCAGCATGAAGGTTTCCGCAAAAGCGGCCTGATATTTCTCACGGTTGCTCATAGTCTGATGTCCTCACTCGATGTCAAAAGCGGTCCGAATCGCAGCAGCTGCGCCTGAACATGAACACCGACAATGCGCCGCCGTCCTTGCGCTAGGCTGTACTGACGATCCGCGAAAGCTCCTGGACGAGGTTGTAGCCGTCCCAGATGGCGCCCATATCGAGCGCTCTGCCGACCGGCACCACCCGGTCGATGCCCGTCAGCCCTTCATCGATGATGAAACGGACCAGTGCGTCCCGGTCGATGCCGAAGCTGGTCAGCGTCTGGTAACGTTCGCCGACGATCCCGGCGAGGCAGCCGAGATCTGCGGTCACATATTCGTAGAAGAAGCCGTATTGGCCGCGATGCCGCTCGATATCGGAGGGCAGGGCATCCAGGCTGACGCGGTAGATCAGATTGTCGTGCCGCGTGCTCCCGCTTGCCTGCGGCAGCCTGTCTGCTGTCCGGCAAAGATTGACGAACTTGTCGACGGCATGGATCGGCGCGATCTCGTAACGCTGCTGGAGATACGACGCCATTGTCGGCCAGAACCGGTCCTGCGCCTTTGCGGCCTGCTCTTCATCGCCTTGCCAAATCACCAGATGCGGAGACGAGCAGGCATTCTGGTCAAGAAGGAAGACATCGTTGAAGAAACCCCTCGCGAGTTCCGCGATCGCCCGCTCGTCGGCCCTGAGCACGGCCTCGGCCTGCATCAGGCAGAAGGAATAACGGTCGGCGAAGGCGATATCGACACTGCGCGGATGGGCGGGAAGCTTGCGCAGATGAGCGATCGTCGAATCGCCCCCCCAGAGCATCCGCGCCTGGCAATGAACCGACAAAGCGCCGGTGATCTCGTCATCGCGCGGATATTTTATCAGCCGGTTCATTGCGGCCAGCCGGCTGTGCACTGGCAGGGCGAACAGCCTGGCGATCTCGTCGCAGATGATCTCGACCTGCGGAAAATCCCGTTCAGGAATACGAACGATGTTGGCATTGCCGGCCAGCAGCCCGAAGGCGAAGGAAAAGGCGAAGTTGACCGGGACGTTGGCCGGCGCGATGTGAAGCACGAGGCCTCGGCCGATACGGGGATATTGCGTGCCGAATTCGCGCGCGAGTTTGGCAAGGTTTGCGGCTCGGCACCAATAGCCGAAGGCGGCGATATCGGGATACTGGCGCGCTGCCGGCAGCGCGAGCAACGCCTTCGAAAGGGTCGCCAGAAATTCCATCGCCTGAGTGGAGTAGGGCGCCAGCGGCTTGCATTCCAGCATGTTGAGCGCACCGCCGACGCGAAGGGTGACGGGCAGTTCAGGAATTTGCTTCATAGGTGTCGCTGCAGCCTCTGACCTCGGCCTTGGCGATGCGTCCGGCCACCGAGAAATACTTGCCATGCCGCCCGCAGGGGCAGTCGTCTTCGCCTTCGATCCGGCCGATATCCTCGGTCAGCAGCGCATGCCCGGGATAACTGCGCGGTATCAGCGACATGACTTCGATCAGCCCGGTCTCTCCGACTTCGAGCGTCCGAAAATCCTTCGGATCGCGGATAATGACATCGGCATAAATCGGCGCATGCAGATGCCCCTCTTCGCATTCCAGGAAGATTGATCCCGTCTGCTCGACCATGCCGTAATAATTGACGACGCGCCTGATCCCGGCGCATTCGGTCATCGCCGCCCGGAATTCAACATTGCCGACCGCCTGATCCTGCAGCTTTTTCCAGCCCCCGCCATGCAGCAGGATGCCCCCGTCGATCGGCAGACGTCTACCCATCGCCTTCAGCGGCGCATAGAAATGCTGCCAGATCATGAAGGTGAAGCCGAACAGGAAGATCGGCTGGTCCGGGTGCCGCTCGAGAAAGGCCTCGATGGCCGGTATGTCCAGGTTCATTTCGTCGTCGAGGGCATAGGTGACGTCCTGCCCGAAGAAGGAAAAGCCGAGAATACCGGCACCCCGCGCCGAGAAAGCGTTGCGGTTGCGCAGCACGCTCGGTGAATCGATGACCAGCATCGGCAGCCGCTTCTTGCCGAGTACTTCGGCCATCAGCCGGGCGAGGATCTTGCTTTGCAGCGCCGCGGTTTCCTTGTCGAGGTAGATGCGCGATACCTGCTGGCCGCTGGTGCCGGATGAGGTCATCGTCTTGAACACCTGACCTCTCTCGATGCTCAACAGATCCAATTCCTTGAACAGCCGAACCGGAATGAACGGCACGTCCTCCAATCCGTCCACCGCTGCCGCCCTATCGCTGACGAGGTCGAGAATGCCGCTATATTCGGCGCAATGGTCGCGATGCCATTCGGTCAGATTGCGCATGACTTCAGTCAGCGCCCCCGATTTTTCCGCGGCTTTCATCGAATAGGGCTCGCGATCGAGCCATTGGGAGGGATCAAAAACGCTCATGCGAGGCTATCCCCGGCAGATGACTTCAGTTGATTATATTGGATCTTGCCGGAATCATTCCGCGGCAGCTCGGCAATCGCATAGACGCTGATCGCTTTCGGGCTGATCTTCAGATCCGAAATGAGTTTGGCTTTGATGAGCTTACCGGCCTCGCCGGAGCCTTGAGGGAGGTAAATTTCCAGCTGATCGTCCTGGCCAGCGCAGACGACGGTGTGACCGGCCGCCAGCAACTGCGCCTCGACATCCTGCAGATTGATGCGATGGCCGAACATTTTGAGGAAACGCTTCAGGCGCCCGACGATGTAATAATCGCCTTCGGCGTCCCGGCGGGCGATATCGCCTGTGCGCAGAACGCCGCCTCGCTCGTCGCCGAGCGCCAGATCCCGATAGCCCTCCGCATAGCCCATCGAGACGTTCCGGCCGTAATATACGAGCTCGCCCGCTGCGTCGTTGCCCTCGATCTTCTGCCCGTGCTCGTCCTCGAGCCAAAAAGCGCCGCCCGGGATCGGCCGGCCGATGCTGCCGGCCTTCTCGATCGCCCTGTCGGGAGAGAGATAGGACATCCGCGCGGTGGCTTCGGTCTGCCCGTACATGCTGAAATAGCGGATACCCTTGTTGGCGCAAAGCTCGGCGAAGTCGCGCGTCAGTTCGGGCTCCATCCGCGCGCCCGCCTGCGTCAGGCTCCTGAGGCTCGGAAGATCCATGGATGGAAAACGCAGTTTCTTCAGCATTTCGTAATGATAGGGCACGCCGCCGAAACTCGTCGCCTTCGACGATTTCAGAAAGTCCCAAAATGCCCGATCGAAGAATGTCTTGTTGGTCAGCGCGATCGTGGCTCCCGCCAGAAGATGGCTGTGGATGATTGAAAGGCCGTAGGAATAGCTCGGCGGCAGCGTCGTGAGCGGCCGCTCCTCGCCGGTCAAGCCCAGATAGGTGCTGATGGCCTCAGCATTGGCGAGGATATTGTCGTGCGAAAGCCGCACGAACTTCGGCGTTCCCGTGCTTCCCGAGGTGCTGAGCAGCAGCGCCAACGAATCGTCGATCGGATAAGCTTCATCTGCCGCGGCGGCGACGAGACTATATCCCATGTGAGAGAGCAGCACATGCCCGTCGCCGAATTCACCGGCTCGGTGGTCCGGCAGCCATGCAAAACCCGGACGATAGGCCGACACCAGCTTCTCAAATTGCGCCGCCGCCAGGCTAGCGCTCAGCATCAGCGGAACGGCATCGAGTTTGAGTAGGCTGAGATAGCCCAGCAAACCGCCCGGGTCGTTCTCGCACATGCAGAAGACCAGCCGCCGGGGCGTCTGTCGAAATGCGCGCTGCGCGCTGAATTCCAGCAGGCTCGAACTTGAAATGCTGGTTCCGTCGTCACATTCGAACAGAATGTGATCGATTTGAGAGGAGACGGCGTCCATCAGCCGGGTGGAATTTGCAATGGGTGCTACCATCGAGACTTGGCCTGGAATTGCTATTAGCGTGTTTCACACATTTGCAATGCGCTGACATCCATCGCCAGGCCTCCTCATGAAGACCGCTGATCTCGGCGGTCATAGAAGAGATGGGGTCAACGATTCTGGAACGGTCGAATCAGTTGATGTCCTTTCAGCTTAATATGTCCCGGCCGCGATGCCAAAGGCGGTGAGTGCGAGACCCGCCGGCGATCTCGCGAAAATGGCTCAGAACTTCCAGGAGCGCCTTCCGCTCCCCGGCATGCTTCTTGCATCATTACTAATATTCTAACCTTTGGGAGAAAGTGTCATGCAATGGAACGCATCACCGAATTTTGCACCTCTTGTCCTCTTTCTTGGCGGTCGGCGAAGGATCGTCAAGACCCTCCGAGACGCAGCCGAAGTTCTGATAATTGATTGGCCGTTCGACGATGGAGAGGAATATGTCGCGGCTGTGAAGGCTTGCGACGATGCGGTCGCGGGAGAGGCCGGTATGGAGGAATTGAGGGAATTGCTTCTTCGCGCCGCCAGAGAAGCCGGCATTACAGCTTTGTCGGTCGTATCGGAAAGCGGGAAGACGACATCCCACATGGCGGCGTGACCGGCTTCAACCTGCGCCGCTCACGGAGCGGTATCCAGGCAAGCACGTCAATGGCCTCTGTCCACAGAGCCAAGTGCGTAATTTTTGGAAGGGTTCGAATATTTGATCTTGGCAGCGATCAAAAGGAAATGGTGCCCAGAAGAGGACTCGAACCTCCACGCCTCGCGGCACAGGTACCTGAAACCTGCGCGTCTACCAATTCCGCCATCTGGGCGACGGAGAGCGATGTAAGGGGGTGGCTCGTGACTGTCAACTGGGTTTTTGAAGTTTTCCTGACAGTCTGCAAAAAACAGCCGATCACATGCGAGGGAGCGGCTGGAGGTGAGACATCGCGGTTCGCTCCGGGCGCCCTATATAGAGGGGGTCTCGAAAGGAACGCCTCATGCCCGCTGCCCGCACGCTTCTGCTCGCCGGCCTTTTTGCCGTTTTCGCGCCTGTCGTGGCCAGCGCTGATTCGCCGAAGCCGGGTCTCGGGCCGGTCAACACGGGATCGACGCTCTGCGATTTTCGCGGCTGCTTCGGTTTTGGGCCGCAGCAATGGCATCGCCCGGCCTATGTCCAGCCGAATTACCGTCCGCGGGGCGCGGGGCCGACCTATTATCTGCCGGGCGCGGCGGGGCGGCCGCAGCTGACCTATGACCCGCCGCCGGTGCGCCAGGTGCAGCCGGCACGGGATATGAACAAGCACATCGCCTGGTGCACCAATGAATACCGTTCCTATAATCCGCGGACGGATCACTTCCTCACCTATGAAGGCGTCTACAGGGTCTGCCGCTCACCCTATCGCTGAGCGGGTTTGGTCAGCTTTCGTGCGAGACGCGGTCGACATGGCCGAGATCGCGGCCGGGCTCGATGATGTCGCGGACGCGTTGCTTCAGCTCCTTCGGCCCGGGAAAGCCGCCGTCGCGCTTACGCTCCCAGATGAGATCTCCATTGACGCGGATTTCGAAATTGCCGCCGGTGCCGGGGATCAGCGCCACCTCGCCGAGACTGTCGGAAAAGGTGCTCAGCAGCTCCTGCGCCATCCAGGCGGCGCGCAGCAGCCAGTTGCACTGGGTGCAGTAGAGGATCGAGACGCGGGCTTTTTCGGTCATTGCGTTTTCCCTTCATTTGGGGTGATTTAAGCCCTTGCAGCCTGCGGGCGCAATCGCGCATGCGCAAGCATCTTGCATGCCGTTCTTTGGCATGGTCTCTTCCTGCCGACCATCGGGGAGAACCTATGCGAGTCGCAGTCGTCGAAAATATGCGCAACACCGGCCTCGGCGCGCTTGCGACGGCGCTCGACGAGGCGGGTGCTGAGATCGAGTGGTTCCGGGTCTGGCGGAATGGCATCCTGCCGCCAGACATAGCCAGTCATGACGCGCTGGTCGTTCTCGGCGGCGAGCAGAGCGCGCTGGATGACGAGACGCATCCCTATCTGCCGGAGCTCGCCCGGCTCGCGCGCCGCTTCGGCGATGCCGGCAAGGCCGTGCTCGGCATCTGCCTCGGTAGCCAGATCCTTGCCCGCGCCTATGGCGCCGACAACCATCTCGGAAACGCCCGCGAATTCGGCTGGCACAGCATCGGCGTCACCGATGAAGGCCGCGCCGATCCGCTGCTCTCGGCGCTTGGCGGCGAATTCACCATCTTCGAGTGGCATGGCGACACCTTTTCCCTGCCTGCAGGCGCCGTTCGTCTCGCGAGCAGCCCTGTCGCTGAAAACCAAGCTTTCCGCATCGGCCGCGCCGTCTACGGCACGCAGTTTCATTTCGAGGCTGACAGAACGGTGATCGAGCAGTGGAAGGCGGAATTCCCCGATACGATCGAGCGAATCGCGCCCGGCTGGCTGGAAAGCTATGCCGAGCTGACTGCGCAGCATGCTGGTGGCGCCGATGCCGCCGGCCTTGCCATCGCCCGCGCCTGGGTCGGGCAGATCGAACGGCAAGAGGTCGAGATGCTGTCGCAGGTCCCGGCTTGAAGGGCGATGCGCTGATGGCAAGCGAACGCGAGAAGATGGTGGCGGGTGAGTGGTATTGCTGCCTTGACGACGAGCTCGATCACCTGCGCCGGCAGGCGCGGCTCGCCGTCCACGCCCACAATACGCTGCCGCCGGACGAGCGCGGCTCCGCAGCGCCCGCCCTCAGGGCGCTTTTTGCACAGGCCGCCTCCGATATCTTTATCGAAGCGCCGTTTCACTGCTCCTACGGCATCAATATCGTTCTCGGCGAGCGCGTCTATGTCAATGCCGGCTGCACCATCCTTGATTCCGGCAGCGTGACGATCGGCGATCGCACCATGTTCGGCCCGGGCGTGCAGATCTATTGCGCCGAGCATCACAAGGATCCGGCGCTTCGCAGTAGGGGGATCGAGATCGCCCGGCCGGTCGCAATCGGCAGCGACGTCTGGATCGGCGGCGCCGCCATCATCCTCGGCGGCGTGACGATCGGCGATGGCGCGATCGTGGGTGCGGGCGCCGTCGTCACGAAGGATGTGCCGGCGGGCGCAACGGTGGTCGGCAATCCCGCGCGTCCGATAAACCGCTTTTGAGATTTGCACCGGTGCGCTCCCTCGACAATGACGCCGCCTCCTCTAGATCAGAGGACGGAAGGGGAGAGATATCATGACATCACCGAATTTGCCCATGGAGGGCGGCTGCCGCTGCGGCCGGGTGCGCTTGAAGATCAGCGCTCCGCCGCTGCTGGCCATGGCCTGCCATTGCACAGGCTGCCAGAAGATGACGGCGAGCGCCTATTCGCTGAGTGCCGCCATCCCCAGCGAAGGCTTCGAGGTTGCCAAGGGCGAGCCTGTTATCGGCGGCCTGCACGGCGCCACCAAGCATTATTTCTGCCCGCACTGCATGAGCTGGATGTTCACCCGGCCGGAAGGCATGGACTGGTTCGTCAACCTACGCGTCACCATGCTCGACGACCCCAGCTGGTTCAAGCCCTTCATCGAGACATGGACGAGCGAGAAGCTGTCGTTTGCCGAGACCGGCGCGGTGTATAGTTACGAAGCGCTACCCGAGATGGACGCCTACGAGGGGTTGGTGAAGGAGTATATGGGCAGGAGGTGAGGGCTTAGAAGCCTTGGAAAAGAAAATCGACGGCAGCGACGATGCGATCGCTATCGGAGGTGAGATCCGCGGCAACGACGCCGATCTCCTTAGTGGAAACCGCACCGATAAACTGGGTCGCCATCACGTATGGCACGTCATTGATGACGAATTGCGGATTGAGCTGACGCATGATTTTGGGAAGAGCTTCCAGCGGAAGCATCGGCGCCATGATTCGCGTCGTCAGCTCGCCGTGTAGGTCTGACTGCAGATCGAGGGCGAACGCATCGCTATGCATCAGATTGTAAACATGAAACCGAGCCATCAGAACTGTCGATATTTCTGAAAAGGCAGGCCGTGCTTCTCGACATAAGCATTGGAAGCGGCGATAGCCTCGGCGTTCTCGATCCGCCACAGCCGCTCGCGTTCGGCCTTTATCGCTTTCGCGATACCTTCTTCCGCCGCCCTGGATATGTTGATCTTGAGCTCGCGGGCCTGGAAAACGAGGCTTTCATCAAGTGAAAGATTCGCTGCTTTTCTCGCCTGATGACCCATAAGGATCTCCTCGTGTTATGCGCAGATCATATGCGCATAAGACGTCATTGAGAAGCGTTATTCATCGCCCATCTTGAGCGCGGCGATGAAGGCTTCCTGTGGAATCTCCACCTTGCCGAACTGGCGCATGCGCTTCTTGCCTTCCTTCTGCTTGTCGAGCAGCTTGCGCTTGCGGGTGGCGTCGCCGCCGTAGCACTTGGCCGTGACGTCCTTGCGCAGCGCCGAGATGGTTTCGCGGGCAATCACGTTGCCGCCGATCGCCGCCTGGATCGGGATCTTGAACATGTGCTTCGGAATCAGCTCCTTCAGCCGCTCGCACATGTCGCGGCCGCGCTTTTCAGCTGCCATGCGATGCACGAGCATCGAGAGTGCATCGACCGGCTCGCCATTGACGAGGATCGACATCTTCACGAGGTTGCCGGCGCGGTAGCCTTCGAGGTGATAGTCGAAGGATGCGTAGCCCTTGGAGATCGATTTCAGCCGGTCGTAGAAGTCGAAGACGACTTCGTTGAGCGGCAGTTCATAGGTCACCATCGCCCGGGTGCCGACATAGGTCAGCTCGGTCTGGATGCCGCGGCGGTCCTGGCAGAGTTTCAGAATGCCCCCGAGATAATCGTCCGGCGTCATGATCGTCGCCTTGATCCACGGCTCGCGGATTTCGGCAATCTTGACGACATCGGGCATGTCGGCCGGATTGTGCAGTTCGCGCTCGCTGCCGTCGGTCATCGTCAGCTGATAGACGACGGAAGGAGCCGTGGCGATGAGGTCGAGGTCGAACTCGCGCTCCAGGCGCTCCTGGATGATTTCGAGATGCAAGAGGCCGAGGAAGCCGCAGCGGAAGCCGAAGCCGAGAGCGGCAGATGATTCCATTTCGAAGGAGAAGGACGCGTCATTGAGGCGAAGCTTGCCCATCGCGGCGCGCAGATCCTCGAAATCGGCGGCATCGACCGGGAACAGGCCGCAGAACACCACCGGCTGCGCCGGCTTGAAGCCCGGCAAGGCTTCTGCGGTCGGGCGCTTGTCTTCGGTAATCGTATCGCCGACGCGCGTATCGGCGACTTCCTTGATCGAGGCGGTGATAAAACCGATCTCGCCGGGGCCGAGGCTGTCGACATTGACCATCTTCGGTGTCAGCACGCCGACGCGCTCAACCTGGTATTTCGCATCCGTGCCCATCATGCGGATCGTCTGGCCCTTGGTCAGCACGCCGTCGATGACGCGCACGAGAACCATGACGCCGAGATAGGTGTCGTACCAGCTGTCGACGAGCAGCGCCTTCAGTGGCGCCTTGTCGCCGCCCGGGCTCTTCGGCGCCGGCAGTTTGTGGACGATCGCTTCCAGCACGTCGGGAATGCCGAGGCCGGTCTTGGCGGAAATCAGCACGGCCTCCGAAGCGTCGATGCCGATCACTTCCTCGATCTGTTCCTTGATGCGGTCGGGTTCGGCGGCCGGCAGGTCGATCTTGTTGAGCACGGTGACGAGCTCGTGGTTGTTGTCGATCGCCTGGTAGACATTGGCGAGCGTCTGCGCTTCCACGCCCTGGCTGGCGTCGACGACCAGCAGCGAGCCCTCGCAGGCCGACAGCGATCGCGAGACTTCATAGGCGAAGTCGACGTGACCGGGCGTGTCGATCAGGTTGAGAATATATTTCTCGCCATTGTTCGCCTGGTAGTGCAGGCGCACGGTCTGGGCCTTGATGGTGATGCCGCGTTCGCGCTCGATCTCCATATTGTCGAGCACTTGCTCGGACATTTCGCGCTCGGCAAGTCCGCCCGTCGTCTGGATCAGGCGGTCGGCCAGCGTCGATTTGCCGTGGTCGATATGGGCCACGATCGAGAAGTTGCGGATATGGGACAGCGGAGTGGTCGAATTGGTGCTCATGCGCGCCATATAGCAGCGCCGCCCCCTGCCGCAAAGCGGTAATTATCCCGGATTTTACGCTATTTTGCGGGTTTGCCCAGCGTGCGTCAGACCGGCCAGGTCTCCAGCCGCCAGGCCGAATCCCAGAACATCCATTCATACTGCGAGGCGCGCGCGAAAACGTCCATCATCGCGACACGCTCCGTCTCCGATGCCGCGCGGGCGGCGATATCGGTCAGTGCGATCACCTCGCGGGCGCCGGCTGCAAATTGCGGATCGCCATAGGTGTTGATCCAGGCCTGAAAAACATTGCCGTCGATCGCCGGCCTGCCTTTGATGCCTTCGCCGACATGCATGTAGATCCAGAAGCAGGGCAGGATGGCCGAAAGCGCAACGGCATAGGAGCTGTGATAGGCGGTCGCCAGAAGGAAATTCGTATAGGCGAAACAGGAAGGCGAGGGCTCGGCGGCCGTCACATCCGCGCTCGAAATGCCGAATTGCGAGAGGAAGCCCGCATGCAGGCCCTGCTCGACGGTGATGGCCTTCTGCGCCGAACCCAGGAAGCGCAGCACCTGTGCATTGTCGGGCGCCTTGGCCGCGACGATGGCGAGGCACCGGGCATAATGCTTCAGATAGATTGCGTCTTGCAGGATGTAGTGACGGAAAACCTCCGGCGGCAGCGTGCCGTCCGAAAGCCGTTCCAAGAGCGGCAATCGCTCGATCTCGGCCATAAGAGGTTTGATCTGCTCCCAGGCGGCGGCCGTGAAGCTTCCCGTGATTCCGGTGTTCTGCATGCTGCCGTCCATGATGTCCTCCGCTCTGCAAGCGCCGCTGCCATATATCGGCGGCGCGGGGGTGAAGGCAAGCGAGATGAAGCATCGAGGGAGGCTTGATTCTATCATGAGATAATGTAGTTCTCATATAGTAGAATCATGGATCGGCGATGGAACAGGAACTCGAACAGGCGATCGGCAGCCGCATTCGCACCTTGAGGCTGGAAAAGGGCCTGACGCTGGATGAGCTTGCCGAGGCGTCGGGCGTCAGCCGCGCAATGATTTCGCGCATCGAGCGGGCGGAGGCGAGCCCGACCGCCTCGCTGCTGGCGAGGGTCTGCGCCGCGCTCGGCCTGTCGCTCTCAGCCTTCTTTGCAGAGGAGGGGCAGCAGGCCTCGCCGCTGGCGCGGCGGCAGGAGCAGCAGGTCTGGCGCGATCCGGAGACCGGTTATCTCAGGCGCGCGGTATCGGCGCCCGGCACCGGCTCCGCCGTCGATATCGTCGAAGTCGAATTTCCACCCGGCGCCCGCGTCAGCTTCCCACCGCATGCGGCATCCCATGACATGACGCAGCATGTCTGGCTCTTCGACGGCGAGTTGGAGATGACGGCGGGTGAGGCGGTCTACCGGCTGCGTCCAGGCGATTGCCTTTTCATGCCGGTCGGCGAGGGCCATTCCTTTAATAATCCCGGCGATGCGCCGGCGCGCTATTGCGTCGTGCTCGATCGCGGCGGCCGATGACGACCTTCATTTCAGGAGCAGAACATGCCTGACATTCGCATCCTTTCTGCCGAGGAGGCCCGCGCCGCCATTCCGGCCCTCTCGGAGGTGCTGGCCGATTGCGTCACGGGCGGCGCCTCCGTCGGCTTCATGCAGCCCTATGGACCTGAAGATGCCGAGCCCTATTGGCTGGACGTTGCCGATGCGGTTGCCGGCGGCGGCAGCCTGCTTGTTGTCGCCGAACTCGATGGCCGGATCGTCGGCACGGTGCAGGTGGGCGCCGCGCAGATGCCGAACCAGCCGCATCGCGGCGATCTGAAGAAGCTCCTGGTGCATCGTTCCGCCCGCGGGCGCGGCCTTGCCCGGCTGCTGATGGAAGCCGCCGAACGCGAGGCGGCCGCCCGCGGCAAGACCCTGCTCGTGCTCGATACGGCAACCGGCAGCGATGCCGAGGCGATCTATCCCCGCCTGGGCTGGCAGCGCGTCGGCGTCATTCCCGATTATGCTCTGTGGCCGGAAGGCGGCTTTTGCGACACCACCTTGTTCTACAAGCGGCTCGCCTGATTGCGCCAGATCGACTCAAGCCAACCGGCCGAATACCGGAAACGCACCCGCAACTGTAGCGCCCGCTGTCCACACGGCCGCATTCCAGCCGAACTGTCGCGCCGCTTCGACATTTTCCGCCATATCATCGATGAAGGCGATGTCACCGGGCGGGACGCCCGCGCGCTCGGTTGCAAGCCTGAAGAAGTCCAGAGAAGGTTTCCGGTGCCCGAGGGCTGCGGAATAGAGGATGTCGTCGAAATGCACGCCAAGGCCGGCCTGTTCCATCAGATAGCGCGCTCGCCTATGCTCCTGGTTGGTCGCCAGGAAGAGCGTGACACCGCTATGTCGAAGCGCGACGAGCTCTTCCAAGAGATAGCGGTCGATGCGGGAATCGTTTTCAAACCAGTAATCGATCAGCGTCGCGGCGCTGAGATGAGGCGCGATTTTTGCCAACACCTGGGCGAGCTTCGGTTCCAGCGCCTCGCGGCCAACGATGATCTCGCCCCAGTGAGTCTGGAAGAATTCCCGCTGCAGCAGCTCGAGACTAAGTCCCAGATCGCGTTCCAGAAATGTGAAGAGAGGGAGGCCGTCGGCCGGACGCCCATGAATCAGCACGCCATCGACATCGACCATCAACACTTTCATGCGGCAGATTCCCTCGCTCCGGAACGGCGGCCGAAGGTGGCTTCGTTTGCTTGGGCAATCAAGAGCGCCATGCCGCTTTTTTGTTGGCCCCGCTCCATGTAAGTGTCGATCTCGCCGATCGATTTTTGTTCAAGGACAGGATCTGAAATGCGCGTCATCTATTCCGAAGACCACAAGCTGCGTGATGCCAGGACCGAGCTCTATGCCGGCCAGCTGGTGACGCCCTTCGAGGCGCCGTTTCGGGCCGAGTGGATCCTGACGGCGGTCACTGAAGCCGGTTTCCGGGATGTCGTGGCGCCGGATGCGCATGGGCTGGATACGGCCCGAAAGGTGCATGATCCCGCCTATCTCGATTTTCTCGCCACCGTCTGGGATCGCTGGGTCGCGGCCGGCTTCGAGGGTGAGGCGATCGCCAATTCCTTCCCGGTCCGCCGCACCAGCCAGCGCGTGCCCGACAATATCGTCGGCGCGATCGGCCATTACGCCAATGCCGCCGACACCTCCATCACCAAAGGCTCCTACGAAGCGGCGATCGCCTCGATGCGTTGCGCCGTCACAGCCGCGGATTGGCTGAATGCCGGCAACCGTTTCGCCTTTGCGCTTTGCCGTCCGCCCGGCCATCATGCCGGCATCGATCTCTTCGGCGGCTATTGTTTCATCAACAATGCGGGCGTCGCGGCCCAGCGGCTCATCGATCACGGTGCGAAGAAGGTCGCCGTGCTCGATGTCGATTTCCACCATGGCAACGGCACGCAGGATCTCTTCTATCACAGAGGCGATGTCTTCACCGCCTCGCTGCATGGCGATCCCCTGTTCGCCTTTCCCTATTTCCTCGGCCATGCCGATGAGGAAGGGGAGGGGGAGGGCGCGGGTGCCAACCGCAACTATCCGATGCCGCCGCACACGCCCTGGCAGGTCTGGTCTTCGGCCCTTGCCGATGCTCTCGCTCGCATCAAGGCCTTCGGCGCCGAGGCGATCGTCGTGGCCCTCGGCGTCGATACCTTCGAGTGCGACCCGATTTCCTTCTTCCAGCTGAAATCCGAAGACTTCATTCGCATGGGAGAGATGATCTCCGCCGCCGGCCTGCCCGTCGTCACCTGCATGGAGGGCGGTTACGGCGTGCCGGAAATCGGCCTCAACGTCGCCAATGTCCTCAAGGGCCTGGAAGCCTGATCGCTTGATATGACCGACGAGACTGTTTCCTCCGATACACCGACACCACGCATGCTGAGCTGGGCGCGCAACTCCGCCATTTATCGCTTGGAGCGGCGGATGATGACCGAAAAGCAGCTGTTTGATGCCATCACTCGCAAGGCGAAAGAGAAGTTCGAGAATATCGGCGCGGCGCAACTCAAAGCCCTTGCCGATTTCGCCGTCAGGTTCGCCTATGACAACAAGGCGCTCGATGATGGCGCCTATGCCGAGATCAGCACGCGTTCCCAGCTGCGCGGCGGCAAATCGAAGCGCGCCATCGCCCGGAAACTTGCGGCCAAGGGCGTCTCCGGCGACAAGGTCGAGGCCGCCCTCGAGCAGGCTGACGATCTCTATGCCGCGACGATCTTCGCCCGCAAACGCGCCTTCGGCCCCTTCCGCCGCGTCGAGCTTGATGAAAAGCGAAAGGCCAAAGAGCTTTCGGCCTTCGCCCGCAACGGCTTCAGCTTCGACATCGGCAGGAAGGTGTTCGACATGAGTTTGGAGGATGCCGAAGACGTCATCCTGGTCGGCCATCTTTGATATCGCATAAGGCCTTTTGCTGGCCGGATCAGAAGTTTGAATTTGTCGCTCGCAAGCCGTCTTCGTAAGAAGAGCGCACAATCGGGGACGAGCATGGAAGAAAGAGCAAATGCCGGCGCGGGCACGCTGACCGCAGAGGCGTCAACAGCATTTGGCGGAGTAGCGACCGGTGGCCTGATGTGCCTCCTGTCCATGTCGTCGATCCAGTTCGGCGCCGCACTCTCATCCTCAGCCATCTCAACCTATGGACCGGCCGGCGCGAGCTGGCTGCGCCTGGCTTTTGCGGCCATCATTCTTGCCCTTGTCGTGCGGCCGCGCATCGTCAGCTACAACAGGGCGCAATGGACGAGCGCACTGGTTCTCGGCGCGACGACAGCGCTGATGACCATAAGCTTCTTCGCGTCGATCGAGCGCATTCCGCTCGGTCTTGCCGTGGCGATCGATTTTCTCGGTCCGCTGTCCGTAGCGACCATTGGCTATGGCCTCAGCCGGCGCCTCATCTGGCCGCTCATTGCGGCACTTGGCGTTCTGGCCCTCGCCCATGACGGTGAAGGCTGGGTCGGCGATATCGGGGGCATTCTCTTTGCGCTCGGCGCGGGAACCGGATGGGCGATCTATATCGTCCTGACGAAAAAGATCGGCGCGAGCTTCAAGGGGCTGGAAGGGCTGTCCATGTCGTTGATGGTCGCCGCTCTTGTCGCGACACCCTTCGGCTTTGCCGGCGCCATGCCGAAGCTCGATGCTTACGGCCTGGTTGAAATGGCGGGCCTTGCCATTCTTGTGCCGCTGCTGCCCTACACGCTGGAACTGATTGCCCTGCGGCGCATGCCGACAGCCTCCTTCGGCATTCTCATGAGCCTCGAGCCGGCCATTGCGGCACTCGCAGGTTTCGTCATTCTGGCGCAGCCGATGACGCTGCTGCAGATGGCCGGAACTGCCTTGGTGGTTGCCGCAAGTGCCGGCGCGACCTTTTCCGCAAGATAGTGATCAGCCCACCTTTTTCGCGGGATCGTCGAGAGCGGGATTGTAGAACAGCGACAGCGTCAGGCTTTTGGCGATCCGCTCGGCGGTTGCCATGAACCAGGCCTTGGCTTCCGGCGAGGGGGCGACATCGTCGAGCGTTGCGGCAAACAGCGACAGCCACTTCGGAAAAAGATCGGGCGTTACGTTCTGAACGCCCGTATGCGCCTGCACCGGCTTGCCGCCATAGGCGCCGGTGCGGAAGGCGACGGCCGACCAGAAGCTCTTCATCTTCTCCATATGCTCCGGCCAGCGGCCGGAAAGCCGCGCATCGAACACCGGCCCGAGATCGGGATGCTCCAGCACGCGCCCGTAAAACGTTTCGACCAGTCTGCCGATAAAGGCCTCGTCGACCCCCATCGCCCGCATCTCGGCCTCCGCCTTTTCGCGGATCGCCGCGACATGGGCAGGGCGGCCCTGAATGTCATTGTTCATCATAAACCCCGGCGCCGCATGATGCGGCAGCCTCCATATAGGTCTTTACCTCAGCGAACCAAAGCCGCTCGTGCGGATTGCGGCAATCTGTCAGCCGGTCCGCCCCGCCACTTGACCACCATCGCTTCCTTGCTTAGGTTTAGAATTATTCTAAATTGTTGGAGAAGTTTATGCTGGCGCGTTTTTTCAGGTCGCCGAAACGATCCTTTGACTCGCTCTCCGAGCAGGAGATTCTCGCCCTTGCGATTGCCTCCGAGGAAGACGACGCCCGCATCTATCTCGCCTATGCCGATAGGCTGCGCCCTGAATTTCCGGCTTCGGCCAAGGTCTTTGAAGATATGGCCGAGGTCGAGGACACGCACCGCAAATCGCTGTTCGAAATCCATCGCCAGCGTTTCGGCGAGCGTATTCCGCTGATCCGGCGCGAGCATGTGCAAGGTTTTTACGAGCGCAAGCCGGACTGGCTGAGAGCCAACCTGTCACTCGACGCGATGCGGCAGGAAACCGAGGCGATGGAGGAGCAGGCCTATCGTTTTTATGTCGAAGCGGCAAAGCGCACCACCGACGCCTCGACGCGTGAACTGCTCGGCGACCTTGCACTCGCCGAACAAGGGCACGAAGACATCGCCCGCATGCTTGGCGACAAACATACGCCTGAGGATATCAGGCGCGACGAGGACGAGACGGCGCACAGGCAATTCGTGCTGACCTATGTGCAGCCGGGTCTGGCCGGCTTGATGGACGGCTCGGTCTCGACGCTGGCGCCGATCTTTGCCGCCGCCTTCGCCACCCAGGATACATGGCAGACCTTCCTGGTCGGCCTTTCCGCCTCCGTCGGCGCCGGCATCTCGATGGGCTTCACCGAAGCCGCCCATGACGACGGCAAGATCTCGGGCCGGGGCTCGCCGGTCAAACGTGGCCTTGCCTGCGGCATCATGACGGCGCTCGGCGGCCTCGGCCACGCGCTGCCCTATCTGATCCCGCATTTCTGGACGGCGACGATCACCGCCGCCATCATCGTCTTCTTCGAACTCTGGGCAATCGCCTTCATCCAGAACCGCTACATGGAAACGCCGTTCCTGCGCGCCGCCTTCCAGGTCGTGCTCGGCGGCGGCCTCGTGCTCGCCGCCGGTATTTTGATTGGGAATGGGTGAGCTGCGGTCGGGCGGAGCCCAAGCAATCGATCCGGCGAATCGATTGCAGCAGCGAACGCCCGGAGTCATGCGAAGGCCGGGAGACGGTGCGGCATGCCAGAGAGATCACTCAAACAAAAAGGCCGGCTTTCGCCGGCCTTTTCCCCCGCATCCCCTCGGAAATTCTTAGCGAAGAGCGCCGACCAGAAGGTCGCGGCCGTTCTCGATGGTGACCCAGCGGCCTGCATTGTAGCTCGACTGGCGCTTGACGAAAGTATAGGCCGTCGCAAACCAGGGCTTCACGTCGGCAGCGAGATTGTCGAGTACGAAATCGCCCCCGGCGGTGCGCAGCGTCAGCACGGCATGGCCTTCACCGTCGGGCTTGCGCACGACGGTCATCAGCAGGTCGGCGGCCGAAAAGCCGCGCTGGATCAGCATGCGGCGCTTCAAGAGCGCGAAATCCTCGCAGTCGCCGGCAGTCGTCGGATAGGCCCAGACCTCGTCCTTGCCGTAGATTTCCTTGTCGGTCATCGGCTTGATCGTGCTGTTGACCGTGGCGTTGACCGAACGGACCAGCGACCACTTCGCCGGCGTCATTTCGACCGGCCCCGCGTTGCGGTTGGCGCCGCATTCACTGCTGTGGATCTGACAGAAATCGTAATGGCCGATCGGTTGCGAGGTGGCATTGCCTGTTACCATGGAAGCATTTCTGCTTGGAGCTGGGATGGCGGCAGGCGCCATCGCAAACACGGCCATCATGGCCACAAAGATACCTTTGAATCGCACGCCCGCTCTTTCCTCGATCGCCCCTTAATTATTAACAAATTGTTAATGGAGAGGGCCGAGAAGAGTCAATCGTTACTTCTTGGGAGAGCCTTGCGACTCGCCGACATGGTTAAAATGCAACAGGATTCGCAGCCGGCTTCGGGAGATTATCGCCCGTTCGCGGATGCGCGGATGATGCCTTTGACGGCGCCGAGCAGAAGGGCGATATCGCCGGGGCGGGAAAGCCGGTGGTCGCCGTCGCGGATGAAGGTCAGCACCACGTCGTCGGCGGGAAGGTGCTCCAGAAGCTTCATCGCGTGCGCATGCGGCACGTCGGGATCCTTCATGCCCTGGAGGATATGCACCGGGCAACCCGTCTCGATCATGCCGTCGAGCACCCGGTTCCTGCGCCCGTCCTCGATCAGTGCCCGCGTATAAATGTTCGGTTCCGGGCTGTATTGCGAGCGCTCTTCGAAATAACCGCGCTCTGCCAGCGACTTGCGCTCCCTGGCCTTAAGGTTCGGCTCGATCAGTTCGGAGGTGAAATCGGGCGCCGGGGCAATCAGCACCATGCCGGCGAGCTTCGGACCACCTTGCCCTGCGAGTTCCTGCGCCAGCCGGAGTGCAATCCAGCCTCCCATCGACGAGCCGACGAGAATGATGCGCTCGGGCGCAACATGGCGGATGACGGCAAGCGCTTCCTCCAGCCAGCGCGAGATCGTGCCGTCGCGAAAACTGCCGCCGGAAAGCCCGTGGCCGGAATAGTCGAGGCGGATGCAGGCGACACCGAGTTCGGCCGCCAGCCCATCGATCTCTGCCGCCTTGGTGCCGCTCATGTCGGAACGGTAGCCGGATAGCCAAACGAGCGATGGGGCAGCATTGCCGGCCTGCGCCGGACGCAGGAGCATGGCGATCTCCCGTGCCGCCTCGCCTTCGCCAACAGTCAGGAACTGCGGTAGGGCATTGCTGATCTGATCGGACATCGGCGAAACCTCCTGTTGTTTCGGCCTATAAAACAGATTCTTGGCAGGCTGACAGCTGGTGATTTTTCCGCTAAAGGATGATATTGACTCCGTTGCAGCGATAACGAGATAGGTTTGTGCACCCTGATTGAGCGTGCGCCGCTGCAACGTTCCGAAACAACGCGAGGAGAATACGACCATTCGCAGACCTTTTAAGACCGATGCGCCCGTGAAGGACGGACCGCGCTCGAATCGTGAAATCCGCATTCCCAAAATTCAGCTGATCGCGGCTGACGGACAGAATATGGGCGTCGTGCCTACCGACCAGGCCTTGAGAATGGCAGAAGAAGCCGGCCTCGATCTTGTCGAAATTTCCCCCAATGCCGAACCGCCGGTGTGCAAGATCCTCGATCTGGGCAAGCTGAAATATGCCAACCAGAAGAAGGCTGCCGAGGCGCGCAAGAAGCAGAAGATCGTCGAAGTCAAAGAAATCAAGATGCGCCCGAACATCGACACCCATGATTATGAGGTGAAGATGAAGGCGATGGGCCGCTTCTTCGACGAGGGCGACAAGGTCAAGGTGACGCTGAAATTCCGCGGCCGTGAGATGGCCCACCAGGAACTCGGCATGAAGCTTCTGCAGCAGGTCAAGGCCGATACGACCGAGATCGCCAAGGTGGAAGCCGAGCCCAAGCTCGAAGGCCGCCAGATGATGATGGTGCTGGCGCCGAAGTAAGCGCCAGACACTTTTTGCCCAAGGCCGTCCGCAAGGGCGGCTTTCGTGCTTTCGGCCACCGTATCTTCGGCCTTTGTTTTATGCATGTCGTTATCCCGGAACCGCCGCACACTTCCGGGCGACATGCATAGCCGAAGATTCCTCCGCGGCCCCGTTGCACTTTCGTGAGGCTGCGGTTATAAGCGCGCGTCCGAACTGACCGGCAGGGCATGCCGTGGCAGTTTCGAATGCTTGCGGAACGGTTCGTCGCCGACGCCGCAGATCAACAACAAACGCTCCCGCACCTTGTTGCGACGACCGGAGAACCGGACTTCGCAAGGAGGGCTTTTTGATGAAGCGCGCAGGGAGGACAGAAGGAGTAGCAAAATGCCCAAGATGAAGACGAAGTCCGCTGCCAAGAAGCGGTTCAAGATCACCGCATCCGGCAAGGTCAAGGCGGCTGCTGCTGGCAAGCGCCATGGCATGATCAAGCGCACGAACAAGTTCATTCGCGATGCACGCGGCACGATGGTTCTCGCAGAACCCGATGGCCGCAAGGTCGTGAAGAACTATCTGCCGAACGGTCTCTGAGACTATTCCGGTAACGCGTTAGATTAAGGAGATCATGAAATGGCACGTGTAAAGAGAGGCGTCGCAGCCCACGCCAAGCATAAGAAGGTTCTGAAGGCCGCGAAGGGCTTTTACGGCCGCCGCAAGAACACCATCCGGACCGCCAAGGCTGCCGTCGATCGCGCCAAGCAGTACGCCTACCGCGACCGCAAGGTCAACAAGCGCAACTTCCGCGCCCTCTGGATCCAGCGCATCAACGCTGCCGTCCGTGAATTCGGCCTGACCTATGGCCGCTTCATCGACGGCCTGAACAAGGCCGGCATCGAAGTCGACCGTAAGGTTCTCTCCGACATGGCGATCCACGAGCCGGAAGCATTCGGCGCCCTGGTTGCTGCCGCCAAAAAGGCCCTTGAGTATCTCAAGGAAACCGGCACGGCGAACGAGTTTGAAGGCGCGGTTCGGTAACCAGCGCTTCCCAAGCTTGACGCTTTTTTGAATTTTGGGAAACCCGCGCTGGTTTGGGCTGGCGCGGGTTTTTCTTTCTTTATATTCCTTGCGCCCGTTCGGCGCCGCCTGCCTCCCGATCCCCGCCTGATACTGGACGGAAAGAAGTGACAATGTCAGATATCGACCAGCTCAACTCATCGCTGCTCGCGGAAATCGCCGCCGCCAATGACGAGGCAGCCCTGGAAGCCGTGCGCGTGTCTGCGCTTGGCAAGAAGGGCTCCGTCTCCGAACTCCTGAAGACGCTCGGCGCCATGACGCCGGAGGAACGCCAGACCCGGGGCGCTGCGATCAACGCCCTGAAGAATGCGGTGACGGACGCCGTTGCCGAGCGTAAGTCGGTGCTGAAAGTTGCGGCTGTCAATGCGCGGCTTAAGGCCGAGACGGTTGATGTCAGCCTGCCGGTGCGCTCCTCGCCTGCCGAGCGCGGCCGCATCCATCCGATCAGCCAGATCGTCGACGAGATCACCGCCATCTTCGCCGACATGGGTTTCTCGATCGCCGAAGGTCCCGATATCGAGACCGACTACTACAATTTCACCGCGCTGAATTTCCCCGAAGGCCATCCGGCCCGCGAGATGCACGACACCTTCTTCTTCAATCCGGATGAGAATGGTGAGCGCAAGGTCCTGCGCACCCATACCTCGCCGGTGCAGGTGCGCACCATGGAAGCGCAGCAGCCGCCGATCCGCATCATCATTCCCGGCAAGACCTACCGCCAGGATAGCGACGCCACGCATTCGCCGATGTTCCATCAGGTCGAGGGATTGGTCATCGACAAGAAGGCCAATGTCGCCAACATCCGCTGGGTGCTGGAAGAATTCTGCAAGACCTTCTTCGAGGTCGACAGCGTGACGATGCGCTTCCGCCCGTCCTTCTTCCCCTTCACCGAGCCCTCCTTCGAGGTCGATATCCAGTGCGACCGCTCCGGCCCGATCGTAAAATTCGGCGAAGGCACCGACTGGATGGAAATCCTTGGCTGCGGCATGGTCCACCCGAACGTGCTGCGCTATGGCGGGCTCGATCCGGACGAATATCAGGGTTTTGCCTGGGGCATGGGCCTCGATCGCATCGCCATGCTGAAATACGGCATGCCCGACCTGCGCGACTTCTTCAATGCCGACGTCCGCTGGATGACGCATTACGGCTTCCGCCCGCTCGACATGCCGACGCTGTTCGGCGGTCTGAGCGCTTGAACGGAGATTTGGGACGATGAAATTCACGCTCTCCTGGCTGAAAGAGCATCTCGAAACGGATGCCACGCTGGATGAAATCTGCGCCCGCCTCACCGAGATCGGGTTGGAGGTGGAGGAGGTCGATGACAAGGCGGCGTTCAAGCCCTTCGTCATCGCGAGGGTTGTCTCGGCGGAAAAACATCCCCAGGCCGATCGCCTGAAGGTTCTGATGGTCGATACCGGATCCGGCGCGCCGGTCCAGGTCGTCTGTGGTGCCCCGAATGCGCGCGCCGGCCTCGTCGGTGCTTTCGCCGCTCCCGGAACCTATGTTCCCGGCATCGAGGTGACGCTGGCCGTCGGCAACATCCGCGGCGTCGAAAGCCGCGGAATGATGTGCTCCGAAAAGGAGCTTGAGATATCCGACAATCATGACGGCATCATCGATCTGCCCGCGGATGCACCGGTCGGCCAGAGCTATGCGGCCTACGCCCATCTCGACGATCCCGTCATCGAGATCAACCTGACGCCGAACCGGCCGGACTGCACCTCGATCCACGGCATCGCCCGTGATCTCGCCGCCTCCGGTCTCGGCACGCTGAAGACGCGGCCCGCGCCGTCCTACGCCATCGAAGGCGAAACGCCGGTGAAGCTGACGCTCGATCTCGATGATCCCAGGCTCTGCCCCGGCTTTGCCCTGCGTCTCGTGCGCGGCGTCAGGAACGGCCCGAGCCCGCGCTGGATGCAGCAGCGGCTCACCGCCATTGGCCTGCGTCCGATCAATGCGCTCGTTGATATCACCAATTACATGACCTTCGATCAGGGGCGGCCGATCCACGTCTTCGACGCCGCCAAGATCAAGGGCAGTCTCACCGTCCGCCGGGCGAGGGAAGGGGAGACCGTGCTGGCGCTCGACCAGCGCGAATACAAGCTCGGCCCGAACAATGTCGTCATAGCAGATGAACAAGGCATCGAATCGATCGGCGGCATCATGGGCGGCGAACATTCCGGTTGCGACGACGACACCGTCGACGTCCTGGTCGAATCCGCTCTGTGGGATCCGATGAACATCGCCAAATCCGGCCGCAGTCTCGGCATCATTACCGATGCCCGCTATCGCTTCGAACGCGGCGTGGATCCGGAATATATGGTTCCCGGTCTCGAACGCACGACGGAACTGGTGCTGGAACTCTGCGGCGGCACCGCCGCCAGGGCAGAGATTGTCGGCTATCACGGCTACGAACCGAAGGTCGTCGATTTCCCCTATTCGGAGGTCAAGCGCCTGACCGGCCTCGACGTCTCGAATGAGGAAAGCAATACGATCCTGACGCGTCTCGGCTTCACGGTCTCCGGCTCCGGCGAGCGCGTCTCCGTTGCTGTTCCCTCCTGGCGCCCGGATGTCGACGGCAAGGCCGATCTTGTCGAGGAGGTCATGCGTATCCATGGCGTCGACAATATCAAGCCGGCGCCGCTCGAAAGCCATTCCGCCGTCAACGGCAAGATTCTGACGACTCTGCAGATCCGCACCCGTGCGGCCAAACGGGCGCTAGCCGCGCGCGGCATGCTGGAAGCTGTCACCTGGTCCTTCATTCCGGAGGAACATGCCAAGCTGTTCGGCGGCGGTTCGCCAGCCCTCAAGCTTGCCAATCCGATCGCTGCCGAAATGTCCGACATGCGCCCGTCGTTGCTGCCGGGTCTGCTGACCGCAGCTCAGCGCAATGCCGACAAGGGTTATGCCGACGTCGCCATCTTCGAGGTCTCGGGCACCTATGAAAACGACCGGCCGGAAGGCCAGCGCCGCGTCGCCGGCGGCATCCGCCGCGGCACGGCCTCGCTCGCCGGCGCCGGCCGCATGTGGTCCAATACAGCCAAGGGCGGCGGCAAGCCGGTCGACGTCTTCGACGCCAAGGCCGATGCGCTCGCCGTCATCGAAGCTTGCGGCCTGCCGATGGGCAATATCCAGATCGAGCAGGGCGGCCCCGAGTGGTATCACCCCGGCCGCTCCGGTACGATCAAGATGGGGCCGAAGATCGTGCTCGGCTATTTCGGCGAATTCCATCCGTTGACGCTGGAAGCCCTTGACGTCTCCGGCGCTCTCTGCGGCTTTGAAGTCTATCTCGATGCCATGGCGGAGCCGAAGAAGAAGGCGACCCGCACCAAGCCGGCGCTCGATCTGTCGCCCTTCCAGGCGGTCAAGCGCGACTTCGCTTTCGTCGTCGACAAGACGGTGGAATCAGGCGCGATCGTCAAGGCTGCGACCGGCGCCGACCGCAAGCTCATCACCGGCGTTACCGTCTTCGACATCTTCGAGGGCGCATCGGTCGGCGAGGGCAAGAAGTCTGTAGCGATCGAGGTTCAAATCCAGCCGGTCGATCGTACGCTGACGGACGAGGATTTCGAGGCGCTGACGCAGAGGATCGTGGCGAGCGTCACGAAATTCACCGGCGGCGTCCTCAGAAGCTGAGCCTCATCTGCCGAAGATAGATTGGACCGGTCGCGCAAGCGGCCGGTCTTTTCATGTGTGCAGATGATAGAGCTTGCTGACGATCACCCACCGGCCTTCGATCTTGAGCAGCGAAAGGTAGTCGGTGAAGCGCATTCCGGCGAAATCGTCGGTGACCTTCACGCTTGCTGCGTCGCCCTCGACATCGACGTTCTGGATGTCCATGAAAGGCTGCGTGCCGGGCGGGGCCGGCTCCTCGGCCAGGATCGCGGCGATGAATTCGTCCCGCGTCAGCCATTCGACGGCATTCTGGTAATAGCCGATGATCGAGCTTTTCGGGTGGAAGGCCTTCTTCAAGGCTGCCGCATTCGCGAAGGCCATGCCTTCGACATAGAGATGAACCGTCTGTTCGACTGCCTGCCTGTCCGACATGTTTCCATCCCGTTCTCCGAGATGGCGTTAGATAGTTTCGCCGGCCGCGAAGGCAAGCCCGACCTGTGCGACCGGCCGGGCTTGTCCGTTTTCAAATGTTCGTCATGGCAAGCGAGGCATCGGCATAGCGCTTGCCGGCGACCTGTGCCGCTGGGATCGCTTCGCCGAGCTGATCGATCTCCTCCGTGCTGAGCGTGATATCGGCAGCGGCGACGTTTTGTTCGAGGTGGTGAAGCTTGCGCGCGCCGGGGATTGGCACGATGTCGTCGCCCTGGTTCAGCACCCAGGCCAGCGCCAGCTGCGCCGCCGTCACGCCTTTTGCAGCCGCAAGTTTTTCGAGCGTTGCGACAAGCGCCACATTGGCATCGAAATTCTCGGCCTGGAAACGCGGCACCTGCCGGCGGAAATCGTCGGTGGCAAGGTCGTCGGCCTTGCGGATCGCTCCTGTCAGGAAACCGCGGCCGAGCGGGCTGTAGGGCACGAAGCCGATGCCGAGTTCCCGGCAGGTGGCAAGCACATCCTCTTCGGGATCACGCGTCCACAGTGAATATTCGCTCTGAAGCGCTGCGATTGGATGGACCGCATGCGCGCGGCGGATGGTGGCGCTGCCGGCTTCCGAGAGGCCGAGGGCGCGGACTTTCCCTTCCTTCACAAGCTTGGCCATGGCGCCGACCGTCTCCTCGATCGGCACGTTGGGGTCGACCCGGTGCTGGTAGAGCAGATCGATCGTCTCGATGCCCAAACGCTTGAGTGAGGCTTCGGCAACCGCACGCACATGTTCAGGACGGCTGTCGACGCCGGCGATGGCGGCAGCGCCGGCCTGGCTGGTATCGATCTTGAATCCGAATTTGGTGGCGATCACCACGCGGTCGCGGAAGGGCTTCAGCGCTCTTCCGAGAAGAACCTCATTGGTGAAGGGGCCATAGACCTCGGCCGTGTCGAAAAAAGTGACGCCGAGATCGACGGCGCGGTGCAGTGTTCTCACCGATTCCGCTTCGTCGCTGGCGCCATAGGCAAAGCTCATGCCCATGCAGCCGAGGCCGACGGCAGAGACCGACAGATCGTTTCCGAGTTTTCTGGTTTTCATGATGCGCTCCTTTTCTGAGCTGGCGTCGAACCGCCTGGGAGATCATTGCGGTACGGGCAGACTATATCGGCACCATATCAATCAAAAAATGCATGCAGTTTCTAACAGCCTGTTCTATAATTTCGATCAATGAACAGAAGGCAACTCTCTCAACTCGCCGTTCTCGCTGCCGTCTCGGAACATCGCAGCTTCCGGGCCGCGGCCAAGGAACTGCTCATCGCGCCGTCGGCGGTCAGCCATGCCATATCGAGCCTGGAGGACAGTCTCGGCGTCAGGCTTCTGGCGCGCACGACCCGCAGTGTCGCGCCAACGGAGGAAGGCTCGCTGCTTCTCGAAAGGTTGCGTCCGGCGCTCGAAGAGATCGGCATCGCGCTGGAGGCGGTCAATGATACGCGCGGCAAACCGGCCGGAAACCTGCGCGTCACTGCGCCGCGCTTCGCCTCCGATATCCTGCTCGCACCGCGCCTTGGCGATTTTCTCAATCTCTATCCCGATATTACGCTGGAGATCGCCAATGAGGACGGCTTCACCGATATCGTCAAGGAGGGTTTCGACGCGGGCATCCGGCTGGAGGAGAGCCTGGAGGCCGATATGATCGCCGTCAGAATCTCGCCCAATCTGACGACGGTGATTGCGGCCTCGCCCGAATATTTCGAGCGCTATCCGAAGCCGCAGCACCCGCGCGATCTCGTCCATCATCGCTGCATCAAGCGACGCTTCACCAACGGCTCCATCTATCGCTGGGAATTCGAAAAGGACGGGCAGGAACTGATCGTCGCGGTCGACGGGCCGCTTGTTGTCAGCGAGGACCGGCTGGCCCTTCTTGCCGCGCTGAACGGCGCCGGTCTTGCCTATCTCTTCGACATGCGGGTGCACACCGAGCTGTCGGCCGGCAGGCTCGTGCGGGTGCTGGAGGATTGGTGCGCGCCCTATCCCGGGCCGTTTGTCTATTATCCGAGCCGGCGGCAAATGCGGCCGGCGCTACGCGCTTTCATCGATTTCTTCAGATATGTGGAGAGGGATGCGGGCGGCCGGTGAGGGCCGCCGCTCGTTTCCCTCGTTTTCGTCAGGCGGCTTTTGCCTTCTGGTTTGCCGCCGTCATGGCGAGCTTGGTAAGGATCTTGTCGGTGGCCGTTTCCTCCTGCAGCGTCTGGTCGAGCAGGGCGACGACATCCTTCAGGCCGAGCGTTGCGGCCCAGGTCTTCAGCGTGCCGTAACGGGCGATTTCATAGTGCTCGACCGCCTGGGCAGCGGAGATCAGCCCGGCATCCAGCGCCGGTGTGCCCTTGAATTCTTCCATGATCTCTTCGCCCTCGGCGATAATACCCTGGATCGCCTCGCAGGTCTTGCCCTGAGCGCGCTTGCCGATCTTTTCGAAAACCTGCTGCAGGCGCTCGACCTGGCCTTCGGTTTCCTCGAGATGCTTCTGGAAACCGGCCTTCAGTTCGGAGGACTGGGCGGCGCGCGCCATCTTCGGCAGGGCACGCAATATCTGCCGCTCGGCAAAATAGATGTCCTTGAGCGTGTCGTAGAAGAGATCTTCCAACGTCTTTTCCTTGGCCATTTTCTCGATCCTTGTTTTGGGAAAGGCCGCGAATGCGGCGACACACTAAGAAGCGAAGATCGCGCAATTTGTTCCCGACCGATTTCGGGTGGACTGGAAAACCGCGCCGGGCAATCATCCTGCCACCGATGGGGAGGACGAAAAGATCATGCGAAAGCCGGGTTCGATGAAAGGTCTGGAGGATCTCGGCCGCGTGCGGCTGTCGCAAAACTTCTTCTTCCGCGATTTCCTGCATTCGGAAATCGCCGATTTCTACCGCATTCCCAATATCCCCGAGGATCCCGATCTGGCGATCGAAGCCGGCAAAAGACTTTGCGAGGAACTGCTGGAGCCGCTGGAAGCGACGTTCGGGCGTCTGCACATCCGCTCCGGCTACCGCTCGCCCGAAGTCAACCGCTTCGGCAACGCGAACAATCTGAACTGTTCCACCAATGCCGCCACCGCTGCGCATCACATCTGGGATCTGAGGGACTTCGACGGCTGCATGGGCGCCGCCGTCTGCATTGCCGTGCCGTGGGTGATCGACCGCTATCGCGATGAAAGCGACTGGCAGCGGCTCGCCTGGTGGATCCACGACCATTTGCCCTACGCCTCGCTCTGCTTCTTTCCGAAGCTCTGGGCCTTCAATATCCAATGGCACGAACGGCCGAAGCGGGTGATCCAGAGCTATGTCAGCCCGCGCGGCATCCTGACCAAGCCGGGCATGGCGAACTGGGAGGGTGATCACGCTGCTTTGTACGAAGGATTCCCCCCGCTCAGAAACTGATGCGATAGCGGATGTGGCCGTCGCTTTCGACATAGCTGTCGTAGAGCGCGCGGGCCGTCTTGTTCTGCTCGCTCGTATGCCAATAGAGCCGCGACCAACCCTTCGCCTTGCAGAGCGCGACTAGATCGTCCAGCAGCGCCCGGCCGACGCCCTTGCCGCGCGCATCGGGATCGACGAAGAGGTCTTCGAGATAGCAGTCCCTGCCGCGGATCCAGGTGCCCTCATGCGTCAGGAAAAGAGCAAAGCCCATAATCCTGCCATCGATCTCGGCGACGCGCATCGCGATCGCCGAGGCCGGATCGAAGACCCGGCGCCATGTCTGGTCGGTGATATCGGCATCGACGGTCACCTCGTAAAAGGCGAGATAGGCGGCCCAGAGTTCGCGCCAGCGGGCTTCATCCTCGGGGCGGGCATCACGTATCGTTGCGGTCATGGCTCTGTTCTTTCAGCGCCGGCTTTGTCGAGCAGCGTCATTGCGTCGTTGGAAAGGGAAAGTGTCGCCGACTTCACCAGGCTTTCGAGCTGTGACAGGCTGGTCGCGCTGGCGATCGGCGCCGTCACGCCTTTCTTGCGCAAGAGCCAGGCAAGCGAGATTTCCGCCGGCTTGGCGCCGGTCTCGGCAGAAACCTTGTCGAGCGCGGCGAGAATGCGCAGTCCCTTGGCGTCAAGATATTGCGAAACACGGCCTTCGCGCGCCCGTCCCTGCGTGTCGGCCTTGCTGCGGTATTTGCCGGTGAGAAAGCCGGCGGCAAGGCCGAAATAGGTGATGACGCCGATATCCTGACGGATGCAAAGATCGGCAAGCGGCCCTTCGAAACTGGCGCGTTGGTAGAGATTATATTCCGGCTGCAGCACGTCGTATCGCGGCAGGCCGGCTTTCTCGGCTGCGTCGACGGACGCCTGGAGCAGATCGGCATCATAGTTCGAGCAGCCGATGGCGCGGATCTTGCCCTGCTGCTTCAGCTTTGCAAAGGCGCCGAGCGTCTCCTCATGCGGCGTGTCGGCATCCGGCCAATGGGTGAGATAGAGATCGATATAGTCTGTCTGCAGCCGGCGCAGCGACGCCTCGACTGCCGCCAGAATGTAGCTCGCCTTGAGCGTCTTTCCCTGGCCCATTTCCGAGCCGACCTTGGTGACGATGACGGCCTTGTCGCGGGAGATCCGCGCCTGTTTCAACCAGCGTCCGATGATCTCCTCGGAATCGCCGCCCTTGTTGCCGGGAACCCATGCGGAATAGACGTCCGCCGTATCGATCGTGTTGAGCCCGGCATCGAAAAAGGCGTCGAGAATGGCGAAGGATGTTTTCTCGTCGGCCGTCCAGCCGAAGACATTGCCGCCGATCACGATCGGCGCGACCGAAAGGCCTGTTTTCCCAAGCCGGCGCATTTCCATAAGGCTCTCCAAAATGGGTGAAATATAAAAGGCTGTATTGAATCGCGGATACGGCAGAACGCCGTCTGGCCAAGTTAGCGCGATCCCGGCGGCAGGCAAACCCGGCTTCCGCAATTTCATGTCGCGCCATTGCGTCGTGGCGGAGGCCTGAATATGGTGCGCGACATTGGTTTTGGGAGGCTCGCACATGCTGCGTTTCGGTATCATTTCAACGGCGAAGATCGGCCGCGACAATGTCGTTCCCGCCATCCAGGACGCGGAAAATTGCGTCGTCACGGCGATTGCCAGCCGCGATCTGGCGCGAGCAAGGGAGATGGCCGATCGCTTCTCCGTGCCGCATGCCTTCGGCTCTTACGAGGAGATGCTGGCCTCCGACGTCATCGACGCCGTCTATATCCCGCTGCCGACGTCGCAGCACATCGAATGGTCGATCAAATCAGCCGATGCCGGCAAACATGTGCTCTGCGAAAAGCCCTTGGCCCTGAAGACTAGTGATATCGACGCGGTGATCGCTGCCCGCGACCGCAACCGCGTGGTGGTCACCGAAGCCTATATGGTCACCTATTCTCCGGTCTGGCAGAAGGTGCGTTCGCTGATCGGCGAGGGTGTCATCGGTTCGCTCCGGCATGTGCAGGGCGCTTTCACCTATTTTAACCGCGATCCTGCCAACATGCGCAACGTGCCCGAACTCGGCGGCGGCGGCCTTCCCGATATCGGCGTCTATCCCGTCATGAGCACGCGTTTTTCCACCGGCAAGGAGCCGCTCTGGGTCCAGGCGATCACCGAGCGCGACCCGGATTTCGGCACGGATGTCTATTCGAGCGTCAAGGCCGATTTCGGCGATTTCGAGCTGAGCTTCTACGTCTCGACCCAGATGGCCAACCGCCAGGTCATGGTCTTCCATGGCACCGAAGGTTACATCGAGGTCAAATCGCCCTTCAACGCCAATCGCTGGGGACCGGAAGAGATCGAACTTGCCGATCGCAGCCACAATGAATCGCGCATTTTCCGCTATCAGGACAGCCGCCAATACAGGCGCGAGGTCGAGGCCTTCGCTCGCGCGGTCAAGAACGGCAAGGAAGAGATCGTCACGCTCGAAAACTCGAAGCTGAACCAGAAGGTGATCGATGCGATCTACCGCGCCAGTGAGAAGGACGGCTGGGAGGCAGTCTGATCGTTCCGCTCATTCCGGGCGGAAGACGAAGCGCGAATAGCCGAAGAAGCTGAAGACCATCGAGGCGACGCTGGCGATCACCATGGCCGCCAGCGGTTGAAGCGCGGGCAGCGAAAGCAGCAGCGCAGAGTAAAGCCCGTAATTGACCAGCGCCGCCGTCACGCCGACCGAGCCGTAGCGGAAGCCCTCGGCGGCAAGCGAACGGCCGGAGCGATCGAAGGTGAAGCTGCGGTTGAAGGCCCAGGTGGCCGCCATTGCCACCGCGATGGCGACGAGCCGGGCCAGAAACGGCCCGAGCGGCGTCAGATGAAGCAGCGCCGCCAGCATGCCGGCATCGACAAGGAAGCCGATGCCGCCGGCGATCGCGAAGCGGACGAGCTTTCTCATGCCGCATCCGCCTTGCCGGGACGTTCACGCGGCGCCGGTTTGGTGTCGGCGAGCGGCGCCTTGGCAGCACTGGGGGTCTCCAGGCTCATATAATGGATGCGAAGCTGCTCGGCCCGGGCCCGGGCCACCGAATCCAGGATGACGCCGGCGGTAAAAAGCATGAAGGAGATCATCATCAGCGCCATCGACAGCACCCAGGTCGGCATGCGGCTGACGAGGCCCGTGTCGAAATACTCCGCCAGCACCGGCGTCATGAAGCCGAGGCTCGTCAGCATGAAGACGGCGCTGATCGCGCTGAAGAAGGCGAAGGGCCGGGTTTCCTTCATCAGCATTGCGAACATCCAGAGGATTTTTCCGCCGTCGCGGAACGTCGAAAGCTTGGAGTGCGAGCCTTCCGGGCGGCGGCCATAATCGAGTTCCAGTTCGCTCACCGGCAGTTTCAGTCGGGAGGCATGCACCGACATCTCGGTTTCGATCTCGAAGCCGCCGGATACCGCCGGGAAGCTCTTGACGAAGCGGCGCGAAAAAGCGCGATAGCCGGAAAAGATATCGGTGAAGTCAGGGCCGAAGATCATCCGGTAGAGCAGATTGAAAAGCCGGTTGCCAAGCGCATGGCCCTGACGGCCGGCATCGGCATGCACGCCCCGCCGGGTTCCCACAACCATGTCGGCACGCTCGGTGAGAAGCGTCCGCACCAGCTCCTCGGCATCGCCGGGTGCATAGGTTCCGTCGCCGTCGGCGATGATGTAGATGTCGGCCTCGATGTCGGCGAACATGCGGCGCACGACGTGTCCCTTGCCCTGGCGCCGCTCGCGCACGACATGCGCTCCGGCCAGCATCGCCTGCAGCGCGGTGCCGTCGGTGGAATTATTGTCGTAGACGTGGATCGCCGCATCCGGCAGCGTCGCCCGGAAGCCCTGCACCACAGCGCCGATCGTCGCAGCTTCATTATAGCAGGGAAGCAGGACGGCAATGTCCGGGTGATCGGTAAGCGTTCGGGCCATAACTCTACTCGTTACACTGAAAAGCCGTTACCAGCCTAAATCACGCAGCGTTAATAAGACGCTATGACGCAGGCAAAATCGGCTGCGGTCGCAGACGGCTTTACACTTTCTTGATCGGCGCCCGCTAAGGTTCGGCCATCTGGAAACGAAGCGCTAACCACGATGAACGCCGTGCAGCCGATCGCTGATGCATCCGCCGTGACCGCCGCCCGCAGGAGCCGGCTCGGGGGCCTCATGACGCGTCTCTGGCCGGCTGTCATTGCCTATAGTGTTATCCTCGCCGCCGTTATCCTTGTTACCAAATTCTCCGGCGCCACCGATTATGTTGGTCCCGACAATGACGACGGCATGCGTCTCGTCGAGGTTCGCGATTTTCTTGCCGGCCAAGGCTGGTTCGATCTGATGCAATATCGTCTCGGCCTTGCCGGCGGTACGCTGATGCACTGGTCGAGGCTGATCGATCTGCCGATCGCTTCGCTGATCCGGTTTTTCGGGCTGTTTGCGCCGCGTGAAACCGCCGAGGCGCTGGCGCTCGCCGTCTGGCCCGTATCGCTCATCGTTCCTGCCATGCTCGCCATAGGCGTGGCGGGCCGGCGGATCGGCGGGGTTGCCGGCATGCATATCGCTCTCGGTCTCACCGCTCCGGCGATCTACACCGGAAACCGCTTCGCTCCGGGCGCCATCGATCATCACAATGCGCAGCTGGCGCTGGTCGCGACGATGGTGGCGATGCTCGTGGATCCCGAGCGTCGCGGTTGGAGCTACGCGGTCGCCGGCGTTGCGGCGGCTGTCGCCATCGCCATCGGCGCCGAGACCACCCCTTTCGTCGCTGTCGTCTGCCTCACGGTCGCCCTGCTCTGGGCATGGGAAGGCGAGAATTTCGCCATCCCCGCCCGGGCCTTCGGGCTGTCGCTGACGATTGCGATCAACATTCTTTTCTTCGCAACGGTGCCGCCCCGGCTCTATTCGATGGTCACCTGCGACAATCTCTCGCTCGGCTATTACAGTCTGGCGGCGATCGGCAGCGGCCTCCTGTTGTTTTCGGCCGTTTTCGCGAGCGGCTTGCGTCGGCCCTTACGCTTTGCCGCACTCGCCTTTGTCGGCGCCGGCGTTTTCGGTGCGGCGATCGTCATCGCACCGCAATGCCTGAGCGATCCGTTGGGCGGTCTCGATCCGATGCTGGTCGAACTCTGGCTGCGGCATATTTCGGAAGCCCAATCGCTCCTGGCGCTGGCGCGCACCGATCCCACCTCGGTCGGCGCCTTCTACGCGGCAGGTCTCTTCGGCATTGCCGTCTGCATCTTTCGCATCATTCGGCGCGACCGCGTGCAGATCCACCTGGTCCTGCTCTTTCTGCTCGCCACGAGCTGGGCGATCGCGCTGGTCCAGGTGCGCGGCGCTACTTTCTCGAACCTGCTTTCGATCCTGCCGCTCGCCCTGCTGATCATCGATGTCAGGCGCATCTCCAACAGCGACAGCGAGAATGTCGCCGTCGCCTTCGTCTATGTGATGACCGTACTCGCAAGCGTTCCGGCGGTCTGGGCCGTCGGCGGCGGGCTTGTTTCAATGCAGATGGAGAACGATGCGCAGAAGGCGGCGGAGCCGACAAAGGCGCTTTCCTGCACATCGAAAGAGGCGCTGGCATCGCTTGCGGAACTCCCGCCCGGCCTGGTCTCCGCGCCATCGGAAATGGGTGTACCGATCCTCCGCTTCACGCAGAATCGGGTTCTCTCCGCCCCCTATCATCGCGATCAGGGCGGCATGCTGACGGAAATGCATATCGGCCTGGCAAAGCCGCAGGAGGCGGAAGCCTTCCTGAAGGGGGCCCGTGTCACGACGCTTGCCTTCTGCCCGAAGGACCTGCAGACGCGCGAACTCGCTAAACTGAAGCCGGATGGGCTCTATGCCGAACTCGGCAAGGGGAATATTCCGCCCTATCTGGAACCGCTGGCGAAGGTGCCGGATACGGGCGTCCAATTCTTCCGTTACCGGCCGACGGCGAATTGACGCCGACAGCCTGATGTTGCGCCGACGTCAGTGAGACGTGCGGACGGCCCGCAGACGGTCGCTGGCATAAAGCCCGAGCACGAAGAGGATAAGACCACCATTGTAGCCGAGAATGGCATAAACAAGCGCCAGAAGTGAAACCGGCCCCGGCGAGGTTATCGCCGCCAGCGTGAAGCTCATTCCGATCAGCGCGGCCACCAACGCGATGCTGGCGGCCGAGCGCATTAACCCGGCGCTGATGCCCAATGCTGCTGCTGTGAGAATAATCATTTCAGCACCTTCCCAGAGAGAACGAGGGGAAGCATAGGAAGCGCCAACTAACAAAGATTTACCGGCTCTCTGGGCTGAAAATCCTTTGTATTGCGGTGGTTAGCAATCCCTTTCGGGTAAAACGCGCTTTTTATCTATGCGTTCCCCGGCGAAGCGAATTTTCCCGTTTTTCTTGTCATTCTTGCTGCTGCAACGACCGCATGCACGCAATGCCTGGAGCATGAAGCTTGATGGAACGGCGATGACTTTGCCACGCCAACGGTTCAGCAGTCGGGAAAACGGGTCTCTCCTGCGGTCGCGACCTTCCCGTTTCCCGCCAATGGAAATAGAAAGGAGGGATGAGCAACCTCTTCGACAGCGATTCGCCGACCAACCTTGCCGAATATTCGGTTTCGGAGCTTTCCGGCTCGATCAAGCGCACCGTCGAAACCGCTTTCGACCAGGTTCGCGTGCGCGGCGAAATATCCGGTTATCGCGGTCCGCACTCCTCCGGCCACGCTTATTTCGCGCTGAAGGACGATCGCGCCCGTATCGACGCCGTTATCTGGAAGGGCACTTTCTCGCGGCTGAAGTTCCGCCCCGAGGAAGGCATGGAGGTGATCGCCACCGGCAAGGTCACCACCTTTCCCGGCTCCTCGAAATATCAGATCGTCATCGAGATGCTGGAGCCGGCAGGGGCCGGCGCGCTGATGGCGCTGATCGAGGAGCGTAAACGCAGGCTCGGCGCCGAGGGCTTGTTCGATGCCGCTCGCAAGAAGCGGCTGCCCTTCATGCCGCATGTGATCGGCGTCGTCACCTCGCCGACCGGCGCCGTCATCCGCGACATCCTTCACCGCATCTCCGACCGGTTTCCCGTGCATGTTCTCGTCTGGCCGGTGAAGGTCCAGGGGGAGGGATCCGGCGAGGAGGTGGCGAACGCTATTCGCGGCTTCAATGCGCTGGAGCCCGCCGGCGCCATCCCCCGCCCGGATGTGCTGATTGTCGCGCGCGGCGGCGGCAGCCTGGAAGATCTCTGGAGTTTCAACGACGAAATCGTCGTGCGCGCAGCGGCCGAAAGCCGCATACCGCTGATCTCGGCCGTCGGCCACGAGACCGACTGGACGCTGATCGACTATGCCGCCGATGTCCGCGCTCCGACGCCGACCGGGGCGGCGGAAATGGCCGTGCCCGTCAAGGCGGAGCTCGAGGCGCAGGCTGCGGCGCTTGCCGCGCGCCTGCAGGGCTGTATGAACCGGCAGATGGATCAGCGCCGCCAGTCCGTCCGTAGTCTGATGCGGGCATTGCCCTCGCTCGATCAGCTTCTCGCCTTGCCGCGCCGCCGCTTCGACGAGGCGGCGGCCAGCCTCGGCCGCGGACTGGAGCTCAATACGATCAACAAGCGCCGCGGCTTCGAGCGCGTCGCCACACATCTGCGCCCGGACCTTCTTTCCGGTCGCCTTGCCGAGCGCCGCCAGATGTTGAACGAGCGGATGGTGCGGGCCGAGCGCATGGTCGAGCGGCTGATCGACCGCTCGACATCGCGTGTCGAGCGTGCCGAGGCGATCCTTGCTTCGCTGCCGGCACGGTTGAAAGCGCAAACCGGCCGCTCCCGCGAACGTCTCGGCAATCTTTCCCGCCATGCCGATACGGCGATCCGCCACCAGCTGACGCGCGCCCGCGCCGAGCTCTCGGCGCAGGATCGCGTGCTGCAGTCGCTCTCCTACAAGAACGTGCTGAAGCGCGGCTACGCCGTCATTCGCGATGAGGACAACAGGCCGGTCTCGCAAGCGGCCGCACTCTCCGCCGGCATGGGCATCGCCATCGAATTTGCCGACGGCCGTATTGGGGCTATGACCACGGAAGGCGGCACTCCGCCTGGCGGCACCAAGAAGCGCAGCACAAAACCGGCGGAGCCGACGAAGCAGGGAAGCCTGTTCTGACGATGCGGATCCTGCTGGTGCTTGCCCATCCGCTGCCGGAAAGTTTTGCCGCCTCGGTGGCACGCACGGCTCGCGAAGCCCTGGAAGCCTCCGGCCATGCCGTCGACCTCGTCGATCTCTACGCTCAGAATTTCGATCCACGCCTCTCCGAAGCCGAGCGCCGTGCTTACTTCGATATGCCCTACGGCACCTCTGATGTGGCCGACATGGTGGCCCGGCTGAAGGCGGCCGATGGTCTCGTCCTCGTCTTTCCGCAGTGGTGGTTCAATTTCCCAGCCATCCTGAAAGGCTTCTTCGACCGCGTCTTCGCGCCGGGTGTGGCCTTCACGCATGATGCCGCCGGCGGCCGGATCGTGCCGGAGCTCACCAATATCAGGCTGCTCTATGCGCTGACGACGACGGGCTCGCCATGGTGGCTGGTGCATTTCTATATGGGCAATCCCGTCCGCCGCCTGCTGAAGCGCGGTATCGCCAGCTTCTGTTCGAAAAAGCTCGTCTTCCGCATGCTGAGCCTGCATGACATGGACCGCGCCACGGAAGCCAGGCGCAAGGCGCATCTGGAGCGTGTCCGCAAGGCGCTCGCCGCCATTTGACTATTCGAAATCCGCGAGGAACTTCTTCAGCAGCCGGTCAAATTCGGCCCTGTCCCCGGCCGTCAGGTTGCGCGTCAGCCGCTGCTGATTGGCGACATGGGCGCCGACCGCCTCTTCGACGGTCGCAAGCCCCTTTTCGGTCAGCGCGATCAGCACGCTGCGCCGATCCTGCGGATTGACGATGCGCTCGACCAGGCCCGCCTTCTCCAACTGGTCGATCCGGTTCGTCATTGTGCCGGAGCTGACCATCGTCATCTCAAGGAGCTCGCCCGGCGAAAGCCGATGAGGTGTGCCGGAGCGGCGAAGTGTGGCCAGCACGTCGAAAGCAGAGGTGGAAAGCCCGTGCTGCATGAGAACGGCCTCGATTTCGCGGCCGAGATGGGTGCCGAGGCGCTTCAGCCGTCCGAGAATGCCCATCGGTTCGACGTCGAGGTCCGGCCGCTCGCGCCGCCACTGCGCCAGAATCCGGTCGACATGATCTTGCTTCGCTTCACCCATGGGGGATGGATACCATCGCATACCTTGACGTCAAGATAAATTGCGCTATGTTCGAATTTATCTTGAAGTAGAGATTCTTTGGATGAAGACAAATTCGCGCTATCTCACCGACGTGCTGACGACCGCTATCGCCCCCGCCATCTGGGGCAGCACCTATTTCGTCACCACATCCTTCCTGCCCCAGGGCTATCCGTTGACGGTTGCTCTGCTGCGCGCCCTGCCGGCGGGCCTGCTTCTGCTGCTGATTGTTCGGAAGCTGCCGAAGGGCGTCTGGTGGGGCCGCGCCTTCCTTCTCGGTGCGTTGAACTTCTCGTTCTTCTGGGCGATGCTGTTCGTCTCCGCCTACCGGCTGCCGGGCGGCGTTGCCGCAACCGTCGGTGCCGTTCAGCCGTTGATCGTCGTTGCCCTGTCGCGGCTTTTCCTCGGCAAGCCGGTCCGGCCGCTTGCCGTCCTGGCCGGTCTCGCCGGTATGGTCGGCGTCGGACTGCTGGTGTTGACGCCCAGGGCGAGCCTCGATCTCGTGGGTGTCGCAGCCGGTCTCGCCGGCGCCGTCTCGATGGCGTTCGGCACCGTGCTGTCACGGCGCTGGGCGCCGCCGGTTTCGAACCTCACCTTCACCGCTTGGCAACTGACGGCAGGCGGCATTCTCTTGGTGCCCTTTGCGCTCTTCCTCGAACCAGCGCTGCCGGCGCCGAGCATCGCAAACATCGTCGGCATTGCCTATCTGGGTCTGATCGGCGCAGCCTTCACCTATCTGCTCTGGTTCCGCGGTCTGTCGCGCATCGAGCCTTCGGCGGTCTCCTCGCTAGGCTTTCTGAGCCCTGTGGTCGCGACCCTGCTCGGCTGGCTGGCGCTCGGCCAGAGTCTGACGCCGGTGCAGATCGCCGGTTTCGCCCTGGTGCTTGCCGGCGTCTGGCTCAGTCAGCGCACGATGATGCTGCTCAGGCCCATTCGCCCTGCCGCATCACCGGAACCCGCGAGCCGTCCGGTGTGATGCCGTCGATATCGACCTTGTTGGAGCCGATCATCCAGTCGATGTGGATCAGGCTGGAATTGCCGCCCTGCGCCTTGATCTGCTCCTGGCTCAGGGTCGCGCCGTTGAGGAAGCACTTGGAATAGCACTGGCCGAGCGCGATGTGGCACGAGGCGTTTTCGTCGAACAGCGTGTTGTAGAACAGGATGCCGCTCGCCGAGATCGGCGAGGAATGCGGCACGAGCGCCACTTCGCCGAGCCGGCGCGCACCCTCGTCGGTATCGAGCACCTTGTTCAAGACTTCTTCGCCGCGTGTCGCCTTGGCTTCGACGATCCGCCCACCTTCGAAGCGCACCTGGATATTGTCGATCAGCGTGCCCTGGTGCGACAGCGGTTTGGTGCTCGAGACATGACCTTCGATCCGCAATGCATGCGGCGTGGTGAACACCTCTTCGGTCGGAATATTCGGATTGCAGGTAATGCCGTTCTTCGCGGTGGAGGCGCCGCCGTGCCATTCATGTCCGTCGGCGAGGCCGACCGTCAGATCGGTGCCCGGCCCCTTGAAATGCAGCGAGGCGAAGCGCTCGCCGTTCAGCCAGGCGGAGCGCTTGGCGAGATTGGCATTGTGCTCCGCCCAGGCGGCGACGGGGTCGCTGACATCGACACGCGAGGCGGCAAAGATCGCCTTGGCGAGCTTGGCGATCGCGATCGGCTCCGGGTCGTCGGGGAAGACCACCTTGGCCCAGGAGGGGTTGGGATAGGAGACGATGTTCCAGTTGATGTCGAAATTCGAGATCTTTTCCAGCGCCGGCTTATAGGCGGTTGATGTGGCGCGATTGGCGCGGCCGACCTTGCCGGCATCCTGTTCGGAAAGCAGCATCGGATTGTCGCCGGCGACCGCCAGACGGGCCGCTCCGTTGGCATAGGCCTTGGCCATGCCCTCGTAGAGCCAGTCGGAGGCGCGGTCGAAGCTCTCGTCGCTGCCATATTGGAAGCGCGCCAGCGTCGTTTCCTCGTCGGAGTAGAAGGCGCTCACCAGCCCGGCGCCGGCCTGATAAGCGTGTTTGGTGATGAGGCGCACAAGCGGCAGCGCCACAACAGGCGCGGTGATCACCAGGTCCTGGCCCTTCTGCAGTTGCAAACCGACCTTGACGGCGACTTCCGCGAGCTTCTCCAGCTTGACGGGATCAACGGTGTTTTGGCTATGGGGCATGAAAGTCATGGTTCAACCTGCCTTCTGTCATCGACGCTAGAGGCTGAAAGGCTTAGACCCGTTTGCGGCGAAAATGAAGCACAGAGCTGCCGATTTGAAAGCGGCCGGGCGAGATGCCCGACCAGTTTCAGCCTGATGTCTCAGGCGGCGACAGGCAGCCTGAGCAGGATCGAATTGTGCTTGTCGAGGAACTCCATCAGCCGCTGCGGATAATCTTCGCCGACGGCGACCTGCACGCTCCGGCGTTCGCGGAGTGCGCTCCGCCAGCGCGTCACCCGCTCGAGCCCCTCGAAGATGCCGCTATCTCCCAGCCTGTCGAAAACATCGAAATACCGAAAGATCGGCGCGAAGACGGCATCGACGAGGCTGAAGCTGCTACCGGAAAAATAAGGTCCATCCGCGAGTGCTCCTTCTAGCGTCGTGAACTTGGCGATGAGCGCCTTGCGCTTGGCCTCCAGCTGTTCCACCTCCGTGGCCGTTTCATAGCCCCAGAGATCGGAAAGCACGGACGAGCCGAATTCCATCCAGCCGCGATGGCGGGCGCGGGCAAGCGGATCGGCAGGATGCAGGGCAGATCCCGCCTGCGTCTCCTCCAGATATTCGCAGATGACGCTGCTTTCGAAGAGGATGGCCTCGCCGCCATCCTGTTCCTCGATTCTGAGCAGCGGCACCTTGCCGAGCGGCGAGATCTCAAGGAACCAGTCCGGCTTGTTCGCAAGGTCGATGTTGATGCGCTCGAAGGGAACACCCTTTTCGCGAAGTGCGATCGCGGCGCGTTGCACATAGGGGCAGAGATGATGGCTGATGAGGGTAAGCTTGCTCATGAACGTCTCCTCGCTGTTTAATAGATGCATTTGCATATAATGGCGCTTGCGGCTTTGCGCAAGATAAATGTATCTGCATCTATGATGGAAAAGACACCGAAGCCGAGCGAAGCCGCCACCTCTGCCTGGACCAGCATCATCCGCGCTCGCGAACGGCTGCTCGCCGCAATCGAAGCCGATCTGAAAGCGGCCGGCATGCCGCCGCTTGCCTGGTATGACGTGCTATGGGAACTGGCGCGCTCGAAGGACGGCAAGCTGCGGCCCTACGAGATCGAGGAGCGGACCCTGCTGGCGCAGTATAATCTTTCGCGGCTGATCGACCGGCTGGAAAGAGAGGGCCTGGTCCGGCGCGAAGTCTTCGCTGGGGATGGCCGCGGGCGCTGGGTTCTGATTACCGATGACGGCCGAACCCTTCGCGCGCGGATGTGGACTGTCTATGCCGCAGCGATCGAGACCCATGTCGGCAGCAAGCTTGCCGAAGACGAGGCGAAGGCGATTTCCGGTCTGCTCGCCCGTTTCCTCTGATCAGGCGATCAATGACGCGCCGACCGCTTTCAACGCCTTCAGTGCATCCTTCGGATCGAGCCGCACCTGCAGCCCGCGCTGTCCGCCATTGATATAGACCAACGGTTCGGCGAAGGCGGTTTCCTCGATCGCCGTCGGCACGGCCTTCCTCTGGCCGAAGGGGCTGATGCCGCCGACATGGTAGCCGGTCAGCCGCTCGGCATCGGCCGGCTTCATCATATTGGCCGACTTGCCGTGAAAGGCGCTGGCGAGCTTCTTCATGCTGACTTCGCGATCCGACGGCACGACAACGCAGACCGGCTTGCCGTCCACTCGGCCATCAGCGTCTTCAGCACCCGCTGCGGCGCCTCACCCAGGGCTTCCGCCGCCTGCAGCCCGACGCGCTCCGCGCCCGGGTCATAATCATAGGTGTGGATGGTGAAGGCGACGCCTGCCTGGGAAAGAACCTGTGTCGCGCGCGTGGTCTTGGACATTGCTCAGCGCCCGAACATATCCGCGTAATTCTCCGGCTTGAAGCCGATCGCCAGCTTGCCTTCCGTCTCCAGCACCGGCCGCTTGATCATCGACGGCTGGTCGAGCATCAGCGAGATCGCCTTTTCCCGGCTCAGATTCTCGCGCTCGGCATCGGGCAGTTTGCGAAAGGTGGTGCCGGCGCGGTTGAGCACCGTATCGAGGCCGGCCTCGTCGATCCAGGCTTCGAGATGGGCGCGGTCGATGCCGAACGCCTTATAATCGTGAAACTCATAGGCGACGCCGTGTTCTTCCAGCCAGCTGCGGGCTTTTTTCATCGTGTCGCAATTCTTGATCCCATAAATGGTGACGGCCATGCCCGATCGGTCTCCCTGTGATGGCAGCGGGATAGCATGCGCCAGAGCCGGCGCAAATGCCGCCCGGCATTTATCCCGGGCAGTGCTTGCTCAACTCTCCAGCGTGCCGGCCTTGCGTGCGGACTTGCTCGCCCTGGCGCAGACGATCTTCATCAGGTCGCCGCGCCGGCGCACCAGCCGATCCGAGGTTCGGGTCAGGATCAGCCCGTCTTGCGGCGCATGCAGGTCGATGCTGCCGTCAGGCTGACCGGGCCGGGTGACGATCGTTGCCAGAAGTTCGCCCTCCGCGACCCTGTCGCCGATCGTGCGATGGAAGAGCACGGTGCCGCCCTCGGGAGCGCGAATGATCTCGACATTGTCGAGCGGCACGGCGGGACCGGCAAACACGGCCGGCGCCATTCTGTCGTCGCTGACGATCACCCGTGCGGCGAGGAAACGCCAGAGCCCCTCAGCATCCCGCTTCGCCGTCAGCGGATCGACGTCGCGCTTGCCGCGCAGCTCGACCGTGACCGAAAGCTTGCCCGGCAGCCGGGATTGTCGTTCACCGGGAATTGCATATTTCCATGCGAATCCGACGGCCTCCTCGAAGGCCGAGCTTTCGCCATCCGAAAGCAGCACCGCCTCCATGTCGAGCGCGGCGGCAAGATCGGCTGCCTCCGGCCAGAAGGCCTCATCGATATAGGCATATTGCAGCGATTCGTCGTCGCAGTGCAGATCGAGGACGAGATCGGCGCCGAGCGCCATGTCCAGGAGTTGCCGCTTCAGTTGGTCGGTAGCCGGATAATGATTGAGATCTTCCGCCAGCATTGCGCGATCGGTGGCGCTGATCAGCGGAAAATCCCGGTTGAAATTGGTGCGGGAACCGAGATCGAAACGGCCCTGCAATTCGCCGAAATGCGATTGCGCCGCGCCGATCGGGTTGGCCTGCGGCACGATGGTGATGTCGCCGGCGACTGCGCCTTCGCTTTCCGCTCGCCGCAGACGTTCGCAAAGGAAATGCAGAAGCGCCGTTCCCGGCAGCTCGCCGGCGTGAAGCGCCGCCTGGATATAGGCCTTCGGAGCCTTCGGATCACGGCCCACAAAACGCAGCACCGGCAGCCGCCACTCCGTTCCCGGCGTATCGCCCGGGATAATGATCTCCGAAACGTCCATGTTTTTGTCTCGCTTGCAATCGAACAGCTTTTCCGAGTTTTATGCGCGGAAATCCGGCTCGCGCAAGCCACGGTCGGTGGACATCGTTGCGATCAGTCCGCCCCAGCGGACTTTGGCCATAGCCGAAATCGAAGGAAAACAGGTTCATGAGCTGTCAGGTCGTCATGACCACCTCATCGTTTCAAGAGCAATGAACGATATTCCGGCAAAATGGAAAATCAAGAACGAAAAAAGAACATACGCGCAAGAAACGGGTTGAAACAGCGGTCGCTCCGTACGATTTTGGTGTTAATCGAAAACGCGGAGGCCGTGTCATGGCCGAGACGATACATCACTATCTCATCTTCGAAACCGCCGGCGGCTTCTGCGGCATCGCCTGGAGCGACGCCGGCATCGCCCGTTTCCAATTGCCGTCGAAAACCGCGGAAGCGACCGAACGGCTGCTGCTGCGCCGCCTGCCGGATGCCCAACCCGGCGCCCCGACGCCTGAGGTGCTGGAGACGGTCGCGGCCGTAAAGCGCTATTTCCAAGGCGAGGAAACAGATTTTTCCGGAGTCGAACTCGATCTTGCCGGTCAGGATGCCTTCTTCCGGGATATCTACGCGGCGGCAAGGCGTGTCGGCTGGGGCAGCACGACCACATACGGCGCGCTGGCGAAGGAGCTTGGGGTCGGGCCGGAAGCGGCCCGCGATGTCGGGCAGGCGATGGCGAAAAACCCGGTTGCGCTGATCATTCCCTGCCACAGGGTGCTGGCCGCCGGCGGCAAGATCGGCGGCTTCTCCGCTCCCGGCGGTTCGTCATCGAAGGCCCGCATGTTGGAGCTCGAAGGCGTCAGCCTCGCCCCGCCGCCGCCCGCCCAGCAATCGCTGGGTTTTTAGGCGAGATGCCGGCAGCTCAATGCGGGCTGGCCGTCGGCCGGATGATGATCTCGCTGACATCGACGTCATCGGGCTGGCTGATGGCGTAGAGGATCGCATTGGCGACGGCTTCCGGGCTGATGGTGATGGCCCTGAAAGCCTTCATCGCATCCCGCGCGGTCGGATCGGTGATCGTCTCGGCCAGTTCCGAGGTCGTCGTGCCGGGAGAAATGACGGTGACGCGGATGCGATTTGTCTCCTGTCGCAGTCCATCCGAGATTGCCCGTACCGCGTATTTCGTCGCGCAATAGACGGCGGCCGTCGGCGAGACGCTGTGGCCGCCGATCGAGGACAGGTTGATGATCTGCCCCGATCCCTGTGCCTTCATGATCGGAAGAGCGGCCGCGATGCCGTAGAGGACGCCCTTGATGTTGACGTCGACCATCCGGTCCCACTCCTCGACCTTGAGCGCGTCGAGCGGCGAAAGCGGCATGACACCGGCATTGTTGACGATGACATCAAGCCGGCCGAACTCGGATCTGGCAAAACCGGCAAATGCTTCGACTTGGGAACGGTCGGTGACGTCAAGCTTTCGCAGGCGCACCGTCCCGCCCTTGATTTCGATTTCGCCGGCGAGCGCCTCCAGGCGGTCGCTGCGGCGTGCGCCGATCACGATCTGCGCGCCGGCAGCGGCCAGCACTTTTGCCGTGGCCTCTCCGATGCCGCTGCTGGCTCCGGTGATGGCAATGACTTTTCCGTCGATATCAGACATTTGAAGCTCCATGAGCAGGTTGAGGATTTTCGAGGCGATCAGTTCGGAAAATCGGCGCTGAGCGTTGTCTCCGCCCAGGCATCGAAATTGGAGCGCAGCGTATCGAGCCGATCGCGGGCGATCTTCAGGGAAGCTGCCCCGAGCAGCAGGCGCAGCGGCGGTTCGCCCGCCTCGAAGGCCGATATGATTGCGCTTGCCGCGCGCGCGGGATCGCCCGGCTGCTTGCCGGAGATTGAGCGGGTGGCCTGGCGCCGCTTGCCGGCGGTCTCGGCATAGTCTTCGATGATTGTTCTGGATTCGACCATCGAGCGGCCGGCCCAATCCGTGCGGAAGCCGCCGGGCTCCAGGATCGTCACGCGGATGCCAAGCGGCCCGACCTCATGAGCCAGCGATTCCGACAGGGCTTCGACCGCAAACTTGGTGGCGTGGTAGTAGCCGGTAGCGGCGAAGGCCACGAGCCCGCCAAGCGAGGAGACGTTGAAGATATGCCCCTGCCGGCGTGAGCGCATGCCGGGCAGAACCTCTTTGGTAACGGCGATCAAGCCGAAGACATTGGTCTCGAACTGAGCGCGGATCTCGGCATCCTCGCCCTCCTCGATTGCCGAGAGATATCCGTAGCCGGCGTTGTTGACGAGGACATCGATGGCGCCGAAATGCGCCTCGGCGTCGCGGACCGCAGCAGCGACGGAGCGGCCATCCGTCACGTCGAGGGCGAGGGCCAGCGCCCGCTCCCCATGCGCTGCCGAGAGATCGCCGAGCGTATCGGGCCTGCGCGCCGTAATGGCAGCGCGCCAACCGCGTGCCAGGACCGCTTCGGCGAGTGCCCGGCCGAGGCCGGATGATGCACCGGTGATAAACCAGATGGGTGTGGTGGAAGACATGGTCGTCATCCTTTCCGGCCGTCCTATGCGGCCTTTTCGGTGTGCGGGCGGGTCATTTGCGGCGAAGCACCATGCCGCCATGATGGAGCGTGTTGTCGTCGACGAAATCGCCGTCGGCAGTGAAGCCCGTATCGTCCCAGTATTCGATATGTGTTCCGGTGACTTCGTAGCGTCCGCGATAGGCGCTCTCCCGGCTTCCGCGGGCCTCGTCGTAACGATTGTCGGGCAGGAGTTCGTGTCGGACGCCGCCGTCGTCGGTGACCCACATTCCGACATAGGGATGCTGCTGCATGGTGTTCTCGCTTGGCTGTTGGAACTTGGATTTTCGCTCGTTCGAGGCGTCGGCCGACCACGCCGGCATCGCCGTGCCGGTCAGAATGATGGCGGTGAAGAGATGCAGACTGGGCTGCTGGAAAACTTTTGCATCGCTCTTCCTTTCGAAGCGGGGCAGCACTTGGGGCTAGGCCATGCCTCGACCTCGACTGGAAGATAATCTTGGCGAGCCGCGCGATTAAGTTGCCAATGCCGGATGACTTGGTTAGCATTGCTAACCAATGGCCGATGATCTCGAAGGCATTTCAGTCTTTCTCGCCGTAGCGGAGGCGCGGAATTTCCGGCTCGCCGGCGAGCGTCTCGGCGTGACCCGCTCCGCCGTCAGCCAGGCCCTGCAGCGTCTTGAGGACCGGCTTGGCGCACCGCTGGTTCAGCGCACGACGCGCAGCGTCAGCCTGACCGAGGCCGGCGAAGTCTTCCTTGAGGCGGTTCGCCCCTCGATGCGCCAGGTCAGGGATGCGATGCAGACGGTGCGCGACATGCAGGCGCGTCCGAGCGGGCTGCTGCGGATCACCGTTTCCTCCATTGCCGAGCGCTTCCTGTCCGGGACTTTGCTGACAGGATTCCTGCAGGCCTGCCCCGGCATCAAGCTCGATATCACCATCACCGACGACGAATTCGACATCGTCGAAGCCGGCTTCGACGCTGGTGTGAGACTGGGCGAGGTGATCGAGCAGGACATGATCGCGATTTCGGTTTCGTCTCCACAGAGACAATGCGCCGCCGCATCGGCAGGCTATCTCGAGCGTCACGGTTCGCCTCGCCATCCCCGCGACCTGCAGAACCACGCCTGCATCGGATGGCGGCCGCGCCCGGATACCGCGCCCTATCGCTGGGAGTTCACGGAGAACGACCGCGACTTCGACGTCGCCGTCGATCCCGTGGTGACGACCAATGACATGGGAGTGATGATCCGCATGGCCCGCGCCGGGGCCGGAATTACGTTTGGGATGATGGAAACCTTTGCGCCCTATGTCGATCGCGGCGAGCTCATGCCGCTGTTGGAGGATTTCTGCCCGCCCTTTCCGGGTTTCTATCTCTACTATCCCAGGCGCGAGCGGCAACCGCTGAAGCTGCGGGCGCTGGTTGAGCATATCAAGAGGTCCGGCAAGCGGTAGGCGATCCATCGCCACGGCGGATCTTCACCAAGCAAATTCGGCGGTTGCCAACTGGTCGCTGCGCCCCGCTAAGATTGCCCCTGTCACGCGCTTTTGCTAATTCCGGTTCCTGAGCGAGCGGAAGCGGCCAGCGGCGTCCCGTATTGAGGTGCGCGTAATCCCTTCCGCTCCCAATGGCTTATGCTGCCGGAGACCATATGCTGGACGACGTCTTTCACATTCCAACCAGGGCCCTGATCCGCCAGGGTGGGCGGGCCTGCTTTTTTCGTCTCGTCAATACGAGCCCCCTGTTGATCCAGGTGCAGTCGGGAACGAAGATCGTCATGGCGGATGACAAGGCTTTGCGTCTTGAGGCGGGCGCTTATGCCCTGCTGCCCGACTATCGGCCGTTGACGATGGAGAACATTCCAAAGGCGCCGCAGAAGTATCAGACCCTGGCGCTGCCTGTTCCAAGACAGCTCTTCGAGGATGCCTATATCGCCATGGGTTCGATCGCCGTCCCCTCGCGGCCGCTCCCGGCAAGTACCTCGAACCTGCCGGAGGAAGCGGCGGCATTGTTTGCCTATTGCTGTCAGCCCGGCAACCTGACGAGGCTTCCCGGCGCCATTGCCAAGGCGCGTTTGATGGAGCTGATCACCTGGTTCGCGCTCTGCGGCGCGGTGCTCGGCCGATGCGAAAGTCCTCGGCTCGAGGATCGACTGAGGCAGATGATTGAAAGTGATACGGCGTTCGATTGGACGCTGGGGCACGCGGCGCGCGCCTTAAACATGAGCGAAGCGACGCTCCGGCGTAAGCTCGCCGCCGAAAAGACAAGTTTCAGCGAGATATTGAGCGACACAAGGATGAATCGCGCCCTCGCCCTCATCCAAACCACAACCCTGCCGATGGCACAGGTGGCGCTCGAAGTCGGTTACGATTCGCCGTCGCAATTTTCGGCACGGTTCAAAGAGCGGTTCGGCGTCAATCCGCGCCATGTGCGGGGCGGAGCTGAGCGTTTTGAGCGGATCGGGGCAGAAGTTGAGCATAGCGGGGCAGATGCGCTGCCGTGACAACGGTAGTTTTCCCGCATCATCAACCGCAGGAAAACAACATGCGTCTTATAACAGCAGCACTTCTGGCCGCGTCCGTCTGTGGCGCCACGGCCGCCCGAGCCGAAATGAAGCTCACTTCGAAAGATCTGACATCAGGCAAGACCATGGCCGATGCGCAGGTCTTCAACAGCTTCGGCTGCACGGGCAAGAACATCTCGCCGGAACTCACCTGGTCGGGCGCTCCAGAGGGAACCAAGAGCTTCGCCGTGATGGTCTACGATCCGGATGCTCCGACCGGTTCGGGCTGGTGGCATTGGTCGGTGTTCAACATTCCGGCAAACGCCTCGAAGATTGCCACCGGCGCCAGCGGAGACAAGAAGCTTCCCCCAGGCGCGGTCGAGGGCCATACGGATTTCGGTACGCCAGGATATGGCGGCGCATGCCCGCCAGTCGGCGATGCGCCACACCACTACCAGTTCACCGTCTACGCGCTGTCGGTGGATAAGCTGCCGCTTCCCGAGACGGCACCGGGCGCGATGGTTGGCTATTATGTCCGGGCAAATACGCTCGACAAGGCCTCGATCGAGGTCACCTACGGCCGCTGATGCCGTCGGACAGCCATTGTCGCTGCAGAACGCGGCCGGCCAAGGAAACCTTGGCCGGCCATGCCTGCTCGTCCTCCAGGCAAATTAACCCGTCACGGCTTCCCAGCAAATCAACGGACCGTCTTCGGCATCGATGCGCTCGCCGGTGCGGGTGAACCCGTTGCGCTCGAGAACACGTTGCGACGCGATGTTCCCGATCCCTGTCTCCGCAGAGAGCAGCGCCACACGAGGATCGCTCCGTCCCCAGGCCAGCAACTGCCCTATGGCCCGCGTCGTGCATCCACGGCCCTGGCGGGAAGGCGCAATGCCATAGCCGATACGGATGTTTCCATCTCGTGGCATTCTGACGATGGAGCAGAGACCGACAACCTCATCCTCCTCCACGATCATCCAGGCCGACGGCGAGAATGCCGCGCCGATGTCGGCCGCAAGGCGGCTCAGCATCTCCAATACCTCAGGAGGCGCAATCGCGCTGTCGGGGACAAGGCGCAGGTTAAGAGGCGCGCTGCCCTTCAGCAGCGCGTCAAAATCAATAGGCGTTAGTTCGATGATCATGTTCTTCTCGACATTAGACATGCACCCGTATGGGCGCGCTAAGGCCGGGCAATAATGGGGATCAGTTCTCAGCCGATATGCCGAGCACCTCTATCCCTACCGCCGCAGCCGGTGAGTTCTGGATCGTTGCGACGGCAAACAAAGGCCTTCTCCTACAAACGAAAGTGCGAATGAGAAGTCCGCGAGCATCCTAGCACGCGTCTTTCCCCCTTCGGGAAATTAAGCTGGAACGTAGACCAACCGGATCACATTCTCGTCAACACGGTCATTAGCAATAAGGCGCAGCGGCGGTCGGGGTCCGGCAAAATAGGGCTTGCCGTGACCGAGCACAACGGGATGCAGATAGATAATATACTCGTCGATCAGGCCAAGATCGGTGAGGCTTCGCGCCAGGTCCGGGCCGGCCACTTCGATCTCTCCGTCGCCTTCGGCTTTCAGCTTGCGGATCGCACTCTCAAGATCGCCCTCGACCAGCCTGGCGTTGGGACCGACCGATTTCAACGAACGCGAGACGACCCATTTCGGCTGGTTTCGCCAGGCGGCCGCGAAGTCGCGTTCGTCTGCGTTCCATTCAGGATGATCGTCATCCCAGTAACGCATGATCTCATACATTTGCCGACCGTAGACACTGCCCGCTTGCCTCCGCGTCGACTCGACGAAGTGACGGAAGAGCGTGGGGCTTGGCCCGAACGCCATGTGATCGACATAGCCGTCCAGGGACTGGTTCATTCCGAACACGAGCTTGGCCATGCTCACTTCCTTTCGAGGGTTCATACGCCTGCAGTCGGATTGCGTTGCGCGATCGTCAAAGCTTAGATCGACTGATTGTGAATTGCAGTCAGTTTTTCGGAGGTGAACCACTTGCGGGAACGACAAATCGGGCGCGCAGCGGACGTGCCCATATCGCGTTGGGGCTAGGAGCCTATCGTGATGCAAAGCGCTTCTTTGCCGGATCGGTGACCGGCATGAACAGCGCGACAAGTGTGCCTTCCGGATCGCGGAACTGCACCGAACGATTGCCCCACGGCATCAGTTTAGGCGCATGAACAAGGTCGACTTTATCCTTCAGCCTGATATATTCGGCGTCGACATCGTCCACCATGAACTCGATGATCGCCGTTCGGTTGGCAGCGGCCTCGGCGCTGCCTTCTCTAAAGAGCGAAACGGTTTCCACGCTGCCGATGGCGAGTGTCGCCGAAGGGGTGACGATCTCGGCGAAGACCGGCGCCAACCACTCGGCCGACTGCAGGGTGACCATTTCGTAGAAGCCGACCATAGCCTTGATATCAGCGGCGATCAGCCGGATTGAGGCAAATTTCATGAGTTTTCCCTTTCGACAGGACCGCAGAGCTGCGCGCGGCATCGCTGCGGGCCTTGTCGCACAGGCCTGTTGCCAGCATTATGGCAACAGGAGTCAACAGCAATGCGCAGAGCCGATCGCCTGTTTCAGATCATTCAGATCCTGCGCCGTACGAACCGGCCGGTGACTGCCGCGGCTATCGCCGAGGAAATCGAAGTGTCCAGGCGCTCGGTGTATCGCGATATCACCGACCTGATCGGCCAAGGCGTCCCGATCGTCGGAGAAGCCGGCTTCGGCTATGTGCTCGATCCCGGCTATGACATGCCGCCCTTGATGCTGACGCCCGACGAGATCGAGGCGATCGTGCTGGGTACGCAATGGGTCGCAACACGCGGCGATAAGGCGTTAACCGCAGCGGCGCAGGACGTACTGAGCAAGATCGCTGCCGTTATTCCCGAAAGGCTGCGTCCATACATCGCCGAGCCAAGCGTTGGAGCAAAGCCTGGCAGGATCGTTCCGACGGACATGGTTGACTCGAACGAACTGCGCCGTGCGATCCGTGAAGATCGAAAGCTTCGCCTGCGCTATCGATCCGATACTGCGGAGGAGACCGAGCGGATCGTGTGGCCGATCATCCTCGGTTACGGTGAAGCAACGCGCTTGATTGTTGCCTGGTGCGAGCTGAGGCAGGACTTCCGTCACTTCCGAACCGATCGCATGATCGAGATCGAGGTGCTGGAGGCGACCAACGGCCTGCGGAAGGGCGACCTGCGTCGCCGCTGGGAGCGATGGCGCGAGGCGCAGCGCTCCCGGTCCGGCCACTAATCGCCGGCGTGCGGCAATAACCGCGAAGACGTCGCTATTGCCGCCTCGGGTCCGTCACTCCCACTCGATCGTGCCGGGCGGCTTCGATGTGACGTCGTAGACCACACGGTTGATGCCGCGCACCTCGTTGATGATGCGGGTGGCGGCGCGGCCGAGGAATTCCATATCGTAATGATAGAAATCCGCGGTCATGCCGTCGACTGAGGTGACGGCGCGCAGCGCGCAGACGAATTCATAGGTGCGCCCGTCGCCCATGACGCCGACCGTCTGGACGGGAAGCAGCACGGCGAAGGCCTGCCAGATGGCGTCGTAGAGGCCGGCCTTGCGGATTTCGTCGAGATAGATCGCATCGGCTTCGCGCAGGATCTGGAGCTTCTCGCGGGTGATGCCGCCGGGGCAACGGATCGCAAGGCCCGGACCAGGGAAGGGATGGCGGCCGATGAAGCTGTCGGGCAGGCCGAGTTCGCGGCCGAGCGCGCGCACCTCGTCCTTGAAGAGTTCGCGCAGCGGCTCGACGAGCTGCATGTTCATGCGCTCCGGCAGGCCGCCGACATTGTGGTGCGACTTGATCGTCACCGACGGGCCGCCGGTGAAGGAAACGCTCTCGATCACGTCGGGATAGAGCGTGCCCTGGCCGAGGAAATCGGCGCCGCCGAGTTTCTTTGCCTCTTCCTCGAAGGTTTCGATGAAGAGCCGGCCGATGATCTTGCGCTTCGTTTCAGGGTCGCTGACGCCCTCGAGTTCGCCGATGAAACGGTCCGAAGCGTCGACATGCAGCAGATGCAGATTGTAATGCTCGCGGAACATGGCGACAACGTTGGCCGCCTCGTCCTTGCGCATCAAGCCGTGGTCTACGAGGATGCAGGTCAGTTGGTCGCCGACGGCCTCGTGGATCAGGAGCGCTGCGACGGAGCTGTCGACGCCGCCCGAAAGCGCGCAGATGACGCGCTTGTCGCCCACCTGCTTGCGGATATCTTCGACCGCCTTTTGGCGGTAGGCCGACATCGACCAGTCGCCCTTGATGCCGGCGACATTGTGAATGAAGTTGCCGATCAGCTTGGCGCCGTCAGGCGTATGCACGACCTCGGGGTGGAATTGCACGCCGTAATATTTGCGCTTCTCGTCGGCGATGAAGGCGAAGGGCGCATTGGAAGAGGTGGCGACCACCTTGAAACCATCGGGCAGCGCCGTGACGCGGTCGCCATGGCTCATCCACACCTGATGGCGCGAGCCGGAGGACCAGAGGCCTTCGAACAGCTGGCAATCCTTGTCGACATCCAGAAAGGCGCGGCCGAATTCGCGGTGATGGCCGCTTTCGACCTTGCCGCCGAGCTGCATGCACATCGTCTGCTGGCCATAACAGATGCCGAAGACCGGCAGACCGCTGTCGAAGATGATCTGCGGCGCCCGCGGCGATCCCTCGTCGACCGTCGAAGCAGGGCTGCCGGACAGGATCACGGCTTTCGGCTGCAGGCGCTTGAAGCCCTCTTCGGCCGATTGGAAGGGAACGATTTCGCAATAGACGCCGGCCTCGCGCACGCGTCGTGCGATGAGCTGGGTCACCTGGCTGCCGAAATCGACGATGAGAACGGAGTCGGGATGTGCTGTGTGGGTCATGGCGAGGCTTTAAAGAAAAGCGCTTCGCCTTGCAATCCGGGAAATCGGCGGCATCGGGTTTTTATTGTTCCGATTGTCCCTCGCGCGTCGGGAAAGGCGTGCGGTTTTTCAGGGCCTAGAACCAGAAAACCCCGTCCTCCAGCGCCGTGAACAAGCTGTCGACGCCGTAGGACAGCTTGCGGTCTACGATGTGCAGATACTCGGTCCAGCCGGAAATATGCTGCAGCTCGACCGCACCGTCGGAAATGCCGCGAAGGCCGATCAGCGGCAGCTTGTAGCCCTGGCAGGCGCGCAGCACCGCATAGGTCTCCATATCGACCATGTCGGCGTCGATGTCGCTATAGGCGGCACCCGAGATGACGTTGCCGCCCGTGGAAAGACTTGCCTCGGCAATACCAGGAATGCGCAGCGGCAGCTCGAGCGTCGCCGGCAGGTCGAGGAAGGGCGTCCGGCCCTTTTCGAAGCCGAGCGGCGAAGCGTCCATGTCGCGGTAGGAAACCGAGGTTACCTGATAGATTTCCGTCTGTTCCAGTTTTGCCGAACCGGCCGAGCCGAGCGAAACGACGAGATCCGGCAGATCATCGGCAGCGTCGAGCCGCGCCAGTGTCTTGGTCAGCGCCACCGCTGCCTCGACCGGACCGACGCCGGTCATCAAGGGTTCGATGCGCGACCGCAGAAACGGGCCGTATTCGGCCTCCGCCGCCATTACGAACAGCATGGATTTTCCGGCGACCGATTTCAGTTCGAACTTCATCCTGTAATTCCTTCTCTGCCGCGGATGACCATCATCGTTCCGGTCATGGAGGCGATGAGTTTCGCCGGCCCGTCGCTGATCGCGTAGCCTCGCCCGTCGGCGACGATGATGGTGGAGCCCGGCTTGGTGATTTCGCCGCGAAAGAGGAAGCGCTCGCCACGCCCCGGCGACATGAGATTGACCTTGAACTCGATCGTCAGGATCGAGGCTTCCGGGTCGATGACGCTGTAGGCGGCAAAGCCGCAGGCTGAATCGAGCGCGGCGGAAATGATGCCCGCATGCAGAATGCCGTGCTGCTGCGTCAGTTTGATGTCGAAGGGAAGCTCGATCTCGACGACGCCGTGCTCGACGCGCGTCAGCTCCGCGCCGATCGTCTGCATCGCCGCCTGGCGCGCAAAGTTGCGGCGGATTCGCGCGCGGAAATCGCCCCTGTCAGTCTCACTCATGGCTACCCCTCTCGAAGCCGGGAAAGTGGCATGGCGGGCCGGATTCGACAAGCTGGACATTGCTGAAATCGAACCGGTGGGCGATGGAAACCTCAAGCCGTGTCGCCAGCGCAACCTTTCGCCGTGCCGTCGTTGCGCAAACCGTTGCCGGCCTCCTGCGAAGACGATTGCAGCTTCGCGCGCAGCGGGTATTCTCCGGCATCCTGTCTCGAAATAGGGGAGCGCCGGCGCTATGACGACGATATCGCAATCGGTTCGGAATTTCGAGACTTGGCTGACCGGGGAGCTCGGCGGCGATCTCGTCAAGGACGATCTCCTGGAAAAGCACGAGAAGATGCGCAGCGACGATTTCGTCTTCCTGCGTGCCACCTATTGGCGCTGGTGCGAGATCATCCTCGATATCTGCCCGGAGCTCGGCCGCGCGCCCGAAGTGCTGGCGATCGGCGATACGCATCTGGAGAATTTCGGCACCTGGCGCGATAGCGAGGGCCGGCTCGTCTGGGGCGTCAATGATTTCGACGATGCGGCGGTGATGCCCTATGCGCTGGATCTCGTTCGCCTTGCGGCAAGCGCCATCCTGGCGCCCGGGGAGGACGGTCCCTCGGTTCGCATGATCGGTGAACTGATCCTCGGCGGTTACCGCAGAGGCCTTGAAAATCCGCTGCCGGTCATCCTCGAACGCGACCACAAATGGCTGCGCAAGGCGCTGATGCTGCCGAATTCGGAACGGCGGGAATTCTGGGAAAAATACGAGATGTTGGCTCCGGGCAAGACGAAGGCGCCGGCTGCCTATATCGAGGCCCTTTCCGAAGCATTGCCATCGGGATCGGGACCTTTCACGGCCAAGCCGCGCAGCGCCGGCACCGGCAGCCTCGCCCGCCCGCGCTTCGTCGCCTATGCCGAATGGCAGGGTGGGCCGGTCTTGCGCGAGGCGAAGGCGCTGGTGTCCTCGGTCTGGTCGCTTCACCACAGGCCGTTTGATGGGACGATCCGTGCGGGTGAAATCGCCGCCGGCCGGGCGCGCGCGGCCGATCCTCATTATCGCGTCTGCGACCGCATCCTCGTGCGCCGGCTCTCGCCGAACAGCCGCAAGATCGAAATCGACAAGCATCCGGAGATCCTGCTTTCGCCGACAATGCTCGAACTGATGGGTTCCGAGATCGCCAATTGCCATTCCAACGATGCGGCCGCCGCCGCAGCGATTCTGAAGGATTTACAGGCCCGGGGATCCGAATGGCTGCATGAGGCGGCGAGGGCCGCGGCGTCGAGCGTCAGCGCCGAGCAGAAGGCCTATGCGCGCGCCCGCTGAGAGATCCGGACAATGTGCTGATCCCAGGCGACATCGCTGCGGATCGCCAGGAAATCGCCGTCATAGGAGGAGACGGCAAAGCCATCTCTTGCCGGCGCGATGCCGGCGGCCTCCGGAACGGCGCTCTCGGCCAGCACCTTGCCCGTTTTTGCGTCGATGGTCACCGAGGCGCCACCCTTCGGCGAGGTGATGCCGACGAGACCTTCGCTGCGGTTGACGGCGATCGCCCCGACATAGTTGGCAAGCCTGCGCGTCGTCTCCTCCGGCAGCGCGACGAAGGAAAGATCCTCTCCTTTGGCGAAACGGCCGACCAGCGGCGGCAGGTCCTTGCGGTGGCCTTCGTACTGGCAGGCGAACCAGATGCGGCCCTCGCCGTCGAGGTCGACGTGGCGGGTCGACAACTGCGACCATTCGGCCGGCAGCACGTGTTTTTCGATCAAGGCGCCCGTTGCCGCATCGATCAGCGCCAGCGACGGCTGCATCGCCCCGAGATTGAGTTTGGTGCGGCCGAAATCCGGATGCGTCTCGATGCCGCCATTGGCGACGATGAGCAGGCGTCCGTCATCAGAAACCGTCATGTCATGCGGACCGATGCCATAGGTCTCGTATTCGCCGATGCGAGCAAAGCGGTTGGTGGCGTCGTAGAGACCGATCATGCCGCGATTGCCGTCGAAATCATTCTCGCTGGCGTAGAGAATCCGGCCATCGGGCGAGAAGACGCCATGCCCGTAAAAATGGCGGTCTTCCCTGGAACTGATGACGATCGGCTCGCCCTTATCTCGTGGATCGAAGATCATCGCATAGGTGCCCGGCCGGCGCGCGAAGGCGACGGTCTTGCCGGTCGCGGCGCTGAAGGCCATGCCGTGGGCACGGGCGGGAAGCGCCACCTGATCAATGATCTCGCCGTGCTCGGTCACGGTCGCAATCGCAAAGGAACCGTTTGCCGTGCGAATGCCCGAGGCGTAGACCGCATCGGCCCGTTCAAGCGCCAACAGCGACCTCGGCGCCAGGCTTGCAAGGAAGCCGATTCCTGCCGCCTTGACAAAACTGCGTCGATTGATCAGGGCGCTCCGCATCATCGCTTCAATCTCCGTCCGAAAAGGAAAAGCCGGCCGAAAGTCCGATGGCCGCGCCATAGTCGTCGCTGATCCGGGTGATCAGAGCACGGCTTTCGGCCAAAAGCGTGTCGAGCTTGGCCTTTTCCGCATCGCTGGTGGCGGCGTCTATATCGGGGTTGAGTTTCGGCACGCTGTCGAGCAGGGATTTGAAGTCTTCGTCGATCGAAGCGGCAATCGACCGTTTGTCCGGCGGCAGAAGCTCGGCCATGCCGGCCTTCTGCCAGAGCGTGCGCAGGCCCTCCAGATTGGCGGCCATCGACTTCCAGGTATTTTTCGAACGCCAGTAGATCGCCATGCGCGGCCGCGGCGCGTTATCCTTGCCCTTGTAAAACTGTTCCAGCCGCTGATCGCGGACATTCTCGGCGCCGTGGACGAGAATGCCGAGCAGCGCGGTCACGGCCTCCTTGTTGTCCATGAAATCATTGCTCTGCGGGCCGGGATGTTTCCAGCTCGCCTGTACCCCGTCCGGCTTTTCCCAGGCGGCGACGACTTCGCCGGCCTCGCGCTGGATATTGCCGGCGACGGCGGCGCCGTAAAGGCAGCGGAAGCCGCCCTTCTGCCCGACGAGGCTTTCCGAACCGTTGCCGTAAAGCACGTATTCCAGCGCAGTCAGCCCCTGCAGCGCCACGCTCTTGCCGGCGATCGCATCGACCGTCGCATCCTTCGGATCGGCCTTGGCGATCAGCGCCTGCACCTGCTTCAGGCCGACGCCCTTGCGGTCGGGATAAAACAGGATGTGCTCGAAGAGATTGTCCTGAATGACGGGGCCGGTCTGGACGATCTCGATGATCGACCAGTAGCGGATCGTATCGTCGAAGGCCGATTTCGCCTTGTCGAGCGTCTGCTGCGTGCCGGCCTCGCAGAGATCCTTCATCGCCGTCGTCAGCCGGGCGGCCGATTGCTGCATGTTGCGATAGCCCGGGCGGATCACTTCGTCGACGGCGCGCTGCATGACGGCGGGAACGGCATCCTCGTTCAGCCCCGCCGGAGAAGCGGCGGTCTCAGCGGCCGCTGATGTGGCAAGGCCGATCAGAGTGAGGCAGAGCAGAGGGTGCCAAAGGCGCATCAAAGTGACTCCAGGAATGTAATCAGGGCCGCCCTGTCGTCTTTTGACAGGGCGGAGAAAGCGTTGCGGGCCTTTTCAGCTTCGCCGCCGTGCCACAGGATCGCCTCGGTGACGTTTCGCGCACGGCCGTCATGCAGAAAAAAGCTGTGTCCGCTGACCGTCCGGGTCAGTCCTATACCCCATAGCGGTGGTGTGCGCCATTCACGTCCGCTTGCAAGTCCGACCGGCTGCCCGTCGGCAAGTCCTTCGCCCATGTCGTGCAAGAGAAAGTCGGAATAGGGCCAGATCAGCTGGAAGGATTGCGCCTTCTCAAGCGAATCCTTGCGGGTGACGAATTTCGGCACATGGCAGGAAATGCAGCCGGTTTCGTAGAAAATCCGCTTGCCCTTCAGCGTCTCGGGGAAGCTCGCCTTGCGGCGCGCCGGAACGGCAAGATTTTCGGAATAGAAGGTCACGAGATCGAGAATGGGACCCGGCGCTTCTTCCTCGCCCAGCCGTTTCTGCACGCCGGTCGGCATAACGAGGCATTTTTTCTCCGCCTCGGTGCAATCGCCATGCGCATCGGGGTGATCGGGGGTCGAGATGCCGATATCATTGGCGAAGGCGTCCGCATTCTGGTCGCGCACCGTAGCATTCTGCGCCTTCCAGCCGAACCGGCCGAGCGCGATCTCGCCGCTGCGATGATCGCGGACGACAGCCGCCTTGCCGGAGATGCCGTCGCCATCGGCATCCCCAGGGTCGGCATGGGCAAGGATATCGGCCTCGGGGATCGCCTCGATCAGCCCGAGGCCGATCATGGCGGGAGCGACACGCGCCGAGATCGTTGTCGAAGCATCGAGTGGTCCATAGGCCAGGTTGGGCGCAGCGTAATGCGGCCGGCGCAGCGACACGGCCTCGCCGTCGCCAAGCGTTACCGTCTCCTCATCATAGCGGATCGTCATCCGGCCTTCGGCGGCAAGGCCGGGAACGGCAAGATCCTGCAGCTGATGGCCATAAACCGGATCGGGGAAATTGAGGATGTCAGCGTTCGCGATCGCCTTTTCTTCTTCCGGCGTCCTGGCTGCGCGGGAAAGCCGCAGGAACATTGACACGGCGCTTGGGCCTCCTTCCGGCGGTTTGCCGCGGCCGTCATTGACGTGACAGCTCATGCAGGAACGGGCATTGAAGAGCGGCCCGAGCCCGTCGGAGGCCTGCGTCGAGGAGGGCGAGGAAACCCAGAGCTTGCGGAACAGCGCATTACCGAGCTTGAAATTCTGCTCTTCCTCGAAGGGGACGTTGGCCGAAATATGCGAGAAACTGTCTTCGCTGACCGGATCGATCGAGGTCGTAGCCCCGGCCTGCATCGCTTCATATTGTTCCGCCTTGGAAAAATCCGCGGTCGGCCGGGTCACATCGGTGACGCGCTTCAGATCGGCCTCGGAAAGATCGGAGCGTTTCGTCGGCAGATCGAAACCGGCGGCAATCGTTGCGGAAAATCCGGCAAGCAGGGCGCAGAGCGCTACGCTGGCGATCAATCGGCGGGCCGAGGCATGCGACATTTCAGGGTCCGGGCCGCTCCACTGAGAGCGGCCCGCCTTTTTGCTTATTTGAAGACGGCGTTAGGATTATCCAAGCTGTCGGAACCTTCAAGCTGAACCGCGCCGAGATCGAGTGCGGCAATAACGCGCTGGATCGATTTCGTCTGGTCGATCAGCCCGTCGATGGCGGCCTGGACGACGGCGTTGCCGTCCTTGTTGCCTTCGGCGATCATCTGGTCGTACTTCTCGACCGTCTCGCCGCGCTTGGCCATGGCGTTCATTGCATCGAGCGTCTTGTTGAGCTTGCCTTCCAGCTCGGCATCGAGCGCCTTGTCCTTGGCGGCCACGAGGTCGTGCAGCGACGGGCCGCTGAGCTTGGTGCCGTCAACGCGCGTATAGTTGCCCGTATAGGCGGCGGCGATGCCGATGGCGTCGTTGAGGTGCGAATTGTAGGTATTGTCGGAGAAGCAATCATGCTCTTCTTCCGGATCGTGCAGCAGCAGGCCGAGCTTCATGCGCTCGCCGGCAAGCTCGCCATAGGAGAGTGAACCCATGCCGGTCAGAATCGCGACGAGGCCGGCCTTCGGATCGGCTTCGAGATTTTTCGTGGCAGCCCCGTCCGGCTTCCAGTTGTCGGTCATTTCCTGCAGGTCCGACACCAGCAGTGTGGAGGCGGACTTCAGATATTCGGCGCGCCGGTCACAATTGCCGTGCGTGCAATTCTTGAGATCGTAATCAGTGGCCGGGCGGTTGCCGGCGCCGGGTCCCGTGCCGTTCAGATCCTGGCCCCAGAGCAGGAATTCGATGGCGTGGTAGCCGGTCGCGACATTGGCTTCGATGCCGCCGGCCTCAGCGAGCGTGCCGGAGAGGAATTCCGGCGTCAGCTTGGAGGCGTCGACATCCTTGCCGTCGATCTTGATCGTCTTGTTGGCGATGACATTGGCCACATAGAGGGAGTTTTCGTCGCTCTCGCTGCCGTAGGAGGAATCGACATAGTCGATCAGGCCTTCATCGAGCGGCCAGGCATTGACCTTGCCTTCCCACTCGTCGACAACAGGATTGCCGAAGCGGTAGACTTCAGTCTGCTGGTAGGGCACGCGCGCCTTGATCCAGGCATCCCTGGCGGCCTTCAGCGTCTCGTCGGTCGGCGTCTTCAGGAAAGCGTCGATGGCGGTATCGAGCGCCTTGGCAGTCGTCAGTGAGTCCTCGTATTTGGCGTGCGCCACCTCGGCATAATGTTTCACCACGGCGCTAGCATCGGTCGCGGCCTGCGCGGGAAGGGCGAGCAGGGCTGCGGGGGCAATCGCCAGCACGGCTGCGCGGAATTTGCTGTTGAGCTTCATAATCCTCTCCTGTGACGGATCTTCCGTCGGGCTCCGTCTCTTCGCGCAAAAGTAAACTGGTGTCAAACGCTCTAGTTTGGAATGATTTTAAGAAGGGCGCGGGCCAGCACACTCTGGTTTTTCAGGCCCATTTGGCTGAAAATCACCACCTTCATGCCGCCGAAACGGCAAGCTCCAGTCAGCGGCTGTCGCGGGGCGTCAGCCCTTGCGCTGCATGCGGCAGAAGAAGAAGCCGTCCGTGTCGGTGGAGGCGGGCGTCAGCGTCACCGTCAGACCGTCGGAAGAGTGCGGACGCGGCGCCTGTTTTCCGAACAGGCCATCCCAGACGGGCAGGGCGCTGACGATCTCAAAATCAGGGTTCCCGGCCGTAAAGCGGCGCACCTGTTCCTCATTTTCCTGAGGCAGCACCGAGCAGGTGACATAGATCAGTTCGCCGCCCGGTTTGACGAAGCCGCTCGCCTGCGCCAGCGCGTCCTGCTGCTGGGCGGTGCGTTCATCGAGGTTCTTCGCCGTCAGCCGCCATTTGGTGTCGGGGCGGCGGCGCCATGTGCCGGTGCCGGTGCAGGGCGCGTCGACCAGCACCTTGTCACAGCGCCCGGCAAGGCCGGAGAGCCCTCTGGCGTCGTCATGCACTTGGACATTGCGCGTTCCCGCTCGCTTCAGCCGCTCGATGATCGGCGCCAGCCGTTTGCGGTCGGCGTCGTAGGCGTGAACCTGGCCTTTGTTCTGCATGGCGGCGGCCATGGCGAGCGTCTTGCCGCCGCCGCCGGCGCAATAATCGAGGATCTGTTCGCCATCGCGCGCGAGCACCAGATCGGCGACGATTTGCGAACCCTCGTCCTGGACTTCGAACCAGCCCTTTTGGAACGAAAGCTCGGCTGTCACGTTTGGCAGGCGCGAGGCGCCTTCTCCGGCGGCAATCCGGATGCCGTAGCGGGCGATCTTCGCCGCATGCGCGCCGGCTCTTTCGAGCGCCTTGACCGCCTTGTCGCGCGAAGCCTTTAGGATGTTGGCGCGCAGATCGAGCGTCGGGCGGGCGGCGAGCGCCTGTGCTTCGGCGAGCCAGCCCGTACCGAAAGCCTGTTCGAAGGAGGATTGGACCCATTCGGGAATATCGCCGCGGATATGCGGTGGCGCATCGTCGAGCGAGCGGCTCGCAAAGGCGGTTGCGGCCTCGGGTGAAAGTGGCGCCGGCGCAAACTTGTCGTCGGCGAGTTCGGCGGCAAGACTGTCTGGGGTAAAGCCCCATTGACGGAACATGACGGCGTGGGCAATGGCCGCAGCGCTGTCGTCATCCATCAGCCAGGCATGCGAAAGCCGCATGCGCAAGGCGTCGTAGACGATGTTGCCGATCGCCGCACGATCGCCGGAACCGGCGAAGCGGTGCGCGAGGCCCCAGTCCTTCAGCGCGTCGGCGACAGGCCGCTTGCGGGCATCGATGTCCGCGAGCACAGAAATCGCCCCTTCGAGGCGGCCGCCCAGACGCATTCACAAGTCTCCTGTTGCCATGCCTGCGAAGGATCCTGTCAGCCGCGACAGTCGCGGGGCGGATTGTTCACAAGTCTCAACCGCGTGGTAACCGCGATTGACGGCAAGAGCAAGCGCCGCTGACGGCGCAGGCGGTTGCAAGCTCCGGGCTTAGCTGATCACCTGGTAGCAGACCTTCGCCGTGCCGGAGCTCACCATGCCGATATTCTGTGCGGCGGCGCGTGACAGATCGAGGACGCGTCCACGAATGAACGGACCGCGATCATTGATGCGGACGACGACGGTGCGGCCATTGTTGCGGTTGGTGACCTTCACCTTGGTGCCGAATGCGAGCGAACGATGCGCGGCAGTCAAGACGGCGGGGTTCATACGTTCTCCGGAAGCAGTTTTGGAGTGAAGAGCGTACCATGAAGCACCGCCGCAGCCATTTGCAGCAAAACCTTCCGCCGGAAGCATGGAAGAGAAGGCTGCAATAGTTGCGGCAGCGATAATAGAACGGCTGATTTTCTTCAAAACGGAGTATCCCTCAACTATTGAACGCGCGCCCTTGCAGGCGGCGGGGCTTAAATCCGTCGAAAAATGGCAAAAAAGTGCCGCGTGTGATCACGGAATGTTACAGTGAGTAACATTTGTGATGCTATTGATAAAATTTCGGAATTTGCCTCGTGCGGCAGCACGTAGAAAAAACCCAATGGAATCAGCTAAAATTCAAATGAATTTTCCGACGAAGTTTTAGGTCGCGCGGTTCTCACGGAAATCACGAAATTTTTTTTCTGCCTTCGCCATATTTGCTGCCACATTTGAGCAAATTCAAAGGCTGTTAACCATAATATGCAGCGAGAATTGTGCGTAGAGTTACGGAAAGTAGGAATTTCCTACTCATGTTGGGTGATGACTCTGACCGCCCGCATCTAACCGCGCCAGCGTCCGTCCTGCCACAATTGTGCAAGCGACATCGGGTAGTTCGGGAAGGAGAATCCGAAACCGGCCGCCTTCAGTTTCGCATTGGAAACCCGCTTGTTCTCGCCGTAGAAGGAGCGCGCCATCGGGGTCAGTTCGGCGGTTTCGAAAGCCTGTTCCGGCGGCGGTTCGACGCCCATCAGCCGTGCCGCCTCGACGATCACGTCCTGCGGCGGCCCCGGCCGGTCGTCGGTGACATTGTAGATGCCGCCGAGGCCGCGCTCCGACAGGAAGCGCGCCGCCGCGCCGATGTCCTCGACGCGGATGCGGTTGAAGACCTGGTCCTTCTTGATCAGCCGCCGCGCCGTGCCGTTTTCGAGATTGCAGAAGGCGTTGCGCCCCGGCCCGTAGATGCCGGAAAGACGCAGCACCGCCGCCGGAACGCCACGCTCGCGGCCCATTGCCAGCCAGCCTTCTTCCGCCTCGAGCCGCTCCTTCGAGCGTCCGGAGACAGGCACACAAGGTGTTTCCTCGTTGATCCATGCGCCCTGGTGATCGCCATAGACGCCGACGGTGGAGAGATAGCCGATCCATTCGAGCCTCGGCAGCAGGCCGGCGCCGTCCTTATCGAGCAGTCGCAACAGCGGATCGGCCTTTCCCGGCGAGATCGACTGCACCAGATGAGTAACATCGGCCAAAGCCCGGACAAGTTCCTCTTCCATGGTCTCACCATCGAACAGGAATGCCTCGATGCCGGCGCGGCGGAGCGCTTTCATCTTCTCTGCCGAACGGGTCGTTCCGGAGACGCGCACGCCGTCGCCGGCGAAGGCCTTGGCAATCGCCGTGCCGGAAAAACCGCAGCCAAAGATCATCACATGCATCAGCCCACTCCCGCCAGTCGCCATTCGTTCAGTACGTCGTTGTCGCTCTCATCAGCCCTTTGTGCGGCAAAGGCCGAGAATTCGCCAGCCGTCATCAGCCTTGAAAGCGCCCAGACCGCCATCCCCCGCACCACCGGCGAGGCATCGTCGGCGAGCAGGCGGCATTGCGGGATGAGCGCCCTCTCGCCGGAATTGCCGGCAGCGATCAGCACGTTGCGGACGAAACGGTCACGGCCGATCCGCTTCACCGGCGAGCCGCTGAAAAAGGCACGGAAGGCGGTGTCGTCGAGTGTCAGCAGAAAGGCGATCGACGGCTCCTTCAACTCTTCCCGCGCCTGCAGCTTCATTTCGGAGGCGGAGCTTGCGAACTTGTTCCAGGGGCAGGCGGCGAGACAGTCGTCGCAGCCGTAAATGCGGTTGCCGATCAGCACCCGCAGATCGGGGTTGATCGGCCCCTTGTGTTCGATGGTGAGATAGGAGATGCAGCGCCGCGCGTCGATCTGGTAAGGCGCCGGAAAGGCGGCGGTCGGACAGACGTCGAGACAGGCGCGGCAGGAGCCGCAATGATCGATCTCCGGCGCATCGACGGCAAGATCGGCGGTGGTGAACATCGTGCCGAGAAACAGCCACGAACCATGTGTGCGGCTGACGAGATTGGTGTGTTTGCCCTGCCAGCCGAGACCGGCCGCCGCCGCCAGCGGCTTTTCCATGACCGGCGCGGTATCGACGAACACTTTCACGTCGGCACCGGCCCGCGCCGCAAAGCGCGTGGCGATCTCCTTCAACCTGCCCTTGATGAGGTCATGATAGTCGCGGTTGCGGGCATAGACGGAGATCGCCGCTTTGTCCGGCTTGTCGAGGATGCCGCGCGGATCTTCTTCCGGGGCGTAGTTGAGGCCGAAGACGACGACGGATCGCACGTCGCTCCAGAGGGTCAGCGGATCGCCGCGCCGCTCGCGCGTTTCCGCCATCCACTCCATCGTGCCGTGCCGCCCGGCATCGATGAACTCACCGAGACGCTGTTTGGCTTCGGGGATCGCGTCAGGGCGCGTGATGCGGCAGAGATCGAAGCCCTTGGCCGCAGATTCCGCCCGAACGAAGTCGGTCAAATTGTCGCGGCGCCGCCGCTCTTTGTCGTCTCTATAAGCTTCGGGCATGAAGAGCCCTCGTCAGAAATCCAGATCGGCATAGTGTGAAACGGGGGTCAGGCCGCGCACGCGCTCGGTCAGCATCGGCCGGAAAGACGGGCGGGACTTCAGCCGCTGATACCACTCCTTCACGACGGGGGCTTCGGCCCACTCGATCTCGCCGAGATAATCGAGGATCGACACCGAGGCGGCGGCGGCAAGATCCGCATAGCTCATTCGCTCCCCCGCCAGCCATTGGCGCGAGCCGGCAAGCCAGGTGAGATAACGCATATGCTGGCGGATATTCGCGCGGGCCGTGCGCAAAATCTTCGAATCCGGCGCTCCGCCACCCTGATCTGATGTCATCTGCAACTTGTAGACACGCTCACGTGCGAGCGGCTTCGTCACGTCGTTTTCCATTTTCTGCATGAACCATTCGGTCAGCCGACGGATTTCCGCCCGCTGGAAAGGATCCTCGGCGAGCAGCCGACGGTCGCGCTTCAAGACCCCGTGCGTCTCGTCGAGATATTCGGAAATGACGCTCGCGCCACAAAGCGCACGCATGCTGTCGTCGACATAGACCGGCAACGTACCGGCCGGATTGAGCGCCAGGAAATCCCGGCGCTTCTCCCATGTCTGCTCTTCGATCAGATCCGTCTGATAGCCGTATTCCGCCAGGATCAGCCGGACGAAGCGAGATGCGGAGGACATGGGATGATGATAAAGCGTGGGCATCGATACTCGGGCTTTATGATTGCTGTTACAGGACTGTGTGGCAGCTCGTTTATAGCGCCTTAGTCATGACTCATTGGTTGAAGCTATAGGAGCTTGGCCCGGCCAATACAAGCGAATCGGCTTTCACGCCATCTGACAAGGGACAAAACACACGTCTTGCCTATGAGGATAACGGCTGCCTGATCGGCTCAGACGCAGCTCTGAGCATTTCCTGCAGGAGATGCTCGGTCCGAACGACCTTTAAACCGGAGACAATTTATGGACTATATCAATGCCGCCATTCTCGGTGTCATCGAGGGGATCACCGAGTTTCTGCCGATCTCCAGCACCGGCCATCTCATCATTGCAGAGCAATGGCTCGGCCACCGGTCGGACATGTTCAACATCGTCATTCAGGCGGGCGCCATCCTTGCCGTCACCATCATCTACTGGCGCCGCCTGCTGGATCTGGTGCTCGGCTGGCGCGAACCTGAGAATAGGGACTATGCCGCCAAACTGATCGTCGCATTTCTCATCACCGCAATCCTCGGGCTCGTCGTCAAGAAGCTCGGCTTTGAACTTCCCGAGACCGCGACGCCGATCGCCTGGGCGCTCATCATCGGCGGCGTCTGGATGATCTTTGCCGAATGGGCCGCCGCGCGCCGGCCGCCGCATAAGCAGATCACCTGGCTTGTCGCCATCCTGGTCGGCATCGCCCAGATCGTTGCCGGCGTCTTTCCGGGTACGTCACGCTCCGGCGCCACGATTTTCGTCGCCCTGTTGGCCGGCACCGGCAATCGCGCCGCGGCGACCGAATTTGCCTTTCTCGTCGGCATCCCCACAATGTACGCCGCAAGCGGCTATGAACTGCTGAAGACCTTCAAGGACGGCGGCGCGGCAGGTGAAGACTGGACGGCGCTCGCCATCGCCTTCGTGGTCTCCACGATCGTCGCTTTCATCGCCGTCAAATGGCTGCTCGCCTATATCAGAAGCAACCGCTTCACGCTGTTTGCCATCTACCGCATCATTCTCGGCGTCTTGCTGCTCGGCATGGCCGCGACTGGCCTGATCGCCTGAGGCATCCCCACCCGCAACGCGTTCGCGCAACTCCCGGCGCGGATGCGATGCACCCTATCGCGGCTGCTGATCCTGCGAAGCTGCCGGTGCCGTTTGATCACGGGGCGACATCCATGCGATCAATGCCATGGTTCGATGTCCGTATGGGCGAAGTCGTCGCCCTTGAAGAGGAGGGGCAGAGATAGGCTCGTCGCCAGCGTGTAGGCGGCACAATCGGCAAGGTTGAGCTTGGCTTTCGAATGAATTCCTTTGCCGAATCGTCCGAAAGCGTCGGCTTCTTTCTCGAAGATGGCGATCAGCGCAGACGTGTTGATGACGATCATACTGCGTTCAAGTCGTCCATGATCTCTTGCGGGCTGCGCGGATCGAGCACGGGCATGGCTGCAATCCTCTCCCCGAAGGCGAGCATTTCCTCCGCTGTCATCCGGTGCTTCGGCTTTGTCGAGCACTCCGAAGGTGATGGCTTCACGCTTGATCGCGATGCGAACGACGTCTTCGGCGCTTCGCCCCGTACGGTCGGCGACTAGCCGCGCAAGGCGTTCGGTCTCTTGTGGCACCTGCAACATCTTTTCAACCTCTCAAAAGCCTTCCGACCACAGCTATTGAAAGCGTATTACAAGAGACGGTTTTGCAATGACCTACCACATCGGCTCGAAAACCGGCTTCGATTTTCGCAGGTCGATGCGTAATTTTCGGAGTGTTGGAGCGTCCTTTGCGCGTCTGGCAAGACGCCCGGTCGTCAGTGGCTGATCGAAGCCGTCGAGCAAGGATCGACGCCGTAGGCCGGCGAGCAGTCGCCCTTGACCGCCGCGACCGAACCGGGCGCAACGAAGGAACCTGCCATGATAATCAGCGCCGCACACGCAAAAAGGAGCGCGATTGACTTGCCCATCGAGAAATGCCTTTCACAGTGATTGCCGCGCGCCTTCGCAGACATTGAGTCCGTTGGAAGACGCGGGGTTTGGTAGTCAGTGGAATGACAAATAGCAATAAACGTTCCTGCTAAATTTGGTGTTAATTCCACAAAATTTCCGCTGCGCCTTTTATGCAACGCTGCTCGCTATAGCCGGCAGGAAAACAGGCCGAGCTTGCGCCGGCATGGCGGCGTCGCACACCATTCAGGACGCCGCAACGGTTAAGGTGCTGCGGCAAAGCAAAACGCCGCCCGCAGGACCGGCGGACGGCGTTATCGTTCCTCGGGAAAGATGGTCAGGCGGCCTTGCCGGAGCCGGTATACTGGCCGTGCGGACGGTACTGCACGAGGTAGGAGCCGAGCACCGATGCCGGCATGGTCGGCGTAATGCCGAGGCCCTTCAATGTGCGGCCTTCCGCCTCGGCTTCTGGGGATACGACGTTGTCGCGCTTGAGCAGGCGCACCTGGTCCGGCGTGATCGGCGGTGTCACGAAGGGGATCAGCGAGGCGATGCTGCCGATCAGCGAAGCCAGACCGAAGGGCAGGGACACCAGCGGGTTCTTGCGGCTCGTCACCTTCAGCATCATCTCGAGACATTCGCGGAAGCTCAGCACCTCGGGTCCGCCGAGTTCATAGATCTTGCCGCCGGCAACCTTGCCGTCGACGGCGCGGGCGACCGCCTCGGCGACGTCCTCGACATAAACGGGCTGGAATTTCGTCTTGCCGCCGCCGACCAGCGGCAGGACAGGCGACATACGGGCCATGTCGGCAAACTTGTTGAAAAAGCTGTCCTCCGGTCCGAAGACGATCGACGGACGAAAGATCACCGCATCGGGCTTGATGGAGAGAATGGCCGCTTCCGCGCGGCCTTTGGTGCGGCCATAACCCGAGTCGGAATCGGTGTTGGCGCCGATCGCCGAAATATGGGTGAGGGTCGCGCCGGCATTGCGCGCCGCTTCGGCAACGGCACGTCCGCCGAATTCCTGCACCGCGTCGAAGGTGTTGCGGCCGGTCTGGTGCAGGATGCCGACGCAGTTGATGACATGGCTGGCGCCCTCGACGGCACGGTCGATCGAGTTGCGATAGCGCAGGTTCGCCTGCACGAAGGAAATCTGGCCGACATTCCCGAGCGGCTGCAGGAAGCCGGCGAGATCGGGCCGGCGCACGGCGACGCGGATGCGGTAGCCGCGCTTGGCGAGCGCCCGCACCACATGCCTGCCCACGAAGCCGGAGCCTCCGAACACGGTGACGAGCGGCGGGAGGTTGGCAAGGGTCATGGCAGGCTCCTCGAAAGGCTGTGCGGGATGCTGTATCGGCTCCGTCTTAGCCGAATCCCGGCGCGACGGGAAGGCCTGTCGCGCTGCGAGTTTTGCGGATGCGAAGGGACTCAGACGCCTTCGACGACCACCATTTCCGCATCCGCCACTTCCTGGCGGATTTTCGCGGCGATCTGGTATTCCGGCGAGTTGTAGCAGTCGACCGCATGCTGCATCGACGGGAATTCGATCACGACGTTGCGGGCGCGCGCCTTGCCCTCGAGCTCGGTGATGGCGCCGCCGCGCGCTAGGAAATTCGCGCCGTATTTTTCGAAGGCCGGTTTGGCCGCAGCCACGTAATCCTTGTAGCGCTCGGCGTCACGAACGTCGACGCGGGCGATCCAATATGCCTTGGCCATGATCTTCTCCCTTTTTGCTCTTTTGAAGTCAGCGGTTTGCCGGCCAGAGCGCGCTCACCATCTCGTTAAGGACGGCGCGGGCCGCTTCTTTCGGATCGGGCGCCTTGACAATCGGCCGGCCGACGACGAGATGGGTTGATCCCGCCGTCAGCGCGTCGAAAGGCGTCATCACCCGCTTCTGGTCGCCCTTGTCGCTGCCGGTCGGGCGAATGCCGGGCGTGACGATCGCCATGTCGGGACCGACGATCTCCCGCACTTCGGCCGCCTCCGCCGCCGAGCAGACGATGCCGCCCATGCCGGCGGCGCGGGCCTGCCCGGCGCGGCTGAGCACCAGGCTGTGCGGGTCCTGGCTATAGCCGGCCTCGGCAAGGTCCTCGGCATCCATCGAGGTCAGCACGGTGACGCCGAGCAGGCAGAGGCCGGAGCCGGCCGCCGCCTCCACTGCCGCTCTCATCGCCTTCGGATAGGCATGCAGCGTCAGCATCGACATGCCCATCTTGGCGATATTCTCGACGCCTGAAGCGACTGTGTTGTCGATGTCGAGCAGCTTCATGTCGAGAAAGATCTTCTTGCCGCCGGCGGCAAGGTCGCGGGCGAATTCGAGACCGCCGGCAAAGACCAGCTGATAGCCGATCTTATAAAAGAGAATGTCGTCGCCGAGCGTGGAAACCAATCTTTCCGCCTCGCCGATCGTTGGTACATCCAGGCCGACGATCAACCGCTCGCGTGCGTCCATGTGAAGTCACCCCCGCCAGTCTTCGATGGGCGTCCAGTCGCATGTTAGGCCGAGATCCGCAAGGCCGAAAGCATAGAGATTGCCGCCGCCGGCCGGTTGGTCGCGGTCGCGGGCGATCGGCCGGCCCGCCAGATGGCATTTGAGCAGCGTGCCGACGCCGCCATGGCCGACGAAGGCGATCGGTGCGGCCGGATCATGCGTGGCGAGAACGGCCTTGACCGCCGCGACGATGCGGGCCTGCGCGTCGACGGCGCGCTCCCAACCTTTGAAGCTTTGTTCCGGATTGGCAAAGAACCAGTTGGCCGCCTCTTCGAATTGCGGCGGCGGCAGGAAACCGGTGGCCGAACGGTCGTTCTCGTGCATGTCATGGACGATCTCGACGCTGATGCCGGAGGCTGCCGCCAGGATTTCGGCTGTTTCGATCGCCTTCGTCTCGTCACTGGAGACGATGCGCGTCAGCCGTCTGGCCCAGTCGCTCTCGGCAGCTTTGCGGGCGCGCGCGGCGCCGACATCGGAAAGGCCCCATTTCGGCACGGGAATATTCGCATCGATCCTGACTTGCGGATGGGTGACATAGAGCCCGAACATCTCAACCGCGCCGGTAGATCCAGAGCTGCGCCGGCGGGATGTTGCGCATGACGAAGTCGAAGTGCTGTATGTGATAACGATCGGGATTGGCGGCGATCGGCGAAATCGCGCCGTAGGAAATCTGCACCACAGGCCGGCCGGCAGGCAGGCGGTCGAGCAGGCTTTCGAGCAGCGAGACGCGCATCGCCATTGGAAAATTCAAGAGCGGAATGCAGGAGATGACGCAATCGAACGTCCGGTCGCCGTAGTCGCCGAGCGTGGTCTTGAGATCGAAGGCATCGCCGTTGATGAAGTGCACGCCGGGATAGGTTCGCAGCAGATGCTGGTGGAAATCCGTCGAATATTCGATCGCCACCAGATTGTCCGGCTTCACGCCGCGGCCGAGGATCGCTTTGGTGATGGCGCCTGTGCCCGGCCCGAGTTCGAGGACCGGCAGGCCCGAATGCATATCGATGACGCTGGCCATGCGCTTAGCGGTGATCGAGGAGGTCGGCACGATCGAGCCCACCGTCTTCGGCCCCTGCATCATGCCGCGGAAGAAGCGGATCTCCTCATCAAACCTCTTCCCGAAATGTTCCTTCACCTTGACCCTTAAACGCATTCTCCACCCATCCGCACGTTGATCGACTGTTTTAATATGCTGCTTGTCGCTCCCGCGACAAGGATTTTCGCAATAAGGACATCGGCATCAACAGCTCATGCGGCCTTTCGGTCGGAATGAGGCATGAGATCGGCAAGCCTTTCGCTGAGGTGAGCGGCGTCGACGGGCGCGCGCAGCTTCTTGTCGGTATTGTCGAAATAGAGATAGACGTCGCGGCCCTTCTTGCGCGAAGGCAACGGCGCAAGCACCCGCGTCGCATGTTCCGGATCCCCGCCGGTCGCCCAGGCGCGGATGCGCTCGGCCCACAGATCGAGCGCTTCATCCTCATAGCCACTGACATAGAGCTGCTCGGAACCATGCAGGCGGCAATAGATGAAATCGGCGGTGATGTCCATCAACAGCGGCCACTCCACCGTGTCGGCGCAGACGAGCGCGACGTTGTGACGCCTCAACATCTCGATGAAGGCGGGAGTGCGGAAGCTGTCGTGGCGGATCTCGAAAGCATGGCGGATCGGCTGATCGGCGTCGCTTTGGAGCCAGGCTCGCCCTTTGAGGCGGCCGTCATGGCCTTTCGCAAGCGTGATCGCGGCGTCGGAGTCATGCGGTAGCAGCGACAGGAAGGTTTCGAAAAGCGCAGGGTCGAAGGCCATGTTCGGCGGAAACTGCCAGAGGATAGGCCCAAGCTTGGGGCCGAGCCGCAACAGGCCGGAGGCGAAGAAATTGGCAAGCGGCGTCTCGATCTCCTGCAATCGCTTCATATGAGTGATGAAGCGCGAGCCCTTGACCGCGAAGACGAAATCCTCGGGCGTTTCGTCCCGCCAGCGGCCGAAGCTTTCAGGCCGCTGCAATCCGTAAAAAGTGCCGTTGATCTCGATCGAACGGAAATGCCGGGCGGCGTAGGAAAGCTCGTGCTTCTGTGGCAGATCCTTGGGATAGAATTGGCCGCGCCAAGGCGTATAGGTCCAGCCGGATATGCCGATACGCACAGTTCCGGTCTTTTTCATGAGGAGATCCTCCCGTTTTGACAGGAGGAAAACAATGGCAGACGGCCTTCGTTCCCGTCAGACGCGCATCGGCATCAGCACGTAGAGCGCATCGTCGCCGGCGGTGTCGCGGATCAGCGTCGGCGAGCCGGCATCGGCCAGCAGGAAGATCGCTTCCTCGCCGGAAAGCTGCGCGGTGATGTCGAGCAGATATTTGGCATTGAAGCCGATTTCCATCGCATCCGTGTCGTAGCCGACGGCGACTTCTTCCGTAGCGCTGCCGGAATCCGGATTGTTGACGGTCAGCATCAGCTGCCCTTCGGAAAGCGCCAGCTTCACGGCGCGTCCGCGCTCGGAGGAGATCGTCGAGACGCGGTCGACGGCCTGGGCGAAGGTCGTGCAATCGACGCGCATTTCCTTGTCGTTGCCGGTGGGGATGACGCGCTGGTAATCGGGGAAGGTGCCGTCGATCAGTTTCGAAGTCATGACGATCGAGCCGATCGTCATGCGGATCTTGGCGTCTGAAACTTCGACGGTGACGATCGCTTCCGGATTGTCGACCAGCTTCTGCAGTTCCCCGACGGTCTTGCGCGGAATGATGATGCCGGGCATGCCCTCGGAGCCCGACGGCGCGTCGACATCGGCGCGGGCCAGCCGGTGGCCGTCGGTCGCGACCGCCCTGAGCTTCAGCTCACCATTGCTCTCGATCGTGTGGAAGAAGATGCCGTTCAGATAATAACGCGTCTCTTCCGTCGAGATCGCGAACTGGGTGCGATCGATCAGCATCTTCAGATCGGTCGCCTTCAGCTTGAAGGAATGCGTGAAGGTGCCGGCGGTCAGATCCGGGAAATCGGATTCCGGCAGGCACTGCAGCGAGAATTTCGAGCGGCCGGACTGGACGGTCATCGAGCCGCCGTCGGTGCTGGTCGCCAGTAGCACTTCGGCGCCATCGGAAAGCTTGCGCACGATATCGTAGAGAAGGTGGGCGGGAACGGTGGTGGCGCCAGGCTGCTCGACGCTTGCCGGCGTCGCCTCGGTGATTTCGAGGTCGAGGTCGGTCGCCTTCATGTCGAGGTTCTGGCCATCGGCCTTGAGCAGTACGTTGGACAGGATCGGGATCGTGTTGCGACGTTCGACCACACGGTGGACGTGGTTCAGCGATTTCAGAAGGTTTGACCGCTCAATAGTAATACGCATGGGATGCTACCGCTTTCGACCGTGACTGCCCGGGCGCATCGAAGGCCCGAAGAATGCTTTCCCGATTTAGGTCGGGGGAGTGGACGGGCAAAATGGCAGACTTCAGCATTGGATGGCAAGAGGCATGGACGGCTGAGCCCCCGCATTTCAGGTTTTCCGGAGCAATCCTCACAGAAATCCCAACCCTTGCCGAAGCGGCGCCGCTCGCCCATAAAGGCCCGATGAGGGGCGAAGGGCCGTCGGGACGAAGGCAAATGGCATGAACGAGCAAACCACAGCGGAGGACGCCGGCCGGCGAAGCTTCCGCCTGCACAACATGGCGGTGCCGGCGCGGCCGCTGGAACCGGCGCTCTATATGGTCGCGACCCCCATCGGCAATCTCGGCGACATCACGCTGCGCGCACTGGAGACGCTGGCCGGCGCCGACGTGCTCGCCTGCGAGGATACGCGTGTCACCCGCGTTCTGCTCGACCGCTACGGCATCCAGAACCGTCCCTTCGCCTACCACGAGCACAATGCCGACGAAGCCGGTCCGAGGCTCATCCAGGCGCTGGAAGCCGGCCGCTCGGTGGCGCTGGTGTCCGATGCCGGCACGCCGCTCGTCTCCGATCCCGGCTACCGGCTGGCCCGGCAGGCAATTGCCGCCGGTTACCGCGTCATTCCCATTCCAGGCGCCTCGGCGCCACTCGCCGCCCTGGTCGGTTCCGGCCTGCCGAACGACGCCTTCCTCTTTGCCGGCTTTCTGCCGGCCAAGGACAAGGCCCGCCGCGATCGTCTCGGCGAACTGGCTGCAGCCCCGGCGACGCTGATCTTTTTTGAATCGCCCCATCGCATCGGTGCGGCGCTTCTTGCCGCCGCCGATGTGCTCGGCCCGGCCCGGACGGCTTGCGTCTGCCGCGAATTGACCAAGACCTATGAAGAATTCCGCCGCGGCACGCTGGCCGAACTTGCCGCCCATTACCAGCAGGTGGAAAATGTCAGGGGCGAGATCGTCCTCGTCGTCGGTCCGCCGCAGCCGGCCGAAACGTCCGAGGCCGATGTCGACGCCGTGCTTGCGGACCTGTCGATGTCGATGCCGACGGCAAAGGCAGCGACCGAAGCCGCCCGTCTCACCGGCCTGCCGCGCAAGGCGCTGTACCAGCGCCTGCTGGAGATGAAGAGCGGCAATGGGCGATAAAGACCTCACCGCCACCAAGCGGAAAGCGCTGCGCCGCGGCCTCATGTCGGAATATATCGCCGCCGCCTTCCTGATGCTGAAGGGCTACCGCATCCTGGCGCTGCGCCACCGCACCAGGCTCGGCGAGATCGATATCGTCGCCCGCAAGGGCGATCTCGCCGTCTTCGTCGAGGTCAAGGCCCGCCATGGCGAGGCTGCGGCCATCGACGCCGTCTCCATCGGCGCTCAGAAGCGGATCCGGGCGGCAAGCGATCTCTGGCTTGCCCGTCAGGCGGATCAAGCTCGCCTTTCCCAGCGCTACGACATCGTCGCGGTCATGCCCGGTCGGCTGCCGCGGCACTTTCCCGACGCCTTCTGAGGACTTGCGGCGCTGTCGAGTTGCCGGATTGTTAAAATTTTAGTCCCGCGTTGAACGAGCTCCTTACCTCTCTCTGCTACCCACCACCGCGGTAGGGATTAAGAATCGGGGGTTGTTGCATGGCCTGGAAGATGATGCTTGCAAGTGCGGTCGGCATGGCTGCGCGCTCGGTGCCTTATATCGCGCTGAAGCCGGCCGGGAAATCCTTCGTCGCGCATGCGAGCGGCCACCTGCCGCTGAAATCGACGCCGATCAATCCCGACTGGATCATCAGCGGCAATCCTGAAGCCCGCACCGCCGAACATTCGCGCGGCCATGACGAGGCGTCGCTGACGGCGATCTGGGACTGCACGGCGGGCGAATTCCGCTGGTATTTCGGCTGGGACGAGACCGTGATGATCCTCGAAGGCGAGGTCCACATCACCGCCGAGGATGGCACGGAACGGACCCTGTGCACCGGCGACGTCGCCTTTTTCGCAGGTGGAACCTGGGCGAGCTGGCGGGTCGACACTTACGTCCGCAAGGTCGCCTTCCTGCGCAAGCCTTTCCCGAAGCCTTTGGCAATCGCCTACCGGCTGCGCAACATGCTGCGCAACGGCGGCAGCCAGGGCATCGCCGCCTGAAAATTGCGACCGCCGCAAGCCTTCGATGACCGTTGCGTTTGATGCCGGGCCGACCTACATCTGTCCGGCATTCAGCGAGGGACGGAAATGGCCAAGATCACCAATGTAGCGGTCCAGATGGATCATGTCGCCGGCATCAATATCGCAGGTGACTCCACCTTCGCCATGAGCCTGGAAGCGCAATCGCGCGGCTACAGGCTCTTCCATTACACCCCCGAGCGCCTGAGCTTCCGCGATGGCAAGCTCTTTGCCAGCGTCGAGCCGATGGTGCTGCGCGACGTCAAGGGTGATCACTTCGAGCTTGGCGCGCCCGAGCGCGTCGATCTCTCGACCATGGATGTGGTGCTGCTGCGCCAGGATCCGCCCTTCGACATGGCCTATATCACCTCGACGCATCTGCTCGAGCGCATCCACCCGAAGACGCTCGTCGTCAACGATCCGGCCTGGGTGCGCAATTCGCCGGAGAAGATCTTCGTCACCGAATTCTCCGACCTGATGCCGAAGACGCTGATCACCAAGGATCCCGCCGAAATCCGCCGCTTCCGCGACGAGATGGGCGACATCATCCTGAAGCCGCTCTACGGCAATGGCGGCGCCGGCGTCTTCCATTCCACCCGCGACGACCGCAATCTCTCTTCGCTCTTGGAAATGTTCGGCCAGCTTTTCCGCGAGCCCTTCATCGCCCAGCAATATCTGCCCGACGTGCGCAAGGGCGACAAGCGCATCATCCTCGTCGACGGCGAGTTTGCCGGCGCCATCAATCGCGTGCCGGCCGAGCATGACAGCCGCTCCAACATGCATGTCGGCGGCCGTGCTGAGGCGACCGAACTGACGGCGCGCGAAAAGGAAATCTGCGAGCGCATCGGCCCGGCGCTGAGGGAACGTGGCTTCCTGCTCGTCGGCATCGACGTGATCGGCGATTACATGACCGAGATCAACGTCACTTCGCCCACAGGCATCCGCGAGGTCCGGAAGTTCGGTGGCGCCGATATCGCGGCCCTGCTCTGGGACGCGATCGAGCGCAAGCGCGGCTGAGGCTGCGATCGGGTACAACCGCGCTCACTGCTGATTATCTGCCTGCGTTCTTTTATTGTTCTTGTTTTAGTCCTGCGTCCGTGCCAGATTGCAACCGCTGGCTTTTAACGGCCACGGGGCGGTCTCTAAGAGTTTGCGGGACAAGGGTGGGCATATGGTCGCGCGTGTCAGTACGGTAGCATTCCAGGGCATCGAAGGCGTGCCGGTCGAGGTCCAGGTCATGATCGCGCCTGGCAAGGTCGGCATGCAGATCGTCGGCCTGCCTGACAAGGCCGTGGCCGAAAGCCGCGAGCGCGTGCAGGCCGCTCTTCATGCCTCCGGCCTGGCGCTGCCGGGCAAACGGGTGACCGTCAACCTGGCGCCGGCCGATCTGCCGAAGGAAGGCTCGCATTTCGATCTGCCGATCGCGCTGGCCCTGATGGCTGCCCTCGGCGCCATTCCTGCCGATGCGCTCTCGGATTATGTCGTCGTCGGCGAACTCAATCTCGACGGCACGATCGCCGCAATCGCAGGCGCGCTGCCGGCCGCCATCGGCGCCAATGCGCTCGGCAAGGGGCTGATCTGCCCGGCCGAAAGCGGCGCCGAAGCCGCCTGGGCCGGCGCCGAGGTCGATATTCTCGCACCCCGCAGCCTGATTGCCCTTGCCAATCATTTCCGCGGCACGCAGGTGCTCTCCCGGCCGGAGCCGTCGATCCGCGCCAATGCCGCCAACCTGCCGGATCTCGCCGAGATCAAGGGCCAGGAAAGCGCCAAGCGCGCCCTCGAAGTGGCGGCAGCCGGCGGTCACAACCTCTTGATGGTCGGGCCTCCCGGTTCCGGCAAGTCGATGTTGGCGGCAAGGCTGCCCTCGATCTTGCCGCCGCTTTCGCCCGCCGAACTGCTTGAAGTGTCGATGGTTCACTCGATCGCCGGCCAGCTCACCGGCGGCAAGCTTTCCGATCGCCGGCCCTTCCGCACTCCGCATCATTCCGCCACCATGGCCGCGCTTGTCGGCGGCGGTATACGCGCCCGGCCGGGCGAAGCCTCGCTTGCCCATCACGGCGTGCTGTTCCTCGACGAGTTTCCCGAATTCACGCCGCAGGCGCTCGATGCGTTGCGCCAGCCGCTCGAAGGCGGCGAATGCGTCATTGCCCGTGCCAATCACCGCGTCTCCTATCCCGCCAAATTCCAGCTGATCGCCGCGATGAACCCCTGCCGCTGCGGCATGGCCGGTGAGCCCGGCCACACCTGCGCCCGCGGCCCGCGCTGCATGAGCGATTACCAGGCCCGCATCTCGGGCCCGCTGATGGACCGCATCGATATCCGCATTGACGTGCCCGCCGTCTCAGCCGCCGACCTCATCCGCCCGATGGCGGCCGAGGCCAGCGCCGACGTCGCCCGCCGCGTCGCCCGCGCCCGCGAACTCCAGCAAGAGCGCTTCGAAGCCGCCGGCGCCAAGGGCATCGGCACCAATGCCCGCTGCTCCACCGCGATGATCGAAAAACTCGCCGAACCCGACGCCGCCGGCTTGCAGCTCTTGCGCGACGCCGCCGAAAAAATGAAATTCTCCGCCCGCGGCTACCACCGCGTCCTCAAGGTCGCCCGCACCCTCGCCGACCTCGACGACAAACCGACAGTCGGCCGTTTGCATCTCGCCGAAGCGATTTCCTACAGGATTGCCGGGGAGAGGTTGACGGCGGCGGCATAGCGAGATGAGGACCGCGGGCGCGCTGACGTCCTGCTCTTCTCGTTGGTCAGGTGGGCACGGCGGTGTTCGGCGATAAAGCCTATGACAGCAATGCCCTGCTCGCGCGACATCGGGAACAAGCGATGCTTTCAATCAACGACAAATTTCGGTCTAGACCGAATTCGATGGGACGAACGTCTGCAACTAGCTCTGCGTAATGCAGGGCGGGTCACCTTCGTCAGCGGGGGCCGACGTCTAATTCGGGGAATTTGTGATAGATGCAGTCATTGATCCTGAACCACCCTATACCATGGTCCATGTCGGCCTGCGAAAGTTCCCACTCGAATGTGTCATGGCCCTCGTACCCGTAGATTAGTGCCATGGTAGTCAACTCAGTGAACGGCCCGGGAGGAAATGGGATGCCGTACACTATCGCCTCCTTTGCAGCGAACTTTCCTTTGATGACCTTCTTGATCTCCAACTCTGCTCTTACCAGCTGCCCTGGGAAATCTTTGTCGGTCGTTATCAAACCAGAAGGGCTGATGGAGAGTGATCTGACCCTCGCCTCCACGACGATCTCTGCCTTCGCAAGCAGTTCTTTCTGGCTAGGACACGGCGCCATTGCCGCAGTCTGCCGCAGACCAATAGCCGATAGAACCAAAACCGCTGTACATAATAATCGCGCCTGCGCGTTCAGCATTCTTTCCTTCTCACACCAGTGCACTTAGCTTTCATCGATCCGATAAGGATGAACGCAAATCCCCGCTTAACAGTATAGACCGTGACTTTGCCCCCAAGTTTTATCCAATTTTAAGTTCACCCCAGCGGATCACATCAGCAAGAGCTAGGGGCGCCGCAGCGCCCCCAATATTCCCGCGGGGATTAAGAATGGGAAACCGGGAGATAAAGCCTTACCTCAGCTCCCCAACCCCTCAAACAGCGCCGTCGACAAATAACGCTCCGCAAACGACGGGATGATGATGACGATGTTCTTGCCCGCATTCTCCGGCCGGCGGCCGACCTTGATGGCGGCCGTCAGCGCCGCACCCGAGGAGATGCCGACCGGCACGCCTTCCAGCCGGGCGACCAGGCGGGCCTGTTCGAAGGCTTCGTCATTGGTGACGGTGACGACCTCGTCATAGATGCCGGTGTCGAGGATCTTCGGCGCGAAGCCCGCGCCGATGCCCTGGATCTTGTGCGGACCGGGATTGCCGCCGGAGAGAATGGGGGAATCGGCGGGCTCGACGGCGATGATCTGGATTTCGGGCTTATGGCTTTTCAGCACCTGACCGACGCCGGTGATCGTGCCGCCGGTGCCGATGCCGGAGACGACGATGTCGACCGTGCCGTTGGTGTCGTTCCAGATTTCCTCGGCCGTCGTCTTGCGGTGGATTTCAGGATTGGCGGGATTTTCGAACTGCTGCGGAATGATGGCGTCGGGCAGCGACTCCGCCAATTCCTCCGCTTTGGCGATCGCGCCCTTCATGCCCTTGGCCCCTTCGGTCAGCACCAGCTCGGCGCCGAGCAGCGCCAGCATCTTACGGCGCTCGACCGACATGGTTTCGGGCATGGTGAGGATCAGCCGATAGCCCTTGGCAGCGGCGGCAAAGGCGAGCGCGATGCCGGTATTGCCGGAGGTCGGTTCGATCAGCACGGACTTGCCGGGGGTGATCCGCCCTTGCGCTTCGAGGCTTTCGATCATCGCCACGCCGATGCGGTCCTTGACCGAGGCGATTGGGTTGAAGAATTCGAGCTTGCCGATCAGGTTGGCCACGACGCCTTTTTCCCGCGCCAGCTTGTCGAAGCGCACGAGCGGCGTGTCGCCGATGGTCTCGGTGATCGAGGAATAGATGCGGCCGCGGCCGGGCTTGTGCGACATGGTGTGCTCTCCCTTGAAATTCCGTTTCTGAAATCGAGGAGGAGAATAGGGTCAAAGGCCGCAGGAGGCCAGAGCGCGTTCGCTTCCGGCGCGCGGACGGGAGAGAAAATAAGCTTTGAAAACCGTTTCCTTGCGGATGTTTATTTCAGGCCGCCCGCGTGGCGATGAAGGCGGCCGTGCCGGCCAGAATGCCGGCCGCAACCCGGTTCAGCGCCTGCAGGGCGCGCGGCTGTTTCAGCATCGTGCGTGCCCGCGAGGCCAGCAGCATATAGGGCACCAGCACTGATATCAGCACGACGAAGGTGACGGCGAGCAGCAGCGCATAGTCGCGCAAACCGATATTGCCGATATCGATCAGCGTCGGCGCCAGCGCGACATAAAACAGCATCGTCTTCGGATTGCCGAGCGTCACCAGCAGACCGGAAAGGAAGGACAGGCCGATATTGCTGGATTTCTTCGCCGCGATGTCCTGCGGCAGCAGCCCCGCCGTCCAGAGTTTCCAGGCGATGTAGCCGAGATAGAGGGCGCCGGCGATCTTGATGATGAGGAAGACTTCCGTGAAAGTCTGTGCCACGAAGGCAAGGCCGAGAATGACTGCGGTGAGATAAGTCATGTCGCCGAGCACTAGGCCGAGCCCCATGAAGAAGGTCTCGCGGAAATTCGAGCCGAGCGCGCGGGCGACGATTGCGGTAATCCCCGGCCCGGGAATGGCGGCTGCAATGAACAGCGCTCCGGCATAGGCAAGCAAGGCGGCAAGGCTCATGGATGGGCTCCCTCTTGCCAGCTGTTTTATATCCGCCAAGCCGTACCAATCAATCCGCCGGCGTTGATGGGTCCATCACCAGAAGAAATGCCTGCCGGCCTTGTGCCTGCCCGCTGTCGTCAGCATTGAAGTGCCCGCGGCCGCAGCCAGCGCGGCGTCCAGCCGAGGTTCATGCCGGCTGCAGCCAAGAGAATGATGGCGGCGCCCGCGATCTGCATCGGCTGCAGCGCGTGGCCGAAGGCCAGCCGGTCGACGAGGATCGCGGCGATCGGATAGAGGAAGGACAAGGCCCCGGTCAGATGGGTCGGTAGTCGCTGGATGGCGCCGTAGAGCAGCACATACATCAGTCCGGTATGAACGACGCCGATGGAAACGAGGATTGCCCAGCTTTCGGCATCCTGAGGGGACTGCGAAAAATCCGTCATCGGCGCCAGCATCAGCATGCCGGTTGCGACCTGGATCAGCGCGATCAGATGCGGCGGCGTGCCCTTCAGCCACTTCGCGGCAAGCGCTGCCAGCGCGTAGAAGAAAGCCGCGCCCAGCGCCATCAGGATGCCGAGGCCGTAGCTCTCGAACGTATCGCCGCTTCCGCCCGGTTTTGCCTGGACGATCGCTATCATGCCGGCAAAAGCGAGCGTCAGCCAGAACAGCTTGGCGGCGGTGATCTTTTCGCCGAGAAACAGCGCGCCGAGCACCAGGAGCATGAACGGCTGGGTGTTGTAGACGGTGGTGGCGATCGAGATCGTCGCATGCGAATAGGAGGCAAACAGCAGCAGCCAGTTGATGACGATGGCGATGCCGCCGAGCACGGCGATGGCGAAGGTGCGCAGCGTGAGGATGCCTGGCCGCAGCAGCCCGAGAGCGCCGCAGATGACAAGCAGGGTGAGCGCGCCGAACAGGCAGCGCCAGAAAACCACGCCGCTGACCGGCTGGCCCGACATGACGACGAACCAGCCGATCGTCCCCGAGATCAGCATCGCTGCCGTCATTTCCGCCGTGCCTCTTTTGATGTCGCCGCTCATGATCGCCTCCGTTTTGCTGAGGTGATAATATTGCGGTGATGGGTAAAATTATATAAAGATAAAAACGAACTTCGCTGCTGTGGCCTAATAATAATAGGGGAAATCACGCTAATGCCTAACGACGTCCCGCCGCTCGACGAAATCGATCAGGCCATTCTCGAAGCGCTGGCCGGCAATGCCCGCATCTCGCTGAAGGAGCTGGCGCAGCAGGTGGGGCTTTCCTCGCCGAGCGCTGCCGAGCGTCTGCGCCGGCTGGAGGAGCGCGGCGTCATCAAGGCCTTCACCATCGATCTCGATCCTGCCGCCGTCGGCTATCCCCTGCAGGCGATCGTCCGCGTGCGTCCGCTGCCGGGGCAGTTGCATGTCGTCGAGCGCCTCATTCAGGAAATTCCCGAAATCGTCGAATGCGACAAGGTGACCGGCGAGGATTGCTTCATCGCCCGCCTCGTCATCCGCTCGATGGCGGAACTTGACGGTCTCCTGGACAGGGTTGCCGAACGCGCGGAGACCAACACCGCGATGATCAAAGCCTCGCCCGTCAAGCGCCGCCTGCCGCCGCTTTCGCGCAAAGGGTAAGGTCAGCCGGGAAGCTCAAAAATCGCGATCGGTGACGATCCCGAGCTTGAATATGTGGAGGAGTTGCTTGATGCGATCCTTACTTGTCGGCATCAAGAGCCTCTCTCAGGCATTTTTCAAACTGATCTTTTTTATCGATGAGAAATCGGCACTCATGAATGGCATATGCCGCCGCCATTTCAGCGTTGACCCGGAAGCCGGGAATCCTGCCCGGAGTGAAAGTCGCGGCAGCACCGCCAAAAAAATCTCTAAGTCCGACCGATTGCCTTATCACTGCGTAAAGGCAGCCTACTGGATTGATATCACGGTCGACGACGACGTTGATAGCCGGAAATCCTTTTCGACGTTCGTGATAGCATTCCAACGTGTCCGGCTTGCTTCGAAGCGTATCTACATCATGAACTGCTATTTGGCCCAATTTTGCGAGCTTGAGCGCATCACGATCAACAAATACATCGACAGTTTGGGTATTTGAAGGTCGGTTCTGATCGTCGAAAGGGGCATATGGCGTTCCGACTGAATAATCTATCGATTGGCTGGCGTTAAAATTGATACGAATGTCCGCATACGCCATGACCGCAGAAAACGCGCGCAAAAACTCGATCTGCAAAGCTTGAATATCGCTTCTCTCCATGCCTTTCGCATTGAGAACGATGTTCATCTCGATGGTTTTGTCGATGTCGAGAATCGGCACCGTCGATTTCGCCATGGCAAATGCGACGATCTGTTCCGCAGATAAAGATGAGCGAATCGACTGGAGCTTTGTTGAATCGATCGCAAGCGCCGGCGCCGCAATCAGCGCTGCCGCTAGACCCATAACCACGCCCCATGGCGCCCTCTTGAATAGCATAAGCGCCCCCCACAAACGCTGCTCATCAATGGTTCGGTTGCTTCACTGTTCTAGCCGTCATCACACGCCGGTGGAGCCGAAGCCGCCGGCGCCACGCGCGGTTTCGCTTGCCGCTGTAATCTCGGCCACCCGTGCCTGAGTGACCGGCGCGATCACCATCTGGGCGATGCGCATGCCGCGCTCGATGACAAAGGCCTCTTCGCCGAGATTGGCGAGCAGCACCTTCACTTCACCGCGATAGTCGCTGTCGACGGTGCCGGGTGAGTTGAGGCAGGTGATGCCGTGCTTGAAGGCGAGGCCGGAGCGCGGCCGCACCTGGCCTTCGAAACCCTCGGGGATTTCGAAGATGAAGCCGGTCGGCACCAGCGCCCGCTTGCCGGGCAGAAGCGTCAGCGGCGCATCGCCGTCGACGGCGGCCCGCAGGTCCATGCCGGCCGCCCCGTTGCTTTCATAGGCGGGCAGGTCGATGCCTTCGCCATTGGCCAGGCGGATGAGGTTCAGCGTCGGGCGCGTGTCGTGATGAATGGTCATGGCCCATTACTTTGCGCCCGCAGCGCCGAGGTCAATTGCAATGCCGGGCTTTAATCGCTAGATACGCGGCAATTCCACAGGATTCATAGTATGGCCGAAAGTCTCGCCGAGGCGGTCTCCCGCCGCCGCACATTCGCTATTATCGCCCACCCGGACGCGGGCAAGACGACGCTCACCGAAAAGCTGCTGCTGTTCGGCGGCGCCATTCAGCTGGCCGGGGAAGTCAAGGCGAAGAAGGACCGCATGCAGACGCGCTCCGACTGGATGAAGATCGAGCGCGAGCGCGGCATCTCCGTCGTCACCTCGGTGATGACCTTCGAATATAACGACAATGTCTTCAACATTCTCGATACGCCCGGCCACGAGGATTTTGCCGACGACACCTATCGCACGCTGACCGCCGTCGACGCCGCCGTCATGGTCATCGACGCCGCCAAGGGCATCGAGCCGCGCACGCTGAAGCTCTTCGAAGTCTGCCGCATGCGCGATATCCCGATCATCACCTTCATCAACAAGATGGACCGCGAAAGCCGCGATCCCTTCGAGATCCTCGACGAGGTGGAAGAGAAGCTGGCGCTGGATACGGCGCCGATCACCTGGCCGATTGGCCGCTCGAAGACCTTCTGCGGCTCCTATCATCTGGCCAAAAGCACCGCCCGCGGTTCCGATACCGAAGTCGAAACGACGCCGGTCAATGGCCCGCAAGCCGTTGCCGGCCGGCTGCCGGAAAACGAACGCCAGGCCTTCATCGACGAGACGGAGCTCGCCATCGAGGCCTGCCGCCCCTTCGACCGCGACTCCTTTCTCGAAGGCCATATGACGCCGGTCTTTTTCGGCTCGGCGCTGCGCAATTTCGGCGTTCGCGACCTCATCAACGCGCTCGGCGAATTCGCCCCGCCGCCGCGCGACCAGGTCGCCGATACCAGGACGGTGCATGCGACCGACGACAAGATGACGGCCTTCGTCTTCAAGATCCAGGCCAACATGGATCCCAACCACCGCGACCGTATCGCCTTTGCCCGCATCTGCTCCGGCAAGCTCGAACGCGGCATGAAGGCGCGGCTCGCCCGCACCGGCAAGCAGCTCGGCCTGACGGCGCCGCAATTCTTCTTCGCCTCGCAGCGCCAGCTCGCCGACACCGCCTATGCCGGCGACGTCGTCGGCATTCCCAATCACGGGACGCTGCGCATCGGCGATACGCTGACCGAAGGTGAATCGCTGGTCTTCCAGGGCGTGCCGAACTTCTCGCCTGAGATCTTGCGCCGCGTTCGCCTGGAAGACGCGATGAAGGCGAAGAAGCTCAAGGAAGCCCTGCAGCAGATGGCCGAGGAAGGCGTCGTGCAGCTGTTTTCGCCGGAAGACGGTTCACCGGCGATCGTCGGCGTCGTCGGCGCCCTGCAGCTCGACGTCCTGAAGGAACGGCTGATGGCCGAATACGGCCTGCCGGTCTCCTTCGAAATGTCGCGTTTCTCCGTGTGCCGCTGGATTTCGGCCGATCAGCCGGCCGATCTCGAAAAATTCCTCACGGTCAAACGCGGCGATATCGCCCGCGATCTCGACGGCGATCCCGTCTTCCTCGCCCAGGACGCATTCTCGCTGCGTTACGAGGCCGAGCGTTACCCGGCAATCAAGATGGTCGCCATCAAGGAATATCACGCCGCCAAGGCGGCGTGATCTAGCTCGCGGCTATTTTTCCCGCATTGCGCGGCGGAGGTTCTGGGTGATCGGCTCGGCCAGATAGGACAGCACGGTGCGGGCGCCCGTCCGGATCATCGCCTCGCTCGACATGCCGGGCATGAGCTTGCGGCCCTCCAGCTTGGTAAGTTCGCTCTTGTCGATCAGCACGGTTGCGGCGAAATAGGGTGCCCCGCTGCGTTCTTCTAACATCCTGTCGGCCGAGACGATCCCGATGACGCCCTCGAGCGGCGGCAGGTTGTAGCGGGCAAAGGCCGGGAAGCTGACGCGTGCGCGCTGCCCGGGCGCGATCGTCTCGACATCCTCCGGCCGGACCATGGCCTCGACCACGAGCTGCTGTCCGAGCGGCACGACCGTCATCAGGGTCTCGCCGGGCTTGACGACGCCGCCTGTTGTGTGGACCTTCAGGTCCATGACAATGCCGTCAACGGGTGCGACGACATCGGTGCGGGCAAGCACGTCCTTGGCGGACCGCTCCTCCTGCCTGAGATCGACCAGTTCCGCCTCGACCTTGCTCAGCTCTTCGACCGCTTCGTTCAGCCGCAACGTGCTGAGATTGAGGATCTGCATGTCGATCTCGGCCATGGCGCTCTTGGCGCGGGCAATGGCCGCGACATTGGTCGCGCGATCGCCCTCGACCTCCCGCTGTTGCCGGGTGAGCAGCAGGCCGCGCTCGCGGGTGACCAGGCCACGCTTGAGCAGGCTTTCAAGATCCTTGGTTTCACCCTCGAAGACCTCGATCTGCTTGTCCTCGGTAACGATCAGCTCCTCCAGTCCCGTGATCTCTTCCTGGGTCTGGTGCCGGCGCTGGCTGAGAATTTCCCGCTCGTCCTGCAGATTGTGGTGCTTCGCCGCAAAGACATCGCGCTGAGCGGCCACCGCGTCCTTAGCCGACGTTGTGGGGTTTGCCAGCAAGGCTGGATCGAATTCGATCTCGGCCTTGTCGTCGCGCTCGGCGCGCAGCCGCGCGGCCAGCGCCTCGCGCGTTGCGATCCGGTTCTGGACCAGATCGAGCTTCGACCTCGCCTGCGTGCTGTCGAGCTGGATGAGCACCTTGCCCGCCTTGACAATATCGCCATCGGCGGCGTTCAGATCGGCGATGATGCCGCCCTCCAGGTGCTGGATAAGCTTGCGGTCGCCGACCACTTTGATGACACCCGGCGCCACTGCGGCGCTGTCCAGCGGCGCAAGTGTCGCCCAGCCTCCGGCCATGCCGAAGAACAGGAATATGATCGCGAAGCCCGTGACCGTTACGCCTGTGAGACGCAGGGGGATTGGCGCAGCGGGCGGCGAAACCGGTAACGGGACGACCTTCATATCCGTCATGGCTGTTTCGGTCCTTGCTGCTTCGCCACGATCGTCGGCATCTGGGCGACCTTGCGGACACGTGCGGCGAGTTCATTGAAGACATGGTCGCGCGGACCGAACAGGTCCTGCTGGCCTCGGTTGAGAACCAGGATCTTGTCGACGGTTTCCATGATGTTCGGTCGGTGCGCGATGAGGATGACGGTCGTGCCCGCCGCCTTGACCGTGCCGAGCGCCGCGATCAAGGCCTCCTCGCCCTCCCGGTCGAGATTCGAATTGGGCTCGTCCAGGATGATGAGCGCCGGATCGCCGTAGAGCGCCCGTGCCAGGCCGATGCGCTGGCGCTGTCCGCCCGACAGCACCGCGCCGGATTCACCGATCTCGGTCAAGTAACCCTTCGGCAGCCCTTTGATCAGTTCGTGGACGCCTGCCAGCTGCGCTGCCTTGACCGCCTTGTCGAAGACCACGGGACTGACCGTGGCGAAGCGGCAGATATTTTCGCAGACGTTGCCTGCGAAAAGCTCGATGTCCTGCGGAAGGTAGCCGACATGATGACCGCGGTCCTCCGCCGCCCATTGGGCGACATCCATGCCATCGAGCAAAGCCCGCCCGCCGGAAGGGCGCCAGGCGCCGGCCAGGATGCGTGCCAGGCTCGTCTTGCCGGCCCCGCTTTGGCCGATCAAAGCCATGGATTCACCTGGCTCGAGACGGAAGTTGATCCCTTTCAGAATATGTTCGCCGCCCTGTCGGGCAAGCACGATATTGTCTGCTTCGAACCGGCCTGTCGGCCGCGGCATTGCCGGAACCGGCGTGGCCTCGGGGTGCTCTCCGGCGACGGCGGTGAGGCGCCGGTAGGCGGCGCGCGCTCCGACCGTCGCCTTCCACGTGCCGATCGCCTGCTCGACCGGCGATAGTGCGCGCCCCATCAGGATGGAGGCGGAGACCATAATCCCCCCGGAAGCCTCGTTGCGCAGAACGAGATAGGCCCCGAGGCCTAATATGCCCATTTGCAGAGCCTGCCGGTGACAGCGGGCAATGGCCGAGATGATGCCGCCGCGGTTGGCGGCAGTGACCTGGCCCCTGTTTGCCTCGTCCTGCTGCACCTTCCAGCCTTCCAGCAGCGGCTTCAGCATGCCCATCGCCTGGACGACCTCGGCGTTGCGGATCGCCGCCTCGGCCTGGGTGTAGGCCCGCGACTGTGCGCTCGTCGCCTCGGCCAACGGCTTGCGTGTCAGCCATTCGTTGAGCAAGGCCAGCGCAAACAGCACCGCGCCGCCCGACAGCGCCAGCCAGCCCAGCCAGGGATGCATGAAGAAGATGGCGGCGAAAAACAGCGGCGCCCAAGGCGCATCGAGAATCGGGAAGATGCTCGGGCTGGTGAAGAAATTCCGGACCTGGTCGAGGTCGCGCAGTGGGCGGGCGTTGGCCTGGCCGGGTTTTGCGGCGGCATATTCCACCGATGCCGTCAGCAGAACGGGCGCCAGCCGCGCGTTCATCCACGATCCAACAGTTGCCAGAAGGCGCCCGCGCACCACCTCCAGCCCCGCCATTGCCGCGAGTGCGGCCGCCGCCATTAGCGACAACATCGCCAAGGTCTCGAGACTGTGGCTGGACAAGACGCGGTGGTAGACCTGCAGCATGTAAAGCGCCCCGGTCAGCGTCAGCACGTTGATGCCGCCGCTGAACCAGATAAGCGGCCGAATGGCCCGTCTGGCTTCTTTCATCACCACCTGAAGCGCCGGGGGCGGCTGTTTGGTTTTCATCTTTTTTATCTCTGGTACTCGAGATGACACGTCATGCGAAGGCGGTACGGGGGCAGCTTTCGCTGCCCCCGCTGGTCAAATGTCAGGTGACGTCGACGAGGATATGCTGCATCGCCGTCTGGTCCCCGTCCGCGTCCACTACCTGGAAGGCGAAGTCGAGGTTGGCATCCGGCGTCTGCGTGACGGTCGAGGTGAAGCCGATGTCGGTGATTTTCAGCACGTCGTTGTCGGTTGGATCGAAGTTCACCAGGCTGGTGGTCGCATTGCTGCCGCCACCGGCGCCGGTCGTCCTGTTGAGGTCGATCGCCGAGGTGGGGCCGCTGATCCCATTACTCGACTGCATGATCTGCACACCCTGCAGCACGTAGTTCTCGCCGGCCGCGTTGTAGTCGTTCTGCTCGACGATCACGAGGCCGTCATTGTTGTCGAGCGTGAACTCGCTGCTGTAGGGAGCCGGAACCTGGCCCATCTTGTAGATGTCGCCGTTCGACACATACATGGCCCGCGTGATCTCGTTGCCGTTCTGGTCGGTCAGGTCGAGGATCAGCATCAAGTCTTCGCTGGCGCCGATGCCGTCGAACTTGATGGCCATTGCGCCGGCGGTCGCCGTCGGGTTGGTTTCTTCGGTAGTGATGGTGACATCGGTGTTGAAGAACCGCAAGGTGAGCAGTTCGTCCTTCTGGATCGTGTCGCCGGCAACGCCGTTGGTGCTCCGTGTTGCAGAGACCCAGGTCTCATTCTCGTTGCTCACCATCTCATGAGCGCCGGGGGTGAAGGTGGTGTCAGTGGACTTGCCCTCGCCATCGGTTGTCAGGCCGAACGGGTTGCCTTTGTTGATTAGGTTGCCGGTGAACTGGACGTAGAAGCCTTCATTGGCAGGCGTAGTCGAATCATCCTTCTGCAACTGTTCCAACACGATCTGCGGATGGCCGGTGTTGCTCGTCGGATTCTTGGACAGGAGCTCGCTGGTATGGAGCACGTCGAAGCTGAAGCCTTCGAGCGGGTCGGTCAGGTTGATGGTATAGGAGTCGGCAACCTTGTCGAAGACGATGGTGCCGCCTGCCGTGCCGATCTGGTCACCGGTTGCCGGATCCTTGTCGTAGGTGAAGGTGAAGTTGAACGTCGCCGAGGTGAGGCTCTCCGACGCCAGCGTCACACTCGAGCTGAGGAGATTGCCGCCGCCGCCGCCGGTAATCGTGCCGGTCAGCGCGGCCTGGACGCCGGTCGTCCCACCATCCTGGTCGACGAAGTCGGAACCACCGCCCGTATAATAGGTCACAGGGTGAATATCTGCGCCGATATTGTAGCCGAAGTCGCCGCCGGCCTGGGCATTGAGCGCGTTGGCGAGCGTTTCGTGCTGGGTACCTGCGGCAACGGGGTCGCCGTCGAACGGCTTGGTGATCGTCGGCCCGTCATCCTCGAAGTTAAGGTTCTGGCCGATATTGCGGATAGCCGAGGCGGTATCGCCGTCACCGTCCGTAATGGTTGCGGTCAGGGTCACAAGATCGGCGGCTGCCAAGGTTCGGCTGTCGTCCGGATTGCCGGTATTGGCATGGACGATCGCTCGTGCCTGGTCGAGGGTGACGACGCCGGCGCTGACGCTGACGGTGAAGACAACAGGCCCGCCGGCTCCGGCGCGCCCGACCACATTGTTGCCCTCCTTGAAGAGAAGCACGGACGCGCCGGTTTCGGTGTCAGTAAGGCCGCTGACATTGTTGAGCGCGTTGATGCCGAGCGCATAGGTGACGGTGGCGCCGTCAGCGCCAGGGGTCGGGGTGAAGGCGGTTACGAAGTTGCCGGTCGCATTGGCCACCAGGTCGGTCTCGTCGACTGTGACCTGCGGTGCAGTGCCGGCTGCCGTGATCGTCGGTCCGTCATCTTCGAAGTTGAGGTTCTGGCCGATATTGCGGATAGCCGAGGCGGGATCGCCGTCACGATCGGTGATGGTTGCGGTCAGGGTGACAAGGTCGGCGGCTGCCAAGGTTCGGCTGTCGTCCGGATTGCTGGTGTTGGCATGGACGATTGCCCTTTGCTGGTCGAGGGTGACCACGCCGTTAGCATCGACGCTGACGGTGAAGACAATCGGACCACCGGCTCCGGCGCGGCCGACGACGCTGGTGCCTTCCTTGAAGAGCAGCACGGATTGCCCGGTTGCCGTGTCGGTCAGACCGCTGACATTGTTGAGCGCGTTGATGCCGAGCGCATAGGCGATGGTGGCGCCGTCAGCGCCGGGGGTTGGGGTGAAGGCGGTCGCGAAGTTACCGGTCGCATTGGTCGCCAGGTCGCTCTCGTCGACTATCACTTGCGGTGCAGTGCCGACTGCCGTGATCGCCGGCCCGTCATCATCGAAGTTGATGAAGGATCCGACTTCTTTATTGGAGGCGTTGGTTGTCTGCTGCGCGTAATGGATCTCGGTGATGTCGAGCCCTTCGGTCGCATCGATCGCCTCCACATGCAGCCGATCCATCTGGCTGCTTGTGGTGAAATCGACGGTGGTGATGTTGTCGAGCCCGGTGATGGTCACGACATTTCCGGTCCCGCTGAGCCCGGTTACGGTGACGTTGCCACTTGCTGTGGCGTAGGTGCCATCAGCGGTGATGGTGGCCAAGGCTGACGCACCCGTCAATGTGAGGCTGGTGATGTCCACGGGATTGGTCGGACTGCCGTCAAAAAAGTTTGAACCCTGCTCGTTTCCCTGAACGTCAAAAGCGCTGATCTTGATGTCCACCCGTTCAGTCGGAGTAGACGGGGTGATCTGGTTGATGATGAAGCCAGCATGCAGGATATTGTCGAGGTGGCTGCCATACGCGATGTCCGCGCCATCACCGGCGCTAGGCGTGCCGCCTGTCACAAAATCGACTTGCAGCACTTCACGTCCTAAAGGTTGATTCTGTCCATCGGTATCCGGGTTAATGCTCTGGTTATCGACACCAAAACCCTGCTCACTCACGTTGCACTCGCTGTTGACGAGCGCGCTGTTGGGGTCGAGCTGGCTCGATCTTACGAGCCCCGTCACCAGCAACTGTTTGGAAGCGTCATCGGGCGAGCTGAGCAGGTTGAATTGATTGCTGCCGGAATGGGCATTGTCGCCGGTAAAGCTGATGTCGGTGGTCCCGGTGACCGACGCAAATACCTTATTGGTCAGATCGATGCGGTCGTCGGGGTTGGTCGCATTGGGATGGAACAGTGGCACGTATTGGACGGTATAGAGGTCGGCATTAGTGGTGCTCGTGCCGACCAGCCCCAGTGAAAAGGCAAGAGGCCCGGTCGCGGCGGGTGCGGTGAGCGGGTTAGAGGTGCCGATAACGCCGATCACGACGTTTGCATGCGTCGGGTCCTGGAACAGCCAGACATAATTGCCATCGACGGTGCGGATGTTGCTGTTAACGCCGACCGTGGTGGAAAACGGGGTGCCGGAGGCGCTTTGCGTGAGAATCACCGTCGTGATGATTTCCCCTGCACTGGCTGAGGCCACGACGAAATTGGACTGGTAGGCGACTTCGGGTGAGGATAGCCCACCCGCGCCATCGCGGCTTAACATATATTGCAGCGTGGTGTTGACGTCGTGTGGTGAAGTGGACGGATTGATATCGTTGTCCTGCAAGCCGCCGGTCTCGTCGATAACGAGGTCCTGGGTTGTGATGTCGAGTGCCATGGAGATTCTCCCTCCGTTAAGTCGCAGGGAGCCATGCCCCGGACGCGGAATGCACCCGGTGGGTCTACCCCCTTGCGTATCGGACTTGCCGCTCCCCATCGATCGCGATTGTCTCGCTGATGGAGAGCGCCGGTCCTTCCCAGTTGGAGGGTATTAAGACTGAAGTCCGGTGTTGGATTAAGACCAAAGCCTATACATGGAGGCTCGCCATAAAGACACGCATAAGTTTACATTCTCATAAATGCAAGACAAAGCTTGTGAACTCGCATATACAGCATTTATGGCTAAAAGCTTCCATCAAACGCGGCACGAGAATTCCCCTCCATTTAGATGTATACTGCAAGTTGGGCGAAACTTCACTTAGCCAATTCGAGCTAAGGCATATCTATATTAGATATCGCGACCAATTGTTCTGTTATTCGTCAACGAATACATCGCCTTGCATATCGCGCAAGTCCCACCGGAGACCTGCGGCCCGGCGAACGGTCGGACATCCGGCGCTGCGTCTGGATGCGACAAGAGAACACTAAGCGGCGCCGCGAGAGTATACGCGGGTGTCATGGACGCGGGTCGGAAATGGCACTCCTGATTGCAGCGCGACACGTCTTTTCAGATGGGGCGTGCAAGGTCTCTCAGTCTTCGCCGTCGAACCGCGGCAGTGGCTCGATATTTTCCGACCAGGACAAGGCCGACCGGCACCATATCTGTTTTTTTGGCGTCAGGTCCCGCCGCTGGTCGATGCCGCCGACACGAATGCCGATCGCACCGCCTTCGCCATCCGTGCGATAGAGCGGTGATCCGCAATTCGGACAGAAGAATTGCCGGCTGAGGGCGCCGCTGTCGCCATGCTTCGCATAGCTGTGCGGTTCGCCCAAAATAAGCGTGAAGTTTTGCGGTTGCGCCGGCGCGGTGACGCGGTAGGCCGAGCCCGTCAATCGCTGGCAATCGGTGCAGTGGCAGATCGTGACCCGCTCCGGATCGATTTCCGCCTGATAGCGGATCGCCCCACAATGACATCCTCCCGTTATATGCATCGGCAACTCCTCAATCCGCCGGTTGTGCGGCCGGGCGTGCGGCATAGAAGGCCTTGGCATCCGCCGTGAAGGCGGCCCGTTGATCGGCTTGCGTGTAGAACATATGGCCGCCATGATAGAGCTTCAGCCCAACGCGGCCATCGGCGAGCGACGGCGGCAGGTGGTCGACCACATAGCGGCTGACGCTGTAAGGCGTCACCAGATCGCTGTAGCCATGCGCGATCAGCAGATGGAAGGCCGTGTTCGAGGCGAGCAGCTGCCTGATGTCGTCGGTCGCGCTCGCCTGGAAGCGTGATCCGCCGCCGCGGCCGCCGCCCCATTCCCAGCGCCGGCTGATATCGCTGTCGAGCAGCGAATAGGTCATTTCGGTTTTGAAGCCGAGCTCGTTGCGGGCATAGTCGGCAAAGGCGCCGCCATAGGCGCGGGCGAAGCCGTCGAGGATGGCGTCGTCGCCGCGGTCGTAATCCGACTCCGGATAGGGGTCGGGCGCTGCAAAGGACGCGTCGTAGGGGCTCATCAGCTCGCCGCTGCCGCCGTTCGAGTGCTTGACGAAGGAATTGCCTGGGAAACCGCGGTTGCGGGCGATGATATCCTGCGGGATGCCGGTTAGCCCGGCGATCCTGCCATAGAAGGCTGCAGCATCGGCGCCCGTCGGCGGCGGGCCGGCCAGCGTCGTCAAATAATCGCCGAGCGCGAAACGCTCCGCTTGCCTCTGCTTCTCCTCGGTAAAGCCATTTTGCCGGTCGAGCTCGGCCGCAGCCAGCGACGGCAGCTCGAGCGCCGCGCCGAGCGCGAACTGGTCGGCATCGAACATCAGCTGCCCTTCGAGCAGCGGCGAGAGCATCACGGCGCCGGCGACGACAATGCCTTGGCTTTCCTGCAGGGTGGAAGCGACTTTGGCGGCGCGGAAACCGCCATAGCTTTCGCCGAGCAGATATTTCGGCGAGTTGGAACGGTTGTTATGCGCGACATAGAGCGCGATCGCCTTAGCGATGCTCTGGGCATCCGAGTTGACATTGTAATAGTTGGAGGCGTCGTCGGCCTTCGCCGTCCGGCTCCAGCCGGTGCCGATCGGATCGATCAGCACGAGATCGGTAAAGTCGAGCCAGCTATGCTCGTTATCGACGAGTTTCGCATGGGCGCCGTCGCGTGCCTGCGGCCCGAAATCGAGCACTTTGGGCCCAACCAGCCCGAGATGCAGAAAGGCGGAGGCGGCGCCCGGCCCGCCGTTGAAGACAAAGGTCAGCGGCCGATCCGGCCCGCCACCCTTGGCGACATAGGCGGTGTAGAAGATCGCGCCGGTCTGCGCTCCGTCCTGGCCGAAGAGATCAAGAGTACCGGCGGTCGCGGTATAGGCGATCTTCCGGCCGTCGACCGTCAGCTCGTGCTCCGTGACGGAGTCGGCCGGCAGCAGCTTCAGCACGCCGTCGCGCGCACTGCGCTCGACATTTGCCTGGCGCCCGCCGCGTTCCTGCGCCGGGGAAAAGGCAGGCCCCAGCGATGCCATCAACGCGGTGAGCAGAAACAGGGTTCGTATGCGCACGACTTGTCCTCCGGCGGATGCAGGCTGAGATAGCGTAGCATCCGCGCCTGGCGACCGGCATCAAGAGATGGTGATGGGCCGGTGAGCCTAGACTTTCTCGACCGCATGCACATTCACCTCCAGCGCCCGGCCGGCCCTCCAGCCGTTGATCGCGGCCCCGAGCCCGAGCGCGATGAAGAGAACCGCACACCAGGAAAAGCTTCCGGTCCAGCCGCGGATGAGGCCGACGATCAGCGGGCCGATTGCGGCGAGCAGATAGCCGACGCATTGCGCCATGCCGGAGAGATGGGCGGCAACATCGGGATCGCGCGAGCGCAGCACGATCGTCGTCATGGCGGCCGCGATCAGTCCGCCCTGGCCGATGCCTTGCAGCACCGCCCATAGCCAGACGCTCGAAAGCGGCGCAAAGAGCAGTCCAAGCAGAGCCATGACGGCGACGCCGCAGAGGCCGGCATTGATCAATCGCTGATCCCGGCCGCGCACGGCGATATGCGGCACGACGAGGCAGGAGGCCGCCTGCACCATCACCGAGAGCGATACGATCGCCCCGGCCGTGACGCCGTCGAGCCCGCGTTCGCGCAGGATCGGAACGAGCCAGCCGAAGACGCAGTAGGCAAGCGCCGATTGCAGGCCCATGAACAACGTAACCTGCCAGGCCAGCCGGTCCCGCCAGAGTCCGTCGACGCGAAAGCCGTTTCGCCTTGCTCCGGCGCCGCTGCGAAGGACCTGCGGCAGCCAGATCAGGCCGACGGCGAGCGCCGGCAGCGCCCAGGCGGCGAGCGCGCCGCCGAGAGAGCCGCCGAGCGCATGTTCGATCGGCAGCGTCAGCCCCGCCGCGCCGGCAGCGCCTGCGCAGAGCGCCATCGTATAAAAGCCGGTCATCAGCGCGGCGCGCGTGGGGAAGTCCCGCTTCACCAGTCCCGGCAGCAGCACGTTGCCGACGGCGATGCAGGCACCGGCAAGGGCCGTGCCGATAAAGAGCAGCGGCACGGAGGAAAGCCCGCGCAAGGCTGTGCCGAGCGCAAGCAGCAGGAGAACGCCGAGCAGTGTGCGTTCGGTTCCGATGCGTTGGGAAAGACGCGGCGCAAGCGGCGAGAAGACGCCGAGGCAGACGACCGGAAGCGTCGTCAGCAGGCTGGCGCCGAGCGCGCTCAGCCCGAGTTCGGAGCGGATCTCCGGCAGGAGCGCCGAGGCGCTCGAAAAGACCGGGCGCAGGTTGAAAGCGATCAGCACCAGGCTCGCGCCGAGCAGCAAACTGGCCGCACCATTCCGCACCGGCGTTGCCTGCTGGGCGGGAAGGCTGCCGGCCTCGGCATCGATCAGCAATTCGTCGGCCACATCAAGCGTGATGGCGGCAGCGTTGGAAGGTGTATTCATGACAGGATCATCCGGTCGAGTGCCGCAAGAACGGGCGCCATGAAGCGGCGCACCGCGGCATCCGCCTGGTCGGGATCGCCGGTGTCGATCGCATCGACGATATCGACATGCGCCTGCATGTCGGGTTCGGGAATATCCCTGCCGAGCGTCGCCGCAATGGTGTCGGCGATCGAGGCCGAAAAGAAAGCGTAGATTTCGATCATCGCCCGATTGCCGGAAGCAGCGATGACCGCCTTGTGGAAGGCGAGGTCCCGTTCGATGAAGGCGGCTTCATCGCCGCCGGCGTAACTGCCGCGTTCGTTCAGCAGCCGGCGCAGCTCGGCAATCGTCTCCGCCGTCTTGCGCATCGCCGTCAGTCGTGCCGCTTCGACATCGAGTGCTAAGCGCGCTTCGAACTGATCGCGCAGGCTCGCGCGCCGCGCCATGGTCAGCGGCCGGCCGGCGTCGCTGGTCGAACGCACATAGGTGCCCGACCCCTGCCGGGTTTCAAGATAACCCTGGGAGACAAGCACCCGCACCGCCTCGCGCACCGTGCCGCGGCTGACGGAGAGCATGGCCGACAGCGAGGCCTCGTTCGGCAGCTTGTCGCCGACCGCCCAGCGCTTGCCGACAATGTCGCTGCGAATTGCCTCGATCGCCTCATCGGCGAGATTGGTCTTGCTGAGCGCCTGCATCTTCTACTCATAAAGTCATCAGATGACTTTATGAGTAGAAGAATTGTCGTCTTCTGTCAATCTTGGGGACTCAGGCAATAAAAAAGGGCCGCCTCGGCGACCCTTTCCATGAGTTTGGCCTCGAACTGGCCTGGACTGTCAAAGCAGGCCCAGGAAGGCGGGTCTTAGAGCGAGGGCTGCCTCGCTTTCATCACCACTTCCATGCCCGATACGAGGTCCGAAATCTCATTAGACATTGGATCACCTTCCTTTCGTTCTGTTGCCGATAGGGAAAAGGTAGGACGATTCGCGCCGGATGCAAGAAGAAATTGCACTCGAGGCATCCCTCTGGGTCGGAGCCGCGTTCACAAAAGAACACAGGCTTTCGCCGAATTTGAAGTTCCACCCGGTCACCAAACCGTCATGATCGGTATACAAATCGGTCGCGCGTTAAGCTGTTATTAGCCGTGACGTTCGACAATTTAGAGCATGCCCGCCGATGCCGCGGGTTCCGGAGCAAAGAGCCATGTGTCGCTGGGCAGCCTATCGCGGAGACCCTCTCTACCTCGAGGAACTGGTATCTTCGCCGGCCCATTCGCTGATCGAGCAGTCCCATTGCGCCACCCGCGCCAAGACCGCGACCAATGGCGACGGCTTCGGCATCGCCTGGTATGGCGACCGGCCCGAGCCCGGCCGCTACCGCGACATCCTGCCGGCCTGGTCGGATTGCAATCTGAAGAGCTTGGCGCGGCAGATCCGCTCGCCCCTCTTCCTCGCCCATGTCCGTGCCGCCACCGGTGGCGGCACGCGCCGGGACAATTGCCATCCCTTCACCCACGATATCTGGTCGTTCATGCACAACGGCCAGATATCGGGCTTCGAGCGCTTGCGCCGGCCGATGGAGGCGATGCTTGACGACGAGCTGTTCAATGCCCGCAGCGGCACGACCGATTCCGAGCTGATGTTTCTGCTGGCGCTGCAGTTCGGCCTGCGCGAGGCGCCGATCGCTGCGATGGCTGATATGGTCGGCTTCGTCGAAGATCTCGCCGAAAGCACGATCGGCTCGATCTTGCTGCGCTTCACCGCCGCCTTCTCCGACGGCAAGTCGCTCTATGCGATCCGCTATGCCACGGATCGCAAGGCGCCGACGCTCTACGCCTCGCCCGTCGGTGCCGGCTACTGCCTCGTCTCCGAACCCTTGAACGACGATGTCGACGCCTGGGCGGAGATTCCTGACGGCAGCGCCGTCATCGTCGGCAAAAACGGTATCGATGTCGCGGAATTCCGGCCGGAAAAGCCGAGCGCCGCCAAATCACAGCGCCTGGCGATCTCGGCATAATCCTTTCCGGAAAACGGGATCGATTTCCGAGGCGGCTATGCGCGGAAGCGTTTGGCGATCAGCGCCGCTAGCCTTTCGGCGACCTGTTCCTTCGTCAGGTCTGGCCATTGCTCGACGCCGTCGTGGCGAATGAGTTTGACGCTGTTGCGGCTGCCGCCCATGATGCCGGTCGCAGGAGAAACGTCATTGGCGACGATCAGGTCGGCGCCCTTCCGCTCGAGCTTCGCCCTGGCATTGCTTTCCACGTCCTGGGTCTCGGCGGCAAAGCCGATCACCAGCCTCGGCCGCATCGTGTGATGTCCCAGGGTCTTCAATATGTCGGGGTTCTCGGTCAGCGCCAGCGTCGGAATGGATTCACCCGGATGTTTCTTCAGTTTCTGGTCGGCGGCCGAGGCCACCCGCCAGTCCGCCACCGCCGCCACCATCACGGCGATATCGGCCGGCAGCGCCGCCAGCACGGCATCGCGCATTTCCTCGGCCCGCTCGACGTGGATGACGTTGACGCCAACCGGATCAGCGATCGTCACCGGCCCGGAGACGAGCGTCACGTCGGCCCCGAGCTTCGCCAGCGCTGCGGCGATCGCGTGCCCCTGCCGGCCGGAGGAGCGGTTGGCGATGTAGCGCACCGGATCGATCGGCTCATGGGTCGGCCCTGACGTGACGATCGCCTTGCGTCCCTTCAGCGGCTTTTCCCCCTCGTCGAGCATGGTTTCGGCGGCCGCGACGATATCCAGGGGCTCCGCCATCCGACCGATCCCCGCCTCCTGGCTTTCCGCCATCTCACCGGCCATCGGCCCGACGAAGCGCACGCCGTCTTCCCTGAGCCTCGCCGCATTGCGCCGTGTTGCCGGATGCGCCCACATTCTGGGGTTCATCGCCGGTGCGGCCAGCACAGGCCTGTCCGTCGCCAGAAGCACGGTCGAGGCGAGGTCATCGGCAAGGCCGTTCGCCATCTTCGCCATCAGATCGGCGCTGGCGGGGGCAATCAGCACAAGATCGCAGTCGCGCGCCAGCCTGATATGGCCGACATCCTGTTCGTCCTGCCGCGAAAACAGATCGACAAAGACATGGTCTGCCGCCAGCGCGCCGACCGCAAGCGGCGTGACGAATTCCTGCGCACCCTTGGTCATGACCGGGCGCACGCTGGCACCGCGCTCGCGCAGCCGGCGGATCAGATCCAGGCTCTTATAGGCGGCAATGCCGCCCGAGATGATGAGGAGGATGCGTTTGCCGCTGAGAGCCATGGCCTTCTACCCGTTGCCTTTTCTGACCTGCCCCGACCCTAAGCCTTTGGCGGAGAACATGCAATCGCGCGGACGGCAGGTATCGGATCTGCTCGAGACGGGCGACCGGTGCGTCGGTGAACGATCCCTCCCCAACCCGTCCCCACAAGGGGGAGGGGTTGGGGAGGAGTCTTTCAACCTTGGCTGAACCCCCCGTGGATGGCGGCAGCCCCCGCCGTCTCAACTGCGGCTGATCGAAACGCCGCCGTCGACCAGCGAAGCCGTGCCGGTGACGAAGCTTGCATCGTCGGAGGCGAGGTAGAGAACCGAGCGGGCGATTTCATCAGGTGTCGCGACGCGTTTCAGCGCGTGCATATTGGTGATGGCAGCCTGTTTCTCCGCCGTATCGTTCACATCGCGGTACATATTGGTATCGACGGCGCCCGGCAGGATGGCGTTGACGCGCACGCCCTGCGGTCCGAACTCGGCGGCCAGCGCCTGCGTCAGGCCGATCAGGCCGGATTTGCTGGCGGCATAGGCGGCAACGCCGGGAAAGGCGAAGCTGTAGCCGACGAAGGTCGAGGTGAAGATCACCGAACCGCCGCCACTGTCGGTCATCGCGCCGATCTGGTGCTTGGCAGCGAGAAAGGAGGCGGTCAGATTGACGGCCAGTGCGTCGCTGAATCCCGCTTCGGAGACACCGGTGCTCGGACCCGCTTCGCCGATGATGCCGGCATTGTTGAAGGCGATGTCGAGCTTGCCGTAATGGGTCACGGCGGCCGCGACAAGCGCCTGGTGATATTCTTCCGACCGGACGTCGCCGGCAACGGCCACGGCGTCGCCGCCCTCGGCCTTAATCTCCGCCACCAGGGCGTCGAGTTCGGCTTGACGTCGGGCGCCGACGATGACCTTGGCGCCTTCGGCGGCAAAAAGCTTTGCCGTGACGCGGCCGATGCCGGAGCTTGCGCCGGTGACGATTGCGACCTTGTTGTTCAAGCGGTTCATGGTTCCATCTCCTGTTTGAGCGGGCGGCCCCTGCCGTCCCTTTCATTGATCAGAAGATGGCACTTTCCTTTCGTTCGGATTAGTCTCCAAATTAAGGAACTCGAATTCGGAAATGCCGAACGATGATCAGAATAGAAGGCATTGCGGCTTTCGTCGCCGTGGCGGAGGCAGGCTCGGTCAGCGAGGCGGCCAGGCGGCTGCGGCTCTCCAAATCCGTCGTCAGCGAAAGGTTGGCGGAATTGGAGAAGTCCTTGGGCGGCGTACTGCTGCACCGAACGACACGCAAGCTCACCTTGACGGAGGACGGAGCTGCATTTCTGCAGCGCGCCGCGCGCATCGTGCGTGAGATTGACGAGGCTGCCGCCGATATGGCCGAGCGGCGCGGCACGCTGTCCGGCCCGATCCGCATCGCCGCCCCGGTCACGTTCGGCCGCATGCATCTCGGCCCGGCGCTCTACCCCTTTCTTGCCGATCATCCTGATATCGAGTTGACGCTCGACATCGATGACCGCCGCGTCGATGCGGCCTCGGACGGCTACGACGCCATCATCCGCAACGGCCCGATCGCCGACAGCCGGCTGGTCGCCTGGAAGCTCACCCGCAGCCGCCGTCTTCTCTGCGCTTCGCCGGATTATCTCGCCCGCGAGGGAACGCCATCGTCGCTTGCCGACCTGAACCGCCATCGCGGCGTCTTCTACACCAACCGCGGCGTTGCCGACTGGCGCTTCCAGACGTCGGAGGGAGCGGTCGTCGTCCGCGCCAAACCGGCGCTCGGCATCAACAATGGCGACATGCTGCGCGATGCCGCGATTGCCGGCCTCGGCATCGCCCTGCTGCCGGCCTTCATCGCCGGCCCGGCCATCCGCGAGGGCCGGCTTGCCGAAATCGATGTCGGTCACAGGCCGGAGGCCGAATTCATCTATATGGCCCATCCCGAGGGCCGAAATCCCTCGACCAAGCTACGTGCTATCGCCGATCACTTGAGGAAGAGCTTCGGGGACCCGCCCTATTGGGATCCGGCGGGTTAACGCATGAGTTCGAAGGCTCACGGGAATGAAGATATGCCGCCGCCAGCGCAAACCGCGAAGACCGCGATCGCAGCAGAAAAGCATTATTTGACGCGCGGTACAGGCGCTTACCGCCGCGCCAGCCTGGCGCTTTTTCTCTCCGGTTTTTCCACCTTCTCGCTGCTCTATTGCGTGCAGCCGCTATTGCCGGTCTTCTCGCAGGAATTTTCCGTCAGTCCGGCCGAAAGCTCGCTGTCGCTGTCGCTCTCCACCGGCTTTCTCGCCGTCGCCATCGTCTGCGCCGCCGCCGTTTCGGAAGGAATCGGCCGCCGCAGCCTGATGTCGATATCGCTGCTTGGAGCGGCTCTATTGACGATCGCTACCGCCTTTGCGCCGGACTGGCACCTGCTGCTCGTCATCCGCGCCCTGCAGGGCTTCGTTCTCGGCGGCGTGCCGGCCGTCGCCATGGCCTATCTTGCCGAAGAAATCGATCCGCGCGGCCTTGGCGCCACCATGGGCCTCTACGTCGGCGGCACGGCCTTCGGCGGCATGTCCGGTCGCGTGCTCACCGGCATTTCTGCCGAATATTTTGGCTGGCGCCCGGCGCTCTTCCTCGTCGGCGCCATCGGACTTGCCGCGGCGATTGGCTTCATCGCCCTTCTGCCGCCATCACGGAATTTCGTTCGCCGGCCCGGCTTTGATCCGCGTTTTCACGCGAAAGCCTGGCTCGGCCATCTCAGAAATCCGGCGCTGCCCTTCCTCTTCGCCATCGCCTTCCTGGCGATGGGCTCCTTCGTGACGATCTATAATTATGCCGGTTTCCGCCTGGTAGCGCCGCCCTACGGCCTCAACCAGACCGAACTCGGCCTGATCTTCACCGTCTATCTCTTCGGCATCGGCGCCGCCTCGACCGGCGGGCTGCTGGGAGACCGGATCGGTCACTTTCCGGTGCTTCTCTTCGGCCTCGCCATGACGGCTGCCGGCAGCGCGTTGACGCTCTTCGCCTCGCTGCCGTCGATCATCCTCGGTATCATCGTGCTGACGACCGGCTTCTTCATGAGCCATTCCATCGCCAGCGGCCTTGTCGGCAAACTTGCCTTTGGCAATAAGGGGCACGCTTCATCGATCTACATGCTGGCCTATTACGTCGGCTCCAGCCTGATAGGCTCGGCCGGCGGCTGGTTCTTCGCGGTCGAAGGCTGGGCAGCTGTCGTCGTCTTCACCCCTTGCCATGCTGGCGCTGGCCTTTATCTCGGCCTGTGTCGCCCAGCACTTTGCGAGAAATGTGCGATAATTTGGAGTGCGAGAGCTAACGCTCCCAATTCTCCACCCGCAACTCTGCCACTCGTTCGAACTCCTTGAGATTACGGGTAATCAGGGTGAGGCGGCGGGCGGTGGCCTGGCCGGCAATCAACACGCGATAGAGTCCGATCGGCGTTCCCGATGCATGCAGAGCGGCGCGGATTTCCCCCGCTTTGCGTTCCATGTCATTCGCTCCGAATGAGATATGACAATGATATTTAGCAATCCTCGGTCCGTTTCAACCAAGCCCGAGATAGGGCACCTGCTTCCTCGCCACCTCATCAAACGCCTCGTCATATCCGGCATCGGCATAGCGCATGACGCCGAGCGCCGTGTCGTTGGTCAGCGCGTGGTCGAGGCGTTCGTCTCCGGCATCGGTTCCGTCGGCGATCACGGTGACGCCGCAGCTCGTCATATAGCCGGCATAGCCGCCGCCGCCGGAATGGACGACGACGAGATCGGCCATGGAGGAGCAGAGCATCATCGCATCGATCAGCGGCCAGTCGGCGATCGCATCGGAGCCGTCCTTCATCCGCTCGGTCATGATATTCGGATGCGCCATGGCGCCGGCATCGAGATGGTCGCGCGAGAAGGCGACCGGCCCTTTGAGTTCGCCACTCGCAACCAGCGCATTGACACGCCGCGCCAGCATCGTGCGTTCGCCGTGGCCGAGCCAGGCGATGCGCGCCGGCAGCCCTTCGAAGGGGACGTGCTCGCGCGCCAGCCGGATCCAGTTGGTAATGATCTTGTTGTCGGGGAACATCTCGATGAGCAGGTCGTCAATCCGCGCGATATCGCTTTCCTCGCCTGACAGAGCCATCCAGCGGAACGGTCCGATCGCCCGGGCAAAGAGTGGCCTCAGATAGGCTTCGGTGAAGATCGGAATATCGAAGGCGTTGGTCACACCGCCCTCGCGGGCTTGCGTGCGGATGAGATTGCCGTTGTCGAAGACTTCGGAGCCCTTCTTCTGGAACTCCAGCATCGCCGTCACATGCTCGACGATCGAGGCGCGGCTTGCCGCCATCAATTGCCCCTGGCCATCGTCGCGCAAGCCTTTGACCTGATCGAGGCTCATGCCCTTCGGCACGTAGCCATAGACGAGGTCATGCGCCGAGGTCTGATCGGTGACGATATCGGGCACGATGCCGCGCCGGGCAATCTCGGGATAAACCTCCGCCGCATTGCCGACGAGCCCGACGGAGAGCGCCCGCTTGTCCTTCACCGCCCTATCGATCATTTGAAGGGCGGTATCGAGATCCGGCGCGATCTCCTGGAGATAGCCGATCTGCTGGCGTTTGCGCGCCCGCTCCGGATCGATGTCGACGCAGAGGATCGCCGCGCCCGCCATGCGGCCGGCGAGCGGCTGTGCCCCGCCCATGCCGCCGAGGCCGGCCGTCAGCACGAAGCGGCCTTGGAGATCGCCGCCGAAGCGACGTTCGGCAATGCGCATGAAAATCTCGTAGGTGCCCTGGATGACGCCCTGACTGCCGATATATTGCCAGGCCCCGGCCGTCAGCCCGCCCCAGCAGATCAGCCCTTTGCGCTGCAGCTCGTAGAACACTTCGGCCTTTGCCCATTGCCCGACGATGTTGCAGTTCGCCATGATGACAAGGGGCGCCCTGGCATGGGTCTTTACGAGCCCGATCGGCTTGCCGGACTGGATGAGCAGCGTCTGGTCCTCATCCATCTCCGTCAGCGCCTTGACAATGCCCTTGTGCGCCGCCCAGTTGCGGGCGGCCTTGCCGAGCGCGGCATAGACGATCAGATTGTCGGGATCCTCGCCGACGGCGAGCACGTTTTCGAGCAGCCGCAGTAGCGCCTCCTGCCGCCAGCCCTTGGCGCGCAACTCCGGCCCGCCGGGAATCGGAAATTTCGGATGACGTGGATTGGCCTTCGGCATCGTGGGTTCCTCGCTTGGTTTCTGCTTTTCCCTTCTCCCCAGCGGGGAGCAACCATGTTTCATTTTTGCTGGTATTGTGGCGTCCATTCGGTCTTTCGAGAGAGGATTGTGTTGGCGAGAACGATGAGTTTGCGTGCGACGGCTATGACGGCGCACAGGTGATCCTTTCCGTTCTGACGCAAGCGGGCGTAGAAAGAGGCGAGATCCGGATTGTGCCGGGTTGCCGTAAACGCGCACATGAACAGGCTCTTTCGCAGGCGTTCGCGACCACCCTGGATGCGGCGTCTGCCATGATATTTTCCGCTATCATCGTCATAGGGTGCGACGCCGGCAAGGGCGGCGATCTCGGCGCGGCTGGCATGGCCGAGCTCGGGCAGCCGAATGATCAGGCACAGGGCGCTGCGCAGCCCGATGCCCTTAATAGAGGTCAGCAGATCGAGCCGTTGCGAAAGGTCACAATCGTCGCGAACCATCTTTTCGAGCCGCAGCAGATGGGCCTTTCGGCAGGTTTCGAGGCGGGCGACCTCGCGCGCATGACGGCGCTTGATCGCCTCCGACAAGGCGGTCTCGGCAAAGGTTTTGATCAGGGCGATCTGCTGCTCGATCTGTTCCAGATAGGTCAGTTCGGCCGCCAGTTTGTCGAGGCGTGCATCCGGCAGCGCCGGCAACTGCTCGAGACTTGCCGTGAAGAGCGCAATCAGCACGGCATCGAGGCGATCGTTCTTGGCTCGCTTGAGCCGGCTCTTGGCAAAGAAGCGCAATTGCGCCGGCTGCAGACGCGCCGCCGGCCGCTTGCCGGCCCGCAGATGCGCCAGCAACCGCCATTCATAGCCGCCGGAGGCTTCGAAGCCGATGCGGCTGACGTCATGCTCTTGAAGAAAGGCGTCAAGCGCCTTCAGGCCAGCAGCGTCATAAGTGACCCTCAGCCTTGCGCGGCCGGGATGGAGGGCAATGTCGAGATGGCTTTTGCCGACATCGATTCCGGCACAAATCATGCTATTATCGGTCATCTTCGTCGTCCCTGTCTTGGATACGAACCCCAAGGTTCCTGCAACCACACGGGCCAGATGAAGAGCCGGTTGCGATCCTGCTCCCCACAGCCCCTAACGGCTAAGAAGGTGACGATCCGACAACCAGCTGCCGGGCGGGCGGCCACCCGCCCGGCAGGCATCAGTATCCTACATTTTGCTCATCCAAGAAGGTGGCCCGAAGGGTCGGATGAGGGGGCCGCACGGCACGCCCTCCATTGCTCTTCGCTTGCGCTCAGCGCATTCGCTCCTGGCGTCGCTCACCTCCTCATCTGTCCTTCGGACATCTGACCGGGGTCTAGCCGCAGGTCTCGACCCGTCCTTCGGACCCCACTGGGGAGAAGGGAAATGGCGTCACTTGCCCGGCAGCGATTCCACATAGGCAAGCGCCGCATCGAGCAGACGCCGTCTCAGGGCATCGTCGCCGTAAGCCTCGGCGGAGGCGCGCAGCCAGCCGTGCATGACACGCTCGCCCATCAGCATCCGGATTACGCCCGGCAGCGCCAGCGCCCAATCATCGTTGCCCTTGCCGAGACGGATCAGCATGCCGTCACTGCGGGCGCCGCAGAGAAGATTGCCGTTCAGCAGGAAGGCGCGGCCGCCGAACATGGATTTTTCGCTGAGCCCAGGACGATCGCCGAGTTCCTCACGCAGCAGTTCTTCAAGGCCGGGATCGCGTGCCATGGCTCAGGCCTTCGCCGCCAGTGCATAACGCGCGATCTCGATTCCCATCGCCTTTTCGACGACGGGATAAACTGTCGGATCGAGTACGCTAGCCGATAGCGGAATGATATCCATCGGCACATGCAGGATGAAGATTTGCATGCCTTCCTGTAACTGCCCGACGCTCAGCGGCTCGCCCTCAGGCGACAGCGTGGTGATCACGGCGGGAAAGGTGGCAAGCCGCCCGCCACCCGCATCGTCCGCGGCCATATATTCGTTCATCACATGCAGCGTCACCGATTTATTGCCCGAGCCGACGGTGATGGTGCCGATGTCGAAGGCCTCCCTGGTGTAGACGACGTCCTTCCGGCTGATGACTCCTTCGGCGAGGATATGCCCGCCCGTCGTCTTGCAGATCGCATCGATGACCGCTGGCCCGCCACGCTTCTCCGCCGCAATGATCGCTTCGCCGAGCGCAAGCGCCATCGAGATGCCGCCAAGTGCGGCATGGCTGCGCACGTAAGAAGCCCGGAGCGGATTGCGGCAGCTGGCGATGAAGCCGCCGGACTGATCGGCCGCGGCGCGCAGCACCGGCGAGATCTTGGCCGTCGCACCCTTCACCACCAGCTCGATGTAGCGGTTCTCGGCCCTGTTGCCGCCGACGGCGGTCTGGATCATCGGCTCGGGTGAGGCGGCCATGCCGATCGAGCCCATGTCGCCGGTCGGGTGGGCGCGGATATCGCCGACGGCATCGACCACCTTGGTGCCGAGAATCGCCGATGGCAGCCAGCCGTTCAGCGTCGACGATTTGCCGTTCTGGCCGATGATCAGCCCGGAAAGTCTTTCGCCGAGCGCCTCCTGAAGCAATTGCACCGCCTTCACATAATCGACGCCCTGCATTTCCCAGGGCGTGGTGGAGGCCGGCGCGCCGATCGCCGCCGCCGTGGCAATCCAGTCGTCATCCTTCAATTCGTCGACCGATACCAGCTCCGGCTTGCCGATGGTGACGGCCGCAAGCCCGAGCATCCGGCCGTGATCGGCCCAGCCGCCGCCGCCGGCGGCATAGACGGAGCCGCCTTTGACACCCGCCTCGACGTCCTTCTCAACCAGTATGCGTCCCATCGGCCTTCTCCCGCTTCAAATCCTTGTCCATCTCGCGCACCGCCTCGAAAAGCACGGCTGCGCCGAGCGCAATATCCTCATTGTCGGCCCATTCGTCGGAGCAATGACTGCGACCTCCGCGGCAGGGCACGAAGATCATTGCCGCCGGCGCCACCTTGGCGATCCAGGCCATATCGTGCCCGGCGCCGGAGGCCATGCGCCGGTATTTTGCGCCGACGCGTTCGCAGGCGGTCTCCAGCGTCGAAAGGAGCGCGACATCACTGGGCGTTGGCAGATTGTCGGAAACCCGGTTCGGCGCCTCGATCGTCACGCCGTAAGCGGTCGCCAGCTTTTCGACATGGCCGTCGAGCCAGCGGCAGAAGGCTTCCATGTCGGGGCGGATTTCCGCGCGCCCGTCGATCAGCAGCACGACCTTCGAGGGGACGACATTGGCCGCGTTCGGCTCGATCCTGAACTCACCGACCGTCGCCGCGAAATGTCCCGGCGTCCTGGCAAGCTCGGCGGCAGCATTGCGGATGTCGAGCACCAGTTGCGAGGCCGCGACCAGCGCATCCGCCCGCCTGTCCATCGGCGTCGTGCCGGCATGGTCGGCCCGTCCCTCGACGGTGATCTCGATGCGGGTGATGCCGGAGATTGCCGTGACGATGCCGATATCCTCCCTTTCGGCTTCGAGCACCGGCCCCTGCTCGATATGAAGCTCCAGAAAGCCTGCCAGATCGGGCCGCTTCTGCTGTCCCAGCACGCCGGGCTCGCCGCCCACCCGGGCGATGCCGCCGGCAAGATCGAGGCCGCCGCTTGCCCGCGACAGCCAGGCTTCCGGCAACTGCCCGGTCATGCCGCGGCTGCCGATGCAGGAGACGCCGAAGATGCTGACCTCCTCGGCAAGGAAATCGACGATCTCCAGATCGTGGTCCAGTTCCAGGCCTTGGTCATGCAGCGCCCGCGCCACCTCGAGCGCCGCAATCACGCCGGCAACGCCGTCGAAGCGGCCGCCGTCGGGCACCGTGTCGGAATGCGAACCGAGCATGATCGTGCCGAGCCACGGTTTGCGACCCGTGCGCCGGCCGATCAGATTGCCAGCCGCGTCGATCCGCGTTTCCAGTCCGGCCGCCTTCATCCGCGCTTCGAGATAGGCCCGGCCTTCGAGAAAGAGCGGCGAGAAGGCCCGCCGCGTCCAGGGGTGCCCCGGCTCGGTGATTTCGGCCAGCGCCACGATATCCTCAGCGATCCGGCTGGCATTGACGGGAAGATTGCGATTCATGCACTGGCCCCCGCAATGAGGTGGCGCGGCGGCGGCCGGACGAACCGGCCGGTGCCGGGCTTGGCCAGCACCTTGCCGCCTTCGGCGATCTTTTCGCCGCGCAGATAGGTAGCCGTAACCGTCCACGGCAGGCGGATGCCGTTATAGGGGCTCCAGCCGACGACATTGTTGCCGCTGGCCGATGCATCATAGACGCTTTCCCGCGGTTCCAGCACGGTAATATCGGCGTCCTTGCCCGGCGTCAGCGCCCCCTTGATATGGTCGAGCCGGAAATGCTTGGCCGGATTCTCGGCCATCAGCCGGGCCGCCCAAGTCAGCGGAATGCCGCGCTCGATCGCGCCTTTGACGAAAAGCGGCACCATGACCTCGAGACCCGGCACGCCGGATGCGTTGGCGAGCATGTCGGGATTGGTCTTGCGGTTCTCCGACCAGCTGACGTGATCGGTCGAAACCAGCCAGACATCACCCTCCGCCACCTTCCGCCAGAGCTTCTCCACCTCGGCGCGCGGCCGTAGCGGCGGATTGATCTTCGCCTTGCCGCCGAGGCGCTTCACGTCATTCTCTTCGTCGAGCGTCAGATAATGGATGCAGCATTCGGCGGTCGCCGCAAAACCGTCACGCCGATAGGCGTGGGCGATATCGTAGCCGCGCCCGAGCGAGCAATGCACCACATGCGCCGGGCAGCCGGTGGCCGCACCCGTCTCGAAGATCGTGTGCATCGCCAGAAGTTCGGTGATCGGCGGTCGCGACAGGGCGTGCGCCCGCCAGTCGGTGATGCCGCTCGCCTTCACCTCAGCCATATAGCTGCGCACCGCCTCGTCGTCCTCATTGTGCACGCCCGCCGTCAGCCCCGTCGGCGCGATCGCCGCGAAGCAGGCGTCGAGCAGGGCCGGCGGAATGCGCGGAAAGCGCTTGGGGTCGGTGCCGAAAGTGGAAAACTTGAAGGCGGCGACGCCCGCCTCGACCATCTCGCCGATCCGCGCCGGGCCTTCTTCCGGATCGACGGTGCCGTAAAGCGCGAAGTCGACACGCGCCTGCTGCCCGGCATGGTCGATCTTGCGTTTGACCGCCGCCGCCGAGCAAACGAGATCACCCTCGTCATAGGGCATGTCGACGATCGTCGTGACGCCGCCGGCCGCCGCCGAACGCGTCGACCAGATGAAGTCTTCCTGGTCTTTCTGCGAAAGCGAGTGCACCTGGGCGTCGATCGCACCGGGCAGGATCAGTGCTTTGCCGAGCAGATGCCTTTCACGCGCTGAAGGTGGTACGCCGAGGCCGACCTCGGCGATCCTGCCGTCGCGGGCAGCGACATAGCCTTCGTCGAGAATGCGATGCGGCAGCACCACCGTGCCCTGCAGAACGAGATCGAAGTCCATGCCGCTTCCTCCTAGACTGAAGTCACCGTTGCCGGCCGGGGCAGAACGCCAAAAGCGCGAGCGTCTTTCGCACGGCCCCGACCGGTTAATGTAGAACAGGATCCAGATTTTCAGTCCCTGGCCGGACATCATCCTGTTCAGCTGGCCAGCCGCTCCTCGATGGGCTCCGGCGAACCGAGTGCGAAAAAATCGTCGAAGGAGGCGATCGGAACCTGTTCGGTCAGCTTCGCGAGAAAGGTGTCCGATCCGAGTTCTTCCTCGATCGCCTCCACCTCAGCCGAAAGCGGCCGGTCGACGGTATAAAAGGCCGCATGTTTGCGCACGACGTCGTAGAGCATGCCGGCCACGCCCTTCGGTTCATCGCCGAGAATGTCGATCGCCTGGGCAGACAAGAGCGCCTCGAGTGCCGCGAGGCGCTTCAGCGCCTGCATCTGCCGCTCGAAGCGCTCGATGACCAGCGGCAGGAAGGCGGCCTCGTCCTCCAGCCCGGCCGCAACGACAAGCGACTGCGCCGAAACGGGACCTGACATCGACAGGACGCGCGAGAAGATTTCGCCGGCAAGCTTGATGATCGGCCCGAAGCCGGTGGCAATCCGGCCCGGCGGCACGAGGTTGACCGGCAGGTCGCGCCGTTGACCGTTGCCGAGAATGACGCAGCGGTTGAAGGCGTTGCGCGCCGCATGCGCCATGCAGAGTGCGGCCGATTCGAGCAGGATCGTCACATCGAGCGGAAGCGAACCGCCTGATGTCATCACCCGGCCCTCGACCACAACCGGATTGTCGTCCGAGCGTCCGGTGGCGGCAAGGATCTTGTGGCCGGTCGAAAGCAGATTTTCGATGACGGCGCCGAACACCTGGGCGATCATGCGCAGGCTGAGCGGATCCTGCACATGCGTTGCAACCGGCCAGTCCCATTCGTCCGAGGCGTTGCAGAGCCAGGCGCCGATCAGCGCCTCGCGCGCCGTGCCGACGTGGCGGACTGCCTTCCACGGATCGCGGGAGGCGCCGAGCGCACCTGATGCCATCATCCCGGTGGCGAGCAGAATACGGATCGAGGCCGCGGCATTGCGCGTCGTTTCCGCCGCCGCCGCAAAGCTCACCGCGTTGACACTCAGCGAAGCGAGGCTGTCGCGCGGCGCCATCCGCACCGGTTCCAGTCCCGCCGCCCGGAAAGCGTCGGCCGCCTGCATCCGGTTGCCGCGATAGACCGCTTCACCGACACCGGTCAGCACCGCGCCGATCTGCCCCATCAGGCCGATATCGGCGCAGCCGATCGAGCCGGTGCGGCGCACGACCGGGATGAGATCGGCCTCCAGCATCCTGATATAGGCCTCGATCAGCTCCGGCGTGCAGCCGACCTGGCCGGTCAGCGCCGTGTTGACGCGGATCGCCATGGCATTGCGCACGACATTGCAGGAAAACGGCGTGCCGGTGCCGAAGTGATGGGCACGCACCAGGCCGAGATTGAAGGTGTCGAGTTCGTCGGCCGACCACTCCACGTCCTTCATGGCGCCGACGCCAGTCGTCGATCCGTAGACGGGCGTGCCGGCGGCAATCGCGTCCTCGACGATCTCGCGGGCAATCGCGATGCGGGCCATGCCGGTCGGTGAAGCCGAAATCCTCGCCTTGCCGGCACCAATCGTCACCATCTCGGCAAAACCGAGCGGTCGTCCGGAAAGTTCGATGCCGGGGCGTTCGTGCTGCATGTGCCGTATCTCCTAAACTGCGAGACTAAGCGAGCCCTCCGTCACATGGGATATCCTAAATGCCGAACACAGCATGTTATCGGAGCGGTCAGCTCAGCATCCAGGCAATATAGAGAAGCGTCAATGCGATCACCCAGAGCGCGATCCTGGCCGAGCGGTTGTGACGCGCCTCGGCCTTGCCGATCGCCTCGGCCGTCTGGTCGTCGAAACGCAGGCCATGTTCGCTCATATGCAGCAGCTGATGGTGGAATTTCTCGGTTTTCGCCGCGATCTCGGGCGCGGCTTCGGCGAGCTTGACCGCCGCCTTCAGCCCGTCCTTGAGGTCGGTGACGATCCGCTTCGGGCCGAGATTGGTGCGGATCCAGTCGCCGACGACGGGCTCGGAAGCCTTCCACATATTGAAACGCGGGTTGAGCATGCGCGACACGCCTTCGACCACGACCATGGTCTTCTGCAGCATCACAAGCTCCGGCCGTGTCGCCATGTCGAAGAGTTCGGTCACTTCGAACAGCAGCGTCAGGAGCTTGCCCATCGAGATGGTTTCGGCCGGCTGCCCGTGGATCGGCTCGCCGATTGCCCGGATCGCCTGGGCGAAGCTTTCGACATTGTGGTGGCCGGGCACGTAGCCGGCCTCGAAATGCACCTCTGCAACACGGATGTAATCGCGGGTGATGAAGCCATAGAGGATCTCGGCGAGGAACCGTCGCTCCTTCTTGCCGAGCCGCCCGACAATGCCCATGTCGACGGCGACGATCATGCCCCCGGCATCGACGAAGAGATTGCCCGGATGCATGTCGGCATGGAAGAAACCGTCGCGCAGCGTATGGCGCAGGAAGGACTGGATCAGCGTATCGGCGAGCAGGTTGAGGTCGTGGCCGGCAGCGCGTAAGCCCTCGACGTCGGACATTCTCGTGCCGTCGATCCATTCCATGGTGATGACGTCGCGGCCCGTGCGCTCCCAGTCGACCTTCGGCACGCGAAAACCGGGATCGCTGTCGGTGTTTTCGGCAATCTCCGAAAGCGCTGCCGCCTCCAGGCGAAGATCCATCTCCACCTTCGTCGTCTGTTCCAGCGTCTTCGTCACCTCGATCGGCCGCAGCCGCCGGCTGGACGGCATGAACCGCTCCTGCATGTGGGCGACCAGATACATTGCCTCGATGTCATGGACAAAACGCTGGCGCACGCCCGGTCGGACGACCTTGACGGCGACCTTCGTTCGGCCTTCTGCCGTTTCGACTTCGGCCGGATGCACTTGCGCGATCGAGGCGGCGGCGATGGGCTCGCCGAAGCTCACATAGAGTTCGTCGATCGGCCGGCCGAGCGATCCTTCGATATTCGCCTTTGCGGCAGCCGAGGGGAAGAAGGCCATCCGGTCCTGAAGCTGCGACAGGTCGTTGGCGAATTCGACGCCGACGACGTCGGGCCGTGTCGCCAGGAACTGGCCGATCTTGACATAGGAGGGGCCGAGCCGCTCGACCGCCTGCGCCAGCCGATCGCTGCGCTTCTGATGCCGCGCCCTGCTGCGCTCGAAAATCGTGACGAAGGATTTGGCAAGGGCGACCGAAGGCGGCAGACCTTCGGACGGCAGGGCCGATACGACACCCTCACGCACGAGCACCCAACCGACACGCCAAAGGCGGAAATAGGCTCCGAAAGTGCTCATGCTGAAGTGCCCCATCGAGGGAGGTCCGTCTTTTTTTCGTTCATTCCCTCAGAGCTTCCAGCCGGAATGCAGCGCGGCGATGCCGCCGGTATAATTCGTATAAGTGACGCGCGAAAATCCGGCTTGGCGGATCATCGCCGCGAAATTCTCCTGGTTCGGGAACTTGCGGATCGATTCCACGAGATACTGGTAGGGTTCGGCATCGCCGGTGATCGCCTTGCCGAATTGCGGAATGGCGTTGAAAGACCAGGCGTCATAGATCTTGTCGAGAAGCGGCATATCGACTTCCGAAAACTCCAGGACCAGCAGCCGTCCGCCGCGTTTCAACACGCGATAGGCCTCGGACAGCGCCTTGTCGATCCTCGGCACGTTGCGAATGCCGAAGGCGATCGTATAGGCATCGAAGCTCGCGGCTTCGAAGGGCAGTTCCTCGGCATTCGCCTCGATGAAGGTGAGATTGTCGGAAAGCTTCTTCTTTGCCGCCCGTTCGGCGCCGACGCCGAGCATCGAGCCGTTGATATCGAGCACCGTCGCATGTGCCTGCCGGCCCGAGGCCTCGATGATGCGGAAGGCGATGTCGCCGGTGCCGCCGGCAACGTCGAGCACCTTGTAACCCGGCTCCTTGCGCGGGTTGAGCGCCGAGATCATCGCATCTTTCCAGGCCCGGTGCATGCCCATCGACATCACATCGTTCATGATGTCGTAGCGCTTGGCGACCTTGTGGAACACCTGATTGACCAGACCCTGTTTCTCGCCGCCCGGCACCTCGCGGAAGCCGTAGGAGGTCTCCATGCCGCCATCGGCGGAAGTGCGGCTTTCTGACATCAGGCTGCTCCGTTCCTTGAAGATCGGCGCGGCGACCGTAGCGAAAGACCGCGCGCGACGTTATCACTGGACCGCGCTCTCCGCGGCACATGGCGCTATAGCGCACATCGTCCTCGGTTGAAACACGTTCGATAGAGATGGGTTAAGATGCCGGAATTGCCAGAAGTCGAAACGGTCAAGCGCGGCCTTGCGCCGGCGATGGAAGGCGCTCGCATTGCCAGGCTGGAACTGCGGCGCAAGGATTTGCGCTTCCCCTTTCCCGATGCCTTGGCCGACAAGGTTTCCGGCCGCACCATCATCGGCCTTGGTCGCCGCGCCAAATATCTGCTGGTCGATCTCGATGACGGCAACACGCTGATTTCCCATCTCGGCATGTCCGGTTCCTTTCGCATCGAGGAGAACTCCGCCTCCGCAATGCCGGGCGAGTTCCACCACGCCAGCTCGAAGGATGAGAAACACGATCACGTCGTCTTTCATCTGCAGGGTCCGGACGGCGCACGCCGCGTCATCTACAACGACCCGCGCCGTTTCGGCTTCATGGATATGGTCGGACGCGCCGATCTCGCCGCCCATCCCTTCTTCCGCGATCTCGGCCCGGAGCCAACGGGAAACGAACTCGGCGCCGCTTATCTGGCCGAACGTTTTCGCGACAAGGCGCAGCCGCTGAAGAGCGCGCTGCTCGACCAGAAGAACATTGCCGGTCTCGGCAATATATATGTATGCGAGGCGCTGTGGCGCGCGCATTTGTCGCCGCTTCGTGCTGCCGGCACGCTGGTGACGCCGGGCGGCCGGCCGAAGCATGAGCTCGACATGCTGGTCGCGTCGATCCGCGACGTCATCGCCGATGCAATCGCCGCCGGCGGATCGTCGCTGCGAGACCATATCCAGGCCGACGGATCGCTCGGCTATTTCCAGCATTCCTTCTCCGTCTATGATCGCGAAGGTGAGGCTTGCGGCACGCCCGGCTGCGGCGCTACGGTCGCCCGTGTCGTGCAGGCGGGCCGCTCCACCTTCTATTGCGCCGCCTGTCAGAAATAACAGTAAGAAATCGGGAGAACAGCATGGCTTACGAGACCTTGATCGTCGAAACCCGAGGCCCTGTCGGCCTCGTCACGCTGAACCGCCCGCAGGCGCTGAACGCGCTGAACTCCACCGTGCTGAGGGAACTGAAGCAGGCCTATGCCGCTTTCCATGAAGACGATGCCGTCGGTGCGATCGTGCTCACCGGCTCCGAACGCGCCTTTGCCGCCGGCGCCGACATCAAGGAGATGCAGTCGCTTCAGTTCGCCGATATCTATAAGAGTGATTTCATCAGCGGCTGGGATGACGTCGCCAAGGCGCGCAAGCCGGTGATCGCTGCCGTCAGCGGTTTTGCCCTCGGCGGTGGCTGCGAGCTCGCCATGATGTGCGATTTCATTATCGCCTCGGAGACCGCGAAGTTCGGCCAGCCGGAGATCACCCTTGGCGTCATTCCCGGCATGGGCGGCTCGCAGCGGCTGACGCGCGCCGTCGGCAAGGCGAAGGCCATGGACCTGATCCTGACCGGCCGCATGATGGACGCGGCCGAGGCGGAACGATCCGGACTCGTTTCGCGTGTGGTGGCGCCCGAGCGTCTTCTCGACGAGGCGCTTGCCGCGGCCGAAAAGATCGCCTCGCTTTCGCAGCCCTCGGTCATGATGGCCAAGGAGGCGGTCAACCGCGCCTTTGAGACGACGCTGGAGGAAGGGTTGCGGTTCGAACGCCGCCTGTTTCATAGTCTCTTTGCCACGGACGATCAGAAAGAGGGCATGACCGCCTTCATCGAGAAGCGCAAACCTGCCTTTAAGCACCGTTGAATGCTTTTCGGCGCTTGCCGCCGGAAAGCTTGAAAATCCGCGTTGACGTGGGCCGGCTTTAGGGTTATATGCCCGCCCACGGTTCGGAAAGCCGCTCTGGTTTTCCGCGATTGCTCCCGTATTGCTGGATTTGGTGGCCGCAGGGCCCGCGGTAATGGCGGAGTTTGTTCGAATTCTTGAGAGAGGCATCCATGGCCAATACAACTTCGGCGAAAAAAGCGACCCGCAAGATCGCCCGCCGTACCGACGTCAATAAGGCTCGTCGCTCGCGCGTTCGTACTTTCGTTCGCCAGGTCGAAGAGGCCATCGCATCCGGTGACGCCGACAAGGCGAAGGCAGCTTTCCTGGCCGCTCAGCCGGAACTCGCCCGCGCCGCCAGCAAGGGCGTGCTGCACTCCAACACGGCATCGCGCAAGGTCTCTCGCCTGGCCGCTCGTGTGAAGGCTCTGTCGGTCTCCACGACCGCGTAATAATCCATTAACGACCTCCTCGTTATGATTAGCCCGGTAATTTTACCGGGCTTTTTCGATTCTGCCGAACGACCTCTGCATGGTGAATCTCACGACTGTTTCGTGTCAGCGCCATGACAGGAAAAGTCATTTAAAAACAATGGCTTGCGCAAGGATGCTTTCCCATCGCGCGACTCTGGCCAAACCTTTGCGGATCACGGGCGAGTCAAGAAGATTTTTATTTTTTTTCTTTCTTTGCGTGTCAAAATAGCCCGAACGGGGAATCTCTTTGATTCAACTGCGATTCTTTTTTGACGCTGGTGTGACGCCCGAAAAGGGCGGCCGGAGTCAATGGTCGCATCTTAATTTTGCGTAAAATTCATCGTTGATCTTGCCATTTGATCCTGCCTAAATGGCGTCCAACAGAGGGCGCGGACATCACCTGCAGAGTTCGGTCTTAACTGCCACGTCGGCAGGGCGATACGTTTGTGCCATCTGTTACGGAGCCTTGCGCTTCCGTTTTTTCAAGCACTTGACGGATTTGGGCCGTAACGTGGCTGTTACGGGCAGGGATGTTTTGTGCCTATGGCAACCACACGTTTAACGTGAGGATGCTGGATAGGGATAGTAATATTGCGTTCGGGCTGGTCGGCCGAAAACGAGGATTGACCGACAAGCCTGGCACCGAAAGCCGATGAAGGCGCCGCATGAATGCGGTACCTGCAACGAGCTTCCGTGCCGTGTTTGAGTGAACCGGCAGGCGAGTGGCTTCATGAGGATGCCGCCAGCCCGTCAAAGCGGGGAATGATCGGGCGGCTGTTTAGCGGAGGCCGCCCGGTGGAATTGAAAGGCGGCATTATGCAGATGAATACGATGATGGCGGGCGGGCTCGACAATGGGGATGCGGCACCGCAGGCGTTCGGCTCCATTCGCCAGGAAGTGGGGGAAGCAAAGGCGGAAATGAAGCAGAGCATTTTGTTTGAGCGCGTCAGCGCGCGCTTGAAGGCCCAGGTCGGTCCTGACGTCTATGCCAGCTGGTTTGCCAGGTTGAAGCTGCATTCGGTATCGAAGAGCGTTGTTCGCCTGTCAGTTCCCACGACCTTCCTGAAGTCGTGGATCAACAATCGTTATCTCGACCTTATCACCGGTCTGTTCCAGGCCGAAGATCCGGAAATCATGAAGATCGAAATCCTCGTGCGCACGGCAACGCGCAGCGGCATGAAGGCCGCCGACGAGGTGGTCCAGCCTGAGCCCGCTGCTCCCGCGCAGATGCGCCGTCCGCCGAGCGCCCAGCCGGCTGGCCAGGCCGTCCAGCAGGCGGTTTCGGCCGTTGCCGCCGCAAGGCCCGCAAGCCTCGGCACGCCGCTCTTCGGCTCGCCGCTCGACAGCCGCTTCACCTTCGATACCTTCGTGGAAGGCAGCTCGAACCGCGTCGCGCTTGCGGCTGCCAAGACAATCGCGGAAGTCGGCTCCGGCGCCGTGCGCTTCAATCCGCTCTTCGTCCATTCGACGGTCGGCCTCGGCAAGACCCATCTTCTGCAGGCGATCGCCAATGCGGCGGTGCAGAACCCGCGGGCTCTGCGCGTCGTCTATCTGACGGCGGAATATTTCATGTGGCGCTTCGCCACGGCGATCCGCGACAACGACGCGCTGACGCTGAAGGATTCATTGCGCAACATCGATCTCCTGATCATCGACGACATGCAGTTCCTGCAGGGCAAGATGATCCAGCACGAATTCTGCCATCTCCTGAATATGCTGCTCGACAGCGCCAAGCAGGTCGTCGTCGCCGCCGACCGGGCGCCATGGGAGCTGGAGTCTCTCGATCCGCGCGTCCGCTCGCGCCTGCAGGGCGGCGTTGCCATCGAACTCGACGCGCCGGATTACGAAATGCGCCTCGAAATCCTCAAGCGGCGTCTGGCCGCGGCCCGTCTCGAGGATCCGTCGCTCGAAATTCCGGCAGATCTGCTGCAGCATGTCGCCCGCAACATCACGGCCAGCGGACGCGAACTCGAAGGCGCCTTTAACCAGCTGATCTTCCGCCGCTCCTTCGAGCCGAACCTGTCGATCGAGCGCGTCGACGAATTGCTCGCCCATCTCGTCGGTTCGGGCGAGCCGCGCCGCGTGCGCATCGAAGACATCCAGCGCATCGTCGCCAGGCACTACAACGTCTCGCGCCAGGAACTGGTCTCCAACCGCCGCACCCGCGTCATCGTCAAGCCGCGCCAGATCGCCATGTATCTGTCGAAGACGCTGACGCCGCGCTCCTTCCCCGAGATCGGCCGCCGTTTCGGCGGGCGTGATCACACGACGGTGCTGCACGCCGTGCGCAAGATCGAAGAGCTGATATCAGGAGACACCAAGCTTTCGCACGAAATCGAGCTGCTGAAGCGGCTGATCAACGAATAATTGGTGGATTTTCGAGGGAATTCGACGGCCGGGAGCGATTCCGGCCGTTTTCCTTTATAAGCTTTTTATTCTATACCTCCAGCCATCCCGTGCACGTCCGATTTGGAGCGACGCGCATCGGATAAAAACGAAAGCGTCGAAGCGGGCGCGTGGGAGGATATGCATGAGTTTTAAAAAGGTTGCCGTTCTCGGCCTGGGCAAGGTCGGCCGGCTGGCGGCGACGCTGTTGCATGAAGGCGGCTTCGAGGTCATCGGTGTCGACGCGCAATTGCCGCTGGGTGAGGTCCCGTTCAAGTGCCGCACCGGCGATATTTCCGACGCTCAGGTGATCGGCGAGCTGCTCTCCACCGTCGAGGCGGTGCTTTCCTGCCTTCCCTATCACCTCAACATCGAATTGGCCCGCGCCGCCCATCTTGCCGGCATCCATTATTTCGATCTGACCGAAGACGTTGCGACCACCAACTTCATCATCGAACTGTCGAAGACCGCCCGCGGCCTGATGGCGCCGCAATGCGGACTGGCGCCGGGTTTCGTCGGCATCGTCGGCGCAAGCCTTGCCGACGGCTTCGAGCGCTGCCGCTCGATCCGCATGCGCGTCGGCGCACTGCCGCAGCATCCGACCGGCCTTCTCGGCTATGCCTTCAACTGGTCGCCGGAAGGCGTCGTCAACGAATATCTGAACGATTGCGAGGTCATCGAGGGCGGTGTGCGCAAGCTGGTCTCGCCGATGGAATGGCATGAGACGGTCTATGTCGGCGGCGTCAAGCTCGAAGCCTTCACGACCTCGGGCGGCCTCGGCACCATGTGCGACACCATGCTCGGCAAGGTCGACAATCTCGACTACAAGACCATGCGTTATCCCGGCCATATGGAGCTGATGAACTTCTTCTTCCATGAGCTCCTGATGCGCGACAAGCGCAAGCTCGCCGGCGAGATCCTGACCAATGCCAAGCCGCCTGTCGAAGACGATGTCGTCTACGTCCATGTCGCGGCCGAGGGAACGGAGAATGGCAGCCTGCGCCGCAAGGAATTCGTGCGCGCCTATTATCCGATCGAGATTGCCGGCGCGCGCCGCACGGCAATTGCCTGGACGACCTCGGCCTCCGTCGTTGCCGTCATCGAGATGGTCCGCGACGGCCTCCTGCCGGCGACGGGCTTCCTGCACCAGGAGCACATTCCACTGGAGACGTTCCTGAAGACGCCGACCGGCAGCCTGTTCAAGGCGGGCGCGACCAGCCACGGCTGAGACATGTTTTCCGGCGCGGACGGCGATGTCGCTGTCGCGCCCGGATCAACCTCGTTGGATGTCAGCAGGCGAGATCGGCGACGACGGAATCGAGGATCAGCATGCCCGATGGCGTGCAGCGCAGGCGCGAATTGCCGATCCGCTCGACGAATTTGTGTTCGAGCAGGAATTCCTCGCGCTTCGGGTCGAGCTCACGGCCCGAAAGCTGCTGCCAGCGGGCGAGATCGACGCCTTCCCTCAGCCGCAGTCCCATCAGCAGCAGTTCGTCCGACTGTTCCTCGAAACCGAGCCGCTCCTGGTCGATAATACCGTGGCCGTCGCGCTCGACCATCTCGAGCCAGGCTTCCGGCTTGCGCTCGGTCGCCGTCGCAAGCTTCTCATGCCCATGCGTCAGCCGGCCGTGCGCGCCCGGACCGATGCCGGCATAATCGCCGTAACGCCAATAGGTCAGATTATGTCGGCTTTCGGCACCCGGCCGGGCATGATTGGAGACCTCGTAGGCGGGCATGCCCTCACGCGCCGTGATCTCCTGCGTCGCCTCGTAGAGCAGGGCCGATTGCTCGCCGTCCGGCACGATCAGCTTGCCTGATTTGTGCAGACCGAAGAAGGGCGTGCCTTCCTCGATGGTCAGCTGATAGAGCGACAGATGGTCGACGGCATAGGAGATCGCTTCCTTCAGTTCCTTCTCCCATTCCTCGACCGTCTGGTCCGGCCGGGCATAGATGAGGTCGAAGGACATGCGCGGGAAGATCTCGCGCGCCAGCCGGATCGCCTTCAGGGCGTCGGCGACGTCATGCAGCCGGCCGAGGAATTTCAGATCGCGATCATCAAGCGCCTGCACGCCGAGCGAGACGCGGTTGATGCCGGCCGCCCGGTAGCCGCGAAACCGTTCAGCCTCGACGCTCGACGGGTTGGCCTCCATGGTGATTTCAATGCCGGCGGGCACATGCCAGTGCCGCGCGATGCCGTCGAGAATGGCATCGACCGTCTCCGGCTTCATCAGCGACGGCGTGCCGCCGCCGAGGAAGATGCTTGTCACCGTCTTCGGACCGCTCATCGCCCGGACTGCCGCCATCTCCTTCAGAAAGGCTGATGCAAAGCGCTCCTGATCCACCGGCTGATGGCGCACATGACTGTTGAAGTCGCAGTAGGGGCACTTCGCCGCGCAGAAGGGCCAATGCACATAGACGCCGAAGCCGGGCTCGCCGGTATCGGGCAGCAGCGCGGCGTCGCGCGAGAGGCTTGGCGTATCGAAATTGCCCACGAACAGATCTTATGCCTCCAGGCAGGTTTCGACGAAAAGTTTGAAGGCACGGGCCCGATGCGACAGCGCCTGCGGCTTGCCGACATTCCAGCCGTGTTTCTCCTCGCCGCTCATTTCTCCGAAGGTGACGGCATAACCCTCGGGCTGGAAAACCGGATCATAGCCGAAGCCTTGGGTGCCGCGCGGCGGCCAGACGACATGGCCTTCCACCTCGCCGCGGAAAAGCTCGGTATGCCCGTCCGGCCAGGCAAGGCAGAGCACGCTGACGAAACGCGCCCCGCGCTGTTCCGGCGTCGTAGCGCCGGCGTCCTGCAGCGCCTTTTCCACCTTGGCCATCGCCATGTCGAAGTCGCGCGTGCCGTCTGCCCTTTCCGCCCAGTTGGCGGTGTAGACGCCGGGATCGCCGCCGAGCGCGTCGACCACCAGGCCGGAATCATCCGAAAGCGCCGGCATGCCGGCGGCATGGGCCGAGGCGACCGCCTTGATCGTCGCATTCTCCTCGAAGCTCGTGCCGGTTTCGTCAGGTTCGACGAAATTCAGTTCGGCGGCGGATTTGGCGGTGAAGCCGAGCGGCCCGATCAATTCCTGGATCTCGCGGATCTTGCCGGCATTGTGGCTGGCGACGACGATGGTTTTGGTTTCGAGCTTGCGCATTCAAATATCCTGTTCGATGCCCCAGATTTTAGCCTCCGCGCATTCCAGGCTGTTGCCGGCAGGGTCGCGGAAATAGATCGAGCGGCCGCCATTTGGCCAGTGCACCTCGGATTCGATCGCAACGCCAGCTGCTTTCAGCTGTTCGGCCATCGCATCTATGTTGCGGCCAGATACCCGGAAACAGGCATGGCCTTGCCCGGTCGTGCCGTGTGGCGGCACCTGCAGCGCGTCGGGTGCCGGCGGCTTTATCGTTTCCTCGGGGTTGAAGATGAGGAGAACGCCTGGCCCACAGCGGAAGAAGACATGACGGTTGCCGGCGCGGGCGATCTTTTCAAGCCCGAGAACGCCCTCGTAGAACGTCTCGGCCTGATCGAGATCGCGCGCATAGAGCGCGGTTTCCAACATGCCTTCCAGCATGGCGTTCATCCCGCAATCGCCTCTTTCTGCAGGGCGACGAGTTCGCCGATGCCGTTCTTGGCAAGCCGCATCAGCGAGCTGAATTCCTCTTCGCTGAACGGCGTGCGTTCGGCAGTTCCCTGGATCTCGACGATGCCGCCGGCGCCGGTCATGACGAAGTTCGCATCGGTCTCGGCCGAGGAATCCTCGAGATAATCGAGGTCGATGACCGGCTGGCTGGCGAAAACGCCGCAGGAGATGGCTGCGACGTGATCCTTCAGGACCCGGTCGACCTTGATCATGTTGCGGCTTTCCATCCATTTCAGGCAGTCGTAAAGCGCGATCCAGCCGCCGGTGATGGAGGCCGTCCGTGTGCCGCCATCGGCCTGGATGACGTCGCAATCGAGCGTGATCTGCTTTTCGCCGAGCGCCTGCAGGTCGACGACGGCGCGCAGCGACCGGCCGATCAGCCGTTGGATTTCCTGGGTGCGGCCGCCCTGCTTGCCGGCGGCGGCCTCGCGCTTCATGCGCTCGCCGGTCGCCCGCGGCAGCATGCCGTATTCGGCCGTCACCCAGCCCTTGCCGGTGTTGCGCAGCCACGGCGGCGTCTTTTCCTCGAGGCTTGCGGTGCAAAGCACGTGCGTATCGCCGAATTTCACCAGGCAGGAGCCTTCCGCATGCTTGGAAAAATTGCGCTCGAACGAGACCTTGCGCATCTGGTCGGTTTTTCTGCCTGAAGGCCGCATTCTCATCTCCTGGAGTTGTTGACCGCTTCTACGATTGGCGGCGCCCATTTGCAAATTCCCTTTTGCCACGGGTGCGAGTTTGACTATATTTTCGGGAGCATCATCAGCGCGGGTTTGAAAAGGTTCATGGGCATCAGGTCGACGTCGGTTTCGGATGCCGTTGCTGCACTGGACGAGCGCTCCAGGGAAATTTTTCGCCGCATCGTCGAAGGTTATCTCGAAAGCGGCGAGCCGCTCGGCTCGCGCAATCTGTCGCGCCTGCTGCCGATGTCGCTGTCGCCGGCCTCGGTGCGCAACGTCATGAGCGATCTCGAAGAGCTCGGTCTCATCTATTCCCCGCATGTCAGCGCCGGCCGGCTGCCGACCCAGATCGGGCTGCGCTTCTTCGTCGATGCATTCATGCAGATCGGCGACCTCTCCGCCGAGGAGCGCGCCAATATCGATCGCCAGGTGCGGGCCGAAAGCGGCGGCAATCCGGTGGAATCGATGATGAACGAAGCGAGCCGCATGCTTTCGGGCATCTCGCGCGGGGCCGGCCTCGTCATCACCTCGAAAAGCGATCCGGTGCTGAAACATGTCGAGTTCATCCGGCTTGAACCGACAAAGGCGCTCGCTGTGCTCGTCGGCGATCATGACCAGGTGGAAAACCGCATCATCGAACTGCCGGCGGGCGTCACCTCCTCGCAGCTGACGGAGGCGGCGAATTTCCTCAACGCGCACATGTCCGGCCAGACGCTGCCGGAGCTGCGCAAACAGTTAAGCCGGCTGAAGGATGATGTCCGTCACGAACTCGATGCGCTCTCGCGCGATCTTGTCGAGCGCGGCATCGCCGTCTGGGCCGGCAGCCCGGACGAGGGAAAGCCTGCTCAGCTGATCATCCGCGGCCGCGCCAACCTGCTCGAAGGCCTCGCCGGCGCCGAAGATCTCGACCGGCTGCGCATGCTGTTCGACGATCTCGAAAAGAAGGACAGCCTGATCGAGCTTCTCAACCTCGCCGAAAGCGGTTCGGGCGTGCGCATCTTCATCGGCTCGGAAAACAAGCTCTTCTCGCTGTCCGGCTCGTCGCTCATCGTCGCGCCCTATCGCGACGACGACGACCGGATCGTCGGCGCCGTTGGCGTCATCGGCCCGACGCGGCTCAATTATTCCCGTATCGTGCCGATGGTGGATTATACCGCCCAGCTCGTCTCCCGCCTGTCGCGCAATCCGCTTTGATGTCATCACTGACGAAGCCGCGGAATTTTCGCTTCTTCGTCACGCAGACTTGATTTTTTCCGGTCAAACCTCGATATCGGGCGCATCTGAAAATACCAACCGGAGACCGTCATGACCGATGAAACGACGAAAAACGGACCTGACGCAACTGCGGCCAACGCCGCAGCCGACGCTGCCGTCAACGTCGAGACTGCCACTGTCGGGCAGGAGGAGGCAAACCAGCCGGATCCGCTCGACCTCCTGAAGGCCGAGAATGCCGAGCTGCGTGACCGCTATCTGCGCCTTGCCGCCGAGATGGATAATCTGCGCCGCCGCACCGAGCGCGAGGTCAAGGATGCGAAATCCTATTCCGTCGCCGGTTTCGCCCGGGACATGCTCGCCGTCTCGGACAATTTGCGCCGGGCGCTGGACGCCATCTCTCCGGAGACCAAGGCCACGGCCGATGCCGGCCTCACCACGCTGATCGAAGGTGTGGAGATGACCGAGCGCTCGATGCTCTCGGCGCTGGAGCGCCACGGCGTTCGCAAGCTGGAGCCGGTTGGCCAGAAATTCGATCCGAATTTCCATCAGGCGATGTTCGAGGTGCCGAACTCCGAAGTGCCGAACAATACCGTCGTCCAGGTCGTGCAGGCCGGCTTCACCATCGGCGAACGCGTCCTGCGCCCGGCCATGGTCGGCGTTGCCAAGGGCGGCCCGAAGCCGGTCGAGGCCGAAATCAATTCCGTCTTCGACGAGAAGGACGCCTGAGGTCGTTTTCCTTCTCCGCCTCGGAGAAGGAAGAAAATTCAGATGCGGGCGAAGCGTTCGATCAGCAGATCGAAGAAGCCGTCCGCATCGACGGTGCGCATGACCTTGGCATTGCGCTTGCGCTCGGTCACATGCCACCAGTCGACGACAGTCATCCCGACGGTGAGTTCGGACTGGACCTCGATTTCGACATTGCAGTCGCGGCCCTGAAAAAGCTCTGGTTTCAGCAGATAGGCGACAACCGTCGGGTCGTGCAGCGGCCCGCCGTCGGAACCGTATTTTTCGATGTCGAAGCGCTCGAAGAATTCCAACATTTCGACCATGGCCTTTGCCGGCGCCGTGCCGATCTCGGCCATGCGCTTGACCCGGTCCTTGCGGGTCAGCAGCTGGTGCGTCACGTCGAGCGGCATCATCACGATCGGAACGCCCGAGCGGAAAACGATGTCGGCCGCCTCGGGATCGACATAGATGTTGAATTCGGCGGCCGGCGTAATATTGCCGCCCTCGAAAAAGCCACCGCCCATCATCACCAGTTCGCGGATGCGGGGGATGATGTCGGGCGCCTTCTCAAAGGCCATGCCGATATTGGTGAGCGGCCCGAGCGTGCAGAGCGTCACCGCGCCTTCCGGCTCGCGACGCAGCGTCTCGATGATGAAATCGACGGAATGGCCGGGCTGCAGCGCCATAGTCGGTTCATCGAGAACTGGGCCGTCGAGGCCGGTCTTGCCGTGGACATGTTCTGCCGTCACCAGCTTGCGGGCGATCGGCTTGTCGGCGCCGGCGAAAACCTTCACATCCGTGCGGCCGCAGAGCTCGCAGACGATGCGCGCGTTGCGGCTGGTGAATGACAGCGGCACGTTGCCGGCGACCGTCGTGATCCCCAGCACCTCGAGCTCATCGGGGCTGCCGAAAGCCAGCATGATGGCGGCCGCGTCATCCTGGCCGGGATCGGTGTCGATGATGATCTTTCTCGCGCTTGCCATTTCAATCGTCCCGTTCTCGGCATGCCGCTTGTCCCGGCAGACACCATCTCTTCATTTCCCGTCACAAATCGGCACATTCCGCGCGGGCATGTTTTGATGCGAGGCAGCAGGTCCTTTGTCAAGCAAGGAGGCAGGCGCCGCCGTTCGAAATTGACAGATGTTTAAATCCGGGAGGGTCGCGCGCGCCTTGCAGCGCCGTGATCATGCCCCCATATTAGCGGCATCCGGATGCTGCACTTTTAGGTCCGGGATGGTCGCTTGCATCAAGGACTTGAAAAGAGATGAGCCGCATTACCCCTTTCGCCAGCCCTTTGCTTCTGGGCTTCGACGCTATGGAAAAGACGCTGGAGCGCATTTCCAAGGCGAGCGACGGATACCCGCCTTACAATATCGAACGTATCGCCGCCGACAGCGGCGCGCCCGAGCGTCTGCGCATCACCCTTGCCGTTGCCGGCTTCAGCGAGGAGGAGCTCGATGTCTCCACCGAGGAGAACCAGCTTGTGATCCGCGGCCGCCAGGTCGAGCAGGGCGAGCGGGACTATCTCTATCGCGGCATCGCCGCCCGCCAGTTCCAGCGCACCTTCGTGCTGGCCGACGGCATGCAGGTCCTTGGCGCCGGCCTGAAAAACGGTCTGCTCTCCGTCGATCTAATTCGACCCGAACCCGCCCGCATGGTCAAGAAAATTAACATTTCGGTCTCACAGTAGCACAACGGTTTCCAAAACCGTTGGTCCCTTCTTCCGGAGGAACAGGAATGTTGATGAAAGAAGCCACGTCTCACTTGACCAAATCCGAGCTTGCCCACATCGGCAACGGCGAGGTCGCCTACATCAGAAAGATGCGCACCGAAGAGGTCGCCAAGTGCTTTCCAGAGGCGCCGGATATCGATCCGAACGTCGATCTCTGGGCACTCTTCGGCGCCGACGGCACGCCGATTCTGCTGACGGACAACCGTTCCAGCACCTTCTTCAAAGCGGCCGAGGACGAATTGAAGACGGTCAGCCTGCACTGACCGTCAAGACCGTCTGCTACGTTTCACTGCTTGCGGTGCACGGTCGCTCTATTCGTTTTCGCTGCGGTCGGGACGGATGTCGCGACATTATCGCCAATCGAACCACGGCGTCAGCAAGCCCGTCTTGCGCCGATAGGCTTCATATTCGGATGCCAGCGGTGATAGGGCGAATTTCCTCTCCTCGTTGCGGGCTGCAATCACGTAGACAACCGTAAAAAATAAGACCGGCAGGATCGACCATATCGACCAAGATGCCAGCGCCCACCCCGACCAGAAGAGCAGGTAGGACGTGTAAAAAGGGTGCCGCAGGTAGCGATAGGGACCGTCGGTGACAAGACTATCTGGGTGATCGAGGGTGAACACAAAGCGCAACCTGGCCTCTCGCGACGCCGACACCGCCCACCAGAACAAGCCCGCCGACCCGATTTCAAATCCCAATCCGACTACCTGTACCCATAGCATCTGCGTCCCGGACCAAACCAGGTACAGGAAAAACGCCGTCGTCGCGATGACGACGACGGTGATCAGCTTTGCTCCGGCTTCCATCTTCGGCGAGTTGAAGTGGCCTCGCAACGACCACGCGTAGAACCCGACGACACTCAGGCTGGTGATCGAAATAACAAAGTCCAGAAGAAATTGCATCGTGATGTCCACCTTGAAAGGTTGGTTGCAATTGCTGCTGCGACAGACCTAACCCGTATACAACGCCAAGGCAAATGATTGTGTATTGATGCGTAACCGCACCGAAACGTGTCGTGATTGCACGACCTGGTTCAGATCTGGTTTACGATGATCATGCACCTGCCATAGATATTTTCGTGCAAGACTTTGGCTGCGCGTTAGGGGTCGCAGTTTATGGACATATTTCACTGTACAATCGACACCAGCCACGGCGCTGTGCGCATCAGTGACACTATTGATGGCGCTGCACCACTGGTTATGATACACGGTTCGGGCAGCTCACGGACGGTCTTTTCACAGCAACTACACAGCCATTTGTCCCGGAATTGGCGTCTGATTGCGCTCGATCTTCCGGGACATGGCGAATCGAGCGACGCTCGAGATCCGCAGTCAACTTACACCGTCACCGGTCTTGCCGACTGCATAGGAGAGGTGGCAGCCCGCCTGGGACTTCATCGCTTTCCCGTGCTGGGATGGTCGCTTGGCGGTCACGTCGCGATTCAGATGGCGGGCAGCAGCAACGGCATTTCGGGCCTGATGTTGTGCGGCACGCCACCGATCCACAGCGGTCTCCTCGGAATGCTGCGGGGATTCCATCCATCATTTGATATTCTTCTGGCATCAAAAGAGAACTTTACATCGCGTGATGTGGAGCGGTTTCAGTCTCTTTGCTTTGGAGACACGAGTAACCCCTCCTTTCGCGATGCCATAGCGCGCGCGGACGGGAGACTAAGGAGCGTTTTTTCTCGCGCAATGTTGCGGGGGCAGGGGGTGGATCAGCGCCGCACCGTCGAACAGGCTGATATACCCATTGCTTTTGTGAATGGATTTTATGACCCCTTTGTCAAACTCAGCTATTTTTCGGGCCTGAACATCCAGTTGCTCTTCGAAGGCAAAGCGCATGTAATAGAAGGGGCTGGACACGCGCCCTTCTGGGAGAAGCCGGAGAGCTTCAACTCGATGCTCGACCGGTTCCTGAACACAGTCGCCGCTCATGAAGCCAATACCGATCTGAAAAATCAACACTGTCGCCGCAGTGGAAGCCAGATATAGGATCATCAACGATGAAACCAAGGCTTTGGCAATCACCTATTGGCGGCGACTCTCTCCGCCGGATTGTCGTGTCGGAAACGTGACCCTCTCGCGCTGATAGGCTTCTGATGCATAGCAGCCTGGTTCAGATTGCGGATTTGGCAAACGGTGTCGATCGGCGGGCCGCCCATGTCCGCTTGTGGGCGCATAGCGGTCGTCCACCTGAAATGAACTGATAGTCCGCTTCGGACCGAAAGCCGTCAGGTAGGCCACTTGAGGCTTGATTGAGATCTCCCGTGCGTGACGGAGCTCTCTTACGCGAACCGGACCGCTGATCGCGCGCGCCTTTGCCGCAACCTCTTCGCGATCACGAGGAGGTTGAGACGTTTCCAGCGAATCGAGCAGCTCGCGGGCACAGGCCGTGATCGAACTGACGGCGTGTTCGAATGCGAGCTCATTGCGCTTCGACGGTTTGGTCGTTCCGCTCACCTTGCGCACGAACTGGAGCGCGGCATCGTGGACCTCGTCGTCCGTCGCTGGCGGATCGAAATTGAACAGGGGTTTATATTTCGGCACATGACATGCTCCCGGTCATTTTCTCCCTCCATTTGAGCGGAGGGTGGCCAGCACGGAAATAGTCGCGTCAGCGGCAATTGCAACCGTTCCACGGCGGAACTCTACGCGCCACAAGTGAGAGCGTAGCGCGTTCAGTTCGGTTTGTTGTCGTCGTCGGTTTTAGAGCCGGATGCCGGAAATTGCCGACAGCCTCAGATCTTCCTGAAGGTCAGATACGCCGAAGAGCGGCCCTCGCGGCGTGCCTTCGCCTCGTAGCGGGTGCTCGGCCAGCCCTCATAGGGGGTCAGCCAGTCGGCCGCATTGTCGGCGATCCAGTCGAAGCCGCCATGGTCGCGGCATTTGATCAGCGTCCAGTTCACATAGGTGTCGATATCGGAGGCGAAGCAGAACAGGCCGCCGGGCTTCAGCACGCGGTGAAAGCGGTCGAGATTGGTCTTCGAGACGAAGCGGCGTTTCCAGTGCTTCCGCTTCGGCCAGGGATCGGGATAGAGCAGATCGATCTGGTCGAGCGACGCGTCCGGCAGCCAGTCGAGCAGCTGCGTCGCATCGTCGTTGTAGACACGGATATTGCGCGCGCCCGTCTCGCCGATACGCGACAACAGCTTCTGCATGGAGTTGACGAAGGGCTCGACGCCGATGAAGCCGGTCGAAGGCCTTTCCAGGGCACGGCGCATCAGATGCTCGCCGCCGCCGAAACCGATTTCCAGCCGCAACGTTTCGACAGGAACCGGAAAGAGAGAGGTCAGCGGCTCCGGAGGAGCCGCCGAGAGGTCGACGAGGAATGCCGGGAGCAGGCTGTTTAGCGTCTCGGCCTGCTGCTCGCGCAGGGCCTTGCCCTTGCGGCGACCGAAAAAGGCTTCGGTCGCCCGTCCCCGGCGTTCCATATCCGTCATGCAGCGACCTTGGTCTTGACGGCTTCCTTCAGCGCCTTGACGAGGTCGGTGCGCTCCCAGGAGAACGAGCCGTCACGGCCGGCCTTGCGGCCGAAATGACCGTAGGCCGAGGTCTTGGCGTAGATGGGCTTGTTGAGGTCGAGGTGACGACGGATGCCCGACGGCGACAGGTCCATATTCTGGCGGATCGCCGCTTCGACCTGGTCTTCCGACACACCCCTGCCGGTGCCGTGCAGGTCGACGTAGATCGACAGTGGCTGCGCGACGCCGATGGCGTAGGAGAGCTGGATCGTGCAGCGGTCGGCGAGGCCGGCGGCCACGACGTTCTTGGCGAGGTAGCGGGCGGCATAGGCGGCCGAACGGTCGACTTTGGTCGTGTCCTTGCCGGAGAATGCGCCGCCGCCATGCGGAGCCGCACCGCCATAGGTGTCGACGATGATCTTGCGGCCGGTCAGGCCCGCATCGCCGTCCGGTCCGCCGATGACGAACTTGCCGGTCGGATTGATGTACCACTTGCAATCCTCGGCGATCTTCAGTTCGCCGAGCGCTTCGCGGATATAGGGTTCGACGACGGCGCGGACCTTCTTGGAATCCCAGCTCTCGTCGAGATGCTGGGTCGAAAGCACGATCGAGGTTGCTTCCGACGGCTTGCCGTCGACGTAACGCACGGTTACCTGGCTCTTGGCGTCGGGGCCGAGCTTGGCGACTTCACCGTCGCCCTTCTTGCGGGCGGCCGCCAGCAGCTGCAGGATCCTGTGGGAATAATAGATCGGCGCCGGCATCAGGTCCGGCGTTTCCTTGCAGGCGTAACCGAACATGATGCCCTGGTCGCCGGCGCCTTCGTCGCCCTGCTGGTCGGCGGCGCTGTCGACGCCCTGGGCAATATCGGCCGACTGCGAGTGCAGGAGCACGTCGATCTTTGCCTTCTTCCAGTGGAAGCCGTCCTGTTCGTAGCCGATATCCTTGATGGCGCGGCGAGCAGCGGCCTTGAACTTCGAGGGATTGATGACGTCCTTGCCGTCCTTGTCCTTCTTCATCAGGCTCGGCGGAAGGCGGACTTCGCCGGCGATGACGACACGGTTGGTCGTTGCCAGCGTTTCGCAGGCAATGCGCACACCCCACGGATTGACGCCGGTCTTGGCCGCTTCGCGGTACACCAGATCGACGATCTCGTCGGAGATGCGGTCACACACTTTGTCCGGATGACCTTCGGCAACAGATTCGCTGGTAAAGAGATAATTCGCGCGCATTCCGGGATTCCCCTCAAAGAATAAAAGCCAGCTAGTAGGTACTCAGTTCGAGCGCCGATGACAAGCGCACAAGGACATAAATATATCTTTATATCTGCGGCGAAGTGACAAATTTTGCCGCAAAAACACAAAAAAAGCGGTCTTTCGACCGCCTTTCTGTTTCGCAATAAGAGCTGGATCAGTCAGCGTCGGCTTCGGCAGCGAGCGCCTTGACCAGTTCCACGACCTTGCGGCGAACCTTGGGATCGGAAATCTTGACGAAGGCGCGGTTGAGCTGCAGGCCCTCCGAGGAGGAGAGGAAGTCTACGACGTAATTCGAGCTGGAGGCTTCGGCCATGCCGCCGGCGGCGCCGGCATGTTCGCCGGGCGCATCCTCGAAGAAGAAGGAGACCGGAACATTGAGGATGCTCGAGATGTTCTGCAGACGGCTTGCGCCGACACGGTTGGTGCCCTTCTCATATTTCTGGATCTGCTGGAAGGTGATGCCGAGGCTTTCGCCAAGCTTTTCCTGACTCATGCCCAACATCGTTCGGCGAAGGCGAATGCGGCTGCCAACATGGATGTCGATCGGATTCGGTTTCTTCTTATTTTCAATCATGGTCGTGCCCTAGCTACGAATTTCTGTTTCCAACCGGCATGCCCCTGATCCATCCCAAAACGCCACGTTGTAAGCGGCGGGAACCCGCCGATAAACATACGTTAAGAACGCCGATTGACACCACTATGCAATTTTAGGGGTTTTTGGTCAATTCAACCCTAAAATAAAACCTCCGCGTGAAATTAGCGCAATCAATATCAACAGTGCTTCGGTCAACCAGAAGTATGTCTGAAGGGGGTATGAGGTTCCGAACGCATTGCCGAACCCATCAACAGTTGCATCAATAAAGCCGGTCTCACCAAGATCGAGGCCTGCGATGATTTCCCCGTGTGCGTTCACGAGTGCCGATATGCCGTTGTTGGCGTCGCGAATCAGCGGCAGGCCGGTCTCGACTGCCCGCACCCGCGCCTGCTGAAAATGCTGGTAGGGTCCGGGCGTGATGCCGAACCAGGCATCATTGGTGAGGTTGAGGAGCGCGTTGGCATCCACGATGTCGCCGGTCATTTCGCCCGGAAAGATGATCTCGTAGCAGATCAGCGGATAAAGATTGAGGCCGCCCGGCAGCGCCAGCAGGTGCCGACTTGCGGCGGCCGAAAAGCCGCCCGGTATCTCGACGACATTCTGGATGCCGAGTTCGGTGAGGATGTCCTCGAAGGGCAGATATTCGCCGAAAGGCACCAGATGCACCTTGTCGGAGGCGGCGATGATCTGGCCGCGGCCGTCGATCACATAGATGGAATTATAGTAGCGCACCGGGGTGCCGGGCCCCATCTCCTCGGCGCGCACCGCGCCGGCGATCAGGATCTGGTCGTCGTCGAGCGTATCGGCGATGCGCGTCAGCGCATCCTGGTTGTCGGTGAGGATGAAGGGGATCGAGGTTTCCGGCCAGACGATGATATTGGGTTTGCGGCCGCCATTCCTCGGCGCCTCGGCGGAAAGCTTCAGATGCGTCTCGAAGATCGCATTGCGATCGGCGTCGTTGTCCATCTTCGCCGCCTGGTCGATATCCGGCTGCACCAGCCGCACCACGGGCCGCTTGTCCTCAGGCAACGGCGCGGGCCGCGGCGCCAGATAGAGAGCGTAGGCTCCGTAGCCGATATGGGCGGTAAACAGCAGGGTGGCGAGCGCAATTCCAGGCTTCGCGCCCTGTCGCGTCCCGATCAGCGCCGGGACGGAAAAGACGAAGACGGCAAGTGTCGTCACCCCCATCGCGCCGATCACATGCGCTGACTGCATCATCAGCGGAACGGGCATCAGGCCATAACCGATGGCATTCCAGGGAAAGCCGGTGAGGATCGTGCTTCGAAGCCATTCCATCAGGCCGAAGCCGGCCGCAAGTGCGGCGATCCGTCCCATGCCGTCGGACCAGACGATCCGGGCAAGTGCAGTCGCCAGCCCGTAGAAGACCGCGAGGCCGGCCGGCAGTCCGAGGACTGCCAGGGGCAGTGCCCAGGCAAATTCCTCCGAATCGACCAGCAAGGCGTGACCGATCCACCAGAGGCCGGCGACGAAATAACCGAAGCCGAACAGCCAGCCGATGGCAAAGGCTGGCCATAGCCTGCCGATCAGGCCGCTTTCAGGAGAAGCCGCCGCCCCGTCGATCAGCCAGACGAGCAGCGTGAAGGAGAGAAACATCGCCGCGAAAAAGCCGAAAGGCGGCAGCGCCAGCGCGGCGAATGCTCCAGCGGCGACGGCCAGCAACGACCGTTTTACCCCCCAGACGAGGATAACCCTGTCCGCAAGCCGCTCCATGCGCACTCCCATCACACCGCGAATCAACCCATTCGCAGTCTTTCAAAAAAGCGGCTCTTTGTCCTGTTCCGCATCGGCCCGAAAGGCGATTCCGATTTTCGTACCGATGCCTAGTTGGTGGTCGATTCGGCCGGCCGGTCGTCGCCGGTCTCGGATCCGGGCGTGATGTCGCCAGCCTCCTTGGCGCGGCGGCGGATCGCGTGGCGCTTACGGGTGATGCGCAGCCGCTTGATGCGGCGCGGATCGGCGTCGAGGATGTGGAATTCGAAGTTCGGCAGGGCCTGAACGACTTCGCCGCGGACTGGGATGCGGCCGAGCGCGGAGAAGATCAACCCGCCCAGCGTGTCGACCTCGTCGACCTGTTCGCTGATGTCGAAATCCGGTCCGATCGCTTCGGCGATCTCTTCCAGCTCGACACGGGCGTCGGCGACGAAGACGTCTTCGGCGACGCGCTTGAACATCACCTCTTCGTCGTCATGTTCGTCGTCGATGTCGCCGACCACCATCTCGACGATGTCCTCATGCGAGGCGAGCCCGTCGGTGCCGCCATATTCGTCGATGACGAGCGCCATCTGCGTACGGTTCACCTGCATCCGGCGCAAGAGGTCGGAGGCCAGCATCGACGGCGGCACGAACAGGATCTTGCGGATGATGCCGGCTTCGGCCAGCGTCTTCTGCAGATCGACCCGGGCAAGATCGAAATTCGGCTTGGCCGAGCGCGGCGGCTTCTGAATGTTCTCCGGCGCGACCTCGATCGCCGGCGCTGCAGCGGCCGGCTTTGCCGGACCGCGGCGCTTGTTGCGCGCCTGCTTGGCGACATAGGAGAGCAGGTCGCGGATATGGACCATGCCGCGCGGGTCGTCGAGCGTATCGGCATAAACAGGCATGCGCGAGCGGCCGGATTCCTCGAAAAGGATCATCAGCTCGCCGATGGTGATGTTCTGGTCCACCGCCTCGATATCGGCGCGCGGTACCATCACGTCGGCGACGCGCACCTCGCGAAAGCGCAGGATATTGTGCAGCATCGCCCGTTCGTCGGGCGAAAAAGCGTCGTCGCCGGCCGCATCGGTCATCAGCGCATCGGCAAGATCCTCACGCAGTCGCGAGCCCTGCTGCGGGCGGAGAATGCGGGCGGCGCGCGACCAGAAGGATTGGGATCGGCCGGATGGCCGACTACTACTGCCGACCTCATCCGAAGATGAGGATGGCTCGGAGTCCTTGGCGTCTGCCGCCGGCTTCGTCGTAAAGTCGCTCATGGTTCCATTTTAAGGTCTTGACCCTCGTAGGGATCAGATAGGCCGAGCTGCGCCAAAATGCGAGTCTCCAGCGCCTCCATAATTTCGGCTTCGGCATTATTCATATGGTCGTAGCCGAGAAGATGCAAGAAACCGTGCACCAGCAGATGGGTCAGGTGGTCGTCGAAGCTCTTTTCGAGTTCCTGGGCTTCCCGCTCCACCGTCTCCCGGGCGATGATGATGTCGCCGAGCATCGGCCCGGGCAGCTTGCCCCGCTGAACCGGAAAGGCCGGGAAGGAGAGCACATTGGTCGGCTTGTCCTTGCCGCGCCATTCGGCATTGATGTCCTGGATCGAGGCATCGTCGGTAAAGACCAGCGAAACCTCGGGCGGCATCGTCGGAAAGGGCTGCTTCTCATTGTCGCGCAGATAGACCGCGGCGGCTCCGAGCACGCGCTCGCAAAAAACCAGCAGCGTTTCCTCGCCGGGCCAGCCGATGTCCTCGATGCTGATCTGGATATCGAGTTCGGCCATCAGCCCTGCCGACCGACGTCTTCGGCTTCGACAAGATAGGTGGCATCATAGGCTCTGACGATGCGGCCGACCAGCGGATGACGCACGACGTCGGTGTCCTTGAAGCGCACGATCGAGATGCCCTCGACGCCGTTCAGCAGCTCCAGGGCCTCGACGAGGCCGGATTTGACGCCGCGCGGCAGGTCGATCTGGCTCGGGTCGCCGGTGACGATCATGCGGGCATTTTCGCCGAGGCGCGTCAGGAACATCTTCATCTGCATCGACGTCGTGTTCTGCGCTTCGTCGAGGATGATGGCGGCGTTGGCGAGCGTGCGGCCGCGCATGAAGGCGAGCGGGGCGATTTCAATGACGCCGGCGGTGATCGCCCGATCGACCTTGTCGGCCGGGATCATATCGTAGAGCGCGTCATAGAGCGGGCGAAGATAGGGGTCGACCTTTTCCTTCATATCGCCGGGCAGGAAGCCGAGGCGCTCGCCGGCCTCGACGGCCGGGCGCGACAGGATGATCTTTTCGACCGCGCCGCGCTCCAGCATCTGGGCGGCATGGGCGACGGCGAGATAGGTCTTGCCGGTGCCGGCCGGGCCGACGCCGAAGACGAGCTCGGCGCGCTCCAGCGCCCTGATATAGGCGTCCTGCGTCGGCGTGCGAGCGATGATCGTCTTCTTGCGCGTCGAAATCTGCGCCATTGTCAGCTTGGCCTTGCGCTCCATGGTGGGAAGGCTGAGCTGATCGTCGGCGGCGACCGCCATGCGGATTGCGCCCTCGACGTCTGATCGTTCCACGCTGCCGCCTTTCTGAAGCTTTTCATAGAGATAATCGAGCGTGCGCCGCGCCTGATTGGTGGTCACGACATCGCCCGATATGACGACGGAATTGCCGCGCGCCCGCGCATCGATGTTCAGCCGCTCCTCGAGCAGCTTGAGGTTCTGGTCGAACTGGCCGAAGAGTTCGCTGGCGAACCGATTGTTCTCGAACGTCAGGACGAAGTGATTGGTGTCGCTCGGCGTGCGGGGGTGGCGCGGTGAAGAAGAAACCAATTCTTGTCCGTTCAAGCGGTCGGGCTCCTTGGGTTAAACCGCAGCCTCTGCGCGTTCGGCAAACAGGCTGTTCGTTCCGGTTCCGGTGATTCGCACTTTGATAATGTCACCGATTTGCGATGCTTTTGCATCAACATTCACGGATTGAAGCCAGGGAGAACGTCCGATCAGCTGGCCCGGCATGCGGCCCGGCTTTTCGAGCAGCAGATCGATCTCCTTGCCGATGCAGGATTCGGCAAATTCCTGCTGCTGCTTCAAAAGAAGCGCTTGCAGGCGTTCCAGCCGTTCTGCCTTGATCTCTTCCGGCACCTGGTCCTTCAGTTCCGCGCCGGGGGTGCCCGGCCGTGTCGAGTATTTGAACGAGAAGGCCTGCGCGTAGCGCACCTCCTCCACAAGCCTCAGTGTATCCTCAAAATCCGCGTCTGTCTCCCCCGGAAAGCCGGTGATGAAATCGCCCGACAGCGCGATGTCGGGCCGCACGGTGCGGATGCGGTCGATCAGACTGAGATATTCGGCGGCCGTGTGGCGCCGGTTCATCGCTTTCAGAATGCGGTCGGAGCCCGACTGCACCGGCAGGTGCAGATAGGGCATCAGCGCCCTCAGGTCGCGATGCGCCTCGATCAGCCGGTCGTCCATGTCGCGCGGATGGCTGGTGGTGTAGCGCAGTCGGGCAAGGCCGGGGATTTCGGCAAGACGGTACAGCAGGTCGCCGAGGCTCCATGCCTCGCCCCGCGGTCCGGCGCCGTGCCAGGCATTGACGTTCTGGCCGAGCAGGGTGATTTCGCGCACCCCGGCTTCGACCAGCTTTTCGGCTTCCTCGACGATCTGGGAAACCGGCCGCGACACTTCCGAGCCGCGTGTGTAGGGCACGACGCAGAAGGTGCAGAACTTGTCACAGCCCTCCTGCACCGTCAGGAAAGCGGTAACGCCGCGGGCGCGGATCTTCCGGCTCTCGGCAATCGGCAGATGTTCGAACTTGTCCTCGATCGCATATTCGGTGTCGACGACGCGCTGGCCCTGTTGGACCCGGCGCAGTGCTTCCGGCAGGCGATGATAGGTCTGCGGGCCGATGACGACGTCGACGGCGGGCGCCCGGCGCAGGATCTCCTCGCCTTCGGCCTGGGCGACGCAACCGGTGACGCCGATCATCATCTCCTGGCCCTCGGCTGCCTTCTTCTTTTTCATCTCGCGCAGCCGTCCGAGCGCCGAATAGACCTTCTCGGCCGCCTTCTCTCTGATATGACAGGTGTTGAGCAGAACGAGATCCGCCTGTTCCATGTCTTCGGTCGGTTCGTAGCCGTCGCGAGCAAGCGCATCGCTCATGCGCATGGAATCGTAGACGTTCATCTGGCAGCCATAGGTCTTGATGAAGACCTTGCGGCTGTTGCTGCCGTCACGGAGAGAAACCTCTGGGGCCTGAAGGAGGGCGTTATCCTGTGTCATGGCGCGCTATTTAGTGGTTTTTGCCGTCCGAGAAAAGAGACTCTCGGCTCACCCGACACTGCGTCCGCGCAGGCTTGTGTTGAGAAGGCTGCGGATGCGCGAGGCGATCGTCGCGCTCACCTCCTTGCGATTGCTGTCGGCGCGGTATTCCACCGCCTCACCGAAGGAAACTTCCGCGTCGATGGCGCCGCATCTGAGGATGTCGATCAGATGCGGTAGGAGCTCGATATCCCCAGGCCAGGCGGCGAGCGGCCGGTGGTAGCGTCCCATCGGAATGCCGTGCACCCTGGTATAGGCAACGGCCACCGGCTGCACCACGACGGTTCCCGTCGGCGAATAAGGCACCGCCATCGCGGCAGCGCCGAACAGCGACGACTTGACCTCCAGCAACCGGTTGCCGTCCGATGTCGTGCCCTCCGGAAAAAGCACGACGATTTCCCCGTCGGCCATGCGTCCGGCGATTTCATTTGCCTGATGGCCGGTCTTGCGCCTCTCCTCGCGCACGACGAACACGCTTTTCTGCAGCTTGGCGAGGGTGCCAAAGATCGGCCAGTCGCTGACTTCGATCTTGGCGATGAAGGCGACGTCGGCGACCGCCGACAGGACCATGATGTCAAGCCAGGACGAATGGTTGGAGCAGAGCATCAGCGGCCGACGGTCTTCCAGCCTGCCGGTCACCCGGACGCTGATGCCGAGACAATAACAGATGATACGGTGCCAGACGCGCGGAAGTCTGCGGCGCAGCCGCCAGTCGAAACGCAGGGCCAACACCTGCAGCGGCATGAGCACGATGCTGACGGCAAGGATCACGACCGCAGCGAAGGCAATGCGCAGCCAGGCGATCAAATGCGGCACTCCCGGGCTGCCATCGCTTCAGAGATCGTCCTTCTTCAACGGAATGCCGTAGAGCTCCAGGCGATGGTCGACCAGCTGGAAGCCGTGCTCGCGGGCGATGCGCTCCTGCAGCGCCTCGATCTCCGGCGAGCGAAATTCGATGACCGTGCCGGTTTTCAGGTCGATGAGGTGGTCGTGGTGCTCTTCCGGCACTGTTTCGTAGCGCGAGCGCCCGTCGCGGAAGTCGTGGCGGGCGATGATGCCGGCGTCCTCGAACAGTTTGACGGTGCGATAGACTGTGGAGATCGAGATCTTCGCATCGACCTTCACCGAACGGCGGTAAAGCTCTTCGACGTCAGGATGATCTTCCGACTCTTCGAGGATGCGTGCGATCACGCGGCGCTGCTCGGTCATGCGCATGCCGCGTTCGGCGCAAAGCTCCTCAAGGGTCTTGGCTACATCGGTCATGGCCGCCTCTAGAGATATTCGTGTTTCGACATGCCTGCACGGCGTTCGTGCCGGTGCGGATGTCATCTTTCTGCCACGGAACTATCGAAGAACGCGCTTCATGACAAGCGCCGTGGAGCGGGCGCCGTTTTCCTGCTTGTAGTAGCCTTGGCGCTCGCCGACCTTTTCAAAGCCGAGCTTGCGGTAGAGGCCGAGTGCGGCCGTATTGCCGCTGTCGACCTCGAGAAACATGCTCTCGCCGCCACGCGCCCGCGCCTCGCGCATTGCTGCCTGCATCAGCCGCCAGCCCAGCCCGGCGCGGGCGACCTTCGCCTGCACGGCAATCGTCAGGATCTCGGCCTCGCCGGCGACCTCACGCGCAAGGATAAAGCCGGGAAGCGACTTTTTCAGGATGGCGTTGGTCTGGCGCGCGACGAAGCCGAAAACAGTCTCCTGCGACAGCAGGCTGTGGAATTCGCCGTCGCCCCAGGGCCGGGCGAAACGCTCGCCATGCAGGACGGCGACGTCGCGGCAATCCTCGCGCTCCATGGCGATGATTTCGAATTCCGGCTTCAGCGTCAGATAGGCTTCCAGCATCGTCACACTCGTCGCGCAATCGCATATCCGGCCTGCGGCTTGGCATCCGGTCCGCGCAGATAAAGGGGTTTGGGCTTTCCGACATCGGCAGGGGCGGCAGCCCCCAGACGCGCGACAATCGAAATCGGAAAGACGTTGGGGTGATCGCCACGGGTGCCGGCCTTCAGGAGCGGCGTTGCCGAACCGGTGATTTCACCATCGAAGCCGGCGGCGAAAGCCTGGGCCTCGGCGAGACTTGCCGCCCGCGGCTGATCGAGCGGGGAACCATCGGCTGCGAAGGACTGGAGATAGATTTCGTCCCGCTTGGCGTCCATCGCCGCCAGCACGGCGCGGCCGGGCGTCTTCTCACGCTGCGCGGCGGCCATCACCTCGAGCGTGGTGACGCCGACGACGGGCACATTGAGGGAAAGCGCAAAACCGCGGGCTGCAGCAACGCCGACGCGGATACCGGTAAAGGAGCCAGGGCCGATGGTGACGGCAAGGCGGTCGATCTGAGAAAGTGTCACTCCCCCCTGATCCAGCGCGCGATCGACGATACCGATCAGATGTTCAGCATGCCCCTTGCCGATCATGTCCGATGCCTCCCCCAGCACCGTATTCCTGCCGCTGTCATAAACGGCGGCAGCGCAATCCACACCTGCCGTGTCGAGCGCCAGAACGATCATGCCATCAATTTCCGAATAAACTGTTTGTCGCCTAACCATAAACCGTCCAACCGAACCTGAGATGAACGGCCGGAGCGAATTCCAAATTCTTAAGCGGCAATGACTTCCTGCACTTCTGGAACAAAATGGCGCAGCAGGTTCTGGACGCCGTGCTTCAGCGTCGCCGTCGAGGACGGGCAGCCGGAGCAGGAGCCTTTCATGTTCAGATAGACCTTGCCGTCCTTGAAGCCACGGAAGGTGATGTCGCCGCCGTCCTGGGCGACGGCCGGGCGCACGCGGGTCTCCAGAAGCTCCTTGATGGTCAGCACGATCGATTCGTCGCCTTCGTCAAAGAACTCGTCGCCGGCATCGGCATCCTCGGAAAGGATGGAAGCATCCCCCATGACCGGCTTGCCGGACATGAAATGCTCCATGATTGAGCCAAGGATAGCCGGCTTAAGATGCTGCCATTCGGCGTTGTCCTTGGAGACGGAAATGAAATCATAGCCGAAATAGACGCCGGTAACGCCAGGGATTTCGAACAGCCGAGCGGCGAGCGGCGAGGCTTCAGCCTCTTCGGCGCTGCGGAATTCGGCGGTGCCGTTTTCCATGACGACCTTACCCGGCAGGAACTTCTGTGTGGCGGGGTTCGGCGTGGCTTCGGTCTGAATGAACATCTGGCTCTCCATGTGACAGGCTCGAGACCTCGGCCGTCTTTAGAATTCTTCAAAAGAAGATAAGCCCATTGCCTGGCCTAATCAAGAGACTTGTACTCAAGAAATAGGCTCAGCAGAGGGCGTCGATTTCCTCGTTGGTCAGCGTATCCGGCAGGACGGTGACGGGGATCGGAAACGCCGCCGCGCGTCCGGCGACCGACGAAACCAGTGGTCCCGGGCCTTCTTTCGCCGAGCCGGCGGCAAGAACGAGGATCGCCACATCGCGGTCTTCCTCGATGACGGCGTTGATCTGCTCGGCCGCACTGCCTTCACGGATGACGACCTCAGGCTCGATGCCGATCGTCTCGCGCACGATCTGGGCGATCTTTGCGACGGTTGCCTCGGCTTCCTCGCGCGCCTCGGCCCGCATGATCTCTTCGACGCCGAGCCACTGCTGGAAATCGCCGTTGGGGATCACATAGAGCAGCACCAGGCCGCCATTGGAGTTCTTCGCGCGCCGGCCGGCATAATGAACGGCGCGCTGGCATTCGGGTGTCCCGTCGATCACCGCCATGAATTTGCGCCGGTGACCTTCGAGCCGTGAGAGTCGCTTCGATACCATGGCGCGGACTCTGACACCCGAAGCGGAAAAATTGCAAGTGCAGTTTTTTGGCGCCTCGCGCTCGGAAGGAGATCCCCTTCTCCCCCAGAAGGGCAGAAGAGGAGATCTGCCTCAGTAGAGGAAGCCGATGACGTCGCGCACTTGGCTCATCGTCACTTCAGCGCGGGCTCTCGCCCGTTCGCTGCCCTTGCGCAGGATCGCGTCGATATGGCTGGTATCGTCCATCAGCCGCCGCATCTCGCCGGTGATCGGCGCCAGCACATGGATGGCGAGATCGACCAGCGCCGGCTTGAAGACGGAGAATTGCTGGCCGCCGAACTCGGCCAGCACCTCGGTCTTCGATTTGTCGGCGAGCGCGGCATAGATCGCCACCAGATTGTCGGCTTCCGGCCGGCCCTGCAGCCCGTCGACCTCGCTCGGCAAACCGTCTGGATCGGTCTTGGCCTTGCGGATCTTCTTGGAGATTGCCTCCTCGTCGTCCATCAGATTGATGCGCGAAAGATCGGAGGGATCGGATTTCGACATTTTCTTGGTGCCGTCGCGCAGCGACATGACGCGCGGCGCCGGCCCGCCGATCAGCGGCTCGACCATCGGGAAATAAGCATGCACCGGCTCGTCGCCGACGGTGATGTCGATGCCGTAGCCGCTCTTGCGAATATGCTCGGCATAATCGAGGTTGAACTTCATCGCAATGTCGCGGGCAAGCTCCAGATGCTGCTTCTGGTCCTCGCCAACGGGCACATGGGTGGCGCGGTAGACGAGAATGTCGGCGGCCATCAGGCTCGGATAGGCGTAGAGGCCGAGCGAAGCCTGCTCGCGGTCCTTGCCGGCCTTGTCCTTGAACTGCGTCATGCGGTTCATCCAGCCGATCCGGGCGACGCAGTTGAAGATCCAGGCGAGTTCCGCATGTTGCGGCACGGCCGATTGATTGAAGACGATGTGCTTTTCCGGATCGATGCCTGCGGCGATGAAGGCGGCGGCGATCGAGCGCGTCTGGCTCGGCATATCCTCGTGCACCAGCTGGGCGGTGAGCGCATGCATGTCGACGACGCAGTAGATGCAGTCATTGCCTTCCTGCAGCGCCACGAAGCGGCGGATCGCGCCGAGATAATTGCCGAGATGTAGATTGCCGGTTGGCTGTACGCCGGAGAATACGAGTTTCTTGAATTCGCTCATGTCGTCCTCAATAGGCTGGTGGAGGGCCCCAAGGCTTCTCGCCTGTGTTGCTAACGCCGCGGCTTATGCACGGGCGGCCGGTCGCAATCAAGAGGTTCGGGCTGCGGCATGCTGGATCAGGTCGAAGGTGTTGCCGTAAGGATCCGCAAAGACGGCAACCGTGCCGTAAACCTCATGTCTGGGCTCCTCCAGGAAGCACACGCCGGCGCCGATCATCGCGGCATAATCGCGGGCGAAATCGTCGGTCTTCAGGAAGAAGCCCACGCGGCCGCCCGTCTGGTTGCCGATCGCCGCGCGCTGCGTTTCGTTTGCCGCCTGCGCCAGCAGAAAGGCGGCGCCATCTCCGCCTTTCGGCTTCACCACCACCCAGCGTTTGCCCTCAGGCTGCTTTTCGTCTTGAAGGCAATCGAAACCGAGGGTGCCGCAATAAAAGCGCTTGGCGCGGTCGTAATCGTCGACGACCAGAGTGACGAGAAAAAGAGACTGGACGGTCATGTGATCTCCTGCATTTGGATGTTTATTCCACCTCGAACGCGAAGGATGCTCATTTTTAAGCCGAATTGATCAGCGTTCTTAGTTCAAATTGAGTATAAAATTTCACAGAAAAGCTTTTATTGAACTGAAAATCCTCGGCAGTGCTGGCCAGTCCATTGATCGCCAGCCCAACCGCCCGGAGGGACCATGCAGAACGTCAGTTTGCTCGCCATGGCAGGCCTTTTCGCCCTACAATCCGCAACCGACGCCGCGGGTCAAGACAGCAAGAGGCCGGCCGTTGATCTTCCCAAGCATGAGGCGCGTCTCGCCTATGCGGTCCAGACCGTCAGCGTGCGCGCCGGCTGTTTTCCAGTGCGCCTGCGAGCGATCCTCTCGCATATCGCCGCAAAGACCGGACGCCGCCCGATCGTCACCTCCGGCCTCCGGCCGCATCCCCGCCGTCATGGCTCCCTGCATGGAAAATGCCTGGCGGCCGATATCAGGGTGCCGGGCCTCTCGGAACAAACAATCATTGCTGCCGCCAGGACAGCTCCTGGCATCGGCGGCATCGGCAGCTATTGCAACGGCATCATTCATGTCGATGTCGGCCCGCAACGGCGATGGGTCGATTGTTAAGCGACCGAGGAAAATGTGCAGGGGTTTGTGCATTTGCGATGGTGGCTTTTGCCCCTCACCCTAACCCTCTCGCGTAAACGGGGCGAGGGGACATGCCCTACGAGAGTCTTGAGAGAGGCATGACGGTGCGGCAAGTCCCTACTCCCCGTCAGAACGCGAGAAGGTGGCGGCAGCCGGATGAGGGGCTGGTATATTGGCAATTACCCTGGTTTCACGCATCCTTCGCCGGCACCGGCTTGCGGTTCAGATTGCGCCGGATCATGCCGAGGTCCGCCCCGCCGATCAGGAAAGCGGCGGCGAAATAGATGAGCATGGCGATTGCGATCAGCAGCCCCAGCGTACCAACCTTGCTCAGAAGCGGCGCGCCGGAGGCGAGCCATGGCGCCCAATATTGCTTGAGGAAGACGATCGCCGCGCCCATGACGGCCGAGGCGACGATCAGCAGGGCGGCGCGTTTTGCCAATGCCCATTCCCATGTCAGATGGCCGCGGCGCAGAAGCGTGGTGAACAGCAGAAACGTGCTGATCCAGCCGGCGGTGGCTTCGGCGACGGCGATGCCAGGCGCGCCCATAAAAGGAAAGAGGGTCAGCGCCGTCGCGCAGTTGGTCCCCACTGCGATCGCCGAGAAGCGCATCGGCGTCTTGGTGTCCTCGCGGGCATAAAAGCCCGGCTGCAGCGCCTTGATCAGCACGAAAGCCGGCAGGCCGATGCCGTAGATCGCCAGGATCGAGCCGACCACCGCGGTGTTTTGCTGATGGAAGGCGCCGCGCTCATAGAGCACGCGGATGATCTCGTCGGAGAGGATCCAGAGCGCGAAAGCGGCGGGGATGGTCAGGAACAGCACGAATTCGATCGAGCGGTTCTGCAGGTTTGCCGCTTCGCGCAGCGCCCCGCCCTTCAGTGCCCGGGCAAGCTCCGGCAGCAGCACGACGCCGACGGCGACGCCGACGACGCCGAGCGGAAGCTGATAGATACGGTCGGCATATTGCAAGGCGGCGATCGCGCCGTCGCGGGAGGAGGCGATCGCCTGGCCGATCAGCTGGTTGATCTGGGTGATGCCGCCGGTGACGGCGGCCGGCACGGCCAGAATTAGCAGCCGCTTGACGTTGGGCGTCATTTTCGGGAAGCGCAAGCCGATGCTCATGCCGGCCGCCAGCACGCCGATATAGACGACGGCGAGCTGCAGCACCCCGGCGGCAAGAACGCCCCAGGAGAGATACCAGGCTGTCGCGAGCGGATCGGCGCCGGTATAGAGCGAATAAAACAGCGCCCCGATCATCACCACGTTGAGGAAGACGGGGGCGATGGCGGCGGCGAAGAAATGATGCAGCGAATTCAGCATGCCGCTCATCATCGCCGTCAGCGACATGCACATCAGATAGGGAAACATCACGGCCGCCATGCGGATCGTGATCGAGAACTTGTCGGGATCGTCGGCAAAACCCGGCGCGATGATGAAGCGCACCAAGAGCGGCATGGCAAGCTCCATCACGATGGTGATGAGGAGCAGCACCGAAAACAAGACGCCGAAGACTTCTTCCGAAAAGCGCTTGGCGCCGTCCGTGCCGTTCGCCTCGATTTCCCTGGCAAAGAGCGGCACGAAGGCGGCATTGAAGGCCCCTTCGGCAAACAGCCGGCGGAAGAGGTTCGGAAAACGGAAGGCGGCGTAGAAGACGTCGGCCATCGGCCCGGTGCCGAGCGCCGCCGCCATCAGCGTTTCACGGGCGAAACCGAAAATCCGGCTGCCGAGAGTGGCGCCGCCGACGGTCGCGAATTTCTTGACGAGGCTCATGCTTTGGGGCTCATGCGGGGGAATCGGCTTTCTTTTCGGCTGCGGGCGATGTTCGGGTGGCGGCGGGCGCGATGATGCCGGAGGGCATGCGCTCGCGCAGTTCGTCCTGCTCCTCCGCCATCACGGCCTTCATGCGGGCGGTGATATTGGCGCGCTTGCTGTCGCCCGATATCTTCTGTCCCACGAGGTCAGTGACGTAGAAGGTGTCGATCACCTTCTCGCCGAAGGTGGTAATGCGCGCCGACTGGATGTCGAGCGACAGATCGGAGAGCACGGCGGTGATCTCGGAGAGGAGGCCCGGTCGGTCGAGGCATTCGACCTCGATGACCGTGAACTTGTTCGACAGGCTGTTGGTGATATTGACCGAGGGCGGAATGTCGAAAGCCTTGCTTTTCTTGCGGTTGCGCGTGCGCGTGGCGATGACCTCGGGCAGGCGCTTGCGGCCGGCCAGAACATTCTCGATCATCCGCCCGATCGTGCCGGCGCGGCGCAGCTCGTCGGCATCGTCGGCAAACTCACGGCTGACATGGATCGTATCGAGCGCCCGTCCGTCCGAGGTCGTGAAGATCTGCGCGTCGACGATGTTGGCGCCCGCCGCAGCACAGGCGCCGGCAATGACGGCGAGAAGGCGCGGATGGTCGGGCGACAGCACGGTGATTTCAGTGATGGCATGGAAACTGTCGGTGCGCACCATGGTGGCGAGCGCCTGGCCCGCCTTGTCGGCCTGGCGGATGAAATCGGCGTGGCGGAGCTGGTCTTCCAACGGCACGGAGAGCAGGTAGGGCTGGTAATGCAGCTTCGTATAGGTGTTGCGGTCCTTCTGGCTCCAGTCGGAAAGGGCGCCGCGCAGCGCCTCGGCGGCGGCATTGGCCCGCTCCTTGCGGGAGACCTCCGAAAAGCCGCCGGCCAGGAGCAGCTCGGTTTCGTAATAGAGCGTGCGCAGCAGCTGGCCCTTCCAGCCGTTCCAGACGCCGGGGCCGACGGCGCGAATATCGCAGATCGTCAGGACTAGAAGCATCTTCAGCCGGTCGAGCGACTGCACGCGGTCGGCAAAGTCGATAATGGTCTTGCGATCGGTGAGGTCGCGGGTCTGCGCCACCATCGACATCGTCAGATGTTCCTCGATCAGCCAGACGACGAGTTCCGTCTGCTTCTGCGACAGTCCGAAGCGGGCGCAGAGCTTGCGGGCGACGCGGGCGCCGGCGATCGAATGATCCTCCTGGCGGCCCTTGGCGATGTCATGGAGGAGAACGGCGAGATAGAGCGCCTCGCGATCCTCGATTCCCGAGATCAGCTTGTTGGCGAGCGGATGCAGATCCTCCGAGCGCGACTTGTCGATCTCCGAGAGAACCTCGACGGTGCGGATCAGATGCTCGTCGACCGTATAATGGTGATACATGTTGAACTGCATCATCGCGACGATCTTGCCGAAATCGGGGATGAAGCGGCCGAGCACGCCGGCCTCGTTCATGCGGCGCAGGATCAGCGCCGGGTCGCGCTTCGACGTCAGGATCGACATGAAGAGGCGGTTGGCCTCGTCGTTTTCCCGTAAGCTGTTGTCGATCAGCGCGAGTGAACGGGTGACGCGTTTCAGCGCGTCGGGATGGAATTCCAGCCCGTTGATGTCGGCGACGTGAAAGAGCCGCAGGATGCTGACCGGGTCGCGCTTGAAGACATCGGCGTCGGCGAGAGCGATGCGGCCGCGGTCTTCGACGAATTCGACGCTGCCGGCGATTTTGCGGGTGCGATGGGTAAAGCGGCTGATAACGCCGGTGAGACCCGGGATCGATTTCGCCTGCTGGTCTTCGAGTGCGGCGCAGAGGATGCGTGTGAGATCGCCGACATCCTTGGCCACGAGGAAATAATGCTTCATGAAGCGCTCGACCGCCGAGAGGCCGGGGCGGGTGTGATAACCGAAGGCCTCGGCGATCTCGCGCTGGATGTCGAAGGACAGCCGCTCCTCGGCCTTGCCTGTCAGGAAGTGCATATGGCAGCGCACCGCCCAGAGAAAATCGTCGGCTTTCTGTAGCAGGCGATATTCGTGTTTCGACAAGACGCCGAGCTTGATCAGCTCCGCCTGGTCGCGCACGTGGTAGTAATATTTCGAGATCCAGAACAGCGTGTGCAGGTCTCGCAGCCCGCCCTTGCCTTCCTTGACGTTCGGCTCGACCAGGTAACGCGTGTCGCCTGCCTTGCGGTGGCGCTCGTCGCGCTCCGCCAGCTTGGCGGCGATGAATTCGGGGCCGGTTCCGGTGACGATCTCCTTGTCGAAGCGGGCCTCGAGCTCGGTTTCCAGCCGCTGCAGGCCGCAGATATAGCGCATCTCGAGGATCGCGGTACGGATCGTCATGTCGGACTTGGACAGCGCGATGCATTCCTCCACCGTGCGGGTGGCGTGGCCGACCTTGAAGCCCATGTCCCAGAGCACGTAAAGCATGAATTCGACCGCCTTGTGCGTCTCCTCCGCCGGCCTCGGCGGGAAGAGGAAGAGCAGGTCGATATCGGAGCCCGGCGCCAACGTGTCGCGGCCGTAGCCGCCGACGGCGGTCACCGCGAATTTGTCCTTCTGCAGCGGAAAGATATGGGCAGTGGCGAAATTATAGAGGACGGTGATGATCTGGTCCTGCAGCCAGGAAATCCGATAGGCGCAATTGAGACCGCTGCCGTCGGCGGCAAGGGCCGCGCGCGCCTTCTGCCGGCCGTCCGTGCTCGCCTTTTTCAGCGCCGCGAGAAGATCGGCGCGCATGATGTCGGGCCGGTTCCGATTGGCCTCGGCAACGGCGTCGCACTGCTTCTGCAAGAGCTCGGCGTCGAGGATCTCCGAGAAATCGAGGTTGCGCGTCGCGCTCACAGGGCTGGTTTCCTGTTCATGCCGGGCTGCCTGATCGAGGCTCGCCTCACGTTTCGTCTGCATGCGCTATAACCTCTTTGCCCGGCGATTGACACGGGCCTTCGTACTGCAAGAACCTTTAAATTTGGCGAAATGGTGTTGCCATGCTGCGATGCGGGACGCTTTGCCGCAAGCGGCGGCCTTTCCGTAAAGCCTCAGTCTGCGACCTGCGCATGCAGCGAATACAGCACCTGCCGGGTCTCGCGCTGGATCTCCTCGAGCGTCGCCCTGTCGCACTCGCGGTAGCCCGCCTTGGCGATCGACGTTCCGAGTTCAGAGATCATAGCGCAAGAGCGGGTGATTTTCAGCAGGCCGATCGGCGATGTCCAGCCGCGCGCGTTGCGGTCTTTGTCGGCGCGCCGCATTGTGTCGAGCATGGAGCAGATGAGCGACAGACGCTCGGTTTCGCGAACCAGCTTCTCCATGAACATCGGCTGCGCTCCTATTTCAGCTTTTTCTTGAGATCGTAAAGCGCGTCGATCGCCTCGCGCGGCGTCATGTCGTCAAGGCTCATCGCCTTCAGCGTCTCCTCGACCTTCGATGGGCCGCGGGTCGTGTCCTCGCGGCGCACCGCCACCTGGAAGAGCGGCAGGTCGTCGATCAGCTGGCTCGCCGGGTTCTTGCGATCGGCATCTTCGAGGCGGGTGAGCACGTCGCGGGCCCGCGACACGACCGAGGCCGGAAGCCCGGCAAGACGGGCGACCTGGATGCCGTAGGAGCGGTCGGCGGCACCCGGGCCGACCTCGTGCAGGAAGATCACGTCGCCGTCCCATTCCTTGACGCGCATCGTGGCGTTCGATAGCCGGCCAAGCTTTTCCGACAGCACGGTCAGCTCGTGGAAATGCGTGGCGAACAGACCGCGGCAGCGATTGGCCTCGTGCAGGTGCTCGACGGCGGCCCAGGCGATCGACAGGCCGTCGAAGGTGGCGGTGCCGCGGCCGATCTCGTCGAGGATGACGAGCGAGCGGTCGCTCGCCTGGTTGAGGATCGCAGCCGTCTCCACCATCTCGACCATGAAGGTCGAGCGCCCGCGCGCCAGGTCGTCGGAGGCGCCGACGCGCGAGAACAGCCGGTCGACGATGCCGATATGGGCGGACGTCGCCGGCACGAAAGAGCCCATCTGTGCCAGGATCGCGATCAGCGCGTTCTGGCGCAGAAAGGTCGATTTACCGCCCATGTTCGGGCCGGTCAGCAGCCAGATGGCGCCGTCCTTGGCGCCGTCCTTCGGCGAAAGATCGCAATGGTTGGCGACAAAGGGGCCACCCGCCTGCCGCCGCAGTGCCTGCTCGACAACAGGATGACGGCCGCCCTCGATGGCAAACATCTTCGAGCCGTCGACCTGCGGCCGGCAATAGGCCTGCTCTTCGGCGAGCAGCGCGAGACCCGCGGCGACGTCGATGACGGCGAGCGCCCGGGCGCCTGATTTGATCGCCTCGGCTTCCGCCACGACGGCCGCCGTCATCTTGTCGAAGGCTTCGAGTTCGATCGAAAGCGCCCGGTCGGCGGCATTGGCGATGCGGCTTTCGAGATCGGCAAGTTCCGTCGTGGTGAAGCGCATCGCGCTCGCCATCGTCTGGCGGTGGATGAAGCGGGCCTTGGCTTCCGCCGTATCGGTCATCGGGCCGGCATTGCCGGCGGTGACCTCGATGAAATAGCCAAGAATATTGTTGTGCTTGATCTTCAGCGAGCGGATGCCAGTTTCCTCGGCATATTGCAGCTGCAGCCCGGCGATGACGCGGCGCGACTGGTCGCGCAGCGCCCGGACCTCGTCGAGTTCGCCGCTGGCGCCGTCGCGCAGGAAACCGCCGTCGCGCTTGAGCAGCGGCAGTTCGTCGGCGAGCGTCTCGGCAAGCAGCGTTTCCAGGCTCGCGGGAAGCGCTTTCAGTCCGGACAGCGCCTCGCCGAGTTCTTCCGGCAGCATGGCGGTGGCGAGCAGATCCGCGAGGCCGCTTGCGGCCTGCAGGCCCTGGCGGATGGCCGCGAGATCACGCGGGCCGCCGCGGTCGAGCGCCAGGCGCGAGAGCGCCCGCGGCATGTCGGGCACATGTTTCAGCGTATCGCGCAGCCTGCCGCAGAGCGAGGGCTCGTCGATCAGGAAGCCGATCGAATCGAGCCGGGCATTGATGCGGGCGGGGTCGGTGAGCGGCGACATCAGCCGCTCGGCGAGAAGCCTGGCGCCGCCGCCGGTGACGGTGCGGTCGATCGCCTTCAGCAGCGAACCGTTGCGATCGCCCGACAGCGTGCGGGCAAGCTCGAGATTGGCGCGGGTGGCCGGGTCGATGAACAGCGTCGAAGCGGCACTTTCCCGCTCGGGCTGCCCGAGCGGCGGACGCTCGGCGATCTGCGTTTTCTCGACATAGGCGACGGCGGCTGCGGCTGCCGCAAGCTCGGCGCGCGAGAAGCTGCCGAAGCCGTCCAGCGTCGAAACGCCGAAATAGCGGGCGATCCGGCCTTCGGCGCTGGCGCTGTCGAAGAGCACCGCCGGCTGCGGCACCGCCGTGCGGCCGAGCACGTCAAAGACGGGTTTCAGCTCGGGATCGTGGAAAATCGTATCGGGCAGGATCAGCTCGCGCGGATCGATGCGCAGGATGTCGGCGAGCAGGCGCGAACTTTCCGTCTCCGCCAGCCGGAAGACGCCGGTGGAAATATCGATCCAGGCAAGTGCCAGCGCCGGTTCGGCCCCGCCGCGAATGCGGGCGAGCGCCATCAGATAGTTGGATTCCGAAGGCGATAGCAGCTTTTCCTCGGTGATCGTGCCCGGCGTGACCAGCCGCACGACATCACGCTTGACGACGGATTTGCCGCCGCGTTTCTTTGCTTCGGCCGGATCCTCGACCTGCTCGCAGACGGCGACGCGGAAACCGAGCGAAATCAGCTTCTGCAGATAATCGTCGGCGGCATGCACCGGCACGCCGCACATCGGGATATCCTGGCCCATATGCTGGCCGCGCTTCGTCAGCGTGATGCCCAGCGCGCGCGAAGCCTCCAGCGCATCCTCGAAGAACAGCTCGTAGAAGTCGCCCATGCGATAGAACAGCAGCGAACCCGGATTGTTCGCCTTGATCTCGATATATTGCTCCATCATCGGCGTCGCCGAGGCACGGCTTTCCGCCGTGGCAAGCTCGGCAGCCGAAAAGGCTTCATTTCCTGTGTCTATTCGTGCGTTCACGGAGGTGCAGTTTTTCCCAAAAAAACAGGTGCCAACCCTATCCGTGCGCCGCTATAGATGACAACAGCATTTGAGGAAGAGCAAAGCGTCGCCCACAGGACGTTGGAGGATTTATGCCCGATATCGATAAGAAGGACCGGCCGACGACATCAGTGACCGACCAGGAGGCGCTCGATTTTCATGCGATGGGCCGGCCCGGCAAGCTGGAGATCAATCCGACCAAGCCGATGGCAACGCAGCGCGACCTGTCGCTCGCCTATTCGCCCGGTGTCGCCGTCCCCGTCAAGGCGATCGCCGCCGATCCGCAGACGGCCTACGACTACACGGCGCGCGGCAACATGGTCGCGGTTATCTCCAACGGCACCGCCATTCTCGGCCTCGGCAATCTCGGCGCGCTCGCCTCCAAGCCGGTCATGGAAGGCAAGTCGGTGCTGTTCAAGCGCTTCGCCGACGTTGATTCCATCGACCTCGAGATCGATACCGAAAATGTCGACGAGTTCATCAATTGCGTGCGCTTCCTCGGCCCCTCCTTCGGCGGCATCAACCTTGAGGACATCAAGGCGCCGGATTGCTTCGTCATCGAAAGCCGGCTGCGCGAGCTGATGGATATTCCGGTGTTTCACGACGATCAGCATGGTACGGCGATCATCGCCGCCGCCGGCCTGATCAACGCGCTGGAGCTGACCGGCCGCGACCTGAAGACGACGAAGCTCGTCTGCAACGGGGCGGGCGCGGCGGCGATCGCCTGCGTCGAACTGGTCAAGGCGATGGGTTTTGCCCCTGAAAACATCATCCTCTGCGATACCAAGGGCGTCATCTACCAGGGCCGCACCGAGGGCATGAACCAGTGGAAATCGGCGCATGCGGCCAAGACCGACGCCCGCACGCTGGAAGAGGCGATGAAGGGTGCCGACGTCATTTTCGGCCTGTCGCAGAAGGGCGCCTTCTCGGCCAAGATGATCCGCTCGATGGCGGATCGGCCGATCATCTTCGCCATGGCCAATCCCGATCCCGAAATCACCCCGGAGGAGGTGGCCCGCATCCGCGACGACGCCATCATGGCGACCGGCCGCTCGGACTATCCGAACCAGGTCAACAACGTCCTCGGCTTCCCCTATATCTTCCGCGGCGCCCTCGACGTGCGCGCCTCGACGATCAACGACGCAATGAAGATCGCCGCCGTCAACGCGCTGGCCAATCTGGCCCGCGAGGACGTGCCCGATGACGTGGTCGCCGCCTATCAGGGCAACCGGCCGCGTTTTGGCGCGCAATACATCATCCCGGTTCCATTCGATCCGCGGCTGATCTCGGCCATTCCGGTCGCGGTCGCCCAAGCCGCGATGGAGAGCGGCGTTGCCCGCAAGGTCATTACCGATATGGCCGGTTACGCCCGCGAGCTTTCGGCCCGCCGCGATCCGATCGCCTCGACGCTCGCCAGCCTCTACGAGCGGGTGCGCCGCCGGCCGAAGCGGATCGTCTTTGCCGAAGCCGAGGAAGAGCAGGTCCTGCGTGCAGCATTGTCCTATGCCAATCAGCAGCTCGGCACCGCGCTGCTGCTCGGCCGCGAAGACCTGATCCGGGCGACGGCGGAGCGCGCCGGCATCGATCTCAACCGCCCCGGCCTGGAGATCGTCAACGCCCGTATCTCCACCCGCGTCGAGGCCTATATCGATTATCTCTATGCCAGGCTGCAGCGGAAGGGTTACCTTCACCGCGATGCCCAGCGGCTGATCCACAATGACCGCAACCATTTCGCCGCCACCATGGTAGCGCTTGGCGACGCCGACGGCATGGTGACGGGCATCACCCGCAACTATTCGACCGCGCTCGAGGATATACGCCGCTGCATCGACGAGAAGCCCGGCCACCGCGTTATCGGCGTGTCGCTGGCGCTCTGCCGCGGCCGCACTGTCTTCGTCGCCGATACGGCCGTGCATGATATGCCGACGTCCGAAGAGCTTGCCGACATCGCCGAAGAGGCTGCCGGTCTCGCACGGCGCATGGGTTATCAGCCGCGCGTCGCCTTGCTTGCCTATTCCACCTTCGGCCATCCCTCCGGCGAACGCTCCGAGCGGGTGCGCGAAGCGGTGAAGATCCTCGACAAGCGCCGCGTCGATTTCGAATATGACGGCGAGATGGCCGCCGATGTGGCGCTGAACCGCAAGGTGATGGAGCAATATCCCTTCTGCCGGCTCTCCGGCCCCGCCAACGTGCTCGTCATGCCGGCCTTCCACTCGGCCTCGATCTCGACGAAGATGCTGCAGGAACTCGGTGGCTCCACCGTCATTGGCCCGATCCTCGTCGGCCTCGACAAACCGGTGCAGATCACCTCGATGGGCGCCAAGGACAGCGACATCGTCAACATGGCGGCGATCGCCGCCTATGGCGGTTCGTAAGGCCACCTGCCCGCATAGCGAGCTATTTAGTGACAGGGGAGATCGGCGAGATCAGCCCCTCATCCGCCTGCCGGCAGCTTCTCCCCGCTTGCGGGCGAAGGGAGCGTGCCGCGACCTCTCAGTTCCTCGCAGATCTCTCATAAGGCACGTCCTCTCTCCCCGTCATTACGGGGAGAGAGTTAGGATGAGGGGCAGCCATTGATCCTATCGGACGGCAGCGCGACGAAGCGATCAGCTGGCGAAACGGCCGGCGTCGGCGCCGTAGTAGTTCAGGTAGCGGTCGGAAATGCTGGAGATCGGCAGCACGATCAGCACGTCGGTCGTGTTGAAGGCGTGGTCGATGACCGCGCTGGAGCCGACCATCGCGCCGAGTCTGAGATAGCCCTTGATCAGCGGCGGCAGGGCCATCAGCGCCCGCTTCGGGTTGACGGCCTCGGCCGGCATCAGGTCCATGTTGCGGGCGAGATGCGGCAGTGCGCCGACGGCCCATTCGTCCTTCGCCAGCACATTGTGGTAGAGGAAGGACAGCGCCAGTGCGTGGCTTTCGAGGTAGACGCCGGGGAACGAGGCGCAGCCGAACATCGCGCTCATGCCGTGCTTCAGCGCATAAGCCCAGTTGCCCTGCCAGAGAAGCTCGACGGTGCGTTTGGTGCGGTATTCCGGCAGTACGCAGGAGCGTCCGAGTTCCATGAAACGCTTGTCCGGATGCCTGGCGAGCAGGCTCTCGATATCGAATTCGGAAGCCGAGTAAAAACCGCCATTGGCGATCGCGACATCCTGGCGCAGCAGCCGGTAGGTGCCGACGATCTGGTCTTCCGGATCACCTTCGAGCGAGCGGTCGAGAACGAGAAGATGGTCGCAGAAAGCGTCATAAGCATCGAAATCCCGTTCGCGCCGCATGGCTTCCGGCGGCAGCTGCGCCTTCATTTCGTCGACGAAGACGCGGTAGCGCACGGCCTGGGCCGCATCGATCTCACGTGCCGTGCGGGCAAGGCGGGTTTCGAGATTGCCGATCCGGCCGAGGATGTCGCCGTCTTGCTGCGCAGCCGTCGACGGCCGTGCAGCCTCCGTGGTAACGTCACGATTCAGGATGTCGATGGAGGACATGGCGATTCTCCCGTTGCCGGCTTATCGACGCCATAAAACACTTCTGTGCGACAGGAAAGTGACATATTGATTTTCCCGGCGCAAGCAGCCTGCGCAGTCAATTCAGCGACCTACCGCGCCTCTGCCCGGCGGGCGGAAAGCGCGGCGACCGCCTGAACTTCCGTCAGCAGCCGCACCGGGTCGACCGGTTTCACCATGACGCGGTTGGCGCCATTGAGTAAGACCTGGCGGCGCGACTCGTCACTCTTGTCGGCGGTGAGCACGATCACCGGCACCGGGTCGAGATCGAGCCGCCTTTCGTGGCCGCGCAGCCGCCCCAGCATGTCGATGCCGTTGCCGCCGGGCATCGACAGATCGCTGATGATGATGTCGGGCCGAGCGTTCGCCTCGCCGAGGGCGCAATCGAGGAGAGCCTCGAAATCCTCGACATGGTGCACCTTGTGTCCGCCCTTTTCGAGCATGACGCGCACCAGCATCGCATTGATCGGATCGTCCTCTCCGAGCAGGATGCGCAGCCCGTGTGCGGCAACCACGGTGTCGGTCATCGGCAGGCCGAAACCCGGTTGGTTGTCGTTCAGCGCGTCGCGCTTCTCCATGCCGCGCATGCGCCCGCGCAGCACATCGATCAGCGACTGTTCGCGCAGCGGCCGGATGAGCCAGGCATCGAACAGGTCGAGCGGGTGGGCGCTGCGCTCTTCCGGGTTGACGAGCAGGACCTTGCGCAGGCCAAGTGCAGCGATTTCGGCGCGATCGGCGAGGTGCGCTGAAAATTCCGCCGACATGCGATGATCGACGATGATATCGGTCGGCCGGCGGCCGCCGCTCGCCATTCCGAGCAGCCGCGCGCGCGCAGCCTCGCCGGTGTCGACGAGATGGCAAATGCCGCCGAGCGCGGTGATCGTTTCGGCAATGGCGGAGCGGGCAGCCCCCGCCGGCGCCAGCAGCACGACGCTGTTGCCGGAAAGCAGCGTGTTTCGCCGCTCGGAGCGCTCGCTATCGAGTTCAATCGGGAAGCGGATGGTGAACGTGCTGCCTTTGCCCTTTTCGCTGGTGACCGTCAGGGCGCCGTCGAATTCGCGCATGATGCGGGCGGAGATGGCAAGGCCGAGCCCGGTGCCGCCGCTCTTGTCGGCAACGTTTCCACCCTGCTCGAACTCGCCGAAGACACGCGCCTGCTCCTCCGCCGTCATGCCCGGACCGGTGTCGGTGACGGTGATCAGGAGGTTGCCGGCATCCAGCGATACGCGGATGAAAACGCCGCCGGCCTGGGTGAATTTGACGGCATTGCCGATGACGTTGAACAGAACCTGGCGCAGGCGCGCCGCATCGAAACTCATTTTCTCCGGAACGTCTGATGACACGGTGGCGCCGATCTCGATGCCCTTTTCATGCGCCCGGTGGGCGAGCATTTCGACAACGCTTTCCAGGAGCTTCCGCAGCGATTCCGAGCGCGGGTGAAGCTCGAATCGGCCGACCTCGATGGTGGAAAAATCGAGCAGATCCTCGACAAGCTGCGTCAAGGCGTGGCCGGACTGGCGGATGTTGGCCAGATAATTCTGCTGCTCCTGCGTCAGCCGCGTTTCCGCGAGCAGGTGCGTCATGCCGAGAATGCCGGAAAGCGGCGTGCGCACCTCGTGGCTGACGGTTGCAAGCAGTCGGGATTTCGCGGCGCTGTTATACTCGGCCTTCTGGCGGGCGGACTCGCGGCCCTGCGCGACGAGCCGTTCCTCCGTCACATCACGGGCAACACTCTGCAGCAGCAGGTGACCGCTGCCCGGATCGCGGGTGACGACGTCGCGCCACAAGAAAATACGCTGGCCTTCCGGCGTCGATATCTCGACGTCGTAGCAGTGCGGGATCGGACCGGGGCGGAAGGCAAGCCCGATCTCTTCGCAGGTCCGCCCTTCCGGGCGCAGCCGGCCGGTCAGCCGGCGAAACGTGTCGTTGGCCGAGATGATGCGCCGGTCCATGGCGCGGGTGAGGGTGATGTCGCCGAGCACATCATGCACCTCGGCGAAGAGCTTCGCGCCATCATCGCCGTTCGGAGTGGATCGACCGGCCGGCTGCCCGCTTCTCTGCCGGCGAACCATCAGCACGGCATAGCCGGCGATGACGGCAAGGCCGAGAGCGACGAGACCGCCCGAAAGGAGCAGCGGCTCGCCGGCATAGGCGAGCAGCGTCAGGATCATCGCGGCCAGAAAACCGGCGCCGCTCAGCCAGTAGAACAGCAGGCGCCGCGTCGCTGCAGGCCCCGACAGGGGAGTAGTACCCGTGCGCGCTGGCGATGCGCCGGGACGCGGAGAGGGTTCCTCCGTCCGCTCCTGATGCGGCTTGACGGCGGCTCCGCCGAAGGCGGCGGACAATCTTTCCTGCAACTGTCCCAGACTCTGCATGGTATCTGGATAACATGAGGCTTGTTCCGAATGCCTTCAGGAATTCGATACAATTTTAGCGGCCGGCCTTTTTCGGCAGCAGCAGTTCCTCGAGAATGACGCAGCCGGCGCCGATGGTGATGAAACTGTCGGCGAGATTGAACACCGCAAACGACCAGCTTTCGGTGTAGAAGAGGATGTAGTCGATCACATGCCCATAGGCGAAGCGGTCGACAAGATTGCCGATCGCCCCGGCAATGATCAGCGCATAGCCGAGATGGGCGAGCCAGCGGTCTTTTGCCGTGCGGTACCACAGCCAGATGACGAAGGCGACGATGACGAGCCGCATGCCGACGATAAACCAGCCGTCCATACCCTCCAGCATCGAAAAGGCGACGCCGAGATTATAAGTGCGGTAGAGCGCCAGCATCGGAATGACGGGCACGGCTTCCTGCAGCGGCAGGTAATGATCGACGGCGACTTTGACGACCTGGTCGATCAGAACGGCGAAGAGGATGAAGAAGAGGATCGGCGCCGGGCGCGAAAACAGTGCGGGGCGTGCATGCGTCGGTTCGGTCATTTGCCCTCGGCAAGTGAGAGGAGATGGCGGCGCGCTTCGAAAAGCATGACGGCGGTGGCGACGGCGAGGTTGAGGGAATCGGCGCGGCCCTGCTGCGGGATGCGGGCAAGCGCATCGGCTTCCCGGGCGAGCTGGTCCGGCAGGCCGGATTGTTCGTTGCCCATCAGCAGTACGGTGGGCTTCCTCCGGTAGTCGATCGTGCGATAATCGACCGCGCCGGCCAGATGGGTGGCGACTATGGAAACGCCGGCCAACTTCCGCCAGGCCAAGAACTCCTCCGGCGTCGCCCGCGCGACCGGAACGGCAAAGACCGAGCCCATGGTTGCCCGCACAGTCTCCAGCGAGAAGGGATCGGTCGTCTCGCCGATCAGAATAATGCCGGACGCGCCGGCGGCATCGGCCGTCCGGATGATGGTGCCGAGATTGCCCGGATCGCGCACCCGGTCGAGCGCCACCCACGTCTCACCCTCCTGGGGCCGGATGCCCTTAAGCGGCGTCCAGCGCTGCTCGAAGATGCCGACGACCATTTGCGGGTTGTCGCGCCGGGTGATTGCGGCAATCACCTTTTCACTGACTTCGAGCACCAGCCCGCCCGCGGCGACGGTCCTTGCCGCCATCTGCTCGACCAGCGGCTTGCCCTTGGCGGCCTTGGCATAGACCAGCGTGCGGATCGTCCAGCCGAGCTCGATCGCATCGATGACGAGCTTCAGACCTTCGGCGAGGAAAGTCCCGCTTTCCTCCCGCGACTTCTTGTTGGTCAGCGCCTTGATGTCCTTGATGATCGGATTGGCGAGCGAGGTGACTTCCTTCACCTGCCCGACCCGGCGCGGTCCCTGATCGTGGAAGTCCTTGCTCATTGCGGCACCCAGCGGGAAAAGAGGGAGGTGGAAAGCGCGCGGCCCGGCGTTTTGCCGTCGAGGCCTGCCTCGCGAATCACCAGCTCGCCGGATTCGACCGCGCCGCCGGCGCCGCGCATCGTTTCGCGCATCAGCTCGTGGATCGAATAGAAGCTGGCGCGGATCGAATAGGCCGTCAGCACCAGGCCGACCGCCTTCGGCGACAGGATTTCGCGGCAGACATCGAGCATCAATGGCAGATGCTCGAAAAGATGCCAGACTTCGCCATTGGGGCCGCGGCCGAATTTAGGCGGATCGGTCAGGATGATGTCGTACTGGCTGCCGCGGCGTTCCTCGCGCAGGATGAACTTCATCGCATCCTCGCAGATCCAGCGGATCGGCAGCTTCTCCATGCGCCCGAGCGCCTGGTTCTCGCGCGCCCAGCCAATCGCCTTCTTCGACGCGTCGACATGGGTGACCTCGGCGCCGGCAGCGGCGGCGACCAGCGAGGCGACGCCGGTATAACCGAAGAGGTTCAGCACCTTCAGCGGCCGGCCGGCCTTTTCAACCTGCTCTTTCATCCAGCTCCAGTGCACGATCTGCTCGGGAAAGACGCCGACGTGACGGAACGAGGTGAAGCGGCCGAGAAAATCGACGCCGAGCAGGTTGAGCGGCCAGGTCTCGCCGAGTGCGGCCTTCGGAAAGCGCCAGCGGCCGGTGCCTTCCTCGTCGGTATCGCCGGTGAAGACGGCATCGACCTTTTCCCAGATTTGCGGCGCCAGCGAAGGCCGCCACAGCGCCTGGGCCTCCGGGCGGATGATGCGGTAGGGGCCATATTGCTCGAGCTTCTGGCCGTCGCCGCTGTCGATCAGGTGGAAATCGCCGGCGCCGAGCGATTCGAGAATGACAGGCACGCGCTCCGCCGGCCGACCGCCGCTGCGTGCCATGAGCGGGCGCGAAACCGCGGCCGCCGCAGTCTCGCGAACTGTATCGCGTGTGGCCGCGGGGCGCACCACGGGCTTCAGTGATCGGCCGGCCCGATCGTCCCTGCGGCTTTCACCGGCGGGACCTGATGTCTTCTTCTGGCCCGGCCGGCGTTCTCTTTGTTTCAACGTGCTCTTCCGCGTCTCTGTCGGGGTGTCTTGCAGGCTATGCAGTAGCCCAGAAGCCCGTGCCGGATCAACTGCGCGCTGGTCGGCCCCGGCGAGAGGGCAGCTTCTGCGGGCACAGCGCCTATTTCAAGCCCTCGGACGCGCCCCTCTCCGAAGCCAGCTTTCTGCCGCATAAAGTGCAGCGACATGCATCGACTGCATGATGACGGCGCCGGATTGCAGGTCGCCGAGGATGGCGGCAAGATCGGTAAACAGCAGCTCGACCTTCTCGCCGGGGTCGAAACGCGGTTCGCCGGCCCGGCTCAGACCGAGCGCCAGCCAGCTCGTCACCGTGTTGCTGTGGCTGGCCGCATTCGGATAGGAGGTGAGCAGCTTGACGAAAGTCGAGGCTTCATAGCCGGTCTCTTCCCGCAGTTCGCGCTGTGCCGCCGCCAACGCGGCATCGCCGCTCTTGCCGTCGCCAGTCTTGCCATCGTCTGCTTCGACACCGCCGGCGACGAGGCCGAGCACGATCTCGCCGCGGCCGTGCCGGTATTCCCGCGTCAGCAGCACCCGCCCGTCGGGCATGACTGGGATGACGTTGATCCAGTCGGGATAATCGAGCACATGGAATGGCGCGATGACGATTCCGTCGGCGGTGACGCAATCGTCGCTCCGCACCCTGATCCAGCGGTCTTCATAGGTGATGCGGCTTGCCGTCACGCTCCAGGGCTTCAGTTCGTTCATCGGCCAATTCCTCGCTGGGGATCGTAACGCAGATAACATTCCCCTCCGCCTTGGCAAAGCGCTTTCCCGCTGGATAAGTTGAGCGAATCGAAGATGGGGCTGCCGAATGGATTTCACCGGCGAAGAACGTATCGCCGCGCCGCGGGACATTGTCTGGGCAGCGCTCAACGATCCGGAGATCATGCGTGGCTGCATTCCCGGCTGCCAGGGCATCGAGCGGATATCGCCAAGCGCGTTCGAGGCGACGATCAAGGTCAAGCTCAGCCTGTTCTCCGCCACCTTCCATGGGTTGCTGACGCTTTCCAATATCGATGCGCCGGAAAGCTATACGTTGTCGGCGGAAGGCAAGGGCGGCCTGGCCGGCTTCGCCAGGGGCAGCGCCGATGTCGTACTCGAGGCGAGGGGTGAGGAGACGATCCTGCACTATCGGGCCAAGGCCGAACTCGGCGGCAGGCTCGCTCAGCTCGGCGCACGCCTGCTCGATTCGACCTCGCAGCGGCTGGCCGAGGGCTTCTTCTCGGATTTCAATACTGCGGTCGTTGCAAAAATGGCTGCGGATTGAGCGTCGAAGGCTTTCGCTGCGGGCTTGGCGCGGACCTGCGCCTGAGCTATTCCGACATGATGACATGGACCATTAGGCCGCCGCGGGCGGAAGACCAGGAAATGCTCGCGGACATCTATCTTTCCGTGCGCCGCCAGACATTCGTCTGGGTCGATCCCGGCAAGTTTCACCGCGAGGATTTCTCCGCTCATACCAATGGTGAGACGATCTTCGTCTGCGAGCATGTCGATGGCAGCCTTGCCGGCTTCCTGTCGCTCTGGCCGGAGGACGATTTCATTCACATGCTTTATATAAGGCCCGAGTTTCAGGGTCTTGGCGCCGGCACGGCGCTGCTCCGGGCGCTGCCGGAGTGGCCGCGACACAAGTACCGTCTGAAATGCCTGGTGAACAACCGACGGGCGAAGGCCTTCTACCTTTCCCACGGTTTTGCCGTGACCGGCAATGGCGCGTCGCCGGAAGGCGATTATGAGGAGCTGAGCTTTTCTCCGGTTTGGCTCGGGCGGTGAGCCGATCTCACCGCGACGGCAGCTGGCCGGCGATGTCCTCCGCGCGGGTCCTGTGGCGGTCGGCCTCGCCCTGCCAGCGAATGGCTTCCTTGGCCTCGGTGCGGGCGCGCTTGCGGTGTTTGCCCTGGCTGAACCAGGTGGCGGCCGAGCCGATCAGCATGCCTGCTATCAGCGCGATGAACAGGAAGACGAAGAAGGGCGCGGAAACAGCAAGCACCGGATCGTCGGGCCTGAAGGGATTGAAGGCGAGCGTGACGCTCTGCCGGTTGGCGACGCAGAAGACGATGAGGATGACGCCGAGCGGCAGCAAAATCAATAGGTTGACAATCTTCTTGGCCATTTGAACTCTCCATGCGCCTTATATGCATCGGCCCGAAAATCGATTCCGACTTTCGGGCCGATGCGCTAGCAGAATAGGAAAACGGTGTTCAAGTTCAAGTGCGGTTTCGCCGCAGGCGGCTCGCGCCGCTCAATCCTCTTCGTCGGCCTGGCCGGGATTGAGCCGCTCGCGCAGTTCCTTGCCTGTTTTGAAGAAGGGAACCCACTTTTCCTCGACGAAGACCGTATCGCCGGTGCGCGGGTTGCGGCCGGAGCGGGAAGGGCGGTTCTTGACCGAAAACGCGCCGAAGCCGCGCAATTCGACGCGGTTGCCCGCAGCCAGTGCATCGGTGATCTCGTCGAGAACCGCGTTGACGATATTTTCGACGTCGCGATGATAGAGATGCGGGTTGCGTGCCGCAACAATCTGCACCAATTCGGACTTGATCACAGTCGCCCCCTTAAATTATTGATTTCTTATCAATCGCGGCCAACCTGCCAAACTGAAAGCAGCCCGTCAAGAAGCAACTTTGGGGGTAGGATTCCATTGATATCCTGGCCCCTGACGAGATCATCATAACCCAGGATAGTAACCAGCCGCGAAACAGCTCCAGCGAGCAGAAAAGGCGTGTTGCTCTTCTTGTCCCAATCCACCATCGGCAGATCAACGTCGACGCCACGCGATTTGAGATAGGCGCGGATTTCCGCCTCGCCGCCGATCGTATCGACGAGCTTCGCCTGGAGCGCCTGCCGGCCGGTATAGATCGTCCCGTCGGCGAGTTTCAGCACCTCCTCGCGGGGCAGCTTGCGCCGGTCGGCCACCAGGTCGACGAACCAGTTGTAGCTGTCGATCACCATGTTGCGGATCATCGCCTTGGCTTCCTCGCTCGCCTCGTGGAAGGGCGAAGGCTCGGCCTTCAGCGGCGAGGACTTGATCTCCTGCAGCGACACGCCGATCTTGTCCAGCAGCGGCTGGATCTGCGGGTACTGGAAGATGACGCCGATCGAGCCGGTGATCGAGCTGTCGCCGGCAATGATCGTATCGCCGGCGGTGGCGACCATATAGCCGGCGGAAGCGGCCAGCGTGCGCACGTCGGAGACGACGGGCTTCTTCGCTGATATCGCCCGGATCGCCTTGAAGATTTTTTCGCCCCCATAGGTCGTGCCGCCGGGCGAGGAGATCGAAATCACCGCGGCCTTCACCTGATCGCTGGTCTCGACCTTCTTTAGCCGCTCCAGCAGCTCGTCATCATCGACGATCAGCCCCGATATCGTCACATGGGCGATATGCGGACTTGCCGTGCCGGCCTCGCCGACGGCGAAGCGGTAAAAGGCAAAACCGAGCGCCACGATGAGGGCGACCGCGACGATGCGCCAGAAGCCGAGCTTGCGGCGCAGCCGCCGGCGATCCGCGATGATCGAACTGTCCATGAGATACCTCCAGCGCTGGCCCGGGTCGGCATGGCGCCGATGAGCCCGGTGAAATGGGTGGCAGCGGCGCGTATGAATGCCACTTTTGTATGTTTTTCCGTTTTGTTGCTTGTTGCAGAAAAAATTCCATATTGGCAAGCCAATGTAATAATGCGAAACGAACTGTGATTGCCGGCCGGCTTTGTTACGCAGGCGAGGCAATCACCGCACATGGAACGAGACCTATGCTCGATACCCTGAAGAACAACGGACATGCCGCTTATGCGGGCTCCGGCAGGAGCCCCTATCGCGATGCGTTGTTCCATTCCGCCCGCGTGCGGCGGCTGAAGATCTTGCTGCCGTTGGCCGCCCTTATCGTCGCCGGCGCGCTTGCGACGGTGGCCTTGGTGAGCCTGTACCTGCCCGAAAACGTCAAGTTCGAAGGCGCCAAGATCGAGAACGGCAAGGTCGTGATGGAAAAGCCGGCAATTGCCGGACGCAACTCCGACGGCGTCAATTATTCCATGCTTGCCGAAAGGGCGCTGCAGGATATCCGCAATCCCGATCTCATCACCCTCGAGACCATCAAGGCCGCCGTGCCGATGAATGATGGGCTGATTGCCCGCGTCATCGCTTCGACTGCCGATTATAATCGCGCCACCGATAACCTGCATATGACGGCTCCCTTCACCCTGGTGCTGAGCAGCGGCCTCAACGCGCAATTCCAGTCCGCCCGGCTCGACATCAAGGGCGGCAACATGCGCAGCGACGACCCCGTCACCATCACAAAGGACAATGCTTCCATTGTTGCGAAGACGCTGGAGATAACCGATAAGGGGCGCGTGATCACATTCGAGGGGAATGTTCGCATGAATGTCGATCCATCCACCATTCATAAACAGGGCACTTAACCAGCCGGGTCACCCATGACAAAAGATTGTCGCATTTCAGCTTGCAAGACGGGCATCGCATTCGTTGCCGGCGCATTTGCCCTTATTCTGACGGTCTCGGGCGCGGGGGCGCAGTCGACCACCATGTCGGGCATGAAGCTTTCCAACGACCAGCCAATCCAGATCGAAAGCGACAAGCTGGAGATCCATGACCAGGAGCACACGGCGCTCTTCACCGGCAACGTCAAGGTCGTCCAGGGCACGACGACGATGCAGTCCGGCAAGATGACCGTCTATTACAAGGACAAGGCGGCAAAGTCGGGCGCCGGCGCGCCGGCTCAACCCGAGGCGAAGCCCGAGCAGTCGGCCTCGCTGGCGTCGGGAAGTGCGGATATCGACAAGATCCTGGTGACGGACAAGGTCTACCTGGTCTCGGGCACGCAGACGGCGACTGCCGACGACGGCAATTTCGACATGGCCTCGCAGACATTCATCCTGACCGCGGATCAAGGAAACAAGGTCATTCTGTCGGACGGTCCGAACGTCTTCACCGGCTGCAAGCTGACCGTTCACATGCAAACCGGCCAGGCGGAGCTTGAAAGCTGCGGCGGTCGTGTCCAGATTCAGCTCGATCCGAAATCGCAGCCGAACGCGCAGAAGCAGAACTGAACCGGCCTCCCACGTGAAATTATCATCGCTATCCACCATGTTCGGCAGGCCTGAGCCGCACGCTGCGGGTGCCGCCGACAAGAGCCGCTATCAGGGAACGCTGATCGCCCGTGGTCTGACCAAGACCTATGCGACGCGCCGTGTCGTCAACGGCGTCTCCCTGGTGGTGCGTCGCGGCGAAGCCGTCGGCCTGCTCGGCCCGAACGGCGCCGGCAAGACGACCTGCTTTTACATGATCACCGGCCTGGTGCCGGTGGATGAAGGCACGATCGAGATCGACGGAAACGATGTCACGACCATGCCGATGTACCGCCGCTCGCGCCTCGGCGTCGGTTACCTGCCGCAGGAAGCCTCGATCTTTCGCGGACTGACGGTGGAAGAAAATATCCGCGCCGTCCTCGAAGTGCATGTGAAGGACAAGGCCGAGCGCGAGCAGAAGCTGAACGAGCTGCTTGAGGAATTTCATATCCAGAAGCTGCGCAAGAGCGCGGCCGTCGCCCTTTCCGGCGGCGAACGCCGCCGTCTTGAAATCGCACGAGCGCTTGCAACCGACCCGACTTTCATGTTGCTCGACGAGCCCTTCGCCGGTGTCGACCCGATTTCGGTCGCCGATATCCAGAACCTCGTCCACCACCTGACGGCCCGCGGCATCGGCGTTCTCATTACCGACCACAATGTGCGTGAGACGCTTGGCCTCATCGACCGCGCCTATATCATCCATGCCGGTGAGGTGCTGACCCACGGCCGGGCCAACGACATCGTCAACAATCCGGAAGTGCGCCGGCTCTATCTCGGCGATAATTTCAGCCTCTGATCCCGCGCCGATTCACCTTGCCGCGTAGTTCCGCTTGACCAAATGAGATAAAAAAGCAATTTTTGGGCCAACTCGGATTTCCGTGGCCTGAAGCGTGGATCGGGCGCGGTTTCCTGGAGTCGAGGGAGTTTCGCGTCCGTCATGGCACTGTCCGCCAATCTATTTCTGCGCCAGAGCCAGTCCCTGGTCATGACGCCGCAACTGATGCAATCCATCCAGTTGCTGCAGATGACCCATTTCGAGCTCACTCAGTTCATCGCTCAGGAAGTGGAGAAGAACCCGCTGCTCGAATTTCCGTCGAATGACGGCGAGGCGGGCGACGAACGGCCGGCAGGCGAGGACGAGCAGTTCGGTCATTCGCCGGAGGACGCCGGCTCGGACGATGGCGCCGACAATCGTGCCGAGGCGCTGTCGAGTGACTGGTACGACAATGGCGGCAGCGAAAGCAGCAGCCGGCTGAACGACGAGCTCGACGCCAATTACACCAATGTCTTTCCCGATGACGGTGGTCCGCAGCGCCTCGACGCACCGGAACTCGTCGGTCAGTGGAAGTCGATGCCGGGCAGCGCCGACGGCGCCGATTACGATCTCGACGATTTTGTCGCCGGCCAGGTGTCGCTGCGCGATCATCTCGCTCAGCAGATCCCCTTCGTGCTGCGCGATATGAGCGACCGGCTGATCGCGCAGAATTTTATCGATCAGCTCGACGATGCCGGTTACATCCAGGTCGATCTGGTCGAGACCGGCGAGCGGCTCGGCACCAGTCTCACGCAGGTCGAACACGTGCTCGCCGCCCTCCAGACGCTTGATCCGCCGGGTGTTTTTGCCCGCAGCCTCGCCGAATGCCTGGCGATCCAGCTCAGGCAGAAGGACCGTTACGACCCTGCCATGCAGGCGCTGGTCGAAAATCTCGAGCTCCTGGCCCGGCGCGACTTCGCCACGCTGAAGCGGCTCTGTGGCGTTGACGAGGAAGATCTTCTCGACATGCTCGGCGAGATCCGCCAGCTCAATCCGAAGCCCGGCAGCGGTTTCGAGACGGGTGTTTCCGAAGCGATCATGCCCGATGTCGTCGTCAGGCCCTCCGCGGAGGGTGGCTGGCTGGTCGAGCTCAATCCGGATACGCTGCCGCGCGTGCTTGTTAATCAGTCCTATTTTTCCCGCGTGACCCGGAACGGCGAGGATCATGCCTTCCTTTCCGAGTGCCTGCAGAGCGCCAACTGGCTGACCCGCAGCCTCGACCAGCGGGCAAAGACCATCATGAAGGTGGCAAGCGAGATCGTCCGCCAGCAGGACGCCTTCCTGCTGCACGGTGTCGACCATTTGCGGCCGCTGAACCTGAAAACGGTGGCCGAGGCGATCAAGATGCATGAATCCACCGTCAGCCGCGTCACCTCGAACAAATATATGCTGACGCCGCGCGGCCTCTTCGAACTCAAATATTTCTTCACCGTGTCGATCGGCGCGGTCGAGGGCGGCGACAGCCATTCGGCCGAGGCCGTGCGCCACAAGATCCGCGCGCTGATCATGCAGGAGAGCCCCGACGCGGTGCTCTCCGATGACGATATCGTCGACATGCTGAAGAAGGGCGGCATCGATCTCGCCCGCCGCACGGTCGCGAAATACCGGGAAGCGATGAACATCGCTTCCTCGGTCCAGCGCCGCCGCGAGAAACGGGCGCTCGCCAAGGTCGCGGGCTTCTGAGGCAGCAGGACGCTTCGACCGTGATCGAAGCATCCACTTCGCAAATTGGCCTATTTCTCCCGTGTCTTAAACGAATATCGATGTGCCTATGACGCCGCAAAATCCGAAGCTTGCCAGAGAACTTGTCCTGCTTTTGGTGCTGGCGACCCTCTGGGGTTCTTCCTACACCTTTATCAAGATCGGGGTCGAAACGATCCCGCCGGTGACCTTGATCGCGGTGCGCACACTGATCGCCGGCGCCATTCTGCTGGCCGTGCTTCGCCATCGGCATGTCCGCCTGCCGCGCGACCGCGCGACATGGCGCCTGTTCGTCGTCCAGGCCTGCCTGAACAGCGTCATTCCTTTCACGCTGATCGCCTGGGCGGAGCAGTCCGTCGATGCCGGACTGGCGGTGATCCTGAATTCGGCGACGCCGATCTTCACCTTCCTGCTGACCGTGTCGATAACCCGCCATGAGCAGGCGTCGTCTCCGGGCTTGCCGGCATCTGCCTCGTCATCGGCGTCGAAGCGCTCGGCGGTCTTGGCGAAAGCCTGATGGCGCAGCTTGCCATCATCCTGGCGACCATCTGTTATGCCGGGGCTGCGATTTTCAGCAAGAACTTCAGAGGCCTTGATCCCGCCGTGCCGGCGGCCGGTTCGCTGATCTCAGGCGCGGTCATTCTGATACCCTTGAGCCTGATCGTCGATCGGCCGTGGGGGCTCGATCCCTCGGCCGCATCGGTGCTGGCGCTGCTTGCCCTTTCCGCCTTTTCGACGGCGCTTGCCTTTACGATCTATTTCCGCCTCGTTCAGACGCTGGGTTCGGTCGGAACCACGTCGCAAGCCTATCTCCGCGTGCCGATCGGTGTCGCGATCGGTATCGTCTTCCTCGGTGAAAGCCTGAGCCCGACGGCCTGGATCGGGCTCACCTGCGTCATTCTCGGTGTCATCGCCATGACGATGCCGCGCACAACGCAGGCGCGAAGCGCGTGAGCTCATGAAAGGAAGGTGCTGGAAGGCTCCTTCCGCAGGAGATTTGCTACAGCTTCTGCGAGCGCGCCCGGGGCTGATTCGGCGTCCTATTGACTTTCTGGTAACCTCTGGCTAGAAGCCCGCCGCAATTGGCGCCGTGAACGGCGTTTTGAAGTTATCCCCATCATCCCAAGGGCACCGAGGGCCCACAGGCCTGCGCCGATCTTGCTTGAGATTGCGCGAAGTGCTTGGATGAACCCGAGGCTTGGCGTAAACTGATACCCGCAAACGACCATAAGAAGGGAAACTCCATGAGTGTGCGTGTATCCGGGAAACATATGGAAATTGGTGAATCCTTCCGTCAAAAGATCGAGGACCAAATTGCTACGGCCATCACGAAATACTTCGATGGGGGGTATTCCGGCCAGGTGACCGTCGAAAAGGCGAGTTCTCGTTTCTCGGCAGACTGCAAGCTTCATCTCGACAGCGGGGTGGTGCTTCATGCCGCCGGCGAAGCCACGGATCCGCAGCTTGCTTTCGACGCCGCTTCCGAGCGCATCGAGAAACGCCTGCGCCGTTACAAGCGCAAGCTGAAGGACCATCATGCCGGAAACCACCTGAATGGCTTTGCAGAAGTCTCCTACACGGTCATGGACTCCGTTCCTGATCACGAGGATGAAATTCCCGACGATTTCGCCCCGGCAATCGTCGCTGAGAGCACGAAGCAGTTGAAGACCATGTCCGTCGCCACCGCCGTGATGGCGCTCGACATGACCGACGAGCCGCTTCTCCTGTTCCGCAGTCCCGGCAAGGAACATCTGAATATCGTTTATCGTCGGCACGACGGAAATATTGGCTGGATCGATTCGGCCAATATCAAAGGCTGAGATCAGGGCGGTGAGCGGCGGCATCGCCGCCGCTCCTCGCATCATCTGATCCCGGCGACAGAAGGAAAAAGAAATGGCATTGGCAGATTTGCTCCATCAGGATGCGATCATTCCCGCCCTCAGAGTAAATTCCAAGAAACAGTTGCTTCAGGAATTGGCGGCAAGAGCCGCGAGGATCACCGGGCTCTCCGAACGGGAGATTTTCGACGTCATCCTGCAGCGCGAACGCCTCGGCTCGACCGGCGTCGGCAACGGTATCGCCATTCCCCACGGCAAGCTGGTGAACATTCATTCCATCGTCGGCATCTTCGCCCGGCTGGAGCAGCCTGTCGATTTCGAAGCGCTGGACGACCAGCCCGTCGATCTCGTCTTCCTGCTGCTGGCACCGGAGGGCGCCGGCGCCGATCATCTCAAAGCCCTGTCGCGCATCGCCCGCGTCCTGCGCGATCAAGACCTGGTTGCAAAGCTGCGGGCCACCGATTCCGCCTCGGCGATCTACGCCTTCCTCAACGAGGAGCAGACGTCGAACGCTGCTTGAGCTGCATAATCCCTAAATGAAAAAAGGCGCCTGATTTCGCAGGCGCCTTTTTTCTCATGCAGGGCTGAACGGTCAGAACTCTTCCCAGTTATCCCGAGCCACGGCAGCCGAGCCATGCGATTGAGGTGTGGTGCGGCGGGTCGCCGGGGCGTGGCGGACCGCGGGAGCAGCCGCGAAATGTGAGGGGGCTGCAGCCGGCGCACGCATCTGCCTTGCCACGGAGGCGAGTGCAGTCGCGTTGGCGGAGCCGGAGACGCTGAAGCGCGTGGCGAGCGCCTTCAGCGTCTGCGCCTCGTCGTTGAGCGCCACGCTGGCGGCGGTCGCTTCCTCCACCATCGCCGCATTCTGCTGCGTCACCTGATCCATCTGGTTCATGGCCTGGTTGATTTCCTTCAGCCCGACCGCCTGTTCGCTCGCCGATGCCGAGATCTGCCGGATGAGGCTGTTGATGCCCATCACCTGTTCGGCGATCTTGTGCAGCGTGCCGCCGGCGCGCCCGACGAGATCGACGCCTTCCTTGACCTGGACGGCCGAGGTGTTGATCAGCGTCTTGATCTCCTTGGCAGCATTGGCCGAACGCTGCGCGAGTTCACGCACTTCCTGGGCGACGACGGCAAAACCCTTGCCGGCTTCGCCGGCGCGGGCCGCTTCGACGCCGGCATTCAGCGCCAGCAGGTTCGTCTGGAAGGCGATTTCGTCGATGACGCCGATGATCCGTGAAACCTCCGTCGAAGACTGCTCGATCCCATGCATGGAGGCGATGGCTTTCTGCACCACTTCGCCTGACTTCTCGGCATCCTGGCAGGCGAGGTTGACGTTGTCGGCAGCCATGCGGGCATTCTCGGCACTGGAATCGACCTGGGCGGTAAGCTCATTGAGCGCTGCCGCCGTCTCTTCCAGGCTTGCCGCCTGCTGCTCGGTGCGTTTGGCGAGGTCGGAAGCGCTGTTGCTGATCTCGCCGGTGCCGGCGCCGATATTGACGACGCTGAGATTCATCGTGTTGATGGTCTCTTCGAGGCTCGCAAGCGCGGCGTTGAAGTCCTGCTTCAGTTTGCCGTATTCGCCGGGGAATTCCTCGGTGATGCGGTGACCCAGATTGCCCTGGGACAGTTCGGAAAGGCCGGCGCCGACGATCGAGACGATATGACGCTGCAGCGACACCGATTGTTGCCGTTCCGATTCCGAACGGCTGCGCTCGGTCTCGGCGGCCTGTCGCTGGTGGGTGGCCTCGTCTTCGAGGCGCCTGGAGTCGGCGAGTTTGAAGCGGAAGCCTTCGAGCGCCTTGGCGACCGAACCGACTTCGTCGGTACGGTCCTGGGCAGCGATGGGTTCGGCATATTCGCCGTCGCTGAGCGTTTTGACGCTAGCGACAAGGCTGCCGAGCGGCCGCTGTACGAGCGAGCGGACGGCGAAATAGAGCGCGAGCATCACCGCACCGAGCACGATCAGGCCGGTGGCGATCATCATGTAGGTCTGGTCCTGCACCGGCGCGTTGATCGCCGCGTGCGGGACATCGACAAGCACGACCCAGGTGGCGTTGACGCCGGGGACTTCGAACGGATAGACGACGCGGTCGAAGGGGTCGAGGCCGTCATAAGTGAGATTCCTGACAAGGCCGGGCTGCTTGTTCGACAGCGCCGCCTTGACGACGTCGGCGCCTTCGCCGTCATATTGTTTCGTCATCAGGTCGGGGATCGGAGCGACGATCCAGTTGCCGGCCTGCGACAGCAGCGTCACGCGCCCCGAGCCGAAGGGATGCAGCGCCTGCAGCTTGTCGGTCAGCGACTTCAGCGAGATGTCGACACCGCCGACACCGATCATCTTGCCGCCCGCTATGACGGGATAGGCAATTGATGTCAGCTGCGTCGGTACATCTGTTCCCTGGGCGAGATAGGGGGTTGTGATCGCGCCCTTGCCGCTGTCGGCAGCAAGCTTCCACCATTCGGCGGTATAGTCATTGTCGAAGGTGGAGTATTGAATGCCACCGTCCTTGGTCTTCGACCAATAGGGCGTGAAGGCGCCGTTCTTGTTTGTGCCTTCGTCATTATTGTTGGCGATCTCGGTGGTCTTGCCGTCGAGCGCGCCGAGCTGCTCGCAGAACCAGCTGCCGAAGGCAAAGGCGTTCTGTTCGAGATTGGCCTTCAGCACGTTGATCATGCCCTTGCGATCGAGCGATTTGCCCTCATGGCCGCGGCCGATCACGCCCGACATGGTGCGTGCGGCACTGGCGAGTTCGCCGACATTGGCAGCGATTTCATTGGCGATCGATTTTGCCTCGAGATTGGCCTGATCCATCGTCAGCGTCTGGACGCGATCACGCGTCTGGCCGATGAGGAAAAAGTTCGAGACGATGAGAACAAGCGCGATGGCGATGCCGGTGATGACGAGAAGTTTCGCCGCAAGCGATTTCATGCGAAAGATAAACATGGGGTCCTCGGGCAAGGATACGCCGAACGGGCATTCTCCGGCGCAGGAGCGAAGGCATCGCCCCGTCATGGAGCAGCCGCCTGCAGCGGCGCGCGTCTTTCAAGACGCCACGGGACGCTGCAGCACTTTGAATTGGCGGCCGGCTGCAAGAACGAAGGGCGCCGGCGACCACGAGGAAGATCGCCGGAAATACCTTAAATTTGAATGAAACTCGAATGGTCAAGACAAGGAAAACCGCAGAAATCCCCTCAAAACTAAAGGGTTCATTCGGCGGCTTCGCAAAGAGACAGAAACTATATTCTGTCCGCGACGTCCTGGCTTAACGGGATCGAAGGCTGCGCCCCCGCCTTGAGGCATGCGAGCGAGCCGGCGACGGCCGCGCGACGCAGCGCCGAGGCAAAATCGAGGCCTTCGTCGACGCTGGCGGTAAAGTAACCGCAGAAGGTATCGCCCGCGCCGACAGTATCGACAGGTTCGATTTTCAGGCCTTGCGCCCGGGAAACGACGCCGTCGCGGATGGCGATGACGCCATCGCCGCCGAGCGTGACGATCAGCGTCTGGCCGGTCTCCTGGTGCAGGCGGTGAAGGGCCGCCTCGCGCGCTTCGGCGTCCATGCCATCCTGTCCGGCGAGCCGCTCGAACTCGGTCTCATTGGCAATGACGATATCGGCCAGGCGCCCGAGACGCGGCGCATCGGGAGTAAGCGGCGCCAGGTTGAGGATGCTGGTGACGCCCCTGACGCGGGCTTCCGACAGCGCGCGCTCGACCGCGTCAACAGGCACTTCGAGCTGCAGCATCAGAATGTCGCCTTCACTCATCTTGCCGACCGCCGTTTCGGCATCGGCAGCCGTCACCAGGCCGTTGGCGCCGGGGACCACGGCGATCATGTTCTCGCCATCGCCGCCGACCAGGATCAGCGCCGTGCCGGTGGGACCGTCGACATGTTTGACGAGGGAGAGGTCGGTTCCGGCATCATCGAGCAGGGCGAGCGCATCGGCGGCAAAAGCATCCTTGCCGACGGCGCCGGCCATGTGCACATAGCGGCCGGCGCGACGGGCTGCCAGCGCCTGGTTGGCGCCCTTGCCGCCGGCGGCCGTGGCAAAACCGTTGCCGGCCACCGTCTCGCCGGGCTTTGGCAGTCGCTCGGTCGTGGCGATGAGATCCATGTTGATGGATCCGAAAACTGTGATCATCAGGCTGTCCCGTCTTTTGGAGCATGCGAATGACATCATGCTCCTGCTATTTCATGGGGCGAGACACTGCCCGAAGCGATCACTCCTCGTCAACCACCCGAAGCTTGAGAAGGCCGGTACGGCTTTCCACGGATTTGGCCGGAGTCTCGTCGTGGCGGGCGGGCTTGGCGTCGCCGCCTGCCTCGAATTCCAGCGCCTCGATCTTGGCGCCGCGCCTGGTGAGCTTGTCGGCCGATGTGACCACCATGTCGATATCTTTCTGCGCCAGGGCGAAATGGCCCTGCAGCTTGCGCACCCGCTCGTCGAGGCGGCTGAGATCGTCCATCAGCAGCGCCACCTCGCCCTGGATCAGATGCGCCTGCGCCCGCATGCGCTGGTCTTTCAGCACCGCCTGGATGACCTGGATCGACAGCATCAGCAGGGATGGCGAGACGATGACGATGCGCGCCCGGTGCGCCTTCTGCACCACCGCTTCGAAATTTTCGTGGAGCTCGGCAAAGATCGATTCGGACGGCACGAAGAGAAAGGCGGTATCCTGGGTTTCCCCCTGGATCAGATATTTCTCGGCAATATCGCGGATATGGATCTCCATGTCGCGGCGGAACTGCTGGCCGGCGAGCTTGGTGGCCTCGGGGCTGCCGGCGTCGCGGATGGCGTTCCAGGCTTCGAGCGGGAACTTCGCGTCGATGACGAGCGGCGGCGCCCCGTTCGGCATACGGATCGTGCAGTCCGGCCGCGAGCCGTTCGACAGCGTCTGCTGGAAGGCGTAGGCCCCCATCGGCAGGCCGTCGGCGACGATCGTCTCCATCCGCGACTGGCCGAAGGCGCCGCGCGTCTGCTTGTTGGAAAGTATCGCCTGAAGCCCGACGACGTCCTTGGCGAGTGTCTGGATATTGTTCTGCGCCGCGTCGATCACCGCCAGCCGCTCCTGCAGCCGCTGCAGGTTTTCATGCGTCGATTTCGTCTGTTCGGTGATCGTCGAGCTCATGCGCTGCGACATGCCGTCAAGGCGTTGGTTGATCGCCTGGTTGAGCTCGCTCTGCCGCGTGCCGAAGACTTCGGCCATCGCCGTGATCCGGCCCTGCATCTCCGCCTGGATCTTCAGAAGCTCGGCCATGCGCATCGCACTTTCCCTGGCGCGCAGATCCGCCTCCTCCGCCTGTTCGCGGCGAAGGCCGGCCGCACGCAGGAAAAGCACGATTACCAGCAGGATGAGGGCTGCAAGAACGCCGCCGGCCAGCGCCAGCATGGCCGGGCTGATCGAGGCGACGGAAGCTGAAAGCGATTCGGAAGCGACGGTCATGGCGCAACCATAACAGAAGATGCGGCAATATATAGATCAAAACGTGAACGAAGTCGGCAATCCTCAATATCCTGCGATGCCCGCCGCGCCTTGCTGGTCAACGCAGAAAATCGCAGCCGGATTAACGATTGCTCAACCATATTCGCCAAAATCTGTGGCGCAAAATTCCCTCCCGCGCCGTTGCGCCAAAGACAGAGATCTCAATGACATCCCAGCAGACCGACAGTGCGCTGAAACAGCGTCTCGATTTCATCGAACTGGATGAGGCGGCGCGCAAGTCGATGCGGGACCTGCGCCCGGTTATATCAGAGCTGGTCGGCGGCGCCCTCGATAAATTTTACGCCAAGATTGCCAGGACCCCCGCTGTCTCGAGCTTTTTCACGGACAAGAGCCAGGTCGCCCATGCCAAGAAGCGGCAGCAGGATCATTGGGCCAATCTTGCAGGTGGTAGCTTCGACGAAAGCTATGTCGATGGCGTAACGGCGGTCGGCCGCACCCATGCCCGCATCGGGCTGGAGCCGCGCTGGTATATCGGCGGATATGCCCTCGTCATGTCCGAGCTCGTCAAGGGTATCATGGAGAAGCAGTGGCCTTCGGTCTTCGCGCGCCAGCAGGGCAGGCAACTGGCCGAGAAGCTGTCCGCCGTCATCAAATCAGCCATGCTCGACATGGATTATTCCATCTCGGTCTATCTCGAGACGCTGGAAGCCAAGCGCCGTGCGCTGGAAGAGGAGCGCGCCAAGGCGCAATCCGACCAGGCGATCGCGCTGGAGCAGCTGCGCCGCGGCCTGGAAGCACTGTCGAATGGCGATCTCGAAGCCACTCTGCCCTCCGATCTGCCGGGTGATTTCAGGCAGATGGCCGAGCATTACAACCGCGCCGTCAGCGCCCTTCGCCAATCCTTCGCATCCGTGCGCGACACGTCGGGCCAGATCATGAGCGGCGCCGACGTCATTTCCAACGCGACCAACGACCTGGCGCTGCGCACCGCACAGCAGGCGGCCGGCGTCGAGGAAAGCTCGGCGGCCCTGCAGCAGCTTTCCGTCAGCGTCGGCCAGACCGCCGCCAATGCCGAGAAGGCTTCGGACGCCGTACGCGAGACGCAGCAGAAGGCGAAGAATTCGGGTGAACTCGTCACCAGCGCCGTCTCGGCGATGGCCGGCATCGAAAAATCCTCGACGGAGATTTCCAAGATCATCGGCGTCATCGACGAGATCGCCTTCCAGACCAATCTGCTGGCGCTGAACGCCGGCGTCGAGGCAGCGCGCGCCGGCGATGCCGGCAAGGGTTTTGCCGTCGTCGCCCAGGAAGTGCGCCAGCTGGCCCAGCGCACGGCCGAAGCCGCCAAGGAGATCAAGAACCTGATCTCGCAGAGCTCGACCCAGGTCAATGAGGGTGTCGGCATCGTCTCCAGCACCGGCGAGGCGCTGAACGACATGATCGGCCGCATCGACATCATCAACCGCTTCGTCGCCGATATCGCCGCTGCCGCCCGCGATCAGGCGACCGGCGTCAACGAGGTCAGTGTGGCGATCCGCAGCATGGGCGAGATCACCCAACAGAATTCCGGCATGGTCGAGCGCACGTCGGCGGAAACCGGCCGCCTCAAGGACGAGGTGGACCAGCTGATCGAGCTGCTGCGCCGCTTCCGCGCCCGGCCGGAAGGCCGTTCCGTCGCCGCCACCCGCCGGGCGGCATGAGGCGAATATGGCGAAATTCCGGGCGGGGATGCAAAAAAGCGTCTTCCCCGCCCGCCGGATAATTCCATAGTGGGAAAAGATGGGTTATGGGAACGCCCATGACCATCAAGCCACTCATCATTCTTCCCGATCCCCTTCTCCGCCAGCTGTCCAAGCCGATCGAGCGGGTCGACGCCGACCTGCAGCGTCTGGCCGACGACATGCTGGAAACCATGTATGACGCGCCGGGCATCGGCCTTGCCGCCATCCAGATCGGCGTACCGCGCCGCATGCTTGTCATCGACGTGTCGCGCGAAGGCGAAGAAAAGCAGCCGCAGGTCTTCATCAATCCGGAGATCGTCAAATCCTCCGACGAACGCTCGGTCTATGAGGAAGGCTGCCTGTCGATTCCGGATTATTATGCCGAGGTCGAGCGCCCGGCGGTCGTCTCGGTCAAATATCTCGACCGCAACGGCAAGGAACAGACGGTGGAAGCCGACGGCCTGCTCGCCACCTGCCTGCAGCACGAGATCGACCACCTGAACGGCGTGCTGTTCATCGATTATATCTCGCGGTTGAAGCGCGAGATGGTGATCAAGAAGTTCACCAAGGCGGCGAAGTCCAAGGCACTCTGACGAGCGTTGAAAATGCGCCGGCGAGGCACTATGATATCACCGATATCATGATGGAGGTGCCGAATGGGTGACCTGCTTATTCGCGATGTTCCTGACGCAATGAAGCGGCAACTTCAGGAAAGCGCGCAGCGCAATGGCCGCAGCCTTTCGGAAGAGGCGATCGAAATCATCCGCCGGCAGATTGCGGTCGGGCGTTCGGGGGCTTCCGCCGGACAGCGCCTGCGCTCGCTGATGAGCGACGAAAGATTGACCGATGAGGAGGTGGAATCCATCGCCGCATCCCGCCACGAACCCGACCGCGAACCGCCGCGCTTCGACACATGATCGTGCTCGATACGAATGTGATTTCCGAGTTGCAGGGGAGAACCCACAGCGAGCGGATATTGAATTGGCTTGATGGCTACGACGTCGAGATGCTTTTCCTGACGACGATCGCCGTCGCCGAAATGCGCTATGGTCTTGAACTTCTCGACGATGGCAGGCGAAAGGCAACATTGATATCCGACTTCAACCGGATCGAGTCGGAATTTGCCGGCCGCATCCTCGGTTTTTCCCTGAGTGCGGCCAATCGCTACGGCCTTCTGGCGGCGCAGCGCAGAAAGATGGGGCGGCCGATGGAAACGAAGGATGCGATGATTGCCGCCATCTGCCTGGCAAACGGCGCGACGCTCGCCACCCGCAACATCCGAGATTTCGAGGGGCTTGATCTCAAGCTCGTAAACCCGTTTGAAGACGGCTGATCCTCAATTGGCGAGATAGAATGTCTCTTAGCATCATTTTCATGGGAACCCCGGAGTTCTCGGTTCCGACCCTGCGCCTGCTCGTCGACGCCGGCCACAGGGTCGTCGCCGTCTATACGCAGCCGCCGCGGCCGGGCGGCCGGCGCGGGCTCGATCTGCAGAAATCGCCGGTGCATCAGGCGGCCGAGCTGCTTGGTCTGCCGGTCTTCACGCCGGTCAATTTCAAGGATGAGCGGGAGCGTGAGAGGTTTGCCGCCTTCAAGGCCGATGTCGCCGTCGTCGTCGCCTACGGGCTGCTTCTGCCGGAAGCGGTTTTGAATGGCACCCGCGACGGCTGCTATAACGGCCATGCCTCGCTGCTGCCGCGCTGGCGGGGTGCTGCGCCCATCCAGCGGGCGATCATGGCCGGCGACGCAAAGACCGGCATGATGGTGATGAAGATGGACAAGGGTCTCGATACCGGCGCCGTCGCGCTCACCCGCGAAGTCGAGATCGGCCCGAACATGACGGCAGGCGAATTGCACGACCGGCTGATGCAGGTCGGCGCCAAGGCGATGGCGGAAGCCATGGTGAAGCTGGAAATGAACGACCTGCCGCTGACGCCGCAGCGGCAAGACGGCGTGCTTTATGCCGCCAAGATCGACAAGGCCGAGACGCGCATCGACTTCGCCAGGCCGGCGCGGGATGTGCACAACCATATCCGCGGCCTGGCACCGTTTCCGGGCGCCTGGTTCGAGCTTGAGATCGGCGGTAAGCCGGAACGGGTGAAGGTGCTGGGCTCGGAGCTGGCTGAGGGGCAGGGGACCGCCGGACAGTTGCTGACCCACGATCTCGTCGTCGGCTGTGCTTCCGGCGCCGTGCGGCTGACACGGCTGCAGAAGGCAGGCGGCAAGCCGCTTGCCGCGGCCGATTTCCTCCGCGGTACGCCGCTTGCCGCCGGCACGAGGCTTTCCTGATGCCGCGTTTCCGCATGACCGTCGAATATGACGGCGGCCCCTATGTCGGCTGGCAGCGGCAGGAGAACGGCCCCTCGGTGCAGGGGGCGATCGAGGCGGCGGTGTTGTCGCTGACCGGCGAGACAGTGTCGATCCGCGGCGCCGGTCGCACCGATTCCGGCGTTCACGCCATGGGACAGGTGATCCATGCCGACCTTTCCAAGGACTGGTCGCCCTACAAGCTGCAAAATGCCCTGAACGCGCATCTGAGGCTTGCCGGCGAGCGTGTCTCCATTCTCGACGTCGAGGCGGTTCCCGATTTTTTCGATGCCCGCTTTTCGGCACTGCGGCGCCATTACCTCTATCGCATCGTCAGCCGCCGGGCGCCGCTGGCGCTCGAAGCCGGCAAGGCGTGGTGGGTGCCGAAGACGCTCGATCACGAGGTCATGCACGCCGCCGCCCAGAGGCTGGTCGGCCGGCACGATTTCTCCACTTTCCGCTCCGCCCATTGCCAGGCGAACAGCCCGGTGCGCACGCTCGACCGGCTTGACGTGACGCGAAATGGCGAATTGATCGAGATCCGCGCCACGGCGCAGAGCTTTCTCCACAACCAGATCCGTTCCTTCGCCGGCACGCTGAAGCTTGCCGGCGAAGGCAAATGGACCCCTGGGGATGTGCAGGCGGCGCTCGAGGCGCAGGACCGCAAGGCCTGCGGCCCGGTGGCGCCGCCCGAAGGGCTCTATTTCCTGCAGGTGGATTATCCCGAGGTGATCACTGACCGCCGCAGGCCCGCCGAGGAAAACGACGACGATCTCTGATGCTCATGCGATAGCGCGGGTCAGGCGGGGTAGATGCCGAGGAAGTGCTGCAGATATTCCGAAAGGATCATCGATGGCACGAGTAGCACCAGCGTCAGCGCCCCGACCATCAGCGCGTGATCGTGGCAGATCATCCTGAGAATGCGCGCCAGGGCGAAGATCTGCGCCAGCATGAAGGCGAGCAGCAGCAGCGAGACGAGGCCGACGGTGCCGGGCAGGAAGAACACCAGCGCCAATAGCAGACCGTTGATATAGGAGAGCGGCACGCCGAGCCAGTTGACGCTGACGACGACGGGGGCGAAGCGCTCGCCCATGCGGAAGGCAAGCAGCAGCAGCCCGGCAAAGACCAGCGGCACGAACCAGTTGGCGACCTCGACGAGGCCGAGCCTGATGTAGAAGGCAAGATCGACATCGGCCTCGGGCGGCATCGACCGCAGGAAGGCCTGTCGCCACCAGAGCCAGGAAATGCCCATCGGCGGCAGGCACCAGGCCATCGCCCAAAACGACCGGTTGACGCCGCGCTCCGATAGATCGAGGAAGCGGAAGCCGCGCGGATCCATCCGGATCAGCAGCCAGAGGCCGGCCAGATAATACTGGACTTCCCTAAGACCCGGCATGAGCGAACCAGCGGTCGATGAAGGTTTCGTAGATCGCCGTCAGCGTCTCCAGATCGGCAACGGCGACACGCTCATCGACCATGTGCATCGTCTGACCGACCAGGCCGAACTCGACGACCGGACAATAATCCTTGATGAAGCGGGCGTCCGACGTACCGCCGGTGGTCGAAAGCTTCGGCGAGCGGCCGATCGCGCTCTCGATGGCCGAAGACAGCGAGGCGATCACGGCGTTGTTGCGTGTCAGGAAGACATGGCTCGGCCGGTCGGCCCAGACGATATCGTATTTCACCGGCTCCCGGCCCGGCCGCAGCTGGCCGTTGCCGGCAGCGGCCTCGAGCCGGCGCAGGATTTCCGCACGCAGCGTTTCGACGGTCCAGCTGTCGTTGAAGCGGATGTTGAAGCTGGCCGATGCCTTGGCCGGAATGACGTTGGTGGCCGGATTGCCGACATCGACCGTCGTCACTTCGAGGTTCGACGGCTGGAAATCGTCGGTGCCAGCGTCGAAGGGCGGATCCATCAGCGCCTGGGTCAGCTGCAGCATGCCGCGCACCGGATTGTCGGCGAGGTGCGGGTAGGCGGCATGGCCCTGAACGCCATGCACGGTGATCTTCCCCGACAGCGAGCCGCGCCGGCCGATCTTGATCATGTCGCCGAGCCGGTCCGGATTGGTCGGTTCTCCCACAAGGCAGGCGTCCCAGCGTTCGCCTCGCTCCGCCGCCCATTGCAGCAGTTTGATCGTGCCGTTGATCGCGGGGCCTTCTTCGTCGCCGGTGATGAGGAAAGAGATCGAGCCGGCCGGCGGCCCGTTCTTTTCGATATGACGGGCGACGGCGGCGACGAAACAGGCGATGCCGCCCTTCATGTCGACGGCGCCGCGTCCGAAGAGCTCGCCCTTTGATATCTCCGCGGCAAAAGGCGGGTGCGTCCAGGCGGCTTCATCGCCAACCGGCACGACATCGGTATGGCCGGCAAACATCAAGTGCGGACCGTCGCTGCCGAGGCGGGCATAGAGGTTCTCGATATCTGGTGTTCCCTCTTCGCTCGCTTTCACTTTGTCGACTTTGAAGCCGAGCGGTGTAAGCATCGCTTCCAGCGCCGTCAGCGCGCCGCCTTCGGCTGGCGTGACGGAGGGGCAGCGAATCAGCGTCTGCAGATTGGCGACGGGATCGGTAGCGGTCATGGCGGTCGAACTATCCGGCGGGAATGGCAAAGACATGGCAAGGCGAGGCCGCCTCGCTCAAAAAGACGTCGCCTGTTTACCGGATCAATGCCCCGGTGTCATCAATCTCTGAGCAGCTCGTTGATGCCGGTCTTCGAACGGGTCTGTTCGTCGACGCGCTTGACGATGACGGCGCAGTAGAGATGCGGCGCCGGCTGGCCGTTTGCCATCGTCGCATTGGCCGAGGCCATTGAGCCGGCGACGACGACGGAATAGGGCGGCACTTCGCCGTACATCACCTCGCCGGTGGCGCGGTCGACGATCTTGGTCGACTTGCCGATATAGACGCCCATGCCGAGCACCGAGCCTTCGCGGATGATGCAGCCTTCGACCACTTCGGAACGGGCGCCGATGAAGCAATTGTCCTCGATGATCGTCGGGCCGGCCTGCATCGGCTCCAGCACGCCGCCGATGCCGACGCCGCCGGACAGATGCACATGTTTGCCGATCTGCGCGCAGGAGCCGACCGTCGCCCAGGTGTCGACCATCGTGCCTTCGCCGACATAGGCGCCGAGATTGACGAAGGAGGGCATCAGGATGGCGTTCGGGGCGATATAGGCCGAGCGGCGCACGACGCAGTTGGGCACGGCGCGGAAGCCCGCCGCCCGGAACTGGTTTTCGCCCCAATTCTCGAATTTCGAGGGAACCTTATCCCACCAGGTGGAATTGCCGGAGCCGCCCTTGACCACCTCCATGTCGTTGAGGCGGAAGGACAAGAGCACCGCCTTCTTCAGCCACTGATTGACCGTCCAGGCGCCGTCGGCGCCGCGGGTCGCGACGCGGGCCTTGCCGGAATCGAGCAGATCGAGCGCCGCTTCGACCGCATCACGGACCTCGCCCTTCGTCGACATGTTCACATTATCGCGATTGTCGAAGGCGGCTTCGATGGTCTTTTCCAGGGATGCGAGGTCGGTGGCGCTCATGAGAATTCCTTAAACTTCGATCTTTATCGTGGAGACGGCGGAGTCTCCGGACATGCGATCGGCGTGGGTTTGTCCTGCTCTACAGCATGCACCCGTAGAACGGAATGATTTTTCGAACAAGATCATACCTGGATTCAAGGCGTTATAGCGACATATCCGGTTTCACGGCCGGCAATACTGAAAGGCATTTCGAAATGGCGAAGGGACGAAACGGCGGTTCGCGGCGCAAGGATGGCGTATGGGACCCGTTGAAGAGCAGCTCGACCGACAGGCAGCGCGCCGAAGCCGTGCCGAAGACGCCGCAGACGTTGTCGCCGGCCTATCGCCTAGCCTATGTCGACGAGGATTTCCTCTGCCGCGAGGAATTGCGGCCGATCCGGCTGCAGCTGGAACTCTTGAAGACCGAGATGATGCTGACCGAACGCGGCATCCGCTCGACCGTCGTCATGTTCGGCGGCGCCCGCATTCCCGCCCCCGGCCAGAGCGCCTGGGCGGCGCGCAACGAGATCCAGCGCGCCAATCTGGAGGCGGCCTCCGTCTATTATGACGAGGCGCGCAAATTTGCCCGTCTCTGCTCGAAATATTCGGCGGGCTTCGACTTTCAGGAATATGTCATCGTCACCGGCGGCGGCCCCGGCGTCATGGAGGCGGGCAATCGCGGCGCAGCCGATGAGGGCGCGCCGTCGATCGGTCTCAACATCGTGCTGCCGCACGAACAAGCTCCGAACACCTATGTGACGCCGGAGCTCAGCTTCAACTTCCACTATTTCGCCATTCGCAAGATGCATTTCATGGTGCGCGCCAAGGCGATCGCGGTCTTTCCCGGCGGCTTCGGGACGCTCGACGAATTCTTCGAATGCCTGACGCTGATCCAGACCGGCCGCATGGAACGTCTGCCGCTGATCCTTTTCGGGGAAGCCTTCTGGCGCAGCATCATCAATTTCGAGGCCTTGGCCGAATTCGGCACGATCGCGCCCGACGACGTCAAGCTGATCAGCTTCGTTGATACGGCCGACGCCGCGTGGAAGATCGTCCAGGATTTCTACGAACATCGCGAGTAGGGGGGCCGAGCGCAGCGTCTCGATTGCAACGCGTATCTTCTTCCCCGCCGGGGCGGGGAAGGAGTATGCAATGGTTCACCGCCCTTACAGTAGCGGCCGGTCCGGCATGTCGTCGATCGAGATGACCCCATCCTTGTTGCTGTCCATCCGCGCAAACAGCTTGTCGAGGGCGGCGGAGGCTTCCTGTTTGGAGATCTGGCCGTTCTCGTCGGTATCGACGCGGCGCATCATCATCGAGGCGCGCATGAAATTGCCGCCATGGCGCATCCAGTGACGTCCGTCGCGGCCTTCATGATCTTCGCGCGGCGGCCGTCCCTGATCGTCATTGTCCAGCAGGTCGGGCACGGCATTGACGTCGTCATTCTCGCCGACCTCCTGCTTGCGCTCATCCTTCATCGCCTTCATCTGCGTTTCCCGGTACTGGCGGATTTCGCCGGGTGTCAACGAACCGTCATTATTGGTGTCGATCGCAGCAAAGATCTTGTCGAGACCGGCGGTTGCCTCTTCCTTGGAGATCTGACCGTCCTTGTTGGTGTCGAACTGCTTGAGCATTCTGACATAGGTGACTTCGCGGAAGCCAGCCGGACCCGGGCGGTCCATGCCGGCATGATGCGGGCGCGGCCCGTCGCCCGGTGCGGCAAAGCTTGCCCCGGCTGCGGCGCCGAAGATAAGGACGGAGGAGAGCGCTGCCAGTATCAGCTTGTTGCGGTACATCGTGTTTCCCTTTCGTAAGGTGTCCCCTCACGAAAGAAGCTACGGCAGCAGGCCTCAATGACCCAGTTAAACATCGGTAAGCTGGGTGAAACTTTCGTAACCTGGCGGTCAGCCGCCGGATCTGGTCACCTTGCCGAGAAATGCAACGAGGTCATCGGTGACGAAATCGATGTGATCCTCGTCGCCGCTGGTCTTTTCCCACCATTCGACGACGGTCTCTTCCAGATTGCGCGGCACCAGCAGCACGGTCTGCATGCCGAGCGCCTTCGGCACCGTCAGATTGCGCGGCAGATCCTCGAACATCGCCGCCTTGTTCGTTTCGACGCGCTTCAGCACCGCAAACTTGTCGTAGGTCGCCTGCGCCGGCTTCGGCACGTAATCGGCGGCGACGATGTCGAAGATATCGTCGAAATGCTCGAGAATGCCGAGCGCTCCGGCGGTCATTTCGGCATGTTTGACGCTGCCGTTGGTGAAGATGAATTTGCGCCCCGGCAGCTTCTTGATCGCTTCGCCGAGTTCCGGCTGCGGCGTCAGCGCCGAATAGTCGATCGCATGCGCCTTTTCGAGGAAATCGTTCGGGTCGATGCCGTGATGGATCATCAGGCCCTGCAGCGTCGTGCCGTGGTCGAGATAATACTGCTTCTGCAGCTTGCGCGCTTCTTCCCGCTCCATCTGTAACAGCGCCGCGACATAGGCGGTCATGTTCTTGTCGATCTGCGCGAAAAGATTGATGTGATGCGGGTAGAGGGTGTTGTCGAGGTCGAACACCCAGTCTGTCACGTGTTCGAAATCGGCTTTTTCAGGCGTACGGTCGATCTTGGTCATGGCCGCCCTTATGGCACGGCTGCTCGCCCAAGGAAATCGACAAGAAAAAATAGACGCCCGATTTTCGGCGGACGCGGCAGGCGTTGGATGTTAGAAAGCGCACATGCTTTTCGAACGCCCCGACGATGATACGCTCTATGACGCCCTGGTCGCGCGCAGCGCCGATTACGAGGGCCAGGCCTATGTTTGCGTGAAGACGACGGGCATCTTCTGCCGTCTGACCTGCCCGGCGCGCAAGCCGAAGCGGGAAAACACGCTCTTCTTCGAGACGATCGCCGCCTGCATGCATTCCGGCTTTCGCCCCTGCCAGCGCTGCAGGCCGCTGGAACCGCAGCCGGGCCGGGAGCCAGTCGTCGACGAGCTGCTGGCGCGGCTGGACAGCGAGCCGGAGGTTCGCTGGACCGAGGAGGAGCTTGTGCGCCGCGGCCATGATCCCTCGACCGTGCGCCGCGCCTTCAAGCGGGCGCTCGGCATGACCTTCCATGACATCGTCCGTTACCGCAGGCTCGGAGAAGCGGCCCGGCAGCTGGCGGATGGAGCGCGTGTCATCGATGCCCAGATCGACGCCGGATACGAATCTCCGAGCGGCTTCCGGTCGGCGTTCCAGCGGATGGTCGGCAAGGCGCCGGCGCTCTCGCAGAACCGCGAGCTGCTCTTTGCCGATTGGTTCGATACGCCGCTCGGACCGATGATCGCGGTCGCCGACAAGACGCATCTGCATCTGCTCGAATTTCACGATAGAAAGGCGCTACTGAGCGAACTCGAAGCGCTGCAGAAGCGCGTCCGCTCCTCCGTCGCGATCGGCCGCACCCCGGCGATCGATCAGATCGAGGCGGAGATCCGCGATTATTTCGAAGGCCGGCTGACCGTTTTCAAGGCGCCCCTGGCCCTTGGCGGCACGCCCTTTGAAAAGCATGTCTGGGCAAGGCTGATGGAGATCCCCCTCGGGCAGACGCGCGCCTATGGCGATCTCGCCAGGGAGATGGAGAGGCCGGAGGTGGTGCGGGCCGTCGGCCGCGCCAATGGCGCCAACCAGCTTGCAATCATCGTGCCCTGCCATCGCATTCTCGGCGCCGATGGTTCTCTGACCGGTTACGGCGGCGGGCTCTGGCGCAAGCAGTGGCTGCTGCGCCATGAAGAGAAAATCAGCACAGAGACAAGGATGGAGGAGACAGCATGAACCAGACTGAAAAGGCCAAGGCATTCGGCGCGCTTCACCGGAAGGGCGACCCGATCGTCCTTTACAATATCTGGGATGCGGGGACGGCAAAGGCCGTCGCCGATGCCGGCGCCAAGGCGCTTGCGACGGGAAGCTGGTCGGTCGCCGCCGCCCATGGCTTTGCCGACGGCGAAAAGCTGCCGATGTCGGTGCTGGTGGAGACGGCAAAATCCATCACCGATGCCGTCGACCTGCCGCTTTCGGTCGATTTCGAAGGGGCGTATTCCGCCGATCCTCAGGGGGCGGCCGCCAATGTCGCCAGGCTGATGAATGTGGGGGTCATCGGCATCAATTTCGAGGATCGGGTGGTCGCCGGCGAGGGGCTCTATCCCGTCGAAAGCCAGGCGGCCCGCATCCGCGCCATTCGCGCCATGGCCGACGGCAAGGATATCCCCTTCTTCATCAACGCCCGCACCGACCTCTTCCTGGCCGAGAGCGATCTTGCCAAACATGCGGGCCTGGTGGACGAGGCGATCGAGCGGGGCAGGGCCTATGCGGCCGCCGGCGGCAACGGCTTCTTCGTGCCTGGCCTGATCGACCCCGCCTTGATCGAAAAGATCTGCGCGGCATCGTCGCTGCCGGTCAATGTCATGATGCGGGCAGGCGCTCCCGACGTGAAAACCCTGGCAAAGCTCGGCGTCGGCCGCATCAGCTATGGCCCGGGGCCCTACCGGTCGATGATGGAAAAGCTGAAACAGGAGGCGGCGGCGATTTATAGCCTGCTTTGACGCCGCTGTGGGCGAGGGCCGCATCCGTATGTTGGGCTGCGGCCCTTAAATCACATCCTGCTCGGCTCAGGAGCGGAAGCGCAGGTTGCGCCGCGTCAGCTGGTCGACCGAGGTGCAGCCCATCAGCTTCATGTCGCGTTCGATCTCGGTGCGGATCGTCTCCAGCGCCCGTTCGACGCCGGGCTGTCCGGCGGCGGCCAGCGGGAAGAGATAGTAGCGGCCGAGCCCGACTGCCTTTGCCCCCAGCGACAGCGCTTTCAGAACATGTGTTCCCCGCTGCACGCCGCCATCCATCATCACGTCGATTCGGTCGCCGACGGCATCGACGATCTCGGCCAACTGGTCGAAAGCGCTGCGCGAACCGTCGAGCTGGCGGCCGCCGTGGTTGGACAGCACGATGCCGGTGCAGCCGATCTCGACCGCGCGCTTGGCGTCCTCCACCGACATGATGCCCTTCAGGCAAAATTGCCCGCCCCAGGCCTGCACCATCTCGGCCACGTCGGTCCACGACATCGAGGGGTCGAGCATTTCGGTGAAGTAGCGGCTGATCGACAGCGCACCGCCGTCCATCTTGACGTGGTTTTCGAGCTGCGGCAGCCGGAACGCCTCATGCGTCATCCAGCCGATCGCCCAGGACGGCTTGATCGCGAACTGCATCATGCCGGCGAGATTGAGCTTGAAGGGAATGGCAAAGCCCGTGCGCTTGTCGCGCTCGCGGTTGCCGCCGGTGATGCTGTCGACCGTCAGCATCATCGCCTGCACGCCCGCCGTTTTCGCCCGCGCCATCATTTCGTGGTTCAGCCCGCGGTCCTTATGGAAATAGAACTGATAGACCTGAGGCCCGTCGCTGATCTGCCTGGCCTCCTCCAGGCTGATCGTGCCGAGTGAGGAAACCCCGAACATCGTGCCGTGTTTTGCCGCTGCCGCCGCGACCGCCCGTTCCCCCTGGTGGTGAAACAGCCGCTGCAGCGCCGTCGGCGAGCAATAGACCGGCATGGCGAGCTTCTGCCCCATGACCGTCACCGACATATCGACCTCGGCCACGCCCTTGAGAACGTCTGGCACCAGATCACAATTTTCGAAAGCCGCGGTATTGCGCCGATACGTCACCTCGTCATCGGCGGCACCATCGATATAGTCGAAGATCGGCCCCGGAAGACGCCGTTTGGCCATGCGCCGGAAATCGTGAAAATTATAGCAGTCTGTAAGGCGCATCTTTTTGCTCGACCCAGTTAGTTTTCGGGCCGCAACCTAAAGCACGATTCGAAACCTTGCCAAGGCTAGATTGTGCGATTTGCGACCTGTCGGATGGATATTGCGGCTTGGGTGGGTTTGCAGGCGGATAATGATCTGCTGGGCGCGCTCATGCAGAGGCTGAGCTGTCTCTCCCCGGCCTGTGCCTCGGCGCGGCATTCTCCAACGCCCCTCATCCTGACGCGCGCAGCCCGCAGGGCGAAGCATCGAAGGACATGCCGCAACGCCGCTGCTTGCATCCATCCGCTGCCAGCGCACCCGCCCCGCCCTTCGAGGTCCCTCCGGGGCACCTCAGGGGGAGGCTCTCTTGAACGCCGCGCTATATTCTGTGGTACTCCTCAACGCTGACCAACAGGATGATCCTCACCAGTGTCTCCGGAGACTTCAACGCGTCTCAACCCATCCCTCGGTACGATCGTGTGCGGGAGCTTGATCGCTGAAGCCAGACCGAGCGCTGCCAGCAGCCGGATAAAATGCCAGCCGAGGTCTAGCTGCCCCGGCTCGATGCCGAGCCGCGCCGATTCCGGAAAGGCGTGATGGTTGCCGTGGAAGCTCTCGCCGAAGGTCACCAGCCCGAAATGCGGTAGATTATAGCCTTGCACCGCGACGTCATCGACGCTCCAGCCTTGATGGCCGTGCCGATGGGCGAAATGACCGACCAGCCAGTGCCCGGTCAGCGACACCGAGACCCGCACGGCAATCCCCCAGACCAGCCACGGCAGTCCGCCAAGAATGAGGAGCAGGAGTCCCAAGGGAATTTGCTGCGCCATCCATGTCGCCTCCAGAAAACGATAGAAGCGGTCGCCCCGCTCACGCTCTTCAAGGACGAAACGTGGCGGCCGGTCGAGCGCCACGGCGCAATGCATCTGCCAGAAGGCGTCGACGAAGAACGATCGCCGATGGGCATAGAGGTCATGGCAGTCTCGTTGCCGCTGCGCCCAGTCGCGAATATCGTGGGCGTAGATCATGCCAAAGGGGCCGGCCATGCCGACCAGCGTGCCGAGATAGACGAGCAAGCGCTCGAGCCAGAGCGGAGCGCTGAAGGAACGGTGAATCAGCAGCCGGTGCATGCCCACCGAATGGCCAAGGCAGATCGTGATGGCGGTCGATAGAACAAAGACGGTAACAGCGCTCCAGCTGAAGGTCAGTGGTCCGTCCACTACGGCAACCACGGTCATTGCGGTGATCCAGATCGATTTCGCGGGCATCCAGACCACTCTGCCCTTCACGGGATCGCTGCTATCGTCGATCATGCGTCCGGTGGAAATACTGCTCATAACAACTCCTTCCCATCGGGCGCCACTTGAACACCGGCCGGCAATTCATTAATTAAGCAATTACCTAATTACCTTGCATCAGGAAAAACAGTTAAGCAATGCGCTAATTGCTTAACTGTTTGGCAGATCGACGCGTTGATTGCCGTAGGCATGGAGACGGAACTTGAAAGACGAGACTTTCGACGACATTACTAAAGGCAGTTCGGTCGGTGCCGCCCAGCGGGTGTTCCACGCGCTTTCCAGCGCGCCGCGGCGGAAGATCCTCGCATACCTCTCCGCGTCGGGGCTGACCGCCGGTGAGATCGCCGACCGCTTCAGCATGTCGAAGCCAGCGGTTTCCCAGCATCTTTCCATCCTGGAAGCGGCAGGATTGCTCAGACGGGAAAAACAGGGCCAGTTCGTTCACTATTCCCTGATCGAGAACAATCTCGTCAATACGCTCAACGGGTTCGTGCAGGAGGTCTGCCCGGTTGGCCGGCCGATCAAGAAGGAAAGCCAGTCGCGTGCGCGCCGGAAAGAATTGCCCTGAATTCTGGCATCTCTCCCGATCTTTAGGGAGACCGGGAAATGTTCGAAGTGAGAAGACGCGCCCTTCATGCGTTGAAGAGCGCAGCCTTGATCAGGGAACGATCAGCGTTCCGATGCCGTGCTCGGTGAAGATCTCGAGCAGGACGGAATGGGCGGTCTTGCCGTTCAGGATGACGACACCCTGCACGCCGGCCTTGATCGCATCGATGCAGGTCTCGACCTTGGGGATCATGCCGCCGGAGATCGTGCCGTCGGCGATCAGCGCATGCGCTTCGGCGACGGAAAGCTCCTTGATCAGTTGCCCTTTCTTGTCGAGCACGCCGGGAACGTCGGTCAAAAACAGCAGGCGGGTGGCGTTGAGCGCGCCGGCAATGGCGCCGGCGAAGGTGTCGGCGTTGATATTGTAGGTCGCGCCGTCGCGGCCAGGTGCAACGGGCGCGATGACCGGGATCATCTCGGAGCGGGCGAGCAGATCGAGCAGCGTGCGGTCGACCTCGACCACTTCGCCGACGAAGCCGAGATCAAGCACCCGCTCGATGTTGGAATCCGGATCTTTGATGGTCTTGCGCGCCTTTTCGGCGAAGACCATGTTGCCGTCCTTGCCGCAAAGGCCGATCGCCCATTCGCCGGTCTGGTTGATCAGCGCGACGATCTCCTTGTTGATCGAGCCGGCGAGCACCATCTCGACGATCTCGACCGTCTTCTGGTCGGTGACGCGAAGGCCACCTTCGAACTTCGATTCGATGCCCATCTTGGTCAGCATAGCGCCGATCTGCGGACCGCCGCCGTGAACGACGATCGGGTTGACGCCCGACTGTTTCAAAAGCGCGATGTCGCTGGCAAAGGCCTTGCCGAGCTCGGGATTGCCCATCGCATGGCCGCCGTACTTCACCACGATCGTCTTGTTTTCATAACGCTGCATGAAGGGCAGCGCCTGGGCGAGAAGACGTGCCTGGATTTCGCTTTCGGACTCGTTCATGGGAACCCCGCAGAATTGATCGCGGCCTTTTATCGCAAGTTTCTGACAGAGGGAATAATCCAGAACGCAATAGTTTTTCGTATGTGGCATGAAGCCGGAGGAGTTGGACCCGCTGGCTGAGCGAGGCACGATAGAGGGGAACGGCATGCAGGGGGATGAGATCAAGGACTTGATCGGCCGCGTCGCGCTCGGCGACCGCATGGCCTTCGCTGCCCTCTACAACCAGACCGCACCGAAACTTTTCGCAATCTGCCTGCGTATCTTGAAGGACCGCACGGAGGCCGAGGAGGCCCTGCAGGAAGTCTATATCAGCATCTGGCAACGCGCTCGAAGCTTCCAGGCAGCCTCGGGATCGTCCCCGGCATGGCTGGCCGCAATTGCCCGCAACCGGTCGATCGATCTGCTGCGTGCGCGCAAGCCCGTCGCCGACGAACTCGACAGCGTTTACGATCTTGCCGATTCCGAACCCGACCCGGAAAGACAGACGGTGACGAAGGATGAAGGAAGGCGGATTGACACCTGCATGGAAGAGTTGGAAGCTGATCGTGCGGTCGCCGTGAAACGGGCTTATGTCGAAGGGCTGAGCTATCAGGAACTGGCGGATCAGTTCGGCGTTCCGCTGAACACGATGCGGACCTGGCTCAGGCGCAGCCTCTTGAAACTGAGAGAGTGCATGGAACGATGACATCGCCCGACAAAAGCAAGGGAAACCGCTCCCGCGACGAGGTCCTCGCCGGTGAATATGTTTTGGGCGTCCTGTCGCTGCAGGATCGCCGGGTGGTGGAAGAGCGCATGCGCCACGATCGGATATTTGCGGCGATCGTCAGCCGTTGGGAAACCAACCTCTCCGCCTTCAACGACGAATATGACGGCGTCGCGCCGAGCCGGGAAACCTTCAAGCAGATCGAGTCCCGGCTGTTCGGCGATGCCGGAAAACCCGCATCCTTTTCGCAGGGGCTGTGGAATTCGGCGGTTTTCTGGCGCTCATTGGCGTTCGCCTGCATCGTCGTCGCCGTCAGTGCCGTCATCTTCGCCTCCGGCCTTGTGCCGCAGCCGCAGGGACCGGCACCGCTGGTGGCCGAACTTGCGGGTCAAAACAACGCGATCAATCTCCGCGCCTCCTACGAGATCCAGAGCGGCCGGCTGAAGATCGTGCCGGTCGCCGCCGGCAAGCCGGAGGAGAAATCGCTGGAACTCTGGCTGGTGCCGGGCAGCGGCGCGCCGAAATCGCTCGGCATCTTCCAGCCCGGCGAAAGCGGCGAACTCGTCATTCCGGCGGATTTGCGCAACAATGTCGCCGATGGCGCAACGCTTGCCGTCAGCCTCGAGCCTTTCGGCGGCTCGCCGAGCGGGCAGGTGACCGGTCCGGTGATTGCGAGCGGCACCGTACAGCGGCCATAATCAATTTCTCTCCTCTGAAACTCTTCGGCGCATCACTTCGTAGTTGGCATTGCCCGGACGACGCTCAGGCATGATGCCGGCGAAGAATATCCGGCCAGAGGAGAAGATCATGATCAAGTCCTTACTGCGCGGCTTTGCACTTGCCGCCGCCCTGTCCGCTGTCGCCTTTGCTGCGGCGAAGAACCCGGTCGTCGGCGGCGCTGTGATGTTCGAAAGCAAGAACATCATCGAGAACGCCATGAATTCCAAGGATCACACGACCCTGGTCGCCGCCGTCAAGGCGGCCGGTCTCGTCGGCACGCTTGAGAGCAAAGGGCCTTTTACGGTCTTTGCGCCGACCAACGAGGCCTTCGCCGCCCTGCCCAAGGGCACCGTCGATACGTTGCTGAAGCCGGAAAACAAGGCGACTCTGACCAAGGTTCTGACCTGCCACGTGGTGGCCGCGGACGCTATGGCCAAAACCGTGGCCAAGATGATCAAGGATGATGGCGGCGAGCACGACATCAAGACCGTCGGCGGCTGCGTGATCAAGGCCAGGGAGAGCATGGGCAAGATCACGCTGACCGACGAAAACGGCGAGATTGCCCATGTGACCGTCGCCGACGTCAAGCAGTCGAACGGCGTCATTCATGTGGTCGACAAGGTGCTGCTGCCGAAAATGTAAATCACCGGTATCGGCGGGCAGGGGCGCTCTTCGAGGCGCCCCTCTATTTCCAGGTTGCGATGCCGACGGTTTCGGCGATCGCCTGGCGCAGATCGTCGAGCCCGTCACCTTTTTCGGATGAAGTGGACAGCAGATAGGGATAGGCGGCCGGGCGCTTGCGGATCTTGTCCGCCGTGTCGGCCAGCAGCTTGGGGACGGCCGGCGCCTTGATCTTGTCGGTCTTGGTCAGCACCACCTGGTAGGAGACGGCCGCCTTGTCGAGCAGATCAAGCACCTCCTCGTCGTTCTTCTTGATGCCGTGGCGGCTGTCGATCAGCACGTAGACGCGCTTCAGCGTCGCGCGGCCGCGCAGATAATCGAAAACCAGCTTGGTCCATTTGTCGACCTGCTCCTTCGGCGCCTGCGCATAGCCGTAGCCCGGCATGTCGACGATCGCCATCGGCGGCAGGTCGCCCGCCTCGCCGGAATATCCGTCCGGGACGAAATAGTTGAGCTCCTGCGTGCGCCCCGGCGTGTTCGACGTGCGCGCCAGGCCCTTCTGGCCGACCAGCGCATTGATCAACGACGACTTGCCGACATTCGAGCGTCCGGCGAAGGCGACTTCAGCCGGTCCTTCCGGCGGCAGGAAGTTGAGCGACGGGACGCCGCGGATGAAGATCCATGGGTGGCCGAAGAGCGGCTTTGCGGTTTCAGGCATGCGGGCTCGGCAATCTCCGGATTAGGTCTACTGTCGGCTTCGTGGTTTTACGGGCGGATGTCAAGCTTTCAGGCGGTCCGCGCCGCGCGTCGCGGGCGGGCCGGAAATGAAAAGCCCCGCCGGAGCGGGGCTTGAGAGCATCATTTCGATGGCGCCGTTTTTCGTCGGAACAGGCCCTTGAGATTGTCGAAGAGCTCGATCTTGACGCCATGGCGCTTCATGATCACCGACTGCTGGATCACCGAGAGCGTGTTGTTCCAGGCCCAGTAGATGACGAGGCCGGCCGGGAAGCTTGCCAGCATGAACATGAACACCAGCGGCATCCAGTTGAAGATCATCGCCTGCGTCGGATCGGGCGGCGTCGGGTTCATGCGCATCTGCAGGAACATGGTGACGCCCATGATCAGCGGCCAGACGCCGAGATGCAGGAATGTCGGCGCCGTGAATGGCAGCAGGCCGAACAGGTTGACGATCGTCGTCGGATCGGGCGCCGAAAGGTCCTGGATCCAGCCGAAGAACGGCGCGTGGCGCATTTCGATGGTGATGTAGATCACCTTGTAGAGCGAGAAGAAGATCGGGATTTGCAGCGCCACCGGCCAGCAGCCCGCGATCGGATTGATCTTCTCTTCCTTGTAGAGCTGCATCGTCGCCTGTTGCAGCCCCATGCGGTCGTCGCCGAATTTCGCCTTCAGTTCCTCCATCTTCGGCTGCATGCGCTTCATGTTCGCCATCGACGCATATTGCTTGCTGGCGAGCGGAAAGAACAGCGCCTTGACGACGATGGTGGTGCACAGGATCGCGACACCGAAATTGCCGAAGAAGCGGAAGAAGAAGTCCATCAGCTTGAACATCGGCTTGGTGATGAAATAGAACCAGCCCCAGTCGATCAGGCGGTCGAATTTCGGGATCGAATAGCTGGCCTCATAGCCGTCGATGACGGGCACTTCCTTGGCGCCGGCGAAGACCAGGTTCTTGAGTTCGATCGACTGGCCGGGCGCAACGGTAAAGGCATCGTCCTTGTAGTCGGCCTGATAGCGCGGCTGACCGTCGGCAAAATGCGAGAAACGCGCCTCGTAGGCTGACGTCTGCGGCGGAACGATCGTTGCAGCCCAGTATTTGTCGGTAATGCCGAGCCAGCCGCCGGTGGATTTTGCCGGCGTTACGGCTTCCTTCTCGGCCGCTGTGTATTTGGTTTCAATCAGGCCGTCGTCGCCGATGACGCCGATGAAACCTTCATGCAGGACGTAGGCCGATGGCGTCGTCGGCTTGTTGTACCGTGTCACGCGGCCGTAGGAGGAGAGCGAGACGGGCGCCTGGCCGGTGTTTGCGACCTTGTCGGCGATCGTGAACATGTAGCGTTCGTCGACGGAAATCGTGCGGGTAAAGGTCAGGCCCTTGTCGTTGGTATAGCTGAGCGTCACCGGCGTCTTCTCGGTGAGCTTGGCGCCCTCCGGCGCCGTCCACAGCGTCGAGGCGCCGGGAACGCTGCCCGTGGCATCGCTGCCGATATAGCCGAGCTCGGTGAAGTAGCCGTCCTTGGTTTCGGCCGGGCTGAACAGGGTGATGATCGGGCTCGAATCGTCGACGGTCTCGTGGTAGCCCTTGAGCTTCAGGTCGTCGAGCCGGGCGCCGGCAAGGTTGATCGAGCCGGAAAGGGCAGGAGTGTCGATGACAACACGCGGGGTCTTTGCGAGCGCCTGCTCAAGGGTCGCCGTTGCGACGGCCTGGCCGGAAGGGGCTGCACCGCTGGTCGGAGCCGGCGTTGCGCCGGCGGTAGGCTGCTGGACCTGCTCGGTCTGCTGCTGCGCCTTCTGGGCTTCCTGCGCCTTGCGCTGGGCCTCGATGCGCGGATTCATATAGAGAAACTGCCAGCCGAGGACGATCAGCACCGAGAGAGCGATCGCAATGAAATAATTGCGGTTGTTTTCCATCATACGTTCCTGGGGCGTCCGTCTCCGGAGCGCCGGTGTTTCGGCCTGGTTTCCACGCGAAGCTTCAGCTCCGCGGCCAATTCCTGGAAGGACGCATCAAGCACGTCCCTGCGCGCGACAACCACATAGTCGTGTCCGGGCTGCATTGCAAATCCCGCATGAAGCCGCACCGCCTCTTTCAGGCGGCGGCGCATGCGGTTCCGTTCGACCGCGTTGCCATGTTTTTTGGTGACTGTGAAACCGACGCGGGCCTGGCTGTCGGGTTCCTTCCGGTCGAGGACTTCGAGAAGGAAGAGTCCTCCCCGGCGTTTTTCGCCCTCGCGCACGGCAAGAAACTGCGGGCGGCTCTTCAGCCGCCCGACAGCATATTTCTTCTCACTGGTCGTCACTTCGCCCGCCATCTCTTACCGGGCAACCCGGCCTTAAGCCGAAAGACGCTTGCGGCCCTGCGCGCGGCGGGCAGCGATGACCTTGCGGCCACCCTTCGTGGACATGCGCGCACGGAAGCCGTGGCGACGCTTGCGAACAAGCTTGGATGGTTGGTAAGTACGCTTCATTTATTTAAACACCGCGGAGTGCGGCCCTTCTTGAATTTGCATTATGCAAGGAGCGTTGTTTTTCGAACGGGCGGGCCATGAAAGGCTTGAGTGACCGGACGTGCGGCGGCTTATACGGATGAAGCCCGGCAAAGTCAATTATATCGGCTCATTTGAACTGCGCGGCCATCAACGACCGCGGTTTTCGCATTGTGGTGTTAATAAATTCGACCCGCGCCGAGAAGTTGTACTTCGGCGCCGCATGGGGTCGATCGCCTGAAATTGCAATGGCTTGAATGGAAGGGCGAGGGTCGGATCGGCAATGTTCTGTACTCTTAATCGTAAATATTAGAAATCTAACTTTAATCAATTTCGCTGATATTCAGCGCATCGGCTGGGGGAGTTGTTTCCAGGCTGGTGTAGCTAGGAGGCATTGCATTGAAGATCCGCGGGAAAATTAATCTGCTGGTTTGCGTGATGGGCGCGGTGGCGCTTCTGATCGGCGCAACAGCATTATCCGCCATGCGTGAATACAGCCGCAATCTGACGGCTTACGAGCAGGCCGCCGCCCGCGCCTATGCCGGCGAACGCCTCAACCGTTTCGTCACCGCCGTTGTCATGGAATCGCGCGGTATCTATGCCGCAAAATCGATCAAGGATACGCCGAACTTCGCCAAGGGCCTGATGGCCGGCCTCGACGAAATCGATAAGGTCATTGCCGGCTGGGCGCCGCTCGTACCCGAAGGCGAAAAGGACAATTTCGCCAAGCTGGTGGCGCGCGCCGCCGAATTTCGCACTTTCCGCACGGAAACGGCTCGCCTCGGCACCGAAGTCGGTCCCGAGGCTGCCAGCGCCCAGGGCAACAATGAGGCCAACCGCGCCAATCGCAAGGCGTTCCAGGCCGAGATCGACGCCGTGGTCGCCACCGACAAGGCAGCGCTTCAGGCGGTCGATGATGAGATCGAGAGCTTCCGTTCCTGGGTGCTGATGCTCGTCCTCAGCATCACCGGCATCGGCATCGCGGCCGGTGTTGGCATGGGCTTTTATATCGGCACCAGCCATCTTAGCCGCCCGATCAAGCGCGTCACCCATGCAATCAAGGAGGTCGCCGACGGCAATTTCGACGCCGAGGTTCCGTTTGCCGGCCGCAAGGACGAAATCGGCGAGATGGCCGCCGCAGTCGCCGTCTTCAAGGAGAACGGCCTGGCCATCAAGCGTCTGAACGCCCAGGAAGCGGCGATGCGTGCCAAGAGCGACGACCTGCAATCGAGCATGTCCGTCGTCGTCGCCGCGGCTGCGGCCGGCGATTTCAGCCACCGGATCGACAAGGATTATCAGGACGAAAATCTCAACCAGTTCGCCGACAACATCAACACGCTGCTGTCGAGCGTTGACGCCGGCATCGGCGAGACCCGCCGCGTCATCGCAAGCCTTGCCGAAGGCGATCTCACCCAGACGATGAATGGCAGCTTCCAGGGCGCCTTCGCCGAGCTGCAGCAGAACGTCAACAACAGCTTGGTTACGCTGCAGGCGACGATGCGAGAAGTGCGCGAGACGACGGAAGCGATGAACGGCAACACCGCCGAGCTGCGCAATGCCAGCGACGACCTGTCGAAGCGCACCGAACAGCAGGCGGCAGCGCTCGAACAGACCTCGGCGGCACTCGACGAGATCACCGCCGTTGTCCAGAACTCCACCGAGCGGGCGCATGAAGCCACCGTCATGGTGTCGGAAGCCAAGGAAAATGCCGGCCGCTCCGGCGTCGTCGTCCGCAATGCCGTCGAGGCCATGGGCCGCATCGAGCAGGCCTCGCGCGAGATCAGTCAGATCATCAACGTCATCGATGAGATCGCCTTCCAGACCAACCTCCTGGCGCTGAATGCCGGCGTCGAGGCCGCGCGCGCCGGCGAGGCCGGCAAGGGCTTCGCGGTGGTCGCGCAGGAAGTGCGCGAACTCGCCCAGCGTTCGGCGACCGCCGCCAAGGATATCAAGGCGCTGATCACCAAGTCGGGCGACGAGGTCCAGGTCGGCGTCAAGCTTGTCCAGGCGACCGGCGAGGCGCTTTCGGAAATCGGCACCCGCGTCATCGCCATCAACGACCATATCCATTCGATCGCCACAGCCGCGGTCGAACAGTCGACCGGCCTCAAGGAGGTCAACACCGCCGTCAACCAGATGGATCAGGTGACCCAGCAGAACGCCGCGATGGTGGAGGAAACCTCCGCCGCCACCCACAGGCTTTCGGCCGAAGCCAACGGGCTCGTGCACCTCATCGCCCGCTTCAAGCTGTCGGACACGGCCACGCCCGTGGCGCTCGTCCGCAACGAGCCGCACAGGCAGCCGGTCGCCTCGCCCGCCCGCCGGGCGATCGCCAAGGTCGCCCGCGCCTTCGGCGGCGGCAATGCGGCCGCAGCCGAGCAGAGCTGGGAAGAGTTCTGATCGCCACTGATCAGGCGCCTTTTAACGCCGCCTCCGGGCGGCGTTGGTTTTTTCTGCCCGGTCCGCGCCGGGCAAAGACCCCGCCCCAAACCCCTCCCCACACGGGCAGGAGTTCAACCTGTAGCAACGGCACTTCCCACTTCGCCGTTTCATCCGCGGAAAGGCTGCTATTTGCTGTGCGGGTGCCGCAAATTAGCTAGTCCCTCCCCCTTGTAGGGAAGGGTTGGGGAGGGGGCTTCCTCCGCACGTTTTGTTGTGACGAGGCGACGCTGCTCGCAAAGATTTGAAAGCGGAGCGTCTTGGTCTAATATAAGAACCCAACGGTGAGGGCGGCGAGCGCTGCCGATCGGGCGAGATGAGCATGCCGGTTCGAGACCAGGGCAAAGATCCTTCGGCTGACATCCCGGCAGCCGGCGAGGCTGCCAAGGGGCGGTGCCCGTCCGGCTTGTTCGGCGGGCTTTCGGGCAAGCTGCTCTGGCTCACCGTCGTCTTCATCATGCTCGCCGAGATCCTGATTTTCTTTCCCTCCGTCGCCAGCATGCGGATGCGCTGGCTGCAGGACAGGCTGAACACGGCCGCCGCCGCCGCCATCGTCATCGACGGGCTGCAGCCGATCGAGCTGCCGCGCGCCCTGCAGAAGGAGACGCTGGAAGCGACCGGCACCAAGGCGATCGTGCTGCGCAAGGAAGGCACTTCGCGGCTGCTGGCAACGACCGACATGCCGACCTCCGTCGACGAATCCTACGACCTCACCGACGTGCCGCCGCTGACGGCGATCCGCGACGCTCTCGACACCTTGATTTTCGGCGGCAGCAGGATGATCCGCGTCTACGGCCCGGTCGGTGAAAACAAGGTCGGCGTCGAGGTTGTCATGAAGGACCGGCCGCTGCGCACGGCGATGTTCGCCTATTCCCGCAACGTGCTGCTGCTTTCGGTACTGATCTCGCTCTTCACGGCGACGCTGATCTTCTTTGCGATCAACCGCATTCTGATCGGCCCGATTCGCCGGCTGACCGGCAGCATGCAGCAATTCTCCTCCGATCCTGAGAATCCGGCCCATATCTATATCGGTGACGGCGGCCGTGACGAGCTGGCGGTGGCCGGCCGCAATCTCACCTCGATGCAGATGGAGCTGCAGAAGACGCTGAAGCAGCAAAAAAACCTTGCCGCTCTTGGCCTCGCCGTTTCCAAGATTAATCACGATATGCGCAACATATTGGCTTCCGCGCAGCTGATGTCGGACCGGCTCGTCGATGTCGATGATCCGATGGTCAAGAGCTTCGCGCCGAAGCTGCTGCGCACCATCGACCGCGCCGTCGGTTATACGACGGAGGTGTTGTCCTACGGCAAGGCGAGCGAATCGGCGCCGCGCCGCCGCCATGTTCGGCTGCTGGGACTGACTCAGGACGTCAAGGACATGCTGGCGATCGATCCGCAAAGCGGCATCGAGTTTGTCGAACAGTTCGCTGCCGATCTCGAGGTCGATGCCGATGGCGAGCAGCTGTTCCGGGTCATTCACAATCTTTGCCGCAACGCCCTGCAGGCGCTGACTTCACCGGGCGAGGGCGGCCCCGGGACCATCCGGCGCATCACCGTCTCCGCCCAGCGTGTCGGCAGCGTCGTCAGCATCACGGTGGACGATACCGGCCCGGGCATGCCGCTGAAGGCGCGCCAGAACCTCTTTGCCGCCTTCCGCGGCTCGGCCCGTTCCGGCGGCACCGGCCTCGGCCTGACCATCGCCCGCGAACTGGTGCTCGCCCATGGCGGTACGATTGCGCTGGTGGAAAAGCCGACGGTCGGCACCCAGTTCCGCATCGAGATCCCCGATCGGCCGGTTTCGCTGGACGATTACCGCAATCGGACGCAGGGTGAGAAGTGACGGGATTTCGCCGGAGCGCGGCCCTTACAGGCAAAGACGCGATTTTTTCAGAAATGCTCTTGCAATGTCCGAAAGGACCCTTTAGAGGATCGCCCACGCAAGCGGCACCGCCGCTTCTGCCACGCACCCGTAGCTCAGCTGGATAGAGCACCAGACTACGAATCTGGGGGTCAGGAGTTCGAATCTCTTCGGGTGCGCCATTCTTTTCCCTTCCTTTGATACCTCCTGTTTTGAAAAATCGGCTCCGAATGTCACAGTCGATTGCCGCCTCCGTCCGTCACGTCATCAGCAGATATCCATGACCGATCCTGATCTCGCCAAACTGGCAGTGACCATTCACAATGAGCGGCTGAAACTGCTTGCGACCTTCCTGAACGGCATCGGCATTTCGGTGTTTGCGGTCGGCGGCCTGGCCCCTGTCTTTTCCAGCCTGTATAATTCCGGCGGCCCGACCCTTTTCCTGATGCTGGTCAGCATCGTTTGTTTTTTGACCGCATGTACATTACATTACTCGGCAAGCACGGTTCTCAAAAGGATGAAGCCATGACAACGATGGAAATGATTTCGCTGCTGCTGATGCCCGTCGCCGGATTGATCATCGCCGGAACAGCGGTCTATCTCGTCAACCATCACAAACTTTGATCGGCTTCCGCGCATCGACGCAACAGAAACCTCCCGAAAGGGCTTGCGGGCCTGTCCAGTGCGAAAGTGCCTGGCAGGCCTAAATCATTTCCAGCCGCACCCACGTGCTTTTCACGACCCGGCCAAGCCGAGGAATTGCTCTGCTGGCCTGATCCCGTCGCAGTTCATCGGCGCGCTGCAGTAGTGGACATCGACCATCTGTTGCGCGTGCGCTTCGGCGGCCTTTCCGGGAATGCGCTCGAAGCGGCGGGAAGGTTGGCCGCGGGAATGCTAGACCGGGGCGCGTCGCCTCATTCCTTGATAGGGATCCCGGCTTCGATCGCAGCTTCGATGAACGCCTGCCGCGCCTCTTCCCGGCTCCGTTTCCCAGATATGACATCGGCGCAAACCGCACACGCTCTGTCGAGCGCAGGGCCCTCTTCGGTCGGCCAGTCTTCGATCAGCGCCCATGTTGCGGCCTGGGTCGTCTGGATGACCACCCACTGATCCGGGCCTTCAAGGGCCAGCGTCACCGGCTTCTTCCATAGGGTTTGCATGATTGCAGGATCTCCGCTGCGTATTCTCCGCCGCCTGCTCACATAAGACAATTCATTCGGCGTGGCGAGGTGGCCGCCTGAACGCGATGTTTTATCGAGCCGTGAGCTGCTTATGAAACACCGGCATATTCGGCTCGCCTATTTTCCGGCAGTCGCTTCTTTTCGCCGCTAGATTCTCAATCCCAATGCAGGATAGCAAAAAGTATCGAAAGATCACCTAGTTGAACTCTTTCTCAAAGTCTTCCCGGTCTTTCTTTCCGGACATGGATGAGTAATAGCCGCTGCAAATCAGATAGGAGCACTCATCCGGGTCGCCCATGTCCCATCCTGGCAGGCAGAGCACGACGCGTTGAAACTTGGCGTTGCAGAGTCCGTGGTTTGCCAGCAGCCGCGGCTCGTTTCCGAAATACGCGCTTATAGCTTTCTGACGAGTCCATGCAGGCACGGCTTTCCAATCAGCCTGACCACCCTCGTCGCTCACATTGGCGATCGCACAGAGCGACCAATTCGATATCATAATTGGCTGATCGCAGGGAAAAGCCTGGACGGCGCTTCCCAGCAAGATTGAAATCAATGCCATCAGCCGCTGGCCGTAGACCATCGCGCCCATCTCCCTCATGCCGCTCTTTCGCATTCTGGCCTCCACCGCAATTACCCGTCGTCAGGTGATATCAAAATCGCCTAAGATTATTTTCCTAGTTCATGAAACGTTCTTACGCTAGATTGCTCATTGTTGCAACCATGGAATGTTGAATGTCGAAGAATTTTGCAGTGATTGGTGATGTGGGTGCTTGGGTGGGGCTTTCCCTCCGCACGCCTGAAAAAACGAGTTCTTCTGTCGTTTCCCGGAAGGACGTGCCGGCAGCCGAGGCGAGGGGCTGATGGCGGAATTCAATCCTCGCGACAAGAGCCGAACCAGTGGCGGCAAGACGCGATCGCTTGTGCGCAAACATACCGCGCCGCCAAGCGGGAGCGACGACAGCAGCCTTCGCTGGCAATGGCTGACGATTCAGCTGCTGGAATCGGCGGCGTTCACGTCGCTGAGCGCGAATGCCAGCCGCGCCTTCTTCCGCATCATCATCGAGCACACCGCCCACGCCGCCCTGGCAAATGGCAGGCTTGTGGTCACCCATCCGCAATTCGTCTCTTACGGCGTCACCGGCGAATATGTCGCCGATGCCCTCGACGAGCTGGCCTATAAGGGCCTCATCAAGGTTCGCCGCGGCCGGGCGGGCAGCGGTATCGCGCATCCGAACCTCTTCACGCTGACCTTTGTCGGTGACCATGAAGGCGCACCGCCCACGAACGATTGGCGGCGGTGCACGGCGGAGAGGTGCCGGAAGTGGTCGGAGATCGACCGCAAGCTTGCCGCCGACAAACGCGGGCGGGTCGGCAGGAAGAAAAAAACGCCGCTTCGGGATCCCGAAATTCCGCCGCTTCGGGATCCCGAAATTCGCCGCGCCTCGTGAGCGCTCGGGGCGAGGGAAGAGTCAATGATTTCAATGCCGCAACCAATTTCGGGATTCCGCAGTGCTATATAGATTCTGGTGGGGAATTCCTCATGAGTCCGCAAGATCAAGCCAGAAGCCAGCAGAGCAGTTGCCTGCTGCCGGCATGCCTAGTTTCGCGCAACCTTGCGGGTGTATCCGCCAGCGTGATGATGTTTGACGCGCTTTCGGCCGGAGGAATGCATGGCGATGGGAATTTTTCGGGCTGTCGGCGCCGTGGCCTTGATGGCGGCTCTTGCCGGCTGCATCGACCATGCCAACGAGCCGGTGCTGCTGGCCGTCGGCGTGCCGGTCAATCCGCCGGCCGTTGCACACAGCCTGTGCATGACCGACGGCAATGCCATGTATGACGAGGCGAAGCGCCAGTACGAGCTGCGCGCCCAGCTGACCGGATATGCTGAGGCCGATGCGCTGGAAGCGGAAACGATTGCTCGCGCCGCCGCCCATCGCCAATATGTCGCCTGCCTCTCCGGCGAGGGCTACCGCACATTATACGCGAATTGAGAACAGAGAATTCATGATTCCTGGCCGGCCCCGCCGGCGCCCTTCGCCTGATTGCTGCTTTTCACAATTTTTCGCGACAAGGTCACGCCGGATCGCCTGCAATCACGAGTTTCGGAAGCCGCGCGTGATCGCGGAACCCCACCCGTCACAAAGGCATTTTCGCAGGGTAAATCCACGAAGGAGGGTTTATCATGAAGATATTCAGCCTTGCCCCTTTGGCCGCCGCCCTCGGCACCCTTGTCGCCCTCGCGGCGATCGCTCCGGCTGCGGCCGCGCCCGTGCCGACACTTCGGCCGCCCATCGTCTCGGAGGCGAAAATGGTGCAATATAAGGCACATGCCGGCACCTGGCACGGCTATCGAGGCTTTGCCACGGAACGTCCCGGCACCCGCCGCCATTCCGATGGCTATTGGTATCCGCTGGCCGCTTTCGGCGTCGAACCCGGCACGACCGGCTCGATCATCCGCCAGCCCGTGAAAAGGCCGGCGGCTCCGACAATGTGCAACCCTACGTTTTCGGGGTCGATCGGTCCCGGCAGCATGCCCTGCGATAACGGCTATTGAGCCGGCAAAGGAAAGAGGCGGCGACGAGCCGCCTCTTTCTCGATCAGGGCGCCCGCTCACATATTCGTGACCCCTGTTGCAGTGCCGTAGTATGTGACAGATCCGCTTCCTAACTCCTCGGCGTAAATTCCCCGAAATCCTCCAAGGAGACGATCATGATCACGACGTTCAAGAGCGGCCTGGCGGCTGCGGTCATCGGCGCAATGCTCGGCCTTTCCTCGTTCTCGGCCGAAGCGGCTCCCCTCCAGTCGAGTGCGACACAGCAGGGCGCGGTCAAGCAGCCGGTTGCCCAGCAGGAAACCCAGATGCAGCACGACCGGCGCACCACCGGCTCGATCGGCGAGCGCGGCCCCGACACCATGGCTTCACCTTACATGATGAACCCGAAGAAGCCGCTGAACATGGATTGCAAGCTCGGCTTCAACCCGACAAGCAGCTCCGGCTGCAACTATTGAGGCCCTGCGATCGGGAAAGGGGCGGCTTTCTGGCCCCCCTTTTCCATAGGGACGCTGGCCGGAGATAGGCATGGATGCGGAAACAGGCCGGACGCCGATGGAAAAATCGTCGCAAACGCCGGCATACACAGGCGATTGACGTCCCTGCCTTGGAATTGCCATGCTGGCCGCGATGGTCGCATTGATACTCAATTGAATTTCAGACAGGTGGAACAGTCATGACCGCAAAGGCTGCATGCTCCGATTTCCTGCATTTTTTCCGCTCCTGGATCAGCAACCCGCTTCGGGTGGCGGCGATCGCGCCGTCGGGGGATTCCCTGGCCAGGATCATGACCAGCGAAATTGCCGCACTGGATGGGCCGATCATCGAGCTCGGCCCGGGCACCGGCGTGTTCACCCGGGCGCTGCTCGCCCGCGGCGTCAGCGAGGCCGACCTCACCCTGATCGAATATGGGCCTGAATTTATCGATGCGCTGCAGGCGCGGTTCCCGGCGGCGCGTGTATTGCAGATGGATGCCGCCCATCTTGCCGAGGCCGATATTTTCGAGGACGAACCGGTCGGCGCCGTCATCAGCGGCCTGCCGCTTCTGTCCATGTCGCCGCGCAAGATCGCCTCGATCCTTGCCGGTGTCTTCACCTATATGCGGCCGGGCGGGGCGGTCTATCAGTTCACCTATGGCCCGCGCTGCCCGGTGCCGCGGCCGATCCTCGACCGCCTCGGCCTCAAGGCCGTGCGCATCGGCGGCACGGTGCGCAACCTGCCGCCCGCCTCCGTCTACCGCATTTCCCGCCGCAAGCCGCTCGAACTCTCGCGCGAGCGCCTGCGATACCGGGACAGCGACGCCGACATCGACGTCGCCGCCTTTTCCGGCGAAACAGGCGGCTGACCAGCAGGCGAACGCAAGCGCCGCCGGCATTCCTATCGCCGCTCCGGCGCCATCCCTGTTATCTCCGTGGCGCCGTCCTATATCTCAAGCGTCCCAGCGGCCGCTTGCCGCTGCTGCTCGGCCAGCTCGTTACCATCGGCCTCGCCCGGGCGGGCAGACATGCGCGTTTGCGGCGACTGGATCCAGGCGGCTTTCGGCCTTCCAGCTGACGTTCAACCATTCCATTGACCAAGAGAGGAAAGATCATGGCCAGTCACAACGCAGCCAAGTCAGGCACTTTCAGGATCGGCGGCGAGATCGAGGTCAATCGTCTCGGTTTCGGCGCCATGCGCGTCACCGGCAAGGGCATCTGGGGCGAGCCCGAAGATCACGCCGAATCCATCCGCACACTGAAGCGCCTGCCGGAGCTCGGCGTCAATTTCATCGATACGGCCGATTCCTACGGCCCCGACGTTTCCGAATGGCTGATCAAGGAGGCGCTGCATCCTTATGGCGGCAAGTCCGTGGTCGCCACCAAGGGCGGCCTGACCCGCCACGGCCCCGACATCTGGCTGCCGGTCGGCCGTCCCGAATATCTGATCCAGCAGGCGCATAAGAGCCTGCGCAATCTCGGGGTCGAGCAGATCGATCTCTGGCAGCTGCACCGCATCGATGCGAAAGTGCCGGCCAGGGAACAGTTCGATGCGATCAAGTCGCTGCTCGATGCCGGTCTCATCCGTCATGCCGGCTTGAGCGAAGTCTCCGTCGCCGAGATCGAGGCGGCCTCGAAGCACTTCAAGGTCGCCACGGTCCAGAACCGCTACAATCTCGTCGATCGCACCAGCGAGGACGTGCTCGATTATTGCGCCAAGCACAATATCGGCTTCATCCCCTGGTACCCGCTGGCCGCCGGCGACCTCGCCAAATCAGGCTCGCTGCTCGACACGATCGCCAAAAAGCACAATGCCGCCCCCAGCCAGATCGCGCTCGCCTGGGTGCTGAAGCGCAGCCCTGTCATGCTGCCGATCCCCGGCACCTCCAAGGTCAAGCACCTGGAAGAAAACGTCGCGGCCGTCGACATCGCGCTGTCGGATGATGAGTTCTCGGCGCTGGATGCCGAAGGCCGGAAGCTGTTCAAGGCGGCTTAAGGGGCGACGGCAGCCGATGGCTGGCCCAGTCCAAGACCCGTCCCCACAAGGGGGAGGGGCTGCGATGCCGCGCCGCTTCACACAACGTCCATCATACCAAACTGTAGAACGGGAGCAGCCGGTAGAACTGTTCTTTTGTTCACGCCGGGTGCTGCGGCTTAGTCCCTCCCCCTTGTGGGGAGGGTTGGGAGGGGTCTCGGGCTGGTGTCAGCCATCGGCGATCAGCGCGGCCTTATTTTTCAGCAGAATTTGACCATCCGGTCAAAGGTGCCGCAAAATGAGGCGGCGATCTGGTGTTTTGAGGGCAAGCATTGCGCTGTGTGCATTGCTGCATTGCGGTATTTTCGCTATTCCTGATCAAATGAATGGGCTATCTATACCTCCGTAGGCAGCGCACTCCTCCTCCCAGCGCTCTTACATCGGACTGACAACACTCCTCCTCCCAGTTGTCAGTCAGGATCAAGAGCCTGGCGCACCTCCTCCCGCGCCAGGCTCTTTTCTTTTTCCCAGCAAGTCCTTCACCACACGCGGTTTGACTCGGCAAGCATCGTCGGACTATTTGAACGGGCGCCCCTCTGTCCGGTGCGCGCACCGGTTGGAGTTTGGTCATGATCGGCAAATGGCGCGCCCCGCATGCGGCCCTGACAGGTCTTCTGGTTGCAACGCTTGTGCTCGCCGGCTGCGGCGGCAGGCCGGTCGGCGTCATGCAGGCGGCCGGCACGGTGCCGCCCGGCACCTCGAAGGTCGATCTCTTGGTGGCGACGACGCGGGCTGCCGACGACAATCCGGCCGTGCTTTTCTCCGGCGAACGCGGCACCGGGCTCACCGTCAATGCCGTCGATGTCTCCATCCCGCCGGATGCCAATCGCAAGGTCGGCCAGGTGCAATGGCCAAAGCGGCTGCCGGCCGATCCCTTGCGCGATTTCGTCACCGTCTCCGTCGATCCGCTCGAAGGCGAGCGGGCGGGCGAGCGCTGGCTGAAGGGCCATATGCCGAAAAGCCGCCGCGTGCTGGTCTTCGTGCATGGTTTCAACAATCGGTATGAGGATGCCGTCTACCGCTTCGCTCAGATCGTCCATGATTCGCATGCCGACGTCGCACCCGTCGTCTTCACCTGGCCGTCGCGCGCCAGCATCTTCGATTACAATTACGACAAGGAAAGCACCAACTATTCCCGCGACGCGCTGGAGGAGCTGCTGACCCGCACCGCCGCCAATCCCGCCGTCAGCGACATCACCATCATGGCGCATTCGATGGGCACCTGGCTCACCGTCGAAGCGCTCAGGCAGATGGCGATCCGCAACGGCCAGGTCGCCGGCAAGATCAACAATGTCATCCTCGCCTCGCCGGATCTCGATGTCGACGTCTTCGGCCGCCAGTTCGCAAGCCTCGGCAAGGACAAGCCGCATTTCACCATCTTCGTCTCGCAGGACGATCGCGCCTTGGCGCTGTCGCGGCGCATCTCCGGCAATATCGACCGCCTCGGCCAGATCGACCCCTCGGCCGAGCCCTATCGCAGCAAGCTCGAAGCGGCCGGCATCACCGTGCTCGATCTCACCAAGCTCAAGGGCGGCGACCGGCTGAACCACGGCAAATTCGCCGAAAGCCCGGAAGTGGTGAAGCTGATCGGCGACCGGCTGATCGCCGGCCAGACGATCACCGATTCCAATGTCGGCCTCGGCGAGGCCGTCGGCGCCGTGGCGATGGGCGCTGCCCAGACCGCCGGAAGTGCCGTCGGCGTCGCCGTCAGCACGCCGATCGCCATCTTCGATCCGCGCACAAGGCGCAACTACGACGCCCAGCTGAAGCGTCTCGGCCAGTCGGTCGATAATACCGTCGGTTCGGTCGGCGACAGTGTTGGCGCCGGCCTGCCTGAAACCCAGTGAAAATTCCGTAGGCAATCACCGCTGATCTGATATATCAGGTTGACGAAGCGGCGCTCTTGTCTGCCGTGCGGTTGGGTTGATGGCATGGCTGAAGAAACGAAGAAGAGGGTTGTTGTCGTCGGCGCGGGGGTGATCGGCGCCTCCATTGCTTTCGACTTGCAGCGGCGTGGCTATCAGGTGACGCTGGTCGACAAGGGCGAGCCGGGACGCGGCACCTCCTTCGGCAATATGGCGAGCATCGCGCTCGATTTTGCCGCCGGGTCCGGTCCTTCGACCTGGAAGAAAATGCCCGGCTGGCTGCTCGATCCCGAAGGTCCGGTCTGGCTGCGGCCCTCCTATGCAGCAAAAATGCTGCCCTGGTTCCTGCGCTTCCTCGCCGCCGGCCGCCCGTCGCGCCTCCGACAAATCGAAGATGCCGGCATGAGCCTGTCTGAGCGTGCGCTCGGCGATTTCAGGCAGATGCTGCAGGCGATCGGCGCCTCCGAGTTGATGACGGAGGAGGGCTGTCTGGCGATTTACGAGACGGAAGCGGAATTTGCCGCCGACCGCGGCCACCTCGCCATGATGCAGCGCTACGGCCTCGAATTCGAAGTCTTGAGCAACGGCGCCATCCAATATTATGAGCCGGCCCTTTCGCCTGCCATCGCCAAGGCGGTGCTGCTGCCCGACAACAAGTCGATCCGCGATCCCTATCGGCTGGTGGTCAAGCTGGCCGAGGCGGCCAAAGCCGCGGGCGCGGCCTTTGTCTCCGGCGCCGTCAGGAACATCGAGCGCAAGGGCGATGGCGCCGTCGTCGTCCTCCTGGAAGATGGCGGCCGCCTCGAGGCCGATTCCGTGGTGCTCGCCGCCGGCGTCCACACCCGTTTTCTGGCCGAAAAGCTCGGCGAGCCGATCCCGCTCGAAACCGAGCGCGGCTATCATACCCAGATCATGAAGCCGGGCATCTCCATGCGCTATTCGATGATCTGGCCGGCGCGCGCCTTCATGGTGACGCCGACGGCGGGCGGCATTCGTGTCGGTGGCAATGTCGAACTCGCCGGTCTCGATGCCGCGCCGGACTTCCGCCGCCCGCGGGTGCTGGTGCGCCACGCCCAGCGGGCGCTGCCCGGGCTGAAGCTCGAGGAGGCGACGGACTGGATGGGCCACCGCCCGGCGCTGCCCGATACGGTCCCAATCATTTCGCCGTCGTCGAAAATGCCGGGCGTCTACTATGCGACCGGCCACGGCCATCTCGGCCTGACCTATGCCGCAACGACAGCGCGGCTGATCGGCGATATGGTGAGCGGCACTGAGCCGCCGATCGACTTGCGCCCGTTCCGCATCGACCGATACTGAATGAGAGCCGTTGCTTCAGAACCGGAGGTTTCGACATGAGATGGAAACGCACGATCCAGCTGCTGGATGTCCATGCCGAGGGCGAGATCGGCCGTGTCGCGATCGGCGGCGTACCGAAGATCCCGGGCGATACCATCGCCGCCCAGCTGCATTGGCTGAACACCGATCCGAAGGGCGACGAGCTTCGACGCTTCCTGTGCCTGGAGCCGCGCGGTGCGCCGATCGGCTCGGTCAACCTCTTGCTGCCGGCCCGGCATCCGGATGCCGACGCCGCTTTCATCATCCTGCAGCCCGACCAGGCGCATGCCAGTTCCGGCTCGAATTCGATCTGCGTGACGACGGCGCTGCTCGAAGCCGGCATCGTCGAGATGAAGGAGCCGGAGACGATCGTGACGCTGGAAACCGCAGCCGGCCTCGTCAAGGCGACGGCGACCTGCCGCGACGGCCGCTGCGAGAAGGTCAAGCTCACCATGGTGCCGTCCTTCGTCCATGAGCTCGATGTCACAATCGACACGCCGCATTGGGGCAAGATCAAAGCCGATCTCTGCTACGGCGGTATTTTCTATGCCCTCGTCGATGTCGGCCAGATCGGTCTGACGATCGAGAAGGCCAATGCCGCCGGCCTCGTCCAGGCCGGCATGATCCTGAAAGAGCTGATCAACCGCGACATCAAGGTCGTCCATCCCGAAATCCCGGCAATTTCGGGCGTCGCCTATGTCATGTTCCGCGATACCGAAGCCGACGGCACGGTGCGCACCTGCACCACCATGTGGCCCGGCCGGGCCGACCGCTCACCCTGCGGCACCGGCAATTCCGCCAATCTCGCTGCGCTCCATGCCCGCGGCAGGGCGAAAATCGGCGACATCTTCACCTCGAAATCGATCATCGGCTCGCAGTTCGAGGTCGGGCTGCAGGCGGTGACCGAGGTTGCCGGCCGCCCGGCGGTCATCCCCACCATCACCGGCCGCGGCTTCACCTTCGGCCTGACCCAGGTGGCGCTCGACCCCTTCGACCCACATCCCGGCGGCTTCGCACTGACGGATGTCTGGGGGCCGTCGGCCGGGGAAATTTGAGCCTTCCTCCTGGCCCTGCGTGGAAATAATATATGGTTGAACCGGTAGGTCTGGTGAACTGGTGGAAGCGTTTGGCGGCATCTTTGGTCGTTATCCCGCTGTGCGGCTGCGATACCGTAGTCCAGCATTTTGCCGATGTTGAAGTGAGCGGCGACTATAAAGCCATAGCCAGCTGTGCAGCTAAGTATCTGTCTGGCCAGTATTGGCTTCGCGAAGACCACGACGATACCAAACAAGTGAGGTTCCTTCAGGGTTCGCAGGATAAATTCCAGACCATCATCGAGGTTGTCGGATCCGCAGCCGGCCGAACCCACGTCAGCGTATCGGAGTGGTCGATAGGAGGCGGTTCGGCTGATTTGTATGAGAGTTATTTCACCCACTGTGCGTCGGTGACCGCTAAATGACTTGCCCCTAAATCGGCCGAGTCTTTAGACATCCGCCCCTCTTCGACTTACGCGCGCCTGCCGCATGCTGATGCGCACGCACTATCGATCATCAGCCATTTCAAGCCTCTTTCTCGGGGTGACAGCGAGGATCGTGTTTGAGCGTTTGCGGCCGGGCAGCGGGGTCGCGTCAAATGCGCGCTGCGAGCACCCGCGCAACAGCGATGGATCGTCGATCACATGCGCCGGCACTGCGTAGTAGCGGCGAACCGTCACATCCCTTCCAGCAGCGCGGTAGCTGAACGGTTCCGAGCCATCTGCCTCGAACTCCGCGCGCATCGCGGCGTTGACGCGCAGATACAACGTGCCCTTCATGACGAATCCGAACTGGGTGCCGTTTCGGACGAGGGCGGATCCGCCGAAGAACCGCCGGACATCGATGGCGCCCGGTGGGGCGATCTGGCTCGCAAATTCGAGCGCCAGGCTCCGTGTCGCCTCGCTACCCATGGTGCTGCCCTGCCAGAGGATCGAAGAAGCCGGTGATCGCGCTGAGCCGGCCATCGGACATCGCCGCGAAGCTTGTCCCCGTTTGCAGGACGGTCTCGTCTTCGTGGCGCAGTTCCCAGCGTGCCAGCGAACGTTCATTGTGATGGAGGACACTCAATATTATGAACCTGGCTGCCGGTACGCTCTCCTTGAAGCCGGCCATGTAAGCCGAGAGGCCGGCTCGCCCGGCGATCGCTCCATTCGGATCGCAATAGGTCACATCGTCGGTGAGGCATGCCAGCATTTCCGGCTCGCGTGCGTCAGCGTCCAGCGACCAGATGGCCGCATATCGATTCCATAGCGCCTCAGGCGTCATAACAGTGTCTCCAGTTGATTGAATTCGTCTTCGATCGCCTGCCGCAGGCTCGCCTTGTCTTCGCCGCCGCGAATGAGCACGAGCAGGCCTTGATAGAAGGCAAGGAGGCGGACAGCCGTCCTGTCGGCCTTGGTTCTGTCCGTGTCTCGGGCCAAGCTCGGCGGCTCGCCGAGCCTCGAGCGGAACGTGCTGCGAAGAAGACCGAGCGCTGCCTCGACACGGGGATGCGTTTTGACGTCACCGCCGAACTCCACAGCCATGTTGGTGATCAGGCAGCCCAGGGAGCCATTGTCGGGCTCATGCAGCAGTGAAAGGAACAGTTGGCGCAAGCCTTTAAGGCCGCTCCCCGGCGGCGCAAATCGCTCGAGCCGCCCCTCCAGGACCGCCCGATTGTAATGTCTGAACGCCGCGTCGAAGAGCCCGGCCTTGTCGCCGAAGGCGTGATAGATGCTTCCGCCTTTGAGGCCTGTCGCCTCTTCGAGGTCTCGGATCGACGCACCTTGATAGCCCTGTTTGCGAAAGACGTGCATCGCTCCCTTCAGCACCGCCTCCTCATCGAATTCCCGCGTTCTGCCCACACTCGCCTCGATTCTTTATTGATCGTTCTAGAATGGCTGATAAAGAATGCGAGTGCAACCGCCTTTCGTCGGTTCTCCGAAAATTCTCATCCGGTCGCATTTGCTCGTGCCGGGTGCGCTGCATCGCGCTTTCGGAATGGGTCAGGATGAGGTTGGCAGAGCAGAAGCCCTGGCCGGACGACGTCGCCCGTAGCCCGCCGGCAAGACTGACGGTGACAGAGGCGGTGTTAAAGTTCGGCCTCACGCAGCAACTGCTCAAGACGGGGCGCCCATTCCGTGTTGCCCTCTCTGAACGGCCCAAGCGCATCGCCAGCGGCTTCCGGCAGGCTGCTGGCAGCAGCGGCAAAGCGGCGAGCCTGCTCAATATGTCCGAGCGCCATATGGCAGCACGCGTGTATGCGCAGCAGCGCCGGCCAGTCGGGCCGCGCCTTTAATGCCGCACGCCCCACGTCGAGCGCCCCTTCGACGTCGCCCGAAAAGTACTGTGCAAGCATCAGCAGGCTGAACCAGACGCCATTCTGCGGATCATGCGGATTGAGTTCGAGGCCGCGCGACAGAGGCTTGCGTGCGCCGGCCGCATCACCGGAAAAGAGCCGCGCCATGCCAAGGACGAGATGCCCGAGGGCGAAGCTCGAGCCGAGCTCGATCGACCGTTCCGCGGCGAGGATCGCCTGGTCGGCTCGGCCCGTATAGGCCGACACGATCGCCAGCGCATAGTGCGAATACGGGTTTCGCGCGTCGAGATAGATCGCCCGCAAGGCGGCAGTTAGCCCTTCCTGACCATCCGCGGCAGGATCGTCCGTCCAGCCGTAGGCGATGAGGCCCGCATTGACCCGCGCCCGCCAGATCTGCGCCTCCGGAAGCATGGGGTCGAGCTCGGCGGCCTCGCGGAAAAATCGTCTTGCCAGAAGGTGGGTCGGCCGTGAGACCTTGTGGAAATTGAACGTGCCTTGCCGGACAAGGTCCCAGGCCGTGATGTTGCCGGTGTGGGGAGCGACCGCAAGCCCGTGGCGCAACAGCAGCTCCGGTTCGACCGCAGCGGCGATCCGCTCGGCGATCGCGTCTTGCACCGCGAATATCTCGGCCAACTGAAGATCGTAATGTTCGGACCAGACGGTCGCGCCCTTGCCCGCCTCGGCGAGGTGCACCGATATCCGGATCCGGTCGCCGGTATACCGGATAGCCCCATCCACCAGAAAATTGACACCGAGTTCGAGCCCGACGGCGCGCGGATCCCTGGAGCCGGCCCTGTCTTTGAAACTCGCCCCGCGTGAGGCGACGCGGAGCCATCTGAACCGGGTGAGCGCTGTGATCAGGTCGTCGGCGATACCGTCGGCCAGATATTGCTTCTCGGCATCGCCGCACAGATTGTCGAACGGCAGCACTGCGATCCCCAGCTTCGATCCGGCTTGCGCATGCCACCCGCTGTCGGTCCCCTCGCTTGCGCTCTCCACCCGGCCGGAAAACCTGTAGCCGACCCGTGGGACGGTGATGATCCATTCGCCGCCGTCCGGTGCCGGGCCGAGCAGCTTGCGAAGGGCAGCAATCTGAACGGAAAGATTACTTTCCTCGACGGCCAATCCCGGCCAAACGGCATCCATCAGCGCCGATTTGGCGACGACGCCCCCTTGTGCCGCCAGCAGAACGGCAAGCAGTGAAGCGCCGCGGGCGCCAACGGCGACAGGCCGATCGTCACGAAGCAGGCATCCGTTCTCGGCGCTGAACTCGAAGCGGCCGAATGCGAGGTGGGGGGTGTTCATGGCCGGCTATGATACGCCGATTTCGCCGTTTTTCGGAATTTTTCGGCCGCTCTTCAGGACTTGCGGCGGCCGAGCACGCAGAGTCTGCTCCCATGCAACGGTCGAAACGGTGAGCGCGATGACGAACCAGGCAACGCAACCGAAAAATCCTTATGCAGGAACCGCTAAAGTCGTGAGCGGCAGCGGCAGCCATGTCGCCCAGCAGGGATCAGTCTACCGGTCGGGCGTCTCGGCACAGAGCGTCGGATCGACGATGCTGTGGCTCGGGACGATTTCGCTGCCCGCAGGCAGGCGTACCAGCGCCCATCGCCACGAGGGACACGAAACCGCCCTTCTCATGACCGGCGGCCAGGAGATCGAAATCTGGTCGGGGGCGAAGCTCGAACGCTGCGAAATGGTCCGCCCCGGTGACTACCTGTTCATTCCGGCCGGCGTTCCGCACGTGGCCGTCAATCGCAGCCCGGAAGACGCCGAGTTCCTCGGTGCCCGCAACGACCCCGCGGCGAACGAGAGCGTCGTTCTGATGCCGGAGCTCGACGAGATCGTGCCGTAAGGTGCGCGTCGCTATCGCAAAACCGTTGTCCGCTTTGCGCGATCTAATCGCATGGGAGGTGCATTATGGCCATTATCGAACAACGTCTGGCCGAAATGGGTCTGCAATTGCCCGAACCTTTGAAGGTTCGCGACGGCCTGAAACTGCCTTTTGCCTGGGTACGGGTGCGCGGCACCCGCGCGTATATCTCGGGTCATGTCGCCTGCAACCCGGATGGGACATTGGCGAAACCGCTGGGCAAGGTCGGAGCCGAAGTGTCGCCGGAGCAGGGTTACGCGTCGGCGCGGCTGGTTGCCCTGGCCCATCTCGCCAGCCTCAAGCGGGCTCTCGCAGACCTCGACCGGGTCACGGCCTGGCTGCGCGTTTTCGCCATGGTGAATGTTGCGCCAGGGTTCAATGAGACGCCGCTGGTCACAAACGGCTATTCCGACCTGATCCTGGCGCTCTATGGTCCAGACGTCGGCGCGCACGCCCGCTCGTCTATCGGCATGGCCATCCCGCTGAATGCGCCGGTGAATTGCGAAGCGGAAGTCGAAATCGACGGTAAATCTCCGGGTGCGGGTTAGGTCGGAGCCCTCACGATCAACGTGGAGAAAAGGCGGCGTTGCCGGGCGCAAGGGGCTGTTGCACGATCTGCACCGCGCTTGATCGAGCCTCTTTCGGCCCGATCCAAGATCGCATCATCCCATCAACGCCGCTGCAGAATCCTGCCGCCGGCTTGATCTGCGGCGATCTCCTCGATGGGCGCAGGCCTGCCCAGCAGGTATCCCTGGCCGATGTCGCAGCCGAGGTCCTGAAGCCGCTGGAGTTGGCTCTCTTCTTCGATTCCTTCAGCGGTAATCGCCACGCCCAGTCCGGCGCCGAGCGCTATGATGGCCTTGATCACCTTGTCCTGCTTGTCATTGGTCTCGAACGAGGCGACGAAACTCCTGTCGATCTTGATCTTGTCGAACCGGTAGCTGGACAGCTGGGAGAGGCTGGAAAAGCCCGTTCCGAAATCATCGAGAGCAATCTTGACCCCGGCATTCACCAGATCGTCGAGAACAATCCGTGCGGTAACCGCGTCCTGGATGATGGCGCTCTCCGTCACCTCAAGCTCGACCCTGTGCGCGGGCAGGCCGACATCGCCCAAAATCTTCAGAATTCGTAAGCCGAGCAACCGGTCGCTCAGTTGGATCGGAGAAAGATTGAAGGACAGGACAAGCTCGCTTGGCCAGGAAAGCGCATCGGTGCAGGCCCTGCGAAGCAGCTGGTCCGTCAATTCGACGATCAGCCCGGCTTCCTCCGCGACCGGAATGAATTCGCTCGGCGGAATGAATTCGCCGGAGGCCGTTTTCCAGCGCGCCAGTGCCTCGAAGCCGATGATCTTGTTCGCCTTGAGGTCCACGAGCGGTTGGTAATAGGGAACGATCTCGGCTTTCCGGATGGCCGCCCGCAGATCGCCTTCTGTCCTGATCCGCTTCGCCAGCTCGTCCTGCATCGAAGGCACGAAGGACTTCACCAGATTGCGGCCCTGCTTTTTTGCGACATACATCGCGCAATCCGAATGCCGGATGACTTGACCGAGCTCATCGCCATTCTCGGGATAAAGTGCAAAGCCGACACTGGCGCCGAGATCGACGGCAGCACCATTGAAGGTGAACGGCTTTCCGATCGCACTGACGATGCGGTTTCCCAAGGCGACAAGATCGGCATTTCCGACCCGCCGCGCCAGAATCACAAACTCATCTCCCCCGAGGCGAAAAACGTGATCGCGAGGGAAGAGCGACGAGAGCCGCTGGGCGACGGTCTTGAGCACAGCGTCACCGTGATCGTGCCCCAGGAGATCGTTGACCTTCTTGAAGCCGTCGAGATCGATGCTGAACACGGCATAGGTTTCTTCTGCCGTTCGTTCGTTCATCGCCTGCGCGCATACGGATTCCAGAAATCTGCGGTTCGGCAGCTCGGTCAGCGTGTCGTGGCAGGCAATCCAGTCAACATTCTTCTCGGCCTGCAGCCTGCGAGCGACTTCTCTCGAAAGATCCCGGATCCTGAGTGCGGAATAGATGAGTCCCAAAAACCCGGAGATATTCAGGGCAAGCAGCGCATGGTCCAGCGGATAGCGGTGATGCCGCTCGATAAACTCATCCAGCTCCTCATGCCATTGGAAGCGCCAGGAGAGGCAGAAGAGAAGCAGGAAGATCGCGAGCCAACCCAATATCTCCATCTGGGGTCTGGTCGGTCGGATGCGGGGCATAGAACGGCTCCTGTTGGGTGAAGAGCCCTCATGGCCGGCTCGCAGAACCGCATCGTCCCCGGCGGTGGTCGAAACCGCCACAATTCATTCGGGCGGAGTTGAGAGGTAGGCTCGCCGGCATCGACCAAGCGCACCGGCACCTCCAAACATATCTTTGAACCTCGAAGGTTAATGGTGGGTTGCCTGGCCGAAGGTGCATGCGTTTCGCTGCGCGCATCGGACAGGTTGCCGCAATTCGCATGAGGCGCCGGTTCAGAAATATCTGCTTGACAACTTTGATGACGAATATCATTAAACATTTATGATGATAAACGTCATTAAAGATTGGCGGAACGAGGGTCGTCTTCTGCCACTTGAGGTCCACGCCGATTAGTGCCGATGGCTTTATCGTTTCCTCGATACCTGACGCCGCAACAGGAGAAGGCCCCGTGAAGGCATTCGTCGTTGACAAGTACAAGAAGAAGGGCGCTCTGCGCCTCGCCAGCCTGCCGGAACCGGAACTGCAGGACAATGACGTGCTCGTGCGGATAAAGGCCACCGCCGTGAACCAGCTGGACTCCAAGGTCAGGGACGGGGAGTTCAAGCTTATTCTTCCCTATCGTCCGCCCTTCGTACTCGGGCATGACCTTGCCGGGACGGTTGTCAAAGTCGGATCCAGGGTGAGGCGGTTCAAGGTGGGTGACGAGGTCTATGGACGACCGCGCGATCATCGCGTCGGGACATTCGCCGAATTCATTGCCATCGATGAAGCCGATGCGGCGCTGAAGCCAAGCAACCTCAGCATGAGCGAAGCGGCGTCCGTCCCGCTTGTCGGGTTGACCGCCTGGCAGGCGCTGGTCGAGGTGGGCAAGATAAAGCCCGGCCAGAAAGTCTTCATTCAGGCCGGTTCCGGCGGTGTCGGGACGTTCGCCATTCAGCTCGCCAAACACCTCGGCGCGGCGGTTGCGACGACGACGAGTGCTGAAAATGCCGAGCTGGCGAGAAGTCTCGGGGCGGACGTGGTCATCGACTACAACACGCAGGATTTCGAAAAGATCTTGTCGGGCTACGATCTGGTGCTGAACAGCCAGGATCCGAAGACGCTCGAAAAGTCGCTGGGCGTGCTGAAGCCGGGTGGCCGGCTCATTTCTATTTCCGGTCCGCCCGATCCGGCATTCGCCAGGGAGCTCGGCCTCAATCTGTTCCTGAAGCTGGTACTGTGGCTGCTCAGCCGAGGAGTTCGCAGAAAGGCCAAGCGTCTCGGCGTCGCTTATTCATTCCTGTTCATGCGCGCCGAGGGGCGGCAGCTGGGTGAGATTGCCCGCCTGATCGAACAAGGCGTGATCCGGCCGGTCGTCGACAAGGTGTTCCCGTTTGAAAAGACCGGAGATGCGCTCGCCTATGTCGAGACCGGGCGTGCCAAGGGCAAGGTGGTCATCGCTGTCGCGAATTGACGAACGTCGCGCCGGCGGATGCGTGGCCCTATCGTTGCCGCATCCGGTTCTCAATGGCGTCGCGGCAATCCGCGCGGCAGGCGTCGAGCAGTTCGTCAGCCAGGGGAGAATCGTTCGGGCAGGCCCTCGAAAGCACGATTGCGCCAACGGCTTGAGCGAGAATAGCGATGGCTTGGGCGCGCCCGCCGGCGCCGGAAGCGTGACGTTGCGCAATGCCACCCTCTACTGCGCGCACCAGCTTGTCTATTCCTGCAGCGAAAACGGCCTTTGTTGTCTCAGGCTGTCGGGCGGCATCGCAACTCAGTGCTGCGGCCGTGCACCCCTGGCCGCGCCCATCCCGGTGATCGCGTGCGAGATAAAGCTCCATGACGTCGAGGACGTCGTAACCGGCATAGCGCTGCAAGGTCTCGTTCAACCCGTTCTCGGTCGATTCGGCGATCAGTTCCTCCTTGGAGCGGAAGTGATTGTAGAAGCCGCCATGGGTGAGCCCCGCGCGCTCCATCAATTCCGCGACGCCCACGCCATCGAATCCACGCTCGCGAAACAGCTCTGACGCGGTGGCGATAATCCGGTCGTAGTTTTCCTGCTTCTGTTCCTTGGTGATCCGCACGTCACGGTCCTTTCAACGGCCATTTCCAGCTATGATGGCGGTCGTCATTATAGCTTATATATTGATGATGTGCATCATTAATATAGGCGGTCAACAACGGCATCCCGTTGTGACGGTGACGCACTTCATGCAGATGGCACCGCGTGTTTTTTACGCGCGGTGCCATCTTCAGCAACTTTGAATGCGGGAAAAAGCGCCTCTCGGCATGGGCCTCAGATCGTTGCCGCGTCGTAGGTGGTAGCCACGCGTTCCTCGCTCCGCACGGCTAAACTGTCAGAAGGACGCTACTTGGCATTCTCGCCGCCGACATCAGCGGCTGGGCAACCTGATCCAGCAACTGGCCGGCATTCTGCTCTTCACCGAGCGACAGCGTTAGCAATTGCGCGACCGCCGGCTGCCCAAGTTGAAGTGCCATATTGCGAGCGGTGGTGTAGGCGGCAATCTCGTAGTGCTCGACCCGCAACGCCGCTCCGATCAAAGCCAGATCAGCGGGAGCGTCTTCCTTCTTCTTGCCTTCCGCCATCACTTCCTCGCCTTCCTCCACCAGGCCGGCCATGCCCTTGCATGGCTTGGCGCGAGCCGAGGTGCCAAGGATGCGCAGACATTCGTTCAAACGCTCGACCTGCGCCTCCGTCTCGGCAAGATGGTTGCGCAGCAAGGTCTGGAGCTGCTGCGTCCGCGCGGCTTTCTGCATCTTGGGAAGCGCCTTCAGCAGCTGCTTCTCCGCATGCAGCAGGTCACGGAGCTCGTCCACAAGGACCTCCTGAATCGCTTCTGCTCCTTCAGGGGGAGCGCTTTGAGCGCGGATTGCCCTTCCGCCGTTTTCAGCGCCCGGGAGATCCTGGAAGGCCGGCGCCTCCACGAATTCCCAGGGTTCTCCTTCATTCCATGGACCGCGGGTGTCAACCTCACCCAAATCCCCTTGACCCGTGGAATCGTTGAAGAACTGATCGACCAGTCCTGCAGTCGGCGCAATCCCGCCGACGCTCAGCGGCGGCTTGCCCATGCTTTCGAGGGCCAGAGCGAAAGCACGCATGTGGGTAATCTCTCTCGTCATCAGGAACTGTAGGGCATCCTTGGTTCCCGGATCGCGGCAGAAGTCGATCAGGCGTTCGTAGACGATCTTGGCGCGTGCCTCCGCGGCTATATTGCTTCGCAGATCCACATCCAGCTCGCCTGTTATTTTCAGATAATCGGCCGTCCAGGGGTTTCCCATCGAATTGAAAAGGTTCACGCCACCGCCGCCTGCAATGGCGATCAGCGGGTCGGCTTCCGCCTCTTCTCTGACTGACTTCAACGGCTTGAGGTGCATTCTCGCAAGAGTACCGACGATCTCGAGGTGGCTGAGTTCTTCGGTCCCGATGTCCATCAGGAGGTCCTTCCGACCGGGATCCTCGCAATTCAAGCCTTGAATGGAGTATTGCATGGCCGCCGCGAGTTCACCGTTTGCGCCGCCGAACTGCTCAAGCAGCATATTGCCGAATTTTGGATCAGGTTCGTCAACCCGAACGGTATACATGAGCTTTTTTACGTGGTGATACATTGGGGTTCCTCCTGGTTGGATGGCGACTAACCGACCTATCGCAGGAATGTTCCCCATCTGTGGCTGCTGCCGGCGCATCGGATTGCGTTCTCATCAGCCCACACCGGTCGGTGCCGCTTCGGAGGCAGGCATTGCCTGTGCGGACGTACCCCATGATAAGGAGCCCCATCACATGCTGGCTTCCTCGACGGGATCATCGATACTCGCGCAGCAAATAGGGCGTGGGAATGCGGACAGCCGCGGCTGGCCGGATCGGCAGCTGCGCATCTTCGGCGTGGCTCAGCACGGATTGTGAGCGCCGCGCGTCTAGGCAGACGCGCAGCGAAATCGTGGCTTGAACGGCGGGACCAGACCCTTGGCTAGTAAACGAAAGGATCGACCTCGGCCGCCTGGGTGCCCGGCTCTTTCGGATAGATCACGCCCTTGCGCAGGATGATGTTGGCATAAAGCCTGGGTTCGCTGGTCTGGATCACCGCATGAGCGGCCTTTACCCGGCCGTAAAAATCCTGGCCGACGAGCGGCACCACCTGCCGGTGCGGCTCGTGCACCGCGCAGCAGTCGATCATCTCCTCATGCACCGGATCGAGCTTGTCGCGCTCAGCCTTGACGGTCGAGCGGAAGATCGCCTCGGGCACGAAATCGTCGATCGGCAATACGCTGAGCACGGCGTTGAGCACCGGGATGAGGTGGTGGCCGTCGAGCCGGATCAGCCGGCGGGCATGTTCGACACCGGGATAATTGCCGTCGACGATGGCGATTTCGTCGCCGTGGCCCATGGCGCGCAGCGTGAACAGCAATTCCGGGCTCAGAAGCGGATCAAGTCCCTTCAGCATGGTCTATCTCCTTGAAGAGTACGTTCTGGTCTGTGAGGTAACGCGAAAAGATCGGCAGGCTGGCGCCGCCGATGGCGCGCGCCTGCGCGCCGACCGCGCCCTCGATGATTTCGGGCATGACGACGCCCTGCAGGTCGAGCTTGGCAGCTTCGTCGATCGTCGCCTGCACCATGCGGCTGCGCACCCAATCGGGAAAGCCGCCGTCGATGACGGCGGCGCTGAAATCGACGATCGAGGCAGCCGCCACGATCGCCTGCGCCAGCGCCTTGGCGCTATCCTGGATCCAGACTTCCATCGGCTCGCCGAAATCCACCCAGTCGTCGGCAGAATACCAGAGCGGCTCGGGATCGATGCCGCGTTCGCGCAGCATGTTTTCCAATACGAAGATCGAGGCGATTTCGAGCAGCTGCTTGGTCTCGCCATTGCGGTCACGCACGGGCAGCGGCCCGATGGCGCCCGCCGTGCCGGTGCGGCCGGAAAAGATCGCCGAATTGAGCACGATGCCGCCGCCGATGAAGGAGCCGATGAAGAAATAGACGAAGTCGGGATAGGAGGGGCCGACGCCGAAGACAAGCTCGGCGCCGCAGGCGCTGGTCGCATCGTTCTGGAGGAAAACAGGATGGGAGACACGGGCGGCGATATCGGCCTGCAGGTCGACATCCCGCCAAACTTCCATGGCGCCGGGCGGCGCGCCGACTTCCTCGGCCCAGTTCCAGAGCTCGAAGGGGGCGGCGATGCCGAGGCCGGCAATGCGGCTGCGCTGCTTGTCGTCGAGCCGGTTCTCGATCTCCTCGATGCCCGATGTGACGAAGGCGAGAATGTCGTCGGGCAGCGGATAGGCATAAGTCTGGTGCAGCTGCATGCGGATGCGGCCGACGAAATCCATCAGCACCAGATCGGCGCTGCGCCGTCCCATCTTCAGGCCGAAGGAATAGACGGCGTCGGGGTTGAGATGCATCGGGATCGACGGCTGGCCGACCCGGCCGCGCACCGGCGCCCCGCGCGACAGCAGCCCTTCTTTTTCCAGCACCCGCATGATGACCGAGACGGTCTGCGCCGACAGCCCGCTGCGGCGCGCGATATCGGCCTTCGACAGCGCGCCGTAGAGGCGCACCAGCGACAGCACGAGCCGTTCGTTATAGGCGCGCACCCTGACCTGGTTCGCGCCCCCGGCCGGATTGAGAATGGGCGGCGGGACCGGCGTGTGTTCCGGCCCATCCAAAGACGACATGGCCGCTCCTCCCGAGCGTTGGCCTCTTGCATGGTCCCTCGGTTCGGGTTCGATCCAAGGGTGGATTGCGCAGCAGCTTAAAGCGGTAGGGCGGCCGTCTCTGCGTTTAAAAACGCGTCGGCGTCGAACACCCTAATTCGATGGAGCATGCCACATCGAATTAATAATTCAATTGGATTTATTTATTGACAAGCCGATTTCTTTCGCTCTTAATTGCCAGCGTCAAGGGCACGGGCGGCTTCGGCAGCGACCGAAGCGAAGTGTCACATCTCGAAAATTCCGGCCCGCACGGGCGGCGCCGGCAAACTCTGGGAGGAGTTCATGAAGAAATCAGTTCTCGCTTTCGGCGCGCTCGCGCTCGGCGTCGCTTTTTCTGCACCTGTTATGGCGGCTGACGTTTCCGCCTGCCTGATCACCAAGACCGACACCAATCCCTTCTTCGTCAAGATGAAGGAAGGCGCGACGGCCAAGGCCAAGGAACTCGGCGTTTCGTTGAAGTCCTATGCCGGCAAGGTCGACGGTGACAGCGAAAGCCAGGTTGCGGCGATCGAAAGCTGCATCGCCGACGGCGCCAAGGGCATTCTGCTGACCGCCTCGGACACCAAGGGCATCGTCTCTTCGGTCAAGAAGGCGCGTGATGCCGGCGTGCTGGTCATTGCGCTCGATACGCCGCTCGAGCCCGCCGATGCCGCCGATGCCACCTTCGCCACCGACAACCTGCTCGCCGGCAAACTGATCGGCCAGTGGGCCAAGGAAACGCTCGGCGACAAGGCCAAGGACGCCAAGGTCGGCTTCCTCGACCTGACGCCGTCGCAACCGACAGTCGACGTTCTGCGCGACCAGGGCTTCATGATGGGCTTCGGCATCGACCCGAAGAACCCGGACAAGATCGGCGACGAAGACGACAAGCGCATCGTCGGCCATGACGTGACCAACGGCAACGAGGAAGGCGGCCGCAAGGCCATGGAAAACCTTCTGCAGAAGGATCCGAGCATCAACGTCATCCACACGATCAACGAGCCGGCCGCTGTCGGCGCCTATCAGGCGCTGAAGGCCGTCGGCATGGAAAAGAACGTGCTGATCGTCTCGGTTGACGGCGGCTGCCCGGGTGTCAAGTCGGTCAAGGAAGGTGTCATCGGCGCCACCTCGCAGCAATATCCGCTGCTGATGGCGTCGCTCGGCATCGAGGCGATCAAGAAGTTCGCCGATAGCGGTGAGAAGCCGAAGCCGACGGAAGGCAAGTCCTTCTTCGACACCGGCGTTTCGCTCGTCACCGACAAGCCGGTCTCCGGCGTCAAGTCGATCGACACCAAGGAAGGCACCGACAAGTGCTGGGGCTGAGCCCGATCTATTGAAAGAGCAAGCGGCCGGGGCTTGATCCCCGGCCGTTTTGGACGGACGATGTGCCGTCACCCCACCGGCTAAGCAACGAACGGATGACAATGGGTGGCGGCCTCCGCGCGGGTTCGGCGCGCGGATGCGGAGGAGGAACCATGACCGGAGCACAGGAATTCGAACGCGTCCTCGACGGCAGCGACAAGAACGTCGCCTCCTTCGAGCACCAGGGCGTCCCGCTGATCAAGCGTGCGCAGCATTTTCTGCACTCGACGCCGGCCGCCGTGCCGCTCATCGTGTTGGTGCTGGCGATCATCATCTTCGGGATAGCGCTCGGCGGACGGTTTTTCTCGTCCTACACCCTGACACTGATCCTGCAGCAGATCGCCATTGTCGGCATTCTCGGCGCCGCCCAGACGCTGGTCATCCTGACGGCCGGCATCGATCTTTCGATCGGCGTCATCATGGTGATCTCGGCCGTCATCATGGGCAACGTCGCCATCACCTACGGCATACCGACGCCGATTGCGGTCATCGGAGGCCTGCTGGTCGGCGGTCTCTGCGGCTTGCTGAACGGCTTCCTCGTCGCCTTCATGAAGCTGCCGCCGTTCATCGTCACGCTCGGCACCTGGAACATCGTCATGGCGACGAATTTCATCTATTCAGCCAATGAGACGATCCGCGACGCCGATGTCGACGCACAGGCGCCGCTGCTGCATCTTTTCGCCGCAAGCTTCAGGCTCGGCACCGCTGTGCTCACCCTCGGCGTGATCGCCATGGTGCTGCTCGTCCTGCTGCTCTGGTATGTGCTCAATCACACCGCCTGGGGCCGGCATGTCTATGCGGTGGGCGACGATCCGGAAGCGGCCAAGCTGTCCGGTATCCAGACGAAGCGGGTGCTGCTCACCGTCTATACAATGTCCGGCGTCATCGCCGCCTTCGCCGCCTGGGTCTCGATTGGCCGCAATGGCTCGATCTCGCCGTCCTCGGCCGTCACCGATTATAACCTCCAGGCGATCACCGCGACCGTGATCGGCGGCATCTCGCTTTTCGGCGGCCGCGGCTCCATCCTCGGCACCCTCTTCGGCGCCATGATCGTCGGCGTCGTGTCGATGGGCCTCAACATGCTCGGCGCCGACCCGCAATGGAAAGTTCTTTTGACGGGCGTGCTGATCATCGCCGCCGTCGCCATCGACCAGTGGATCAGAAAGGTTTCGGTGTAATCATGGCTCACGAACCCATTCTCACTGCCCGCGGACTCGTCAAGCGCTATGGACGCGTGACCGCGCTCGACAATGCCGATTTCGACCTCTACCCAGGGGAAATCCTTGCCGTCATCGGCGATAACGGCGCCGGCAAGTCCTCGCTGATCAAGGCGATTTCAGGCGCCGTCACGCCCGATGAGGGAGTGATCACGCTCGAAGGCCGGCAGGTGCATTTCCGCTCGCCGATGGAAGCGCGCGAGGCCGGCATCGAGACTGTCTACCAGAACCTTGCCCTGTCGCCGGCGCTCTCCATCGCCGACAACATGTTCCTCGGCCGCGAGATCCGCAAAAAAGGCCCACTCGGCTCACTGTTCCGCATGCTTGACCGGCCGGCGATGGAAAAGCTGGCGCGCAACAAGCTTTCCGAACTCGGCCTGATGACCATCCAGAACATCAATCAGGCGGTGGAGACGCTGTCGGGCGGTCAGCGCCAGGGTGTCGCCGTCGCCCGCGCCGCCGCCTTCGGCTCGAAGGTCATCATCATGGATGAGCCGACCGCGGCTCTCGGCGTCAAAGAGAGCCGCAAGGTGCTGGAGCTGATCCTCGATGTGCGCGCCCGCGGCCTGCCGATCGTGCTGATCTCGCACAACATGCCGCATGTCTTCGAAGTGGCCGACCGGATCCATATCCACCGCCTCGGCCGGCGCCTGACGGTGATCAATCCGAAGGAATACACCATGTCGGACGCCGTCGCCTTCATGACCGGCGCCAAGGCGGTGCCGACGGAGCCCGTTGCGGCATGAGTGCACGCATCGACGAAATCGCCGGCGAGGTTCTTGGCCGCGCCGGCGATGCCAGACGTTTCCTGATCGGCATTGCCGGGCCGCCGGGTTCGGGAAAATCGACCATGGCCGACAATCTGGCGGCGGCGCTGAAAGCCAAGGGCGAAAGCGTCGCGGTCCTGCCGATGGACGGCTTCCACATGGACAATGCCATCCTGATCGAACGCGGCCTTTTGGCCCGCAAGGGCATTCCCGAAACTTTCGATGTCCGTGGCTTCCTCGATATCATCAGGGCCGTCAGGCCGGCCGACCAGGAGGTTCTGGTGCCGGTCTTCGATCGCGCGCGTGAACTCGCCATCGCCTCGGCCCGGCCGATCGATCCCAAGGACCGATTCATCATCGTCGAAGGCAATTATCTGCTGTTCACACAGGGAAAATGGGCCGAACTCGACGGCATCTTCGATTTCACCATCATGCTGGCGCCGCCGATCTCGGTGCTCGAGGAGCGCCTCTGGGACCGCTGGCGCGGCTATAATCTCAGCGAAGAGGCCGCCAGCGCCAAGGTCTATGGCAACGACCTGCCGAACGGCAGGCTGATCCTGGAAAACCGCCGCCCGGCCGATGTGACGCTGGAGATCGCGCTGGCGTAATGCATGTCGCCCGGAAGTGTACCGCGGTTCCGGGAGAACGACATGCATCAAAACAAAGAGCGAAAGCGCGGCGCATGAATCGATTTCAATGCGCCGCACTTTAGTGCTATCGAGGCCGCAGACGCATCGCTTCGGAGGCCTGCCATGCAATCGATCACCATCCGCCGTCCTGACGACTGGCACCTGCATCTGCGCGACGGCGCCATGCTGGAAGGCGTGATCGCCGATACGAGCCGCACATTCGCCCGCGCCATCATCATGCCCAATCTGGTGCCGCCTGTTGTCACCACGTCAGATGCCACCGCCTATCGCGCGCGCATCCTGAAAGTCCTCCCGGCCGGCCATCGTTTCCAGCCGCTGATGACGCTTTATCTCACCGAACACACCAGCCCCGACGATGTCGAGGCGGGGGCGGAAAGCGGCCTCATCACCGCCGTCAAGCTTTACCCGGCCGGCGCCACCACCAATTCGCATGGTGGCGTGCGCGACATGGAAAAGGCGATGCCGGTACTGGAGCGCATGGCGAAGATCGGCCTGCCGCTCTGCGTCCACGGCGAAGTGACGACGCCTGATGTCGATATTTTCGACCGCGAGGCCGTCTTCATCGACACCGTGCTCGATCCGCTGCGCCGGCGCCTGCCGGAGCTGAAGGTGACGATGGAGCATGTGACGACCGCGGACGGCATCGATTACATCAAGGCGGCCCAGGGCAATCTCGCCGGCTCGATCACCACCCACCATCTGATCATCAACCGCAACGCCATCCTCGTCGGCGGCATCCGACCGCATTATTACTGCCTGCCGGTCGCCAAGCGCGAGAACCACCGCCTGGCTTTGCGCGCCGCCGCCGTGAGCGGTGATCCGCGCTTCTTCCTCGGCACCGATTCTGCCCCGCATGTCGATCCCTTGAAGGAATGCGCCTGCGGCTGCGCCGGCATCTACACCTCGATCAACACGATGAGCTGCCTTGCTCACGTCTTCGAGGAGGAGGGTGCCCTCGACAAGCTCGAAGCCTTCGCCTCGCTGAACGGGCCGGCCTGGTATGGGCTTCAGCCGAACGAGGAACGCATCACCCTGGCAAAGCAGGCCGAGCCCGTCGTCTTTCCCGCGAAGATTGAAACCGGCGCCGGACCAGTTACCGTCTTCGATCCGATGTTTCCCTTGCACTGGCAAGTGGTGCCGCAGGCGTAACAGTCAGGATTTCAATTTTAAATCGAAAATTCATCTAAAATTTCAGCGCGACGTTAAACGCGTAACATTTGCATTGTGCGGTGCATCATTTGTTAACGGATGCGTAAGACAGTCCTCGTCGCGGACCCCATGCCGATATTCCGGCGCAGCTGCGGAGACTGAAGAGCATGACGCTTGACTATAACTCCCTGCTGATGGCGCTCGGTGTCTCCGCAGCATGCCTTGCCGTGACCCTGATGGGCAGCTGGCTGGTGCGCCGGGCCGAAACCGTCCTGCTGACCGCTACGATCGGCCTCGTCCTCGTCGTCAGCGGAATCTTCGTCTACAGCGCCTATGTCAACCGGCCGGAAGCAGCCTTCGCCATTGGCAGCTTCGTGCTGTTCCATGCCGGTTTTTCCACCATCTGGGGCGCCGGCAAACAGTTCCTCACCGGTTGCCTGTCGATCCCGGCCATTGCCGTCCGCGCACTGGCTGCGATGATCTCTTCCACCATGCCGATGCTGGCGGGTTATGATGGCCTGGCCTTCATCGCAGACAATCTTGCCATCGCCCTGCTGCTTTTTGCTACCGCCCGGCAATATTGGCTCGCCCGCGCCGAAGCCCCGGCGCCGATCCTCGGCATTGCCGCGCTCTATACCGCCACGGCAATCTCCTTCGTGCTCTGCGCCGGCGTGCTGATTGCCGACGGCAAGCTGGTGCTCGGCGCAGCGCCCAACAACTGGGCCGAGGATCTGAGCCTTGCCGTCTGCATCGCCGGCATGACCGGAATCGGCGCCTTGTCGCTGGCGCTGCATCAGTGGCGTCTTGCCGCCCGCCATCGGCTCGAGGCGATCACCGATCCGCTGACCGGCCTGCTCAACCGCCGCGCCGTCTTCGACCAACACGGCACGCGTCCCATGGGAATGACCACCGCCGTCATCGTCTTCGATATCGACCATTTCAAATCCGTCAACGACCGTTATGGCCACGCCGCCGGCGACCGCGTGATCATGGTCTTCGCCGAGGAACTCCAGGCCCATTGCAGCGCCGGCGACACCGCCGCCCGGCTCGGCGGCGAGGAGTTCGCGCTGGTGCTGAAAGAGATCATGCCCGGCCGGGCCGAACTGGTCGCCGAACGCATCCGCAGGGCCTTCGAGGCGCGCGAGATCGACATCGACGGCCAGATGCTGAGATGCACGGTCAGCGTCGGCGTCGCTCCCGGCCGCTCGCAGATGCCGGATTTCGACACCATGCTGAGTGCCGCCGACAAGGCGCTCTACGCCGCCAAGCGGGGCGGGCGCAACCGCGTCGAGCTGGCCGCCCACCTCAGAGCGGTTCCGGCCGAGGTATCGCGCACCGCGTCTTGATTCCGGACGCATCCCCTCATAACTGCGCCTTCGGCCGGATGCAGTCAGCCGCCCCGCGACGCCGCACGTTTGAAAGTTCGGCGTTAGCTGGCGGCGAGTTTGGCGAGAACGCCGACCACACTCTCCGTCATCCCAGGCCTTGAGCCTGAGATCCATGCGACGGCTGCTGCTGTTGAATGCGGTGTGGATGCTCGGCTCAAGGCCGAGCATGACGGAGGGTGGGATGGGCAGGGGAGACCCGTTCGGACGCCGGAATACCCGCCTCGTCCTTCGTAAAACAAGCCGCGGCACCCTCCGACGTCCCTCTTCCTGAGGCGCGGAAGCCGTAGGGTGGAGCCTCGAAGGACGCGCCGCAACGCTGCTCCTTGCATGTCTCAAACGATCATCAACGCCCTGGCGAAAGCGACCGAAGCCAGCAGCGAGGCCACCGTCCTCACATGGTTCCACCAGGTCCAGTCCTTGAGATAGGTGCTCCACAGCGCAACCGCTTCCGGGCCGTTGCCGCTCACCTTTTCCAGCGCATCGTTCATCGGCACGTTGAAGATGATGGTCGAAAGGAAGGAGGCGACGACATAGAGTGCGGCTCCCGCCAGCATCAGCGCCGACGCCCCGCCGCGCCAGTTGATCACCGCCAGCACTGTTATGACGAGACAGAGGATCGCCGTCGGTACGAACAGTGCCATGAAGGGCGAGCGGACGATCGTCACGTTGATCGAGTTCATCGCCGCAATGCCCTGTTCCGCCGGGATGCGCGAAAAGGCGGTCATGATGAAGGTCGAGAAGGCAAAGAAGATACCGGCGACAAGGCCGCTGCCGAGCGCCGCGGCGACGAGGGAAAGGATAAGGACGATCTGCATGTCGAAACTCCTTCCGAGAAAATAAGAGAAACTCTCTCATTTGCGAAATGAGATAAACTCTCTTATTTTGCTTGTCAACCGTGAAGGAGAGAGCATTGTCGGAACAGGCCGTCGCGCCGCGCAAGCGTCAGCAGCATACGGGGCAGCCGCGCCGGATCCCCAGCCAGCAGCGCGGCCGCGAACGCTTCGAAAAGATCCTTGCCGCCGCCGCCGAGCTGATCGAAAGCAAGGGCAGCGACGGCCTGAAGATGAGCGAGATCGTCGAGACGGCCGGCATCTCTTTCGGGGCGCTCTACCAGTATTTCCCCGATAAGAGCGCGATCATCCGGACCTTGGCCGAACGCTTCAACGAAGAGGGCAGGCGCTGTGTCGCGGCGGAATTGGCAAAGGTCGCCGACGCCGCTGCCCTGCAAGGCGCGCTCGCCAATATCGTCGACGAATATTACGCCTTTTTCCGCCGCGAGCCCGTCATGCGCGATCTCTGGCATGCGACCCATACCGACAAGCTGCTGCAGCAGATCGATGCCGAGGACATGGAATTCCACGCCCAGGCGTTTCTCGCCGTGCTCGTCCGCTTGTGGCCCGATCGCGATCACGGCGAGCTTCTGGCGATTGCCCGGCTGACGATGCAGCTGCTGGCCGCTGCCGTCCGTTACGCTGTATCGCTGGATGCGGAGGAGGGCGCCCGGGCGATCGCCCTGTTCAAGACGATGCAGCTCGTCGATTTCAGCCGGCTGCTGCGCTGATACAACCGTGTTGCGTCTGGAAACTCGGGGCTCTTGCTGCTATTGCCGGAGACGCAAAGCTGAAGGAGAGCCGCATGATCCAGACGACATTTCCCGACCGCGCCGTAATGGCCGAACTGGTGGCCAGGATGCTCTGGGAGATCAAGGCGGTGCATTTCAATGCGGGCGAGCCTTACAAACTATCCTCCGGCATGGCGAGCCCGGTCTATATCGACTGCCGCAAGCTGCTCTCCTATCCGCGCATCCGTTCGACGGTGATGGATTTTGCCGCCAGCACGCTGATGCGTGACGCCGGTTTCGAGCAGTTCGACTGCATCGCCGGCGGCGAGACCGCCGGCATTCCTTTCGCCGCCCTGCTCGCCGACCGCCTCGGCCTGCCGATGATCTATGTCCGCAAGCAGCCGAAAGGCCATGGCCGCAATGCCCAGATCGAAGGCAATATGCCGGAAGGCTCGCGTGTGCTCGTCATTGAGGACCTGACGACGGCCGGCGGCAGCATGTTCAAGTTCATTGATGCCGTGCGCGCCGCCGGCGGCGTCGTCGATCACGGCATCGCGCTGTTTTTCTACGATATCTTCGGCCAACAGCGCTTTACCGACGGCAAGGTCCGGCTGCATCATATCGCCACCTGGCGCAATGTTCTGGCCGTCGCCAGGGCGCAGAAGCTGTTCGACGACAAGACGCTCGCGGAAGTCGAGGCCTTTCTCGATGCGCCGCTCGCCTGGTCGGGAAGGAATGGTGGCGTTAGTGAGCTTTCGCTCTAGCCTTTTGACAAAAGCTCGCTTAATCGATTGAAGAACATATCCGTGTTGGGAGGAATCCGATGATTTTGTGCTGCGGCGAAGCCCTGATCGACATGCTGCCGAGGGATACGACCCTGGGCGAAAAGGGTTTTGCCCCCTATGCCGGCGGTGCGATCTTCAACACTGCGATCGCGCTCGGCCGCCTCGGCATCCCGACCGCCTTCTTCACCGGCATTGCCGACGACATGATGGGCGAAATCCTGCTGGCGACGCTGAAGGCCGCCAATGTCGATTACAGCCCCTGCGCCATCACGCAGCGCCCGTCGACCATCGCCTTCGTCAAGCTCGTCAACGGCCAGGCGACCTATGCCTTTTACGACGAGGGCACCGCCGGCCGCATGCTCACCGAGGCCGACCTGCCCGTCCTCGGCGACGATTGCGAAGCGCTGCATTTCGGCGCGATCAGCCTGATCCCGAGCCCTTGCGGGGAAACCTACGAAGCGCTGCTCGACCGCGAAGCGGAAAAGCGCGTCATCTCGCTCGATCCCAACATCCGCCCCGGCTTCATCAAGGACGTGCCGGCGCATATGGCCCGCATCAAGCGCATGGCGGCCAAAGCCGACATCGTCAAATTCTCCGACGAAGACCTCGACTGGTTCGGCCTCGAAGGCGACCACGACGCACTCGCCGCCCACTGGCTTGCCCACGGCGCCAAGCTCGTCGTCATCACCAAGGGTGCCGAAGGCGCTTCCGGCTATACCCAAGAGCGCAAGGTGACGGTGCCGAGCGAGCGCGTCGCAGTCGTCGACACGGTCGGCGCCGGCGACACCTTCGATGCCGGCGTGCTGGCCTCGCTGAAGCGGGATGGCCTACTGACCAAGGCGCAGGTCGCCTCGCTCGACGAACAGGCGGTGCGCAACGCCCTGACACTCGGCGCCAAAGCCGCCGCCGTCACCGTCTCCCGCGCCGGCGCCAATCCGCCCTGGGCGCATGAGATCGGGCTTTAAGGCTTAAGCCAGCGTCGGCCCCTCATCCGCCTGCCGGCATCTTCTCCCCGCGGGGGAGAAGGGGATATGCCGCAACGCCTGCGCCCGGTTCCCGTGCCAACCGGCACTGATTTGCCAGAGATTTCATTCTTCGCGCGCGCTGAAGAGACTATCCCTGAGCCCCGCTCCGGTCGGAGCTCGGAGCAGCCACCAAGTCGCGCAGGAAATCTTTGCACCACAGCGACACGTCGTGCGAGAGCAGATGTTCCATCATCATGCTCCAGCGGTCGCGACGCTCCTCAAGCGACATGGCGAGCCCTCGAGCAATCGCATTGGCGGTGCCTTCGACATCATAAGGATTGACCAGCAGCGCCCCCTTCAGCTCGCGTGCGGCGCCGGCGAAGCGTGACAGCACCAGGACACCAGGGCGATCCGGATCCTGGGCGGCGACATATTCCTTGGCGACGAGGTTCATGCCGTCGCGCAAGGGTGTGACGAGCCCGATCGTCGCCAGGCGATAGAGGCCGGCGAGCACGTTGCGGCTGATCGATCGGTTGACATAGCGGATCGGCACCCAGTCGACAGTTCCGATGGCGCCGTTGACGCGGCCGGCCTGTTCGGCGACCATTTTCTGCATATGTTCGTATTCGGGCACTTCCGATCGCGATTTCGGCGTGACCTGCAGATAAGTGACCTTGTTCTGGTAGGCAGGATTGCTGGTGAGGAAGCGTTCGAAGGCTTCCAGCCGCTGAATGATGCCCTTCGAATAATCGAGGCGGTCGACCCCGATGATCATATCCCGGCCTTCGATGCTGCGCCGGGTCTTCTGCACCATGACATTGTCAGCGGCTCTCTCGGCGAATTCGGCGAAGGCCGCGGTCTCGATGCCGATCGGATAGGCGCCGGCCTTGAATATCCGCCCGTGCGAATCGAACAATCCGTTGCCGAGGTCGTCGCCAATGCCCTCTCTTCTCAGATAACCGGCGAAATTCTGGAGATCATAGTCCGTCTGGAAGCCGACGAGATCGTAATGCGAGAGCCCACGCATGATCTCCTCGTGGACCGGCATGGTGACGAGTATGTCGGCCGGCGGCCAGGGAATGTGCAAAAAGAAGCCGATCCGGTTCTTCAGCCCCATCTGGCGCAGTTCGGCGGCGAGCGGAATGAGGTGGTAATCATGAACCCAGATAATGTCGTCCTGCTCGATCAACGGCGCCAGCCGGTGCGCGAAGAAGCGGTTGACGCGGAAATAACCGGCCATTTCCTTCCGGCCATATTCGGCGAGATCCAGGCGGTAGTGGCAGATCGGCCAGAGTACGCGGTTGGCAAAGCCGCGATAATATTCCTCGACGTCGGTGTCGGTGAGGTCGGTCAGGGCATAGGTGATGTTGCCCTTCTGCTGTTGCGACAGCGCGCCGGGTTCCCTGTCGCCGCTCGATTCTCCCGACCACCCCATCCAGATGCCGCCGCGCGCCTGCAGGGCCGCCTGCAGTGCGACGGCGAGGCCGCCGGCAGCCGCACCGCCATCTTTACTCGGCACGGGAACGCGATTGGAAACGACGATAAGACGGCTCATAAGCTTCCTTCAGTTAAGATGAGGCATGAAAACGCGATGTGACGAGCCTCCTGGAGAACCTCCTGAATCTGATGGGGGCGATGCTGCGCGGGCACCGACATCGAACGAGACATCCGGACGAGGGGCCGCCGCAGAGACCGGCGGGAACAATGGAACGGAGCGTCGTCCCGGGCTTGATAGGCCATGTCGTCGGAAATACCCATTGCACAGAATTTGCTTGAATCTAGGGCGATTACAGGGGAATGGAAGAATTCTTTCTACAATTTTCCATTAGAGGAACGTTTCATCCGCTTCCGCACGACAGCCCGTCGCGCGGCAGGGGCGCACCCGGCGCGTCGAAGTCCGTTTTGGCAATGATGATGTTGGCGCCAATCACGGCGTCGGCCGGTCAACGGGCGCGCCTTCTATCCACACAGAGGGCGCGCCCTCGAGCGCCTACTTCGCCAGTTTCGCCAGTGCCGCGACCAGCCCTTGCGTCGAGGAATCATGGCCTTCCGCGCTCTCCTTGCCCTCGACGACTGGCAGCAGGCCCGTCGCCAGTTCCTTGCCGAGCTCGACGCCCCACTGGTCGAAGGAGTTGATGCGGAAGAGCACGCCTTCGACGAAGACGCGGTGTTCGTAGAGCGCGATGAGGCGGCCGAGCGCGTAAGGCGTCAGCTTGTCGTAAACGAAGGTGATCGACGGCCGGTTGCCCTGGAAGACGCGGTGCGGGGCGATGAAATCGGCCTTCTTGTCGTCCATGCCCTTGTCGGTCAGCTGCTTCTTGGCTTCGGCGAAGCTGCGGCCCTTCATCAGCGCTTCCGACTGGGCGAGAACGTTGGAGATCAGCAGCTGGTGCTGATGGCGCAACTCCGGCTCGAAGGCATTGGCGGCGATCATGAATTCGGCCGGGATGATGCTCGTGCCCTGATGGATGAGCTGGTAGAAGGCGTGCTGGCCGTTGGTGCCGGGCTCGCCCCAGACGACCGGGCCGGAGTTGCCTTCGACCGGCGTGCCGTCGATGGTGACGCCCTTGCCGTTCGATTCCATGTCGAGCTGCTGCAGATAGGCGGGGAAACGCGACAGGCGCTGGTCGTAGGGCAGGATGGCGCGGGTGGGATAACCCAGCACATTGCGGTGGTAGAAGCCGATCAGGCCGAGCAGCATCGGCAGGTTTTCGGTAATCGGTGCCTGACGGAAGTGGTTGTCGACGGCATGCGCGCCCTCGAGGAACTTGCCGAAATTCTCCGGGCCGATGGCGATCATCAGCGGCAGGCCGATGGCCGACCAGATCGAATAGCGGCCGCCGACCCAGTCCCAGAAGCCGAAGACGCGGGCGCTGTCGATGCCGAAGGCGGCGACCTTGTCGAGCGCCGTCGAGACGGCGGCGAAATGGTGCTGGACGGCCGCTTCGCCGAGCGCCTTGGCGATGAAATTGCGCGCCGTTTGCGCATTGGTCATCGTCTCGACGGTGGTGAAGGTCTTCGAGGCGACGATGAAGAGCGTCGTCTCCGGCTGAACCAGCTTCAGGATGTCGGCGATATGGGCGCCGTCGATATTGGAGACGAAATGGGCGCGCGGGCCGTCATGGAAGGGGGCAAGCGCCAGCGTCGCCATGACAGGACCGAGATCCGAGCCGCCGATGCCGATATTGATGACGTCGGTGATCGCCTTGCCGGTCGCGCCCTTCAACGCGCCGGAGCGGATCTCGTCGGCGAATCTGCCCATGGCGGCGAGCACCGCGTTGACATCGGGCATGACGTCCTTGCCGTCGACCAGAACCGGCGTGTTGGAGCGGTTGCGCAGCGCGGTGTGCAGAACGGCGCGGTCTTCGGTGAAGTTGATCGCCTTGCCGGAGAACATCTCCTCGCGCTTCTTCTCGACGCCGCCGTCTTCGGCGAGCTTGACCAGCAGCTTCAGGATGTCGTCGTTCACCGCCGTCTTGGAAAAATCCATCAGGAGATCGTCGAGAGCGACGGAGAAGCGCGAAAAGCGCTGCGCATCGGCGGCGAAGGCCGCACGGAGATCGGTCGCCTTGGTGGCGGCGGCAGTGCTTTTCAGCTGTTCGACGATGGCGTTCATGGGGAGGCTCCTTTGGAGGCGGAAAGGGTTGCGGAAACTATTCGCTTTATCGGGACCAAATCAAGTTCGGCCGCCGCTCCAATATGAAAAAAGCCACCCGCGGCAAGCGGATGGCGTTGAATTTAATCAGACCGTCAATCAGCCGCGCAGGTCCTTGCGCAGGATCTTGCCGACGGGGGATTTCGGCAGTTCGGTGCGGAATTCGATGAAGCGCGGGCGTTTGTAATTGGTGAGATTGGCGATGCAATGGGCCTTCACCTCCGCCTCCGTCAGGTTCGGATCCTTTCTGACGACGAAGAGTTTGACCGCTTCGCCCGAATGCCCGTCCGGCACGCCGATCGCCGCGGCTTCGAGAATGCCGGCATGCATGGCGGCGACTTCCTCGATCTCGTTCGGATAGACGTTGAAGCCCGAAACCAGGATCATGTCCTTCTTGCGGTCGACGATCTTGGTGTAGCCGCGTTCGTCCATGAAGCCCATGTCGCCGGAGCGGAAATAGCCGTCCGCGGTCATCACCCGCGCCGTTTCCTCCGGCTTCTGCCAATAGCCGGCCATCACCTGCGGTCCGCGGATGCAGATCTCGCCGATTTCGCCGAGCGGCAGCGGCCGGCCCTCCTCGTCGCGGATGTCGAGTTCGGTGGAGGGCAGCGGCAGGCCGATCGAACCGGTGAACTCGATGGAATCGAAGCGGTTGGCGGTGGCGACGGGCGAGGTCTCGGAAAGGCCGTAACCCTCGGTAATTGCCGTGCCGGTCATCTTCAGCCAGCGTTCGGCGACCGGGCGCTGGACGGCCATGCCGCCGCCGAGCGACATGATCAGCGAGGAGAAGTCGAGCTTGGCGAATTCGGCATTGTTCATCAGTGCGTTGAACAGCGTGTTGAGGCCCGGGAAGATATGCACATCGGACTTTTCGAATTCCTTGACCAGCCCGGGAATGTCGCGCGGATTGGCGATCAGGATATTGTGGGCGCCGAGCGACATGCCCATCAGCGAATTCACCGTCAGCGCGAAGATGTGGTAGAGCGGCAGCGCGCAGAGGAAGTTCAGAACCTCGGGTTGTTTCTTGCGCTGGAAAGCCGATCGCAGCCAGAGCGACAGCTGCAGCTTGTTGGCGAGCAGGTTCTGATGGGTCAGCACCGCACCCTTGGCAACGCCTGTTGTGCCGCCGGTATATTGCAGGAAGGCGACGTCGCCGCCGGCTAGCGTCACCGGCTGGAGGTTCTTCTTCGCGCCTTCGCGCAGTACTTGGCTGAAGCTCTTATGCTGCGGGATCGACCAGGAGGGAACGAGCTTCTTCACCTTACGCACGACGAAATTGACGATCAGCCCCCTCGGCCCCAGCATTTCGCCAAGCGAGGTGACGACGACGTGGCGCAGGTCGGTCTTGTTCAGGACCTGCTCGACCGTGCGGGCGAAATTCTCCAGCACGAAGATCGCCTTGGCGCCGGAATCGCGCAGCTGGTGTTCGAGCTCACGCGGCGTATAGAGCGGATTGACGTTGACGACGACGAAGCCGGCTCTGAGGATGGCATAGGTCGCGACCGGATTCTGCAGGACGTTCGGCATCATCACCGCGACGCGGTCGCCCTTCTCGAGCCCGATGCTCTGCAGCCAGGCGGCGACCTTGCGCGTCTGGTCCTCCAGCTCGCGGTAGCTCACCGCCTTGCCCATGCTGGAAAAAACCGTCCGGTCGGCGTAACGGGCGCAGGACTTTTCCAGGAGTTCGGCAAGAGAGACATGTTCCAGCGGCGGGAGTTCGGCCGGAACCATTTCGGGATAGGTGGCAAGCCAGGGCTTGTCGGCTTTTGCTCCGTTCGGATGGACGGAAATGCTGCTCATCGTGTCTCTCTCCCTTGCGGCCGCTGCGCCGGCGCCGAGCCGCTATCGGCTGGCCCGCAATTGACCGGAAGCATCCTCCATCTTCCTGTCCGGCAGCTTATGCCATTGCCTGAACGGTTCAAGCCGAATGACGCTATACTAACCTTGACGTAAACGTCAACATCGGCTCGCCGCGCAGCGCTCGAAAGGCAGGGAACTTTGAGTCCGCCATGGCGTTGACCTTTCATACCAACCATGAGGAAACACCAAAGGAGGTTCAAATGTTGAATCAGGACACCGACGCCAGCCGCCGTGACCCGAACGCCAAGGAAACGCATTCGCTGATCGCCAGCGACCGCGTCGAAGGCACCCGCGTCTATGGCGCCGATGGCCGGCATATCGGCTCGATCGAACGCCTGATCATCGGCAAGCGCGATGGCCGCGTTGCCTATGCGGTGCTGAGCTTCGGCGGCTTCCTGGGCATCGGTCACGATCACTATCCGCTGCCCTGGGAAAAGCTGAATTACGACACCCAGCTGGACGGCTATCGCATCGACCTGACCAAGGAGCAGATCGAAGGCGCACCCAGCTATTCGGACGATGATGACACCTGGTACAACGATAATGGCCGCCGGGTGTACGATTATTACGGCGTGCCGCCCTACTGGATGTAATCTCGTCCGATGGACCGAACTGGAAGGGCCCCGTTGGAGGCGGGGCCTTTTTTGGTGTGTGGTAGATGGGGGCCATAGACTTACAAAGGGTGCGAGGAAACGGACAGATCACGGCATGTCCTCTTCTCCCCTCGGGGAGAAGGTGCCGGCAGGCGGATGAGGGGGCCACACGGCACATCCCTCACGTAAACCCATTCTGGCACGGCAATGCCAAAGCCACTCATCTTCGATAGGCCGGCGTCTTCGGCTCCCTCATCCGCCCTACGGGCACCTTCTCCCCGAGGGAGTCGAGATGTTGCGGCCGCGTTTATTGCCGACCTGCGACAAGATCATTGGCGGACCGCAGCACAGTGCCGACCACAATGTCTTCAGCGACGATCACCTTTGCCGTCTTCACCGCAAACACGTGGCTCTCGCCCGGCAGCAGCGTCACCAGCATCGTATCCACCACAGCATCCGGATCCAGCCGATCCGCCATCAGGCAGAGGTCCTTGAGGAAATTCTCAGCCGTCACCTTCACCGCATACCCGCCCTCGATCGCCACGACATCGACGCTCAACCGCGGCGCCGGCAGGGCAAGCTCGATATCCTCGACGAAATAATGGAAAGCCCGCCTGTCGAGCATTTCGACGACGATCATCTCGTCTTTCGGTAAGTCGTGGCTAACGATATCTTCGGGCAGCGGAAACGCCTTGGCTTCGAAGCGGTCACAGAGCAGCCGCCAGAATTCGAATTCGGCAAGCACGGTACCATCGAGCTTCAAACGTCTGCCGCTGATCTTCGCCCGCCAGAACAATGTTCTCTCATTGACCGCCACCGCCGCCAGTCCGCCATCGCGCGGCTGGATCGTCAGCAGGCGCGGATCGTAAGCCGCCTTCAGCGCATACCAGAGCGGCTTGCGGCGGCCGGCCGAATCGAGGGCGGCCCAGGAGGTCACCGGCCAGCAGTCGTTGAACTGCCAGACCACCGCACCCTTGCAGATGTCCCGATGCGAGCGCAGGTGCTCGATGCCGAAGCGGATGGCGCGCGCCTGGTTGAGCTGGGTGGCGAAGTGCCAGTCGTCCATCGTCTTCGGCTCCGGCAGATGGCCGGAGAGGCCACGGATCAGCTTGTCATTGCCGAGCGTCGCCTTCTGATGGTGGAAGACGCCGTTCGATTGCGGCGTCAGCGGAGTGTCATGCACGCTTTCGGCGAGCGTCGCCCAGGCGGCCGGCGCCTGCCAGCCGAATTCGGAGCAGAAGCGCGGGATATAGTTGCGGTAGACCTCGTAGCCGACATCGTTCCACACGTCCCAGATATGTTTGCAGCCATGCGCGTCGGCATTGGGCTCGATCTCCATCGAGCCGGAATAGGGACTGCCGGGATAATAGGGCCGATCGGGATCGAGTTCGGCACAGAGCTTCGGCAGCAGGTCGAGATAATAACCGAGCCCCCAGCTCTCGCCGGCCTTGATGATCGGCCGCCAGCCCCATTCGTCGAAGCCCCAGATATTCTCGTTGTTGCCATTCCAGAGGATCAGGCTGGCATGCGACATCAGCCGCACGACATTGTCGCGCACCTCGGCCTCGACCTCGCTTCGAAGCGGCTCCTCCTCCGGATAGGCGGCGCAGGCAAAGAGGAAATCCTGCCAGACCAGGATGCCCATGCGATCGCAGGCCGCGTAGAATTCGTCGCGCTCGAAGATACCGCCGCCCCAGACGCGCAGCATGTGGATATTGGCGGCCTTCGCCTCCTCGATGCGGGCGGCATAGCGCTCGGCCGTCACCCGCGATGGGAAACAATCGTCGGGAATCCAGTTTGCGCCGGCGATGAACAGCGGCACGTCGTTGATGACGAAGGTGAAGGCCGAGCCATGCGCATCGGCCGAAGTGTCAAGCCGCAGCGAGCGGAAGCCGAGCTCGCGCTCGAAGCGGTCGAGCTGATCGCCGCTGGCCTCGTCGATCAGCATGAGCGTCAGCGGATAGAGCGGCTGCGCGCCGAGATGGTGCGGCCACCAGAGCTGGGGCGAGGGCAGGCTAATTTCGAAAGCGACCGTGTCTTCACCAGGCGCAATCGCCGCAGTCGTCGTCACACCGCCGATCTCGGCGGTCAGCCGGCACGGCCGGGCATTGCCGTGGCGCGCCAGCCTTGCATGCACCGTCACCAGCCCCTCGCCGCCGGCAAGGCTTGCAGACACCCGCGTCTCGGCGAGCCGCGCCCGATTCCAGCTCTCCAGCCTGACCGTTTTCCAGAGGCCCGCCGTCACCAATGTCGGCCCCCAGTCCCAGCCGAAATTGCAGGCCATCTTGCGCATCAGATTGCCCGGGCCTGGATAGTTGTTGGGCCGGTAGCCGTAGTGCTTCTCCATCTCTGCGCCGTAGGCGTAGGCGGAGCGGAAGGTGACGGAGAGTTCGTTGGCACCGACCTTCAGCAGCTCGGAAACATCGAAGCGGTAGGTGCGGTGCATGTTGAATGTGCGGCCGATCTCTTCGCCGTTGAGGCTGATGACCGCGGTCGTGTCGAGCCCGTCGAAGACGAGTTCCTGCACGTTGCCCTCGTCAGGCGTCGCCTCGAAGCGGCAGCGATAGGTCCAGTCCGCCCTGCCGACCCAGTCGTTGGTGATCTCGTTGACGTCGATATAGGGATCGGGGATCAGCCGGCCGGCGAGAAGGTCGGTATGGACGCATCCCGGCACCGTCGCCGCTATCGCATTCGGCAGGTCGGGTCTTCCTGTATCGTTGCAGGTGAGTGTCCAGCCGGAATTGAGCGCGGTCTTCTCGATCATGGCGGGCTCCTGGTTATGCCGCTCGAAGCTGTGGGATTATGGTTGGGTCGGAAGATCGCGCGCGGTCAGAGAAACCGGCCGTGGCGCTGCAGCACCTCGATCTTGTAGCCGTCGGGATCGCTGACGAAGAAGAACAAGCCGAAGAGCTTGCCGTCGCGGTTGAGCTCCACCAGCTCGCCCGGTTTGAGCCCCAGTTTCACCATGCGCTCGCGCTCGATGGCGACTTCTTCGACCGAGACGGCGAGATGGCCATAGCCTTTGCCGAGATCGTACGGGTCGGCGCGGCCCTTGTTGACGGTCAGCTCCAGCTCGAAGCCGGTCTCGGAATTGCTCAGGTAGATCAGCGTGAAGGTGTCGAAATCGACGCGGTCGGCGACCGTAAGACCGAAGGCCTTGCCGTAGAAGTCGACCGAGCGCGCCTCGTCGAGAACGCGGATCATCGAGTGGATCATCTTGGCCAATTCTGCCTCCCATTGCTTCGATCACGCCAGCCTTGGTAGCGGTCCTCTTAAGCCGCGCGCAAGCCGATTCTTCGCGTGATCGCGCTTTCGATCAGACCCATCGCGTCATAGATCAGCACCGCCATCAGGCCGACGATCAGTCCGCCCTGCAGGATGAAGGCGGTATTGTCCGATATCAGCCCGGCGATGATCACCTCGCCGAGGCCCTTGGCCGCCACCGTCGAGCCGATCGTCGCCGTGCCGATATTGATGACGGTCGCGACCTTCAGCCCTTCGAGGATCAGCGGCAGGGCAAGCGGCAGCTCGACGCGCGTGAGCCGTTGCGTGCCGTTCATGCCCATGCCGTCGGCGGCGTCGAGCACCTGCGGCGACACCTGCTTCAGACCGGCGACGGTGTTTTCGAAGATCGGCAGCAGACCGTAGAGAAACAAAGCAATCAGCGTCGGCATGGCGCCGAAGCCGGTGGCGGGCACGGCAAGCGCCAGCACGGCGACCGGGGGAAAGGTCTGCCCGGCATTGGCGATGGCACGTGACAGCGGCAGAAAATCGGCGCCGCTTTTCCGCGTCACGAAGATGCCACCGAGAACGGCGAGCACGGCGCTGCAGGCGATCGAGCCGACGACGAGCTGCAGATGCCCGAGCGCGAGCGAGGCAAGGCTGTTCTGCGTATAGACGGCGGGCGCATTGTTGCTCGTCAGCGGCACGAGCAGGAAGGAAAGCCACTCGGTCCTGAACAGCAGGATCAGCAGCAGGGCGAGTGCCGCCAGTCGAAAGAAATTGGCGACGAGGAGTTTCATGCCTTGCGGCCCAGTTCAAGCAGCCGCGCCATCGAGATCGAACCGACCGGCGCCTTCTCGCTATCCTGCACCGCCGCCTCATCGACCCCCTGCCAGATCATTTCGGCGAGCGCGTCGCGCAGGCTGAGGGACTGCGGCAGGGCATAGGCGAGCCCGCTCTTGGCCGGCTGCATGCTTTCCTTCAGCGGCAGCAGCGACAGCAGCTTCAGCGCCCGGTCGGAGGTGCCGGTCAGTTGCTGCACAAAGGGATCGGCCGGTTCGGTTAGGATCTTTTCCGGCGTCGAGCATTGCAGCAATCGGCCCTGGCTCATCACCGCGATCTGATTGCCGAGATGGAAAGCCTCGTCCATATCGTGGGTGACGAGAATGATGGTGGTGCCGAACTGCTTCTGGATCGCCAGCAGGTCGTCCTGCGCCTTGCCGCGGATGACCGGATCGAGCGCGCCGAAGGGTTCGTCCATCAGCAGCAGTTCCGGTTCGGCCGCCAGCGCCCTGGCGACGCCGACACGCTGCTGCTGGCCGCCGGAAAGCTGGTGCGGATATTTGTCGGCGAAATCAGCCGGATCGAGATTGAAAAGCCCGAGCAGCTCCTCGACGCGGGCGGCGATGCGTCTGGAATCCCATTCGAGCAGCTGCGGGACGGTGGCGATATTCTGCGCCACGGTCCGGTGCGGAAACAGCCCGTGCCCCTGGATTGCATAACCGATCCGGCGGCGGAGCTCGGTCACCTCGACATCCATCACATTCTGGCCGCCGACGGAGATCTGGCCCTCGCTGATCGGCACCAGCCGGTTGATCATCCGCATCAGCGTCGATTTTCCCGAGCCCGATGTGCCGACGATGACGGTGATCTCGCCTTTGTCGACCTTCATCGAGACTTTGTCGACGACGGTGGCAGCACCATAGCGCTTGGTGACGTTGTTGATCTCGATCATGCTCATGCGGCAGGTCCCCGGATGCTGTCGATGACCGCATCGAGGATGACGGCCGATGAGAAGGCGAAGAACACGGTCGGCACGGCGCCGAGCAGGACGAGGTCCATCGCCGTCTGGCCGAGCCCCTGGAAGATGAAGATGCCGAAGCCGCCGCCGCCGATCAGCGCGGCGATCGTCACCATGCCGATCGCCTGCACCAGCACGATGCGGATGCCGGTGAGGATGACTGGAAAGGCGAGCGGCATGTCGATACCGGCGAGGATCTGCCGGCGCGTCAGCCCCATGCCGGCCGCCGCATCGCGCACCGAGGGGTCGACGCCCTGCAGGCCGACGACGGTATTGGCAACGATCGGCAGCAGCGAATAGAGCACGAGTGCAATCAAGGCAGGCGCCGTGCCGATGCCGCGAATGCCGATCGCGGCGGCAAGCGGCACATGGGTGGCGAGATAGCCGAGCGGCAGCATCAGCAGGCCGAACAGCGCCAGGCTCGGGATCGTCTGGATGAGGCTCAAACCTTGCAGTACGACGGCGCGCAGCCGCGGCACCCAGAAGCACAGGATGCCGAGCGGCAGGCCGAGGACGATGGCGATGGCAAGGGAGCCGAGCGCCAGCAGCAGATGCGAAAATGCTTCCGTCTCGAACTGGGCGGCCCGCGTCGAGAATTCCTTCATGATCGATAGGCTGTCGAGCAGGCCGGAGAAGAGGAAGACGAAGAGCAGCGTCGTGTAACCCGCAAGCGCCACCACCCGCATCCACGGTGCCAGTCGGATCTTGACCAGCGCATCCGATATGATGAGCCCGATCACCGCAAACAGCACCCAGAAACCGCCGCCGGGTGTCATGCGCGCCACCGTGCTGCCGGGCGGCGTCGCCGCAGTCGAGACCAGGCCGATCGCGGCGATCAGAGCGGCAAGGCAAAGGGTGGCAATGACAAGCCGCACGATGGCGTTTCGGAGAAACAAAGTGGCGAGGGCGGTCAGGATGAGAAGGGTAGTGAGGATGACGACGGAAGGCTGAGGAAGGAGCTGGGTGAGCAACATCGGCTTGCCGGCGGCGATACGGTTTGCCTTGACGTAGATGAAGGGCATCAGTGCGGTGGCCGCAATGCCGCCGGCCACCAGAACCACGCCGAGCCGGTCCAGCCTGCGCACCGCTGAGGTTTCGTCCATCGATCCAACCTTATGGGGAAAGGACGCTCCGCCCGCTGCCGGGCGGAGCGGGCGATGATTACTTCAGGAAGCCCTTTTCCTTGAGATAGGCCTCGGCGACGGACTTTGCCGGCTCGCCGTCGACCTGGATCTTGGCATTGAGCTTGCGCAGCTCGTCGGCGCTGAGGCTCTTGAAGATCGGCGAGAGGATTTCCTCGATCTTCGGATTGGCCTTCAGAACCTCTTCGCGGATGATCGGGGTCGGCGCATAGACCTGCTGCACACCCTTGTCGTCTTCGAGAACGGTGAGTTCGGCCGCTTCGATCGCGCCGTCGGTGCCGTAGACCATGGCGGTGTTGACGCCGTTCGTCTGGTCGGCCGCCGCCTTGATCGTCGCCGCCGTGTCGCCGCCGGAGAGAACGACCATCTGATCGGGCTTCAGCTGGAAGCCGTAGGTCGTCTGGAAGGCGGGAAGCGCGCCGGCCGAATTGACGAATTCGGCGGATGCCGCAAGCTTGGCGGTGCCGCCGCCGGCAACCCACTTGCCGAAATCGGACATGGTCTTCAGCTTGTTCGGGCTGGCGACGTCGTTGCGCACGGCAAGCGCCCAGGTGTTGTTGGCCGGCGACGGCGTCAGCCAGACGATCTTGTTGGCGTCGTAATCGAGCTTCTTCGCCAGCTCATATCCCTGGTCGTTGTTCTTCCAGGCCGCGTCGTCGGCCTTGTTGAAGAAGAAGCCGGCATTGCCGGTATATTCCGGATAAATATCGATTTCGCCTGCGGTGATCGCCTTGCGCACCACGGGTGTGGCACCGAGCGCGATACGGTCCTGCGTCTTGATGCCGTTTGCTTCGAGCGCCAGTGCGATGACGTTGCCGAGCAGCGTGCCTTCCGTATCGATTTTCGACGAGACGACGACGTCTGCGGCCTGAACCGCACCCGCCGCGAAGGCGGAGAGCGAGACGGCAAGTGCGAGTTTCTTCAGCATGAATATCCCCTGTTTTAACACCATTGACGTGGCGCAAGCCCCCGGCGGGAGGCGTATGCGCAGGAAATCCGCCGGCGAAGGCGACAAGGCCGCCATCATGCCGGAATTGCGTGCGTCATGGAAATAGCGTGCACGTTCGAAAAATCGATGCAAGCCCCCTCCAGTATTTGCGCTCGCGCCCGAGATTATGGCGGCGAACGCGGCTCGGCGCGCGGAAAGGCATTCCCTTTTCCACGGTCGGCGCGATTTGTTTTTGTTCCCTTGCGTGTTTCCACGATGGTTCCGGTGCTCTTCTGCGGATAACCGCCGCCCGGATCTTTATGACGGCGACGATAGCCCGGCTCTGTCGAGGCAGGGATATCTTTTTTCGCGAACACATCATATCGTCCGGTTTTTAAAGCGCTTTCCGGAGCCAGCCTTTGCATCTCGGCGCCCTGTTCATCATCCGTCACGTCCTGACCTCGGCTTCGGTCCGCGAGACCGCGCGCCGCTTCCAGCTGTCGCCCTCCACCGTGTCTGCGGCCATCCGCAATGCCGAGACCGAGCTGGCGATGAAGCTGACGGAACGCGCCTCCGGCGAGCTGGTGACGCTGATCGCAAGCGCCGGCGTGCTCGAAGGCCTGGAGCCGATCACGGTCGCGATCGGCGAACTCTGCCTATTCGCCGGCCAAGTCGGCGCCGGCGGGATCGATGAGGCCTGGGCCGCCCGCATTCCCGTCAAGATCGGCGCGATCGAGCGGTTCCTCGAGGTCGCCGACCAGGGCAGCATCAACCGCGCCGCCCGCCGCCTGCATCTCGGTCAGCCGCAGCTTTCGCTGCAGCTTGCCAATCTTGAAAAATTTCTCGGCCGCCGCCTGTTCGAACGGCAGGCGCAGGGCTCGGTGCTGACGGAGGAGGGCAGGCGCGCCTACCAGATCTTCATGGCGATCAGCCAGGCGTGGAACGATCTGAAATCGGCCGCCGACGAGCGCTATCGCCGCACCGCGCGGTCGCTGCGCATCGGCTCGATCATTCCGACCGGATCGGAAAGCTGGGTGGCGCGCTGTCTCGGCCTGCTGGTCTCCGAATGGAATGCGCGCCGCAGCAACAATGCGATCTCGCTGGTCTCGATGACCGCCGACGATCTGCGCGAGGCGCTGAAGAGCGGCCGCATCGATGTGGCGATCCTGGATTCGGTCTTCGGGCTGGATGACTTCCGCCACCGCAAACTGCTGCAGACCGACATGGTGGTGATCGCCCCGCCGCAGAGCACGGAGACGACGGTCGCCGATCTGGTCGCCGGTCATGCGATCTGCATGCCGAGCCCGCGCACCGGCCTTGGCCATGCGGCCATGGCCTTCAGCCACGAGCGCGCACCCGATCGGCGCTTGCGCAGCCGCGATATCACCGCGGCGGATTCGCTGCCCGTGATCGTCGACCTCGTCGCCAATCACGGTTACGTCTCCTTCCTCGGCCGTGTCAGCGCCGTGCCGATCGCCGACAAGGTGCGTATCGTCGATCTCGACGAGCATCTGCCGATGTCCTATCACGTCGCCTTCAACCATCGCAAAGCCGCCGCCGATGCCTGTGCCGTCATCATCGAAGCGGCGGCGAGGATTACGTCGGAATCTGTCGCGCATACCAATAGCGTTAGGGAGAGCGCAGTATGACGATTTTACTTGAGGTCTGCGTCGACAGCGCCGAAGGCCTTGCTGCCGCAATCGAGGGCGGCGCCGGCCGCATCGAACTCTGCTCGGCACTGGAGCTCGGCGGCCTGACGCCGCTGTCGAGCCTGATGAAGATCGCCGCCCGCGCACCCATCCCAATCTATGCGATGATCCGCCCGCATGCCGGCCCCTTCATCTTCGGCAGGACGGACGAAGAAGCGATGATGCTCGATATCGATTCCGTGCGTGCCACAGGCCTCGCCGGTGTCGTCATCGGCGCCAACCGGCCGGACGGCACGCTCGACGTGCCGTTGGTCCGCCGCCTGAAGGCGCATGCATCAGGCCTCGGCTCGACGCTGCACCGGGCTTTCGATCTGGTGCCGGATGCCGACCAGGCGCTGGAGCAGGCGGTCGAGCTCGGCTTTGAGCGCATCCTGACCTCCGGCTGCGCGCTGAAGGCCGCAGACGGCATCGAAACGCTGAAACGCCTCTCGGCCAAAGCGGCCGGCCGCATCTCCATCATGCCCGGCAGCGGCATCCGCCCGGCCAATGCCGGGGCGATCTTGCAGGCGACCGGCGCCCGCGAGGTGCATGGATCCTGCAGCTCACCGGTCGAAAGCGCCGACCCCCGTGCGGTTGCCTTCGGTTTCGAGGCGAAGAGTACGAATAAGACGGATGTTGCGGTGGTCAGGGAGATGCGCAGAGTGATTGCGGCTGCGGGTTAGAGCTTTTCCGGGTTAGATTGAAGCATTCTGTTGGCTCAAACGGAGTCGGATGGTCGACCGGCCGGCGCGCGTCGTAGCCCAGCTCTACGGCCAAGCCGGCCGGTCGATCAGCCGGCCCGTTTCAGCCAACCCGAAGGGCCGGGCATCTTTCCGCCAGGATCAGAGGCGATCGGCTCGGACGTACCTGGAGGTATGCCCATCGCCAATCGCCTCTGCCCTGACGAAACCCTGCTCCGGCAGAATGCTTCAAGCTAACCCGGAAAAGCTCTAGCGGCTGCTGGTGACGCGAACGCCTGGGGAAGAAGGGGATGCCGCGACCTCTCGAATCCCTCTCCTCCCCTCGGGGAGAAGAGATTTGCGGCAGCCTCTCTGTTCCTCGCTCACTTCTCGCAGGGGAAATTCGCGGGGTCGGAAGAACGGGTCGAGACCACTGGCTCGACCCCCGGCAATTCCTCTAACCCCCAACCCGGATCACCGCCTTGATCAGCCCGCTCTTCTCATGCGCCCAGGTGGCGAGATCGCGCGGCGCATCGGCAAGCGTCGTGCGATGGGTGATCAGCTTGTCCACCGGCACCAGGCCCTTGGCGATCGAATCCGCCACATGTTCGAAATCGGCGCGGGTGGCGTTGCGGCTGCCGATCAGCATCATTTCGCGCTTGTGGAATTCCGGGTCGGAGAAGCGAATATCGTCCTTGACGACGCTGACCAGCACCAGTGCGCCGCCATGGGCGACGAAGGAGAAGGCTTTCTCCATCGAAGGGCCGTAACCGGTCGCGTCGAAGACCACGTCGAAACCATCGCCATCGGTTTTTTCCCGCACGACATCTGCGGTTTTCGCATCGGCAACGATGCCTGAGGCAAAACCAAACCGTTCCGCGGCCATCTGCAGCCGTTCGACACTGGTATCGAGCAGCGTCACCTCGTGACCGGCAATGCGCGAAAAGATCGCCGCGCCGAGGCCGATCGGCCCGGCGCCGATGACGAGTGCGCGCTGGCCGGCGCCGGCCAGCGAGCGGCGCACCGCATGGGCGCCGATCGCCAGAAATTCCGTCGTCGCCGCCGCCTCCAGGCTGAGGCCCTTGGCGGGATAGAGATTGCCTGCCGGAACCGAGATCTCCTCGCAGAAGGCGCCGTCGGTATGGACACCGAGCACCTTGATGTTGGTGCAGCAATTCGGCTTGCCCTTGATGCAGGCGACACATTGGCCGCAGGAGAGATAGGGGTTGACGATAACAGGTGTGCCGGCCGCAAGCGTTACCCCCTCACCGGCTTCGATGATGGTCGCCGAGATCTCGTGCCCCATCACCCGGGGATATTCGAGGAAAGGGTGCTTGCCCTCGAAGATATGATAATCCGTGCCGCAGATGCCGACATGGCTGACGGCGAGCCGCACCCAGCCGGGCGCCGGTGCGGCGGGAGATGGCCGCTCGACGATCTCGAGCACGCCGGGCTCACGACAAACAACTGCTTTCATGACAGGTCTCGCATTCCTGGAAATTGAAGAAGCCGGCCTGTCCGACCGGCTTCTCTGTGTTTTTCAATTGCTCTTGCGGCGGCGCAGCTGGTCGAAGAACACGATCACGATGATCAACAGACCGGTGATGATGCGCTGCCAGAAGGAATTGACGTTCAGAAGGTTGGCGCCGTTGTTGATGGTGGCGAGAATGAAGGCGCCGATCAACGGGCCGTGCACGGAGCCGACCGCCCCGAACAGGCTGGTGCCGCCGATAACGGAGGAGGCGATCGCCTGCAGTTCCCAGCCGTCGGCCTGTGTCGCGTTGCCGATTGCGATGCGCGAGGCGAGCAGCACGCCGACGAAGGCGGCAAAGCCGGCCGAGAGGATATAAGCGAGATAGATCATGCCCTTGACGTTGACGCCGGAAAGGCGCGCCGCTTCCGCATTCGAGCCGACCGCGAAGAGATAGCGGCCCCAGCGGCTCAAATGCAGGAAGACGAAGGAAGGCACCGCCACCAGGATGACCATCCAGAACAGGCTCGGAATGCTGAGGAAATCGGCCCGCGCGAAATTGCTGAAACTCTCGTCGGTGATGCTGATCGTCGAGCCGTTGGTGATCAGCAGGCCGATGCCGCGTAGCGACGTCAGCGTTGCCAGCGTGATGATGAACGGCGGCAGGCCCATATGCACGATGCCGAAGCCGTGGAAGGCGCCGATCGCCACACCGATGGCGAGCGTCAGCACGATAGCGCCCCAGAGCGGCACGCCGGCCTGCAGGAGCCAGGCGATGATGACGGTGCAGAAGCCGACGATGGCGCCGACCGACAGATCGATGCCGGCGGTGATAATGACGAAGGTCTGGCCGAGCGCCAGAATCGCCGTCATCGCCCCCTGACGCAGCAGGTTCGAGATGTTGAGCGGCGTCCAGAAGCTCGGGGTGACCAGCCCAAGCACGACCCAGAGGAAGATCAAGAGCCCGATCAGCGTCAGGCCGAACAGGATGTTCATTTTCCGGCGCGGCGGCGGCGCGACGATTTCGGTGGGGGTGGCAGTCATGAATTTTCTCCCTCTTAGAGCCTTTCCGTTTTTTTCCGAACCGCGGAAATGCTCTATCTCTTTGTTGTCTCGTGCTCAGACGCCGATCGCTTCGCTGAGCACTTCTTCATGCGTCGCCGCGTGATAATCATGGCTGGCGACGATCCTGCCGCCGCGGAAGACGTGCAGCCGGTCGGCCAATTCGTAGACCTCGGGCAGATAGGAGGAGATCAGGATGATGCCGGCGCCCTCCTTCAGAAGCTTGGCGAACAGCCGGTAGATCTCAGCCTTGGTGCCGACGTCGACGCCGACTGTGGGTTCGTCGAAGATGAACAGCCTGGCGCCGTGGCTCAGCCACTTGCCAATGACGATCTTCTGCTGGTTACCGCCCGACATGCTGGAGGCCGGAACGCGCCGGCTCGGCGTCTTAATGCTGAGATTGCGGATCTGATTGTCGGCATTCGCCGATTCCCGCGCATGGTTGATGACCGGCCCGTGGCTGAGGCGCCCGAAGACCGGCAGGTTGATATTGAGGCCGATCGACTGATTGAGGCAGAGCCCCTGGTCGCGCCGGCTTTCCGGCGCCAGAGCAATACCGAGCTCCATCGCGGTGCGTTCGTTCCGGATGTCGACGCGCTTGCCCATCCAGTGGATTTCGCCGGCGCTTGTCGGCTGGCGCCCATAAAGGCCGAGCGCAAATTCGCTACGTCCGGCACCGATCAGGCCATAGAGGCCGACGATCTGTCCTGATTTGACGCTGAGCGACACGTCCTCGAAGCCCGGACCCGAAAGCCCTTTGACCTCGACGATCGTCTCGCCGAAGGCGATCTCTTCCTTATGGTAGATCTGCTCGATCGAGCGGTTGATCATCAAAGCGATCAGCTCGGCATCGTTGGTCTCGCCGATCAGCCGGGTGCCGACATGCGTGCCGTCGCGCAGCACTGAGACACGGTCGGCCAGTTCGAAGACCTCCTCCATGCGATGGCTGATATAGACGATCGTGACGCCTTCGCCCTGCAGGCGGCGGATCAGCTTGAAAAGCTGCGCCGATTCCTGGCGGGTGAGATAGGCGGTGGGTTCGTCGAAGATCAGGAACTGCGTGCCGCGCATCGCCGCGCGCGCCGTTGCCACCAGCTGCTGCTGGCCGATCGTCAGCGAACTGAGAAGCGCGCCGGCCGGCAGGCCGAAGCCGAGATCGTCGAGCACGGCCTGGCCCATCTTCTCCATCTGCTTCTTGCGCATCAGGCCGTAGCGGTTGACCTCGTCGCCGAGGAAGAGATTGGCGGCGACTGTCAGGTGTGGGCAGAGCACCACTTCCTGGTGGACGGCGTTGATGCCGCGGGCGATCGCCTCGTTCGGCGTCGACAGCCCCACCGGGTGACCGCACCACAACACCTCGCCGGCCGTGCGGGTGATGACGCCGGTGAGCAATTTGATCAGAGTGGATTTGCCGGCGCCGTTTTCGCCGACGATGGCGTGGATCTCTCCCGCCAGGAAGGTCAGCGTCGCCGGTTTCAGCGCCTGCACATGACCGTAATTCTTCTGCAGGCCTTTGAGTTCGAGGATAGGCGACCCGGTGGGAATGCGATTGGCTTCTTTCAGCGTGGCGCTGTCATCATGGCGATGACTGACCTCTTCCAGTCCGATCATGGACCTCTCCTCCTCTTGTCGTCTCTCGCTTTATCCCGGGTGAATCATACCATGGATGAAAAAAGCCGCGCCGGTTTTTGAGCCGGCGCGGCCATCTTGTTCTATTACTTGATCTTCGGGTTCAGCAGCGCATCGATCTTCGGATCGGCCATATTAGCCTTGGTCACGAGGTTGGCGCCGGTATCAACATTTTCCGGAACCTTCTCGCCCTTGGAGACGGCAAGCGCGGTCTTGATGCCGTCATAGCCCATGCGATAGGGGTCCTGAACGACGAGGCCGGCAATGGCGCCATCCTTGAGGAAGCCGACCGTCTTGTCGTCGCTGTCGAAGCCGATCACCTTGATCTTGTCGCCGAGCTTGTTTTCGGCGATCGCCTGGCCAACGCCCTGCGCCAGGATGAGGTTCGAGGCGAAGACGCCGACGAGCTTCGGGTTGGCGGTGATCAGGTCAGTCATCATGTTGAGGCCGGTCGTCGCCTGGCCGTCGCCATATTTGTCGGCGATGACCTTCAGGCCGGGATGCTTGGTCTTGATCTGATCCAGGAAGCCTTCGCGGCGCTGCTCCAGCGAGCCGACGCCGGGAAGATTGGTCAGGATGACGATGTCGCCTTCTTCCTTGCCCGTCATCTCCTTGATGGCAGCGGCAAGGCCGTCGGCGGCGATGCGGCCGCCCTGGACGTTGTCGGTCGTCAGGAACGACTTGAAAGCCTTGGAGTCGGCGCCCGAATCGATGCCGATGATCGGAACCGACTTGGCGGCTTCATCGATCGGCTTGCCGAGCGCCTTGAATTCGGTCGGCGAAATGACGATGGCGGCCGGCTTGCCGGCGACGGCGTTCTCCAGAATGCTGATCTGGCCGTTGATGTCGGATTCTGCCTGGGCGCCGAGTTCCGGCACGTTGACGCCGAGATCCTTTCCCGCCTTGCGAGCGCCGGCCAGAACGATCTGCCAGTAGAAGGACGTCGTGTCCTTGACGATGATCGGGATCGTCACATCGGCGGCAAAGGACGTGACCGGCATCGCCGTGGCGATGACGGCGGCACCCGCGAGCGCGGTAAAGGCGCGACGCGACAGAAGGGATTTCACGATGCTCATAAAGGTTCTCCTCTCAGGATGCGTTCTCCTCCATTAAACCGGACCGCTGAACGCTGGCGGAGGGTTTTTATCGATAAAAAACATTTGCAGGCAGAAGCTAGCCGAGGCGCAATCAAAATGCAAGGGCATCAGTTGCGCTTTTTTACTCCGGAAAACTCCTCCCAAGCTACTGATTTTATTTCAATACCACGATAACCTAAAATAGCTATCGGCCGAACTCAACCTCATGGGGATGCACGACGCCCTTTTTCAAAATCAGGTTGCCGTACAGCCGGAATTCCGAGGTCGCGACAATATAGGCGGCCTTGCGCGCCATCGCGTAGAAGGCAAAACGCTCCACCGAGACGATGGAAAAATCGCCGGCGCGTCGCGAGACGATCTGCTGGAATTCGGCGCAAACCTCGGGCACGGCCTGGGGATCGCCGACCACCTCCATCCGCCATGCCGTTTCCGGCACGAAGGTGTCGAGCGGCATATGGGTCAGGATGGCCTCGGCCATGTCGGTGGCGCTGACGCCGTCGGCGCGGATGACCGGCGGGCCCATCGAGCCCGAGGGAAAATTGGCGTCCGCTATGACGATGTCGTCGCCGTGCCCCATGGTCTTCAGCGCATGGAGCAGGTCGGGACCAAGCAGGGGATGAATACCCTTGAGCATAACGTCTCCTTCAGACTCTGACCGCGTCGGCGCCGAGCGGCGGCGCGACGAGCGTATAGGGCTCAAATTCGCTGTAGATGCTATCGGGCAGCGGCGGCTCGACGATTTCCATGTTGCGGGTCAGGCTCGACGGCTTGGCGGTGCCGATCAGCACCGAGGCGACGAGGGGATCGCGCAGCGGAAACTGCATGGCGGCGGCCGCGAGCGGCACGCCGTGACGCTTGGCGATCGCCTCCATGGCGCCGACCTTGGCAAGCACGTCCGCATCGGCCGGCATATAGTCGAAATGCGAGCCCGGCACCGGACCGGTGGCGAGAATGCCGGAGTTGAAGACGCCGCCGACGACGAGCGAGGTGCCCTTCTGCCGGCAGAGCGGCAGGAGTTCCTCCACTGCGGAGCGGTCGAGCAGCGTGTAGCGGCCGGCAAGCAGAATGCAGTCGAGATCGGCATTGCGCATGACGTCGAGGCAGACGGGCACTTCGTTGACGCCGAGGCCGAAGGCGGAGATCGCCCCGGAAGACTTCAGCTCTTCCAACGCCTTCACGCCCGAATCGAGCAGCTGCTTCTGATAGACCGCGTTCTTTGCCGCCCCATGCGTATAGACGCCGATATCGTGCACATAGAGAATATCGATGCGGTTGAGGCCGAGACGGGCATAGCTGAACTCGACCGAGCGCATGATGCCGTCATAGGAGTAGTCGTAATCGGCATCGAAGGAGAGCGGATCGACATAGCTGTAATCCGGCACCGTCCCCGTCGGCACCGGCCGAAGCAGCCGGCCGACCTTGGTGGACAGCACGTAAGCGCCGTCCGGCTGGTCGCGCAGGAAATCGCCGACGCGCCGTTCGGCAAGGCCGAGCCCATACCAGGGCGCGACGTCGAAATAGCGGATGCCGCTGTCCCAGGCGGCCTGCAGCGTTTCCATCGCCTGCTCACGCGGGCATGCGCGGTAGAGGCCGCCGAGGGGAGCTGCGCCGTAGCTGATCTCGGTCACCTGAAGCCCGGTCTTGCCGATCCGTCTCGTCTTCATCATGCCCCCTCGGGAATTGCATAAAAACAAAAGCTTAGCATCGAAATCTAGAGCGTTGCGCCGAGATGCCAAGGCACGAATTCGTTATCGCCGTAACCGAAGATCTCGCTCTTGGTCTTCTTGCCGGAGGCCGTGTCGACGATCAGCTCGAAGATCTCGCGGCCCTTGCCGCTGATCGTCGCATCACCCGTGGCGATCGTGCCGCAATCGATGTCCATGTCCTCTTCCATCGAGGCGTAGAGAGCCGAATTGCTCGAAAGCTTCAGCGACGGCGCCGGCCGGCAGCCGAAGCAGCTGCCGCGCCCTGTCGTAAAGGCGATCATGTTGGCCCCGCCGGCCACCTGGCCGGTCGCCGAGACCGGGTCATAGCCGGGGGTATCCATGAAGACCAGGCCGGGGGCTGTCACCCGCTCAGCATAGCCATAGACCGCCGTCAGCGGCGAGCGGCCACCCTTGGCAACCGCGCCGAGCGACTTTTCCAGGATGGTGGTGAGACCGCCGCGCTTGTTGCCGGGCGAGGGGTTGTTGTCGAGCGAGGCGCCGTGCAGCGCCACATACTCTTCCCACCAGGCGATTTTCTCGTCGAGTTTTTTCGCCACGTCGTCGCTGACGGCGCGGCTGCGCAGCAGATGTTCGGCGCCATAGATTTCCGAGGTTTCCGACAGGATCGCCGTGCCGCCGGCCGCAGCCAGCAGATCGGCTGCCACACCCAGCGCCGGATTGGCGGTGATGCCGGAAAAGCCGTCCGAGCCGCCGCATTGCAGGCCGATGATGATCTCGCCGATCAGGATCGGCACGCGCTTTTCCCGGCCGACATCGGCGGCGATTTCGCGCAGCATGCCCATGGCGCGCTCGACCGCGCGGCGCGAGCCGCCGGCATCCTGGATGTTGAAATGCCGCTTCGAGGCGCCGGCACCGCTCTGGCCGTACAGCGTCAGCTGGTTGACCTCGCAGCCGAGGCCGATCATCAGCACGCCGCCGAAATTCACATGCCGTGTATAGCCGGCCAGCGTCCGATGCAGCACGTTCATGCCGTCGCCGGTCGAGCTCATGCCGCAGCCCTGGTCGTGCACGATCGGCACGAAACCATCGATGCCGTCATAATGCGGCAGGATCGTCCGGTTCGCCTCGTCGGCGATCGCCCGGCAGACGGTGGTGGAACAGTTAACGCTGGCGATGATGCCGATATAGTTGCGCGTCGCCGCCCGCCCGTCGGCGCGGCGATAGCCCATGAAGGTGCGCGCCTTGTCTTCGGCCGTCGCCGTCTCCGGCGCCGAATTGGCGGTGGCGGCCAGCCGGTCGTTTTCGAAATGCAGATTATGGCTGTGCACATGCTCGCCGGCCTTGACCTCGGCGGTGGTGCGGCCGATCGCCTGTCCGTATTTCACCACGGCGGAGCCGAGCGGAATATCGGCGATCGCCACCTTGTGGCCCGGCTCGATCTTCTGGCGGGCTGCAATGCCGGCAACCGTGGAGCCCTCGGCGATGGCGGACGTTGCGACCGCGACATTGTCGCCGGCCGACAGGATGATCCAAGGCTGTTTGTCCAATCTCTTCTCCCTGAAGGAAACGCTCGCTGCATCGGCGAATGCGATTGATTTTGTTTTTTATCTACAATAAACATTTTCAAGTCAACGGGAATATTGATCCTGTGGACGAGGGAGGCAATGCGCCGCAGACGATCGGAAATACGCTAATGGTTTTTTCAACAAGCTCCGGTCGGGCGCCGTTTCGCTGTTGAAGCGGAACGGAAATCCCGGCACGCGGGCGGAAAGCGGGGGATCTGATGGCAAGGCAGAATACGGTCTTCAAGGAAGCCTACAACAGGTATGCCGCGGCCCTGCGCACGGATACGGCGCTGCCGTCGGAACCGGAGATCGCCGCGCAGCTCGGCGTCAGCCGTTCCACCGCGCGCGCCATCCTCACCCGCCTCAGCGACGAAGGCATCATCCGCTGGAACAAACGTCAGAAGATCGTGCTGCGCGAGCCCACCGACCGCGACCTCTTTCCCTCCGAAGAGACGGATTCGCTGCATGACATCATCGAGCGCAGCTTCATGCGGCGCATCCTTGCCGACGATGCCGCGCCCGGCATGCAGATCAATGAGCTGGAGCTTGCCCGCGAGATCGGCACCGGCACAACGAGCGTGCGCGAATTTCTGATCCGCTTCTCCCGCTTCGGACTGATCGAAAAGCGGCCGAACAGCCATTGGACGCTGAAGGGTTTTACGCGCGAATTCGCGCTCGAGCTTGCCGATGTCCGCGAAATGTTTGAGCTGCATTCGGCTGCCGAGTTCGGCCGGCTTCCCAAGGACAATCAAGCGTGGATCGATCTTGCCGCCATGCGCGAGGAGCATCTTTCCATGCTTGCCGACATCAACCAGCGTTTCAAGGACTTCTCCGTCCTCGATGAGCGCTTCCACCTGCTGATCCACCGCGCTTCGAAGAACCGCTTCATCGCCGATTTCTACGACGCGATCGCCATCATCTTCCACTATCACTACCAGTGGAACAAGACCGCCGCCCGCGAGCGCAACGAGCGCGCCATCCACGAACATCTGGATTATATCGCCGCACTGGAATCCGGCGACCAGGCAGCGATCGGCAAAGCCTGCCGCGTCCACCTGCGCTCCGCTCGCCAGACCCTGCTGCAGTCTCTGCCGCAGACGATGAGCGACAACGCCTGAGCCGCCTATGCCGGCAGACGTCATCTGCATGCGCGCGCTACGTCGGCGCCGGCGCCATGAAACCTTCTGATTTGTAAGCCGTTATCGTGCTTATGACCGACGTTAAAATCAAACCGAAATCGGTCGACGGCACCGAGCAGGGCGGTGCCGAGAAGTCGCGCCAGGAGAAGGCATCGACTGTCGAGGTCGCGCCGCCGCCAGATGTCATCGAACCAAGTCAGAAGCTCACGCCCGAGGAGGCCGAGCAGGCGCGCAAGCGATATTTACTGAGGCGTTTCTGGATCAGCGCCCGCCGTTACTGGGGCCGCAGCGGCGACAGGTTTGCCTGGCCGTGCTCGATCGGTCTGTTGATGATGATCTGCATGAATGTCGGCTTCCAGTATGGGATCAATCGCTGGAACCGCGGTATCTTCGACGCCATAGAGCGACACGACGCCGGCACCGTCTATTATCTCAGCGCCGTCTTCGTGCCGCTTGTGCTCGGAAGCGTCGCGCTTGTCACCGCGCAAGTCTATGTTCGCATGATGATCCAGCGCCGCTGGCGCTCCTGGCTGACGAAGGCGGTGATCACGCGCTGGCTGGCCAACGGTCGTTATTATCAGCTGAACCTCATCGGCGGCGACCACAAGAATCCTGAGGCGCGCCTCTCGGAGGATTTGCGGATCGCCACCGAAGCGCCGGTCGATTTCATCGCCGGCGTCATCGCCGCCTTTCTGTCGGCCTCGACCTTCATCGTCGTGCTGTGGACGATCGGCGGAGCGCTCACGCTGCCGGTCGCCGGGTCGACCATCACCATCCCCGGTTTTCTCGTCGTCACCGCGGTTCTCTATGCCGTGATCACCTCAACCGTGATCGCGGTCATCGGCCGCCATTTCGTCCAGGTCTCGGAGGTCAAGAACCAGGTGGAGGCCGAGCTTCGCTACACGTTGACCCGTGTGCGCGAAAACGGCGAGAGCATCGCCCTGCTCGGCGGCGAGGAAGAGGAGCGTAGCGACCTCGACAAGACATTTTCCAATGTGCTGAAGCAATGGGCGCTGCTTGCGCGCCAGCACATGCGAACGACCTTCGTTTCGCACGGGTCGATGCTGATTGCTCCTGTTGTGCCGCTCCTGCTATGCGCGCCGAAATTTCTCGCCGGCGGCATGACGCTTGGCGAGGTCATGCAGGCTGCCTCCGCCTTCGCCATCGTTCAGACGGCGTTCGGATGGCTGGTCGACAACTACCCGCGTCTTGCCGACTGGAACGCCTGCGCGCGACGCGTCGCCTCGCTGATGATGTCGCTCGACGGGCTCGAGCGCGCCGAACAGAGCGACGCCCTGGGACGCATCAGGCACGGTGAAACCAAGGACAATACAATCCTGAATTTGAACGATCTCGCGGTGTCTCTCGATGACGGCACCGCGGTGGTCAAGGAAACCCAGGTCGAGATCGCGCCGGGCGAGCGGGTGCTGGTGGCAGGCGAATCCGGCTCGGGCAAGAGCACGCTGGTGCGCGCCATCGCCGGTCTTTGGCCCTGGGGTCATGGCAGTGTCGATTTCCACGGTGACCGGCGCTTGTTCATGTTGCCGCAGCGGCCCTATATCCCCTCCGGCACGCTTCGCCGCGCAGTGGCCTACCCCCGCGCCGCCGACAGCTGGACGCCGGAGGAAATCAAGGCCGCCCTTGCCAAGGTGGGGCTGGATTATCTGAGCGAGAAGATCGAGGAAGAAGCGCCATGGGACCAGATCCTGTCGGGCGGCGAAAAGCAGCGGCTCGCCTTCGCACGGCTGCTGCTGCATACCCCCGATATCATCGTGCTCGACGAAGCGACCTCGGCACTCGACGAGAAGAGCCAGGACAGGATGATGGAGATGGTGATCGACGAATTGCCGGCGGCGACCATCATCAGCGTGGCACATCGCGCCGAGCTGGAAGCCTTCCACAGCCGCAAGATCACGTTGGAACGGCGCGAGGGCGGCGCAAAGCTCGTCAGCGATATCGATCTCGTCCCGCGCAAGGGAAGACGAAACTTGATCCTGCGCGTTTTGGACAACCGCCGCTAAGGCGATCCCACGACAGGCGCGAAGCGGCTTTTCCGTAGGTGCTTGGATACCCGCGACGTCATCCTCGGCCTTGTGCCGAGGATCTGCACGCGTCCAATTAAGTATCTGAAAATAAATGAGTCATGCCAAGCAATTGCGGTGCTCGGATGCTCGGCACAAGGCCGAGCATGACGGAGGAGACGTTGTCAACAAACTGCCAGGCGCTTCCCCTGAGGAGCAACCTTATCAATGCGAGGCCGCCTCGCTTGCCACCGCCGGCTCTTCGCGCGTCTGGCGGTGGCTGACCGGGATCAGCCAGGTGGTGAAGAAGGTCAGCACCGCGACGACGACCACGCCCAAGAAGCTCCAGTGCAGTGCCGCGTCGAAGATGCTGCGGATCGCCGGATCGGCGGCGAGGGCCGAGAGCCCGGTGGGCTGGTTCAGCGCCTTATGAAGGGCTGCCGCCGTTTCGCCGCTCGCGTAATGGCCGATGCCGGCATTGAGAATGGCGCCGAGCACGGTCGCGCCGAGCGTATTGCCGAGGCTGCGGGCGAAGATGATCGAGGCCGTGGCGCTGCCGCGCATCGACCATTCGACGCTGTCCTGCACCAGCACGATGCTCGTCAGGCTGATCAGGCCCATGCCGAAGCCCATGAAGAAGGAGCCGGCGCCGGCAAGAACCGGCGAGCTTTCGGGCGTCAGGAACAACAGGAAGCAGGCGCCGAACGGAAACATCAGGCTGCCGACGCGCAGCGTGCGGCGAACGCCGAAGGCCCGGTAAAAGCGGCTGGAGAGCATCACCGCCAGGGGCCAGCCGACGATGAGCATGGTCAGCGTGAAGCCGGCGACAACAGGCGAACGCCCGAGCACGCCCTGCACGTAGATCGGCAGGATGGTGGAAAGCCCGATCAGCGCCATGCCGGCAAGCAGGGTGGCGGCATTGCTGGTCGCGATCAGCCGGCGGCTCCAGAGGGCGATCGAAATGATCGGCTCCGCCGCCCGCCTCTCCTGGGCGAGGAAGAACAACCCCGAGACCACGAAGACGGCGAAAAGTGACAGCAGGATCCAGGCGCTTGCATCGGTTTCCGTCAGCATGATGAGCAGGGCGACGATCGAAATCGAAAACAGCACCGATCCGAGGTAATCGATCCTCGCCTGTTTATGCGCAACGTCCTCCTTCAGGAAGATCATGAAGGCGATGATCGAGACGATGCCGATCGGCAGGTTGATCCAGAAGATCCAGGCCCAGGAGAAGGTGTCGACGATGATGCCGCCGGCAAGCGGCCCGACCACGGCCGAGGTCGCCCAGACGGTCGCCATCGCCCCCTGCACGCGGCCGCGTTCCTCGAGCTTGAAGAGATCGCCGATGATCGTCATCGTCACCGGCTGGATGGCGCCCGCACCGAGCCCCTGCAGCAGCCGGAACAGCACCAGCGACATCATCGACCAGGCAAAGCCGCAAAGAGCCGAGCCGGCGAGGAAGATCAGGATGCCGCCGATCAGCACCGGCTTGCGGCCGAAAATATCGGAAAGCTTGCCGTAGATGACCGTCGTCGTCGACTGCGCCAGCAGGAAGGCCGAAAATACCCAGCTGTAATAGGAAAAGCCGCCGAGCTGCCCGACAATGCGCGGCATTGCGGTCGCCACGATCGTCGCCTCGATGGCGACCATGAATGTCGCCACCATGATGGTTGCGACGACAAGCACGCGGTTCGAGCGATGCGCTGCATTCGACATGACGGTCCTCTTCGGGTGCTCCGCGGACGCCGGAGGTATCGGCAAGCTGGCTGGGTGTGGCGATCGCCATGTGCGGAGGGATGCTGTCTTGTACGACCGGAACGCCGGCCGGTAAAGCAATTCTCATTGGCGGCCGTCATTTTGCGCGACGTCACCGGCGGAAATGAAGGCTCGGCGCCATCACGGCCGGGCCTTCATTCTGTCGGCCGGCGGGCGGGGCGCCATTTCTCACCGCTGGCATGCCTCGCTCATCGAACTGCTGCCGTCGGTGCAGCCCGGGGTCTGCTGGAGATCCGGATTGACGCCGCCCGGATTGATCGTGCCGCGGCCGCGGTTGAGATCGACGCCGCCATTGCCGGTGGTGCTGCCGGTCGTGCCGGGATCGGTGCCGATGGAACCGCTGCCGGTCGACTCCGTACCGACGGAGCCGGTACCACCCGAACCCGCGCCTGTATTGCCCGAGCCGCCGATAATGGGCGCCACCGAAAGCCGCCCGCTGGAATTCGCCCCACCGGCCGTCTGGGCCAGGGCCGAGCCGGCAAGACCGATCGAAAGGAGGGATATCGCGATGAGTTTGCAGGACATGGTCTTCTCCATCCTTGTTGTCTCAAGGGGGAAACCTGCTCGGGAGCGGCATGTTCCGTCCGATATTTCGCGTCGAAAGGACGCAACGGACCGCCTGACGCCACCCGGCCTTCATCGGCTGTCGACCCGCGCAAGTTGTGCCGCAGCGCATTAAAATCCGCTCAACACTATCCGGTTGCCGTCGAAGATGCTAACCCTGCCCGCGGATACGAATGGATAGAGGTATCTCATGGACGCGATGAAAGGCGGCAGACGCATCGAATGTCTGGATGGTTTGCGTGGTTTGGCGGCGCTATGGGTGCTGATCGGCCATGCGCATATCCTGACGGGATTCAAGGTGCCGATTATCGGAGATCCGGAGCTCGGGGTCGACCTGTTCATCATGCTCTCCGGCTTCCTGATGGTGTTTCACTATCAGCGGCGGAAGGGCAGGGAGCCATGGGAGAGCCCGCAAACATGGGCGGTCTTCTGGGCGCGTCGCTTCTTCCGCATCGCACCGCTCTATTACCTCATGCTGGTGATTGCGCTCATCGCCGGGTCCGAGATTTATCAGGCAAGGATGGTCATCGATGCGTTCAACGGCAATCCGCCGCAAGCCGCATCCCGCTATCTGGACGATAGCCTGACCAATTACCTGATGCATCTCTCCTTCCTGTTCGGCTTGTCCCCGGCTCACGCCTTCCGTACGGCGCTGCCCGATTGGAGCATCGGCCTGGAAATGCAGTTCTATGCGGCTTTGCCCTTCATCATGATCGTTCTCGGGCGGCTGGGCTGGCTGAAGGGCATGCTCGTCACCGTCGGCCTGGCGGTCATTGCCGCCTGGGTGGTCCATCATCTGGGCTTTCGCTTCCCGATGCCGTCGTTTCTGCCGATGAAAATGCACATCTTCGCCGCCGGCATGCTGCTGGCGGGCGCATTGTGGATGTCGCAGGGCAGAGCTTACCTCGCTTTCGCGATTTCGGCTCTGCTGGTCCTCATCCCTCTCGGCGGCGACGTGACTGTGCTGCACGAAACTGTGCGCGTGGGGATCGTGGTGCTGTTCTTTGTCCTGGTGCACGCGGATCGTTTCCCGGGTTCCGCCGGCCATTATTCGCGCTCGGTCAATTCGGTGCTCGGCAACACCTTCTTCCGAAACCTCGGGGAACTTTCCTTCGGGGCCTATCTCATTCACCTGCTCATCATGCAGCCGGTCATCGCCTGGCTGATCGGCAATACCGACCTCAGCAATCCCGCTCGCTGGCTGGTGACGCTGATCGTCACCATCCCCGCCGTCTATGTCTTGTCCTTCATGGGCTACAAGTTCATCGAGCTGCCCGGTCAGTCGGTCGGCAGGCGCCTGACGCAACAGAGGCAGGTGGCGACATAGAGCCGCAGCGGATGGGCTCCTCCAGCCGCTACCTCATCGAGTCTCTGGGCCTACTTCGCCATTGTTTCGTCCGTTTCTTCTTGAGCCGTCTTGGCGCACGGGCGCGTCAACCCCATTGATCGGCGAGTTTGCTATTTCGCTCGCCACAAGCGGCTTCAGCACTCTTTCCGCTTGTTGGAGAGACGCCAGCGCCGACGCCAACCATAGATCATGCAGAGGCCATTTATTGCGGTGTTTTCGGCGAAGCACCTCGGCGAAGTGAGGGCTGCAAAGAAACTCCGCAAGTGACAAAGCACCTTTGGATCGGTTGCATCCCAAGCAGGCCGGAATCGTGAGACCACCGCTTCCGTGCACCTTCGGTACAACATGATCACGGGTCGCCTTGGTGTCGGGAAGCGGTCGGCCTGGCCCGAACCTGCGTCGCATCGGGATGCCGCAATAAGCGCACCAGTGGCGACGATCATCCTGCCACCAGTTCCCAAGTTCTCTTTGCAGTAAAGCGGCCGCCTCGCTTATTGCCCTCATGTTGTGATTTAAGCATAGAAGGTTGGAAGAGTCGATTCGCTAAGTGCTATTCTTCTAGAGTTCTATGATTCATAAGTAGAGCGGGCGGAGGAAGATGAGTCGATAGTCTTCTGCTTTTTATAGCTATGCTTAGGTAAAACTAAAAGCGTATTACTATGGCTCCTCCTACAGTTCAGCATGGCACGCACCTGCTTCAGCAGGGTCCGCGGATGGGGAACAAAGCCGCGACTTGAGAATGCGGAAAGGGCTCTGCAAAGAAATGTCTCACCGGAATGTCCCGCCAAGCCGGGATAAAGTCTTTGATTTTGAAGAAAAATGGTGCCGCTTACGTGACTCGAACACGTGACCCCATCATTACGAATGATGTGTCAGCCCAAAAAACGACCTAACATCGCCTAACTTGGTTTTAGCAAAAAATGGCAAATTGTCGATAAATTACATCCAGGTAGCATATAACAATTTAACATTGGCTAACACTGGCAATCGCCTCTATAATTTCCCCGGAGTTTCCCCCGCCGCGCGGTTCCGGTTCCGGGATAGAAAAATTAAGAGGTCCAAAAATGGGGAAGGCGAAGTCAGCATTCACGGCGAAATGGGTTGAGGCCGTCGCGGCAACCGATAAGCGACAGGAAATCCCCGACCCCTCCCTGAGGGGGTTCTATTTGATCGTGCAACCGCTTCCGGGCGGGGCTAAGAGCTGGGCGCTGCGACACCGGGGCAGGCCGAAGTATACGATAGGCCCCGTTGGGGCCTGGCCGCTCAAAGATGCCCGAAAAGAGGCCGGCCGGATTATGCGCGCCTATGACGAAGGTCGTGATCCGCGCGCCGAGAAGAAAGAGTTGCTCTCCGACGACAATCTGATTGAGAACGTGCTCGCCCAATTTGTGAAGCGGCACGTCAAGCGCAAGAACCGCGACAGCACGGCACAGGCGCAACAGCGCTACATCGACAAGGAACTGATACCACGTTGGAAGGGGAAGCACGTTGCGGCGATTCGAAGGCGAGATATCGTCACCATGCTGGACGACGTTGTCGAAAGCGGCCGACCTCAGGCGGCGGTACGCCTGCTAGCGCTCACGCGCAAGTTCTTTAACTGGGCGGTCGGCACCGGCTGGCTGGACGCCTCGCCCTGTGTCGGCGTTCCAGTTCCGGCTCCGCTGGTCAAGCGCAAGCGCGTGCTATCCGATTCCGAGCTGCGGCTGGTCTGGAAGGGTGCCGAGGCAATCGGCTGGCCGTTTGGCCCAATGGTGCAACTGCTCATGCTGACTGGCCAGCGCCGAGAGGAGGTCGCCGCCGCGAGCTGGTCGGAATTCAATTTGACCGGCACGGAGCCATTCTGGACTATCCCAGCGGGAAGGGCGAAGAACGGCAATGAGCAACAGGTCGCTTTAGCACCGACGACCCTCTCCATTTTGAACAACCTGCCTAGCATCCAGGGCGCGGGAGATTTTATCCTTTCGACCAATGGCAACACCAGTATTTCAGGATATTCACGGGGCAAGCGACGTCTCGACGAGAAAGTCATGGAGATCGCCCGGGACGAGGCCAGGGAAAGGGGTGATGATCCCGAGGAAGTGAAGCTGGAGTCTTTCACGTTACATGATCTGAGGCGCACCCTTGCCACGCGGCTAGGTGACCTTGGTGTTGCACCGCATACGGTAGAGGCGATCCTCAATCACGCCCGCGTCGGCATCGCCTCGCACTATAATCATGCACGCTATGAAAAGGAAAAGCGCGAAGCCCTGATGCTGTGGGAAAGGCATATCATAAAAATTATTTCCGTCAGACCCGGCTCAAACGTCGTTTCGTTTGGCAAGATTAGCTTGCCGGACGGCGGCGAATGACCGCGTTGTTTTCCTTCGGAGAATGGGCGCATTAGCAAGTTACGATGAAAGAGGAGGTTGCGGGAGATTGTTGTAAATCGCAAGAAAACCTTGCCGCATCAAAGGCTTAGTCGGAAAAATTGTGTTTGCTTAATTGCGCGGCTGCCATAATCTGACGGCTAGTGTTTTGTTTCGTGACGGAGGACGCGCGTCCCATGGATAGCAAACAGTACATTACCCAGCCGCAGCTGAAGCGGCGCTATGGCTCGATCTCGGATATGACGGTTTGGCGCTGGATCAAAGCCGGCCGCCTTCCGGAACCAGCGTTGTTCGGGAACCGGAACTATTTCGACATTTCGGAGCTCGACGAAGCCGACCGCCGGGCTAAAGAGCAGTACCGGCGCGCGCGGGCAGAGCCGCCGAAGCACGTGCCGCCGCATCTCCAAAACAGTTCGAAATGAGCCCCGCCGCGCATGGCGCAACAGGGGCTCGGTCAGGAAAACTTCTCAGGGGAGAGTTGTAAATTTAACCTGGTCTTCGGCCCGCGTCAATTTGCCGGCGGTTTCCCATAACCGGAGACCGCGATGATGAATTCGTGTTGCTACACCGAGATGCCGCCTCTTGGCTGGCTGTTGCCACGACATGTGGGTTGGCTAGGTGCCTGTGGCGTGTCGATGGACGCGATAATCCGGCCGGAGCCAATCCGCCTCGCCCATGGCTACAGGGCGGCTGACGGTCGATTCGATCACGATCCTGGTGGCCCGGCTTGGCTAGTATTTCCTGAGACCGAGGATTGCGTCTTCTGGGAACCGCTAACGGGCGCGTTGTCGACATGGGCCGGCAGGAGTTTCGCGCTCGGCGAGGCCGCTGTCGGCAATGCGGCGACGTTTTCGTTCGGCAATGCGCTCCACCTCTACGCAAGCCCGCTCGATTGGCTGCGGGCCGGCCGCGACGGCTGCGTCGTGCTGAATTGGCGGTTGGCGTTCGACAAGCTTCGGCACTGCCCGCGCGTCGCAATCGCCGAAAGCCTCGTGCCGGTGTACGACCGTTTCATGCAGCCCCCACGCATGCCGGAGGTGTTCGTATTGCGTCGGCGGACGGAGGCGGCAGCATGAGCGGCACGGCTCCGGCGTTTGAGACAATTCGCAAGGATGAGTTCCAGCGAGAACAGCAGCGCAAGCGGGCGAAATTCGCGATCACCCCGCTGTCTGAGATCGTCATCGACGACGTCGAGTCGGAGTTTCTGGTCGAGGATATAATGCCGTTGCGAGGGCTGGCGACGATCTTTGGCCCGCCCGGATCGGCAAAGACTTTTTTGGCGCTGGACCTTGCTCTATGCGTCGCTGCCGGCCTGCCATTCTTCGGCAAGCCGGTGAGCCAGGGCGGTGTCCTGTACATTGCCGCCGAGGCCGGTGCCGGGCTGAAAAAGCGGGTGATAGCCGCCCGTGCCGAAAAAGCGATGCCCGATAGCGCGCCGTTCGCAATGATCGCGCTAGCGCCCAATCTCGGTCCAAAGAAGAGCGAAGCCGCCGCGCTGATCGCCGACATCAGAGGGCAATGGCCCTACGCCCCGCCGGTCCGGTTGATCATCGTCGACACCTTGGCGCGCACTTTGCGGGGCGACGAAAATTCCTCAGTCGACATGGCAGCTTTTGTCGATAATGCCGCCACCATCGGTGCCGCCTTCAATTGCCTTGTGCTGGTTGTTCACCATTCCGGGAAGGACGCCGAGCGCGGGATGCGGGGATCATCGAACCTGAACGGCGCGACTGACTGCGAATGGCAGATATCAAGCAAGGATGCCATCCGCACCGTCATGTTGCACAAGATGAAAGATGGCGAGGACAGACTGGAATGGTCGTTCCGCCTCGAACAGCGGCAGGTTTCGGGCATTTCCGGCAAACGCTCCCGGTCCACCTGCGTAGTTGTTCCCGAAACCTTACCGAAACCCGCCCAGCCGAAACCAACACGACCCCACCCGGGCGGTCTCAGGAAGCTGGTTCTAGAGTCCGTTTATGATGCGCTCGGCACCTACGGCGAGATCATGCCGGTCTACCCGGACCTGCCGCGCGGCAAGGGCGTGAACCGCAAATATGTCAAGGAAAACGCTGCGTTGCGGGGTGTAGGCAACGCTGAAAACCCAAAAAGCCAGAGTTCCTTGATCAACAAGGAACTCGGCCATCTGAATGCCGACGGCTGGATCAGGCAATGGGGGGATTGGATATGGCTGCCGGATTGAGCGAAACCCGCGAAACCTCACAGAAACCTTCTCTGAAGGACCGGCTCGAACGCACTGGCCGCAGCACCTATCCCCCGAAACCTGGGAGGGTGAAAACCACCCCCCCTACGGGGGTGGTTTCCCCCGTTTCGGGAGGTGCGGAGGCGTTTGCGGCAGTTTCGAGGTTCAAAGAATGGAAGGAAAGCGGCGATGAATTCTGACCGGCGCATGACTGGCGAACCCGCCTCAATTGAGATCACGCGAGCCATGGAAATGACGAATGCTCCGCTTCCGGTCGCCTATGAACGAGCCACGCAGGCCATCGCGGAGTGTGATCGCATCGACGAGTGCAAGTCCTGGTCCGACAAGGCCGCCGCGCTCGCCTCCTATGCCCGGCAGGCAGACGACAAGACGCTGGAAAATTACGCCATGCGGATTCGCTCGCGGGCGATCCAGCGGGCGGGTGAGCTGCTGAAGGAATTTGATGCTCGACCGGGCAATGCTGCAAAACAAAGTGGGGATGCACCTACTTTGATTTCCCGGCGCGAAGCCGGCGAAGCCGCCGGGATGTCGAAAGACCAACAAGTCACAGCCGTCCGCGTCGCCAATGTCCCCGCCGAGGAATTCGAGCGGCAAGTCGAAAGCGATGCGCCGCCGACAATCACGCAACTGGCGGAGCAAGGCAAGAAGGCCGCGCCGCAGCAACCGCCCAAGCCGCCCGGCTTCGCCGATGCCACCAAACTGATCGGTGAGCTCGAAAGGTTGTCCGCATTCCTGGCGGACAAAACGCCCGGATTCATCCTCGGCGCGATGAAGCAATTCGAGATCGTCGATGCCCGCGCGAACGCCACGACCGTAAGCGGATGGCTTCAAAAATTCATCGATCAATCACGAGAGCATGACCATGCCTTGCAGGGAGAGGCAGCAGTGGGACTGCCGAAGGCTGTTCTATGAAAGACGAGGCCATCATCGCGCAACAGATCGTCAGGATTGAGAGAGCCGTTAACCGCATCGAGGCGAAGCTCGACCGGGTGCTTGCGACACGTGATCGTCAGACGCAGAGCACCGACCAGCGCGATCCGGTCGCAGCGTTGCGGGCCGTCTGCCACGAACGCGCCGTCGTCCTAACCGGCGACGGCCGGATCGGAGAGTATGACGCCGCCATGCTTCTCGGGAGGTCGCCCACTACCCTCAGAAATTGGCGATTTGGTGAGCGCCCTATACCACACAGCAAGCTCGGCGGCAGGATCATGTACCGCCTCGAAGACCTCGCTGCTTTCCTGAACGGCGGACAGAACGACGACTGACCACCCGAAACCGCCCGAAACGGACTTACCGCAGATGCAGTCGAGCGCGATACTCGCAGTGAAGATCAGCAGGAGTTTTGCCACTATGTCCGCCGTTTCGCTCGCGCCGAGGGGTTCAACGTTCGTCAGATGTGCAATGGCGCTAGCTCTCGCCAAAGGTGATATGGTTCACGCGGCCGAGATTGCAGCCGGGCGATGGGGTCTTATGTCGCCCGCCGCGCGCGTCGCGAAAGCGGCTGTTGAGGCTGGCCAGCTGGGTGGCGGCTCCGGCACCTGGGGAAGCGAACTCGCAGCTGATCTCGCGACCGCCACCGTCGAATTCTTCCAACTCGTGGCCGAGCGTTCTATCGTCGGGCGGATGGCCGGCCTGCGGCGAATGCCGTTATTGACGAGATCGATCTCAGTCGTTGGCGGCAGCACCGCGCATTGGGTCGGTGAAGGCAAGCCCAAGCCGGTTAGCGCCTTAGTGTTCGGCGACGCGCTGCTGCCGTCTCGCAAGATCATCGCGCTCTGTGTCTGCACGCGAGAGCTGCTCGAAAGCAGCGATCCGGCGGCCGAAGGCGTGATCAAAACCGATCTCGTCCGCGCCGTGGCGGATGCGCTCGACAGCGCCTTTATCGATCCGAGCAATGCTGGCATCGCCGACGTCGTGCCTGCGTCGATCACTAACAGCGTAACGCAGTCCGCTGATTTGGAGGCGCTGGTCTCGGACTTCGCCGGAGACCTATCCGCCGCCGTGTTTGTGATGAACCCGGCGACAGCGGTTTCCCTGTCGAGCGCCGACCGCCCGAATATTGGAGCGAGGGGCGGCGAACTTTCCGGCGTCCCGGTCATTACGTCCCGCAACGTAGCCGAAGGCAATATCGTGTTGGCCGATCCGACCGGCATTGCCCTCGGTGAAGGCTCTGCCGATCTGCGCGTGACCACTGAGGCGACGGTTGAAATGCTGGACAATGGCCTGACGCAGGACGCCACCGAGGGCACCGGAACGTCTCTCGTCTCGCTCTGGCAGACCAACGCGGCGGGGCTCCTCGCCGAGCGGGCCATAAACTGGGCCGTCGCCCGCCCCGGCAGCGTCGGTTACATCGCCGGCGGTAGTTGATCGGAGGACATGCAGATGACCGGTTTCGACGGCAAGGCATTCGGCGCGGAAATCGTCGGCGTCGTCAAAGACTACTTGGAGCGGAACTTGTCTCCGGTAATCGCCCGGCTCGACGCGCTGGAGGCCCGCATGGTGCTTCTGGAAGCTCAGGCCGGCACGACAAAGAACAAGCCCGTCGTCCGTGTTAAGGCACGATCGGAGCCGGCAACATGATGACGGTTCATGACGTCCAGCAGGTCGATGCGGTGCTCTGCGAGGACGGCCGGAATGTCGGCTTTTACGCTTGGAGAGCCGACGATGAATCGATCTTCTGGTCGATCTCGCTGGGGCCGATGATAGTCAACGAGGACGCCTTCGAGGACCTTCTGTTGGAATGGCGCGAGTTGGGCTGGCAGATGCTCATGCAGCAGGCGTGAGACGGGGGGTGACCCAAAGTCAAAATGGCCGCCGTCATAAGACCCGCGCGCACCCTCATCCGTAGATTTTTTTGTCGCATCAGAAAAACGGCAAAAGGGGTTTTTCCCGCCTATCATGGTAAACCAGAAACGCGCCCCCGGACGACCTCCCCACATCCCCAGTGAAACTGACCGTCGTCTCGTTGAGCAGCTGGCTTCAAATGGAGTGCGACAGTCGGAAATCTGCTACGTCCTCGGCATCAGCGAGAAGACGCTGCGACGGGCCTACGGAGCGGAGTTACGCCGAGGCGCATCGAAGTTCGAATGCGCGCTCGTGCTGCGGCTCTATGCGCTTGCCGCCGGCCGGGGCGACATCGCTCTCCGGGCGGCAATCTTCATACTGAAAGCGCGTTTCGGATGGTCGCCGTACCTGCCTCCGTCTCGGTAGGGCCAACTGCGCCTCAGAGCACGCCCAAAGTCGGGCTCTCCACACGCGGCTCAAGATTTTCAAGCGACAACTGCTGTTTGATCAGCCTGTCATTGCGGAAGGTGCGGGTGTACCTGATCAGGGCCTTTACGGGCTTGAGAAGCAATTGCTCTTTGAACTGCTGATCGTTGACGTATTTGGACGTCAAACCATCTGCCACCGCCCCCTTTATCGTCCCGCCGTTCTCCGGAAGTTGAAGTTCAAATTCATGTGAGTCCGGTAGGATTCCGAGAAGGACACCCTCAACAAAGGAATCTTCTTCGGTAACTTCCACATCGCTAAATCGGCTGGACAAGCGGCTAATGTCCTCGAGGCCGAGGGCGACGCGATTTTCGTCGCCTACGATCTTGGTGGTGGCACCTGCGTCGTGAAGGACCTTTGTGAATTTCTGGAGTGCGCCGACAAGTCGTGGGGAGGTGGCCTCGAGCGCAGCGACGAACTCCTCATTCGAAGAGCCGCTGAGATTTGATATGAGCTGCGTCGCCTGTTCAACCGCATTTTTAAGCGGCGTGTTGAACATGTCGGTTTGCGGGGCTGTCGATTCTTCCAGGATAAATCCCATCGAGCCGCGTACGATGTCTCGTATGTATAGCTTAGACTTTTGCTCCCCCTTCACCTTGCCTTTCGCCGCTACAGCTTCATCATTTTGGCTCGCCATAGCCGCAGAGACGATCCGCTGATATGCGGCGAGAGCTTCAGTAGAAAAGTCCAGTCTGATCTCGCCCTGTCCGATTACGGGGAGCCCATCAAAAATCAACGCAACGCTCGCATGCTTTGCAGGCGACGCCTTAATTTGCTCGATCCGCTCGTTGATTTCCGACAGTCGCTGGTCCCACATCATTTTGGTGGTGCCCCACCGATCCTTCGGCGCTTTTTCACGCTGACGCTCGACGAACTTTCGATCGTTCTCAAGGGATTCGAGTGACAATAGATTCGGCATCACAACCCCTCCAGCAGTTCGAGTGCAGCGGCATCGTCAGCCGCATTTACATCTAACGCGACAAATCCCTTCCAGTGCAGAGTTTCCCTCTGGTGGGAAAAGAGCCCATACCAATACATTATATCGCCCATCGCATCGAAAATGGGTACTTGGTCATCGACGATGATTGCGAAGGTATCCAGGGAGAATCGACCTTTGTTTAGCGCCCTGTTGATGATTTCATTCATCCAGTACGCAGCTCCATGATTCTCCCAAAGCGTGAAATCGGCAAGATATTTCTCAGGTACCCTAACCAGGCTGAATACGTCGATATCGCCAGGTTCGCGGTTTCCGATCAGCTCAACGTTTTCCACGAAACTCCCGTCTATAAACTGGACGCCCGTGTCGTAACCGTCTTGGGCAAGTAACTGCCGGTAAGTGATAAGGTTGCGTATCAGAGCCCGACGATGAGGAGTCGTGCCGAAGCGGTGGACTAATTCGACCGTCGTTGCGAAATAGGGCGACCGCTCCGGTCCGGCGGGGTTCTGCATATCAACCGGTGGAATTAGCCCGCGGGCGTCGAAGTCAGGAATTGGCACGGCAGGCAGCCTCAAGTGTATTAGCAGCTTTAAGCAATCATGCGGCGAAAACAGTTAACCAATGGTTTGGGTAAGAACTCCGGCCATCCTTCAAGCGGGGTTGCCGTCACCCTAGTACCGATTTCTTTCACACTCGATTCTGTTGCCGCGAAAATTGAATTTGTACGTAATCGCCATTGCAGAATGGAGCCGAAAGTGCATTCTTAAGTAGAAATTAACGGGAGAGAATTGGATGAGAAATTTATTGCTTGCAGTTACACTTGGCGTGATGGTTGGAAACTTGGGAGTTGCACAAGCGGAGCCACACGCCTGTCCAAATGGATTTCTTGATCTGCAGACGCAATCATCGTCTAGCACAATGGGGAACAACGAGGCGAAAGTACCATTTGAAGCCAAATATTTCGATATTCCGAGCGGCTACCGGGTCGTCAGCGATATCGCCCAAGGTCCATATGATACAAACGGTGGTTCCGCCGACCCCGTGGTGCGGGGACAATGGCCGGAGGGGATCGCAGTTTTCGGAGATGGAGAAAAAGACGATAATGGCTGCAAGGGTTGGTCCTATACGACGCCTGTCTTCACGTCTCCCAGCCAGCTACAAATCAAATTATATTGCCACTCGGGATCTAATTTCCTTTGTCAGCGCGGAGTCAATACCTGCAACGTAACGGTCAGAGTTTGCGCGAAGGTAACGCGGTAGCGCGCACGGTGGCAGGTCCGCCCTTCTATCCCAAGCCCGGACGGTCCTCGCCCATCCAAGGCCCGTGGCAGAATCCGTGCCTGCCGGCGTAAAGCCGCTCGAAGTCGCCGGAACTGATCAGAGAGCGGTCAGTTCTGGCCCTGGGGCGTTCGCTGGAAGCCTAGGAGGACCCACCGGATCGCGACACCGATGCACAACAGAATGATGGGAGGAAAGATCATCCACTGGATCATGCTGATGGTGTTTTCCTGGCGCGCTCTCCCCATCCTAGCGCTCTGTATGGCTCTGGCGCGGTCCATGTAGCCCTCGATCACCTTAATGTGCTGGTCATGCGGAATCGTGGCGGGAAGGAAGTGATAAGTGATGAAGTTTGGTGTTTCATCTATCGTGATCTCATATTTCACCAACTCGCCTTCACCCTTGCGCCGATCTGCTTCGCCGAAGTCATTGGAATACTCCTCCATAAGCTTCGGTGGTTTGGAGGTATCCAGATCGTACAAATAACCAGCCGCTCTCAGGTAAGGTCTCTCGATTGAGCTATAGCTAAACAACCCGACCGTGATCACCCACAGAATAGAAATCAGCATCCATGTTCGGAAGAAACCTCGCGACCAATTCACGTCCCAGCCCCCAGTGATATGGTCCTGATCTAAGACCGACTATTTACAGAAGCGCAAGGCCGGTAAGGCCGGCCCTAGACGACCATCTCCCCTCACTGCTGCTTTCCCCCCGGCCTTTATCCACGAAGCGCGCCGACGGCCCCGTGAAAGGCAAAGCGGAACATCAGCGCCGGGTGGACAGGTTCCAGAATTCGCAGAGCAGATCGAGGTATTCGCGGAGGTCGCGGGCGGCCTTCAGCTTGGCTCTCTTGCTGGCACCTGGGCCGACGATCTCGCCGAGGGAATAGCCTTCGCCGCATATCCCGGAGACCAGCCAGTAACCTTTCTCGCCCAGCAGAGGTCGGATACGGCGAAGCTCCTCGGCCGCGTGCATCTGGCGGTGACCGATCGGGTCCGCACGACCGCCGCCGTCCACCGGCTCCCGGCCGTAATCGATAGCCCGTGTGCTCCGGCACATCGCTTCCCATAAGGCGCGGAACCTCGTCGCTGCGGCGAGCTGAGCGGCATCAATCCGGCCCCGCGATGCCAACATCGTGATAGCGCTTTCCTTGATGTTGATGATCGCCGGAATGGTTCGGGGGTTGCCCGCATCGCCGTCATGCGCCGGGGTGTAGTACGGATTCGCGGCCGTCACCGCCCGCAAAGAGCGATGCGGATCGGAGGACGGCGTTCTTTTCGATGGCGCGGGCATGCCGGCAGGATGCCACAGAGGCGGGGAAAACGGAAAGCCGATTTTCCCCCAGGTTTTCCCCCTAAGCAGCGCGGGAAGCGAAACGTTCCGCTCTGAAACGATATCTCGTTAATTTTGTTGAGGTTTTTGGTGCCGCTTACGTGACTCGAACACGTGACCCCATCATTACGAATGATGTGCTCTACCGACTGAGCTAAAGCGGCATTTGGCGGCCGAAGTGTGCGGCCTGCGATTTGCATGGCGCTGATACAGGCATTGTCCGAAGATTTCAAGCACCCTGTCATGCCTTTGGCAAAAAAGAGGGAAGGGTGTGGAAGACCCTCAGAGCGCGAGCCGCGTGCGGGCGGCCTTGTATTCGGCCTCCAGCCGGTCGACGACATTGGCCACCGGCTCCACCGCCTTGACGGCGCCGATGCCCTGGCCGCTGCCCCATATGTCCTTCCAGGCCTTGGCGCCGCCGGTGGCCTGCTCGAAATCCATCTTCGAGGGGTCGGCGACGGGCAGGTTGTCGGGGTCCATGCCGGCGGCGATGATCGAGGGCTTGAGATAGTTGCCGTGCACGCCGGTGAAATAGTTGGAGTAGACGATGTCGCTGGCGGCACCGTCGACGATCGCCTGCTTGTAGGCGGGCGCGGCGCGCGCCTCTTGCGTTGCGATGAAGGGTGAGCCGATATAGGCCATGTCGGCGCCCATCGCTTGCGCCGCCAGAATGGCGCCGCCGGTCGCGATCGCGCCGGCAAGCAGCAGCGGCCCTTCGAACCATTCGCGGATTTCCTGGACGAGCGCGAAGGGCGACAGCGTGCCGGCATGGCCGCCGGCGCCCGAGGCCACCGCAATCAGCCCGTCCGCGCCCTTGCGGATCGCCGAATGGGCGTGGCGGTTATTGATAATGTCGTGCAGCACGATGCCGCCATAGGAATGCACGGCGGCGTTGACTTCGGGCACCGCACCGAGGGAAGAGATGACGATCGGCACCTTGTATTTGACGCAGAGCGAAAGATCATGCTCCAGCCGCTTGTTCGACATGTGGACGATCTGGTTGACGGCAAAGGGTGCGGCCTGACTTTCCGGATGGGCGGCGTCGTGGCGGGCGAGTTCCTCGGTGATCTCGGCCAGCCATTCGTCGAGCTGGCTTTCCGGTCGGGCGTTCAGCGCCGGAAAGGCGCCGACCACGCCCGCCTTGCATTGCGCCAGGGTCAGCGCCGGATGCGAGATGATGAAGAGCGGCGAGCCGATCACCGGCAGTCTGAGTTTGTCCTTGAGGATCGGGGGCAGGGCCATAGTTCACCGCTCGCATTGACGTTTACGAAAACGTCAATCTCATAACAGAGAAGAAAAGCCGATAAAAGAGCAGCCGCCATGCCTTCGTCGATTTCAACCCGATATATCGGCTGCGCATGAAGAAAAGGGCAAGGCCCGGAAGCCGTGAAAGCTGGCGATTATCGCCGCCGATCAACGGCTAACGGGGCTGCAAGGCTTGCGGTTTGCCGCGCTTGCCGCTACCGAATTTTGATAGAGAACGGCAGGGACGGCAGTTCGATGCCGGGTTCGAAGTGAAGGACTTGACGTGAGCGGATTAGAAACGGCCATCAGAACAGCGCTCGAAAATGCCGATCGCGACAATCCGGAGGTTCGAGCGAGGATCTACCAATCGGCCCGCCAGGCGCTGGAAGCCGGCCTGCGCAAGCAGGATATCACCGATGCCGAGGCCGTCGCCCATCACCGCCATCGTCTGGAAACCACCATCCACGCCATCGAAAGCGAGGAGCGAGACCGTCTTCACCCTCGCCAGAGACCGCCGGAAGTGCCGGTGCCGCCTGTTGTCGATATGCCGCCGCCGCCGGCTCACCGAGGGGATGTGGCCGATATCGACAGCCTGATCGACAGCCCGGTGGCGGCCGGCGAAATCCGTGCTCCCGAAGTGATCATGCACCGCAGCGACGAGTCGAGGCTCGACGATGTGCATGCGAGCACTGCCGATCATCTCTCCGCCGCCCCGGTTGGCGACGAGCGGCTGCAGCGCGGCCAGCGCGCCGCCAACATGGATTTCCGTCCGGAGCGGGCGGCCGGCCGCCGCAAGCCGCGCAAGTTCTTTTCGAGGCTTCTCGTCTGGTGCGTGCTGCTCGCCTTCATCGGCATCGGCGCCTGGTGGGCCTATACGTCGGGCCTGCTCCTGACGGCGGTCGAGCGCGACACCAGCGTCGCCAATCCGCCGGCCAGCACCCAGCCGGAGGATTTCACCGGCAACGACGACAGTGCCGGCAATGCCGCCACCCATACCGATCAGCCGGTGACCATCGATCCGCAGAACAGCTTTTCGTCCGATTGGATCCCGGTGTTCAAGCCCGATGAAGCCGACAAGATCACAAGCGGCCCGCGGGCCCGCACCGAAAACATCACCGAGAATGACGGCCCCGCCGTGCGCCTGATTTCGCAAAGCGGTGCGGCTGACGGCAATATTTCGGTCAGTGTTCCCGCCTCTGTGCTGCAGCAGCTTGCCGGCAAATCCTCGACCATCGCGCTGACGCTGCAATCGACCACCGACGAGCCGACGCAGGTGACAGTCGAATGCAACTTCCAGTCGCTGGGCAATTGCGCTCGCCATCGCTTCAGCGTCACGCGCGAGAAGTCGGATGCGTTGCTGCAGGTGAAGTTCGACCGCTCGCTCGCCCCGAATTCGCCGGGCACCCTTGTGATCAACAGCGATCTCGACGGCAAGGCGCGCGGCATCAACCTCTTCGCCATCCGCATCCTGCCGGGGCAGTGACGCGGCAGGCGATCTATTTCAGGAAGCCGGGGCCCGAGCCGATGATCTCCTTATCGATGGCGCCGAGCGCCGCCTCGTCCTTGCCGTCATAATCCATCCTGTTGAGCATGTGACGGATGAGCTGCAGCCTTGCACGCCGCTTGTCGTTGGCGCGAATGACGGTCCATGGCGCGAAATCCGTATGGGTTTCCTTCAGCATGCGGTCGCGCTTTTCGCTGTAATCGCCCCATTTCGCCAGCGCCGCGATGTCCATCGACGACAGCTTCCAGACTTTCAGCGGATCGTGCCTGCGATCGTGGAAACGCTTGAGCTGCATCTCGCGGCCGATATCGAGATAGAATTTGAAGAAGAAGATCCCCTCATGGGCAATGATCTTTTCGAGCTGCGGCGCCTGTTTGAGGAAGCCTTCATATTGCTGCGGCGTGCAGAAACCCATGACCGGCTCGACGCCGGCGCGGTTGTACCAGGAGCGGTCGAACAGCACGAATTCGCCTGCGGTCGGGAACTGTGCGACATAACGCTGGAAATACCATTGCCCCTGCTCGCGCTCGGTCGGCTTGGCGAGCGCGACGACGCGGGCAAGGCGCGGGTTCATATGTGCGGAGGAGGCCGAGATCGCGCCGCCCTTGCCTGCCGCGTCGCGCCCCTCGAACAGCGCCATCACCCGCTTGCCGGTCGCCTGCAGCCAGAACTGCACCTTGACGAGTTCGACCTGCAGTTTTGTGAGCTGCTCCAGATAATCCTCCTCGTTGAGTTTCTTCTTGTAGGGAAATTCGCCGGATTCCAGCGCGTGGTCGTCCACCCAGTCCGGCAGGACCGGATCGTCGACGTCGAAGATGCGCTTCTTGCCGCGGATATCGAGCTCCACGGACCTGCTTTCGACAGCCTCGCCCATATGCTCCTCCTGCGCTGGTGGTCCTCTGGCCGCAGGCGAACATATTTGCCGTTGAAAATCAAATCTTTCGCTTTTGGCCGGTGATTTTTCTTGAAGCTTGCGCTGCAGTCTTTCGCTTGAGCGGCGCCAGCCGAAAACTTCTGTCATGAATTGCCGCTATCAGGCAGAGTTCAATATAAAGAAAAACGAATCGACGCCGCGAGGCCCAGTTGCAAGACGAAACCCCCTGGAGAAAAAGCCTGCTGGCGCGCATCCGGCGTGAACGGCCGGTACTGCTTGCGGCCATCCTCAGCGCGCTAGCCGCCCTTGCCGCCGGGATGAACAAGTGGGTCGTGCTCGTTCTCCTGCTCGTCATGATCTTGACCGCGCTGTTCAATGAGGCGCCGGTCCTCAAGGCGGAACCCGTCGAGCCGGTGGAGGCGGGGCCGGAAACGCCGCCGAGCCGCCTGCCTGAGATTTCCGCCACGCTCGCCGGCCTCGATATTCCCGTCATGGTGCTGTCGGACGACGCTTCGGTGCTGTTCCAGAACCGCGCCGCCGAAAAGGCCTTCGGCGAGGTGGCGCTCGGCGCCCACATATCGGCCCGGCTGCGCTCGCCCGGCGTGCTCGATATGGTGCGCGAAACCATCGCCACCAATGCGCCGAACCAGATCGAGCATGCCGAGCGGCTGCCGTCCGAGCGCGTCTATATCGTCCGCAGCGCGCCTGTCGAATTCCGGGCCGACGGAGAGCCGGAGCGGTTTTTCATCCTGTCCTTCCGCGATATATCGGAGGTCCGCCGCATCGACCGCATGCGCTCGGATTTCGTCGCCAATGCCAGCCATGAGCTGCGCACGCCGCTTGCCTCGCTGCGCGGCTTCATCGAGACCATCCAGGGGCCGGCGAGGAACGATCAGAAGGCGCAGGCACAGTTCCTGGGCATCATGCTTGATCAGGCCACCCGCATGAGCCGGCTGGTCGACGACCTCTTGTCGCTCTCCCGCCTGGAGCTGAAATCGCACATCGCGCCGGATGAAAAGGTCGATCTGGTGCCGCTGCTCGGCCATGTCCGCGACTCGCTGGTGCCGCTGGCCAGAGATGTCGGCGTCGACATCAACCTGCATCTGCCCGATGGCAAGGTCGAGGTGCTGGGAGACCGCGACGAGCTTGTCCAGGTTTTCGAGAACCTGATGGAGAATGCCTGCAAATACGGCCAGGAAGGCAAGATCGTCGATGTCTGGCTGAAGAACGGCGCCGGCGGGCCGGTGGAGGTCAGCATCGTTGACAAGGGGCCGGGCATTCCGGCCGAGCACGTGCCGCGTCTGACGGAACGCTTCTATCGCGTCAGCATCGAGGACAGCCGCTCGAAAAAAGGCACCGGCCTCGGCCTCGCCATCGTCAAACACATCCTGACCCGCCACCGCGCCCGGCTGATAGTCAAGTCCGAAGTCGGCAAGGGGACCGATTTTACGGTGCGCTTCTGATATTTGTTGTCCCTTCCGGACGAGGATCGAACGGTTGCGGCATGTCCCTTCTCCCCTCGGGGAGAAGGTGGCCCGAAGGGTCGGATGAGGGGGCCACACCGACATCCTTTTTAAGTAATTCACCTATTCAACACGCCGATGGTCGAGACGATGTTGGCGCAGTCTAAACTCGCATGAGGCTCATTGGAAGGATCTGCGTCACTGGCCCCCTCATCCGCCCTACGGGCACCTTCTTGGATGAGCAAAATGTAGGATACTGATGCCTGCCGGGCGGGTGGCCGCCCGCCCGGCAGCTGGTTGTCGGATCGTCACCTTCTTAGCCGTTAGGGGCTGTGGGGAGCAGGATCGCAACCGGCTCTTCATCTGGCCCGTGTGGTTGCAGGAACCTTGGGGTTCGTATCCAAGACAGGGACGACGAAGATGACCGATAATAGCATGATTTGTGCCGGAATCGATGTCGGCAAAAGCCATCTCGACATTGCCCTCCATCCCGGCCGCGCAAGGCTGAGGGTCACTTATGACGCTGCTGGCCTGAAGGCGCTTGACGCCTTTCTTCAAGAGCATGACGTCAGCCGCATCGGCTTCGAAGCCTCCGGCGGCTATGAATGGCGGTTGCTGGCGCATCTGCGGGCCGGCAAGCGGCCGGCGGCGCGTCTGCAGCCGGCGCAATTGCGCTTCTTTGCCAAGAGCCGGCTCAAGCGAGCCAAGAACGATCGCCTCGATGCCGTGCTGATTGCGCTCTTCACGGCAAGTCTCGAGCAGTTGCCGGCGCTGCCGGATGCACGCCTCGACAAACTGGCGGCCGAACTGACCTATCTGGAACAGATCGAGCAGCAGATCGCCCTGATCAAAACCTTTGCCGAGACCGCCTTGTCGGAGGCGATCAAGCGCCGTCATGCGCGCGAGGTCGCCCGCCTCGAAACCTGCCGAAAGGCCCATCTGCTGCGGCTCGAAAAGATGGTTCGCGACGATTGTGACCTTTCGCAACGGCTCGATCTGCTGACCTCTATTAAGGGCATCGGGCTGCGCAGCGCCCTGTGCCTGATCATTCGGCTGCCCGAGCTCGGCCATGCCAGCCGCGCCGAGATCGCCGCCCTTGCCGGCGTCGCACCCTATGACGATGATAGCGGAAAATATCATGGCAGACGCCGCATCCAGGGTGGTCGCGAACGCCTGCGAAAGAGCCTGTTCATGTGCGCGTTTACGGCAACCCGGCACAATCCGGATCTCGCCTCTTTCTACGCCCGCTTGCGTCAGAACGGAAAGGATCACCTGTGCGCCGTCATAGCCGTCGCACGCAAACTCATCGTTCTCGCCAACACAATCCTCTCTCGAAAGACCGAATGGACGCCACAATACCAGCAAAAATGAAACATGGTTGCTCCCCGCTGGGGAGAAGAGGGAGTCGAGAGGTCGCGGCGCACCCCTTTCGCCTTTGTTGCGGGCATCCAGCAACCAACGGGCTATCTGTGAAGGTTTTACAACGTTAAGTCGCTCTGCGGTCCGAGCTTTTCCATCCGCCGACGTAATCAGTCGGATCCTGTATAATTTATCATTTAAAGACAACAACTTAACCTGTCACAAATGTTTCACCGATTTGACATAAAAGGACGGTGCTTACAGCGCTAAGAGAGTCCCGCCGATGAAAAATGGCACTGCGGGGGCCTCTTTAGGCCGCACTCACACAAGCCCAATGCGGGAGATTTTAATGAACACCTTCAAGCTCACCGTTGCCGCGCTCGCTGCAACTGCTGCTTTCGCTGGCGCAGCCGTCGCCCGCGACCAGATCCAGATCGCTGGTTCGTCCACCGTCCTGCCTTACGCCAAGATCGTTGCCGAGTCCTTCGGCGAGACCTTCACCAACTTCAAGACGCCGGTCGTCGAATCCGGCGGCACGGGCGCTGGTCTGAAGGAATTCTGCAAGGGCGTTGGTGAAGACACCATCGACATCGCAAACGCTTCGCGTCCGATCAACAAGAACGAAGCCGAAGCCTGCAAGGCTGCCGGCGTGACCGACATCCAGGAAGTCAAGATCGGTTATGACGGCATCGTCTTCGCAACCGACTCGTCCAACCCCGATGTCGCTTACGTTCCGGCCGACATCTACAAGGCTCTTGCAGCCCAGGTCGTCGTCGACGGCAAGCTCGTCGCCAACCCCTACAAGAAGTGGTCGGAAGTCAACCCGAAGCTCCCGGCTGTTGATATCGCTGCCTACATTCCGGGCGAAAAGCACGGCACCCGCGAAGTCTTCGAACAGAACGTTCTCGCCGCCGGCTGCAAGGCTTCCGGCGCCCTCGACGTCATCGCCAAGGAAATCTCCGACAAGGCTGCCCAGGGCAAGGCTTGCGTCGCAGTCCGCAAGGACGGCGCTGCCGTCGACATCGACGGCGACTATCCGGAAACCCTGGCTCGCATCGCCGCCAACAAGACCGGCGTCGGCGTATTCGGCCTTTCCTTCTATGAAAACAACGCCGACAAGCTGAAGGTCGCCAGCGTGAACGGTATCGTTCCGTCCACCGAAACGATCGCCAACGGCACCTATCCGGTTTCCCGCCCGCTGTTCTTCTACGTCAAGAAGGCACATCTCGGCGCCGTTCCGGGCCTGAAGGAATATGTCAACTTCTTCGTATCCGACCAGATGATCGGCCCCGACGGCCCGCTGGCTGAATACGGCCTCGTTGCCGCTCCGGATGCCGAGCGCGATGCGATCCGCAAGGACGTCGAAGCCGGTAAGGCTATGTAATGACTTTGCCGGCGCGGTGCTTCAAACACCGCGCCGGCATCGTTTATGTCCCTGCGTGCCGGTCTTTCCGCTGCAGGGTTGAATTCCTTCTCCATGATTGGAAGCCGAAGGCAGGCTGTTGAAGCCGCCGCGCTTTTTTGGGGGCCACAGGCCTGGGGACGTAACGAATGAGCACATCCGTCATACTTCTGTGCCTTGTGGTGATCGGCGCCGCCGCCTATCTGGTCGCGCGCAGCCGTGCCACGGCCCTTGCCGGAGGCAGGTCCTCCGCACTGCATTCCCGGCCGGCCTATTACGGCGCCTATGCCGCGATCTGGGCCGTTCTTCCGGCCCTCATCGTTCTCTGCGTCTGGCTCTCGGTCAGCCCCGGTATCATTCAGTCCTCGGTGCGCGGCACTTTCCCCGCCGACGTCAAGGCCCAGGCCGCAGTCGAGCAGGATCTGAGCTATTCGATGGTGGCGACGATCGCGCGCGGCCTGACGATGCTGACTTCCGACGAAGCCGCCGCGGTCGCAAACGATCCGGCCGCCCTGCAGGCCAAACTCAGTGAGAAGGGTGTGCCGCTCGCCGGCCAGCCGCAGCCTTACATGGTCGAGGCCGCCAAGAAACTCAACGCCATGCGCCTGACGAGCCGCATGGCCATGACCGCGGTCGTCTTCATTCTGGCCGTTGCCGGCGCCTTCTACGCGCTGCGTGCCATTGCGCCCCGCTTCCGCGCCCGCAATCGCGTCGAGCGCGTCATGCTCTGGGGCTTGCTGCTCGCCTCCTCGATCGCCATCCTGACGACCGTCGGCATCGTGCTGTCGATGCTGTCGGAAGCCACGCGCTTCTTTGCCGTCGTTCCCGCCGGCGAGTTCTTCTTCGGCACGGTCTGGGATCCGCGCTTTGCCGGCGCCGGCAGCTCCTCCTTCGGCCAGTTCGGCCTGATCCCGCTGTTGCTTGGCACGCTCTACATCGGCTTGGTCGCCATGCTGGTCGCAGTGCCGGTTGGGCTCTTTGCCGCCATCTACATGGCCGAGTACGCCTCGCCGAAGCTGCGCGGGGTCGCCAAGCCGCTTCTCGAAGTGCTGGCCGGCATTCCGACGATCGTCTACGGCTTCTTCGCCCTCGTCACCGTCGGTCCGTTCCTGCGCGATTTCTCGGCGCAGATCAGCGGCCTGCTCTCCGGCAACTATTCGAACTTCATCCAGGCGCAGAGTGTTCTGACGGCCGGCATCGTCATGGGCATCATGCTGATCCCCTACGTCTCCTCGCTGTCGGACGACATCATCACCGCCGTGCCGCGGGCCCTGCGTGACGGTTCGCTCGGTCTCGGCGCCACACGCTCCGAAACCATCAAGAAGGTGGTGCTGCCGGCAGCCCTTCCCGGCATCGTCGGCGCGCTGCTGATGACCGCCTCGCGCGCCATCGGCGAAACCATGATCGTCGTGCTGGCCGCCGGTGTCGCCGCCCGCATTCAGATCAACCCCTTCGAGCCGATGACGACGGTGACCGTCAAGATTGTCAACCAGCTGACGGGCGACCTCGAGTTCACCTCGCCGCAGACGCTGGTTGCCTTTGCCCTCGGCATCACCCTGTTCTGCATCACGCTTTGCCTCAATATCTACGCGCTCTACATCGTGCGCAAATACCGGGAGCAGTACGAATGACGGATATTGTTTCTCCCACCCAAGGTGTTACCGTTTCCAAGGCGCCCGCCCGCCGCGATATCGGCATCAAGCGCCGCTACGCCGCCGAGCGCCGCTTCCAGGCCTATGGCATCGCCGCTATCACCTTCGGTCTCGTCTTCCTCTTCATTCTGCTGTGGACGGTGATCGGCAAGGGCTACACCGCTTTCCAGCAGACGGCGATCACCCTGCCGATCGAATTCTCCGAGAAGACGATCGACCCCAGCAACAAGCGTGCGACCGACCCTTCGGTGCTGATCACCGCCAATTACCCGGTTCTGCTGCGCGACGCGATCGTCAAACAGCTGAATATCAATGCCTCAAGCAAGCCTAACGTGCGCGATGCATCCGCCATGCTTTCCAAGAGTGCGCCGATCCAGCTGCGCGACATGGTCGTCGCCGATCCCTCGCTGATCGGCAAGACGGTCAATGTCTCGCTGCTCGCCGACGCCAATATCGACAGCGCCAACAAGGGCCAGATCGATCTCACCGTCGATGAGAAGAACCGCAAGGTCAACGATAAGCAGGTGACCTGGATGAACCAGCTGAAGGCGAGCGGCGCTCTCCAGAAGCAGTTCAATACCGGCTTGTTCGTCAACGGCAACTCCAGCCGTCCGGAGGCTGCCGGCCTCGGCGTCGCCCTGATCGGCTCGCTCTACCTGATGCTGATCGTGCTGGCGCTGTCGCTGCCGATCGGGGTTGCCGCCTCGATCTATCTCGAGGAGTTCGCGCCGAAGAACAGGCTGACGGACCTGATCGAGGTCAACATCAACAACCTCGCCGCCGTCCCGTCGATCGTCTACGGTCTGCTCGGCCTTTCCGTCTTCATCAACTTCATCGGCCTGCCGCGCTCGGCCTCGTTGGTCGGCGGCCTGGTGCTGACGCTGATGACCCTGCCGACGATCATCATCGCCACCCGCGCCGCACTGCGCGCCGTGCCACCGTCGATCCGCGCCGCAGCCCTCGGCCTCGGCGCCTCGAAGATGCAGATGGTGTTCCACCATGTCCTGCCGCTCGCCATGCCCGGCATCCTCACCGGCACGATCATCGGGCTGGCGCATGCGCTCGGCGAAACCGCGCCGCTGCTCCTGATCGGCATGGTCGCCTTCGTCGCCAATGCGCCGACGACGCCGCTCGATCCCTCGACGGCCCTGCCGGTCCAGGTCTATATGTGGGCGAACGAGGCCGAACGTGCCTTCGTGGAACGTACTTCGGGTGCCATCATCGTCCTGCTCCTGTTCCTGATCGTCATGAACATGGGCGCCATCCTCTTGCGTCGTCGCTTCGAGCGCCGCTGGTAAACGGAGTAGATATCATGAACATGCTGACGGAAGCTGCAGTTGAAAAGGCGCTGGATCAGAAGATGAGCAACGTCCCGTATAAAATGATCGGACAGGATGTCTCCGTATACTACGGCGAGAAGCGTGCGCTTTTCGACGTGAACCTGAACATCCGCGAAAACACCGTAACCGCCCTGATCGGCCCCTCGGGCTGCGGCAAGTCGACTTTCCTGCGAAGCCTCAACCGCATGAACGACACGATCGAGGGGTGCCGCGTCACCGGCAAGATCACGCTCGACAGCGACGACATCTATGATCCGGATATCGACGTCGTCGAACTTCGCGCTCGCGTCGGCATGGTTTTCCAGAAGCCGAACCCGTTCCCGAAGTCGATCTACGAAAACGTCTCCTACGGACCGCGCATCCATGGCCTCGCCAAGTCGAAGGCCGATCTCGACCAGATCGTCGAGACCAGCCTGCAGCGCGCCGGCCTCTGGAACGAGGTCAAGGACCGCGTGCACGAGTCCGGCACCGGCCTCTCCGGCGGTCAGCAGCAGCGCCTGTGCATCGCCCGCGCCGTTGCCGTCAGCCCTGAGGTCATCCTGATGGACGAACCCTGCTCGGCGCTCGACCCGATCGCCACCGCCAAGGTCGAGGAACTGATCCACGAGCTGCGCGAGAACTACACGATCGTCATCGTCACCCACTCCATGCAGCAGGCCGCGCGTGTCTCGCAGCGCACCGCCATGTTCCACCTCGGCAACCTCGTCGAGGAGAACGACACCGACAAGATGTTCACCAACCCGGACGATCCGCGCACCCAGGACTACATCATGGGTCGCTTCGGCTGATTGCGGCAATCCGAAGCCTTCCCGTTATTCGAGGACAAAGCCCCATGGCATCGACACATATTTATTCTGCCTATGATGATGATCTGAAGTTCCTCTCCAGGCGGATTTCCGAAATGGGCGGCCTGGCCGAGCAGATGGTCGCCGAATCCGTCCGGGCGCTGGTCAACGGCGATACGGCGCTGGCGCAGAAGGTCATCTCCGACGATGTGATCCTCGATCACACCGAGCGCGAGATCGGCGACAAGGCGATCGTCACCATCGCCCGCCGCCAGCCGATGGCCGCCGACCTGCGCGAAATCATGGGTTCGATCCGCATCGCCGCCGACCTCGAACGCGTCGGCGACCTCGGCAAGAACACCGCCAAGCGCGTCATCGCCGTGCAGAGCACCGGCGTTCCGCGCAAGCTCGCCCGCGGTCTCGAGCACCTGTCCGAGCTGGCGCTCGTCCAGCTCAAGGAAGTGCTCGACGTCTATACGACGCGCGCCGCCGACAAGGCGACCGCCATCCGCGAGCGCGACAACGAGATCGATGCGATGTACACCTCGCTGTTCCGCGAGCTCTTGACCTACATGATGGAAGATCCGCGCAACATCACGAGCTGCACGCATCTGCTCTTCTGCGCCAAGAACATCGAGCGCATCGGCGACCATGCCACCAACATCGCCGAGACGATCTACTACATGGCGACGGGCGCCCAGCCGGAAGGCGATCGTCCGAAGGATGACAGCGCCAACACCGTCGGCGCCGCGACGGAATAATCGTTCCGAACGAGCCGCCCGAGCCCGCCGCCCGGACCAGTCACTTGCGTGCGCGCCCGTTCGGGGCGCGCAAAGAGGTCGCAGCCAATTTCTGAATTTGCGCAGGACGCCTGGTTAAATCGTCCCGGTTTAAGGCTTGTGCGCGAGGAGACGGACACGCATGATCCCGAGAGTCGCAGTTGTTGAAGACGAGGAAGCGCTCAGCGTGCTCCTTCGCTATAATCTCGAAGCGGAAGGCTTTGAAGTCGATACCATCCTGCGCGGCGACGAGGCCGAAATCAGGCTTCAGGAGCGCACGCCCGATCTCCTCATCCTCGACTGGATGTTGCCCGGCGTCTCCGGCATCGAACTCTGCCGGCGCCTGCGCATGCGGCCGGAAACCGAGCGGCTGCCGATCATCATGCTGACGGCGCGCGGCGAGGAGAGCGAGCGGGTGCGCGGACTGTCCACCGGCGCCGACGATTATGTCGTCAAGCCCTTCTCGACCCCCGAACTCGTCGCCCGCGTCAAGGCGATGCTGCGTCGGGCCCGTCCCGAGGTGCTGTCCTCGGTGTTGAAATGCGGCGATATCGAACTCGACCGCGAAACCCATCGCGTTCATCGCAAGAGCCGCGAAGTCCGCCTCGGCCCGACCGAATTCCGCCTGTTGGAATTCCTGATGTCGTCGCCGGGCCGCGTCTTCTCGCGCTCGCAGCTGCTCGACGGCGTCTGGGGCCACGACATCTATGTCGATGAACGCACCGTCGACGTCCATGTCGGCCGCCTGCGCAAGGCGCTGAATTTCTCCAACATGCAGGACGTCATCCGCACCGTCCGCGGCGCCGGCTATTCGATGGAGGCCTGAGGCTGAGGGAGTGTGTGGTCGGCGTTCCCGCCGGTGCAGCCTTTCCCAGGCCCTTCATTGCACCGGCGCGGCGTATGAGCGGGCACCACCTCACCTCTGTCATCCAGGCACCACCTCTCCTCTCCGTCATCCCAGGGCTTGACCCTGGGATCCATGCGGCTGGCGCTGCGGGAGGAGCGATGGCATTCAAATGCAGGGAAATTATCGAAGCCGAGTGCCTGGTCGTGGATCCCAGGGTCAAGCCCTGGGATGACGGAATGCGTGGTCGGCTTTGCTGCCAAACACAAAGGTCGCTTCCCCACTCTAATCACAAAAAACGGGCTGCTCGGCCCGTTTCTCACTCTCGACGATGTCGCCCGCTCAGCTGACGCGCGCTGCCGCCCGGCGGCGTTCGTTGATCGGCTGATAGGCAAGCTTCTGATGATAGCTGCAATAGGGCGAATTGTCAGGGGATTCGCAGCCGCAGAAGTGGAAATCGTCCTTCAGCGGATCGCCGACCGGCCATTTGCAGGTGCGTTCGGTCAGTTCCGTCAGGCCGAGGCGGCGGGAAATCGGCACGACCACGTTGCCCTTCGGCACGTATTCCATTTCCTCGACCGTTTCGATCTCGATCTCTTCCTTCAGCATCGTTGCGCCCTGCTGGCGGGTAACGGTGCGGGTGGTGATCCGGGAGGCGTAGTTCGGCGCGCGCGGCGCCGATGTCTGGCGCTTCGGCGTGCGCGCCGCCGTCGCCGTGCCGCCGGCCTTGGCACGACCCGGCAGGTTCAGCCGGTGCACCTTGCCGATAACGGCGTTTCGGCTCACGCCGCCAAGCTGCGCAGCAATCTGGCTGGCGCTCAGTCCTTCGGCCCAAAGCTTCTTGAGTTTCTCGACCCGCTCGTCTGTCCAGTTCATGCCCTGTCTCCACCGTTTGCGTTGGTGATGGCAGAATCCCTCACCGTTGTCCCGGAAGCCTCCGAAACAAGAAACGCTTGATCAATTTTGGTGACTAGTTCCGCCGCATGCAGTCTAGTAATTGAACTTTAACCTAGTGTGAGGCTGACTCCGTGACAAGAGTCGCGGGAATCCGGATGAATCGAATTTCAAGTTTTCCCCAACTTGCTTCCTCTGCGTGTCATTTCTGCAATAATGCCTGTTGAAGGCCGAAAGTGCCCCTGTACAAGCTTGCTGCATACGCTAAGGCCGCAGTTTTGTTGACATTGCAGCGCGAAAAGGAAATAGTACCGCTCGCCGCCGAAAGGCGGCATTTTTGATTTTTCGGACCTGGTTTCGTTAGCCGGAGTCCGTGCAGGACAACACTGAACGGGAGACCCGCGCCATGGCTGAAGCCGCGCCGCTTTATGACACCTATTCTCGCGCCCCGCTGCGGTTCGAGCGAGGCGAGGGCGTATGGCTGATCACCGAGAGCGGCGAGCGTTATCTCGATTTCGGCGCCGGTGTCGCCGTCACCTCCGTCGGCCACGGCAACCCGCATGTGGTCGCGGCGCTGAAGGAGCAGGCCGATAAGGTCTGGCACCTCTCCAACATCTATGAGATCCCCGGCCAGGAGCGTCTGGCCAAGCGCCTGACGGACGCCACCTTCGCCGATAAGGTGTTCTTCACCAATTCGGGCGCCGAGGCGCTCGAATGCGCCATCAAGACGGCGCGCCGCTATCAGTTTTCCAAGGGCCATCCCGAGCGCTTCCACATCGTCACCTTCGAAGGCGCCTTCCATGGGCGCACGCTTGCGACGATCGCCGCCGGCGGCCAGGAAAAATATCTCGAAGGCTTCGGCCCCAAGACGCCGGGCTTCGATCAGGTGCCGTTCGGCGACATCGAAGCGGTACGCGCCGCGATCACCGATGCGACGGCGGCAATCCTCATCGAGCCGGTGCAGGGCGAGGGCGGCGTGCGTCCCGCCACGACCGAGTTCATGAAGGCGCTGCGCCAGATCTGCGACGACAAAGGCCTGCTGCTGATCCTCGACGAGGTGCAGACCGGCGTCGGCCGCACCGGCAAGCTCTTCGCCCATGAATGGTCCGGCATCACACCCGACATCATGGCCGTCGCCAAGGGCATCGGCGGCGGTTTCCCGCTCGGCGCCTGCCTTGCGACCGCTGAGGCCGCCTCCGGCATGAAGGCCGGCACCCATGGTTCGACCTATGGCGGCAATCCGCTGGCCATGGCCGTCGGCGGCGCCGTGCTCGATGTCATCCTCGCCGACGGCTTCCTCCAGCATGTGCGCGACGTGGCGCTTGTCTTCCGTCAGGGGCTGGCCTCGTTGAAGGACCGTTATCCCGATGTGATCGAGGATATCAGGGGCGAGGGCCTGCTGCTCGGCGTCAAGGCGGCCGTCACCTCGGCCGAGTTGCTGCAGGCGATCCGCGCCGCGCATCTGCTCGGCGTGCCGGCCGGCGACAATGTTATCCGCCTTCTCCCGCCGCTCGTCGTCACCGCCGAGGAAGCCCGCGAGGGTCTCGCCCGCCTCGAACGCGCCGCCGAGAGCATCCGCGCCGCCAAGATCAAGAAGACGGCTTGAAGGGATTGGCGCTTTCGGGCGCACGACAGGTAAGAACATGGCTCCTAAACATTTCCTCGATCTTTCGGCCGTCACATCGGCCGACCTCAGAACCATCATGAACGACGCGCTCGCCCGCAAGCAGGCCTTCAAGGCCGGCCAGGGCGACAAGCCGCTCGCCGGCAAGATGCTGGCGATGATCTTCGAGAAGCCGTCGACGCGTACCCGCGTCTCTTTCGACGTCGGCATGCGCCAGCTCGGCGGCGAAACCCTGTTCCTGTCGGGTACCGAAATGCAGCTCGGCCGCGCCGAGACGATCGGCGACACCGCCAAGGTTCTGTCGCGTTACGTCGACGCAATCATGATCCGCACCACCGAGCATTCGCGCCTGCTGGAGCTTGCCGAACATGCGACCGTGCCTGTGATCAACGCCCTGACGGACGATACCCATCCCTGCCAGATCATGGCCGATATCATGACCTTCGAGGAGCATCGCGGCCCGATCAAAGGCAAGACCATCGCCTGGACCGGCGACGGCAACAATGTGTTGCATTCGCTGGTCGAAGGCGCCGCGCGTTTCGGCTACCGCATGAACATGGCCGTACCCCTTGGTTCGGAGCCTAAGGATCACTATCTGAACTGGGCCCGCAATGAGGGCGCCGAAATCATGCTCTGCCATGATGCCGACCGTGCGGTCGAAGGCGTCGATTGCGTGGTGACCGATACCTGGGTCTCCATGAATCAGGAACATCGGGCCCGGGGTCATAACGTCTTCCAGCCTTATCAGGTCAATGCGGCCTTGATGGCCAAGGCCGGCAGCGATGCATTGTTCATGCATTGCCTGCCTGCTCATCGCGGTGAGGAAGTGACGGACGAGGTGATCGACGGTCCGCAATCCGTGGTCTTCGATGAGGCGGAAAACCGCCTTCACGCGCAGAAGTCGATTCTTGCTTGGTGCCTGGGCGCGATCTGAACCATAATCGGATGTCGCGCGTGAAAAGCGCGCGACCGCGCGAGCGAAGGGCACGCTGACCCTTTGCTTGAAAACTAGGAGTGAAAGCCATGGCAGAAGCTGCAGCCGCCCTCGGCCAGTTCGATTTCGCCGGCGATGATCATGTCGTCCCCTTTCAGGTGGAGGGTCTGGATGTGCGCGGCCGCGCCGTCCAGCTCGGCCCCATGCTCGATGCCATCCTCGAGCGTCATCATTATCCCGCGCCCGTCGCCCGGCTGCTTGCCGAGGTCGTGGTGCTGACGGTGCTGCTCGGCACCTCGCTGAAGTTCGACGGCAAGTTCACCGTGCAGACCAAGGGCGACGGCCCGGTCGATCTGCTCGTCGCCGATTTCTCGACGCCTGAGAACGTGCGCGCCTATGCCCGTTTCGATCGGGCGCTGCTCGACCAGGCCATTGCATCGGGCGAGACCGAGCCGGAGCAACTGCTCGGCAAGGGCGTGCTCGCCTTCACCATCGATCAGGGCAAGTTCGCTCAGCCCTATCAAGGCATTGTTGCGCTCGACGGCACCTCGCTCGAGGAGATCGCCGGCGTCTATTTCCGCCAGTCGGAGCAGATTCCGACGCGTGTGCGCCTGGCTGCGGCCGAACTCTTCGACCGTGACGACGCCGGCAAGCCGCGCCACCGCTGGCGGGCAGGCGGCCTCGTCGCCCAGTTCCTGCCGGAGGCGCCGGAGCGCATGCGCCAGCCCGATCTCCACGGCGGCGACGGCGACACCGGCGACCGCCCGCATGGTGAGGACGATGCCTGGACCGAAGCCCGCTCGCTGGTCGAGACCATCGACGCCGACGAGCTGACCGATCCGCAGGTCGGCACCGAACGGCTGTTGTTCCGCCTGTTCCACGAGCGCGGCGTGCGCGTCTTCGAGCCCCGCGCCGTCTTCGACCGCTGCAGCTGTTCGCGGGAAAAGATCGGCAACGTGCTGAAGGGTTTCACCGCCGAGGAGATCGAGGCCAGCCAGGAAAACGGCGAGATATCCGTCACCTGCGAATTCTGCTCGACCACCTACCGCTTCGAAGCGACCGAGCTTCAGCCGGCGGAATAATTCTCGGCGGCGCCAAAAACCCCTCCCAACCCCTCCCCACAAGGGGGAGGGGCTTGGATGCCGCCCCCACTGTTTTCCATTTCACCGTCTCCGCAGAGAAGCAGATGTCTGCTGCAGTTGGCGCATTGCGTTAGCCCCTCCCCCTTGTGGCGAGGGGACTTTTTCAGATCTCGGCAATCTCCTGAGTGGGAACTTGCCCCTCAATTCAGCACGCGCAACAGCCCCGGCGAATCCAGCGAGAAGGCGGGGATGTCGACGTCGAACAGCTCGCCTTCATCCGTTTCCATCTGATAGTGGCCGAACATCAGGCCTGAGGGCGTGTCGAGCGGGCAGCCGGAGGAATATTCGTAGGTGTCGCCGGGGCTGAGCCGCGGCTGTTCGCCGACGACGCCGGGGCCGGTCACCTCGTCCACCTGTCCGTTCTGATCGGTGATGTTCCAGTAGCGGTTGACGAGGCGAACGGCGACGCCGGAATTGTTGCTGATGACAATCCGGTAACCCCAGACATAGCGATCGTCCTCCGGATCGGATTGCTCCTCCAGATAGAACGGTTCGACCACGACTTCGATATCTCTTGTGAGGGCGCGATACATGCCTTGCACCATAGTCAAGATATGTTACCCGTATCTTATAAAGAGGCCCTGTCCGTCAAGAAACGGAACGTTGATCAGCGGTCAAATGGTGATGATCGAAGGGTTTTCGGTCGTTAAGCCTAACTGTCAGCGTTAATTTTACTTCGCAACGCCGGCGCGGGTGGACTTGTTCCCGCGGATCGGCGGCCGGCTCCGGACGAAGTCCGGCCGCTATTCCAGTCGATCAGGCCGAGATCTTGGTAAGCGCCCGCGCGAAATCCTCGATCAGGTCGTCCGTGTCCTCTATGCCGGCCGAAAGCCGCACCGTGCCCGGAGAAATGCCGAGTTCGGCCCGCGCCTCTTCCGTCAGGTTCTTGTGCGTGGTCGTTGCCGGATGGGTGATCAGGCTCTTGCTGTCGCCGAGGTTGTTGGAAATCTTGATGATCTCAAGCGCGTTCTGCAGCGCGAAGGCCGCCTCCTTGCCGCCCTTCAGCTCGAAGCAGACGAGCGTCGAGCCGCCGGTCATCTGCTTGGCGATGATTTCGGCCTGCGGGTGATCCTTGCGGCCGGGATAGATCACCTTGGCGACCTTGCCTTGCTCCGCCAGGAAATCGGCGATCTTCGCCGCATTCTCGGTCTGCTGGCGCACGCGCAGCGGCAGTGTCTCGATGCCCTTCAGAAGCGTCCAGGCATTGAACGGCGACATGGCCGGGCCGGTATGACGGAAATAGTCGTGCAGGTTCTCGTCGATCCATGCCTTGTCGGCGAGCACCACGCCGCCGAGGCAGCGGCCCTGGCCGTCAATATGCTTGGTGGCGGAATAGACGACGATATGAGCGCCGAGCTCCAAGGGCTTCTGGAAGAGCGGCGTCGCAAAAACATTGTCGACGATCAGCTTGGCGCCGACCTGGTTGGCGAGCTTGGCGACGCCTGATATATCGACCACTTCGAGCGTCGGGTTGGTCGGGCTTTCCAGGAAGAACACCTTGGTATTCGGGCGGATCGCCTTTTCCCAGTTGGCGAGATCCCGGCCGTCGACCAGCGTGCACTCGACGCCGTATTTCGGCGCCAGCGTTTCCACGACCCAGCGGCAGGAGCCGAACAGGGCGCGGGCGGCGACGATATGGTCGCCTGCCTTCACCTGGCAGAGAACGGCGGCGGCGACGGCCGCCATGCCGGAGGCGGTGGCACGGGCATCTTCGGCGCCTTCCAATGCACACATGCGCTTTTCGAACATGTCATTGGTGGGGCTGCCGTAGCGGGCGTAGATGAAGCCGTCCGTTTCGCCCTTGAAGCGGGCTTCGGCCGCTTCCGACGTGTCATAGACGAAACCCTGGGTGAGATAGATTGCCTCCGACGTTTCGCCATATTGCGAACGCAGCGTGCCGCCATGGACGAGTTGGGTTGCCGGGCGCCAGGTCTTGCTCATGCCATCACCTTCACATAACAAAAAAACCGGCCGCAAAAGCAGACCGGTTTCAACCCGGTCTTTTTAGCCACTTGTTTAACGTGGCTGCAAGCCGACCGGCCAAATCACCACGGGATAATTCTGCAATACTGCTGTTAGCTGCTTGCGTCAATTCCCCGTATTTGGTTTTGTCGGCGGCAAAATGATGGATGGGGCATGATGGCTCGCGAAACTGGAATTCTGGCGGACCGCGCGATTGCGGCGCTGTTCGAAACGGGGCGTCTGAACTCCGAGCGGGAGCTCGACCGCGATCAGATCCAGCCGGCAAGTCTCGACCTGCGCTTAGGAAGCAAGGCTTTTCGTGTGCGCGCTTCCTTCATGCCGGGGCCGTCGCATCTGGTCTCGGACAAGCTCGATCGGCTGAGCCTGCACGTGATCGATCTGTCCCAAGGCGCGGTGCTCGAAACCGGCTGTGTCTATATCGTGCCGCTGATGGAGAGCTTGGCGCTGCCGTCCGACATGTCGGCCTCGGCCAATCCGAAGAGTTCGACCGGCAGGCTCGATATCTTCACCCGCGTCATCACCGACTACGCCCAGGAATTCGACAAGATCCCGGCAGGTTATTCCGGCCCGCTCTATCTCGAAATCAGCCCGCGGACCTTCCCGATCGTCGTGCGCCGCGGCTCGCGCCTGTCGCAGATACGCTTCCGCGTCGGCCAATCCGTGCTCGGCGAGCCGGAACTTCTGAAGCTGCATGAAAGCGAGACGCTGGTTGCCAGCAAGCAGCCGAACGTGTCGGGCGGCGGCATCGCGCTGTCGATCGATCTCACCGGTGATAAGGACGGCCTGATCGGCTATCGCGGCAAACACCACACCGCCGTCGTCGATGTCGACGAGAAGGACCAGCACGATATTTTCGATTTCTGGGAGCCGCTCTATAGCCGCGGCCGCAACGAGTTGATCCTCGATCCCGACGAGTTCTATATCCTCGTTTCGCGTGAGGCTGTGCATGTGCCGCCGGATTATGCCGCCGAAATGACCCCCTTCGATCCGCTGGTCGGCGAGTTCCGCGTCCACTATGCCGGCTTTTTCGATCCGGGCTTCGGCCATGCGCCGGCCGGCGGGCGCGGCAGCCGCGCCGTGCTCGAAGTGCGCAGCCATGAAGTGCCCTTCATCCTCGAAGACGGCCAGATCGTCGGCCGCCTGGTCTATGAACACATGCAGGAAAAGCCCGCCAGCCTCTACGGCTCCGGCCTCGGATCCAACTACCAGGCCCAGGGCCTGAAACTCTCGAAACACTTCCGCATCTGACGGGCTGCCCTCAGCCGACTTGACAGCGGCCCCCTTCTGTTGGAAATCTCAGCGCACCGCGGGTGTAGCTCAATGGTAGAGCAGCAGCTTCCCAAGCTGAATACGAGGGTTCGATTCCCTTCACCCGCTCCAGCTCCTCATCACAACCGAAATCTCATTCTTCGCCCGTGTCGCCCGCGATGCGCTTGACCGCATCGGCGGCGGCTTCCAGCAGTCGCTCCGACATGGCCTGATCGGTCATGATGCGAGAGATGGTTACGGCGCCGACCATGAGGGACAGCACGATCATGGCCTTCTCGTACTGTTTTGTGCCGTCCGATGCCGGGATTAATTCGTCGAGGATCCGAAGATGCTCTTCAATGCCATTCTGGAACGGAGCGCGCACCTCCTCGCTCTGACGCGCCGCGTCGGAGCCGAGCGCGGCCAGGGGGCAACCATCGCCTTTCTCTTCCTGGTGCCCGGTTGACAGATACATGCCGACAACCGCGCCGAAGGGATCGCTGCTTCCGGCAGCAACCCTCGACCACCGGCGAATTGCACTCTCCATCGCTCGCCCGGATGCCAGCGCCGCAAGATCGTCTTTCGATCGGAACTGTTTGTAAAATCCGCCCTGGGTGAGGCCGGCACCTTTCATCAGATCTTTCAGCCCGATGCCGTCGAAACCATGCTCCCGGAAGAGCCGGCTTGCGACATTGATCACCGTTTCGCGGTTGGCCTCGGCCTGGGCACGACTGACTCTCATAGCGACCTCCAATTAGATTTCATTTGACATCTATACCAGTTTTAGAGTTAGATCGCAATCTAAATGATCCGCCGTGCCGGTCAATAAGGGTTAATGAGATGAATCGCAAAATATTACTCGGCGCTTTCGCACTTGTGGCTGCTGCCGGCGCCACCGCTTTCATGCTTTTCGAGGAGCCCTCCAAAGCCAGTGCAAAAGCCGCCGATCCCCGCACGGCACCCCCCTTTGTCAAGCTGGTGGAGGCAAAAAACCCGGAGGCGGCCGAACGCACCTTCACGGGCACCATTGCCGCCCGGGTGCAGAGCAATCTCGGTTTTCGTGTCCCCGGCAAGATCATGCAGCGTTATGTGGACGTCGGCGTGCCGGTCAAGGCTGGCCAGCCGCTGATGCGCATCGATGAGACCGATCTGCGTCTCGCACTGACGGCGAAACGAAACGCCGTTGCGGCAGCCCAAGCAGTGCTGATCCAGGCGCAAGCCGACGAGCGGCGTTATGCCGCCTTGGTGAAAAACGGCTTGGCCGCGACACCGCAGCGCTATGAGCAGGCGAAGGCGGCACTCGACACCGCGACCGCGCAGCTTGCCGCGGCAGAAGCGGACGCGAAGGTCGCAGAGAACGAGACTGCCTATTCCATCCTTGTTGCCGATACCGATGGGACGGTTGTCGAAACGCTCGGCGAGCCGGGCCAAGTGGTGACGGCAGGACAAACCGTGGTTCGCCTCGCACAGGCCGGTCCGCGTGAAGCACTGGTCTGGCTTCCTGAATTCCTGCGGCCCGAGATCGGCCAGACGGCCGATGCCAGTATCTACGGAAATGAAGGCCGGCGGGACAAGGCGCGGCTGCGGCAGATCTCCGACGCCGCCGACCCTCAAACCCGCACCTATGAAGCCCGCTGGGTTCTGGATGGCGCGGCAGCGTCGGCCCCGCTGGGCGCGACTGTGACGATCAGGATCTCCAACCGCAGCGGCCAATCGCAGGCCGCCGTGCCTGTCGGCGCGGTTTTGGACGACGGCAGCCGAACCGGCGTGTGGGTCTTCGATGAGAAATCTTCGACCGTCCACTTCAGGCAGGTGAAAATAGAACAGATAGGCGAGGAGGTCGCGGTGGTTTCCAGCGTCAAAGCAGGCGAGCCGGTCGTCGCTCTCGGCGCCCATCTGCTGCAGGACGGCGCCAGCGTGCGCACCAAGGTAGAACAGGCAGAGGCGGCAAAACAATGAACTTCAATCTCTCCGCGCTCGCCGTCCGCGAACGGGCCGTTACGCTGTTCTTCATCATTCTGCTGGCCGCCGCCGGCGCCTATGCCTTCGTCAAGCTTGGGCGCGCGGAGGATCCCTCATTCACCATCAAGACCTTGACCGTGACGACCGTGTGGCCGGGTGCCACGGCGCGCGAGATGCAGGATCTGGTCGCCGAGCCGCTGGAGAAGCGCCTCCAGGAACTCACCTGGTACGATCGTGTCGAGACGACAACCCGGCCGGGATACGCCTTTCTGACTGTGACGCTGAAGGACAGTACGCCGTCCACGGCGGTCGAAGAGGAATTCTATCAGGCCCGAAAGAAGCTTGGCGACGAGGCCCGCAATCTGCCCCAGGGCGTCTTCGGTCCTTTCGTCAACGACGAGTATTCGGATGTCAGCTTCGGGCTTTATGCGCTGAAGGCCAAGGGCATGCCGATGCGTGAGCTTGTGCGCCAGGCCGAGGTGATCCGCCAGGATCTTCTGCATGTGCCTGGAGTCAAGAAGATCAACATCCTCGGCGAGCGGCCCGAACAGATCTTCGTCGAATTTTCCTATGCCAAGCTGGCGACCCTCGGCATTTCTGCGCAGGACGTCGCGGCCGCGTTGCAGCGGCGAAACACCGTGACGCCGGCGGGGTCGATCGACACCCGCGGCCCGCAGGTCTTCATTCGCTTCGATGGCGCCTATGACAGCATTCAGGCGATATCAGACACGCCGATCGTCGCGGCCGGACGCACCTTGAAACTATCGGATTTTGCCGAAGTGCGGCGCGGCTATGAAGATCCGGCCACCTATCTCATTCGCCACGACGGCGAGCCCGCCATCATGCTCGGCGCGGTGATGCAGCAGGGCTGGAACGGTCTGGAACTCGGCAAGGCGCTGGAGGAAAGATCCGCCGCGATCGCCAAGACCTTGCCGCTCGGCATGACGCTCGCCAAGGTCAGCGACCAGGCCGTCAATATCCAGGAAGCCGTCGGCGAATTCATGCTGAAATTCGCCATGGCGCTCGGCGTCGTCTTGTTCGTCAGCCTCGTCAGCCTTGGTTGGCGCGTCGGGATCGTCGTGGCTCTGGCCGTTCCGCTGACCCTTGCCGTCGTCTTCCTCATCATGCTGGAGACCGGCCGGTTCTTCGATCGCATCACCCTTGGGGCGCTGATCCTCGCGCTCGGCCTTCTGGTCGACGACGCAATCATCGCCATCGAGGTGATGGTGGTGAAGATGGAAGAGGGGATGGACCGCATCAAGGCGGCCGCCTATGCTTGGAGCCATACCGCGGCCCCGATGCTATCAGGCACGCTCGTGACGATCATCGGCCTGATGCCGGTCGGCTTTGCCCGCTCGACCGCCGGCGAATATGCCGGCAATATCTTCTGGGTCGTGGGCTTTGCCTTGATCGTATCGTGGATTGTCGCGGTGATCTTCACCCCATATCTCGGCGTCAAGATGTTGCCCGCCATCAAACCGGTCGAAGGTGGCCATCACGCCATCTACGACACGCCGAATTACCGGCGTCTGCGGGGGATGATCGAATTTACCGTGCGTCACAAGTTCGTCACTTGTGCGGTGGTCGGCATCGTCATGGCGGTCTCTGTCGTGGGCATGGGAGCGGTGAAACAGCAGTTCTTCCCGACGTCGGATCGTCCGGAAGTTCTGGTTGAAGTCCGCATGCCTGAAGGGACCAGTATCGAAACCACGGCCGCAACGGTGGGGAAGCTCGAAGACTGGCTGCAGCAGCAGCCGGAGGCAAAGACCGTGACGAGCTATACCGGTCAGGGCGCTCCCCGCTTCTTCTTCGCCATGGCCCCTGAGCTGCCGGACCCGTCCTTCGCCAAGATCGTCGTACTGACCCCTGACGCCCACACACGCGAGGCTTTGAAGCTTCGCCTGCGCGCGGCCATCTCGGATGGGCTCGCTCCCGAAGCCTATGTCCGCGTCACCCAGCTCGTATTCGGTCCCTATACGCCGTTTCCGGTCGAATTCCGCATCATGGGTCCTGACACCGACCAATTGTACCGGCTCTCCGAAAAGGCCCTGGAGATCATGAAGAGCGTGCCGGATGTGCGTCAGGCAAACCGTGATTGGGGCAACCGCACTCCGGTGCTGCGCTTCGTTCCCGACCAGGAACGGCTGGGCCTGATCGGCCTTTCGCCGGCGGAGGCCGCCCAGCAGATGCAGCTGCTGCTGAGCGGGATCCCGATTACCGAGGTTCGCGAGAATATCCGCAACGTGCCTGTCGTCGCCCGCAGCGCCGGCGACAACCGGCTGGATCCCTCGCGATTGGCGGACTTCTCGCTGATGAGCCGGGATGGGAGGCAGGTTCCGCTCGATCAGATCGGTCATTCCGAAATCCGGTTTGAAGAACCGATTCTGAAACGTCGCGACCGCACGCCTGTTGTCACGATCCGTTCCGATATCGACGAGGCGACGCAGCCCCCGGAGGTGTCCCAGCAGGTCATGAAGGCGCTGCAGCCGCTGATCGCCACGCTGCCTGTGGGCTATCGCATCGAGATGGGCGGGAACATCGAGGAGTCGCTCAAGGCCAACGCCGCCCTCGTCAAAATCTTCCCGGCGATGATTGCCGCCATGCTGATCGTTATCGTGCTGCAGGTCCGCAGCCTGTCGACGATGACCATGGTCATGCTGACGGGGCCGCTCGGTCTTGCCGGGGCGGTTCCGGTCCTGCTTCTCTTCAATCAGCCCTTCGGCTTCAACGCCATTCTCGGATTGATCGGCTTGGCCGGAATCCTCATGCGCAATACCTTGATCCTGACCGAACAGATCAAGGAGAACAAGGCAGCCGGTCTCGACGATTATCACGCCGTCATCGAGGCGACGGTGCAGCGGACGCGTCCCGTTATCCTGACAGCCCTTGCGGCCGTCCTTGCCTTCATTCCTCTCACCCACTCGGTGTTCTGGGGGTCGATGGCCTACACGCTGATCGGCGGAACGGCGGTCGGGACCGTGTTGATCCTGCTCTTCCTTCCCGCTCTCTACGCCACCTGGTTCCGCATCAAGCCGACGAAAAATGAAAATCACGAAAACGCACCGAAGGAGGTGGAACTACCAACAGCCATGGCTGCCGAGTGAATTTCCGGGGGCGGCGATGATTTTTGCGGATCCGAGCGGAAGTGACCTTGAGCAATCGCGGACGCGGATTCTTGAGGTGGCGGAAAAGTATTTTCGGCGGATCGGCTATCATAAGACGTCCGTCGCCGACATCGCCTCGGAGCTCGGAATGAGCCGGGCGAATGTCTATCGCTTCTTTCCCTCGAGGACGGCGATCAATAGCTCCGTCTGCGGACTTGTTGTCAGGGAGGTTGCTGAAATCGCTCTGACGATTGCACGAACGGATGCGCCGGCGAGTAAAAAGCTGGTTGATCTTTTGACCGCCATTCACCGGCACAGCACGAGAATGCTGGTGGAGGACAGACCCATGCACGATCTGCTCGTCGCCGCCATGGATGGAAGTTGGGCAACCCTCAACGCCCACAATGAACAGATCCTGGCAATCCTCAAAGCCCTTGTCCGCGAGGGGCTGCAGACAGGCGAGTTCAAGGTCGAAGACGCCGACGAAGCCGCGCGCGGCATCATCACCGCCTTCCTGCCGTTCTTCCATCCGGTTCTGGTTGAGCAGCGCGTTCAGGAGGGTGAGGCCACCGCAGTCAGGCTGCATGCGCAAATCCGCTTCATCATGAAGGCGCTCGGCACGTCGGACCGCGAGACATACCCGAAAGTGCCAAGCGCCTAATTCAGCGCTGCCGACCTTGTTCTCGCCGACAAAGCCAATTATCTAGTGCGCTAGATAAACGCACGCTAGATGAAACCATGTCGAATAATGAGATCTCCTCCCGCCGCGCGGTGGGCACCCAACTTTCGTTTGCGCTCTATGGCGCAGCCAATCGGATGGCGCGCCTTCACAAGCCATTTTTGCAGCCGCTCGGCCTGACATTCCCGCAATACCTGGTGATGCTTGAACTTTACGGCGGTACGCCCCGCGCCGTTGGAGAGTTGGGTTTAAAGCTCGACATGGACACCGGCACGATCACGCCGCTGCTGAAGCGCCTGGAATCGGCCGGCATGGTGACCCGGACACGCGATCGCGACGACGAGCGGCGGGTGCTCATCCATCTTACCAAAGCCGGTGAATCCCTGCGTGACGAGCTTTGGGCGGTCACCGACAAGATCAAAACCGCCTGCCAGCTCACGGACGAGGGGCTGGCCGATCTGCGCGACACGCTGCACGCATTCGCCCGCGATTGAGACGGGCTTACTTCAACATCACAGAAAGGACATCTCATGAAGATTGGAATCATCGGCGCTGGAAATATCGGCGCCACTCTGGCGAGAAAACTCGCCGCCGGCGGCCATGAGGTCAAGCTTGCCAATTCAAAGGGGCCGGACAGCATCCGCGATCTCGCCGGCGATATCGGAGCCACCGCCGTCTCGAAGGAAGAAGCCGTCCGCGGCGTCGAGGTGGTCGTACTTTCGATCCCGTTCGCAAGCTATCGCGATCTCGCCGGGCTCTTCAACGACGTGCCTGAAGAGGTCGTGGTGATCGATACGTCAAACTATTATCCGTTTCGCGACGGTGCGATTGCCGAGGTCGATGGCGGCATGCCCGAAAGCGTTTGGGTCGGCGGGCAAATCGGCCGGCCCGTCATCAAGGCTTGGAACGCCGTGCTGGCGGCAACGCTGGCGGAGAAGGGACGGTCTGACGGCACGGATGGCCGCATCGCCATTCCGGTTGCAGGCGATGCTCCGGAGGCGAAGGCGATTGCCATAGAGTTGGTTGAGGCCACCGGTTTCGATGCGGTGGATGCAGGAGGGCTGGCGGCGTCCTGGCGTCAGCAGCCCGGCACCCCCGCCTATTGCACCGAACTCGCGACAAGTGAGCTGAATGAAGCGCTGCGATCGGCGGATCGCTCCCGCGCAGCCAATAATCGTGACGCCCTGATCAAGGAATTCTTCGCGGCAGGCACGAGCCTGACCCATGACGAAATGGTCACTCGAAACCGCGCGGGAACTGCGCTCTGAAATCCTGAGCTCGGTGAGGCTGATGCTGCTCGCAGCCTTATGTCGGCGGGCCTTCGGGCTCGGCGTCATGCCCCCACGCGTTGAAGGCGCGATCCTCGAAAAAAACGCCGTGAAGCAAAAAGTGCTTGATTTTATATTTCGATTGACATCTAAAGCAAGAATAGATGTCGATCGAAATCTTACACGCTTGAATGCCGAGTTCTGAGAAGCTGTCCTTGGCAACAAGCGTGAAAAGTTCCGACCCTTCTAATGAACCACGTAATCAACCACTCGCGCCGAACCGAGGAGCATGCATGTCCAAAAATAGAGTTGTCGTTATCACCGGAGCATCTTCCGGAATAGGCGAGGCTTCGGCGCGCCTTCTTGCGCAAAACGGCTTCGAGGTCTTTGGAGGCGTCCGGAACCCGCAGCGCGCCAATGCCATTCCCGGCGTGCGCTATGGGACTGTTGATGTGACCGATGACGCCTCGGTCGCCAATTTTGTTGAATGGGTTTTGTCCGAAGCGGGCAAGATCGACATCCTGATCAACAATGCCGGCGTTTCGCTGGTCGGCCCTGTCGAAAACACGTCGCCTTCCGAAGCTTTGGCGGTATTCGATACCAACGTTTTCGGCCCCTTGCGTATGATCCGCGCTGCTTTGCCCTCCATGCGCGCCGCCCGCAGCGGGCTCATCATCAATATCAGTTCGGTCCTGGGCTTCCTGCCGGCACCGTTCATGGGAATATATGCCAGCAGCAAGCATGCGCTCGAAGGACTATCGGAGTCGCTGGACCATGAGATTCGCGAGTTCAACGTGCGTGTGGTGCTGCTTGAACCGACCTTCACGAACACCAAGCTCGATGTAAACGCGGCGCAAACCGCAGCACCCCTGGGTGCCTACGCAACACAGGCCGATGCGACCATCAAGGCGGTACAGGCCCAGATCAGAACCGCGCCATCGGCGCTTTCAGTCGCAGAAAAGATTCTGGCCGCAATCAACGGTCCATACCGAATGCGCCAACCCGCTGGAGGCCAGGCGACCCTGCTCAGCCGGCTGCGCAGGTTCATGCCGGCAAACGCGGTCGACGGCAGTCTGAGAAAGACATTCGGCTTCGGTAAACGAAACGCCTCCTGAATTTCGCCAGAACTTCCGGACGTCGTCGGCCTCAACAGTATCGTCAGGGTGCCCACGCGGTCGCCGACGTCATCTATCGCTTGAACGAAAACTGCATTGGGCGTTTGCTCGACCTCAAGCAACGCCATGCCAACGAAGACCTAATCCCCAAAGAACCGGATCGGCTTGTATTGCCGATGCGCGATGATCAGGCTTCGGTCCGGCTGGATGATGTAGGTTTCCTCCACCTGCCGGCCATACTGGTCGGTGAAATCATGTGGGAAGCTGGAGCCGGGTGGTGATTTGGTGAGCTTGCTGCGCGGCTGGCCGTTATAGGTGATGCTGCCCGGGATCGGCTCGAGGCCCGGTCCGCCATAGTAGGAAATGCTGTTGCACCCGGCAAGAACCAAGGTGCCGATGAGGCCGAGGAGTGCGGGTTTCATGTCCATCCCTTCCGATGCGCCGAAGCGACGATCTTACTCCTGATTGCATCTTGCTTGCCAGATCAAACGCCATCTCCGCCTTCACGCCTTCGCGAAGCATCGCCTGGAGCGCCGTGATCGCTTCAGCCTTTCCATTGCCGAAACCGGCGCAGTCTGCTAGATCGGCATCGTCGAAAAAGGCAGGATCGGTTGAGGTAAGCCCGATCCCTTCCGTCTGAGCGTCAAAGCGCTCTGACGAAGCTCTGCTCCGTGCCCCAGGGCACGAGAACCCGCGACGTGATCCGCATGCAGATGCGGGATCCCGGCGGCGTGCGGAGACGGCAAACGGCAGTCCCGGGATTTGTTTTAACGGAGACTGTCCATGCGCCTGAACCATCTCGATTTTCACGTAGCCGATATTACTGAGACGGCGGATTTCTTCATCCGTCATTTTGGCCTGAAGCTCAAAGATATGCGCGGCAACAACGGCCTGGCGATCCTCAATGACGACACTGGCCTCGAAATCGTCTTCAGCCACGCCATCGCCAAGTTCGGCACGGCCGACCAGGTGGAGATAGGCCGCCAGACCTATCACATCGGCTTCATCCTGTCCGAAAAGGCGGATGTCGATACTGTCCATGCCGGACTTGTTGCCGCTGGTGCCGTGCTCTCCGGTCCGCCGGCCGCCATGCGCGGCGGCTGGCTGTTCTATTGCACGGCGCCGGGGAATATCCTCGTCGAGGTGGGTTGGCGGCCGGGTTAGAGTGGGACGGAGCCGGTAAACGCGGCTAAGAGGGACATGCCGCGACCTCTCGATTCCCTCTTCTCCCCTCGGGGAGAAGGTGCCCGTAGGGCGGATGAGGGGGCCGGGCGGAGCGGGATTCAGCGGACTGTACGCGACGGCGTTGCGGTCGGACGGGTGGAATAGACGATTACGGAAAGGAAGTCCGTGTGGCCCCTCATCCGCCCTACGGGCACCGACCTGGGTCGAGCCACGTGTCTCGACCCGTCCTTCGGACCCCCGAGGGGAGAAGAGAATTTGCGGCAACCTCTCTGTTCCTCGCCCCCTCGCAGGGCTCGTCTTCTCGTGCCTTGTGCCGAGGTCTGTTGCTCAGAATTCCGTCCAGTCCGCCTCCTGGCTCTTTGACGGTGTGCTGATGCCGCCGCCGAAGGCGTTGGCGAGCGTCTGGCCGAGGGCGCGGGCCGGTGAGGCGGTCGGGCGGGCCGTGCCTTCCCCGGCGACGCGGATCGCGGGGGACTTGGCCAGCGGGCGCGCGGCGGCACGGGGGGCTGCTGCCGGCGGCCGGGTGGAAGCGATCGGGGCGGCGGCGGCGAAGCTGCCGGTACCGGTCAGCCGGAACTGGCCGAGCAGATTGTTGAGTGCCGTCGCCTCCGTGGCGAGGCTATGGCTGGCGGCGGTCGACTGCTCGACCATCGCCGCATTCTGCTGCGTGCCCTGATCCATGGTGTTGACGGCGGTGTTGATCTCCTGCAGCCCGATCGACTGTTCGCGCGAGGCTTCGGCAATCGCGTGGACGTGCTGGTTGATTTCCTGCACTTCGGTGACGATCGCATCGAGCGCCTTGCCGGTCTCGCCGACCAGCGAGACGCCGGTTTGCACATGCGTGCCGGAATTGGTGATCAGGTCCTTGATTTCCTTTGCCGCCTTGGCTGAGCGCTGCGCCAGCTCGCGCACTTCCTGGGCGACGACCGCAAAGCCTTTGCCGGCTTCGCCGGCGCGTGCCGCCTCGACGCCGGCATTCAGCGCCAAGAGGTTGGTCTGGAAGGCGATGTCGTCGATGACGCCGATGATGTTGGAAATTTCGCCCGACGACTTTTCGATCTCCTGCATGGCGGAGACGGCCTTGCGGACGATGTCGCCGGATCTTTCGGCACCGAGGCGCGTGCGGGTGACGAGCTGGCTCGCCTCTTCGGCGCGCTTGGCGGCGTCGCGCACCGTCGTGGTGATCTCTTCCAGCGCTGCGGCGGTTTCTTCGACCGAGGCCGACTGCTGTTCGGTTCGCCGGGAAAGCTCGTCGGCGGAGGAACGAATCTCGTTGGCGCCGGTGCCGATCGCCCGCGCATTGGCCCCGACCGCCTGCATGGTTTCGTTGAGCTTCTCGACCGAGTGGTTGAAATCCTGGCGCAGCGCATCGAGATGGGCGACGAAGGGCTCGTCGATATGAGAGGCGAGATCGCCGGCAGCAAGGCGGCGCAGGCCGTCGCCAAGGGCTGCGACGGCGCGTTCGAGCTCGGCTGCCTCGCGGGCTTTCTGCGCCTCGCGTTCGCGGCGCTCGCCGTCGCTGACGCTGCGGTCGGCCTCGGCGCGCGCCTCGATCTGGCGACGCTCGATCGCGTTGTCGCGGAAGATCGAAACCGCCTTTGCCATCTGGCCGACTTCGTCGCGGCGATCGAGACCGCTGATATCCCTATCGGTGTCGCCCTCGGCAAGCCGCGTCATGCGCAGGCTGAGCTTCGTCATTGGGCCGGCAATGCCTTTCTGCGCCACGGTGACGGCTAAGCCGATCGCGGTGAGGACAGCGATGCCGATCAGGACGAGACAGAAGGTGATCCGGCCATTGACGGACGTCGAAAGCCCGTCGCCGCCGTCGTTGAGCAATGCCATCATCGCATCATTGTTGGCGATCATCTTCGGCGTCAGCGCATCGAGCTTGGCATTGATCAGCGCGACATTCGCGAGCGCGCCGCCGCTGTCCTTGGCCTTGCTCTGTTCGATGATCTTGTTCGCCAGAGCTTCGATTTCATCGATGCCGGCCTGGATTTCGTCGATTGCCGCTTTTCGGCTCGGAACCAGTGCGAGGGCCTGTTTCATCCGGTCGCGGGCCTGCGGCAGCTTGCTCGGGGTGGCAAGCGCCGTCTGGAAGGCCGGCGTATCGGGTTTCATGTCGGCCAGCAGGGTGACCTGCAGCACCGAGGCCACCACCGATGCGCTGGCGCGCGCGCTCAGCATCGAAGCCTGCGCCTCATGATCGATAAAGGCGCTATAGGCGGCGTCCGCCCGGCGGAATTCGGAGACGACATAGACCAGCCCCGCCATCGCGATCAGCCCGAGCAGCGCCACGACCGATATGATTTTGGTGCGGATTTTCAGATGCTTCAACATGGGAAATGTCACCCGATCTGGCCGGCCGCGCCGGGCGTCCGGTGTTTGGAAATTGGATCTGACAAGAGCGCCGCCTGATTGTCGCGGCGCCGGAAAGGGAGTTGACGCATGCATCATGCAATCGGCTGGCGGGGTCCGTATCGTCGCGACAAATAGAGGCGATATTCTTTAATTCCGCGCTAACGCGCAGGCGCCGTCCTGACCTTAATTTTGAGGGGAGCAGGAGGTTTGCGCCAACCCCCAAGAGAGCCTCATCCTTGTACGTTCCCGCTGCTGTATAATGCGGCTGTGCGACGGAGATGCGTGTCATCCCAGAGTTTTGAACTCGTGCCTCAGCAAGCATCTCCGTCGCCATGTCTTCGCTCGAACGGTTGATTGGGCCTTGAGCCCGCGTTGCAAGGAGGAGCAGTCATGCATGTCCCGCAAGCTTTCATGGTCGGCATTGATGTCTCGAAGGCCCATTTCGATGTGGCTGTCGAAGGACGAGGCGGGTGCGCTGACGGTGCAGGGATTTAGGAGCGCTGCTGGAGCGTCTCCTTCGAGGCTCCGGCCTTTGGCCTGCGCCTCGGGACGAGGGCGTGAGGGGATGCCGCGGCCGGTGAGAAGCTTTGGAGGATGCCGCAGCCGATGAGTTCGTGCGCCTCATCCGCTACTTCACTCCATGGATATTCCCCGCCGGGCATGACTCTGTTACATCTCGGCGACCCCAACCCCGAAACTGGATCACCATGATTGAATCCCGGCAGGCATCCCCGACTCTCAGGGTTTTTCTAGCGGTCGGCCTGTTTCTGGCAGCGCCGTTTTCGAGCTTTGCGGCATTCGCCCAGCAAGCTGCCCCCTCGCTGCCGTTGCTCTTCGATGCCCGCGAGCGTCTCGCCAGACCGGATCTCTCCTCGCTGGTCCGTCTGCGCTTTCTGACGTCGGTTGATTTCCCGCCGTTTAATTTCACCGATCAGAACGGCAAGCTTTCCGGTTTCAACGTCGATCTCGCCCGCGAAATCTGTAGCGAGCTGGAGATTTCGGACAAGTGCCAGATCCAAGCGATCCCTTTCGCCGATCTCAAGGATGCGCTCGCCGCCTCGCAGGGCGATGCCGTCATCGCCGGCCTTGCGGTGACCCCGGAGCTACGCCGGCAATTTCTCTTCTCCCGACCATATCTGATGCTGCCGGCGCGCTTCGTGCGCAATCTTGGCGCTCCGCTCGATGGAAAGACCGCCGCCGCGCTCTCGAACCATCCGGTCGGCGTCGTCAAAGGCACGGTGCACGAGGCGATGCTGGCAGCCTTTTTCCCGGCACTGAAAGCGCAGGCTTTCGACACGAAGGACGCCCTGCTTGCGGCGCTGAAGGAGCGAAAGATCGATGCCGCCTTCGCCGATGCGCTGCAGCTTTCTTTCTGGGTTTCTTCGCCGGCCTCCGACAAATGCTGCGCGCTGTTCGACGGCCCCTACCTATCGGAACAGTTCCTCGGCGAGGGCATGACGATCATGCTGCGGCAGAAGGACAGTGTGCTGACCTCGGCCATCGACCATGCGCTTGCGACGCTCTCGCGCAACGGCCGTCTCCAGGAAATTTATCTGCGCTACTTTCCCTACGGGCTCTATTGAAATGCATGTCGCCCAAAACTGTGCAGCGGTTTTGGACTAACGACATGCATAAACAAAACATCAGCCCTTGCGGAAGCGGGCGATCGCGCTGCGTTCGATCGCCGCGCAGGTGAGCTTGTCGAGGCTGAGCCGGTCGCGCAGCAGGCTGAGCAGCCGCAGTTCCTCCGCCTTGACCGAGAGATCGGCGGAGGCCACTTCGACCGCAAGCGCATAGGCGGTGTCGTAGAGTTTTGCCGGCAGGGTATCGCGTACGGTTTCGAGAACGACGTCGAGGCCCTCTGGCCCAGCCAGCAGCGCGGCGCAGTCGCGCGCGATCGGAATCAGTTTGTCGTCATCGAAATCCCTGAAAACCGGCAGGAAGCCAATCAGCTGACCGATCCTCTCCATCTCCTTGTCGTTCATGGTGCTGTCGACGGCCGACGCCATCACCATCACGTAGATCAGCGCATCATGGGCGGAAAGCGGCTTGTTCATCTCTGATTCCTTTTTGATCAGCCCAGATTAGGAATTGGCGGCGGCCTTTACAAGAGATAGGCAGCATCTCGCTCCTGCGGGCGGCCTGTCATTTGCGGCGCGGATCGCCGCCGTAAATGCCTTTCTGCGCCTGCTTCGCCTTCTCGGCGACGGCTGCAAGCAGCGAACCAGCCTCTGCTTCCGCCCAGCCGTTCTCGGCAAGCCATGCGCCGAGATCCTGTGTGCCGAGCCGGCAGGAGGCGATCGCCGTTCCCTGCCATTCAGCCGTGTCGAGATCGCAGGTGATGCTGCGGTTGCGCAAGAGCTGGCGCAGCGCCGTCTTCGCCAGCATGCCGCAGGGCCATTGCCGGCCTGCCGGCCCGCATATCCTGTCGGCCGGCGTGGGGACGATACCGGCAAGCTGGAGCCTGCGCTCGCCGAAGGAAAGACTGCCAGCGTTCTCGACCAGCGGCCGCGACAGCTCCATCGCCTTTTTCTCGGCAGGACCTGCAGTTTGGCTGGATGCCGGCGCCGCTTGCGGGATAGTGGCGGGTTTGGGCGCCCTGCCATCAGGGGCCGCCGCTGGGGGCGGGACCGCCGGTTCCACCGAGCGGGCGATTATTTCGGCGCGTTCGTCGGATATCGTCGCCGCCGGTTCGGCGGTCTCGGAGGCAACATTCGGCGCAGCTGCCGCCGTCTCCTCTGCGGTTGCGGTTTCTTCCCCTGCAGTGCCGCCGCGAAGTCTCGCTTCTCCTGCCATCAGAAGGCCGACCACCGCCGCCATCCCCGTGATACCTGTAAAGACGGCGGCAGGGCGCATGGAATATCTTCCTACTGGCTGGCCCAGATGATGCGGGCGATCCAATCGACATCGGCAAGATCGAGCGTGCGGTTGGGATGTTCGGGATTGAGCGACATCAGCTCGATCGACCGCGGGCTCCGGCGCAGCAGCACCTTGGCCATCACCTCGCCCGCGCATGTGCGCACGACGACGCGGTCATTGCGGCGCACCTGCGCCCCGGGCTCGACGATCAGCACATCGCCGTCGCGATAAAGCGGCATCATGCTCTCGCCCTGCACCTCCAGCGCATAGACGCCGGATCGTTGCGACGGGTTGGTCGGAAACTCCACCACGTCCCAGCCATGACCGGCCGGAAAGCCGCTATCGTCGAAGAAGCCGCCGGCGCCGGCCTGGGCGAAGCCGAGCAGAGGAATGGCGCTGCCTGGCCGGGGGCTGGTACGCTCGCCGCGCCGTTCTCCGGAAGAATCGTCAGCCGGCTGCATGAAGGCGAGAAACTGCTCCATGCTCGCCCCTGTCGCATCGAGCACCTTGGCGATCGATTCCGTCGACGGCCAGCGTAGCCGCCCATCGGCGGAGAGCCGTTTCGACTTGTTGAATGAGGTGGGGTCGAGTCCGGCGCGGCGCGCAAGACCGGATGGCGTCAGCTCGTGCCGTTCGGCAAGCCTGTCGATCGCCTCCCAGATCTGCTTGTGTGACAGCATACGCGCCCGATTCCGTGCAGCCTGTCTCAGGCCGCGCTTTAGAACAATTCCAGGAAAAGTGCGAAGCGGTTTTCCGTCCGGAATTGCGTAAATCCAAAAGGTTAGAGCGGCTCTGCGCTTCCATGAAAAGCTGAACCACTCCAGAGCGCCGTGCGTTCGTTCGCACGCACAAAGGGCGCTCTAACTCTTTAAATCTACACATCGGCCCGAAAATCGGAATCGATTTTCGGGCCGATGCTGTAGCCGGACGGAATAGTAACCGACCGTGCGGCGCCCGTAAAGGTAAAGGAGGAATAAAATCCTGCTATCGGCAGTTTTGGCGGCCCTCAGGCCACCATCGCCATGTTGATCTTGCCGAGCTGGATGACCGCCTGCGTGCGGCTGTCGACATCGAGCTTCAGCAGGATCGCCGAGACATGCGCCTTGATCGTCGCTTCGGAAACGCCGAGTTCATAGGCGATCTGCTTGTTCAACAGGCCTTCGGCCAGCATGGTCAGCACCCGGCTCTGCTGCGGCGTCAGCGTGTGCAGACGATGGATCAGATCGGCGACGTCGGGGTCCTGCTCCTGGCCGTCGCGATAGCTTTCCGGCGTGGCGATATCGCCGGCAAGCACCGTCTGGATGCTGCGACGGATGTCTTCGATGCCCGAGGATTTCGAGATGAAGCCGGAGGCGCCGAGTTCCAGCGCCCGGCGGATCGTCGTGGCGTCGTCGCTCGCCGAAACGATGATGATCGGCAGGCTGGCGAATTCGGCGCGCAACGCCATCAGGCCGGAAAAGCCGCTGACGCCGGGCATGGCGAGGTCGAGCAGCATCAGATCGGCGTCCGGATGGGCGCCGGCTGCGGTCCGCGCGGCGGCGAAATCGCCGGCTTCGATAATCGACTGGCGGCCTTCCATGCCGATGACGGCCTGGCGCAATGCATCGCGAAACAGCGGATGGTCATCCGCAATGATGATGGTCTGTTCCTGCATCGAAAACTCCCTCCCAAGAGTCCGATCACGCCGCATGCTGGCCGTCCCCTCGGCGTTGCATGCATGTTTTCTGAAATGACTATATCAGATCATGTCTTCTGCGGAAGAGGATTGGTTTTTTCGTCAGCCTGGAACTCCTTCACCATCCCCATGAAACTCTTCATCATCCGCTCCATGATGCTGATCGAGCGGTCGATCTCGGCGTCGCTTGGAAGCGCCCGCTGGATCAAGCCGGCCTGTTCCAGCTTGGTCACCCGCTCTGAAAGCCGGTCGAGCTCATCCTCATAGGCCGCCCGCTCATCGGCCGCCATACGGCAGACAAGGGCGCCGTCCTTGTCCTGGCAGATCGACATGGCGCCGGTCTGGCGGTCGAGCCGGACGAAATGGTCGCCGCTCTTCTCCAGCTGGAACCGGCCCGCATCGGCCTCGGCCGCCGCGGCCGCCAGCGGCAGGAGAACAGCGCCAAGTGCGAGAACCAAAATCTTCATCGTCTCATCCTCCGGATTTTGCCTGGCTGGCCGTGCTTTTTGAGTGCCGGGGCGTGGACATCGCCGCCTCTTTCCGGCAAAGCGCTCATGACCCAAGGACCAGCAATCGCGAGGCCATGATGACCGTGACACCGACCCTTTACAAGATCGTGACGGAGACCCTCTGGCAGCAAGCCAGACAAAGCGGTGTTTTTCATGGCGCCGGCATCGATCTCAAGGATGGCTTCATCCACTTCTCGACGGCCGACCAGGTGAAGCAGACCGCGGCCCTGTATTTTTCCGGCCAGCCCGGCCTGATGCTGGTCGCCGTCGACGGCAGCGGTTTCGGTGACAAGCTGATCTTCGAACCCTCCCGCGGCGGCGATTTCTTCCCGCATCTTTATGCCGATCTGCCGCTGGCCGCCGTGCTTTGGGAGGCGCCGCTGCCGCTCGATGACAACGGCGTTCATACATTCCCGGAGCTTACGCCATGATCGATCCCTTCAAGCGCGTCGCCCGCAGGGGTCTCTTCCTGTTCGATCCGGAAACGGCGCACGGCATGTCGATCGCCGCGCTGAAGTCGGGTCTCGTACCCGCCTGCCGGATCACTCCCGATCCGCGCCTTCGCCAGACCGTCGCCGGCCTCACCTTCGAAAACCCGCTCGGCATGGCGGCCGGTTACGACAAGAATGCCGAGGTGCCCGAAGCGCTGCTGAAGCTCGGCTTCGGTTTTACCGAGATCGGCACGGTGACGCCGAAGCCGCAATCCGGCAATCCGCGCCCGCGCATTTTCCGCCTGGTCGAGGATGAGGGCGTCATCAACCGCCTCGGTTTCAACAATGAAGGCCATGAGGCCGCCTTCGGGCGCCTCGTCGCGCTGAAGGGCAACGGCATCGTCGGCGTCAATATCGGCGCCAACAAGGACAGCGACGATCGCATCGCCGACTATGTCGCCGGCATCCGCCGCTTCCATTCCGTCGCGCGTTATTTCACCGCCAACATCTCTTCGCCGAACACGCCTGGCCTGCGCGACCTGCAGGCGCGCGAAAGCCTTGCAGCGCTGCTTTCGGCAGTGCTGGCGGCGCGTGACGAGATGGCGCAGAAATCCGGCCGCAAGATCCCGGTCTTTCTGAAGATCGCCCCTGACCTGACCGAGGAAGGCATGGATGATATCGCCGCGGAAGCGCTCTCACATGCGCTTGACGGGCTGATCGTCTCCAACACGACGCTGTCGCGCGACGGTCTCAAGGACCAGCGACAGGCGAAGGAGGCGGGCGGCCTTTCCGGCGTGCCGCTGTTTGAAAAATCGACGGCGGTGCTTGCCCGGATGCGCAAGCGCGTCGGCCCTGAACTGCCGATCATCGGCGTCGGCGGCGTCTCCTCAGCCGAAACCGCGCTGGAAAAGATCAGGGCCGGCGCCGATCTCGTCCAGCTCTATTCCTGCATGGTTTATGAAGGTCCTGGCCTGCCCGGCGATATCGTCCGCGGTCTTTCGGCGTTGATGGACCGCGAAAAGGCCGGCTCGATCCGCGCGCTGCGCGACAGCAGGCTGGATTACTGGGCGGCGCGGAAGGTCTGATCGGCCCGCGGCCTGACCAGCATGGCGAGGAAGAAGCCGCGGAACAGCAGGAAGGCGTTCATGCCAAGCCACAAACCGTGATTGCCGAAGAGCGGCACGAAGACGGCGAGCATGGCCAGGTAGCCGGCAAAGGACATCAGCATGCGGTTGCGCATGTCGACCGACCATGTCGCGCCGATGAAGACGCCGTCCATCAGGAAGGCGAGCGCCCCCGTCAATCCGGTAATGGCAGCCCAGGGCAGATAGGTCTCGGCCGCCTGCCGCACCTCCGGCGAAGTGGTCAGCACCGAGATCAGCCAAGGGCCGGCGAGGAAGAAGAAGGCGGAAACGAGCGCCGCCAATCCGAACGACCAGAAGGTCGTCAGCTTCAACCCGCGGTCGAAGGCCGGCCGATAGCCCGCGCCGATCGCCCGGCCTGTGATCTGCTCGGCGGCATTGGCAAGCCCGTCGAGATAGTAGCCGGACAGCAGGAAGAAATTCATCAGGACGGCATTGGCGGCCAGTGTCACCGCCCCGAAGCCGGTGCCGATCCGCGTCATGATCGTGAAGGCGCCGATCAGCACGAATGTGCGGATCAGAATATCTCGGTTGAGGGCGAAAAGCTCCGCCAGACGATGCCGGGAAAAGATCTCGGCCCACGCCGGCCGCTCCGCCTTGGCAAAGCCGCTGAGCAGGATGAAGAGTCCGGCGATAGCCCCGACCGTTTCGCCGGCCATGGTTGCCCAGGCGACCCCGGCCACGCCCCAGCCGAGCGACAGGCCGAGATAGATGGAAAGCAGGATATTGATGCCGTTGATCAGTGCCTGCAGCAGCAGGCCGACGGTGGCCTGTCCGCGCCCGAGCACGAAGCCGAGAATGGCGTAATTCGCCAGCGCTGCAGGCGCTGCCAGCATGCGGATCGAGAAATAGGTGCCGGTCGCCCCGGCAATCGCCCCTTCCGCGCCCATCAGCCGCAATCCCGCCGCCTCGAGCAGCGGCGAAAGACAGAGCAGCGCCAGCCCGCAGCCAAGTGCTGATATCAGCGCTCGCCAGAAGACAGCCTGCTGCTCGTGCCGATCGCGCCGGCCATAGGCCTGCGCCGTCAGGCCGGTCGTCGAGGCGCGCAGAAAGTTGAAACTGCCGAGGATCAGATCGAAGAGCATCGCGCCGATCGCCAGCCCCGCCAGTGCTTCCGCATCGCCCATATGGCCAACGACGGCGGTGCTCGTCAGCCCGAGCAGCGGCGTTGTCATGAAGCCGAGCGTCATCGGAACGGCGATCGACAGCACCAGCCGGTGCGTCACGTCGAAAGCGAGGATGTTGTTGCTGCGCGTATCCATGACCTGCCTCATATCGAGGCGGAATCGCCTCGGCTGGAAAGCACCATGGCCCAATAGGGCAGGTTTCTGGAAGACGTATTATGGGCGACTGCGACGCCGAGGCCGTCATAACGACCGAGCATGTTTTCCAGGTGATGCGGCGAATTGATCCAGGCCGTCACCACGGCGTCGACGCTTTGCTGGCCGGAAGCAATGTTCTCGGCCGCCGGCAACCGGACGCCGCTCGCCTTGACGCGGGCGCCGAAACTGTCGGTCATGCCCATCAGATGCGCCATCTTGCCGGCGCTCGCCATGCGCTTGGCCTGGAAAAGGGCGGCCGTCTGCGCCGCCGGATCGACCTCAAGCGGCGGCAGGCCGTTCTTCGCCCGCAACTGGTTGACGAGCGGCAGCACGCTCGTCGTCTCGTCCTCGCCGTTCGAGGGCGTGCCGGCAATTTTCGGCGTCGTGGTGCAGCCGGCGATGCCGGCGGCGAGTGCAAGTCCGGAAAGAGTGAGCAGGCTGCGCCTGGAAAGATCGATTGATGTCATGTTACCGGCGATAGCTGAAAAGGCGAAGGATGACGAAGAGCGGGATGACGATCGTCGCCCCGAGAAGCAGATAGTCGCCGACACGCCCGAGCGCTGCAAAGCCCCGGTGCCAGAGTTCCAGGATGAAGTCGCGGAATCCATAGATGATGTTCCACGGCGTCAGGCCGAACACGGTCATGACGAACCCGACGATCAGCGACACCACGACGAGTTTAATCAATGTGCGGCCGAGCGAATCGCCGAGGAACCTGTTCACTTGATCGGACATGCGCCATCTCCTGTTTGCCCCATGGAATAAGGTCGCGGCGCAACGCCCGCAAGCCCTTTCCGGAATTGGCCGCTTCGCCTCTGAAATAGGACTTGAGTTTTTTTGTGGCCGCCGCCAAATGCCAGCGAAACGATAGGTCCGTCATGCAATCCCACCAGCTTTCCTCAGGCGATGTCATCGCCGACCGCCGCGCCGATTATGCCAGGATGCTCGAAGAAGGCGGCGAGGCGGAGGCAGCGGCCGAGTTGATGGAACAGGCGCTCGAACTCGCGCCTGCCTGGGCCGCCGGCTGGTATCGGCTCGCCGCCTATCTGGAAAAGGCGGGCAGGGGGGAAGCCGCCATCGAGGCCTATCGCCGGACGCTCATCCTCGATCCCGAGGACATATTCGGCGCCACCCTCAAGCTTGCCCTTCTCGGCGACGCTGCGATCCCCGACCGGCCGCCGAGCCGCTATGTCGAGCGCCTGTTCGACGACTATGCCGATCGATTCGACACCGCCCTCGTCGACCGGCTCGATTACAGCGTTCCGCAAAAGCTTGCGGCCCTCGTCGCTTCCACCGACAGGCGTTACGAATACGCCGTCGATCTCGGCTGCGGCACCGGCCTGCTCGGTCCGGAGATCCGCGCTCTCGCCTGCCGCCTCGAAGGCTTCGACCTGTCGCAGAACATGCTGGTCAAGGCTGCGGAGAAACGGGTCTACGATTACCTCGCCCAGGCCGATCTGTCGCTCGCGCCCGATCGCTCCGGCCTGTTCGATGATGCCGGGCGCCGCCGCGCCGACCTCGTGACCGCAGCCGACGTGCTGATGTATCTCGGCAACCTCGAGAGCGTCTTTGCGATCGTCGGTGAACTCGCCGCTGCCGGTGCGGATTTTGCCTTTTCCGTCGAGGATGCCGGCGACGGCGACGGCTTCCATCTCGCCCCGTCGCTGCGTTATGCCCATTCGGAAGCCTATGTGAGGCAGCTGCTTTCCCGCCACGGCTTCGAAATCCTCAGGATCGTCAAGGCGGTCATCCGCAAAGATGGCGGAAAACCGGTTTCCGGCATTCTGTTCCTTACGCGCAAGGCTGCATGAGCGAACATTTCTTGCGATTTTTTAATAGGTCAGTATTTCTTACCTATTGCGCTTGATCGCAATGGCAAAAGGCTGATATTGCATTGATATCCGCCAACAGCGCGGCGATACAGGCCGGACCCGCCGGCTGATTTCACATGGGAAAAGCGTCACCGCCGTCAGGAGTTCCTCCGAGGCGTTGGCGAACTCGTCTGCCGTGGAGACTGAGATATGACACAGCGCATCAATGCCCTTGGCGTCTGGAATACCAGCGCGACGCGCCATACGCCGATCGAAGATGTGCAGGGTATCTTCTCCGGCAGCCTGATTGCCGCGCTCGGCCTCTATGTGCTCGCCAGTGCCGGCTTTCTCACCGGCAGCACCGCCGGTGTCGCCTTCCTGCTGCACTATGCCTTCGGCGTCAATTTCGGCCTCGCCTTCTTCCTGCTCAACCTGCCGTTCTTCTATCTCTCCTGGAAGCGCCTCGGCATGGTCTTCACCCTCAAGACCTTTATCGCCATCGGCCTGACCTCGGTGCTATCAGACGTGCAGTCACGCTTCTTTTCGATTTCGATTATCCACCCGGCATGGGCCGCACTCCTCGGCGGTCTGCTGCTCGGCTTCGGCCTGCTGGCGCTCTATCGCCACCGCGCCAGCCTCGGCGGCGTCGGCATTCTCGGCATCTATCTGCAGGAGCGCTTCGGCATCCGCGCCGGCCTCGTCCAGCTCGCCATCGACCTGTGCGTCCTCGCCGCAGCCTTCTTCGTCACCACGCCGTCCATCGTCTTCTATTCGGTCCTTGGCGCCATCGTCCTCAACCTCTTCGTCGCCATCAATCACCGCGCTGATCGTTATATTGCGCTGTAAGGGGGCTGCCTCATCCTCAAGAAAAGTCCCCTCCCCAACCCCTCCCCACAAGGGGGAGGGGCTTATATGCCGCTCTCGTTGCTTTCTATTTCACTCTTGCATCGGCAGAAGGCTGACGTTTGTCTCAGTTGGTGCAACACGTTAGCCCTCCCCCTTGTGGGGAGGGGTTGGGGAGGGGTCTTTTTCTTGGCACGCCACGACCAAACTCAAACCTTACAAATCGGTAACCCATTCTAAATAAATCGTAACTTGCCTCAGATCAGCCCCGGCGCGACACTCCTGTCGCGCCGGATTTGATGAGGTGAATCATGTCAGATTTGGAAAAACTCGTAAGACGCCGCATGCAGGAAGAATACGCCAAGGGCGCTTCCGCAGAGGAAATTACCAAGGTCGTCCGCGACATATTCAACAGCATCGACCTCTCGGACAATGGGTCTGAAGCCGTTGCCGCCCGGCCCGCTGCGGATCACGATTGACCTGATATCGACCGACCCGAGATCTTCGGGTCGGTTTCGTCAATATCGATTACGCGGCTTTCGTCACCTGATCGACGGGATGCTGAGAGCGGAAGCCGACCGCAAGTCGGTTCCAGATATTGATCGCACCAATCGCCACCGTGATCTCGGTCATCTCCTTCTCGGAGAAATGCGCCTTCAGCGCCTCGTAATCTGCGTCCGGCGCGCCTGTCTTGGCGATCGTAGTCACCGCGTCGACCCAGCCGAGCAGGGCCCTTTCGCGCGCGTCATAGACCGGCGATTCCCGCCAGACGCACATCAGGTTGATCCATTGTTCGCTGAGTCCGTCATGGCGGGCTTCCTTCACATGCATATCGACGCAGTAGGCGCAACCGTTGATCTGCGAGGCGCGCAGCTTGATCAAATGGATGAAGCGGCGCTCCAGCCCGGAAGACTGGACATATTGTTCGAGCGCGACGACGGCTTTGTAGGCATCCGGAGCGGCTTTGGCGAAATTGAAACGCGGTTGCATGTCTTTCTCCTGTGTTGTGGCTCAACGAGCCGTTTTGCGTTCATGGATTTCAAGGAAGGCGCAGCCTCGGGCTGCGATCGATCCGTCGTCGAGGGCGGCGAGTTCGATGCCAAGATCGGCAATGCTGGTCTCGGCGAGTTCGGCCCGGTAGACCCGCTCGGCCCGCAGCATCGCCGCGCTGATGTTGCAGGGCGTAGCGAAGAAGCGGTCGGAGACCGGGTTCGGTCCGCGCTGGCGGATTTCCGCGCAGCGAAAGGCCGGCGCCGGCCCTTCGACGGCGAGCAGAATATCGAGCAGCGAAATCTCCGCCGGCGCCTTCGCCAGCCGATAGCCGCCCTTCGGCCCGGGCACGGTGTCGAGGATGCCGGCGCCCGACAGCGCCTGCAGATGTTTGAGCAGGTAGCTCGTCGAAACGCCGTGGAATTCCGCCAGCGCGGCGGCCGACAGCACGCCGCCTTCGGAGAGGCCGGAGAGCATGGCGACGCTGTGAATGGCCTGCTCGACTCCATCGCTCATTTTCATCGACGCCGTCTCCTCAATTCATGGATAAAATATATCCACGATTATGTGTGCTGTCAACGGCGTCTCGCTGGGCACTTGTCTTTATCCCTGCGCCGGATAGAAAACGGCAAAACCGACAGGGGAACATCATGGCATCCAACGCCTTCGCAGGCCTTCTGAATTCCAGCGCCGATCGCCACTCGCTGTTCGACGATGCGCAGGGCATCGTCGCCGGCAGCATGCTCGCCGTGCTCGGCGTCACGCTGCTTTCCGGCGCGGGGCTGCTGGCCGGCGGCACCGCGGGGCTTGCGTTCCTCGTTCATTACGCCACGGGGATAAGTTTCGGTCTCTGCTTCTTTGCGGTAAACCTGCCCTTCTATTATATCGCCTTCCGCCGTCTGGGGCCTGCCTTCACTATCAAGACCTTCGTCGCGATCGGGCTGACCTCGGTCCTGTCCGAATTCGTGCCCGGCTTCATCGGCGTGACGCATGTCCATCCGGTTGCCGGAGCGCTCTTCGGCGGCCTCGTCATTGCGGCCGGCATGCTGGCGCTCTTCCGCCACCGGGCCAGCCTCGGCGGCATCGGCATCCTCGCCCTCTATATTCAGGATCGCTTCGGCTGGCGCGCCGGCCTCGTCCAGCTCGGCTTCGACGGGATCGTGCTGGCGCTTTCCTTCTTCGTCGCCAGCCCCTTCATCATCGCCTGTTCGGTGCTCGGCGCCGTCGTGCTCAACCTGACGCTCGCCATCAATCACCGCAAGGACCGCTATATCGCGATGTAAGCGCGCGGACGCTCTTCTTTTTCCCGACTATTTCACTACCTTCAGGGCGTGGACCAGATCGATTCCGAAGCCTTGCTGCCTGCCGCCTTTACCCGCTGGTTTGCGGAAAAGGGCTGGCGCCCGCGCGCCCATCAGCTGGAGCTGCTCGCCCGCGCCGGGGCCGGTCAAAACACGCTGCTGATCGCGCCGACCGGCGCCGGCAAGACGCTGGCCGGTTTCCTGCCCTCGCTCACCGATCTCACCCGCCGCGGCCGCATTCCGCCCGGCTCCGCCTTCACCGGCATCCATACGCTCTATGTCTCGCCACTGAAGGCGCTGGCGATCGATATCGAGCGCAACCTGATGAAGCCGGTCGGGGAGATGGGCCTGCCGGTCACGGTGGAAAACCGCACCGGCGATACGCCGAATGCCAAGCGCCAGCGCCAGAAGCTCAGCCCTCCGGATATTCTGCTGACGACGCCCGAACAGGTCGCGCTGCTGCTGGCGAACCGCGAGGCCGAGCGCTTCTTCAAGGACCTGAAATATGTCGTACTCGACGAGCTGCATTCGCTCGTCACCTCCAAGCGCGGCCATATGCTGTCGCTCGGCCTTGCCCGCCTGCGCCGCCTTGCCCCCGAGCTGAAGACGATCGGCCTGTCGGCGACCGTAGCCGAGCCGATGGACTTGCAGAAATGGCTGGTCGCCCAGGAGGAGGGGAGGGAACATCATGCCGGTCTCGTCGTCGTCGAAGGCGGCGCCAAACCCGATATTTCGATCTTGTCGACCGACGAGCGCATTCCCTGGGCCGGCCATTCCGCCAAATATGCCATTCCCGACGTCTATCGGCAGCTCCTCGAACACCAGACGACGCTGCTCTTCGTCAATACCCGCAGCCAGGCGGAGATGCTGTTCCAGGAACTCTGGACGATCAATGACGACAACCTGCCGATCGCGCTCCACCACGGCTCGCTCGATGTCGCGCAGCGCCGCAAGGTCGAGGCGGCGATGGCCGAAAACCGGCTGCGCGCCGTTGTTGCCACCTCGACGCTCGATCTCGGCATCGACTGGGGCGATGTCGATCTCGTCATCCATGTCGGCGCGCCGAAGGGCGCCTCGCGTCTTGCCCAGCGCATCGGTCGCGCCAATCACCGCATGGACGAGCCCTCGAAGGCGATCCTCGTGCCGGCCAACCGGTTCGAGGTGATGGAGTGCCAGGCCGCCCTCGACGCCAATTATATCGGCGCCCAGGACACGCCGCCCGTCGGCCGCGGCGCGCTCGATGTGCTCGCCCAGCACGTGCTCGGCATGGCCTGCGCCGAGCCTTTCGACATGCTGGAACTCTACGACGAAGTCACCAGCGCCTCACCCTATGCCGATCTCAGCTGGGAGACCTTCGAGCGCGTCGTCGATTTCGTCGCGACCGGCGGTTATGCGCTGAGGACTTACGAGCGCTACGCCCGCATCCGCAAAACCAAGGAGGGGCGCTGGCGCGTCTCCAATCCTGCTGTCGCCCAGCAATACCGCCTCAACCTCGGCACGATCGTCGAAAGCCCGATGCTGAATATCCGCATGGTCAAGCGCGGCGAGGGCGGCCGGATTGGCCGCGGCGGCGCGACGCTGGGCAAGGTCGAGGAATATTTCCTCGAGCAATTGTCGCCGGGCGACACCTTCATCTTTTCCGGCAAGGTGCTGCGTTTCGAAGGCATCCGCGAAAATGAATGCCTGGCTTCTCAGGCCTTTTCGCTCGATCCGAAGATCCCGGCTTATAATGGCGGCAAGTTTCCGCTGTCGACCTATCTCGCCGAGCAGGTGCGGGCGATGATCGCCGATCCCGACCGCTGGCGCCACCTGCCGGATCAGGTGCGCGACTGGCTGTCGCTGCAGACCGACAAGTCGATGCTGCCGAAGCGCGACGAGTTCCTGATCGAAACCTTCCCGCGCGGCAGCCGCGGCTACATGGTCGCCTATCCCTTCGAAGGCCGTCTCGCCCACCAGACGCTCGGCATGCTGCTTACCCGCCGGCTGGAGCGGGCCGGCGCCAAGCCGCTCGGCTTCGTCGCCACCGATTACTCGCTCGCCGTGTGGGGCCTCGAAGATATGGGGCTGATGATCGGCAACGGCAGGCTCAACCTCTCCGACCTCTTCGACGCAGATATGCTAGGCGACGATCTCGAAGCCTGGCTCGCCGAATCCTTCTTGCTGAAGCGCACCTTCCGCAACTGCGCCGTGATTGCAGGCTTAATCGAACGCCGCCATCCGGGCAAGGAAAAGAGCGGCCGCCAGATCACCGTCTCGGCCGATCTGATCTATGACGTGCTGCGCAGCCATGAGCCGGATCACATCCTGCTGCAGGCCACGCGCCAGGATGCGGCGACTGGGCTTTTGGATATCAGCCGTCTTGGCGATATGCTGATGCGAATCAGGGGCCACATCACCCATCGCCCGCTCGACCATATTTCCCCGCTCGCCGTGCCGGTGATGCTGGAGATCGGACGGGAGGCGGTGCCGGGCGAAGCCCATGATGCGCTGCTCGCCGAGGCGGCCGACGATCTGATCGCCGAAGCTTTGGCATGATGACGACTGGGAAGAACACGACTGTGATGAACCGCCTGGCGCTGGCGCGCAACATATCCGGATTGGCTGCGATCCCCGGCATTGAGACATCGGTGAAGGGTATTGCCGCCGTCTGCGATCCGCTCGGCGCCCTCTATCTGCCGGATGCCGGTCTGCTCGTCGTCTCCGACCTGCATTTGGAGAAAGGCGCGGCCTTCGCCCGCCGCGGCATGATGCTGCCGCCCTATGACACGCTGGCGACCCTGACCGTGCTTGCCGCCGTCATCTCCCGCTACGATCCGAAGCTCGTCGTTTCGCTCGGCGATAATTTTCACGATCGCGTCGGCTCCGCGCATCTGCCGGAAAATTTCCGCGCTTTGATCGTGGCGATGGCGCGCGGTCGCGAATGGATCTGGGTCAATGGCAATCACGATCCCGATGGCGTCGTCGATCTGCCCGGCGCTTCCGTCGACGAGGTGCGTTATGCCGGCCTGACCTTCCGCCACGAGCCGAGAAACGGCTTGCAGAGCGGCGAGATCGCTGGCCACCTTCATCCTTCGGCGACCGTGCGCCGCCGGGAACGATCCATCCGCCGTCCCTGTTTCGCCACCGACGGCGCCCGCCTCCTAATGCCGGCTTTCGGCGTCATGAGCGGCGGTCTCGACCTCGGCCATCAAGCGATGACAGGCCTTTTCGACAAGGAATCGCTGATCGCGCATCTGTTGGGACGCGATCGGATCTATTCGGTCCGGTACGGGAATTTGCGTGGGTAGCGTCTGTCCTCGATGGGGCGTGCCACACGGCACCCCGTGAACTCAATCACACCCCTGCAATTGCTGCTGATATGTTCCCGCCATTCGCGCGAACTTCTGCGCCGTCTGCTGCAATTGCCCGTTCGAGCGCCAGTCGCCGCGCTTGTATCCCGTCGGCCCGGAATAATAGGCAAGATAGAGGTTATAGGCATCGTTCAGCGGAATGCCGGTGTCCACGCTGTTCTGGTAATGATACCAGCCGATGAAATCGATGGCGTCGGTAAAATTCGTCCGCCGCGCCGCCCAGTTCCCCGTCTGCGACTGATAGTGATCCCATGTCCCGTCGAGCGCTTGCGAATAGCCGTAGGCCGTCGACGGCCGGGTCCAGGGAATGAAGCCGAAGAGCTTGGTGCGCGGCGGCCGCGCATAGGGCTGGAAGCCGGATTCGGTGTACATCGTCGCCATCAGGATCGGTACGGGCACGCCGTATTTCTTCTCCGTCCGCTCGGCCGCCCTCTGCCAGCTGGAGAAAAGCCCTTCGCGCTGATCGAAGACGGCGCAGATGTTCCTCGTCTGCTTCGGCGCCGTCGCGCAGCCGGCAAGCAGCGCGAGACCCACGGCGGTCAGAACGATACGAGTACGCATAACAGAACCTCTCGTTTCCGAGAGATTACTAACTCGTAAATGTTAAAAACCGGTTTTTAGTCGAATACGAGCTTTTCCGAAGGGCCATCATGAAAACCCCTCCCCACAAGGGGGAGGGGCTAACGCGCTGCGCCAACTGGGCAGACGTCAGCCTTTCCGCGGATGCAAGGGTGAAATGGAAAGCAGCGGCGGCGGCATATAAGCCCCTCCCCCTTGTGGGGAGGGGTTGGGGAGGGGTCTTCGCACCCAGGAACTAGACAGCCATGAGCCACAGCCCGCTACGACCTGACGGGCTCGTAGCGCAGGATCACTGCGCCGCTTTGCTTGGTCGCGGATTCAATGAGCTTCAACCGCACTTGGGCCTCATTTGCTTTGAAAAGCGGATTGCCGCCGCCGAGAATGACCGGCACCACGCAGACTCTGATCTCATCGATGAGGTTGGCCCTCAGCAGGCTGTCGGCCAGCGCGGCGCTGCCGAAGATGAAGATCGTCTTGCCGTCCTCCTGCTTCAGCCTGGTCAATTCGGGGATGGGATCGCTGACGATACGGGCATTGTTCCAGCCAGGGTTGGTCATCGTTCGAGAGACGGCGATCTTGGCGATGCCGTTCATATAGGATTTGATCTTGTCTTCGTCCTCGGCTGTCGGCCAGTAGGCGGCCATGCCCTCATAGGTCTTGCGGCCGAAGACCAGGAGATCGCCTTCCTCGCCGAACCGCTCTGCATAGCGCTTGAGCTCTGGCCCCCAGGCGAGATTGTGGAAGTCGATCTCCCACGGTTTCGTTCCCTCGAAATAGCCATCAAGCGTCATCAGGTTCCAGACGACAAGCTTCCGCATTTCATCCTCCTCGGGTAAAACTGCTTTCAACAAGCAACTGGTTTACGATAGTTCAACTGATTGCGATACGCAAGTGGTTCGAGGGGCGAGACGGGCTGCCGACAAGAAGTTCCGGCGCTTGACTCTTCTAGGTCAATCGTCCTAATTCCTAGGTCAATCGACCTACGAGTCGTGGCTTCGCGGACAAAAGGAAGAATGAAAATGGTTGCTGCGGCCACCCGACAGCAGATTGTCGAAGCAGCCGACAGGCTTTTCTACGAGAGGGGCTTCGAAGCGACATCCTTTGCCGACATTGCGGGAACAGTCGGACTCTCGCGAGGCAATTTTTATTATCACTTCAAGACGAAGGACGAGCTTCTCGATGCGGTGATCACCCATCGCCTCCTCGAAACCAGGTCAATGCTCGATGGGTGGGAAGCGAAAGCCGAGGCACCTGACGAGCGCATTCTCAGCTTCATCAATCTCCTCATCGTGAATCAGACGAAGATCATGGCGCACGGTTGCCCGGTCGGCACGCTTTGCGGCGAACTCGCCAAGCTCGATCATATTGCCAAGAGCCGTGCTGCCGAACTTTTCGATCTGTTTCGCCATTGGCTCTCACGTCAATTCAGTGCGTTTGGCCGCGAGGCTGAAGCCGATGCGCTTGCCATGCACATTCTGATGCGGAGCCAAGGGGTAGCGACGCTTGCGGCCGCCTATCGCGACGAAATCTTTGTTCGAAACGAGGTGGAAAACATGCGCGCGTGGCTGGCGGCGCAGCGTCCAGGAACACCCGTCTTTCCCGAAACCGATTCCCGACAGCATTCCTAAAGGAGCCCTTGGATGTTTTTCGTTACGCTGAAGTTTTCTGATGGCAAGGCCAAAGCGCCCGTTCTGATGGAGGCGCACAATGCCTGGCTCAAACGCGGCTTCGACGATGGGATTTTTCTTCTCGCCGGCGGCCTTCAGCCGAGCGCAGGTGGAGCGGTCGTCGCTCACAACACCTCGCGCGCCGAACTCGAAACCCGGATCCGGCAGGATCCTTTTGTAGCGGAAGGCGTCGTCAGCGCCGATATTCTGGAAATTGCCCCCGCCCGCGTCGATGAGCGGCTCGCCTTCCTGAAGACATAAGATACGGGCGCGATGATTTTGCCGTCGGCGCCTGATCATTCCTTGCGGAAGATCAGGCTGGCCCCCCAGCCGGTGACGACGGCGAGCGCCACGGCCGCAAAGCCGTAGAGGATTGGCTGATCATGGGCCGCATCGGTGATCGTCTGTTCGATGCCCGTCTTGATGACGCGCAGCGGCAGCGATTTATCGGTAATGAGATTGCCGCTCTTGAAGAGATAGGCGCGCACCGTGTGCACCCCGTTCGGAATATTTGCCGGCAGGCGCAGGCTCGCCTTGAAGAGGTTCGATGAAACGAACCGCACGCCGCTCGGGTTGCGGTCATAAAGCGCGCCGCCCTGCTGCAGCCGCAGGAAAGCCTGACGGAACTCGCCGAGATTGCTGCCGTCGCCGACGAAGCCGACCGGCGTCAGCGGAATGTGGTCGATGCCGATCCCCTGATCGGTCAGTTCGAGCGGCGTCGTCAGGTCGTCGATCATGCGCGAGCTCGACATCGAATAGGAATGCGGCACGGCCTCGAAAGTCATCGAGCGCCTGTTGACCCAGATGCCGAAGACGCGTTCCTTCTTGCGCACCGTTGCGTCCTCGCGCGGGCCTTCCAGCACCACCACCACGTCATACTGGCCAATGGCGAGCAGCAGCTGGTCGGTGTTCGAGAGCGCCCCGAAGATCGTCAGATCCGCGCCATGGAAATCCGAAGTGATGGCGATTTCGCTGGTCGACGTGCCGATCTCAAGGCCTTCGCGCACCGCTTCCGTTGCCTGCCCCGGCAGCCACTGCGCCCCGGCAACCGCCGGCAGCAGACACAGGAACAGGAGGATCGAGGCAATCAGGCGCATCAGTTGCCGGTCCCCATCACCACCGAATAGACGTCCGCCGGGGTGACCACCAGTGCGATCGCCAGACGCAGGCCGACAGCCAGCACCAGCAGGCCGAGCAGCGCGCGCAGCTGTTCGCCGCGCAGCTTCTGGCCGACGCGCACGCCGTATTGCGCCCCGACGACACCCGCCACCATCAGGATGAAAGCAAGCACGATGTCGACTGAGAAGTTCGTCGCCGCCTGCACGATCGTCGTATAGGCGGTCACGAAGATGATCTGATAGAGCGAGGTGCCGACCACGACATTGGTCGGGATGCGCAGGAGGTAGATCATTGCCGGCACCATGATGAAGCCGCCGCCGACACCCATGATCGAGGTCAGGATGCCGATCGCAAAGCCGAGCGCGATGATCGGAATGACGCTGAGGAAAATCTTCGATTTCTTGAAGCGCACCTTGAGCGGCAGCTTGTGCACCCAGTGCTGGTGGCCCGGCCTGCGCGGTACGGGCGGCTCATTGCGTGCCGCCCGCCGCATGGCATTGATGCTTTCGAGCAGCATCAGCCCGCCAACCGTGCCGAGGAAGACGACATACATCAGCGAGATGATCAGATCGAGCTGGCCGATGGCCCGCAGCAGCGAGAAGATCCAGATGCCGACGGTCGCCCCTGAAAGACCGCCGAACAGAAGCACCGTGCCGAGCTTGACGTCGAGCGTGCCGCGCCGGAAATGGGTGATCGCACCTGAAATCGACGACGCCACAACCTGGTTGGCACCGGTGGCGACGGCGACGACGGGCGGGATGTTGTAGAAGATCAATAGCGGGGTGATGAGAAAACCGCCGCCGACGCCGAACATTCCGGACAGGAATCCGACGGCCGCCCCCATGCCGAGAATGATGAAGATGTTCACCGACAATTCTGCGATTGGCAGATAGATTGTCACAACCGACCCCGAATGATGACCGCTCCTGCCGGGCGGTTCCTGTGTCCCCGTTCGAATGCACACCATACTGTGAAATCGTTGCCAGAGGCTTTCGATCGGCCCTGATGGATGGAGATCGATGGCAGGAGATTCGGCGATGCGCGGATCGATATGTCCGGCATAATCGGGCTTTTTTCAGGTTTTGTGACGACGGTTGCAAAAATTCGGAAAGCTTGCGGCAAAGCGCCGCGAAGCCGGTGAAGACCCTTGTGGGGAGGGGTCTTCAACGGCGGCTCGACCTCCGTCGACGCGCCTCAGATCGCCTTGGCGACTTGCTTGTTGCGTTCGAGCAGCGCCTTCACGGTCGCGTCGCTCACCTTGCCGTCCGGCTCCTGGCCGATCGACTTCTGGAAGTTCTTGATCGCGGTAACGGTCTTGGCGCCCATTTCGCCGTCCGGCACGCCGGCGTCGAAGCCGTTATTGTTGAGGATCGCCTGGATGTTGCGGATCGCTTTCTTCATGTCGACGGTTGCCGTCTTCATGCCCGTGCCGGCCCATTCGTCGGGGATGTCGATGCCGTTGGCGCGATGGTCGAGCGGTTCCGGCTTCCAGAGATCGGCCTTGGCGCGCGCCCGTTCGAGCTGGTCGGGCTTCATCGCCTTGGCTACCTCGTCGCGCTTCTGTGCTGCATCCTTGTCGCCGGCCTTGGCGGCGATCGCAAACCACTTATAGGATTCTTCGAGATCGGCCGGAACGCCGTTGCCCCTCGCGCAGAGGATCGCCAGGTTGAACTGGCTGTCGGTGATGCCGAGATTGGCGGCCTTGGTAAACCACGAGGCCGCCGTCGCATAATCCTGCTGGCCGAGTGCGCCGGAGGCGTACAGGACGGCGAGATTGTGCATGGCGCTGGCATTGCCCTGGTTCGCCGCCTGCTCGTAGAAGCCCTTCGCCTTGGCGATGTCGCGTTCGACGCCGTTGCCCTTCTCATACATGCTGCCGAGCCGATATTGTGCCGGCGCAAAACCCTTGTCGGCCGCAAGCTGGTACCAGCCGGCGGCCTGTTTCTGATCGACGGTCATGCCGTTGCGGCCGTCCGAATAGCGTGCGCCGATCTCGAACAGCGCCAGGGCGTCGCCGCTCTGCGCCGCATCGGCAAGTGATTTCGGCTGCACGCTCTCGGGAATGGTGATCGCTGCCTGCGGCCCGGGCGCCGCTGCGATCGGGCTGTTCGCAGTGAAGCTCGACGTTTCCTGCGTTGCGACGGACGAACCGGCGGGGGCAAAGGTTGCAGCCCCTTCGCCGTCGAGCGGCATCGCATCGGTCAGATGATCGCCGGCGGCAGGCGGGGTTGTTTCCGGCTGCGCCTGATCGGTGGCCGGCGCGCTCGTCGTTGCAGCGGCGTTCATATCGGCAGCGCCGGTGTCCGGCTGGGCGGGTGTCGCCTCAGGCGGGACCGGCTGCGGGTTGTCCATCGCCCCCGTCAGTACCGAGACCTCCGCCGGCGACTGCGGCGCCGGCTCGCCACTCGTCAGCGTCCGGGCCAGCGGAAAGGCCATGATGGCGAGCAGCACGGCGCCGACGGCGAGAAGGATCGGCCGGCGGTAGCGCGAAAAGGCGCTGGTCTTGCCTGTTTTACCGATCTTGCCGGCCTTGGCGGCATTCGCGGCCTTTTTCTCGGCCTTGGCCGCCTGCTTCGGATTGGCGTCGACTTCCATTGCGGCTGCCTGCGCCGCCCGGCGCGCAGCGGCGATGTAATCGGCCCGATCGGCCTCGACGGTAGGTTTGCCGCGTTGAGCACTCTGGCTGGCGCGCACCCGCTCGAGAATCTTCTTGACGTCGGGCGCGCCCGAACCCGGCTCGAGCAGTTCGTTCGCGGCATCCGTCTGCACTACGTCGGCGGGATCGATTGACGGGGCGGGGTCGATCATCGGTCGTTCGTTCGCCTGCGCCTCGGCTTTCTTGGCGGGCCGCAGCCGCTTGCCAAGGCTGGCGAGCAGGCTGGTTTTTACAGGCGCCGGTGTCGGGGTCTCCGGCGTCCTCGTTGCGGCTTCGATGGCGATTGCGCTCGTCGCGCTCATGGCCGCAGCCTGGACTGGGGCGGCAGGTTCCGCCGCGACCTCTGCCGTGCGGATGACCGGAGAGGCTTTCGTCGCCGGCGCTGCGTCCGGTGCCCGGGCGGCTTCGGCCACCATCAGCGCATAGGGGTCCACATCGAAATCGACGTCGGCCATCGGCATCTGGGCGACCGGCCGTCCGCGCTCTTCCATGCCGTCGAGCCGGTCAGCGATATGGACCAGCGTCTCGTGCAGCGCCTTGAAGGTCTTGTGCGTGCGCTCCTCGCTGTCGCGGCTGATATCCTCGAGATGGCGCAGATCCTCGGCCAGCGCCGCCAGCGCCGACATGTCGGCGGCGGGCACGCCGCCCTGAAGGCCGCCATTGCGCGAATAGGCCTCGACGACGGCTTCCGCCGCCTGCCGTGCCGCCTCGATGATATATTCGTCGCTCGTCGCCATATAGTCTTCGATCGCGCCCATGCGCCGGTCGAAGTCGGCCGGGATCGCGGCACTTTCGCGCGGCTCGCTCATCAGCGCCGAAAGGTTGGCGATCTGGTCTTCAAGGTTTTTCAGCGCCCGCGGATCGGTCGGCGCCGCCGCTGTTGTTTCTTCCAGCCGGGCGGCGATGTCGCTCAGCCGGCCTTCGAGACGCTGGAAGGCCCTGTCGTCGATCGCTGCGGCAGGGGCGGGCTGCTGATAAGCCATCTCGTCGATGCGCCGAGCGAGATAATCGAGCCGCTGCGCCAGCACGTCATTGACCGCGCCATTCTCCAGCGCATCGATCTTGCGGGAGATGTCGGAAAGCGGGCCGGTGAGGTCGGGTTGCGCGGCCGCCTTCTGGGTGCGCTCCAACAGATAGGAAAGATGTTCCAGGCGCTCGTCGAGCCGGGACGTCGCTTCCGCCTTGGTCAACTCCTCGACACGCTCCGTCAGGGCTTCCAGCCGCATCGCCAGCTCGTCGGCCGGATTTGCGCGGCTGGCCGCGTCATGGCTCATCATGTCGATCTGGTCGGCGAGCGACGAGAGCCGGCTTTCCAGCCGCTGCAACAACGTCGGATCGTTGCCGGCGGCCGCGCGTCCGCTGGCCGCGATCGCCCGGCTGATCTCGTCGAGCCGCGTGTCCATGGCGGCGAACTGCTCGGACATGATCCGGTCATGCGGCTGGATCATGTTGCCGAATTGCTCCATCGCCGTGGCGATGGCGATCAGCTTGTCTTCCAGTGCCCGCACCGCCGGGCTTTCGTCCATGCCGCCGAGATGGCGCTTGATGTCGTCGAGCCGGTAAGCGAGCGAAACGAGTTCTTCCTGCAGCCCCTCGGTATCGAGTGCCGCAAGCCGGCTCTCGACGCCGTCCCAGCGATTTTCCATATGGCGCAGCGATTCCTCCCGCGCCAGCCCGTCCATCAGCGAGCGCAGTTCCTCGAAATCCTCACGCAGGCCGGCAGCCTCCGGCGCGCTCGAGCGGCCGGTCAACTGACTGATGCTCTGAGCTAGACGGTTCATGTCGGCGCGGATGTCGTCGGCGAAGCGGCTGTCTCCGGCAGTCGCCTTGATCTCGCGCAGTTCGGCGCGCAGCGCGCTCATCTCGCGAGTCACGCCCTCGGAAATGTCGCGCTTCAGGTCCTGCCTGAGGTTGACGAGCGCCTGGGCGATCTCGGTCATCGTGTCGTCGCCGGCGCGCAAGGCAGGGGCGGAGAGTGGCGCGGTGGCGCGCGGTGCGGGGTCGCGCAGCTGGGTGGCCTGCTCGCGCCCATAGGAGCGTTCGCGGCCCGCTTCCAAAGCGCGCTGGCGCTGGCGAATTTCTGCCAGCGGATCCGGCCGCGGCTCGAGCGGCGCTCGTGTGGGGCGGGGTGCATTGGAGCCCGCATAAGGATCGCGCTCGGCCGTTGGCGTGCGCGTCCGCTGATCGCGTCCGCTGCCCATCAGCCCTTCGATGCGCGCCTCCAGCCCTTCGATCGTGCGGTTCAGCGCATCGAGCGAGGTCCTGTCGGACTGTCGGGAAGGATTTGATCGCGATCCGTTCATCTTCTTGCTCGCTTCGACTGCTCGACCTCTCGTCAGAGCTCGATCCGTGGTTTTTCCGTCTGTGGCCCGCGCCTGTCGCGGGACCGGCGCGCCCTCGTCCATGAGAAGATAGTCAATTAGACTTTCCTCACGCTGGACGATGTAGCGGCATCCTTGGAAAACGCGGGACGGGGAAAAGGAATGCGGATCACTACGGCTCAATCCGCACCTTTCACGAAACGTGGTAAACAAGCCGTTAAGATCGATGGGAATTTTTTAACGTTTGCGGTCGAAAGGCCGTTTTAGGCGGCAATTGCTGTGAAATTCGCCGGATCGGATAGCCATCGTCCGACTGGAATTTCAGCGCGGCGCGTCGATCGAATAGGCGCTGATGCGCGACAGATGAATGAAGGGAAGACCGGTCTCCCCGGCCCATTCATTGAAGGCCTGTTGGATCAGCTGCTGATCCTTCTTGGTCGTACCGGAGGAGGAGAGCGGCACGCCGGCCGATCTCAGGCAGGCGAGCACGTCGAGCGTGGCGACGAAGCTGTCGCGGCCGATGCCGCGCAGGAAATACTGGCCGGTCATGCCGCCGAGCCGGCTGCCGCGTTTGTTCAACAGCTCGAGAAGGCCGATCTGGTCCTCCCGCGGCCAGTCGGCGAAGAAGGCGCCGGCGCTGCCATGTTCCCTCACCAGCTCTCTGACGAAGGCGGCATTGGCGCGAACCGACATGATCTTCGCGCCGTTGCGGATGATCCGCTCGTCCGATGTCAGCTCATGCCAGTAATCGTCGGGCGCGATATTCAGCGCCGCCGGATCGAAGCCGGAAAACGCCGCCTCGAAGCCCGGCCATTTCGCATCGATCACCTTCTGCACGAAGCCGCTATAGAAAATGCGGCGGGTCATGTCGGCCAGGATGCGGTGGTCGGGCATGCTGCGCAGCCGGTCGTGATCCGGCCGGTGTTTCTCCAGCAATGCCTGCAGCGCTGCCGCACCGCCTTTTCGCTGCTCCGCACGCTGCCTGATCGCCTCGAAACTGATCATCCCGCCGATCCCCTCTGGCATTCCCGAATTGCGGATTGAACGACGGTTCCGCTTATAGGCCATTCCAGCATGGACAAGGAAGGGGAGATGACGTCTCCTCAGCCGTGGAATTTTTTCATGAAAAGAAGGCAAAGGTGCAGAATTTGACGTTTACGCAAACGTCAATATTTTGTAAGACGATGACCAGGGCCGGCGCGATCCGGTTATTTGAATGGGAGGAATTTGAGAGATGCCAGTCTACAAGGCCCCGGTGAACGATACGCTTTTCGTTCTGAACGACGTGCTGGGCCTCGAACGCTACAACAATCTTCCCGGTTTTGCCGAAGCGACGCCCGATATGATCGAGGCCATCCTCGGCGAGGCGGCCAAGGTGGCTGAAGAAGTTCTTTTTCCGGTCAATTATTCCGGCGACCAGGAAGGCTGCAGACGGCAGGATGACGCCAGTGTCTCGACGCCGAAGGGCTTCAGGGAAGCCTATAACGCCTATCGTGAAGGCGGCTGGATCGGCCTTGCGGTGCCGGAAGAATTCGGCGGGCAGGGGCTTCCCTATACGCTGCATGCCGCCGTCGGCGAATATACTTCCGCCGCCAACATGTCGCTGATGATGTATCCCGGCCTGACCCAGGGCGCAATCGCCGCGATCCTCGTCCATGGCACGCAGGAACAGAAGGAAACCTATCTGCCGAAGATGGTCGACGGTTCCTGGTCCGGCACAATGAACCTGACCGAGCCGCATTGCGGCACCGATCTCGGCATGTTGCGCACCCGTGCGGTGCCGCAGGCGGACGGCAGCTATAAAATATCCGGCCAGAAGATCTTCATCTCTGCCGGCGAGCATGATCTGACCGACAACATTGTTCATCTGGTTCTGGCCCGCATCGAGGGCGCGCCAGAGGGCACCAAGGGCATCTCGCTCTTCATCGTGCCGAAATACCTGATCGGCAAGGACGGCGCCCTTGGCGAGCGCAACGCCGTCACCTGCGGCGCGATCGAGCACAAGATGGGCATTCACGGCAACGCCACCTGCGTCATGAACTATGACGAGGCGACCGGCTTCCTGATCGGCGCCGAAAACCGCGGACTCAACGCCATGTTCGTGATGATGAACGAGGCCCGCCTGATGGTCGGCCTGCAGGGCATCGCCATTTCCGAAATCGCCTATCAGAATGCCGCCAACTATGCCCGCGACCGCATCCAGGGCCGCTCGCTTTCCGGCGTCAAGGCCCCGGATAAGAAGGCCGATCCGATCATCGTCCATCCCGATATCCGCCGGTCGCTGATGACCATCCGCGCCTTTAACGAGGCCGGCCGCGCCTTCCTGCTCTGGACCGCGCTGAAATCCGATATCGCTCACCGCGCCACCGACGAGAAGGAGCGCCAGACCGCCGACGACATTCTCGGCCTCGTCACCCCGATCCTCAAGGGCGTGATGACCGACCGCGGCTTCGATCACGCCGTCATGGCCCAGCAGGTGTTCGGCGGCCACGGCTATATCGAAGAACACGGCATGAGCCAGTATGTGCGCGATGCCCGCATCGCCATGATCTATGAAGGCGCCAACGGCATCCAGGCGCTCGATCTCGTCGGCCGCAAGCTCGCCCTGAACGGCGGCCGCGCCGCCATGGCGCTCTTCAAGGAAATCGGCGGTTTCTGCGAGGAGAACCGCAGCGACGAAAAGCTCTCCTTCTTCACCAAGCATCTGAAGAAGGGCTTGAACGACGTACAGGGTGCGACCATGTGGTTCATGCAGAACGCCATGGCCAAGCCCGACAATGCCGGCGCCGGCTCGACCGACTACATGCACCTCTTCGGCCTCGTTGTTCTCGGCTATATGTGGGCGAAGATGGCAAAGGCCGCCGAGGACGGACTTGCGTCAGGCGACGGGACCCGCGAGGCCTTCCTGAAGAACAAGCTGGTCACCGCCCGCTTCTTCATGGAGCGCATCATGCCGGAAACCGCGCTGCGCAAGGCCCGCATCGAAGCCGGCGCCGACACGATGATGGAGCTGGCAGCGGAAGCGTTTTAATAGAGGTTCCCCCTTCTTCCCAGCGGGGAGAAGATGTCCGAAGGACAGATGAGGGGGTGAGCGACGAAGGAGCGAACGGCCGCGCGCAAGCAAGGCCGAGTTTGCCGCGAGCGCCCCCTCATCTTCGGCCACTTTCTGCCCGAAGGGAGAAGGGGAGTTGAAATTCACCGGCGCCGCCGCGCCGTCAGGGAGACGAGACAATGACTGAGGTTTTCATTTACGATCACGTCCGCACGCCGCGCGGCCGCGGCAAGAAGGACGGGGCCCTGCATGAAGTGCCGTCCGTCCGCCTTGCGGCCAAGAGCCTGGAAGCGATCCGCGACCGCAACGGGCTCGACACCACCACCGTCGACGACATCATCATGGGCTGCGTCGATCCGGTCATGGATGCCGGCGCCGTCATCCCCAAGGCTGCCGCTTTCGAAGCCGGCTACTCCACCCGCGCGCCCGGAATGCAGATCTCCCGCTTCTGCGCCTCCGGCCTCGATGCCGTCAATTTCGGCGCCGGCAAGATCGCCCAAGGCGCCGACGACATCGTCATCGCCGGCGGCGTCGAAAGCATGTCGCGCGTCGGCCTCGGCATGTCGGGCGGCGCCTGGTTCATGGACCCTTCGGTGAATTTCCCGGCTTATTTCATGCCGCAAGGCGTATCGGCCGATCTCATCGCCACCAAATACGGTTTCAGCAGGACCGATGTCGACGCCTACGCGGTCGAGAGCCAGCGGCGCGCCGCCCATGCCTGGGAGCAGGGCTGGTTCGACAAGTCGGTCGTTCCGGTCAAGGATCAGAACGGCCTGACGATCCTCAATAAGGACGAGCACATGCGTCCCGGCACCGATATGCAGGCGCTCGCCTCCCTCAACCCGTCCTTCCAGATGCCCGGCGAGATGGGCGGCTTCGAGGCCGTCGGCATCCAAGCTCATCCCGAGATCGAACGGATCAACTATGTCCACCACGCCGGCAATTCCTCCGGCATCGTCGATGGTGCCGGCGCCGTGCTGCTCGGCTCCAAAGCCGGCGGTGAAAGCATGGGGTTGAAGCCGCGCGCCCGCATCAAGGCTTTCGCCAATATCGGCTCCGATCCGGCTTTGATGCTGACCGGGCCGGTCGACGTCACCGAGAAGCTGTTGAAACGGACCGGCATGCGCCTGTCGGATATCGACCTCTTCGAGCTGAACGAAGCCTTCGCCGCCGTCGTGCTGCGCTACATGCAGGCCTTCGACATCGACCACGACAGGATCAACGTTAATGGCGGCGCCATCGCCATGGGCCATCCGCTCGGCGCCACCGGCGCCATGATCCTCGGCACCGTGCTCGACGAGCTGGAACGTCGTGACCTCAACACCGCGCTGGTAACGCTCTGCATCGGCGCCGGCATGGGCACGGCAACCGTTATCGAACGCGTTTGATGGATCGGAACCCTCTCCATAAGGGAGGGCTTCACCGCAAGAGACTTCAGGGAGAGGAATTCCCAATGAGCAGCTACACCAATTTCACGATCGAAACCGACGCCGACGGCATCGCGCTCGTCACCTGGGACATGCCCGGCAAATCGATGAACGTCTTCACCGCCGAGGTGATGGAAGAGCTCAACGCCATCATCGACGCGACCACTGCCGACGCCGCCGTCAAGGGTGTCGTCTTCACATCAGGCAAATCCTCCTTCTCCGGCGGCGCCGATCTGTCGATGATCAAGTCGATGTTCAGCTCCTATCAAGAGGAGAAGGCCAGGAGCCCGGAGAAGGCGGTGCAGACGCTCTTCGGTCTCGTCGGCCGGATGAGCGGCCTGTTCCGTAAGCTCGAAACCTCGGGCAAGCCCTGGGTGTCGGCGATCAACGGCACCTGCATGGGCGGCGCCTTTGAACTGTCGCTTGCCTGCCATGGCCGCGTCGCTTCGAATGCCAAGAGCGTCAAGATCGCGCTGCCCGAGGTCAAGGTCGGTATCTTCCCCGGCGCCGGCGGCACCCAGCGCGTGCCGCGGCTGGCGAACGCCCAGGACGCGCTGCAGATGATGACGACGGGTCAGTCGCTGAGCGGCTCGCGCGCCAAGGCGATGAACCTCGTGCATCAGGTGGTCGAGCCGGATCAACTGATCCCCGCCGCCAAGCAGATGATCAAGGATGGCCTGAAGCCGGTTGCCCCCTGGGACGAGAAGGGCTTCAAGCTGCCGGGCGGCGGCATCTGGACGCCGGCCTCCGCCCAGCTCTGGCCGGCCGCGCCGGCGATCCTGCGCCGGGAAACATCGGGCAATTATCCGGCAGCACTCGCTATCCTGAAATGCGTCTATGAAGGCCTGCAGGTGCCATTCGATACCGGGCTGAAGATCGAGCAGCGTTATTTCACCGAGGTGCTGCAGACCCGCGAAGCCTTCTCGATGATCCGCTCGCTGTTCATCTCCATGCAGGAGCTTGGCAAGGGCGCCCGTCGCCCTGCCGGCATTGCCAAGACCGAGCTCAAGCATGTCGGCGTCGTCGGCGCCGGCTTCATGGGCGCCTCGATTGCCTATGTCACGGCTGCTGCCGGTCTCCCGGTGACGCTGATCGACCGCGACATGGAGGCCGCCGCTAAGGGCAAGGCCGTCTCCGAAGGCCTCGTCAAGGATTCTATCGGTAAGGGACGGCTGACGCAGGACGAGGCGGCAGCCCTCCTCTCCCGCATCACGCCTTCGGCCGATTATGCCGATCTCGCCAATGCCGATCTCGTCATCGAGGCGGTGTTCGAAGATCGCGGTGTGAAGAAAGCGGTCATCGAGGCGGTTGAAGCCGTGCTGCCCGAAGGGGCGATCTTCGCCTCCAATACCTCGACCCTGCCGATCACGGGTCTTGCGAAGAATTCCAGACGCCCGGCCGATTTTATCGGCATCCACTTCTTCTCGCCCGTGGAGAAGATGATGCTGACCGAGGTCATCCTCGGCAAGGAGACCGGCGACAAGGCGCTGGCCGTCGCGCTTGATTACGTCGCCGCGATCAAGAAGACGCCGATCGTCGTCAACGACACCCGCGGTTTCTTCGTCAATCGCTGCGTGCTGCGCTACATGTCGGAAAGCTACGACATGCTGATCGAAGGCGTGCCGCCTGCCATGATCGAGAATGCTGCCAAGATGGCCGGCATGCCGGTCGGTCCGCTGGCGCTCAACGACGAGGTCGCCATCGACCTGTCGCTGAGGATCCTCAAGGCGACCGTTGCCGATCTCGGCGAGAAGGCTATCGACCCCAGGCACATGGAGTTGATCTCCCGCATGGTGGAGAAGGAGGGCCGCTTCGGCCGCAAGAATTCCAAAGGCTTCTACGACTATCCGCCGAAACCGGCGAAGAAGTCGCTCTGGCCCGAGCTCAAGGACTTCTATCCGCAGAAGAAGGCGGATGAGGTCGATGTCGCGGTGCTGAAGCAGCGCTTCCTCGTCGCCATCGCGCTCGAAGCCGCCCGCACGGTCGAAGAAGGCATCGTCACCGATCCGCGCGAAGCCGACGTCGGTTCGATCCTCGGCTTCGGCTTCGCGCCCTATACCGGCGGGGCGCTGAGCTATATCGACGGGATGGGCGCAAAGGCTTTTGTGGAACTGGCGGAAAAGTTAGCGGGAGCTTACGGAGATCACTTTAAGCCGACACCGCTGCTGAAGGACATGGCTGCCAGGGGTGAGACGTTTTACGGGCGGTTCGATCCCTATGCGAAGATGGGGGCGGCGGCGTAAGTCGTTTTCGCGGTGTGGGTTTTACGGGACCGTCTTTGCCATTGTGCCGTGGCCGCCCCCCCTCTGCCCTGCCGGGCATCTCCCCCACAGGTCGGGAGATCGGCAAATGGAAAAACCTTCCCGCCTCTCTACCGTTTCGCCCGGCTGTGACGCCAGTTGTTTGGGGAGGCCGGTGCGCCCAGGCCAATCTCCCTACCTGTGGGGGAGATGCCCGGCAGGGCAGAGGAGGGCGCCGCGGCACGACGGCAAAGACCCTGCCGCCCCAAGAGCACGATTTCGACTTTCCCTTGCCGACGCCTTGCCGCGGACACAATTTGCAATTACATCCTCGCACATCGATCTTGCTAGATGAACTTTGAAACGGCGCTTGCGTCGTTCCTGACGACCTTCCTCCAAAATCGGTTTTCATCGCCGCTTGGGCTTTGCCCGGGCTGCAATCTTCTATGAGCGATTCGAAAAGGATATCGTCATGAACACAGGTACTGTTAAGTGGTTCAACGCAACCAAGGGCTTCGGATTCATTCAGCCGGATGACGGCGCCGCCGACGTTTTCGTCCACATTTCGGCCGTTGAGCGCGCCGGTATGCGTGACCTCAAGGATGGCCAGAAGCTGTCCTACGATCTCGTCCGCGACAACAAGTCCGGCAAGATGTCGGCAGACCGCCTCCAGGCGGCCTGAGCCTTCAAAGGCTTGAATATCATCTCCGGATCGTGACCACGGATGTACTGGCACGGTTCGTTGAGATGGCAGGGAAGGTCGGGTTAACCCGGCCTTTTTTTGTTTCCGGTCAACGGCGGGCGCATCATCACGGGGGCGAATTGCTCAATTGCCGGGTACCTCGTCGACCTCCATCATCTCCATCACCCGCGCCATGACAGTCCGCGCCGCATCAAGCTCCGCTGCCGTAAACGCCGCGCCCACCCCGTTTGCCCATCCCGCCTGCGCCATCTCGATCGTACCGAGCCGCCCCGCTCCTTCCGCCGTCAACCGCACCAGCTTGGCGCGCTGGTGCTGTGGGTTGTCGGTATAGGCGATCAGCCCTTCATCCTCCAGCACATCGGCCAGCCGCTGCACGCCCTGTCGGGCGAGGCTGAGCGCGCGGGCGATCTGCGCCACCGAGAGGTCGCCGCGCCTTGCCGCGGCCAGCACCTGCCAGCGCGCGCTGGTTTGTCCTGCAGGCTTCGCCAACCGGTCGCCGGCGGCGGTCAGGTGACCGGCGAGACGCAGAGCTGTGATCGCGAAAGCGGAGAAGGCGTCTCCTTCGACCGTTCGCTCGGGTCGATTTTGTTTGACAACATGTTGTCTATTTTGTATCTCATCCATAGTGACAACATATTGTCATATCGAAGAGCCTGATGCAACGTCGAAGGAGGAGCGCGCCATGAAGAGGACCTATCGGGGAAGCTGCCATTGCGGCAAAGTGCGTTACGAGGTGGACATGGACCTCGAAGCCGGCACCGGCCGCTGCAATTGTTCGATCTGCGCCAAGCGGCGCTATTGGGGCGCCAACGTCAAGCCAGAGGATTTTCGGCTGATGTGCGATCCGGCGGAGACGTCGGATTACCAGTTCAACACGATGAGCGGCCATCACCGCTTCTGCCGCACCTGCGGCGTGCCCGCCTATGGCGACGGTTACGTCGAGGCGATCGGCGGCGCTTACGTCTCGATCAACATCGCCTGCCTGGATAATATCACGCCCGAGGAACTGGCGGCGCTGCCTGTCCGTTACGCCGATGGCAGGCACGATGCCTGGTGGAACGAGCCTGAAGTGACCAGTTATCTCTGAAGCAATTCCAGCAAAACGCGGAATGCCAAGATTGAAATGCATCATTGTCGGATCGTCCTCCTGCCGCGCGTCCTCTGTCCATAACGGAGAAGGAGAACGGCCGTGAAAGACGAAGCAAATGTCAGGGAGGAAGAAGCGGTCATCGCCATGCTGATGATGCGGGCCAGGGCGCTGGGGGAAAAGAACGCCGAGGAGGCGCTTTCCTACGAGGCCGAAGATTCCGTGGAATTTTCCCTGGCGCCGCCGCTGGTCATCAACGGCAAGGACGAGGCGGGCCTGCAGGCCTGGTTCGACACCTGGGAAGGTCCGATCGGCGGCGAAGTGCGTGATGCCAAACTGACGGTCGGCGAGGGTGTCGCTTTCTGGAGTGGCCTCACGCGGATGACCGGGACCAAGACCGATGGCACCGAAGTCGATCTCTGGTTCCGTCAGACCCTCGGCCTCGTCAAGCAGGATGGCCGCTGGCTGGTCGCCCACCAGCACGCCTCGGTGCCTTTCACCATGGATGGCAGCGGCCGGGCACTGCTGGATCTCCAGCCGTGAACACTCCCCCCGGAATCAAGCCGCATTCTCCGCCGCCTTTCCCCGGCCGGCGCGAACAGCCGTGATCCCGACGGCCAGCAACAGCAGGATGGCGCTCGCATAAATATCCGTCGTCACCTGGTAACCGGCGGATTTCGCCAAGAAGCCAGCAAGGATCGCCGGCAGACTGAAGGCGAGATAGCTCTGGATGTAAAAGGCCGACAGCAGTCCGGCCCGCTCGTCCGCTTTGGCAAGCGGCATGATGGTGCCGAGCGAGCCGAGGAAATTGGTGCCGAAACCCGCGCCGGTAAAAATCGTGCCGATCAGCAGCAGCGGCACGTTTGCGAGATGCACGCCGGCAACGACCGTCAGGATACCAAGAGTCTTTGCCGATACGCCGAAGCCGAGATTGGCCTGGGCCGTCTTGCCGCGCCTAAGATAGACGGCGATCGCTCCGCTCGCCGTCAGTGCGGCGACGACCGCTCCTCCCGTCAGCGGCGCGGTGCTGCCGGTCGTGCTGGCGACCAGGGACGGGACCAGCGAAAGGTAGAAGCCGCCGAGCGTCCAGTTGGCGATATTGATCGGCGTCACCAGCGAGAGCGGCCGCTTCGCCTGCGGCGGAATGGAAACCCGCGGTACCAGCGAACCGAGCGCACCCGGCCGCGTGCCGCCGGTTTCGGGGATCAGCCAGATGGCGGCGGCCTGCAGCGCGAAGGCGACGAAGAGCAGCGCATAGGCCAGATGCATCGGGAAGGGGCCATACTGGATCAGGGCGCTGGTGCCGACCGCACCCACCGCCATGCCGCAAAGCGGCGCAATCGAATTGACGATCTGGCCCTTCGCCCGGTCGACATCGACGAGGGCTGCTCCGAGCGAGGCGCCGGCGATGCCGGTGGCAATGCCCTGGACGATCCGCGCCGCGATCAGCCAGACGGGACCGCTGGCGGCGACGAAGAGAACCATGGCGACGATTTCGAGCAGTAGCGCTGAAAAGATCACTGGCCGACGGCCGAGATGATCGGAGATCGAGCCGGCGGTCAGCAGCGCCGCCAGAAGCGCAAAGGCGTAGACGGCGAAGATCACGGTGATCAGCACCGGCGAGATGGAAAAGTTCTCCTGATAGATCCGGTAGAGCGGCGTCGGCACCGAGGAGGCACCGAAGAAGGTGGCGAGTGTCAGCGCATGAAAACCGATCGAGGGGCGCGGCGCATTCTCTGTGGATTTGACGGCAGCGAACATATATAAGCCCCTTAAAGCTAACCCATTGCGTTAGCTCCATGTAGGGCGAATAAGCCGCAAAGGCAAATTATTTGCGTTTATGCTCCTGTCAAAGATTTTGAACCATCGATGGCAGGACGAAGATCGGGTTGCAGGCATGGCAGTGAAAGAAAATCTCCGTCCGGGCGGACGAAGCGCTCGCGTGCAGGCGTCGGTGCACAAGGCGACGCGCGATCTGTTGGCCGAGATGAGTCGTGCCGAAGTGACGATCCCGCTGATCGCCGCCAGGGCGGGCGTGACGCCGTCGACCATCTATCGCCGCTGGGGCGACCTGCAGGAGCTCCTCGCCGATGTCGCCGTCGAGCGGCTGCGGCCGGATATGCAGCCGGTCGACGCCGGCAGCGGCAGGGCCGATCTTCAGGCCTGGGCCGAACAATATGCCGAGGAAATGTCCTCCGGGCCGGGCCGCGAGATGATCCGCGACGTGTTGGCGGCGCAGGCCGGAGCCAATGCCTGCAAGTGCTGCGAATATACGCGTCAGCAGATCGTCGTCATTGCCGAGAGGGCGAAGGCGCGCGGCGAGGCCTTTCCGGACATCGATATCGTCATGGATCAGGTGGTGGCGCCGATCATGTACCGCATCCTGTTCGACGACGTGCCTGATGCGGCGCGTGTGCGCGATCTCGTTTCGCGCATCATGAGCACGCCTGGCTGAACTTGCCTTACTCCGCGGCGGCGCGCTTGAGGCCCGATATCTGGGTGATATAGGCGCGTAGCGCCGCCGGCCGCACCGGCTTGTGTTGAACGGCGATGCCGTAGCGCTCGGCCTCGCTGCGCACTTCAGGCGTGCGGTCGGCGGTAACAAGCAAGGCGGGGATGTCGATGCCGAACTGCCGGCGCAGATGCAGGATTGCGGCAAGCCCGGTGCCGTCGTCGAGATGATAATCGGCGATGGCGAGATCCGGCGGCCCATCCCGGCCGTCCATAGCGATCACCTCGGCAAGGCAATCCACCGCCGTCACCTCACAGCCCCAGCCGCTGAGCAGCAACCGCATGCCTTCCAGGATCTTCGGCTCGTTGTCGATGCAGAGGATTTTCAGTCCCTTGAGCGGCTGCCCCGGGCGGTCTGCGGGGGTGACGGCTGCAGCAGCCTCGGCCGGGCGTGAGACGTCGAGCGGCATGGAGATGCGAAATTCAGTGCCCCTGCCATGCGTCGAGAGCAGCTCGACCGGATGGTTGAGCACGCGGGCGATGCGGTCGACGATCGAAAGGCCGAGCCCGAGGCCGGAAGCAGTCTTGGCGCCTTCGTCCAGCCGCGCGAATTCCTTGAACACGGTGCGGAATTTCGATGGCGGAATGCCGATGCCGGAATCGATCACCTGGATGATCACCTGGTTGCCGCGCCGCCGCGCCCCGACCAGCACCTTGCCGGTGATCGTGTATTTGATGGCGTTGGAAACGAGGTTCTGCACCAGGCGGCGCAGAAGGTTCGGGTCTGAGCGGACGCGCAGCGATGTCGGCATGACCACCAGCTTCAGCTGTTTCTCCCGGGCGATCGGCGCAAAATCGGTCTCGATCCGCTCCAAGAGGTCGGAAAGCGCGACCGAGGCAAGCCGCGGCCGCATGGCGCCAGTATCGAGCCTGGAGATATCGAGCACCGCGCCCAGGATGGTTTCGACCGATTCCAGTGCTGAATCGATGTTGCGCACGATCGGGCTGTTGTCGGATTGCGCCATGCGCTCGACCAGTGCCGAGGAATAGAGCCTGGCGGCGTTGAGCGGCTGCAGGATGTCGTGGCCGGCGGCGGCGAAGAAGCGGGTCTTGCCGATATTCGCCTCGTCGGCGGCGGCCCGCGCTTCGGCGAGTTCGCGGTTGACGCGGGTCAGCTCGGCCGTGCGTTCGGCGACGCGCTGCTCCAGCGTCTCATTCGCCTGTTTCAGCGCCCGATCGGCGCTGACGCGCTGGGTGATATCGGTGAAGGTGGCGACGATGCCTTTGTCGGGCATGGCGTTGGAGCGCACCTCGATGATCCGCTCGCCGCCACCGAGCACCAGTGCGAAGGGTTTGTCGAGCGTCAGGAAATGCCGCACCGTCTGCTGCAGATCGCCGGGCGCGATGTCGCCGCGCTGGCTGAGGATGGTGACGATCTCGGAGAGGGGAAAGCCGACCTGGCCGGCATTCTCGGGCAGCTCAAGCAATTGCCGGAAGCGCCGGTTCCAGATCGTCAGCCGGTTGGAACTGTCGAAGACGGCAATGCCCTGATCCATCTGCGACAGCGCCGTCTGCAGCATGTCCTGGTTATATTGCAGCGCCTCGCTTGCCTGATCGAGCAGCCAGGCGGTGTCGGACGAGGCGTCCTCGATCTTCTGCAGGATCAGCGACAATACGAGGCGGGCAGAGGACGAGCCGATGGCGCTGCCGAGCAGCTGTTCGCTGAAATGGATCAGCGCCATGTCGGCCTGCTGTTCGTCCTCCAGCTTGCGGCCGGAGCTCTGTTCGTAGGTGGTGAACGAGCGCTGCATGCGCTCTTCGCCGAGATAACGCGAGATCGCCGCCTTGAGATCGCCGACGCTGATGCGGGTCTTCCAGCCGCGCGTGGCGAACTGCGAGCGCGAATGCCGTTTGACGAAGATGCCGGCCTGGATGCGCTCCAGCGGCCGGGCATTGCGGGTGAGCGAGCCGATGATGAAGAAGGCGGTGTTGACGAGTAGGCTCATGACGGTCGCATTGACCAGCGGATCCGCCCCGGGCGCGGTAAACAGCGTCGAGCCGGGAAAGATGAAGCCGAGTACGGCGCTCGCCACATAGGAATAATCAGGCCCGCCGAGCGAGGGCAGGAACAAGAGATAGATCCAGATGACGAAGCCGGAGGTCAGTCCGAGGATGGCGCCGCGCGCATTCGCCCGTCGCCAGATCAGCCCGCCGAACAGCGCAGGCGCGATCTGCGCGATCGCCGCAAAGGAGAGCAGGCCGATCGAGGCAAGCCCGGCGGTGCTGTCGGTCGAGCGGTAATAGGCATAGCCGAAGAGCAGCACGGCGAAGATGGCGCTGCGGCGAATGTTAAGCAGCGTCTTGGCGAAATCGTCGCGCTGGCCGGCACGGCCGGCCAGTTTGCGCCTCAGGAAAATCGGCATGATGATGTCGTTTGACACCATGATCGACAGCGCCACGGAATCGACGATGACCATCGCGGTGGCGGCAGAGAAGCCGCCGATGAAGATGATCAGCGACACCACCGGCATCTCGCCGGCCAGCGGCAGCGACAGCATGTAGAAATCGGCATTGCCGGCGCCGCCGAAGGTCAGGAGTCCGCCGATCGCCACCGGCAGCACGAAGAGATTGATTGATATGAGATAAGCGGGAAACAGAAAGCCTGCGAGTTTCAGCTGCTTCGCCGTCCGGTTTTCGACCACCGTCACATGGAATTGCCGCGGCAGCATGATGATCGCGAAGGCCGACAGAATGATCAGCGTGATCCAGCGGCTGATTGGCGTATGGTAAGCGAGCGCCGACATGACCAGGTCGTTTTCGACGGTCTTCTGCCAGAGATTGGTGGGGCCATCGAAGAGAAACCAGATGACGCAGATGCCGGCCGTGAGGAAGGCGACGAGCTTGACCACCGATTCCATCGAGACGGCGAGGATAAGGCCGTCCTGGTGTTCCGTCGCATCCGTATGCCGCGTGCCGAACATGATAGCGAAACAGGCGAGCACCAGGGTGGCGACGAGCGGCAGGTCGAGGAAATAGAGATTGCCGCTGCCGATGCCGTAATCGGACGGGTTGACCATGGCGCCGACGGTGCTCGAGATCGCCTTCAGTTGCAGCGCGATATAGGGAACGGTGCCGATCAGCGAGATCAGCGCCACGATCGTTGCGACCGTCGGGTTCTTGCCGTAGCGCGCGGCGACGAAATCGGCGACCGAGGTGAGCTTCTCCGCCTTGGCGAGCTCGATGATGCGGCGAAGCAGCGGCATGCCGAGCGTGAAGACCAGGACGGGGCCGATATAGATGCCGGCAAATTCCAGGCCGCGTTGCGCGGCAAGCCCGACACTGCCGAAATAGGTCCAGGAGGTGCAATAGATCGCAAGGCTCAGCGCATAGACGACGGGCCATCCGCCTTCGAGCGCTCCCGGGCCGCGGTTCTTGCGGTCGCCGTAGCTTGCCACGGCGAAAAGCAGGAGCAGATAGCCGAAGGCAGACGCGAATATGACCCAGCCTGGAAGCATTGATCCTCCGCCGGCGAAAAGGTCGCCGGCACCTCCCAACGAGGTCAGCTTAAGGCATTTCAGCTGCCTTGAAAATTCCCGTCCATCTACACCTTAAGTCAAAGGCCGGTGGCGACTTCGCCAGATAATTGCGATTGCCGATTGATTAATTACAACGAAAATGTAGCTAATCGAAACAACGGCATATCTCTGAAATGGGATCGAAGGGAGACGGATCCGATGCTCAATGAGTTCAAGGCCTTTATCGCCCGCGGCAATGTCATGGATCTTGCAGTCGGCGTCATCATCGGCGGTGCCTTCGGTGGCATCGTCAAATCGCTGGTCGACGACCTTATCATGCCGATCGTCGGCGCCATTTTCGGCGGCTTCGATTTTTCCAATTATTTCCTGCCGCTCTCGTCGGCCGTCAATGCGCCGACACTCGCCGCCGCCCGCGCCCAAGGGGCGGTCTTCGCCTATGGCAGCTTCCTCACCGTCCTCATCAATTTCTTGATCCTTGCCTGGATTATCTTCCTGATGGTCAAGGCGGTGAACTATCTGCGCCAGCAGGTCGAGCGTCAGGAAAAGCAGGAGCCGGAACAATTGCCGCCGCCGCCGGCCGACGTCCAGCTGCTGACCGAGATCCGCGATCTGCTGGCCAAACGCCCCGCCGTCTGATCGGTCGTCGGCCCGCTGTCGGGCGGGCCGCCATTCATCACGAAAATCGATATGCCATCACTTGTTATCATAGGATTTGCCGGCGCAAATCCGCTATGAAGGCGGAAACCGGAGATATGCATGTCGATCGTGGAAAGCCTCAGCCCGCGCGCCATAGCGGCGCCCGAAAGCGGAATCGTCGAAGTCGTCAATTATGCCCGCGGCCGTGAAGGCCTGTTGCCGCTCTGGGTCGGTGAAGGCGACCTGCCGACGCCCGACTTCATCAGCAGGGCGGCGATGGATGCGCTTGCATCAGGTGAGACCTTCTATACCTGGCAGCGCGGCATTCCGGAACTTCGCCGGGCGCTGTCGGATTATTATGTCAGGCATTTTTCCCTCCGCCTTCCGGCCGAGCATTTCTACGTCACCGGCTCCGGCATGCAGGCGATCCAGATCTGCGTGCAGGCGCTGACCTCGCCTGGCGACGAATTCGTTTACCTCACCCCCGCCTGGCCGAATATTGCCGCAGCCCTCGAAATAGCAGGTGCGCGCTCTGTCGGCGTCACACTGCAGTTCGAAGGCGGCAAATGGACGGTCGATCTCGAGCGCGTCGAAGCCGCGATCACGCCAAAGACCCGGGGGCTGTTCATCAATACGCCCTCGAACCCGACCGGCTGGACCGCAACCAGAAAGGACCTCGGCGATATCCTGGCGCTCGCCCGCAAACATGATCTCTGGATCATGGCCGACGAGATCTACGCGCGCTATCACTTCGCCGGCGGCCGCGCGGCCTCGTTCCTCGACGTGATGGAGCCGGACGACAAGATCGTCTTTGTCAATTCCTTCTCGAAAAACTGGTCGATGACGGGCTGGCGCGTCGGCTGGATCGTGGCACCTCCCGAGATGGGCCAGGTGCTCGAAAATCTCATCCAGTATTCGACATCGGGCGTGGCGCAGTTCATGCAGAAGGGCGCCGTCGCAGCCCTTGATCAAGGCGATGATTTCGTCGCCGCCAATATCGCCAAGGCGGCCCGGTCGCGCGATATCCTCTGCGACGCGCTGATTGCCACCAATCGGGTCGAGACGCTGAAGCCGGACGGCGCGATCTATGCGTTCCTCAAGATCGACGGCGTTGCCGATAGCCGCAGCGCCGCGATCGACATCGTCGACAAGACAGGCGTCGGTCTTGCTCCCGGGGCTGCCTTCGGCGCCGGCGGCGAGCGCTTCCTGCGCGCCTGTTTCCTGCGTGATCCCGCCCAGGTGGCGATCGCGGCCGAGCGGCTCTGCGACTATATCCTCAAGCGCTGAGAGGGCGCGGCGCGCGCCCTGCCGGGACGATTTCGTGCCGGAATCGCCAGATCGATAAAACTGTAGCAAAGACCGAAATCGGCCTCTAACCACGACTCCAAACATACCCGTTCAAAAGCCTTCCAACGGCGCCGTGATAAGAAAATCGGAAAGAAAACCGGCGCCTGATGCCCCTGCTCATGAATTGAAGCGGGGTGTGGGACATGGCGGTTTTGGTGACGGGCGGGGCCGGTTATATCGGCAGTCACATGGTTTGGGCGCTCATCGATGCGGGCGAGGATGTGGTCGTGCTCGACCGCCTCTCCACCGGCTTCCGCTGGGCCGTGGCGCCGGCGGCGCGTTTCTACCTTGGCGACATTGCCGATCCCGACATCTTGAAGAAGATCTTCATCGAAAACGACATCGAGGCGATCATCCATTTCGCCGGCTCCGCCGTCGTCCCGGTCTCGGTCGCCGATCCGCTTTCCTATTACGACAACAATTCCGGCAAGACCCGGGCGCTTCTCTCCGCCGCGATCAAGGCCGGCATCCGCAATTTCGTCTTCTCCTCGACGGCCGCCGTTTACGGCCAGCAGCAGACGGACCTGCCGGTAAAGGAGACGGCTCCCCTCAATCCGGAAAACCCTTATGGTCAGTCGAAGCTGATGACCGAATTCATGCTGCGCGATGCTGCCGCGGCCTATGATTTCAACTATGTCGCGCTTCGCTACTTCAACGTCGCCGGCGCGGACCCGCACCACCGCGCCGGCCAGTCGACTTCGGGCGCCACGCACCTCATCAAGGTTGCCTGCGAGGCAGCGCTCGGCAAGCGTGACAGCGTCCATGTCTACGGCATCGACTATCCCACCCATGACGGCACCGGCGTGCGCGACTACATCCACGTCACCGACCTCGCCGATGCGCATCTGAAAGCGCTGCAGCACCTGCGCAGGGACAAGGGCCCGCTCGTCGCCAATTGCGGTTATGGCAGCGGCTATTCCGTGTTCGACGTCTTGAACATGGTCACCCGCCTGCACGGGCATTCCTTCAAGATTCACATGGCGCCGCGGCGCGCCGGCGATTCGGCCAGCGTCGTCGCCGATCCTTCGCTCGCCCGGCAGGTGCTGGACTGGAAGCCCCGCTACGATTCGCTTGAGACCATCGTCCAGAGCTCGCTGGATTGGGAACTCTTCCTGTCGAACAGAAACGTCGATGATCTGCACAGCATCCACCGGGCACTTGCCGCCGCATCCTTCTGAGCGGTGTCCGGCGGCGACTGCCGTTTAACTCCGCGCCCGCGGGCTTCGAATGACATGACGTGAATAAGGAAACATCAAGCTTTCGCTGGCTGGCTCCGGCCGACGGATAAGAGAAGATGAAGAACTTTCTGGCCTCATTGCAGCTGCGAAAAGACAATCCGACGCTTCTGATGGCGCAGTTTCGGGCCCTGTCGTCGCAGATCCCCATTCTCTATATCCTGCTGGTCATCAATGCGCTTGCGGTGGCGATTACCCATCTGAAATCCGCACCGCTGTGGCTGTCGCTCTATATTCCGGTGGCCTTGAGCGTCGTCTGTGTCTTCCGTCTCTGCTGGTGGGAGATCAGAGGCAAGGAAAACATCACCGCCGAGCGGGCCTATAGGCTGATGAAGGTGACCATCTCGGGCGCCGGCATCCTGACTGTCGCTTTCGGCAGCTGGTCGATCGCGCTTTACCAATATGGCGATGCTTCGCAGCAGGGCCAGATCGCCTATTTCCTCGTTGTCACAGGCATTTCCTGCATCTTCTGCCTGATGCACCTGCCGATGGCGGCGGCGATGACCACGGTCATCACCTTCTCGGCCATGATCGCGACCTTCATGTTCTCCGGCAACCCGGTATTCGTCGCCACCGCCGTCAGCGGCCTTTTCCTGATCCTGCCCTTCCTCAGGGTGATCAACAGCTATTTCCAGAATTTCGTCGGCCTGGTGCAACTGACCGAGGAACTGAAGCACAAGCAGGAGGAAGCCGAGGAGCTGAACCTCGTCAACAGCCGCAACGCGCTGCAAGACCAGCTGACCGGCCTTGCCAATCGCCGCAGCTTCTTCCTCTCACTGGAAGAACGGCTGCAGAAAAATCCGTCGACCCCGCCCGTCATCGGCATCATCGATCTCGACGGCTTCAAGCCGGTCAACGACGTCTTCGGTCATGCCGCCGGCGATCTCGTGCTCAAGGAGACGGCGCGGCGCTTCATGGTGCTGGTCGGCGAGGAGGGCATCGTCTCGCGTCTCGGCGGCGATGAATTCGGCATCATCTTTCCCTGTTCGATGACGCGCCAGGCAATCGCCGATCTCGGTCAGGCGCTTTGCGCCACCGTCCGCAACCCGTACGAAATCCCCGACGGCTCGGTCCGCGTTTTCGGCTCCTGCGGCATCGTCTATCCCGAAGCCGGCAGTTACACGGCCGAAGATCTTTACGAGAAGGCGGATTTTGCCCTCTATCAGGTCAAGAGCAAGCGCAGCAGCGGCGTCGAATTCTTCTCGGCCGATCATGAGAAAATCCTGACCCAGCGCCACCTGATCGAACTGGAGCTGCAGGCAAACGACTTCGCGGGCGAGATGAAACTCGATTATCAGCCGATCGTCGAATTGCAGAGCGGCCGCGTCGTCGCCTATGAGGCGCTCGCCCGCTGGGACAGTGCCCGCTTCGGCCGCATCAGTCCCTCAGCCTTCATCCCTGCCGCCGAGCGCACCGCCGTGATCGGCCGGATGACGCGCATTCTCTTTGCCCAGGCGCTCGAAGCGCTGGCGATCATGCCGCGCCATCTGCGGCTGTCCTTCAATCTCTCGGCCCGCGATATCTGCGACCACGAGACCTCGATGGCGCTGCTGGCCATGATCACCCGCTCCGGCGTCGATCCGAAGCGCATCGAATTCGAAATCACCGAGACCGCGCTGCTCTCCGATTTCGACACCGCCGACCGGGTGATCACGATGCTGCGCGCCGCCGGCATCTCGATCGCACTCGACGATTTCGGCACCGGATTTTCGAGCCTCAGCCACATTCATCGCCTCGCCTTCGACAAGCTGAAGATCGACAAGGGCTTCGTGATGAATTTCGACCGTGACGCCCGGTGCATGAACATCACCCGTTCGGTCGCCAACCTCTGCCAGAACCTCGGCATCGCCTCCGTCGCCGAGGGCGTCGAAAGCGAAGCGATCGCCGAGGGGCTGAAGGCGATCGGCGTTCGCCTGGCGCAGGGCTATTATTTTTCGCGGCCGCTGCCGCTGGAACTCGCCATCGACTATGCCGCTCGCTGCGAGGCAAAAGCATCCGCCCGGGATTCGCTGTCGGCCTGATCGATCAATCACGGCTGGCCTGAAATGCTCTGGAGCGATCTTGCATCGTCGTCTATGCATGTTCCAACAGCGGAGGTGAACCATGCAGGACAGCGAAGTCATCATCGAGCGGCGAGGCACTGCCGGCATCATCCGGCTCAACCGGCCGCGGGCGCTGAACAGCCTGACGCTGGCGATGATCCGGACGATCACCGAGGCGTTGGATGGCTTTGCCCGCGACGCCGAGGTGACGACTGTCGTGGCAACAGGGGAGGGCGAACGCGGTTTCTGCGCCGGCGGCGATATCCGCGCCCTGCATGAGAGCGCCCGAGCCGGCGACGGCCTCGCCGGAACCTTCTGGCGGGAAGAATTCCGTCTCAACCATATGATCGCCGTCTACCCCAAACCCTATGTCGCGCTGATGGACGGCATCACCATGGGCGGCGGCGTCGGCCTGTCCTCGCACGGCCGCCACCGTATCGTCACCGAGCGCACGCGTCTTGCCATGCCGGAAACCGGCATCGGCTACGTCCCCGATGTCGGCGCCACCTGGTTGCTGCCGAAGGCACCCGGCGAGGCCGGAACATGGCTCGGCCTGACCGGGCTCGATATCGGCGCAGCGGATGCGATCTATGCCCGCCTTGCCGATTTTCAGATCGCCTCGTCGCGGCTCGGCGAAGTGATCGAGAGCTTATCGGGCCTGCCGCGCGGCAGTTCGTCGGGCGATGTCGACAGCGTCTTGCAGGTGTACGCAGAACCTCCGGGCGAGAGCCGGCTGCGACAGAACGCGACAATGATCGACCGCGCTTTCCGTTTCAACAGCGTCGAGGAGATTCTGGCTGCGCTCGACGTGGAGGATGGCGAATTTGCCGCTGAGACGCGCCGTGTGCTGCTGGCGCGCTCGCCGACCAGCCTGAAGCTTGCTTTGCAGCTCTTGAGGGCCGGCCGCCGCAGCGCCTCGCTCGCCGAATGCCTCGGCCGCGAACTCGGCGCCTGCCTGCAGATGCCGGATAATCCCGACTTCTTCGAGGGCATCCGCGCCGCCGTCATCGATAAGGACCGCAATCCGAAATGGTCGCCGGCCTCTGTCGAGGCCGTGAAGGCGGAAACGATCGCGAAATTCCTGAAACCGGCCGAGCCGCCGCTTTTTCTCTGACGCTCTCATCCTCGGAATGCTGGATGCGCGCGGCACCGTGCGACGGGCGAGAGCCTCTGCGTCCTGATGCCAGCCTCTTCAACACCAAGTCTTCGGCGTGACGCGCCGAAACCGTAGGCCGGCCTGTGCTAAAGCCTAGCCTTCCCTCTCCTTTGAACGGATCGACCGTCAACCGTGCTTCGGCATAGGGTCCGCGACGTGACCCTTAACCGACATCTCTCGATCACGAACCAACAGGAGCGCATCATGTCGCAGGCAGAAGCAAAACCCCGTACGACTGGTCGGCAGGAGCCTGGCAGGCCGAAGCCCGAAGAATTGGTTCCGTCGCGCTATGCGGTGCGGATCGGCGAAATCGAAGTGCTGATCATCAGCGATGGCGTGCTGCCGCTCCCGACGACGATGCTGGGACACAACGCCGACGCCGCTGACCGGGCAGTCTGGCTGGACGATATGTTCCTCCCGCGAGACGCTTTCGACTGGGCGTTGAACGTGGTCCTCGTGCGCAGCGGCGGGCGGACCATCCTCATCGACGCCGGACTGGGCCTGGATCCGGACTTGAACTTGCCGCGCGCCGGGCAGTTGATCAAGCGACTGGAGGGTGCCGGCATCGATCTGGCATCGGTGACCGACGTGGTGCTCACCCACCTGCACATGGATCACATCGGCGGGCTGCTCGTCGATGGCGTGAAGGACCAGCTGCGTTCCGACCTGAGGATCCATGTGGCGGCCGCGGAGACCAAGTTCTGGGAGGCGCCCGATTTCAGCCACGTATCCATGCCGCCCGGCTTTCCGGATGCGCTTCGGGCAACGGCAAAGCGGTTCCTCAGCGAGTACGGCAGCCATCTCAAGCTGTTCGACGAGCGGTCCGAGGTGGCGCCGGGTGTGGTCGTCCAACGCACCGGCGGCCACACCCCCGGCCATAGCGTGGTCCGCCTGGCATCCGGCGGCGACCGGCTGACATTCGCCGGCGATGCCGTGTTCGCGGTCGGGTTCGAGCACCCCGATTGGTATAATGGTTTCGAACACAATCCCGAGGAGGCCGCTCGCGTTCGCATCGATCTTCTCAGGGAGCTGGCGGCGAACGGCGAACAGCTGGTGGCCACCCACCTGCCGTTCCCGTCGGTCGGCCGGGTGGCGGTCGACGGCGACGTCTTCCGTTGGGTGCCGGTGTTCTGGGACTACTGAGCACCTGCCGGGTCAGGGCCGAACCAAAGCGCGCCGCAGGATCGGATTGCCTGCGGCGCGCTTTAGTCTTTTGGTTTTATGCATGTCGTTGTCCCGGAACCGCTGCACACTTCCGGGCGACATGCATTACCGCCACATGCCGCGCATACGGGCGCCGACATCGATGCGCACCTGCCGCGCCTGGGCTTGCGCGGCGGCATCCGATTTCACCTGCGGCCAGCTGCAGGCCTCGAAGAATTGCAGCAGGGTCGCCGGAATGAAGCGGCTGCGCGAGGCATAGACGTGGCGGTCGCCCTGCGCATTCTGCCCGTAGGTGAAGAAGCGCTGCGGCACGACGAGGTCGAGACCGTCGCGGGCGCGCGTCATCGCCACATAGAGCAGCCGGCGTTCTTCCTCGATTTCGGCGGTGGCGCCGACGGCAAGATCGCTCGGAATGCAGCCGTCGACGACATTCAGCATGAAGACCCTCGTCCACTCCTGGCCCTTGGCCGAGTGGATGGTCGAGAGAATGAGATAATCCTCGTCGAGCAGCGGCACGCCGGCCTGGTCGCTCGTCGCATCCGGCGGATCGAGGGTGAGTTCGGTGAGGAAACGCTCGCGCGAGGCATAACCGCCGGCAATCTGCTCGAGCTGTAAGAGATCGGCTTGCCGCGTCGCGGCGTCCTCATGCAGCCGTTCCAGATGCGGCGCGTACCATTGCCGCGCCAGCTCGATTTCCGCCGGCCAGCCGGCCTTGCCGGATTTCATCTCCTGCAGCATCGAAACGAAATCAGTCCAATCCTCGCCGGAGCGCGGCGGCGCCGGCATGGCGGCAAGCGCCGACAGCGGGCTCGCATCCTCGGACATCAGGTCGAGCGCCTTCTGGGCCGTCGAGGGGCCGACGCCCGGCAGGATCTGCATCAGCCGGAAGCCCGCCACCCGGTCGCGCGGATTTTGCGCGAAGCGAAGGGCGGCCAGCATGTCCTTGACATGGGCGCTGTCGAGAAACTTCAGCCCGCCGAACTTGACGAAGGGAATGTTGCGCCGGGTCAGCTCGACCTCCAGCGGCCCGCTGTGATGTGAGGCGCGAAACAGCACCGCCTGCTGCTTGAGCTTGAGGCCTTCCTCGCGGTTGTCGAGCACCTTGTCGGCGACGTAACGCGCCTGCTCGGCCTCGTCGCGCACCGTCACGAGGCGCGGCCGCTCGGAGGATTGCCGCTCGGTCCAGAGATTTTTGGTGAAGCGCTCCGAGGCGAGATCGATGACGGCATTGGCGGCTGTCAGGATCGGCTGCGTCGAGCGATAGTTGCGGTCGAGCGTGACGATATTGGCGGGCGGGCTGAAGGCTGCGGGAAAATCGAGGATGTTGCGCACTGTCGCTGCGCGGAAGGAATAGATCGACTGCGCATCGTCGCCGACGACGGTCAGGCCCTGGCCTTGGGGCTTCAGCGCCATCAGGATCGAGGCCTGCAGCCGGTTGGTGTCCTGATATTCGTCGACCAGCACATGGTCGAAGCGGCTGCCGATATCCTCTGCAATCACGCTCTCGCCGACCATCTGCGCCCAGTAGAGCAGAAGGTCGTCGTAATCGAGCACATTCTGGCTCTGTTTGGCCTCGACATAGCAGGCGAAAAGCTCGCGCAGCTGTTTTTCCCACGCCGCGCACCAGGGAAAGGCGTCGCGCAGCACCTGGTCGAGCGCCGTCTCCGAATTCACCGCCCTCGAATAAATGGCAAGGCAGGTGCCCTTGGCCGGGAACCGGCTTTCCGTCTTGGAGAAGCCGAGATCGTGCCGGATCAGGTTGATCAGGTCGGCGCTGTCTTCGCGGTCATGGATGGTGAAATCGGCATCGAGGCCGATCTGCTGGGCATAGTCGCGCAGCAGCCTGGCGCCGATGCCGTGGAAAGTGCCGGACCAGGCAAGCGCCTCGGCCATGACGCCGGCATTCGAACCGAGCACGTCGCGGCAGATGCGCTCGACGCGCCGCGCCATTTCGGCCGCCGCCCGGCGCGAGAAGGTCATCAGCAGGATGCGGCGGGGGTCGGCGCCCTTGACGATCAGATGGGCGACCCGATGCGCCAAGGTATTCGTCTTGCCGGAACCGGCGCCGGCAATAACCAGCAGCGGCCCGGCAATATGGCTGCCGTCGGTGAGCGTGCCGTGCTCGACGGCCATGCGCTGCTGCGGATTGAGCTTTTCGAGATACATCCAGCCGTCCGGTCGGGCTCCCGCAGAATCACTGCGGGAAAATTAGATGTTCCTTGAATGTTCGCGATTTCGGCCGCTGTCAAGTCTGCGGCGCGGCGATCCTCACTCGGGGAAGTCCGGTCCCACCTCGCGCCGCACCAGCTTCAGGCTGCGGTCCGGTTGGAGAATATAGGTTTCCTCCACACGCTGGCCCGTCTCATTGTAGAACTGGTTGTAGACGGCGCTGCCGACCGGCGATTTGGTGAGCTTGGTGCGCGGCTGGCCGCCATAGGTGATGCTCCCGGGAATGGGTTCGAGTGCCGGGCTGTCGGCCGAGGAGCAGCCGGCCAGCAGGGCGCCGGCGAAAAGTGCGGGCAGTAGCGCTTTCATAGTTGTCATTCCTCTCAGACTGCAGCCAGATATGGAACGGCGGCGCCTTCCGCCAAGGTGCAGCACCGCAGTCCGCGAGGATATCACTCGCACATGGCATGGCAACGGAACCAAACACCTTCCGAGGGGTTGAAATGCCGGATCTGAAACGCTGGAGACCATCATGCAGACGCTTCTTCGCCTCTGGACGTCCACCCTAATTATCGGCTGCGGCGTCTTCGCCGGCTCAGCTTATGCATCGCTCGAGACAGGCATGGATTATTCCGCTTTGCCGAAGGATCAGATCGCCCTCAACGAATATACCGGCAGTGTCGCCTGCGAGCCGGCCGAGGCGCATTATCTGCCGTCCTTCATCCGCGCGGCTGACGGCACGATCATCGGTGTCGGTTATGTCGAGGTGGAGAATGCCGGCGACGTGGGCTGCTGACAAACGGGATTGTCCGAACGAGGCTCGCCGGCTTTTCCGGTGACGAGCCTCTGACCATCATCATGATGGCTGCGTGTTTTCTATCGAAACAGCTGTCCCGGGCGCAACGCCCTTAGCGCCAAAACCCGGCATCTGCTCGATCCAGGGTTAAGTGAAAATTAAACAATGTCTCGTTCCGGCACGCTTTGCCGAACAAATCGAAAAACAGCCGGACGCTCCCTGCCGTGTTAATGCAGCAGCTTCAGCTTCGCCTCTTCGGCCGCCGCCAGGAACTCGGCCCTTGCCTCTTCCACGCTCTTGCGCCCGTCGAGTGCCGCCCGGCAGGTGCTGCGCGCCTTGATATAATGCAGTCCGCGTGCGCTCGGCCAGAGATCCGCCAGACATTTCAGCGCATCGAACGGCCCGTTGACGGTTTTGAGGTCAGCGCCTTCGAAACCGACCTTGACCGGGTCGTGCCATTTTTCAGTTGCCATCGATGCTCCTCCGGGGTTTCGACAGAACCAAGTGTGCTGCGCCCACCTAGGCGAGACGCCGCCATGATAGCCATTCTAGCGAGATTTTTGCGGTCAACAATGGTGAATCGTTTGTTGCCGACGAGGCGGAATGCCAGCCTGCGTAAGACGGATCGCGTCGCGCGCAGCCTCAGAGATATTTTGGGTAGTCGCAGATAAGTTGTATGGCGCTTGCGCGCTGCTACCGCTACCATGCCGGGAAAGCTGCGGGCTCGACATGGATTTCGATCGAAAATTGATCCGGGCTGCGTTTCTGTGCGGTGCGCTGGCAATGCCGGCCCTTGCTCACGGTGCAGAGATATCCGCTGAAGACGCTTTGCTGGCGCGTATTTCCGCTGAGCTCGTCCCACAAATGCAGCGGGAATATCTGCGGGCTACCCTGCGTGGCTACGGTGAAGGCGGGGTGATAGATATCGCCTCCTATGTCATATCAGAGAGCCGTGATCGATGGTATGTCGAGGGCATTTTTGATGGGGTTAATGCGCTGCCCCATGCGCCAGTTCGCGGTGAAGGTAACCGGTGAACTGATCGAACGGTGGCAGTTATCCCCGTTCCTGCCTTATTATCTCGAAGCATCCGACATTCCCGATTGTACTGGCATGCAGTCCGCTTCGTGCGGATGGCTGCCCCTCACCCTAACCCTCTCCCCGTAAACGGGGCGAGGGGACGTGCCCTACACGAGGCTTGCGGGGGACGGAGAGGTTGCGGCATGGTCCCTTCGCCCCGCGCGCGGGGAGAAGGTGCCGGCAGGCGGATGAGGGGCTGGCCAGGCGGATACGCGAGAAATGATGTCGGAAAAGAAAACTGGTGCTGCCGAGTGGGATTGAACCACCGACCTCACCCTTACCAAGGGTGTGCTCTACCACTGAGCTACGGCAGCAGGACCAGATCCGCGTGGAGCCGGGCGGCTCAATTGCGGGAACGGGGCGGCTATTGCCACAGCTTGACGACAAGCGCAAGCCGCAAAATCCAACTTCGCGTGGAAAGAGGTGCAAGGGCCTTTTGGATCGGCGCGAATTCGGCTAATTCTATATGCATGAACGACAAGACCGAAACCGGCCAGAAGAGCCGTAAAGAGGCAATCGAGGCACAGGCGAAACTGCGCCGCGAGCGCGCCGCCGAAAAGCTCAGGGAAAATCTTTCGAGACGCAAACAGCAGGTGCGCGCCCGCCGTTCCGGCCAGGCCGACGAAACAAACGGGCTGCCCGCCGCAAAAATGGACGAACCGTAATGTTCCGTCCCGGACGAATTGAAGCCTCTTCATAAATCCCCTAAACACCTCACCTTCTTTCAAGGCAGAACTTTCAGGAAGTAAGCGCACATGGATCGTATCAGAATTGTCGGCGGTAATGAGCTGAATGGCATCATTCCGATTTCCGGCGCCAAGAATGCCGCACTGCCGCTGATGATCGCCTCGCTTCTGACCAGTGACACGCTGACGCTGGAAAACGTGCCGCATCTGGCCGATGTCGAGCTTCTGATGCGCATCCTCGGCAATCATGGCGTCGATGTCGCCGTCAACGGCCGCCGCGAGCGCCAGGAGGACTCCTACGCCCGCACGATCCATTTCACCTGCCGCACCATCGTCGATACCACCGCTTCTTATGAGCTGGTCTCGAAGATGCGCGCCTCCTTCTGGGTCATCGGGCCGCTCTTGGCGCGCGAAGGCCATTGCCGCGTGTCACTGCCGGGCGGCTGCGCCATCGGCACGCGCCCGGTCGATCTCTTCATCGATGGCCTGACGGCGCTTGGCGCGACCATGGAGATCGACGCCGGCTACATCAACGCCAGGGCGCCCGACGGCGGTCTGATCGGCGCGCGCTACACCTTCCCGAAGGTTTCGGTCGGCGCCACCCATGTGTTGATGATGGCGGCGACCCTTGCCCGCGGCACGACGGTTATCGGCAATGCCGCCCGCGAGCCTGAAGTCGTCGACCTCGCCAACTGCCTGAACGCCATGGGCGCCAAGATCTCCGGCGCCGGCACCTCGACGATCACCATCGAGGGCGTCACCTCGCTCTCCGGCGCCCGCCACCGCGTCCTGCCGGATCGCATCGAGACCGGCACCTATGCCATGGCCGTCGCCATGGCCGGCGGCGACGTCGTGCTCGAAAACACCGATGTGGCGCTGCTCGAAACCGCGGTGGAGACGCTCCGCCGCGCCGGCGCCGACATCTCCGCGACCAATAACGGCATGCGCGTCAGGCGCAACGGCGCCGGCATTAAGCCGGTCGATATCGTCACCGATCCTTTCCCGGGGTTCCCCACGGATCTGCAGGCACAGTTTATGGCGCTGATGACCCGCTCCTCCGGCATCTCGCATGTCACCGAGACGATCTTCGAAAACCGCTTCATGCACGTGCAGGAGCTTGCCCGGCTCGGCGCCAGGATCACGCTCTCCGGCCAGACCGCGAAGATCGAAGGTGTCCAGCGCCTGCGCGGCGCGCCCGTCATGGCGACCGATTTGCGCGCCTCCGTCTCGCTCGTCATCGCCGGTCTCGCCGCCGAGGGTGAAACTACGGTCTCCCGCGTCTACCACCTCGACCGCGGCTTCGAGCGGCTCGAAGCGAAGCTGACCCGCTGCGGCGCCGTCGTCGAGCGCATCAGCGAGTAAGAGACACCTTCATTCCAGTTGCGTAATCGGTCGCAGCATCTTATTTCCCTTGTCTGACGCATCGCCATTCCGGCGATGCCTGTTAAATAGCAAGAGCATGATGTCGTCCGAAAACAGCTCGCGCTTTTCGGCATCCTGCTCTAGGGATTGAGCCTGAATGACCGACCTGAAGCTTGTTGCGCTCGATGACGAAGACCTCGCGATCATTTCTGCGCATATGCAGGACAGCGTCTTCAAGGTCGGCGACATCGACTGGTCGCCGCGCGGCGCCCAGTTCGCGCTTGCCGCCAATCGCTTCGTCTGGGAGAGTGCCGCGCGCAAGCGCAGAGGTTTCGAGCGCCGCCGCGCCGCTCTGGTGTTCAAGCGCGTGCTTGCCGTCCGTTCGCTCGGCATCGATCGCGGCAAACGCGATGAGGTTCTGTCGCTGCTGGCGCTGCGTTTCGAGAAAAAGGGCGAGGGGCCGGACGGCACAATCGAGCTGGCGCTGTCGGGCACGGCCTCGATTGCGCTCGACGTCGAATGCATCGAGGTCCAGATGGCCGATATCGGTGGCGCATGGCAGGCGGCTTCCAAACCCCGCCACCCCTGAAGTTTGAACATCGCGGTTCGAGTTGAGAAGGAATATAGCTCTTGGCAATCTGGCTGGATCAGGCATCGGAAGGTTTCGAGCAGCATTTTGCCGCTTTTCTGACGACGAAGCGCGAAGTGTCCGAGGATGTGAATGCCGTCGCCCGCGCCATCATCGATGATGTCAGGGCACGCGGCGATGTGGCGCTGGCCGAATATTCGCTGAAGTTCGACGGCATCGATTTCGCCGCCGTGCCGATGCGCGTGACGCCTGAGGAGATCGACGCCGCGATCGAGGCGGTGCCCGCCGAGGTGCTGGGCGCTCTGAAGCTCGCGGCATTGCGCATCGAGAGCCATCATCGCCGCCAGCTGCCGAAGGATGATATCTACGAGGACGACATGGGCGTCGGTCTCGGCTCGCGCTGGACGGCGATCGAGGCGGTCGGGCTCTATGTTCCGGGCGGCACCGCGAGTTATCCGAGCTCTGTTCTGATGAATGCCGTGCCGGCCAAGGTCGCTGGTGTCGACCGCATCGTCATCGCCGTTCCCGCGACCGGCGGCGCCGTCAATCCGGCGGTGCTTGCCGCCGCCAAGCTTGCCGGCGTGACCGAGATCTATCGTGTCGGCGGCGCCCAGGCGATCGCGGCTCTCGCTTATGGCACCGAGACCATCGCTCCCGTCGCCAAGATCACCGGTCCCGGCAACGCCTATGTCGCCGCCGCCAAGCGCCATGTCTTCGGCACCGTCGGCATCGATATGATCGCCGGCCCCTCCGAAGTGCTGGTGATTGCCGATAAGGACAACAATCCTGATTGGATCGCCGCCGACCTTTTGGCGCAGGCCGAGCACGATGCCAGCGCCCAGGCGATCCTGATCACCGATAATGTCGAATTCGGCAAGGCGGTGGAGCAGGCGGTCGAACGCCAGCTGAAGACGCTGAACCGCGCCGAGACGGCAGGGGCAAGCTGGCGCGATTTCGGCGCAGTCATCCTCGTTGCCGATCTGAAGCAGGCCATTCCGCTCGCCAACCGCATCGCAGCCGAGCATGTCGAGCTCGCCCTCGCCGATCCCGACCGGCTGCTCGACGGCATCCGCAATGCCGGCGCGATCTTCATCGGCGCTCATACGCCCGAGGTCATCGGCGATTATGTCGGCGGTTCGAACCATGTACTGCCGACGGCGCGTTCGGCGCGCTTCTCCTCCGGCCTGTCGGTGCTCGATTTCGTCAAGCGCACCTCGATCCTGCGCCTGGGGCCGGGTGAGTTGCGCACCCTCGGCCCGGCGGCGATCGCGCTTGCCGTCTCCGAAGGCCTCGATGCCCATGCGCGGTCGGTCGCGATCCGCCTCAACCTCGATTAGGTGAGGGCATGGCGGCGGGCAATTTCCGGCTTTGCGACGTCGTCCTCGACGATACGATCGGCCGTTCGACACCCGATGTCGAGCATGAACGCGCCGTCGCCATCTTCGATCTCATCGAGGAGAACAGGTTCGAGCCGCTCGGCCATTCCGGCGGTCCTTACCGGCTGAACATCTCGCTGATGGATTCGAAGCTGGTGTTCGCCATCAAGACGGAAGAAGGCGGCGATGTCGCCACCCATATCCTGTCGCTCACCCCGTTCCGGCGGATCGTCAAAGATTACTTCATGATCTGCGAAAGCTATTACGAAGCGATCCGATCGGCCACGCCAAGCCGCATCGAGGCGATCGATATGGGCCGGCGCGGCATCCACAATGAAGGCTCGCAGACGCTGAAAGACAGGCTGGCCGGCAAGATCGAGGTCGATTTCGACACCGCCCGGCGCCTTTTCACGCTGGTCTGCGTGCTCTACTGGCGTGGATGACGGCGATGGAGCTCGCCGCCGACGTCGGGGACGCAAAAAGGCCAGGCGCCATCCTCTTCATGTGCGGCCTGAACGCCATCCGCTCGCCGATGGCCGAAGCGATCGCCCGTAGCATTCTGCCTGCCAATACCTATATAAAGTCCGCCGGCGTTCGCGCCGGCGAGCGCGATCCGTTCGTCGATGTCGTGCTCGACGAAATCGGGCTTTCTCTCGGGCGCCGCCAGCCGCAGACGCTGGAAGAACTCGAAGACGATTATTTCGATCTGATCATCACGTTGTCGCCGCAGGCCCATCACGCCGCACTCGAGCTGACGCGGTCGAACGCGATCGACGTCGTCTACTGGCCGACCATGGATCCGACGGTCGTCAGCGGCACGCGCGAGCAGATACTGGACAGCTATCGCGAGGTTCGCGATCACCTGGCCGGCCTCATCGAGAGCCGGCTGCTCAAACGAAATGGCATTGCCGCGCAATCGGCATGAAAACAAATAAAGGAAAGCCTGATCAACAAGGTTCACAAACCTGCGTTGATTGTGTAGTTTCCGCCCAAATTTTAAAGGCGCGCGTTGCGCTGCCTCTGCAACCCACAGGAAGAAAACCACTATATGCCGAAAGAAGAAGTCCTCGAATTCCCGGGAATCGTCACCGAACTTCTGCCGAATGCGACGTTTCGCGTGAAGCTTGAAAACGAACACGAGATCATCGCTCACACCGCCGGCCGCATGCGCAAGAACCGCATCCGCGTTCTCGCGGGCGACAAGGTGCTTGTGGAAATGACGCCCTACGATCTGACCAAGGGCCGCATCACCTATCGTTTCAAGTAAGTCTGCCCGCTCCCGTCCGCCGATGGTCGAGGTTTCATGGCGCTGAAATACAAGCTCATTCTGGCCTCGGGCTCGCCCCGCCGCGTCGACCTGCTCAACCAGGCCGGCATCGAGCCTTCGCGCCTGATGCCGATGGATATCGACGAAACGCCGAAGAAGTCGGAGCATCCGCGTTCGCTCGCCCGAAGGCTGTCGGCCGAGAAGGCCGAGGCAGCACTTGCCGCCATCAAGGGCGATATCACCTGGAAGGGGAGCTATATCCTCTCCGCCGATACGGTGGTCGCCGTCGGCCGGCGCATTCTCGGCAAGGCCGAGTTCGCCGACGAGGCGCTGAGTTCGCTGCATCTCCTGTCGGGACGCAACCATCTCGTCTATACCGGCATCTGCCTGGTGACGCCGGATCGCAAGATTCGCCAGAAGATCGTCGAGACCAAGGTGCGCTTCAAGCGGCTCTCCGGTTTCGAGATCGAGAACTACCTAGCCTCCGGCCAGTGGCGCGGCAAGGCGGGCGCTTACGGCATCCAGGGCCTTGCCGGCACTTTCGTGCAGAAGATGGTGGGCTCCTACACCAATGTCGTCGGCCTGCCGCTATATGAAACCATTCTGCTTCTGACCGGCGAGGGCTTCGATGTGCATAGCCGGTGGCCCGAGGGCTGACCCACGGCCAATGCTTAAAGCGCGTCACGATCTTTCAGATCCGCGCGTCGCGCTTTAAGGCTTTGTTTTCATGCATGTCGTTGTCGCAAAAGCGCTGACACTGTTGCGCGACATGCTTTAGGACGGAACCGATCATGCCCGAAGACAAGAAAGCCGCCGCCAAGGTCGAGCCCCTGCGCAAGACGCGCCCTTGCCCGGAATGCGGCAAACCATCGAACCGAGAACATTACCCCTTCTGCTCCAACCGCTGCCGTGAGGTCGATCTCTCCCGCTGGCTGACCGGCTCATACGCCATTCCGGTGGCCGACGACGAAACGAAGGCCGATTATCCCGACGAGGAAAACTAGCAGATTTCCTCCCCGAAGCTCTTATTTTTCCACATGAATCGGCAAAATTGGCAAGACCGTCAAAAAAGAGTCATTTGACGCTTGCCATGGGCGAACAAGATGCTATAACCCCGCTCGCTTCCGGGGCGAACCAAGGCCCCGCGGTTCTTTTCATCAAGAGCACCGCAGTTAAGCAGGTTGGCCCAGGTAGCTCAGTTGGTAGAGCAGCGGATTGAAAATCCGCGTGTCGGTGGTTCGATTCCGCCCCTGGGCACCACATGGTTCCCAAAACAGTCTCATCGGTTCAGCGTTCCTGCGGGAACGCTATCCCAAGCGCCTACTCGATACTCGCCAAAACCTCGGAGATAACCGAGAATTTCGTGGCCTGCCAGCGTCTGTAGTCGAGCACGAGCTTCGCCGAAATCCAGCAATCCCCACTTTTTTGGGGCGCCTCCCATCCCAGCAATCCTTGATTTTGCGCGGCCGCCAGCAATCTGCTGGCATGACTGCGGGAAATGACATATTCGGCCGCGGTCAGTCGTGCAGAGACATCGCCCACCCAGGTGCGTTCACCTACGACCGGTGCCAGTGGCACCCGCGACATGAGGTCGTGCAATATGTTGCTTCCGGATTCGGACCTTACGAACAGCGCAACGCTTTCGGGCGGGCTATACCAATCCGGATGGTTAAACAGCCGACGTGCAATACGCGGCTGAGCGCGATACAGAATTGTCTCATCCGCCTCCGACCACCGACAGCGATCTCCCGCGTCTATGCCGTCCAAGGAACGAAGGTGCCCTTCGAACCATTGCCGGATCAAGGTTTCAGCATAGGCGCTCGCCTGTAACGGTTTGGCGCGCCGATCCGTCGTCTCCACCGGCTCGAATAATTTGTAATACGCCATCTCCTTCATATGTGCGACGACGGTGTTGTGGCTGGCGATGTGGTTCTCGACCAGAAATTTTGCGAGGTTGGAAGCGGTCAACGGGGGGCAGGACGGGTTGAGCTTCCGCTCAAAATGCAATGCCAACGCCGCCTGGCTGAGCAGCCACTTCTGCAGATCGGCAACATAACGCACTATTCTCGGCGCTCTGCGATGGATTGCCAGTAGCTCGGAGGCGGATTCACGCAGAGCAGCGGCAAAAGCGGCGTCCGTCATGAGATCTTCAACACTGTAGCTGCGGCATCTATTCTGCAGTGAGGCTGAACGTAAAGGTATCGACATTTAAAACCGAAGTGTAAGCGATGCTGGTTCGGGATAATAAAAATAGCGAATAGACAAATGTCACTGCTAGGCCAGCGACTGGCCGACTTTATCGAAAATTTGCGTACAATTCGAGCAGGCTTTTGTTGCAGATGTTTGACCCCAAAGCTTTGACTGGAGGTCTCTTTCGGCCGAAACAAAGGGCGCTATCGGCCGGGTTCTTCATGGAGAACTGCAGCCCGCTCTCTCAGGATCGGCGATTGAATGTTGCGAGCATCGCCGCGCCGACCAGACCGGACAGCAGAGACCCCAGCAGGATGCCCATCTTCACGTGGTCCTGGACGCTGGGATCGTTGAATGCAAGCAGCCCGATGAAAAGGCTCATGGTGAAACCTATGCCGCAGAGGGCGGCCACACCGGTCATCTGCCCCCAGCTCGCCTTGGCTGGAAGGTCGGCGAGACCGATTTTGACGAGCAGGAAGACCGTGCTGAGAACGCCGACCAGTTTTCCAAGCAAAAGTCCCGCCGCCACGCCGAGGGTCAATGGCTCCGTCAGCGTGGCTGCCGAGACGCCGGAGAAGGAGACGCCGGCATTGGCAAAGCCGAAGATCGGAACGACGATGAATGCGACGGGCTTCTGTAGGATGTGCTCGAGATGGTGCAACGGCGACTGCTCGTGGCTCGCCTCGCGCGTTCCCGGCGTTGCCTTCAACGGAATCGTCAGTGCGAGAAGAACACCGGCCAATGTCGCGTGGATTCCAGACGCGAAGACGAGCACCCAGAGCACGGCGCCGAGCACCAGATACGGCCACAGCTTCAGAATCCTGGCCCGATTCATGCCATAGAGCGCGGCGAGCACCGCCGCAGCCCCTGCAAGCGCCAGCAAGTTGAGATCGCTCGTGTAGAACAGCGCAATGATCATGACGGCCCCCAGGTCATCGATGATCGCCAGTGCCGCCAGGAAGATCTTCAACGAGGCAGGCACGCGCGGGCCGAACAGGGAGATGACGCCCAGGGCGAATGCGATGTCCGTCGCCGTCGGGATCGCCCAGCCACGCAGGGCGGCCGGATTTTCCCGGTTGAACAGGATGTAGAAGAGGGCGGGGAAGAGCATGCCTCCCAGTGCCGCCGCACCCGGCAGAATGCGGCGACTCCAGCTGGAGAGCTGGCCGTCCAGCATTTCGCGCTTGATCTCGAGCCCGACGAGGAGAAAGAACAGCGCCATCAGCGCGTCATTGATCCAGTGCAGCAGGCTGAGCGGCCCTAGATAGATGTGAAGAGCGTGGAAGTAACCCTCTGCAAGCGGTGAGTTCGCCGTCACGATTGCAGCCAAGGCGACTGCCATCAGCACGAGACCGCCTGAAGCTTCGCTATCGAGGAACTGGCGAAGGGTGGATCGGATGAGACCTGGAGAGATAGGCTGCGACACCGGTCAGCGCTCCCTGTGTTTTGGAAGGTTGATCTTCAGTCTCCGTCGATTTCGGGAAAGCCCGTGGCGCACGCAGCACACGCCATCCCTGCAAGATAAAGGGGTCGCATCGCCATTTCCAGCGAAATCGGCAAGGGGGCGCAGGTCCGTTGGACCTGCCGCCCCGCTTCGCTTCTCACTGGAATGAGTAACCAGCCGGCACCATCTGCGTTTCTATCGCGAAGGTGACGATGTCGCCGAGTTCGGGGATTGCGAAATCCAGTCCCCAATCGCTGCGACGGATGCTGCCGGTCGCCGAGAAACCGATCTTCGGGACGCCCATCATCGGGTGCTCCGCCATTGAGCCGTTGAAGGTGACGTCGAGTTTTGCCGGGTGCGTCTCGCCGCGCAGGGTCAGGAGGCCTTCGACGGTGCCGGTCTTCTTGCCCGTCACATGGATCGTCCTGGAAACGAAGGTGATCGGCTTGGCTGCAAGGAAGCTCTCGTCTCCACCGATCTCCGCATCGAAGTTGACCTTCTCAGGCCATGGATAGTCGGTGCGGACCGAAAGCGGATCGATCGTGACCGAAAGCGTTGAAGTTTCCGGCTTTTCCGGCTTCCAGTCGAGCCGCGCATCGACTCCGGTAAAGCGCGCCGTGTAGTGGGACAGGCCGGAATGGTCGAACGACCAATTGAAACTCGAATGCGAGGGATCGGTCTTGTAGGCTCCGCCCGGCGCAGGATCGGTGGCGGCGGCAAGGGCGAAGGTCGTGCTCAAGGTAAGAGCAAGGGCGAGTGCAGTTATGCGAAACATTGATAATTCCTCGGATGTGAAATGATGAGGTGTCGGGCTCACGCCGCCTTGTCGCGGCGGATCGTCTGGAGGCGCTCCCAGACGCGGTCGGGCAGGGGAATGTCGAGATCGAATACTGTCTCGAACGTGTCGCCGAGATGGCTGGCGCTCGTAATGCGCTCCTCGCTGAGGCTGTTCGCCGTCACACGGCGCAGACGGTCGTCCTGGAGGGCGACGTAGCCGTCCGCCGTGTGCCGCAACACCGCGAGCGCATTGGTGAACGGAGAGCCGGGATCTTGCATCAGCCAGCCTTGTGTTGCGGCCATCGCGGCTTCGTCGCTGTGGTCGAGCCGGAAATCGAAGCTTTTCGCGATACCGAGCACATGATTATTGAAGCGCAGCCAGCTCCCGTCGGCCGGCATGATGGAGAAATCGAAGCCGCGTTGGCTGATCGGCCCGGCCACAAGCGGCACCGGCTCGATGATGGCGTCCGCTATGCCGACCTCGGCGAGATAGGGACGCTCGAGATCGACACGCAGCGTCAGATGATTGCCGATCGCGATGTCGCCGAGCTTTTCCCGGTCGACGGCGCCGCAAAGGCGGGTCACACGGAAGCCGAGTGCCGCAAGCGCGGCGCCGAAGAGGCCGTTCATCTCATAACACCAGCCGCCACGCCGCCTCTCGACCATTTTGGCGAATGCCGCAGCCGGGGTGATCGCGGAGGGCCATCCCATGAAGGCGTCCAGTGCCTCCCATGTAAAACTCATGAGATGGGCGCGATGCAACTGCGACAAGCTGTCGATGTCGAGGCGCGACGGCCGCCCGACGCCGATCCGGGCCAAATAGGCATCGAGCTGCGCGGCTGTCAGGGTCATTGCGTTTTCGTTCGAAGGTACATGTGTCATCGTTCGGTTTCCTTTCAAATGGACCGTTGCTCAGTTTCGGGACGTGTTTCTGGTGGTTCAGGCGACCTTGCGATTGTCCTCGGGTGGGAAGGTTAGGCCGAAGCCCCTGGCGATCGAGGCGATCTGCTCGGGTGTTTCGGGCTTGCAGAGTTCGACGATCGGAAAGAAGCTCTCGAACCCGCCCGGGGTGACGACGACCATGAGGCGGCCCTCCGTCTGTCCCACATTGCGGAACCGGTGCGGCACACCGCGCGGCAAAGCGATAGAGCCGCCTTCCGTGAGTTCGACATAATCGCCGGCACACCAGAAGCCGAAGCGGCCGGAAAGAACGCGGAACAACTCGTCCTCGCGCTCATGCACATGTAGTGGCGGACCTTCGCCGGGCAGCACGCAGGCTTCGAACATGCCGAGCGAACCGCCAGTATTGCCCGCCATAAAACGGATGACATGCGTGCCGAAAGCCATTGCCGGCAACCCATGCCCCGGCGGCGAAACTGCCGCATGATCAAACTTCTCCATTTCTCTTTCTCCAAATTCGTCCCGCATCGACCGCCGGCGGTTTCGCCTGCGGCAAAACGCAGAGATCCGTGCCCCGCTCCGGCATGCGGGGCGGGCGCGATTGTCTTTCGCCCGGCGGCACGGGGCCGCCGAACACTGGGGTATGGTGATAATCGAGGCCGTTCAGCCGGTACGTCGCTTCTATAGCGCAGCGAAAAAAACGGCGTTCCTAAATGAATGTGCAAGCCGTACCGGGAATCCTAAAAGTTTGCTAAGGAGGATTGGGGCAAGCAATGGGGGACGGCAGTGAGGCTTGACGACAGGCTTCTCGATTTTTTCAACAGGCCGCTGATGTGCATCATCGCGGCGGCCGACGAGACCGGCCGTCCTTCGGCGGGACGCGGCGTCGGCTTCCATCTTCTGGAAGACCGCGAAACGATTGACGTCATCTTTTCAGCCTGGCAGTGGCCGCGGCTCGAAATCGGTATCCGGCAGACCGGGCGGGTTGCCGCCACCTTCGTAACCCCCGCGGATTATGTAAGTTTCCAGCTGAAGGGGAGCGCCGGCATGCAAGAGATCCAGAGTTCTGACCTCGCTCGCGCCGATCATTTCATCACCGCGGCGACGAACGAGCTCGAATCGCTCGGCGTCCCCCGGCGTCTTATCGCGCCATGGCTGACGGCGCGCGAGGCGCGGGTCGCCCGGCTGGTGATCAGTGAGATATATGTCCAGACGCCCGGCCCGCTCGCCGGCATGCTGGCGGGCACCCATGTTGGCGCGCGGTCCCAATGAACCTGCGGCTTTCCGATCTTTCCGCCTGCTTCGAGGGTGTCATTCCCTCCATCATCGCCACGGCCTCGGCCGACGGCATGCCGAACATATCCTATCTCTCCCATGTGGTGCGGGTCGATGAGGAGCATGTCGCGCTCTCCAACCAGTTCTTCGCCAAGACGGCGGCGAATGTGCGCGCCAATCCAAAGGTCACGCTGATCCTGGTGGACGGGTTCACCGGCGATCAGTTCCTGCTCGACGTCGGCTTCGTTCGTTCGGTCGATGCCGGCGCGCTGTTCGACAAGATCGCTCGCCAGCTCAAGGCGAGCAGCGCGCAGATCGGCATGTCGGATGTCATGCGGCTGAGGAGCGCCGATATTTTCCGGGTGTACGGAATTGAGAAGGTTCCCTCGCCGGTGGAAACAGCTTCGCCGCCGAGCAGCCGGGCGCCTGTCAGCCTCCCTGATCTTTCCAAGGCGATCAAGGCGATCGAGCGACAGTCGGAGGCAGATGAGATCATCGACAGCCTGCTCGTCGGCGTCAAGCAAGTCCTCGGATGCGGCAATGCGCTCGTGCTCATCCACGACAGCCATCGCGGCTGCCTGATCACGATGGGCAGCATCGGCTACGAGCGCTCGGGCCTCGGATCCGAAATCGCAGGCGGCGACGGATTGATCGGGGCTGCGGCAGCGGGTGGACAGGCGATCAAGGTCAGTGACATGAGCCGTGTGCGCCGGTTTGGCGAAGCGATCGGTCTGGAGGCGGAAGGGGCTGAAAATACGACGCGCACGATCGCTTTCCCGCATTTGCCGATGGCAATGAGCCAGATTGCCGTTCCCATGATCGCCGGCGGCGCGGTGACGGGCGTGCTCTTCATCGAGAGCACGGAGCGACTCGCCTTTCGAGAAGAGGACGAAGCTGCTCTCGAGATACTGGCGGGACAGGCTGCCGGCGCCCTCAGGGCCAGCGAGCGCGCAGCGGCTGCCGCCGAACAGAGACCTGCGACCAGCACGCCCGAGCCTGTTGCCGCCGGCCGAGAAATCCGCGTTGTTCATCACCGCTTCGATGACAGCGTCTTCATCGATGGCACTTACATCGTGAAGGGCGTTGCCGGCACTCTGCTGCGCCTGATGCTCGACTGGCATCTGAGCGACGGCAGAAGCGAGTTCACCAACCGGGAAATGCGGTTGACGGCCGGCGCACGCATGCCGGAGATCAAGGACAATCTCGAAACCCGGCTCTTGCTGTTGCGCCGCCGGCTCGAAGAAAAGCAGGCGCCCATCCGCCTCGCGCGCGTCGGCAGGGGCCGTGTCAGGCTGGAGGCGGAAGGACCACTGGTCCTTGAAGCCGTCACAGGTGAATACCCATAAGCTGGGTGCCGCGAAATCCTCCGGCGCGCCTGCGCCAAACGAGCGCCGCCACCGTCCCACGAACAAAACCATACCATCGTGCGAAGGCCGATCACCAATTCGTGTTCGTTATGCCTGTAACAAGCGGGATCGTCGTCTCGAAAGAGGGATTACGCGGCCGATGACCGGTGCGCGGATCTTTGCAAGAGGAGACCATCCATGAACCGTTCCACTCTCAGCCTCGCCCTCGCAGGCTCGCTCGCCACTGCAATTTCATCTGCTGCCTTCGCCGCACCGCTGCCGGCGGAGAAAATGGTGGGCAAGGAGAAATGCTATGGCATCGCGCTCAAGGGTCACAATGATTGTGCCGCCGGTGCCGGCACGACCTGCGCAGGTACATCGACGATGGATTATCAGGGCAACGCCTGGAAGGCGGTCCCGGCCGGTACCTGCGTCAGCATGAATGTCAACGGGCACATGGGTAAGCTCGAGCCGACCAAAGGCTGACCGGAAAGCGGAGGCCCGATGCCCGGGCCTCCATCTTTTCTCGTCAAATCGGGAGAATTGCGATGACCGCTTCAACAAATCGACCTGTCCTCCTGCCTGCGCGGGCCGGCCTCGGTCTAAAGCCCGAGCATTATGACACCATTCTGGCCGATCTGCCGGACGTCGGCTTCTTCGAGGCCCATGCCGAGAACTACATGGGCGCAGGCGGGCCGCCGCATCGCTATCTCCAAGCCGTCACGGAACACTATCCGCTGTCGCTGCACGGCGTCGGCTTATCGATCGGCGCGGCGCGTGGGCTCGACAAGGCGCATCTGAAGCGGCTTCGCAGCTTGCTCGACCGCTATCGGCCTCAGAGCTTTTCCGAACATCTGGCCTGGTCGACGCATGACACGGGATTTCTCAATGATTTGCTGCCGCTGCCCTACACGGAAGAAACCCTGGCGCGCGTCGTCGACCATGTCGATGAAACGCAACAGGCGCTCGGGCGACAACTGCTGCTGGAAAACCCTTCCACCTATATACTGTTCGCCGACAGTACGATCGATGAAGTGGATTTTCTGGCGACGATCGCTGAGCGGACGGGCTGCGGCCTTCTGCTCGACGTCAACAATGTGATGGTCTCGGCGGTAAACCACCGGCTCGATGCCACCGCCTATATAGATCGTTTTCCGGTCGAGTTCGTCGGTGAGATTCACCTTGCCGGTTACGACGAAACCGTCGACCCCGCCGGCGACCGGCTGCTGATCGACGCGCATGCGACGGCGGTGAAGAGCGACGTATTGGCGCTCTACAAACATACCCTCGCGCGCACCGGCGCACTCCCGACGCTGATCGAATGGGACAATAATGTTCCGGATTTCGCCACACTGTATTCAGAGGCAAAACGCGCGGATGCGATGCTCGCTGCCGAAACGTCTTGCCGCGGCGGGCGCCGGATCCGGGCGGCGTGACAATGGATTTCGCAACCCACCAAACCGCCTTCGCCGATGCCTTGCTGCATGCCGAGCGGCCGGTGCCGGAGGGCATCATCAACGCACGCGGCAAGCCCGACGCGGCGCGGTTTGCCGTATACCGCAACAATGTGTTCGTCGGGCTGACAAAGGCGCTGGCGCAACGTTTTCCGGTGACTGAGAGGCTCGTGGGTTCGGAGTTCTTTTCGGCCGTGGCGCGAGCCTACGCCCAGGATCACAAGCCAGCCTCGCCGCTGATCATGGAATATGGCGACGATTTCCCCGACTTCATCGCAGCTTTTGAGCCTGCAGGCACGCTTGTCTATCTGCCCGATGTCGCCCGGCTCGAGGCCGCCTGGACGGAGGCTTACCACGCCGCCGACAGCGCGCCTCTCGATCTTGCGGCACTCAGAGCCGTGGCGCCCGAGATGCTTTCGGATTTGCGGCTCGTCCCACACCCATCCGCGCACCTGATCCTGTCGAGTTTTCCGGTTGGTTCGATCTGGAGCGCACATCAAGAGGCGGTGGTTTCGCCGGTCTCCGACTGGGGTGGGCAAGCGGTCCTGGTCGTGCGACCGGAGATGTCGGTCAATGTTCATGTCCTGCCGCCGCGGGACGCTGTCTTTGCTGCCGCCTTGTTCAACGCCGCCACTCTCGGCGAGGCGGCAGAGGCGGCATGTGCGGCTGCCCGGGAATTCGATTTCGGAACGGCGCTGGTCGGTCTTGCAGGTTTCGGCGCGTTTAGAGCCTTTCAACAGTATAAAGGAAACTCCACATGAAAACCGAAGTGGCCCCTTCGCACGGCTTTGGCGCTGCCGCTGCCTCCCTCGTCACACGCGCGGAAGGCCTGCTCGCCTCAGTTCCCAGGTCGCTGCCGCTGCTGGCATTGCGTTTTGCGCTGGCTATTCCCTTCTTCAAGTCGGGGCTGACGAAATGGGACGACTTCCTGACGCTTTCATCGGGCGCAAGATATCTTTTCGAGCAGGAGTTCAAGCTTCATATCTTCGGCAGCGCAGTCGCCTACCCGTTTCCTCTGACGATGGCGACGGCCGCCGGAATTGGAGAACTGGTTCTGCCAATTCTGCTGATCCTCGGCTTGGCCACCCGCTTCGCTGCCCTCGGTCTGCTGCTGATGACGGCGATCATCCAGCTCACCATCCCGGAGGGCTGGGCCAACTTTCACCTGCCCTGGGCGGCAATGGCGCTGGCATTGGTCGTGTTCGGCGGGGGCAAGATTGCGGTTGATCCGTTTGTCTTGCAGCGCCGCAAATGACGCGGCGGCCACACGCCTCCTTTCCCCGAGCAGACGCTCAGCTGGCATGAAAGGCCTGCGCCGGACGGGAAAGACGCTGGCGTAGAACCGTCCGTCGTCAAGGCGTCAGCGGCGACCACGCGCTCGACCATCTCATGGCCTTTGAATTCCTTCCCGGCCCAGCGCTTCGATCTCGGCCCAAAGAGTGGGCGCCTTGCCCCGCTCACCGGATCGGCCGGGCCGAGGCGCTCTGGTTTTCGAAGCGAAGGTGTCTCCGCCGCGCGGCGGAGACGCGCAGCGCGCCAGCTATGCTGCGGACTGGTCCCGCGCTGCGAAGATGCTCGCCTCTCCTGCGATATCGAGCACCGTGCGGCCCTCGATCGTTCCCGCTTTGAGATCGGCAAAAATATCGTTGATGTTATCGAGCGGCGCCTTGGAGATTTCGGCGTGAACCTTGCCTTCGATGGCGAAAGCCAGCGCTTCATCGAGGTCGCGGCGCGTGCCGACGATCGAGCCGCGTACGGTGATGCGCTTCAGCACGACGTCGAAGATCGGCGTCGGGAAGTTGCCCGGCGGCAGGCCGACGAGGCTGACGGTGCCTTTGCGACGCACCATGCCGAGTGCCTGCGAGAAGGCAGGCGGCGAGACGGCGGTGACGAGAACGCCATGCGCACCGCCGCTCGTTGCCTTCAGCACCTTTTCGACGGTGTCTTCGGCGCGTGCGTTGAGCGCGAGATCGGCGCCGACCTGGCGGGCAAGGTCGAGCTTGGCGGCAGCGACATCGAGAGCGACCACCTTGAGACCCATCGCCTTGGCATATTGGATCGCGACATGGCCGAGGCCGCCGACGCCCGATATCGCCACCCATTCGCCGGGCCGCGCTTCGGTTTCCTTCAGCCCTTTATAGGTCGTGACACCGGCGCAGAGGATTGGCGCGATCTTGGCAAAGTCGACGTCTGCAGGAAGGCGGGCGGCGAAAGCGGCCGACGCGATGACATATTCGGCAAAGCCGCCATTGCAGCTGTAGCCGGTATTGTGCTGGTGTTCGCAGAGGGTTTCCCAACCGGTTTCGCAATATTCGCAGCGCAGGCAGGCATCGTGCAGCCAGGCGACGCCGACGGCATCGCCTTCCTTGAATTCGGTGACGCCGGGACCGAGAGCAGCAACGACCCCGGCCGCTTCGTGACCGGGAATGAAGGGCGGCAGCGGCTTGACCGGCCAATCGCCCTCAGCGGCGTGCAGGTCGGTATGGCATACTCCGCAGGCAACGACCTTCACCAGGATCTCCCCCGGGCCCGGAACAGGCACCGGCACGCATTCGATTGCGAGCGGCTTGCCGAACTCCCGAACCACTGCCGCCTTCATCATCTTGCTCGTCATGATCTTCGTCCCTTCACGATGATTGTCCGGCGCGGATAATGCAGGTGATGCACGCCGCGCACGTTGATCCATCGCAAAGAGCAGTCCCGTTGACCCAGATGGAAGAGGGAGACTGTCCTGACAGCAATCAAAGAGCGGCCGGTGGCGAAACCGGTATGTCTGGAGACGCCACCGGAATGGCAGCTGTCATGAGATGTCTCCTGCACGAAAGTGCCGGCAGCCTGGCGCACTCACCCTGAAAGGCTTTAGCCGGCCTCGGCGAGGGACCTTGCCGCTTCAGGCAGAAGCTGCTTCATTTTCTCGCGAACCGTCTGAGCGCTGATCGCGACGTCTGCATATTGCAGGTCGCTGAGAATCTTTCTGAAGACGTTCTCATCCCCTGACTCCAGCAACCCGGCGGAAATGACTTCGTCGAAATAGATGTCGAAGTCGGTTCGTCCGATGAGCTCGGCCGCCCAGCGTGCCAGCATCCGGTCGCGCCTCGCCCGGATATGGAACGAACGCTCGAGCTTCACGATGTACTCTTTCTCGAGTGCTTCTTCACGCTCGTCGATGATGCCCATCATCGATCCTCCCGCTGAATGGCCGTCAGTCGTTTGAATGCGTCGCATTCGGTGCGCAGTCATCCTTGCTTCGGAAACTGCCCGCACGAAGGCTCTCGGGCCGTTTCACCGGATAATTGCCTAAACTAAAAGGTAGCGGTTCTGCGCATCCGTGAAAAGCTGAACCGCTCTAGGGTACGCCGCAGAGCAGATTTCGCTATCTTCGGGATGACGCTTTCTTTTCCCTCGTTGAGCCATCTTCTAGCGAGCTTGGACTCAAAACAGGAGGAGCGACCCCAGAGACAGAATGAGTGCGGGGAACATGACGACGGTTCCGAGTTTTAGAAACGTCCAGGCGCCGATATGCAGGCCTTCGCGGCGCAGGGCAGACAGCCACAAGATCGTCGCCAGCGACCCCGTCACCGACAGATTGGGTCCGAGATCGACGCCGATCAGCACGGCGCCGGCGATCTTGTCGGAGACACCTGCGGCCTGCACCACGCTGCCGGCAAGCAGGCCGGCAGGAAGATTGTTCACGAGGTTGCAGATCACGCCGACGAGCAGGCCCGCCACGCCGATCGCCTGCGATTGCGAGGCCGAGGCAAGCGCAGCCAGCTGATCGGAGAGAATGTTCGTCAGCCCGGTATGATCGAGCGATTCGACGATGACGAACAGGCCGGCGACCAGCGGCAGAACGCTCCAGCTGATGCCCTTCATCGTCTCGGCCGGGCTTTGCCGCGTCAGCATCAGAACGATCGCGGTGGTGATCGTGCCCGCAACAAAGGTCGGCACGCCGAGGTCGACATGCATGGCCGACGCCGTGATGAGAACGATGGCCGTCAGCAGGATTCCCCATCCCGCGAGGCGGGCGCTGCGGGAGAGGGGCGGTTGCTGCGTGTCGGCGGCAAGAGTGTCTTCTGCAAGGGCGCGGCGTTGCGTCCAGTAGAGGCAGAGGAACGTGGCGACGATCGAAATGATCGACGGCAGCATGAATGTCGACAGCCAGCGGGAGAGCGGCGGCATATCACCGCCGGCAAAGATAACCAGATTAGCCGGGTTGGAAATCGGCAGGACGAAGCTCGCGGCATTGGCAATGAAGGCGCAGATCAGCAGATAAGGCATCGGGTCTTTGACACGCGCCGTCCGGCAGGCGGCATAGACGGCCGGCGTCAGCACCACGGCCGTCGCATCGTTGGAAAGAAAGACGGTGACAATCACGCCGACAAGATAGACGAGCACGAAGAGACGCCGGGGTGATCCCTGGGCGTACGCGATTGCAATGGAGGCGATCCAGTCGAACAGGCCTTCGCGCCGGGCAAGTTCCGACAGCAGCATCATGCCGATCAGAAAGAGATAAACATCGCCGCCCTTGGCAACGCCTGCCAGGGCATCATGGGGTCCAAGCAGGCGGAAGGCGAGCAGGAGCAGAGCGCCGAAAACGGCCCAGATCGCTTCCGGCCACCGAAAGGGACGGACGACGACGCCCATCGCAGTGAGGCCGGCGATCCCCCAGGTCATGGCATGTTCAGTCATTTGCAATCGCGTTCGGTTTGTGCGCGGCAGAACAGCCGCCACGGTCAGGCAAGGATTTTCGAGTTCGAATACATGTTTGCTCAGGCGGTGACAAATCCCTTTAGAGCGGTTCACCTTTTAACGGAAGCCGCTCGAGGGTATGCCGCCCTGCGCGTCGCGAGCGATTTGAGCATGTTACGGAACAATTGAGGCCGGATGCGGTTTAACTCACGTCCGTGTCCCCGGCGGAGGCGACGATGTGGGCAGTTCTGATCGGTGCCGCTCTCATAATCGGCGGCCTTCTTTTTCTCCTTCGGCCGGCGCTTCGTCGAAAGCCGAGTGATCCCCACCTGATGCCGCAGGGCGGCGCCACGCTCGAACCGCGGCGCCAAGGCCTGAGGTTCCTCAGCTTGGCGCGGAACTGGCCGGCGATGGTTGTCATCGCGGTCGGCGCAATTCTTCTGGTTTTCGGGAGCTATTGGTGACAGACGATGGTGTGAGCCAATCCGCACTGCATCTCCCCCAACAAGATTCCCAGTTTGCCGCCAGTATATCGGAAGCTCACGCGGACGTCTTGAGAAGGCCGGCAGCCAAGGCGTCGAAGGCCTCGACAGCTCTTGGCAACACATCCTGCGGCTGGTCGCTCGCCGCGATCCAGAGGGCGGCATTGAGCGCAGCGCCGTTGAGCAGCCGGGCGGCTGCTTCCGCGTCGACCGGCTTGAGGGCGCCCTGGACGATCAGGCGCTCGATTGTCTGCCTGGTTGCCTGAAGACAACTGCTCTGGCTCGGCCATTGTGAAGGATCACCCAGCACGGCAGGCCCATCGAGCAGGACGATGCGCTGGACCTCCGGATCAAGCGCCATTTCGATATAAGCTGCGCCCTCGGCGAGCAGGCCCTGCCAATCATCACTCGCGCGGGCGCCGATCTCCTTTGCGCGCGACGCCATTTCCGTGTCGATCTGATCGACAACGGCGGCAAGCAGCCCACGCTTGTCTCCGAAGTTGTGGTAGAGCGCTCCCCGCGTCAGGCCGGCTTCGGCAGTCAGCTCGTCCATCGAAGCGGCGGCATATCCCTTCTCGGCAAAGGCCTTTCGGGCAGCCGCGATCAGCTTCACACGATTTTCCTCCATCGTCTCGCTGCGTTTCTTTGCCATCTCATCTCCAATTTCACATACGGGCCGTATATAATGTTGACATACGGTGCGTATGCGACTATTTCACATACGCACCGTATATCACATGGCGAGGCGATCTGTGAAGCTCTTGCAAAGCCCTGCTGCGCTGGTGGTGTCTTATCAACGATGAGGAAGCGAGATCGACAATGAACCGACGCGAAGCAATCTTTCCGGCGAACAGACATGCCCTTTACGAGGACCATGGTTATTCGGCCGCCATCCGAACCGGCGATCTTCTGTTCGTCTCCGGCCAGGTCGGCAGCCGTTCCGATGGAACACCTGAACCGGACTTCCAGCGTCAGGTCCGGCTGGCTTTCGAAAATCTCAAGGCGACACTGGAAGCTGCAAGCTGTAGCTTTGACGACATAGTGGATGTGACGACGTTCCATACCGATCCCGAGAACCAGTTTGAAACGATCATGGCCGTCAAGCAGGAGATTTTCAGCAAGCCGCCCTATCCGAATTGGACCGCGATCGGCGTGAATTGGCTGGCGGGCTTCGATTTTGAGATCAAGGTCATCTCCCGCATTCCGGCATGATCCGGCAGGGCTCCGTTCGGTCCCCGTCTTGTCACCTACTGAGCGAAGAGCTCCGGGATGATCATGCGCGCATGATCGCGCAGACTTGCCGCTTCTTGCTCGTCGATAAAGCGGTAAGGCCATCTCAGCCTGGTGGTGACCGGACCCCAGTTGCCGATCGCAGCGAGCAGTTTGTCGAGCGCGGCATTTGAATAGCCGCGGTCACGGCGAAACGGGACGATGTGATCGTCCATGAAGGCGCAGATGCGGCTTTCGATATCAAGCGCTGCGTCCAGATTCCGGTGCATCAGCTCTGTCCAGGCTTGGGCGCCGCAGGGATGAAGACAGGCAACATTCGAAAACGCCCCGGCAGCAACGCCCTGCTTTATGCCGGTTGCGAGATGGTGGCCGGGAATGAACAGCGAAAATTCGGAAAGATGCGCTCGTGCCTGCGCATACCAGGCGTCGTCTCCATCGGCGATCTTCATCCCGACCACTGACGGGCAGGGGCCGCAAACGTCACGGAGCTCGGCTGGCGACAGGACACGTTTCGCATGCGGCGGATTGTAAAGGATGAACGGGATTCCTTCCGCCGCCTCCGATGCGCGCTTCAGGAAATCGGTGGCTTCGAGATTGGTGAGCGGCCACCAGTCGGGAAGGATCACCTGGATCGCCAATGGCTTATGAAGAGTTGCGCGGCGCAGCCGATCGAGCATGATGATCGGATCCGGCTGGCAGGCGCCGATGACGAACGGCATTCCGGCCGCGCGGCAACGCGACGCCAGCACGTCCTGAATTCGCTCGTACTCGGCTTCCGTCTGATTGTGGAATTCTCCCGCCGTACCGTTCGAATAGATGCCGTCGACGCCGGCGGCGATCAGTATGTCGATTTCCTCGGCGAGCTTTTCGAAATCGATGCTGTCGTCTTCGGCGATCGGTAGCAGCAGGCTAGCCCAGTTGCCGGCGATCGGGTGGCGGCGGGTTGTGGTGGTCATTGCACGTCCTTCAGTTCAGGTCATCACGGATGCACGCCTTGAAATGCCCGGGCTGCATTTCGCGCAGCTCCGGCACGGTCTCGCCGCAGGCGGGCAGGGCGTTCGGACAGCGCGTGCGGAAGACGCAACCGCTCGGCGGATCGGCGGGGCTCGGAATATCGCCCTTCAGGATCTGCCGATCGCGCGGCGCATCGGGATCGGGCGAGGGGATCGCCGAGAGAAGCGCCCGCGTATAGGGATGCAGCGGCCTGGCATAAAGCGCAGCGCTTGGCGCGATTTCCATGATCCGGCCGAGATAGAGGACGATCACCCGGTCGCAGATATATTCGACCACGGCGAGATCGTGACTGATGAACAGCATGGTCAGGCCAAGTCGCTGCTGCAGGTCACGCAGAAGGTTGATCACCTGCGCCTGGATCGAGACATCGAGCGCCGAGACCGGCTCGTCGGCGACGATAAATTCCGGCGCGAGCGTCAGCGCGCGGGCGATGCCGATCCGCTGCCGCTGGCCGCCCGAGAATTCGTGGGCGTACCGGTTGACGGCCTCCGGCGGAAGATCGACCTGTTCGAGCGCCCGGCGGGCGCGTTCCAATCTCTCTCTTGCCGTCCCCAGGCCCTGGATCTTCAATCCCTCGGTCAGGATTTCCCCGATCGTCATGCGCGGCGACAGGCTCGCGAACGGGTCTTGAAAAATATATTGCATCCGCGGCCGCAGACGCCGCATTTCGGATGAGGACAAGGTGGTGAGTTCGACGCCATCGAAGCGGACGCTGCCGGCCGACGGCTCGACCAGCCGGAGGACCGATCGGCCGATCGTCGTCTTGCCGCTGCCGGATTCGCCGACCAGCCCGACGACCTCGCCCTTGCCGATATCGAAGGATACGGCCTGCAGAATGGTCAGTCTGGTCCCGCGGGACGTATAATGTTTCCCAAGGCCGCGGACGGAGAGAAGGGGTTCGCTCATCGGATCTCCTGCCAGCGAATGCAGCGGCTCTGGTGGCGCGGATTGACCTCGGCAAGCGGCGGCACAGCCGCGCGACAGGCGTCGACGGCAAATCGGCAGCGCGGCTGGAAAGCGCAGCCGGCCGGCATGTTCATCAGGCTCGGCACGACGCCAGGAATGGCCGCCAGCCTTTCACCCGCCTGCTTCATCCGGCTTGCATCGCCGAGTTTCGGCATCGAGGCCATCAGGCCGATCGTATAGGGATGTCTCGGATTGCGGAAAACCTCGGCCACTGGCCCGGTCTCGACGATCCGCCCGGCATACATCACCGCCACCCGATGCGCGATTTCGGCGACGACGCCGAGATTATGGGTGATGAAGAGCATGGCCATGCCGCGTTCGCGCTGCAGCTTCTGCAGGAGGGCCAGAATCTGCGCCTGAATGGTGACGTCGAGCGCCGTCGTCGGCTCGTCGGCGATCAGCAGCGTCGGGTCGCAGGCGAGGGCCATGGCGATCGTGGCGCGCTGGCGCATGCCGCCGGAGAGCTCGTGCGGATATTGACCGGCGCGGCGCCGGGCATCGGGAATGCCGACGCTATCGAGAAGGGCGACCGCCGCATCCATCGCGGCCTTCCGGTCCGCCCCGCGGTGGATGCGGATCGGCTCGGAAATCTGGTCGCCGATGGTGTAGACCGGGTTGAGGCTCGACATCGGCTCCTGGAAGACCATGCCGATATCATTGCCGCGGATGGCGCGCATCTCCTGTTCGCCGAGTGAGACAAGGTTGCTGACGCTGCCATTCTTGCGCTTCAGATCGATGCGGCCGGCGGCGATCGCGCCGATATTGCGGGTCAGGAGCCGCATGACCGAAAGGCTGGTGACCGATTTGCCCGAACCGGACTCGCCGACCAGCGCCAGCGTCTCGCCCGCAGCCACGCTGAGATCGATGGCGTTGACCGCCGTCACCTCGCCCGAGCGGATGCGGAAGACGGTCCGCAGCCCCTTGATGTCGAGAATGGTGGCGGCGCTCTGTGGCATGGCATCCATCAGGCAAGCAGGCCGGTCGCGCGCAGGATCTCGTCGATCCTTGCGGTTTCGGCCTCGTTGAGCGCCGCCCGCGGGCGCGGCATCAGCGCCGTTTCGATAATGCCGAGGCTCTTCATCGCCGCCTTGAAGGCGCCGATGCCGGCGGCGCCGCCGCTGACACGGCCCGCACCGACCCAGACGATCTCGAAGAGCCGGCAGAGGCGCTCCTGCTCCTCGCGGGCCGCGACCCAGTCCCCTCGCTGGGCAGCATTCCAGAGCCTGACATAGCCATGCGGATCGACATTGGCGATGCCGGGCACGACGCCGTGGGCGCCCATCTGCAGCGCCGTATCGACGACGATTTCGGAGCCGGTCATCAGGAAGACGTCCTTGTGGTCGGCGAGATCGAGCAGCACGTAACGGAAATTGCCGTCGTCGCCGCTCGAATCCTTGATGCCGATGATCGTTCCCTCTTTCGCAAGCGTCACGCTGGTCTGGCGCTGCAGTTTCACATGCACGCAGACCGGAATGTCATAGGCAATCAGCGGTACGTCGACGGCATCGCGGATATAGCGGAAGTGATCGATGATCTCGGCCTGGCTGGTGACCGTATAGAACGGCGCCGTGACGACAACCGCGTCGGCGCCGGCCGATTTCGCGGTCCTGGCATGGTTGATGACCCTGTCGGTGGTCGGGTCGATGACGCCGACGATCAGCGGTACGCGACCGTCGACGACTTTTGCCGAATGCTCGATGATGTCCTGCCGGGTCTTTTCGTCGTGGAAGATCACCTCGCTGGTCGAGCCGAGCACGAACAGGCCATGACATCCGGCTTCGATCAGGTTTTCGAGCACCCGGGTGTAGGACGGGTAATCGACTGTGTGATCCTTGTTCAGCGGGGTTATGACGGGAGGAACGACACCCTTGAATTTGCTCATTTTCGCTTTCTTTCGATCGTCAGTTTAATTCGGCGCGAGGGTCGAAGGCATCGCGAAGACCATCGCCAATGAAGTTGATTGCAAGGACGGCAAGCACCAGGAACCCGCCGGGAAACAGCCACTGCCAGGGGTATTGTTCGAGCACGGCGGTAGAGCGGGCCGCATTCAGCATGTTGCCCCAGCTTGCCGCCGGCGGCGCAATGCCGAGCCCGAGGAAGGAAAGTCCGGCCTCGAGCAGGATGGCATTGGCGATCTGCAGCGTCGCGAAGACGACGAGGATGTCGATCGAATTCGGCAGGCCGTGGCGGAGGAGGAGATGCGGCAGGCCCGCCCCCATGCCTCTTGCCGCCATCACGAAGTCACGTTCGCGAAGTTCCAGCAGCCGCGAGCGCACCATTCGCGCCAGCAGAGGCCAGGAGAGCAGCGAGATCACGAAGACCGTCGGCCAGATGCCGGTGCCGGCGATCGAGGCGAGCACCAGCAGGAAGATGACCGGCGGCAGCGTCATGACGAGATCGACGAAACGCATGGTGACCGCATCCGCCAAGCGGCCGGCAAGCGCCGAGACGGCGCCGATCAGGAAGCCGATAATGGCGGAAATGACGGTCGATGTGAGGGCCACCAGCAGCGAAATGCGGCCACCGTCCAGGACGCGGGCGAGGATGTCGCGGCCGACTCCATCGGTGCCGAACCAGTGTGTCGGCCCCGGCTGGGCATTCATTGTCAGCAGATCGATGTCGTTGGGCTTGAAGCTCCACCACAGCGGATAGGAAAGGATCGCGACGATCATCAGCGCAATCATGCAGAGGCCAAGCAGGGCGGTCCGGTTGAGCAGGAAGCGATGCAGGGAGCGTACGATCGGGCCCGGACTGCGGGCAGGGCTTCGCGCCAGCATCGCTCAGCCCACCTTGATCCGCGGATCGACCACCGCATAGGCAAGGTCGGTCAGAAGATTGACGAGGATGACGCAGGCGCCGATCATGAGCGTCGAACCCATGATAACAGGATAGTCGCGGCCCTCCACCGCATCGACCATGAGCAGGCCCATGCCGGGCCAGTTGAAGACGCTTTCGATGAAGATCGCGCCGCCGATCGCAAGGCCGATCGTCGAGCCGATCAGCGTGATGACGGGAAGCAGCGCATTGCGCAGCGCATGCTTGGTAATGACCCAGAATTCGAAGACGCCCTTAGCGCGCGCGGTGCGCACATAGTCCTGGTTCAGGACCTCCAGCATGGAAGCGCGCATATAGCGCATGATCAGCGCTGTCTGCGCGACGGCCAGCAGTGTCGCGGGCAGGATCAGGTGATGGAGAAGGTCGGCGACGGAGAATTCCTGACCTGGTGTCAGCATGCCGCCGGAGGGCATCCAGTTGAAATAGACCGAAAAGAGATAGAGGCCGACAAGAGCGCTGAGGAAGGGCGGGCTGGAAATACCGGTGACTGCGAAGACAGACAATGACAGGTCGGCGACGGAATTGCGGCGAACCGCACCGACGATGCCGGTCGCGATGCCGGCAACGATCGCGATCGCAATCGCCGATCCCATCAGGAGCACTGTCGGGCCGACGCGCGAGAGCACGAGGCCGAGCACCGGCTGGTCGGGCCGCTTGATCGAATAGCCGAGATTGCCCGTCAGCGCCTGCCGCAGCCAGCCAAGGTACTGCACCGGCAGCGGCTGATCGAGTCCGAGCGTGGCGCGCAGCTCGGCAAGATCCGACGAGGACATCGGAATATTGGGATCGATATAGGCGTCGATCGGATCGCCGGGCGTGAGGCGCAGCATGGCGAAGATCAGTACGCTCAGTGCAAGCAGCATGCCCACTCCGATCAGCAGGCGCCGGAGACTGTATCTCAGCATGAAATCCATTCCTGTGCGGGCGGCCCACAGCGCCTCGAAAGACGCGCGGCGCTGCAGTGACCCGGCCGCCCCTTTGCTTCTCAGGATGCGTTACGCCCTATTCGGCGATCGCCCATTTCTCTGGATGCGCCTGGTACGGGCCGCCGCCGGGGGCAGGCGTCCAGATGAAGTCCTTCAGCCTGGCGGAGGCGACGCCATAACGTTTCGCCACCCACAGCGGACCCCAGGGCAGTTCCTTGTTCATCACCTTGCAGACGTCCTGATAGCGGGCGTCACGCTTCGCGGCATCCGTCTCGCCAAGCGCTGCGTCGAGAGCGGCCGTCAGCACCGGCATGCGCACGCGCGCGACGTTGGGGCCCGCCGGTGGGATCTGCTTTTCATTGAGGCCGACATTGATGCTGCCGGGATCCGGGCCGTTCTGCAGGCCGGCATAAACCATCTGGAACTGTGCGACGTCAGGCGTCGGGTTCAGCACGATGCTGTTATAGGTCGGGGTGTCGACGGCGCGCGGCGTGACGTTGATGCCGACCTGGGCCAGCATCGCCTGGACGGCGGCCATGACATTGGCGGCAAGCGGCGTCGTGTAATAGGTCAGAAGGGTTATCGGCTTGTTGCCGTTGATCTGGTCCCAGCCGGCCTCTTTCAGCAGCTGCTTGGCCTTTTCCGGATCGTAGGCATAGGTCTCGATGTCCTTCGGCACCACCTGGTCGGCGATATAAGCGCAGTTTGCCGGTTTGGCCGCGCCGCCGTAGAGGCTCTGGATGATCGCATCGCGATTGATCGCGTACATCACCGCCTGACGGACCCGAACATCCTTCCAGATCGGCGAGTCGTGGTTGAAGCCGAGATAGTTGACAACGAAGGAGTTTCCTTCGATGACGCGGAAATCCTTGTTGTCGTTGAAGGCCTTCAAATCGTTGGAATCGACGTAGGTGAACTGGATTTCGCCGGCCCGCAGCGCGGCAATCGCCGCAGCCGGATTGGCGAAATAGCGGTTGATGATCTTTTCGATCGCCGGCTTGCCGCCTCGGTAGTCGGTGTTGGCGACAAGTTCGACATATTGATCGGTGACATATTTGCTGAACTTGAACGGCCCGGTGCCGATCGGCGAGGTTGACCACCATGTGTTCTTGGCAAGCTGATCCGCAGGGATCTGCGAAAGCGCGTGCTCCGGCAGCATCATCACCTTCGTCAGCGTGTCCATCAGGCTTGCGGATGGGGCCGAGAGTTTGATGACCAGGGTCTTGTCGTCCTTGGCCTCGACCGAGGAAACGGCACTCAGCCGAGCTGCGAGGACCGAGCCTGCCTTGGCATTCTTGGCAAGCTCGATGGTGAACTTGGCGTCCTTCGCCGTGAAGGGCTTGCCGTCATGCCATTTCGCGTCGGCTAGCTTGAACGTGTAGGTCAGCTGGTCGGGACTGACCTCGTGGGACGAGGCAAGCTGCCCGACGACCTTTTCGAGCTTCTCGTCATAGGTGACCAGCGGCTCGAAATAGACGCTGAGCCAGGTGAAGCCGCCCGTCGCGGCAAGCGGGTTGAAATTGCCCTGAAAACCGCCGGGCCCGACATCGAAGCCGCCCGACAGTGTGGCTGCCTGCGCGGGGCCGGTAAAGGCCGGGATGACGGTTGTCGCCATCATCGCAGCGAGCGCGATGGCGGATGATAGTCCGTTTAGTCGTTTCATTGTGCTCCTCCCACATTTGCACGTTTCTTATTGGCTGCGATCACCCGGGAAATGCCGTCATAATGGCGGTCCAGGCGCTTCTGCGCTTCGGCGACATCCCTTGCCTCGATGGCATCGACGATCGCCGCGTGATCCCTCCAGGTCGCGACGGGGTCGACATTGTCGAGGTTGACGAAATCGGACGCCTTGTAGAAGGCGAGCCAGAACACATCGATCAGCCGGGCAAGGGTCTCGTTGTTCTGGCAGCGGAACAGCAGCGTATGAAAAAGCTGGTCTTCGTCGGCAAAGGATTGTCCACGCTCCGCATGCACCCGCATGCGCTCCACCGTGGCGCGCAGCTCGGCGATATCGTCGTCGCCGATCATCTCAAGCGTCTTGCCGATCAGCCCGACTTCGAGGGTGCGGCGGATCTCGATCACTTCTTCGATCTGGCGCAAAGCGCCGCCGAGGCCATAAGCGAGATTGTCGAGCAGCGGCTCGAATGAGAATGCCTTTACGAAGATGCCGACGCCTCGGCGCGATTCCAGCACACCCAGCGATTCCAACGCCTTGATGCCTTCGCGCAGGGAATTGCGGCTGACGCCGAGCTGGTTCGCCAGGTCGGATTCGGCCGGAAGCAGCGTGCCGGGCTTCAATCCGTTGTCACTGATATAGGCGCGCAGGCTTTCCTGGACGGAGACGTGGAGAAGAGGCGCACGTGTGAGGGGCTTCATAGTTTTCAGCGACATGCGTTTCTCATTTCCGTCTGCAATGAAGACGCCAAAGACATATCCACTTGTAGGATATCCGTCAACAGGATTCGTCTGCTCAGGATGTCGACGCGAGGTCGGACGCGGACGCTCGGAGCGCCGGCGGTAGTCATGGTGGTGATGGGAGGAATCGCTGCGCGTTGCGACGGATCCGCAGCTCGTGTCCGAGTGAGTGGCGACGGAAAGCTATACGAACGGCCTGCCGCCGACGCTCAATCGGGTTGCGGGGGGGCGGTCGTTTCCCCCTCCGCTAGCTCGCAGGCGAGCAGGATGGGGTGGTCGAGGTCCGGCGTCGGTTGCCTGTTCAACAGGACGGCGACCGCCGCTGCGGCAATCTTCTGAATCGGCTGCTTGACGGTCGTCAGCCGCGGCGTGGTCATGCTCGAGAGCGGGATGCCGTCGAATCCGACGATCGAAAGGGCTGCGGGTATCGGTATTCCCAGATCATGTGCCGCTCTCATGCAGCCGATCGCCTGCTGGTCCGAGCTTGCAAAGATGGCGGTCGGCCGTTCGCTGCGGGCGCGCGCTAGCAGATAGTTTCCCGCCGATCGTCCGCTTTCATAATCGAAAGCCGCCTCGGCGATCAGCGGCGACCCTTGACCTTGTCCGCCGTCGTCGGGCTGCCCCATGGCATCAAGGTAACCCTTGAGACGGTCATTGGCGGGCACGGAATGTCTGGGACCTGAGATGAAACCGATGCGGCGATGGCCGAGCTTCAAAAGATGCTCGACGCCGAGGCGCACGCCGGCGCGGTGATTTGAGGCGATGCCGGAATATCCCGGCATCAGGCGGTCGACGACGACGATCGGCAAGCCCTTCGGCAGCTTGAGCGCATGGAAGTCATTGCTGGGAACGAGGATGATGCCGTCGACTTTCCGGCTTGTCAGCTGCCCGATCCGGTCTGCCTCCTTGGCCGCATCGTCAAACGACGTCATGACGATGATGTTGTAGCCATGGCTTGCCGCCGCCTGTTCGGCGGACTGCACGAGTTCCGAGAAGAACGGATTGGTGAGATCGGGAATGACGATGCCGATCAGCCGGCTGACCTTGCTGCGCATGCTTCTGGCCGACGGGTCGGGCATATAGCCGAGCTCGTCGATGATGCGCCTGACGCGCGCCCTCAGCTCATCCGTCACGGCGGGGTGGTCATTCAGCACCCGCGAGACGGTCCCGGTGGAAACGCCGGCAAGTTTGGCAACGTCTCGAATTCCGACCTTTGGCATAATCGAAGAACATGTCCCTTCATTTCAGTCTCGGGGACGCGGAGGCACCCGACCGGGCTTCAGCTAATGGTCTCCATCGCCTTCGTCAAAGGCCGCGATCAATTTGACGGCGTCTGCATAACACGAGGAATGCCGGCATTCAATGGAAACGGTTCACCGTTGAGCTTCGAAAAAGCCAGGGCGGATGCCTCTTCCTTCGGCATATGCCCATTTTTCGCCGTCTTGACAATCTCGCGGACCGTTGTTACCCAAGTGGTGTTGGAAACGGTTCATCAGCGAAGGCACTCAGGTGAGGATAGGCCCGGAACCGTTCGGAGGAGAGAAATGTCCCAATCTACGAAGCATGATTCCGTCCTGATGCGTGCGCCGCGCCGTGCGGCACTGAAGTTCGGACTTGCCGGCACCTTGGTGCTCGCATTGTCTTGTGGCGTGTCGCCCGCTTTTGCAGCCGGCAAGCCGAAGGTCGGCCTGATCATGAAGTCTCTGTCCAATGAGTTCTTCAAGCAGATGAAGGCCGGTGCCGATAAATATGCGGCCGAGAACAAGGACAAGTTCGACTTCAAGGCAGTCGGCATGAAGGACGAGCGCGATTTTGCCGCCCAGGTCGATGCCGTCGAGAACTTCGTGACGCAGAAATACGACATCATCGTCGTCGCTCCGGCCGATTCGAAGGCAATGGCCACGCCGCTTGCAAAGGCAGTCAAATCGGGCGTCAAGGTCATCAATATCGACGTGCCGCTGGACGCCGATGCCAAGAAGGCAGCCGGCATCGACTTGGCATTCTTCGGCCCGGACAACCGCGAAGGCGCCAAGCTCGCCGGCGACGCGCTGGCCAAGGATCTGGGGGCGGGTGCCAAGGTCGTCATTCTCGAGGGCAATCCTGAGGCCGACAACGCCAAGGAGCGCAAGGAAGGCTTTATGGATTCCGTCAAGTCGGGCAAGCTCGAGCTTCTCGACAGCAAGACCGCCCATTGGGAGACCGAAGAAGCCAACACCGTCATGACGAATTTCCTGACGAAGTATAAGGATATTCAAGGTGTCATGGCGGCCAACGACTCCATGGCGCTTGGCGTCGTCAAGGCTCTCGATGCAACCGGCCAGGCCGGCAAGATCAAGGTCGTCGGCTTCGACAACATCCCGCCGGTGCAGCCGCTGATCAAGGACGGCAAGATGCTTGCCACCGTCGAGCAATATGGCGCGCAGATGGCAGTCATGGGCATCGACTATGGCATGCGTGAACTTGCCGGCGAAAAATTCACTGGCTGGGTCAAGACCGACATCAAGCTCGTGACGTCAGGCGACCTCAAGTAATCGACATTGCCGACTGGCTTAAGACGAAAGGAAGCGCCGGCTGCCAAGCCGGCGCTGACCGCTGCCACCCGATTTGCGTCTTGTGCGGAGGGTGGCCATCTCGAATTTCAAACAGATCATGCACGAGGTGGACGTGTCAGACGCAGCAGATGACTACATCTTGAAGCTGGATGGGATCGGCAAGCGCTTCCCGGGCGTCGTCGCGCTCAAAAATGTTTCCATACGGATCGGTCGCGGCAAGGGCCACGTCCTGCTCGGCGAGAACGGGGCGGGCAAATCCACCCTGATCAACCTGCTGGGCGGCGTCTTCAAGCCGGATGACGGCCACATTACTTTTGATGGCAAGCCCTATCATCCCGGCTCGCCGCTGGAGGCCTTCAAGGCCGGCATCCGCGTCTTTCACCAGGAACTCCATCCGCTTTCCAATCTCACCGTCGCCGAAAACCTGCTTTTCGAGCATCTTCCGCGCCGATACGGCCTGGTGGACTACCGGAAAATGAACAGCCGGGCGGCCGAACTGCTGGCGGAAGTCGGCCTTGATGTGGCGCCGACGACGCTCGCCAGCCGCCTCAGCGTCGCGCAGCTGCAGCTGCTCGAAATCGCCAAGGCGCTCTGCTACGAAAGCAAGCTGCTCGTTCTCGACGAGCCGACGGCAACCTTGACGTCCAAGGAAGTCGACCGGCTGTTCGAAATTCTGAAGCGGCTGAAGGCGCGTGGGGTGACGACGCTTTACATATCGCACCGGCTCGAGGAGATATTCGAAGTCGGGGATGATGTCACGGTGCTGCGCGACGGCCAGCATGTCATCACGCGTCCGCTGGCCGGATTGGCCATCCCTGACATCGTCGAGCTGATGGTGGGGCGAACGCTCTCGGATCACGGCGTCTTTCGCAGTAACAGCGCCGTGTTCGGCGAGGCGCTCGGCGTCTCCGGCCTGAAGGTGACGCGCAGCAGCCCGGAACTGTCCTTTTCCGTCGCAAAGGGCGAAATCGTCGGTATTGCCGGGCTTGTGGGCAGCGGCCGGACAGAGGCGGTCCGCGCCATATTCGGCGCCGACGCCAAAGCCGGCGGCGAAATCCGCGTCGACGGAAAGCCGGTTGCGATCCATTCGCCGAAAGATGCGGTTGCCGCCGGCCTGTGCTTGGCAACGGAAGACCGTAAGCTGCAGGGCCTGATGCTCGACATGAGCTGCGCGGAAAACGCCACGGTGACGGATCTCGGCAAGATCTCCCGCAAGGGGCTGATCAGCCGAAAGGCGGAGAACGGCCACGCCCAGCGTCTCGTGCGCGAGCTGCGCATCAAAACCCCGTCGATCCATCAGATGGTCAGGACGTTTTCGGGCGGCAACCAGCAGAAGGTCGTCATCGCCAAATGGCTGTTCCGCGGTCCCAAGGTGCTGATATTCGATGAGCCGACCCGCGGGATCGACGTCGGCGCCAAGGCGGAAATCTACGAGCTTCTGTGGAAATTTGCCGCCGAAGGAAAGGGTGTTCTGGTCGTATCCTCGGATCTGCCGGAGCTCATCGGCATCTGCCATCGCATCATCGTCCTGTCGGACGGCAAGATCGCCGGCGAAATCGCGCGGGATCAATTCGAAGAGAGCAGGATCCTCTCACTCGCTTACAAGGAGTACAGTCGTGTCCGGCAACATTGAAACCAAGGTCGAAGCGAAAGAGACGGGCTTCTGGGACAAGCTGATCCGGATCTCGATGAAAGAGGCAGGTGTTGCCATCGCGCTCGTCCTGATCGTCATCTTTTTTTCGGCGACGGCGCCCTATTTCGCCACTCCGGAGAATTTCCTGAAGATCTTCGTGCAGATTGCCATCAACACCGTGCTTGCCTCGGGCATGACCTTCGTCATCCTGGTTGGCGGCATCGATCTCTCGGTCGGTTCGCTGCTTGCTCTCTGCACCGTCATCGGCGCGACGATCATGATCGACCCCAGGCTCTCCCCCTGGCAGGCGATCGTGCTCGCTTCGCTCGCCTCGATGGGCACCGGCGCGATCCTTGGCGCCATCAACGGCTGGGTCTGTGAAAAGTGGAAGCTGCCGTCCTTCATCGTCACGCTCGGCATGCTGAATGTCGCCAGCGGTCTCGCCCGCGTCGTCAGTGACAACTCCACCATCACCGGCCTGCCGCAGCCCTTTGTCGATTTCGGAAATCTGATCTTCTGGGGCATCTTCCCATCGATCTTTCTGATTGCGATCGTCGTCGTCCTCGTCGGCTGGTTCGTGCTGCGTTATACCGTGTTCGGGCGTTTTGTCTTCGCGATCGGCACCAATGAAGAGGCTGTGCGGCTGTCGGGACATGAGCCGAAACGCTACAAGATCGCGGTGTTCACCATCTCCGGCCTGACCGCCGGCATCGCGGCCATGGTCTATCTGCTCCGCCTCAATGTCGGCAGTCCGGTTGCGGGCATCGGCTATGAATTGAATGCGATCGCCGCGGTCATCATCGGCGGAACCAGCCTCTCGGGCGGCAAGGGCTCGATCGTCGGAACGCTCGTCGGCGCCTGCATTCTGCAGGTGCTGTCGACGGGATTGCAGCTGCTGGGGGCCGACGACAACATTAAGCCGATCGTCATCGGCGCCGTCATCGTGCTTGCCGTTATCCTGGACAGCTATCGCGGCCGGTTGATGCGGATACTCGAAACGCGGTGACCGATCGCCAGGCGCGGGCCTCTGAGGTCGCATGGCGGCGTGCAAAGTCGAGGCAGGCCGTCAAACTCCTGCCACATGCCCTGCATTAAGTCGACGCGACTGCATATGTCTTAGATCGGAATAGATTTAAGGATAATGCTGCAGCAGCTCAAAGCCTAGCCGCACCCTTGGCGCATCTGAGAAGATGCGCGGCGCTGCGGTAACCGCGTCGATGGAGATCCGATGCCCGCAATCCTGCGAAAAAAAGTTCACGGCGCGTCCACCCGGGCTGAGGTCATCGACGGGGCAGAGGATATCGGCGTCGCCTATCAGGTGTTTTCCGATACGGTGGTCGAAGACGTCATCGTCAAGAACTCGCCTCGTGGCTTCAAGTTTCACAACGGCAACAACCTCGTCGTCAGGCGCTGCGAAACGGAGAATGTCAAGGGCGACGGCATCTACCTAACGAAAACGAAGAACGTTCTTCTGGAAAACAACCGTATGGGGGCGGCTCCCGGCGAGGGCGCGGACTGCTGCCAGTTCGCCTATCAGAACAGCGACGACAATATCAGTTCGGACGTCGTGATCCGCGGCAACCTCTTCCTGCAATCGCCGACGAGCACCTCGAACAAAGGCGCCCTGGTCTGCGATAAAACCCGCAACTATCTCGTCGAGTACAATTTCATCGGCGGCAAGAATTTCTCCTTTTCATCGGTCGGCGACGATGCCGTGGTGCGCAGCAACATCATGCGCGACGGCAGGATGAACGACTATTCCTTCGGCTACGGCATCGGCGACAAGGCAGACCGTACCGGCCATCACGTCTATGACAATTGGATCGAGAACAACAATCGCGGCATCAGCCTGAGCGGCTTTTCCGACCAGGAGCGGGCCTTTCGCAAGGATATCGACATCCACGACAACGTCATCAACGGATGCGACATCGCCTTCTTCGCCAATCGGCCATGGTCGGGGAGCTTCCGGCGCAACATATTCATGCGATGCGGCCAGGATATGGTTCTGTCGGGAAAGGGCAAGGCCACCGCCGGCGAGATCGACGGCAATTACCACAATGACGGCAGCTTCTTGAACCTTGTGGCGCCGCCGCTCCGCTTCAATCCCGACGGCAAGGCCTCCGTCGCCTCGGGTGAATGGACATCCGAGCCCGATGAGATCGTCATCCAGTGGCGCGACAAGGGATTGGATATTCCTGACGCCAACCGCCCTTCCATTGCCGTCGAGCCCGGGATGGAACTGTCCTGTGTGCTGTTGGCCCGCAAGGGCCGCAATTGGATGCTGGCGATCGCCGAGACCGCTTATGACGAGTTCACGCCGCGCGCATGGCAGGAAAAGATGCTGCCGTGGCAGAAGCGGTATCTCTCGATCTGAACCAAGTACTGCCGGTATGCCAGGCCCGGAACCAGAGGCCGGTTTTGCCGTTGATTGCCATATCCCACCGTGTCCGGGAGGGAAGGACCGCCATGGCACGCCAGACATTCTGGAAAGGCTATCTCAAGCTCTCGCTCGTCACCGCCTCCGTCTCGCTGACGCCGGCGACGACCGAAAGCAACAAGGTGCGTTTCCACGTCCTCAATCGCCAGACGAAAAACCGCGTCGAAAGCCGCTATGTCGACAGCGTTACCCATAAACCGGTGACTGACCGGGACCAGGTGAAGGGTTATCCGCGCGGCGAGGACGATTATGTTCTTCTCGAAGACGAGGAGATCGAGGAAGTCGGGCTCGAAAGCACCCGCACCATCGATATCGACAGCTTCGTCCCACGCGGCTCGATCGATTGGATCTGGTACGACAAGCCGCATTTCCTGGCGCCGGAGGACAAGGTCGGCGTGGAAGCCTTCTGCGTCATCCGCGAAGCGATGAAGGCAAACGACGTCGTCGGCATTGCCCGCCTGGTTCTCTATCGCCGCGAGCGCGCCGTGCTCCTGGAGCCGCAAGGCAAAGGCATCGTGCTCTGGACCCTGCGCTATGGCGACGAGGTGCGCGAACCCTCGGCCGAAATCGACGACAAGGCGGAGATCGACAGCAAGCTCCTGACGCTGATGAAGCGGCTGGTGAAGGAAGAGACGAGGGATTGGAGCCCGACCATGGTGCAGGATCCGATCCAGAAGCGCCTGAAATCGATGATCCGCGGCAAACAGAAGAGCCTGAAGAAGGCGGCGCCCGCCAAAGAACCCGCACCGGTAAAATCGACCGGCAACGTCATCAACATCATGGATGCGCTGAAGAAGAGCCTGGCTTCGGAAAGCGGGCGGAAGTCGCGTTAGAGCAATTCCAGGAAAGTGCGAAGCGGTTTTCCCGGCAAAGCGAAGCGCTTTGCCGGGAATTGCGTAAATCCAAAAGGTTAGAGCGGGATGATTTTACGCTCTACCGCTTCTTCTTTTCCAACGGTTTCGCTGCAGCGAAAAATCCGTCCCAGGGATCGCGCGGCAGCGCGTCGAGCCGGGTCGGCGTATTGTCCACTGTGAAATAGGTCGGTCCGACGTCGGCGGTGAGCTCGCTCCATTCCAGCGGCATCGAGACCGCGGCGCCTGGCCGTGCCCGTGCCGAATAGGGCGCGACCGCCGTATTGCCGCGGCCGTTGCGGAGATAGTCGATGAAAATCCTCCCCGTGCGCTTGGCCTTCGTCGCCGTCGCCAGATAGCGGTCGGGATCGTCGGCGGACATGCTGTCGGCAAGCCATTTGGCGAAACCCTTCACCTCGACCCAGCCGGCCTTCGGCGTGAGCGGGGTCACCACATGCAGCCCCTTGCCGCCTGAGGTCTTGACGAAGGCGGCGAGGCCTTCGGCCTCCAGCCGCTCCTTCAATTCGTAAGCGGCGGCGATCACATCCTCCCACTCCACCTCGTCGCCGGGATCGAGGTCCATGGTGATCATATCGGGCTTTTCCCAATTGTCGGTCGTTGCGCCCCAGGGATGGATTTCAAGCACGGCCGATTGCACCAGCGCCACGATACCGTCGAAATCGGTAATTCTGAGCAGCTTTTCCCCATGCTTGTCCTTGGGATCGGTGATCTCCCCGATATGCGGATTCATGCCCTTCCAGGCATGTTTCTGGAAAAACCGCTGCCGGCCGTTGATCCCGTCCGGCAGGCGCAGGAGCGCCAGCGGCCGATTGACGACATAAGGCGCCATGAAGCGCCAGACCTCGGCGTAATAATTGGCCAGCCCCTCCTTGGTAACGCCCTCGTCCGGCCAGTAGATGCGGTCCGGGTGGGTCAGCGCCACCGCTGATTTCGGCAGGGGAGGGGCCATGGTCTTTTCCGTCTCGCGCGTCACGTCTTTCGCAGGCTTGTCTTCTCGCAGGCCGCGGAAGGCTGCATGGCGCAGATTGGCGTCAGCCGACCAGGCGCGGAACTCGACTTCGCCGACCAGCTGCGGCTTGACATAGATCAGCCCGCGCCGCTCCTCTGACGTCAGCTTGTCGTCGAACGAGTTTTCGTTCTGCGTCAGACGCGACAATTTCTCGTAAAGCAGTTGAGCGGTTGCTGCCGTATATCCGGTGCCGACGCGCCCGACATGCTTGAGTTCGCCGCCTTGGTAATAGCCCATCGCCAGTGAGCCGATCGCATTCTTCATCGATGTCGACGGCACGTAGCCGCCGATGACGAATTCCTGCCGGTGCGAGCATTTCGATTTGATCCAATCGCCTTTGCGTCCCGACGTGTATTTGCTGTCGCGCAGTTTGGAAATCACCCCTTCGAGGCTGAGCCGGCAGGCATGGTCGAGCACCAGGCTGCCGCTTTCGTTGAAATGCGCGCTGTAGCGCAGCTTGTCGTTATCGTCGGGCAGCAGGCTTTCGAGCAGCTGCTTGCGATCGATCAGCGCCACATTGACCAGGCTGTGGCCGTCGACGTGGAGAAGATCGAAGGCATAGAAGACGAAGCGATCGTCGCGGCCCTCGCTCAGATCGCGTTGGAGCGCTGAGAAATCCGAGGCGCCGGTATCGCGCTCGACGACGATTTCGCCGTCGATCACCGCCGATTGCACCGGCAGGGCGGCAAAGGCCTCGACCACCTCGCTGCCGAATTTCTCCGTCCAGTCGAGACCGCTGCGGGTCAACATTCTGACCTTGCCGTTCTCGACTCTGACCTGCAGCCGGTAGCCATCGAACTTGATTTCGTGGATCCAGCGGTCACCAGCCGGCGGCTTCGGCTTCAGCTTGGCAAGCGCCGGTTCGATAAAATCGGGCATTGCGCCCTTGCGCGCACCCTTCGGCCAGTCGCGTTCTCGTGGTGCCGGGGATCTGGCCTCTGTCGCCGGTCTTTTGGCGGAAACCGCCTTGCCGTCTTTCGATTTGGGAGCGAGTTTGAAATTGCGCTTCGCCTGATAGGTTTCGAGGGTCATCTCAGCCTGCCTTTTTGCTTTGGCTGTCGCTGCGCGCCGGCGTCTTCTTCGCCGCCTTGCCGCTCATCTTGGCGCTCTGGCGCAGCGCCTCCATCAGGTCGATGACCTTGCTTTCGGGCGCCGGTTTCTTCTTCGGCGGCGCCCGGCCCTCGATCTTTGCCTTCACCAGTTCGACGAGGGCCGCTTCGTAACGGTCCTCGTAGGCGCTCGGATCGAAGCTCCCGTGCTTGGTCTCGATGATGTGCCCGGCGAGCTCGAGCATCTCCTTGTCGAACTTGATGTCGGGAATGTCTCTGAAGACCGCCTCGGCTGAGCGCACCTCATAGTCGAAATTCAGCATGGTCGCGACGATGTGGCCGTCATGAGGCCGGATCAGCAGCGTTCGGTTGCGCTGGAAAAGCACGGCTTCGGCGAGCGCCGCGACCTTGCTGTCGCGCATGCCGCGGACGATCAACGACAGCGCTTCTTCATCATGTTCGTCGACGGGCGCGAGGTAATAGGGCCGGTCGAAATAGAGCTTGTCGATATCGTCATAGGCAATGAAAGCCTTGACGTTGAGCACCTTGTCGCTTTCCGGCATGATCTCGGCGATCTCGTCGCCTTCGATGACGATGTAATCGCCATTCTCCATCCGGTAGCCCTTCACCTGATCGTCCCGCCCGACTGGCTTGCCGGTCTCGCTGTCGATGAATTGCCGTTCCACCCGGTGGCCGGTCCTGCGGTTGATGATGTTGAAGGAAACGCGGTCGGAGGAGGAAATGGCGGTGTAGAGCCCGACGGCGCAAGCAAGGTCGCCTACCTTCAGATGACCTTTCCAGCTTGCCCGCGCGGCCATGCCATCCTCCGTTGCAAATCAGAGCCGACTGCTGCTCTTGTCGGTTTCGAGCTCCTGGAACGCCCAGCCGCCGTCGGGTGCAGGATAGGCGAGCAACGCGTCGCCGTCGCCGATTTTCTGACGTGACGCAGCATCCTTGGCGTGGACAATCGCTTCCTCAGCCGTCGCATAGGTCTCCGACAGCGTGTCGCCGAGCTTATAAGCCCAACCATTGTCATGCGGCACGACCTGATAGGTGATATCGGCCATTTCGGATCTCCTCTTTTCAGTTCGGCGGCGGAGCCGAAAACCGCTCACAGTTTTCGGTATCAAGCCCTAGTTCCGATTTGGTTTGCGCCTTTCATCGAGCGCGATGATCTTTTCCAGGGAGGCGATATCCTCGCTGGTGACGACGGGAACCGGATCGGCCGCGATCGCCTCCAGCACCTCCTGCGAGATCGCGCCGTTGCGGATCGCCCATTCCAGCGTCTCGCGCGTTTCCCGCTCGGCCTTGAGCTGTGCATAGAGTGCGACGATCAGCCGGTCGCGGGCGTCCATCCGCCGGCCCCGACGATCCATGCTGCGGACATGCGGCATCGCTCTGCACCTTTGTCACTGATTTCGTTCAGGTGTAGTCAACTGATGACGGATGGAAAGGTTCCGTTACCAGTCATTACACCCCCGTTGCGGGCCGAGGCGCAACTCGCTATCTCTGCCAGGCTATTGTCAGAGGATTTTTCAATGGCCGATCTTAAGGCACGCCCCCGTCCGACCGGCGCTACCGCCACCCTCGGCCGCACCGGCTTTCCGCATGTCACGTCCACGACCAAGGGTGAGATCGATATCGTCACTGCGCCGTCGCAGCCGGGCTTCAGCCCGCTCGATCTGCTCTATGCCTCGCTCTCGGCCTGTCTCGTGCTCAGCGCCCGCATTGCAGCCAGTCAGATGGGGGTTCTCGACCGGATCAGCGAGATCACTGCCGACGTCACCGGCGAGAAGGCGGCGGAAGGGCTCTCACGTGTTGCGAAATTCAACATCGTCTTCTCGATCAAGGGCGATATCGACGAAGAGACCCGCCGCAAGATCGTCGATGCCGCCGAAGACGAGATCTGCACGGTCAGCAACACCATCCGCGGCACTCCCGAATTCTCGACCGTAATATCGAAACAAGACTGATCTTCATAACTATTATAGACAATTATGGCCGGAGGATTGCGCGAGCCATGTCCGGCTTCTATGCTCGGGGCATCGAAGCAACGGTATCGGCCATCATGCAGCCCAAGTCTCTGTCGATGTCCGACCAGCCCGTCGTCGCCATCATCGGCGGTGGTCTCTCCGGCGCGGGCGTCGCCTATCATCTCGCCCGTGCAGACGGTGGCGAGCGTCCCGTCATCGTCGTCTTCGAGCCGCGGGCGGAGCTCGGCCGTGGTCTTGCCTATGACACGGGCGACCCGGCCCATCGCATCAATGTTCCCGCCGCCAAGATGAGCCTGCAGCCCGACGACCAGGGCGAGTTCCAGGCCTGGATCGAGGCCCGCGATGCCGTCGCTTGCGACCCGCAGGCAAGACGGCCCGATGGGCTGCTCTTTCCCCGGCGCCGGCTGTTCGGCGATTATGTCGCCTCGCTTCTGAAGCCGCTGCTGGAAGACGGCAGCGTGCGTCATTGCCGCGCCGCCGTGACCGATGTCGAGCGCCGGGCCGGCCGCTGGTCGATCCGCGACGATAAAGGCGGCGTGTTGCTGGCCGATATCGTTGCGATCGCCACCAGCCATCCGCCGCCGGCGGCCCCCGGCCGGCTTGCGGCCCGGCTTGCCGCCCATCCCCGTTTCGTCGCGGACACCACGAAACCAGCTGCGCTTGAGGTGATCCGTCCCCGAGACCGGGTGCTCGTCATAGGCAATGGCTTGACCGCCGCCGATGTCATTGCCTCGCTCGCTGAACGCGGGCATCGCGGTCCGGTGACGGCAATCTCGCGCCGTGGTCTGCGCTCGCGCGGGCATGCGCCGGTGCCGCAGCCGCTGTTCGGCGATTTCCTCGCCGATGCGGCCCATTCCGCCGTTTCGCTGCTGGCAGCAATCCGCGCCGCCATCAGCGTCGCGGAAGCGCAGGACATAAGCTGGCATGGGGTGATCGATCAGGTGCGGGCGCAGGGACGCGATCTCTGGCAGGCGCTGCCGGTTGCCGAACGGCGCCGTCTCGTCCGCCATCTGCGTCCCTATTGGGATGTGCATCGTTTCCGCATCGCGCCGCAGGTGGAAGCCGTGCTCGACGCGGCGATTGGCGCCGGCCGTCTCGAAATCCTTGCCGGCTCGGTCGCCGATGCCCGCATCGAAGGCGATCTTATTCTTTGCACCTTGCAGCCGCGCCACCGGCGCCAGCCGTTGGAGCGGCGCTACGACGCTGTCGTCGTCACCACCGGACCGGCGCATGGCGGCATTCTCGAAACTCAGCCCTGGCTCGCTGCACTTGCCGCAGACGGCCACTTGTCGCTTGATCCCACAGGCCTCGGTCTTGCCTGCACCGAGCGCTCGGAGGCGATCGGTCCGTCGGGAAAGGCGGATCCTTCGTTATTGATCTCCGGTCCGCTGGCGCGCGGCACCTTCGGCGAACTGATGGGGTTGCCGCAGGTGACCGAGCATGCCTTCTTCGTTGCAGGTGAAATCGCCGCAAAGCTGCGATTGATCATGGAGAGCAGGCATCCGGTCTGAATTCTTGTCCCGATGTCGCTCTTCGACTGTCGCCGGCGGGCGACTTCTGCTATGCACGCGCCAATCAACGGCCCGCCGCCAATGTTCGGGCAATCAAAAATATCGAGACCATGTCGCAGACCGCTTCCACCCTCTCCGAAGCCTCGCCTTCCAATCGTCTGGCCCTTGCGGCGCTCGTCCTCGGCGGGGCGGCGATCGGCGGTTCGCCAATCTTCGTCCGGCTGTCCGAGACCGGGCCGATGGCCACCGCCTTCTGGCGTGTGACGCTGGCGCTGATCCCGATCTTCATCGTCTCGCTCGTGAAGACGGATGCGGGGCCGAAGCCGCAAAGCCTTTCCGATTATGGCTTGCTGGCTCTTCCGGGCCTCATGCTGGCGCTCGACCTCGCCGCCTGGCATCTTTCGCTTACCATGACATCGGTCGCCAATGCGACGCTGCTTGCAAACCTCGCGCCTGTTTTCGTCACGCTGATCGCCGTCCTGTTTTTTAAGGCGCGAACCAGCGGCGTTTTCCTGCTGGGGCTGGTCCTGGCGCTCGCCGGTGTCGTTATCTTGAAAGGCGGACCGGCAGGGCTCGGCAATGGCGATTTGAGTGGCGACGGCACCGCGATGATCGCCGCTTTCTTCTATGCCTGCTATATCCTGGCGATCGGCAGGTTGCGCAGCCGGTTCGATACGATCCGCATCATGCTGTGGAGCACGGCATCGGCTGCCGTCTGCATCTTCCCGATCGCCTTCTTCTTCGAAGGGCAGATGCTGCCGGCGACCCTCTATGGCTGGTCGATCCTCTTCGGCCTCGCCTTTGTCAGCCATGCCGGCGGGCAGGTGGCGATCACCTATGCGCTGGCCTATCTGCCGCCCGCCTTTTCATCGCTGACGCTGCTGTTGCAGCCGGTCGTCGCCGCAATCCTCGCCTGGGCGCTGCTCGACGAGGCGATCGGGACGATGCAGGCGCTGGGCGCCAGCGTGGTGCTCGCCGGCATCATGGTTGCCCGAACGGCTCGCTCGTCGGCTTGACCGCTTGCTGCTCCAGCGGCGGTGGATCATCCCCCATTCTCTGGAGCAGCCACTTCTGGATGATCGGCACATCGGCGTCGCCGAGATCGTGGCCGCCGGGGATGACGTCGGAATCGACGGTGGCGCCCGAACTCTTCAGCCTGTCCTCCAGCTCGCTCGCATATTTGCCGTAGGCATCGGTCTTGCCGCTGATGACCAGCAGATCCGTGCCCTTCAGATCGGCATGCGGATAGTCGCTGAGCACAGGCATGGAGCGCAGCAGCACCGCCTTGTGAACGAGGTTCGGGTGCAGGTAGAGCAGCGAGTTCAACAGGTTGGCGCCGTTGGAATAGCCGACATAGACGATCTTCTTGGGATCGAGGCCGTAGGATTTGACGGCGCCTTCGATGAAGGCCGCAAAGGCTTCGGCCTCCGTTTTGATGTCGTTCTGGTCGAAGGAGAAGGGGGTGATGCGCTTATACCAGCGCGGAAAACCCTCTTCCGTCGCACGGCCACGGACGCCGAGCAGGGTCGCGCGCGGCGCCGCCTTGTTGAGGAGCGGCATCAGCGTCGTCTCATTGCCGCCCGAGCCGTGCAGCAGCACGAAGACACTGCCGTCGGGATTGGGCGGCGTATAGAAGCGATGGACGAACGGCAGCTCGCGGTAATTGATGCGCGGCTGGCCGGGCATCGAAAACTGCGGCAGGACCACCTTCAGGTCGTCGAGATTGGTGATTGCTCCCGGCGGCGCGAAGAGCTTGGTGCCAAGGGCCGCGTGCTCTTCGTCGACAGTCATGCCGGGCTTGTCGGTTGCAAGCTCCACCAGCGTTCCGCCGGGCTCGCGGGCATAGAGCGAGCGGAAATACTTGCGGTCGTGCATGTTGGTCGGCGATGCATCGGTCTTCTCCAGCGCCTCGGAAACCGAACGCAGCGCCTCCTCATCGGTGGCCCGGAATGCGACATGATCGACGGTGCCGGTTCCCGGCGCACCGGACCAGAAGCCGCGCGCATCGCGCACGTCGATGACATCGCCGGATTGCGAAACCAGCCTGTCGATCGTGCCGCGGTTGGCCTGGAAGCGGTAGCCGAAATGGCGCTCGAGGAAGCTGCGGCTCTCGGCCGGCTTTTCCGTCAGCATGGTTGCGCCGCGCACCCGCTGGACGGCATGCTCGACCGGGATCGAGGCGCCGTCCCAGACAGCGGGCGATGTGAGGTCCTTTGCGCCCGCGAGCTTGAGGATGATATTGTCGGGGTCTTTCAGCCTGAGGACAGGCTCGCCGAATTCATCCGCGGGTCCCTCCGAGCGCAGGCCGAAGCTCATGGCGCGTGTCAGCCAATAGCCGATGCTCGCCGGATCGATCGCCAGCGAAATTTCGCTGATCTGGCCGTAGCCCGCCCGGCCGGACGCGCCATCTTCCCAGACGAGGAAGCTGACGAGCGAACCCGGCGTGCCTACCGAATCGCCGTAGAAGAGATGGAGTTGGGTCGTATCCTCGTAGCCGGCCGTCTGCTTGACGAGGCGCATGCCGAGAAAGCCGGCGTAAAAATCCACGTTCGCCTGCACCTTTCGGGTGATGGCCGTAACGTGATGTATGCCTGATACCATCGAGAGCAGTCCTGATTGAAGCGTCGTCAGGAGCGCGAGTATGAGAGCTGCGAAAGTCATACCGTTGCCAATGACCACCGCTTAGTTTTGTTCCGCACAAAGCGCAAGCGAATCGCCGCGCTGCAGCAGTTCCAAATGATCGACATCTTCGAGCGCCTCTTCCAGTTGCTGCAGGGTCGGCGGCTTGACCATATAGGCCCTCGCGCCGAGATTTCTGGCTCGCTGCATGTCGGTCTCATCGCTTGAGGTGCTGAGAATGCAGACGGGAATCCGTTTCAGACGGGCATCGGCCGACAGCGCGTTCAGCACCTCGAAACCGTCCATGATCGGCATGTTGATGTCGAGCAGCATCAGGTCGATCTGCGGCACGCCGGCGATGCCGGCGCGCTCTTCGAGCAGCCGCATCGCCTCGCGCCCATTGGTGGCGACATGCAGGTTGAAGGTCACCTTCTCCCGCCGCATCAGCTTGATCTTCAGAATCTGGATGTCGGCGGGGCTGTCTTCAACCAGCAGCACTTCGGCAAGCCTGCCGGAACCTTCGGTCGGCTGCTCTGCCGGCTTCAGGCTGGGCGGAACGGCTGATGCGGCGGGCGGCGCGGGCCGTGCCTCGGCGAGCGGCATCTCGATGATGAAGGTGGCGCCTGGCCCCTTCTCCGGTTCGCACCAGATCGAGCCGCCATGCAACTGCGCGATGCGGCGGCATATCGCAAGGCCAAGCCCGGTGCCCTCGATGCCGCGGCCGACGAGCCGTTTGAACGGCTGGAAGATCAGCTCGCGGTGCTGGGGGTCGATGCCCGGTCCGTTGTCACGCACCGTCAGGCGGCAGCTATCCCCATGCGCTTCGCCCGAGATCTGGACCTCCGGAACTTTTTGATCGCAATAGCGGACGGCATTCGACACCAAGTTCTGCAGAAGCTGGGCGAGCAACGTCGCATCGCCCATCACCTCCGGCAGCGGCCCGCGGATGATGACAGCCCCGCGGCTCTCCATCTGCTGGCGCAGATTGTCCTCCACCTGATTGAGCACATCGGCCAGCGAGACCGGCATCAGCTGCGGCCCGCCATAGGCTTCGAGCTTGGTGAAGTTCGAGACCTTGACGATCAGGTCTTCCATATGGTCGGCGGCGCTCAAGACATAATCGAGCAGCTCGCGGTCTTCGGCCGGAAGCACTGCAGAGCCGTGCAGGATACGGCTGAAAGACTTGATCGTCCTCAGCGGCTCCTTCAGATCATGCGCCATGGCGCGTGTGAAGATCTCAAGCGATTGCCGCTTCTGCTCCAGCTGGCCTTCCAGCATGCCATGCATGATGGCGTTCTGGATGCAGCGATGCAGCGTTTCGGGTGAAAGCGAATCCTTGGTGAGATAGTCGCGCGCGCCGCTCTTCATCACCTCGACGGCGACGGTTTCGCTGCCCTGGCCGGTTAGCATGATGACATTGGCGGCGGGATCGTCCTCCAATATATCGGCAAGAACGCCGAGTCCGTCGCGCCCCGGCAGCGAATAGTCGAGCAGGATGCAGTTCGGCCGTTTCCGGCTGTTCAGTGCAAGGCCCTCTTCACCCGTCTCCGCCTCCAGGACGGTATAGGCCGTGCTGGAGACGCGGCCCAGGATGCGGCGATAGACCTCGCGGTCGTCGATGTTGTCGTCGATGATGAGAATGCAGCAGTCTTCCGCCAAACGGTCAGTCCTCGAGCGGCAGGATCGCGATTTCGAACCAGTATTCCTTCAGCCGCTGGATCGCGGCGAAGAGCCCGTCGAGATCGACCGGCTTCTGCACATAGGTGTTGGCGCCGAGCGCGTAGCAGCCTTCGATGTCGCGTTCGTCGTCTGAGGTCGTCAGGATCACCACCGGGATCTTCCGCCAGCCGTCGTTCGACTTGATCGCCTCCAGGGTCTTGCGGCCGTCGAGGCCAGGCATGTTGAGATCGAGCAGGATCAGCCCTGGTTTCGGTACCATTACGCCGAGCATGTCGAGCGCTTCCTGACCCGAGGCCGCCCATCGGATCGAGTTGCGCAGATTGGTGCGCTTGAAGGCGCGCATCGTCGCTTCGAAATCGTCTTCACTGTCTTCGACGATCAAAATCGGTTGCGTATCACGCTGCTGCATTCTGCCCCTCGCGTTTTCTTCCCAGGGTGAAATAGAACGTGGTACCGACGCCGACTTCGGACTCCAGCCAGATATCGCCGTTGTGCCGCGCGATGATCTTGCGGACGAAGGTGAGGCCTGCTCCGGTCCCGTCGTCGGAATCCTGCGACTTTTCGAGCCGTTTGAAAATGCGGAAAATATCCTCATGGAATTCCTGGGGTATCCCCTTGCCGTTATCCCTAACGAAAAACACGTTGCGGGCAACCGTGCCGTCCTTGCCGACGAACCGTTCGAGATAGCCGACGGAAATCAGCGGCGTCGGCTTGTCGTTGTATTTGATCGCATTGGTGATGAGATTGCGGAACACTTCGGTCAGCCGCGGCGCGTCGCAGACCACTTCCGGCAGCCTGCCGTCGGTGACGACCCTGGCATGCCGCTCTTCAAGAAGCAGCTCCATCGTCGCGACCACATCCTTGACGATCAGACCGATATCGGTGCGTTTGACTGCCAGCTGCTGCCGCCCCAGCCGGGAGAAGTAAAGCAGGTCGTTGACGAGCTTCTCCATCCGCTGGCTGAGACGCACGAGCCGGTTCAGCCGGCGCACGCCGTCCACGTCGAGCTTGTCCTCATAATCCTCGAGGAGGAAACGCGAGTGGTTGTGCAGGCCGCGCAGCGGCTCCTTCAGATCATGCGAGGCAATATAAGCGAATTCGTCTAGGTCATGGTTGCTGCGCTCGAGCTCCGCCGTGTAGGCCTCGAGCTGGGCAAGCGTCGTTTTCATCCGTTCTTCCTGCCGCACGCGCTCGCTGATATCGCGTACGATGCCGACGAAGGTCTTGGTCTCGCCGCTGACGACAACGCTGATGGACACTTCGATCGGGAAGACGATGCCGTTCTTGCGCCGGCCGGAGACCATCCGCGTCGTGCCGATGATACGCTCCTCGCCGGTCTGCCGGTAATGGGAGAGATAGCCGTCATGCTCGGAATGATAAGGCTCGGGCATCAGCATCTTGATGTTCCGGCCGATCGTTTCCTGCGGCGAATAGCCGAACATGATCTCGGCTGCCGGATTGAAACTCTTGATCGTTCCGCGCCCGTCGATAACGAGGACGGCATCCGGCGTGCTGCGCGCCAGCGCGCCGAAGCGAACGCGTTCGGCTTCCAGATTGTTGTTGTTGCGCAGGAAGTAGAAGATGAGGATGGCGATCAGCCAGAGCGTGGCGGCGGTGATGGTGCGGTTGGCGATCTCCTGCCAGAATGCCGCCTCGTCATGTCTGACGGCGAAGAAGCCGAGCATGAGGAGCATGGTGCAGGCAAAGGCAAAGAAGAGCGGCGCATTCCTGTTACCGAACCAGAGGGCCGTCAGCACTAGCGGCACGTAAAGAATGCCGTTGGCAAGGCCGAGCGGCGTATAGAGATCGACGACAAGGCCGGTGAAACAGACCGCCGCCGGAATCCAGAGCGGAATCTGCGCCCGGTTTGCCGGCTGCATCCACCAGGAGCGGGCAAGCAGGCCCGCGCCGAAAAGCACCATGCCGATCGCCGTGTGCAACGCCATCGCCGCATAGGGACCCCAGCGGTAGCCCTGTTCGGCATCGGTGAGATAGCCGGCGAGCGCGATCATGCCGAGTGTGACGACGACATAGGCGGTCAGCTCCTGCACCACCTGATTTCCAGGCTTGTCCACGTGGAGCGAGAGCAGCAGCGAAAGATTGGCAATCAGAAAGATCAGTGCCGTATTGGGTCCCATGCCGCCGCCGATTTCTGCAATGAAATCGGGCGGAATCACCAAGCGGGTGATCAACTGGTCGACATAATGGACGGTCCGGCCGACCGTTGCGATTTCCGCGAGCCGGGCTGCCGCGATCGCCGCTGCAACCCCTGTCATGATCGTTGCCATTGTAAGAAAGCGACGGGCAGCAAGCGTCGAGGCGGCAAGCCCAAGGCCGGAAAGCATGAAGCAGAGCCCGGTATTGAAGGCCATCGACGGGAAGCCGGGGAAGAGCGAAATGACGACCTTGATCTGCAGCAGCCAGCCGGCAAGGGCGCTCACCCCGAGAAGGAACAGCAGGCAGCCGACCGCAATCGCGAAGGCACGGTAGCGCCATCGCCTCCGCTGGTCCTGCAGGTCCACGTTGCCCTTATCCTGCACCCGTGTATCCTCTCTCGGTTCGCGCGGCCATTTTTTCCGAAATCGAGGAATACTCAATAGCCAGCGAACGCCGCCACTGCGCTTTTTCCGAAATGATTTTTCGATCGAACAGATCGAATTTTGGTGAAATCGCGATATCGTGACGTCGAAGGACAACCAGGTTCATTCGAACAATACCCAAATCACGGTGCCGGATGCCTACGATAGTTTACGTCGACGACAGCAGGGATGATCTCTTTTATCTCGACTATATCCGCAAGAAGCAGCAGATAGACGTCGATCTATTCTGTTTTTCGACGGCCGAGACGGCGCTGGAGGCGCTGAAGCAGCGCGTGGCGGAAGGCTGGGCTCCGCCGGAGCTGCTGGTCGCCGATCTCTACATGCCCCTCGACAGCGGCATTGGCCTGGTAAGCAGCCTGCGCGGGGATGATCGTTTTAGAACGATGCGTCTCGCCATCTGCAGCGGATCGGATGCCGATGAGGACCGCGCGCGGGCGTTCGAAGCCGGTGCCGATCTTTACCTCGAGAAGCCGCTTGATCTTGCCGCGATCCTTCTCAATCTGGAAGTGTAGGAAACGGCGGAAACCGAATGGTGCGTTTCCTGGCGTTCGTCCGGGCGAAGTGACAAACCGCAATTGACAAGGCCGAGTGTGCATTTCAAGATGCAACCGAAGCGAAAAGAACGGAACGAAAAATAAGCGCTGAGAGAACCGATTGACCCGTGTTCGCCGCCACGAACTTCCAGCCAACCCCTTAGCTGAATGGGCCTATCGGCTCTCTCGCGCTTACGTCTGGCACTGCCTTCTCGCATTCATGGATGTTGAATGCGCGAAGATTTACGATACCCAGGTAAGAACTACTGCCCCTCAGTATATCTGCCCGTGCATCACCTGTAGTTGAGGCATTTGATGATATCCGCCTTGTATACCGAAAGTCCCCGTTTCGATATCTCTCATCAACTGTCTCGCAATTTTTGTAGCTGTTCGCGTTTAAGACGTATATCCCAAGATTTGGGGATCGGGGGCATGGCGGGAGGAGAGGAAGAGTGGGAATGAACAATGCCGCGGCAACTCCTTTTCATGCCGGACCGGAGCTGAGCCGGGCGATCAACCGCACTGATTTTTTCCGTCTGCTGAAAGCGGCGGCGCAGCATTACCACTTCGATAATTTCGCGCTTGCCCGCATTTCCGAGGCTTCTACTCCTTTCGGCGAGCGCGATATCGTCATCACCAATGTCGCCGAGCGACGGATCGGCCTTTTCATTGCGACGTTGAGGGAGGCGCTCGGGACCGTTCGGGCAAAGAGCGCCCAGTTTTTGGCGACGCCAGTCCATTGCAGGAGCACGCAGCCGGACACCTATCCCTCCGATCGGCTTTTCAACGAGTTCCGCAGCGGCGTCTTCCTCTTCATTCCGCTGTTCACACCCGAAGGGCGGCGATATTGCCTCGTGCTGAGCGGTGAGCGTGAAGAGCCGGATCAGGGCGAGATCGCCGACATGCTTCTGGATGCCATGCGCATTTTCGACAAGCTCTACGAGGAAATCCTGACGCCTGAGATGTCCGGGCGGTTGACCCAGCGCGAATCGGAAATCGTCAAATGGACCAGCGAAGGCAAGACCTCGGCCGAAATCGCCATCATTCTCGGTCTATCCGAACATACGGTCAATTCGCACATCACCGCGGCCGCGCGTAAGCTCGACGCCGTGAACCGCGTCCACATGGTGGCAATCGCCCTGAGGAATGGTTTGGTTTCGTGAAAATTGGCTTCGGGACTGAGGAAAATGAAATGATCACCAAAACGGTCCGACAGAATGCCGTCAAGGTTCTCTTCGTCGACGACGAGTTCATCGAATTCCGCGCGCTCAAAAAGAAGATCGCCGATCTTTCCGAGCCGGCGGTCGAAGTCGAATATTCACCGTCGATCGGAGACGCATTGGAAAAAATCCGCGCAGCGCGCTTCGATCTCATCCTGCTCGACAATCGCCTTCTGCCCAATGCCGATTTCCGCGAGACGGTGCCGGAGTTGCGCGGTATCGGCTATACCGGCCCGATCGGCGTCGTCTCGACCGACATATCGGGCGGCTATTTCCAGCAGTTCCCGGATTACGGTGTCGACTTCCGCATCGGCAAGGACGAGATCGACGTCCAGACGCTGCAGCACATCATCCGCGAATATGTGACCTACGATGTGCCGGATTTCTGGAAGGACGATTACAGCATTTGAGCAGCGCAAAAGAGGGCGCGGTTCGCGATAGCGGCATGCGCAAACAAGGATTTGAAGCACGTCCACTGGATCTGAGATCGCGATGCGCTTCAAAGACGGCAAACGAAGCTGAGCGATTGCAATACGTTGCTTAGCCCGCGGGCAGGCGGATGGTGAAGCGGCTGCCGGTTTCGTCCGAATGCTCGAGACTGATATCGCCGCCAAGCGCCTTCAGAAGTTCCTGCGCCGTCGTCAGGCCGAGACCGGCGCCAGGGGTTGCCCCCGCCTTCGGCAATTTCCAGAACGGCTCGAAGATCCGCTCTCGATAGGCGGGATCGATGCCGGTCCCGTTATCGGAGATCCGGATGAACCAGTTCGCCCCCTCTTGCTCAGCCGCGATCGCCACATGCAGCGGCGATGCGCTGCGATAGGTGAGGGCGTTGGAAATGATCTGCCTCAGCACCAGGCCGAACAGCGCGGGATCGGTGCGGATGGAGGGGAGGCTCCGACTGGCGAGCGTCGCGTCGCGCGCGCCCGTCTCCTCGATGAGGTCGCTCCAGATTCTTTCGGCCAGGGCCTTCAGTTCGACCTCTTCGGGCATTACCTGCGGCGCTCCACCGGCAAGGCTCATCAGTGCCTTGGTGAGGCGTTGCGCGGCTTGCGCCTTTTCCAGGATCATCCTGAGGCTCTGAAGCTGTTCGCCGTCGAGTGTCTCCTCGAGGTCGTCGAGCAGCAGCTCGGCATACATGGCGATATGGCGCAGCGGCGATTGCAGGTCGTGCGAGGCGGTTGCGAGAAAGCGCTTGATGCGCTCCTCGTTATCGCCGGCAATATTGCTCTCAAGCGGTTTCGTCGGGTTGGGTGACATCTGGCGGTTTCCCCGATCTCTGCTGCGGCGTCGCGCTCTCTTTCAGCCACGCGACGGACGCTGTAATATCTTGAATTGCTGCATAATTTTATCCTGGCAATAGGCAACAATAAAAAGAGGGCGCCGGCTCTGCAACCGGCGCCCTCTTCAAGGATGCGTTAACAACCCGTTTTCAGCTCGCCGACTTGCGCGAGCGGCCCTCTTCCGGCGGGATGATTTCGGCTGCCGCATCGGTTGCCAGTGCCGCCTTGGCATGGCGGCGGCGCCAGTCGCCGAGGAACAGCAGGATCGGTGCGGCGATGAAGATCGACGACGCGCCGGCCACCAGAATGCCGAAGACCATCGGGATCGCAAAGCTCGAAACGGCGCTGCCGCCCCAGATCGCCATCGGCACCAGGGCGAGGAAGGCCGTCGCATTTGTGTAAAGGCTTCGCGCCAGGGTCTCGTTGATCGACTTGTCGATGATCTCGCGCAGCGGCATCGACTTGTAGAGCCGCATGTTTTCGCGCATGCGGTCGTAGACGACGACCTTGTCGTTCACCGAATAGCCGACGAGCGTCAGGATGGCGGCGATGGCCGTGAGGTTGAAGTCGAGCCCGGTGATGGCGAAGAAGCCGATCGCCTTGGTGACGTCGAGCACCAGCGTGACGATGGCGCCGACGGCAAACGGCCATTCGAACCGCACCCAGATATAGATGAGCATAGCCAAGCTGGCGATTACGACCGACAGGATGCCGGCCGAGGCAAGCTCGCCGCTGACCTTCGGACCGATGACGTCGGTGCCTTCGACAGTGGCGCTCGGATCGATCTTGGCGACTTCTGCCTTTAGCTTGGTCACCGCAGCCGTCTGCGCCTCTTCGCCGCCTTCCTGACGCTGCGCCCGAACGAGAATGCTGTTGTTGTCGCCGAAGGTCTGCAGCGTGATTTCGCCGAGGCCGAGACTATCGAGACCCTCGCGGAACTTCGCAAGATCGGCCGCTTCTTTCGTCTTGACCGACATCTGGATGCCGCCGCGGAAATCGACGCCGTAGTTGAGGCCGGGATGGATGAAGAGCACGACGGAGGCGATCGAAAGCAGCGCCGAAACGGTGACGCCGAAGAAGCGCGCCTTCATGAACTGGATGTGCTTGTCATAAGGGCTGAAGGGGATCAACGGCCGGATGTTCAGCACCTTGAACCTGCGGCGGCGGGTAATCTCGATCATCGCGACGCGAACGAAGGCGACCGAGGTGAACATCGAGATGATCAGGCCGAGGGCCATGGTCACGGCAAAGCCGCGAACCGGCCCGGAACCAAACCAGAACAGGATGGCTGCAGCGATCAGAGCCGTCATGTTGCCGTCGATAATGGTCGAATAGGCACGATTGAAGCCCGTATCGATGGCGGCAAAGGCGCCCTTGCCCTTGCGGGTCTCTTCACGAATACGCTCGTTGATGAGGACGTTCGCGTCGACCGCGAGGCCGATGCCGAGAACGACGCCGGCGATACCCGGCAGCGTCAGCGTCGCGCCGACCAGCGTCAGGGCCGAGAAGGTCAGGATCGTGTGGATCAGCAGGGCCACGTTGGCCAGAATGCCCCAGGTGCCGTAGAGCACGAAGATGAAGGCCGCGACGAGGACGAAGCCGACGATGCCGGAATAGATGCCCATCTTGATCGCATCGGCGCCGAGGTCGGCGCCGACGGTGCGCTCCTCGATGACGGTCAGCTTGGCGGGCAGGGCGCCGGCGCGCAGCATGGCGGCAAGCGTCGTGGCGCTGTCGGCCGAGAAGTTGCCGGAGATCTGGCCCGAACCGCCGGTGATCGGCTCGCGGATGACGGGGGCGCTCAGCACCTTGTCGTCGAGGACGATGGCGAAGGGATTGCCGACATTCTGGCGGGTGATCTCGGCAAAGCGGGTTGCGCCGGCGCTGTCGAAGCGGAAGCTGACGATGGGTTCGCGCGTGTTGGGATCGAAGCTCACGCGGGCATCCGAAAGGCGGTCGCCCGAGATTTCGACGCGGTCGAGCACCGGATAGGATCGGCCTTCGTCATCCTGCATCATGGTGACGCCGGGGCCGGGCTGGTTGTTAGGCGCCAGCATGTGGAACGACATCTTGGCCGTGGAGCCCAGAAGTTCGCGCAGGCGAGACGGATCCTGCGCGCCCGGAAGCTGGACGAGCACGCGGTTGCCGCCGATACGCTGGATCGTCGGCTCGGAGACGCCGACCTGGTCGACGCGCTGGCGGATGACTTCAAGGCTCTGCTGGACGGCGTTGTCGACATTGGCGGAGATGCCGGCCGGCGAGAAGCCGACGGTGATGGTCGCGCCGTTCGCGGTGACATCGAGATCGGCCTTCCCAGCGCTGAGGCCTGTACTGATCGGATTGGCGAGCGTCCTAAGTTCGGTGACAGCGGCATCGCTCTGCCCGGCATCGGCGAGCGTCACGACGATCTGGTTCTGGCTGCGCACGACGGCCTTCGGCTGGATGCCCTTTTCACGCAGAACACGGCGCGCGTCCTGGAGCAGCGATTGCAGCCGCTCCTTGGTCAGATCAGCCTCGTCGACTTCCAGAACGAGGTGCGAGCCGCCGCGAAGGTCGAGGCCGAGCGACACCTGATCATGCGGCAGCCATGCCGGAATGCGCTGAAGGACGGACTGCGGCAGGACGTTCGGCAGGGCGATGAATAGGCCGATCACGATGATCACCGTATAGGTGAACACCAGCCATGGTGAAGTACGCATGTTGTATTCCTTAGATAATCGAGGGCCGGCGCGCGAGCGCTGGCGGCATGTCGTCAATGGTCGGAAGCGCCGCGCGGCGCCAGCCTCAGGCGGCGATCGGCGGTGCGCGCGGCTGATGGGTCCTGGAAACTGCCGGATGAAGCGGAGGTTCGAATGCCGCAAGAGGAGCGGTCACGTTCCAGCCGGTAAAATCGACGGCAGGGGTGGCGGCAAGGGCCGGCGGTCCAGCGTCGTAGGCGGTCTGTTTCGGCGCAAGCTTGCGCTCGGCGGCAAGCACCCCGCGCACAGCATCGCGCGCGCTCAGTTGCGGCGGCTGCGGATCGCGGCCGGAAGAGGAAAGCGTGTTGACGGCGGTTGCCGGCGCAATGATGAGATTGCCGCCGAAAAGCAGGCCGATATAGGCAAGAATGGCGATGAGAAGGGAGGCGGCGATACGGCTCTGTAGACGGTGCTGATCCAGCTCCATCTCCTCCGTCCCGGCGATGTCACTCCCGTATCGGCTCAAAAGCGCGCCAATCTCTCATTCTCGTTCCGGCGGAGCAGTGCCCGTCGGGATGATTGTAGCAGGCTCCTGCCTGTCTTCATAGGAAACACTCTCATGATGCACTTGAGCCAGCCGGTCAACCATGCCAAGTGCGATTTCGCGTTCGCCCATGATGACGGTGTCGGCGCCGTATTGCTTCAGCTCGTCGACCTCGGCGTCGGAATGGGCGCGGGCAACGATGAGGATCGAGGGATTGACGCTGCGCGCCTGCTCGGCGATGCGGCAGGCCTCGAAGGCGTTCGGGATGGCGATGACAAGGCTGCGCGCAGCCGAAAGATTGGCGAGATCGAGCGTCTCCTGCGCCACCGCATTGCCCATGAAGGCTTCGATCCCTTGCGCTTTCAATTCGCCGATGCGCTTGTCGGAATCCTCGATGACGAGGAAGGGCGTGCCTGACGATTTGAGATTCTGCCCGACGATCCGGCCGACCCGGCCGTAACCGATGAGGATGGCGTGGCCGGCAAGCGTGGTCGGACGCACGGCGTCGTCCTCAGGCGGCACCTGCTCCTGAGCGGCACCCGCATCCGCGGCGGAAGCGGGGTCGGCTACAGCTTCCTCGCGCCTTGCACCTTCGAGAACAGGCCGCATGCGGTCGCAGAGGAAGAACAGCAGCGGATTGAGGATGATCGAGATGATGGCGCCGGCAAGGATCAGGTCGCGGCCCTCCTCCGGCAACAGCCCGAGTTCGACGCCGAGAGCGGCGAGGATGAAGGAGAATTCGCCGATCTGACCGAGGCTTGCTGAAATCGTCAGCGCCGTGCCGGCCTGCTTCCTGAAGGCGAGCACGATCAGAAAGGCGGCGACGGACTTGCCGATGACGATGATGAAGACGGTGGCGAGGATCGGCAGCGGCCTGTCGAGCAGGATGTTCGGATCGAACAGCATGCCGACGGAGACGAAGAAGAGCACGGCAAAGGCGTCCCGCAGTGGCAGGCTTTCCTGGGCGGCGCGGTGGCTGAGTTCGCTTTCGGCCAGCACCATGCCGGCAAAGAAGGCGCCGAGCGCCAAGGACACGCCGAACAGCTTCGCCGCGCCGAAGGCAACGCCAAGCGCGATGGCGAGCACGCCGAGCCGGAAGAGCTCGCGCGAGCCGGCGTGGGCGATGCGGTGCATCATCCAGGGAATGAGCTTGCGGCCGAAGACCAGCATCAGCGCCACGAACAGCGCCACCTTGACCAGCGTCATGGCGATCATACCGCCGATGCCGAGATCGAGGCCGAGCAGGCTGTTCAGACCCGCCGACAGCGGCTCGACCGGGCCATGCCCGCCGCCGATGCTGGCTGCCGCCGGGATCAGCACCAGCGCCAGCACCATGGCGAGGTCTTCGACGATCAGCCAGCCGACGGCGATCCTGCCGCGCTCCGTCTCCACCAGCCGGCGCTCCTGCAGCGCCTTCAGCAGCACGACAGTAGAAGCGACCGAAAGCGCGAGGCCGAAGACCAGGCCGCCGCCGGTCGGCCAGCCCATCGAGGCGCCGAGGCCCCAGCCGAGCAAAGTCGCAAAGCCGATCTGCGCGACCGCGCCGGGCAGGGCGATGCCGCGTACCGACAGCAGGTCTTTGAGAGAGAAATGCAGCCCGACGCCGAACATCAGCAGGATGACGCCGATTTCGGCAAGCTCCGGCGCAAGGCTTTGATCCGCCACGTAACCCGGCGTGTGCGGCCCCACCAGCACGCCGGCGATGAGATAGCCGACGAGCGGCGGCATGCGCAGCCGATGAGCAAGCGCGCCGAAGATGAAAGCCAGCACGAGGCCGCCGACGATTGTCGAAATCAAGGGCGTATCGTGCGGCATTGCTGTCTCCCGATCTGGAAATCCCGTTTGCAATGTGACATATATGGTCTATCTCGACCAATATGGGCAACATGAAATCATGGGTCAAGGCGCAAGGGAAACAATTCTCACCCCGGCTCTCTGCCGCGCGGCGCGCGGCCTGCTGGATTGGACCCAGGCCGATCTGGCTGAAAGAGCCGCCGTCTCGCGCAGCACCATCCGCGATTACGAGGGGCGCCACCACGACATCCACCGCGCGACGGAGGCGCAGCTGCGTCTCGCTTTCGAAAGGGGTGGTGTCAGGTTCGTCGAGATCGAAGGGGCAGGCACCGGCCTCTGCCTGCCCAATTGAACAGGCCGAAGCCGGCTCAGGGCGCCAGGCAGCCGGCGGAGACTTTGTAGATGTAAAGCGCCTTGCCCTTGTAATAGCCCGCGGTCGGCTGCCAGCTCTTCAGGACCTCCGGCGTTTCCGTGGCACAGGTGAGGGGGGCGTCCGTCAGGAAAAGCACCTTGCCTGTGACGTCGGCGGGCAGCGCGAACTCCTGCTCGTAATAGCTCTCCGGAAGTCCCGCGGGAGCTCGGGCGTAGATCCGGTAGGCTGCGTCGCGCAGCGTATAGAAGAGATCGGCGACCATGTCGCGGTTATTGGTGACGATGATATCGGTGCCGGCCTGAGCTGCAAGGGCTCCCGCCTCGCGGCTGACCTCGGCGCGGCCGAGATAGCGCTTCATCAATTCGTCGCCGTTCGGCAGCAGCAATTGCTGCGGAAAGATCGTCGCCAGCGGAAAGAGCAGGCTTGCGATGCCGTTGATGGTGAGCGACAGCCTCAGCCCCTTCGGCCACATCCGGTAAAGCAGCCAGACGGCAAGAATGGTCCCGGCGACATAGGCGGTTACGGCCCAGTTGGCATAGGCTTTCGCGACCGTCGCCTGCAGCGTGATCAGCACCACCACCGGCATCGACAGCCAGATCAGCATCTTTTCGCGGTCGTCGCTCCGGCCCTTGATCATACGATAGACTGCCCAGATCATTGCGAAGAAAATGATTGGTCCGACGACGCCGAATTGGGCGGAGAAGAATTCGAGCCCGCGGCGCAGATTGATGCCGAGGTCGCTCCAATGGGCGATATCCTGCGTATGGCGCACCGTCGTATTGTCGTGTTGCAGGTTCCACCAGAGGTTCGGCAAGGCGACGACAGCCGCGACCGCGACAGCGATGATGAAGTCCCGAACCGCGATGCGCGCCGACGGAATGAGCAGGAGGGCGATTGCGCCGCCCGGTACGACGAACAGCACGGCATATTTCGTCAGGAAGGCGAGGCCGACGCCGAGGCCCATGACGAGCGCCAGCCCGACCGAGCGCCGCTGCGTCAGGCCGAAATAGGCGAGCAAGGTGATCGCGATGAAGAACAGCAGGATCACGTCGGTCGAGAAGAACACCGAAGAAAGTGCTACGCCGGGAAGCGTAATGTAGGTGGCGCCCGTCCAGCCTTCGATCTCAGGCCCGACGAAACGCTTTGCCACCTTCATCAGCACCAGTGCCGCCGCCATGTGGATCAGCGGTCCGAGCAGCCTGATGAAATAGATGGCGTTGGAGCCGGAAAGCTCCGTCATCGCCCGGATCACCCAGGCGATCATCGGCGGTTTCGAATAGTATCCGAGATCGAGATTCTGCGACCAGAACCAGTACTGTGCCTCGTCGACAAACAGGTCTGTGGCATCGAAATGCAGCGTGACGACACGCCAGAGCGTGAAGCCGAAAACGATGAGGAGACCAGATCTGGGGGACATGAACCGAGTGTTCCGCTGACATGAAAGGCGCGAGTGCGATTACACCAAAGGCGCCGGACTGCCAACGGGGAATGGAATGGATCGGCTTGGAGCCAGAGGGGCTTCAGAACACCCGAAGCATGCGGATGTCGCGGTTTGCGGCGAGGAAATCGAGGCGGGCGATGGCGGCAAGCACGCCCATTGCGATCAAGCAGGAACCCAATCCGAGAACAATCATTGCTCTGTCCTTGTCGACGTCATGTCTTGGTTGTCGACCGGCCTATAACACGGAGCTTGCGTGTGCCTTGTAGCAGCCGTGCAACTCCGTGGAAGTATTTCCTGCGAACTGCCTTGAATTGCTCCAAAAGCCTGCTCCTGGAAAGGCGTATTAACCTTCGGGCAAGGAATTAACCATAAACATTGGGTTACACGTCGGAATGGGAAGATGTGCTCGTTCCCAGCAGGCATGACGCCGTACCGCCGTACCGGGTCGATCCGGTATCCATCTCTTCAGACAGCTTCGAAACATAGCTGATCAAGGGCTTTTACCTGCCGGTCGTCGCCGGTGGTGAAGACCGGCTCCGCGCTTGCGTTCATCGAATGCTGCAAAAGTTTTTTGCCGGGCATTCGCCTGGAAAGTGGGTCGGGGACAGGCGTTGAGGCAGGACATGCCATCAGATCAGGCTCGTGGAGCGCAGGCAGGCAGCTTGCGCGACCGCCTGCGTTTTGCCGGTCTCGATGCCGATCAGTGCGAACTGGTGCGCCGTAACCGGCCGGCCCTCGAAGCGCGTCTGAAAGCCGGTCTGCGCGATCTCTTCCACAGGTTCCAGTCCTATCCCGACGCTGCGCGCAATTTCGAGAGCGACAGACAGGTCGATCGTCTGCATGATCTGCAGTCCTCGCATTGGGACGTGCTGACGGATGCGCGCTTCGACAGCCTCTATGCCGAGCGCGTCAAGGTTCTCGCCGACACCGAAAGCAAAATGGGCCTCGACCCGCGCTGGCACGTGGCCGGCCACGGCGTCATGCTGGAGCATGTCCTTTCCGGCCTCGTCGAGGAGATCGCCGGTCGGCCCCTGCTGCCCTCGGCCAGGCGCCGCGCCCGCGAAATGTCCGATCTGATGACCGCGATCATCCGCATCGTCATGGTCGACGTGGAAATCGCCGTTTCGCTTCGCTTCAATGCGCTGCGAGCCGCCCAGAGCCGTGCGCTCGCCGATCAGCGCGCCGGAAGTGAAGCGGAAATCGCCCGGATCTTCGGTGAGGTCATCGAGGGCCTCGCCGCCCGCGACCTGACGCGGCGCGCGCCTGTCGACCCCGACGGCGCCTATGCCGGGATCGCCGCCGCCCTGAACGGCGCCTTGGACGGCCTCCAGGCAGAATTCGCCGCCGTGACAGAACGCACAGATGAGGCGGAAACGGCGACCACTTTGCTGGCCGGCCAGTCGCGGCAGTTCGCCGGCACGGCGTCCGGCCAGGCCGACCGGCTGCAGCTTTCCGCCGCCGCCCTTGCCGGCATTGCCGGCAGCGTGCGCGACGGCGCCGCCGACAGCCGCGCCGCCGAACAGGCGGCCGCCTCGACCCGCGCTGCGGTCGAGCAAAGCGGCGAAGTCGTCGGCCGCGCGATCAGCGCCATGGCCGATATCGAGCAGTCGGCCGAGAAGATCGGCCAGATCATCGGCGCGATCGACGAGATCGCCTTCCAGACCAATCTTCTGGCGCTGAATGCCGGCATCGAGGCGGCTCGAGCCGGCGATTCCGGCCGCGGCTTTGCCGTCGTCGCCCAGGAAGTCCGTGCGCTTGCCCAGCGCTCGGCCGACGCCGCCCGCGAGATCAAGACGCTGGTGACGACGACCAAGGCGCAGGTCGACGCCGGCGTGCAGATGGTCGCACGTACACAGGATTCGATCGGCAGCATCGTGCGGCAGGTCACCGACATCAACGCCGCCATATCAGGCATCGCCACCAGGACCGGCGAGCATGCCGCAAGCCTCGACGGCGTGGCGGCCGACGTCAAGGGTCTCGGCGCAGAGGTGGCGGACAGTGCCGGTTTGGCCGAACGCTCCGCCGAAGGCGCCGACCACCTGCATACCGTCATTCTCGAGCTCGGCCAGACGATTCGCGAATTCCGCATCGCCAGGGAAAATGCGCATTCCGGGCGCCTGGGCTCGGTTCGCGCAACGCCGTCCCGCGCGATCGAAGCGGTTGCCCGTCCTGCGGTCGAAGACGAATACGAAAATGACGATTTTGGCCTTCCGCAGTCGCTCGCAAGCGTCGGAGGTGGGCGGAATGTTTACTAACCTATCGGATGATCGCCGCAGCTCATCTTTTCGAGCCGGGGACAAGGGGACAAGGACAAGCTGATGGTGGCAAAGAAGAGTGGCAAGACGCTGAATTTGACAGCGGTGCTCGACCTCAACGAGGCTTCCGCCTTGCGTGAAAAACTCATTTCTCTGAGGGGCAGCGGTCTTTCGATCGACGCATCCGGCGTTGAGCGGATCGGGGCTCTTTGCGCTCAGGTCCTGATGTCCGCCGAGAAGACCTGGGCGCAGGACAAGCAGCCGTTCACCTTCTCCAAGGTGTCCGACGCATTTCACAAAACCATGCAGCTGGTTGGCGTCAATATTGACCACCTGCTTGCCAAGGAGATTCGGCAATGAAGAAAAAAGTACTGACCGTGGATGATTCCCGCACCATCCGAAACATGCTGCTCGTGACGCTGAACAATGCCGGCTTCGAGACGATCCAGGCGGAAGACGGCGTCGAGGGTCTCGAGGTTCTCGAAGAGTCCAATCCTGACGTCATCGTAACCGACATCAACATGCCGCGCCTCGACGGTTTCGGCTTCATCGAAGGTGTCCGCCGCAACGAAAAATATCGGGCGATCCCGATCCTGGTCCTGACCACCGAGAGCGACGCGGAAAAGAAGAACCGCGCCCGCCAGGCCGGCGCCACCGGCTGGATCGTCAAGCCTTTCGATCCGGCCAAGCTGATCGATGCAATTGAGCGTGTAACCGCTTAAACCCAGGATTTGCTCCTATGGATATGAACGAAATCAAAGAGATCTTTTTCCAGGAGTGCGAGGAACAGCTCGCCGAGCTGGAATCCGGTCTTCTGAAAATGAACGATGGCGATCGCGATCCGGAAACCGTCAATGCGGTGTTCCGTGCCGTGCATTCGATCAAGGGGGGCGCCGGCGCCTTCGGCCTTGATGATCTGGTTGCCTTCGCCCATGTGTTCGAGACCACTCTCGATTGCGTTCGTTCCAACAAGCTCGAGCCGAACCAGGACGTCCTGAAGGTGATGCTGAAGTCGGCCGACGTGCTCGCCGACCTGACCAATGCCGCACGCGACGGCGGCAGCGTCGATGAGAGCCGCAGCCGCGGCCTCGTCAAGGAGCTGGAAGCGCTGGCCAATGGTGAGCTGCCGTCTCCTTCGGCTGAAGCGCCTGCGCCCAAGGCCGCCGCAAAGGCGGCTCCGGCCGCTCCGGCGTCGGCCCCCAAGCCGACCGACGACAGCGGCTTCCAGCCAATCCCCTTTTCCTTCGACGATTTCGGTGATGAGGACGGCGCAGAGACCGGCCTGCCGGCCTACGAGATCACCTTCAAGCCGCGCCACGAACTCTATTCGAAAGGTAATGACGCCACCCTGCTGCTGCGCGACCTTTCGCGCCTCGGTGAAATGACCATTTATTGCAATACGGATGAGCTGCCGGGCCTCGAGGAACTCGATCCGGAGGCTGCCTATTTCTTCTGGAACGTCACGCTCAAGACCGACAAGGGCGAGGATGCCATCCGTGCCGTCTTCGAATTCGCCGAGTGGGATTGCGAACTGACGGTGAAGCCGGTCGAGGAGACCGGTGGCGACGTTTCGAGCAACGAGGAACTGCCGATGGTGCCGGTTCCCTTCGACCTGTCGATCCTGGACGAGACCGACGCAACGGAAGGCGTTTCCGCTGCACGGTCCGAAGACACGGCCGCTGCCGTTGCCGCCGCCGAAACTGCTTCCAACGTCACGCAGATGGCGGCCGCCGCCTCCCGCGTCGAGAAGAAGGAATCGGCTGCAGCCGCCGCGGCCAATGCCGCCGCCCAGAACAATGCTGCCGGCGCCGGCCAGACGATCCGCGTCGATCTCGACCGCGTCGACCGGCTGATCAATCTCGTCGGCGAATTGGTCATCAACCAGGCGATGCTGTCGCAGAGCGTCATCGAAAACGATACGACCGGCACCTCCTCGATCAACATGGGCCTGGAAGAGCTGCAGCAGCTCACCCGCGAGATCCAGGACTCGGTCATGGCGATCCGCGCGCAACCGGTGAAGCCGGTCTTCCAACGCATGTCGCGTATCGTCCGTGAAATCGCCGACATGACCGGCAAGTCGATCCGCCTGATCACCGAAGGTGAAAACACCGAAGTCGACAAGACCGTCATCGACAAGCTGGCCGAGCCGCTGACCCACATGATCCGCAATGCCGTCGACCACGGCATCGAAACACCGGAAAAGCGCGCCGCCGCCGGCAAGAACACCGAAGGCACGGTTCGCCTCACCGCCAAGCACCGTTCGGGCCGCATCCTGATCGAGCTTGCCGACGACGGCGCCGGCATCAACCGCGAGAAGGTCCGCCAGAAAGCGATCGACAACGATCTCATCCCGGCCGACGCCAACCTGTCGGATGAGGAAATCGATAACCTGATCTTCCTTCCGGGCTTCTCGACGGCAGACAAGATCTCCGACATATCGGGCCGCGGCGTCGGCATGGACGTCGTCAAGCGCTCGATCCAGGCGCTCGGCGGCCGCATCAACATCACCTCCAAGCCGGGCCACGGCTCGGTCTTCACCATGAGCCTGCCGCTGACGCTCGCCGTTCTCGACGGCATGGTGGTCACCGTCGCCGGCCAGACGCTGGTCGTGCCGCTGACCGCGATCGTCGAAACCCTGCAGCCGGAAGCCTCCGCGATCCATTCCTTCGGCGCCAACCACCGGCTGATCTCGATCCGCAACTCTTTCTGCCCGCTGGTCGACGTCGGCCGCATCCTGAATTTCCGCGCGACTCAGGCCAATCCGGTCGAGGGTGTGGCGCTTCTGGTCGAATCCGAAGGCGGCGGCCAGCGCGCCCTGATGGTCGATGCCATCCAGGGACAGCGCCAGGTGGTCATCAAGAGCCTGGAAGCCAACTACACCCACGTGCCGGGCATTGCCGCCGCCACCATCCTCGGCGACGGGCGCGTCGCTCTCATCCTGGACGTCGACGCGGTTGTCGGCGCTTCGCGCGGCCAGTCGCTCAAAGCGGAAATGTCATTGGCAGCGGTAGGATAAGGCAATGTCGTATTCCGTGAAAAGTCTGAACGAAGGGAACCGCGAGCTGATCGCGTTCCGCATCGGCGATCAGGAATTTTGCGTGAACATCATGTCGGTTCGCGAAATCCGGGGCTGGACCCCGGCGACCGCGATGCCGCACTCGCCTGCCTATATGCTTGGTGTCATCAACCTGCGCGGCGCGGTGCTGCCGATCATCGATCTCGCCGCCCGCCTCGGCATGAAGCCGGCCGATCCCACAGCTCGTCATGTCATCATCGTCGCCCAGGTCCGTCGCAAGGTCGTCGGCCTCCTGGTCGATGCCGTCTCCGACATTCTGACAGTGACTGACGAGATCATTCAGCCGACGCCGGAAATCTCCTCCGACCTCGAGCGCCAATTTGCCCGAGGCATTCTTGCCATCGACAAGCGCATGATCTGCCTGATCGAACTTGAAGCCCTCTTTTCCGAGACCGAAAGCGAAGCCGCATGAGTGCAATGGGTGCAAAGGATCAGAGGCTGGGAGCCGACGAGGTGCTGGCGAGCGGAGAATATCCGCTGACCCGCCGCGACCTCACGGAAATCGCCGCCATGATCTACTCGGATGCCGGCATCTTCCTCAACGAGACGAAGGCTTCGCTCGTCTATTCGCGTCTGTCGAAACATATCCGCAATCTCGGCCTTTCCGGCTTCCGGGAATATTGCGACCTCGTCGCGTCGCCGGCGGGGGCGGCGCCGCGCCGCGAAATGCTGTCGCATCTGACGACCAATTTCACCCGCTTCTTCCGGGAAAACCATCATTTCGAGCATCTGCGCGATCATGTGCTGCCGGAGCTGCTGCAGCGGGCGAGAGCGGGCGGCAGGGTGCGCATCTGGTCGGCCGCTTCCTCCGACGGGCAGGAACCCTATTCGATCGCGCTCACCGTGCTGTCGCTGATGCCGAATGTCGCCGATTACGACTTTAAGATCCTGGCGACCGACATCGACCCGAAAATCCTCGCCATCGCCCGGGCCGGTGCCTATGACGAGAGCGCGCTCGAAACCGTGTCGCCCGCCATGCGCAAGCAATGGTTCAGCGAAGTCGAGGTGCAGGGCCGGCGCAAGTTCCAGGTCGACGACCGCGTCAAGCGGCTGATCACCTACAATGAGCTGAACCTGATGGCGCAGTGGCCGTTCAAGGGCAAGTTCGACGTCATCTTCTGCCGCAACGTCGTCATCTATTTCGACGAGCCGACGCAGATGAAGATCTGGCAGCGTTTCGCCGGCCTGCTGCCGGAGGGCGGCCATCTCTATATCGGCCATTCCGAGCGCGTCTCCGGTGAGGCGAAGCACGTCTTCGACAATATCGGCATCACGACCTATCGCTACACGACCAAGGGTCTCGGGAGGAAGGCATGAGCGCTCCGGCAAGAGTTCTCGTTGTTGACGACTCGCCGACCATGCGGGGTCTGATTACCGCAGTGCTGAGCTCCGACCCGGAAGTCAGCGTCATCGGCCAGGCCGGCGATGCACTGGAAGCGCGCGAGGCGATCAAGCGGCTGAATCCGGACGTCGTGACGCTCGACATCGAGATGCCGAATATGAACGGCCTCGATTTCCTTGAAAAGATCATGACGCTGCGGCCGATGCCGGTGATCATGGTGTCGACGATGACGCATCGCGGCGCCGAAGCGACGCTTGCGGCGCTTGAGATCGGCGCCTTCGATTGCGTCGGCAAGCCCGGTCCCGGCGAACCCAGGCCGTTCGGCGATCTCGCCGAGAAGGTCAAGGCGGCCGCGCGCACGCAGCGTCAGTTCTCCCAACCGGCCGCCGCTGTCACGCCCCCGCCCTCCGTCGCCGATTTCCGCGTCGGCCGCAAGATCGTCGCGATCGGCTCGTCGACCGGCGGCGTCGAAGCGCTGATCGCCGTGCTGCAGAAATTCCCGGCAAATTGCCCGCCGACCGTCATCACTCAGCATATGCCGCCGACCTTCACCAAGAGTTTCGCCGAACGGCTGAACCGTCTCTGCGCGCCGGTGGTGCAGGAAGCGACCGATGGCGCCCGTCTCGAGATCGGCAAGATCTACCTGGCGCCGGGCGGCGAACGTCATCTCCAGGTCAGCGGCGGCTCCGCGCCGTGCTGCCGTCTCGTCGACCGGGCGCCGGTCAACGGTCACCGCCCGTCCGTGGACGTGCTCTTTGATTCGGTCGCGGAACTCGCAGGCCGCAACGCCGTCGGCGTGATTCTGACCGGAATGGGCCGCGATGGCGCCGCCGGATTGTTGAAAATGCGCCACGCGGGCGCCAGAACACTCGGCCAGAACGAAAAAACCTGCGTCGTTTACGGAATGCCAAGGGTTGCTCACGAACTTGGCGCCGTCGAGCAGCAGCTGCCACTGACTGCCATCGGTGAAGAAATATTGAAATTGACAGCCGCCCGAAAGGAAGGGACCGAATAATGTCGATCGCGGAGAAAATCAAAGTTCTGATCGTCGATGATCAGGTAACGAGCCGGTTGCTGCTCAGCGACGCGCTGACCCAGCTCGGTTTCAAGCAGATCACATCCGCAGGCGACGGCGAGCAGGGCATGAAGATCATGACCGAGCAGCCGCACCACCTAGTGATCTCCGATTTCAACATGCCGAAGATGGATGGCATCGGCTTCCTTCAGGCCGTGCGCACCAATCCGAACACCAAGAAGGCGGCCTTCATTATCCTCACCGCCCAGGGCGATCGCGCGCTGGTGCAGAAGGCGGCTCAGCTCGGCGCCAACAACGTGCTCGCCAAGCCGTTTACGATCGAGAAGATGAAAGCGGCCATTGAAGCCGTGTTTGGAGCTTTGAAATGATCGTTGAGGGGGCAGCCCGCCGCGTGCACATCATTCAAGGCGAGTACAAGGTTCTGAGCGATCCGAATGCGGTCCTCTCGACCATTCTCGGCTCGTGCGTGGCTGCATGCCTCAGAGATCCCGTCGCCGGTGTCGGCGGCATGAACCACTTTCTGCTGCCCGGTTCGGCGACGTCGCCGACATCAGGCGGCGATGCCACACGCTACGGCGTGCATCTGATGGAACTGCTGATCAACGGTCTCCTGAAGCAGGGCGCCCGGCGCGACCGGCTGGAGGCAAAGATCTTCGGCGGCGCAAAGACGATCTCGACTTTCTCCAATGTCGGTGAGCAGAATGCGACCTTCGCCATGCAGTTCCTGAGGGATGAAGGCATTCCGGTGGTCGGCTCCTCCACAGGCGGAGAGCACGGGCGCAAGCTCGAATATTGGCCGGTCTCCGGTCGGGCCCGGCAATACCCGTTGACCGGCGCCGAAACGCAGAGAACCGTCGCTCTCGAGCAGCAGCGTCCCGCCGCTCCGCAGAAGCCCGCCGAAACCAGTATCGAATTTTTTTGATGGCGAGGATTTTCATATGACATTTACTCCGGTGATGGAGCCGCCCGCGCCTGTCGAAGCGCTGAGCGACATCCTGATGCGCATCGTTTCGGAACTCCACGATGTGGCCTACCTGATCGAGCGCATCGAACCGCAGCTTCTCGAACTAGGCGGCGCTGAAATTCTGAATTCGCCTGACGCCATGAAGGTCATGCAGGGCATCGATCTGGCCGTGCAGAAGTCACGCGGCCTTGCCGAATTCATCGACACCATCACCGGCGAAATCCCGCTCGGCTGGACGGTCGACGTCGCGACCGCCCTCAGCCTCGTCAAGCTGGCGGAGATGCAGAAGGCGCTGGGCGGCTCGACGCGCCACGGTCATTCGCAGCCGCTGAGCAAGGCCGCCGGCGACTTCGACTTCTTCTGAAGCGCGCAGTTTTTCAACGCCGCTTCTCGCGCCTCAGGTCCCTTTCACGCACGTCGTTCTCGCAAAATCGCTGCGCGACATGCTTCAGCCTTTCGCTCTCGCGCGCTCCTTACGAAACGCTCGCACAAGTTTCGCCGATTATTCGTCGGATGAGGCAATAAGCCTCCTTTGTCTTTGACGGATCGTGCGAGAACAGAATGAATCTGTTAAATCAATTAGTTCAGATCTTTAAGAACTTTGGCGCCCTGGGCCGGACACGCCTGATGATTCTCGGAGGCGTCGGCGCCGTTTCCATCGCAATCATCCTTGCGGCTGCCCTTTTCGTCAACAAACCGGCCCAAGAAACTCTCTATGTCGGTCTCGACGCTCCCGATCTCAACCAGATCAGCATGGCGCTTGCCGAAGCCAACATCAATTTCCAGGTCGGCACGGACGGCGCCAGCATCACGGTTCCGGCTGGCATGACCGGCAAGGCCCGCCTGATGCTTGCCGAGCGTGGTCTGCCGAACAGCGCCAATGCCGGCTATGAACTCTTCGACAACGTCGGCTCCCTCGGCCTGACCTCCTTCATGCAGGAAGTGACGCGGGTTCGAGCGCTGGAAGGCGAAATCGCACGCACCATCCAGTCGATCTCGGGCATAACGGCCGCGCGCGTCCATATCGTCATGCCGGAGGTCGGAAACTTCCGGAAGGCGGAGCAGAAACCGACCGCCTCCGTGATGATTCGCGCCAGCGCCGCCACCGGGCGCGGCGCGGCGACCTCGATCCGTCACCTCGTCGCCTCGGCCGTGCCGGGGCTTGATGTCGATGACGTCACGATTCTTGATTCTGCCGGCCAGCTGCTCGCGTCCGGCGACGAAGCGAGCAACAGCTCGCTGAACCGTTCGCTCGACATCGTCCAGAATGTTCAGCAGGAAGTCGAATCCAACATCGACAAGGCCTTAGCGCCTTTCCTCGGCATGGACAACTTCCGCTCCAGCGTCACCGCCGACCTCAACACCGATGCTCAACAGATCCAGGAGACGGTTTACGATCCCGAATCCAAGGTCGAACGTTCGGTTCGTTCGACGAAGGAAGCCCAGCAGTCGCAGCAGAGGCAGTCCGACAACGCGACGACTGTCGAACAGAACATTCCCCAGGCGGCCCCTGATGCCGGCGGCTCCGGCGGCCCGGAATCACAGGACAAGTCGGATAAGCGCGAAGAGCAGACCAACTACGAAATCAACAGCAAGACGACGGCGACGACCCGCAACAGCTATCAGGTCGAGAAGCTTTCGATCGCCGTCGTGGTCAACAAGGGCCGCATCGCCAAGATGGTCGGCGAGCCCGCCGACCAGGCCAAGATCGACGCTTATCTCGCCGAAATGCAGAAGATCGTCGCATCGGCGGCCGGCATCGACGCCAAGCGCGGCGACGTCGTCACCGTCACGGCGATGGACTTCCTCGAGAACCAGCTGCTGGAAGACGCCACCGGCGGTGTCCGCGTCATGGATATGCTGAGCCGCAACCTTGCCGGCATCATCAACTCCCTCGCCTTCGTCGCGGTCGCCTTCGTGGTGGTCTGGATGGGGCTGCGGCCGCTGGTACGCAGCGTCAGCGGCAACGGCGCGGTTATCGGCGACGCCACGCCCGAAGCGGCCGGTCTCGAGCTCCCGGACTTCGCACCTGCGGCAGGAGCGCCCGGAGGCGCTCTCATGGACGGCTTCGGATCCGACTTCGGCTTCGACAGCACCGAGGATCTGCTCAGCCTCGGCGACGACGACGGCAACTTCAACCGCCGCGTCAAGGAGGGCCCGGAACGAAAGCTTGCCCGCATGGTCGAGATCAACGAGGAGCGCGCCGCCAAAATCCTCAGGAAATGGGCGATCGACGACGCAGCATGAGAAAGGGCCGGGAAACCGGCCCTTTTCGTGTCGGCGCCAGGCTTTGTCGGGCAACGGAACAGTGTCGATCCCGGCAAGGCGCCGGCTGGGCCTCAAGGGTCACGGCGGGCTTCAGCAGAGGCGAATTAAACTGTGTGGTTCACTCGCGTAAAACGCGAATAGCGTTGCGGCACAGCCAGAATCACCTTAGCCTCGCCTATATATGTCGAGGCGCATAATCGGCATTCGAATCAAGGCATGTACGGCGGCGAAAGTAAATCCCTAGAAGTCGGAGATGGTACTTTACATCGGCTGGCTTACCCTTAGGTGATTCGAAATAGGATTCGCGGGACCGAATTGAATCCTTTGCAGAAAAAGTGCAGTTGCACCGAGTGTGATCGCTTCTCAGCCGCAGGACGTTGCCGATGGATATGAACATAGCTCTGGCGAGCAAAGGCGAGAGGCAGATGATGAGTTTCGCAAGCGCAGTGGCGCCGGCTCTGTTGCCGCGTGACGAGCTGATCCAGCGCCTGCACGGGGTCGCCAGCACTGGCAGGTTGCAGTCCGGCCTGCGTGCACTGACGGAATATGTCGGTGCCTCGCACTATCTTCTGGCGCGTTGTGATCTCATCCAGGAAAGCGGCCTGGATTTCATCGTTTCCTCCGACTGGCCCTTCGATCTGGTCAAGGAAGTCGCCAATGATCTCGTCAGCACCTATGCCCGTTCGACCGAGCTGGAAAAATGCATGCAGGTTTTCCAGCCGAATTTCGCGCTTCTGCCCGAAGGCGCCGATGTGCCGGAGGGTGCCAGCCGCCAATATTGCTCATTGACCTTCAATGTCGGCCGCTCGCGGCTCGCCTTGATGTTCCTGTTCGGCGAAGGCTTCATCCTGTCGCCGGAGCGCCTGCGGGATGTGGGACTGCTTGCCGGCTACGTCGCAAGCTTCCTTCGCTGCGGCGGCGCAAAGGTCGACCGCGATTTCGAACTGACTGACCGCGAGCTGGAATGCCTGTTCTGGATCGCCGAGGGCAAGACCAGCGATGAGATCGCGATGATTCTCGGAATATCCCGCAATACCATCAACAATTACATCACCAGCGTGATGCGCAAGACGGCGACCAAGACCCGGTCGGAGGCCATTGCCTTCGCGGTCCGCAACAATCTCGTATAGGGGAATCCATGGCACATCCATCAAGCAGGGCGATGAACGGCGCCGATCCGCTGCGCATGGTTCGGGTGAACAGGATTTCCAGCCGTTCGGATCTTTATCCGCGGCTGATCGCGATGCAGAAGCTCGCTGACGCGCAAGGCTTCGCGATCTACCGTGTCAGCGGCTCGGGACTGCCGGCAAAGCAGCGCCTTGTCTGTGAGCTCGAGAACTGGGGACCTTCGAATGCCGGTTTTGCCAAGGCCTTCACGGATGCCTATGGCGATATTCTTCTTGATCATATCGAAAAGTCGCTGCTGCCGGTTTCATGGGCCGGCGCTCATGACCGGGCGGCTCCCGGTCCGGCGGATTTCTCGCCCTTCATGACGCGCCTGAAGGATGGAATTCTGCCTTTCTCCGGCCTTGCCTTCCCGGTGCGGCTCGGCGCCCTCGGCAATGGCTTCATCCTTTTCACCGGCGATGATATCGATCCTTCAAGCGATACGATCGTCGAGCTGCATGGTCGCTGCTGCCACGTCATGATGGATCTGCTCTCGCTCGACGAACGCCGCTCGGCCGCCGCCGAAGCGCTGAGCGAACGAGAAATCGCCTGTCTCCAGCTTGCCGGCGATGGCCGCATCAGCGAAGAGATCGCCGAAAAGCTCGGCCTGTCCGTGCACACGGTCAATGCCTATCTCGGCTCGGCGACCATCAAGCTCGATTCCGTCAATCGCATCCAGGCGATCGCCAAGGCGATCCGGCTCGGCTACATTAGCTGAACCGGCGCCTTGCACTCTTCTTGTGTAAGACGGCGAAATTGCCCTGAGGCAAATCAGCTGGCGAGCGCATGCGGCGGTTTCACGCTGTAGCGGGATCGCCGAAGGCTCTTTTCCAGAAAGGCCGTGTTCTCGTCGGGATCGGAGGAGGGGTCCTCGAAGGCGATGTGGTTGATTTCGATGCCGGCATGATTGTCGGCAAGGGTGAGCTGGGCATAGACGGTGACGCCGCGCGGCTTGATTTCCAGGTCGAGAACGACTTCGGGCTTGCCGCCCCATTCCAGCGTATAGTTTCCGCCGAGGCCGAAATTGACCGTGCCCGGATGAAAGAAAAGCTCCGCCGCTGAAGCGACGAGATCGGCCAGATTGCCGTAATACTCGAAGCGCAGCAGTGAAATGAGGTCAGAGGCATCCAGAAGGCGCAGTTCGGTTGCGACCGGGCTGATCGCGTCTGCGAGGATCTTTTCACGCTGGGCAGAGTGAGGGCATTTTTTCATTCGGCTTATCTTACCCGTTTGTTCTTGGCGTCTGCGGCGTAAACCCTGTGTATGAGCTCCGCAACGGCCTTATAGAAGACTGACGGTATGACACTATCGACCGAGACTTGCGCAAACATGGAGCGCGCGAGCGGCGGGTCCTCGAACACCGGGATGCCGTTCTGCTCGGCGATCTCCCTGATTTTGAGCGCAATCAGGTCCTGGCCCTTGGCCAGAACCACCGGCGCGTCGTTCTCTTCACGCGCATAGCGCAACGCCACGGCGTAGTGCGTCGGGTTGGCGATGACAAGCGTGGCGCGGTGCACGTTGGCGATCATGCGCCGGCGGGCGCGGTCGCGCATCAGCGAGCGCTGCCGGCTTTTGACGAAGGGGTCGCCCTGCGCCTGCTTGTTTTCTTCCTTCACCTCGTGGCGCGTCATCTTGAGTTCGGTGAACCAGTGATGGCGCGTCCAGAAAAGATCGGCGATCGCCACGATCGCGGTGGCGATCAGCATGACGATGATGATCTTGCGCATCGCCGTCATCATCCGCACGAGGATGGTCTGCGGATCGGAGAACATGGCGTCGATCGAGCCGAAATATTCGCTCCTGAGCACGAAGAACAGGACGACGCCGACGACGACCACCTTGAACAGTGACTTTCCGAACTCGACGAGGCCGGGCAGGCTGAAGAGCCGTGACCAGCCCTTGACCGGAGAGATGCGAGAGGCCTGCGGCCTGATCCGTTCGAGCACAGGCGTCGGCAGGTTCTGGAATATCGAGGAGGCGATGCCGAAGACCATGAACAGGATGAAGGCGGGTGCCAGCAGCGCCGCGCTCGCCCAGCCGAGCCGGACGAAGAGCGCCAGAATGTCCGGGCCTGTCTCGATTTTCCATTGGTCGGGCTGCTCGAAAATGTCGCGCAGCGTTTCGCCCATGCGGCCGACGCTATCGGGAAGGAAGAACACCAGATAGATGAAAGTGGCGAGGATGGTCGCGAAGATCGACAGCTCGCGCGAAAACGGCACATTGCCTTTTTCCGCGGCATCCGTTTGCTTTTTCGCGGTCGGGGCTTCTGTTTTGCTGTCCTTGTCATCATCTGCCAAGTCGCGGCCCTCCGTCAAAAAACAGGCCGCAGCTCATGCATGCCACCCCGAACCGGGCAGCGATTTTGGGATGACGAGATGCGTCAAAACAAAAACCTGAGGCGCGCCGCAGAAACCGAGTGTTCTGCGACACGCCATAGAGCGCGGCCTATCGATGAAGGGTAGTCGCCTGTGGCGCGGCGATCAACAGCGGGCTGTTTGCCGGCCGGATTTGTCAACAGTCTCAGAAGGTCAGGCGGCGGCCGAAGCTTCGCCTTCTTTCTCCTTGAGCTCGATCTGGCCTGAGTTGGCCAGGCGAATCGCTTCCTGCGCCACGGCACGGCGCGCAATCGCGATCTCACGCGGATTGACGCCGCCCATGCCGCTCTGCAGATCCGATTCGATCATGCGGCGCTGGCGCGGACTGATGGCGGACAGAACCGATTCGCGGATCTCGGCCGGCGAGCCGCGCAACGATACGGTGAGCACGTCGGTCGAAATGTCGTTGAGCAGCAGGACGCGGCTGCGCTGGGGCATATACATAAGGTCCTCGAAGAGGAAGATCTTCGGCCGAACCTTGTTGACCGATTCGCGGCTGATCGATTCGAGCGAGGTGAGCAGCGTGTCGACCTGCGGCTTGTCGAGCTCGTTCATGAGATCGGCGACCTTCGTCGAGCCGGCAGCGTTGCGCTCTGCCTCGATTTCGGCAAGCAGCGTCATCACCTGGTTCTCGATGATCTGCGCCGCCTTCGGGCTGACGGCCTTCATATTGACCGTCCGGTTCATGATGTCGGCGCGGCGGTTGTCGGGAAGCTGCAGCAGCACCTTGGCGCCGAAGGAGGAGGGCATCATCGAAAGGATATAGGCGACGGTCTGCGGATGTTCGCGCAGCAGGAACTGTGCGACGAATGCCGGCTCGGCTTCGCTGAGGCGATCCCAGATCGAGGTCTCGTAGGCCTGGAAGGCCGTGCGGCGGCCGAGCAGGCTGTCCACCTCGTCGGGAGTCAGGCCTTCTTCCAGAATGGCCTCGATCGCTTTGGCATTGTCCATCAGTCCGGCGCCCTCGGTAAAGAGGTCCTCGAACTCGGAGACGAGCGACAGGAGCTCGTCCGGCGGAATGGCGCGCAGCGACTGGGCAGATGCGATAATAGTCTGCAGCTCGGCCTGGGTGAAATATTTCAACAGGCGGCCGGCGACACCCTTTCCCATGGCGAGAAGGACCGCCGCCGCCTTTTCAGCCTGGGTCAACGGTTTCCCGGCTAGCGCGCCGCCGAAATCGTCAAAGTCCATCATGGTCTAACCTCTCCGTCCCCACAGGGATCAGGCTTTTTTCGTACTCAAAACTTCTATCAGCTTCACGCCGAATCGGGTGTCGTCGTTATCAAGAACCGTAATCTCGCCGCGTGCAATTCTGCGGCCGTTCACCATGATCTCGACGGGTTCGCCGATTCTCTTGTCGAGAGCGATCGTCGCTCCTTCGTTGAGGTTCATCAGGCTGGAGACCTGCATCCGGCTGGTGCCGAGCATGATCTGGACATCGATCGGAATGTCCATGATAAGCTCGAAGTTCGAGGTCAGCGCGCTGCCGAGCGGCGCCGATGACGCCTCGAACGAAGAGCTGCCGCCGAAATCCATGCCTGCGGCTGGGCTGGCATTGCCGGCGCCGAAATCGCCGCCGAAATCATCGCCGCCGAAAGGGGAATCCGAAATCTCGCCACCGAAGGCGGCCAGATCCGTTCCTGCCGCGAAGCCGTCATTCTCCAGCTCGCCGCCAAACTGCGACAGGTCGCTATCGGCATTCTTCAGCACGCCGCGCAGATCGTCGATCGCCTGGTCGAGATCGGCTTCGCTGCCCGGCATATCCAGGGAGAGGTCACTGTTCTGCTGTGTTTTCTTCGTTGCCATGAAATCACTATTCCAGTTGAAACTTGCCTCAAACTGCCTTTGCAGCCCAGAAGCCAGAGAACCGATCAATTCATTAAATGACGGATGAGTTCGTCATCCGAGTTCATCGTATCCTTGACGCGAACCATGTAGTTTTCGCCTGAGCGGCCGAACTCGCAGACATACAATTCCTTGCTGTTGGCGCTGACCTCGACGCGCACGTCGCCGCTGTCGCGGAAGGGGATGACGTCGCCGACCATCAGCTTCGATATCGTCCGCAGCGTCAGATCCTGCAGCCTGATCCTGGCCTCGAGCGTGACATGCGAGCGGCGCACCTGGTCGCCGAGCTGTTCGCTCCATTCAGGCGAGGCGCCGGCAGCCTGACGCTTCGGCTTCGGCGGCGTCACCTTGGTCTTCAGCAGCGCCGTCTGTGGAATGATCAGTGAGAATTCCGAAACAATGCCGGCGAGCGTGATCGACATATTGATGGCGGCAGCAAATTCGTCCGACTTGTCCTCCGCCGGCCGGGGGCGGGCGTCATGAGCGTGCGGGGCCGAAAGACTGGGCTCGAAACCACCCGGTGCATTTACCGCCGAGCGCAGCACCTTGGCGATCTTGTCGAAGACCATGACCGCCAGATCGAGTTCGATGACCGAGAGCAGCCGCTCGGCCGGCTCCTCGATCGTATCGGCGGTGGCACCGAGCAGGTGTTCCATCAGCGTAATGATGAAACCGTTGCCGCAGGCAAGCGCGACGTTCTGAGACCAGTTGCGCAGCGTCGCGTCGACGAGCGTGACGTTGTGGCTGAGGTCGTCCACCAGGTGGTTCTTGTAGCCGATTTCGCAGCCGAGATAGCTGACGGTCACGTCGAGGCCGGTCTCGCTTTTGATGACGTCGGGAAAGAACTCGCTGTAGACATCCCCGAAGGCGCTGCAGATCTTGGCGACCCTGCCTCTGTCTCCGAGCCCGCCGGTCAGCTTGGCGAGAAGGGCGGGATCCATTGCCGGTTTGTCATGCGAAGCATCGCTCATGGTCATTTAAGCCGCCTTGTTCTCGCCGCCTGGGTTCATCATTTCCTGTTCGACTGCATCGATGGAAGGACGTTCGTAGGCCGAGATGGTCTTGCGGCCGTATTCGAGAGCGACCTGGGGCACCGAGCCGTTCATATAGGCAAGCAGCGTCTGCTTGACGATGACGTAGAGGCGATGCTGCTTGTTGCGGACGACCTTGATCTGAGAGACCAGCGGCGAGCAGACGCAGTAGGACAGGAGAATGCCGAGGAAGGTGCCGACGAGCGCCGAACCGATCAGATGGCCGAGCACCTCGGGCGAATCGTTGATGTGGGCCATCGCCTTGATGACGCCGAGAACGGCCGCGACGATACCGATCGCCGGGAAGGAATCGCCCATGATCTGGATCGCGTGATAGGGCTTCATCTTGTCGTGCATGATGGTGTTGAGCTCTTCGTCCATCAGCGCCTCGATTTCGTGGCTGCGCGCGTTGCCGATAATGATCAGCCGCACGTAATCGCAGATGAAGGCCGTCAGTTCCTTGTTCTTCAGAACCGTCGGAGCCTGCTGGAAGATCGTCGATTCGGCAGGATTGTCGATATGGGCTTCGATTTCGTTTCGCGACTTGGTGCGCAGGTCGCGCATCAGCGAGTAGAGTACGCCGAGCGTATCGAGATAATTGCGCTCCTTCGGCACGGCGTGCTTGAAGGCCTCTGCAAGCGCCTTGCCGGAATCTTTCACCACCTTCATCGGGTTCGCCATGATGAAGCTGCCGAGGCCGGCGCCGCCGATGATGAGAAATTCGAAGGGCTGGAACAGCGCATCCACTTCGCCGCCCATCGCCATGAAGCTGCCGACGATGCAGCCGCAGACAACAATAAATCCGATAATGATATTCATCGTCAGCCCAATCTGAACGTTGCTTTTCTTCGAGACGGATAGGGTTTCTGCCTTGCGTGAGGCTGATGAAAGGGTCGGTCCTGGGCATTTCCACGTGCCAGCTTCGCGCAAGCATCTGCCGCCAATCTAAAGGAGACGAATGGGCGCTCGCGCCCGTTTCTGAGATGCCGCCTCAGCGAAATTCCGGCCGAACCAGATCAGACGACGCCCGGCTTTTCGTACAGTTCATCGCCAATGCTTGGAGCTTACAGACATGCAATCCGGTCTTTACGTTTCTCTGTCGTCGCAGATGGCGCTTGAAAAGCGCCTGAACACCATCGCCGACAACATGGCGAACGTGAACACCACCGGTTTTCGCGCCACCGAGGTGAAGTTCGACGAGATGGTGGCGGCCACCAAGAACAAGCTGAACACCAAGGTCGCCTTCGTTTCCCAGGGCAATGACTACCTGAACGAGGAGAACGGTGAGTTGCAGCACACCGGCAACATGCTCGATTTCGCCATCAAGGGCGATGCCTGGTTTGCGCTCGATACGCCAGCCGGCCGTGTGCTTACGAGGGACGGCCGTTTCACGATCAAGGAAACCGGCGAACTCGTCTCGATCCGGGGATATCCCGTTCTCGATGCCGGCGGCGCGCCCATTCAGCTGGATACGAAGGCGGGCGAGCCGGCGGTCGGCAGCGATGGCATCATCTATCAGGGCGATCGCCAGGTCGGCTCGCTTGGCCTGTTCGAGGCCGATATCAGCAAGGGTTACCTGCGCTACGAAAACAGCGGCATCATGACTACCGACCAGCCGCGCGCCGTCGTCGACCGCTTCAATGTCGGCGTCGAGCAGGGTTATCTGGAAAATTCCAACGTTAACGCCATGCGCGAGATCACTCAGCTGATCGAAGTCAACCGCGCCTTCGAAAGCATCTCCTCGCTGATGCGCGACAGCGAGGATTCGTTCAAGCAGGCCGTACAGACGCTGGGGGGCAGCCGCTAAGTAATGAGCACCACGCTACTGTCCCAAGACGGTCTTTCCCCGAAGCTGGTGCATCTGGCGGGTCTCGTCGACCGATACGCATCGCCGGAATTCGCCGTCGCTCATGGCGGTCGCGTCCAGACCATCGCTGCCGGCCACTACACGGTCCGCGGTCTCTCCCGTCACGTTCGTCTCGGCGAATTCGTCGCCCATAAATCGGCGACCGGCATCCATCTCGGCGAGGTCGTGCGTGTCGAGCCGGACCTGATCTATGTCTGCCCGATCGAACCGGGTGAGCCGATCGGCATCCATGACACGGTCATTCGCAAGGGCGCCTTCCGCATTTCGCCGTCCGACAGCTGGTGCGGGCGCACGGTCAATTCGCTTTGTGAGCCGATCGACGGGCTGGGTCCGATCGCCGCGGGACTCGATCGTCGCTCGATTTCCAACACCGCGCCACCCTCGATGACGCGCCAGCGCGTGGCGACGGGCTTCAAGACCGGCGTACGCGCGATCGATATCTTCTCTCCGCTTTGCCTCGGCCAGCGTCTCGGCATCTTTGCCGGCTCCGGCGTCGGCAAGTCGACGCTTCTGTCCATGCTTGCCCGCGCCGATGCCTTCGACAAGGTGGTGATCGCGCTCGTCGGCGAACGCGGCCGCGAGGTGCGCGAGTTCATCGAGGATACGCTCGGCAGCAATATGAAGAAGGCGATTGCCGTCGTCGCGACCAGCGACGAAAGCCCGATGCTGCGCAAGATGGCGCCGCTGACGGCGGTCACCATTGCCGAGCATTTCCGCGACAAGGGCGAGAACGTGCTCTTTATCGTCGACAGCGTCACCCGTTTTGCCCATGCGATCCGCGAGGTGGCCACCGCCTCCGGCGAACCGCCGATCGCCCGCGGCTATCCCGCCTCTGTCTTCACCGAGCTGCCGCGCCTGCTCGAACGCGCCGGTCCTGGCCCGGAGGGCGCTGGCACGATCACCGCCATCATCTCGATCCTCGTCGATGGCGACAACCACAACGACCCGATCGCCGATTCGACGCGCGGCATTCTCGACGGCCATATCGTCCTGCAGCGCAGTCTCGCCGAAGAAGGGCGCTATCCTCCGATCGATCCGCTCGCCTCGATCTCGCGTCTTGCCCGCAAGGCCTGGACGCCGGATCAGGAAAAGCTGGTGTCGCGCTTGAAGGTATTGATCCACCGCTTTGAGGAAACGAGGGACCTGCGGCTGATCGGCGGTTATCGCCAGGGCGCCGATCCCGATCTCGACATGGCGGTCAAGCAGGTCCCCATCATTTACGACGTCCTGAAACAGTCCCCAGGCGATCGCGACTCGGTCGATGCTTTTGCCGATCTCGCCGGCGCGCTCAAGGCTGCGGCCGGCATGGGCAATCAGGGCGCACCCATGCAGAGGAGATAGTCGTGGCTGATTTCGACGATGAACGCATCGCTTCCCTGACGCAGCGCAAGAAGACCGCCACTCTGGATCGGTTTCTCACCTTCGCCGGCCTGGCGCTTGCCGGCGCCTCCGCCTTTTTCCCCTGGTACGTTTTCTTCAATGCGGACAAGTTCGGCATCAATGTCGCCACCAGCAGCAATTCGCGCGAACTGCCGGATTGGCCCGCCCGCAACGTCTTCAGCGTCTCACCGCTGGCCATGGTCAACAAGAACGAGGCGACCAAGAAGGCTCCGCCGGTCGATCCGCTGACGACGGCGACGGTCTCCGATCTCGGCAAGCAGCGTGACGGCGGCGCGATGCTGGAAGACCAGCCTTTCCCGGGCAAGTCTTCCTTCCGCCTTCTGCACGTGTCCAACGGCCGGGCGCTGATCGAGGATCCCTCGGGCATGTATGTGGTGCGCATCGGCTCGGTCCTGCCCGACGAAAGCCGCCTGGCGATGATCGAGCAGCGCGAGGGCAAATGGGTGATCATCACCTCCAAGGGCGATATCTACAAGAACGATTGAACCTCTTCGCAAAGGCCGAAGACAAGAGGGGCTCCGCCACAAACCGGCAGGAGCCCTTTTCTATGGCGGCCTTCGGCGAAGCGCCTCGAAGCCCGAATTCCCGTAAGTCCCACGCAAGATTACCGCTCTAGGTTCCGGATAGTAAAAACGGAGAGTTCTCATGCAACCGATCCAACTTTTCGACTTGGCTTCGCGACAGGCGGAATGGCTGACGATCCGTCAGCAGGTTGTTGCCGGCAACATCGCGAATGCCAATACGCCGAAATTCCGCGCCAAGGACGTCACGCCCTTCGATGCCGTGCTGGACAGATCCGACATCACCATGGCGCGCACCAATCCGGCGCACTTCAGCGGCAACGATTTCAGCGACAGCGGCGATATCGACGTCAAGGAAGCGGCCCTCGACCAGGAGATCGGCATTCAAGAATCCGGCAACACCGTCGGTTTGGCCGAGGAGCTTTCCAAGTCGGGTGACATCAAGCGCCAGTACGATCTGAACACCTCGCTGGTCAGCTCCTTCAACCGCATGATGCTGATGACCGTCAGGAAGTAATTGTCATGGATCCGCTTTCCGCAGCTATGAAAATCGCCGGTTCGGGGCTCGAGGCGCAATCGACGCGCCTGCGCATCGTCTCGGAAAACATTGCCAACGCCCGCTCGACCGGTGACACGCCCGGCGCCGACCCCTATCGCCGCAAGACGATCACCTTCGGCCAGCAGATGGATCGCACCAGCGGTGTCGAGACCGTCAACGTCAAGAAGGTCGGCGTCGACGAAGGCGACTTCAGCACCGAGTTCGACCCCAGCAATCCGGCGGCGGACGCCAAGGGCGTCGTCAAATTGCCGAACGTCAACATCCTGGTCGAGATGGCCGACATGCGTGAAGCCAATCGCTCCTATGATGCCAATCTGCAGACCATCAAGCAGACCCGCGACCTCATCTCGTCCACGATCGATCTTCTGAAGAGCCAATAATCAATGATCAGCAGCGTCCAGAATGTCAGCAATCTTTCGATGACCCGCGCACTCGGCGCCGTCGACACCGAAAATTCCGCCTCGTCCGCCGCAACGACCATGCCGGGCACCGCAGGTGCTGCCAATGGCCTGAGCTTCGCCTCGGTCCTGGGCGGCATGGCGTCCGATGCGGTCAGCAGCCTGAAGGGTGCCGAAAGCATGTCCTTCGCCGGCATCAAGGGCACGGCGACGACCCGTGAAGTCGTCGATTCCATGCTCCAGGCCGAGCAGACGCTGCAGACGGCGATTGCCATCCGCGACAAGGTCGTTTCGGCCTTTCTCGAAGTCACCAAGATGCAGATGTAACTGATTTGAGGACGAACACATGAGAGCGCTCGCCATCGCAGCAACGGGCATGGATGCCCAGCAGACCAATCTGGAAGTCATCGCCAACAATATTGCGAACATCAACACGACAGGCTTCAAGCGGGCCCGCGCCGAGTTCACCGACCTTCTCTACCAGACCGAACGCGCCAAGGGCGTCGCCAACCGGGCCAACCAGGCCGTTGTTCCTGAAGGCGCCAATATCGGCCTCGGCGTCCAGACCTCCGCGGTCCGCAATCTGCATCTCCAGGGCGAACTGACGCAGACCGGCAACGACCTCGACGTGGCGCTGATCGGCAAGGGCTTCTTCCAGATCCAGTCGACCGATGGCACCACGCTCTATACCCGGGCCGGCGCTTTCAACAAGAATGACCAGGGCCAGCTCGTCACCATCGACGGCTATGAGGTCCTGCCTGGTATCACCATCCCTCAGGGTTCGACCGAACTGACCATCAGCCGCTCCGGCGAGGTCTCGGCCAAGCTGCCGGGCCAGACCGATCCGACCGTTCTTGGACAGCTGACGCTTGCCGATTTCGTCAATGAAGCCGGTCTTCAGCCGATTGGCGACAATCTCTTCCAGGAAACGCCGGCCTCGGGCGAGGCGGTCGTCGGCAACCCTGACGAGGAAGGCTTTGCCTATATGAAGCAGGGTTATCTGGAATCCTCGAACGTCGACCCGGTGAAGGAAATCACCGAGCTGATATCGGCTCAGCGTGCTTACGAAATGAATTCCAAGGTGATCACGACAGCTGATGAAATGGCCTCCATCGTCAGCAAGAACCTGAAGTAAAGGGAAGGGCCGAAACATGATGTTTTGCCGGGCAGGACACATCTCAGGATGGGTGGCGGCAGCCACGATCGCACTCGCGGGCATCATCTTGCCCGTGAACGCGGATGCCGGCATGGGTTATGCCGTCGTCCCGACGACGATCATCTACCCCGGCGACACATTGTCGGGCAGCCAGCTTCAGGAGGTCGAGGTCACCAACCCCAACCTCGCCGGTGATTATGCCAAATCGATTTCGCAGGTCGAAGGTCTGGTTTCCAAACGCACGCTGTTGCCGGGCCGCACGATCTCGGTTTCAGCTCTGCGCGAGCCCTATACGGTGACGCGCGGCTCTTCGATCCGCCTGGTCTTCTCTCTCGGCGCAATGACGATCTCCGCCGCCGGCACGCCGCTCGAAGACGGTGCGACGGGGCAGGTGGTCCGTGCACGTAATATGGATTCCGGCGTCATCGTCAGCGGCACGGTGCTTGCGGACGGCACGATCCATGTGAGGGCGAAATGAAATTGTTCTTCCGTATCGTCACCTTTGTTGCGGTCGTCGCCATGAGTTTGGCCGAGGTGGCGCCCGCCTGGGCGCTGACGTCCCGCATCAAGGATATCGCTTCGCTTCAGGCCGGCCGCGATAACCAGCTGATCGGGTACGGCCTCATCGTCGGCCTGCAGGGAACCGGCGACGGCTTCCGTTCCTCGCCCTTCACCGAGCAGTCGATGCGGGCAATGCTCCAGAATCTCGGTATCTCGACACAGGGCGGCCAGTCCAACGCGAAGAACACCGCGGCCGTGATGGTCACCGCCAACCTGCCGCCCTTCGCAAGCCCCGGCAGCCGTCTCGATGTTACGGTGAGCTCGCTCGGCGATGCGACCTCGTTGCGTGGCGGCACGCTCGTCATGACCTCGCTTTCCGGCGCCGACGGCCAGATCTACGCTGTCGCCCAGGGCTCCGTTATCGTCTCCGGCTTTCAGGCGCAGGGCCAGGCGGCGACGGTGACCGAAGGCGTCACCACCGCCGGCCGCGTGCCCGGCGGCGCGATCATCGAACGCGAACTGCCATCCCACTTCAAGGATTCGGTCAATCTCGTCCTGCAGCTGCGCAATCCCGACTTCTCGACGGCCATCCGCATTGCCGACATCGTCAATGGCTATGCCTCCGCGCGCTTCGGCGGCCCGGTCGCCGAAGCCAAGGATTCGCAGGAAGTGGTGATCCAGAAACCGCGCACGGCCGATCTCACCCGGCTGATGGCCGACGTCGAAAACCTCATCGTCGAAACCGATACGCCGGCCAAGGTTGTTATCAACGAGCGCACCGGAACGATCGTCATCGGCTCCGATGTCCGCGTCTCGCCGGTTGCCGTCAGCTACGGCACTCTGACGGTTCAGGTCACCGAGACGCCGCAGATCATCCAGCCCGAACCCTTCTCGCGCGGGCGGACCGCCGTCCAGCCGCAGACCGATATCGCGGCTGAGCAAACCGGTGGGCGCGTTGCCATCATCGACGGTCCCGACCTCAGGACCCTTGTCGCCGGCCTCAACAATATCGGCGTGAAACCGGATGGGATCATCGCCATTCTCCAGGGCATCAAGTCGGCGGGCGCCCTGCAGGCGGAGCTTGTGCTGCAATGATGACGATCCTCAATCCTGACATGACCGTGCTGCAGCTGCTGCGCCGCCTGGCGCTGCCGGCAGCCGGCCTCGTCCTTCTGTCGATCCCGGGCGCCTTCGCACAGGAGCATCCGGAGGGAGACATCACGTCTCAGGACGAGATCAAGCAATTCTGCACCAACATCGCCGATCCCGCCCGCGACCAGCGCTACCTGCTGCAGAAACAGGAGCTGGAAAGGCTCCGCGCCGACATCGACGCTCGCATGGAAGAGATGGACAGGCGCAAGGCCGAATATCAGGACTGGCTGAAGCGGCGCGACGATTTCCTGAAGCAGGCGGAAGCCGGCCTCACCGATATCTACAAGAAGATGAAGCCGGATGCGGCAGCACTGCAGCTGCAGGATATGAACATCGAAGTGGCGTCGGCCGTGATCATGCGGCTCGGCCCGCGCCAGTCGAGCCTCATCCTCAACGAGATGGACTCGAAGAAGGCCGCGGCCATCGCCAGCGTCATCGCCAGTGCGTCCGATCCCAATACGTCGAAGGATCCTTCATGAATATGCGTTTCCCGGCCGCGATCGCCGCCCTCGCACTCCTTGCGGGCTGCCAGTCCCCGACGGCAGTCAGCGAGATCGGCCGTGCGCCCGCCATGAGCCCGATCGGCAGCGGCCTCGCCTACGGCCAGACCCCGCAGATGGCGCTCTATCCGAAGCAGCCGCGCGCCGTGGCGCAGGGCTATTCGCTCTGGAGCGATTCGCAGGCCGCGCTCTTCAAGGATGCACGCGCGTTGAACGTCGGCGACATCCTGACCGTCGACATCCAGATCAACGACAAGGCCTCCTTCGACAACGAGACCAACCGCAGCCGCAAAAATTCGAGCGGCATGAACTGGGACGTCAATGCTCAGATCTTCGGCTGGACGCCCGAATCCAAGACCGATCTGACCTATGGCTCCGACACCAGCACCGACGGCAAGGGCAAGATCGAGCGCACCGACAAGCTCACCCTTCTCGTTGCGGCCGTCGTCACCGGCATTCTCGAAAACGGTAACCTCGTCATCTCGGGTTCGCAGGAAGTCCGTCTGAACCAGGAGCTGCGCATCCTGAACGTCGCCGGTATCGTGCGTCCGCAGGACGTCAACGCCGACAACCAGATCTCCTACGACAAGATCGCCGAAGCCCGCATCTCCTATGGCGGCCGCGGTCGCTTGATGGAAGTGCAGCAGCCTCCGCGCGGCCAGCAGGCCGTCGATCTTTTCTCGCCGCTTTGAGGCCGAACGACGATGGCAGACGAAGACGTAAGCGCAGGTCAATCGAAGAAGAAATCCGGCCCGCTGGTGACGATCATCGGCATCGCCGTCCTGACGCTCCTCGGCGCCGGCGGCGGCTGGGCGGTCGGCACGATCGTCGCGCCCGAAATCAAGGGCGCCAAGGAGGTGGAGCAGGCCAAGGAAGCCGATGCCAAGAAGAAGGCCGAGGAAGGTCTGGCGCGCATCTCGACCGAGGCCAACAACGTCGTCCAGCTCGAGCCGATTACATCGAACCTCGCCTACCCTTCGGAAAACTGGGTCCGACTCGAAGTCGCGCTGCTGTTCAACGGGCCGCCCGACGTCAAGGTCGCCGAGGACATTCACCAGGATATCCTCGCCTATATCAGAACGGTTTCCCTGCAGCAGATCGAGGGGCCGCGGGGCTTTCAATATCTCAAGGATGACATCCAGGAACGTGTTGACCTGCGCTCGCAAGGGCGGGTATCGAAGGTCATGTTCAGGACCTTTGTCATCGAATGATTCGTTTCATAGTTTTCCTTGCCGCCATGATGGCGGTACCGGAACTGGCGGTGGCACAGCAGCTGCCGACCGATTTATTGAATGTGCCGGTCGATGGCTCCGTTGCCGCCTGGATCATCCGCACCTTCGGCCTGCTGACCGTTCTTTCGGTCGCGCCGGGCATCCTGATCATGGTGACGAGCTTCCCGCGCTTCGTCATCGCCTTCTCGATCCTGCGTTCAGGGATGGGCCTCTCCTCGACGCCTTCCAACATGATCCTCCTGTCGCTGTCGCTGTTCATGACCTTCTACGTCATGTCGCCGACCTTCGATCAGGCTTGGCAGAACGGCGTGCAGCCGCTGCTTGCCAACCAGATCAACGAGACTGAGGCGGTCCAGCGCATCGCCGAACCCTTCCGCACCTTCATGGCGGCCAATACCCGCGACAAGGATCTGGCGCTCTTCGTCGATCTGGCGCGTGAACGCGGCCAGAATATCCAGACATCAGATCCGATCGACTACCGCGTGCTGATCCCGGCCTTCATGATTTCCGAGATCCGCCGCGGTTTCGAGATCGGCTTTCTCGTCGTGCTGCCGTTCCTCGTCATCGACCTCATCGTCGCAACCATCACCATGGCGATGGGCATGATGATGCTGCCGCCGACTTCGATCTCGCTGCCTTTCAAGATTCTCTTCTTCGTACTGATCGACGGCTGGAACCTGCTCGTCGGCAGCCTGGTACGCTCGTTCAGCTGATCGGCTGCGGCGATGAGGAACCTCGGTTCCTCGATCGAGCGGTGCCTGCTACGCGCGGCTCACGAAATCCATCAGCAATGCCAGACCTTCCGGCCAGTCACCCAGATCGCTTTGGCCATTGATGTGGCCGGCAGCGCCGATGATTTTCAACTCGCTACCCCATTGCTTTGCTCGCGTTTCGGCGTAGGGCAGCGAACCATAGGGATCGCTGGTGCTTGCGACGATCAGCGATCGAAAGCCGAACTGCGCCTGCGGCACATCTGCAAAGCCTGCAGCGTCCGCAGGAAAGCTCGGAGAAAGAGGGTCTGGCACGGCGGCGAGGAACGCTCCCTTGATCGGCAAAGGGGTCCGCTGATGCCAATGTGCTACAAGCAGGCAGGAGAGGCTATGCGCCACGAGAACAGGTGGCGTTTTCGCTCTGCGCACCGCTTGCTCCAAGGCTTCGATCCAGTCGGAAAGATCCGGCTGATCCCAGCTCGTCGGTGCAAAACGGCGTATGGCTGGATTGGCATTCTCCCAAAGGCTCTGCCAGTGAGTGTTTCCGGAATTGCCGATGCCCGGCAAATGAATGAATTCGGTCATATCTCGCCTCTTCTTCGTTTCAGCGGAAGTATGGCGGTTTACACCTGCGAACCAAATTGGCATCTATCGGAAAAGTGGCGGATAATCCGATAGATTGAAGGTTGATGGCAAAGCGCATCGATAGTAGTCCAGATCTTGATCCAACCGACATCGCCATCATCGAAGTCTTGCAGGATGATGGACGCATCAGCGTCTCCGAGCTCGGAAGGAAAGTCGGTCTTTCCCAGCCGGCCACGTCGGAGCGTCTCAAACGGCTTGAAGAACGCGGTATCATCGAGGCGTACAGAGCCGTCATCGACCCCGCCGCAGTTGGGCTTGGCATGATGGCCGTCATTCGCCTGCGCACCACGCACGAGCATATCAAGACATGCTTGAAGCAATTTTCCGAGATGCCGCAGATCATTGAGGTTCTAAGGCTGACAGGAGAGGATTGTTTTCACCTGAAAGTCATTGTTCCCACGCCGGGCGACCTTGAAAGCATCGTCGATTCCATTGCGCGCTATGGCTCGGTCACGACGGCCATCGTTCTGCGCAGAGAGCCGCCGAAACGCATCGGGCGTGAACTGATCGCAAAGAGGTAAATACCCGCTGAGGCCAATAGGATCGCTTCACCGGGTATTCCGTCTCGGAAAACATCACTCGGCCGCGAACGGTGCCGTGCGCGGCGGCAGCGCCGCAATATCCATGTGGTCGGGTGCGAGACCCTGCTTGGCGCGCTCTGCCATGATTTCATAGGCCTGTTCGAGGTGATGGCAGAAGCGTTCGGCGTCGAAGAGCGGCGCGATATAGCGCCTCTCCTTGAGGTGTGCCTTGTATTCGGCGATCCGTCCCGGGTTCTGCGCCAGTTCGACGGCAAGGTCCTCATAAGCCTGGAGGTCGGCGGCGACGAGATCAGGCAGATCGATCGCCCTGAGCAGGCTTTCGCTGACGCGCGAGGCGAAGTTGGTGCCCTTGACGGTCAAAACCGGCAGGCCGCCCCAGAGCTGCTCCGAAGTGGTGGTGTGGCCGTTGACCGGGAAGGTGTCGATGCCGAGATCGGCCGCTTGCTGGCGGCTGATGTGGTCTTCGTAGGGCGCGCGCGGGCAGAAGATGATGCGCTTGGGCGAAATGCCGGCGGTCTGAAAATGTTTCAGCAGGTTCGCCTGGTTGCGCGGCGAATTGGCCATCAGCCACAGCACGCTGTTCGGCGCCCGTTTGAGGATCCGGCACCAGCTGTTGACCACATCAGGCGTGATCTTGCGGTTGCCGTTGAAGGAGGCGAAGATGAAGGCCTCTTCCGGCAGGCCGAGCTCCTCGCGGGTGACCGGACGCGGCTTCGGACGATGCATCGGATCGTTCGGCTGGTAACTTTCCGGCAGCCGGCAGAATTTCTCGTGGTAGAACGGCTTGGCGATATCCGGGAGCACGGAGTGATCGCCGATGACATAGTCGAGATCGATGTTGACGGTGCTTCCGGGAAAACCGAGCCATCCGACATGCACCGGTGCGAGCGGCAGGTTGAAAGCCGTCGCGCGGCTGCCTGACGTATGACCCTTCAGATCGACCATGATATCGATATTATGCTCTCGCACCGCTTCCAGCATCGCCTGGTCGGAGAAGCCGTGAACGTCGACGATCCTGCCCCAGCGGCTGCGGTCGGTGTCGTTGTGCTTCAGGTATTCGGGGCCTGTGTGGCAGAAGAGCACCACCTCGAACCGGTCCTTGTCGTGCAGTTCCAGGATGCGCTGCAACAGCTTCATTGTCGCATGGCGGTCCCAGAAGTCCGAGGACATGTAGCCGATCCGGATCTTGTCAGACCACGTGTGCGGCTGGTTGCGGCGGAAGGCCACCCGTTCGGGATTGAGCGGTGTGGTTCCGATCGTGGCATACCGATTGAAATTCTCGTTGCCGCACCAGTGTAGGTGATAGAACGGGTTGTCCTTGCGCAGGATTTCGACGTCGCCCTTTGCGAGGCCATCATCGATCACTGCCTGATGTTTGGCGGCCTCTTCGAAATCATTGAATTCGCGGGCGAAGACGAGATAGAGGAAACGGATTGCCAGATTTCCGGGAAAACGCTTGAAGAGGTTGCGCGACAGGTTCTGGTTGGTTGCGTCGTTCAGGTCGTCGCTCAGGAGCATGGCCGCCAAGCGCAAGTGATCCGGATTGGAGCTCTGCGAGAGCACTGTCTTGAACGGGCGGATAATATCCCGTTGCTGCCGTTTCAGGTAGATCGCGGTGATGATGAAGGCAAGCTCGGCGTCTTCCTGAGCCTTGGTCAGATTTCGCATCGCGATCAGCAGCGCCTCGTCCTCGTTGCCGGTCTCGTAATGCAGCTTGGCCGCCTGCTTGGCGTATTCGTAGGAATTCGGTCCCTCACAGCCGGCAGCAAGCCCATATGCTTTCGCGGCATCGGCCTTGAACCCGAGCTGCACGAGATTCTTGGCCAGCAGAGCATAGGTCTTGCCGTCCTGCTGGATATCCATGAGCTGGTTGAGCGTTGCCAGGGACTGTGTGTAGCGGCCCATCTGGTAATCCCTGGACGCCGCAGAGAACGAAACTTTGCTGTTCAAAACCCAACTCCGTGAGGAAATGTTCTGGCATGACTGTCGGTCGCCGAGACGCGCACGGACAGTCCTCCCCGAATGGAGAATCGATCCGATGATGCGATCCCGGCATCTGCCACACTGGCATTCGAAGCTTGCTTGAAACCGGTGGGTTAATGAAGGTCTGCCCCGGGGAAGTCCGCTTTTCGGAGAGAACCCTTGCCGCCCGCGGCGAATCTGAATGGTGTATTCAGCAGGCATTAACTACGACGCGTGAGGGGGCATTAACTATGCGGTTCGAGGAGCAGGCGCGGGACCCTCATCTTTAAGAAGTTGGCAAGCATTGGCTGCGAGATTGCCCTGGACATGACGGGTTTGGGCCAAACAAGCAGGCGCCGAGTAGCATGAAGCTGGTCCGTCATCGCCGGTATTACAGTCCGGTATGTCCTCCTTTTTGTATCTAGTTTCCAGGGGACAGATTTATGACAAGCATTAACACGAATTCTTCCGCACAGGCCGCTCTTCAGACGCTGCGCAGCGTGAACAAGGGCCTCAACCAGACGCAGAACCACGTTTCATCCGGTTACCGCGTTGAAAAGGCCTCCGACAACGCTGCTTACTGGTCGATCGCAACGACCATGCGTTCGGACAACAAGGCTCTCTCCGCCGTTTCCGACGCACTCGGCATGGGTGCTGCCAAGGTCGATACCGCTTACACCGCAATGGACAGCGCCATCGACGTCGTCGGCGACATCAAGGCCAAACTGGTCGCCGCGACTGAAAACGGCGTCGACAAAGCCAAGGTCCAGGAAGAAATCGGTCAGCTGCAGCAGCAGCTCCTGAGCATCGCTCAGTCGGCTTCCTTCAACGGCGAAAACTGGGTTGCCGGGGCTACGGGTACCGTGAGCGTCGTTTCGTCCTTCGTCCGTGACGGCTCCAACGCTGTTTCGGTTACCACGACCGACTACGCTCTGGATAGCAGCACCACAGGCAACGTCCTGTTCGGCATGAGCGGCGGCATCGTCGAAACCTCCACGGGTATCCTCGGTACTTCGACTGGTACGGTCGGCTCGATCTACTCGATGGACATCACCAACTTCACCTCCGGCCAGATCCAGACGGCTCTGACCAACGTTGAAACGGCTCTGAAGGCGATGACCAGCGCCGGCGCTGCTCTCGGCTCGCTCTCCAAGCGCATCGACAACCAGGACGACTTCGTCAACGCGCTCAGCGACTCGATCGACTCCGGTGTCGGCCGTCTCGTCGACGCCGACATGGAAGAAGAATCCTCCAAGCTCAGCGCCTTGCAGACCCAGCAGCAGCTGGCGATCCAGTCGCTGTCGATCGCGAACTCCTCTTCGCAGAACATCCTGTCGCTGTTCCGCTAAGACCGGTCATTACAGGCTTCCAAGTTTCGCGGCCGGGTCATTCCCGGCCGCGAAATGTTTTAATATAAGGTTAATGAAAATCTTTCTAAGTGTCAGATATTTTTACGTTATTTTCAATTTCGATTTAGCTTTCCTTAACCATCTTGCTGTTTTCTAGGCCCATCGAAACGGCGAGTTAACCCTAACAGAGATGGTTAACAGGCATGATGCTGATCGCTGTGGGCCGGTCGAAAATCCGGAATGTCCCTTCTTAAAATCTGCCAACAAGGGGCAAGCAAACTATGACGAGCATCAATACCAATAACGCTGCAATGGCAGCTCTCCAGACTCTCCGCGGCATCAATCAGGGTCTCCAGACAACGCAGTCGCACGTGTCGTCCGGTTATCGCGTCGGCAAGGCTGCCGACAACGCTGCCTACTGGTCGATCGCTACCACGATGCGTTCGGACAACAAGGCTCTGTCCGCTGTTTCCGACGCCCTCGGCCTCGGCGCCGCCAAGGTCGACACCGCTTATTCCGCCATGGACAGCGCCATCGACGTGGTCGGCGACATCAAGGCCAAGCTCGTTGCCGCGACTGAAAACGGCGTCGACAAGTCAAAGGTCCAGGAAGAAATCGGTCAGCTGCAGCAGCAGCTCCTGAGCATCGCTCAGTCGGCTTCCTTCTCCGGTGAAAACTGGGTTGCCGGCGCCGACGGCACCAAGAACGTCGTCGCCTCCTTCGTCCGCGACGGCTCCAACGCTGTTTCGGTGGTGATGACCGACTACGTTCTCTCGAGCGGTTCGCTGGGCAACGTTCTGTTCGGCATGAGCAACGGCGCGGTTGAAACCTCCACGGGTATCCTCGGCACCTCGAACGGTACGGTCGGTTCCGTCTACGCGATGGACATCACCAACTTCACCCTCGGTGATATCCAGAACGCGCTGACCAACGTCGAATCGGCTCTGAAGGCCATGACCAGCGCCGGCGCCGCGCTCGGCTCGATCTCCAAGCGCATCGAACTGCAGGAAAACTTCGTCTCCGCGCTCAGCGACTCGATCGACTCAGGTGTCGGCCGTCTCGTCGACGCCGACATGGAAGAAGAATCCTCCAAGCTCAGCGCCTTGCAGACCCAGCAGCAGCTGGCCGTCCAGTCGCTGTCGATCGCGAACTCCTCTTCGCAGACCATTCTCACGCTGTTCCGCGGCTAATAGTCAGCCGAAAACATCGGCCCGCCGGCCTCCGGCGGGCATCTCGGAATCGAGCCGCGCTTCGATGGAGCGCGGCTTTTTTGTTTTCGTTAACTGTTGATTAACCATAATGCTGTCTTCTCAGGCCAACGAGACGGCGAGTTAACCAAATTGAAGAAGCGGTTAACAGGCATGAGGCTGATCCCCGTTCCCGGTAACATTCCGGAATGTCCCTTTTTCCCATTTGCCAACGAGGGGCAATCATTTCATGACCAGCATTTTGACGAACGTTGCGGCCATGGCCGCTCTTCAGACTCTCCGCGGAATCAACGATAGTCTGGAAGGCACGCAGAACCGCGTATCATCGGGTTACCGCGTCGAAAAGGCGTCCGACAACGCCGCTTACTGGTCGATCGCAACCACCATGCGCTCGGATAACAAGGCTCTCTCCGCCGTTTCCGACGCTCTCGGCCTCGGCGCCGCAAAGGTCGATACGGCTTACTCCGCCATGGACAGCGCCATCGACGTGATCAGCGAGATCAAGGCGAAGATCGTCGCCGCGACGGAAAAGGGTGTGGACAAGACCAAGGTCCAGGAAGAAATCGGCCAACTGCAGCAGCAGCTCCTGAGCATTGCGCAATCGGCGTCTTTCTCCGGCGAAAACTGGGTGGCCGGCGCTGATGGCACCAAGAGCGTCGTTTCCACTTTCGTCCGCGATGGCAACGGCAATGTTTCGGTCAAGACGACGGACTACGTCCTGGACACGACATCTGTGGGCAACGTTCTCTTTGGCATGAACTCGGTTGGTTCGATCGAGACGACCTCCGGCATCATCGGCACGTCCTACGGCACGATCGGTTCGATCTACTCTATGGACATCAGCACCTTCGGTTCGGCGGAGATCTCCATGGCGCTGACGTCAATTGAGGCCGGCCTTGAAGCAATGACCAAGGCTGCCTCGCAGCTCGGTTCGATTTCCACCCGTATCGAATTGCAGGAAAACTTCGTCGGAGCGCTCAGCGATTCGATCGACTCGGGCGTCGGCCGCCTCGTCGATGCTGACATGGAAGAGGAATCGAGCAAGCTGACGGCGTTGCAAACCCAGCAGCAGCTGGCGATCCAGTCGCTGTCGATCGCCAACTCCAGCGCCCAGAACATCCTGACGCTGTTCCGCAGCTAAATCAGCCGCTGAAGCTGGCCCGAATCTTGCGCCGCCGTTCGGCCGCAAGCAGGAAACCTTCCGGACCGCGCCCGAAACGGCGCGGTTCTTGGTTTCATATCAATAGCTTGACTTGCGAGTCAATCCGCGTGTCGCACTCGAGCCGCCGCTCTTGCCCAACAAGTTGATATCGAGTTAACGTCGTCTTGAGTTGATTTGCTTTTGCGACGCGCCGGTGAAAATTTCGCCGGAGGCATGAGGCCACTTTTGTCGCCGCCGGCAATCCGGCCTGCCCTTTTCATCTTATTCCGAGACCTGTCGATGACCGTTAAGATTACCAGCGCGGCCGCGGTGAATGCACTTGCGGTGCTGCGCAGCATCAACAAAGAAGCCAGTCAGACCCAGCAGCAAGTTTCTTCGGGCTATCGGATCGAGACGGCGGCAGACGATGCCTCCTACTGGTCGGTCGCCACCGTCATGCGCTCGGACAGCACCAATCTCGGCACGATCGGCGATGCGCTCGGTCTCGGCGCTGCCAAGGTGGATGCGACCTACACGGCGATGAATTCGGCGATCGATCTCGTCAGCCAGATCCGCGCCAAGCTGGTTGCGGCAAGAGAGCCCGGCACCGACAAGGACAAGATCAATGCCGAGATCAGCGAATATAAGGAGCAGCTGAAGAGCGTCGTCGAATCGACGTCGTTTGCAGGCGAGAACTGGTTGCTCAACAGTGACAAGGCCGCGCCGCCGACATGGTCGGTCATTTCCGGCTTCGTGCGGGCCTCGACGGGCGAATACCAGGCCCAGACGATCGACTTCCCTTCGTCGCAGACCATCCTCATCGACAAGAACAATGCGAGCGGTGGCCTGTTCACCAAGGCGATTGATGCCCAGGCGATCAACAACAGCGGCACCGGACCGCGGAACTATTACCTGCTGGACGCCGGTTCGACCACGCCGGCGACTGGCAGCGAGATCGCGATCGACGAGAACACTACCGACGCCCAGCTTGTCGATATGCTCGATGTGACCGACGCGCTGTTCTCCTCGCTGACGACGACGGCCGCCTCCATCGGTGTTATGAAGACGCGTATCGACGATCAGATCGACTACGCGGCCGATCTGTCGGATTCGATCGACAAGAGCGTCGGCGCGCTCGTCGATACCGATATGGATGAGGCTTCGATCCGCCAGAAGGCGATTGAAACCCAAAAGCAGATGGCCGTCGAAGCGATCTCGATCCTCAACACGGCTGCAAGCAAGATCCTCATTCTGCTGGAGTAGAGCTGAGCGCGATCACCGATGGCGGCGGCGCCATTCATCCTCGCGCAAGTTTGACTTCCTAGTTTCCGGCATGAAGGCATCGTCCGAAAATCGTGCCGGCGCAAGGTCAAGCCCTTGTTCGCTGCGAAGGACATGTCGCGCGCAAGGTCATTTTGAACGGGGGCGGGCATGTCGCACGTCTCCCGGACGCTGGATGGTTTCTATGAGCATTTCGCTTTCTCGGTATTTGAAGGACTTCGGCGAACCGAAGCCGTCAGCGCCGATCATCGATATCGACGATTTGGCCGGAGATGTTTTTCCGGAGACACCGAGCGAACCACCGGTCGACATCGAGGCGGAGCGGCGCGAGGCCTATGCGCAAGGCCATGCCGCGGCGACCGCTGATTTGACCGAGAGATACGAAAGTGAGGCGCGCGCTCTGGCAGAGGCCCATGCGCGCGCGCTCGAGGAACTGAAGATTCGCTACGAAGTGGAGGCGGCGGCGGTCATTGCATCCCGCGTCCTCGATATCGCCGAAGAAGTCGCTCAGCTGGTCAGCGCCGGCGCAGCCACGGCCATTGCGCCCGTCATGACGGAAGCGCTTGCGGCCAAGGCTGCCGAAAGTCTCGCCGCTTTGCTGCGTGAAGCGATTCTCGAAGGCGCGGCCGGACCGATCGTCGTCAGGGGGCCGATCAGCCTCTTCGGCATATTGAAAGCCGAGCTCGGCGAACATGCCGCGGCGGTTCGGCACATCGAGGCCGACGATGTCGATCTAGCCGTCGAAATCGGTGAATCCGTCATCGTCACCCGTATGTCCGCCTGGGCGGCCAGCTTGAAGAAAGTTCTCGAATGAGCGACGGCGAAAACCATCACCACGGCAGAAACGAGATCATTATCGTCAAGCGGCATGGCGGCGGTGATCACGATGGTGCCCATGGCGGTGCGTGGAAAATTGCCTATGCCGACTTCATGACGGCGATGATGGCATTCTTCCTGGTCATGTGGCTGGTCAACGCCGCCAACGAGGAGACCAAGGCCGCGGTCGCGACCTATTTCAATCCGATCAAGCTCGCCGACGAAAAGCCGACCGAGAAAGGCCTGAAGAAGCCTGTCGACCATGCCGAAGGCGAGGAGAAGAAAGAAAAGTCGAAACAGAAGGAAGATAATCCGACCGAGGGCAAGTCGGCCGCCGATGGTGACGACCAGACATCGACCTCAGGCGACCAGACCAATTATTCCGAGGCCGATTTCTTCGAGAATCCCTATTCGGTTCTCGCCGAGATCGCCCAGGAGGTCGGCCAGCAGGCCAATGTCAGCGCCAAGGGCGATGGCGGCGCCGCCGATTCCGGCCCTGCCACCGGCGCCGATGGCGGGCAAGCCTATCGCGATCCCTTCGATCCGGATTTCTGGACAAAGCAGGTCGAGGTGACAACGGCCGGAAAACCCCTGCCGCCCGGCAAGAGCGAACAGCAGGCGACCGAGAGCGAGACGACGGAGATCGCCAAGGCCGAGGATATGAAGCCGGTGCCTTTGGCGACCGATCAGAAGCCCGCTAAGGAAGCCCCCGCCAAAGAAGCCAAGGAGACCAGGGAAACGACCGGCGCCGCCGAGGCCAACGACGGCAAGGCGACGAATGGCAAAGCGCCCGAGGAGAAGAAGCCGGAAGCGCGGAAGGATGCCGAGCATCAGAAGGAAGCCGACAAGAGCGCAGCTGGGGCCGAGCAGCAGCAGAAGGAAGCTGAACAGCTTCAGGCGCAGATCGCGCAACAGATCGGCGGTGTTGCCGGCAAGCTCGCCGAAGGCCTGACAGTGACGGCAGCCGAAGGTGGCCTGCTGGTCAGCATCTCCGACCAGAACGACGATTCGATGTTCAATATCGGTTCGGCTGTTCCGCGCCAGGGGATGGTGCTCGCCATGGAAAAGATCGGGACGATCCTGAAGGAGAGGGGGGGCGCGGTCGCCATCCGCGGCCACACGGACGGGCGCCAATACAAGGGTGGGCAGAACGAGAACTGGCGGCTTTCGATGGATCGCGCCCAGAGCGCCTATTACATGCTCGTGCGCGGCGGGTTGGACGAGACGCGCGTCTCTCAGGTCTCCGGTTTCGCCGATCGTCGGCTGAAGCTCCCCACCGACCCGTTCAACGCGGCCAACCGACGGATCGAGATCCTGGTGCAGGCGGAATAGGGATAGTCGGATGGCGCGTCGGCAGCATCGCTACGTCGGATTTATGGCCCTGGGCCTGGCGATGCTTTCGCCTGCCGCGGGCAAAGCGCAGGATCCGGACGATCTTGCGCCGTACAAGATGCTGCGGTCGCTGCAGTTCGTGCAGGATTCCGTCGTCGCCGGCGATCATTCGGCCGGCGAAATGCAGCGCTTCATGCTGGGCACCATCGACGAGCGGCTGCGGACGGCCGACACAAAGATCTTCGATGACGACCGCAATGTCGATGCGGCGCTGATCTATACGATGAGCGGCGGCAATCCACAGACGCTCGAATATCTGATCGCCCATGACGTCAACGGCTATTTCGACAATCGCGTCACCGATGTGCTGCGCAAATATCTGACCGGCAAGGGGCTGCTCGTCGCCAAGACACTGGAGGAAACCGCCAGGGAATATCGCGACAAGAAGATCGGTCCATATCTGGCGCTGATCGGCGGCAACGTGATGATCGCCACGAAACCGACAGATGCGCTTGATCTCTACGACCAGGCACGTCTTGCCGCGCCGGGCACGATCGTCGAGGAGGCGGCCTTGCGCCGTTCCCTCGCCATCTGCGTCGACAAGGGAATGCTCGACAAGGGACTCGCCTATTCGCAGCGTTATGCCAGACGCTTCCTGCATTCGCCCTATGCCAGCCAGTTCGCCGATCTTTTCGTCAAGCTTGTCGTCGCCCATGATCACGACGTGAAACCGCAGGATGTCGTCGATATCCTCTCCTTCATGGATGCCCCGCGCCAGCGCGAGGTCTATCTGCGCATCGCCCGCGCCGCCGCGATAGCGGGCAAGCCGGAGCTGGCGCGCATGGCGGTCGAACATGTGCAGTTGCTTGGCGCGGGCACCGACAATGCCTTCGGCCCGCTCGCGGATTTTTATGGCGGCATGGCCGGCCTTCCCACGGACGATATCGACCAGGCGGCGAAGAATGTCAGCGGCATCGACGGCGAAACGCTTTCGCCGCGGGATCAGGCGCTGCAGGCCGCGGCGCGGTCCGTTGCCGAGCAGATCCTGCGTGCGCCGGATCCGGCAAGCTTGACGCAAGCATCGAATCCTAACACTTCTCATCAAGAAATCACTTCTGAAAAGGCTGCGGCGATAGCCACGCAACCGGGGACGCCAGGCGCGCCTCCCGAGCCTGTTCCGGGAGGTGTGGCATCGACTGGCCAGAGCCAGGATACCGACTCCTCATTCAACGCATTTGTGACGACCAGCCGATCCAAGCTCGACGAGATCGATGGTCTTCTGGCGCAGGAAGGCAACGAACAATGATGGATCTGAGCGTCTCGGGCGGAGCCTCTGGTGCGGAGGCGGCTGCGGCCGCGAAATCCGCTAAGGCTGGAAAGGGCGATCCCGCCGGTCAGCAGGGCGGCTTCTCCGATGTGCTTGCCAAAACAGGCGGCAGCGCCGGCGACGACGCGCCCGACGATGCACAGCCGGATCAGGGTGTCGCCGATGGCGATACAGCGAAAGTGGCGCGGACGATCCGCAGCCGCAGCAGCGCCAAACCGCTGATCGATCTCGGCAACGCCGCGCTGCAGGCACAGGCCGAGGTGCAGCCGGAAACGGTCGCCAATGTCGAAAAGGTCGCCGCAAAGCCTGCGAAGGATGGGCTCAAATTGCCGGCCGGCGTCGGCAAGCCCGATGCCAAGGATCAGTCCGCCGACGAGGCCGCGCAGGCGGCCAAGGGCGTCAAGCGCGTCAAGACGGACATCTCGAAAACAGATGCGGATTCGGATGGTGAGGCCGAGGACGGCGGCGTTTCCGATGTGCTCGGCCTGCTGAAGCAGGAGCCCGCCGATGGCACGGTCGCTTTGCCGGCCGCCGCAGCCGCCCATCAAGCCGTCACCAAGACCGGCGAGGCCGGATCTGCCGAGAAGACTGCCACTGGTATCGACGCCAAAACGAGCGGGCACGCATCCGACGCCCTGGCGGTCGTCAGCGGCAATGTCGAAAGCGTCAAGGCTGATGATATCAAGGTTCCCGGCACCGAGACCACCGAAGCCGCCGACGGCCGGACGTTCCGGATCAGCCGCGCCGATGGCCGCGGCGTGTCGATGGACGTTCACCTCGGCGCGGAACAGGCCGGGTCCAAGGACGGTGCGAAGAAGACCGATCTCGAGAACGTCTCGGTCCTCGAATCGCGCCGCTATATCGGCCTGGCGCAGAATACCAATTCCGCTGTGGTCACCGCCGCTCTCGCCGGTGATTCCGAATGGGCGCGCGCCATGCAGCCGAGTTCGGCGCTCTCCAACGCGGCGGAATGGACGAGCACCGGCAAGGTGGTCAATACGCTGAAGATCCAGATGAACCCGATCGATCTCGGCCTGGTGACGGCGACCATGCGCCTGGCCGGCGACGCTCTGAACGTCGACCTCAAGGTCGAAACCGGCGCCGCCTACCGGCAGCTGAAGGAAGATCACGGCAAGATTCTCGAAGCGCTTCGCAGCCAGGGCTATGCGGTCGACAACGTCACCATCAGCATGGCCCCTGTCGAGCGAGCCGACGCCGGCAACCAGGCCGGCAGCCAGGGGCAGGCCTCCCAGCAGCAGTCGCTCCCTCAGCAAGGGCAGGGCGGCGAGGCGCGCGAGCGCCACAATCAGATGGCGCAGCGGATGGATGGAGGCTTCAATGGCGCAGGCGAGACCGGTATCGAAGACGTCTCTGCTGGCGGTGCTCGCAGCAGCGGCGCTGGCGGCGTTTACCTCTGAGGGGGCCGCTTCCACCGGTGCCTGCGAACGCGAAATCCAGTCGGCTGCGGTCAAATACGGTATCCCGGAAGGCATCCTTTATTCGGTCGGTCTGACGGAGACCGGTCGCAAGGGCTCACTCTATCCGTTTGCCATGAACGTCGAAGGCAGGGCGATTTTTCCGCCTTCGGAAGAGGATGCGATGAGGCAGTTCGATGTCGCCCGCAGAAGCGGGGCGAAGCTCATCGACATCGGCTGCATGCAGATCAATCATTATTATCACGGCGAGAATTTCGCCTCCGCCGAAGATATGTTCGATCCGCATCGCAACGTCGAATATGCGGCGAAGTTTCTTCGCAACCTGCATGACCGTCATGAGACGTGGACGATGGCGGTAGCGAGATACCATGCAGGGCCGAACAACAACCCGGCGCAGAAGCAATATGTCTGCCGCGTCATCGCCAATTTGGTGGCCACCGGTTATGGCAAGTGGACTCCCAATGCGAGTAACTTCTGCCAAAATTAATTCAACCAAAGAGGGAAGTGCCGAATTATGACGAAACTGTGTCATAATGTGGCAGGAATCCGGCGCCAAATCGGTGTGCAAGTCACATTTAACTGCTCGTTAACTTTTCCACGAAACTTTTGTGTGGATATTCAGGCGCAGCCACTACATGTAGATCAAATCGCCACGCAGACCTTAATCAATTATTAATTTCCGCCATTCACTTTAACGAGTTGTCGCCGATTCGTGCGATTCGTACCCATAGATCATCGAAGTGCCACACTGATTCGGAGGCGGACGAATGATCGTAGTGGTTGATGAGCGTGAGCTCGTAAAAGACGGATACACATCCCTGTTTGGCCGGGAGGGCATTCCCTCCACCGGCTTTGATCCATCGGAATTCGGCGAGTGGGTGCAGACCGCCGCGGATTCGGATATTGCGGCGGTCGAGGCCTTCCTGATCGGGCAGGGCCAGCGCAGCTTCGAACTGCCCCGGGCGATCCGGGACCGCTCGATGGCGCCGGTGATCGCGGTCAGCGACCAGCCCTCGCTCGAAAACACCCTTGCGCTGTTCGATTGCGGCGTCGACGACGTAGTGCGCAAACCGGTCCATCCGCGCGAAATTCTCGCCAGAGCGGCCGCGATCCGGCGCCGGCTGAAGGCGATCGCCAACTACACCGATATCGGTGGCATCCGCGTCTTCTCGGATGGCCGTGACCCCGAGATCAACGGCGAGGTCTTTGCGCTTCCCCGGCGCGAGCGCCGCATCCTCGAATATTTGATCGCCAACCGCGGTCGCCGGGTCACCAAGACCCAGATCTTCAACGCCATTTACGGCATCTTCGATGAGGAGGTCGAGGAGAACGTCGTCGAAAGCCACATCTCGAAGCTGCGCAAGAAGCTGCGCAAGAAGCTCGGCGTCGATCCGGTCGATTCCAAGCGCTTCCTCGGCTACTGCATCGACTGGGCCTGATTTTTCCGGCCGGGTGGCAGCGCCCGGCTGAACCTCGATATTGGCCCTGCTGCTCGCCATGACAGACAGCTTCACGCAAGGCCCGACAAATACTCTCGACTTTAACAGGTAAAACGAGGTTTTCAGATGAGCATTTTCGGCAGCATGAAGACGGCAGTGTCGGGCATGAACGCGCAGGCAAACCGCCTCAGCACCGTCTCCGACAACATCGCCAACGTGAACACGACCGGTTACAAGGCCGTATCGACGAGCTTCTCCTCGTTGGTTCTTCCCTCCTCGGGCGGCAACTACAATTCCGGCGGCGTTCAGACCTCCGTGCGCCAGGCCGTCTCCGAACAAGGTGATATTTCCTACACCACGTCGACCACCGATCTTGCGATCTCGGGCGACGGCTTCTTCATCGTCCAAGGTGCCGACGGCACGCCGGTCCTGACCCGCGCCGGCGACTTCCAGAAGGACGATGAAGGCAATCTCGTCAACGCTGCCGGCTTCCAGCTGATGGGCTATTCCTATGACTCCGGCGCTCCTGCCGTCGTCGTCAACGGCTTCGATGGTCTCGTTCCTGTTAACGTCAATCAGAAAGGGTTGACCGCCATCGCTTCGACCTCGGGCGTCTTCGAGGGCAACCTCGATTCCAACGCTAACGTTGCTCCGGTCGCTCCTGCGACGCTTCCGAGCGACAACGGCGCTACCGGCACCCCGACAACCGATACCAAGAAGTTCTCGATGGTTGCCTACGACACTCTCGGCAACAAGGTGATGTACGACTTCTACTTCACCAAGACCTCGGTTATCACGCCGCCGCCGGCGACCGGTACCGCCAGCACCTGGGAGGTTGCGATCTTCCGCAACGCCGATGCGGCGACTGGCGGCACGACCTCCTTCCCCTACACCACGTCCGGCGGCACCGTCGGCTTGACCACGCTCGACTTTGACTCCACCGGCAAGGTCACCAACTCGACGGGTGCCGTTACGATCGCCGATCCGGTGACTGGCCTGTCAATCGACATGGATCTCTCGGGCTTCACCCAGCTCGGCGCCGCCTTTGCCGGCACCGGTACGCCGAACGGTCAGGCAGCAAGCCCGGTCAAGGACGTCACCATCGACGGCGATGGCATCGTCTACGCCAAGTATGAAGACGGCAGCACCAAGCCGCTCTATCGCATTCCGCTCGCCAATGTCGCAAGTCCGGACAAGTTGACGCTGATGAGTGGCAACGTCTACAGCGCCAACGGCCAGTCGGGCGTCACCGTCACCGGCTTCCCGCAGACCAACGGCCTCGGCACGATCAAGTCGGGCGCTCTCGAAGGCTCGAACGTCGATCTTGCCGGCGAACTGACCGAGATGATCGAAGCGCAGCGCAGCTACACCGCCAATTCGAAAGTGTTCCAGACGGGGTCCGACATCATGGACGTCCTCGTCAACCTCAAGAGATAAGTAAGGTAACGGGTAAGCCATGTCGCTCACGTCCGCACTTAATACCGCGCAGAGCATATTCAACAATACCGGCACTCAGAGCAGCGTCGTATCGAACAATATCTCGAACGCCGGCAACAAGGACTACGTGCGCCGGCAGGCAATGCTTACCACGTCCCTGAACGGCGCGCAGGTCGTCAAGATCGATCGGGCTCAGGAAGACGCCCTGCTGCGCCAGTATCTGAAGTCGTCCTCTCAGGACAGCGCTCAGCAGACCCTGCTGAGCGGCCTTGAAGATCTCAAATCGATCATGGGCGGCAACGACTACGAAACGTCGCCCTCCACCTATCTCGGCGTTTTCCAGCAGAAACTGCAGGCTTTCAGAACCTCGCCGGGCAGCACCGTCGCCGCCCAGGGGGCTATCACCGCCGCCCAGGACGTCGCCAACTCGCTAAACAATGCCTCGCAATCCGTCCAGGATGTTCGCGCCAACGCCGACAAGGAAATCGCCACCGCGGTCGATACGCTGAATACGCTTCTCAGCGAGTTCGAAAAGGCCAACAATGCGGTCAAGACCGCGACAGCCACAGGTGCGGATGCATCCGGCGCCCTCGATGAACGCGAGAAAGTCCTGAAGCAGATTTCGCAGATTGTCGGCGTCAGCGCGACGACGCGCGACAATAACGACATGGTGCTGAGCACGTCTGACGGGACGATCCTCTTCGAGACGATCCCGCGCAAGGTGACGTTCAAGTCCCAGGATGTCTATACCGCCACAACGGTCGGCAATTCGGTCTATGTCGACGGCGTCGCGCTTCCGCGTGGCAGCGGATCGACGACGACCGGGCAGGGGAGCCTTCAATCGCTCCTGCAGGTCCGCGACGAGATCGCTCCCAATTTTCAGAAGCAGCTCGACGAAATCGCCCGCGGCCTGGTCTCGCTCTTCAAGGAAGACAACACGTCGGGCACCCCGGCCTATGTGCCCGGCCTCTTCACCTGGAGCGGCGGCACGGTCGATACCGGCACGACCGCGGTTGCCGGCATGGCGTCGACCATCACAGTCAGCACCCGTGTGATCACCTCGCAGGGCGGCGACCCGATGCGCCTGCGCGATGGCGGCATCAACGTCACCGGCGTCGTCAAGAACACGTCAGGTGTCAGCGGTTATACGGACGAACTCGATCGCCTCTATACGGCGCTGACATCCGACATGGATTTCGACCCAACGGGAACCACGGTCGGTTTCGACGCCACAACGGGCATCGATTCCAACGTCAGCATCATGGAATATGCCACGAATTCCCTCGGCTGGCTCGAGCAGTACCGCAGCAACGCAACGACGGCGGCCGAAAACACCTCGGCGGCACTGTCCCGCTCCGACGAAGCCTATTCCAATGAGACCGGCGTCAATCTCGACGAGGAGCTGACGCTGCTCCTCGATATCGAGCAGTCCTACAAAGCGGCGACCAAGATTCTGAACGCCGTAGACGAAATGTTGAAGTCATTGCTGGATATCGCGAGTTAAGCCATGAAGAGCTCATTTATTTCAAGTTCGGCCATTCAGAATGCGATGCGGTTGACGATCCGTCAGGCGCAGAACCAGATGACGAAGGCGACGATGGAAGCGACGACGGGAGTCTATGCGGATATCGGCGTCTCGCTCGGTGGCAATGCGGCCAGAAGCGTGGATTTCACCCGCGAGACCGACAGGATAGACTCGATCAAATCAAGCAATTCGCTTGTCAGCGCACGCATGGAATCCTCGCAGCTCGGCCTTTCCAAGATGAAGGACGTCGGCGACGGCCTCGTTTCGAAGCTGACGGCGCTGCAGGGCAGCCACGACCCGGGCAGTATCACCGTCGCCATTCAGTCGGCGACCAGCGCACTTTCGACCATGATGGACACGGCCAACACCATGGTGAACGGGGAATATCTGTTTTCCGGCATTAATACCGACGTCCAGCCGCTCACCGACAAGACGACCGCTACGAGCGCCGCCATCGTGACTGCGCTGAACACTTATGCGACCGGCCTCGGCAAGGGCGTCAGCGACCTCACCGGCGATGAAATGGAGACCTTCATCACGTCGACGGTCGAGCCGATGTTCAGCGAAGCGAACTGGACCAACACGACGACCGGCTGGTCGCAGGCATCGAGCCAGAACATGACGAGCCGCATCAGCAACTCGGAAGTGATCGAATCCTCGACCAATGCCAATTCCGAAGGCATGCGTTATATGGCGCTTGCCTCGGTCATGACCACCGCGCTGCTCGGGCAGGACCTCAGCACCGATGCAATGACGACGGTGTCCAAGCAGGCCATCAGCTACACGGCCAAGGCCACAAGCGGTCTGGTGACACAGGCAAGCCAGCTCGGCCTCTCCCAGGAGCGCGTCAAGAAGTCCAACGACGCTCTCGATGCCCAGTCGAACATTATCAAGAATAAGCTGGTCGATCTTCAGGGCGTCGACCCGTACGAAGCCTCGACTCTCGTCAAGACTTTGGAAACGCAGCTTGAAACCGCTTACACGATCGTCTCGAAGATCCAGCAGTTGAGTCTCGTGAACTACCTTTGATGAGCAAAGGCGCGCAATATAAAGAAGGATGCATGAATGTATCAGTTCTCGTATGCCGAAGTCATGCAGGACTCGGTGGCCGACGCGAAAGAGCGGGAATGGCAGGTTCTTGACCGGTCCATAGAACTGCTGGCGTTGGCGCGCGACAAGGAAAAATACGGTCGGGAAGCCATCGAAGCCCTGTTTTATACGCGCCGGGTGTGGATCAGCTTTATCGAGGATCTGAAACATCCGGAAAACCAGCTGGACATCCAGCTCAGGGCCAACCTCATCTCGATTGCGATCTGGATATTGAAGGAATGCGACAGGATCAGAAAACGGCTGTCTAATAACTACCAGGGCATCATCGACGTTACCACCATCATCAGGGATGGACTTAAATGAAAAGTACACTTCGAATTTCTCTGAAAGCCGGAGAAAGAATCTTCATCAACGGCGCCGTCCTGCGTGTCGACCGCAAGGTCGCGCTGGAATTCCTGAACGATGTGACGTTCCTTCTCGAGAATCACGTCCTCCAGCCGGAAGGCGCAACGACGCCCCTGCGCCAGCTCTATTTCATCGCGCAGATGATCCTCATCAATCCCGAGGGCAAGGACCACTCGACGGCGATGTTCCGCAAGTCGATCACCATGCTGCTCACCTGCTTCAAGAACGAAGAGATCCTCGCTGAGCTGAAGCGGATCGACGCGCTTGTGTCGACCGGCCGCGCCTTCGATGCCTTGAAGGCGATCCGCGGTCTTTACGCGATCGAAGACAATATCCTCAACAATCACGAACTGCCGCCAACGATGGTCGAGCAGATTCGCAGGGAGATCGCACCATGGCGGTAGACGCAACGTCAAGCGTGACGAGTTCGACCTCGACGAGCTCGTCTCAGAGCAAGGCGACGCTGAACTACGACAATTTCCTTCAGCTGCTCATCGCGCAGATGAAGAACCAGGATCCGACCGATCCGATGGATGCAAGCGAGCAGGTCGCTCAGCTTGCGACCTTCTCGCAGGTCGAGCAGACGATCCAGACCAACACCAAGCTGGATACGCTTCTGGCAAGCTCGAGCCTGACCCAGGCCAGCAGCTATGTCGGCAAATATATGGAAAGCGCCGACGGCACCGTCAAAGGCGTCATCGATTCCGTCAAAGTTTATTCCGACGGCATCATTGCGACGACCACGGATGGCGATAAGATACTCGTGCAGGCGGGAATCACTGTTGCCGACGAGGCGCCGAGCAGTAGCTCCTGACGCAAGGGGCTGCCAGCGCGCCCGACAAACCAGATCAATCGCAGCCCTGTTATGGCGGGGCTGCTTCGAGGCGATATGAGGTTGCCTTCAGATGAATGAAGCTGACGCATTGGATCTGTTCCAGGCCGCAATCTGGACGGTCCTGATTGCCTCCGGTCCGGCGGTTCTCGCCGCGATGGTGGTGGGTCTCGTCATTGCCTTGATCCAGGCGCTGACCCAGGTGCAGGAAGCGACACTGACCTTCGTGCCGAAGATCGTCGCGGTGCTCGTCGTGGTGGGAATCACTGCCCCCTTCGTCGGCTCGCAGATCTCCATTTTCACCAATCTGGTCTTTTCGCGCATCCAGTCCGGCTTCTAGAGCAGTTCCCGCAAAACTGCGCAGCGGTTCTACGCCTCCACGAAAAGCTGAACCGCTTCTCAGCCACCTTCGCGCAAGCTTCGCCATTTAATTCTCGATCCGAATTGGGCGGACCCATGTCCGCCTCCTCTCATGAAGAGACGGAATCGTCATGGCGCAACCACCTGCACTCCCCCTTCCGAAAGTCGCCCCGAGCCTGCGCGATATCGGTTTTGCCCTCGGCATCATCGGCATCATCTGCATTCTCTTCCTGCCGATCCCGCCGTTCCTGATCGATATGGGGCTGGCCTTCTCCATCGCCTTCTCGGTGCTGATCCTGATGGTCGCGCTATGGATCCAGAAGCCGCTCGATTTCTCGTCCTTTCCGACCATTCTGCTGATCGCGACGATGACACGGTTGGCGCTCAACATCGCGACGACCCGCGTCATCCTGTCCCACGGCAATGAAGGCCACGATGCGGCCGGCGGCGTCATTGCCGGTTTCGCCAGTCTCGTCATGTCCGGCGACTTTGTCATCGGGCTGATCGTCTTCCTGATCCTCATCACCATCAACTTCATCGTCATCACCAAGGGTGCCACGCGTATCGCCGAAGTCGGCGCGCGTTTCACCCTGGACGCCATCCCCGGCAAGCAGATGTCGATCGATGCCGATCTCTCGGCCGGCATTATCGACGAAAAGGAAGCCCAGCGCCGGCGCAAGGAGCTCGAGGAGGAAAGTTCCTTCTTCGGCGCGATGGACGGTGCGTCGAAATTCGTGCGCGGCGATGCCGTCGCCGGTCTCATCATCACCGCGATCAACGTCTTCGGCGGCATCATCATCGGCTATTTCCGCCACGGCATGCCGATCGGCGAAGCGGCCGACGTCTTCGTCAAGCTCTCCGTCGGCGACGGCCTCGTCTCGCAGATGCCGGCCCTCATCGTTTCGCTCGCGGCCGGCCTTCTCGTGTCACGCGGCGGTACGACCGGCTCCACCGACCAGGCTGTCGTCAACCAGCTGAGCGGCTATCCCCGCGCGCTCTCCGTCTCGGCCGTCTTGATGTTCGTTCTCGGCCTGATGCCGGGCCTGCCGACCATTCCCTTCACCGTCCTCGGCGGTCTTCTCGCCTTCGGCGCCTGGTTCATTCCGCGGCAGGTCGAGGCCGAAAACAGGCTTCGCCGCGAACAGGAGGAAAAGAAGGTCGTCCAGAGCAAGGAGCTGGAGAAGGATTCGGTCAAGTCGGTGCTCCGCACCTCCGAAATCGAGCTCGCGCTCGGCAAGATGGTCTCGACCCGCCTGCTCGGCGCTCACCAGGAACTGGCGTTCCGCGTCGGCAAGATGCGCAAGAAGTTCGCCACCCAATACGGTTTCGTCGTGCCGGAAATCAAGGTCACGGACGACATCGCCATCGCCGAGAAATCCTATCAGATCCGCATCCACGGCACGACGGTCGCATCCAATCTGCTGCGTGTCGGGGAAGTCCTGGTCGTCACCGGCGCCGGTCGCAAGCCCAGCATTCCGGGTGATGAAATCCGCGAACCCGCTTTCGGCATGCCGGCGGTCTCGATCCTCGAAAACTTCGCCGACGATCTGAAACGTGAGGGTTTCCAGCCGATCGACAACGTCTCGGTGGTGCTGACCCACATGAGCGAGGTCATCCGCAACAACCTGCCGCAGCTTCTGTCCTATAAGGACGTCAAGGTGCTGATCGATCGCCTCGACCCGGAATACAAGAAGCTCGCCGACGAGATCTGCTCGTCGCACATGTCCTATTCCGGCCTCCAGGCGGTGCTCAAGCTCCTGCTTGCCGAGCGCGTGTCGATCCGTAACCTGCATCTCATCCTCGAAGCGGTGGCCGAGCTCGCCCCGCATGTCAGGAAGACCGAGCAGATCGTCGAGCATGTCCGCATCCGCATGGCCCAGCAGCTCTGCGGCGATCTCGCCGACAATGGGGTCCTGCGTGTGCTCAGGCTCGGCAGCAAGTGGGATCTCGCCTTCCACCAGGCGCTGAAGCGCGATGCCAAGGGCGAGGTGATCGAATTCGACATCGATCCGCGCAGCCTGGAGGAGTTCAGCGAGCAGGCCAGCAAAGTTATCCGTGAGTTCATGGACCGCGGCCTGCCATTCGCCCTTGTCACGTCGCCGGAAACACGGTCCTATGTGCGCATGATCATCGAACGGCTGTTCGCCACGCTCCCGGTCCTATCGCATGTCGAATTGGCCAAGGGCATCGAGATAAAGATTTTGGGCTCGATTTCATGATAACAGACCCGCAAGGGACGGTTCTTGCGCTGTTTCTGGTTTTCTGCCGGATCGGCGGCTGTGTGCTGGTTCTTCCGGGTTTTTCCTCGGCGCGCGTGCCCGAGCAGCTGCGCGTCTTCATTGCTCTCGCGCTGTCGATCGCCGTCATGCCGCTGCTCTGGGACACTGTTTATCCCGCCGTCCACACAGGATCAGGAACCTATATCGGCCTGATCTTCAGCGAATCACTGATCGGCGTGATGTACGGCATGCTGGCCAGGCTCTATACGCTCGGCATGCAATTCGCCGCGACGATCCTCGCCATGATGGTCGGTTATACCCAACCGGGTTCGGCCGATGTCATCGAAGACACGCCCGAGACCAGCCTTTCCGCCTTCATCACCTTTGCCGGCATCATGATTCTCTTCATCATGGATTTCCATCACATCGTCTTCCGCGCGCTGATCGATTCCTACACGACCATGCCCTTCGGCGGATTGACGCAGATGCGCGCGACGCTGATTTCCTTCACCGACACGCTCGAGCAGACGACCTACATCATGCTGCGGCTGTCGAGCCCCTTTCTGATCTACGGCATGATCTTTAACGTCTCGATCGGCTTCATCAACAAGCTGGCGCCGCAGATCCCGGTCTATTTCATTTCCACGCCCTATCTCCTGATGGGGGGGCTCTTCCTGCTTTACATCTCGATTGCGGCGCTGATCAGCCAGTTCGGCCAGGCCTTCAGTTCGATCTACATCGGGCGATGAGGCTGTCATGATCGAGAAGAGCCGTTCCCAGAAGCTCAAGCGCCTCCTGTCGGTGCAGCGGCATATCGAAAGGATGGCGGAAAACGATCTCGCCGAAACCAGCCGTCAACGCATCGAGGTCAATGCGGCGATGGACGACGTCATCGTCGCGCTCGGCTCGATGGATCCCGTCCACCACGCTTTCTCACAGAATTATGCCGATCGATTCGGCAGGCTCACCATCAAGGATCAGCAGCTGACCGGCATGCAGCAGATCCACGAGATGCGGCTGTCGCGCGAACGCGCCAAGGCCGATCGGCTGGAAGAGGGCATGAAAGAGGCCTTGGACGCCGAGCGCCGCGAGGCCGACGACAATGCCGTTTACGATGTAATCGATCAGCAATTCGCAACGCCAGCCTCCAGCAAGCTTCAAAAACCATAATCGTTGCGATCTTAATTCAGAGGATTGTAACGTGGCTATTTCGCCCCCCAGTGATCTGGTCCTGGACGTGGTCAAAGCTGCCGACCCCATGGAGGTTCAGGCAGCCCAGGAAAAATTGAAGGCAAATCGTGCGGCCTTTGCCGCGACGAGCCTCGCCGAGAACGGCAAGGGCTTCTCCAATACGGTCGACGTTCTCGATCATGTCGGCCAGAAGAGCGGCCTCTCCAACATCCAGAACCGCACCAAGACCGAGGAGGTTCCGGAAAGCTACCGGAAGTTCGAGGCCATGGTGCTGCAGAACTTCGTCAAGTCGATGCTGCCGAGCGAGAGCGAGGACGTCTACGGCAAGGGCGCGACCGGCGATATCTGGAAGGGTATGATGGCCGAGCAGCTCGGCAACACCATGGCCAAGGGCGACGGCATCGGCATCGCCAAGCAGATGTACAGCGAGCAGCTGCGCCGCCAGGAAGGCAAGATCGTCAATGCCGCGACCGATGATCGCGACCGCAACACTGCGCTCAGCATGATCGATGACTTCCAGCGCAGGACATTCGGCACGCCGACCGCCGACTCCAAGACCGATAGAACAGGATGATTTGGGCCTGTTGGCCTAAAATCTGAATCCTGTTCTCAATTATTAGTTAGAGCATGATGTCGTCCGAAAGCCGCGCACACTTTTCGGCGTCATGCTCTAAGCGACACATAACCGAGGGCACAATGGAAATAGTTTCGAACGAATACAGGATCAAATCCGTTCTCGGACGCCTCGAGATGATCATCGACAATGAGAACACCCGGATCGGCAACGATCCGCAGTTCGACCTCAAGGTCTCCAACGCCCATAAGAGCCGTTGCCTCTACGAGCTGTCGATGCTTTTCCGCGATACCGATCCGGCCGAGCTTGCCGCTGCCCATCTCGATCAGCTGCACGGCTTGAAAAAGAAGCTGGTTCTGAACGCCCGGCGTGTCGAGGCGCATCTCGAAGCGGTTCGTGCCGTGGCCGACCTCCTGAAGAATGCGGTTCAGGACGCCGACGCCGACGGCACCTATTCCCAGGAACAATTCGCCGCGCGTGGAAACTGATGGTCAAGCTCGTCCTCACCGGTATCTGGGTTTGCGCCATCACCTTGGCATCGGTCTATTTTTCGGTGTACCTGGCGACGGCGCCGGCACCCGCGGCAACGGATTCCAAGCAGAGCGCGCTCGAACTGGTGAAGGGCGAAACGATCACTGTGCCGGTCATCGGCGACGGTGCGATCACCGGTTATTTTCTCGGCCGCATTTCCTTCATGATGAACAAGGACATGCTGAAGGGCGTGACGTTGCCGCTGACCGAGATGACGACCGACGAACTTTTCAGCCTGCTCGTCGGCAACAAGATGGTCGATCTTGCCCACATCAAATCTTTCGACCCGAAAGCCTTTCGCGAGGAGATCAGGAAGGGCATGAACGAGCGCCTCGGCGGCGAGTATGTCGCCGACGTGATGCTGGAGCAGCTCGATTATCTCTCCAAGGAAGAGGTTAAGGAAAACTCTGCCGGTCAACCGAAGAAGCTCGGCGCACCGGTCAAGATCATCGAAGGCGCACCAGCCGAGGGAGCACCGGCCCCGGCCGCCCATTGAAACAACGGATTATCGATGCAGCAACGGCGCCTTCGGGCGCCGTTTGTCGTTGGGCCGCCTTTGGTTAATAAACTACTTATACGAGCATCAAAATCCAAAGAATTTTCCTAAGGGTTGTTTGAAACCGTCCTGTTATATCAGGTGGCACAGCTTGGCATGCGTCGTTTCCGCGATCGGGGCGAGGTTGTTCCATGCGTGACGCGACCGGTCCTTTCGAGACCTCCGGGGTGCGGAATATGGGCTTATTTTCCGGGATGTCGGGCACATGACGCACCCTCGGCAGGAGGTAGGAATGAATTTGATTGCAAACTTCGCGGTGCTTGCGTCCCGGCGGACGATCTTCGATCTGCCGGTCTGCGACCTCGGCTGGGACGATGCCCTCGTTTTCATCAACGAGCTCGCCTCCATTCCCGTCGGTCAGACCGTGGTTTGCTTCGTCAACGCCCATAACATGCTGACGGCGCTGCGGGACGATGAATATTACCGGATCATGTCGCACAATCTGGTGCTGCCTGATGGCATCGGCCTCAACATCGCTTCAAAGATCGCCCATGGCGCGCCGTTTCCCGCCAACTTGAACGGCACGGATTTCGTCCCGGCCTTCCTCACCTTCATGGAGGCCCCACGCCGCATCGGCCTGATCGGCGGCAAGCGCTCGGTCATCGAGGCGGCGGCGGAAAATTTCCGCAAGCACACGCCCTGGCATGAATTTGTCGTTATTTCCGACGGCTTTTTCGACAAGGTCGACTCCACTGATGTCATCTTGGAGGTCGAGCGCCAGAAACTCGACATTCTGATCGTCGGCATGGGAACGCCGCTGCAGGAGAAATGGGTTCACGACAATATCCGTGCCGACCATGCGCGCCTGGTGCTGACGGTGGGCGCTCTCTTCGACTTCGTTTCCGGCGCCGTGCCGCGAGCGCCGAAGACCGTGCGGATGATGCGTCTGGAATGGGCCTATCGCCTGATACAGGAGCCCGCACGCCTCTGGCGGCGCTACATCGTCGGCATTCCGATCTTCCTATTTCATGTCCTGCGCTACCGCTTCCGCCGGCGCGAAAGAATTCTCGGCCAGCCGGAAGAGCCCCGCAGCGTCGTGCAGCCGCCGGTCGACCGCAGGAAGGCGAGTTGAGCCTGCAGCGTCCGCGGTTCGACGCGTAAGCAGCCTATCGAGGAACGGACCGCAATTCTTGCCGGCGGCGGTTAACCATTTCTTTGCCATGAAAATTTAGAGTGGCTTAATCATCTGCTTTCCTGCGGATGAGCGAACTTGGCCAACATGTGCATGAGATGTGGCGCAATGTACGATAGCAGGGCCAGAATCAGTTTTCTTGATCGGGTAGCCGCAAGGCCGCGCGCAGATGACGATCCCTATCGGCAGCCCCGATTGAGCGGACCGGATATCGCCCCGCCCGAAGCCGACCTGCTGCGCGCCATCGGCCGTGTGCTGGAAGAGCAGCGCATGAAGGCGGTGCCCGAGGCGCCGCTCGTCGACCGCATCGAAACCATTCTCGGCAACCGCCTCCGGGCTGCCAATGATGTCGGTCACCGTCTTCCGCCGGAACCAGCGCGATATGAGGAGCCGGTGGCTTCCGCCGGCGTCCCGGCGATTTCGGTCGAACCGCTCACCGTAATTCATCAGGAACCGCTCGAGCCCCGGCCGGCAGCGCCGGAACGCCGCGCGGGAAAGGCCGGCTTTGCGGCAACGGTCGCTGCCGCAACGATCCTGGGCGCCGGTCTGCCGATGCTGATGCCGGCTGCGCCTGCCCTCTACCGCGCCGAAACGACGCTTGCCGTGAAAACGGATGCCGCAAGCCGCGCCGCTCTCACGCAGGCTGCGGCGAAGGGACTGGTGTCGGCGCGCGTGGTTGCGTCGACGGTCGCCACCCTGAAGCTTGATCGCGATCCCGAATTCGTCGGCACGGGCGCCAATGCGTTCGCCGTTGTGTTCGATCTTCTCTCGGCGACCGGTACTGCCGCCGATCCGACCTCGCGCGCCGAGGCGGCGCTGAAACATGCAGTCGAGATCGTGCCCGATGCCGCCGCCGGCACGATCCGGGTGCGGGTGACGACCGGCGACGGTGCCAAATCCACCCGCATCGCCGCCAGGCTTGCCGAGGCAGCGGGCGGAGACGCACGAGGCGGCAACCCCGAAACCGACGCGGTTTTGCGCAAGGCCTATGACGAGGCTCAGGCGGAGCTTGCCGCCTTCACGGCAAAGAGCGGCGAAGGCAACGTCAAGGTGGCAATCGAACTTCGCCGCCAGATCGACCGGCTCGATGCCGATCTGAAAGAGGCCGAGGAGAGCATCCTTGCCGCCAAGGCGAAGGCCGACCAGCTCAAGGCCGCAAAACTTGCCGATGTGCTCGATGGTTCGCTCTCCTCCGATATGATTTCGCCCGCGTTGCAGGACTGGCGCGACAAATATGCCCTCGCCAGGACGGCGCTTGCCCAGCTTTCCGCCGAACTCGGGCCCCGCCATCCGCGCCTGCTGCAGCAGCAGGCCGAAACCGACGGCCTCAAGGAGAATATGGGCAAGGAGCTTGCCCGGCTCGCCCAGGCTGCCAATGCCGCCGCCAAGGCCGCGGTCGATGCGCGCAAGGGCCTGAACGATCGCCGCAACACTCTGATCGCCCAAAGCCGGGATACCGGCGTCGATCTGTCGCGGCTGACCGAGCTGCGCGAGAAGGCGAATGCTGCGCGCTCGCGGCTGGAAGAGGCGGCGTCCGCATCGGGGGCAGCCGACGACGGTCATATGACCATGCTGAAGCCGCCGCTGGCGTCGGCGATATCGGCAACGGACGGTCTGACCGGCCGCGCGCTGGCCGGCGCCGCCACAGGCCTGGCAATCGGTCTTGCCCTGGCTTTCCTGCTGTCTTTGCGCAAATCCGTCGCGTCTCCGGCAACGGAATTGCCGGCGTCTCCGCCCGTTGCTTCTCCGCCGCCATCGCCCGTGCCGGCCCCGGCGGCGGTCGACGAGATCGAGCTGCTGCGCTCCGAAATCTCGGGCCTGCGGGATCGGCTTCGTGTTCACGTGATGGAAACGCGGCAACCGCGGCGCTGAACGAACATTTCCTTGCAAATTTGATATTGCCTTGCCGCTTTCCGACAGGATAGGGCGTTAGCGGGCATTTGACGCTCGTCAACTATCCATAGATTGACGCGAAACAGGGCGGAGAGACGCGTGGCGACAGTAATCGACGGCAAGAACGTAGCTGCATCGGTAATTCAGACGGTCAAGAGTGCGACGGCAGCGCTGGAAAAGGCGAGCGGCGTCACGACCGGCCTTGCGGTCATCATCGTCGGCGACGATCCGGCAAGCCACGCCTATGTCGGCTCCAAGAGCCGGATGGCCAAGGAATGCGGTTTCAAATCCGTGCAGCACACGCTGCCGGCCGAAACGACGCAGGAGGAACTGGCAGGCCTCGTCGCCACCCTCAACGCCGATCCGTCGATCCACGGAATCCTGGTGCAATTGCCCTTGCCGAAGCCGCTCGACAGCGAACCGATCATCCAGTCGATCCTGCCGGAAAAGGATGTCGACGGCCTCAGCGTCGTCAATGCCGGCAAGCTCGCCACCGGCGACCTGAAGACCGGTCTGGTCTCCTGCACGCCGGCCGGCGCCATGGTCTTCGTCCGCCGCACCCACGGCGAGGATCTCTCCGGGCTCAATGCTGTCGTCATCGGCCGTTCCAACCTGTTCGGCAAGCCGATGGCGCAATTGCTGCTCAATGCCAATGCGACGGTGACGATGGCTCACTCCAGAACCAAGAACCTCGCCGAGGTCTGCCGCAATGCCGATATTCTGGTCGCCGCCGTCGGCCGGCCGGAGATGGTCAAGGCCGATTGGGTGAAGCCAGGGGCGACGGTCATCGACGTCGGCATCAATCGTGTGCCGGCTCCTGAGAAGGGCGAGGGCAAGACCCGGCTGGTCGGCGACGTCGCCTTCCGCGAAGTCTCCGAGATCGCCAGCACCATTACCCCCGTTCCCGGCGGCGTCGGTCCGATGACCATCGCCATGCTGATGGCCAACACCGTCATCGCCGCTCATCGCGCTGCAGGGCAAACGCCGCCGCAGTTCTGATTATGATTGCTGCGGGGCAGGCCCGGTCGAGGCCCTGACGATCAGTTCGGTTTTCCACAGCTCCTGTTCGGGGAAGGGGCCGGCCTGCTTCACCGTGCCGATCAGCCGCTGGGCGATGCGCACACCCGCCGCCCGCAGCGAGGAGCGTGTCGTCGTCAGCGGCACCGAGAAGTTTTCCGGCTTCAAGAGCGGCAGCACGTCGTCATGGGCGATCAGTGAAATATCCTCGCCGAGCCGCAATCCCGCCTGGTTAACCGCGCGGATCGCCCCGAGCGCCATCACCGTGCTGGAGCAGAGGATGGCCGTCGGCCGTTCCGGCAGTTGCAGGAACCGTTCCATCGCCAGCAGGCCCTGTTCGTCTGTCATCAGCGCGTGGCTCATGCAGTCCTCCTCGAGCGTGAGGCCGCGTTCGGCAAGGGCTGAGATGACGCCGTTCCTTCTGCGGATGGCGAAATCGAGATGCATCGGTCCGTTCATCAAGGCAAAACGCGTATGGCCGAGCTGCAGCAAGAGCCGCGTCGCGTCGTAGAAGGCCCCTTCATTGTCGATGTCGAGATAGGGATAATCCGGCTCCGCGCCGAAGGAGCGGCCGTGCACGACATAGGGCATGGAGAGCGATTTCAGCATGGCGAGCCGCGGGTCGTGACCGCGCATATAGGCGATGAACAGCGCGTCGACATTGCCGCTGATCGCAAGCCGCCGGAGCGCCGCCACCTCGTCATCCGGATCGGAAGGCATGATGACGAAATGGAAATCGTGGCGCACGGCCTCCTCGCCGAGTCCGGCCAGAAATTCGCCGAAATGCACATCGGACTGATGGCCAGGCGCCGTCGGCATGACGAGGCCGATCGAGCCTGCCTTGCCGGTCGCAAGCCGCTGGGCAGCCTTGTTCGGCCGGTACCCGGTTTCTTTGACGGCCTGAAGCACGCGCTCCCGGGTCGCTTCGTTGACCTCGGGATAGCCGTTGAGCGCCCGGCTTACCGTCGTCTGCGAAAGCCCAAGCAATTCCGATAGCTGTTTGAGATTCACCTGCTATGCTTCCTCCCGGCCCGCCGTCAGCCGCTCTAAAAGGCCTCCATGCCTCCAAATGGCGTCCAAAGCGCTTTTAATTATGTATCATCTCGCGCGCTTGACTCAAGAAAAATCGCTCCATATTTCCCCGGTAGGCGCCGCTGCGCCGCGATATTCCCCCAGCTCACAGGGGATTTTCGTGAAATGACTTGACTCCGTTCCACTGAAAGTGAAATGAGTGGGTTGTCAAAGCGCTTTGAAATTTCTTTTTGCAAGGAATTCGGCGCGGTTGGGATTGTGATGGGAGGTTGATCACATGAAAAAGTCATTTTTGATGGGCGTTGCCGTTGCGGCGCTGTTTGCCGGTGCTGCGTCCGCGGCCGATCTGAAATTTGCCCCGGGACAGGATTCCAAGTTCAACTGGAAGAGCTATGACGAATTCAAGGCCGCGCACGCGGATCTGAAGGGTCAGCCGCTGACGATCTTCGGGCCGTGGCGCGGCGAGGACGAGGCGTTCTTCAGGAGCGTTCTCGCCTATTTCACCGAAGCGACCGGCATCGACGCGAAATACTCCTCTTCGGAAAACTACGAACAGCAGATTGTCATCGACACGCAGGCGGGCTCGCCGCCGAATATCGCCGTTCTGCCGCAGCCGGGCCTTCTGGCCGATCTCGCCGGCAAGGGCTTCCTGACGCCGCTCGGCGACGACAATTCCAAGTGGATCAAGGACAATTACGGCGCCGGCGACAGCTGGGTCGGTTACGGCACCTACAAGGGCAAGGACGGCAAGGAAGCCTTCTACGCCTTCCCTTACAAGGCTGACGTCAAGTCGCTTGTCTGGTACGTGCCGGAGAACTTCGAGGAAGCTGGTTACAAGATCCCGACGACCATGGAAGAGTTGCATGCCCTGACCGATCAGATCGTCAAGGACGGCGGCGTTCCCTGGTGCATCGGTCTCGGTTCCGGCGGCGCCACCGGCTGGCCGGCGACCGACTGGGTCGAAGACATCATGCTGCGTACCCAGCCGCCGGAAGCCTACGACAAGTGGACGACCAACGAGCTGAAGTTCACCGATCCGGCCGTCGTTGCCGCGATCGACGAGTTCGGCAAGTTCGCCAAGAACGAGAAATACGTCGATGGCGGCGTCGCGGCCGTGGCTTCGACCGATTTCCGCGACAGCCCGAAGGGCCTCTTCGCCGTTCCGCCGAAGTGCTACATGCACCATCAGGCCTCGTTCATCCCGTCCTTCTTCCCCGAAGGCACGAAGCTCGGCCAGGATGCCGACTTCTTCTATATGCCGACCTACGCCTCGCATGCCGACCTCGGCAAGCCGGTTCTCGGCGCCGGCACGCTCGTCTCGATCACCAAGGATTCGAAGGCGGCCCGTGCCTTCATCGACTTCCTGAAGACCCCGATCGCGCATGAGGTCTGGATGGCGCAGTCGAGCTTCCTGACGCCGTACAAGGGCGTCAGCACCGACGCCTATGCCAATCCGCAGATGAAGAAGGAAGGCGAGATCCTGACGTCCGCCACCACCTTCCGCTTTGACGGTTCCGACCTGATGCCGGGCAAAATCGGCGCCGGCGCCTTCTGGACGGGCATGGTCGATTTCGTCGGCGGCAAGTCCGCAGAAGAAGCTGCCGGCGAAATCCAGAGCGCCTGGGACGGCATCAAGTAATCGTTCAGATATGCCGCCGGTTTGCCGGCGGCATGGCCTGCATGACTGGCCGGGTTCGCAAAGAGCCCGGCCATCGCGGGTATATTGTGACTAAGCATATTGCCGGTGACCGGCGTTGACCCGTCAGAATGAAAACCAGCCGGAATAAGATCAGGGGAAGCAGGGGAGGGACGTAATGCTGTTGCAGATAGTGTCCGCTTTGGGCGTCGTGGTCGCCGCCGTTGTCGCGTGCTCGGCCTATTTCTATTTTTCGAACAAGATCCTGGACTTCGCTCTGCCGGTCAAGGATGGCGACATCCGCGCCGCCTCGCGCAATCTCAACCGGCGCGCGGTCATCCGGCCATGGCTGTTTCTCGGCCCGGCGCTCTTCCTGCTTTTCGTCTATCTCGTCTACCCCGTCGTCGCTACGTTCATTCTCTCCTTCTACGACCGCACCGGCCAGCAATTCGTCGGCGTAGCCAATTACAAATGGGCGATCGGCGACCGCGAATTCCGCCAGTCGATCTTCAACAACATCCTCTGGCTCGCCGTCGTGCCGGCCGCCTGCACCTTCTTCGGCCTGGTCATCGCCGTGATGACCGACCGCATCTGGTGGGGCAATATCGCCAAGAGCATCGTCTTCATGCCGATGGCGATCTCTTTCGTCGGCGCCTCGGTCATCTGGAAATTCATCTATGAATATCGCGGCGGTAACGACGTCCAGATCGGCCTGTTGAACGCAATCGTCCAGTTGTTCGGCGGCACGCCCGAAGTCTGGATTTCGGTACCCTTCTGGAACAATTTCTTCTTGATGATCATCCTGATCTGGATCCAGACCGGTTTTGCCATGGTTATCCTGTCGGCGGCGCTACGCGGCATCCCCGAGGAGACGATCGAGGCCGCCGTCATCGACGGCGCCAATGGCTGGCAGATCTTCTGGCGCATCATGGTGCCGCAGGTCTGGGGCACCATCGCCGTTGTCTGGACGACGATCACCATCCTCGTCCTCAAGGTCTTCGACATCGTGCTGACCATGACCAACGGCCAGTGGCAGACGATGGTGCTGGCGAACCTGATGTTCAACTGGCTGTTCCGCGGCGGCGGCGATTCCGGCCGAAGCGCCGTCATCGCCATCATCATCATGCTCGCCGTCACGCCGATCATGATCTGGAACGTGCGCCGCGCCAACCGCGAACTGAAGGGCTATTGAGATGACCGCTGTCGGAAGCTACTTCAAGATCGGCCCCGCCCGTCTCTTCGTTCACCTTGCCGTTCTGCTGATCGTCATCATCTGGCTGATCCCGACGCTCGGCATCTTCGTCAGCGCGCTGCGCGACAAGGACCAGATCGTCGTCTCCGGCTGGTGGACGGCCTTTGCCGGCTCGACCCAGACCATCGCCGTCCGCCTGGGCACGCCGGATCAGCAACAGCAGGAAGGCGCCACTTACGTCATTTCAGGCAATGTACTGGAAGGGCAGACCGGCCGCTCCGTAAAGGCCTTCGGCAACCGCGTACAGCAGCCGGCCGCTTTTGAAGCCGGCGAGACCGCCGATCTCGGCGATGGCGAGAGCCTGCAGATCAACAGCGACGGCAGCTATCGCTACATGAAGAACACGGCCTTTTCGCCTGACGAGCGGCCGCGGCGCATGTACGTGTCCGTCTCCGCGCCACCGGAGTTCACGCTGCAGAACTACAAGACGGTTCTGACCGGCGAAGGCATCGGTCAGTCCTTCATCAATTCGCTGACGGTGACGATCCCGGCAACGATCATCCCGATCCTGATTGCCGCTTTTGCCGCCTATGCCTTGAGCTGGATGGAGTTTCCCGGCCGCGGGCTGCTGATTGCGCTCGTCGTCGGCCTCATCGTCGTGCCGCTGCAGATGTCCCTGATTCCGCTGCTTCGCCTCTACAACGAGATCGGCAATATGCTCGGCCAGCCGTCGAAGACCTATCCCGGTATCTGGTTCGCGCATACCGCCTTCGGCATGCCGCTGGCCATTTTTCTTCTGCGGGCCTATATCGCCGGCCTGCCGAAGGAGATCATCGAATCCGCCCGCGTCGACGGCGCAAGCGACTTCGAGATCTTCGTTCGTATCGTTTTGCCCTTGTCCTTCCCGGCACTCGCCTCCTTCGCCATTTTCCAGTTCCTGTGGGTATGGAACGACCTGCTCGTCGCCATGGTCTTCCTCGGCACCGACCAGGATCACCTCGTGCTGACCGGCAGGCTGAACGCGCTGCTCGGCTCGCGCGGCGGCAACTGGGAGATTTTGACGGCGTCGGCCTTCGTCACTATCGTCGTGCCGCTGCTGGTCTTCTTCGGACTGCAGCGTTATCTGGTGCGTGGTCTGCTGGCGGGTTCGGTCAAGGGCGGCTGACCATTCCCAAACGTGACTTCAGACAGGATATCTCATGAACGTGGCTTCCCAATCGATCTTGACCGCCGACAAGGACTGGTGGCGCGGCGCGGTGATTTACCAGATCTATCCGCGCTCCTACCAGGATTCGAACGGCGACGGCATCGGCGACCTCAAGGGCATCACCGCCCGCCTGCCGCATGTGGCAAGCCTCGGCGTCGACGCGATCTGGATCTCGCCGTTTTTCACCTCGCCGATGCGCGATTTCGGTTACGACGTTTCCGATTACGAGAATGTCGATTCGATCTTCGGCACGCTGGTGGATTTCGATACGATGATCTCAGAAGCCCATCGCCTCGGCGTCCGGGTGATGATCGACCTCGTCATCTCCCACAGCTCCGACCAGCACCCCTGGTTCGTGCAGAGCCGTTCCAGCAAGACCAATGCCAAGGCCGACTGGTATGTCTGGGCCGACGCCAAACCCGACGGCTCGCCGCCGAACAACTGGCTGTCGATCTTCGGCGGTTCCGCATGGGCGTGGGATCCGACGCGCATGCAATATTACCTGCACAATTTCCTGACCTCGCAACCGGATATGAACCTGCATAATCCGGAAGTGCAGGACCGTCTGCTCGATGTCGTGCGCTTCTGGCTCAACCGCGGCGTCGACGGCTTCCGCCTCGACACCATCAATTTCTATTTCCACGACCCGCTGTTGCGCGACAATCCCGCCCTTGCGCCTGAGCGCCGCAACGCCTCGACGGCGCCGGCGGTTAATCCCTATAATTTCCAGGAGCATATCTACGACAAGAACCGGCCGGAGAACCTTGCCTTCCTGAAGCGCTTTCGTGCGGTGCTTGAGGAATTCCCGGCAATCGCCGCCGTCGGCGAGGTGGGCGACAGCCAGCGCGGCCTCGAAATCGTCGGCGAATATACCTCCGGCAACGACAAGATGCACATGTGTTATGCCTTCGAATTCCTGGCGCCCGATCCGCTGACGCCGGAGCGCGTCGAGGAGGTGATGGAGGATTTCGAAGCTGCCGCCCCCGATGGCTGGGCCTGCTGGGCCTTCTCCAATCACGACGTCATGCGTCACGTCAGCCGCTGGGGCGGGCTGGTCGCCGATCACGACGCCTTCGCCAAGCTCTATGCCTCGCTGCTCTTGACGCTGCGCGGTTCCGTCTGCCTCTATCAAGGCGAGGAACTGGCGCTGACCGAAGCCGATCTCGCCTATCAGGATCTGCAGGATCCCTATGGCATCCAGTTCTGGCCGGAGTTCAAAGGCCGCGACGGCTGCCGCACGCCGATGGTCTGGGACAGCCACGTCGCCCAGGGCGGCTTTTCGACGGTCAAGCCCTGGCTGCCGGTGCCGGTCGAACATATTCTGCGCGCCGTCAATGTCCAGCAGGGCGACGAGACGTCCGTGCTCGAGCATTATCGCCGCTTCATTGCCTTCCGCAAGCTGCACCCGGCCTTTGCCAAGGGTGAGATCGAATTCGAGGAGGCGCAGGGCGACAGTCTGGTCTTCACCCGCGAATACGCCGATGAGAAGCTGCTCTGCGTCTTCAACATGAGCCCGGCCGAGACCGGCGTCACTCTGCCTGCGGGAGAATGGCAGGCATTGACGGGCCATGGCTTTACCAGCAACAACTATGGCGACAAGATCGATATTCCGGCCTGGGGGGCGTATTTCGCCCGTCTCGCCTAAGGATCAGGAGGGGAGTGACAAATGACTGGACTGACACTGAAGGACATCCGCAAATCCTACGGTTCCGTGGATGTTCTCCATGGTATCGACCTCGATATCAAGCAGGGCGAATTCATCGTCTTCGTCGGTCCGTCCGGCTGCGGCAAGTCCACGCTTCTGCGCATGATCGCCGGTCTCGAGGCGATTACCGGCGGCGAAATGTATATTGACGGCCAGCTCGTCAATGACGTGCCGCCCTCGAAGCGCGGCATCGCCATGGTCTTCCAGTCCTACGCGCTCTATCCTCACATGACCGTCTACGACAACATGGCCTTCGGCATGAAGATCGCCGGCGAAAGCAAGCAGGAGATCGACCGCCGCGTCCGCGCGGCGGCCGAGAGCCTGCAGTTGACCAAATATCTCGACCGCCTGCCGAAGGCGCTCTCCGGCGGCCAGCGCCAGCGCGTGGCGATCGGCCGCGCCATCTGCCGCGATCCCAAGGTCTTCCTGTTCGACGAGCCGCTGTCCAACCTCGATGCCGCGCTGCGCGTCGCCACCCGTATTGAAATTGCCCGTCTCAACGAGCAGATGGCCGATACGACGATGATCTACGTCACCCACGATCAGGTCGAGGCGATGACGCTCGCCGACCGCATCGTCGTCCTGTCGGCCGGCAATATCGAGCAGGTCGGCGCACCGCTGGAGCTCTACGAACGCCCGGCTAACCTCTTCGTTGCGAAATTCATCGGCTCGCCCGCCATGAACATCATTCCCGCGACGATCGCCGGGACCGGCAGCCAGACGACCGTGACGCTGACCGGCGGCATGTCGGTGACATTAGACGTGGCGACCGATGCCTCCGAGAAGGGCAAGCAGGCGAGCTTCGGCGTCCGTCCCGAAGATCTGAGGATCGCCGACGGCGCCGACTATGTTTTCGAGGGCGAGGTCTCGATCGTCGAAGCGCTCGGCGAGGTGACGCTGCTTTACATCGAAGGCCTGGTCCCCGGCGAGCCGATCGTCGTCAAGCTGCCCGGCATTTATGATGTCCATAAGGGCCAGAGGATGCGCTTTGCCGCCGACCGGCAGAAGCTGCATCTCTTCGATGCGAGCGGCCACACCTACCGGAAATGAGATCGCCATTTTTGGGGTAATCATCCCCAGAATTATACTTGGCGGACCGAATTCTCACGTTCTGTTAAAGATCGGCTGCTACTTTTTCCTCGTCAATTTATGAGGGGGATAAGCAAGTGGCCGCTTCCAATCCGTCACAGCCAAGATCTCATTTCCTGAGCAAGGAAGAATCCTTCATGTATGACCGCGAGGCGCGGTTCAAGATGGAGGACACAATGAACGCCGCGCGCATCGAATATACGGAAAAGGGCGTCATGCACGCGGCTTCGCGCCGCTGCGATATTGTCCGTATCTCGATGAGCAGCGCGACTCTCGCAATCCTGACCCAGTTCAGCCTGCCGAAGCAGTTCTATCTGGATATTCCGGATGCCCGCATCACCAAGGTCGGCTGCCTGCTGATGAAGGTCAACGCCAACAATACGATCGAGGTTCGCTTCCTGCGCCTGCTGACGCAGAAGGAGCTGAACAAGATCTTCGTCTACAGCACGCACCCCGCGCACAAGGATTACGTCCTCGATATCCGCGCCTGACGGATAGTCTCGGACCGGTCATAGAAAAACCCGCGGGACGCTTCAGGCGCCCCGCGGGTTTTGTTTATTCAAACTGATTTGCGCTCAGTGGAAGAGCACGCTGGCGCCCTGATCGGAAGCGCCGACGGCGCGGCGGAAAGGTGCAAAGAGTTCACGGCCCATGCCGAATTCATTGTCGGAAAGATCGATGCTCACCGGCTCGCGCTCGGCCATGTCGGCTGCGTCGACCAGCACTTCGAGCGTGCCCTTGATCGCGTCGAGGCGAATGATGTCGCCGTCCCGGATGCGGGCGATCGGGCCGCCATCGACCGCTTCCGGCGTGACGTGGATCGCCGCCGGCACCTTGCCGGATGCGCCGGACATGCGCCCGTCGGTCAGGAGCGCCACGCGGAAGCCGCGGTCCTGCAGCACGCCGAGCGGCGGCGTCAGCTTGTGCAGCTCCGGCATGCCGTTCGCCTTCGGCCCCTGGAAGCGAACGACGGCGACGAAATCGCGGTTGAGCTTGCCTTCCTTAAAGGCGTCCTGCAGTTCCTGCTGGCTGTGAAAGACGATCGCCGGCGCCTCGATGATATGGCGCTCCGGCTTGACGGCCGAGATTTTGATGACCGCCTTGCCGAGATTGCCGCGCAGCATCTTCAGCCCGCCATTCGCCTGGAACGGCGTCTCGATGCTGGAAAGCACCTTCGGATCGTGGCTCTTATCCGGCGACGGTTCGCGCAGCACCGTGCGGTTCTCGCTGAGCCGGGCATCGACCGTATAGGCTTCAAGGCCCTGGCCGAAGACGGTTCTGACGTCGTCATGCACCAGCCCGTGCTTCAGGAGTTCCTTGATGAGGAAGCCCATGCCGCCGGCCGCCTGGAAATGATTCACGTCGGCAAGCCCGTTCGGATAGACGCGGGCAAGCAGCGGCACGATTTCCGAGAGTTCGGCGATGTCCTGCCAGGTGAGCTGGATGCCGGCTGCCCGCGCCATGGCGACGAGGTGCAGCGTGTGGTTGGTCGAGCCGCCGGTCGCATGCAGGCCGACGACGCCGTTGACGATCGAGCGCTCGTCGATCATCTCGCCGGCCGGCGTGAATTCGTTGCCGAGCGCGGTGATCGCTAAGGCTCGCTTGGCGGCTTCGCGCGTCAGCGCTTCCCGCAGCGGCGTACCGGGATTGATGAAGGAGGAGCCCGGCATGTGGAAGCCCATGATCTCCATCAGCATCTGGTTCGAGTTGGCCGTGCCGTAGAAGGTGCAGGTGCCGGGCCCGTGATAGGATTTCGATTCCGCCTCCAGGAGCTCGGCGCGCCCGACCTTGCCCTCGGCAAAGAGCTGGCGCACGCGCGACTTCTCGTCGTTCGGCAGGCCTGTCGTCATCGGCCCGGCGGGAACGAAGATCGACGGAAGATGTCCGAACGAAAGTGCGGCGATGACGAGGCCCGGCACGATCTTGTCGCAGACGCCGAGGAAGAGGGCGGCATCGAACATATTGTGCGACAGGCCGACGCCTGCGGCCATGGCGATCAGGTCGCGCGAGAAGAGCGACAGCTCCATGCCCGGCTGCCCCTGGGTGACGCCGTCGCACATGGCGGGCACGCCGCCGGCGACCTGGGCGACGCCGCCGGCCTCGGCGGCCGCCTCACGGATGATCGCCGGATAGGTCTCGAACGGCTGGTGGGCCGAGAGCATGTCGTTATAGGCGGTGATGATGCCGAGATTGGGGATGCGATCGCCGGCGAGCGCGTCTTTATCGGCGGGGGAACAGATCGCGAAGCCGTGGGCGAGGTTGGCACAGCCGAGCACCGAACGCTGCACACCCTTTGAAGCCGCGGCGCGCAGGCGTTCCAGGTAGCGCTCGCGGGTCGGCTTCGAGCGTTCGACGATGCGATCGGTGATCGCAGAAATGCGTGCGTGAGCGGACATGGAAAATCCCTGCCTTGTTCGTTGTCTCTATCTCTTTCGGCGGCTCCGGCCTGAAATCCGGATCCGGGTCTGGGGCCGATCAGGGGGCCCAGTAGATCTCGACCGGGGAAGTGGCCCGGCGCAGAACGGCGCGGATCGGCATTTCTGCCTCGTCACCGCTGCCTTCCGCCTTGGCGAGAACGTCTTTTTTGCCTTCGCCCTCGATATGGAGCACCAGGAGTGCGGCATCCTGAAGACTGGAGAAGGTGAAGGTCAGGCGCGGCTCGCCGGCTCCTTCCGCTTCCATGGTGATGACGCTGCGCGGCGTCGACGCGTCGAGCGCCCGGGCAAGATTGCTGCCGCCGGGGAAGAAAGAGGCCGTGTGGCCGTCGCCGCCCATGCCGAGGATGACGACGTCAAAGGGGATGCCGATTTCGGCGCTTTTTTCCGTCGCAAGCCGTGCGGCTTCCTCGACGGAGGATGCCGGCTGGTAAAGCGGCACGAAACGCGCCGCCTTCGCCTTGTTCTGCAAGAGATTGGCATCGACCAGCAGATGGTTCGAGCGGGTATTGTCGGCCGGCACGAAACGTTCGTCAACCAGCGTGATCGTCACCTTGTCCCAGGCGATGTCGCGGGTCGACAGCGCCTGGAAGAAGGCCTTTGGCGTCGAACCGCCGGAAACGGCGATGGACGCCGCGCCGCGCGCGGCGATTGCTGCCGAAAGCCTCTCGGCGACGGTGTCGGCGAGGCTGCCGGCGAGGTCAGCGGCACTGGCGAAGGAATGCAGGGTCGATGCCATCGATGTCGTCCTAGATGTCGTCATGCCAGGTGCGGCCGTCGCGCTCGATCAGCGCGATGGCCTGGCTCGGGCCCCAGGTGCCGGCCGTATAGCCCTGCACCTGCTGGCCGGTCGTTTCCCAACCTTTGAGGATCGGGTCGACCCATTTCCATGCCGCTTCGACCTCGTCTCGGCGCATGAACAATGTCTGGTTGGAGCGGATCACGTCCATCAGCAGGCGCTCGTAGGCGTCCGGATTGCGGACATTGAAGGCCTGGGCGAAGCTCATGTCGAGCGAGACATTGCGCAGCCGCATGCCGCCCGGACCCGGATCCTTGATCATCAGCGACTGCTTGACGCCCTCATCCGGCTGCAGGCGGATGATCAGCTGGTTGGCGACGATGCGTCCGGCCGCCTGGTCGAAGATCGCATGCGGGATCGGCTTGAAGGTGATGACGATCTCGGACATGCGTCCGGTAAGCCGCTTGCCGGTTCTGATATAGAAGGGAACGCCCGCCCAGCGCCAGTTATTGATCTCGGCCTTGATGGCGACGAAAGTCTCGGTGTTCGAGACGCCGCCTTCCAGCTCTTCGAGATAACCCTTGACCGGGCCGCTGCCCGAAGCGCCGGCGCGATACTGGCCGCGCACCGTCGCCTGCTCGACATTGGAGGCATCGAGCGGCTTCAGGGCGCGCAGCACCTTCAGCTTCTCGTCGCGAACGGCTTCCGAATCCATCGACGAGGGTACTTCCATCGCCGTCAGGCAGAGCAGCTGCAGAATGTGGTTCTGCACCATGTCGCGCAGCGCGCCGGCCGTATCGTAATAGCCGGCGCGACCTTCGAGGCCGACCGATTCCGCCACGGTGATCTGCACATGATCGATATAGTTGGCGTTCCACAGCGGCTCGTAAAGCGCATTGGCGAAACGCAGCGCCATCAGGTTCTGCACCGTCTCCTTGCCGAGATAGTGGTCGATGCGGAAGATCTGCTCTTCCTTGAAGGCGCGGCCGATCGTGTCGTTGAGCTGCAGCGCCGAGGCGAGGTCGCGGCCGATCGGCTTTTCGACGACGATGCGGGTCGACCTGGTGATCAGCTTGTGATCGTGGATCTTTTGCGAAATGTCGCCGAAGATACCGGGTGCTACCGCCAGATAGAAGGCGCGCACCCGGTCCTTGCTTTCGTCGAGCAGTTTCTTCAGCTGATCCCAGCCCGTGTCCGTGCGGGCGTCGACCGAAACGTAGTAAAGGCGGGCACAGAACTTCTCGACTTCCGAGTCGTCGTATTCGCCTTTCTTCAGGTGCTCCTTCAACGCGTCCTTGGCGAACTTGCGATATTCCTCATGCGAAAGCGGGCTGCGCGAGGCGCCGATGATACGGGTCGGTTCCGTGAACTGACCCTCGATCTGGCGATGATAGAGCGCAGGCAAAAGCTTCCGCTCGGCAAGGTCGCCGCTGCCGCCGAAGACGACATAATCAAAAGGCTCAACGGGAATGATCTGGCTGCTCATGAGCTTGTCTCTCAATCAGGCTGGTTGGCGGCCCTTTTAATCTAATCGATTTAAAAAAGCCAGTGTGCAGTGCAATGAATTTGTCAGGCACCGGTTTTAGAGCGAATTCCGCAAAGAGGAAATCCGCAATCGGACTAAAACTTGTCGCGAAGCGCAAACCACGACAAGGCGAGGAAAAGCAACGGCGCCCGCATCCGGGCTCCGCCGGGAAAGGCGGGAATATCGAGCGATTTGAACAGATCGAGATCGCCGGATTTGCCAAGCACCGTTTCCGCATAGAGCTTGCCACAGTAGTTTGACAGCATGACGCCATGGCCGGAATAACCGCCGATCGAAGTGACGCCGGGCATCACTTCGCGCACAAAAAGCTGGCGCGGCATGGTGATGCCGACGCTGCCGCCCCAGGCATGGGTGATCTCGATGTCTTTCAGAGCGGGATAGATTTCGCCGATCTGCCGGCGGATATGCTGCGAAATGTCCCGCGGATTGTCCGCGGTATAAGCCTCGCGCCCACCGAACAGCAGGCGGCTTTCGAATTTACGGAAATAACGCACGACGAAGCGCGAATCTGCGACGGCCTCGCCGCCCGGCAGCACATCGGGATAGCCGTCGAGCGGAACGGTGGCGCCGATGAAGGAGCGGATCGGCATGACATGGCTTGCCGTCACCGGCTCCAGATTGCCGATATGGCCGTTGCAGGCGATCAGCGCCCGGTCGGCGGTGATCGTGCCCTTTTCGGTTTCGATCGTCACCTTGCCGCCGCTTTGGCGGATCGCCTTTGCCGGTGTCATCTCGAAGATGGAAGCGCCGGCATTGGCGGTCACCCGCGCCAGCCCGATGAGCAGCTTCAGCGGATGAATATGGCCGGTGCCGACATCGCGCACGCCGCAGCGGAAACGCTTCGAGCCGAGCCGCTCCTGTGTTTCCTTCTCATCCATGAAGCTCAAATGCGGATAGTCGTAACGCTCAGCGGCGATTTCGGCATTCTCACGATAGTCGCGTTCGTAGCTTGCCTTGTGCGCGACGTTGAGCTGGCCGGGCACATAATCGATCTCGATCTGATGTTCCCGGGCGAAATCGAGAAGATGGCGCTTGGCCGCCTCGGCGACATCGAACAGCGCCTTCGAGCGTTCGTAGCCGATCTTTTCCTCAAGCTCTTCCGGCCACCATCGCTGGCCGGTGCCGAGCTGGCCGCCATTGCGCCCCGACGCTCCGTCTCCGAAGCGCCAGGCTTCGGTCAGCACGACGGAAACGCCTGATTTGGCGAGATTATAGGCGGCCTGCAGGCCGGTATAGCCACCGCCGACAATGGCGACGTCACATGTCCTCGAGCCGTCGAGAGCGGCGTAGGTCGGCCGCTCCCCGACGCTTGCCTGATACCAGGATAGCCCGGGCGCAATCGGGCTCTGCCACATCGCCTGCGATGCCATGATATCGCTCACACGTTGAGCAGAAGAAACTCCCGCTCCCAGGGACTGATCACCTGCATGAAGGTCTCGAATTCGCCGCGCTTGACACCGGCGTAAAGGCCGATGAACTGTTTGCCGAACACCTCTTCGAAGGCGGGCTCGTCCTCCATCAGCGCCACGGCTTCGAGCAGGCCGCGCGGCAGGTCGATCGAGCCCTCATTGGCCGAATCCTCCGTCGGCGCCGTCGGCTCGATCTCTCTCATGATGCCGAGCAGGCCGGAAGCGAGCGAGGCGGCGAGCGCCAGATAGGGATTGGCATCCGAACTCGGCAGCCGGTTTTCCACCCGCCGCGCCTGCGGATCGGAAACCGGGACGCGGAAGGCGGTCGTCCGGTTGTCGTAGCCCCAGGCGTTGTTGACCGGGCAGGACATGTCGGGCTGCAGGCGCCGATAGGAATTCACATAGGGCGCCAGCATCGCCATCGCGCTCGGCACGAATTTCTGCATGCCGCCGATGAAATGGAAGAATTCCTTCGACGCCGATCCGTCCGCATTGGAGAAGACGTTCCTGCCGGTCTCGACATTGACTACCGACTGGTGGATGTGCATCGCCGAGCCCGGCTGTCCCTGCATCGGCTTGGCCATGAAGGTCGCGTAGATGTCGTGTTTCAGCGCCGCTTCCCGGATCGTGCGCTTGAACAGGAACACCTGGTCGGCAAGCTCGATCGGATTGCCGTGGCGCAGGTTGATCTCGAGCTGCGCCGGCCCTTCCTCGTGGATCAGCGTATCGATCTCCAGCCCCTGCTTTTCGGAAAAATGGTAGATGTCATCGATCAGCTCGTCGAATTCGTTGATGCCGGCGATCGAATAGCCCTGGCCGCCGAGGATGGAGCGGCCGGACCGGCCTTTCGGCGGATGCAGCGGATAGTCGGGGTCGTCATTCTTGGCGACGAGATAGAACTCGATCTCCGGCGCCACGATCGGCTTCCAGCCGCGGTCGTGATAGAGGCTCATGATCCGCTTCAAGACGTTGCGTGGCGTATAGGGCACTTCACCCCCGTCCGAATCGACGATGTCGCAGATCACCTGGGCCGTCGGGTCGGTTTCCCAGGGCACGACTGAGAGCGTGGACAGATCCGGCATCAGCTTCAGGTCGCTGTCGCGCGGCTCGTATCGGAAGCTCTCTGTCTCCTCCGGATACTCGCCGGAAATCGTATGCCGGTAGATCGCCGAAGGCAGGGCCAGCGAGGTGTTCGAGGTGAATTTGGAACTCGGCATCATCTTGCCGCGCGGCACGCCGGCAAGGTCCGGCGTGATGCATTCGATGTCTTCGATGCCCCTGGCCCTCAGCCACTGCGCTGCTTCCTTCCAGTTCGCAACGCCGCGCAGGGATCCGGGGTCCGGAGGTGTTTTGGTCGAGGCGGGTACGTTTCTGGCAGGCTTCAGCGTCGTCTTTTTTGGGGACATGACACACCGGTTTGGTTGATCGTGGCGCCATCATAGCCGGAGTTTGCCAATTGGCGAGAGGTTGAGAATGTTGACTTTCACCCTTCGATGGAAAAGAAGACGCCGGTTGGATCGGGGAAAAGAGTTTGCAGCACAAGAGCGACGTCATCGTCATCGGCGCCGGAGCCGCCGGCATGATGGCGGCCATTCGCGCGGGCAAACGCGGCCGCTCGGTCGTGGTCCTCGACCATGCGAAGGCGCCTGGCGAGAAGATCCGCATATCGGGCGGCGGCCGCTGCAATTTCACCAATATCCATGCCGAACCGAAGAATTTCCTGTCCGCCAATCCGCATTTCTGCAAGTCGGCGCTCGCCCGTTTCACGCCCGCCGATTTCATCGCCATGGTCGACCGACACGGCATTGCCTGGCACGAAAAGACGCTCGGCCAGCTTTTCTGCGACGACAGCGCCAAGGACGTCATCCGCATGCTGCTCGATGAGATGGGCGCGGCCGGCGCGGCGCTGCATCTCGGCACCGAAATATCCGGCGTCGAACGGAGGGAGGCGGACTTCCGCGTCTCCACGGGCGAAGGCGTCTTCGAGGCATCCTCTCTCATCGTGGCAACCGGTGGCAAATCGATCCCGAAGATGGGCGCCACCGGCTTTGCCTATCGCCTTGCCGAGCAGTTCGGCCTGGCCGTGCTCGAAACCCGCCCCGGCCTCGTGCCGCTGACGCTCGATCCCGGCCTGCTCGCAAGCATTGCGCCACTTGCCGGCATTTCGGCTCCTGCCGAAATCCGCCATGGCCGCACCGCCTTCCGCGAAGCGCTGCTGTTTACCCATCGGGGCTTAAGCGGCCCCGCCATCCTGCAGATCTCCTCCTACTGGCGGGAGGGCGATGAAATCGTCGTTGCGGTCGAGCCGGATATCGACATATCAGCGCATTTGAAGGCGGCAAAGCAGCTGAATGGCCGCCAGTCGGCCCAGACAGCTCTCGGCGATATCCTGCCGAAGCGGCTGGCCCAGTTTCTCGTCGAGCGGGAAAAGATCGCCGGCAACATGGCCGATCTGCCCGACAAGGCGCTGCAGCGGCTGGCCGCCAGCGCCCAGACCTGGATCGTCAAACCGTCCGGCTCAGAAGGTTATCGTACCGCCGAAGTGACGCTCGGCGGCATCGATACGGCAGCGCTCGATTCCCGCAGCATGGAAACAAAGACCGTTCCGGGCCTTTATTTCGTCGGTGAATGCGTCGACGTCACCGGCTGGCTCGGCGGCTATAATTTCCAATGGGCCTGGGCCTCCGGTTTTGCCGCTGGCGAATGCGCATAGAAATATCCGGTATAACGATTCAAGACTTCTTAAGAGAGGTGCGCCATCCTGTCTCAATTGCCGGCTCACAAAGCTTTCCCCAAATTAAGCTTTACCGGCCTGGACTGTTGTGTCATAAGAGTGAGGTTTCGAGCATGAATAGAAACGCACGACGCGCCCGCGCCATCGCAATCGCCCAGACAAAACCCGACGCCCGCACGACCACCCTGCGATATCTGATGCTTGCAGCCGGCGCGACTGCCGCCAGCCTGGCGCTGCTGCTCGCCCACCTCATCTGATCCTGCCCGCCCGTCTGAAAGCGAACTTGCCGGCTCCCGATCGCGACACTGCGGCCGCGCGGCGTATAATTTGCAATTATTTCACCATCTTGGCTTAAGTCACCATTGCCGCTTATCTGAAAATTAATATCTAATCTGACACAATCGCCGCGATTATTTGGGCGTTTCCAAGTCTGCTTGGAACATGAACCGGCAATGACTGCCGCCTGGCCTCCAGGTTCCCCGATGGAAATAGAATAGTTCGATGTGCACTCGGCTGGCGCGCCTTATGGCTGCCCGCGGGAGGAGTAGTGTATGAAAGGCCCGGAACGCCATGTTGATTGACAAGATTCTTTCCCGTTTCAGGATCAAGACCAAGGTTTTGATCTTCGTTCTGCCCTTTGTCGTCACCATTTCGGCAGTGGGCTTGACCGGCCTTTACGCATCCGGGCTTCTCCAGGGCCGCATGGAAATATCCAACAGCGTGCTGCAGTCGCTGAGCGGGTTCAAGGATCTCTACGGTTCGATGGACGATTTCCTGCGCATCACGAGCCCGCAGGCGCGCGACCAGCTGCTGTCGGATCTGAAGACCCAGCAGGGCGTGCTCGACCAGACGCTGGATCAGGTCGGAGAAGAGGCCGCCGGCCGTGACAGCCTTGCCGAGGCATCGCGCCGCACCAAGGATATTTCGGGCGTCGTCGACAAGCTCTGGACGCTGCACGAGCAGGAGCAGAAACTGCACGAGCAGATCGACGCAGCGCAGAAGAGCCTGATCAGCACCCGCTTCACGGTCTCCTATCAGGCCGATGAACTGCAGACCGCGCTTCAGCGCGACGAAGGTGCCGCCACCATCACCCTGCGCACGGCCGACCGTCTGCTGAAGGGCGGCGATTTCCTCGGCAGCGTCGCCAGCGGTTACAGCAAGCCGCAGACGCCTGAGGAAAAGATCGCCTACATCAAGGAACAGCTGCCGGAGATCATGAAATCTCAGCGCCTGATCGCCATCTCGGTTCCGACCAACCAGAAGAATGTCATCGACTCGCTGGCTGCGACGATCGACAGCATCAAGACGATCGCTGAGATGCCCAGCCCGACGGAGGAAAACATCACCGAGCTCGGTCGTCTCGTGTCCCGCTTCCGCCAGACCTCGACCTATACGCAGCTGACCGCGACGCAGAAGATGCGTGAGGCGACACAGCGTTTCGCCGAACTTGAAGGCCGCATCGCCCAGACCAATTCCGTCCTTCAGGATACCCGGCGTCTCGAAAACTCCGTCTATGCGCTGCAGATCGTCCTTTCCGATTTCCTCGCCAATTCAAGCAAGGAAAATCTCGTCCGTCTGCAGCAGCAGACCGGCACGCTCGGCAAGGACATGGAGGTGCTGACCACCAGCGCCAAGGGTATGGGCTTTGCCGAAGGCATATCGGACGCGATCAAGCCGGCGCTCGATGCCATCTCCGGCGGCGGTTCGAAGATCGTCGATACGATCGGCGAGCGCGTGACCGCCTATGCCGCGGCGCGACAGGAACTCGATGGGATCTGGAAGAAGCTCACCGATTTCGCCGAACTGCAGAAGCAGACGGCTGGCACCGAGCGCACCCAGGCAAACAGCATCTCCGTCATGACCACCGGCCTCGGCATCCTTCTGTCGATCCTCGGCGGCATCGCCCTGGTACTGACGCTGCAGCGGCCGATCAGTCAGATCACCGGCGCCATGCGCCGCATCGCCGAAGGCGCGCTGGATACCAGCATAACAGGCGAGCAGCGCCACGACGAAATCGGCGACATGGCCCGGGCGCTTGGCATCTTCAAGGAAAATGCCATCTCGAAGATCCGCATCGAGGAACAGAGCGATGAAGAGCGCGCTGCCGCCGAACACGAGCGCCAGCGCAACGATGCCGAAAAGCGCGAGATGGACCGCCAGATCGAATTCGCGGTCAACGCGCTTGCGGCCGGCCTCGAGCGTATGTCGCAGGGCGATATCTCGACGACGATCGAAACGCCCTTCATCGGCCGTCTCGAACAGCTGCGTCAGGATTTCAACGGTTCGATGCTGCGCCTGCAGGCGACGATGAGCCAGATCCGCGACAACGTCGAATTGATCCAGGGCAACGGCAACCAGATGGCCCGGTCGGCCGAGGATCTTTCCAAGCGCACGGAACAGCAGGCCGCTTCGCTCGAAGAGACCGCGGCTGCCGTCGATCAGATCACCGTCACCGTCCGCTCGTCGGCCGAACGCGCCAAGGATGCCGACCAGATCGTCCGCCAGGCCAAGCGCAGTGCCGACGATTCCGCCGTCGTCGTCAGCAATGCGATCGACGCCATGGGCCGCATCGAGGAAGCCTCGCGTCAGATCGAGCAGATCATCGGCGTCATCGACGAGATTGCCTTCCAGACCAATTTGCTGGCGCTCAACGCCGGCATCGAAGCGGCGCGCGCCGGCGAGGCCGGCAAGGGCTTCGCGGTCGTCGCCATGGAAGTCCGCGAACTTGCCCAGCGCTCCGCCGCCGCCGCGCAGGAGATCAAGGGTCTGATCAACAAGTCGACCAACGAGGTCAGCTCCGGCTCGCAATTCGTCCAGGAAACCGGCACGGTGCTTGCGAAGATCAGCGCCCAGATCGTCACGATCAGCCAGCATGTCGAGATGATCGCCCGCGCCAGCCACGACCAGTCCAACGCGCTGCAGAGCGTCAACTCGACGGTCAATCAGATGGACCAGATGACGCAGAAGAACGCCGCCATGGTCGAGGAGACGACCGCTGCCAGCCGCGAACTGGCCGACGAGGCCGACGCGCTGCGCCACCTCATCCAGCAGTTCAAGATCCACGGCGAGGCGGCCGAAGCCCAGGTCTACCGCGCCGCCTGATTGGCGACGCTTCAAACGGTCCGTTTTTCCGGCGCTCGGACCATTGACAAACCCGTCGATATTCTCGGCGGGTTTTGTTTTGTTGATATTGAAGCAAGGAGAAGGCCTTCAGGCATCAGCGATCAGACCAATCGAGGGCGCTCAGTTTAGCAGGCTGTTGATCGTTTCCGGCAGCCAGGCCAAACAGCATTTTTTCGATCTCGTCATGCGGTAGGCTCAAGATCTTGGCTATTTCTGCCTTGGTCATTCGACGCCGCCAGAGAACCAGATTTACGGAAAATTTTCCTTAATGCTTTTCCTTTAATTTAGCCTCGTTGCCGCCGGAGGTTTCGATGCTGCGCCTTTTCTCTACATCTATCGTCCGCCAGATCGTTGCGATCACGCTGTTTCTGCTGGCGATCAGCACGGCCGCCATCGTCGGCGTGACCTATTACAATCTGAGCCGCCATGTGATGGATGGGGCCGTCTCCGACGCCAGGGACGCGACCCGCGCGATGGCTGTCCTCTACGGTGCTGCCGATCAGGCGGCAAAGATCGAGCTGAGGGACAATCAGCTCGCAGCCGTCACCGAAGACGCCATTCAGGCCCTTGCCGATCATTCGCTGGTCGACCGCACGGCGCAATCGATTGCAGGCGTAGCGACGATCTTCCAGAAGCAGGGCGGCGACTATGTCCGCATCTCGACCAATCTCAAGAAGGAAAACGGTGAGCGCGCGGTCGGCACCAAGCTCGCCGCCGATCATCCCGCCCAGCCGGTTCTCGCCAAGGGCGAGGCCTATTATGGTCCGGCGCAACTTTTCGGCCGCAACTTCATGACCGGTTATTTCCCGATCAAGAGCGCATCGAACGCCAATGTCGGCCTTCTCTTCATCGGCATCCCGATGGAAGTCTACTACGAACGCCTGAATGAGCTGCAGATGCTGGTTCTCGGCGTCGGCCTCATTGTCATGCTGCTCGTCGGTGTTCTCGCCTATTATACGATCCGCCTGTCGGTGCGGCCTCTGCAGGCGCTGACCGCGAGCGTCCACTCGATCTCCTCGGGTAATCTCGAGGGAGATATTCCATGCGCCGAGAAGCAGAATGAGTTCGGTGAAATCGGCCGGGCCCTGGCGCTCTTCCGCGACAGCGCCCGCGCCAGGCGCGATCTGGAAACGCAGGCGGCCGAACAGCGTGCCTTGAGTGATGCCGAACGCGCCCGCAACGATGCCGACAAGCGCTCGCTCGACAGCCAGATCGATTTTGCCGTCAGCCAGCTTGCGGCCGGTCTCGGGCGCCTGTCCCAGGGTGATGTCTCGCAAACGATCGGCACGCCCTTTATCGGCCGGCTGGAACAACTGCGCGTCGATTTCAACGCATCGCTGCTGCGGCTCCAGGATACGCTCTCCGGCATCCGCGACAGCGCCTCGACGATCCAGCGCAACAGCGGCGCCGTTTCGGCATCGGCCGGTGAGCTGTCGAAGCGCACCGAGGCGCAGGCGGCGAGCCTGGAGGAGACTGCCGCCGCGGTAGAGGAGATTACTGTTACGGTTCGCTCCTCCGCCGAGCGTGCCCGCGAAGCCAACAATGTCGTGGCCGCAACCAAGAAGACGGCCGACAATTCCGGCACCGTCGTCGGCGATGCCGTCGCCGCCATGGAGCGTATCGAAGGAGCCTCGCAGCGGATCGAACAGATCATCGAGGTGATCGACGACATCGCCTTCCAGACCAATCTTCTGGCGCTGAATGCCGGCATCGAGGCGGCGCGGGCCGGCGAGGCCGGCAAGGGCTTTGCCGTCGTCGCCCAGGAAGTCCGCGAGCTCGCCCAACGTTCGGCCGATGCGGCGCGCGAGATCAAGTCGCTGATCGAGACGTCGAGCCGTGAGGTGACGGTCGGCTCGGAACTCGTTCAGAAGACCGGCAGCGTTCTTGCCTCGATCAGCCAGGAGATCATCGCGATCAGCGGCCATGTCGAGACCATCGCCACCGCGAGCCGTGATCAATCGGCCGCGCTGCAAGAAGTCAATGGTTCCGTGAACGCCATGGATCAGATGACCCAGAAGAACGCGTCGATGGTTGCCGAGACGACGCAGGCAAGCCGCCTGCTTGCCGGCGAGGCCGATACGCTGATGGCGCTGATCGAACGCTTCCGCATTGGCGCCGAGCCCGCCGCCGCTCACCGCGGCGCAAGGAAAGTCGCCTGAGGAACCCGGCCGCGACTGCCGCAGGATTGAGCCGCATCTTTGCGGCGCCTTGCTTTTGACACTGCGCGCTTGAGCATGAGGTCGAGCGAGGTCAGCCAGGCGGCGAAGCGAACGATGCCGCTGTCTCCGAACTCGGCATAGAACCGGTCTTCATCTGCCTTGGAGCCGCTTGGCTTGCCGGAGTGCCGGTATCTGTGGACGCCGGCGATGGTGATCATGTCAATCATGGCGATGTCCTTTCTGTGTTAGACATCGCTTCATTTAGGCTTCAAAGTTCTCTTCATAAACGGGAAGAATCCAGCTATGTTTTTCACCGATGAAAAACGCGAACTGGGATTCCTATCAGCTTTTCCTGCAGGTCGCCCGGCTCGGCGGCTTGACGGGAGCCAGTGCCGCAAGCGGGCTCAGCCCCGCGACCATCGGCCGGCGCATGCTCGATCTCGAACAGGAGGTCGGCCGCGCATTGTTTTCGCGCAGCCAGACGGGATATCGCCTGACTGGGGATGGCCAGGCGCTGCTCGATCACCTTCAGGAGATGGAAGCCGCCGCACGCAAGGTGGAAGCCTGGCGGCAATCGGGTGAGGGCGGCACGACGGTCAGGATCACCGCCGGCACCTGGGTCGCCTGGCTGTTGACGGAGAATTTCGCCGCAATCCGCATGCCGGGCGATGCCTTCGCCATTTCACTCACCATCGGCGAGGCGCGGGCAAGCCTTGCCTATCGCGAGAGCGATATCGGCATTCGTGCCTTCGAGCCGGAGGAGGGCAACCTTGCCGCCCGCCAGCTCGGGGAGGTGGCCTATGCGGTTTATAGCAGGCGCAACGCCGCCGAGCCGGACGAGCGCTGGATAGCGGTCGGCGAGGAGGAGGCGATCTCGGCCTATCTGCGCTGGCCGCATAGCTACGCTGCGGCCGGAATTGTCGCCACCGTCAATCGGCCGCGTTCACTGCCGGACCTGGTGCGCGCCGGCGCCGGCAAAACAGTGCTTCCCTGTTTCGTCGGCGATCTTCATCCTGAATTGCAGCGCCAGGGCGGCGAATTGCCGGAACTGCGTCACCGTCAATGGATCGTCATGAATGCCGAAGACCGGCACCGTCTGGAGATCCGCACTGTCGCCGACCGCATGACCAAGCTCATCCGAAGCTATGCCGATCTCTTCGCCGGCAAGCGACCGAGCCGCGGCTGAGGCCGACGGCGGATGACTGAAAGGCGCCCGCGCATTCTTTCGAGGCGCGGACGCTGTGATCGAGGGCAGACAGAGCGGTGTGCCCGGGCTGCCGCCTATTTTGTCAGTGCCGGTTGGTGACGACGACCGGGATCAACAGGTCGCCCCAGTTGCCGTCGCCGCCGTGGTGACGGGCCGAGCGCACCAGTTCGACCGAAACGCCGGCCTCGACGGCCTTCATGACGGATTGGTTCAGCCGATGCAGGTCGTTGGCGAGCATGCGGATCGTCGTCTGCTGATCCTCGCTCATGCTCGATGCCTGCTCCTCGGCCCGTTCCCGGACGCGTGCGATGGATGCCATGATCTTATCCTCCTCTTCTGCTCATTCCGCAGCCGGTTTGAACTGCGCATGTTCGGTTGAATCGTGCATTGCCGTGGTCGAAGACCGGCCGCCGGTGATGGCGAGCGACACGGCGTCGAAATAGCCGGTGCCGACCTCGCGTTGATGCTTGGTGGCGGTATAGCCGTTCGCCTCTGCGGCGAATTCGGCCTGCTGCAGCTCGGAATAGGCCGACATCTGCCGCTGCTTGTAGCCGCGCGCCAGCTCGTACATGCCGTAATTCAGCTGGTGGAAGCCGGCGAGCGTGATGAACTGGAACTTGTAGCCCATCGCGCCGAGTTCGCGCTGGAACTTCGCGATCGTCGCCTCGTCGAGGTTCTTCTTCCAGTTGAACGACGGCGAGCAATTATAGGCAAGCAGCTTGCCGGGATGGACCTTGTACACACCCTCGGCAAAACGCCGCGCCTGCTCCAGATCCGGCTTGGAGGTCTCGCACCAGATCAGGTCGCAATGCGGTGCATAGGCGACGGCACGGGCGATGCAGGGCTCGATGCCGTTTCTGACCTGGTAGAAGCCTTCGACCGTACGCCCGGCATCATAGTCGACGAAGGGCTGGTCGCGCTCATCGATGTCAGAGGTCAGCAGTTTTGCCGCTTCCGCATCGGTGCGGGCGATGACCAGCGTCGCCACGCCCATGACGTCGGCGGCAAGCCGGGCGGCGTCGAGATTGCGGATATGGGCGGCCGTCGGGATCAGCACCTTGCCGCCGAGATGGCCGCATTTCTTCTCCGAAGCGAGCTGGTCCTCGAAATGGACGCCCGCCGCACCCGCCTCGATGTAGGCCTTCATGATCTCGAAGGCGTTGAGCGGTCCTCCGAAACCGGCTTCCGCATCGGCAACGATCGGGGCAAACCAGGTCTCGATGGAAAGGCCATTGCCCTCTGCGGTCTCGATCTGATCGGCCCGCTGCAGCGTGCGGTTGATGCGCTTGGCAAGTTCCGGCCCGGCATTGGCGGGATAAAGCGACTGGTCGGGATACATCGCCGATGCGGTATTGGCGTCGGCCGCCACCTGCCAGCCGGAGAGATAGATCGCCTTCAGCCCGGCGCGCACCATCTGCATGGCCTGGTTGCCGGAGAGCGCGCCGAGCGCATTGACGAAGTCTTCCTGATGAATGAGCTGCCACAAGCGATCCGCCCCCATTTCGGCGAGCGTATGGCTAAGCGCCACCGAGCCTCTGAGCCGCTGCACGTCAGCGGCCGAATAGGGCCTTTCGATACCGTCGAAGCGGCCTGCTGGTGCGTTTCGGACAAGTTTGTAAAAATCGGTCATGCCGCTCTCCTCGCTGAAAACCGTCACTGTGTTGGTGAATGACAAGATTGACAATTTTCTCTGGTATGGCCAGGAAAACCTTTGATTTTTGGATCGGAAAGAGGTTAAGATGACGAGGATTGACAGAGGGGCGCTGTGAATTTGTAAATGTTTGTAAATTGCGCGCTCCTGTTCTTTGTCAAAGGTGTGACATGGCGGAACGGAAAATTTTCGCAGGCCCTAAACTGCGGCGCATCCGCAATGCGCTGGCGCTGACGCAGACCGCCATGGCCGAGGCGCTGGAGATTTCGCCTTCCTACCTGAACCTCATCGAGCGCAACCAGCGGCCGTTGACGGTGCAGCTGCTGCTGAAGCTCGCGGCCGTTTACCGGATCGATCTGGAGGAGTTGCGGGGACAGACCGGCGGCAGCCTCGGTCAGCTGAAGGAGATCTTCGCCGACCCGCTGCTTTCAGGTGAACTGCCCGGTGACCAGGAATTGGTGGAGGTGGCCGAAGCGGCGCCGAATGCCGCGAGCGGCATGATCAAGCTTTATCGCGCCTATCGGGAACAGGCTGCGCGGCTGTCCGATCTGACGGCGCTGATGGCGGCCGAAGGGCATGCGCCCGTTGCCGCCGGCCGGCTGCCGCTGGACGAGCTGCGTGAGACGCTGGAGCGCCGATCGGGCTATTTCGGACGGATCGAGACCGCGGCGGAAGCCTTTGCTGCGACGTTGCCCGGCGGCCTCGATATGGCGGCGGGGCTGAAGGACTGGCTGCGCGCCGAACGCGGCATTGCGGTGCGCGTCCTGCCGGTGCACGTCATGCCGGATCTGCGCCGCCGTTTCGATCGTCATTCGATGCGGCTTTTCATTTCGGAACGGCTGTCGCCGGCCGATCGTGCGCACGAAATCTCAGTCGAGGTCGCGAGCCTTGCCTTGCTGCCGGCCATCGATGCCGAGCTCGACGATCTCTCGCTTTCTTCCGCCGAGGCGCGCCGCATCGCCCGCTTCGAACTTGCCCGCATTGCGGCCCTGGCGCTGGCAATGCCCTACGAGGCCTTCCTGTCGGCGGCCAAAGCGACGCGTTACGACATCGATATTCTTCGCGCGCGTTTCGGCGTCTCCTTCGGGCATGCGGCAACGCGTCTGACGATGCTGCAGCGACCCGGGGCGGCGACCATCCCCTTCTTCCTCATCGAGATCGACGCGGCCGGCCACCGGCTGCGGCGAGCCGGCGCGCAGGGCTTTCCGCAGGCCCGTTTCGGCGGCGGCTGTCCGAAGCTCAATATCCACGCCGCCTTCCTGCAGCCGGGCCAGATTCTCGCCGAGACGGTGGTCATGCCGGATGGCGCATCCTTCCTGACGGTCGCCCGCACCCTGGAGGGGCCGAGCGTCGAATTCGGCGAAAGGATCAGACGCACCGCGATTCTGGTCGGCTGCGACGCCGCTCTTGCAGACGGCGTGGTCTACGGGCAGGCGGCGGCGCTCGATCCGGTTGCGGTCGGCCCGGCCTGTCGTCTTTGCGAGCGGCGCGGCTGCCTTTCCCGCGCCGAGCCGCCGGTCACGCGGCCGCTCGGGCTCGACGAGATGGTGGCGGGCCTCAGCGCCTTCGATTTCCAGTAATCATGAAATGATTGAAGGCGCATTTTTTTGCGCTTGTGGGGTTAGAAATTCCTTCTTAGTCTGCGGGCAAACCAGAGGGAAGAGATGCCCGCGCATGCGGGCTCTTCGAACAAACAGGAGAAGTCATGAGGTCAACCATCGCAACCGTGACGGCCGCAGCCATCGCCGCGCTCCTTGCCGCCGCGCCGGCCGTTGCGCAGGAGCGCGTCGTCAACGTCTACAACTGGTCGGATTATATCGACGACAGCATTCTTGCCGATTTCACCAAGGAAACCGGCATCAAGGTCGTCTACGACACATTCGATTCGAACGAGACGGTGGAAACCAAGCTGCTTGCCGGTGGCACCGGTTATGACGTCGTCGTTCCCACCGCCGACTTCCTGCAGCGCCAGATCCAGGCGGGTGTCTTCCAGAAGCTCGACAAGTCGAAGCTGCCGAACCTTTCCAACATGTGGGACGTGATCCAGCAGCGCACCGCTTCCTATGACCCGGGCAACGAGTATGCCGTCGATTATATGTGGGGGACCGACGGTATCGGCTACAACGTCAAGAAGGTCGCTGAAATCCTCGGGCCTGATGCCAAGCCCGGTCTCGAAGTGATTTTCGACCCGAAGGTCGCCGAAAAGTTCAAGGACTGCGGCATCTACGTGCTCGACACGCCGAAGGACGTGATGACCACGGCGTTGCGTTATCTCGGCCTCGATCCGAACTCCACCAAGGCCGAAGATTTCAAGAAGGTCGAGGCATTGCTGACGGCGGTGCGCCCCTATATCCGCAAGTTCCACTCCTCCGAATATATCAACGCCCTTGCCAATGGCGATATCTGCATCGCCTTCGGCTATTCCGGCGACATGCTGCAGGCCCGCGACCGCGCGGCCGAAGCCAAGAACGGCGTCGAGGTCAATTATTCGATCCCCGTGCAGGGCGCCCAGATGTGGTTCGACATGATGGCGATCCCCGCCGATGCCAAGCATGTGGCCGAAGCGCATGAATTCCTGAATTACCTGATGAAGCCCGAGGTCATCGCCAAGGCGAGCGACCACACCTTCTATGCCAACGGCAACAAGGCCTCGCAGCAGTTCGTCAGCAAGGAAGTGCTGGAAGATCCGGCCGTCTATCCGACGGACGAGGTGATGAAGAACCTCTTCACCGTCAAGCCGTGGGACCCGAAGACACAGCGCACGGCGACGCGGATCTGGACGAAGGTCGTGACCGGCCAGTAAGTCGGTACCAGGCCCGGACGGAAACGTCCGGGCCTTTCAATTACCGGCCTAGAACAGGATGATTTTAGGCCCGGTCGGCCTAAAACCTGAATCCTGTTCTAAATTGAAGAGTTAGAGCATGATGTCGCCCGAAAACCGCTCACACTTTTCGGTATCATGCTCTAGGTGGAGGCCGGCTGAAACTTATATTCTCGGGGAATATTATGAAATCTTTGGGCAATATCCGCCGCGCCTTCGCACCCTGGACCGATCCGTCTGCAAAACCTTTCATAGCCTTCAAGAATGTCACCAAGCGCTTCGGCAATTTCACCGCCGTCGATGATTTGTCGCTGAACATTTATCATCGCGAATTCTTCGCGCTGCTCGGCGCATCCGGCTGCGGAAAATCGACGCTCCTGCGCATGCTCGCCGGCTTCGAGCAGCCGACCTCGGGCGAAATCGTTCTCGATGGCACCGATCTCGCCGGCACGCCGCCCTACAAGCGGCCGGTCAATATGATGTTTCAGTCTTACGCGCTTTTCCCGCATATGACCGTCGAGAAGAATATCGCCTTTGGCCTTAGGCAGGACGGCATGCCGAAGGGCGAAATGACTGAGCGCGTGACGCAGATGTTGAAGCTCGTAAAGCTCGAGCAGTTTGCCTCACGCAAACCGAACCAGCTCTCCGGCGGTCAGCGCCAGCGCGTTGCGCTCGCCCGCTCGCTCGCCAAACGCCCGAAAGTGCTGCTGCTCGATGAACCGCTCGGCGCGCTCGACAAGAAGCTGCGCGAGGAAACCCAGTTCGAACTGATGGACCTGCAGCAGACGCTCGGCCTCACCTTCGTTGTGGTCACCCACGATCAGGAAGAGGCGATGACCATGGCCGACCGCATCGCGGTCATGAGCCACGGCAAGGTCGTGCAGGTGGCAACGCCGGCCGAAATCTATGAGGCGCCGAATTCCCGCTTCGTGGCCGATTTCATCGGCGACGTGAACATCTTCGACGGCAAGGTGACGACGTCGGAAAACGGCGCGGTCGAGATATCGGTCGAAAGCGGCTTCACCATCCGGATTGCCGCCACCGAGGCGCCGGCGATCGGCAGCACGGTCGGTTTTGCCATTCGTCCGGAGAAGATCCGGGTGATGCGCACCGCCCCTGCGAACGCCTCGGTCAACGCCGCAAAGGGCGAGATCTGGGATATCGGCTATCTCGGCGACATGACCATTTTCCACATCAAGCTGCCGAGCGGCAAATTCGTCAGAGCCTCTTCCCTCAACGCGCAGCGTGCCGTCGAAGACCCTTTCACCTATGATCAGGACGTCTGGGTTTCGTTCGATGAGAATGGCGGCGTGCTGCTGAAGGATTGAGGCTATGGAAACCTTCGCATCTCGCCTTTACAACCGCCTCGTCATCATCATCCCCTATGCCTGGCTGCTGCTCTTCTTTCTGGCGCCGTTCTTCATCGTCTTCCGTATCTCCCTGTCGACGACGGCGATCGCCATCCCGCCTTATGAGCCGGTCTTCTCCTTTGCCGACGGCTGGGCTGGTTTCTGGAGCAAGGTTGCAACTTTCTCCTTCGACAATTATAGCTACCTCGTAGACGACCCGCTCTACTTCAACGCTTATCTCTCGAGCGTCATCATTGCGGCGGTCTCGACCTTCCTGATGCTGCTGATCGCCTATCCGATCGCCTATGGCATGGCGCAGGCCCCGCGGCGCATCCGCCCGACGCTTTTGATGCTCGTCATCCTGCCGTTCTGGACGAGCTTCCTGATCCGCGTCTACGCCTGGATCGCCATCCTGAAACCCGAAGGGCTGCTGAACCAGCTTCTCCTGTCGCTGCATGTGATCGACAGCCCATTGATCATTCTTAATACCACCACCGCCGTCTATATCGGCATCATCTATTCCTATCTGCCCTTCATGGTGCTGCCGCTCTATTCGGCGCTCGAAAAGATGGACGGCACGCTGATCGAGGCAGCGCAGGATCTCGGCTGCGCGCCGGTCCGGGCCTTCTGGCGCGTCACCTTCCCGCTGTCCATCCCCGGCGTGGTTGCCGGCTGCATGCTGGTCTTCATCCCTGCCGTCGGCGAGTTCGTCATTCCCGACCTTCTCGGCGGTTCGCAGACGCTGATGATCGGCAAGACGCTCTGGAACGAGTTCAACGCGAACAGAGACTGGCCGGTCTCCTCGGCGGTCGCAACCATCCTGCTGATGATCCTGGTGATCCCGATCGTCTTCTTCCAGAATGCGCAGGCCAAGGCCGAAGAGCGGGAGAAATAAGCCATGCTGAGATGGACCCGTTTCAACATCATCTCCGTCGTGCTCGGCTTTGCCTTCCTTTATCTGCCGATCGTGCTGCTGGTGGTCTTTTCCTTCAACGAATCGAAACTCGTCACCGTCTGGGGCGGCTTCTCCACCAAGTGGTATGTCTCGCTGCTCTCGAACCAGGCCCTGCTCGACGCCGCCTGGGTGACGATCCGCGTCGGTCTGCTGTCGGCCACCTTCGCCACCATCCTCGGCACGATGGCGGCGCTGACGCTGGTGCGCTATACCCGCTTCCGTGGCCGCATGCTCTTCTCCGGCATGGTCTATGCGCCGCTCGTCATGCCGGAAGTCATCACCGGTCTGTCGCTGCTGCTGCTCTTCGTGGCGATCGGCCTCGACCGCGGCTTCTGGACGATCACGCTGGCGCATACGACGCTGACCATGTGCTTCGTCGCCGTCGTCGTGCAATCACGGCTCTTGAGTTTCGATCAGTCGATCGAGGAAGCCGCGCAGGATCTGGGCGCGCCGCCGGTGCGAACCTTTTTCGAGATCACGCTGCCGATCATCTCGCCGGCGGTGTTTTCGGGCTGGATCCTGGCTTTCACGCTGTCGCTCGACGACCTCGTGATTGCAAGCTTTACCTCCGGCCCCGGCGCAACCACGCTGCCGATGAAGATCTATAGCCAGGTGCGCCTTGGGGTGACGCCCGAGATCAATGCGATCTGCACGATCCTGATCGCCATCGTCGCGGTCGGCGTTATCTGTGCATCCGTGATCACCAAGCGGCGCGAAGTGCAGCGCGAGCGCGACGAGCGGGCGGCCGCCGCCGGCGCCTGAGCCCCTGTCCTATTGGGCGCAAGGCTCTTTATTGCGCGTGGGGCGTGCCGCCGAAAAGCGGAACCGGCGAGATCACCGGGTTCGGCCATGAGCCGCCGACGAAGAACGGCAGAAGCGGTAGCTCTGCCGCCTTGGCCGGATCGGTTGCCTCCAGCGAACCGGAAAGCGCCAGCCCGTTCGACTGATAGGTGATCACGCCGGAAAGCGCCAGCGTCTGCGTCGGCCCGATGACATGGGCGTCATGGATTTCGGCAGAGCCGTTGGCGAAATCGGCTTGAAGGTCCATTTGGTTGAAGGCGAAGGCGCCGCCTGCTGCGGCACTCAGCGGAAAGAACGGTTTTTCGGCGGCCTGCGTCCTGAGCGCGCCGGTGTCAACGCCGGGAATCGTGCCTTCCCTCGTCCAGAAATGCAGCTTGCCGGTGACGTCGGCAAGACCGGCCGTCCAGATCGCCTTCGACGACTGCAGGTCGAGATCGAGCGATCCCGTCGCAAGCGGCAGCGGTCCTTTGAGCTGCAGACGCTCGGCAAGGCCGGCGAAGTCAGCATCGCGGATCGACAGCTGCAGTTTGCCGCCGCCGTCGAAGTCGCGCCGCGTCGCCTCCAGATGCGCCGTCATTTCGCCGCCTTCGAAGCCGCTGTCACCGATGTCGAACTTCGCCTCGCCGCCGGTGACGATCATGCTGGCGCCGACATCGGAAAGCTCGAAGCGGCCCATCTCAGCGCGCCGCGCCGAAAGCCTGACGTCGACGTCGAGCAACTGCAGCGGTTCGCTGATGCCGGCGGAGATGTCATCCGCCTCACCGGCCGCCAATCTCAGGGCGAAAGCATCAAGGAACGGCTTCAGGTTCATCTGGTCGAAGGCGAGCGTGCCGCCGATCTTCGGCCGTCTGCCGGCCCTGGTCGAAAGGTCCATCACGCCAGTGGCGCTCGCCTCGTTCAGGGACAGGCTGAGATCGTTGAAACGCAGCCCGCTGCCCGACGACATGATGTCGGATTCCAGCGAGGCGCTCTTCAGCGTGCCGACGCCGGGGAGCGATCTGCCCGACCATGTCAGAAACGCCGGCACATCAGGAATGCTGACGGCGATATTGCCGGACAGCGCCGAAAGGCTGGCGATGCTGGCGATCCCTTGAAAACGGGCCGTCAGCAGGTTTGACGTCAGCGATGTCCGCGTCTCGGCGCTCTTGCCGGCAAAGGCGAGCAGCGGCTGGCGTGAGGCGAAATCCACCTTCAGGTCCACGCCGTTGATACGGGCGATCACGACAGCCGAGATCGCGCCGGAGAGCCGTGGCCAGCCAATGTCGGCTGTGACGCTGTCGAAATTGTAAGTCTTGGCGCTCTTGACATCGGTGACGGCAAGCGTGCCGTCCTCGACGGTCACCGCACCGATCTCGGCATCGAGAGCGGGATCGAGCATCTCAGCCCCGTTTTCGTAGCGCACGCCGCTAATCGCGCGCGCAAGCAGGCCGGCGTAACTCCAGTCTATCAGGCCATTCTCGTCACGCGTCAGCGCCAGGTTGGGCCGCAGCAGATGGAATTCGTGGAAACTCGTCCGGCCTCTCAGCGCATCGATGAGGCTGAAATCTGCCGACAGGCTTTCAATGCTGCCGAGCAGCTTGTCGCCGGTTTCGCGCGGCTGGCGGATGGTGACCTGGTTCAGCGTGATGCGCGGCGTCGGCCAGAATTCGAGAACCGGAGTGCCCTTGATCTCAGCATGGTAGCCAGTCCATTTCGACAGCGCATCCTCGATGCCGGAGCGCACGAAACCGGTCGTGATGAGATAGGGCGCTGCGACCCTGAGGGCCACGAACAGTGCAAGCGCGATGAGCAGAAGCAGTGTCGACATGCGGGCAAAGGCCGGAAGCCAGCGCGAAACGGGCCCGATCTTCCTGCGCCACCTGCGATGTCTAGACGTACCCATGATCTCCGCCGGTTACCGGTTATGCGCTGATTTCGCCCGATATATGAAATATCCGGCCTATGCAAATCCAATGCATGTCGCCCGGAAGCGTGCAGCGGTTCCGGACAATGACATCATAAAACGAAGAGCCGACCGGGTCGCATGAATCCGGTTTATGCCAGCGGTTTAGGTTTGGGATCGGACAGTTGCGCACTTTATAATGCAATGCAGCATGATATAAAGACGGCATTGGGGAGGAGGAATGAATGCAGGATAATAAGCCACTATGGGTGCCCTCGGCCGAGGCGGTCGCAAGAAGCCCGATCCATGCCTTCATCGAGCGCTGCAATGGCGAGTTCGGGCTTTCGCTTTCGGGCTTCGACGATCTGCATGCCTGGTCGGTTGCCGAGCGGGAGAAATTCTGGTCGACCATTTGGGATTTCTGCGGCGTGAAGGGAGAGCGCGGCGCAGAGGTCCTCGTCGACGGCGACAGCATGCTCGGCGCCCGCTTTTTTCCCGACGCGACGCTGAATTTCGCCGAAAACATGCTGCCCGGCCGCGGTGAGGCCGACGCCATCATCTTCCGCGGCGAGGACAAGGCCGAAGACCGTTGGTCGTGGGATCGGTTGCGCGCGCTGGTCTCGAGGCTGCAGCAGGCCTTCGCGGCACGCGGCATCGGCAAGGGCGACCGCATCGCCGCCATGATGCCGAACATCCCGGAGACCGTCGCCGCCATGCTCGCCGCCGCCTCGATCGGCGCCATCTGGTCATCCTGCTCTCCCGATTTCGGCGAGCAGGGTGTGCTCGATCGCTTCGGCCAGATCGGCCCCCGGCTCTTCATCGCCTGCGACGCCTATTGGTACTCCGGCAAGCTGCAGGATGTCGGCTCCAAGGTTGCGGCAGTGGCGAAAAGCCTCGGTGTCCCCACGATCGTCGTCCACTATGCCGGCGATGCCGAGGCGGTGGCGGGCAAGACATCAGGGGCTTCGACGCTGGAGGCCTTCATTGCGCCCTATGAGGCCAGCGAGATCGTATTCACGCCGCTTGCTTTCGGCCATCCGCTCTACATTCTCTTTTCCTCGGGCACGACGGGTGTACCCAAATGCATCGTGCATTCGGCCGGCGGCACACTGCTGCAGCATCTGAAGGAGCACCGTCTGCATTGCGGCCTGCAGGCGGGCGAGAAGCTCTTTTACTTCACCACCTGCGGCTGGATGATGTGGAACTGGCTGGTCAGCGGCCTCGCCAGCGGCGCCACGCTCTGCCTGTTCGACGGCTCGCCCTTTGCACCTCACGGCAATGTGTTGTTCGACTATGCCGAGGCGGAAAAATTTGCGATTTTCGGCACCTCGGCAAAATATATCGATGCGGTGCGTAAGAGCGGGCTGACGCCGCGCAAAAGCCACGATCTCTCAAGCCTCCGGTTGATGACCTCCACCGGCTCGCCGCTGTCACCGGAGGGTTTCACCTTCGTCTATGAGGGCATCAAGCAGGACGTTCAGCTCGCCTCGATCTCCGGCGGCACCGATATCGTTTCCTGTTTCGTGCTCGGCAATCCGCTGCAGCCGGTCTGGCGCGGCGAGATCCAGGGCCCCGGTCTCGGTCTTGCGGTCGACGTCTGGGACGATGATGGCAAGCCGGTGCGCGGCGAGAAGGGCGAACTCGTCTGCACCAAGGCCTTCCCCTCCATGCCTGTCATGTTCTGGAACGACCCAGATGGCGCCAAATATCGCGCCGCCTATTTCGAGCGGTTCGACAACGTCTGGTGCCACGGTGATTTTGCCGAATGGACGGAGCATGGCGGCCTCGTCATCCATGGCCGCTCGGATGCGACGCTCAACCCCGGCGGGGTGCGCATCGGCACGGCCGAGATCTACAACCAGGTGGAACAGATGGACGAGGTGGCCGAGGCGCTGTGCATCGGCCAGGAGTGGGATGACGACGTGCGTGTCATCCTCTTCGTCCGCCTTGCCCCTGGTGTGACGCTGACCGAGGATCTCGTCAAGGCGATCAAGACGCGTATTCGCACCGGCGCGTCGCCGCGCCACGTGCCGGCAAAGATCATCGCGGTAGCCGATATACCCCGCACCAAATCCGGCAAGATCGTCGAGCTTGCAGTGCGTGAGGTGGTTCACGGCAGGCCGGTGAAAAACCAGGAGGCGCTCACCAACCCCGAAGCGCTGCGGCTCTTCGCTGATTTGAGCGAACTGAGGGACTGATAAACAATCGTAAACCACAAGCTTTCACCATTCAGCAATGCCCTATCATGGAAACCTTTCGTTAAGAAACCTTTGTCAAAGGTGAAACAACTTGGGGGCCGCACATGAACGAGGCGGCCTGAAGCCTCCGGGCTTACGAAACATGACGTTGATCGACTGAGCTCTTGTTGAACAGCACCCATTCAAGGCAGCCTCTGGCTGCCTTTTTTTTGCCTGCCGTCCAGCCTTCAGGCGGCTCCGCCCCATCGATAGGGATCAGCCTGCCAGCACGCGCTGCGACGGGAATGTGATCTCGACGAGCGTGCCTTCGTTCGGCGCCGAATTGATCGAGAATGTCGCCCGATTGGCATCCACCATCGCCTTGGTCAGCGGCAGGCCCAGCCCGGTGCCATCGCCGCGATGGCATGACTGGGTCGAGGAGACCTGGCGGAACGGCTTCATCGCATGATCGAGTTCGGCGCGCGTCATGCCGATGCCGGTATCGCGGACCCTCAACACCACGCTGCCATTCACCTCATAGGAGGTGGAAACGACGATCTGTCCGCCAGACGGGGTAAAGCGGATGGCGTTCGACAGGATGTTGAGCGCGATCTGCTTGATCGAGCGCAGATCGGCTACGACCTCGGGCACCGAATGCGACAGCGCCGTGCGGATGATGACGCGCTGGCCGTTCGCCTGCGGCTGGACGAGGGCGACGGCCTCCGAGACCGCCTCGTTGAGGCCGACGGCGGCGAAGTCAAGATCCATCTCGCCCGCCTCGATCTTCGAAATGTCGAGGAGATCGTTGACGATATCGAGGACGTGCCGGCCGGAGCGGCCGATATCGTTGGCATATTCGATGTAACGGGGATGGCCGATCGGACCGAAGCGCTCACCCGCCATCATGTCGGAAAAGCCGATGATTGCGTTGAGCGGCGTGCGGATTTCATGGCTGACGCGCGCGAGGAAATCGGTCTTGTGGGCGTTGGCGGTTTCAGCCGCGCCCTTGGCGTTGCGCAACTCGTCCTCGGTGCGTTTCCACTGGGTGATATCGCGGATGACGGCGCAATAGCCGTTCGAGGAGGTAAGCCGGCCCATCGTCATGAACAGCGGCACGAAGCCGCCGCCGGCCTCGCGGCCGATCACTTCGCGCCCGTCGTTCAGCACGCTTGCCACGCCGTGGCCGGCAAGGCCGTTCAGATAGTCGAGGACCGCTTTTTGGCTCTCATGGGCAAACAGCATGACGAAGGGTTTACCGCGCGTCTCCTGCTCGTCGTAATTGAACAGCGCGCTCGCCGACCGGTTCATCGAACGGATATCACCCTCGGTGCCGATGACGACCACGCCATCGGTCGCCGTTTCCAGGATCGAGCGCAATTCCTCCACTTCGACCTGAAGCTTGGCGACCTTCTCGACCATCCGTTCCGGACGCGCTTCCGACCGGCCGGTTTCGGCGCGGGCGTCTTCCTTGCGTTCCACCGGCATCAGCGCCAGCATCAGGGCGTTGGCATCTTCCCAGCGCACCGATTGCAGCCGCGCAGTCACCGGTATCAGCGTGTCGTCGGCCTTGACGAGCATCATGGTGCCGGAACCGGCTGCCTTTTCCTCAAGTTCGCGGCGCTGCAGCAGGGCTTCGATACCGCCGACCTCACGCAGCGCGTCGAGCGAGTGGTAGCCCGTCAGCCGCATGAATTCGGGATTGGCATGGATCAGCGCATCGCCGACATGGATAAGCACCGCGACGGGCAATTGGTCGACCGTTCCGGCCGAAAGCCCGTCAATCATCTTCACACGCGGCGGGATGAAGCTTGTGAGAACCTCGATCTGGCTGACCGTCTCCTCGAGCCCTTCCGTCGCCTCGTCCTCGCCGATGGCGTCGGGTTCGTCAGCGGCGTCTTCGCGCAGCGGGTCGACCGCGTTCTCGAAGATTGCCTCCTGCGGCGCCGTCTCCTCGACCGAAGCGGCGTCGACCGTAGCGGCGGGTGTTTCGCCGGTGATGGCTTCGGGCGCCGCTCTTTCTTCGAAGGATGCCGGTTCCGTGGCGGTAGTGCCCGTCGGCGGGGCGTCGGGCTCTTCCCTGCGGGCGCCGAAGGCTTCCAGGCGCTTGGCGATTTCGCGGAAGTTCGCCTGTTCGGCGGCCGTCAATGCGGCGCCTGTGCTGTGAAGCTGTACGACCTTGTCGGTGGAACGGCGATTGGGCGTTTCCACGATGCGAAGCGGCGGGGGTTCGTCTGCAGCATCGGCCGCCGGCGCTTCACCGGTGCTCTCCTGCATCTCTTCGGCGGCGCTCTCCCGGGCGGGCGGCTCGAAGCCGGCCTCTTCTCCGGTCGCTTCGAAAGGCGTCTCTTCGGTCTGCGGGTGGTCCTCGATCGCGTCCGCCGCGATCGTTTCTGCCGGGACCGCTTCGGGCGCGGCGTCAATGTCGTGTGCCGGTTCGCTGACAGCGTCGGCCGTCGGGCCGAGGCCTGCCGCATCATGGCCAACGCCGTTCGGGCCGAGCGTCAGGCCGAGCGCCAGCGGATCTTCCTGCGCGTCGGAAAGCCTGACGACGCCGAAGCCGCGGAAGCCGTCGAAGTCGCGGTTGCGGGTATAGGTCGGCAGTGCGGCGAGATCGACCGGAACGACGAGGCTGGTGCCTTCGACCGGCCAGAGGATCGTCTTGCCCGACCATGTGTCGCGGCGCGCGAGGGCCTCGGAAATCTTGCCGTCGGGGTCGAGATTAAAGAGAGCGGCGATATCGCTGAAGGCGGAGCCGATGATGGCGGATGCATGCGGACCGACGGCCTCGGCAAATTCGTGGCTGACCTCGTTGAACCGGCCTTCCGCATCGATCTTCCAGACGAAGCGGGTGGCGCGGCTATTCGGCCTGAAGACGAAACCGGGCTCGGGCGCAAGCGACGGGGCAGGGGGTGCGTCGGAAGCTGCGGTTGCTGCGACGGCCGGCTCTTCGCGCACGGCGTCCGGCGCCTCATCAAGCGGCATTTGGCCGGTCTCGGCAGGTGTCTCCGCCATCGCGGTCGCTTCCGCCGTCTGGTCGGCCTCATCCATGCCGCTCTCGGTCGCGCCGTCGTTCTCCGCCGCTTCGTCTGCGGCCGGATTCTCGTCGGCAACCGCCGCCTCTGCGGATGTGAGAGCCGCCTCTGCCGGATGTTCCCGGTCGTCAGCGATCTCCTCCAGCGTCTCCTCGACCTCTTCGATCCCCGAGACCGCATCGACGATCTCGCCGAAGCCGGTCGCCGTAGCCGCCTCTTGCCGAGGAAGCTCGGATGACGATGTGCCTTCTTCCCCCGCCGGCGCGTCAGCCGTCTGCGGCGGTGCATCGACTTCGTCGACTACGGGCGCATCGATCGGATCGAGATGACCGATCGCGGTTTCTACGGCAAAAAGCAGATTGAGCGCCGGCTCATCGCTGAGCCTGCCGACCGCGGCCGGGAGATAACCCCTGCCGGTGGCGACCGGGCGCTTTACCAGGCGGTCGGGATGTGCGCCTGCAAGGTTGATCAAGGCCTTTGCGGTCTCGCCTGATATGGCGAGCGAGGCAAAGCCCGGCGAGGCCGCGATCACCTCGCCATTGGCGCCGATGACAGCCATATGCGTGTCGGGATCATCGAGTCCCTGCAGCATCTGGGCCGCCGCAGCGCCTGCCGTCAGCGGCCTTGCCGACACCGGCACGGAAAACAGAATGGCGTTCTCGCCCGATGAAAGCCGGATCAGTTCGGCGGCCGCCTGCACCTGCACGCGCTGAAAGCCCTTGGCGACGCGGATCATCAGGCTTCTGTTGTCGCCGATATCGGCGAGCTGACGCGCCGCCGTTTCCAGCTGCCGAAAGGTGATGTCGGTGCGATCGACGCCCTGATCGAGCAGGTCATAGACCGCTGAATGGCTGAAAAGCTCCGCACCTGCGCCGTTTGCCCAGAGCAGGCGGGCAAGATCGGCTGAAAAAAGCACCATGGCTTCGCCGCGCGAAAAGCGTTCCCGCACCCGCGCATGCACGGCGATATCGATGAACGGATATTGGACTGCGGGCATGATCGAACCTTGTCGCTGTCGGCCTTCTAAATTAACGGCTTATTAATAACTGCAGGTCGCATGCCGGTCCAGAACAGCGGGGTGCTTTCAGCCGAAAGGGTTAACGACTTGTGCGTCGCACAATTTATGTTGCAATGCACAATAGAATGCCCTATATAGATGTCATTCGATGATCCCAGGCAGCAACTGCCTTAGCCCAAAGGAATGCGACCCATGGCTACCATAAAGACCGATGACGTTTTTTCAATCGCTTCTTTCGATCCCTCCAAGCTGGCTGAATCCTTCCGCGAATTCGCTGAAAAGGGCGCCCAGCAGTCGAAAGACGCCTATGCCAAGCTGAAGACCGCTGGCGAAGAAGCCGGCAAGACGCTCGAGGCCACCGTTCAGACGGCGCAGGCCGGCACCGTCGAGATCGGCCTGAAGGCGATCGACGTCCTTCGCGTCAACGCCGAAACCTCGCTCTCGCACATGGAAGCACTGCTCGGCGTCAAGTCCGTCGCCGAATTCATCGAGCTGCAGACCTCGTTCCTGCGCAAGCAGGCCGAGCTTGCCGTCGATCAGGCGAAGTCGATGCAGGAAACCACCAAGCAGGTTGCCGAAAAGCTCGCAAAGCCCTCCAAGGAAGCCGCCGAAAAGGCCATGGCGTCCTTCAAGGTCGCCTGATCGGTCGATGCCGATCGGAAACAAAAGGCTGGACCTCGCGTCCAGCCTTTTTGTATATTGACGAGGAATGGGACTTGAATTCATCCTCAAGTCCTCGTATGTGACCCCCGTCGCGTCAAACGTGATTCATGCGGTTGTAGCTCAGTTGGTTAGAGCGCAGGTTTGTGGCACCTGAGGTCGGAGGTTCGAGACCCCCCAACCGTACCATTTCTCCACGCGAACTCCTGTCAGGCAAATCATTTCAGCTAACTTCATTTAGCCGAACATCATCGGTACCGACGTTTAACGGTATCTGGAAATGATTTCCGCACCGAGGCCAGAGCGTCTTGCTGAAAAGCGCGGGCTTTACGTGTGGAATGGCAGACAAAGCCGCGCCTCCTGACAACAAGCAACATCCCGAAGGCAAAATGAGCGGCGCCTAACGAGAGCCTATGCTTCCGACGGCGAATTTGCTGCTTATTTACCACATCAACTCGAACATTTGAGAAGCACAACCAGTCCGTATGGTGCCATACCGCTGGGTGAGCTACGTATGCGGCACGCAGCAGCAGCGAGGTTCGCATTGCGACAATCCGCCACTCGATCCAGAACGATCCACCAACGCAAACAAAATTGCGGAAGATGCGAACCGCGAAGCCGACCCGCGGCAAGAGAGACGGAGACAACGTTCGGGGGCGCCGAAACAATCCGGACCTCATTTTCCCGATAGCCTGGAGACTTATTAAATTTCAGCAGATGACCGTAACTTCAATTTAAGTGCCGTCATGCCAGCAATTGCGAAGGTTCGGATGGGCAGAGCACAGGATTCCTCGAATACGTCTACTAGCCTTTGTTAGGGTTGCGGAGGAAGCGCTTCATAAGCGCTAGCCGCCAAGATCAAAAACCTTCTCGAACAGAAATAAAGCTTTTAGTTGAATTTCCCACCGAGATGGAGCAGAGGGAAATCGGCAATAGGCGCGGCCGACTTGGAATAGGCAAACGGGGATTTTATGACGAACCTTACGACTTCGGTGACGTATATCAGCTCGACTGGGGATCAGAAGGTAGACGGGCTTTTGGGCGACTTTGCCTGGAGCGGAACGATCACCTATGCGTTTCCCACGACTTCGTCATCGTATGACTACAACGGCGAGAAAAACTATTCTTTCTCTGCAATTTCATCGCAGCAGCAGTCTCTTGCCTTGTACTTTATGGAGCAGTCCTATGGGAGTGCTGCAAATGACGGCTTCTCCGTCGAGGGATTCACGAACGTCACCTTCGAGGTCGGAAGCGCCAACACCGCAACGGTGCGGTTCGCTCAATCGTCGCATCCCGATCTCACGACAGCATGGGCCTATATGCCAATTAGCGGCGGGCCGGCAGGCGATATCTGGTTCGGCACGGAATATGCTGGCACCCCAGATGATCTTCGCTATCCGAGGTTCGGCAATTACGCCGGTCATGCCCTGGCGCACGAATTGGGTCACGCTCTCGGACTGAAACATGCCCACGAACAGGGGATAGTCGTTCCGAGCGCGTACGACTCGCTCGAATATACGATCATGACCTACCACACATATGTGGGAGATGATTTGAGTGGGTACAAGTACGAGCATGATGGCGCGCCACAAACCTTCATGATGCTCGACATCGCCGCCCTGCAGGAAATGTATGGCGCAGACTACACGACCAACAGTGGCGATACCGTTTATAAATGGAACCCGAACCAGGGCATCACTTATGTCAACGGGGTCGCGGCCATCACGCCCGCTGCCAACCGCATCTTCGCAACGATCTGGGACGGTGGCGGTACCGACACATATGACCTGAGTGCCTATACAACGGGCCTCAAAATCGATTTGCGCGCAGGGGGATACTCGGTTTTTTCTCAAGGCCAGTTGTCATACCTGGGAGGAGGTCCGAATAATGGCTATGCCCGCGGCAACATTTTCAACGCCCTTCTTTATGAAGGCAATACTGCGTCGTTGATTGAGAACGTTAAGGCCGGCTCCGGCAATGATTCGATCGCTGGCAACGAGGCAGACAATACCCTCTGGGGCAATGCCGGAAATGATACCCTTAACGGTCTTTCCGGCAATGACACATTGATCGGCGGAACGGGCAACGACACCTATATTGTTGATAACCTGGCCGACGTGGTCACCGAAGCGCTGAACGAAGGGACCGATCTGATCAAGACGGCGCTTTCTTCCTATGCCTTGACCAGTATTGCAAATGTCGAAAACCTGACCTTCATCGGCACCGGTGCTTTTAGCGGGACTGGGAACGGCCTGGCCAACACGATCACCGGTGGCGCGGGCAACGATCTTCTGGACGGCGGCGCCGGCAACGACACGCTGATCGGCGGTGCGGGCAACGACCTCTATGTGATTGACGCTAGCTTCGATTTGGTGATCGAGAGTGCGAACAAGGGAACGGACACTGTCCAGACGGCGATTTCAAGCTATGCGCTCAGCGACAATGTCGAGAACCTGACTTACACGGGATCTGCCAGCTTCAGCGGCACCGGCAACGCGCTCGCCAACACGATCACCAGCGGCGCCGGCAATGATACGCTTAATGGCGGGGCCGGTGCGGACAGCTTGATCGGCGGCACGGGTGATGACACCTATGTCGTCGACAATGCCGGCGACAGCGTCACCGAAGCTGCCGGCGCGGGAAGCGACACGGTTCGCACGACGCTGGCAAGTTATACCCTTGGCAGCAATCTCGAGAACCTCACCTATATCGGTACGGGAACTTTTATCGGGACAGGCAATAGCTTCGCCAACACCGTCCAGGGCGGGGCAGGTGCCGATACCCTGGACGGGAAGGCGGGTGCGGACAGTTTGATCGGCGGAGCGGGCAACGACACTTATATTGTCGAAAACGTTGGCGACGTGGTCACCGAAGGACTGAATGCAGGAACCGATCTGATCAAGACGGCGCTTTCCAGCTATACGCTCGGCAACAATGTCGAGAATCTGCAATATACGGGATCCGGCAGCTTCGCCGGCACCGGCAATGCGCTCGTCAACACGATCACCGGCGGGGCCGGCAACGACACGCTTGACGGCGGCATCGGCAATGACACGCTGAACGGCGGCGCCGGCAACGATATCTATGTGGTCGACAGTGCGGGCGACATCGTCAACGAGGCGGTTGGCGCCGGCACCGACGAAATCCGCACGGCACTTGCAGCCTACTCGATCGCCGCATTGGTCAATGTCGAGAACCTGACTTATACGGGATCTGCCAGCTTCAGCGGCACCGGCAACGCGCTCGCCAATACGATCACCAGCGGCGCCGGCAATGATACGCTGAATGGCGGGGCTGGCGCCGACACTTTGATCGGCGGGACCGGCAACGACACCTATATCGTCGACAATGCTTTCGACGTCGTCACCGAAGCGTCTGGCGCGGGAACCGACACGGTTCGCACGACCCTGGCCGCCCACACACTGGCGGCCAATGTCGAGAACCTCACCTACATCGGAACGGCAGCCTTTACCGGTGCAGGGAATCTGCTCGACAACGTTATCACGGGTGGTGTCGCAGCCGACAAGCTTATGGGGGCTGCGGGCAACGACACACTGATTGGCGGGGCCGGTGCCGACACGATGTTGGGTGGGATTGGCGACGACATCTATGTGGTCGACATCGCGACCGACGTAGTGATCGAGAATGTGAATGAAGGGACGGACACGGTCCGGACGGCGCTTGCCGGCTATACGCTCGGCAACAATGTCGAGAACCTGACCTATACCGGATCGGCCAACTTCAGCGGCGCCGGCAATGGTCTCGCCAACACGATCACCGGCGGCGCCGGCAATGACACGCTGAATGGCGCGGCAGGTGCGGACACCTTGATCGGTGGTGCGGGCCACGACACCTACATCGTCGATAATGCCGGCGACATCGTCACCGAAGCCGCCGACGCAGGGACCGATACGGTTCGCACGATACTGGCCGCCTACACGTTGGAGACCAATGTCGAGAACCTCACATTTATCGGAACGGGGCCCTTTGCCGGAACAGGGAATGCGCTAGACAACGTTATCGTCGGCGGCAGTGGTTCAAATACACTGACGGGTGGCGCCGGCAACGATACCCTCACTGGGGGGGCGGCAGCCGATGTCTTCGTTTATTCGTCGAACTGGGGCCACGATACGATCACCAACTTCGTGGCAACCGGCTCCGCACATGACGCAATCTCGATCGACCACAACATTTTCGTCGATTGGGAATCGCTTTTTGCGGCAAGCGAGCAGTCCGGGAATGATACAGTTATCATGGCCGATTCCGACAACACCATAACGTTAAGGAATGTCGCTCTTTCAAGCCTGCAGTCGTGGGACTTCTTGTTCGCTTGATCTATGCTCGGACCGCGCGGCACATTTTTGCCGGGGAGAGGATGAACACGTAACGGCGTGAGTCAATTCCGGCGGATATTGACGGACGTCGTTGCGGGCGTAGCTCGTTCGATCAACGGTAGGCACGGCAGCGGGATCAGCGCATGTCGCGCAAAAGTGCAGCGCGCAATCTGCAGGTGAGGGCACGAAAACCAGGATCCTGTCGATTAGATGGAACCCGTGCCATCTCGGACCGTTCTCCAAGCTGACGGGAGAATACGCATGTCGAAAACCCTGCTCTACGGCGCGACCAAGATCGACGAGACGAACGGCGCCTATTCGCCAATCGAAAGCCTGGCCGCATTCCAGTGGAAGAATCGCGTCTTCATTCTTTTCGCCGACAGGGACAATGCCCGCGCGGCGCACCAGGAAAACCAGCTGCTGGCCGACCGCAGCGCGCTCGATGAACGCGATATGGTGGTGCTGAAGGTTTCGGGCGGCAAGGTCCGGGCGCTTTTCGGCGCTGCCGATGGCCTCGACGGCGAAGCGATCCGCTGCGATCTCGATGCGCCGGAGACGGGTGAATTCGCCGCCTTCCTTGTCGGCAAGGACGGCACCGTCAAGCTCAAGGTCAGCGAGCCGATCAACAGTGGCGAGCTCTTCATCATTATCGACAGTATGCCGCTGCGCGCGGAGATGCTGAAGTCGGACAAATAGCCCCGACGAACATCGCAAACATAAAAGGGAGGCGGTCATGTCCGTGCCCAACGAACCCATTCCCGATCAGCCGCCGATGCCGGCACCCGGCTGGAAACCGGTGCCGCCGATCACCGAGCCGGAGCCGGACCGGCTTCCGGACGAGGCGCCTGTTCCAAATCCGGATGAAAACGACGAGCCGGCCAAGCACGTTTCGGAGACTTAAAGGAAGATGTGGCGCTCGGCGCCGACGAGTTCCTGCAGGAAATCGACGACGCTTCTGACGCGAACGAGATCGCGCGCCGTTTCGTGATAGGTCGTCCAATAGGCGCGCCGGATCGAAATGTCAGGCAGGATGCGCTCGAGCTCCGTATACTGCCGGGCGATATAATCGTGCAGGATGCCGATGCCGGCGCCTGATCGCACCGCCTCCGTCTGGCCGATCGCCGTCGAGATTTCGAAGCCGGCGTCCCAGCTGCGCATTACCTCGCCGGAGAAATTCAACGAGGCGGTGAAGATCAGATCCTCGACATAGCCGATGCGCGGATGCGCCTTCAGCGCCTCGACATCGCCCGGTCTGCCGTGTGAGGCGAGGTAGTCGCGCGAGGCATAGAGGCCGAGCGTATAGTCCGTCAGCTTGGAGGAGACGAGCCGGCCCTGTTCGGGACGTTCCAGCGTGATGGCGATATCGGCCTCACGCTGCGACAGCGAGAAGGAGCGCGGCACCGGCACGAGCTGGATCTTCAGCTCCGGGTGGCGTTCGATCAGCCTGCCCATGCGGGGTGCCAGAAAGGAGACGCCGAAACCATCGGGCGCGCCGACGCGCACCGTCCCGGCGATCGCCGTGTCGGTGTGGCCGAGATTGGCCTGCGCCGCGAGCATTTCGGTTTCCATCCGCTCGGCGGCATTAAGGAAGATGCCACCTTCGGCCGTCAGCTCGCAGCCGTTCGTGCGGCGGACGAAGAGCCGCGTCTTCAGTGCCGCTTCGAGCGACGTCAGCCGGCGCGAAAGCGTGGCGTGGTTAAGCCCCAGGCGTTTCGAAGCGGCAAGGATCTGTCCGGTTCGGGCGACGGCCAGGAAAATGCGAACGTCATCCCAGTTCATCACTTGGCCCGCATTGCAATCGGGTCGACATCGATCAGCGTCAGCGACGTCACCATGCCGGCCGTCTCGCTTTTATATTTGAGGAAATGCGGTGTCCGCAGGTGCGCCTCATAGGCCTCCCGGTCGGCGTAGACTTCGAGAATACGAACGCGGCTTGGAGCTTCGCGGATGGAAACAGCGCTCAGCGAAAGGACGCCGTCTTCCAGAGCGACCGAAGCCTCGATTTCCTCCGCAAGCAATGCGCGATAGGCTTCAAGCCTCTCGGCGGCGATCTCCAGCTCAGCCATTCGCACGACCGGATTTTGGCTCATCGATGGGCCCTCCCTGAGTTTGACTTGTCCGCATGCCGCGCCAAGTTTGGAAGCAGCAGCACCTGCATCGAAACTATAAAACGTGCACAACGGTTGCTTATATCAACGCATTGATTTGTGCAAATTGAAGTGCGATTGTAGGTCATCCAAACAGGAGGAACATCCATGCGTGAGATCGGACATTTCATCGGCGGCAAGCAGGTCGCCGGCACCAGCGGCCGCGTGAGCAACGTCTACAATCCGGCGACCGGCGAAGTGCAGGCGACCGTCGCCCTCGCCAGCGTCGAGGAGCTTCGCGCCGCCGTCGAGAACGCCAAGGCCGCGCAGCCGAAATGGGCTGCCACCAACCCGCAGCGCCGCGCTCGCGTCTTCTTCAAGTTCGTCGAGCTCCTGAACAAGCATATGGACGAACTTGCCGAATTGATTTCGAAGGAACACGGCAAGACGATCGAGGACGCCAAGGGCGACGTCGTTCGCGGCCTCGAAGTCTGCGAATTCGTCTGCGGCATCCCGCATCTCGCCAAGGGCGAATTCACCGAGGGCGCGGGTCCGGCGATCGACATGTATTCGATCCGCCAGCCGGTCGGCATCGGCGCCGGCATCACGCCTTTCAATTTCCCCGGCATGATCCCGATGTGGATGTTCGCGCCGGCGATCGCCTGCGGTAATGCCTTCATCCTGAAGCCCTCCGAGCGTGATCCGTCCCTGCCGATCCGTCTTGCCGAACTGATGATCGAAGCCGGTCTTCCCGCCGGCATCCTCAATGTCGTCAACGGCGACAAGGGCGCCGTCGACGCCATCCTCACCGATCCGGATATCGGCGCCGTCTCCTTCGTCGGCTCGACGCCGATCGCCCGCTACGTCTACGGCACGGCGGCGATGAACGGCAAACGCGCACAGTGCTTCGGCGGCGCGAAGAACCACATGATCATCATGCCGGATGCCGACATGGACCAAGCCGTCAACGCGCTGATGGGCGCCGGCTACGGTTCGGCCGGCGAGCGCTGCATGGCGATCTCGGTTGCCGTTCCGGTCGGCGAGGAGACCGCCAACCGCCTGGTCGAGAAGCTGACGCCGAAGATCGAATCGCTGCGCATCGGCCCTTACACAGACGAGAAGGCCGACATGGGCCCGCTCGTCACCAAGGAAGCCTATAACCGTGTTCGCGGCTTGATCGACCGCGGCATCGAGGAAGGCGCCAAGCTCGTCGTCGACGGCCGCGACTTCAAGCTCCAAGGCTATGAAGACGGCTATTTCGTCGGCGGTTGCCTGTTCGATCACGTCACGCCGGACATGGATATCTACAAGACCGAGATCTTCGGGCCTGTCCTTTCCGTCGTTCGCGCCCAGAACTATGAAGAAGCACTGTCGCTGCCGATGAAGCACGAATACGGCAACGGCGTCGCGATCTACACCCGCGACGGCGATGCTGCCCGCGACTTTGCCTCGCGCATCAATATCGGCATGATCGGCGTCAACGTTCCGATCCCGGTTCCGCTCGCCTACCACTCCTTCGGCGGCTGGAAGGCATCGAGCTTCGGCGACCTCAACCAGCACGGCACGGATTCGATCAAGTTCTGGACGAAGACCAAGACCGTCACCGCCCGCTGGCCTTCCGGCATCAAGAGCGGCGCAGAATTCGTCATGCCGACGATGAAGTAATCTGGACGATCACTCGACCTGCAATTCGGGGGCCCTTTGGCCCCCGTTTCATTTGAGCGTTGGCAGCCATTTTGGACTACAACCAGAAGACCACGGAGCAGGATTGACGTTGTGGCAAATGGCCTCATAAGCTGAATGCGAATTTCATATTTTGGAATTGTTCAAAACTGTCAAACCGCCTATATACGTCTGAACAGGCACGAGTCAGGAGATCGGCATGCGGTTGACGAAGCAGACCAACTATGCGGTTCGCATGTTGATGTATTGTGCTGCCAACGAAGGGCAGCTGAGCCGGATTCCGGAAATTGCCAAAGCCTACGGGGTTTCCGAACTCTTTCTTTTCAAGATCCTCCAGCCGCTGAACAAGGCCGGCCTGGTGGAGACGGTCCGCGGCCGCAACGGCGGTGTGCGCCTGGGCAAGCCGGCGGCCGAAATCACGCTCTTCGACGTTGTCCGGGTCACGGAAGACAGTTTTGCCATGGCCGAATGCTTCGAGGATGATGGCATGGTCGAATGCCCGCTGGTCGACAGCTGTGGCTTGAACTCGGCGCTGCGCAAGGCGCTCAACGCCTTCTTCGGCGTGCTCTCGGAATATTCGATCGATGACCTCGTCAAGGCCCGCCCCCAGATCAATTTCCTCCTCGGTATCACCGGCGAGCACCACTACCGCAAGCCGGCGGCCGTTGCCCCCGCCGCCTGATTGCAAGAAACAGGTCTGACTTATGAAACCGCGGTTGCCTCGGCAATCGCGGTTTTTGTTTGCGGCCTCTGGTTGCGCTTAGGGATGCCGAAATGTCCAGCATGCGCTGCTGAGAGGGCGCAATTATCCAAAATGCGACGAAATGCCGGACATTTTTATCCGAAAATTTCCGAACGAGGCTGATTTTTGACGAAAAATTTCTAAAATTGTCCAGCTGGAAAAATTTTCTCCGTAGCCCGTTGCTTTCAGTAGATAAATGTCGTTCCATCGACCGTCGATCGGGATGCCTTTGTGGTCTCCAGACATCAAAAAAGAACAACCGGGAAACAATATTATGAAAAAGATCTCTGTCATGCTGGCAGCGACGGCCCTGATTTCGGTCATGGCGACGTCGGCCTGGTCCAAGACCCTTGTTTATTGCTCCGAGGGTTCGCCGGAAGGCTTCGACCCGAGCCTCTATACGGCAGGCACGACCTTCGACGCGTCCTCGCGCACCGTCTACAGCCGCCTCGTCGAATTCAAGCATGGCGGCACCGAGATCGAACCCGGTTTGGCCGACAGCTGGAGCGTTTCGGACGACGGCAAGGAATACACTTTCAAACTTCATCCCGGCGTCAAATTCCAGACCACCGACTTCTTCACGCCGACGCGCGATTTCAATGCCGACGACGTCGTCTTCTCCTTCGAGCGTCAGCTGAAGTCCGACAATCCGTGGAACAAGTATGTCGAGGGCGGTTCTTACGAATACGCCGCCGGCATGGGCTTCCCGGAACTGATCAAGTCGGTCGAGAAGGTCGATGACCTCACGGTGAAGTTCACGCTCAACCACCCGGAAGCGCCGTTCCTGGCCGACCTCGCCATGGACTTTGCTTCCATCATGTCGAAGGAATATGCCGACAAGCTGGCCGCCGACGGCAAGATGGCGCAGCTGAACCAGCAGCCGCTCGGTACCGGCCCCTACACCTTCGTCGCCTATCAGCCGGATGCCGTCATCCGCTACAAGGCGAACGAAACCTATTTTAAGGGCAAGGAAAAGATCGACGATCTGGTTTTCGCCATCACCTCTGACGCCGCCGTCCGCGCTCAGAAGCTGAAGGCCGGCGAGTGCCACCTGATTCCTTATCCGAATGCCGCCGACGTTCCTGAACTGAAGAAGGACAAGAACCTCGTCGTCGAGGAGCAGGCTGGCCTCAATGTCAGCTACCTCGCCTATAACACGCAGATGGCGCCCTTCGACAAGCCGGAGGTTCGCCGGGCGCTCAACATGGCGATCAACAAGCAGGCGATCGTCGACGCCGTCTTCCAGGGCGCGGCCACCGTTGCCAAGAACCCGATCCCGCCGACCATGTGGTCCTATAACGACGCCGTTCAGGACGACAAGTACGATCCGGATGCGGCCAAGAAGGCTCTCGCCGATGCCGGCGTCAAGGATCTCAGCATGAAGGTCTGGGCGATGCCGGTGTCGCGCCCCTACATGCTGAACGCACGCCGCGCCGCCGAACTGATCCAGGCCGATTTCGCCAAGGTCGGGGTCAAGGTCGAGATCGTCACGCATGAGTGGGCCGAGTACCTGAAGCTTTCCTCCGACGTGAAGCGCGATGGCGCCGTCATCCTCGGCTGGACCGGCGACAACGGCGATCCCGACAACTTCATGGATACGCTGCTCGGCTGCGATGCCGTCGGCGGCAACAACCGCGCCCAGTGGTGCAACAAGGAATACGACGACCTCATGACGAAGGCCAAGATGACGGCCGATGTCGGCGAGCGCACCAAGGCCTATGAGCAGGCGCAGCTGATCTTCAAGAAGGAAGGCCCCTGGGCGACCCTCGACCATTCGCTCGTCTTCGTTCCGATGAGCAAGAAGGTCTCGGGCTTCAAGATGGACCCGCTCGGCATTCACCGTTTCGACGGCGTCGACGTATCCGAATAACAAGAATAATGTAAAAATGCCCGGTAGTACTGGGCACAGCCGGCGGTCAGGACCCTCCTGACCGCCGGAAACTATTGGACATCTGCCATGTTGCGTTTTTTCATCGGCCGCCTTGCGGTGCTGATCCCGACATTCCTCGGCGTTTCCCTGATTGCCTTCTCTTTCATCCGCCTGCTGCCCGGAGATCCCGTGATGCTGCTCTCGGGTGAACGCGTCATGGCGCCGGAGCGGCACGCCCAGATCATGCACGATCTCGGTTTCGACCGGCCCATGTATATGCAGTATTTCGATTATCTCGGAAAAGTCCTGCAGGGCGATCTCGGCACCTCGATCGTCACCAAGCGGCCGGTCCTCGGCGAATTCCTGACATTGTTTCCGGCAACGCTGGAACTGTCCTTCTGCGCCATCATCCTTGCGGTCTGTCTCGGCGTGCCCGCCGGCGTCTTTGCCGCCGTCAAGCGAGGCACGTGGTTCGATCAGAGCGTGATGGGTGTCGCCCTCGTCGGTTATTCCATGCCGATTTTCTGGTGGGGTCTGCTGCTCATCATCTTCTTCTCCGGCTATCTCGGCTGGACGCCGGTTTCCGGCCGTATCTCGCTGATGTATTTCTTCAAGCCGGTGACCGGCTTCATGCTGGTCGACAGCCTGCTGTCAGGTCAGAAAGGGGCCTTTGCCTCGGCCGTCAGCTATCTCATTCTGCCGACCATCGTGCTGGCGACCATCCCGCTCGCCGTCATCGCCCGCCAGACGCGCTCGGCCATGCTTGAGGTTCTCGGCGAGGACTATGTCCGCACCGCACGCTCGAAAGGTTTGAAGCCGCTGCGCGTCGTCGGCGTGCATGCGCTGCGCAATGCAATGATCCCCGTCATCACCACGATCGGCCTGCAGATCGGTGTCCTTCTTGCCGGCGCCATCCTCACCGAGACGATCTTCTCCTGGCCGGGCATCGGCAAATGGATGGTCGATTCGGTGTTCAAGCGTGATTACGCGGTGGTGCAGGGCGGCCTTCTCCTGATCGCCGGCGTCATCATGCTGGTCAATCTGATTGTTGACGTCCTCTACGGCTTCATCAATCCGCGCATTCGTCACTAGGAGCGGTCCATGAGCACGGTCACCGTCAAAACCGGCCAGCCATCCGCTCTTGCGGAATTCTGGCATTATTTCTCCCGTAATAAGGGTGCCGTCATCGGCCTCGTTGTTTTCGTCATCATCCTCGTCGTTGCGATCTTTGCACCGGTTTTTGCGCCGCATGCGCCGAACGAGCAGAATCGTGAAGTGCTCTTGGCAGTGCCGGCCTGGATGGAAGGAGGCCACGCTTCCTTTCCGCTCGGGACGGATGCCGTCGGCCGCGATATCCTCTCGCGGCTGATCTATGGAGCGCGGTTCTCGCTCTTCATCGGCGTCGTGGTCGTCACGCTTTCAGTCATATGCGGCGTGCTGATCGGCCTCGTCGCCGGTTATTTCCGCGGCCGAATTGATACCGCCATCATGCGCCTGATGGACATCATCCTGGCCTTCCCGTCGCTGCTGCTCGCGCTCGTGCTGGTGGCGGTCCTGGGTCCCGGCCTTACCAATGCGATGATCGCGATTTCGCTGGTTAACCAACCGCATTTCGTGCGGTTGACCCGCGCCTCGGTCATTTCCGAGCGTGAGAAGGAATATGTGATCGCCTCGCGCGTCGCCGGCGCGGGAACGCTCCGCTTGATGTTCAAGACGATCCTGCCGAACTGTCTCGGCCCCCTGATCGTTCAGGCCACGCTTGCCTTTTCGGCGGCGATCCTCGATGCCGCCGCCCTCGGCTTTCTCGGTATGGGCGCTCAGCCCCCGACACCCGAATGGGGCACCATGCTTGCCGAGTCCCGCGAATTCATCTCGCGCGCCTGGTGGGTCGTGACATTTCCGGGTCTTGCCATCCTCATCACCGTTCTTGCCATCAACCTGATGGGCGATGGCCTGCGCGATGCGCTTGACCCCAAACTGAAGAGGTCGTGATGCCGCTCCTCGAAATCGAAAATCTGACTGTCGAATTCCAGACGTCATCCGGTCTTTTCCGCGCCGTCGACGGCGTATCGTTGACTTGCGACAAGGGTGAAATCCTGTCGGTCGTCGGTGAATCCGGCTCGGGCAAATCCGTTGCCATGCTGGCCCTGATGGGTCTTCTGCCCTGGACCGCCAGGATCACCGCCGACCGCCTGCAGTTCGACGGCCAGGATCTGCGCGGCATCTCCGCCCGCCGGCGCCGCCGGATCGTCGGCAAGGAGATGGCGATGATTTTCCAGGAGCCGATGTCGAGCCTGAACCCGTGCTTCACGGTCGGCTTCCAGCTCGGCGAGACGCTACGCGTCCATATGGGCCTCAACCGGAAGCAACGCCGTGAACGTTCGATCGAACTCTTGAGCCTCGTCGGCATTCCGGCGCCGGAGGACCGCCTGTCGAATTTCCCGCACCAGATGTCGGGTGGCATGAGCCAGCGCGTCATGATCGCCATGGCGCTCGCCTGCAATCCGAAGCTCCTCATCGCCGACGAGCCGACGACGGCGCTCGACGTGACGATCCAGGCGCAGATCCTCGATCTGCTCGTGCGCCTGCAGAAAGAGCAGGGCATGGCGCTGGTGCTGATCACACATGACATGGGCGTCGTTGCCGAAACCGCCGAGCGCGTGCAGGTGCAATATGCCGGCCAGAAGGTCGAGGAGCAGCCGGTGAAAGCGCTGTTCCGCGATCCGCATCACCCCTATACGGCAGCCCTGCTCGCCGCCCTGCCGGAACGCGCCCAGGTCGGCCAGCGACTTCCCTCGATCGCCGGCGTCGTTCCCGGCCAGCACGGCCGCCCGACGGGCTGTCTTTTCGCCCCGCGCTGCGGCTATGCAACGGTCGAATGCGAGCGCGGTGTGGTGCGCCAGGGACCGGAACTCGGGCTGGCGTTGTGCAACTATCCTTTGAAGGACGGCAAGCCGCTCGGGCATCCCGGCGTCATGGCCAATGAAACTGCAGGAGACCTGGTATGACAGGCGCTGTTCTCGAGGGCAGGGATCTCGCCCGTTTCTACACCGTCAACCGTGGTCTCTTCAAAGCCGACGCCACGGTCAGGGCGCTGAACGGCGTCAGCTTCAGCCTCCATTCCGGCAAGACCCTTGCCGTCGTCGGCGAATCCGGCTGCGGCAAGTCGACGCTTGCCCGTCTGGTCACGATGATCGAGGATCCGACGGCCGGCGAATTGCTGATCGACGGCAAGCCGGCGCGGGTCGGCGACCGCAGCCTGCGCAGCCAGGTGCAGATCGTTTTCCAGAATCCCTATGGCTCGCTCAACCCGCGCCAGAAGGTCGGTGCAATTCTGGACGAGCCGCTGAAGATCAATACCGATCTCGATGCCAGCGCCCGCCGCCGCAAGGTGGAGGAGATGATGGCCCGCGTCGGGCTGCGCCCGGAACACCATGGCCGTTATCCCCATATGTTCTCCGGCGGCCAGCGCCAGCGCATCGCCATTGCCCGCGCGCTGATGCTGCGGCCGAAGGTGCTGGTGCTCGACGAACCGGTTTCGGCCCTCGACCTGTCGATCCAGGCGCAGGTGCTGAACTTGCTTATGGACCTGCAGAAGGAGATGGGCCTTGCCTATCTCTTCATCTCGCACGGCCTCTCGGTCGTCCATCACATCGCCGACGAGGTGATGGTGATGTATCTCGGCCGCCCGATCGAAACCGGTCCTGCCGCCGAAGTCTTCGCCCGTCCGCGCCATCCCTACACGGCCGCCTTGCTGTCGGCGACGCCGATCGCCGATCCCGAGCGCGAGAAGAACCGCATCCGCCTGCAAGGTGAACTGCCGTCGCCGCTGAAGCCGCCGTCCGGCTGCCACTTCAATCCGCGCTGCTGGAAGGCGCAGGACTATTGTCGGCAGGTTTCTCCCGAATTAAGTGGAGAAGGCGCACAACAATATGCCTGTCATTTCCCGCTCGACTGAGCGGGAAGCCGCCGTTGAGAGGAAACATGCAGGACGATCGGATCAACAGACCTCATGCGATCATTGTCATGGGGGTCAGCGGTTGTGGCAAATCCTCGGTCGGCGAGAAACTTGCTGAGGCCTTGCATCTGGCCTTCGTCGAAGGTGATGCGCTTCATCCGGCCGCCAATGTCGAGAAGATGTCGAAGGGCATTCCGCTGACCGATGAGGATCGGATGCCCTGGCTCGACCTGACCGGCAAACGGATGCAGGCCTCGCTGGAAAAAGGCGAGGGCATCATCGTCTCCTGTTCGGCGCTGAAACGTACCTATCGCGACAGGCTGAGGGCTGCTGCCGGCGGCAATCTGTTCTTCGTCTATCTCGAAGGATCCAAGGCGCTGCTGACGAAGCGCATGGGCGAGCGCAAGGGGCATTTCATGCCGATCTCGCTGCTCGAAAGTCAGCTGGCGACACTCGAGGTGCCGACAGGCGAACCCGGTATCGTCACCGTCGATATCGACGATACGATCGACGGCATTGCGGCAACGGCGCTCAGCGGGCTCTCCACCCTCGGTGTCATGGCTTGAAGCGCTGCGGCGAGTAAGCCGAGATATCGATGAACGGCGTTTCGCCGCTGATGAGTTCCGCAAGCACGCGGCCGGTCACCGGTCCGAGCGTCAGTCCGTGATGGGCGTGGCCGAAGGCGAACCACAGGCTCTGATGGCGCGGCGCCTTGCCGATGATAGGCATCATGTCCGGCGTGCAGGGGCGCGCGCCCATCCATGGTTCGGGATCGAGCCTGCCTCCGAGAGGGAAGATCGTACGCGCCACGGCTTCGGCCCGGTCGAGCTGCACCGGCGTCTTCGGCGCGTCGAGCGTCGCGAACTCCGCCCCTGTCGTCAGGCGGATGCCGCGGCTCATCGGCGCCAGCAAATAACCGCGCTCGGCATCGAGAATCCAATTGTTGAGCACGGCATCGCCCTCGGCGGCATAATGCATGTGATAGCCGCGCTTGACGCCGAGGGGAAAGGAATAACCGAGCCGGCGCGTCGAGACGGCTGCCCAGGGGCCGAGCGCGATCACCGCATCATCGGCTTCGAGCGGGCCTTCCCCGGTCATGATCTTCCAGCCGGAACCGAACTGGCCGAGCGAGGCGGCGTCGCCGGTGACGAAGCGGCCACCGAGGCTTTCGAAATAGCGGCGATAGGCCGATGTCAGCGCATGCGGATCGAGCACCGACCAGGGATCGCGCCAGCGGATGCCGCCGGCGAAACGGACTGTCATATCAGGTTCCATTCGGACGATATCGGCCGAGGTAAGGCTGTCATAGTCTATTCCGAATTCATTCTGCCAAAGGACGGCCTCCGCAAGGGCCTCGTCGCGTTTGGCCTCCGTCCGGAAGATCTTCATCCAGCCGTCCTTGCGGATCAGCGCCTGCGCCTGGGAGGCCTCGATCAGGTCCTTGTGCTCGGCAATCGAATTTTCGATCAGCGGCGCATAGGCACGGGTGATTGCCGCGTGTCGCCGGGCATTCGAATTCCACCAGTAACGGGCGAGAAAGGCGAGCTGGCTCGGCAGCGTTCTGAGATGATAATGCGCATCGATGCGGTTGTTGAGCGCATAACGCATGAGCAGGCCGAGCTGCTGGGGAAAGCCGTAAGGTGCCACCCCTTCGCGCTGGATCAGGCCGGCATTGCCGAAGGAGGTTTCGTTGCCCGGATCCTTGCGGTCGATCAGCATCACCTGCCGGCCGCGTCGCTGCAGATGGATGGCGGTGGACACCCCGACGATGCCGGCGCCGAGTACGATTGCGTTTTTCGTCATTCCCCTGCATTCCGCTCTGTTATCGCAGTGAAAATGCCCCTGCCGATAGCGGCGTGCAAACGAAAATTAGCATTCATTTCAAAATCATTGCGCTTTTTAGTGCGGCATTCTCGGCCTTTACGCGCACATGCAGGATCGCAGCGTTGAAAAGCGAAAAGACGGTCGCATAGACCGGCAGGCCGAAGGTCAGCGGAAGGATGGCGATCTCGCCGACGACGACCACATAGTTCGGATGCCGCAGGAAACGGTAGGGGCCGGAGCTGACGAGCGGCACACCCGGCAAGATCACGATGCGTGTCGTCCAGCGATCCTTCAGCGTCGCCAGCACCCAGAGGCGCAGCGCCTGCAGCCCCATAAATATCGCCAACCAGAAGGGCTCGACCGGCCTGCCGGGCGCCAGCAGCCAGAGGCCAATGATCCAGGCCGCGTGCAGTGCCACCATCATGGGATAGTGCTCGGGCGCGACCTCTCTTGCACCTCTGGCACGAAGGGCGGCAGTGTTGCGCCGGGCAAGCACGAGCTCGCCCAGCCGCTGCAGCGTCACGAAGGTCAGGAGCGCGATCGACGGCCACATCATGCCGCCCTCCGCAGCGTCACGCAGCTGGCCGAAAAACCCGGTCCCATGGCGATCATCGCCGCTCGCTCCGGCAGTCCGGCGCGGATTACCCGCTCCAGCACGAACAGCACGGTGGGCGAAGACATGTTGCCATATTCGGCAAGCACGCCTCGTTCGTGATCGAGCGTGCCGGGTGTCAGCGAAAGCGCGCTCTCCATTGCGGCCAGCACCTTCATGCCGCCGGGGTGGCAGATGAAACGGTCGATGTCTGCCAGTTCCAGCCCGTTTCGCGCCAGAATGGCCGTCACCGCCGGGGCGAGTTCCCGTTCGGCGAAGGGCGGCAAGGATTGCGCCAGCACGATGCCGAAGCCGCCATCGTCGATCTTCCAGCCCATGATGTCGAGCGTGTCCGGGAAGAGATGCTCGCCGGTTGATTCCACCTCGGCCAGCCCGCCTTCGCCGGCGCGGAGCACGCAGGCGGCCGCGCCGTCGCCGAACAGCGCCGTCGCGATGATGTTCGGCCGCGTCAGCTCGTCCAGCCGGAAGGCGAGCGTGCAAAGCTCGATCGAGACGAAAAGCACGACGGCGCCCGGCCGGCTGCGTGCCAGCCGCGCCGCGACGGCAAAGCCCGAGACGCCGGCGGCGCAGCCGAGCCCGAAGACCGGCACCCGCTCGATATCGGTTCTGAAGCCCATGCGGCGGGCAAGCTGCGCATCGAGGCTCGGCGTCGTAAAACCGGTGGAAGAGACGGTGACGATACAGTCGACATCACAGGCGCTGAGGTCCGCCCGGCGAAGTGCCGAGGTGGCCGCCTCAACGAAAAGGGCGCCCGCCACCTCTCCATAGGCCTGCATGCGGTCCTGCCAGCCATGCGTTTCGTCGAACCAGGCAAGCGGCCGCGCCGCATGGCGCTTGTTGATGCCGGCGCTGTCGAAGACGCGAGCTAGATGATGGAAATCCTCGAAACGGCCGGCAAACAGCCGGGCCGAGGCTTCGGCCGCCTGGTTTTGGAAGATGACATGTTCGGGCGTGGCGGTGGCGAGGCTGACGAGTCTGACGGTATCGGTCACGGAATTCTCCTTGTCGTTCCCGGCACAACGCTGAGAACACCCGGTCCCGATGATTTATTCGGCCTCGGGGACTTCACGAAGCAGTGATGGAGAAAATAGAGAGGCAGGCGAATAAAGCCCAGGGCAGCGGTGTTCTCTCCCCGCAACGTCACTCTCGAGGAGTTTCCCCATGACGATCACGACAGTCCGCATCGCTTCCATCCTTGTCGGCGGCTGCCTTGCCGCTTCGCTCTTCTCCGGGCCGGTCTTTGCTGTCGGCAATGACAACAGCACGATGCCGACCTGCAAGAAAGGCGAGATCTACGACCAGAAGACCAAGAAATGTGTCAAGCAGCAGAGCGCCAATGTTTCGGACGAAAACCGTACCGACTATGCCTATTCGCTGGCCAAGGCCGGCCGTTATGAAGAGGCGCTTGCCATGCTCGATACGGTCAGGGACCAGAACAGCGCGGAGGTGCTGAACTATCGCGGTTACGCCACCCGCAAGCTCGGCCGCACCGACGAGGGCATCTCCTATTACCTGCAGTCGGTGAAGATGGATCCGCAATACGCCAAGGTCCGTGAATATCTCGGCGAAGCCTATGTCATCCAGGGCCGGCTCGATCTCGCAAAGGAGCAATTGAACACGATCAAGACGATCTGCGGCATGGCTTGCGAGGAATATCAGGATCTGAACGCTGTCATCCTCGATCCGTCGAAGATCTGAGAGTAGGCCACTGGCGGGAAATGGAGCCGGAAAGGATATCCGAATGTCGGTCGCGGACGCTACATTTCCTGCCTATAGTCACGCGAGAATGGAATCGCCGGTTTATCAGGCGGTTCCAAGGGATGCAGGATCTGCGGAGGCGGCCATCGCGAGCGAAGCGGATATCAGGAGCGGTCTGACGGAAAACCTGGCCAGGCTCTGGCGTTATGGTCTCGTTCTCTCGCATCAGCGCGATGTCGCCGACGACCTGGTGCAGGCGACCTGCCTTCGCGCGCTCGAGCGCGCTGGCCAGTTCGTTCCCGGCACCCGGCTCGACCGCTGGCTGTTTTCGATCCTGCATTCGATCTGGCTGAACGAGATCCGTTCGCGCCGGGTGCGACAGGGCCAGGGTTTTGTCGATGCCGGCGAGGCGCTGACCTTCGACGGCGCGCACGATACTGAAACGCATGTGATGGCGGGGCAGGTGCTGAAGCAGGTAAATGCGTTGCCCGAGGCGCAGCGGACGGCGGTTTTCCTCGCCTATGTGGAAGGACTTTCCTATCGCGAGGTTGCAGGCATATTGGATATTCCGATCGGGACCGTGATGAGCCGGCTGGCGGCCGCCCGCGCCAGGCTCTCCGGCGCCGGACCGGCAGGGGGACGGCCATGAGCACGAAACACACCATTCCTTCCGACGAGGACCTCACAGCCTTCATCGACGGCGAGCTGACGGCGGAAGAGAGAGCCCGCATCGAGGCCATCGTCAAGGAAGACGAGAGCGTCGCCGAACGATTGGATTTCCTGGCGCGCGCCAGCCTGCCGTTCGAGCAGGCTTTCGCTCCGCTGCTCTCCGAAGCCCCGCGCGAAAAACTGCAGGCGATGCTCTCCGCCATTCCTGCGCATGAGAACGCAAGATCGGTCGCTGCACCGGCGCCCACGCGCCGTCGCTTCCTCGGTGCGCTCGCCGCCTCGCTTGTGGCCGGCATCGCCATCGACCGCGCCGTCATCGGCATCGGCAAAGGTTTTTCGGCAAAGGACGAAAACAGCGAATGGCGCGCCGTGGTCGCCGACTATATCTCGCTCTATACCGCCGAAACGCTCGCCGGCCCCGTTCCCGGCAGACAGGACCAGGCCGCCCAGCTCGCCAGTCTTGACGAGAAGCTCGGCCTGTCGCTCTCCCCGGAAGCCGTTTCGCTCCCGGGGGTCGATTTCAAACGCGCCCTGCTGCTGCAATATGACGGCAAGGCGCTCGCCCAGATCGCCTATCTCGATCCCGAGACCGGCCCGATGGCGCTCTGCATCGTGAAATCCGACGCGGGGCCGAAGGCGCCGGACCTTGAAAACCGCAAGGGAATGAATGTCGTCTACTGGTCGAATGCGACGCATGCGTTCATGCTGATCGGGCATGCTGCGGCGGACAGGATGACGGCGATTGCGGATGGGGTGCGGGGGAGGGTGGCGGTGTGACCGGCCGTTGGCGGCGGCTTTGAGCTGATCAGCCCTGCGATCGATTGCGCCTCAGGAACTGGCCTAGCCGGTTCACAATCTTAAAGGCCCAGAACATCGATATTGAGACCTTGAGGCCGTGGTCGGCAAGGGCGCGCAGCACCTCCTTGTTCTGACGCGATATATTTTGAACGTTCTTGTTCGTGGCGCCCCCTAAGCGCATTCTGACCAAGACTTGCGGGATATAGATTGTTCTGATCCGCGCGACTTCCAAGAATCGCATCATCAGCTCGACGTCGGCTGCAAGCCGATAACGCAGATCAAACCGCCCGAACCGTTCATAGATGTTGCGCCGAACATAGAATGTTGGGTGCGGCGGGCACCACCCGCGCGCGAAGAAACCGGGATTGAACGCACGGGATTTCCAGTAACGGACCTTGCGATCGATGTGCCGGTTGGAAACATAGACGAGATCACCATAGCAGCCGTCATATGCTTCATCATCCAGCGCGGCCGCCACGGTTCCGAGGGAGTCATTGCTCTCGAAAGTGTCGTCCGCATTCAAAAAGCCGATGATGTCGCCGCTCGCAAGACCAATCCCCTTGTTCATGGCCTCATAGATACCTCCGTCCACCTCGGAAAGCACACTGCGGTTCTCCGCCGGCGCCGAAGCGATAATGGCGAGCGTCGAATCTTGTGAGCCGCCATCAATGATGATGTGTTCGAAATTGCGGTAGGTTTGAGCGTCGATGGACCGCAAGGTATCGGCAATTGTCTGCTCGACATTCCAGCAAACGGTGATGAGGCTTATCCGGGGGGAGCTTGGATTGGCAGTATCTGCAGCCATCTAACGGTATCTTGCTCACATTTCAAAAGGCGATAGCACGCCAACCCGTATCAGACGAAAAGGCACTCCCGCAATCGAGTACCGCAAGTTATCCTCGATCAACGCCTGATTGGTGAGCGGCGGCGGCTGCTCCTCTTGCTAAGTGCATTGCATGCGGCCCCATCTATCTGTAGTGAGCACTGTCGAATAGCGATATCACCACGATAAGCTCGTGAGTGCGCGTGGATTTACCGGTTGCAGGAGGTCTCTTGTCTTCGAATAAAAAACTGCGCAAGGGCATCTTGCTCGCCGGTGGCTCGGGCACCCGACTTCATCCGGCGACTCTCGCCATTTCGAAGCAACTTCTTCCGGTTTTCGACAAGCCGATGATCTACTATCCCCTGTCAACGCTGATGCTTGCAGGCATCCGGGATATTCTGATTATCTCCACGCCACAGGACACCCCACGTTTTGAACAGCTGCTGGGTGACGGCGCCCAATGGGGACTAAACCTCCAATATGCCGTGCAGGCCGCACCGGACGGAATTCCCCAGGCATTCTCGATCGGCAGGGAATTCATCGCGCGGGAGGCAACCGCTCTCGTACTGGGAGACAATATCTTCTACGGCAATCTCCTGACTCATGATTTATCCGGGGCTTCCGCGAGATCGGACGAAGCGACGATCTTCGCGTACAAAGTCCACGATCCCGAACGGTATGGGGTGGTGGAGTTTGACGGTGAGGGCAAAGTCCTCAGCCTGGAGGAAAAGCCGTCCAGGCCCCGCTCTTCTTACGCTGTGACGGGCTTATATTTCTACGACAATGACGTGGTTGACATTGCAGCCGGTTTGAAACCCTCGCCGCGCGGTGAAACCGAAATTACCGATATCAATCGGCATTATCTGTCGGCCGGCAGGCTGAATGTTGCCGTCTTGGGCAGAGGACATGCCTGGCTTGATACGGGCACGCACGATTCACTCCTTGAAGCCAGTCAGTTCATTGCCACCATCGAGCGGCGCCAGGGGCTGAAGATTGCCTGCCCCGAAGAAATCGCCTTTCATTTGGGATACATAGATGCCGAGCAGTTGCTAAGACTTGCGGCTCCACTTGAAAAGAGCTCTTACGGTCGATACCTCATCAGCCTGGTGAGGGAACCAGCTCCGCATTTCCCGCCCGGCTGACCCGCAAAACTGGAAACCAATCTTGTCTGCTTTTACTCTGCTTACGTTAAAGACGATGTCCGACGCACGAGGCGCGTTGACCGTCATGGACGGAATACTGCCATTTCCGGTCGTCCGCAGCTTCTGGATCTATGGTGCCGACGGATATAAACGCGGCGGCCATCGTCATCACAAGACTCGGCAGGCATTGGTGGCGATTTCGGGAAGCGTGATGGTTTTGATGGACGATGGAAAAGCCAGGGAAGAGATCACCTTGTCGTCACCGGACCAGTGCCTGCTGGTGGAGCCAAGGGACTGGCATGAAATGACCTTCGGTCCCGGTTCTATCCTGCTGGTTTTTGCCTCTCACGGGTACGATAAGGACGACTACATCGACACTCCCTACGAACGGCTCTGAGATGATTGAGTATGAAAGTCTTGCGCAAGCCAACCGCGCGCTGATGGAAGAGTTGGAGGCGGTTGCATCCCGTGTCATTCGTTCCGGATGGTACATACTTGGCAATGAGGTCTCCTCATTCGAAGCCGAATTCGCCGCCTTCGCGGAAAGCAAACATTGCATCAGCGTGGCCAATGGTCTGGATGCATTGATCCTCTCGATCGAAGCGCTCGACCTGCCAAAAGGCAGCGAGATCATGGTTGCCTCCAACACCTATATAGCCACTATTCTGGCAATTCTTCGCGCGGGCCACAAACCCGTTCTGGTGGAGCCCGAGCGCGAAACCTTCAATATCGATCCGGAGCGCCTTCCGGCGGCGCTCACATGCAAGACGCAGGCAATCTGCGTGACGCATCTTTTCGGCAAAGCCTGCCGGATGACCGAGATCGCCGCGTTTGCAAGCGAGCATGGTCTCAAGGTGATCGAGGATTGCGCGCAGTCGCACGGCGCGCGCTATGACGGCAAGCTGACCGGCACCTTCGGAATTGCCGGCTGTTTCAGCTTCTATCCGACCAAGAATCTTGGGGCTCTCGGAGATGCGGGCGCGATCGTCACCGATGATGACGAATTTGCAGATCGTTTGCGACACATGCGCAACTACGGCTCGAAGAAAAAATATGAGAACGTCTATATCGGTGTAAATTCCAGGCTTGATGAGATGCAAGCGGCATTCCTGCGGGTCAAGCTGCGTCACCTCGATCAGGTGACTGAACATAAGCGGGCACTGGCCGATATCTATTTTGCCAATCTGCCTGAATGGCTGGCGCAGCCGCTTCGTCGACCTGCCGAGTATGATGTGTTCCATATCTTCGCGATACGGCACCCGGCCCGCGACGAGTTGCGCCAGTGGCTGCTCGATAACGGGGTCAAGACCGAGGTGCATTATCCGATACCGCCGCATCGGCAGAAGGCAATGCAAGGCATTCTTTCCGGCGATTATCCCATTGCCGATGAACTGCATGCTACCGAGCTGAGCCTACCTATTTCGGCCGGGCACAGAAAGGATGAGATCGAGCGCGTCTGCAGCCTTCTTGCGGCGCTCCCGGAAAAGCTGAAGTTGGCGGCATGACAGAGCACTTGAAGGGATCGGCCTCCGCGCCCGAGGAGGTTTGGGACATCGTGATCAAGCCTTCGAAGGGCAATTCACCGGATCTTGCGCTTGTCTGGCGGTATCGCGATCTCATCTGGATGTTCTTCAAGCGGGATTTCACGACATTCTACAAGCAGACTGTTTTGGGGCCGGCCTGGTACATCATTCAACCATCGCTGACGGCGTTGACCTATTACGTCGTGTTCGGAAAAATAGCCAATCTTTCCACGGATGGCCTTCCGCCCTTCCTGTTCTACATGTCGGGCACGATCATCTGGAGCTATTTTTCCGTCTGCTTGGCCAATAACTCCGACGTCTTCTCGAAGAATTCCAATCTGTTTGGGAAGGTTTACTTTCCGAGACTAGTGGTGCCGGTATCCGTTGCAATGAGCGGCCTTGTCGCCTTTGCAATCCAGTTCCTGCTCTTGCTGACGGTTTCCATCGGGTTGAAAATTGCCAACCCCGATTTGGTCCTGAGCTATTGGTTCCTGCTTCTGACGCCATTGGTGCTGCTCTATATCGCAGTGCTGGGCATCGGTGCCGGGCTTGTCGTTTCGGCGCTAACGGTCCGTTTCCGCGATCTCGTCTACGCCGTCGGGTTCATGACGCAGTTGTGGATGTATGCTACGCCGATCGTGTACCCTTTCAGCCAGATTCCGGAACGGTATCATTGGTTTTATTATATCAATCCAATGACGACCCCCGTTCAAACCTTCCGCTGGGCGCTGTTTGATGCCCCCGCCTTGCCCCTCGGTCTCTGTCTTGCCAATCTCGCGGTGACTGTCGCAATCACCCTATGCGGGCTGGGGCTTTTTTCACGGGCGGAAGCCAACGCGATGGACACCGTCTGATGAACGATATCGTTATTCGAGCGGAGCACGTCAGCAAGCTCTATCGTCTCGGCGTGATCAATCACGGCACCCTTTATCGCGACCTTCAGAGCTGGTGGGCGAAGTGGCGCAATCTTCCGGATCCGAATGTTTCCGTGTCAGATTACGCGTCCGAGCGCGGCAAGCAATCCCGACTCAAAGGCGATCTCTTCCATGCGTTGGATGATGTCTCCTTCGAAGTTGGGCACGGCGAAATCGTTGGAATTATCGGCAGGAACGGGGCCGGAAAATCCACGCTGCTGAAGGTGATGTCGCGGATCACCATGCCCAATTCGGGTTTCATAGGAATACGGGGCAGAATTGCCAGCCTGCTTGAGGTCGGCACCGGATTTCATCCAGAGCTCACCGGCCGGGAGAACGTCTATCTCAACGGCGCCATCCTCGGCATGAGCCGTGCCGAGGTCAGATCGAAATTCGATGAAATCGTCGAGTTTGCCGAGATTGGCGAATTCATCGACACGCCGGTGAAGCGGTATTCATCTGGAATGTATGTGCGTCTCGCTTTCTCCGTCGCGGCGCATCTCGAGCCGGAGATCCTCTTGGTCGATGAGGTGCTGGCCGTCGGCGACGTCAACTTCCAGAACAAATGCATGGGGCGGATGCAGGAAGTGACAAAGACCGGCCGAACGATCATCTTCGTCAGCCACAACATGACGGCGATCAGCAGCATCTGCCCGAAATCGATTTTGATGGCTGACGGCAAGGTCGCTGCAATGGGCGATACCGCAGATGTGATAAAGGCCTATCTCGATCGCCCTGAGTTCGGCGGCACGGCAAGTTACTCGGTCAATCCCGAGGATATCGACGGAAAGGCCGTCATATGTCGCGTTGCGGTATTGAACGAGAAGGACGAGATTTCCGAAACCGTGGAACTGTCGAAGGGTTTCTCCATCGAGGTCGAATACGAGTTGAGGGAACCTCTTTCCGGCCTCTCGGTCGGGATGCAGATCAAGATGGAGGACGGCTACACCACGCTCGTCAGCCTCTCCGATCCCGAGCTCGACGTCAGCCGCCTGGACGCCCGGCCTGCCGGTTATTATCGAGCCCGCGTGAAATTTCCCGGATATCTCCTCAACACCGGCACTTTTTACGTGCGATTGGGCATATCGAGTCGATTCTCGATATATTCCGTCGCCGAGGGTATTCGGTTTGACGTGGAGGATAATGTCGGAATTATCCAGATGCTCGGTCAACAGCGGAAGCCGTCGATTTCGGCGATACAGTTGCCTTGGGAGGTTGAGAAGGTCTTCCAGCGCGATTCTGAAGGTGTTTTGAAATGAAGAAGGCGCTTGTCACCGGAGCAGATGGGTTCATCGGCTCTCATCTTGTCGAGACGCTGGTGAGATCGGGTGTCGAAGTCCGCGCACTCTGCCAGTATAATTCGTTTTCCAGCTGGGGCTGGCTCGATCAGTCCGAATACCGCGGCAAGTTCGAGGTGATCCTCGGAGACGTCCGCGATCCCGCCCAAATGCGCTCCGTCGCCAAAGGTGTCGACACGATCTTTCACCTCGCCGCTCTGATCGCGATTCCCTATTCCTACCAGGCTCCGTCAAGCTATATCGATACCAATGTGCACGGGACCTTGAACGTTCTTCAAGGCGCGCTTGACGCCGGCGTCGGAAGAGTGATCCAGACCTCGACGAGCGAAGTCTACGGTACGGCGCGTTTTGTGCCGATCAGCGAAAGCCATCCGCTGCAAGCGCAGTCGCCCTATTCGGCGTCCAAGATCGGCGCTGATGCGATCGCTTACAGCTATCATTCGAGCTTCGATCTGCCGGTGACGATCGCACGGCCTTTCAACACGTACGGCCCAAGACAATCGGCGAGAGCAGTTATTCCGACGGTGATCTCACAGCTTCTGAGCGGGCGGACGACGCTGAAACTTGGTGCGCTCTCACCTACGCGGGACTTCAATTTCGTGCAGGATACGTGTGACGGTTTTCTCGCGCTCGCGGCCTGCGACGAAGCCGTCGGCCAGACGGTCAATATCGGCTCCGGCAGCGAGATCTCGATCGGCGATACCGTTCGACTGATCGCCGACATCATCGGCGTCAGCGTCGAGATCGAATGCGACGAACAGCGTTTGCGTCCTGTAAACAGCGAAGTGGAGCGTTTGTGCTGCGACAACAGCCTGATCAAGTCTCTAACGGGATTTTCGCCCCGTTACAGCTTGGAAGATGGTCTCAGAGCAACGATCGAATGGCTGCGTCAGCCTGACAATCTGACGAGGTATAAGGCGGATATCTTCAATGTCTAGGCGTGCAGTCATTCTGGCGGGAGGGATGGGAACGCGGCTGCGGCCCTATACCGTCGTGCTCCCCAAGCCGTTGATGCCGATCGGCGACTACCCCATTCTTGAGGTTATCATTCGTCAGCTGATAGCGGGCGGCTTTCAGCATATAACGCTTGCCGTCAACCATCAGGCCGAGCTGATCAAGGCGTTTTTCCAGGATGGCGACAAATGGGGCGTGCGCATCGATTATTCGCTCGAGGACGAACCGCTCGGCACCATGGGACCGCTGCGGCTGATCAAGGATCTGCCGGAGAATTTCCTCGTCATGAACGGGGATATTCTGACGGATCTGAACTATGCCGATTTTCATGACACGCATGTCCGTGACGGCAATATTTTCACGATTTCGTCCAAGACACGCCAGCATCGCATCGATTACGGCGTGCTCGACACCAGCGAGAGCGGGCTGCTGACCGGCTTTCGAGAGAAGCCGACGGCCGAATACAAGGTCAGCATGGGCGTCTATATGGTGTCGTCGGGGGCCGTCGAACACATACCGCAGCGGGGCGCCTACGGCTTTGACCAGTTGATGCTTGATCTTCTGGCGGCCGGAAAGCCGGCCACTGTTCGCGATTTTGCGGGCTATTGGCTCGATATCGGACGCCCTGACGATTATGCCTTGGCAATTGAGCAGTTCGAAACCATGCAGTCCAGGTTCTTGAATGGTTGATGCCATCGTCACCGGTGCTGGCGGTTTTCTCGGGAAGCGTCTGGTCAGGCGGCTTGAGGAGGCTGGCGTCGATGTGCTTGCGCTCGATCGAACGCATGGAGATATAAGCGAGGAGAAGCTGTGGCAGGAGCTTCCCGCTGCCGGCACGCTGTTTCATCTGGCCGGCAGGACGTTCGTTCCGGATAGCTGGACACAAAGCCCGAGCTTCATGGCCGCCAATGTTCTCGGCACGCAGCATGCTCTGAACTGGTGCAAGCGGCACAAGGCCAAGCTCGTATTCGCAAGCGCCTATGTCTACGGAGTGCCGGAGCGACTGCCGATCCAGGAAAGCGATCCGGTCAGGCCGAATAACCCCTACGCGCTTTCCAAGCATCTTGCCGAACAACTCTGTGAGTTCGCTGCCACACACGAGCAAATACCGGTCGTGGTATTGCGCCTTTTCAATATATATGGGGCTGGGCAGCGCCCGGAGTTCCTGATACCGACGCTTCTGAACCGGATACGGGCGAAGCAGGACATACAGGTCATGGACCTCAGTCCGCGGCGGGACTACGTCTTCGTTGACGATGTCCTGAGCGCCTTCGCCAAGGCCATGGACGTGCCGGAAGGTTACCACTGCATCAATATCGGCTCCGGCAGGTCGTATTCGGTGCAGGAAATAATCGATATCTTGCAAGAGGCCGCCGGCACTGCTCTACCTGTAGTGTCATCTTGCGCCGTTCGGCGGAATGAAATACCTGACGCGCGGGCCGATATTACAAGGGCTCGCGCTGTTCTTGGATGGCGGCCGGAATGGGATCTGCCGACCGGCATCCGCGAACTGATGAAGGAGTCGTAAATTGAACGAGCGTTACGTTCCGATCAACAAAGGCAACTACTCGATGGACACGGACGAGCGCGAAGCCGCGTTCGACAGATACCGTGGAGAGGGTTGGGAAGCCGAATATGCGGATTACCGTCGCAAGTGGTCGGAATATGCCCTGAACCAGCAGGTTTCGGACTATCCGCTGCTGGTCGATCTCGAGCTGGCCTCGATCTGCAATCTGCGCTGCCCGATGTGCTATACGATCAGCGACGAATTCAAGAAGAGCGTCAACACCACCCGGATGGACTGGGATCTCTACTGCCGCATCATCGACGAGATCGGCGGCAAGGTTCCGGCGATCCGTCTGTCCCTGCGCGGCGAAGCCACGCTGCACAAGCGCTTCGCCGACTGCGTGCGCTATGCCAAGGATCATGGCATCAAGGAAGTCTCCACCCTCACGCATGGCTTCAAGCTCAACAGAGACTATTTCGCCCAGCTCGTCGATGCAGGCATCGACTGGATCACCATTTCGATCGACGGTACCGGCGAGACTTATGAGAAGATCCGCAAGCCGATCAAGTTCGAGGCGCTGCTCGACAAGATCAAGGACATAAAGAAGTACAAGGAGGAGCGCGGTCTCAACCGTCCTGTCATCAAGGTGCAGGGTATCTGGCCGGCAATCCGGGAAAATCCGGATCTCTATTACGAGACCTTCGCGCCTCACGTGGATCTCGTCGCCTTCAATCCGCTGATCGATTACCTCGGCAACGATTCCGATATCGCCTATCTCGACAACTTCACATGCCCGCAGCAGTACCAACGCCTGGTGATTGGTGCCGACGGATTGGTCATGAAGTGCTCGAACGACGAGGAGAACCGCGAGGTTATCGGGAATGCGAACACCGAAACCGTGCACCAGATCTGGCATGGGGAAAAAATGAACGCGGTGCGCGCTCTGCACAAGGAACCGCAAGGTTTCCTGAAGAGCGAGGTCTGCCGCAGGTGTTATCTGCCGAGACAGACCAATGACGAGACGGCTGAGATTTGCGGCCGGCAGGTCATTGTGCGGAATTACGTCGACCGGAACCAGGAAATCGGACAGTAATCGGCGGAATTCCACGCGCTACGGCCAGACGTCGCCAAGCCTATAGTTTAAGGGGCTGCGATCGCCGCGAGAGCGGGGCGGCTTTGCCGGTCGTGAATTACAGGGAGTAACAGGATGTTCCGGAATTACCGGCCTGATCGGTGCTACATCATCGCTGAGATCGGCGGAAACTTCACGACGTTTGATCAGGCAAAGCGCCTGATTGACGAGGCAAAAGCGGCGGGGGTGGATGCCGTCAAGCTCCAGACCTATCGCGCGGAGACCCTGTCGAGCCGCAACGCCATGTTCGACATGGAGAACACCGGCGTTACCTCGCAGTTCGAACTATTCCGCAAATACGAAATCGGTCACGAGCTTCACGAAGCGGTGTTTCGCTATGCCGAAGAGCACGGGCTGGACTGGTTCTCCTCGCCCTCGCATGAAACGGATGTCGACCTACTGGAGAAGTGTGGAGTCGGCGCCCACAAGGTGGGTTCGGACGACGCGGTCAACATTCCCTTTCTCCGTTATCTGGCAAAAACCGGCAAGCCGATAATCCTGTCGACGGGGATGTCGACGCTCGAGGAAGTTCGGGGGTCCGTCGCCGCAATCAAGGAGGCCGGCAACGACAAGCTCATTCTGCTGCATGCCATCACAAGTTATCCGACGCATCCGGAAAATGTGAACCTGCGCGCGATGCAAACGATGATGGAAGCGTTTCCGGATCTCGACGTCGGTTATTCCGACCATACGCTGACCCCGGTCGCAAGCCTGTGCGCTGTCGCAATGGGCGCCCGGGTCATTGAACGTCATTTCACCTATGACAAGGCCGCAGACGGCCCGGACCATATGCTTTCGGCCGATCCGGCGGAAATGAAATGGCTCGTCGACGCGATACGCGCCTTCGAGATCATGAAAGGCAGTGGCCGCAAGGAGCCGGCTGCGAGTGAAGCGACGACGAGGTTGAACAATCGCAAGAGCGTTGTCGTCAACCGACCGCTCAAGGCCGGCCATGTCATCTCCGTCGGCGACATTTCCGTCAAGCGGCCTGGAACAGGAATTGAACCGAAGCATTTCGACGCTCTCGCAGGACGGCGGGTCGCAAACGACCTCGATGCGGACGCGGTCCTCCAGTGGAGCGATCTGGCGTGACGCTTGGAATTATTATCCAGGCGCGGATGGGATCGACGCGGCTGCCGGGAAAAGTGCTTCGCGACATTTCCGGAAAGCCCCTGCTCGGACATGTCCTTGGTCGGCTTCAGATGTTGAAGCGCCCGGCCAAGGTTGTCGTTGCGACATCGTCCGCCAGCGAGAACGATGTTATCGAAGCCTGGTGCCTTGAGCACGGCGTCAGCTGCTTTCGCGGCGACGAAACCGATGTTCTCGATCGTTATTTTCAGTGCGCGAGATCGCTCGGGATGTCGGATATCGTGCGGTTGACCGCAGATAATCCTTTCACCGACATCGAGGAACTCGAGAGGCTGATCGACCTGCACCAAAAGCAGAGATTCGATTACACGCATGCCTTTGGCCAGTTGCCTATTGGGGTCGGCGCCGAGATATTTACCTTCGAAGCCCTGGCGCGCAGCCACCGCGAGGGGAAGCTGCCGCACCATCGCGAACACGTGAATGAATACTTCACCGATCGGCCCGAACTGTTCAAGATCGGTCAGCTCGATGTGCCCTCGGCCAAAATCTCTCCGGAGCTGCGCCTGACGGTGGATACCGAGGAAGATTGGAGCCGCGCCCGTGCACTCGCAGCGCAGGCGGGTGGGAATTGGCTCGGGACGGAAGAAGCGATCCGGCTATGTTCGTCTTCTGCATAGAAAGTTCACATGCACGCGGCATGGGTCATCTCTTTCGGTCGCTGACGCTCGCAGCGGAATTGCGCACCCGCGGTCACTCGGTCCGCTTTTTGGTGAACGATCATCCGAATTCCTTGAGAATCATCCGCGAGCGCGGTTTTGACGTGGCGCTTTATGATCTCGCCGCCGTGACGGGATGGGAGAAGGCTTTCCTCGAAGCCGCTGCTTCGTCTCCGATCTGGATCAACGATCGCCTTAACACCCAGCGGCTCCATAGCGAGACGATCAAGCGCTTGGACGCCAAGCTTGTCACCTTTGATGATCGTGGTGATGGCGCGGAACTTGCCGACCTGAATATCTGCGCTCTCCTGTTCGAAAACACGGAGGGCCTGAAAGGCAGGGACGTTCGGCTGGGCGTAGGGTACATGATACTCAATCCTGAAATCGCCAGCTATCGCAGAGTTCGGGAAAAGCTTGCATCAATACTTGTCACGCTCGGCGGCGCCGATACTTACGGAGTGACGGTTCGCGTCGCCAAATGGCTGAGCAGCAAGGCTTTTCCTGTCACCATTGTCACGGGCCCGAGCTTCCAGCACATGGCGGAGCTTGAAGAGGTGGTCGCGACCGCCGCGCCGGATCGGTTCAGATTGCTGAATCAGGTGCCGTCGCTTGCGGCGGAGATGTACGGGCACGATCTGGCGATTACCGGTGGCGGCCTTACGCCCTTCGAAGCTTGTGCGGCCGGCCTGCCCTGTGTCGTGGTCGCCAACGAACCTTTTGAAGTCCCGGTCGGGCGTGCGCTCGAGGAGCTTGGAGCAGCGTTCTTCGCCGGGCATCACTCGGCTTTCGATCTCGGCATCCTGGAGAAGGCGATCCCCATCCGGAGCATGAGCGAGACCGCCATGACCAAGGTCGACCTTGGCGGGCTGGGCCGCGTTGCCGATTTGCTGGAAAGATTGGCTGCATGACCCTGACAGCGGTGATCCATCAGCCGGACTTTGCCTCCTATCTCGGTTTTTTTCAGCGTTTTCTGAACGCCGACCTCTACATCGTTCTGGACCATGTCCAGTTTGTCCACGGCACGAGCAAGAGCTGGACCCATCGTGACAGGATCAAGACGGCGCAAGGGGATCGCTGGCTCACCGTCGGAATCAGAAAGCCAAGCTTCGGCACCCCGATCAACGAGGTGGAGTTGGCGCCCGGCACCGGTTGGATAGATCAGAACCTTTCCTTGCTTCGCGAAAACTATCGCAAGTCGGCCGGCTGGAGCGAAGTCTTTCCCCGAATCGAAGCCCTCTACGGCAAGCGGTTCGACCTTTTGGCCGATTTCAATATGCATTTCCTGGACGGTATTCTGGATATGCTTGAAATCACAATGCCGACGGTGCGATCGAGCACTCTAAGCCCTGAGGGTCATAGGAACGAGTTGCTTGTCGAATTGCTGGGCAAAGTGGGAGCAACACGCTACCTCTCGGGTCTCGGCGCGCGCGACTATATGCGACCGGAACTATTCGAGGCAGCCGGAATTGAAATCGAGTGGCAGCATTTCGTCCATCCGGTTTATCCACAGCCCTTCGGCGAGTTCATTCCCTATCTCAGTATTCTCGACACACTGCTGAATTGTGGTATTGCAGGCACGCGTGACCTGCTCTGGAGTTGCAAATGAATATTCTCGCGATCGGTGCCCATTTTGACGACGTGGAGCTGGGCTGCGGTGGTGCACTGGCACGCCATACAGCAAACGGCGATACGGTTTACGTCTATGTCGCGACCGTCTCCGGCTTTTCCAACCAATATGACCAGTCCGTGCGGAGCAGCCAGGTCGCCAGAGCGGAAGCGGATGCTGCGATGGAAATTCTCGGCGTCCACAAGATGTTTTGCGGCGAGTTCAAAACGCTCCAGATCGAATTCGTCGACCCGCTGAATATCGAGATCCTCAAGCTCGTGCAGGATCTGAAGATCGATATGGTCTATACCCATTGGGTGGGCGACATCCATCATGATCACTTGGCCTTGTCGCGCGCATCGCTGCACAGCTGCCGTCATGTGCCCCGCCTCCTGATGTATCGCAGCAACTGGTATCATTCGACCGTCGATTTCAGGGGAAATTTCTACGTCGACATCACCACCCATTGGGACCAGAAGGAAAAAGCGATCCTTGCCCATGAATCCGAGATGGAGCGCACCGGGCGGAAATGGGTGAGCTTCTTCCGCAATGAAGCCGAGAACGCCGGCCAGCGCATCGGTGTAAAATACGCCGAAGTCTTCGAGGTGGTGAAGTGGCTGCAGCCTTGAGGAAGATTTTGACCTTTGGCTCCATGCTGCTTCCCTACGGTGTGCATGAGCTGAAGCGCAGGCTCAAAAATCGTCACAAGTTATCTGCTGATGTCGCGAGATCGCTGGCAGAAAATAGGCAGCTTGCCGGGCTGCGTGCGGACCAACGCTGTTTCATTTTAGGAAATGGACCGAGTGTCAAGGGCTTGGATCTGTCGCGGCTTCAAGGCGAAAATGTCATAACCGTTTCCAACGGCTATTTGCATTCCGATTTCGACAAGTTCCAGTCTCGCTATCATTGTGTTCCGCAAATCACCTACGGATTAATGACACCCGAGGACGTGGTCCGCTGGTTCGAGGAGATGCATTCCCACCTGGGCGGCGCGGAACTGTTCCTCAGCTCCACGGAAGCGGAGCTGGTTCGAAAACACAATCTGTTTTCGGGACGAACGGTCCGGTATCTCATGCTCGGCGAAAGCTTCGACGAAAGACCATCTGTGGAAATCGTCGATATCTCCAAACCAGTGCCGCGCGTCGATTCAGTCCCGGTGATGGCCCTCATGATAGCGATGTATCTTGGTTTCAAAGAAATCATCCTGCTGGGCGTCGACCACGATCGCTTCCTGTCGGCAACCTATGAATACGCTTTCGACCTTAAGGTGCAAAAAGGAAAAGATTTCACCGTAAATGCGGACGGCACCCCGACAACGAACCGTCACGACGACTTTCAGCAGGCGGCGCGGCTGTGGCGACAATATAGAGCCATCGCAAATATCGCGCGAGCAAATGATATCCGCATCTTCAATTCCACACCCGGTGGGGCACTGGACGAATTTGAGCGACGGCCGTTCCAAGCCTGGTTTGAAGAATGAGACGGCTTAAATTTGCGCTCCCGGGAATCCACTGTCTGCTTGAGGTGACGCGAGAATCGCCACAAGCGCGCGAACAGGAGATCTGGGCCGAATTCCGACGGCACAACATCACTTTCGACGGACCTTACGATGATTGGCGTTCGGCAATGGCTGATTCAACCGGCTATGATGCGCCGGCCATTCTTGCAAAAGCCGTCGAAGCCACACGCGCAGTTGTTCAGGGCCGTGCCTCATATGAGCGCGACACTGTAATCTTCAAGGAAAGAAGCTACTCGCATCCGCTGCTTGCCTGGCTGCTCTATGTTGCATCCAGATCCGATGGTCGTTTGAGAGTGGTCGACTTTGGAGGCGCGCTCGGAAGCTCCTATTTCCAACACCGGTCAAAACTCGCTCATCTCGCGGAATTGAAATGGTGCGTCGTCGAGCAGCCTCATTTTGCAGAAGCAGGCCGAGCAGAATTTGAAGACGGGCTTCTGAGCTTTTCTCATTGCCTCGAAGAAGCAATCGATCTTGTGAACCCTCACGTCGTTCTGCTCTCGGGCGTGCTCCAGTATCTCGAATATCCTCATCAGCATCTTGAGAGCCTACTTTCGAAAGACATCAAGTTCATCCTTGTTGATAGAACAAGCGCGCAGTTCGATGTCGCCGACGTCCCTTTTGTGCAGCATGTGCCGGAGCGCATCTATCGCGCGAGCTACCCCGTGTGGTTCTTGAACGCGCATGAATTGCAAGATCGCTTCGCGAGGCATGGCTACGAAGTGCTGGACAGTTTCCAGCCAGCTGGGACATTTGGAATAGCAACACCGCCGCCCTTGCAAGAATTGACGCGTTGGGGCATTGGCCTTACGCCAGCTCAGGGACAATACGAATGGTCGTATACTGGCTGGTTTCTTGAGAAGCCGGAAATCTAGCGATGCGCGTTAACGTCATTATCCCTGTCTTCAATCGTCTGGAGCACACCCGGAAGGTGTTGGACGCGCTCAGGAGACAAACTCTCGCCGACGCGCTGACGATCGTCGTTGTCAACGACGGTTCGACCGATGGAACGGCAGAATACCTGCAGTCGCAGGGCGATGTGGTCGAAATCCGAGGCGACGGCAATCTTTGGTGGGGGGGTGCCATCGAGGAGGGGCTGAAACACGTCCTTCCGTCTTGCAAGGCGGAAGATTATATCCTGTTTCTGAATAATGATACCTGGTTCGGCGAAGATTATGTTGAAACCCTGGTGCAAACATCCAAGGCGAATGGCGAAGCCGCCGTCGGAAGCGTTATCCATGAAGAGGGGAAAGATCCGCCTCTTGTGAGTATAGGACCTCGGATCAACATCAACAGGTTCGCGATTTGGGATCTTCTTTCGGAATTGAGCGAAGCGCAACAACGGTCGCCTGAGAGCCAATACCGCGTGGATGCATTGAGCGGTCGAGGTACTCTATATCCAGCCCTCTTGTTTCGGAAATATGGCGGTATGCGGCCACGCCTTTTGCCGCACTACATGGCCGATTATGAAATCGCGATGCGCTTTTCGCGCGCCGGAGTGCCTCTGATCGTCAGCACAAAAGCAATCGTCTATTCGCCGCCAGTATATGGAAACGACGTCTCCAGGCATTCATGGAAAAAACGATTGTTTGGCAGGCGCTCTCCTCACAACGTTTTTCAACGCCTGATCTTCTATTCGCTTGTCGGTTCACCGGTGCAGAGATTGACCGCACCTTTCCGCATGGCCTATTTCTTTTACGCTCGTGTCCTTTTGGGAAGGATGACGACCAGCCTTAAAAAATTTGCCGTTTCCCTTGTGCGTGCAAGGCGGCTTAGCGAACTGAAACGTCACGGAGTAAGCGTTGGCCGCGATGTTGTGCTCTATGGCGCCCCCCTGTTGCAACGGCATCCTGACAGTGACATTCACATCGGTGATCGCGTCGTCCTGTGTTCTGATTCCCGATTTACAGCGCTGGCTCTCAATCATCCGGTGAAGATAGCGACCATTCGCGCCGGATCGAAGATCAGCATTGGCGCAGACAGTGGGATCAGTGGTGCAACCATCGTCTCGGCTGCACGGATTTCAATCGGCGCCGAAGTGCTGATGGGAGCCAACGTCACGATTTTCGACACGGACTTTCATCCGATACGTCCGGAAGGGCGCCGTCATTCGGATGTCGAGGCGGATATAAAGACTGCACCGGTGCACATTGGCGATAATGTGTTCATTGGCACCAACGCCCTGATCTTGCGTGGCACGGAAATAGGACGTGATAGCATTATCGCTGCGGGTGCGGTCGTCCGCGGAAATTTCCCCGAGGGGGCGATAATTGCCGGGAACCCGGCAAAAGTTGTCGGTAGCGTCTATAGAACGTCCCAGGAACGTCCCGGTAGTCAACCAGACGGTGAACATGAAAATAGCAATATTTGACACCTATTACGCGCGGTTTCTGAAGCAATTCTATGCGCGGCGGCCACAGCTCCGAAAATCGACTTCGCCAGAACAGACGAAAGCTCTTTTGGCTGCCGCATTCGGCACGTCCGATTTCTACTCGCGCCACCTGAAGGACCAGGGTTGCGACGTCATTGACATCATCGGCAATTGTGTCCCGCTTCAGTCCGCCTGGGCGCAAGAAAACAACGAGCCATTCAGCGCTTGGGCGATGAAACTGCCGCATCGGTTTTTCAGGCTGCCTTATGTTGGCGCACGCCTGGCGGCGCTCCCTGGCTTGCTGGAGGTCGCGATGGCCCGTGTTCGAGCATTCAAGCCGGATGTACTCTACTGTCAGGATCTCAGCTTCTTTCCGCCGCATGCCCTGACGGAGCTGAAGAAGACGGTGCCGTTGATTGTCGGCCAGATCGCTTGTCCGCTGCCACCGGGTGAGTTTCTGCGACCCTATGACCTTATTCTGACGTCTTTCCCCCATTTCGTATCCCGTTTTCATGAGATGGGGATAAAATCCGAATATTTCAGGATTGGCTTCGATACTCGAGTGCTTGATCTCCTTGGCGATATCAGGCGCGATGTGCCGGTGAGCTTCGTCGGCGGCATAAGCCGTCATCACGGCAAGGCCGTTCCCTTGCTCGAACATCTTGCCGATACCACGCCGATACAGTTTTTCGGCTACGGCGCGAAGACGCTCCCGCGCTCTTCTCCGATTCGCAAGCGTCACAATGGCGAAGTCTGGGGCCCGGATATGTATCGCGCGCTGGCGCGCAGCCGGATCACCGTCAACCGACACATCAACGTGGCCGAAAACAACGCCAATAACATGCGGCTCTATGAGGCGACCGGTGTCGGATCGCTGCTGATAACCGATAGGAAGGATAATCTCGGGGAGATTTTCGAGGTCGGCAAGGAAGTGGTTGCCTATTCCAGTGCTGAGGAAGCGACAGAACTCGTCCGCTACTATATAGACCACCCCGACGAGGCCGATGCGATCGCGAAGGCTGGTCAGGCAAGGACGCTGAATGACCACACCTACAAATCGAGAATGGAAGAATTGGTGCCGATCCTCGAACGATATCTGGAGAAACAGGGCTGATGTCGTTTCTGCGTACGAGTCTCAATCGCTTTCCAGGGGTGAAGAGCCAATTGAAGCGATTGCGTGAACGGCTGTTGCCGGCGACGTCGGTATCGTCCCGCTATGTCGAGATAGAGGCGGCTCGTCGAGACAGCGAGAGTTCGCGCCTTGCCGCATCTTGGAAAGCGAGTGATCTGCCCGCCCGTCAGAGAGCCCTCGTCGAGCGCCAGCTGAGGGAATACCGCAGCGGCGCTACCATTGACGTATTCGATGTTTTTACCGCGGCTTTGCGCAGCATCGACAATATTCCGGCCAATGCTTCGCTGCTCGAAATCGGTTGTTCCAGCGGCTATTATTCCGAAGTGCTTGATGTGAGTGGCTTGCCGCTGCGTTATCGCGGCTGCGATTACTCGGACGCTTTCATCGATATGGCGCGCAGCATCTATCCCGGGCTGTCGTTCGACGTGGAGGATGCGACGCGGCTCAGCTATCAGAATGACGCTTTCGACGTCGTCGTCTCAGGATGTTGTCTGCTGCATATCCCCAATTATGACGCGGCGATCGCAGAGAGCGCCCGAGTTGCCAAGGAATACGTGATTTTTCACCGTACGCCTGTTGTCTATGGCGAGCCGACCAAGTATTTCCGCAAACAGGCCTATGGCGTCGAGACCATAGAAATCCATTTTTCCGAGCCGCAGCTATTGGACATGTTTCGGGTTCACGGCCTGCACGTCCTGGCGACGTTCACGCTTACCGAGAACGTGGATCCACACGACAGTCGCAAGGGCAATGCAATGCGCACCTATTTGTGCAGGAAACAAACCCAATCATGACGAACTATTTCTGTACCCTTTTCGACAACGGCTATCTCATCAAGGGAATGACCATGATGGAGAGCCTCGTCCAGTGGTGCCCCGAGGCGCATGTTTTTGTGCTTTGCATGGACCAGCAGACGCAGGAGATATTAACCGCTCTCAACAGGTCCTACATCACCTGCATTCCACTCGCCGATATCGAGACGCCGGAACTCCTGGAAGTCAAGAAATCGCGCGGCGTCGCCGAATATTGCTGGACCCTGTCTCCGTGTCTGCCGAGTTTCGTCCTGGCGCACCATCCGGAAATCGATTTCATCACCTATCTCGATTCCGATCTGCTGTTTTATTCACCGCTCAGGCCGATTTTCGACGAAATCGGCAATAGTTCCATCGCCATTATCGAACACCGTTTTGCTCCGCGGCTGCAGAATCGGGAAATTAATGGCCGTTTCTGTGTCGAATGGGTGAGTTTCCGGCGCGACGAAGAGGGAATGCGCTGCCTCACTCGCTGGCGCGAGCAGTGCATCGAATGGTGCTACTATCGCCTGGAAGACGGCAAGATGGGTGATCAGAAGTATTTGGACGAATGGCCGGATCTGTATCCGAATTGCCATATCATCGAGCATCCCGGAGCTGGGATCGCGCCCTGGAACTACGAAAAGCTGCATTTTTCGCAGGATGCATCAGGCAGGATCGAGGTCGATGGTTCGCCTCTGATCTTCTATCACTTCCACCAGTTTCAGTTGCTGACCAATGGCATGTTCGATCGGTTGTCGGCTTTCTACACCGCCGTCTGCGAGGAACCTGACGCTGCTTACAGGGTCTACGAACGCGCTCTGATGCAAGCCCTGAAGGCGATCAGAACGGTTTCTCCCGGCTTTTCCGGCGGCATTCGTCCCTTTTTCCGGGTTAAGGCGCGCAGATGGGTGCAACGCCATGTACCCCGGCCGGTCATAAGCTTCCTGCACCATTTCATCAGGTATTGACGTCCCGCCAGCGGGCGGAGCCTGCCTCTAACCAAGCTGTTATTGGTACTGCCGGTTGATCCACTGTCGATAGCTGCCGCTTGTGACGTTCTCTACCCAAGCATCGTTGGCGAGATACCATTCGACGGTCTTGCGAATGCCTGTCTCGAAGGTCTCACTAGGGCGCCAGTCCAGCTCCCTTTCTATCTTGGCCGCATCGATGGCGTAACGGCGATCATGACCTGGCCGATCACGCACAAAGGAAATCTGCGCCTTGTAGCTCGCCCCGTTTGGCAGGGGCCTCAATTCGTCGAGAATTTCGCAGAGCGTATTGACGACCGACAGGTTCGTCAGCTCATTCCTGCCGCCGACATTGTAGGTTTCCCCGACTTTTCCTCTTTCCAGAACACGTCGAATGGCGCTGCAATGATCTTTGACGAACAGCCAGTCGCGCACCTGCATCCCGTCTCCGTAGATCGGAATCTGTTTCCCCGAGAGGGCATTGTGAATAACGAGCGGAATAAGCTTCTCGGGAAAATGATAGGGACCGTAATTGTTCGAACAGTTCGTCGTCAGAACGGGTAGGCCATAGGTGTGATGATAGGCGCGAACCAGATGGTCGCTTGCTGCCTTGCTCGCGGAATAAGGACTATTGGGTTCGTATTTGCGATGTTCGCTGAAAGCGGCCTCGTCGGGAGCAAGCGAACCATAGACTTCGTCCGTCGATACGTGAAGGAAGCGAAAGCTTTCCCGGAAGTCTTCATTCTGTGAGGCAAGAAATCCCCGGATTGCCTCCAGCAGACGAAACGTGCCGACAATATTGGTCTGGATAAATTCTTCTGGCCCATGGATCGATCGATCGACATGACTTTCGGCAGCGAAATTCAGAATGGCGCGAGGCTGATGGGCACGGAGCAGTGCGTCGACAAGGTCGTAATCCGCAATGCTGCCCTTGACGAAGACATGACGCGGATCACTCCAGATGGAGTTAAGGTTCTCAAGATTGCCGGCATAGGTGAGGGCATCGAGGTTGACGACCGGCTCATCGTGAAGCGCAAGCCAGTCGAGCACGAAATTCGCACCGATAAAACCGGCGCCTCCCGTCACCAAGATCATGTTTTTCCCTTTGGACATCTGATAAATGGAAAGCTCTAGTCTCATTGCGCCAACCCGCCGTCAACCGAAGAGATCGACAATGCTGAATTTCGTTTGTCCCGGGTGTCGGTCACATTGGGGTTGCGCTGGTTCGGTCGTTTCCATAAACACCTCCCGAAGATTGCATCGAAAGACGACGTGAAAAATGACGAAAACCGCGCTTATTACTGGGGTAACTGGTCAGGACGGTGCCTATTTGGCCGAATTGCTTTTGAGCAAAGGCTATACAGTCCACGGCATCAAGCGGCGATCGTCGTCTTTCAACACCGGCCGCATCGAGCACATCTATCAGGATCCGCACGAAACTCATCCGCGCTTCATCCTCCACTACGGCGATATGATCGACTCGACCAACCTCCTGCGGATCGTGCAGCAGACACAGCCCGATGAAATCTACAACCTTGCCGCACAAAGCCATGTCGGCGTCAGTTTCGAAACGCCGGAATATACGGCGGATGCCGATGGTATCGGAACGTTGAGGTTGCTCGAAGCGATCCGCATCCTGGGTCTTGAGAAAAAAAGCCGATTCTACCAGGCATCGACATCGGAACTCTACGGCCTCGTGCAGCAAGTGCCGCAGAACGAGAAGACGCCTTTTTATCCGCGCTCTCCCTATGCTGCAGCCAAGCTCTATGCCTACTGGATCGTCGTGAATTATCGCGAGGCCTACGGTATGCACGCGTCGAACGGCATTCTGTTCAACCATGAAAGCCCGCTTCGCGGCGAGACCTTCGTCACGCGCAAGATCACGATGGCCGTGGCCGCCATCAGCCTCGGACTTCAAGACAAGCTCTTTTTGGGAAATCTTGACGCCCAGCGTGACTGGGGCCATGCGCGCGAATATGTCGAGGGCATGTGGCTCATGCTGCAGCAGGATAAGCCGGATGACTACGTCTTGGCGACGGGTGAGACGACGCGTGTCCGCCAGTTTGTCGAGTGGGCCTTCGCCGACACCGGCATCACCTTGGAATGGAAGGGGTCCGGCGTCGACGAAAAGGGTTATGACTCTGCGTCCGGCGCTTGCCTTGTGGAAATCGATCCTCGATATTTTCGCCCGACGGAGGTCGATCTGCTGCTTGGCGACCCGACTAAGGCACGTCAGAATCTGGGCTGGCACCATAAGACGCCGGTTCGTGAGCTCGCCGCCGAGATGGTGCGCGAGGATATCAAGCACTGGAAGGCTCAGGGCGGCCGGAAAGAGGTCTGAGTGTACGATCTATCCAACAAGAAGATCTGGGTTGCCGGTCATCGTGGTATGGTCGGCAGTGCTCTTGTGCGCAGGCTTCAATCCGAAGATTGCACGGTCATCACGGCAACCCGCGCCGAGGTCGATTTGAAGCGGCAGGACCAGGTCGAGAAATTTGTTGAAGCAACCCGGCCTGACGCGATCATTCTCGCCGCTGCCAAGGTTGGCGGTATCCTTGCGAATGACAGCTATCCCGCAGAATTCATCTATGACAATCTGATTATCGAAACCAACCTCTTCGAAGCCGCCCATCGTGGTGGCGTGGACCGGCTTCTCTTCCTGGGCTCAAGCTGCATTTATCCGAAGCTCGCTCCACAGCCGATTCCCGAAGAGGCTCTGTTGACCGGGCCGCTCGAGCCGACCAACGAATGGTACGCGATCGCCAAGATCGCCGGTATTAAGCTCGCGGAAGCCTATCGCAAACAATATGGTCGGGACTACATTTCGGCCATGCCGACCAATCTATATGGCCCCGGCGATAATTTCGACCTGAACTCCAGCCACGTGCTGCCCGCGCTGATCCGCAAGGCGCATGCCGCGAAACTGCGCAAAGACCCGCAAATCGTCGTCTGGGGCACGGGAACCCCGCGCCGCGAGTTTCTTCACGTCGACGACTGCGCCGACGCCCTGGTGTTTCTGCTCAAAACCTATTCGGGCTCGCAGCACGTCAATGTCGGCTCGGGCACGGATCTCGAAATTATCGAGTTGACGCGTCTGGTCTGCCGCGTTGTCGGTTACGAGGGTGAGATCATCCACGATCTTTCCAAGCCCGACGGCACGCCGCGAAAGCTGATGAGCAACAAGAAGCTGCAGGACATGGGCTGGAAACCGCGCATCTCGCTCGAGGATGGTATCCGAGCCACTTACGCCTGGTTTCTGCAGTTCGAAAATGGAGCCGATCCCGCGGCCTGATACTGATACTGGGCCGGTGAGGACCGGCATTTCTCCATTCCTGCAGCGGTCTTCGCGATTTCGCGGTGTCGCCAGCCTCCGATTGCCTCATGGGCACCCGGAGCATGTACCGCAACAAGTGTGCGGCGGCCGGCAGAATAGCCCGGTCATTGAGGCGGGGAACCCGATAGGGTTAGCGCGGGGAGTATTGTGGAATATGCGGATATACGCATAATTTCTGCGGCTGGCGCGCTGCCAGACACGATCGGGCGAGGCTCCGGGGGATTCCATGGAAACAATTGTCGAGGACGCCCATGCTGGCGTCGTGTCGCCCGAACTCGTGGTCGATGCACTGTTTGCATGCCGAAAGACGGCGGCGATCAGGGCGGCCATCGAGCTTGATCTCTTTACTCATATCGGCGACGGCAAGACGGCGGCAGGGCTGGCGTCGGCAACAAGCGCCTCGGAGCGAGGGGTGCGCATCCTCTGCGACTATCTCGTGGTCCACGGCTTCCTGACCAAGGACGGCGAACAGTACCGAATGACGCCCTCGACCAGAATGTTCCTTGATCGCAATTCGCCGGCCTTTATGGGCTCTGCCGTCGAGTTTACCGCTGCACCCGAAGTGCTGAATAATTTTCTGCGCGATCCGGCCGCCGTCGTGCGAAACGGCGGTTCGGCCGGTCTTGCGAACATGTCGGCGGACAATCCCGTCTGGTTGAAGTTTGCGCGCGGCATGGGCTCCTTCACCGGTCTCAGCGCTAAAATATTGGCTGATGAAATCTCCGGCTGGCCGAGCCCTCCAAAAAAGGTGTTGGATATCGCGGCAGGTCCGGGCCTCTTCGGCATCGAAATTGCCAAGGCCTTTCCATCGACGGAGATCGTCGCCGTCGACTGGGGCGCCGTCTTGGAGCTGTCGAGGCAGAATGCGGAAAAATCAGGCGTGGCGGACCGTTACCGGACGATCGCCGGCAGCGCCTTCGACGTCGACTGGGGCGCCGGTTATGATCTCGTCCTGCTTCCGAATTTCCTGCACCATTTCGATTTGCCGACATGTGCTGAGCTGTTGCGAAAGATCACCGCGAGCCTTGCAGCGGATGGCCGGATCGTCGCGGTCGATTTCGTGCCGAATGAAGACGGCGTCTCGCCGCCTTTTCCCGCGGCGTTCTCCTGGGAGATGCTCGCCAGCACACCGGCGGGCCAGGCTTATAGGCAAAGCGAGCTGACTGAGATGGCAAAACTGGCCGGCCTCGCCGGCGTCACGGTCAAACCGATGCCGCCAACTCCGGCAAGCATCATCCTCTTTGAATAGGACCCAGCAAAAAAGCCGTCTGTCCTGTTTTGTCGACAGAACGGAGCTTATCTGAGATTGAAGAAGAAGAATTGGCTGGGGAACCTGGATTCGAACCAAGATCGACGGAGTCAGAGTCCCTAGCTGAAATTTGATAACGTTTCCGATTTTCTCCAACCATGGAGAAATCGCATTATGGAAAATCAAAGCCTTACGGGCGAATTTCCAACCGAAAAAGTGTCGGAAGCGGCCCTTTGGCTGTGTAGCAACGCGGACACGATCAAAGGCAATCCGTTACTCGAACTGATGGCGCGCTTTCATTTCAGCGTGCTCGACGCGGTCGAGGCGTCGAAGCGTGCTCACGCCCTCAGATTTGCAGGAAAAGCAGCTCCTGCATCATGACAATTGTATCCGATCCATTGCGAACGCTGCAGCAGATCCTGGCCGATCACGCTGGTGACGGCGCGGCGGAACTGCGGCTCGCCGTCCAGCGCGTGATCGACGGCGCCGAGCCGAGCCTCGACGCCGCCCTTGGACTGAAGCCGGCAGCGGGTCAGCGTAACTGGAAAACGACGGCCGCGCTCGAGGAGCGCAACCGGCTGATACGCGAAACCGCAGCCACATTTTTTCCCGGAAGTTCGATTCGCGAGAGGTCAGAAGCGATCGCTAACGGGCTTGAGAGGTTTCGTTCGGGGCCTGATTGGTGGCGCTACAGAGAGCGGAAAACTTGCCCTTATCCACAGGGCATCAAGGCAAATTTCTGGCGAATTCTCAAGATCTTCGATCGCAGTTTGAGTGCGGCAAGAGTGCGCGCGGTGCTGGCTCGCGAGCTCGGCCTATTCGTGAGCCAGCAGACGGCGGATGATTCCTTCAAAGATCAGTAACGAGAGGCTTTTGCAAATGTTGAACCCAAAATTGCCCGACGATGTGCCGAGCGGCGACATCAGTTTTTATGGCAACGACATCGTCGATACGAGCCGGCTTCCTCCAAGCGCCAATGCAGCCTTGAGCGAACTTCGCGAACGCGTCAGCGACATGACCGATCTTGTCGGCCTGGCCTCCCAAAAGTGGAACGAGGCGCGCGAAGCGCATGACGAGGCCACTCGGCAGCTAGCAATTCAGAGAGAAAAATGGGGCCTTAGCAGTGATCAGTTCGCCAGGCTGAATAGCAAGCGCGCTGAGGCGCATAAAATGCTTATGGCCGTGCAGGACAGGCGAGATGCAATTGGCGAAAGAAAGATGGCCCAGGGTCGTCTTTTGACCCGCATTGAAACATACATCCGATCGCTTCGGTCTACCGCAATCCAGGTGTCAGCATCCGCGATCAAGTTTCCATCGGCCGACCGGCTTCTGCCGGAAATCGACAAACAGCGGAACGAGATCGCGACGCTATTCGCCGATCGGCATGAAATTCTCTCCAAGGCAACCCCCTCGGCTGAGATCAAGGCAAGGGCGCGCGCCGAGATCGAGGAGTTGGCCCGCCGCGGATGTCCGGACGTGACTTACATGGTCAACCATGGTCCGAGTCAGGGCGTCATATGGCCCGATTATGAGGCGATCGCCCGCGGACGGGGGGTCGGCGTGCCGCTTCCAGGCGACGTTGGCCATACGCGCTTCGTTCAAGCTCCGCACCTGCCGCTGCTCGCCTGGCTGTTCAAAGGCCGCATGATCGCGGCGATTGAAAAGGAAATCGATGCGAATGCAGAAGACGAGCAATCGCTCTCGCTGGAGCAGCGAACCAAGAAACTAGCCGAAATCGATGCGCGCATCCTGGCGACCGAGCGGGTCGAGGTGGCGTTGGTGCGGCATTCCGGTGGCGCCTTCGATTATCGCGACGACACCGATCCGCGTGCATTTCTCGGCATCGACGGGCCGCCGGTCAGCGAAGAATGAGGTTCATGAGGGGGGAGGGTTCGTCGCCTCCTCGCACGTCCAGCCGGCGGTGATGTGTGTGCGAAATAACACCGGCAATTGGCGCTCATTCTCCTTTCGTTTGTGAGTGAGCCAATCAGAAGCGAAGGCGGCGGTTTTATGAGCCCCGCCGCCTTCCACTACAGGATTTTCGAGGACGCATTGAAATGTCGATCGCGGTAATGAACACAGTCTGGGAGAATGGCCCTGATGACCGCACCGAATTTATGGTGCTGCTGGCCCTCGCGGATTGGTCGGATGACAAGGGCAATTCCTGGCCCGGTATCGAAGCGCTGGCGAAAAAAAGCCGCTGCTCTGTCCGGACAGCTCAAATGACGCTCAATCGCCTTAAGGGCCATGGGGAAACGGGAAGCGGTCTGATCAAGATCTTTCCGGGCGCCGGTCCTTCGGGCGTGAACAAATATCAGATCAATCTCGCCTTGCTTAAGGCCGGTCCAGTTGGCGGAATTACCGATGTTAGGGGGGGTGCAGAATCTGCACCCCCCGCAGCGGCTGCACCCCCCGCAGAATCTGCGGGGGGGTGCAGAATAGAGTCCGTGGATTGCACCGGGGGGGTGCAGATGACGGACTCCAGTCTGCACCCTATACATCAGGAACCATCAGGAACCATCACTCTCAGCGCGCAGGAGCGCGCGGGAGAGGATCAAATTTCGGATGGGGATGAACGAGCTGATCGCAAGGCGGTAAGACGCGCCTTCCAGCGCCTGGTTGATGGTTGGCCGAATTTCGCTGGCCTATCGCTGGCTAGCGCTGAACGAGCCTTCCAGAAACTTTCGCCTGAGGACCGCGACGCAGCGCTGCGAATGCGGGATTCGTGGTTGTCGCTGCTTCGGAAGAACCGGAAGGATCACACGCCGGCGCCATCAACCTACCTCAGCGAGCGGCTTTGGGAGGCAGTGCCGCAACAGCAGCCGAGCGAGACCGAGCATGTCGTCGCGGCACCGTTCGGGAAGGCTTGGACGGCCTACCTGCTGCGATTGCTGGCGACAGCTCCGATCGAACCTCCAGCGCCACCGGCCTTCATCCAAAAGCTGATCGCCGCCGGCGGCGCTGCCGGCCATCGTGCAGCGCTGGAGCGGTTGGCAACCTACGGCTGGCCTCGGGCGAACGACATGCTGCAGCGGGCCGCCGATGGCAAGGGCATGAACCTTTCTCCGCATGAACTGCAGGACCTGCCCGAGATGCACGCCGTCGCGGTTGATGCGCCGACCTTCCACCAGTGGCGCAGCGCCTTCGACGAGCGGGGATGGCCATGGTTGAAGCTGCCGCGCGGCGTCGCCTTCGTCTGGTTTCCTGTCGACGGACCGCCGACCATGCAGTCGGCGGGTCCTCCCCAGCAAAAAGCGCAAAGCGGGTGAGGCGGCAGCGCAGTCCGTTCGACTATGTACGCCGCCGAATGACCTGATGATGATCTGATTGTTCACATTTTCCTGTTGGAGCCGACCGCAATGAGACCGCTAAGCGAAGCAGAAATGACGAGTGCGATGGAGGCGCATTCGCTCCCCGCAGATGTGGCGGACGGTGTCTTTACGCTGGTCGATACGGCTGAACTTCTCGGCGTGTCGTTGCCAACGATGCGGGGATATCTCAGGCGCGGGATGCCGTTCGTCTGGCGCGGCGGATGTGGAAGCCAGTGGCAGATCAAATTGTCTGAGGCGTGGGCGTGGCTCGGATTTTTCCGGCAACTGAAGCAGCAGAAACACGACCGCGGCGCAGCTCACGCCGCCGCCGCCGCGAAGTTAAAGGCCTCCATCAGCTGGCATTCCCGCTGAACAACCGAAGGGGATATCTCAATGAACGTTTTGAAGAATGGAGAGCTGTGGCTCTATGGCACCGTTGGCGAAGGCGTCACGGACGAAGAGGGCTTCACGCCGATCAACGTGCGCGATGCACTCGCCGAGATCGGCAGTAAGGACGTTACCGTTCGTGTCAACTCAGGGGGCGGTTGGGCGGCCGATGGAGTTGCGATCTACAACATTCTTCGCAGTCATCCTGGCAAAGTCACGGTGCTGATCGAAGGTATCGCGGCCTCTGCCGCCTCGGTGCTCGCGATGGCCGGGCAAGAAATCATCATGCGACCTGGCGCCTTCATGATGGTCCACGAGGCTTCAGGTCTCACCTGGGGCAATGCCCAGGATCACGCGAAGACGATCGAGTCTCTGGAAATCATCAACCGATCGCTGGCCGATATCTACGTGAAGCAGACGCGCAGGCCGAGCGCCGAGATCCGGCGCGAGATGGCCGATGAAACCTGGATGGATGGCGGCCAGGCCGTGCAAAAGCGTTACGCCACCCGCATCACGGACGGCCGCGCTGCAAAGCCTGCAGCTTTTGCCTGGGATACCTATGCAAAGGTGCCGGCGGCGATTGCTGCCGCAGCTGGCACAAGGCCGCCGTCACGCGGCTTTCAGGATGCGAGAGAGCGCATAGTTGCGGCGGCAAGCGCCAAAGCCGAGCGTGATGTACGGATCGCCGCGTTCATCCGAGAAAATTGCCTCGGCCGTGAATCCGATCCGGACGTGAAACGGGTGTTAACCCGCATTCAGGAAGAGGCGCCGGAAGCCTATGCAAAAGCAAAGGCGACGGGACCGCTGTCATCGACGAACGTCGTGAATGGGCCGTCGAGCTGGGATCACGTCGTCGATCGACTGAACAAGGCAAACAACTGGTTCTCTGTCCATCCGAGTGCAGGGGAAAAGTGAGCAGATGGTTTCGGCGCCCGACACACACGAACAGATTCTCGCTCGCCTGGTGGCGATCGGATCGGTGCTCGAGGGCGTCAAGGAATGGTTCGTGGTGATTGGCGACGACGAGACAGCCGCCGACAGCGATCCGGTTTCGCCGCCGCCGACCGCCGCGCGGATCGTGACGATGACGCCGAATGTCTATGTCGCTGTCGAGGGCACTGATCTCGATCGAATGCGGGCGCGGGTGATCAACGTGATAGCGACGGACGCGCAGCTCAAAGCTCTGACGAAGGACGGCGCCGGCGGGCGCTATGAAGGCGCGCGCTCGATGATCGGCGATATCGGGCTCGCCTTTTCGTTCCGCTATGTCCTGAAGCCCACACCGCCGGTTCTGACGCTCATTCAAGGGGGATTCTCATGAGCATGATGGTCAATTCCTATCGGTTCACCCCGCCGGCGGCCGGCAATACGCTCGAGGCGGAGCCCGGATCTTTCGCCGTCGCCGGCAATGCCGCCGCGTTCAAGCGGGCGCTGCGCATGTCGGCCGCGCCAGGTGCGTTCGTGCTGGGCGGAAACGATGCGGGGCTTATCCCGGGCGTGAGCATGCCGGCGGCGGCGGGCACGTTCGCGCTCGCGGGCAATGATGTTTCGCTGCGGCGTTCACTCAAAATGCCGGCGGCCGCCGGGAGCTTGGCGCTGACCGGCAAGGCGGCGACGCTGAGTTATTCCAACGCCTCTGACGCCGTGGTCGCATATGCGAATTTCCAGCTTCCGTCGGCGACCGGCAATTTTCAGATTACGACCGGCGAGCTCGGCGGCCGCACGCCGAAGATGGCGGTTTTCTGCCTATCCAATGCCGAAGTTTCCGAAACCGGGCACGGCGCCTCCGGGGAAGAAGGTTTCCACAATTTCGGCGCAACTGACGGCACCAATCAATGGTCCGTCATGTCCTGCACCGAATTCGGCACGAACTCCGATAACCGAGGATACGTCACAACCGGGTGCCTCTACGAGACCAACGCGCAAGGCACATTGATGCTCGCCGCCACCTTTGTGTCGTTCGACAGCGACGGCGTAACGATCAACATCACCACGCTCCATTCCGAACTCTATAGCAAGCGCGGTTTCGTCATCTTTTTCGCAGGTTCCGACTGCCACGCCGAGGTCGGCGTCATCGCCGGCGAGAGCGACGGCACGGCGACAAAGACCATAGGCTTTACGCCTGAAGGCCTCTTGATGTCGGATGCCTTCATGGCTGCAACCGGCCTCGCCGGCAGCACTGCAATTCAGACATTCGGCTTTGCCCTCAATGACGGGTCGGCAACGCAATATGACGCCGGCCGATATCTCGCGTCCGGAACGGGCGAAGGGCGAGTCAACAATAAGGCGGCCGGCTATGGGGCAAATTCGATCCCAACCTGCACCATCAGTTTTTCCGGTGCGAACGTCACCGCGACATATAGCACGGCGACCGATGTCGATTTGCCTTATGCCGCCTGGTCTTTCGGCGGCCGCCTTACGGCCAAGGCCGGCACGATCACGACGCCAACGTCACCGGGCCAGGTGTCGGCCTCGGGCCTCGGCATCACGCCGGTGTCGGCGTTGTTCCTTACCGGACCTGGCGCGGTCAATACGACCATTGCCGGCGCCGGCTTCGGCGCTGGCTGGCTGACCGCCTCGGGCGGCGGCTCGATGGGCGCTTTGTCGAAGACCGGCTACTGCTCGACGACACGTCTCAACATTTCCAACGGGGCAGATCTCGGGGAGTTCGAAGCTTTCGCTTCCGGCTCGCTGACCGTTGACTTCGTCACCGCCGATGCGACGGCGCGGCTGTTGCCGTTCATCGCCTTCGGCACCTAATCAGGAGCGAATTTTATGGCACGCAAAACCATCAAACATGGCGGCGGGCGGCGGCCGTCCGATCAATACGCCGAGCTGGAAATGAGGTGATTTATGGGCATTGGGACATGGGTCGGCCGCTTTTTCGGTATCGCCGCCGGACGGGGGGAATTGAGCGAGTCGACGGCGCTGATATCAGTCGAGACGACGCCCATGCGCCACCAGGCGTTTGACGCCGGCCGTGCGTCGCGGCGCCTGAAGGGGCTGACCACGACGACGCAGGAGATCAACCGGCAGATCCGCGCCTACGGCCGAACCGTCGTCGCCCGATCGCGCTACCTCAGTCAGAACAATCCCTATGCGATGCAGGCGAAAAAGGTTTTCGTCTCGGCGCTCGCCGGCGCCGGCATTAAGCCCTCGTCGCTCAACAAGGACGCCGCGTTCACGGCGAAGCTGCAGGAGGTCTGGCTGGACTGGAGCGACGAGGCGGACGCCGACGGGCTTACCGACTTTTACGGCATGCAGGCGACGATCGCTTCCGAGATGTTCGACGCGGGGGAATGTTTCGTGCGGCTGCGCACGCGGCGGCCGGAAGACGGGTTGATCGTGCCGCTGCAGCTGCAGCTGCTGCCGTCCGAGATGCTGCCGCTCAATGACAATCGCGTGCTCGACAACGGCAACTTTGTGCAGATGGGTGTCGAGTTCAACGCGATCGGCAAGCGCGTCGCCTATTGGTTCCTGCGCCAGCATCCCGGCGCCGACCAGGTTGACTTGCGCAAAGGCTTTGTCGGCGAGCAGGTGCGCGTGCCGGCCGAAGAGATCCTGCATCTCTTCGACCCGACCGGCTTTGCCGGCCAGATCCGCGGCATCCCGCATACGCTCTCGGCGATCGTCACTGCGGCGGTGCTCGACTGCTATGACGACGCAGAGTTGGAGCGCAAACGCGTCGCTGCCTTGTTCGGCGGCTTCATCACCACCGAGCTCGGCGACGACGCGGCGCCGCATCCGATGGCGGAAGGTATCGAGGCCGCACAGACGGCCGGCAACGATTCGGCGATCGCGCTGGAACCGGGCGCCATGCTCGACCTCGACCCGGGGCAGGATGTCACCTTCGCCGAGCCGGCGGATGTCGGCGGCAATTACGAGGCGTTCCAATATCGCAACCTGCTGCGGATGGCGGCTGGTTTCGGCGTGCCCTATGCGGCGATGACCGGCGATCTTCGGCAGGCGAACTACGGCTCGATCCGCGCCGGCCTGGTCGAGTTCCGCCGGCGCATCGAGGCGATGCAGCACGCCGTCATGGTCTACCAGCTCTGCCGCCCGATCTGGCGCCGCTTCATGGATGACGCGGTTCTCGCCGGCCGGCTGACGGTCGGGCCGGCGCAATACCTCACGGATCCGTATGGCTATCGGCGGGCGAAGTGGATTACGCCGCGCTGGGATTGGGTCGATCCGCTCAAGGACCGCCAGGCCGAAAAGCTCGCCGTCGATGCCGGCTTCAAGGCGCGGTCCGATGTGATCGAGGCCGAAGGCTACGATCCGGAGGAAACCGATCGGCGCATCGCAGCCGATCGCGCTCGAGAGAAAAGCCTTGGCCTGAATTTCTCGAGCGCTAATGTAGTTGCGCGCGTAGAGGACGCCACAGAGCAGGGCGGTGCTTCATCGTGAAAGGTATTCTCGCCCGCCCGGCCCTCGCCGACGGCGGCCAGGCGCGGCGGCGCAGGGCGGCAAACCCTTTCACGCGCATTCAGAACGGGAATTCATCGATCTCCATATCGATGTTGAATTTTTCGGTGAAGAGTCCATCGGAGGTTACTATCTCAAGGACAAGGTACCCTCGCAACGGATAAACATCTTTGACAGGTTCGTCGCCATGATACTTTGACCACATCATTGCGGAGCCAACTACTTCGATTTGAGCCCACGAATCCGGCGGCAGACGCGTAACCGGAGCTTTCACAAAGTGCCGCCGCACACGCTTGGTGTCCTTATCGATATCCGACGAAGCGCACTTTTCCCCATTCTGCTTGAATGTCCAAATTCTTCCGGTTTGCAGATAAATGGCTTCAATATCGGCGCTTCGACGTTTCGTGCGATTGTATAAGTCAAATCGCAGCGTCAATTCTGCGTCGGCCCGGTGTTCGGATTTTACGAGCAGACCCTCTGTCTTCATCTCTACCGAGAAGGGGCTGGTATTCTTCTTTTCGGTCTCGGCTTTCAGCCATTGCAGTTCGGGAGAAAGCAACTCTCGCAACCGCGAAATTTTGCCGCCGTAGACCAGGTGCCGGTGATGCTTCAAATCGAATGGGATATCGGCTGTATCCTGCGTCAGAAGGGTGCACAGCTTTCCCTTGGCATGGGCGTACCCTACTTCGTAAAATACGTTAGGATTCCGGCCTGTCATATCCGCGATAACGAAATCAGCTGCGTCGATCTGCCGATATATCCTCTCCATCATTGTCTCAGAGTACAGCTGCTCGTCGACCCGCTCGGCGATCACGTCATGTTCTTTGGCGGCCTCTCGAATGCCAAGGCGATAGATATCGTCAAAGTCGCTTGAGAATGGCATCAAAACGAGCGCGAATGGCTTCTCGGTCATTCTGAGTTCCCTCTTACTTTCCGATGGATTGATAGGGTTGGGCCACCTCGTCGAGCAGCGTGACATCATCACGCTGATGTTCCGGCATGGTGCGGAACGCACAATGAAGGCGGCCATTTAATGACCGCCTTCATCACTTTTTAGGCAGCTGCGGCCCAAGCTGATTTAAGAGAATCATTCGTGACAAGGAGCTTCGTCCATGCCGCACTCTTGGCTTCGATCACCAATAGAAGATCCTCGTCACCGAGAATGGTTTTCACCCGATCACGAAGCTGCGCAGCCGTACCCGGATAATCAACCCACCATACTGTTTCGAGCACGCGGCCTCTGTTTGCCACCAGCTTCTCAAGAAACTGGTCCATCTCATGGTGAGACGGCTTAGGCCCGTTGAGATCGTACGTAAGAAGATAGTTTGCCATATAAAGCTTTCTTTATGTGGCTCGGAATCGCTTGACAGATTGGTATCAGCGCGTCAGTTTGCGCTTGTTGCAATACCTGATCCGCAAGCTTTTCCGAGCCGTTGCGGTTAGATACGAAGCCGAGGCTGCCAGGCCTCGGTTTTTTCGTACCGCCTTCCGGAAGTCAGAAGGTGGCCGGAATATGGGAGCCTGGGTGATTCCAAGTCAAGCCAACGAAATTTGTTCTCTGTTCGTTTCTGAGAACAAATAAGGCGTTTCGACGCGACGTTCATCCGAGAAAAGCTAAAGCTCATCAGGCGCTTAGGCAGTTTAATCCCCGTCATCCACAGTCATTATATTTAGGGGGGTTGATTTCGTGGCTTGCCTGGGGAAAACGCGCGCCGCGCTCCTAAACATCGGAAAAATCTAACACTGGGGCGACTTTGATTCGAAGCTAGAATTCCGCCGGAAAGTATTCCCGTCTGGAAGACTTTCTCGCCAAAAAGCGTTCTCGTCTGGAACGCTTTTAAAACTGGCCGGAAAACATTCTCGTCTGGAATGTTTTTCGTGTCGGGTCAAATGTCCAAGGTTCGGACATCTGAACTAGGCCGCTGAATCTTTCTTATTAGAGGCCGCGCCCTTCTTTTTAAAGAAGCGCCGCACAAGCGCGTGGTAGCGCGCTACAGGCAACGCGGAAACTTCGTCCTCATTCAAGTCCAATAGATCCACCTCACCGGCGCTCTTGAGCAGGGAGTCGGCGAGGACGACTGATTCGGCCGGCAACACATCACGGTTCATGAAAAGCTGCAGGCAGACCGCCATCAGCAGGCCGTCTTTCTGTTTGAGCGCCTGGCGGCATTCGTCCAGCTGCCGCTGCACGTCACTGGCGTTTTGGGTTCGGTCGCCTGGCACCGATATCTGCTTTCGCAGATCGTTCATCTCTTGCCGCTGCACAACAAGCATTTGCATAATTTCATCGATGTCCAAGCCGCTGTTTTGAATGGCGAAATTCAGAAGCTCGATGATTTGGGCGTTCATTGAGCGGCCATCTTCGGCCGCTAGCCGCTGGATCTCGTCGCGCATACCTGCAGGAAGGCGAAGATTGAATTGGTCTTGCTTTGTGCTGGGAAAGTCGCCGCGAGCCATTCCTGTCCGCCTAAGATTGCCGTGCATAGTATGAATTAACTACCATTGGCGCTTGCGTCCATGGAAGTAATTTACTATTAATCGAATGGTAGTAAATTACTCTGGACTCGCCCGATGGAAAATCTCTCCTCTCGCCGATCAGATCAGTTCAACCTGCGCATGCCAGATGGAATGCGTGACGCGCTGAAGGCTATGGCTGCGGAAAACCGCCGCTCGATCAACAGCGAAATCGTCACAATCTTGGAGAAGCAGATTCGCTCATCTGCGGAAACGCAAAAAGCCGACGCTACGGCCTGAGAAACCAGCGTCGGCTTTTTCTAACACCTGAAAGGTATCAAATGCAGACGGATCATAATGCAAATGGCGGTCGGGATGCAAGGCTTTCCCGTCGCGAGTTTTTCCAGTTCGCCGAGGGCAGCACTGCCGCCGCTTTGCTGGCCGCGGCGACGGCGGCAGCTGGGGAAGATCATACCCAGCTGCCGCTAACGGACGCACAGCTCGGCGAGGCCATCGAGGCCTGTATCGAGCAGATCAAAACCCTGCTGGCGCTTCTGCGCGCGGACTGCCCAAAGGTGGCCAGTCATCGCATCGTGAATGCGGCCGGCAGCGCGATCGTGATCATCGCCGAGCGCAATGTTTTCGACGGCGAAGGCGCCTACGAGGTCGCGGTCAACGGCCAGGCCGTGACCTATTGGATCTCGTCCTGGTGGGATGAGCAGAAACAGCAGCAGCAGCTCTGGGGCGCGCGCATCTGGGACGGCCGGCGGATTGCTCCGCGCGATCTCATTGCCCCTGCCGCCATCCTCGGGAAGAAGCTCGAGGGGGATGCGACGTGACGACCGAGCACAATCAACTGAAGGAAGCGAGCGATATCGCCCTCGAGGCGCAGTCGATCGCCGACACTCTTTCCGACGCGCTCGAGCGGCTGGCCGAGTCGAGCATTCGCGATCGCGATCAGCTCCATCAGCTGGCGATGGTCGCGAAAGCCTGCTCGCGCCTGCTGGATGACGTCGCCTCCGAGATCGCAGATGTGACGACGGAGCTCGAGGGGCTGCGGACGCGATCGAAGATGGAGAGATCATGAGCTCGCGACGCGCCACCTTCCGCAAAATCGATATCACTCGTGCGGTCCAGGCGGTGCGAGCGGGTGGCGTTACCGTCGGCCGGGTCGAAATCGAAAACGGAAAAATCAGCGTCGTTTGCGCAACGGAGTCGACGGCGCCTGATAATCCTCTGGATCAGTGGTTGAAAAGCAATGCGCACAATTAAGCACTACAAGGGCGTGAACCCCGTCAAGAAGACCTTGGCGAGCGGTGAGGAAGTCACCTATTACTACGCATTCAAGGGCGGGCCGCGCCTTCCAGGCAAGCCGGGCGATCCAGAGTTCGACGAAGCTTATAATGCAGCGCATGCACGCAAGGTGCAGCCGGCGGCCGGGACGCTCCAAAGCATCCTAAATGGCTTTCAATCAAGCGCGGAATGGCACGATCTCGCGGCGCGCACCCAAAGTGACTACGTGAAGCTGATAAAGGTCATCGAGGGCAAGTTCGGCACCTTCCCGCTCTCGGCCCTCGCTGACAAACGCACACGGGGCATATTCCGAGCGTGGCGGGATGAGAGAGCGCTAAAGTCTCGCAGGCAGGCTGATTACGGCTGGCAGGTGTTCGCGCGGATCCTCTCTTGGGCGAAGGAAGGCGGTCTCGTCGACGTGAACCCATGCGAGCGCGGCGGCCGTGTCTATCGCGCGACGCGGAACGAATTCGTCTGGACGGAAGAGAACGAGGCCGCGTTTCTCGCCTCGGCAGACGAGCACCTGCATCTGCCGCTGATCATCGCTCTCTGGACGGGGCAGCGGCAGGGCGATCTGCTGAAACTCACGTGGATGCAGTATGACGGGACGTATATCCGGCTGCGGCAGGGAAAGACGAAGATCAACGTCACAATTCCGGTCGGCGGCCCGCTCAAAATCAGACTCGACGCGGCCAGGCAGAAGGCCGGAAACATCCTGCTCAACAGCTACGGCGAACCTTGGACACCGGATGGTTTCCGATCGTCTTGGGGCAAGGCTTGCCGCGCCGCTGGCGTGTTCGGCGTAACCTTCAACGATCTGCGCGGAACGGCTGTCACGCGTCTGGCTCTGGCCGGTGCGACCGAGGCCGAAATTGCAACGATCACCGGTCACACCCTGCGCGAAGTGCGTTCGATCCTCGATGCAAATTATCTGAAACGGGATGTCGCTTTGGCGGAAAGCGCCATCCGGAAGCTCGAAGCGAGAACAAATTCTCCCAACTGAGTTTCCAACTGAAGCAAAACGTTCTGTTCTTACGAGGGGAAAACGCAAACGAAATCAATTGGCTGGGGAACCTGGATTCGAACCAAGATCGACGGAGTCAGAGTCCGCTGTTCTACCATTGAACTATTCCCCAGCAAGGGCGAACCGGCGGGCGGTTCGGCTGGTGTGCGGCGCTTATAAACAAAAGCCCGGCGATTGCAAATACCTGTTTTGAAAAAAATCGGCCTTCTCAGGTCGGGGGCGAAACTCTTCCGCAAAGCCCTCTGTCAAAAAAGAATTTGGTGATTTTGGCGGGCGCTGATATTCTTGCGGCAACGCAAAAATCGAATAAGCGCCTGCTGCATACCTCCGGGACTTGCGCGGCGCGGTGGAAAACAACGTGGAAGACCCCGAAGGCGGCGCGAAGCCGCAATTTGACGGGGCGTCGGCGGCAGGGCGCAGGGACGGCAAGAAGTCCAGGCGTCGCAAGGGCAAGCGTGGCGGGCAGACCCGCAGCGCCGCTCATCCCGCTTCGCATGAGTTCCCCGGCGGTGCCGGGCAGCCTGCGCGCCCCATGGAAGATGCGGCCGGACATCCGGCTCGCAAGCGAAAGCGCCGTCGTCGCGGCGGTCAAAGCGCTTCACAGGATAGTTCAGTTCAAAGCCAGAAGGTGGAACAGGACGCGGCAGTCAATGCCGCCCGTCCCGGCAGTGAACAGGCATCGAGCCGGCGCAACCGCCGGAAGCATCGCGGCAAGCGCGGGCTGCAGGGCCGGCCGCTGTCGTCGGCAAAGCCCTCCCATCTCCCGATGCAGGAAAACCGCGTCGAAGAGACGGCGCGCAGTGCTGTTCCGCGCGAGATGCAGAACGGCGCGGCCGCCGGCCGCAAAGGACGCCAGGAGAGCAACGGTCACCAGGGGGATCGTCAGGCCGGCGAGCATGCATGGCCGGAAGAGCTTTATGCCGCGCTCGATCTCGGTACCAACAATTGCCGTCTGCTCATAGCCCAGCCGACCCGGCCGGGTCAGTTCCGCGTCGTCGATGCCTTTTCCCGCATCGTGCGCCTCGGTGAGGGTCTTGCCGCCAGTGGCCGTCTATCCGACGAGGCGATGGAAAGGGCGATCGAGGCGCTCAGGATCTGCGCCGGCAAACTCAGAAACCGGGAGATCCGCCGCATGCGGCTGATCGCCACCGAAGCCTGCCGTCAGGCGGTCAACGGCGAAGAATTCCTCGGTCGCGTCGTCGCTGAAACCGGCCTCGAGCTCGAGATCATCGACCGGGAGACTGAGGCGCGGCTTGCCGTTTCCGGCTGCTCCTCGCTCGTCGGCCGCGAGACCCGCTCCGTGGTCCTCTTCGATATTGGCGGCGGCTCGTCGGAGATCGCCGTCATCCGCATCGGCGATAATCGCTTCAGCCGGCTTGCCAACCACATCACCCACTGGACCTCGCTGCCGGTCGGAGTCGTGACGCTGTCGGAGCGTCACGGGGGGCGCGACGTCACACCGGAACTTTTCGAGGGCATGGTGCGCGAGGTCGAAGCCATGCTCGGACGCTTCGATTGCCCGGAGATCGAGATCGCTGGGACCGGCGATTTCCACCTGATCGGCACCTCGGGCACGGTGACGACGCTTGCCGGCGTCCATCTCGACCTGCCGCGTTATGACCGACGCAAGGTCGATGGCATCTGGCTCTCGGATGACGAGGTCTCCGCCATGCAGGCGAAGCTTCTCTCCTGGGATTTCGAAAGCCGTGCGGCCAATCCCTGCATCGGGCCGGACCGGGCCGATCTGGTGCTTGCCGGCTGCGCCATTCTCGAGGCGATCCGCCGTCGCTGGCCGAGCCCGCGCATGCGCGTTGCCGATCGCGGCTTGAGGGAAGGTCTGCTCACCGACATGATGGCCGACGACGGCGTGTGGCGGCGCCATCGCAACCGCCGCGGCCAGCGGGCGAAATAAGGGGAAGGGCATGACAAAGGCACCGATCGCGGGAAACCGCACCGGCCGCAAGCTCGGCCAGCGCGTCAAGAACAAGAAGATGAAGGCATCCTCCCGCCAATGGCTGCAGCGCCACATCAACGATCCCTATGTGCAGCGCGCCCAGCTCGAAGGCTATCGTGCCCGCGCTGCCTTCAAGCTGTTGGAGATCGATGAGAAATACCACATCCTGCGCGGCGCCAGGCGCATCATCGATCTGGGCGCGGCTCCCGGCAGCTGGTCGCAGATCGCCGCCAAGGTTACCGGCTCGACCGATGAGGACGTGCGTGTGGCCGCGATCGATTTCCTCGAAATGGCCCAGCTTCCCGGCGTCAAAATCCTGCAGCTCGATTTCCTCGATCCCAGTGCACCGGAAAAGCTGATGGAGGCTGTCGGCGGCACGCCCGATCTCGTCATCTCCGATATGGCGGCGCCGACCACCGGTCATCACCGCACCGATCATCTGCGCACCATGCATCTGTGCGAGGTCGCGGCCCATTTCGCCATCGAGGTGCTGGGCGAGGGCGGGCATTTCCTCACCAAGACCTTCCAGGGCGGCACCGAGCGTGATCTGCTTGCCATGCTGAAGCAGAACTTCCGGCAGGTCGTCCACGTCAAGCCGAACTCCTCGCGTGCCGAATCGGTCGAGATGTTCCTGCTCGCCAAGGGATTCAAAGGCCGCAAGGCGGAAGCTGACGCAGAGCAGGCTTGATCTCGGGCAGATCCCGGCAGATGATGACGTCCCATGCTTCTTTACGTCACGCTCGGAACCAACGACCTTGACCGCGCAGGGCATTTTTATGATGCCGTTCTGCCCGTGCTCGGCTATCGCCGCCAACATTATTCGCAGGACGAGATCGGCTATTCGGCCGAGGGCGATACGCGCTGCCGCTTTTGGGTGGTGACGCCCTTCAACCGCCGCCGGGCGACTGCGGGCAATGGCGCCATGGTCGCGTTTGCGGCCGGAACGCGGGCGGCCGTCGATGCTTTCCATGCGGCGGCAATCGCGGCAGGCGCCGCCGATGAAGGCGGGCCGGGTCTGCGTCCCTACCATGCCCATTTCTATGCCGCCTATATTAGAGATCTCGACGGCAACAAACTCTCTGCCGTCTGCGAGAGCCCTGGATAGGAGCTCATTTGACTGCTTGCTGCTCGGCCTCGATCGCAGATGCCGCCACGCGTCTCGAGCGGTGGCCGGAAACGAGCGCGCCGGCGTTACGGTCCATGCGGATGAAGGGAATGGTCGCAATCACCGTCAGCCCGGCGATGATGTAGAAAGCCAGGTGGAAATCGGCCACATCAAGCGCCTCACCTCTGATATAAATCGAGGTCTCCAATATTGCGGCCGCCACCGCGACGCCGAGCGCCAGGCTGATCTGCTGCATCACCGAGCTCATCGATGTCGCTTGGCTCGCCTGCGCATCTTCGATGTCGGCGAAGGCAAGTGCATTGACGCCGGTGAACATGAAGGAGCGGGAGAAGCCGCCGAGCAGCAGCACGCTGATGATCACGAGATGCGGCGTTGCCGGCGTGAAGAAGCCGGTGATGACGGTCACAAGCGTCGTCACCATGGCGGCGCCGACCAATGTCGTGCGAAAGCCGGTGGCCGCGAAAACGCGCTTGGCCATGAATTTCGTGGTGATCGCCCCGATCGCCCCGGCAAAGGTAATTAGGCCGGATTGGAACGGCGTCAGCCCGAAGCCGAGCTGCAGCATCAGGGGTGTCAGGAACGGCATGGCGCCGACGCAGATTCGAAAGAGATTGCCGCCCATGGTCGAAGCCCGGAACGTCGGATTTTTGAACAGGTTGAGGTTGAGGATCGGCGCTGGGTGGCGCTTCGCATGGCTGATATAGAGGACGCCGCAGGCAAGGCCGATCAAGGTCGCGGTGATGCCGATGATCGGCGGCAGGGCCGGCAGGCTGACCACCGACAGGCCGAAGACGACACCCGCGGCTGAAAGCGAGGTGAGCACGAAGCCGGTGAAGTCGAGCTTCGGCGGCGCCATCGCCTCCACCTCCGGCAGGAAGATCGTCGCAAGCCAGATGCCGATGATGCCGACCGGCACGTTGATCAGGAAGATCCAATGCCAGCTGAAATAAGTGGTGATGAAGCCGCCGAGCGGCGGACCGGTGAGCGGGCCGACAAGGGCGGGAATGGTGAGCAGCGCCATGGCCGAGACGAGGTCGCTGCGCTGCGTGGTGCGCACCAGGACGAGACGGCCGACCGGCGTCATCATCGCGCCGCCCATGCCTTGCAAGAAGCGAGCGAAGACGAATTCGACGAGATTGGAGGAGACGGCGCAGAAGATGGAACCGATGACGAAAACCGAGATGGCAAGGCGGAAGATCTTCTTGGCGCCGAACCTGTCGGCCATCCAGCCGCTGACCGGGATGAACACCGCCAGCGCCACCATGTAGGAGGTCAGCGCCAGCTTCAGCGTGATCGGCCCGACATCGAGATCCCTGGCAATTGCCGGCAGCGCCGTCGAAATCACGGTGGAGTCCATCTGCTCCATGAAGAGAGCGACGGCAAGGATCAGCGGGACGATTCGGTTCATAGGCGGGAGCCTTGATAGGCTGCGGATCGGAGCAGGAAAGGCATTTGCTGTGTAGACCCACTTCCCGGACCTGCCAATCCTTCAATCTGCTTCGATGGCACGTTTGGTTCACGTCTGCGTGAGATGGCTTGCCCGACATCCTTCCCTATCAAGATTGACCTATGTCCACCTCGCCCGACGCAGGAAATCCGGGCGGGCATATCGTCGGGGGCAGCGCAATGACACCGCGCATCGGGAGTGGATATGGCAATTTCAACGCCACTAAAGCGGCGCACGTTTTTTGCCGCAGGCCTCGGGCTGATGGCGGCGCCGGTGATTTTAAGAGAGAAGGCCGTGGCGGCCGCGACTGGAGAAAGCAGCAATATGAATGCAGTGCCTTTGCCCGAGATCGATCAATTCAAGCTCGGTTCCTATAAATTCACCGTGGTGCGCGATGGCATCAACATCTCCGAAAAACCCTATGAAACCTACGGCACCAATCACGATCCCGTAACGGTCAAGGCATTGCTGACCGCAAACTTCCTGCCGGCCGACAAGATCCTGAGCGGCTATACGCCTGCCCTCATCGATACCGGCTCGGATGTCATTCTTGTCGATACCGGTTTCGGTGCAGCGGGGCGGGCGCGCGGCGCCGGCCGGCTTGCCGAAGGCCTGAAAACTGCAGGATACTCGGCGGACGACGTCACCCTCGTGGCGCTCACCCATCTGCACGGCGATCATATCGGCGGTCTGATGGAAAATGGCGCAGCCGCCTTCAAGAATGCCCGCTATGTCATCGGCCAGGCCGAATATGATTTCTGGTCGAACAAATCACGCGAAGGCACGCCCGCCGAAGGCGGCCACAAGGCCGTGCTCGCCAACGTGACGCCGCTCGTCGAAAAAGCCACCTTTATCAAGGACGGGGACAGCGTTGCACCCGGCATGACAGCGATGCTGGCCGCCGGCCACAGCCCGGGCCATATCGTGTTCCATGTGGAGTCCGAGGGCAAGCGCCTGGTGCTGACCGGCGATACGGCCAACCACTATATTCTGTCGCTGCTGCGCCCGGATTGGGAAGTGCGCTTCGATATGGACAAGGCGCAGGCGGCAGCCAGCCGCCGCAAGGTTTTCGACATGATCGCGACCGACAAGATCGCCTTCCTCGGCTATCACATGCCTTTCCCCGCGGTCGGTTTCGCCGAGAAGCAGGATGGCGGTTACCGCTTCGTGCCGAAGACCTATCAGTTCGACATTTGATCTACGCATGTCGCCCGGAGGTGTGCAGCGGTTCCGGGATAACGACATGCGTAAAAACAAAGAGCTAAAGCGCATCGCATGAATGAAGTTTGACGCGATGCGCTTTTGATGCATGGCTCCCATGACGAGCCCGGCGGCCACGCCGGGCTTTTTGCTATTTCCTTCCTGTCATAGACGTGTTACCAGCCCTCGCCAACTTCCAAGCAACTCATGCACACCGCCGGGGCGGACGATTCGTTTCCGGGCCGGGTTGCATTTTCTTAACTGAAGGAATTTGGCCATGGCCCGCATCATTGAAACGGCAACCGGCGCGGACGCGCTTACCTTCGACGACGTGCTGCTGCAGCCCGGCCATTCCGAGGTCATGCCCGGCCAGACGAATATCGCCACCCGCATCGCCCGCGACTTCGATCTCAACATTCCGATCCTCTCTTCGGCCATGGATACCGTCACCGAGAGCCGGCTGGCGATCGCCATGGCCCAGGCCGGCGGCCTCGGCGTCATCCACCGCAACCTGACGCCGATCGAGCAGGCCGAAGAGGTCCGCCAGGTGAAGAAGTTCGAAAGCGGCATGGTCGTCAATCCGGTCACCATCGGCCCGGAAGCGAAGCTTGCCGAAGCGCTCTCCCTGATGAAGTCGCATGGCATTTCCGGCATCCCGGTCGTCGAGAAGTCGGGCCGCCTCGTCGGCATCCTCACCAACCGCGACGTCCGCTTCGCCTCCGATCCGGAGCAGAAAATCCATGAGTTGATGACCAAGGACAACCTGGTCACCGTCAAGGAAAACGTCGATCAGCAGGAGGCCAAGCGCCTGCTGCACTCGCACCGCATCGAGAAGCTGCTGGTCGTCGATGCCGAAGGCCGCTGTGTCGGTCTCATCACCGTCAAGGATATCGAGAAGTCGCAGCTGAACCCGAACGCCTCCAAGGATGCCCAGGGCAGGCTTCGCGCCGCCGCCGCCATCAGCGTCGGCGATGACGGCTTCGAGCGCGCCGAGCGCCTGATCGAGGCAGGCGTCGACCTCCTGGTCGTCGATACCGCCCACGGCCATTCGCAGCGCGTTCTCGATGCCGTCGCCCGCGTCAAGAAGCTTTCCAACTCGGTGCGCATCATGGCCGGCAACGTGGCCACCTATGACGGCACCCGAGCGCTGATCGATGCCGGCGCCGATGCCGTCAAGGTCGGTATCGGCCCGGGCTCGATCTGCACCACGCGCATTGTCGCCGGCGTCGGCGTTCCCCAGCTCGCCGCCATCATGTCGGCCGTCCAGGCCGCCCAGGATCAGGATGTGCCCGTGATCGCCGACGGCGGCATCAAATTCTCCGGCGACCTTGCCAAGGCGATCGCCGCCGGTGCCTCCGCCGTCATGATCGGCTCGCTGCTCGCCGGCACTGATGAGAGCCCGGGCGAGGTCTATCTCTACCAGGGCCGTTCCTTCAAGGCCTATCGTGGCATGGGCTCCGTCGGCGCCATGGCCCGTGGCTCGGCCGATCGCTATTTCCAGGCCGAGGTGCGCGACACGCTGAAGCTCGTCCCGGAGGGCATCGAGGGTCAGGTGCCCTACAAGGGACCGGTCTCGGCCGTCGTCCACCAGCTCGCCGGCGGCCTCAAGGCGGCCATGGGTTATGTCGGCGGCAAGGACCTGAAGGATTTCCAGGAGCGCGCCACCTTCGTGCGCATCTCCGGCGCCGGCCTTCGCGAAAGCCACGCCCATGACGTGACGATCACCCGCGAGAGCCCGAACTATCCGGGCGCCGGCCTCTGATCATGAAGGCGGGCAGCGCAATTCCCCTCTGGACCCTCGCGCTGCTCGCCGCCCTCTGCCTTGCCGTGCTCGCCTGGACGACCTTCGGCTTCGTCGTGCCCTTTAAGCACGAAACCGGGCAGGCGGTGCTCGACACCTATTTCGCCGGCTACGACGAATCGGCCGTCTTCCACATGCAGAAGCTGCTCGATGAGAACGAGACGGCAGCCAAATTGCTCAACGCCATGTATTTCGGGCCGGAGCTGATCTTTCCGGCATTGCTGACGGCACTGCTGTTCCTTGTTTTCCTCAGGCTTGGCCCCATAGGCTCGTGGTTCGGCCGGCCGCTTCATCCGCTCATAGCCAAGGCAATCTATCTGCTGCCTTTCATCTACGGCATCTCCGACTACGGCGAGAACATTTCCAGCCTGATCGCCTTCGGCAACGGCGCGTCCGCAGGCCTTGCAATGCACCTGCTGCCATGGATGACGCGGTTGAAATTCGCAAGTCTCGCTATCTGCTTCATCGTCGCCACCCGGCTTGTCATCGCCCGTTGGCTCTCTCCGGGCGAAGACTGAGGAGCTTGCGCCCTCTGTCTCTGCGATTTAAGGCCGCGTGGTATCCGGTTCCGCTTTCGGCTATTGCTCGAAAGATTGCAAATGCGGAAAGGACTTAACGAGGCATATGACCGGCTATCAAATCTTCTGGCCAGTCCTCGCCCATGTGGCCCTGGTCTATGGTCTTTATGCGCTTCTGGGCATGCGGCGCGCGAAAATGGTCCGCGCCGGCAAGATAGAGCAATTGGATTATCGCGAAAATCGCGACGAACCCGCCGAAAGCCTTGTGGTCAAGAACTGCCTCGCCAACCAGTTCGAATTGCCTGTGCTCTTCTATGCCTGCTGTGTTCTTCTCTATGTCACCGAGGCCGATAATCTTGTCTCCGTCTGCCTCGCCTGGGTCTTCGTCGCCCTGCGTTATGCCCATGCCGCCGTTCACGTCACCAGCAATGATCTCCGCTATCGCAGCCCGATCTTCGCTGCCGGTTATCTGGTGCTTGCAGCCATGTGGGGTTGGCTCGCCATCTGGATGGCGGTGGGCTGACGCTGATGTGCGCGCAGGCAGCAGCTCGCTGGATTTTACAACCAATTGACGTTTTTCGCGTGCCAGTCAATCAGGGTAATGTGGTCCAGAAGCCCGATTTTCCAGACGTTTGCCGATCGTTAAAATGCGAGCTTTTCCATTTACTGCTGATGAAGGCCTGCATGTCATATCCGCTCGACGCGGTGGTGGCAGATAGCCTCCGCCGCGAAACAATAAGAATGGGAACGACATGGGCGCGGAAAGCATGGATCGCATCGGCTTGCGCAGGAAGCCGAAGCAGGAGCGTAGCATCCAGAGGCTGGATCTTATCCTCGCTGCCGCCGCCAAAATAATCGCCCAAAAGGGCGTCAGCGCCATGCGGATGACGGAACTCGCGGTCGCCGCCAAGGTGCCGATCGGCTCGGTTTACCAGTATTTCCCGGAGAAGGCGGCGATCGTCAAAGCCCTTTTCGACCAGCACGCTTCGGCGATCCAGGCGAAGACGGCTGCGATGTTCAGCGACGTGCAGTCACTCGACCAGGCCCTCGATGTCGTCTGCGCCACCATCGACTGGTATTACGAATCCTATCGCGGCGATCCCGTCTATCTCGGCGTCTGGATGGGAACCGAGACCGATCAGGATCTGCTTCGGCTGAATATCGAGCACAGCGGTCGCGTCGCCGGTATCTTTGATGACGCTGTACGCAGGTTGGCTCCCGACCTTTGCGACGAGAAAATGTTCGCGCGCACTTACCTTTTCAGCCACCTGATCGGCGCCGTCATCCGGCTCGCCGCCGTCAGCGAGGAGACCATAGCGCGGAGCATGCTCGGCGAGTGGAAACGCGTCATCCGCGCTTCCCTTTTTGCCGCGAGCGCGTCGAGCGCCGCGTAGAGCCTTTCCTACCAGCTCGGCACCATATTCGCAGCCTTCAGCCGCGGATAAAGGCGCGCCTGGGCGGATTTGACATCCGCGTCCAGGCCGTCGTCGACGACAGCCGGCGTGATGTTGTCGAGGCATGCAGTGATATGGGCCGTGATTGCGTTCATCAGCGACAGCGAGACGCCCGGCCGCTTCATGATGCCGATCTGCACCGGCGGCAGCGCCGGGAAACCGTCGGCCTGGCTCAGCACCTTCATGCCCGTGCGCAGCGCCGATTCCGGCATCACCGACACCGCCATGCCGGCAAGCACGGCCGCAGCGACGACGGTGCAGGACCAGCTGGTGAAGAGGATCTGGTGCTCGCGGCCGACGGCATCGAGCGCCGAGCAGGCGAGCTGGCGCCACTGGCAGTCGCGGCGGCCGACGGCAAGCGGCACCGGTGCGTCGTCGCGGATCGGATGGTTGGCCGAGCCGACCCAGCAGAGCGGCTCGGTTCTCACCACGTCGGACATGCGCTCGCGCGGATTGTGGGTGACAAGGGCGATATCGAGCTCGCCCTTGTGCATGCGCTCGGCAAGGTCCATCGACGGCTCGCAGACGATGTAAAGCTCGACATTCGGATGCGTCTTGGCAAAACGGCCGATGATTTCAGGCATATAGCGGTCGGCGTAATCGTCCGGCGTGCCGATGCGCAGCGTCCCCTCCAGCCTGTTGTCGTCAAAGGCGGCGATCGCCTCATTGTTGAGGCGGATGATGCGCCGGGCGTAATTGAGCAGTTTTTCCCCCTCGACCGTCAGCCGGTTGCCGCGGCCATCCTTGATGAACAGCTGCTTGCCGATGCGCTCTTCGAGACGGCGCATCTGCATGGAGACGGCGGATTGGGTCTTGTAGACCCTGTCGGCGGCCTTGGTGAAGCTGCCGGAATCGACGATGGCGATGAAAGTCTGCAACTGGTCGAGATCAAGAGGCGCGGACATGGGTTCACCTATAAAGATAGCTGATGATAATCATTAGAAACATTCGTTGGACTGATCAATAGGTCTTTGGCATCTTCGGGGTGCAAATCAAGCAAAGTGAAGGGCAGACACCCTGCCTGCCCAAGCAGAATTCAGCCTTATCCCCTCTCGCACGACCTCGCGGGAGGGGTGGGTTGTTGCGTGCCCGAGAAAGGAGAGTTCGATGCACACGACAGACCGAACACTAGAACTCGACTGCAGCAAGCTGACCCCGACGCTTTTCCAGCGTCTGGTGGCAGGCCTCGCTCCGCTGGTCTCCCTCTTTCGCGGGTTTCGCAATCGAATGGAGGTCAACGGGCTGCATGATCTGAACGACAGTCAGCTGAGGGATATCGGCCTCACCAGGGCCGACCTGACCTCGGCGTTCCTGGCCTCGACCTTTTTCGAGGATCCGTCGGAACATCTGACGCGCTCGGCGCGCAATCGCTGGCGCCTGCAGTTCTTCCGCTCCTGCGACGAGTAGGAGCGCGAGTTTCCCCGCAGGGTGATAGCCAATAGCCCTGCCGCTTGACCCGGTGATCGGCTTTCCCAGCCATCGCCGGGTCTTTTTATGTCTTGGTGTCAGGAGAGGGCTTCGGCCGGTAGGTTTCGAAAATCGCTTCCAGGTTTCTCTGGTAGCTCTTCTGCACTTCGAGCCCGCTGTCGAACATGGCGTTCAGCATGCCGGTATAGCTCTCGGCAGCGGCTTTCGCCTCTTCCTCTGGCGCTTCCGGCGTCTTGGCCGCCGATTGCTTGGCCACTGGTTGTTTGGCCGCCGGCTGCTGGAGCCCGGTCATCATCTCCTGGAAAGCCTTGGCGAAGGGATTGTCGAGGAAGGGATTCGGCTGCGGCGCCGGTTCCTGTTTCGGCACCGAGAACATCAGCTGCATCGCCTGTGTGAAGGGATTGTCAAAGATGTTCGGTTCCGGTGCCGCCTTCGGCTTCGGCGCAAAGCCGGTGCTCTCGAGCCATTTCTGAATGGTCTCGCCCATTGCTGTGTTGACAAAGGGATTGACCGGCGAGGCCATCTGGCCGGTCGTCTGTTTGAACAGGCCGCCCATCAGTGTGTCGGCCAGCACCGGCAGCATCTGCTTGTAAATATCCTGGCCGATGCCGGTCATCTGCGCCGCCTGGGCGGCAACCGCGCGCGAAACCTCTTTCGAGCCGAACAGCTGGGCAAGGATGTTGTTGCCGTCGGAAATGCCCTCCGGCGTGAAGGCTCGGCTCATATCCTCGAAATATCGAGCGTAGTTGCCGGAGGCGACGGCCTGCATCAGCCCGACGAAATCGTAAGGATTGCCGGTGCTGCGCTTCAGGCCGGCGGAAAAGGCCGGCATCAGCGCCGCCATGGCCTTGGTCGCCTGTTCCTGCGCCAGGTTGAATTGCCGGGCGACCGCCTCCATCGCCGCGCCGTTCTGCGCCTGCATCATCATGTCGAAGAGTGGCAGCATGGAGGTCCCTTTCCCCGAGTCGTGACGCGTTTTGACGTCACTATATCCGGAAATGGTAATGCGCAAACGGCTTTTTGCTAGAGGCGTTTAGGACGATCTCAGTACTGATAGTCCTCAAAGACCGGTTCGACGGAACCCTGCCAGCGGCCGTGATAGAGCGAAAGCAGATCCTCGGCGAGCGTCGCCTTCTTGGCAAGCACCTCGTCGAGCGGCGCAAGGAAGATGCTCTCGTCCTGGCCTTCGCCGTTGAGCTTGCCGCGCGCTTTGAGGCCGGCCTTCGATATGCCGACCACCTCGCGGGCCATCTCGAGAAGCGAGTGCCCGCGAAACTCAGCCTGCAACCCTTCGGCCGGAACGGCGTTGCGCAGGGCGCTGACCTCGGCAAAGCTCCAATCCTTCGTCAGCTCGTCGGCGGCCTCGAGCGCCGCATCTTCATAGAGCAGGCCGACCCAGAAGGCCGGCAAGGCGCAGATGCGCCGCCATGGGCCGCCGTCGGCGCCGCGCATTTCGAGGAAGCGTTTCAGCCGCACATCAGGGAAGAGTGTCGAAAGATGATTGGTCCAGTCGCCCATCGTCGGCGAGGGATCGGCGACCTCGCCCTTCAAGGCGCCGTTCATGAACTGGCGGAAGGTGACGTGCGTACAGTCGTGATAGCGCCCGTCACGGACGATGAAATACATCGGCACGTCGAGCGCCCATTCGGCATAGTCGCGGAAGCCGAAATCGTCGCGGAAGGTGAAGTCGAGGAGGCCGGAGCGCTGGTTGTCGACATCGCGCCAGATATCGCCGCGCCAGGAGAGCAAACCGTTCGGCTTGCCTTCGGTGAAGGGCGAGGAGGCAAAGAGCGCGGTCGCCAGCGATTGCAGCTTCATCGAGACACGCATCTTCTGGCGCATGTCGGCTTCCGAGGAGAAATCGAGATTCACCTGGATCGTGCAGGTGCGGTACATCATGTCGAGGCCCTTGGTGCCGACCTTCGGCATATAGCGGGTCATGATCTCGTAGCGCGATTTCGGCATTTGCGGGGTTTCAGCATAGGTCCATTTCGGACTGCCGCCGATCCCGAGGAAACGGATGCCCATCGGTTCGGCGATCTCGCGCAAGGTCGCCAGGTGCTGGTTCGATTCCCGGCAGGTCTGGTGGATCGTCTCGAGCGGCGCGCCGGAGAGTTCGAACTGGCCGCCGGGTTCGATCGAGATCGCGCCCATGCCGTTCTGTTCGGCAAGGCCGATGATGTTGCCGCCGTCCAGGATCGGCTCCCAGCCGCTCTTTTTCTGCAGGCCGGTAAGCAGGGCGGAGATGCTGGCATCGCCGAAATAGGGAACCGGGCTGTTGTCGGCGCGGAAGAAGGCGAACTTCTCATGTTCGGTGCCGATCCGGAAGCGCTCCCGCGGCTTGTTGCCCGCGGCAATGTAATCGGTCAATTCCTGGACCGAAGAGAGCGGCGTCTGGTCGGTGGTGTCGCGGGCCATGCGGGGTACCTGTATTCGAAAGGCGCCCAGGGGGCCGGGCAATTGGAAGGTGATTAGGACCCAAGCCACGTATGTTGCAAGTGAAATTCTTTCAACGACGCATCAAAAAAACAGCAGTGATTTCTGCGTCAACCCGTTTTCGCAGTCACGTCCAGTCGCCGATCGTCGCCTGGACCACCGCCAGCGCCGCAACGGCCGCCGTATCGGCCCTGAGGATGCGCGGCCCGAGCGGAATGGCGGTGACGAAGTCGAGGCTTCGAAGCCGCGCCCGTTCCTCTTCCGAAAAGCCGCCTTCCGGCCCGACGAGCAGAGCGAGATGGCGTTCCTGGATGGCAGACAGCACCGGCAGCGGGTTTTGCCCGGCATCGCCCTCGTCGCAATAGATGATGCGCCGCTCGCTCGGCCAATGGTCGAGCAGATCGGAAAGTCTCACCGGTTCGGCCACGGCAGGGATGCCGAGAACGCCGCATTGCTCCGCCGCCTCGACGACATTGGCCCGCAGCTTGTCGAGATTGGTGATTTTGCCCTGCACGTGCTGGGTCATGACTGGCTGCAGCAGGCCTGCTCCCATTTCGACCGCCTTCTGCACCAGATAGTCCATGCGCCCGACTTTGAGCGGCGCGAAAAGATAATGCAGGTCGCAAGGCGCCGGCTGTGGCCGCGTCTGCTCGGTTGCCGTCAGCTGGATGCGTTTGCGTGTGGGGAAGGAGAGGGAGGCCTTCCACTCGCCGTCACGGCCGTTGAAGAGCAGGATGTCCGCAGCTTTCTCCATCCTCAGCACATTGGCGAGATAGTTGAACTGATCGGCATTCGCCTCCACGATGGCGCCGCTGGAAAGCGGCGCTTCGACGAAAAGCCGTTGCATGCGGAAGTTGGCGCGCATTCGAAAAACCTGAGGTTTCAGACAAAGAGCGCGAACATAACCCAATAAATCATCGCCGCAAGCGCTCCCGAAACCGGTACAGTGATGATCCAGGCCGCGATGATCGTCATGAAATGCGAGCGGCGCACGAGATAGCGCCGCCGCCTTTCATGAATGTTCGGCTCCTCCGGTTCATCCAGTTCCCAGCTGTCGGCCTTGCGCCTGATATAGGCGATGCGGCGCTTCGAATGGCGGGTATACCATTCGCGGAAGAAGCCGACGCCGAACACGGCGCCGACGGCGATATGCGTGGTGCTGACCGGCAGGCCTAGCCAGGAGGCGACGATGACGGTGAAAGCGGTCGACAGTGCGACGCAGTAGGCGCGCATCGGGTTGAGCTTGGTGATCTCCTCGCCGACGAGGCGGATGAGGCGCGGCCCGAAGAGCAGCAGGCCGACGGAGATGCCGAGGGCGCCGATCAGCATCACCCAGAGGGGCGGATGGCCCACGCCGCCGTCGCCGCCGATGCCGGCCGAATGGACGACTGCCGACAGCGGCCCGACCGCGTTCGAAACGTCGTTTGCGCCATGCGCGAAGGACAGCAGCGCCGCAGAGCCGATCAGCGGCAGCCGGAATAGCGCCCGCAGTGAGCTGTTGCGGTTTTCAAGATCCCGCGCTTGCGCGAGGACGAGAGGACGGGCGGCAAGCCAGCTCACCAGCCCGATACCGATCCCGATCAGAATGACGGTGAAGGGCGGAAATCTGCCGATCGGCGACAGCTGCAAAACCATGTAGGCCATGAAGGCGCCGGCCATCGACGCGACCAGCACCGGCACCCAGCGCCGCGCCGCCGCGATCTTGTCGTCGCGATAGATGATGAGCGTCTTGACGAGGTAGAGCAGGCCGGCCGCAATCAGCCCGCCGATCAGCGGCGAGGTGATCCAGCTCGAGGTGATCTCCAGCATGACCCGCCAGTTCACCGGCTCCGTCCCGACGGCCGAGATGCCGGCGCCGATCACTGCACCCACGATCGCATGGGTGGTGGAAACCGGCGCGTTCATCCAGGTGGCGAGGTTGATCCAGAGGGCGGCGGCCATCAGCGCCGCCATCATGATCCAGCCGAGTATTGCCTCCGGCACCTCTACGGCATCGACGATGTTGGAGGAGATCGTCTTGACCACCTCGCCGCCGGCGATCGTGGCGCCGAGGACTTCGAAAATCGCGGCGATGACGAGCGCCTGGCCCATCGTCATGGCGCGCGCACCGACGGCCGCGCCGACATTGTTGGTGACGTCATTGGCGCCGATATTCATCGCCATGTAGCCGGCAAGGGCCGCCGCCGCCACGACGAGCATGGCTCCTGGGCGGTCGAACACATAGACACCGGCAAAGAGCATGGTCAGGCCGACGAAGATCAGCCCCAGCCCCGGCGCCACCAGCCGTCGCAACACATGCTTGGCCACATCCTCGACATGAGTGATCTTGTCGAGGTCTTTGTCGAGCGTGCGTTTCGTGAGGACGGCAGGGCGTGGTGGCATTCTTTTTCCCAAGGATGAATCTGCTTCTACGCTGCCTTTCTAGCAGTGCAAGATGGCAGGATTCATTCCGCCGGGATTTGCTTCGCCGCTTTGGCCGAAAGCCTGTCGGTCAGCTTCCGCTTGAAGGCGAGGAACAGGTGGCGCAGCTCCGGTTCGCGCACGCGGCCGGCCGCTTCGTCGAACGAAACCCACTCGATGGTGCGTTCACCCTTTTCCTTGAAATTTTTGGCCATGCCGGTGACTTCAAGCGGATAGACTTGCACCTTGCAAGATACACGCACCCCATCCCGGAGCACCTTGGGATAGCTGTAGGCGCCAAGCGTCTCCATTTCGACTGAACCCTTGACCCCGGCTTCTTCCATGGCCTCCTGTGCGGCGACTTCGTGCGCACATTTACCGTTCATCGGCCAGCCCTTGGGAATGACCCAGCGGCCGGTATCGCGGCTCGTCATCAGGAGAACCTCGAGCTTATCATCGTCCCCCACTCGATAGCAGAGCGCACCATATTGCTGTCGCGGCGGGCGCCGGAACATCAGTTGCACATCGGATGCCAGTCGGGCGAGAAGGGTCAATTGTCGGGTCACCTTTGTCGTTGATGTTAGGAATCGCTCATATACCTTGTATCACGGAAAGCTTGCGCAAGCCAAAATTTGCGGCACGATCCGAAAGCGATTGTTTCTCCCTGTTTCATAGGGAAATCGAGCTGGGGCAGGCTCGAAAAAACCGTCACCTCCTGTCTCGAACGCGTCGCGTTGCACAGGTGTACAATATGATCCCGGCGTGCCTCCAAATCAATGGTGGGGCCGTTTGTTCCACCGGGATTTCAGATTTGGAGAACCGCACCTCCCCTTGGCGCCGGTGGCGTGGCCGACATCGGCCCAACGTGCAAACGCCCGTCTCGGTCCTTCGCGTTGACGTGAGGTGCTGTCAGCGCTCCCAATAGGGAACCGGCCCGTACAGCTCGGTGAGATAGTCGATGAACAGCCGCACCTTGGCCGGCAGGAACTGTCGGCTGGGATAGACGGCCGAAAGCGTGACATTGTGCGAGCCCTCATAGGCGGGCAGCACCTGCACCAAGCGGCCGGCCTTGAGTTCCTCGCCGATATCCCAGGTGGAGCGCAGCGCGATCCCGAGGCCTGATATAACAGCCTCGCGGATCACCTCGCTGGAATTGGTGATCAGCATGCCGTCGGGCCGCAGGCTGAGGGCGCCATCCGGCCCGGTCAGCCGCCAGGTATCGTTGTTGTGTGCCGGCAGGCAGCGATGGTGTTTCAGGTCGTCGATATGCCTGGGCTCGCCATGCGCGGCCAGGTAATCCGGCGAAGCGCAGAGCAGCCGGCGCACCGGCGCCAGCCGTCGGGCGACGAGGCTGGAATCGGTCAGTTCGGCAATCCGGATCGCCAGATCGAAACCGCCGCCGATGATGTCGCTGAACTCGTCGGTCAGCACAAGGTTGATCGCAAGCTCCGGGTGGGCCTGCATGAACGCCGTCAGATGCGGCGCGATATGCATGCGGCCGAACGAGGTCGGCGCCGAGATCTTCAGCGTGCCGTGCATCTGCGCCGAGCGGCCGGAAATGTAGAATTCGGCCTCCTCCAACCCAGCGAGAATGCCGAGAACGCGGTCGTAAAAACCCTGTCCGGCTTCCGTCAGCGAGATCTGCCGCGTCGTGCGCTGCAGAAGCCGGGTGCCGAGCCGGTCCTCCAGCCGCTTGATCCGCTTGGAGACGACGGCCGGGGAAAAGCCGAGCGCCCGCCCGGCCAGCGACATGCTTCCCGTCGAAACGACCTTGGCAAAGATTTCGAGATCACCCAGGTTGGTCATAAGGCTTTCAACTTTTTCCCCTTTTGGCATAAGTGCTTAGCATTTGCGCCAGTTTCGGGAAAGTGCTAAGCCGGTTCACCGGCGGCAGAGGCTGGCGGCCCGTCCCGCTGTCATCTTGCCGCTGTGATTTCCGGTCGTCAGGGTCAGGGAGGACACCATGTCCGACGCCATTCCGTTTCTCGCCCCGCGCGCCGATGTGCTGGCGCGCCGCGCCCGGATCGTTGCCGATCTCACCGATCTTCTGCCGCCGGAATGCCTGGTTCATGAGGCGCGCGAGCTGGTGCCGTTCGAAACCGACGCCTTCGTGTCCTATCGTCGCCTGCCGCTCGCCGTCGCCCTGCCGCGCACCACGGCCGAGGTGGCAGCCGTCATGCGTTATTGCCACCGTTACGGTATTCCCGTGGTGCCGCGCGGCGCCGGCACCTCGCTTTCCGGCGGCGCCATTCCGCAGGAGGATGCCGTTGTGCTCGGCCTGTCGAAGATGAACAGCATTCTCGAAATCGATCTGCCGAACCGTGTGGCAGTGGTTCAGGCCGGTGTCACCAATCTCAACATCTCCGAATCCGTTTCGGCCGACGGCTTTTTCTACGCGCCTGATCCGAGTTCGCAGCTCGCCTGCACGATCGGCGGCAATATCGGCATGAATTCCGGCGGCGCCCACTGCCTGAAATATGGCGTCACCACCAACAATCTGCTCGGCGTCAGAATGGTGCTGGTCGACGGCACAGTGATCGAGCTCGGCGGCAAGGCGCTTGATGCGGCCGGTTACGACCTGCTCGGCCTCGTCTGCGGCCATGAAGGCCAGCTCGGCATCGTCACCGAGGCGACCGTGCGGCTGATCGCCAAGCCGGAGGGTGCGCGCCCGGTGCTCTTCGGGTTCGAGAGTTCGGAAGATGCGGGCGCCTGCGTCGCCGATGTCATCGCCGCCGGCATCATCCCCGTTGCGATCGAATTCATGGACAAGCCGGCCATCGAGATCTGCGAGGCCTTCGCCCATGCCGGCTATCCCCTCGATGTTGGGGCGCTGCTGATCGTAGAGGTCGAGGGTTCGGAGGCCGAAATGGACGCCACCCTAAAAGACATCGTCGAGATCGCCCGCCGCCATGCTGTAAAGACCGTGCGCGAATGCCAGTCGGCCACCGAGGCGGCGCTGATCTGGAAGGGGCGCAAATCCGCCTTCGGCGCCACCGGCCGCATCGCCGACTATATCTGCATGGACGGCACCGTGCCGCTCAGCCAGCTTTCTTATGTGCTGAAGAAGACCACTGAGATCGTCGATCATTATGGCCTGAGGGTCGCGAACGTCTTTCATGCCGGCGACGGCAACATGCATCCGCTCATCCTCTTCAATGCCAACGACCCCGAGGATGCCGCCCGCGCAGAAGCCGCCGGCAACGATATCCTCAAGCTCTGCGTCGACGCCGGCGGCTGCCTCACCGGCGAACACGGCGTCGGCATCGAAAAGCGCGACCTGATGCGCCATCAGCATTCGGAGGCCGATCTCGCCCAGCAGATGGCGGTGCGCGCCGCCTTCGATCCCGGCTGGCTCCTCAACCCGTCGAAGGTCTTCCCGCTCGAAGGGCGCCCTGCCGCATGATCGACCTGATGCCGACAAGCGAGGAACAGGCGGCGGCCATCGTCCTAGCACATGCGGAGACGAACCGGCCGCTCGCTGTCTGTGGCGGTGATACGCGCTCGGGTTTCGGCAATGCCGTTGCATCAGAAGACCGGCTGCGATCGACCAGGCTTTCCGGCATCGTCGCCTACAATCCCGGCGAGATGGTCATGACAGCTCGCTCGGGTACGCCGCTTGCGGAAGTCGAGGCGGCCCTGTCCGAAGGTGGCCAGATGCTTGCCTTCGAGCCGATGGATCATCGCCCAGTCATGCGCAGGTCGGGCGAGCCGACGATCGGCGGCGTCTTTGCCGCCAATGTTTCCGGCCCGCGCCGCCTCATTGCGGGGGCCGCCCGCGACAGCCTGCTCGGCGTGCGCTTCGTCAACGGCAGGGGCGAGATCATCAAGGCCGGCGGCCGGGTGATGAAGAACGTCACCGGCCTCGATCTCGTCAAGCTGATCGCCGGCTCGCACGGCACGCTGGGTTTTCTCACCGAACTGACCTTTCGCGTGCCGCCGCGCCCGAAGACCGAACAGACGCTGGTTCTGTCCGGCCTCAACGATGCCGAAGCGGCCAATGCCATGGCGGCGGCGATGGCGCTGCCGGTCGAGGTCTCCAGTGCCGCCCATCTGCCGCTGACCGTGACCTGGAAATTCCTTGCCGGCAAATTGCCCGAGGGCGAGGCGACGGTTCTGCGCGTCGAAGGCCTGCCCGGTTCGGTCGACGTGCGCATCGAAAAACTTGCGGCGGCGATGTCGGCCTTTGCCACGGTGACGCGGCTGGATGAGCCGGAAAGCCGCAGGCTCTGGCAGGAGATCCGCGACGTGCTGCCCTATGCCGATGGCACGACGCGGCCGGTCTGGCGCGTCTCGGTCGCCCCAGGAACCGGCCATCAGCTGGTCGCGGCACTTCGCCTCGAAGCCGGCGTCGACGCCTTCTACGACTGGCAGGGCGGTCTCGTCTGGATGAGGATGGAGGCAGACCCCGAAGCGGAGCTGGTCCGCCGCTTCATCATGGCGCTCGGCGGTGGCCATGCGACGCTGATCCGCGCGTCGGCGGTGGCGAGGGCGGCAACGGCTGCCTTTCATCCGGAGCCGGAGGCGGTGGCGATGCTGTCGCGGCGGGTGAAGGAAAAGTTCGATCCGGCGGGGATTTTTAATCCGGGGAAGATGGGGTGAGCGATAAGATGGCTCTGCGCGCGAGTTACCCCCCTCTGTCCTGCCGGACATCTCCCCCACAATGGGGGAGATCGGATCGCGGCAGCGGCTTCCCCAAACAACTGGGGCACTGCAGTTGGAATACGGCAGAGAATGGGCGATGGTCCCACCTCTTGTTGATCTCCCCCCTTGTGGGGGAGATGTCCGGCAGGACAGAGGGGGGTGCCCCAGGCACAGCGCCCCCCAAGCGGAGGCCCCGCTAGATGCAAACCAACTTCACCCCGTCGCAACTGCTCGATCCCCATGTCGCCGAATCCGAGCAGATCCTGCGCAAATGCGTCCACTGCGGCTTCTGCACCGCCACCTGTCCCACCTATGTGACGCTCGGCAACGAGCTCGACAGCCCGCGCGGCCGCATCTACCTGATCAAGGACATGCTGGAAAACGGCCGTGCCGCCGATGCCGAGGTCGTCACCCATATCGACCGCTGTCTCTCCTGCCTTGCCTGCGTCACCACCTGTCCCTCGGGCGTCGACTATATGCATCTGGTCGATCACGCCCGCGCCCATATCGAAAAGACTTACAGGCGGCCGTTCATGAACCGGCTGACGCGCGCCATTCTCGCGGCCGTACTGCCCTATCCCGGCCGTTTCCGCCTGGCGCTCCATCTCGCCCGTCTCGGCCGCCCCTTTGCCGGCCTGATGCGGGGAGCGGCACTCAAACCCTTTGCCGCTATGCTGGCGCTTGCGCCACGCCGCATCCCCGCGCCTTCAGACTTTTCAAAACCCGGCACCCATCGGCCCGAGACGGCGCGGCGCGGCCGGGTGGCGATTCTCACCGGCTGCGCCCAGCCGGTGCTCGATCCCGGCATCAACGCCGCAGCGATCCGACTGCTGACGCGGCTCGGCATCGAGGTTGTGGCGCCGGAAGGTGAGGTCTGCTGCGGATCGCTGGTCCATCATATGGGCCGGGCCGAACAGGCGCTCGCAAGCGCCCGCACCAATGTCGATATCTGGACGCGCGAGATCGAGAGCCATGGCCTCGATGCGATCATCATCACCGCATCGGGCTGCGGCACGACGATCAAGGATTACGGTCACATGCTGCGCCTCGACCCCGCCTATGCCGCAAAGGCGGCGAGGGTCTCGGCGCTGGCAAAGGACATCGCCGAATATCTGGCGACCCTCGACCTGCCGGCCCATATGCCGAGGGGCATCACGGTCGCCTATCATTCGGCTTGTTCGATGCAGCACGGCCAGCGCATCACCCTTGCGCCAAAGCAACTGCTGAAGGCGGCGGGCTTCACTGTGCGCGATCCGGCCGAAGGCCATCTCTGCTGCGGCTCGGCCGGCACCTACAACATCATGCAGCCGGAGATTTCGGCGGAGCTGAAGGCGCGCAAGGTCAAAAACATCCAAGCCACCAAGGCCGATATCATCGCCACCGGCAATATCGGCTGCATCACTCAGATCGCCACCGGCACCGAGATCCCGATCCTGCATACGGTCGAGCTTCTCGATTGGGCCTATGGCGGCGCTGTGCCGGAAAAATTAACCGGTTTGCCGTTAGGCTGAAGGGAATGCAGGCCCATTCGGGCTGCTCCCGGGAGGTTGGGCGATGTGGCGGGGAATGATTGTATTTGCGGGACTGCTCGGTGCGGCAGGCGCGGCCCATGCCGACAGCCGCCTATTCTGTTCCGCCGATGACGCGCAGGCGCGGTTCACCCTCGAAAGCGGTTTTGCAAACGAAGGCGGCCATAGGCTCAACCATTTCCGCGGCGCGCTTATTGTCAAGGATCCCGCGCAAGCGGCTTTTGCAAAACGTCTGTTCGAATCGCAGCATCTGAGCAATCACTGGTCGCGCGATGGCGAACTGCTCCTGGAAGTCTTCGACGGCGGCGGTGACGATACCAGCGGCGCAACGCTGGATCTGGTGGTGGTTGCCGGCGCCCGCGGCAAGCCGGCGGCGAATTTCAGCGGCACCTATTCCCTGACAATCGAGGGCGGCAGCAAACCTTACGCCGCCGAGGGCAAGGTCAGCTGCGGCACGAAATAGAGCAATTTCAGGAAAGTGTGAAGCGGTTTTCCGTCCGAAATTGCGCCAAACAAAAGGTTAGAGCGGTCCTGCTTTCATGAAAAGCTGAACCGCTCTAACGCCGCAGCTGAATTTCAATCATTACCAGTGGAACGATACGCCGACATTGACGGCGTTGGTGAAGATATTGGTCTTCAGCCGGTCGCCGCTGTCGATCGGAACGTCGACGCGCGAATAGGTGCCTTTGTATTCGACGAAGGTCGACCAGCGGTCGGTCACCTTGAAGTCGACGCCGGCTTGGGCCTGCAGCGTCACGCCGCCGAATTCGTAAGCCCAGGTCTTGCCCTCGGGGCGAATCACTTCGACATGCGGAATGTTCACGCCGATGCCGGCGCCGAGATAGGGCGTCCAGCGGCGGGTCGGATCCTGGAAGCGATAGAGACCGTTCACGGTGAGCAGGTTCAGGCCGTCGGTGAACTCGAAATGCGACCAGCCGGCCTTGGCGAGCGTGTCGTCGTCGGCATAGACCTTGTCATGGGTATAATCGAGCGAGATACCCCAGTTCGGCTTGTTGAAATTCTCGAGCCACCAGGTGACGCGGCCGCCATAATAGGGCGGGGCGCCGAAGGATTTGCCTTCCCAGCCGGCCGTAAAATGCGTGCCGTCCGAGACGTCGACGCCACTGTGCGGCGCGGTCTGATAGCCGCCGTAAATGGAGAATTCCAGGTCTTCCGCCGAGGCGGAGGCTGCTGAACAGATGGTGAAAAGCGCGATGCCCGCAAGCAGGGAGGCGGAGGAACGCAGCGCATATGTCATTGAATAGCCCCGATATTGCAAATATGTCGACTCTTAGGCACCAGTGCCAGCTTTCCGCCGTAAAGTCTAAGGAAAAGAAAAGGCGCGTCAGAATGCGCCTTTCGTTTTTTCGCAAGTGTTGCTCAGCCGCCGAACATCGTGCGCAACACGTCGATGCCCCGGTCCTCGAATGCCACCTTGCCCTGCTTGTTGCCGGGACCGATGACGATCACCTTGGTGCCGACGGGGGCACGATCATAAAGATGCATCACGTCCTCGTTCATCATGCGGATGCAGCCGGAAGACATGTTGAGGCCGATCGTCCAGGGCTGGTTGGTGCCATGGATGCGGAAGATGGTGTCGCGGCCGCCCTGATAGAGATACATGGCGCGCGCACCGAGCGGATTGTCCTCCCCGCCTTCCTGGAAGGCGGGGATGATGTGGCCCTTGGCGGCTTCGCGGCGGCGCATTTCGGCCGGCGGCGTCCAGGCCGGCCATTCGGCCTTGCGGCCGATCTTGACGATGCCCGACCAGCCGAAGCCGTCGCGGCCGACGCCGATGCCGTAGCGGGTGGCGCGGTTGTTGCCTTCGACAAGGTAGAGATACTTGTTGTTGGTATCGATGATGACGGTGCCGGCCACTTCCGTCGTCACCAGGCGCACTTTCTTGCGCTTGAACTGCGGCTTCACATATTTCGGCATCTGCGCGACGCGCACGATCTGCGCCGGAGCCCGTGTATTGTCGGGCGTGGAGCCGGCCGGTGCTGCAAAGGCGGATGTAGACATCAAGGACAAGACAAGTCCGGCGGCAGCCAGACCCGGCATTAGTTTGATCATGATCGATTCCCCTCAAGCAAATTCGCCCGAAGCTACATGAACTCCTGCTCGATTCAAGATCGACCCGGCCGGATAAAGCAATTTCGCTGAAGGAAACCGCCTGTTCTTGCGGCTTCCAAGATATCGCCTGTGTCTTTACATGACGATGACGCGGGTTCCGACGTTGACGCGGTCGTAGAGATCGACGACGTCCTCGTTGCGCAGGCGGATGCAGCCGGACGAAACAGCGCTGCCGATCGACCAGGGCGCATTGGTGCCATGGATGCGATAGAGCGTCGAGCCGAGATACATGGCGCGGGCGCCGAGCGGGTTTTCCGGGCCGCCGTCCATGCGCGCCGGCAGATAGTGGCCTTTGGCGGCCTCGCGGCTGATCATCTCGGAAGGCGGCGCCCAGTCCGGCCATTCCGTCTTGCGGGTGATCTTGTGGGCGCCGGCCCATTCGAAGCCGGGCTTGCCGACACCGACCCCGTAACGCCGCGCTTTGCCGCCGTCCATGACGAGATAGAGAAAGCGGTTATTGGTATCGATGACGATGGTGCCGGGTTTTTCCGTGGTGTCGTAATCGACCATCTGCGGCAGATACTGCGGCTCGATCGGATGGCGGATCGCCGGGATGCCGGAATTGATCGCCGAAACCGTCTGGGGGACGGGCTGTGGCGCCTGGCGGATGACGCGGCGCTGGAAGAGGCCGCGCTGCTGCGGCTGGACGACCGGGCGCTGATAGACGACCGGCCGGACCTTGCCGCCGAGCTGGTTGATCCATGGTGCGGTCAGATCGGGGCTGAGGATAACAGGCGGGCGGGTGGCGTAGCGGTCGTCTGCAATGGCGGCCGTGGAGAAGATGCCGCAGAAGGCTGCGGCAAGAAAAAGGTGTTTCATCATCGGACGAACTCTCTACAAATGACCGAAAATGGACTGGCGGGACGGGTCCGCCTGGGCGGAGATGGTCCGCCCGGGAAAGACGCTGCCACCCCATCCGCCAGCGAATGGTAAAGATTGATCCATGAAAGACCGACCGGCCGAATAAACTTTTCGTCAGGGTTACCGATCGGTTTGGAAAGATGGTTTGCAAATGGTAAGGCCGGAATCATGACCGGAGAACGAAGCGGACATGAGCACGACTGGCATCATCATCGGCGAGGACGGCAGGGGCCGCTGCCACTGGCACGCCAACCTGCCGGACTATCTCAAGTATCACGACGAGGAATGGGGCCGCCCTGTCACCGACGATATCCGCCTCTTCGAGAAGATCTGCCTCGAAGGTTTCCAATCCGGGCTTTCCTGGCTGACCATCCTGCGCAAGCGGGAGAATTTCCGCGCCGCCTTCGCCGGCTTCGATTTCGAGAAGGTTGCCCTCTTCGGTGAGAAGGATGTGGCCCGCTGCCTGGCCGATGCCGGCATTATCCGTCATCGCGGCAAAATCGTTTCGACGATCAACAATGCCCGGCGCGCCATCGTGCTCCGCGACGAATTCGGCTCGCTCGCCCGTTATTTCTGGCGCTACGAACCCGGCCACAATGAGCGGCCTGTTGTGGTCGACCGTGAACACATCGTCGCCAATCCGACGACGCCGACATCGGTCACCATTTCGAAGGATCTGAAGAAACGCGGCTGGACCTTTGTCGGCCCGACCACAGTTTATGCCTTCATGCAGGCGATGGGCCTCGTCAACGATCATCTCGAGGGCTGTTTCTGCCGGCCCGAGGTGGAGGCGATGCGCGCCGTCCTGGTTCGACCATGAAAGATCTGTCCGTGAGAATAGTGTTCGCCGCACTTGCCCTGTTGTTCTTGCCGGCCTTTGCCGCGGCGCAGACGCCGCAGCTCGATCCCGGCGAGAAGCTGGAGAAGCTGCAGTTTCCGGCCGTCACCATGCAGCTCAAGGGATGGACGAAATTCGGCAGCGGCCACGTCTACACGCTGCCGGTGCGCGCCGGTCAGCACGTGAAGATCGATTTTTCCACCAAGAGCAAGTTCGCCTTCCTGGCGATCTTCGACCTGTCGAAACCCGACGACGAAGCTTTCTTCGGCACCGATGAGGACGGTTTGAGCTTCCAGACGACGGTGAAGGAAAACACCACCTGGCTGCTGCGTCCCTACTACTCCAAGGTCTCGCCGCGCCGCGGCCTCGGCGCTCCCTTCAGCATTTTGATCGAGCCGTTGGCCGCCGCCCCGCAGCAGCCGCCGGAGCCGGAATCGCCCTCACTGTTTCCGAAGGCGCCTCCCAAGGCGAAATGACGCACGCCCCCGCTATGCCAGCTGTTCGATCAGGTCGCGCAATTCGCCGAGATGGCCGATCTTGCGAAAACGCGGCGCCTCCGTCGGTTCGTCCACATGTTCCAGCACCCAGGTGAGTTCGTGCGGCACGAAGACGCCGTAACTGCCGGCGGCGATCGCCGGCACGATATCCGATTTCAGCGAATTGCCGACCATCATCGCCCGCTCCGGCCCGTCCCCGACCTTGGCGAAGATGCGGCGATAGGTGACGGCCGTCTTGTCGGATACGATCTCGACCGCATCGAAGAAGTCGCCGAGCCCGGATTGGGCAAGCTTGCGCTCCTGGTCGAAGAGATCGCCCTTGGTGATCACGACCAGCAGATATTTGCCGGCAAGCGCCTCCAGCGTGTCGCGCGCATGCGGCATGGTCTCGACCGGATGGCTGAGGAGGTCGCGGCCGGTATCGAGGATTTTGGCGATGACGCTGGCCGGCACTTTGCCCTCGGTGATCTCGATCGCCGTCTCGATCATCGACAGCGTGAAGCCCTTGATGCCGAAGCCGTAATGGCGAAGATTGCGTTTCTCCGCTTCCAGCAGCCGCTCGGAAATCTTCGGGCCTTCGGCGAAATCGGCAAGAAGCTCGGTAAAATGGGCTTCCGTCAGTCGGTAATATTGTTCGTTCTGCCAAAGCGTGTCGTCGGCATCGAAGCCGATCGTCGTCAGTGCTCGGGTCGTCACATGCGCACCTCTTGAACTATGGCCGCAATCTATCGGCCGCCTGTGTCGAGACAAGGGCTATGTCGAGACAAGGGCGTCCGCCTTCGATGCGACAAGGCTTGGCGTTGAAAAGCGTCGCCGTCGCACTACATCGAATGGGCCTCACCCAGCAGCCAGCCACGGCTGTGCCTGTCGCGCGCAGGCCAATAATCAAAAGATGAAGTTCTTCCGTTCGCAAGTCCCTCTTGCGGCAGACACAAAGGATTTTTTCGACCATGCGTTACAATCAACTCGGAAATACGGGACTTTTCGTCTCGGAAATCTGCCTGGGCACGATGACCTTCGGCGAAGCCAAAGAAGGCAGCATGTGGGGCGCCATCGCCGATGTCGACCAGAATGCCGCCGATCGGATCGTCGAGCGCTCGCTTGCAGCAGGCGTCAATTTCATCGATACGGCCGACGTCTATTCATCCGGCGAGTCCGAAAGGCTGCTCGGTCAGGCGCTGAAGAACCTCGACATCCCCCGCAAGGACGTCGTCATCGCCACCAAGGTCTATGGCGTCATGGGCGACCAGCCGAACGACCGCGGCGCCTCGCGCGGCCACATCATGGATTCGGTCGAGGCGAGCCTCAAGCGCCTGCAGACAGATCATATCGATCTCTACCAGATCCACGCGACCGATACGGTGACGCCGATCGAGGAGACGCTGCGCGCCTTCGACGATCTCGTTTCGCGCGGCCTCGTGCGTTATATCGGCGTTTCCAACTGGCAGGCGTGGCGTATTTCAAAGGCGCTCGGTCTCTCCGAACGCCGCGGCTTTGCCCGCTTCGAAACCGTGCAGGCCTATTATTCCATCGCCGGCCGCGATCTCGAACGGGACATCGTGCCGATGATGCAGGAGGAAAAGCTCGGCCTGATGGTCTGGTCGCCGCTCGCCGGCGGCCTGCTCTCCGGCAAGTATGGTCCGGGCGCCCCCGGCAACGGCGAGGGCCGCCGCGCTAGTTTCGACTTCCCGCCCGTCGACAGGGACCGGGCCTGGGCCTGCGTCGCCGTCATGCGCGAGATCGCCGAAAAGCACGGCGTCAGCGTCGCGACCGTGGCGCTCGCCTATATTCTCGCCAAGCCTTTCGTCACGACGGTGATCATCGGCGCCAAGCGCGTCGACCAGCTCGACCAGAACCTCGCTGCCGTCAAGCTGAAGCTCGATGAAGATGATTTGAAAAAGCTCGACGAGGTGAGTGCCCTTGCTCCGGAGTATCCTGGCTGGATGCTGTCGCGGCAGGGCGCGGGCCGCCGGCCGGCGGATTTCGAGGCGAAGGACTGAGGTCGCTCGAACCAGTAGGGAACGCCTGATATAAGGCGTTCCCTAGTTTGTTGACTACTTCTCCTCCGTCATGCCCGGCCTTGTGCCGAGCATCTGAGCACAGCAATTATTTGACGGGAAAACAAATATTTTCCAATCGCTTAATTCGATCGCAGCAGATCCTCGGCACAAGGCCGAGGATGACGTCGTGGGTGTTGCAGTGGTTGTTAGCAGCCTCTGGCAGCGATCGTTTACTTGCCGTGGGGCTTGAGCCAGGCGTTCATCTCCTCGATCTCGGCTTCCTGCGCCTTGATGACCGTTTCGGCGAGCTTGCGGATTTTAGGATCCTTGCCGTATTGGAGCTCGACCTTGGCCATGTCGATCGCGCCCTGATGGTGCGGGATCATGCCGCGGACGAAATCGACGTCGGCATCGCCGCTATACTCGATCATCATATTCTTGTGCATTTTGTCGTTCGCCTCGCTGAAGGCGTGGCTCGCCGCGTCGTGGCTGCCCATTGGCTTGCTCATATCCATGGGCTTGTCTTCGGCAAAAGCGGGGGCGGCAAAAGCGGCAAGCATTGCGGTAAGCGTGATGATTTTCAAAGACATGAGAGTTCCTTCCTCTGTCTGACAATAGAGTTTTCCGGGCAGCCGAAGCCGGCCATTCTGCATGGAAAATCCAATATCAGACCAGTCGGGGAGGGGGCGCCTGTGGAGCAGGCCTGTTGTCATCGAGGGCGCGGGCAAGCGGCGGCGCGGGATAGCCGAAATCGGCTTTTCCGCCGGCCACGGCCATCACTGCCGGCGGCAGCAGAAGACAGGCGGCGCAAAGCGGCATATGTGCAGAGTTTCCGCTGGCGCAGGGATCTTTCAAGGGAGCGGCCTGGCCCGCTTCTTTCGGCTTATGCATGCCAGCCATTTCGTGGTGCATGCTGCCGCTGTCGACGGCAACCGGCGCATTCATCGACGCGCATGTCGGACAGCCCGCCCATGCCGACATGGCGCTGTAGACCAGCCAGCCGAGAAACATCGTGATGAGGGCGAGCATGCGCATGGCGTCTGATATAGGTGAATGCCGGCTGCAAGCCAAGTACCGCCGGGGGGCACATCCCGATCACCAGCCGGCAATGACCTTGTGTTCGATCCGGTAATCCCTGCTCTCCTCGCCGAGCGGAGCGACCGGCCATGTCCAGACCGCTTTCGCCGGCGGCGGGGCGACGCCGTGCAGCAGGTCGGCCTCCTCATGTGTTTTACCGTTGCGATCGATGACGGCATAGGCGATGTCGGTCACGAGGCAGTGCCGGCAGGAAAGTCCGGAAAGGCCGCTGAGATGCGCCGCGATCAGCCTCTCCACCGTGTCTTCAGGCATTCGACCGGTCGCCTCGGCTTCATGGCGCCGCTGCACGCCGCGGCCGATCTGGGACAGGAGATTGGCGAAAACCACGAAATCGAGATAGGGCACGTTGCGCAGAAAGCCGAGCGGTTCGGGCTCCTGACCGGCGGCGAGATCGTCGTAGCCGGAGAGATCGCGCTCGATCAGCCGGACGTTGCGATAGCCCTTGGCCGCAAGCCAGAGCCGCACCGAGGCGAGATGAACGAGATCGATGAGCACGACCGTGTCGAAATCGCGTGCCAGTTCGCCGATCGGCACGTCCCGCAACAGGCCGGAGCCGAGCACGACGGCGGTCCGCTTCTGCCTGAGGCCGGCCGCCGCTGCACGGATAGCGTTGCGGCTCTGCTCCTCGTGGTCGGCCCAATCCCCGGCGCAACGTCCGGCCCGCGACCAGAGATTGACGGAATAGCGGATGAACTTCCGATGGGGCTTGCCGGTCAGCGGCAATGTCGCGGCATAGAGGAGCGCCTCGGTGATCATGAGCATATCCGCATTCTGAACAAGGCCGCATTGTTCGATCGATTCTGGTAGCGCCATCAAGGCCCTTCGCCCTTGCCGCTCCCCGCCCAATCCGCTAGGACACCGCCACTGTCACAGTCAGCGGAATTCCCGGAAATGAACGACAAGCAGAAGAAACCGCAAAAGCTCAAGGCCCGCCTGCCGCGCGGCTTCGTCGACCGCTCGGCCGACGATATCCGCGCCGTCAACGAGATGACGGCAAAGATCCGGGAAGTCTATGAGCACTATGGTTTCGATCCTGTGGAAACGCCGCTGTTCGAATATACCGATGCGCTCGGCAAGTTTCTGCCCGACAGCGATCGGCCGAACGAGGGCGTCTTCTCACTGCAGGATGATGACGAGCAGTGGATGTCGCTGCGTTACGACCTGACGGCGCCGCTCGCCCGCCATGTCGCCGAGAACTTCAACGAGATCCAGCTGCCTTACCGCACCTATCGCGCCGGTTACGTCTTCCGCAACGAGAAGCCGGGCCCGGGCCGCTTCCGTCAGTTCATGCAGTTCGATGCCGATACGGTCGGCGCGCCTGGTGTTCAGGCGGACGCGGAAATGTGCATGATGATGGCCGATACGCTGGAAGCTCTCGGCATCAAGCGCGGCGACTACGTCATCCGCGTCAACAACCGCAAAGTTCTGGACGGCGTGCTGGAGGCGATTGGCCTCGGTGGCGACGACAAGGCTGGCCAGCGGTTAGCGGTGCTGCGCGCCATCGACAAGCTCGACAAGTTCGGCCCGGAAGGTGTCTCGCTGCTGCTCGGTCCCGGTCGCAAGGATGAATCCGGCGATTTCACTAAGGGCGCCGGGCTCAACCAGGAGCAGATCGACAAGGTTCTGTTCTTCGTAGGCATCAAGGATTACACCGAAAGCGCCGGCCGCCTCGCCGAACTCGTCGCGGGAACCTCGAAGGGCGGCGAAGGCGTCGAGGAGCTGGATTTCATCGGTGCGCTCGTTTCAAGCGCCGGCTATGGCGCCTATCGCATCAAGATCGATCCCTCCGTCGTTCGCGGCCTCGAATATTATACCGGCCCGGTCTATGAGGCGGAGCTTCTTTTCGACGTCACCAACGAGAAGGGCGAGAAGGTCGTCTTCGGTTCCGTCGCCGGCGGCGGCCGTTATGACGGCCTGGTTTCCCGTTTCATGGGGCAGCCGGTGCCGGCGACCGGCTTTTCGATCGGCGTCTCCCGCCTGATGACGGCGCTGAAGAACCTTGGCAAGCTCGGAGCCAGCGCGGTGATCGAGCCGGTGCTGGTGACCGTCATGGACGGTGATGTCGAGGCGATGGGCCGTTATCAGAAGATGACGCAGCAACTGCGCGCCGCCGGCATTCGTGCCGAGATGTTCCAGGGCAACTGGAAGAAATTCGGCAACCAGCTGAAATATGCCGACCGCCGCGGTTGCCCCATCGCCATCATCCAGGGCGGCGACGAACGCGCCGACGGTGTCGTGCAGATCAAGGATCTGATCGAGGGCAAACGGCTTTCCGGCGAGATCGAGGACAATGCCAGCTGGCGCGAAGCCCGCGTGGCCCAGGAGACTGTGCCGGAAGCCGACCTGGTCGCCAAGGTGAGGGAGATCCTTGCGGCGCAAGCGGAGGATCGGAAGAGGGCTGCCCTCGGCCTCGAAATTCCCTATGATCCCACCCAGGCCGGTGACACCGATGACGACATTTGAGAAGGATCTCCCCTTCTCCCTTCGGGGAGAAGGTGGCCCGAAGGGTCGGATGAGGGGGCGACATAGCACAAGCTGTCCTTCGCTCGCCGCTCAGGACATTCGTCGTTTCCACTCCTCATCCCCCTCATCTGCCCTGTCGGGCATCTTCTCCCCGCTGGGGAGAAGAGGGAAGTTCAGCCTATGCCCCTGATCAATCTCCCCGAATTCTCCACGGACCTGCTCTCCGAATTTGACGCCCGCAACGCCGAGCGCATCGATACGCCGGTCATTCAGCCGGCCGAGCCGTTCCTCGACATCGCCGGCGAGGATCTGCGCCGCCGCATCTTCATGACCGAGAGCGAAACCGGCGCCAGCCTCTGCCTGCGTCCGGAATTCACCATCCCTGTCTGCCTGCGCCACATCGAGACGGCAACCGGCACGCCGAAGCGTTACGCCTATCTCGGCGAGGTCTTCCGCCAGCGGCGCGATGGCGCCAATGAATTCTACCAGGCCGGCATCGAGGATCTCGGCGACATCAACATACCGGGCGCCGATGCGCGCGCCATCGGTGACGCCACAGGCATTCTCGCCCGCCTTCTGCCGGGCCGGCGCTTAGCCGTGACGTTGGGCGATCAGGCGGTGTTCGAGGCAGTCGTCCAGGCGCTCGGCCTGCCGCTCGGGTGGCAGAAGCGGCTGATCCACGCTTTCGGCAACATGACGCAGCTGGAGGCGCTGCTGGCCGGCCTCGTCAGCCCGCAATTCGTCACCGGCCTCGACGACGATATCGCCAGGCTTGTTGCCTCAGGCAACGAGCCGGCGCTGGTCGCCCATATCGAGCACGAGATGCAGGCGACTGGTTATTCGACGAATGCCAGCCGCTCGCCGCTGGAAATCGCCCGACGCCTCAAGGAAAAGCTCGTCCTGTCCGAGACGCGTCTCGACAATGCCGCCTTCCATGTGCTGGAAGAGTTCCTGTCGCTGCATGTGCCGCTCGTCAATGCGTCCGCAGCCCTTGCCGGCTTTGCCGACGCTGCCGGCCTGAAGCTCGGTAATGCGCTGTCGCGCTTCAACGGTCGCGTCGCCGCCCTTGCCGATACCGGCGTCGATCTGTCCTGCCTGGACTACCGCGCCGCTTTCGGACGTCCGCTCGACTATTACACCGGCCTTGTCTTCGAGATGACGGTGGAAGGCTCGAGCGCGGTTCTGGCCGGCGGCGGCCGCTTCGACCGGCTGTTGACCTTCCTCGGCGCGACGGACCGCATTCCGGCCGTCGGCTTCTCCTTCTGGCTCGACCGCATCGAAACCGAAAGGGCAGCCGCATGACCATAACCATCGCGCTTCCCTCCAAGGGCCGGATGAAGGACGACGCTTCGGCAATCTTCGAACGGGCCGGCATGCCGATATCGGCTGTCGGCAACGACCGCTCCTATCGCGGCCGCGTCGAAGGCTGGGACGATGTCGAGGTTGCCTTCCTGTCGGCGTCGGAAATCTCCCGCGAGCTCGGCAACGGCACCGTCGATTTCGGCGTCACCGGCGAGGATCTGATGCGGGAAGGTTTTGCCGAAGTCGACAAGCGTGTCGAATTCTGCGCCCGGCTCGGCTTCGGCCACGCCGATGTCGTCGTCGCGGTGCCCGAGATCTGGCTCGATGTCGAGACCATGGCCGATCTCGGCGATGTCGCCGCCGATTTCCGCGCCCGCCACTCCAGGCGCCTTGCCATCGCCACCAAATACTGGCGCCTGACCCAGCAGTTCTTTTCGAGCCAGCACGGCATTCAGCTTTATCGCATCGTTGAAAGCCTGGGCGCAACCGAGGGCGCTCCGGCGTCCGGTTCGGCCGATATCATCGTCGATATCACCTCCACCGGTTCGACCCTGCGCGCCAATCATCTGAAGGTGCTCCAGGACGGCGTCATCCTGCATTCAGAGGCTTGCCTCGTGCGCGCCCGCAAGGAGAGCCATGCAGATCAACCCGTGGTGCAGGCGATCGTCGACGCGGTACGCGCGGCCCTCTGATCTCCACTGTCAACGCGTAAGAAAACCCGCCGTCAGTTCAATGACGGCGGGTTTTGCATGCTTGGGAGGAGATGGAATTAGCGGGCAGCAACGGCCTGCAGACCACGCCGCGCGTCGATCGAATAGGCACCGGCACCGGCGGTGGCGAGCAGGATATACGCGCCGGCCAGCGTGATGTTCTTCATGACCATGATCTGGTTGAGAATGTTCACGAGTTCCGTGCCGCTTGCGTAGGGCAGGTGGAAGGCAACGCCCGTGAAGACGCAGAAGGCGGCGAGCAGCCAGCCGGCAATGCGGACCTGGAAGCCGGTGAGAACCGCAAGGCCGGCGAGCAGTTCGAAAAGGCCTGCGACATAGGCCAACAGGGTTGCTGCCGGCAGGCCGGCACCGGCGATCATGCCCGCAGTACCGGCAGGATCGGTTAGCTTCATGAAGCCGGAAAGGATGAACATGAAAGACAGAAGAATGCGGGCAATCAGGATGATGGCGTTCGACATGGATGTTGTCTCCGTTTGAAGGGCTCTGGAGATCTTGGTGCCCCCGGCACGCTGTGGATCTCTGATACCCCTATCTCGCCTATTTCTTCCGTCATGGAAAGATAAACAGAAGGGGACGCTTCGTTCAATAATCTGGAACGATACCATCGCTTGCTTTTCCGGAGCCTCGTCTCCTATGGTCGGCTGTTAATATGGAGTCTCTTATGGCAGATCTTTCCGCATTTCTGATCACCATGCGCTGGCCGGCGAAAAACCCCGACATCATCCAGCTCTATTCCCTTCAGACGCCGAACGGGGTGAAGGTATCGGTCGCCCTCGAAGAGCTCGGGCTCCCCTATGAGCCGCACTATATTTCCTTTGCCGCCAACGAGCAGAAGTCGCCGGAATTCGAATCTCTCAATCCGAACGGCCGCATTCCGGCGATCATCGATCCGAACGGGCCCGGGGGAAAGCCGATCGGCCTGTTCGAATCCGGCGCCATCCTGCTCTATCTCGCCGAAAAGACCGGCAAGCTCATCCCCGAGGATGCCGCCGGCCGCTACGAATGCATTCAATGGGTTTTTTTCCAGATGGCTGGCATCGGCCCGATGTTCGGCCAGTTCGGCCATTTCCACAAATTCGCCGCCGACAAGGTCGCCAACAATTCCTATCCGATGGAGCGCTACCGCGATGAATCCAAACGCCTGCTCGGCGTGCTCGAAGGCCGGCTGCAGGGTCGTCAATGGATCATGGGCGATCAATATACGATCGCCGATATCACCACTTTCACCTGGGTTCGCGGCGCCGACATCTTCTATGGCGGCCGCGAGGTGCTCGAATATGCGAAATTCCCCGCGGTTTCCGATTGGCTGGAGCGCTGCATCGCCCGTCCGGCCAGCGAAAGGGGTCTGAATATTCCGGTCAAGCCGGAGTAACGGAAAGCACAAAGCCGCCCTTGCCGCAGGCGGCTGCCGTGAGGCTGCCCCTCACCTTAGCCTCTCCCCGTAAACGGGGCGAGGGGACTGGCGGTCTTATTGCCGGCGTGTGATCTGCCTTGCGCCTTCCAGCTTGAAGCGGGGAAAGATGAAGATGCCGGTCATGCTGCCGCTGTATTTCTCCTCGAGCCCGTTCGACTCGCCCATGCAGAACAGCGGCTGGCGCAAGCCGTTCGGCATGATGATCGTCGTCGAAAAGCAGAAGGAGGAGCAGTGCGTCGCCGCCTGCTCGAACAATTCCAGCACGCGGGAGCGATCCTTGCCATCGTAGCAGCGGATCAGGTTCAGCAGCCCGCATTCCTCGGCGGTGAGGCCGTGCAGCATCGCGCTCCATTTGCCGAGACGGATCAGGCCGCTCGAAAAATCTCCGGTCCAGCTTTCGGAAACCGACAACTGCGCCAGCATCTGGTGATTTTGATGGTTGTCGTTCAGCGAGCCAGTCATCAAGGGCACGGCTGCATTGGCTTTGGCGATCTTAAACAAGGCGTTCCCCAGTTCGGATGCGGCTCCTCCGCCGCACGCACGTCAAACACAAGAAACAGGATCATGTAGCAGCGGACATTATGTCCGCGCCGGCATTCGCCGCTCATCGCCACAGCCATCGGGCTTCCGAAACGGAACCTTCAAACCGAACGTTCTGGCGTCGCTTTTTCGCGCTCCGGCCTCGTTTGAGGCGAAAATTATCGCCGGGGCGCACGTCAATTGCTGCGCGGATTTATAGGAGCTTTTAAACAAACGGCAACGCCTTTTTCAGAGACGGTGCGGCGGCTATTTTCTAGAGGCTCCCGCATTCCCCCGGCCGGTTTCGTCAGAAAAGTAGCAAAAATTGCTGTTTTTGGCACTTTAAAGCGTTTTCACCCGATGGCGCACAGCAGACGACGGCAAGATACCGACCTCCTCCTCCCGTTTCGTGGGATCGAAAATAAGCGGTGACGCAAGCCTGACGAAAGCTTCGAGGTGGGCTGACGCGCTGCACGGCATAAAATAGTGCGCAACGGATCGAATCGCCGCGGCCAAAAGAAAAGGGCGACCCGAGGGCCGCCCTTCCTGTCCAGTTTCATGGATGATGTGCGAAAGGCCTTTGGCCTATCACATCATGTCCATTCCACCCATGCCGCCCATGCCGCCCGGCATAGCCGGAGCGTCCTTCTTCGGCAGCTCGGCGATCATGGCTTCGGTGGTGATCAGCAGCGATGCGACGGAAGCCGCGTCCTGCAGGGCGGTGCGAACGACCTTGACCGGGTCGATGATGCCCATGCCGATCATGTCGCCATATTCGCCGGTCTGGGCGTTGTAGCCGTAGTTGTCCTGATCCTTGTCGAGGATCTTGCCGACGACGATCGAAGCTTCGTCACCAGCGTTTTCAGCGATCTGGCGGGCCGGAGCCTGCAGAGCGCGGCGAACGATGTTGATGCCGGCTTCCTGGTCGTCGTTGATACCCTTGGAGTTGATCTTGACGGAAGAACGCAGCAGGGCAACGCCGCCGCCCGGTACGATGCCTTCCTGAACGGCAGCGCGCGTCGCGTTGAGGGCGTCGTCGATGCGGTCCTTCTTTTCCTTCACTTCGACTTCCGTCGAACCGCCGACGCGGATGACGGCAACGCCGCCGGCGAGCTTGGCAAGGCGTTCCTGCAGCTTTTCGCGGTCGTAGTCGGAGGTGGTTTCTTCGATCTGGGCCTTGATCTGGGCAACACGGCCTTCGATGTCGGACTTGGCGCCCGAACCGTCGACGATCGTGGTGTTTTCCTTGGAGATCGAAACCTTCTTGGCGCGGCCGAGCATGTCGAGCGTGACGCTCTCGAGCTTGATGCCGAGGTCTTCGGAGATCACGGTGCCGCCCGTCAGGATGGCGATATCTTCGAGCATGGCCTTGCGGCGGTCGCCGAAGCCAGGCGCCTTGACGGCAGCGATCTTCAGGCCGCCACGCAGCTTGTTGACGACGAGCGTCGCAAGGGCTTCGCCTTCGACGTCTTCAGCGATGATGAGGAGCGGCTTGCCGGTCTGGACGACGGCTTCGAGAACCGGGAGCATCGACTGCAGGTTCGAGAGCTTCTTCTCGTGGAGGAGAATGAAGACGTCTTCGAGGTCGGCGACCATCTTTTCCGGGTTGGTGACGAAGTAGGGGCTGAGGTAGCCGCGGTCGAACTGCATGCCTTCGACGACTTCGAGTTCGGTCTCGGCGGTCTTGGCTTCTTCAACCGTGATGACGCCTTCGTTGCCGACCTTCTGCATGGCTTCGGCAATGTCGAGGCCAACCTGGCGCTCGCCGTTTGCGGAGATCGTGCCGACCTGAGCGACTTCTTCCGAGGTGTTGATCTTCTTGGCCTTGGCCTGGAGATCCTTGACGACTTCGGCGACGGCGAGATCGATGCCGCGCTTCAGGTCCATCGGGTTCATGCCGGCGGCAACGGCCTTGGCGCCTTCGCGAACGATCGCCTGGGCAAGAACGGTTGCGGTCGTGGTGCCGTCGCCGGCAATGTCGTTGGTCTTCGAAGCAACTTCGCGGACCATCTGGGCGCCCATGTTTTCGAACTTGTCTTCGAGTTCGATTTCCTTGGCGACCGAAACACCGTCCTTGGTGATGCGCGGCGCGCCGAAGGACTTGTCGATGATGACGTTACGGCCCTTCGGGCCGAGCGTGACCTTGACTGCATCGGCGAGAATGTCGACGCCGCGCAGCATCTTTTCGCGCGCGGTGCGGCCAAACTTGATTTCTTTAGCTGCCATGTTTGTGACTCCTGAATTCGATTTGTTCGGGCAAAAGCCCGTCAGTCATTTCGGGAAAGCGGATCGGCAATCAGCCGATGATGCCCATGATGTCGGCTTCCTTCATGATCAGAAGGTCTTCGCCGTTGATCTTGACTTCGGTGCCGGACCACTTGCCGAACAGCACGCGGTCGCCAGCCTTGACGTCGAGTGCGACGACCTTGCCGGACTCGTCACGAGCGCCGGAACCGACGGCGACGATTTCGCCTTCCTGCGGCTTTTCCTTGGCGGTGTCGGGAATGATGATCCCGCCCTTGGTCTTCTCTTCGGACTCGACGCGACGAACGACGACGCGGTCGTGAAGCGGACGGAAATTGGTGCTTGCCATTGTCTAATCCCTCGATCGAATGACATTCGCGGACCGGAGCGGTCCACATGGATAAGTGTTAGCACTCCTCTAAGGTGAGTGCTAGCGCTCGAGCATTTAGGGATGGCTCCGAGAGGAGTCAATGAGAGCAATCACGAATTTTTGTGCCGGAATTGTGAAGAGGCGGCGAATTATCGGAGATTGCCGTTGAAATGCTCTCTAACCGGACCTTGCCGTCCGCTCTCACGGGATTGCCGGCGATCTTGTGTGTGAAGAAAATGCCTTGCCATCGCCTTGCGCCTTTGCAATGTCACCGGTGACTGAAGCAAATCGGGAAATCGGAATGGCCAGGCGGATAGAGAACTTCTCGCAGATATCAGCTCACTATGATGTGGTGCTCTGCGACGTCTGGGGCGTGGTTCACAACGGCGTCGATCCGTTTCCAAAGGCTGCAGCCGCCCTTCAAGCCGCGCGTGAGAGCGGCCTTGCCGTCGTCCTCATTACCAATTCGCCGCGCCTTTCCTGGCAGGTGGTCGAGCAGTTGCGCCATATCGGCGTTCCCGACGGCGCCTATGATCGAATTGTCACCTCGGGCGATGTCACCCGCGGGCTGATTTCTGAGGGGCCGAAGACGGTTTTTCTGCTTGGCCCCGAGCGCGACAAGGCGCTTCTCGAAGGCATTGGCGTCGAGCGTCGGCCGGCGGGCGAAGCGCAATCGCTCGTCTGCACCGGCTTTTTCGACGACGAGACTGAGAAGCCCGAGGATTACACCGACATGCTTCTGGATTTCCAAGCGCGCGACGTGCCGATGATCTGCGCCAATCCCGACCTCGTCGTCGAGCGCGGCCATCGCATCATCCCGTGCGCCGGCGCCATGGCCGCCTATTACGAGCAGCTCGGCGGCAAGACCCGCATCGCCGGCAAGCCGCACCGGCCGATCTACGAGGCGACGCTTGCGGCTGCCCGGGAGCTTCGCGGCGATTTCCCCACCGAGCGGGTGCTCGCGATCGGCGACGGCATGCCGACCGATGTACGCGGCGCCTTGAATTTCGGCCTCGACCTTCTCTACATCAGCGGCGGTATCCACGCCAAGGAATATACCCTGAACGGCGAGACCGACGAGGCGATCCTCAATGCCTATCTCGAACGGGAAAAGGCGGCGCCGAAATGGTGGATGCCGCGCCTTGCATGAAAAGAAGCCAGCCGATGACCGTCTTCCACCGCAATGAAACCCGGGAACCCTTGCCCGCCCATCTGAAGGGCGGGGTGATTGCCATCGGCAATTTCGACGGCGTCCATCGCGGCCATCAGTCGGTGCTGAACCGCGCGCTCGAGATCGCCAAGGCGCGCGGCATTCCTGCCCTGGTGCTGACCTTCGAACCGCATCCGCGCACGGTGTTCCGGCCGCAGGCGCCGGTCTTCCGCCTGACGCCCGCGCCGCTCAAGGCCCGCATCCTGGAAACGCTTGGTTTCAATGCGGTCATCGAATATCCCTTCGACTACGAATTTTCACAGCGCTCGGCCGACGATTTCATCCATTCGATCCTGAAGGATTGGCTCGGCGCCTCCGAAGTCGTCACGGGCTTCGATTTCCATTTCGGCCGCGGCCGCGAAGGCGGTCCTGCCTTCTTGATGAATGCCGGCCAGACCTATGGTTTCGGCGTCACCCTGATCGATGCCTTCCGCGACGAGAACGCCGACGTCGTCTCTTCGAGCCACATCCGGGCGCTGCTGAAGGACGGCAATGTCAGCGAAGCCGCGGGCATGCTGGGCTACCGCTATACGGCGGAGGCCGAGGTGATCGACGGCGAAAAACTCGGCCGCCAGCTCGGTTTCCCCACCGCCAACATGCGCCTGCCGCCCGAGGCCGAACTTGCCGCCGGCATCTACGCCGTCCGCTTCCGCCGCCAGGACGGAACGCTCCACGATGCGGTGGCCAGCTATGGCCGCCGTCCGACGGTGACGGAAAACGGCGCGCCGCTGCTTGAAACCTATCTCTTCGATTTCAGCGGCGATCTCTACGGCCAGCTCTGCGCCGTCTCCTTCTTCGGCTATATCAGACCCGAGCTGAAATTCGACGGCCTCGATGCGCTCGTCGCCCAAATCAAGCGCGACGAGGAAGAGGCGAGGGCGCTGCTGGCGGGTGTCGTGCCGCTCAGCCCGCTCGATGCGAAACTGTGCTTTTCCTGATGCCGTGGTAAGCGCGGCGTCTTTCAAGCGTAAAAACCTCGGCGCCCGGGGATCGCATTGCAGAATTCTTCTCTTCCTTTTCCGCCGAAAAACGCCTATGAACCGGCCCGATGAGAAAATTTCGGCTGGCGATCAAGATACGAATTATCGGCCCGGCCTTCCGCGCGCGCTAAGCGGCCGGGAGGTCCGGGTTTTCGGCGCTTGGATACAAGCGCTTCCGTCACCAGCTTTTTCACGCCGTTGCGCCCCTTTCTGGGCCGCCAGAAACGATTGTCCCGATATGACCGACACAGCCGAAAAGATCGATTACTCGAAGACCCTCTATTTGCCCGAAACCGATTTCCCGATGCGCGCCGGCCTGCCGCAGAAGGAGCCGGAGCTCGTCAAGCGCTGGCAGCAGATGGATCTCTACAAGAAGCTGCGCGCCTCTGCCGCCGGCCGCGAAAAATTCGTCCTGCATGACGGCCCGCCCTATGCCAACGGCAACATCCATATCGGCCACGCGCTGAACAAGATCCTCAAGGACGTCATCAACCGTTCGTTCCAGATGCGCGGTTATGACGCCAACTACGTGCCCGGCTGGGATTGCCACGGCCTGCCGATCGAATGGAAGATCGAGGAGGAGAACTATCGCGCCAAGGGCAAGGCCAAGCCGGATCTGAAAGAGCCGGCGGCGATGATCGAGTTCCGCCGCGAGTGCCGCGCCTATGCCGAAAAATGGATCAAGGTCCAGGGCGACGAGTTCCAGCGCCTCGGCATCGTCGGCGACTTCGAAAACCCCTACCTGACGATGAACTTTCATGCGGAAAGCCGCATCGCCGGCGAGCTCCTGAAGATCGCCGCAAGCGGCCAGCTCTACCGCGGCTCCAAGCCGATCATGTGGTCGGTGGTCGAGCGCACCGCGCTGGCCGAGGCCGAGGTCGAGTACCACGACTACGAGAGCGACACGATCTGGGTGAAATTCCCCGTCGCGAAAGGCCCCGATGGCGTCAACGATGCCTTCGTCGTCATCTGGACGACCACGCCATGGACGATCCCCGGCAACCGCGCGATCGCCTATTCCTCGCGTGTTGCGTACGGCCTCTACGAAGTCACGGCTGCCGAGAATGATTTTGGCCCGCGCCCGGGCGAGAAGCTGATCTTCGCCGACAAACTGGCGGAAGAGTCTTTCGCCAAGGCGAAGCTGCAGTACAGGCGCCTAGCCGATGTCACGGCTGCCGATCTCGCCGGCATGGCCTGCGCACATCCGCTCAAGGGCCTGGAAGGCGGTTACGAATTTGTCGTGCCGCTGCTCGAGGGCGACCATGTCACCGATGATGCCGGTACCGGTTTCGTGCACACCGCACCCAGCCACGGCCGCGAAGACTTTGACGTCTGGATGGCGCATGCCCGTGAGATCGAGGCGCGCGGCATCGAGACCAAGATCCCGTTCCCGGTCGACGACGGCGGCTTCTACACAGCCGATGCGCCGGGCCTCGAAGGCGCCCGCGTCATCGACGACAACGGTAAGAAGGGCGATGCCAACGACCGCGTCATCAAGGCGCTGATCGAATGCCGCGCGCTCTTTGCCCGCGGCCGCCTGAAGCACCAGTATCCGCATTCCTGGCGCTCGAAAAAGCCGGTGATCTTCCGCAACACGCCGCAGTGGTTCGTCTATATGGACAAGACGCTGCCGGATGGAACGACGCTGCGCACCCGTGCGCTCACCGCGATCGACGATACCCGTTTCGTGCCGGCTGCCGGCCAGAACCGCCTGCGCGCCATGATCGAGCAGCGCCCGGACTGGGTGCTTTCTCGTCAGCGCGCCTGGGGCGTGCCGATCTGCGTCTTCGTCGATGAGCATGGCGCCGTGCTGCAGGACGAGGCCGTCAACGCCCGCATCCTCGAGGCATTCGACGCCGAGGGCGCTGACGCCTGGTTTGCCGAAGGCGCCAAGGAACGCTTCCTCGGCAATGAGCATGACCCGGCCAAGTGGTCGCAGGTCATGGATATCCTCGACGTCTGGTTCGACTCGGGCTCGACGCACACCTTCACGCTGGAAGACCGCCCAGACCTGAAATGGCCGGCCGACCTTTATCTCGAGGGCTCCGACCAGCATCGCGGCTGGTTCCATTCCTCGCTGTTGGAATCGGCTGCCACCCGCGGCCGCGCGCCTTATGATGCCGTCCTCACCCATGGTTTCACCATGGACGAGAAGGGCGAGAAGATGTCGAAGTCGAAGGGCAACGTCACCGCCCCGCAGGAGGTGATGAAGGATGCCGGCGCCGACATCCTGCGTCTCTGGGTCATGACCTCGGACTATGCCGATGATCTCCGTGTCGGTAAGACGATCATCCAGACCAATGTCGATGCCTATCGCAAGCTGCGCAACACCATCCGCTGGATGCTCGGCACGCTCGCCCATGACAAGGGCGAGGTGATTGCGCTGGCCGATCTGCCGGAGCTGGAGCAGCTGATGCTGCACCGTCTCTCCGAGCTCGATCAGCTCGTGCGTGAAAATTATGATGCCTTCGACTTCAAGAAGATTGCCCGCGCATTGATCGACTTTGCCAATGTCGAGCTCTCGGCCTTCTACTTCGACGTTCGCAAGGATGCGCTCTATTGCGACGCGCCCTCCAGCCTTCGGCGTCGCTCGGCGCTCTATGTCATCCGCATGATCTTCGATTGCGTCGTGACCTGGCTTGCGCCGATGCTGCCCTTTACGACGGAAGAGGCATGGCTCTCGCGCAATCCCTCGGCCGTCTCGGTGCATCTGGAGCAGTTCGCTCTGGTCGCAAAGGAATGGCGCAACGATGCGCTGGCCGAAAAATGGAGGAAGATCCGCGCGATCCGCAGCGTCGTGACCGGCGCGCTTGAAATCGAGCGCAAGGACAAGCGCATCGGTTCCTCGCTCGAGGCGGCTCCGGTCGTGCATGTCGCCGACGCGGCGCTTTGCAAGGCGCTCGAGGGCCAGGATTTCAGCGAAGTCTGCATAACCTCTGGCATCACGATCAAGACGGACGCAGGCCCGGTCGACGCCTTCCGCCTGGCCGAGGTGCCTGATGTCGCCGTCGTGCCAAGGCTTGCCGAAGGCGTCAAATGCGCCCGTTCCTGGCGCATCACCACCGATGTCGGTTCCGATCCGGATTATCCCGACGTCTCGGCGCGCGACGCTGCCGCCTTGCGCGAACTCGGCATCCGCGGCTGAAGATATTTGCCGGGTGAATTGCCTTTGCGGCGTTCATCCGGTAAAAGCTGCCTGAAAATGGCCGGATTTTTGCGTCAGGGGGACGGTTGTCCGGTAGGGCGACGATTGCACCGGTGGCTGGAAGGGTTTTCATGTTCGCAACGCATTGGTTCCGTGTAGGCGCCTGCCTGTCTGTTGTCATGGCGGGATGCTCCCTTGTGTCCGGCTGCGCCAGCAGCCCGACCTACGGCACCGACAAGACCGCCATGGAGCAGCTGACCGACGATCTCGGCCAGTCCGTGTCGCTGACCGGACCGGAACCGAAGAACAAGGGCGTCAAATATACGCCGCGTCCGACACTGGTGCTGCCGGCTGAGGGCCAGCGCGAAACCCTCATCGCGCCGCAGCCGACGGTGGCCAACAAGGACAATCCGCAATGGCTTGAATCGCCGGAGGAGACGCGCGCCCGCCTCGTTTCCGAGGCTGACGCCAATTCGGACAATCCGAATTACCGCTCGCCGCTGGCGAGCTCCGCCATCGAAGGCGGCCGGCGCACGACCGAAGCCCAGACCCAGGCCTATCGCGAGGCCCGCGCCCTGCAGAAGGGCTCCTATGTCGATCAGCGCCGCTATATTTCCGATCCGCCGCCCGGCTACCGCACCGTCGACGACCCGGCAAAGCTCGACGACGTCGGCGAGCCCGAGCTCAAGAAGCAGAAGAAGCGCAAGAAGGATGCGGCGATCGCCAATTCCGGCAAGCAGTGGTGGAACTTCCTGCAGTAGCGGTCGTTCTCGCCACGCGGATTTGCCGCTCACCCTAACCCTCTCCCCGCTCGTGGGGCGAGGGGACGAGGCAAACGGTGCGGCATATCCCCTTCGCCCCGTTTACGGGCAGAAGGTGGCGGCAGCCGGATGAGGGCTTGTATCGGTGATCTCCTGCCGGGATATCTCAGGATTACATTTGAATCTGTTGCTCATCAGCCGGACAGTGCCAGCGCGCGACCAATGATGACGGCATGCACGGACGCGGGGACTACGGCGCCTCTCTCCGTTCCGCAAAAAATCTCCGCAATATCTCGGCCGACTGGACCTCGTTGATGCCGGAATAGACCTCGGGTACGTGGTGGCAGGTCGGTTGCGCATAGAATCGCACGCCATTGTCGACGCCGCCGCCCTTCGGGTCCTCGGCGCCGTAATAGAGCCTGCGGACACGCGCAAACGAGATGGCTGCCGCGCACATGGTGCAAGGCTCGAGCGTCACATACAGATCGGCGCCGACAAGGCGTTCCTGCCCAAGCGCCTCGCAGGCGATCCGGATTGCGGCGATTTCGGCGTGCGCGGTGACGTCTTTGAGCTCGCGCGTGCGATTTCCCGAGCGTGAAACGGCAATATCGTCGACAACGACGACCGCGCCGATCGGCACTTCGCCGCGTTCTCCGGCGGCGCGCGCTTCTTCAAGCGCCATCTCCATGAAACGATTTGTCTTCACGATCGCACGAATTTCCACTTAACCGCAGATGCGTGACCTGATAGACAGGCCCAAAAGGCAGGCAAACAGCAAATGACACCCAAAGACAAGCCAAAACGCCCGGGCGCAAAGCCCCTTTCACGGGATATCAGGCCGAAGGCCGGTCCGAAGGCGGGCGGCGCGAAGCCGGCGAAGGCCGCAGCCGCGCGTCCGGCGGCGGCCGAAGCCGACAGCGACACCAAGGCCGAACGCATTTCCAAGGTGATGGCGCGCGCCGGCGTCGCCTCCCGCCGCGACATCGAACGCATGATCATGGAAGGCCGGGTGACGCTGAACGGCACGGTTCTCGAAACCCCCGTCGTCAACGTCACGCTTGCCGACCGCATCGAGGTCGATGGCGTGCCGATCCGCGGCATAGAGCGCACTAGGCTCTGGCTCTATCACAAGCCGGCGGGCCTGGTGACCACCAATGCCGACCCGGAAGGCCGGCCGACCGTTTTCGACAATCTGCCGGAAGAACTGCCGCGCGTCATGTCGATCGGCCGGCTCGACATCAACACCGAAGGCCTGCTGCTGCTCACCAATGACGGCGGCCTCGCCCGCGCCCTCGAACTGCCGGCGACCGGTTGGCTGAGGCGCTACCGCGTCCGCGCCCATGGCGAAATCGATCAGGAAGCGCTCGACAAGCTCAAGGACGGCATCGCCGTCGACGGCGTGCTCTATGGATCGATCGAGGCGACGCTCGATCGCACCCAGGGCTCGAACGTCTGGATAACCATGGGCCTGCGCGAAGGCAAGAACCGCGAAATCAAGAACGTGCTCGGCGCTCTCGGCCTCGACGTCAACCGTCTGATCCGCATATCCTACGGCCCGTTCCAGCTCGGCGACTTGCCGGAAGGCCATGTCGTCGAGGTGCGCGGCCGCACGCTTCGCGACCAGCTCGGACCGCGCCTGATTGAGGAAGCCAAGGCGAATTTCGACGCGCCGATATACAATGCGCCCGCCGTCGCCGCCGAGGAAGAAGCTGAACCCGCAGCCCCGGAAAAGCGCGAACAGCGTCCACGCCGCGAGGAGGACAAGCGCGAACGGGCGCTGAGCCGCCTTGACACCAAGCGCGACGACCGTTGCGGTGGCGGACGTCGAGATGACGACCGCCGCGATGGCGGCCGCTTCGACGACGACAAGCCGAAGCGTCCCCAGCCGCTCGGCCAGCGCCGCAGCGCCAATGTCTGGATGGCCCCGGGCGCCCGACCGCTCGGCGAAAAGGCTGCGGCGAAAGCCGCCAAGAATGAGCAGACCGCGCGCCGGCGCGGCGAGCAGACGCCGGCAAAGGGCACCGGTTTCCACCATATCGAGGATCGCCCGCGCACGCAGATCAATCGCGTGCGCGAGGAGGACGGCGAATGGATCCGCTCGAGCGAGCAGCCCCACCGCAAGGATGAGGGCGAAGGCCGCGGCCGCAAGCGCTCGTTCGGGGATCGCCCGGCCCGCGAAGACCGCGGTTATGGCGACCGCCCGGCGCGTGGCGAAGGCCGTGCGGAGCGTTCGCGCGGCGACCGGCCTTTCGGTGATCGTCCCTCGCGTGGCGACCGGCCTTTCGGCGACAAGCCGCGCGGCGACCGCAGGCCGCGTGCCGATGGTGATGAGCGTCCTCGCGCCGCCAGAGCCTCCACCGGCGAGGGCCGTTCTGAGCGTCCGCGCGGCGACCGCCCGTTCGGTGATCGTCCTTCGCGTGGAGATCGGCCTTTCGCCGACAAGCCGCGTGGGGATCGCAGGCCGCGCGAAGACGGTGACGAACGCCCGCGGGCAGCCAGAAGCTTTGCCGGTGAGGGGCGCTCCGAGCGTCCGCGCGGCGAACGGTCCTTCGGCGACAAGGCTCCCGGCGGCAAGCCTTCGGGCGATAAGCCGCGCGGCAAGGGCTTTGGTGCCAAGCCCGGCGGATCGAAGAATTTTTCCGGCAAGCCGAAGGGCGGCAAGCCCGGCGGTGACAGGCCGGGCGGTGACAGGCCCGCGGGCGGTCCGTCCAGAGGTGGTGCGAGAGGGAAGGGAATGACGCGCGGTGCGGATCGTCGGCGGTGAGTTTCGCGGACGGCCTCTCGCCGTGCCAAAATCCAACGACATCCGGCCGACTGCCGACCGGACGCGCGAGAGCCTGTTCAATATATTGAGCCATGCTTATCCGGAATGCGTCGACGGCACCCGGATCCTCGATCTTTTTGCCGGAACCGGCGCTGTCGGCCTCGAAGCCGTGTCGCGCGGCTGTCGCCACGCGCTCTTCGTCGAAAACAGCGTCGAGGGCAGGGCGCTGCTCTGGGAAAATATCGATGCGCTCGGCCTGCACGGCCGCACCCGCATCCTGCGCCGCGATGCGACCGATCTCGGCAGCGTCGGCAATCTCGAGCCTTTCGACGTGCTCTTTGCCGACCCGCCATATGGCAAGGGCCTCGGCGAAAAGGCGATGGCTGCGGCCGCCGTTGGCGGCTGGCTGCGGTCGGGGGCGATCGCGGTGCTCGAAGAACGCGCCGACATTGTCGTTTCGGTGCATCCTTCCTATGTTTTCCTCGAAAGCCGTATCTTTGGCGATACGAGGGTGCATTTCTTCCGATATCAGCCGCAATAGGCGCAGGGGCGGGGCGTGCAGCAGGCAGAGATCATCAGTCCGAAACTGCCTGCGATCAGCGATATGCCGACCGTCGCTGTCGCCTTCGGCGGTGGCGGCGCGCGCGGCCTTTCCCATATCCATATCATCGAAACCCTCGACGAGCTCGGCATCCGCCCGGTAGCGATTGCGGGTTCGTCGATCGGCGCCATCATGGGGGCCGGCATGGCCGCCGGCATGTCCGGCGCCGAAATCCGCGAACATGCGCTGGCAACCGTCGGCAACAAGACGGCTGTCGTCGCCCGCATTTGGGGCATGCGGCCGGCAACGGTGCGCGATGCGGTGGCGAAAGGCATCCGCATCGGCCAGTTCAATCTCGAGCGGATCCTGAAAGCCTTCCTGCCGTCCGAGCTGCCGGCCCGGTTCGAGGATCTGCTGGTGCCGATGAAGGTCATCACCACAGATTATTACGGACAGAACGAGGTCATCATCGAAGAGGGCGAGCTGTTTCCGGCACTCGCCGCCTCGTCCTCCATCCCCGCCGTGTTCATGCCGGTGCGCCTGCGCGGCCGCGTGATGATCGATGGCGGCATCAGCAATCCGGTGCCCTATGAACCCCTGATGGATCTTGCCGACATCGTCATCGGCATCGATGTGGTCGGCGCCCCGGAAGGCGACGGCACCCATATCCCGAACCGCATGGAAAGCATCTTCGGTTCCGGTCAGCTGATGATGCAGACGGCGATCTCGCTGAAGCTGAAGCTTTGCCAGCCGCACATCTTCCTGCGCCCGACGGTCGGCCGCACCGGCGTCATGGATTTCCTCAAGGCCCGCGAAGTGCTGGCCATGTCCGTCGGCGTCAAGGACGATCTGAAATTCGCTCTCGACCGCGAGATCGAAGCGCGGCTAAAACGCTAAAGAACCTTGCATGGGCACCGTTGTCTGCGTCCGCGCGGCATGCACGAGCGGTTCAGCGAACATCGCTTCGGCTATGAGCTCGGCATCCTCATTGTCGATTTCGAAGAGCCCAAAGCGCAACCGATAGCCCCAGCCGGTCCGATCGCTCGTGAAAGATAATCGACCGAGCAGTGGTCGGATCGGCGTTTCCATGGCCCGCCACCACGCGACATCCCGTCGCCAGGGGCGGAAGCCGAGGTGAGCCTCCACTTGATATGCCGCCGTTTCTTCGATCACGCCAATGGCCGTGAACGCCTGCAGGCGATCCTTGCCGCCAAACGTTTCAGTCGGCGAATAGTAAATCACGCGGTCGCCTGGCGCACTCCGCTTAAGCGGAGCGGCCTTGCCGTGACAGACTTGCATGAACCCGGCTGCGCGCCCGATGCGCACGTGGTTTGCTGATGCGACGGCAATCCAGCTGCGGGACATGGTTCAGTCCTCCGCCACGTTGTAGACGCGCAAGCGATGCCCGTCGGGATCGGCAGCAACAAAGCTACGGCCGAAATCGAGGTCGGTCGGCGGCAGAAGGATCGCCGCGCTCTTGCCCTGCCATTCGGTGTGGAGCCTATCGACCATGTCTGCTGTCGCGACCTTGAAACCGACCTCGCAGCCGCCGCCCTCAGCCGCCGGCGCCGGCTCGACGCCCGCCTTGCCCCACAGTCCGAGCGCCAGGCCCGAAGGCAGAATGAACATTGCGAAGGTCGGGCTGGCCTCCACGGGATCCTGCCCGAGCAGCCGCGCATAAAAGCTGGCGCTCTTCGACGCGTCGGTTACGAAAAGTAGAATGCTGTTGCTGTCGATCACGATAAGCCTCCTGTGTGTTAGGCAGGAGAATATCTAGAGAGACATGCTGACAGATTCTGGCAGCAGCCTCCGTCCCTTCCGCTTGTCGATCCGCTCGGGCGTCGCGCTTGCCGGATCTGATTTATGCGTCCGCCGTCGCATCCGCGATTCCCGCCAGCGGATCGTCCTCGAAGGGATCAGCGGCGCGCTTCGGCTTGACCAGCGGTTCGGGACGCACCGGATGGGAAAACAGCATGTCGCGCCCCGCCTGCAGCCCTTCGGAGACCTGCAGGGCGAGCCGCGCCTCGTCGCGCTTGCGGATGTCCTCGCCGATTTCATAAGCGTCGGTTTCGGAGACACCGAGCGCCTCCAGCGTCCGTCTTCCGAACAGCAGGCCCGATTCCAGCGTCTCGCGCAGCTCGTAATCGATCCCCTTGTTGCGCAGTTCGATCGAATGGATGCGGTCGTAGGAGCGGACGTAGAGGCGGGTGTGCGGATAGTCGGCCTGCACCAGCTCCACCACTTTGTCGGTGATTTCCTTCTTCTGCGTGCAGACGAGCACGATCTTTGCCCGATCGATCCCGGCCGAGCGCAGCACGTCCTTGCGGGTGCCGTCGCCGAAATAGATCCGGAAACCGAATGAGGAGGCCTGGCGGATGCGGTCGGCGGAAAAATCGATGACGGTGACGCTGCGCCCGCCGGCCAGCAGGATCTGCGCGGCGATCTGGCCGAAACGGGAGAAGCCGACCATCAGCACGTCGGCGCCGGCGCCTTCGAAATCCTCGTCCAGTTCCTCCTGTTCATCGCCGTTGAGCAGCCGCTTCGACAGCGCCGCGCCGATCGGCGTCAGCGCCATCGACAGCGTGACGATTGCGACCAGCAACGATGCCGTGCTCGTCGACATCAACCCGACGACGCCCGCCGTGGTGAACAGCACGAAGCCGAATTCGCCGCCCTGCGGCAAGAGGAAAGCAATGCGGATCGCATCGTTGTGCGGAGATCCTGATATCCGGCAGAGGCCGTAGATGATGATCGCCTTGACGGCCATGATGATCGGCACCGTGACGATGACGAAGAGCGCATTGTCGAGGAGGACGCCGAGCTCCAGCGACAGGCCGACGGCGATGAAAAAGATGGCGAGCAGCACGCCGCGGAAAGGCTCGATATCGGCCTCAAGCTCGTGCCGATAGGAGGATTCGGCGAGCATCACCCCGGACAGGAAGGCGCCCATCGCCATCGACAGTCCGGCAAGCTGCATCAGGCTGGCCGACCCCATGACGACGAAGAGCGCCGCCGCGATCATCGCCTCGCGCGCGCCGGTGCGGGCGATGATCTGGAAGAGCGGCGTCAGCAGATAGCGCCCCATGACGATCATCGCCGCCACGGCGCCGACGGCCACGGCAAAATCGGAAAGCGGCGCATTGCTGCCCTTGCCGCTGCCGTCGAGAACGGTGATCAGCGCCAGGAGTGGCACGATCGCCAGATCCTGGAACAGCAGCATCGAGAAGGAACGCTGGCCATATCGCGTGTTGACGTCGCCGTCGCCCTCGAGGATCTGCATGGCGAAGGCGGTAGAGGACAGCGCCAGGCCGAAGCCGGCGACGATGCTGCCGCGCCAATCGAGGACGTGGGAAAACCAGGCGAGCCCGGTCAGCACCAACCCGGTCACCACCACCTGCGCCGTGCCGAGTCCGAAAATGTCGCGCCGCATCTGCCAGAGGCGGCTGGGTTTCAACTCCAGTCCGATGATGAAGAGCAGGAAGACAACGCCGAGCTCGGCGACGGCAAGGATCTGTTCGCCATCGGTGATGCCGTGGAAGACCGGGCCGATGACGATGCCGGCGGCGAGGTAACCGAGCACCGTGCCGAGCCCGAGCTTCTTGAAGATCGGTGCCGCCACAACCGCGCCGCCAAGCAGCAGGATCGTTTCGGAAAAAAGGTCGTTGGGCGCTGACATGCTGACAATTTCTTTCGACGGCGGGAAACATCCTGGCAGCCCTGACAAAGAATCGGCGGCGGCGGCCTTGATGCCAGGGAGAGTGCACAATAAATGGAAGCCGAAGGAAAGGCCAAATCATGTCCTCTGAAATCGATTCCTCGACACTTCTTTCCCGCGCAAGTCAATTGATCGATCTGGCAAGGAAGGCAGGAGCCGACGCTGCCGACGCCGTCGTTGTCCGCTCTCGCTCGCAATCGGTCAGCGTCCGGCTTGGCAAGGTCGAGGGAACGGAATCGTCGGAAAGCGACGATTTTTCGCTGCGCGTCTTCATCGGCAAGCGCGTCGCCAGCGTTTCGGCCAATCCGGGATTCGATCTCCAGGCGCTGGCCGAACGTGCCGTCGCCATGGCCAAGGTTTCCCCGGAAGACCCCTTCGCGTGCCTGGCGGACGAGCCGAACCTTGCCAGGTCCTATCCCGACCTGCAATTGCTCGATACCACGGAAGTGTCCTCCGAGATGCTGCGCGAGGCCGCTCTTGCCGCCGAGACGGCAGCCCTTGCGGTCACGGGCGTCACCAATTCCTCCGGCGCCGGCGCATCGGCCGGCATGGGCGGCCTCGTTCTCGCCACATCGCACGGTTTCCAAGGCAGCTACATGGCCTCCCGTTTCGGCACCTCCGTCAGCGTCATCGCAGGCGAAGGCACCGGCATGGAGCGTGACTATGATTTCGACAGCCGGCTTTATTACGCCGAGCTCGACGATCCTTCCGAAATCGGCCGCCGCGCCGGCGAACGGGTGGTCAAGCGCGTCAATCCGCGCCAGGTGCCGACCGGCAAAAACATCACCGTCGTCTTCGATCCGCGCGTCGCCCGCGGTTTCGTCGGCCATATTGCCGGTGCGATCAACGGTGCCGCCGTCGCTAGAAAGACCAGCTTCCTGCGTGACAGGATGGGTCAGCGGGTGCTGAAGTCAGGCCTGTCGATCACCGACGATCCGCTGATCGTGCGCGGGCCTTCCTCGCGTCCCTTCGACGGTGAGGGCGTGTCCGGCGAGCGGCTTGTCATGATCGAAGACGGTGTCCTGAAGCACTGGTTCCTCTCGACCTCGACGGCCCGCGAACTCGGCCTTGAGACCAATGGCCGCGGCGTGCGCGGTGGCAGCGCCGTCACGCCGTCTTCCACCAATCTTGCGCTGGAGCCGGGCGACATCTCGCCGGAGGAACTGATCCGCAGCATCGGCAACGGTTTTTACATCACCGAACTGATCGGCCACGGGGTCAACATGATCACTGGCGAATACAGCCGCGGCGCCACCGGCTTCTGGATCGAGAACGGCGAACTCACTTTCCCGGTGTCCGAGGTGACGATCGCCTCGAACCTCAAGGACATGTTCATGCGCCTGACGCCGGCAAATGACATCGACCGCAAGTTCGGCGTCGCGGCTCCGACCTTCGCGATCGAAGGCATGACGCTCGCCGGGCAGTAAAAACGGGCAGCAGGAATGGAATGACGGGATGAGCGATAGGGAAAAGCTCCGCTGGCAGAGCGATCTCGCCTTGATCGCCGATGCTGCGAAGGAGGCCGGGGCGGTCGCCTATGGCTTCTTCAACCAGTCTCCCGAGGTCTGGTGGAAGAACGGCGACCGCTCTCCGGTCAGCGCCGCCGATTTCGCCGCCAACAAGACGCTTGAAACGATCCTGCGCAAGGCGCGGCCGGATTATGGCTGGCTGTCGGAGGAAACCGAGGACGATGAAGACCGCCTCTCGCGCGAGACGCTGTTCATCGTCGATCCGATCGACGGCACCCGCGCCTTCCTCGGCGGACAGAAGGTCTGGTGCGTCAGCGTCGCCGTCGTGCATCGCGGCCGCCCCGTCGCCGGCGTGCTCTATGCGCCGGCGCTCGAGGAGTTCTATGAGGCCGTCGATGGCGGCGTGGCGTTGAAGAACGGCATGCCTTTCACCGTTTCGGCCGCCGGGCCGGACGAGATGAGCCGGCTTGCGATCGGCGAAGACCTGTTGAAGACCTTTCCACCGACCTTCCGTGACCGCGTGAGACGCGAGAAATATGTCCCGTCGCTTGCCTATCGCATCGCCATGGTGGCGGACGGCCGTCTTGAAGGCACCTTCGTCAAGGGCAATTCGCATGACTGGGACCTTGCCGCCGCCGATCTCGTTCTGGCCTGCGCCGGCGGCGGCCTCGTCGACCTCGACGGCAAGCCGATCGTCTATAACAGGGCGGACGTCACCCATAAGGTCCTCTGTGCGGCCCCGGTGCCCCGCATCGATGAATTCCTCGCGGCCTTTGCCGGGCGCGGAGACAGTTGACGTTTCCGTCAAAATCCCGCAGATGAGGTGGCGGAGGAACTAGGCAGAAAGAGAACAAGAAAATGACTGACTCCGGTGACAAGAAGCAGCTTTTGCACCTCGTTTTTGGCGGCGAACTGAAAAGCCTCGAAGATGTCCAGTTCCGTGATCTGAACGGCCTCGATATCGTCGGCATCTTTCCCGACTATGCCACGGCGCTGACGGCCTGGAAGGCGAAGGCGCAGCAGACGGTCGACAACGCGCATATGCGCTATTTCATCGTCCACATGCACCGTCTGCTCGATCCGCAGCAAAAGGCTGGGGGCAACTGACCTCGGCAGCCGCCGCCAGCCGAGCGGGCCTTTGTGCATCGGGCGCCCGTCGATCCGGATCGTTTGACGCATTCTGAACAAATTGATCGGCCATTCCGGCCGCAACGATAATAAGGGAATGGGTTTGATGTCGATCGTCTTGGGTCGGAGGCTGGCGCGATGAGCTCCCGCATGGCGCGGCTCGGTCTGAGCACATACCGTCTGGCGGGAACCATCGCTTCTCCGGTCGTCGGCCTCTATCTGACCTACCGCACGGCCAAGGGCAAGGAAGACCGGGCGCGCCGCCTGGAGCGCTTCGGCTATCCAAGCGCCAATCGGCCGCAGGGCCCGCTCGTCTGGTTCCATGCCGCAAGTGTGGGCGAAACCAATGCCGTCATTCCGCTGATCCGCGAAATCCGCCGCCGCGATATCCATGTCATCCTGACCACCGGCACCATCACCTCCGCCAGGCTCGCCGCCGAGCGCCTCGGCCAGGAGGCGATCCATCAATATGTGCCGCTGGATCTGAAACCCTCCGTCAGCCGCTTCCTCGATTATTGGCAGCCCGATTGCGCCATCATCGCCGAATCCGAGATCTGGCCGGCGACCGTGCTGGAACTCGGCCGTCGCCGCATCCCGCAGATCCTGGTCAATGCCCGCATGTCGGACCGCTCCTTTGCCCGCTGGCGCCGCCGCCCGTCGATTGCGGAGGCCTTGTTCGAGAACCTCGCCCTCGTCATCGCCCAATCCGATGTCGATGCCGAGCGATTCCGCGATCTCGGTGCCGTTCCCGTCATCACCTCGGGCAATCTGAAGGTCGATACCGACGCGCCGCCTTATGACAGCGCTGTCTTCGCCCGCTACAAGAAGCAGATCGGCGATCGCAAAACCTGGGCGGCGATCTCCACCTTCGACGGCGAGGAGAATGCTGCCGGCATCGTCCATCGCGCCCTGAAGGAGCGCGATCGTCAATTGACCATCATCGTGCCCCGCCATCCTGAGCGCAGCGACGAGATTGAGGCAGCGCTCGTCAAGCAGGGGTTGAAAGTCGCCCGCCGCACCCGCGACGATGTCCTCTCCGCCGATGTCGATATCTTTCTCGGCGATACGATCGGCGAAATGGGGCTTTATCTCCGTCTGACTGAAATCGCTTTCGTCGGCCGTTCGCTCTTTGCCGAAGGCGGTCAGAACCCGTTGGAGCCTGCCATGCTCGGCTGCGCCATCCTCTCCGGCGGCAATGTGCAGAATTTCCGCGAGGCCTATCAGAAGCTCGCCCGCAGCGGCAGCGCCCGCATGGTGCGCGATACCGAAATGCTGGCCAAGGGCGTGCATTACCTGCTAACCAACGATGGCGCCCGCCGTAACATGATTGAGGCCGGCGTCGCCACCGTGCACGAGATGCGCGGCGCGCTGTCGGCGACGGTGAAGGGGCTCGAACCCTATATCAATCCGCTGACGGTCAAGGCGCGTTTGTTGCCCAAGGCCGCGGCCCAGGTCTGAGGAGACGCGATGTCGGGCCCGGCGCATATCAAAGGCATCCTCTTCGACAAGGACGGCACGCTGCTCGACTATGATGAGAGCTGGCTGCCAGTCAATCGCGAGCTTGCCCGCATCGCCGCTGAAGGCGACCCGCTTCTGGCCGACCGGCTGCTGTCCGCGTGCGGCATGGATCCGGTCAGCGGCCATATCGTTCCCGACAGCCTGCTCGCCGCCGGCAATACAAGGCAGATCGCCGAGGGTCTCGTCGCCGCCGGATCGATGGTCGATATCGGGGAGTTGACGATCCGTCTCGACGACCTCTTTTCCGGCGCCGCTGAATTTTCCGTGCCGGTGACCGACCTTGCCGGCTTTTTTGCAAGGCTGCATCGGCGCGGTTTCAAGCTCGGCGTTGCCTCCAGCGACAATGAGCGCTCCATCCGCCAGACGGCGGAGCGCTTCGGTTTTGCCCGCTATGTCGATTATATCGCCGGCTACGACAGCGGCTTCGGCGTCAAGCCGGAGCCGGGCATGGTGCTCGGCTTCTGCGCTGCGACCGGGCTTTTGCCATCCGAGGTCGCCATGGTCGGCGACAACAATCACGATCTGCACATGGGCCTGAATGCCGGCACGGGACTTAGGATCGCCGTGTTGACGGGAACCGGCTCGCGCGATTCACTTGCTGCGGCGGCCGATCATGTGCTCGACGATATCACCGCCCTTGAGACGCTGCTGCCCGATCTGCAGCCGGCCTGATCGGTAAAGGCTTGCATTTTCATCGATTTTAACCTCTCAATCCGGCCGGAAAACGAAATTCTCTGGCCGGGCGGGGAGCGGGACGGCAAAATGATTTCAGAAGCGCCGCCGTTCTGGTGGAGGAAAGCCGATTGGCGGGCCTGGCTGCTGGCGCCGCTGTCCTTTCTTTACGGCCGTATCGCCGGCCACCGCATGGCCCATGCGCGCCGTGCCTCGGTTTCCGTTCCCGTCATCTGCGTCGGCAATTTCACCGTCGGCGGCGCCGGCAAGACGCCCACGGCGCTGACGCTCGCCCGCGCCGCCAAGGCGAAAGGCCTGAAGCCCGGCTTTCTCAGCAGAGGTTACGGCGGCTCGCTCGACGTGACGACGGTGGTCGATCCCCATCATCACCGGGCGGTCGCCGTCGGCGATGAACCGCTGTTGCTCGCCCAGGAGGCGCTGACGGTGATTTCCCGCCGGCGCGTCGACGGTGCTCGGCGTCTGGTCGCGGAAGGCGCCGATCTCATCATCATGGATGATGGGTTTCAGAGCGCCCGGCTGGCGATCGACTATGCGCTGCTCGTCATCGATGCGACCCGCGGCCTTGGCAACGGCCATATTGTGCCGGCCGGCCCGGTCCGCGCGCCGATCCGCCAGCAGCTGCGGTCGGCGACGGCGCTGCTGAAGGTCGGCGGCGGCAATGCCGCCGACGGCATCGTCCGCATGGCGGCACGCGCCGCAAAGCCCTATTTCACCGCTTCGCTCAAGGTGCGCGGCGACGACCGGCTTTCCGGCATCAAGGTGCTTGCTTTCGCCGGTATCGCCGATCCCGCCAAATTCTTCCGCACCGTCGAATCGCGCGGCGCCGAAATCGCGATCGCCAAGACCTTCGGCGACCACGAGCACCTGACCGAGGAGGAGATCGACGATATCCTGACGACCGCCGAGCGCCAGGACCTCCTGATCGTCACCACGTCGAAGGATTTCGTTCGCCTCTCCGGCCATCACGGCAAGGCGGAGCAACTGGCGCAAAAATGCCGGGTGATCGAAGTCGACATGATCTTCGAAGATCATCTCGCCCCGAGCCTGATCATCGATCGGGCGATCGTCGCCTGTCGCGAGCGGCGTTTAAGGGAATTGAAAGGTAAGAGCTAACGCCGCTGGTTCGGCAGCACGCCGGCGCGTTTGTCGGCTTCGATCGCCGAGATTACGTCGGCATAGGGCTCCTGCCGGGCGACGCTCCAGTAGCGCAGCTCGTCGAGCGGGATGTTTTTTCCGGTCATCGCGCAGACGACGTAGGAGCCGGGCGAGAGAATCTGGAAATCGCCGTCGAGATAGCGGATCTTCGCCTCGCGGTTTCCGTGCCCTTCGAACAAATTCATGCGCTCCGTTCCCTGCAACTTGTCATCCGTCTGCCATACTCCCGCATGAAGGGCTTTGCCAGCTTTTTCAGCTTCTGCCGAAAAGCCGCTCGATATCGCTGAGCTTCAATTCGATATAGGTCGGCCGGCCGTGATTGCACTGGCCGGAGCCGGGTGTTACTTCCATTTCCCTCAGCAGCGCGTTCATTTCCTCCGGCCGCAACCGCCGGCCGGAGCGAACCGATCCATGGCAGGCCATGGTCGCCGCCACATATTCGAGCTTGGCCGATAGGCCCGACGCCGTATCCCATTCGGCGATCTCGTCGGCAAGCTGGCGGATCAGGCCATGGGCGTCGACCTCGCCGAGCATGGCCGGTGTTTCGCGCACCGCGATCGCCCCGGGACCGAAGCGCTCGATCGCCAGACCGAGTTCGGCAAACTCTGCCGCGTGCAGCATCAGCCGGTCGCAATCTTCTTCCGGGATGTCGACGATCTCTGGGATGAGCAGCACCTGCGAGGCCAGCCGCTTCGAATGCAGCGCCTTGCGCATCGCCTCGAAAACCAGCCGCTCATGCGCCGCATGCTGGTCGACGATGACGAGCCCGTCCTCGGTCTGGGCGACGATATAATTGGCGTGGATCTGCGCCCGTGCCGCGCCGAGCGGATAACGCCCGACGGGTTCCGGCGCGGCCGGGCGAGGAGAGGCCAGGCCGGGAGACACGGGGTCGGGAGAAAATTGCGGCTCGGCCCGTGCGGTCGGCATCGACAGACCGTCGAAGGATGCCTGCGGCCGTTCGGAAAAAGCCGGTGCCGGCTGGTAGGGGCGGGAAGGGGAGGTCTCTGCCGACCATGGCGCCTGTGGCCGCTGCCCATAGGGCGGGAAACCGGGGCGGAAAGCGCGCAGCATATCGCTCGCGCCGGTCGTTGCCGCCCGGCTGCCGTCGCGCGCGAGCGCCTCGCGGATGGCGCCGATGATCAGGCCGCGCACTAGCCCGGGATCGCGGAAGCGCACGTCGGACTTGGCCGGATGCACGTTGACGTCGACGAGGGCCGGATCGAGAGTGATCGACAGCACTGCCACCGGATAGCGCCCGGACGGGATCGTCTCGGCATAGGCGCCGCGGATCGCCGAGAGGATCAGCTTGTCCTGCACTGGGCGGCCGTTGACGAAGGCATATTGATGGGCGGAGTTGCCGCGATTGAAGGTCGGCACGCCGGCAAAGCCGGTCAGCGCGATGTCCTCGCGTACGGCGTCGAGCGCAATGGCGTTGTCGCTGAAGTCCTTGCCGAGAACCTGCGCCATGCGCGCCAGATGATCGTCGCCCGTCGCCGGAAATTCCAGCGTTGCGCGGTCAGAGCCGGACAGCACGAAGCGCACGGCGGGAAAGGCGATCGCCATGCGTTTGACGATCTCGGTAATGGCGCCGGCTTCGGCCTTCTCCGTCTTCAGGAATTTGAGCCGCGCCGGCGTGGCGAAGAACAGGTCGCGGACTTCGACGATCGTGCCGGGATTGGCGGCGGCCGGCCTCAGATGCAGGACCTTGCCGCCGGCAACGGCGATCTCGTGGCCGCCGGCGCTGTCGCGCTTGCGGCTTGCGATGCTGAGCCTAGCCACGGACCCGATCGAAGGCAGCGCCTCGCCGCGGAAGCCGAGCGTTCTGATATCCTCGAGCGTCTCGGAGATCTTCGAGGTGCAGTGGCGCCTGATTGCCAGCTCCAGATCGCCGGCGTCCATGCCGGAGCCGTTGTCGCTGACCCGCAGCAGCGCCTTGCCGCCGCCTGCCGTGGCGATCTCGATGCGCGTCGCCCCCGCATCGAGCGCGTTTTCGATCAATTCCTTGGCAGCGCTCGCCGGCCGTTCAATGACTTCGCCGGCAGCGATCTGGTTGATGAGCGTTTCGGAAAGCTGTCTGATGGCCATGGGCTATTTTCGGGGATTCGCGGCCTGGAGGGAAGGGCTTTCCGATCGCTTGGCAAAACTGTGATCCGCGGTTGCCCCGAATTCGGGGATTGGCAGTGTTAAGCCGGTTTTAACAGAAAAATGGCATTTCTAATCAATACCCTCCGGAAGCCGCGAAATCAAACAGATGTGGGACGAAATGGAATGAGTGCCGGCTTCGAAAAGGCGGACACATCATCAGAGACCGACGGGACTCTCGCCGGGGCCGATCTGCAGACGGCGCTCTTCGATGCGGTGTGCGACAGCCTTTCGGCAGCGTTCATCATCTACGACAAGAACGATCATCTGATCTTCGCAAGCCGCCAGATTCTCGAATTCTTCCCCTTGCCGTCCGAGATGCTGAAGCCAGGCATCCGGCTGCGCGATTTCCTGGGCGCGATCTACGATACCGGCGTTCGCCAGCAATATATCAGGCAGAGCGGCTCGCTCAGCCGCGAGGACTGGCTGTCGCAGAAAATCGCCTCGCATTGGCGCGAACGCTTCGAATCCGTCGAGCGACATGGCGCCGACAGCTGGGTCCGCTTCGTCAAGCGCAGGTTGCCGGGCGGTTACGGCGTCACCGTCGTCTCCGACATTTCCGAGGACAAGAAGCGCGAGGAGCAGTGGCGCTCGGACATGGAGCGGGTGCAGCTCACCGAAGACATTCTCGATAACCTGCCGTTCCCGCTTTTCGTCAAGGATCGCAACCTCACCTATGTCGCGGTGAACCTCGCCTTTTGTGAGAAATACCAGCGGAGCGCCGACGAGGTGCTCGGGCGCAAGAGCGGCGATCTCTTCTCACCCGAGATCGCCAAGCGCTTCGAAGAAAGCGATCGTCACGTGCTGGAAACCGGCGAGATGTCGATCTCCCGCCAGCGGCAGATCTCCCGCGACGGCATCGAGCGCGACATCGTCAGCCGCAAGCATCGCATCGGCAAGCCCGGCCGCTATTTCCTGGTGTCGACCATGCAGGACCTGCCGCGCGACGGCGCCGATCTCGAGGAGTTCGACCGCGCCTCGGCGATCACCGCCTCCACCAACCAGAGTTATCGCCGCGCCTATGTGCCGGTGCCGAGCGCGGTGGAGCGCCGCGAGCCGGCGGCGATGGAGGCGATCGTTCCGGAGAATTTTTCCGGCCGCAAGATTCTCGTCGTCACCGCCGACCTCGCCGCCGAGACCGCCGCTCTGCGGACGCTGACGAAATACGGTTTCGAATCCTGCTCGGTGCGCGGCGAGGATGAAGAGGAGCGGTTCCTGGAAATCGCCACCTCCTCCGGCATTTCGCTCGATCTGCTGATCATCGACAATCAGATGGGCATGCGCTGCCTCGAGCTTGCCGAGCAATACGGAATTCCGGCGCTCGTCATGGACGGCTTCCAGATCGCCAACGAGCTCACCTTCCAGATCGCCCGCCATTTCAATCGCAACAGCCGCAACAACGGCGGCGGGGCGGACGCGGATTGGGAAATCAGCACTTCCGACGATACTGCCGGCCTGCAGGTTCTCGTCGCCGAAGACAACGATATCAATCAGATCGTGTTTTCACAGATCCTCGAGGGCCTCGGCTATCGTCATATGATCGCTGCGACCGGCGACGAGGTCGTGCGCCTCTGGGCCGAACACCGGCCCGGCGTGGTGCTGATGGACATTTCGCTGCCGGGCTTCAACGGCTTCGAGGCGGCGCGCCTAATTCGACAGATGGAGGAAGCCGGCGGCGCAGCCCGCACGCCGATCATCGGCGTGCTGACCCAGGCCTTCGAGCGCGATCGCGCCGAATGCGCCAAATCGGGCATGGACGACGTCATCATGAAGCCCGTCAGTCCCGACATGCTGGAGACGATATTTCAGAAATACCTGACGGAAGGGGCTGCGCCGGTTCGAGCGAGCGGATGAGACGGAAGTCCGATCGCCGTCTCCCGTATACCGCAATCTCCCCAAATCTGGGGTAGATCAGCCCGTCAAGGCAGCTGATTTACTAGCGAATTGTTAAGAAATGCCGGTCATTCTCTCCTCGGCTGCGGAGGGAAGCTCGGGTTTGGATGATGAAATCGGCGGAAACAGCTTCCTTGACCGTGAGTCACAATGAGCTTCAGGCGATGGCTTATACCGATCCGCTGACCGGGTTGGGAAACCGCAATCGCATGCGCGACAAGGTGCTGCAGATCTCTGCCGAGCGCGCCAGCGATCCCGCTCCCTTCACCATCGGCATCGCCAATCTCGACAGCTTCAAGCCGATCAACGATCTTTTTGGCTCCTCGGCCGGCGATGAGATCCTTTGCCAGGTCGCCCATCGGCTCAGGGCCTGCATTCCGGACGGGGCGCTGGTCACCCGTCACGATGGTGACGAATTCGCCTTCGTGCTGCCGTTGATCTTCGAGCGGGCGAGCGCCGAAAAATTCGGCCAGATGATCCGCGAGGTGCTGTCGGCGCCCTATGACCTCGGCGACCGCAATGTTCGTCTCTCCGCCTCCTTCGGCTTCGCCATCTACCCGTTCGCCGGAGAGGATTGCGAGGAACTGTTGAAGAGCGCCGAAACCGCCCTCTATCGTTCCAAGCGTCGCGGCCGCGGCCAGATCACCGTTTATTCGCGAGAAATCGCCCAGGAGATGAAGCGCGCGACACAGCTGGAGCAGGCGCTCAGAAATGCGATCATCTCCGACGCCATCGATGTACATTTCCAGCCGATCGTCTCGCTCGGCAACAATCAGGTCGTCGGCTTCGAGGCGCTCGCCCGCTGGAACGATCCCGATCTCGGTTTCGTGTCCCCCGGCGTCTTCGTGCCGCTCGCCGAAGAGCGCGGTTTCATCGACGCCCTGTCGGAGGCCCTGCTTCGCAAGGCCGCCGAAGCAGCCTTGTCCTGGCCGCGCGAACTCTTCCTGTCCTTCAACCTCTCTTCGGCGCAGCTGATGGATCCCGGCACGAGCGGCAGCATCCTGTCGATCCTCGGCCGCGTTGGTTTCGATCCGCACCGCCTGGAACTGGAAATCACCGAGACGGCGGTGATGGGTTCGGCCGATACCGCCCATCGCATCATCGCCGATCTGCGCGCCGCCGGCGTTCGCATCTCCCTCGACGATTTCGGCACGGGCCAGTCGAGCCTCGGGCGTCTGCGCGACTTCATCTTCGACAAGATCAAGATCGACCGCGCCTTCGTCTCGCGCATCAATTCCGACCGCGCCTCCGAACACATCATCAAGGCGATCCTTTCCATGTGCGAAGGCTTGGAGCTGGAAGTCGTGGCCGAAGGTATCGAGGATTATGCCGAGGCGGTAAAGCTGCGCACACTCGGCTGCGGCATGGGCCAAGGCTACCATTTCGGCCGCCCGGCCGATGGCATCGCCACGCTGCGCTTCCTGCACGAGAACTATTACGATATGGCGCCCGCCGAGCGCGTCAGCGCATAAGCTATCCCACCAAAAGTGCGCAGCGGTTTTGCGTCCGGGATTGCGTCAAGCGATAACCAAACAGCGATGGCGCCCCTAGGAGCGCCATCACCTACGCTATACTACCGCGCGCGCGGTTTACTTAGGCGTGGTCGAGCCGGTTGCCGTCGTATCGGTGCCGGTTGCGGCCGGGGCCTTCTCTGCAGACTGCATTGCCAGCGTCTTGAACTCGGGCGCAGCCTTCAGCGATTCAGCGGTCTCGCTGGTTGTCAGCTTGAGACTGCCATCCTGGGTATTCTGGGCGATGGCGATTTTCTCCATCGGAACGGCGACATCCTTTTCGCCAATGCCGAGGAAGCCGCCGACGCCGACGATCGCAGCAACGATGCCGCCATCCTTTTTCATGATCAGGTCGTTGATGCTACCGATGCTTTCATTGTTGGCGTTGTAGACCGACTGACCGATATAGGTGTTGGCGCTGACCTGGTCCGGAGCCTGCTCCGTCAGATAGGTACCTTGAGCGACATCCGTGCTCGGTTTTGCAGCCGGAGCCTGTGCAGCGTCGCCTGCGGGCTTGGTGACATCAGGGGTGACCGGCTTGGGGGCAGCCGGATCGGCCGGCGCTGCCTGATTGGTCGCGGCGGGATCGGCAGGCTGCGGCGCCGTCTGCGAGAATGCCGCCGGTGCGAAAGCCGTGGCAAACAGCGCGCCAGCGGCAACGGTCGTCAAAAGTTTGCTTGTCATTTCGAACCTACTTTCATTTCCCTAGAGTGATCGCTGACCCGGCAATGCATCATCCTTGCCGCGCCGGTTCGAAGGGAAAATGAGCGGTGCGCCGATTGGTTCCGGTTGAAAACACGGAAAATTTCTCGATTATCACGGAACTTTTATTGGCGAACGGCCCGAAACGAAAAAAGGCGCCCCAGCCGGGAGCGCCTTGAATGGTGGCTGGCCGATACGGCAGTCAGAGCACATAGACGGGATCGAACACGCCCTTGACCTCGATGCCGAGTTCCAGAAGCGCGCCGGCACTCGGCTGAGCCGAACGGGCATCCTCGTCAAGCCCTTCCCAGGCCGTCGTCACCGCCAGCCGGTCGGCATTGGCGCCGATGAAGGCCGGGCAGGAGGGCTGGACGGCGGGAACCTTGTAGCGCGAGATACGCAAACCATCGGGATTGTAGCGATCGACGACACCGGCGCCCCAGCGGGCATTCCAGATATAGCCGTCGGCATCGACCACCGAACCGTCGATGCCGCCGGGCTCGTTCATGCTGTCGACGAGCACGATCGGCTCGCCCGAGGGCAGGCCGGTCTGCGGATCGACCATGACGCGCATCAGCCGGTTGATGCGGGAATCCGTGTAGTATCCGACCGTGCCGTCCGGGGAAAAGCAGATTGAATTCGGGATGCTGATGCCGCTGAAGATCTTTGTCACCTTGCCGCCGGCAACATGATAGATGGCGCCGGCCTGGTTCTCCGCCCGCTTGCTCATCGTGCCGATCCAGAGTGAGCCCGACGGATGGGTGCGGCCGTCATTCGAGCGGTTCTCCGGTCTGTCGTTTTCGAGCGCCGCATAGAAGGTGAGGTTGCCGCTGGCCAAGTCGCGCACGAAAAGCCCTTCTTCGGTCGCGATCAGCTGCCGTCCGGCGTCGATGCGGGCCAGCACGCTTGCCATGACCGGCAGCGAATGGACCTTTTTGGCGCGCGTCGAAAGGTTGAGCTCGTGCAGCTCCTTGCCGAGGATGTTGAACCACCAGACGGTATCGCTGTCCGGATCATAAGTCGGACCTTCGCCGAGAACGGAATTGGTGTTGCAAAGGGTCTTGCCTTCGAACTCGTAAATGTCGGTCATACGTTCACGCTCCCATGGCTGCATCATAGGCGTAAATGGTCGCCTTGGCGCGCTCGGCAACCTCTGCCGCGGTCATTCCGGGCTTGTAGAGGCTGGTGCCGAGGCCGAAGGCTGAGATGCCGGCCTTGGTGTAATCGGCGAAGTTCTTCTCCGACACGCCGCCGACGGCGGCAATCGTCAGTTCCGGCGGCAGGATCGCCCGGATCGCCGTGATGCCGGAGGGGCCAAGAACGCTCGCCGGGAAGAATTTGAGACCGGTGGCGCCGGCCCGCGCTGCGGCGAGCGCCTCGGTCGGCGTAAAGACGCCGGGCATCGTCACCATACCATGTTCGCGCGCCCGGATGATCACCTCCGGTTCGACATTCGGGGTCACCAGCAGCTTGCCGCCGGCCGCATTCAGACTGTCGACAGCCTCCACCGTCAGCACCGTGCCGGCGCCGATCAGCACCTCGGCCGGCGCCATCTTCGCGGCAATCTCGATGGATTTGAACGGCTCCGGCGAATTGAGTGGGATCTCGATCGCCGTCAGGCCGTTTTCGATCAAGGCGCCGACGACGCTCTCGGTCTCGTCGGGCCGGATGCCGCGCAGGATGGCGATCAGCGGGCGCTTCATGTCGGGGAAGGGGATACGGTTCATCATGTCAGCTTTCTCAATTCGGCCAGATGGCTTCGGCGGCTGCCGATAGGCCGCGGCGCACGGCCGCGTCGGCGTCGATGGCGGCGAAGGCAAGGGAGAGGGTGTTGAAAGCCTGCTCGTAGAGCGCCTGCAGGCGTCCGGAGGCGACGAGGGTGATGCCTGAGTTGGCGGCATCCTGCAGCGCGCCGGCAATTTCGAGGCCGATCAGTGTGCCGGAAAGCCGGGCCTGCGCTGATGCGGCGGAGATCCCGTGCAGCAGCTGGCCCGAACGGGCGGTAAACAGCAGATTGGAGGCAAGGGCCGGATGCGCAAAGGCCGCCGATACCGCCGCCTCGAAAGCAGCCGTATCCGCCGGCTGTTGTTCGGCACCCGACACGGCATGCGACAGGATCGTGCTTTTACTGATCGCGTCGAAAAGTTCGCCGGTCATGAAGGTCGAAAAGCCGGTGACCTTGCCGTCCACGACATGCACCCATTTCGAATGCGTGCCGGGCATGCAGACTGCCTGCGCCGCGGAATTCGCGCGGCCGAGCGCGCCGAGAAGCTGGGTTTCCTCGCCGCGCATGACATCGGGCCTCGCCGCATCCCGCTGGGCAAGGCCCGGCAGGATGCGGATGTCACGGCTTTCACCCGGCACGCGGACCGCCGCAGTGAGGATCGAGGCGAGCGGCGCGGGCACGTCGATATAACCGGCCTCGACCCAGCCCTGCCTTGCGCCGGCCATGCCGCAGACGATGACAGGCAGGCCTTCCGGCGCTTCGACAGCTGTAAGATGGCCCGACAGCACGGCGGAAAAGCTAGTCTTTGCCGCGCTGGTCATGCCTTCGCCGCTGCGGCGTTCGGCAAGGATGCTGCCGTCCCTGCCGATCAGCCAGAGCCGGAAACTGCTGGTGCCCCAGTCCACCGCGACATAAGCGGGATTAGCCATTACAAAACGCCTCCATCGACGATCAGGGACTGGGCGGTCATCGCCGCCGCGCAGTCGGATGCAAGAAACAGGCAGGGACCGACGATCGCATCGGCCTTGAGCGCGACTTTCAGGCATTGCTGCTCGACCGAGCGCGCAATGCTTTCCTCGGTGAGCCACAGCTGCATCTGCCGTTCGGTCACCACCATGCCGGGCAGGATGCAGTTGACCCGGATATTCTCCGACCCGAGCCGGCCCGCCATGCTCTTCGTCAGTCCGACGACCGCCGCCTTCGCTGCCGCATAGGCGGGAAATCCGCCCATGTTCAGCTTGAAGGCGATCGACGACATATTGACGATCGCGCCGCCGCCGGCCGACCGCATCGACGGCGCCACCGCCTGCGAGGTGAAGAACACGTGCCGCAGATTGACCGCCTGATTGTTGTCCCAATAGGCCTCGGTCACATCATCAAATTCATGGCGGTCGTCCCAGGCGGCGTTGTTGACAAGCACGCGGATCGGCCCGGATGTCTGAACGACGGCATCGACCGTGCGCCGGATCGCCTCGATGTCGCGCAGATCGGCATGGTAGAAGAGCACCGGATGCGCCGTTTCCCGCGACAGTCTTTCGGCGAGTTCCCTGCCGGCCGTCTCGGCAATGTCGATGAAGGAGACCTTGGCGCCCTGGCGTGCGAAACCTTCGACGATCGCCGCGCCGATGCCGGATCCGCCGCCGGTCACGAGCACGGCGCGATCCTTGAACTCGGGAAATTGTGCTGCCACTGCGCTCACCGTCTCCTCCGACGCCCAATGTTCCATTATTTGGAACTTAATTTGACTATGTGGAATTATCGGATTATGCTGGGCTTTCTGTCAAGGGCGCACGCCTGCAAGCGCGGACCGATTCAATGGCACATAGACAATGACTTCAAGCGACGGCATGGCTCAGGCACGCGAGACCGGCACCCTCGGCAAATTGATGGTTCTCCTCGATCTCGTCAGCCATGCGGATACGCCATTGCGCTTCACCGATATTCTGGCGCGGGCCGGCCAGCCGCGCGGCACGCTGCATCGCCAGCTCAGCCACCTGGTGGAGGAGGGGTTGCTCGAGCTTGATGGCGACGGCCGTTATGCGCCGGGCCTGCGCCTGCTCGATTTTGCCGCGCGCAGCTGGGCGCGCAACGAATTCCGCCTGATTGCCGAACCGCACCTGAGCGAACTCCAGCAGGCGACCGGCGAGACGGTGCATCTCGGCGTTCTCCGGGGACAGTCGATCATTTATCTCGACAAGGTTGAAGGCCGTCAGCCGGTGCGCATGTATTCGCAGATCGGTAACGCGTCGCCCTGCTACTGCACTGGGGTCGGCAAGGCTGCTCTTTCGCTGCTTTCGCGAGAAACTCTTGTCGACCTCCTCGCCGGTCTGAGCTTCACCAGCTTTACCGCCTCGACCCATGCTTCGGCCGAGACGCTTACCGCCGAAATCCGCGAGATTGCCGAACAGGGCTATGCTTTCGACCGCGAGGAGCACGAGGCCGGCATCCGCTGCGTCGCCGCGCCGGTCTGGTCGGAGGATCGCACCTTCATCGGCGGCATTTCGGTCACCGGCCCGGCCTATCGGCTGTCGATGGAACTTCTGCGTCAGTGGGCCGTTCCCGTGCAGCTGGCGGCTGCAAGGATTATGGAGGGCATGCGCGTTCGCCTCGGCCCGCGCCGTTGACGGTCATCCCTTGCTGGACCCGCTTGCTGAGCATGCTTATGATGAGCGCGATATTGAGATTTACGGGCGAATCACGCCAAGTGGAATGGCCCGCGAAATCTGCAACCACGCATAAGCCTGTCCGCCGAGGCCGGCTCCATGTGATCCAACTCACGCTCCTCACGCCTCGATGCAACCGGAACCGGCCGCGGCGCCGAAGATGAAAACTGTGATGGTATCCTTGTCGCAAACATCCACGGAAGAAGACGATTACATCAATGAAATCGCCGGCCTGAAGACGCAGTTCGATATTTTCCGTTTCTTGAAACGCGTCACGGAAGCTTATCGCAGCCGTGCCTTCATGGTTCTCAATCTGCCGCCGATCACCTCTCTCGACCTGCAGGGCAGTACCGTCATCACCAGTTGGCCGGCCGAGCTTCTGGCGCTCTACGACCAGGAAGCGCTGATGGTGAACAGCCCGGTTCTGAGGCGGCTGAGAACATCGACGCGGCCGTTCTTTTACGACATGTCGCGTGAGACCTGGTCGCGGGACGACGGCAAGTCCGCGCTGGTCACCGGGTTGTTCGAGCGTTTCAGGATGATGCGCGGCGCCTATTTCCCAACCCATGAGGCCTCCGGCCTGCGCGGCGCCGTCTCCTTCTCGGGCGATCGTGAACCGTTCAGCGCCGCCGAGATGCGCGAGCTTTGCTATATCGCCATCCATGTCTTCGACAGGCTTGCCGAAATCCGCAACCTTGACACGCGCATGACGGCCTCGCTGACCGACCGCGAAATCGACTGCCTCAACTGGACGGCGGCCGGCAAGACCAGCGCCGAAATCGCGGAAATCCTGGCGCTGTCCGAGCATACGGTCAATCATTACCTCAACCGCGCCACCAAGAAGCTCGACACGGTCAACCGCACCCAGGCTGTCGCCAAGGCGCTGCGGATCGGCCTGATCAAATAAGTCGCAAAGATGGCGGCGCGCTGCGGGCGGCCGCTCAGTGCTTAGGCAGAAACGGGACGCGCCGCCGGCACTTCTGCGCGCTTTTCCCGATTTTTTCATCTGGCACGCTTTCTGCATCTCCTTTGCCAGAGGTCCAGAGGGGACTTTGATGACCAGCGCCAGGAAATGGCGCGGCCGACACCGCTGCCCGACGCCGACGCCGCTTCTCTCCCGGCCCTCGGCGTCGGTGGCGGTTGTTGCCTTTTGGCACCGCTTCTTTCGCAGCTGTTGACGAATTCCTCTTCCCGATCACTTTTCTCTGGCCTTTTTTTCGGCTTGCGCTAGTTCGCCCCGCATTGCGCCGGTTCTCGGGGAGAGAGACCGTTGCGGCCATCAGGGCGAAAAGCCCGGCGGACTTGATGGCCGCAACGGCTTCGCGGGGTCCCCGCCGGCGTTTTCGACGCCGGCAAATCCAATTTTCCTCCCGATGATTTTGTTTGGCGAAGGCGTGCGGCTCCACTATCTCTACCGCATGATTTCATGTCTTGGTCGGAATCGGCCGAGACTAAAATCATGCGCGCGTCTTGAAAGGCGCGCGGCGCCGTAGTCTGCGAGAAGAACCAATGAGGGTGGAATGACTGACGTCACGAAGGAACAGGTTCTCGAAACGCTGAAGACCGTGCGCGGACCGGATCTTGAACACGACATCGTCGCGCTCGGCATGGTCTCCGATATCTTCATTTCCGACGGCAAGGTCTATTTCTCCATCACCGTTCCGGCCGAGCGCGCCAAGGAACTGGAGCCGATGCGGCTCGCCGCCGAGCGCGTCATCAAGGAGATCCCGGGTGTCAAGGGTGCTCTCGTCACACTGACTGCGGACAAGAAGGCGGCCGCCGCGCCCGCTGCCCGCCCGGCGTCGAATCCGCCCCACGGTCATCCCGGTCATGATCATGGGCAACACGCGCATGCGCCGCAGCAACAGCCGCCCCGAACCGGCAAGATCGGCGTCCCCGGTGTCGGCGCCATCATTGCCGTCGCCTCCGGCAAGGGCGGGGTCGGCAAGTCCACCACCGCCGTCAACCTGGCGCTCGGTCTGCTCGCCAACGGTCTTCGCGTCGGCATTCTCGATGCCGATATCTACGGCCCCTCGATGCCGCGGCTCTTGAAAATCTCCGGCCGCCCGACGCAGATCGATGGCCGCATCATCAATCCGATGGAGAATTACGGCCTCAAGGTGATGTCGATGGGTTTCCTCGTCGACGAGGAGACGGCGATGATCTGGCGCGGGCCGATGGTCCAGTCGGCGCTGTTGCAGATGCTGCGCGAAGTGGCATGGGGCGAGCTCGACGTCCTGGTCGTCGACATGCCGCCCGGCACCGGCGATGCGCAATTGACGATGGCCCAGCAAGTGCCGCTTGCCGGCGCCGTCATCGTTTCCACGCCGCAGGACCTTGCCCTGATCGATGCCCGCAAGGGCCTCAACATGTTCCGCAAAGTCGAGGTGCCGGTTCTCGGCATCGTCGAAAACATGAGCTATTTCATAGCGCCCGACACCGGCACCCGCTACGACATCTTCGGTCATGGCGGCGCCCGCAAGGAGGCCGAGCGCATCGGCGTGCCCTTCCTCGGCGAAGTGCCGCTGACGATGAACATCCGCGAAACGTCAGATGCCGGCACGCCGCTCGTCGCCTCCGATCCGAACGGCGTCGTCGCCGGCATCTATCGCGGCATCGCCGCCAAGGTGTGGCAGCAGCTCGGCGGCCAGCCCCAGCGCCCGGCGCCGGCGATCGTTTTTGAATGACGTCTCCGTTTATGGGCAGACTTCCAGGCCAGGGCGCGCGCATGACAGCAGAGCGCTGAGCCGCCGAATCACCGTTGCGATCACCCCGAATTGTGCAGGAAATGTGGTGAAAAGCCGCGCTTCACGGAAGATGTCTTGATTATTTCACGGCTTTGCTTCATATGCCGCGGCGCCATGATGGCATTGCTGCAGATGCTCAACGACGGCCGTCTTCGTTTCGAAGGTCCGGCCCGCCTGCAAGGTCGAAGGATGGGTACTGCGATGCGGTGGAGCACAATGGGCATGCTGGCTTTTGCGGCCGGATGCAGCCGGAGTTGTATGAACTTTCTTGATCTGCTTCCGTTTGGACCTGGGACGTGCCAGCCTCGCATTGCCGCGATGGCGGACGGATGGAAAGGCTTGCGATGAAGATGGCGATGACCACGAAGTGTCGTGAGCATCGGAGACGCTGCCGGTGATCACCGCTTACCGTTCCAATTGCAAATCGGTCGAGATCCGCGATCTCGCGCAGCCGGCATCCTTTCCCGAGGATGTCGTCTGGATCGACATGATCGAGCCGAGCCGCGAGGAGGAGCTTTATGTCGAGAAGGTTCTGGGCATCGAGGTTCCGACCCGTGACGATCTCAAGGACATCGAACCTTCGGCTCGCCTTTATATCGAAAACGACGCCGTCTTCATGACCGCTTCGCTGGTCTGGAAGGCCGATACCGACGCGCCGACGCTGACCGATGTCGCCTTCATCCTGGCCAAAAACCGCCTGGTCACCATTCGCTACGCCCAACCGAAATCCTTTGCGCTGTTTATCGCCGCCCTGCACCGGCTGCCGGAAAACTGGCGCAGCGGCGCGGCCCTTCTTGCCAAGCTGCTGGAGACGATCGTCGACAGGACTGCCGAAATCCTCGAAATCTCCGTCTCGCGCATCGACATCTTGTCGACGCATGTCTTCGGCAGGGCGAAAAAGGTCCGCAAGCCTTCGAACTACCTCGAGCAGAAATTGCGCGATATCGCCGGTCATCACCGCATGATCAGCAAGCTGCGAGACAGTCTCGGCTCGCTTTCCCGGCTTCTGACGTTCTTCTACACGATCCCGGCGATCCAGCAGGATCACGAGGCGAAGGAGCTCTGCCGCACCGTCTCACGCGATATTCAGTCGCTGTCGGAGCATGCCTCCTTCGTTGCCGCCAACATCACCTTCCTGCTCGATGCCTCGCTCGGCCTCATCAACATCGAACAGAACTCGATCATCAAGATTTTCTCGATCGCCTCGGTCGTGTTCCTGCCGCCGACATTGGTCGCCTCCATCTATGGCATGAATTTTCAGGTCATGCCGGAACTGGCCTGGACGGGGGGTTATCCCTATTCGCTGGCCTTGATGGTAATATCGGCCGTCATTCCTTTTTTCTTTTTTCGCTGGAAAGGCTGGCTCTGAGGAGCTTGTTGAAATTTCATGTCCGAAGAGAGCCATCCTCCGCACGAACGCCATATGACGCCGCGCAAGCTGTTCTATCTCGCGCTCGGTTCCGTCGGTGTCGTCTATGGCGATATCGGTACGAGCCCGCTCTACGCTTTTCGCGAGGCGCTGAAGCCCGTCGCCCATGACGGCGTCACCCGTTTCGAGGTCATCAGTCTGATTTCGCTGATGATCTGGGCGCTGACCATCATCGTCACCATCAAATACGTTCTCTTCCTGCTGCGCGCCGACAACGACGGGGAGGGCGGCACGCTGTCGCTGCTCGCCCTTCTGATGAAGACCGCCAACGGCCATACCGCACTGCTGATGCTGCTCGGACTGATGGGCGCTGCCCTGTTCCTCGGCGATGCGATGATCACGCCGGCGCTTTCGGTGCTGTCGGCCGTCGAGGGTCTGAAGCTCGTCACGCCCAGCCTGGCGGAATACATCGTGCCGATCTCGGTGGCGATACTGGTGCTGCTCTTCGTCGTGCAGTCGCGCGGCACCGGGGCCGTCGCCAAATTCTTCGGCCCGATCACCGCCGTCTGGTTCCTCGTCATCGCCGCCGCCGGCATTTCCCACATCTCCGACGATTTCGGCATTCTGGCCGCCTTCAACCCCTATTATGCGGTCAGCTTCCTGCTGCATGAGGGTTTTTACGGTGTCGTCGTGCTTGGTGCCGTCTTCCTGACGGTGACGGGCGCCGAGGCGCTTTATGCCGATCTCGGCCATTTCGGCCGTCGCCCGATCCAATGGGCCTGGTTCGCGCTGGTGTTTCCGGCGTTGACGCTGAACTATCTCGGGCAGGGCGCGCTCGTGCTCGGCAGACCGGAGACGATGTCCGACCCCTTCTATCTGATGTTTCCGCAATGGGCGCTGCTGCCGGTCGTCATCCTCGCCACCGCCGCAACAATCATCGCCAGCCAGGCCGTCATAACGGGGGCCTTTTCGCTGGTGCGCCAGGGCATCAACCTCGGCTTCCTGCCGCGCATGGAAATCCTCTTCACCTCGGAAACCAATACTGGACAGATCTTCTTGCCGTCGGTCAACGCCGTGCTGTTCTTTGGCGTCATTTTCCTGGTGCTGAGCTTCAAGACGTCGGACGCATTGGCGACCGCCTACGGCATCTCCGTCACGGGCGCCATGGTCGTCACCTCTATCATGGCCTTCGAATTCGTCCGCGCCCGCTGGAATTGGTCGCTGCCGGTCGCGGTGATCGCGCTCGCGCCGCTCGTCGTGCTCGAAATGATCTTCCTCGGCGCCAACCTTCTGAAGATCCACGATGGCGGCTATATCCCGATCCTGATCGCTACTGCCTTTACCGTCGTCATGTGGACCTGGCGCCGCGGCACCGCGATCCTGATGGAGAAGACCCGGCACACCGATATTCCGCTCGCCTCCTTCGTCAGTTCCATCGAGCGTAAGAGCGAGCATTCGCCGGCCCAGGTTCCGGGCACGGCGATCTTCCTGACCAGTGATCCGGAATCGGCCCCCGCCGCCCTGCTGCACAATCTCAAGCACAACCACGTGCTTCACGATCGCAACGTCATCCTGACGATCCGCACGGTCAACAAGCCGCGTGTACCGAGCCACGACCGCTACAAGGTCGAGCCGATTTCCGAACGCTTCTCGCGCGTCGAGCTGCTCTTCGGCTTCATGGAATCGCAGAACGTCTCGCAGGCGCTGGCAACGTTGCGCAAGACCGGTCTGAAGTTCGACATCATGTCGACCTCCTTCTATCTCGGCCGCCGCAAGCTGGTGCCGGATGCCAAGTCGGGCATGCCCTACTGGCAGGACCGGCTGTACATCGCGCTGGCCAACGCCGCCGCCAACCCCTCGGACTACTTCCGCCTGCCGGCCAACCGCGTCGTGGAGCTGGGCTCGCACGTTATTATTTGATGCGTGGGCAAAGACCCGCCCCAACCCCTGCCCACAAGGGGGAGGGGCTTAACTTGCCGCGACGACTTAACATATTTTCAACGTGTCGGAGGACCCGAGGCGGAACCCCCGGGTTAGTCCCTCCCCCTTGTGTGCAGGGGTTGGGGAGGGGTCTTTCACAAGGCTGCGACACACACCTCGTCCTATGAACTTATCAGCCATATTAGAACATCCAAAAACTCCCACTGCTACTTTCCGGCACGCCTCGTTAACCGGACGTCAAGGTTAATGAGAGATTTTCGATGGCATGTTCCCGCGTTCCATGCCCGGAGTTCGTGTTGCGTCGAAAGAGCCCTTCCCGTAGCAAGCTGCGTCTTCTTCCCGAGAACTGGGTGTCGCCCGCCATCTTCGGGCTTGCCGGCTGGCTGATCTTCCCGAGCGTTGCCTCCCACGCCGATCTCGCCACGATGCTCGCCGGTCTCGATCGTGAGGGGGAGAGCTGGCGCATGGTGCTGACCAATTCGCCGGCCGGCTCCATCCACCAGGCCGAGCTCGCCTTCGCCGATCCGGCAGCGACCGGCTCGATCGCCTCAGACGCCGGCATGGTGCTGCCCGATGGCCGCAAGGTGGCTTTTACGGCCAAGGACAAGGGTCACGAGGACACGCCGGACGAGGACCGCGTCATTCGCGGCACGAAGAAAGGCCGCGTTGTCGCCGTCGAGAAGATGCAGCCGCCGAAGGATTTTTCCGCCGGCTCGATTCTCGAGCGCACCAAGATGCTGTTCACCCCGAATTTCGATCTCAAGGACCGGTCGGCTTTCGTCAAGCCGAAGATCCAGGGCAGGGAAATCGAGATCGCCACCTCTTTCTATAAGAAGCAGCCGGTGATGCCCGAGGTCGGCGTGCCGGCGATGCTCGCAAGCCTCGTCACCAGCAACAAGGCCGACGTGCTTGCCACCGCCTATGCGCCGGCCGCACCGGATTATGCCCGCCAGTCGCCCTTCGATTCGATCCTGACCGAACCGGACAGCGGCCGCTTCGTGCCCCAGATCGGTCCGGGCGACCACGCCTGGGCCGCAAGCGTGCTGCCGCCGAGCGTCTTCTCCGCCCGCGAGCAGCAATGCCTTGCCTCCGGCATCTATTTCGAGGCGCGCGGGGAATCGGTGAAGGGCCAGGCGGCCGTCGCCCAGGTCATCCTCAACCGTGTCCGCAACCCCGCCTATCCCAAGAGCATTTGCGGCGTCGTCTATCAGAACGAGGATTGGCGCAACCGCTGCCAGTTTTCCTTCGCCTGCGACAGCATCAAGGACCGGGTGAATTCACAATATCACTGGCGGATGGCCCGCGACGTGGCCATGGCGGTGACATCAGGCAAGATCTGGCTGCCGCAGGTAGGTTCGGCAACACACTACCATGCCGTCTATGTCCGCCCGAAATGGGCAAAGACCATGGAAAAGGTGGGGCGCATCGGTCTCCACGTCTTCTACCGCACCTATGGCGGCGGCTGGAGCTAAGAGAATCCGCCAGGGCGGCAGTGATTTCCGGCCCGCAAAAGCGGATTCTTTCCGTCGAATTTGCCCACACGGCTGAATATCGATATATCTCCTTGATTTTACACCATTATTTTCTGGCTGGACAGAAGCCGTCTACGCCTTGACTATACCAATCCCTAAAACTATGTTGCGCGCGACTTCAGAACGGGCCGGAAGGGTCTCAACCTTCGCGTCCGGGGTCCGAATGACCGGGGTAGCGGGAGTGCGGGCGACGGGCAGGCGAGGAGAGATCCATGGCGGACGACCGCGAGGAAAGTCTTGAGAAGCGCCGTGCGCAACTGGGAGCGGAACTCGCGACCAAGCGCGCTGAGGCGGGAGTGGAAAAAGCAAGCGAGGCCCAAGCCGAGGTAAGCCGCAAAGGTTATGCCCAGGCGATGAAGCTTTCCAGCGAGTTCATTGCCGCAATCGTCGTCGGTGCCGTCCTTGGCTATCTTCTCGACCGTTTTGTTGGCACGGCGCCTTGGGGGTTGATTGTTCTTCTGCTTCTCGGATTCTGTGCCGGCGTTCTGAACGTATTGCGTTCTGCGGGGGTGGTTGCTCATCCGCTGGACGACCAGGACGACAAGAAATAGGGGCCGGTCCCGGTCCAGTGCAATGACCCCGCGTCCTGCGGGCCAAAGAGAGAGAACAAGCGGTGTCTAACGATCCGACTCATCAGTTCCTGATCCAGAAGATTGTCCCGATCGAAATCGGCGGAATTGATTTTTCGTTCACCAACGCATCGCTCTTCATGGTCGCTTCGGCAGCCGTTGCCGCCGGCTTCCTGTATTTCTCGACCTCGAACCGCGCCATCGTGCCCGGCCGTTCGCAGTCGGTCGCGGAAATGTCCTATGAATTCATCGCCAACATGCTGAAGGAAGGCGCGGGCAAGCAGGGACTGAAGTTCTTCCCGCTGGTCTTCTCGCTCTTCATGTTCGTGCTGACGGCGAACCTGCTCGGCATGTTCCCCTATTTCTTCACGATCACCAGCCAGATCATCGTCACCTTCGCGCTGGCGATCCTCGTTATCAGCACGGTTCTGATCTACGGCTTCTATAAGCACGGTTTCCACTTCCTGAATGTCTTCGTGCCCTCGGGCGTGCCGGGCATATTGCTGCCGCTGGTCGTCGCGATCGAAATCATTTCCTTCCTGTCCCGTCCGATTTCGCTCTCCGTTCGTCTTTTCGCCAACATGCTCGCCGGTCACATCACGCTGAAGGTGTTCGCAGGCTTCGTCGCCTCGCTTGGAACCCTCGGTGCCGTTGGTATCGGCGGCGCCGTTCTTCCCCTCATCATGACCGTCGCCCTGACCGGTCTCGAGTTCCTCGTCGCCTTCCTTCAGGCTTACGTCTTCGCGGTGCTGACTTGCATGTACCTCAACGACGCAATCCATCCGGGCGGGCACTAAGGATAACGACAACGACGTCTCCAGGGCGTCAGTCATTCGCCGCAACAACCATTTCAAAGGAGTTCAACATGGAAGCGGAAGCAGCAAAGTTCATCGGTGCAGGCCTGGCTTGCTTTGGTATGGCCGGTACGGCTCTCGGCCTCGGCAATATCTTCGGCAGCTACCTCTCCGGCGCTCTGCGCAATCCGTCTGCCGCTGACAGCCAGTTCGGCCGTCTGGTATTCGGCTTCGCCGTTACGGAAGCTCTGGGCATCTTCTCGCTGCTCGTCGCTCTCCTCCTCCTCTTCGCTGTCTGATATCGGCGAATAGATGGATCACGGCCTGCGACCGCAAGCCGTGATCCTTTGCATTTGCAGTCCACCTGGAGGTGAGCATGTTTTTTGTGACCCCGGCTTACGCTGAAGAAGCACCGGCGGCAGCGACCGGCACGGATGCGCATGCCGCTCCGGCCGCAGGCGAGGTCCATACCGAGACCGGCGTTGCCGAAGGCGAACACGCCCGCGGCCCGTTCCCGCCTTTCGATTCGACGACCTACGCATCCCAGCTGCTCTGGCTGGTGATTACGTTCGGCGTCTTCTACCTCCTTATGCAAAAGGTCATCGCGCCGCGCATCGGGGCCATCCTCGATCAGCGCCACACGCGCATCTCCCAGGACCTGGAAGAAGCAGGCCGCCTGAAGGCGGAAGCCGACGCCGCCGTCCAGACCTATGAAGGCGAACTGGCCGCTGCCCGCGCCAAGTCCCACGCGATCGGCTCCGCCGCCCGTGACGCCGCCAAGGTCAAGGCCGAAGAGGATCGCCGCACCGTCGAGGCCAGCCTGTCGGAAAAGATCAAGGCTGCCGAAGCCCGCATCGCTGACATCAAGGCCAAGGCTTTCGCCGACGTCGGCACCATTGCCGAGGAAACGGCAGCCGCGGTCGTCGAACAGCTGATCGGCAGCACCGCTGCGCAGGCAGACGTCGCCGCCGCCGTCGCGGCCGCCAAGAAGGAGGCTTGATCGATGGAATTTCATTTCGACGCGACTTTCTTCGCTTTTGTCGGTCTCATCCTCTTCCTGGCGCTGGTCGTTTACCTCAAGGTTCCGGGCATGATGGCGCGCTCGCTCGACGACCGCGCCGACCAGATCCGTAACGAGCTGGCCGAAGCCAAGCGCCTGCGCGAGGAAGCCCAGCACCTGCTCGCCGAATACCAGCGCAAGCGCAAGGAAGCGGAAGCCGAAGCCGTCCACATAGTTGCCGCCGCTGAGCGCGAAGCCGAGATGCTGACCGCCGAGGCGAAGAAGAAGACGGAAGAATTCGTCGCTAACCGCACGGCGCTCTCCGAGCAGAAGATCAAGCAGGCCGAGGCCGATGCGATGAAGGCGGTGCGTTCCGCCGCCGTCGATCTGGCGATCGCAGCCGCCGAAACGGTGCTCGCCAAGAAGGCCGACGGCAAAGTCCAGTCCGAGCTCTTCGGCAACGCCGTCGGCCAGGTCAAGACACGGCTCAACTGAGCGGTAGCGTATAGAATGAGGAAAAGGCCGGGCATGTCCCGGCCTTTTTTTGTTGTTGAATACTCGATCTCGGGTCGAGGGCATACCGCTCCCTCTCGATTCCCTCTTCTCCCCTCGGGGGTCCGAAGGACGGGTCGAGACACGTGGCTCGACCCAGGTCGGTGCCCGTAGGGCGGATGAGGGAGCCGGGGAAGCCGTCTTTCCGAATGAAACCGATGCGGGTTTCGACCGTTCAAGCCTGTGTCGACGGTGTTCAGGGCGGTGGCGCGCGGCGTTACCGCTGGCGTGGCGGATAGGTTTTCCGTGAGGGTGTGCCGGCGGCCCCCTCATCCGCCTGCCGGCACCTTCTTGGATGAGCAAAATGTAGGATACTGATGCCTGCCGGGCGGGTGGCCGCCCGCCCGGCAGCTGGTTGTCGGATCGTCACCTTCTTAGCCGTTAGGGGCTGTGGGGAGCAGGATCGCAACCGGCTCTTCATCTGGCCCGTGTGGTTGCAGGAACCTTGGGGTTCGTATCCAAGACAGGGACGACGAAGATGACCGATAATAGCATGATTTGTGCCGGAATCGATGTCGGCAAAAGCCATCTCGACATTGCCCTCCATCCCGGCCGCGCAAGGCTGAGGGTCACTTATGACGCTGCTGGCCTGAAGGCGCTTGACGCCTTTCTTCAAGAGCATGACGTCAGCCGCATCGGCTTCGAAGCCTCCGGCGGCTATGAATGGCGGTTGCTGGCGCATCTGCGGGCCGGCAAGCGGCCGGCGGCGCGTCTGCAGCCGGCGCAATTGCGCTTCTTTGCCAAGAGCCGGCTCAAGCGAGCCAAGAACGATCGCCTCGATGCCGTGCTGATTGCGCTCTTCACGGCAAGTCTCGAGCAGTTGCCGGCGCTGCCGGATGCACGCCTCGACAAACTGGCGGCCGAACTGACCTATCTGGAACAGATCGAGCAGCAGATCGCCCTGATCAAAACCTTTGCCGAGACCGCCTTGTCGGAGGCGATCAAGCGCCGTCATGCGCGCGAGGTCGCCCGCCTCGAAACCTGCCGAAAGGCCCATCTGCTGCGGCTCGAAAAGATGGTTCGCGACGATTGTGACCTTTCGCAACGGCTCGATCTGCTGACCTCTATTAAGGGCATCGGGCTGCGCAGCGCCCTGTGCCTGATCATTCGGCTGCCCGAGCTCGGCCATGCCAGCCGCGCCGAGATCGCCGCCCTTGCCGGCGTCGCACCCTATGACGATGATAGCGGAAAATATCATGGCAGACGCCGCATCCAGGGTGGTCGCGAACGCCTGCGAAAGAGCCTGTTCATGTGCGCGTTTACGGCAACCCGGCACAATCCGGATCTCGCCTCTTTCTACGCCCGCTTGCGTCAGAACGGAAAGGATCACCTGTGCGCCGTCATAGCCGTCGCACGCAAACTCATCGTTCTCGCCAACACAATCCTCTCTCGAAAGACCGAATGGACGCCACAATACCAGCAAAAATGAAACATGGTTGCTCCCCGCCGGGGAGAAGAGGACATGCCGTGGCCTCTCTTTTCCTCGCGCGCCTCTTACGGTGCTAGTCCGGCTTCTCATTGCCAGGTTTTCTTTGGGTGAGCTATTCGGAAATCAGCTCGTCCATTTCAGGACCGTCCTCGCCCTTGCGCAGCGGTCTAAAGCTCATCCGGTGCAGCGAACACGGCCCATGTTTCTCGATGCCGGCGCGGTGCTGCGCCGTGCCGTAGCCGACATGGGCGGCAAACCCGTAATCCGGAAAAACATTATGCGCCCTTGCCATAATCCGGTCGCGCGTCACCTTGGCGACGATCGAGGCGGCGGCGATCGAGACGGATCGGGCATCGCCCTTGACCACCGCCTGTCCGGGGCAATCGAGGCCAGGCGGCACATCAAGCCCATCCGTCAGCACGTAGCTTGCGGGAACGGCGAGGCTGCAGATGGCGCGGCGCATCGCGTCCAGGCTGGCCTTGCGAATGTCGGTCTCGTCGATGCGGGTCGAGCTGGAAGAGGCGATGGAAACCGTCGCAGTCGCCAGGATTTGCACGAAGAGTTCCTCGCGTCGCTGCGCCGAGAGCTGCTTGGAATCGTTGAGGCCTTCAGGGATGCGCTTCGGATCGAGGATGACCGCAGCGGCCACTACAGGCCCCGCCAGCGGCCCGCGGCCTGCCTCGTCGGCGCCGGCGACCGGCCAGTGGCCGGCCTTGCGGGCTTTGAGCTCGAGCTTGAAATCCGGCACGAGAGGGACCGTGTCGAAAAGCAGGGGAGAATCGGGTGGCGTGCGACGTTTCATGCGGCTGAACCTCGCACGCCAACCCGATTTCCCGCAAGTCCCCGGATCAGGGCGGCGGCCGGGGACGGTCCGGCGGATGGTGGCGGTCAAAGCCATCCGCGGGAATTGCGCTCGGGGCTCGAAAACAGGGCGGTTTTTCTGAGCAGCCGATGCGCAAGCTTAAAAAATCAGAGCAGCGACAGCTGTACGCCGCTGCCATCCGGCGGCACGAACAGATCGTCGCGCAGCGGCACACTGCGCCGCGTCAGCTCGAAGCGTTTCGCCGCCATTTCGAAACGTCGGGCGATCTGCCAGGCATAGGGGCCGGCGCCCTTCATGCGCTTGCCGAATTCGGCGTCGTAATCCTTGCCGCCGCGCATCGAGCGCACCAGAGACATCACGTGCCGGTAACGATCTGGATAGTGCTGCAGCAGCCAGTCGCGAAAGAGCGGGCTGACTTCGAGCGGCAGCCTGAGAATGACATAACTCGCCTCGGCGGCGCCGGCAGCCTTGGCCGATTCTAGGATGCGCTCCAATTCGTGATCGTTCAGCGCCGGGATCAGCGGAGCGGCCATGACGGCAGTCTGGATGCCTGCCTCCGAGAGCGCATGAATGGTCTCCAGCCGTCGCGGCGGTGTGGCGGCGCGCGGCTCCATCGCTCGGGCGAGCTTGCGGTCGAGCGTGGTGACCGAGATGCCGACGCGCACCAGGTTCTTGCCGGCCATCTCCTGGAGAATATCGAGATCGCGCAGGATCATTGCCGATTTGGTGACGATCGACACCGGATGGTTCGCCTTGTTCAGCACCTCGAGGATGCCGCGCATGATGCGCCATTCCTTCTCGATCGGCTGATAGGGGTCGGTATTGGTGCCGATCGCGATCACCCGTACCTTGTAGCCTGGCTTGGCGAGCTCCCGCTCCAAGAGCTTCGCCGCATCGGGCTTGGCGAAGAGCTTCGTCTCGAAATCGAGCCCTGCCGAAAGCCCCATATAGGCGTGGGTCGGCCGGGCGAAACAATAGATGCAGCCGTGCTCGCAGCCGCGATAGGGATTGATCGAGCGGTCGAAGGAAAGATCCGGCGATTCGTTGCGGGTAATCGCGGTGCGCGGCTTTTCGATCTGCACCTCGGTCTTGAACGGCGGCAGCTCTTCCAGCGTCTGCCAGCCGTCGTCGAAGGTCTCCCGCTGCAGCGCTTCGAACCGTCCTGTTGGATTCAATCCGGCTCCGCGCCCGCGCCGGCGGTCGCCTTCGACCCTGAGACCGGAGGACACGATCATCGCATCGGCAATATCTGCCGTATTGGCAGGCGCGAATGCGGCCTGCCCTGCCAGGGACTGCTCTCTCATCGGATTCTCCCGCGGCGGAAAGCCGTTGCCTCCACCCGTTTTGATGATTAAATTCCTATCGACAAAATGAGAACAATGCAAGAACAAAATGCGCAAAAGGGTGCTGGCAAAAAATTGTGCGGCGCATTATGAATAATCGATGTTGACGGTTGTTCTCGAATGCCAGGATCAGGAATCCGAACTGGCGCAGACCTTATCGGTATTGGTGGCAGGCGCGGTGGAAGGGCTCGTCAGCGATGTGATCGTGCTTGATCACGGCTCGCGCGACGGCACCTCGCGGGTCGCCGACGCCGCCGGCTGCCGTTTCCATTCACAGTGGGATATCAAAGACATCGTTCGCTCCGCCCGCGGCGAATGGCTGCTCTTCGTCGAGCCGGGCGCCAGGCCGCAGGCCGGCTGGATCGATGAGATCGCCGAATACGTGGCGCTGAACAAGACGCCGGCGCGCTTTACCGCGTCGCGCGGCTATCGGCGCCCCTTCTTCCAGCGCGTCGCCCGCGCCCGGCCGCCGCTGGAGCTCGGGCTGTTGATGCCGAAGAACCTGGCGCTCGCCGCCGCCAGAAGCGGTATGCCTGTTGCCGACTTCGCCAAGGGGCAGAAGCCGCGCAAGCTCTCAAGTGAATTGATTCCCTCCTGGGTGGCGCGCGCTGCGCGGTAGAATGCCCATCCCTGCATCGACGCTGTCCGAGATGCCCATCACTCTAACCCTCTCCCGTTAAAAACGGGGCGAGGGGGCGTGCCCAACGCAACGTCGAGATGGAGGACGCCGGCGCGGCAAATCCCCGTCGCCCTGCAAGCGGGGGTCCGAAGGACGGGTCGAGACCCGTGGCTCGACCCCGGTCGGTGGCGGCAGCCGTCTCGCCGTAAGTGCGCTTTGTGTTACGTCCCGCCATCGCGCAAAGATGGCGCCCAATCGGATTTCGCGCTATAATTCGCCCATGGCGCCGCCGAAGCGCCGCGCTTCGCAACGGATGCCGTGAAATGCCGGTGAACGGCAGAACAGGTCGGCAAATCTCCTCTTCTGCCGGGTTTCCGGCGAAAGGAGGTGCGTCATGACACGCGGTAAGATCGACGGCGTACGCAGTATGATCTGCGGGCTGCTGGCGGTCATATTGCCGACATTGGTGATCGCGCATCCGCATTCGGCAGCATCGCAGACGATGCTCAGTTGCGCAGGCCGATCCGACGTCGTCAGTTTCCTCGACAGGAATTTCGGTGAGAAGCTCACCGCGGTCGGGCTGGTCAACCAGAACGCCGTTCTCGAGGTCTATGCCGCCAAAAGCGGCACCTGGACGCTCGTGGTCACGGATGTTCACGGCATAAGCTGCATCTTGCTGTCGGGTGATAGCTGGGATTCGATGCCGGCTCTGCCGGGCATTGCCACATGACAAACGCCGGCGCGTCGGCCCCGAAAAGTCTGAATCGGATTTTCGACGGCGCGATCGCGGCGGCTGTAACGGCAGCGCCGGTCTATTTCTGTGCGCCGCGTTTCAAGTGCTCGTCCAGGCGCGGCATGATTTCCACGAAGTTGCACGGTACGCTGCGATAATCGAGCTGTGCTTTCAGTATGCCGTCCCAGGCGTCCCGGCAGGCGCCGGGCGAGCCGGGCAGGGCGAAGATGAAGGTCGAGTTGGCAACGCCCGCAGTGGCGCGCGACTGGATCGTCGCCGTGCCGATCTTATCATAGGAAATACGGTGGAAGACGGCGGAAAAGCCGTCCATGCGCTTTTCGAACAGCGGTTCCAGCGCCTCGGGCGTCACGTCTCGGCCGGTAAAACCAGTGCCGCCTGTGGTGATGACGACGTCGATCTCATCCCGCTCGGTCCAGGTCTTGACCTGGGCGGCGATTTTCTCCCGGTCGTCGGGCACGATCGCCCGCTCGACCAGCCTGTGGCCAGCCTCGGCAATCCGCGCCGCCAGCGTATCGCCCGACTTGTCCGTCTCCGGGGTGCGCGTATCCGAAACGGTAAGAACCGCAATGCCGACGGCGATGAAGGGCCGTTTTTCGTCCAAGCCTGCCATCACATGCCTCCCGAAACCGTTTCCGTCGCCTGGAAATACCAGTCGGGCCGCGCCTCGTGAAGAGCCGCTGCCGCCTCTCGCGCGGCGGCCATGTCGGCAAAGATCCCGAAGCAGGTGGCGCCGGAGCCGGACATGCGGGTCAGCAAGGCGCCCTCAGCCTGCAGCATCGCCGAGATCGCCGTAATTTCGGGCACGGCTTGGCGCGCCGGCGGCTCCAGGTCGTTGCGGGCCGCGCCGATTGCCGCAAGCCAGCCGGCCGGCCGGGAGAGGTTCAGGGGTGAATTGTTCTTTGCCTCGAGCCGGCGGAAAACCTCCGGCGTCGAAACTCCCTTCAATGGGTTGGCAAGCACCATGGCGAAGGACGGCAGATCGGGCACGGCTTCGATCTCCTCGCCGATGCCGCGGGCAATCAGCGGCCGGCTCTCGAGGCACATGGGCACGTCGGCGCCAAGCTTCAGCGCCAGCGCAGCCAGCGTCTCTATCGGCAATCCAGTGCCCCAGAGGCGCATCAGCCCCCGCAGTGTCGCCGCCGCGTCGGCCGAGCCGCCGCCGATGCCGGAGGCAACAGGCAGGTTCTTCTGGAGGTGGATGTGAACGGGGAACGCAAGGGCGCCCACGACCTCGCGCAGGAGGTCGCGCGCTCTGATCACCAGGTTGATGCCGCCGTCGTCGGCAAGCGTCTCGCCGAAGCGGCCAGACAGGGTGAAGGTGTCGGCCTGCGCCGGCAGGAAGCCCAGCCGGTCGCCGCAATCTGCGAAGGTCACCAGCATATCGAGCAGATGATAGCCGTCCGGCCGCTGGCCCGTTACATGCAGGGCGAGATTGATCTTCGCGCGCGCCTCTTCGGTGACGCCGAAAGCGTTGGCCAAGCCCTGCTCAGGCATCGGTGGCGCCCGTCAGGACTTCTTGTCGATCGGCGGCGGCGTGACAGGCGGCGGATCCGGCTGCTTCTTGTCGGCCGCCTTGGCATCGTCGTCGGCGGGCAGGCCGTTTGCGACCTTTTCCTTGATCTTCGGAATTTCGGCTGCTTCAGGCTCGGAGGCGAGCGCCCGGTTCCACTGATAGACGGCTTCGAGCTTGCGCCCGACGCGCCAGTAGGCATCGCCGAGATGGTCGTTGATCGTCGCGTCACCGGCCTTGATCTGCGCCGCCCGCTCCAACTCGTCGACGGCGTCGTCGAAGCGGTTGAGGCGGAAATAGGCCCAGCCGAGCGAATCGATGATGTAACCGTCGTCAGGGCGAAGATCGACGGCCTTCTTGATCATGGCAAGGCCTTCGTCGAGGTTCCGGTTCATGTCGATCCAGGAATAGCCGAGATAGTTCAGTACCTGCGGCTGATCGGGATTGAGTTCCAAGGCCTTGCGGAAATTCGGTTCGGCCTGGTCCCACTTCTTCAGCCGCTCATAGGCGATGCCGCGCTGGAAGAAGACGCTCCAGTTGGCGCGGCCGGGGATCGGCCCGATCGCTTCGACCGCCTTGTCGTAATTGGCGGCCATCGCCTCGTAGTCTTTGGCGTCGGAGAGCACGCTGCCATAGGCGAGGTAGCTGCGGATGTCCTTCGGGTCGGAGGCGATCAGCGCCTGCAGGTGCTTGCGCGCCTCGTCGACCTTGCCGCCCTGGGCAAGGGCAAGGCCGAGCTGCAGCTCGGAAATGCGCCGCATCGGCGAATCTTCCGGCACCTTCTTATAGAGGGAGATGGCGCGATCCATCTGGTTCTGCTTTTCGGCGATGCCGCCGAGCAGCACCAGCGTATCGGCGCTGTTGGGGTCGAGCGCGTTGGCGGTCTGCAGGTAGAGCGAGACGATGTCTTCGGCACCGTCGCGGTTCAGCGCGCCGCCGACGGAGAAGAGCACGCCGGCGGCGCCTTCTTCGGCGGTCTTGACCTGCTGCTCCTGCTTCTCGCCCTTTTCGATGCTGTCGCGCAGCGCATTCAGCGGCGCATAATTCGGCAGCAGGTTATCGCCGACCGAAACGGCGTCGAGCGCCTTCTGCTTGTTGCCCTGCATCGCCTCGAGGCGGGCAAGCGCCATCACCGCGCGCATGAAGGTGTCGGGCGCCGTCGCCCCGCCTTCCTTGTCGAGCACGGCGTCGTTGAGGTGCTGGCGGGCCGACTTCACGTCGCCGGTGACGACGGCAATGGCGCCGGCATTGTAGTTCTGGAAGATGCGGAACCAGTCCGGCCCCTTCATCTTCTCGACCATGGCGAGCGCTTCCTTGCCGCGGCCGGCGCCGACCCGGGCCCAGGCGAGCAGCAGGTCGTTCATCATCCGGTCGAGATCGTTCGGCCCCTTATATTTCAGGATCGACTCGGCGGTCTTGTAGTCGTCGCGGCGCACGGCATCCATGCCGCGCACGATCGTGGTGATGCGCTCGACAGAGGGATCGCCCTTCAGATCATTGGCGTATTTGACGCCTTCCTTGATGTCGCCGTTGAGCAGCAGCGAGATCATCAGCCGCTGGCGGATTTCGGGATTGCCGGGCTCGATCTGCAGCGCCTTCTTGTAGAGCGCGATTGCGGTCTCGTAATCGTGATCGACATCGGCGGTGCGCGCGGCGAGGAAGGCGCCGGAGAAAGTGGTGACGCTATCGGCATCGAAGAAGCTCTCGGCCTTGCCGGCATCGCCCGCCTTGGCCGCATCTTCGGCACTCGCGCCGGCGATGCCGCCGAGCGAAAGGACAGCCGTCAGTGCTGCGCTCGTAAGAAGACGGATGGCAATTCTCTGCCGCATTAGAAAACCTTTCTTCGAGAGCGTCCGGCCGCTGCCGGTCGCAAATCAGTCGTCATCACTGATTCATAACAGGATGGCTTTTTTGGAGCGGCGCTGCAAGAAAATCAGCCTCGATCGCGGCGTTCGATCAATTGACGCGTTCGATGCAGAAGTCGATCACTTCCATCAGGGCGGATTTCCATACCGTATCGGGAAGCGGCGCCAGCGCGTCCCGCGCGATCGTGCCGTAATGGACCGCCCGGCCGATCGTGTCGCTGAGTGTGCCGTATTTGGTGATCAGCCCGAGCGCTTTTTCCAGGTTGGCGTCGCTGCTGTTGCCGGCCTCGATCGCATCACGCCAGAAGGCGCGCTCCTCCGTGGTGCCGCGGCGATAGGCGAGGATGACGGGAAGGGTGATCTTGCCTTCGCGGAAATCGTCGCCGACATTCTTGCCGAGATCGGCGGCCTTGCCGCCGTAGTCAAGCGCATCGTCGACGAGCTGGAAGGCGAGGCCGAGATTCATGCCGTAGGATTTCAGCGCGTTGCGGCCGGAGCGGCCGGCGTCGGCGACGATCGGCCCGACTTCGGCGGCAGCCGCAAAGAGGGCGGCCGTCTTGGCGCGGATGACGGAGAGGTAATCATCCTCCGTCGTCTCCATGTTCTTGGCGACGGAAAGCTGCAGCACTTCGCCTTCGGCGATCACGCAGGCGGCGGAAGACAGCACGTCGAGCGCGTCGAGCGAGCCGACATCGACCATCATGCGGAAGGCCTGGCCGAGCAGGAAGTCGCCAACCAGCACGCTTGCCTGGTTGCCCCAGATCATCCGCGCCGTCGACTTGCCGCGGCGCAGGTCGCTTTCGTCGACGACGTCGTCATGCAGCAGTGTCGCCGTATGCATGAATTCGACCGAAGTGGCGAGCTTGACGTGGTTTTCGCCGCGGTAGTCGAACAGCGAGGCCGCCGCCAGCGTCAGCATCGGGCGCAGCCGCTTGCCGCCGGACGAGATCAGATGGTTGGCCACTTCGGGGATCATCTGCACGTCGGAGCCGGCCTTGGACAGAATGAGCTGGTTCACCCGCTCCATGTCAGCCCGGGTGAGATCGACCAACGGCTTGATGGATGCCAGTTTGTTTTTGCTTTCTTCAAGCGGTATGACCACGCCCAACGACCCGGACTCCTGTTCATTCATTAGAGCTGACAATAGAAAGGGGCGATGGACGCGGCAAGAGGTGAATTGTCGCGCAAGGCGAAATTGGAAGGAAAATGACGGCAAATGCATGAACTTATCCGCGCCAACGATCCCGTTCTGCTCTCCTTTGCCGAGAGCCTGATGAAGGACGCCGGAATTCACTGCTTCATCGCCGATCAGGGCATGAGCGTGCTGGAAGGCTCGCTCGGCATGTTGCCGCGCCGCCTGCTGGTGGATGAGGACATGGCCGACCAGGCCCGCCGCATTCTGATCGACGCCGGCCTCGGCGGCGAGCTGCGCGACAGGACGTGAGCGGGCGATGACCGGCGCACCCGCTGAAACCATCGATGCCTTCCATCGCGGCGCCTTTCATGTGGTGCAGCCGAAGGGCAGGGGTCATCGCGCCGGCATGGATGCGATGCTGCTGGCCGCCCTCGTCGCCGACGATCGCCCGGTCAGGGTTGCCGATCTCGGCGCCGGCGCCGGTGCTGCCGGCCTTGCCGTCGCCTCGCGCCTTGCCAAGGCGCAAGTGGTGCTCTTCGAGCGTTCGGCCGAGATGGCCGATTATGCCCGCCGCAGCATTCTCCTGCCGGAAAACGCCCATCTTGCCGCCCGCGTCAGCGTCGTCGAGGCGGATGTGACGCTGACCGCCAAGGCGCGCAACGATGCCGGGCTTGCCGATGAGAGCTTCCACCACGTGATCATGAACCCACCCTTCAACGATGCCGGCGACCGGCGCACGCCCGATGCGCTGAAGGCCGAAGCCCATGCGATGACCGACGGCCTGTTCGAAAGCTGGATCCGCACGGCCGGCGCGATCATGATCCCCGGCGGGCAATTGTCGCTGATCGCCAGGCCCCAATCGATCGCCGAGATCATCGATGCCTGCGGCCGACGCTTCGGCGGCATTGAAATGACGGCCATCCATCCGCGCCCCGGTGAAAATGCCGTGCGCATTCTGATGACCGCGATCAAGGGATCGCGGGCGCGGCTGTCGCTGCGCGCGGCCCTCATCATGCACGAAGAGGGGAGCCACAAGTTCTCCCCTCTCGTCGACGATTTCAACAATGGCCGGGCGGCCTATGCCAGGCTTCGCCTCTCAACGTCTAGCCGGTGACGAAGTCGAAGAGCAGCTTGACGTTGAGCCCGGCGATGACGACCGCGATCACATAGGCGATGCCGCTCAGCCAGCGCGGTGCGACGAGTTCGCCCATCTTGGCCTTGCTGGCGGTGAACATCACGAGCGGGAAGACGGCGAAGGAAAGCTGCAGGCTGAGCACCACCTGTGTCAGGATCAAAAGCTGCGCCGTGCCCTGGTCGCCGTACCAGATGGTGACGATTGCCGCCGGCACGATGGCGATCGCCCGGGTGATCAGTCGGCGCACCCATGGCTGCAGCCGGATCTTGAGGAAACCTTCCATGACGATCTGGCCGGCAAGCGTCGCCGTCACCGTCGAGTTGAGGCCGCAGCACAGAAGCGCGATGCCGAACAGCGTCGGCGCGATCGCCAGACCCAGCAGCGGCGACAGCAGCGAATGGGCCTCGCCGAGTTCGACGATGTCGGTCCTGCCATGCGCATTGAAGGCGGCCGCGGCCAAGATCAGGATCGAGGCGTTGATCAGCAGCGCGAAACAGAGAGCGACCGTCGAATCGATCGTCGCATAGGTCAGCGCCTCTTTCTTTTCGGGAACCGTATGGCCGTAGGCCCGCGTCTGCACGATGCCGGAGTGGAGGTAGAGATTGTGCGGCATGACGGTCGCGCCGAGAATGCCGAGCGCCAGATAAAGCATCTCAGGATTGGTGACGATCTCGGTAGTCGGGAAGAAGCCGGTGATGACGGAGCCCCATTGCGGGTCGGCAAGCAGGATCTGCACGCCGAAGCAGAGCGCGATGACGCCGAGCAGCGCGATGATGAAGGCTTCCACCCAGCGGAAGCCGAGCTTCTGCAGGAAAAGGATCACAAAGACGTCGAGCGCGGTGATGAGTACGCCGAGTTCGAGCGGAATGCCCATCAGCAGGTTGAGGCCGATCGCGGTGCCGATCACCTCGGCGATGTCGGTGGCGATGATGGCAATTTCGGCAAAGGCCCAGAGCGGCACCGAAACCCATTTCGGATAGGCGTCGCGGCAGGCCTGCGCAAGGTCGCGGCCCGAGGCGATCGCCAGACGCGCGCAGAGCGATTGCAGGACGATTGCCATCAGGTTGGAAAGCAGTGCGACGGTGAGCAGCGCATAGCCGAATTTCGAGCCGCCGGCGAGCGAGGTCGCCCAGTTGCCGGGGTCCATATAGCCGACAGCGACCATGTAGCCCGGCCCGGCAAAGGCCGCCGCCCTGCGCCATCTCGAGCTGTGACGCCCGGTTCCGACGGTGCGGTAGACATCCGACAGCGACGCCTCTCCGCGTTCGTGCCGCCAGCCGTTTGTTGCATTGGGATTGAGGGCGTCCATGCCATTTCCACCTGTTTATCGTCTCTGCACTATGACGAATTAGAATGATAATGCAAGTCATTCGCAACAAGAAAAATCATCCTCGATGTTTTGCAAACGCGGCCATTGCGTTTGTCGTTCCAGCGCATACATGGATGCCGATCGCAGATGACGATCGGGCGAGCCGAAGCGAAGGATAGGAAATGGCCGGGTTCTTGAGAAAATTGCTGCCAAAACGGTTCCGCAAGGATGGCGTCACCATCCCGGTCGTCAGATTGCAGGGCGCGATCATCAGCGGCGGCGGTCAGTTCCGGCCGACCCTCAACCTCGCCAATGTCGCCCCGGTCCTGGAAAAGGCCTTCGCCATGAAGGACGCGCCGGCGGTGGCCATTGCGATCAACTCGCCGGGCGGCTCGCCCGTCCAGTCCCGGCTGATCTTCACCCGCATTCGCGAGCTCGCGCGGGAGAAGAAGAAGAAGGTTCTGATCTTCGTCGAGGATGTCGCCGCTTCCGGCGGCTACATGATCGCCCTTGCCGGCGACGAGATCATCGCCGACGCCACCTCGATCGTCGGCTCGATCGGCGTCGTCTCCGGCGGTTTCGGCTTTCCCGAACTGCTGAAGAAGATCGGCGTCGAGCGCCGCGTCTATACGGCGGGCGAAAACAAGGTGATCCTCGATCCGTTCCAGCCGGAAAAGGAAAAGGATATCGAGTACCTCAAGAGCCTGCAGCTCGAAATCCACCAGGTCTTCATCGCAATGGTGCGCGAGCGCCGCGCCGGCAAGCTGACGGATGATGCGACGGTGTTTTCCGGCCTGTTCTGGAGCGGTACCCGCGGCCTCGAGCTTGGCCTCATCGACGGTCTCGGCGACATGCGCCAGGAATTGAAGCGGCGCTACGGGCAAAAGACCCGACTGGAACTCGTCACCGCCGGCCGCGGGCTCTTCGGCCGCCGCATTCCCGGCGTATCGCCTGTTACACTCGAGGGCGCGGGGGCAGGTCTCGCAACAGGACTTGTCGAAGCGGCGGAAGAGAGAGCATTGTGGAGCCGCTTCGGGCTTTGAGAGGAGCAAGAGAGGGGCATGGCACAGCTTATCACGATCCTGATCCTGGTGTTCTCAGCCTGGTGGCTCTACCGCCGCTTCGTCTCCGATGCCCGCAAGCTCGCCGAAAAATCGCGCCGCGCCGAAAAGGAACGCCAGACCGGCGCGATCGGCACCCTGGTCAAGGACCCGGTGACCGGGGAGTATCGGCTGAAGCGAGATGAGGAATAGACTTCAATTCTCCCTTCTCCCCAGCGGGGAGAAGGTGGCCCGAAGGGTCGGATGAGGGGGCCGCACGGCACGCCATTGATTGCCCTTCGCTTGCGCGCCGTGCATTCGCTCCTATCGCAGCTCACCCCCTCATCTGCCTGCCGGCATCTTCTCCCCGCTGGGGAGAATGGATATGCGGCACCGCCCAGCGAAATACAGGATGGGTAGGGCGGCGAAACTCCGCTTGCGTCACCACACAGCGTCGCCGACCGCCGCAAAACCCTTGACCCCTGCCGCCCTCCATGGCACCTGTCGCGCCGATAATTCCCAAGCCAGCGGTGCCATCCCATGTCAGCTATCCCAGACCATATGAACCCGAAGCGCTCCTTCCAGGCGCTGATCCTGACCCTGCATAGCTACTGGGCGGACAAGGGTTGTGCGGTGCTGCAGCCCTACGACATGGAAGTCGGCGCCGGCACCTTCCACCCGGCCACCACCTTGCGCGCCCTCGGCCCCAAGCCCTGGAAGGCCGCTTACGTCCAGCCCTCGCGCCGCCCGTCGGACGGCCGCTATGGCGAGAACCCGAACCGGCTGCAGCATTATTACCAGTATCAGGTCATCCTGAAGCCGAACCCGCCTAACCTGCAGGAACTCTATCTCGGCTCGCTGGCGGCGATCGGCCTCGATCCGCTGCTGCACGACATCCGCTTCGTCGAGGATGACTGGGAAAGCCCGACGCTCGGCGCCTGGGGGCTCGGCTGGGAATGCTGGTGCGACGGCATGGAAGTCTCGCAATTCACCTATTTCCAGCAGGTCTGCGGCATCGAATGCGCGCCGGTCGCCGGCGAACTGACCTATGGTCTCGAGCGCCTCGCCATGTATGTCCAGGGCGTCGACAATGTCTACGATCTGAATTTCAACGGCCGCGAGGGCGACGAGAAGATCAGCTATGGCGACGTCTTCCTGCAGGCCGAGCAGGAATATTCGCGTCACAATTTCGAATTCGCCAATACCGAGATGCTGCATCGCCACTTCGTCGATGCCGAGAAGGAATGCCGGTCGCTGCTCGATGCCGGCGCGCCCGATGACAGCGCCAACCAGCGCCTGCACAAATGCGTCTTCCCGGCCTATGACCAGTGCATCAAGGCCAGCCATGTCTTCAACCTGCTCGACGCCCGCGGCGTCATCTCGGTCACCGAGCGCCAGAGCTACATCCTGCGGGTACGCACGCTCGCCAAGGCCTGCGGTGAAGCCTTTTTGCTGACCGACGCCGGCGGCGTCAACCTGTCGAAAGAGGCGGCATGACGCAAAAGCCTGCCAGCCGTATAGTCCATCTCAACGGCTGGCCAGGCACCGGGAAGCTGACGGTCGGCCGATTGCTCGCGAGAAGGCTCGGCGCGCGGCTCATCGACAATCACACGCTGCTTAATCCGGCCGAAGCTCTTTTCGCCCGCAGCAACCCTCTGCATGCATCACTGCGTGAGCAGATTCGGCGAGCGGTTTTCGACCACGCCGTGCACGCCGATCCGGCTGAAAGTTTCGTCTTTACCGATGCTCTTGCGGATGACGAGCAGGATAGGGCGATGTTCTGCTGGTATGTCGATCTGGCTGTCGGCAGAGGCGCGCATCTGGTCGCGGTTCTGCTCGATTGCGCGCCGGAGGAGAATGCCAGGCGCCTCATCTCTCCCGGCCGATCCGACGCGCTCAAGCTGACGGATACGGCGAAGCTGCAACAGCTCCGGGCGACCTACAAACTGTTGCGCGGACTGGCTGAACACACAGTCGAAATTGATACGACGAACCTTTCGCCGGAGCAGACAGCGGCCCGAATCCTCGCCGATATCGGCGTTTGACGGCAGCCGGCAAACCCGCGTAGTCTCCGCGCGAACATTACTTCGCCGCAGGGGATTCGCGATGTATATTGCACTTGCCGTCGTCGCTGTCATCGCACTCTACATCGTCTTCATCTACAACGGGCTGGTGCGTTCCCGCCAGATGGCGGAGGAAGCCTGGTCGGGCATTGACGTCCAGCTCAAGCGCCGCGCCGATCTGATTCCGAACCTGATCGAGACGGTCAAGGGTTATGCCGCCCATGAGAAGTCGACGCTCGAAGAGGTGGTTGCGCTCCGCAACAAGGCGCAGGCCGTGCCATCGGGCGATGTCGCGGGCAGGGCGCAGGCGGAAGGGCTGCTCGGCCAGGCGCTCGGCCGGGTGATCGCGCTTGCCGAGGCCTATCCCGATCTCAAGGCCAACCAGAATTTCGCCGAACTGCAGGCGTCGCTCGAAACCCTGGAAGGCGAGCTGCAGATGGCGCGGCGTTATTACAATGGTGCGGCCCGCGACCTGAACGTCAAGGTCGAAAGCTTCCCCTCCAATCTCGTCGCCGGCCAGTTCGGTTTTGCCAAGCGGGAGTATTTTGAGATCACCAATGAGGCCGATCGCGCCGTTCCCAGCGTCAAATTCTGACGATCCGGCATTTTGCCTTTGCAAGAAAGCGGTTAAGAGCAAGGGCAGACGGCGACGCGCTTTAGCCTCGCTCATGGACGGAAGACACAGCATGACACGCACAGCCAAACTCACGATCATCCCGCCGGGCAAGCCGCTTTCGGGCCGCGCCATGCCCCCGGGTTCGAAGTCGATCACCAATCGCGCCCTGCTGCTCGCCGGCCTTGCCAAGGGCACGAGCCGGCTGACCGGCGCGCTGAAGAGCGACGACACGCGTTATATGGCCGATGCGCTGCGCGCCATGGGTGTTGCGATTGACGAGCCCGATGACACCACCTTCGTCGTCACCGGCAGCGGCAGGCTCGCGCCGCCGAAGGCGCCGCTCTTCCTCGGCAATGCCGGTACGGCCACACGCTTCTTGACGGCGGCTGCTGCTCTCGTCGACGGCACCGTCATCGTCGACGGCGACGAGCACATGCGCAAGCGACCGATCGGCCCGCTGGTCGAGGCGATGCGCACACTCGGCATCGATGTCAGCGCCGAGACCGGCTGCCCGCCGGTCACTGTCAGGGGCACCGGCCGCTTCGAGGCCGACCGCATCCTGATCGATGGCGGGCTGTCCAGCCAGTATGTCTCGGCGCTGCTGATGATGGCGGCCGGCGGCGACCGTCCTGTTGACATCGAACTCGTCGGCGAGGATATCGGCGCGCTCGGCTATATCGATCTCACCACGGCGGCGATGCAGGCCTTCGGCGCCAGGGTCGAAAAGACCAGCCCCGTCACCTGGCGCGTCGAGCCGACCGGCTACCGCGCCGCCGATTTCGTCATCGAGCCGGATGCATCCGCCGCGACCTATCTCTGGGCGGCCGAAGTGCTGAGCGATGGCAGGATCGATCTCGGCGTGCCGAACGATGCCTTCACCCAGCCGGATGCCAAAGCCTATGAGACGATCGCCAAGTTCCCGCACCTGCCGGCTGAAATCGACGGCTCGCAGATGCAGGATGCCGTTCCGACGATCGCCGTGCTTGCCGCCTTCAACGAGACGCCGGTCCGCTTCGTCGGCATCGCCAATCTGCGCGTCAAGGAATGCGACCGCATCCGCGCCCTGTCCACGGGGCTCAACAATATCCGCGAAGGTCTCGCCGTCGAGGAGGGCGACGATCTGATCGTCCATTCCCATCCTGCTCTCGCCGGTCAAACGCTGCCGGCGGAGATCGACACCTTTGCCGATCACCGCATCGCCATGAGCTTTGCGCTCGCCGGCCTCAAGATCGATGGCATCACCATTCTCGACCCCGATTGTGTCGGCAAGACCTTCCCCGCCTATTGGCGGACGCTCGCCGCCCTCGGCGTGACCTATCGGGACAAGGATTGAAGCAAGGCGCAGCCGGGGCAGCCGGCGGGGAGACAGGATGGGGCGTCGGTTTTTCGGTTTTTGCTTGGCGCTGCTCCTGATGGTCGCCGCCCCGGCGGCCTTTGCCGCCGAGGTTGTCGATAGTTTCGCCTCCGACATCGCGCTCGAAAAGAGCGGTGAGATGACGGTAGCGGAAACGATCACGGTCAATGCCGAGGGCAACCGGATCAACCACGGCATCTTCCGCGACTTCCCGCTCTATTTCACCGACGGCGCAGGCCGTCGCCGCAGCGTCGATTTCGATATGGTGTCGGTCACGCGCGACGGTGCGGAGGAGCCCTGGCACACGGAATCGATATCGGGCGGCATCCGCATCTATGCCGGCTCCGCCGAGGTGACGGTGACGCCGGGCCGTCACCGCTACGTCTTCACCTACAGGACCAATCGCCAGATCCGCTATTTCGACGATCATGACGAGCTCTACTGGAATGTCACCGGCAATGGCTGGATCTTCCCGATCCGGTCAGTGACCGCAACCGTGAAGCTGCCGCCTGATGTCAGCGCGACTGAGACGACCTTCTTTACCGGCCCGCAGGGCGCCAGGGGAAAGGATGCCCGTGTCAGCGAAAGCGGCGCCGGCCTCGTGTTTTCCACCACCGCGCCTCTTGGGCCCAAGGAAGGCCTGACCTTTGCGATCCGCATGCCGAAGGGCTCGATCGATCCGCCGAGCGCGGACATGGAAAGCACCTGGTGGCTGAAGGATAACCGCAATTATTTCATCGGCTTCGGCGGCCTGATCCTGGTTTTCGCCTATTATCTCAGATCCTGGCTGAAGGTCGGCCGCGATCCCGCCCGTGGCGTCGTCGTGCCGCGCTGGGACGCGCCGGACGGCATCTCGCCGGCGCTGGTCAACTATATCGACAATAAGGGTTTCTCCGGCGGCGGCTGGACGGCGCTAGCTGCAACCGCCCTCAATCTGGCGGTGCGCGGCTATGTCAAGCTCGAAGACCTCAAGGATTCGATCATCATCCGCGGCACCGGCAAGCCGGTCGGCAAGGAGAAATTCCAGGCCGGCGAGGCCGAGCTGCTGAAGGTCGCCGGCGGCGAGGGCAGGACGCTAACGATCGACGAGGCCAATGGCGAGCGGGTGAAGACGGTCGGCCAAGCCTTCCGTTCGGCAATCGAGAGAGAGCATCGCGGTAAATATTACAATTCCAACGTCGGCTATACCACAGGCGGCGTTGCGCTCAGTGCCGCCGCCCTGGTGGCGCTGTTCGTCTTCGGCTCGCTGGAGCCCGATACGATCGCGCTGATGCTGATCCCAATTGCCATCTCGGTTTTCATCGCCGTCTTCATCGCCGGTTTGGTCAAGTCGCTGCACCAAGGAAGATCGCTGTTCGCCAAGGTCATGGCCATCATTGCCGCGGCGGTCGGTGTTTTCGTCGGCGTCAGCATCCTGGCGATCTTGATGCTGACGTTTGCCTCGTCTCTGGTGGAACTGCACGAGACGCCGATGCTCTTTGCCATCGGCGGCATCGTGCTGCTCAACATCCTCTATGTCTTCATCATGGGCGCGCCGACTCCGCTCGGCGCCCGGATGATGGACGGCGTGGACGGCCTGCGGCAATACCTGACGCTGGCCGAGAAGGACCGCATGAACATGGCCGGCGCTCCCAAAATGTCGCCGCAGCATTTCGAGACGCTGCTGCCCTACGCGGTGGCTTTGGGTGTCGAAAAGCCCTGGTCGCGCACCTTCGAGACCTGGCTTGCGGCTGCCGCCGCCGGCACGGCCGCAGCCTATGCGCCCTCCTGGTATTCCGGCGATTTCAACAGCGGCAGCTTCTCCGACCGTATCGGCGGTTTCTCCTCGTCGATGGCCTCCACCATCGCGTCGACGATCCCCGCGCCGCCGTCGAGTTCATCCTCCGGTTTTTCCGGCGGCGGCTCCTCCGGCGGTGGCGGCGGAGGCGGGGGAGGCGGGGGCTGGTAAGCTTTCCCGCTTGACCTTTCGGCCCTTGGCCCTTAACCGCCTGACGGAACAGGAAAGGGGTCGCGCATGAAGGTTCTGTTGATCGGATCGGGCGGACGCGAGCACGCGCTCGCCTGGAAGCTGGCGCAATCGCCGTTGATGAGCGAATTCTACGCCGCACCCGGTAATCCCGGCATTGGCGAACATGCCTCCCTCGTGCCCATCAATATCGACGATCATGAAGCAGTCGCCGCTTTCTGCCGAGAGAAGGCGATCGATTTCGTCGTCGTCGGCCCCGAGGCGCCGCTCGTCGCCGGCCTCGCCGACCGGCTGCGCGCCGACGGCCTGGCAGTCTTCGGGCCCTCCGCGGGTGCCGCCCAGCTCGAGGGCTCCAAGGGCTTCACCAAGGATATCTGCGCCCGCTACGGCATTCCCACCGGCGCCTACCAGCGTTTCAACAACGCGCCGAAAGCGAAAGCCTATATTCGCGCCCAGGGCGCGCCGATCGTCGTCAAGGCCGACGGCCTGGCCGCCGGCAAGGGCGTGACCGTCGCGATGACGCTCGACGAGGCGCTTGCCGCGGTCGATGATTGCTTCGAGGGCGCCTATGGCGCCGCCGGCGCCGAAGTCGTCGTCGAAGCCTATCTCGATGGCGAGGAAGCGAGCTTCTTCTGTCTCTGCGATGGAAAACATGCGCTGCCGCTGGCGACCGCCCAGGATCACAAGCGAGTGGGCGAGGGTGATACCGGCGTCAATACCGGCGGCATGGGTGCCTATTCGCCGGCGCCGGTTATGACGGCCGAGATGGTCGAGCGGACGATGAAAGAGATCATCGAGCCGACGATCCGCGGTATGGCCGAGAGCGGTCATCCCTTCTCCGGCGTGTTTTTCGCCGGACTGATGATCACGAAGAAGGGGCCGGAGCTGATCGAATACAATGTCCGCTTCGGCGACCCGGAATGCCAGGTGCTGATGATGCGGCTGAAGAGCGATCTGCTGCCGCTGCTGCTTGCCACCGCCAATGGCACGCTCGATCAGGTAAGCGCCGAATGGAGCGAAGATCCGGCCCTGACAGTGGTCATGGCCTCGAAGGGCTATCCCGGCGCCTATGAGAAAAACACACCGATCCAGTCGCTGCCCGAGGCAGGCGAGGGAGAGAAGGTGTTTCATGCCGGCACGGGCATGAAGGACGGCGTGCTGGTCGCGACCGGCGGCCGCGTGCTCAACGTCACCGCGTCAGGCGGTACAGTTGCCGAAGCGAAGGGCCGCGCCTATGCCCTGTTGGACAGGGTTCGTTGGGAAAACGGCTTCTGCCGGCGCGACATCGGCTGGCGTGCGATCGAGCGCGAAAAAACCTCGGACAAAGCATAAATCGCCGCGTTCCTTAAATTTTTACTCTTTCCCCTGACGGGATGGAAACGAAGCTGCGCTATACCGTTGCCGTAGTGAGACGGAGGTGCGTTGATGCGTCAGATTTTCCTCGGTGCGGCAATCCTGCTGATGGCAGGCTCGGCGATGGCCTCCTCGATTGAGGTGATCGGCAAAACGGCAGCACGTGCCGAGGGCAGCATCGTAGCCGAAAGCTGCGCCGCTTGTCCGCCGCTGCAGGCCGGGCAGAACCGCAAGGACTATACGGTGCCGGAACTGAAGCCCGGCGTCCTCCAGGCAAGCGAAGTCCGCGACGTCGGCCGCGAAACGAAGATCTTCCGCACCGAAGCCTGGATGGGCGGTTCGCCCGTCGTCTTCGTCAGCAAGGCAACACCGGAAGCCTTGGCTGCCGCCGAACCTTCGATGCCGCCCGCCCAAGGCATCGACATGAACGCAACGACCGCAGCCGTCATCGGCGGCGATGCCAGGCCGGTCGCTGCCGGAATGGCTGAGCCGCCGGCGGCTCTCGACGTTTCCGAATTTAAGCTGCGTTTCTAAAAGCCACGGCATCTGAGGGCTGTGTACTAAGCCAATTTGAGCCGCTGCGACAGTTCCCTGCCCCTGCCCGATCAAGGTTTCGATCGCTTGGGGTTCCACCGCGGTGGAGCGAATGCACCCTCGAAGAGAAGCGGGGGTGCATTCCTGCTTTTGAGCGCCGGCAGATCTGCAGCGCGAAAACAAGTGATATTCAGTGAAAATCAGCGGTTGGTCTTGTAACTCCGCCCCCCGATTTTTAGGGAAATTCGCGTCGTTTTGAATAAAATTAAAGCTTTCTTATCGAGTCAGCTTCAATTCTTACTCGCCGGTCGCAGCATGTTGTTCAGCAGCGGTAGACGCGTCCCTCTCAGATGCGCTCGCACAGGCGGTAGAAGACCGCACCGGAATGTATTCCCTCATTCCCCTTTGCGAGGAATCATGAAAAATTTAAAGATATCGAAGCAGCTCATATTGCTGATCGTCGGCTTGATGGCAGCCTTTGCGATCGCCACGTCCCTGCAGATCCGCTCCTCGGTCGATGCGATTTACAAGGAGCGTTACGACATGCTCCGTGCCGAGGTTCAGTCGGCAATCTCGGTTTTCAAGCTTTATCAGGCTAAGGTCACCGCAGGCGAGATGACGCTGGAGGATGCCCAGAAGCAGGCTTACACCACCGTCAACGGCATGAAATACGATCCGGACGGCTATTTCTTCGGCTACAGCTACGATGTCCAGATGATGTTCCACTACGATGCCGCGAAGGTAGGACAGAACCTGAAGGGGCAGCCGGACAGCAAGGGCAAGCTCTATCGTGAAGAGCTGGTCAAGCTCGGTCAGCAGGGCGGCGGTCTCGTCGAATTTTACTCCACCAGCAAGCCGGGGCAGCCGGCCGGCGATTACCGCAAGACGGCGTATGGCCAGGCCTTCGACCCCTGGAAGGTCGTCGTCGTCACCGGCGTCTATATGGACGATCTCGATGCCCAGATTAACGGCACGATCCTGACCGCGCTCTCCGGCAGCATCGTTCTCTTCTTCCTTGCCATGGCGGCCGCCTACGTCGTCATTCGCGGCATTTCGGGGCCTCTCAACAATGTCCATGCGGCCTTGAAGGCCGTTTCCGAGGAGGATGTTTCCATCGCCATCCCGCATACCGGCATGAACAACGAGGTCGGCATGATGGCGAAGGCGACGTTGTCGCTGCAGGAGAAAATCAGGGAGCGCCATCAGATGTCCGATCGCGAGGCGGCACAGCAGCTCGCGCTGGAAAGCGAGCGCGAAAACAACCTGCGCCAGCAGCAGGACGAGACCGCACTCCAGGCCCGCGTCGTGACGACGATCGGCCAGGCGCTGGAGCTGATCGCCCGCGGCGACCTCACCGTCCGCTGCGCCGATCTCGGCCAGAAATACGCCGCCCTTCGCGACAACTTCAACGATGCGCTGTCGCATCTCGAAGCCGCCATGGCCAAGGTCAGCGCCAAGGGCAGTGACATCGGTACGAGCAAGGAAGAAATTCGCCGTGCCTCCAACGAGCTGTCGCAGCGCACCGAGCGCCAGGCCGCAAGCCTGGAGGAAACATCTGCCGCCCTCGATGAGCTGACCGTCGCCGTCCGCCAGACCGCCGATGGCGCCCATGAGGCGAGCAAGCGCGTGCATGCCGTCAGTGCCGAGACCACCCATAGCGATGCGATCGTCAGCGAGGCGATCGAGGCGATGAGCGGCATCGAGAAATCGTCTTCGGAGATCTCGAAGATCATCGGCGTCATCGACGAGATCGCCTTCCAGACCAACCTCCTGGCTTTGAATGCCGGCGTCGAGGCGGCCCGTGCCGGCGAATCCGGCAAGGGCTTTGCCGTCGTCGCCCAGGAAGTGCGCGAACTCGCCCAGCGCTCCGCTGCCGCGGCAAAGGGGATCAAGGATCAGATCGCCCGCTCCTCCAGCCAGGTCGATCACGGCGTCCGATTGGTCGGCGAGGCAGGCGAGGCGCTGAAGCGCATCTCCGACCAGATCAAGGCCGCCAACGAGATCGTCGCCAAGATCGCCCACAGCGCCTCCGAACAGGACACCACGCTGCGCTCGATCTCCTCGTCGGTGAACCAGCTCGACGCCGCCACCCAGCAGAACGCCGCCATGGCCGAAGAGACCACGGCGTCGGCCGAGACGCTGGCTGCCGACACCGACGAACTGATCGATCTCATCCGCGGTTTCCGCGTCAACAGTGCCGCCGCTGCTCCCGTCGCGCATCAAGGTCGCCGCGCCGCCTAGCGCAATTCCAGGAAAAGTGTGAAACGGTTTTCCGTCAGGAACCGCGTAAAAACATAAACGGCGCGGGGACAATCAGAGTTTTCAGCACCAAAATCTTAGCGGCCGTCGGTTCTTCGGCGGCCGTGTCCTTTGGGGCCTATGGTGCCAGACGGTCGATCAATCGGTCGATTTCACCATGGGAAAATACTTCGACGCCGGCCGCTTTCAGCGCCGCCGCCGTGACGCCGTTGCCGGCTTGCCGGCGCTCGGAAAACGTGCCGTCATAGATGAACGCGGAGCCGCAGGACGGACTGCCGTCGATGAGCAGCGCATAGTGGCAGCCGGTCTGCCGTGCGAGCGCCACGGCATTCTCCGCCGCCTGCAGAAACTCTGCCGTCACATCGCCGCCCGTCAGCTCTATAACCCGAGCCGTGCCGGCCAGAACCTCCTCGCCGGTCGCTCCATCCGCGATCTCCGCCGGCGGCCGCGGCACCGCCATGCCCGCCGACATCTCCGGACAGATCGTCACCAGCCGGCCCTCGGCCCGCCACCTCTCGATCGCCGGATGAAGCAACGGCTTCGCCCGCCCGTCATAACGAACGGCATGCCCCATGAGACAGGCGCTGACGAGAATCTTGCTCTGCATCGCTGCTTGAGTCATCCCATGGGGCGGTGATGCTAGGGTTGGGTCATCGATTTATCGTGACCGACCAAAATAAATCACGCAAGCAGAGTGCTTGCATGGATGCTCGGGTCAAGCCCAGGGCTTGACCCGAGGAACCATGCGGCAAGCATAGCGTGGGCGTTAGCACTGGGAAGAGAACCCAGCCCAAGACCGCTCACCCCGAAATTTTCGAGAAATCCGCCACCGTTCCCGTTGCCTCGCGGATCAGTCTGAGCAGGGCGAGGCGGTTGGCGCGGATCGCGGCGTCCTCGTCGTTGACGAGCACGTCGTCGAAGAAGCGGTCGACCGGGCCGCGCAGCTTGGAAAGCGCTTCCATCGCGGAGCGGAAATCTTCGCCGGCAACGGAATTGGCCGCGTCCTTCGAAGCGCTCGATATGGCGGCGAACAGCTCCTTCTCGGCATCGAGCCTGAAGAGCGCCGGCGAAACGCCGTCGGCGATGACGGTGCCCTTCTTCTCCTCGGCGGCGAGCAGCTGCGTCGCGCGCTTGGTGCCGGCGAGCAGGTTCTTGCCGTCTTCCGAGGTGATGAAGGCCGTCAGCGCCTCGACGCGGCGCGCCACCATCAACAGGTCGTCGGCCTCGGGCGTCAGCACGGCGTCGATCAGATCGTGCCGGGCGCCCTGGTCGCGCAGGTAGACCTTGAGACGATCATGGAAGAAGGAGAGCAGATCACCATCCTTGGTCGTCGCCAGCAGCGGCAGGCGGACCCTGCGTTCCAGCAGGATGCGAACGACGCCGAGGGCGGCACGCCGCAGCGCAAACGGGTCTTTCGAACCCGTCGGCTTCTCGTCGATCGCCCAGAAGCCCGTCAGCGTGTCGAGCTTGTCGGCAAGCGCCAGCGTAATCGCCACCTTGTCCTCCGGCACGCGGTCCGACGGACCCTGCGGCTTGTAATGATCCTCGATCGCCGCGGCGATGGAGAGGTTTTCGCCCTGCAGTACCGCATATTTGCGCCCCATCAGACCCTGCAGCTCCGGGAATTCGCCGACGGCCTCGGTGCGCAGATCCGCCTTGGCAAGCACGGCGGCGCGATCGACGAGAGCCGTATCCGCGCCAGTGATAGCGGTGAGCTCCTTTGCCAGCGCACGGATGCGGGCGACCCGGTCACCCTGCGTGCCGAGCTTGGCATGGAAGGTCACGTCGAGCGCATCGAGCTTGGCCATGCGCTGGTCGAGCGGCTTCGTCAGGTCGAGACCGAATTTTGCTGCAGATGCTTTCAGCGTGTCGAGATCGGGCATGTCGCCCTGGTCGCGCTTCCAGAAATGCAGGGCATCCGAAAGCCGGGCCCGCACCACCTTGCCGTTGCCGTGGACGATCTCCTTGCCGCCGTCATGCGCCTGGATGTTGGAAACCAGGATGAACCTGTTCGACAGCGTCTCTTCGCCCTGCTTGCGCGTCACGAAGCACTTCTGGTTGGTCTTGATCGTCAGCCGGATGATCTCGGAGGGAATGGAAAGATAATCCTCCTCGAAGCTGCCCATCAGCACCTGCGGCCATTCGACGAGGCCGGAGACTTCCTCCAGCAGGCCTTCGTCTTCCACCAGCTCGAGCCCGTTGGCAAAGGCGATGTCGCGGGCATCATGCAGGATGATGTCCTTGCGCCGCTCGGCGTCGAGGATGACCTTCGCCTTTTCCAGGCTCGCCGCGTAATCGTCGAAGCGCCGCACGGTGATCACCTCGGGCGCATGGAAACGATGGCCGTAGGTGACGTTGGAGGCGGTGATGCCGTCGATCTCGAAGGGGATGACGACGGTTTCTTCATGCTCCGGGCCAAAGGTGCAGACAATCGACTGCAGCGGCCGCACCCAACGCAGCGCGCCCGGTTTGGAGGAGGCCTTGCCCCAGCGCATCGATTTCGGCCAGGGAAAATCGCGGATGATGCCGGGCATCACCTCGGCGACGATTTCCTCCGTCGCGCGGCCCGGCTTTGAAATCACCGCGACGTAGAAATCGCCCTTCTTCGGATCGCTCACCACCTGCGCCTCGGAGACCGAGGAAAGGCCGGCGCCGCGCAGGAAGCCCTCGATCGCCTTTTCGTTGGCGTCGGTGCGCGGTCCTTTGCGCTCCTCGCGCACATCGGCCGAGCGCGCCGTCAGGCCGTGGATGTCGAGCGCCAGCCGCCGGGGCGTCCAGTATTCGCGCGCGCCCTCATAGGACAGACCCGCTTCGACGAGCGCATCGGTGACGAGCTTCTTCAGGTCGCCGGCAGCCTTGCGCTGCATGCGGGCCGGAATCTCTTCGGAGCGAAGTTCGAGAAGAAGGTTTGGCATGTCACTCTTTTCCTTGCGCCCGCGGGCAGGGCGATCCAAAAACGTTGCTTCTGCTATCAAAGAATGCCGCATCTGCACAACCGCAAAAACGGAAGAGAGCGATGGGGTGGCTGGTTGGTAGCGTTGTGCCGTGTGGCCCCTCATCCGACCCTTCGGGCCACCTTCTCCCCGGTGGGTAGAAGGGGAGGTGCGGCAGCGACCCATTCTTGCCGCTGCCGTTGTGATGGAGGAAAGCAGCGCGGCATGTCCCTTCTCCCCTGGGGGAGAAGATGCCGGCAGGCAGATGAGGGGGCCACACGGCAACACGCCTGCCGGATCCCCCAATCCATCAACTTCCGCTGTGGAAACCACGCTCGGGCATTGCCTTGCCGCTTTTCGCCGCTATGGTCCCGCAACTTTCGTCGACATAGGAAATCCCATGGCCGCTGATCTCCGTTTCCTCGCCGCCCGCATCTCGGCCGAAATCAATGCACGGCCCGACCAGGCCAAGGCCGCCATCGAGCTGCTCGACGAAGGCGCCACCGTGCCCTTCATCGCCCGCTACCGCAAGGAAGTGACGGGCGGGCTCGATGACACCCAGCTGCGCAACCTCGCCGAGCGGCTGGTCTATCTGCGCGAACTTGAAGCCCGGCGCGACGCGATCGTCGAATCGATCACCGGCCAGGGCAAGATGACCGACGAGCTGATGGCGAAGGTCGCAGGCGCCGAAACCAAGGCCGAGCTCGAGGATCTCTATCTGCCCTACAAGCCGAAGCGCCGCACCCGCGCCGAGATCGCCCGCGAACGCGGCCTCGGGCCGCTCGCCGAGGCGATCCTGGCCGATCGCGGCCGCGAACCGGCGGCGCTCGCCGAAGGCTTCGTCACGGCTGATGTGCCCGACGTGAAGACGGCGCTGGAAGGCGCGCGCGATATCATCGCCGAAGCCTTTGCCGAAAATGCCGATCTGCTCGGCAAATTGCGCGCCCATCTGCGCCAGGCTGCGCTGCTGAAGGCCAGGGTCGTCGACGGCAAGCAGGCGGCCGGCGAGAAGTTCTCCGACTATTTCGATCATTCCGAGCGCTGGGCGACGGCGCCCGGCCACCGCGCGCTCGCCATGCTGCGCGGCTGGAACGAGGAGGTGCTGACGCTGACGATCGAGGCCGATGCCGAGATCGCTTCGCCGAACAAGCCGGTCGAACGCATGATCGCGGCGGCCTATGAGATCGGTGCAAGCCGTCCCGGCGACCGCTGGCTGATGGAGGTCGCCAGCTGGACCTGGCGCGTCAAGCTTTCCATGTCGCTGTCGCTCGACTTGATGCGCGAGCTGCGCGAAAGGGCCGAAGAGGAGGCGATCCATGTCTTCGCCCGCAACCTCAAGGACCTGCTATTGGCTGCCCCCGCCGGTTCGCGCGCGACGATGGGTCTCGATCCCGGCATCCGCACCGGCGTCAAGGTCGCCGTCGTCGACGGCACCGGCAAGGTGGTTGCGACCTCGACCGTCTATCCCTTCCAGCCGCGCAACGACGTGCGCGGCGCCCAGATCGAACTCGCCTCACTGATCCGCAAGCACAATGTCGAGCTGATCTCGATCGGCAACGGCACCGGCAGCCGCGAAACGGAAAAGCTGGTGGCCGACATGCTGGCCGAACTGCCAGCGCCGAAGCCGACCAAGGTCATCGTCTCGGAAGCGGGCGCCTCGGTCTATTCCGCCTCGGCGACCGGCGCGGCGGAGTTTCCCGATCTCGACGTGTCGCTGCGCGGTGCCGTCTCCATCGCGCGCCGCCTGCAGGATCCGCTCGCCGAGCTCGTCAAGATCGAACCGAAGTCGATCGGCGTCGGCCAGTATCAGCACGATGTCGACCAGCAGAAGCTGTCGCGTTCGCTCGATGCGGTCGTCGAAGACGCGGTGAACGCCGTCGGCGTCGATTTGAACACCGCGTCCGCGCCGCTGCTCTCCCGCGTCTCCGGCCTCGGGCCCTCGATCGCCGAGGCCATCGTCCGCCATCGCGACAGCGAGGGCCGTTTCGAGACGCGGCGCGATCTGCTGAAGGTCGCAAGACTCGGCGGCCGCACCTTCGAGCAATGCGCCGGCTTCTTGCGCATTCCGAACGGCAAGGAGCCGCTCGATGCCTCCTCGGTCCACCCCGAAGCCTACGGCGTCGCCAAGAAGATCGTCGCTGCCTGCGGCCGCGATCTGCGGGCGCTGATGGGCGACAGTGCCGTCTTGAAATCGGTCGATCCGCGTCAGTTCATCGACGAGAAATTCGGCCTGCCGACGGTGAAAGACATCCTCTCGGAACTGGAAAAGCCCGGCCGCGACCCGCGTCCGAGCTTCAAGACTGCGACCTTCGCCGAGGGTGTCAACGAGATTTCCGACCTGACGCCCGGCATGGTGCTCGAAGGCACCGTCACCAATGTCGCCGCCTTCGGCGCCTTCGTCGATATCGGCGTGCATCAGGACGGTCTGGTGCATGTGTCGCAGCTTGCCGATCGTTTCGTCAAAGATCCACACGAGGTCGTCAAGGCGGGCGATGTCGTCAAGGTGCGGGTCGTGGAAGTCGATGCCAAGCGCAAGCGCATCGGCCTCTCCATGCGACGCGACGACGGTTCTTCGGCGTCTCAGCCGCGGGGTGATTCTCGCGCAAGTCAGGGCGGCCGGCCGCAGACCGAGCGCCGGCCTGCAGCTCCGAAACCGGAGAGTCAGGGGGCTTTCGGCGCGGCACTCGCCGAAGCCATGAAGAGAAAATAAGGGTTTAGCCGGTATTCTGGCAAAAATGCCACAGTTTGGCAGCGTTCTGCGCGGACTGCTAAATCCGGCGCTTGTAAGGCGAGGGAGAGTTATTAAGTTGATGTGACCATCCTGTCACATTTGCGAGGCGTCCATGGCGTCGGCTTTCTTATCGATCGTCCAGCAAATCATCCGCAAGGGTTCGTTGAAACTTACCCTTGCCAATGGCGAGACCCACATGATCGGCGACGGCACCGGAGACATGGTGGCCGCCCGCCTTGCCGATCAGGAGGCCGAGGACGCCATCCGCAGCGATCCGACCCTGAAACTCGGGGAAATGTACATGCAGGGCCGGTTCATTCTCGAACAGGGCAACATCTACGATTTCCTGTCGCTGGTGAAGCAGAACACCACCAACGAGATCTTCGATTTCAAGATGGCGGCGCTGCTCGTCGGCCGCATTGCCTGGCAGCAGCTGAAGAGCCGTGTGCCGGTCAATCGCAACAAGCACAATGTCGCCCACCATTACGACCTGTCGGCCAAGCTCTTCGATCTTTTCCTCGACGAGGACTGGCAATATTCCTGCGCCTATTTCGAGCCGCCGGGCATCGGACTCGACGAGGCGCAGCTTGCCAAGAAACGCCACATCGCCGCGAAGCTTCTGCTTCAGCCCAACCAGCGGATCCTGGAGATCGGCTCCGGCTGGGGCGGCATGGGCATGTATCTGACGGAGGCGACGGAAGGCGCCGAGTTCACCGGCATTACGCTGAGCGAAGAGCAGCTGAAGGTCTCCCGCGCCCGCGCCGAAAAACGCGGTCTGTCCGATCGCGTGCGTTTCGAGCTGCAGGACTATCGCAGCATGAACGGCCGGAAATTCGACCGCATCGTCTCGGTCGGCATGTTCGAACATGTCGGCATCGGCAATTACGGCAACTTCTTCCGCAAGGTGGCGGACCTGCTCGACCACAACGGCGTCATGGTGCTGCATTCGATCGGCCGCCCGAAACCGAGCTTCGCCACCAACGCCTTCATCGAGAAATATATCTTCCCCGGCGGCTATATCCCCTCGGTCGGCGAGGTGGTGGCGCCGCTCGAAAAGGCGGGGTTGCTGGTCAGGGATGTCGAAATCCTGCCGATGCACTATGCCTATACGCTGCGTCATTGGCGCGAGCGTTTCGTAGCGCGCAGGGCCGAAGCGGTGGCGCTCTACGACGAGCAGTTCTTCCGCATGTGGGAATTCTATCTCGCCGGTTCCGAAATGGGCTTCCGCTGGGACGAGCTGTTCATCCTGCAGATCCAGATCGCCAAGAACCAGTTCGCCGTTCCCGACAACCGCAACTACATCGCGGAGAATGAAGCCAAGCTGAAGGAATTCGAGGCGCGGCGCCCGCCGCTGGAAAAGGTGACCTTCTGAGCGACAGCGGTCGGACCTATGAGAGGACATGCCGATGAGCAGCGCGTTTCCCGAGATCTACCTCGTCCGCCACGGCGAGACCGAATGGAGCCGGTCGGGGCGCCACACCGGACGCAGCGACATTCCGCTGACTGACGTGGGCGAGGCCGCCGCCCGCAAGCTTGCCGAGCGGCTGTCGGGCCTCTCCTTCGCTGCCGTCTGGTCAAGCCCCTCCGAGCGGGCCCGCAAGACCTGCGCGCTCGCCGGCTTCGGCTCGGGCGCGGTGATCCGTGAGGATCTCGCCGAGTGGGACTACGGCGCCTATGAAGGCATCACGACGAAGGAGATTCTGGGGAAGCGCCCCGGATGGCAGCTCTTTCGCGACGGCTGCCCAAATGGCGAAACGGCCGCCGATGTCGGCGCCCGTGCCGACGCCGTCGTCGAGGCGCTTCGCCAGGCGGGTGCTCCCGTCTTGATCTTCTCCAGTTCGCATTTCCTGCGCGTGCTTGCCGCCCGTTGGCTCGGCCTGCCGCCGCAGGGCGGCGCGCTTTTTTCCCTCGATACGACAAGCATCAGCGTGCTCGGTTACGAACACGATTTGGCCGAACCGGTCATTCGTGGGTGGAACCAGAGATAAAATTGCTGCGGGTGGGTTTGCGGTGACGTCTCTTCAGAACGATGTAATTATCGTTGGCACGCCTTTCATGGGCGCCCTTTGCGCGCCGTGGTTAACATTGGGGTAACAACATCGGGATAAGTCTAGCCACCGCCGCCCTCCGCGGCTTTGTTTTTGCGTTTTCTGGAGTGCGGACGTGTTTCATCGATCAGTCGTATCGATCTCCCTGGCTATTGCCTTTTCATCCCCGGCCTTGGCGCTCGCGCAGGAAAGCGGCCAGCATTTCTGGTCCGGCGACTGGTATCTGAGCGTCGGTGTCGCCGGCTTCTCCGCGCCGAAATTCGAGGGCTCGCGGCGTTACGAATTCCGGTTCAGCCCGCTGATTTCGGCCGGCCGGCAGGGTTCGGCTCCGCGCTTTTCCTCGCGCAACGACAATCCGTCCTTCGCCCTCATGGATAATGGTGCTTTCCGCGCCGGCATCGTCGGCAAATTCGTGCCTTCGCGCGACGAGGGCGACGGTCATGAGCTGAAGGGCATGAAGAAGGTCAAATGGGGCGCGGAAGCCGGCGGCTTCGTCGAAGTTTATCCGACCGATTTCCTGCGCGCCCGCGCCGAAGTTCGCCAGGGCATCCGCTCCCATGACGGGGTCGTTGCCGATCTCGCCGTCGATGCCTTCACCGATATCGCCCCCGACCTGCAATTGTCAGGCGGTCCACGCGCGACATTCGCCACCAGCGGCTATTACGACGCCTATTACGGCGTCAACGCCAAACAGTCGGCGGCGAGCGGGCTTGATCAATACAAGCCGTCGTCGGGCATCCAGTCCTATGGCGCCGGCGCGGCTCTGACATGGAAGGCGACGGAGAACCTGTCGGCCAGCTCTTTCCTCGAATACAAGCGACTGGCGGGTCCGGCGGCCGACAGCAGTCTCGTGCGGCAGCGCGGCTCGAAGAACCAGGTGCTCATCGGTGTCTCGGCGACTTACAGGTTCAATTTCTCGCTGCAGTGATTTAATGCATGTCGCCCGGAAGTGTACCGCGGTTCCGGGGCAACGACATGCATAGACTTAATGCATGTCGCCCGGAAGTGTACCGCGGTTCCGGGGCAACGACATGCGTAAACTTAACGCATGTCGCCCGGAGGTGTGCCGCGGTTCCGGGGTAACGACATGCATAAACAAAGAGCCAAAGCGCGTCATACGAACCAAATTTAATGCGACTCGCTTTTAGCGCCGTCGCGATCACTTCTTGACCGGATCGCCAGCCCGCCGCTAGATGAATGGCATGCAAGATACCGGCGAGTTCAACGATCGCGTCTCCGACGCACCTTCCGATAACTGGGTCTACCGGATCCTGCCGCCATGGCTCTGGCCTTATGCGCAGCTGGCACGCTGGGATCGCCCGATCGGCTGGGAGCTCTTGATGTGGCCGTGCTTCTGGTCGGCCACGCTCGCCTCCAATGCGGCGATCGGTCAAGGGCTCTATTCCGGCAGCCTGCTGGTGTCCCATCTTTTCCTCTATTTCATCGGCGCCGTCGCCATGCGCGGCGCCGGCTGCACCTATAACGATCTCGTCGATCACGAGATCGATATGGAAGTGGCGCGCACCCGCTCGCGTCCGCTGCCCTCCGGCCGCGTCACCCGCGCCCGCGCGAAGATCTTCATAGGCATTCAGGCGCTGGTCGGCCTTTTCGTGCTCTTGCAGTTCAACTGGTTCACCGTCTTTCTCGGCCTGCTCTCGCTCGGCATCGTGGCGCTTTATCCCTATGCCAAACGCTTCACCGACTGGCCGCAATTCTACCTCGGCCTTGCCTTTTCCTGGGGCGCGCTGATGGGCTGGGCCGGCATTCTGGGCGGCCTCTCCTTTGCCGCCATCCTGCTCTACGCCGCCTCCGTCGCCTGGACGATCGGTTACGACACGATCTATGCGCATCAGGACAAGGAGGATGACGAGCTGATCGGCGTGCGCTCCACCGCCCGCCTTTTCGGTGATCAGACGAGGCAGTGGCTGATCGGCCTTTATGGGCTGACGCTGGTGCTGATGTTTGCAGCCTTCGCGCTCGCCGGCGCCAATCTCATCGCCTTTCTGGCCTTGTTCGGCGCGGCCGGCATGTTCGCCTGGCAGATCGTCCGGCTTGATATCAACGATCCCGCCCAATGCCTGGCGCTCTTCAAGTCGAACAACCGCGTCGGCCTGACCATCTTCCTAGGCCTGTTCTTTTCGCTGCTCTTCGCCCTTCCGTGAGGGCAACGACGCGTGAAACGAAAAACCCGGCTCAAGCGCCGGGTTTCGAAATTTTCCGAGATCTTACCGCCGAAATGGCGCTGTCGCGATTTCGGTCAGTTGCGGGCGATGATTTCCTTGCCTTCGATCTTCATGGCGACGCCCAGCTGCCCGGTGGTGCGGCGCACGAGGAATCGCGGACGGCGATTGGCGAAGTAGGAATGACGGCGGCGCGGCTTGAGGTCACTGGTGCGCAGCGCCCCGATATGGTCTTCGAGCGGCCGCGCGACGCCATCGGCTTCGACCATCAGCATCGGAATGCGGAAGGCCTCCGACCAGCTGCGCCAGTCGGCGGCGATGTCGCTGAGATCATGGGCGACGAGCAGCGGAATGCAGAGTTCCGGATCCGCATGGTGAAGCTCGAGCGTGACGGTGACCTCGCCGTCGCCATGGTCGATGGCGCGGGCGGCGACACCCTTGAAGACGCGCCTCGGCAGGGCAATCGAGAGCGGCAGGCCGCTGGAGGGAAGGACTTTCCGCAGGACTGCGCCGCGTTCGTCTATCGTGATGCTGACGTCATCCGAACAATCATGGATGGCGTAGCTGACCTGCTGCGGGAAGCGGGACGGATCGAGACGCAGCGTCGTGTCGGCCCAAGCGGGCTTCAAAACGGGATTGTTCATTTCATTCTACCCTTGTCTTACCTGAGAGCCGGTTTGCGGTCTTCTCCTCGGGACTTTTCGTCCTCTATGGCCGACAATAGGCGGCCCCCCTTCCGTACAGCTTAAAAATTGCGGTTAAGAAAACTTTGCCTCCCCTGATGGTTATCAAAACCGAATCCGGCAGGGTTTCCGGAAGGTGAACGGCCCGCTGTCCTGAAATGGCGCAATCCAAAGGTAAGTCTCGGGTAAGTTTTGCGTGGCAAAATGTGCCTACCAGCAGTTCGTCGTTCTTTTAGAGATTTTGCCAAAAAGGGCGCTTTTCATGATCACGGCCTCCCTCGCGTACACGATCCTGTCGAAGGACATGACGTCGAGCCTCAACAAGGTTGCGGCGCAGGCGACGGTCAAGAAGGATGCCCAGTACTACGCCGACAACATCAACAAGGTCAAAGACGTCGACGACTTCCTCGGCGACTACAAGCTCTACAGCTACGCCATGAAGGCTTATAGCCTCGAGGACATGACCTATGCCAAGGCCTTCATGAAGAAGGTGCTCGAGAGCGATCTGACCGACCCGAACAGCTACGCCAACAAGCTCTCCGATACGCGCTACCGTGAATTCGCGGCCGCCTTCAATTTCAACGCGCCTGACAAGGACGTACAGACGGATGCCCAGGAGGACGATCTGATCGGCCTCTACAAGCAGTCCTTCGTCGATGCCGACAAGGCCGCGGCCGCCGAGAGCACCTATTACAGCAATAATATCGACAGCGTGCAGACCGTCGACGATCTGGTCAACAACACAAGGCTGCGCACCTATGTGCTGAAGACCTTCAAAATCGATCCCACCTATGCGTCGAAAGATTTTCTGCGGCAGGTGCTGACGAGCGATCTCAGCGACCCGACAAGCGTCGTCAACACGCAGGGCGGCGACAAGTACAAAGCGCTTGCCGCCCAGTTCAGCTTCAACGCCGACGGCACCGTCACCGGCACGGCCCAGACGGCGGCGCAGAAGGCCTCGGTCATCGAGACCTACACGCTGAATTCCCAATCCGTCATCATCGACAATGCGGTCGGTTCCGACGTTGTCTACGTCAGCAAGACGGCGGCCGACTACAACAAGGCCTATTATACCGCCAAGATCGGCACGATCACCAATGTCGACGATCTCGTCGCCGACGCCCGCCTGACCTCCTACATCAAGACCGCCTACAGCATGGGCGCCGACTTCACCGCGCCGGCGCTGCGCATGGTCCTGACCGATCCAAGCTATGCCCAGCTGATGGGCTTTACCAATGTCTATAACGCCTTCAACTTCAAGTCGGACGGTTCGACCTCGACCACGGCCCGCGCCCAGACGATCGACCAGGCGAACAAGCTGGCGTCGGCCGCCTCGAGCACCGCCAACTATTATAGCGTGACCTCGCAATCGAGCGGCATCACCAATGTCGACGACCTGCTCGGCGACAGCGTCATGGCGCGCTACATCAAGGATGCCTATGGCCTCGGCGTGAATTTCAGCAATGCCGAGCTGAAGAACATCCTGACCGACTCGGCCTATGCCGCCGCCCAGGGGCAGGCCGGCCTCAATGCCGACTTCAACTTCAATGCGGATGGGTCGATCAATGGTTCGGTGATTCAGACCGCCGCGCAACGCAAGTCGACGACCGACAAATCGGCGGCGAACGCGGCCCACTTCAACGCGATGATCGGCAATGTCACCAATGTCGATGACATCATGTCCGATCCCGTCGCGGTCAGCTATCTCAGAACCAGTATGCAGATCGCCGACAGCGTCTCCGACGCGACGCTGCGGACCTTCCTCGTCGATCCCGCGGCAGCCAGCGCCCAGGGCTATAGCGACGTTCACGATCTCTTCAATTTCAAGACGGATGGGTCGGTCGCAACGCTTTATGCCACGCAGACCGCCGCACAAAGCGCCAACACGTCAAGCAAGGCCGACAGTGCGGCCGTCTATTACCAGTCGACCATCGCCGGGATCTCGAACGTCGATCAGTTGCTGGCGGACCAGAAGCTCAACAACTTCGTGCGCAATGCCTACGGCATCCCGTCCACCGTCAGCGACGTCGATCTTCGCGCCATCCTGACCGATCAGAGCGGCACCGGCACCTATGCGGATGTCGCCGCCGCTTTCAATTTCAAGGCCGATGGATCGCTCGAGGATGGCTTGGCGGCGCAGACCTCGAGCCAGACCACGAACACGAAGATTGCCGCCGGAGCGCGCACCGACGATTATTCGTCCCGCATGGCGACGATCGCCAATGTCGACGAGCTCATCGCCGATCCCGCCATCACCAATTTCCTGAAGAGCACCTACGATCTGCCGTTCGACATCTCGGATGCCGAGCTGAAGAGCATCCTGACCGATGCGACGGCTGCCGCAGCCGCCGGCCATGCCGATCTCAACGCCGATTTCAATTTCGCCGCCGACGGATCGCTGCCGGCCGTCAGCTCGGTCCAGACCGCCGATCAGGCGCAGACCACCAATGACAACTACATGGCGCGCTATGACGACGAGCGCGACGAGGCGATCGAAGAGGTCGCCGACAATTACTCGAGCATGATGGCCGACAGCACCAGCCTGCTCGATACGGCCGAGATCAAGACCGTCAACGATTTCCTGCGCACCAATGCTTCGGCCGATTTCAAGAAGAGCAACGACAATCTGCCCGACCCCTATCACGTGGCGCTGCAGGCCTTCGGCCTGACGGACCAGGAAGTCCCGCGCTCGATGATGCGCAAGATCCTGACCAGCGATGCCTACGATCCGAACGGCTATATCGCCTCATTGAAGGACGAGCGCATCACCAACCTTGCCCGCGCCTTCAACTTCGGCCCCGACGGCAAGGCGGCAGCACCTCTGCAGGCGCTGCCCGACGCGACCCTGGCCAAATACGCCACCGATTACAAGGCGCATGTCACCATGCTGCTGAAGGCCGGCCCGGTGAAGGACAAGGCATCGAAGGATGCGACGACCGAGGTGGATTATTTCGCCAAGGGCATGGCCAAGGTACAGTCGCTCGACGATTTCCTCGATGACAGCCGCCTGACCGATCTGGTGCTGAAGGCGAACAACCTCGACCCGAAGGATTATGACAAGGCGACGCTGAAGAAGATCTTCACCTCCGATCCCGACGACAAGAAGAGCTACCTCAACACCAAGGCCGATGCGCGCTTCAAGGATATCGTCGCCGCCTTCAACTTCGACAAGGACGGCAATCTGACCCGCGCCAAGATCGGCGCCATCCAGAACAAGGCGGCCGAGGCGCATACGCAGGACCTCTTCATCAAGCAGACGTTGGAAACCCAGCAGGGCGAAAGCAACGACGGTGTGCGCCTGGCGCTCTATTTCAGCCGCAAGGCCCCGAGCATCACCTCGATCTATTCGATCCTCGGCGACAAGGCGCTCTATCAGGTCATCACCACAGCCTACAGCCTGCCAGCTCAGATATCGAGCATGGACGTCGCCAAGCAGGCCGATCTCATTAATCGTTTCGTCAAGCTCGAGGACCTCCAGGATCCGAAGAAGGTCGACAAGCTGCTGCGGCGCTTTACCGCGATGTACGACGTCCAGAACAGCACCCAGCAGTCACCGGCCCTGCAGATCCTGACCGGCGGCGGCACGCAGTCGTCCTGAGGTAATTCCGGCAAACCTTACGGATAAGACCCCTCCCCACAAGGGGGAAGGGCTTGAGTGCCGCGCTGTCCTACGCAAACCGCATCGTCGGAGGCAGCGGAATGGTAACAGCGTGCGAGACTTTGACTTTTGGCCGCCGATGCGGGCCGCAAGTTAGCCCCTCCCCCTTGTGGGGAGGGGCCTTCCCTCATGCTGATATCGCCGAACGGGCCGATGCTCGCCGACCTCACTCCTCGAGACTGACGACCTTTCCTGGGTTCATGATATTGGCGGGATCGAAGGCGCGCTTGATGCGGCGCATCAGCTCGATTTCGATCGCCGGGCGGATTGCCGCCAGTTCGTCGCGCTTCAGCTGGCCGATGCCGTGTTCGGCCGAGATCGAGCCGCCATGGGCGAGCACCAGCCCGTGGACGATATGGTTCATTTCGCGCCAGCGGGCGATGAAGGTGGCCTTGTCGGCGCCGATCGGCTGGGAAATATTGTAATGAATATTGCCGTCACCCATATGGCCGAAGGCGCAGATGCGGGCGCCCGGCATGGCCGCCATCACGGCTTTTTCCGCCTCGGCCATAAAATGCGGGATCTTCGATACCGGCACGGACACATCGTGCTTGATCGAACCGCCTTCCGGCTTCTGCGCATCCGACATGCTCTCGCGCATATGCCAGATCGCCTTCTGCTGGGCGACCGAGGCGGCGATCGCGGCGTCTTGCACCAGCCCGGCCTCGAAGCCCTGTTCCAGCACGCCATTCATCATCCGCTCCGCCGTCTCGGCCGAATCCGACGTCGAAATGTCGATCAGCACGTACCAGGGGTATGCCGCTTCCAGCGGATCGCGCACGCCGTCGATGTGGCGGGTGGTGATCTCGACGCCGAAGCGCGGCATCAGCTCGAAACCGGTGAGCGAGGTGCCGCACAGACTGGCGGCAAGGTTGAAGAGGGCAAGCGCATCCTCGACCGAATTGAGGCCGGCAAACGCCACCTGATGGCCGAGCGGCTGGGGAAACAGTTTCAGCACCGCCCCGGTGATGATGCCGAGCGTGCCTTCGGCGCCGATGAAGAGATCGCGCAGGTCATAACCGGTATTGTCCTTCTTCAGCCGGCGCAGGCCATCCCAGATCTCGCCGGTCGGCAGCACCACTTCGAGGCCGAGGCAGAGTTGGCGCATATTGCCATAGGCAAGCACGGCCGTGCCGCCGGCATTGGTGGAGAGATTGCCGCCGATGCGGCAGGAGCCCTCCGAGCCGAGCGACAGCGGAAAGAGCCGACCATGCGCCTCGGCCGCCTTCTGCACATCGGCCAGGATCGCGCCGCCATCGGCGACCAGCACGTTCGCCACCGGGTCGACGTCGCGGATCCTCGTCATGCGTTCGAGCGACAGGATGATATCGGCCTGGCCGGTGCGCGGCGTCTGGCCGCCGACGAGGCCGGTATTGCCGGTCTGCGGCACGATCGCCGTTTTAGTCTCGGTCGCAAGCTTCATGATCTTGGAGACTTCCTCGACCGAACCAGGCTTCAGCAGGAGAGGGGAAGAGCCATGATAGAGCCCGCGGTTTTCGATCAGATGCGGCGCCAGATCGGCCTCGCCGCGAAGTGCATATTTCTCGCCGACGATGGCGGCGAAACGGTCGAGAAGATCGGTGGAAATGCCGGCGCTGCTCATCAGGTCGATCCTCTATCGCTTCTATCAGGTCAGGCAGTCGCGCGGGGCGCGGCCGCCCTTTGTAGCCGGTCGTTGATGGCTTCGCCGAGTCCCTCGTCCGGGATGGGCGAAAAGGCGATGCTCGACACCCCGCTGGCATCGGCCCGCTTCATATAGTCGAAAAGATTGGCCGCCGCTTCCGCCAGGTCGCCGGCCGGGCTGAGATCGAGAACGATGCGTGCCGCGCGTGCGCCTTCGACCGACGCACCGCCGAAGGCGATCAGCGCTTCGCCGGGTTCCACCGCCGTCGCATTGAGGCGCACGCTGGCGCTCGGCGCATAATGCGAGGCGAGCATGCCAGGCGCCTCGATGGCCGCCGAAGCCTTTTTGGCGCGCAGCAGAGGCCGGCCGGCAATGCGTTCGATTTCGCGCGCCGCAAGCCCGCCGGGCCGAAGCAGCCTCACCCGGTCGCCCTGCACCTTGACGATGGTCGATTCGACGCCGACGGTGCTCGGGCCCGCATCGAGGATCAACGGGATCTTCGCGCCGAGATCGGCCTCGACATGGGCCGCACTGGTCGCGCTGATGGCGCCTGAGGTGTTGGCGCTCGGCGCTGCGAGCGGCCGTCCGAAGGCGCCGATCAGGGTGCCGGCGAAGCCCTTGGGCACGCGCACGCCGACGCTGTCGAGACCGGCGGTCGCCAGCGCGTGGATCGGGCTTGCGGGCTTCAGCGGCAGCACGAGCGTCAACGGACCGGGCCAGAAGGCTTCGGCGAGCGCCCGCGATACGGGGTCGAACTCGGCATGGTGTCCGGCCATCTCGAGATCGGCCATATGGCAGATCAGCGGGTTGAAGCGCGGCCGTCCCTTGGTCTCATAGATGCGGGTGATGGCGGCCGGATTGGTGGCGTCGGCCGCAAGGCCGTAGACGGTCTCCGTCGGCATGGCGATGGCAAAGCCATCGGAAAGAGCGGCACAGGCCGCTTCGAGCGCCGCCTGCCTGTCTGCCCTGATGTCAATGATGCGTGCCATATGCTGCCCGTCTCTGGTTCCGGCAGTCATTAGGCTTTCCGCCGCTTACGATCAATCGCCTTGTTCGCTCACAGTTGGCGGATGATTTCGCGCATCTGTTCGTTGCGGGCGCCGAGCAGCAGGATGTTTCGAATCGCCGCCTGCGGATCGTGGGTGCGAAAGAGCAGCCCATTGCCGCGCACCGACCGGTCAATCGTCATCTTTTCGGCGGATTCCTCGCCAGGCTTAATCGCGACGGCGAAATACATCCGGGAATAGCCGACATCGATCCGTTCGAAGAAGTTGTCGTTGTCGCCGATGTCGGAATAGAAGTTGGCGATGTAGAAGGCCCAGCTGACCTCTTCGTAGCGGGCGAATTTCGTGCGCGCCGCGGTGACGTGGCAATAACCGAGATGTGGGCTGTCCTGCAGCGTCCGATGGAAGATCATCTTCGGAAACTGAATCGAGTGGTGGAAGCCGTTGATGTGCTGATGCGTCTTCTCGCCGGCCGCCTGCAGCTTGCGGCCGGTCTTTTCGGCGACCTCGTCATGGGTGAGGTAGCGCCTTTCCTCGGCCAGCCAGTGGCGCCGGTCGCGGGGGATGCGGCCGGTGCGCAGGAATTCGGAATGCGCGGCAACCAGTTGCCGCTCCTGCGGCCGGATTACTTCTTTCGCGTCGAAATAGCGGAGTCTGGCCATGGTCTACATGCTTCGTCGGTCTGAGGTCGACAGCAGGATAAGATCGTATGCTTAACGCAGCATTAAGACGCGACCGGGGCATCGGGCGGAAGCCGGCGATGTCGTAAATGCGACAATAGCCGATACCGGAGAGCCGCTCTCTTTGCCGATCCGGTCTTTACGCAATGTCGCAATTGACGATAATTACCTGCAGAGTCGGACGATCTGGTCGACTGGCGGGGGCTCTTTGAAACCTCGGCGCATCCTGTCGTCAATTTCGAAGCCGATGTCGCATTACAACCAAGCGGCAGGAATGCCAGGTGATTAAATGGCGTCATGAACAATTCTCCCGCAGGAGAAGGAAGCAGGCGCGCTTCCATAGCCTTCCGCTGAAAGCGGCAGCCGGTGCACGAGGACATGAAGATGGATATTCGCAGCAACGTTTTACGTCAGCTCAAGAACCGCCGCGAGGGCTTCAGCCTCGAACAGCCGTTCTACACCGACGAGGATTATTTCAAGCTCGACATGGAGATGATCTACTATCGCGACTGGCTGTTCATGGGCCATGATTGCGAACTGCCGAAGCCGGGCGCCTATTTCACCGTCCAGATCGGCACGTATCCGGTCGTCATCGTCCGCGGCCGTGACAATGTCATCCGCGCCTTCCACAACAGCTGTCGCCATCGCGGCTCGCGCGTCTGCACGAAGGAGCATGGCTCTTCCGTGCGCCTCGTCTGCCCCTATCATCAGTGGACTTACGATCTCGACGGCAAGCTCGCCTTTGCCCGTCATATGGGCGACGATTTCGACAAAACCGGCTTCAACCTGAAGCCCGTCCACTGCGAGAGCGTCGCAGGCTATATTTTCATCTGCCTTGCCGACGTTGCCCCGGATTTCAAGCCGGTGCGCGACAAGATCGAGCCCTATATGGCGCCGCACCGGATCGGCGAGACCAAGGTCGCTTTCCAGAGCACGATCATCGAGAAGGGCAACTGGAAGCTCGTCTGGGAAAACAACCGCGAGTGCTACCACTGCGCCGCCAATCACCCGGAACTCTGCCGCACCTATCCCGAAGCCCCGAGCGTCACCGGCACGGACGGCGGCGCCGACGATCCGGAGATCGCCGGCCATTGGGCGCGCTGCGAGGCCGCCGGCCTGCCGAGCAAGTTCCAGATCTCGCCGGACGGCCAGTTCCGCACCGCCCGCATGCCGCTGATCGAGGACGCCGAAAGCTACACCATGTCGGGCAAGCCGGCGGTGCAGCGCCGGATCTCCGACGACATCTCGATCAATCGTATCGGCACGATGCTGCTCTTCCACTACCCGACGACGTGGAACCACCTGCTCGGCGACCACGCCATCTCCTTCCGGGTGCTGCCGCTCAGCGCCAACGAGACGGCGGTGACGACCAAGTGGCTCGTCCACAAGGACGCCGTCGAGGGCGTGGATTACAATCTCGAGGAACTGACGCACGTCTGGACCGAGACCAACGACCAGGACCGCCGCATCGTCGAGGAAAATGCCTTCGGCATCCACTCGCCCGCCTATGAGCCCGGCCCCTATTCCGCCTTGCACGAGGGCGGCGTCATGCAGTTCCTCGAATGGTATTCGAACTTCATGGTGAACCGCCTGCAGGGCGACCAGGCGAAAATTTCCGCCGTCGCTTGACCTCTGCCGGTTGAGCGTGTCAAGATCTACTCATCCAGAAGCTGCTGGTTCCGGCGGCTTTTGGAACCATTCTCGCTCGCAAACGTTGCAGGCCCAAGCGGTGATCGCTGTTGAATGGGAGAGAGAAATGATCGGGCTGAGAAACAGGATGGCAACCGCGGTGATGGCCGCTGCTATCGTTTTAACGAGTTTCGTGCCGTCGCAGGCAATACAGATGCCGGCCGCGCCGCAGGTTGAAAAATCCTCGGCTGTCGAGAATGTCCAGTACTATTACCGACGCGACTACTACCGGCCCGGCTATCGCCCCGGCGCCTATTATCGTCCCGGCTGGTATGGCGGCTATCGCGGTTATACCTACTACCGTCCCGGCTATCGCCGCTATAATGGCTACTGGTATCCGCTCGCCGCCTTCGGCGCCGGCGCGGTGATCGGCCGCGCCATCGTCGCTCCGCCGCGGCGCTACGTGGTGCCCGCGCGGCGCATGGGTTCGGCTCACGTTGCCTGGTGCGAAAACCGCTACCGCTCCTATCGGGCTTACGACAACACCTTCCAGCCTTATAACGGCCCGCGCCAGCAGTGCTATTCGCCTTATTGACAGGCGCAGAATGCTACCCCTGACCCTCTCCCCATAAAAACAGGGGGAGGGGACATGTCGAACTTGGGGAGCAGTAACGAGAGGGCGGTGGCATGAAGAAGCCCGTGAACCCCTTTAATCGTCGGCTGCGATACTCAGTGAACGACGGTGATCACCGAAATGCCTGCCTCCTTGGCAGCACGAATCAGCGCTTCTCTCGCGTCCTCAGCCGGGAGGTCCCCATGGATCGCATCGCGGCATGCCATAACAGCCGTAAGATATTCTTCGCCGTCGTCGAATGGCCAGCAAGCCGTCAGCATCTGGGCCGCCTCCCAAAGGCTCGCGATAAGCTTGTATTTTTCCGGCCCGTTCACAACGAGCATCAGCGGACTGAATTCTCCAGGTGTGTGCCACTTCATGACATCAGGCCTCCCCACGGTGAACATATTAGTAACCGTGCAAGAACCGTTCCGGGCGGGTAGTGGCATAAACCAGCTGATCACCTGGGCATCGAGCGCTTAGATTGCCTGCCACCGCCGAGTCAGAAATCAGATGGATGAAGCGTCGCAATGCTGACAGTGGCCGCGTCCCGCATGATGCGATAGGCGCAACGCCGCGCAATCCGCTGCGTCGGCGGCGAATTTGGCAAGAACGTTAACCCACCCTCCGCCATCCTCGGCCTTGAGCAGGCTTGACCCTGGGATCCACGGCCAGGCACTCTGCCGGAATGGCTCGCCGTGCCCCGAGCCTGAGCCTCATGCCAGCCCGGCGGTGCCGCTGTCGAACAGGGAATGGTCGTTGAGGACGTTGGCGGCCAGCATCGCGCCTTCCAGGGTGGCGATGACATGGACGGCGGCTTCCTTTGTCAGTCCGCCCTGCATCAGTCTTTCGATGCCGAGCAGGAAGAAGCGCTGCACCTCGGCCCTGACCTCCTCGGCGAGATCATGCGAGGTTGCGGCCATGGCGCCGCAGAGGCACATTCTGGCATCGCGATGCAGCGCCTCGCGGAAGGCCGCCCGCCAGGCGGTGATGATGTCGTCGCCCGAAGCCTGCCGCTGATCGACGGCTTGAAAAAAACGATCGGTGTAGCGCCGGGCGACGGCTGCGGCGAGCTTTTCCTTGGCCGGAAAATGGTAGTGCACCGAGGAGGCCTTGACCCCGACATCGGCGGCGACGTCGCGATAGCTGAAGCCGCTATAGCCCGCCCCGCGGATCCTCTCCTCGGCAGCATCCAGTATCGCCTCTGCTGTTTCACTCATGCGTTCGTCCTCTCTACCTAATGTTAGATAGGGGTTGCGCTTTGCCAAAGCAAGCTCTATGCATTCGTCATCTATCTAACGTTAGATAGACAAGCCAAAGGAAAACAGCAATGAGATTTGAAGGCAAAGTGGTCGCCATCACCGGCGGCGGTTCCGGCATCGGCCGGGAAGCGGCAGCCCGTTTCGTGGCGGAAGGCGCAAAGGTGGCGATCAACGGACGCAACCGGCAAAAGCTGGAGGCGGCGGCACGCGACATCGATCCGAGCGGCAATTCGGTCATCGTTTCATCAGGCGATATAGCCCGGCCGGAAACCGGCGCAGCACTCGTCGACGCCGCCGTTTCTCGCTTCGGCCGGCTCGACGTGCTCGTCAACAATGCCGGCGTCTTCAATCCGAAGCCGTTCCTCGAGCTGATGGAACAGGATTACGACTGGTACCTGGACACGATCCTGAAGGGCAAGTTCTTCACCGCCCAGGCGGCCGCCAAAGCAATGAAGGATAAGGGCGGCGCCATCGTCCAGACCGGCTCCATCTGGGCGATCCAGGCGATCGGCGCCACCCCGTCGGCGGCCTATTCGGCGGCCAATGCCGGCGTCCATGCCATGGTCCGCAACCTGGCGATCGAGCTGGCGCCCCACAAGATCCGCATCAATGCCGTGGCGCCGGCCGTCGTCGAAACGCCCGTCTACAACACCTTCCTCTCCGACGATCAGGTGAAGGAGGTTCTCCCGACGTTCAATTCCTTCCACCCGCTCGGCCGCAACGGCCAGCCGCGTGATGTCGCCGAGGCGATCCTGTTCCTCGCCTCAGAGCAGGCCTCCTGGATCACCGGCACCATCCTGCCGGTCGACGGCGGCGTCACCGCCGGCCGGCACTAGGAGAGCGACATGAGCCATATGCAGGACTGGAACGCCTATCGCGACACCCTCATCGGCCGGGTTGGCGACTTCGCCAAGCTGAGCCCCGACGTGCTGCGCGGCCTGAACATGATCGAAGGCAGCGGCGGCAAGACCGGTAAGCTCGCGCCGAAGATGCACGAGCTCATCGCCCTCGCCGTCGCGGTCACCACCCGCTGCGACGGCTGCATCGCCGTGCATGCCAAGAAGGCCGTCGAGCTCGGCGCGTCCGAGGGCGAAATCGCCGAGGCCCTCGGCGTGGCGATCGCACTCAACGCCGGCGCCGCGCTGACCTATACGGCGCGGGTGTTCGACGCCATTGAGGCTTTGCCGGGGCGGTGATGGCAATATCGACGGGCGCATGGGCGATGCCGGCCCGCCTGCCCGCCGTGCTCGGCTGTGGATCCCAGGGTCAAGCCCTGGGAGACGGAAGAGAGGTGGTGCCGGGACGCATAAGCCTCGTCGGCGCGATGAAGTGGTGCCGGGACAGGTCGCCTCCGCAGGCGCAATGGAGCGTCTGCAAAAGCGGCGCCTTTGAAGCTGCACCGGCGATGCGTGTGGCAACAAAGCCACCCCCACACTCCGTCATCCCAGGGCTTGACCCTGGGATCCACAGCCAAGCACGCGGTTTCAATTGTTTCCCTGTAGCCATCGCTCTTTCCGCAGTGCCAGCCGCATGGATCCCAGGGTCAAGGCAGGGCAAGCCCGAGGATGAAGGAGCGTGGGGTGAACTTCTGTGGCAAGTACCGCGACGTTTGATGGTATAGAAGCGACTGCGCCTCCCAACAGTCATCCTCGAACTCTCACCCTCAAAGAATATCCACCCGCCGCAGCAGCCACCAGGCGAAGACGATCGAGGCGATGATCAGGATCACGGCGTATTCCGTGCCGTAATCGCCGACGGCGAAGGGCAGGTTGGCGGTATTCATGCCGAAGAAACCCGTCACCAGCGTCGGCGGCAGCAGGAAGGCCGTCATGATTGACAGCAGGTAGAGATGGCGGTTGGTCTCGGAGGATTGTTTCGAATCGATTTCTTCGTGCAGCAGGCGCGCCCGGTCCTGCAAAGCGTAGACATCGTGGTCGACCGTTTCCAGCCGGCTCGTCAGCCGCCGCGCCACATCGTCGAAGCCGAAGGGCATTTCATCGTCATCGGCCGCCGCCGCGCGGCGCATCAGCGCCAGCACCGTGCGCAGATGCCGGTGCAGCCGGACCACGGTTCGCCGGACCGGCGCCAGCCGCCGGCGCTCGTCGCGCGGCGCATTGTCGTAGACGATATCCTCGATCTGGTTCAGCTCTTCGGTGAGTTCGATGACGATCGCAATCAGCGTCCGCTGGAACTCGATCACCAGCAGTTCGAAGAGATCGACCGGCCGCGAGAATTTGCCCGGGTTCTTCTCGATCAGCGTGCGTGCCCGCTCGACGCTGCGCAGCGGCTGCAGCCTTGTGGTGACGATGAAGCGGTCCGACATGGCGAAATGCAGCCAGCCGAGATTGTTGGTATCCTGGTCGAAATCGCGCTGGCAATCGACCAGCGTGCCGTAGAGCATCTGCTCGTCGACGGTCAGGGCCGCATGCGTGTCATGCGTCGTCAACGCCGATTTCGCGTCTTCCGTCAGTCCGTCGAGCGTCTCGAGTAGGGCCGGCACGCGGGCGTCGACGAGGTTGAGATGCAGCCAGTAGAAACAGTTGTCGGCGGTCAGATCCGCCACCGTCGCGGTGTTGGTCAGCCGCACCGCCGTCTTTTCATCCGGCGAGAAACGATAGGCCCAGACGAAACCGGGTATGTTGACGGGCAATGTATCCATGGGTCGCCGATCCTTTGCGAGGGCGATATATTGTCTTCAGTTCTCCATGCCGTCCATGGGCGCAACTGTGCAAGAAGAAAGCGCCATTTATCGCATCGTGGCCTATGAATCAAAATTGACGTTTACGTAAAAATCAACTAGCCCTTGCCGGTGAGGGCTTTGCATGAGGTGCAGGGCACCCCACGGAGGAGGAAGCATGTACAAGGCGCCCGTTGAGGAAATCGCGTTCACATTGAAGCATGTAGCCGGCATGGGCGAGGCGATGTCGAACGGTCTTTTCGGCGATCTCGGCGAGGATCTCGTCGACGCCATCCTGGCCGAGGCGGGACGTCTTGCCACAGAGGAAGTGGCGCCTCTGGCCGAAATCGGCGACCGCCAGGGCGCCCGTCTCATCGATGGCGAAGTCCGGCTGCCGGACGGCTGGCGTGATCTCTACCGCAACTGGATATCAGGCGGCTGGAACGGCCTGACGGCGCCGGAAGCTTTCGGCGGCCAGGCGCTGCCTGATATGCTGAATGTCGCGGCGCTGGAAATGTGGAATTCCGGATCCATGGCTTTTGCGCTCGCTCCGACGCTGACCATGGGCGCCATCGAGGCGGTCAGCGCGCATGGCAGCGCCGCGCTGAAAGACAAATATCTGGCAAAGATGGTGTCCGGCGAATGGACCGGCACCATGAACCTGACCGAGCCGCATGCCGGCTCGGATGTCGGCGCGCTGAAGGCCCGCGCCGAACGCCGGCCCGACGGCAGCTACCGCGTCTTCGGCCAGAAGATCTTCATCACCTGGGGCGAACACGACGCGGCCGACAACATCGTCCATCTGGTGCTGGCGCGGCTGCCGGATGCGCCGGCCGGCACACGCGGCATCTCGCTCTTTCTCGTGCCGAAATTCCTGGTGAATGACGACGGTTCGCTCGGACCCCGCAACGATCTCTTCTGCCATTCGCTGGAGCATAAGCTCGGCATCCACGGTTCGCCGACCTGCACGATGATCTATGGCGACGGCCGCTTCGGCGGCGAAAAGGGGGCAGTCGGCTGGCTGGTCGGCGAGGAGAACAAGGGGCTCGCCTGCATGTTCACGATGATGAACAATGCCCGTCTCGCCGTCGGCATGCAGGGCGTGGCGATCGCCGAGGCCGCCACCCAGAAGGCCCTTGCTTATGCCAGGGAGCGCACGCAGGGCAGGGCGCCAGATTCCACCGGGCCCGGCATGAGCCCGATCGTCGACCATCCCGATGTCGCCCGCATGCTTCTGACCATGAAGGCGCTGACGCAGGGCGCGCGCGCCATCGCCTATGCCTGCGCCCATGCGATCGACATGTCGCGCCGGGCAGGCGACGGCCGAGACTGGCAGGAGCGCGCCGCGCTGTTGACGCCGATCGCCAAGTCCTTTTCGACCGATGCCGGCGTCGATGTCGCCTCGCTCGGCATCCAGGTGCATGGCGGCATGGGTTTCATCGAGGAGACGGGCGCGGCGCGTTATCTGCGTGATGCCCGCATTGCGCCGATCTATGAGGGCACCAACGGCATCCAGGCGATTGACCTCGTCACCCGCAAGCTGCCGCTCTCCGGCGGCGATCAGGTCAAGGGTTTCATCGCCGAATTGAAGGCGATCGCCGAGGCTGTCGAGCGCTCCAATCTCGATGGTTTTGGCGAAACTGCCGCGAGACTCGCCGTCGCGATCGCCGATCTCGACGCGGCGACCGCCTGGCTTCTGGCAGTACTTGCCGATGACAGGGCCGCCGAGGCGCTTGCCGGCGCCACCCCCTATCAGCGACTGTTCGGCCTCGTGCTCACCGGCTGTTACCTCGCCAAGGGGGCTCTGGCCGAAAGCGGCGACGGCAAGGGTGAGGGCCGTATCGCGCTCTGCCGCTTCGCCGCTGAAAACCTGCTCGCCGAGACCGCGGCCTTGCGCGACCGGGTGGTCAACGGCGCGGCAAGCCTTGCCGCCGCCCGCATTCTGCTTGCCTGACGAGACCCCATAAGTTCCGAGGAGATCCAATGACCGATCACATCATCGTCGAGCAGCCTTCCGCCCATCCCGGCGTTCAGCTGATCCGCTTCAACCGGCCGGAAAAGAAGAACGCCTTCACACGGGCGATGTATCGCACCATGACCGATGCGCTCACCGCCGCTAATACGGACGCGAATGTCAAAGTGACGGTCTTTCTCGGCACCGAAGGCAGCTTTTCGGCCGGCAACGACATCGGCGATTTTCTTGCCACTGCCATGGGCGGCAGCATGGGAGACGAGCTGATCGATTTCCTCTACGCGCTCGCCAGATCCGAAAAGCCGCTGGTGTCAGGGGTCGACGGCCTGGCGATCGGCATCGGCACCACCCTCAACCTGCATTGCGACCTGACGATCGCCTCCGACCGCAGCCAGTTCCGCACGCCTTTCGTCGATCTGGCTTTGGTGCCGGAAGCGGCTTCCAGCCTGATCGCGCCGCGTGTGATGGGCCACCAGCGCGCCTTTGCCATGCTGGCCGCCGGCGAGGCCTTCAGCGCCGAGGAAGCCCGCGAGGCCGGCCTCATCTGGAAGGTAACGACACCGGGCGAGGTGGAGAATGCGACGATTGCCGCGGCTGCGAAACTCGCCGCCAAGCCACCGGAAGCCTTGAAGATCGCCCGCGATCTCATTTGCGGCTCCCGGGAAGAAGTCATCGCCCGCATCGACGTCGAGGCCCGTCATTTCGCCGCGCGCCTGAAAAGCGCCGAAGCCCGGGCGGCCTTCGAAGCCTTCATGCGCCGCTGAACGGCGCCCCGGCAGCAAACGGATACCGATTAGACCATCGGCACATTGAACACCTCACCGGCTCTGAGCGGCCGGAACCGGTCCGAGGCAATATCATGCTCTCGCATCGCCTCTTGCAACGCTCTCACCGGCGCGTCGACCGCTTCATTCGTCAGCTGGAACGTGGCGAAGTGGTGCCCGGCCACATAGGCCGCATTTGCCAGCTTCATCCCCATCACCGCCTCCTCAGGATTCTGGTGCTGCCCTTTCATGAACCATCGCGGCTCATAGGCGCCGAAGGGTAAAATCGCCAGGCGAAAACCGCCGTGTTTCCGCTGCGCCGCTTTGTAATTGATGCCGCGGTGAAAGCCCGTATCGCCGACGTGATAGATCTTGCCGGCTGGTGTCGACAAAACGAACGAGGCCCAGAGCGCCATTCGGCGATCGGCGCCGCCGCGAGCGGACCAGTGATGGGCCGGCTCCGCATCGATGCTTATGCCGGCGTGCGAGATGCGCTCGCCCCAGTCCATCGATGTCGTCTGTATGTCGGGCACGGCGCGGCGCATGATCGTGTCATTGCCGAGCGGCGTCACGATCCGCGGCCGATGCTTCGCATGCAACCGTTTCAGCGTTGCGATATCGAGATGGTCATAATGATTGTGCGAGACCAGCACGAGATCGATCGGCGGCAAATCATCGAAGGCGATGCCCGGTGGAACGACGCGTCTGGGGCCGGCAAAGGTGAAGGGGCTGACCCGCTCCGACCACACCGGATCGGTGAGAATATTGAGCCCGGCGACCTGCACCAGCAACGTTGCATGCCCGACCATGGTCACCCGCAGATCCCCGCCACCGACACGGGGGTCCGGCTTGGCGGCCGGATATGGGCTGGGGACCGACCGCGGCCATCGCTCACGGCCGCCGCCGAATTGCCATCGCAAGAGTTCGCGGAAACCAAGCGGCTCGATGCCTTCGGGATTGAAGAAAAGCGTGCCGTCGAAGTGATCGGACACCGGGCCCGCATAGTAGGGATTGCGTCTTTTGGTCTTGCGCATTGAGAATCGGTTTCCGTGGTCGAGGACAGGAAGTTTAAGCCTGTCGGCTTGAAATCGGAATCCGGTCCTCGATGAACGCGTTAGGCTGAGGCCGGAAACTCGTTGACCTTGCGCAGCAGGCTGTCGACCAGCCGCTCGGGGAGGTAGCGGCGAAGCGAGCGGACCTGGCGCGATTGCTTGCCGGCGGAATAGCGCAGCTTCGGCTTCTTCGCGGTTGCGGCTTTCACGACCATGTCGGCGACGACCTCGGGCGCATCGCCCGTTTCCACCCACTTGCGCATCAGCGCTTCGCTGCGGGCGCGTTCCGAAGCATAGACCGGAAGAGGTTGGTCTGCTCGCGTCAGATTTTCCTCGAAGGATGTTCTGGTGACGCCGGGTTGGACGAGAACAACACGAATGCCGAAGTTGCGCACTTCATGATCGAGCGATTCCGAATAACCCTCGAGCGCATGTTTGGTCGAGGCATAGAAGGCGTTATACGGAGCCGGGATGAGGCCGAGGATCGAGCTCATGTTGATGATCCGGCCGCTCTTTTGCTTCCTCATGACCGGCAGTACCGCATTGGCGACGCGCGCCACGCCGAAGACGTTGACGTCGAAAAGCCGCTGGGCCTGGGCGATCGAGGATTCTTCCGCACCACCGATGAGGCCGATGCCGGCATTATTGACGACGAGGTCGAGCCGGCCGGTTTGCCGGACGACCTCCGCAACAGCCGCCTGCACCGAGGCTTCCTCGGCCACGTCACAGATCAGCATCGTTATCCCGGGCCTGTCGGCGGCCGGTTTGCGGCTGGTCCCGAACACGCGGTAGCCGGCCTTCACCAGAGACTCCGCCGTCGCAAGGCCGATGCCTGAGGACGCACCGGTGACCAGTGCAACGCTTCTGTTTTTGTCGGTCATATCGTCAGCTTCCAAAAGAGTGGATCATCGTTGGCCGATCTGTTACTATCTTTTCGATATCGTGTCACTATCGAAAAGATACTAAATGAAAAATAATCCGATTCCGCAATGCCCGGTCGCCCGCGGCCTTCAATCCGTCGGTGACGCGTGGAGCATTCTGGTCTTGCGCGACGCCCATACGGGCCTCACCCGCTTCGACCAGTTCAGGAAGAGCCTCGGCATCGTGCCGACCATGCTGACCAAGCGTCTCAAGGCGCTGACGGAGGACGGTCTGCTGGAGAAGCGGCTCTATTCCGAACGGCCGCCGCGCGAAGAATATGTCCTCACCGAAGCCGGGCGCGATTTTCTGCCTGTGCTGATGATGATCGGGGCTTGGGCGCACCGCCATTGCGATGGCGAACTCGCCCGCTATATCGACGTCGAGTCAGGATCGGAGATCGAGCCGATCGCAATCGATGCCGTTACCGGCGCAAAGCTCGGAACGCGGCCAATGCGCATGAGTTTGCCGCAGGGAAGCGAACCGGGCGATCGATAAGATGTTGCTGACGCTCCGGATATCGCGATCGCATTGACTGCGAAGCGTCAGGCAGCCGCCTATTTCGCCAGCGTCGCCACCACCTCGACATGCGAGGTCCAGAGGAACTGGTCGATCGGCGTTACCCCGGTAATGCGGTAGCCGCCTTCGACGAGGATCGCGAGATCGCGCGCCAGCGTCAGCGGGTTGCAGCTGACGGCCGCGATCTTCTTCACGGCTGAGCGGGCAAGCTCCCTGCACTGAAACTCCGCGCCAGCGCGCGGCGGATCGAAGACGACGGCGTCATACGGCTTGAACTCCTGCGTCATCAGCGGGCGGCGGAAGAGATCGCGCTTTTCGACGCTCACCGGCTTCAGCCCCTGGGTTTTGCGGGCGGCCTGGTCGAGGGCTGCGAGCGCCGTTGCCTCGGCCTCGACCGCATGCACCCGGCCGATTCGCGCCAGCCTGAGCGAAAACGTGCCGGCGCCGGCAAAAAGATCGGCGATCCGCTTGGCCTTGCCGACATGGGCGAGCACCAGCTCCGCCATCGCCTCTTCCGCCGGCTTGGTCGCCTGGGCGAAGCCGCCTGCCGGCGGTGAAACCTCGACGCCGTCAAAATCGATGATCGGCTTGGCCGGCTCGACGAGGATTTCGCCGTTCAGCGTCACGCGGGCGATGCCGCGCAGGCCGAGCACGGTTTCGATCGCCTTGCGCCGCTGCGGGTCGGAGAGTTTCTTGATCTCGTCGACCGCCAGGTCGAGGCCGGAGAGCGTTTCGAGCACGGCGATCCGGAAGGGTTCGGCGCTGGTCGCCAGCGACGCAGCGATCGCCTTGATCGCCGGCAGCCGGGCGACGATGCCCGGAGACGAGATCGGACATTCCTCAATGGCGACGATATGATGGCTTTCGGCCTGGTTGAAACCGATCAGCATATCCTTCTCGGTCCGGCGCGCCGCAAACACCACACGCCGGCGCTCGCCCGGGTGGGCCGGAACGATTTCGCCGACATCAGGCGTCAACCCCTTGGATTTCAGCGCATCGACGACCAGCTGGCGCTTGAAGGCGCGGTAGGGGCCGTCGGCCAGATGCTGCAGCGTGCAGCCGCCGCAGGTGCCGTTGACGCCATCCGGGCCGAAATGCCGGCAGGGCGGTTCCTGCCGGTCGGGCGAGGGCGCTGCGATCGACATGATCGTGCCATGGCTTTTGACGCGGGCGATCGCCACCATTTCCCCTGGCAGGGAAAAGGGCACGTAGACAGGCCCGCCGGCGTTGCTTGCGATGCCGTCGCCCTGGGCGCCGAGTTTCTCGATCGTGACGGTTTCGGTGCTCACGGTTTCAATCCTGCCAGAAGGTATTCCCGATTGCCGTCGCCGCCTGATATCGGGGAGGGGATGAGGCCGAGGCTTTTCCAGCCCATGTCCTCGGTGAACCAGCGCTCCAGCTCCGACGCGACGGCCGGAGCAGACGAGAGGTCCTTCAAAAGCCCGCCCTTGCCGATCGCCTCGCGCCCGGCCTCGAACTGCGGCTTGACCAGCAGCACGCCGACGGCACCCGCCACGGCAAGATCGAGCGCCGGAGCCAGCGCCAGCTTCAGCGAGATGAAGGAGACATCGGAGACGATGAAGGTGGCGGGCTCGCCGATATCGTCGGTGGTCAGATGGCGGGCGTTGAGGCCCTCGCGGTTCGTCACCCGTGGGTCGGCCGAGATCCGCGGATGCATCTGCCCATGGCCGACATCGATTGCGGTGACATGCGCAGCACCGCGCTGCAGCAGCACCTCGGTGAAGCCGCCGGTGGAAGCGCCGATATCGAGACAGTGATGGCCGGACGGATCGAGCCGGAAATGGTCGAGAGCGGCGGCAAGCTTCAGGGCGGCGCGCGAGACGTAAGCCTGTGCCGGATCGTCGATCTCGATATCGGCATCGTCGTCGAAGAGCGCGCCGGCCTTGGTTACGACCTGGCCGCCGATCCTGACCGTGCCGCGCTGCACGGCGTCGCGCGCCCGCGAGCGGCTGGCAAAGAGGCCGCGGGAAACGAGAAGCTGGTCGAGGCGTTGGCTGTTCTGATCGGACATCGGCTGTGAATGACCGGCAAATCAGTCGGTTGCAAGCATTTTATTCCCAGCCGATTAAAGGGCAATTCCTGAGATGCGCAATTTAAGCAAATTTAAAGTCTGCCCGCATAGGGTCGGCACGATTGCAGCGGTTGGTCCAAACCGCTTGGTGCCATGAAGGCGCAGGCGTCTTCCGCCGATCATGTTTCCGATTCCAAATCTCTGCGGTTGCGCCCAACGCGCGACCGTCTCTCGCCGCGTCGATTGTCGTCAGGAGAATTTGACCATGTCTGCTAAAAACATATCCCTGAACGGGAAGCTTGCGGCCACGTTCGCAGCCCTCATTCTGATCTTCATCTCCGTTTCGGCTTTCGTCTATTCCAAGGCAACGGCCTCTGCGGCAGCCTCCGCCGAGCAGGAAAAATCGGAGCTGCTCGTCAATCAGATCGATGATGCGCTGCAGGCCATGCTCGAGCAGGCGGTCAACCTGCGCGGCTTCATCCTCTTCCGCAGTGACAGCACCTATGGCGACGTCTTCGCCAATCGCGAGCGCATGCTGAAGGCGATCGCCGCCGCCAGGCAGACGGCATCAGGCGAGCCGCAGCTGGTCGAGATGATCGACAGCATGCAGAAGGCCGCCGACCTCTATTTCCATGAACTTGCCGAACCGCAGACCAAGGCGCGCAAGGAAACCGACATGCCGATTGAAGAGGTCGTCAAGATCGGCGTCAACGCCACTAAGGGCCAGCTCGACGGTTTCCGCCAGGCGTCCGCCAAGATCAAGGCCACCGCCCGCGAAAAGTCGAATGCGCTCGCCGCGATCCGGGCCGATGCCAACAGCGATCTGGCGACGACACTGCTTGCTGGTGGCATTGTCGCCTCGCTTGCCGCCGCCCTTCTCGCCTGGCTGATGTCGCGCACCATCGTCCGCCCGGTCGTCGGCATGACCGCGGCCATGGATCGCCTCGCCGGCGGCCAGAACGATATCGAGGTCCCGGCTGTCGAGCGCGGCGACGAAATCGGCCGTATGGCGCAGTCCGTCCTCGTGTTCAGGCAGGCGGCGATCGAGAAGCTGCGCCTTGCCGGTGAAACAGACCGCATGCGTGATGACGCCGAGCGCCAGCGCCAGGCAGGCGACGAGCAGAAGGCGCGCGAGGAAGGCGAGCTCCGCCATGCCGTCGACGCCCTGGCCGGCGGCCTTGCCGGCCTTGCCGTCGGCGATGTAGCCGCCCGCATCCAGACGCCGTTCGCGCCGCAATATGACAGCCTGCGCAACGACTTCAACAATGCCGTCGAAAAGCTGCAGGCAGCACTCCAGTCGGTCGGCCACAACGCCTCGGCAATCAATGCCGGCGCCGGCGAGATCCGCTCGGCCGCCGACGATCTTGCCCACCGCACCGAGCAGCAGGCCGCCGCCGTCGAACAGACCGCCGCAGCACTCGAAGAGGTGACGACGACGGTGCGCGACAGCGCCAAGCGCGCCGAGGATGTCGGCAATCTCGTCGAGCGCACCCGCCTCGGCGCCGAAAAGTCGGGCGACGTCGTCCGCCGCGCCGTCTCCGCCATGCAGCAGATCGAAAAATCCTCCGGCGAAATCTCCAACATCATCGGCGTCATCGACGACATCGCCTTCCAGACCAACCTTTTGGCGCTGAACGCCGGCGTCGAGGCCGCCCGCGCCGGTGAGGCCGGCAAGGGCTTTGCCGTCGTCGCCCAGGAAGTGCGCGAGCTCGCCCAGCGCTCCGCCAAGGCGGCCAAGGAGATCAAGGATCTGATCACCACGTCGGGCACGCATGTGCAGACCGGCGTGTCGCTGGTCGGCGAGACCGGCAAGGCGCTGGAAGCCATCGTCGCCGAGGTGCAGGAGATCAACCGCAACGTCAACGCGATCGTCACCGCCACGCGCGAACAGTCGATCGGGCTGCAGGAGATCAACACCGCCGTCAACAACATGGATCAGGGCACGCAGCAGAATGCGGCCATGGTCGAGGAACAGACTGCGGCGAGCCATGCGCTCGCCCAGGAAGCAAGCGCCCTGGACGAATTGTTGCGCCAGTTCAAGCTCGGCACCCAGCTTGCCGCTCCGGCCCAGAAGACTTCAGCCGCAACGCCAGCCTCCCGCCCGGTCGCCTCTCCGGCCCGCGCCCTTGCCGGCAAGGTCAGCAAAGCCTTCGGCGGAAGACAGGCAACGGCAGCAGCTGCGGTGCAGGAAGACTGGACGGAGTTCTGAGAGGGCGCTCCTTCTCGGAAAGAGACGTCAAATGAACAAGGCGGCGCAGCGGATGCGCCGCCTTTTTGTTGGGAATAAGCTTCTGTCTCCGTCTGACCTCGCGGCCCCCCCATCCGCCCTACGGGCACCTTCTCCCCGAGGGGAGAAGAGGGAGTCGAGACGTCGCCGCAAATCTCTTCTCCCCAGAGGGGAGAAGGTGCCCTTAGGGCGGATGAGGGGGCCACACGGCACCCTCACCAATCATTATCCAGCAACCCCAACCGCAATACTGCGCCCCAGCGCCCGGAACACCGTCGAAACGATCCCGGCGCGATCAAGCCCGGCATGGGCGTTCATCGCTTCCGGCTTGGCCTGCTCCATCCAGATGTCGGGCATAACAAGCGAGCGGATCTTCAACCCGTTGTCGAGCAGGCCTTCGCTCGAGAGATATTGCATCACCTGGCTGCCGAAGCCGCCGACGGAGCCTTCTTCGACGGTGATCAGCATCTCGTGGTGGCGGGCAAGTTGGCGGATCAGATCGTGATCGAGCGGCTTGGCGAAGCGCGCATCGGCGACCGTCGTCGACAGGCCGGCGGCCTCGAGGTCCTCGGCGGCAAGCAGACAGTCGGCAAGCCGGGTGCCGAAGGAAAGCAGCGCAACTTTGGTGCCTTCCTTGACGATGCGGCCCTTGCCGATCTGCAGGATTTCGCCGCGTGCCGGCATGTCGACGCCGACACCTTCGCCGCGCGGATAGCGGAAGGAGATCGGCCCGGCGTCATAAGCGGCGGCCGTGCGCACCATGTGCTTGAGTTCGGCCTCGTCGGCCGCCGCCATCACCACGAAGCCGGGCAGGGTGGCGAGGAAGGCGGTGTCGAAGGAGCCGGCATGGGTCGGGCCGTCGGCGCCGACGAAGCCGGCGCGGTCGATCGGAAAACGCACCGGCAGTCCCTGGATTGCCACGTCGTGCACGACCTGGTCATAGGCGCGCTGCAGGAAGGTGGAATAGAGCGCGGCGAACGGCTTGTAGCCTTCCGCAGCCAGGCCGGCGGCGAAGGTCACGGCATGCTGCTCGGCGATGCCGACATCGAAGCAGCGCGACGGAAAGGCTTCGGCGAGCTTGTCGAGGCCGGTACCATTCGGCATGGCGGCGGTGATGCCGACGATCTTCTCGTCGAGGGCAGCTTCCTGCACCAGCGCCTCGGCAAAGACGCTGGTATAGCTCGGTGCGTTCGGCTTCACCCGCGCCTGGGCGCCGGTGATGACGTCGAACTTGTTGACGCCGTGATATTTGTCGGCGGCGGCTTCGGCCGGCGGATAGCCCTTGCCCTTCTGGGTGACGACGTGGATCAGCACCGGGCCGCGCGCATTGTCGCGCACATTGCGCAGCACCGGCAGCAGGTGATCGAAGGAATGCCCGTCGATCGGCCCGATATGATAGAAGCCCATCTCCTCGAACATCGTGCCGCCGGTGACGTAGCCGCGGGCATGCTCGACGGCGCGGGTGATCGCCCGGTCGATATTCTTGCCGAGATAGGCCGTCAGTTTCTTGCCGAAGTCGCGGAAGCCCATATAGGTGCGGCCGGAGGCGAGGCGGGCGAGATAGGCGCTCATCGCTCCCGTCGGCGGCGCGATCGACATGTCGTTGTCGTTGAGGATGACGATGAGGCGGGCATCGAGGGCACCGGCATTGTTCAGCGCTTCATAGGCCATGCCGGCCGACATCGCGCCGTCGCCGATGACGGCGATGACGCGGCGGTCGGTCTTCTCGAGATCGGCGGCGATCGCCATGCCGAGGCCGGCCGAGATCGAGGTCGAGGAATGCGCCGCCCCGAAGGGATCATATTCGCTTTCCGCCCGGCGGGTGAAGCCGGAAAGCCCGTTTTCCTGGCGCAGTGTGCGGATGCGGTCGCGCCGGCCGGTGAGGATCTTGTGCGGATAGCACTGGTGGCCGACATCGAAGATCAGCCGGTCATTGGGCGTATCGAAGACGCTGTGGATGGCGATTGTCAGCTCGACCACGCCGAGACCGGCGCCGAGATGACCGCCGGTGCGCGACACCGCATCGATCATTTCGTCCCGGACCTCGCGGGCAAGCAGCGGCAGCTCGCGATCCTCGAGCTTGCGCAGGTCGGCGGGATAGACGACCTGGTCGAGCAGGGGGGTCTTCGGCAGTTGTGTCACGGGCGGGCGCTCTTTCTTGCTTTTCCTCGTTTCGCTTTATTCGATTAGATCGGGGCAAAACAAGTGCATTTCAGGAACCGAAGGTTTTCACCTTAGAGCATGGCGGAAAAAAGTGTGAGCGGTTTCGGAAGATATGACTTTCTATTTCTGTGAGTTGCATTCGCCTGATTTGCCCAGCCGAGCGAACGCGCGGCAAACCGGCGAGCAGCTTGAATATGACACGGAATGGTAGCACTGTTGCCGCACTGGCTGGGGGACAGATCATGGGAACGATTGTTGCAGCGCATGCCTATGTCAACAACGAGGTCGCCTATGTGGCCTGGGACATCGATGCCAAGATCGAGGGATGCCTCGGGTTCGAAGTCGTCCGCGTTTATCTCGACGAGCAGGGAAACGTGGCGAAAAAGCTTGATGGCAGCGAGGACCGTGTGACCTGCGCCGCCTGGGTCGCCTTCAAGGGACAGCGCAATCCGCACTGGCTGCCGCAAACCACCTCGCTCTGGCCGGTGCAGAAGTTCTCCTGGCGCGACCTGACGCTGCGCAAGCGGCGCAACGAAATGAAACGGCGGCCGGACGAGGTCCGCGTGCGCTATGAAATCCGCCCGCTCGGCGACCTGAAACCGGGCATGCAGGCCGCGCCCGATCCGACGCCTCAGACGGTCGAGATCAACAAGCGGGACGACAAGGGCAAGCCGATCGAGAAGAACGGCAGCTTTGAGAAAATCGCGGTCAAGGCCTATGAAGGGCCGCCGCGGCCGCTCGGTTATCTCGGGCCGGCCGTCGCCTCCAATCCTGTGCACGTGACGCGCAAGCGCGGCCAGTTCGAATCCAGCTTCACCAACGGCATCCTTGCCGCCCAATGGTTGCGCAACGTTCTGCTGGAAGACGGTGTCAAGCAGCCGAACGAGCTGATCGACATGATCTCCAATCCGGAAAACGGCATCCGCAAATATCTTGCCGGCGATGTCATCCCGATGCTCAGGGACTTCATGAATGCGCCCGGCCGCTTCCTTGTCGCCCTCTATGAGCTGGAGGACCTGGAACTGCTCGACCTGCTGCTTGCCAACAAGGACAAGCTGCGGATCATCCTCGCCAATACCGGAAAAGTCGGAGACGATTGGGATGTGCGCAATGCCCACGCACGCACGGCGCTGATCGAGGCCGGCGTCGAGATTCACCACCGCATGTTCAACAATTCGAGCCAGATCGGCCACAACAAGTTCGTCGTCCATATTCCGCCGGCCGGCGGTGACCGCAGCGTCTTCACCGGCAGCACCAACTGGACGGCCACCGGCCTTGCCGGCCAGTCCAACAATGCGCTGATCGTCAGGAACGATGCCGTCGCCGCGGCCTATGTTTCGTATTGGGAGCGGATGCTGGAAGACAATGCGACGCTGGAAGCGCCGGTCGAATTCGACGACGGCATGCCCGACAACCAGCAGAGCAAGGCGTTCCGGCACTCGAACGAAACGCCTTCGCTCATCCCGACCGTCAATGGCGATTCGATCGAAGCATGGTTTTCGCCAAACATGCAGAGCCGCAAGAAGGGCAAGGCGACGCCGCCGGACCTGCGCGAGGTCTACCGGCTGATGCGCCGTGCCGAGCACGCCGTGCTGTTCCTCGCCTTCTATCCCGGCCAATCGGGCAGGGATTGCATCGTCGGCGAGGCGATCGATATCGGCCTCAAGGATCAGAAGCTGATCGTCACCGGCGCCGTTTCCAGCCCGCAGGCCATGCCCAATTACGTCGCCGGCAAGAAGAACGACCCCGACGATGAGGACGACGATGTCGACGCCGTCTCGCCCCATACGTTCGACGAGGCCAATGTCTCGATCGTCCGCGCCTCGCGCATCGACGACCGCCAGCTTTTGGCGGATTTCGGTGCGGAGGAGCTGACGGCCAAGAAAGTCGGCGCCATCATTCACGACAAGGTGCTGGTGATCGATCCCCTGTCGGAGGACTGCGTCGTCGTCCTCGGCAGCCACAATCTCGGCTTCAAGGCCTCGTACGCCAATGACGAGAACATGTTGATCGTCAAAGGCGACCGGGCGCTTGCCGAAGCCTATGCGGTGCATATCCTCGATGTCTACGATCATTACCGCTTCCGTGCCGTCGAGGCGGAGCTGAAGCGGCAGGGCAAGAAAGGCTGGTCGGGCTTTCTGAACGTCGACGACAGCTGGCAGGACGGCTACATCAATCGCACGAAGGGTGCGCTGACGCGCTATTTCGCGGCGGGCTGATGTTCGCACGTTGACGGCGGCGCTGCATCGCCGCCGTCACCCTTCCGGCAGAGGCACGAATTCCTCCTCGTCGCCCGGCACGATATCGAAGCGGCCGGTGCGCCATTCCTCCTTGGCCTTCTCGATCCGCTCCTTCGAGGAGGAGACGAAATTCCACCAGATATAGCGTTTCGAGTTCAGCGCCGCGCCCCCGAAGAGCATCAGGTGACAGCCGTCGCCGCCGGCTTCGAGCGTGATCGCATCGCCCGGTCGGAAGATCAGCAGCTGGTCGGCGGCGAAACGGTCGCCCGCGATCACCACCTCGCCCGACAGCACATAGACGGCACGTTCCTCATGGCCGGCGCCGAAGGGAAAGCGCACGCCGGGCTGCAGGTTGAGATCGACATAGAGCGTGTCGGAGAAGGTGCCGACCGGCGATGTCATGCCTTCGAACGAGCCGATGACGACACGTCCGCGCACGCCGGATGTTTCGATCAGCGGCATGTCGGTCTTTTCCGTGTGGGCGAAGGAGGGATCGATCTCCTCCTTGTCGTCGGGCAGCGCCAGCCATGTCTGCAGCCCCGACATCAGCAGCGGGTGGCCGCGCAGATTTTCGGGCGTGCGCTCGGAATGCACGATGCCGCGGCCGGCCGTCATCAGGTTGATATCGCCGGGACGGATGACCTTTTCGGTGCCGAGGCTGTCGCGATGGCGGATCTCGCCGTCGAAGAGATAGGTGACGGTCGACAGCCCGATATGCGGATGCGGCTTGACGTCGAGCGCCTCGTTGGGCTTCAGGATCGCCGGCCCCATGCGATCGAAGAAGATGAACGGTCCGACCAGCCGCCGCTGCCTTGTCGGCAGGGCGCGCCGCACCTGGAAGCCGCCGATATCGCTGGTGCGCGGAATGATCAGGTTCTCGATCGCGTCACAGGCGAAGGCATCGCCGGGCAGGGGGTCTTTACCGGGAAAGAAGGACATGACGGGTCTCCGCTTGTAAGGACGTCGGCCATAGATAGAGACTCACACCTCGCGCGTCCAATCGAGATGGGCTTGCGCTCAGATGGCGGTGAAGCCGTTGTCGACGAAGAGATGGGCGCCATTGACGAAGCTCGACTCGTCGCTGGCGAGATAAAGGGCGGCCCGTGCCACATCCTCCGGCTCGCCGATCCGCCCCTGCTGCGCGGCGATGGCGGCATCCGAAACATCGACGCCGAGCGCCTGCAGGTCGGCCACCTCGCGCAGACCGTGCGGCGTGCGGATGAAGCCGGGGCAGACGGCGTTGCAGCGGATGTTGCGGTCGCGGAATTCCACTGCAATTGCCCGGGCAAACATATGCACGGCGCCCTTGGTGGTGTCGTAAAGCACTTCCATCGGCGTGGCGGCGACCGCCGAGATCGACGAGGTGCAGACGATCGAGCCGCCGCCGGCGGCAATCATCTTCGGCAGCACAGCCTTGGTCATCAGGAACATCGAGCGCACATTGACGGCGTGCAGCCAGTCCCATTCCTGAACGGTCGTTTCCAGGAAGGGTTTGATGACGATCGTGCCGGCATGGTTGAAGAGCACGGTGACCGCGCCGTAGCGTTCCTCGACGCCGGCGACGGCTGTTTTGACAGCGCCTTCATCCGAGACATCGGCCGTCCAGCAGTCGGCCTCGCCGCCGGCATCGCGGATCGCCTTGACGGTCTCGGCCGCCGCCTGGCCATTGCGGTCGATGATCGCGACACGCGCGCCTTCGGCCGCAAACAGCTTCGAGGCAGCGCCACCCATGCCGGTCGCGCCGCCAGAGATGATAGCGACCTTGCCCTTCAATCTATCCGTCATTTGTCTGTCCCCTCATGGTTCTGGAGGGGATCATAGATCGGCCGCCAGCCGATCGCCAAGCGCCTTCGAAAGGCTCTTCGATCCGCTCAGGCGCCGTCCAGCGGCTCGACGCCCTGCGGCTTGCCGGCGCGGTCGAGCCGGATCTTCTCGATGCGGTTTTCGGCGGCCGAAAGCAGTGTCTCGCAATGTTTCTTCAGCGCTTCGCCGCGCTCGTAGATCTCGATCGATTCATCCAGCGCCACGTCGCCGCGTTCCAGCCGGGCGACGATGCTTTCGAGTTCGGCGACCGCCTTTTCGAAGGAAAGGCCGGCCACTTCCGGCTTGGCGCTGTCAGTCATTCTCAACCCTTCATCATTCGCAGAATATGCATGCCGGCCGATTCGGCCAGCCCTTCCAGATCATAGCCGCCTTCGAGCAGGCTGACGACCCGGTTCTTGGCGTGCCGGTCGGCCAGTTCCAGAACGCGGCCAGTGGCCCAATCGAAATCCTCGCCGGTCAGGTTGATCTGCGCCAGCGGATCGCGGTGATGGGCGTCGAACCCGGCCGAGATGATGATGAGATCCGGCCGGAAATCATCAAGCGCCGGCAGCACGCGCGACTTGAACGCCTCGCGGAAATGGTCGCTGCCGACATTCGGCGAAAGCGGCGCGTTGACGATGGTGTTGTGCTTGCCCTTCTCCTCCTTGGCGCCGCTGCCGGGATAAAGCGGCATCTGATGCGTCGAGCAGAACAGCACGGATGCATCGTCCCAGAAGATGTCCTGGGTACCGTTGCCGTGGTGGACGTCCCAGTCGACGATGGCGACGCGTTCGGCGCCATGCCGCTTCTGCGCGTGACGGGCGGCGATCGCCGCATTGTTGAAGAAGCAGAAACCCATCGCCGTCGTCTTTTCGGCATGGTGGCCGGGCGGCCGGGCGGCGACGAAGACATTGTCGGCGGCACCGGAAAAGACGTCGTCGACCGCCGCCATCGCGCCGCCGATCCCGGTCAGCGCCGCCTGCAGGCTCTTGACGCTGGCATAGGTATCGGCTTCGAGCTGGTTGATCCGGTCCTCTTCCTCGGGGATCTCGCGCATCACGGCGGTCAGATGCTCCTCCGGATGCGCGAGCAGCACCGCATCCTCGCTTGCCTCGGGCGCCTGCCGACGCTCCAGCCGTTCGAAATTCGGATGTTCCAGCGCCACATTGATGGCGCGGATCCGGTCCGATCGCTCAGGGTGTCCGGCGGGCGTCACATGTTCCAGGAAGATCGGGTGTTCATAAAGACGGGTGCTCATGGAGACACTCTATCGGCCGCTTCTGTCATGATCCACTGCAGATGGGGCATTGCCCGCCGATTTCAACAAGTGCTCCCGCGGCACCATCTCGCCGCCGGTGGCATTATAAATTCCTGTCATCTCAGCCGTTTACTTCGAAAAACCCCGTGCTACTGTCGTTAACGGGGAATTTTGCAGGCAGAGTTGTTGATGAGTCAGTCGAAACGCCCGGGTGTGACGGAAATACATGTACCGTTTCGCGATGTCGATATGAACGGCCGGATGTTCCTGGCTTCCTATATTTCCTATGCCGAATCCGTCATTGCGAGCTTCTGGTCGGCTCGGCCCGAGGTCGAGGACGAACCGGTCTATAACGCCAGCAAGATTACCTGCGTTCTCCACCGCCCGCTGCATTACGACGAGCCGGCCCTTTTTACCGCCGCCGTCGACAAGATCGGCGTGCGTTCCATCGGCTTCCTCGTTTCGATTGACACCGGCGAGGAACGCGCCGCCGAGGTGGAGATCATCTGGCAGGCCCGCAGCGGCGAGGATCAGCAGCCGGCCTCGCTGCCGGAGGAAACGCGCGATTGGCTTTATGGGTTTTTGGATTAGGTCACTCTATCTCGTCGCCATGCTTGCGACCAGATCGCTGAACCTCTCTCCCTGAATGCCGACATGCGTCCGCAGCAGGCGGCGGGCCTCGTCGCCGTCTCCGGCAAAGATCGCATCGACGATGGCGCAATGTTCTAAGAACGAGGTCGACAGGCGGTTGCGCACGCGCAGCTGCAGACGGCGATAGGGCCGCAGGCGCCGATGCAGTTGCGCGCATTGCTCCTGCAGGAAATCGCTGCGGCTCGCGGCGTAGATGGCCTTATGGAATGCCTCATTGTCGTAATAATAGGCATCGCTGTCACCGGCGGCGGCGGATTGTTCGCAGCGGCTGTGGGTGGCGGTGATCGCTTCGCGGGAGGCCTTGTCCAGCCGGCGGGCGGCGAGCGAGCCCGCCAGGCCCTCGAGCTCGGCCATGACCTCGAACATCTCGTAGATCCGGTGCGGTCCCGGATCGATCACGACCGCACCCCGGCGCGGACGGATTTCGATCAGCCCGATGGCGTCAAGCTGCATCAGCGCTTCGCGCACCGGCGTTCGCGACACGCCGAACCGATTGGCAAGCACGGTTTCGTCAAGCCGTTCGCCGGGGGCGAATTCGTAGGAAAGTATCGCATTTTCAATCTCATCCCGAAGCCACCGGCCGACATTCTCGGACATTTGTCTCACATCCTTCATACATAAACGCCATTCTTGTATACACAAATGTTGACCTCGTGTACGAAAGATGACAATCTACATACTACCGGCGAAACCCGGCGATGGGAAGCGATGTCCGATGGCTGCATCGAGCGGCGTCTTCGAAAGAGAGGAGAATGGCATGCCCGAGGCGTCTTTCTTCACCGACATGCTGCAAAGCATCACGGATCACGGTCGCCAGCTTTTGTTTTCCGGCTCACGCAACACGCAGGCCGCCGCCAAAGCCGATCTTCAGACCCTCTGTGAAATGCTCCTGTCGAGCCGGGGTGAAGCATCTGGCATAGCCCTTGCTGCCGAAATACTCGATCGCTGGGGCGCGCTCGAGAGCGAGGATGCGCAGAAATTCTTTCATATGCTTCATGAGAAATTCGGGCCTGATGCAAGCAAGCTCGACCAAGCGATTGAAAATTACCGTACGGACAAGAGCTCCGCCGCGGTCATTGCGCTCCATCAGGCAGCCGAGCCGCGGCGCCAGGAGCTGCTGCGCCGGTTGAACCATGCGCCGAACGGCACCGCCAGGCTGGTGCGGATGCGTCAGCAGCTGCTTGCTTCCGAAAACCGATCCGAAGCCTATCACGCGCTGGACGCCGACTTCACGCACCTGTTCGGCTCCTGGTTCAATCGCGGCTTTCTGACGCTGCGACCCATCGATTGGTCGACGCCGGCGTATATCCTCGAAAAGATCATCGAATACGAGGCCGTGCACGAGATTGCCGGCTGGGAGGAGTTGCGCCGTCGCTTAGCGCCGGCCGACCGTCGATGCTTTGCCTTTTTCCACCCGCGGCTGGCCGATGAGCCGCTCGTCTTCGTTGAAGTGGCGCTCACCCGCTCCGTGCCGAAGGCGATCGCAGATGTTCTCGATGAGGGGCGGGAGCAGATCAACGCCGACGAGGCGACGACCGCTGTCTTCTATTCGATTTCCAACTGCCAGGACGGCCTGCGCGGCATCTCCTTCGGCAATTTCCTGATCAAGCAGGTGGTGGAAGATCTGCGCAAGGACCTGCCGGGCCTCAAGAACTTCGTCACGCTGTCGCCTGTCCCGGGCTTTGCCCGTTGGCTTGCCAAGCTGCGCGCCGCGACCGGCGATCGGTCTCTATCCGAAGCGGCGTTGAAAACGCTGACCTTGCTTGACGATCCGGACTGGCCCGACAACGAGAGCAGCGCGGCCGATGTGGAGCGCGTGCTACTGCCGCTTGCTGCGCGCTACTTCCTGACAGAACGCACGCCGGAGGGCCGCCCGGTCGATCCCGTCGCCCGCTTCCATCTCGGCAATGGCGCCCGGCTTGAAAGAGTGAATTTCCTCGGCGATCGCTCGCCGAAGGCGATGCAGCAGGCGCACGGTCTGATGGTCAACTATCTCTACAAGCTCGACGACATCGTGGCCAACCACGAGGCCTTGGCGCAGCGCGGCGAGGTGATCGCCTCGCCTGCGGTCAAAAGCCTGCTCAACCAGAACGACGAAGGCCGCCGCGGCGGCAATGGCCAACAAGGCTCTCGAGCCTTCGCACAGATCATGAATTCAACGCTTGGAGGGCGAAAGTGAGCAACCATCTTTTCGACGCCATGCGGGCGGCTGCGCCCGCTGACGCACCGTTCATGCGGACCGGCAGCGGGCAGACATGGAGCTATGGCGACGCCTTCGCTCTTTCCGGCCGCATTGCCGGCGCGTTGGACACGCTCGGCATTCGCCCCGGCGACCGGGTTGCGGTGCAGGTCGAGAAAAGCGCCGAGGCATTGATCCTCTATCTCGCCTGTCTGCGCAGCGGCGCCGTCTACCTGCCGCTCAACACCGCCTATACGCTGGCCGAGCTCGATTATTTCATCGGCGATGCGGAGCCGCGTCTGGTCGTCGTTGCCTCGGCTGCTCGCGAAGGCGTCGCGACGATCGCCCAGCGTCACGGCGCGATCGTCGAAACGCTCGATGCCGACGGCAGCGGCTCGTTGCTCGATCTGGCGCGCGACGAGCCGGCCGATTTCGTCGACGCGTCGCGCTCTGCCGACGATCTGGCTGCGATCCTCTACACCTCGGGAACGACGGGACGCTCCAAGGGGGCGATGCTCACCCATGGCAACCTGCTGTCGAACGCCCTGACCTTGCGGGACTATTGGCGCGTCACGTCAGACGACCGGCTGATCCACGCCTTGCCGATCTTCCATACGCATGGGCTGTTCGTCGCCACCAACGTCACGCTGCTTGCCGGCGCCTCGATGGTCCTGCTGTCGAAGTTCGACGCCGACGAGGTCGTTTCACTGATGCCTGAGGCAACGATGCTGATGGGCGTTCCGACTTTCTACGTGCGTCTCCTGCAAAGCCCGCGCTTCGGCAAGGAGGCGGCAGCCAACATCCGCCTGTTTATCTCAGGTTCGGCGCCGCTGCTTGCCGAAACGCATACCGAGTTCGAGGCCCGGACCGGCCACGCGATCCTCGAGCGTTACGGCATGACGGAAACCAACATGAACACCTCCAACCCTTACGACGGCAAACGCATTGCCGGAACGGTCGGCCTTCCGCTGCCTGATGTGAGGGTGCGCGTCACCGATCCCGCAACCGGGCTCGTGCTGCCGCCGGAACAAACCGGCATGATCGAGATCAAGGGGCCGAACGTCTTCAAGGGTTATTGGCGCATGCCGGAAAAGACCGCGGCCGAATTCACCGGCGACGGCTTCTTCATCAGCGGCGATCTCGGCAAGATCGACAGCGACGGCTATGTGCATATTGTCGGCCGCGGCAAGGACCTGGTGATCTCGGGTGGCTACAACATCTATCCGAAAGAGGTCGAGAGCGAGATCGACCGGATCGAGGGCGTGGTCGAGAGCGCCGTGATCGGCGTGCCGCATCCCGATTTCGGAGAAGGCGTGACGGCCATCGTGGTGCGCAAGCCCGGCGCCGTACTGGACGAAAAGACCATTGTCGGCGCCCTGCAGGATCGTCTCGCCCGCTACAAACAGCCAAAACGCATCATCTTCACCGAGGACCTGCCGCGCAACACGATGGGCAAGGTTCAGAAGAACATCCTGCGGCAGCAATACGCCGATCTTTACACCAGGACGTAAGGCGACTGCCCTCTGGGAGGAGGGCGCGTCGGTATCCGCATCAACATCGCAAACAGCAACCACGGCGCTGGAGGCGTCGGAGGGAGGGGAATCATGGGTATTGAAATACTGGCCATAGGCCTGCTCATCGCTATGTTCATCGTTGCGACGATCCAGCCGATCAACATGGGCGCGCTCGCCTTTGCCGGCGCCTTCGTGCTCGGCTCCATGACCATCGGCATGAAAACCACCGATATTTTTGCTGGCTTTCCGAGCGATCTGTTCCTGACGCTCGTCGCCGTCACCTACCTCTTCGCCATCGCGCAGATCAACGGCACCATCGATTGGCTCGTCGAATGCGCCGTCCGTCTGGTGCGCGGACGCATCGGCTTGATCCCCTGGGTGATGTTCCTCGTCGCCGCCGTCATAACAGGTTTCGGGGCGCTTGGGCCTGCCGCCGTCGCCATTCTCGCGCCCGTCGCCTTGAGCTTTGCCATCCAGTACCGCATTCACCCGGTCATGATGGGGCTGATGGTGATCCACGGCGCCCAGGCGGGCGGCTTTTCGCCGATCAGCATCTATGGCGGCATCACCAATCAGATCGTCGCCAAGGCCGGCCTGCCTTTCGCGCCGACCTCGCTGTTTCTCTCGAGCTTCTTCTTCAACCTCGCGATCGCGGTGCTGGTCTTTTTCGCCTTCGGCGGCGCAAAAGTCATGAAGCACGCGCCGACAACATCACCTGGCCCCTTGCCCGAACTGCATCCCGAGGGCGTGTCGGCGTCGATCAGGGGCCACGGCGGCACGCCGGCAAAGCCGATCCGGGAGCATGCCTACGGCACTGCGGCCGATACCGCTGCGACACTGCGTCTGAACAATGAGAGAATTACGACCCTGATCGGCCTGACGGCGCTCGGCATCGGCGCCCTGGTTTTCAAGTTCAATGTCGGCCTCGTCGCCATGACCGTGGCCGTCGCCCTGGCGCTCTTGTCCCCGAAGACGCAGAAGGCGGCAATCGACAAGGTCAGCTGGTCGACCGTGCTGCTGATAGCAGGCATCATCACCTATGTCGGCGTCATGGAGAAGGCGGGTACCGTCGATTACGTGGCGAACGGCATATCCAGCCTCGGCATGCCGCTGCTGGTGGCGCTTCTGCTTTGCTTCACCGGTGCCATCGTTTCGGCCTTTGCGTCCTCGACCGCGCTGCTCGGCGCAATCATCCCGCTGGCCGTCCCGTTCCTCATGCAGGGCCATGTCAGCGCCATCGGCGTCGTCGCCGCCATCGCGATCTCGACGACGATCGTCGATACCAGCCCATTTTCCACCAACGGTGCGCTTGTGGTCGCCAATGCGCCGGATGAAAGGCGCGAGCAGGTCCTCAAGCAGTTGCTGGTCTACAGCGCGCTGATTGCCATCATCGGCCCGATCGTCGCCTGGCTTGTGTTCGTCGTGCCGGGGCTGGTGTGACGAGGAGCCTGTGAACCTCTCCCTTCGGCCGTGGGCCATCGCCCGCGGCCTTTCCTTAAGGGAAGTGGCGATGGCCGACGATATCAGCTACGAGACCCTCAGAACGCACCTGAGAAACATCTATGCCAAGCTCGGGGTCAATTCCCGGGTCCGCCTGGTGTCGCTGCTGATGCGGTGAATACTCGAGGCGCAATCCCGGTCTTCATCGGTGTGCGGGAGCCAGGCTCAATATTCCGAACCGCTGCTGTTGTTCAGATCGTGACGTTCCGTCCCCTTTAGCGGCGGATTGAAGATGCTGACCAGGATGAGATCCTCGTCCTTGCCACCCCGCAAATAATGGCGATCATGTTGGTCGAGAACGTAGATGTCGCCGACGCGGATGGGAAAGACATTGCCGTCCATATCCTCGACCTCGCCTTCTCCCTGAATGCAATAGCAGGCTTCCAGATGGTTGCGGTACTGCAGCAGCGCTTGCGTGTTGGCGCGAACGACAGTGTGGCAGACCGTAAACCCCATCCCGTCATCCCGCGTCAGCAGACGATGGCTCGTGCCATTGCCCCAATCGACGAAACGCTCGGTCTGCTCCACGTCTTTCAGGCTTCTCACAAACATGTTCTTCTCCTCGAAAATGGCGGAGATGGCTCGATCTCCATGATCCATTAGGCCCTGAAATCCACGCTTGCTTCAAATGATCTAAATTGCGAAAACTGTTAGAATAATTTACATGTTTCTCCCGGATTTGAGGTGAGTGAAGGAGCCGATTCCGGCTCTCATGTGAGGAATTCGAACATATGCAGCTGCCGCCGCTCAACGCATTGAGGGCCTTCGAAGCGACAGCCCGGCTGATGAGCCTGTCAAAAGCCGGAGACGAGCTGCATGTGACCCATGCCGCGATCAGCCACCAAATCAAACATCTGGAGACGTGGCTGGGGCGCAAGCTGCTGCAGAAATCCGGACGCGGCGTTGCGCTAACGCCGGCGGGTGCCGAATATTATCTGGCCGTCTCCGGCTCATTGGCAGCCATCGCCCACGCAACGGGCAATATGCGCCGAGACCACAATATGCGCTCGATCACCGTCGGCTGCATTCCTTCAATCGCGTCGCGCTGGCTGGTTCCCGCGCTTCCGTCTTTCCGGGAGAGTGATCCCGACCTTGACGTCAGGATCGTCTATGCAAGAGCGGAAGAACGCTTCGATGACGAAAGCCTGGATGTTCTCATCACCATGGGGGAAGACCTGTCGGGAGGGCGGGAGAGCAGGCTGCTATTCTCCCGGCGCAACCAGCCGGTGGCGAGCGTCCATTATCTGGCAAAGCGGAATTGGACTATCGAGAACGTTCCCTTTGCCACGGCCGACCTCCTGCATGACGAATCCATGGACGGCTGGAGAGAATGGTTCCGCAAGGCCGAGATAAAGCCGGCCGCGCCGATCCGCGGGCCGATCTTTCAGGACTTCAACATTCTTGCCACGGCAGTGATCGCCGGTCATGGGATCGCTCTATGTCCTGTCGAGGTGTTTCGGCGAGAGATCGAACGCGGCGACCTCGTCGTGCTTTCGGATATCTCGACGGCCGAGACCCAGGGATATTACCTGATCACCAACTCCTCGGCGAAGAAGCCGGTGCGTCGTTTCGCGGAATGGTTCATGAAGGAATGCCAAGCCGTTGGACTGCGGTAGAACCGTGCGGAGATAGACGCTGAAGGGCGAAATGCTCGGGAGGAGCGATCGGCACAAACGCGGATCAAGGTGCGCGCTTGTTCGAAACGGCCGTTGATGTTAGGAAAAGTGCATGGACAATACCGTGATCAGCACTTTCGTGATGATGATGCCGCGCTCATAGCGTGGCGGGTTTCGTGCGTCCATAAAGCACCAGCGACCGCCCTCGAGGCGGTCTTTTCATGGGTCGATCCGTCTCGTCGGCAACAACAGCCTTCGAAAGGAAACGCCGATGAACGAGATCTACATCACCACCTCCATCCCCTACGTCAATGCCGCGCCGCATGTGGGGTTTGCCCTCGAGCTCGTCCAGGCCGATGTCTACGCCCGTCATCTCAGGCTTCTCGGCCGCGACGTCAGGTTTCAGTGCGGGACCGACGACAACAGCCTGAAGAATGTCAGGTCGGCGGAAGCCGCGGGACTGCAGGTGGAAGACTTCGTCAATGCGAATGCAGACCGGTTCGAGCGCCTGGGCGGCCAGCTTGATATCTCCAACGAGGAATTCGTGCGAACCTCCCGCGACCCTAGGCACGCCGCCTGCGTCCACGCTTTGTGGAGGGCATGTGCCGGAAACGGCGACCTTTACCGTAAGGCCTACGAAGGCCTCTATTGTGTCGGTTGCGAGCAATTCTACGAGCCTTCGGAACTCGATGACGGGCGCTGCCCGGAACACCGCATTTCCCTTGAGGTCATCCGGGAGGAGAACTGGTTCTTCCGTCTTTCCCGATACGGCGACCGGCTGACCGAGCTCGTCGAGAGCGGCGAGCTTATGATCGTTCCCGCCCATCGGCGCAACGAAGTCCTCGCCCTACTGCGGCGTGGCCTGACCGACATCAGCGTGTCGCGCAGCGCCGAACGGGCGCGAGGTTGGGGCGTTCCGGTTCCCAATGGAGATGAGGTCGTCTACGTCTGGTTCGACGCCTTGGCCAACTACCTCACAGGTCTTGGTCACGGGTCCGATCCAGCCCTGTTGCAGCGTTATTGGAACGGCGGCCAACGTGTCCACGTCGTCGGCAAGGGCATTTCCAAGTTCCACGCCATCTACTGGCCGGCCATTCTGCTGTCCGCCGGCCTGCCGCCGCCGTCGTCGATCCTGGTGCACGGTTATGTCACGCTGGACGGCAGGAAGATCGGCAAGTCGGCCGGTAATGGCATCGATCCGGAACGCATTATCCAGGCTTACGAAACGCCGGACGCGCTGCGATATTACCTGCTCCGGCATATACGCTCGGGAGACGATGGCGACTTCTCGGCCGAGCGTCTCGACGCGGCATGGTCGGGCGAGCTCGCAGGGCAGCTCGGAAATCTCGCCAACCGCGTACTTGCCCTTCTCTCGGCATCGTTCAACGGGATCGTGCCGCCCGTGCCGGACAACGAATTCGTGCAGCAGGCGATCCGTCTCCCCGGGAAGGTGGCTCGGGCTTTCGATGCCTACGAGCTCCATGTGGGCCTCGCTCATATTTTCGAGTTTGTCGCCGAGGCGAACAGACGGTTTACAAAACAGACGCCATGGGCGGATGCGAAAGCGTTGCGTGACGATTTAACTCCGGAAGGCCGAACGGCGGCCGCTGCCCGTCTTGGCACCTGCCTGGCGGAACAGGTCTACGGCCTCGCCATCATTGCCCGTTGCCTCCTGCCGTTCCTGCCGGGCTCGGCCGCAGCGCTGCATGCCAGGCTCGGAATACCGTCTCCTCGCCTCTATCGGGATCCGCTGATCGTGGATGGGGTCAAAGCCGCCCCGCAAGCCGTCCTCTTTCCCCGAAGAACGGCCGCGTGACGGCCGCAGTCCAGACAAATTACTCTGCGCTGTAACTTCGGCAGCGCAGAGCGAGGGCCTCAAGTGACAAGGAGAGGTTTTCCAGCATGTCATGAAACTTTCATATTGAGGCCATTGCGAAAACCGAAGAATAATCTACAAATTTGGTCAGGAAACAAGAATTCCTGAAGCAAACGAAAGGAAACTGATTGGATTCTTATCTTCTGACGACCATGCTCGTCGCTGGTGTCCTGGCCTTTGCCCTCACGGCGGTAAGAGCGGGGACAACCACCCAAACCACCGCAAACACCAGGCGCAGCCCGGATTCAGGTGGCGATGGTGGAATTGGGATCGAGGTCTCTGATGACGGGGCTGCGATGGCGGGGATGGAGGTGGCGGGGACGGAGGTGGAGGAGACTAGATCAAACGGAAATCGATAGAATGCCCGACCGCCTCAAGGCGGTTTTTTGTTGCCCGAACAACACTTCGTACAAGCCCGGAATCTCAGACCCGCGCGGAGATTGCAGAACTGATCTGACGGGCTGATAGACGAGCGAATCCGGCACGCAATTCAATTTTGGGGTCGTCGCAGCAAACATGTGCCCTATCTCAGTCGGGTCGGCGCTGGGGCGAAGGTGTTGGAGACAATCAATATGGCAAAGTCTGCGGCTGGAAGCCCGTATATTTACGGGATCGACGCACTGCGATTTGTATGCGCGCTCATGGTGACCGTATTTCATCTTGGATTTGCTTCCTGGGCTTCGCCCTTATATCTCCGACCGTATCCAATGCCCGAGATCGAGAACATCGCCCAACCCGGCTGGGTTGGCGTCGAATTGTTCTTCGTCATATCGGGCTTCGTCATCGTCAACTCCGCCGCTTCCGCCAGCGCCATGTCCTTTCTCAAAGGGCGCATTCTGCGGCTCTATCCGGCGGTATGGATCTGTGCATCGCTGACGCTGATCATCATCGCGACGCAAGACGTCAACAGGCGCGTCCTCTGGAATTATCTGCGCTCGATCACGCTCTATCCCGGCGGGCCATGGATAGATGGCCAATATTGGACGCTGGCATGCGAGATCTGTTTCTATGCCATCGTCTTCATCATGTGCGCGACGCGGCAAAAGACGAGGATGCCTGCCCTGGCGCTCGGCCTGTCGTTGGCCAGCACGGCATTCATTGCGCTGTTATACGCCTTTCCCGATGCAGCCATCCCGGCCATATTCACCGAGACCGCCTGGCGGGCCATTCCCTTCTATTATGGCTGCCAATTCGCTGTCGGCATCTACATATGGCTGCTGTCTCAGGGTCGGATGAACCGAATTTCCTGGCTGGGTTTCCTCTGCGCCCTGGCGACGGGGACTGTTCAGATCTACATGGCAGGCGAGAACACCAGCGACCGTACGCTCGCCGCAGCGGGCCATTTCTTCTCGTCGTTTCCCGCAATCGCAATCTGGGCGGCGGGGCTGGCGTCGATCGTTGCAAGCGTCGGATACAGCAAGCGGATCAGTCACCTGCCGGCCTCCTTCCTTCAATCGGTGAAGACCCTCGGCTCGATGACCTATCCGCTCTATCTCCTGCATTTCGCCATCGGCGTCCAGCTTCTCGACTGGTTGACTGCTCTGGGATTGGCGCCGCTCCTGGCGCTGGTTTTCGCCGTCGCGCTCGTCTGCGCAATGTCGCTTGCGGTGTGCAAATGGGGAGAGCCGCCGACCCGCAGGATCTTGCGAGGGTTCCTCGACCGGCTTGGTCAGCGCGCTGCCGGATTTCAGGCGAAGGAGTCTCGGGCTTAGGGGGCAATCGAGGAGAAGGTAGGCCGGAGGCGTAATGACGTCCGATTTCCCCGTCTCGGTTCTTGCCTTGAAGTTTACCCCACTCTCCGTCCTGCTCGGGCACCCGAGCATCCATGTGGCCTCTTGCAGCACGGGGAATGGATTCCAGGCTCAAGGCCTGGAATGACCGAGGTTGAGGAGATCGAGCGGCAGGGGGCCCCTCCACTCAAGGCCCCTGCCGCAGAGCCCACTCCACTCTTGCTCGTGCTCGGGCTTGGCACGCGCATCCACGCGACTTCCTTCAACGCAGAATGGCCGCCTTGGCGCGGAAGGCGGCCATTGTCGGTATGCTCAGCAAGTCGGCCGTTACGCGCTCAAGCGCGCGCCGGCAGCAGGGGATAACCGACCATGACGGCGCGGCCGAGGAGGGCAGCGACGACGGCCTTGATCACATCGCCCGGAATGAAGGCCATCGAGCCGACGAAGGCTTTCGTGAAGCCGAGGCCTGCGACCGTTGCGAGATAGGTGATGCCGAAGGCGTAGAGCACGACGATGCCGCCGATCATTGCGGCGAGGAAGAAGCTCACCGTCTGCACCAGACCGGACTGCCCGTGGTTGACCAGCCGCTCGCTGAGATAGCCGGTGACGAAGGCGCCGAAGATCCAGCCGACGAGGAAGCCTGCTGTCGGCGAGGCGAAGATCGCCAGGCCGCCGCGGCCGCCGGAAAGCACCGGCAGGCCGATCGCGACCAAGAGCAGCACGATCAGCACGGCGATCGCGCCGCGCCGGGCGCCGAGCACGACGCCGGCCATCATGACCCCGAGCGACTGGGCGGTGATCGGCACCGGAATGAAGCCGAGCGAAATCGGCGGCAGCAGGCCGAGCGCCACGATGATCGCGGCAAAGAGGGCGGTAAGGACGAGGTCGCGAGTGCTCATCATGAACTCCGTATTAAGAAATCGTTAACTTCCATGCCGCCGAATGCGGCGCGCGTCAATCGCAGCGGCGACATTATCCGCGTCCTTCAGCGTCAGAATGATCAGCGGCGCCAGCAGGCTCGTCGGCCGGACCTTCAGCCCGCGAGCTTTGTGCGCCTCGCGGATCGCCTGATAGCGGTTGACGATCTCTGGAACGAAACGCAGCACCAGGCCGAGCGCGAGGCCGATATCATCGGCCTGAACCCGGCCGGTGCGTTCGAGCGGGCGGGCGAGCGCCGTCACCTCGTCGATGAACTCGGTAATGGTCGTCGTCGCCGTCACGCTGGCGGCGAGAAGCATCAGCGCCGTCAGCCGCAGCACCGGCACGAGTGCCGCCTGCCAAGGGTTGAAGATGAGGTTGAAGAGGGCGACAACCGCAATCGTCAGGAAGATCGGCCGCAGCCGTAGCAACGCCTCGCCGATCGGCAGGCCGACCGTACCGTAGAGAACCGCCGCCACCAGCACGGCACCCGAGAGCAGAAGCAGATTGTGGCTGATAAACAGCAGGATGGCGAAGGCCGTCAGCGACAGGAGCTTTGCCCGCGGCGAGAGCCGGTGCATGCGGCTCTTGCCTTCGACGTAGAGCGATTGCATCAGGCGGCGATCTCCCTGTAGCGGGCGATGGCTTCGGCCGCCGGCTCATCGGCGGCGAGCCGACCCTCGTGAAACACGAGCACCCGCTCGAAACCGGCGATCAGCTCGAGGTCGTGGGTGATGACGATGGCGCTTTCCGGCAGTCCGGCGATGATCCTCTCGACCAGCGCCCGGTTTTTGAGATCGAGCTGGTTGGTCGGCTCGTCAAGGATGAGAATGCCCGGGCCGGTCGCCAGCACCGAGCAGAGCGCGGCCACCTGCAGCTCCCCGCCGGAAAGCTCGTGCGCCCGGCGATCGGCCAGCGCCTCGGCGCCGAAGCGGGCGAGCACCCCCTCGACCCTTGCCTCGATCTCCGCCTTGCTGAGGCCGCGCCGCTTCAGCCCGAAGGCAATGTCGTCCTTGACGATCGGCAGGATGATCTGATTCTGCGGCGACTGAAAGATGAAGCCGACATCGGTGACAGCAGTCTTCTCGTCGGCCGTATCGCGGCCGTTGACGATGACGCGGCCGGTGGTCGGCTTGGTCAGCCCGTTGATCAGCCGCGCAAAGGTGGTCTTGCCCGAGCCGTTCAGCCCGATGACGCCGATGCGTTTGCCGGTGATGGCGAGCGTCAGCGGCTCCAGCGCCACCCGCGCTCCGAAACTGACACCCGCACTTTCGAATTGAATGTTCAAACCAACTACCTTGCATTCGGTGACGTGACACAGGAGGTCAACATCATGCGACGCTTGACCGCCTTATAGTGGGGAGATTTGCGAAACAGCCCCTCATCCGGCTGCCGCCACCTTCTCCCCGTAAACGGCGCGAAGGGGATATGCCGCGACCTCTCCGTCCCCAGTTGCCTCTCATGGGGCACGTCCCCTTTCCCCGTCAGAACGGGGAGAGGGCTAGGGTGAGGGGCAGAAATCGGCGCCAACCTGACAGCGCTCCTTCTATACGGTCGACCCTCCTCGGTGAAAGAGCAAATCTCGCTGTCGATATCGGGTGGCTAGGAAGATTTTCCGGATTATGATGTGGCCATGACGAATCTGCTGTCCAATTCCGATGCGCGCCGCGTCTTTCTTGCCAAGCAGGGCCTCAGCGCCCCACCGAACCGCGCCTTGACCAGGGCCGGCCTGCTGCAGTTGATCCACGATCTCGGCTTCGTCCAGGTCGACAGTATCCAGACGGTGGAGCGGGCGCATCATCAGATCCTGTTTTCCCGCAACCAGACCTATCGGCGCGAGCATCTGAAGGCACTGCTCGAAAAGGAACGTGCGCTGTTCGAGCACTGGACGCACGACGCCTCGATCCTGCCCAGCGCCTTCTTCGTCTATTGGAAGCACAAGTTCCGCCACCAGGAAAAAGTCCTCGTCGAGCGCTGGCGCAAATGGCGCGGCGAGGGTTTCGAGGCGGCTTTCGAGGAGACCTATGAGCGTGTGCGGCGCGATGGCGCGATGCTGGCGCGCGACGTCAAGGCCGATGGTCATGTTTCCGGCGGCTGGTGGAACTGGCATCCGAACAAGACGGCGCTCGAATATTTCTGGCACACCGGCAAGTTCGCCATCGCCGGCCGCTCGAATTTCCAGAAGATCTATGATCTGACCGAGCGCGTCATCCCGGCCGAATTCCGCGAGCCGGAGGTCAGCCGCGAAGACTTTGTCGATTGGGCCTGCCGCAGCGCGCTTGCCCGCCTCGGTTTTGGCACCCACGGCGAGATCGCAGCCTTCTGGAACCTTGTGTCGCCCGACGAGGCCAAGGCCTGGGTATCAGCCCATCGCGACGAGCTGAGCGAAGTGCTGATCGAACCGGCGCTCGACGGCAAGGCACGGCCATCCTGGGCCTTTGCCGACTTTCTCTCGACGCTCGACAGCCATCCCGATGCTCCGCCGCGCATCCGCGTGCTCAGCCCCTTCGACCCGATGATCCGCGACCGCAACCGCACCGAACGCCTGTTCGGCTTCTTCTACCGCATCGAGGTCTTCGTGCCCGAAGCCAAGCGCGAATATGGCTATTACGTCTTCCCGCTGCTCGAAGGCGACCGCCTGATCGGCCGCATCGACATGAAGGCCGACCGGAAGAAATCGACGCTCGACGTCAGGCGGCTCTGGCTGGAGCCGGGCGTGAAGCCTTCGTCCGGGCGGCTGGAGCGGCTGGAGGCGGAGCTCGAGCGGGTGGCGCGGTTTGCCGGGGTGGAGAAGGTGGTGCTTTTGGGGGGGTGGAGAGGGTAGTCGAATTACTCTCTGCCCGTCTCTGCGCCTTTACAAGGGAGGCCGTAAGTGCCGGCCGAATGAATACGTTTCTGTACGCCGACGGCGATTTTGGCAAACAACGCCAACCACACTCTCCGTCATCCCAGGCCTTGAGCTGGGATCCATGCGACTGCTGCTGATGGATGCGGCGTGGATGCTCGGCTCAAGGCCTAGCATGACGGAGAGGGGGGTGCAGAGGAGAAACCCATTCACCGCGCAGAGGCCTAGCGAAGTCAGGTAGCCGGTCATGGCCTTGATGACGGAGGGGAGGGCCTCCCCTCAGCAGATCTCCGTCTTGCTGATCTTGATGCCGAACCCTTCCAGACCGACATAGTGGCGCTCGCGGCTGGTGAGCAGCTTGATCGAGCTGACGCCGAGATCCTTGAGGATCTGGGCGCCGAGGCCGATTTCCAGCCATTCGCTCTCGCGCGTCTGCGCCTCGGTATGGGCTTCACGGCCCTGGTTGCGGGCCTTGCGGCCGTTGTCGTAATGGCCGACGCCGACAGAGCCTTCGCGCAGATAGACGATGACGCCGCGGCCTTCCGCAGCGATCTTCTCCATGTAGAAATCGACCGGGCTCTTCCTGCCGAAAAGGTCCTCGGCAACGTTTTCCGGATGCAGGCGCACCGGAATGTCGACGCCGTCGCGGATGTCGCCGAAGACAACGGCAAGATGCTGCATCGGGTCCCAGGGCAGGGAATAGGTATGGGCCTTGGCCTTGCCGAACGGCGTGTCGATGTCGAAGCTGGTGCCGTGCTCGACCAGCGTTTCCTTGCGCTGGCGATAGGCGATGAGATCGGCGACGGAGACGAGCTTCAGCCGGTGCTGCTCGGCGAATTCGACCACCTGCGGACCGCGGGTGACGGTGCCGTCGTCATTGACCAGTTCGGAGATGACGCCGATCGGCGGCAGGCCGGCAAGCTTGCAGAGATCGACCGCGGCTTCCGTATGGCCGGAGCGCATCAGCACGCCGCCTTCACGCGATACCAGCGGGAAGATGTGGCCGGGACGGACGAAATCGGCGGCCCCGACATTCGGATTGGCGAGGTTGCGCACCGTCAGCGTCCGGTCGTCGGCCGAGATGCCGGTCGTCGTGCCGTGCTTGAAATCGACCGAGACGGTGAAGGCGGTCGTGTGAGCCGAATCGTTCTCGGCCACCATGGCGTTGAGGTTGAGGCGCTTGGCCTCTTCCTTCGGCATCGGCGCACAGACAATGCCTGAGGTATGGCGCACGATGAAGGCCATCTTCTCCGGCGTGGTGTGCACGGCGGCGACGATCAGGTCGCCCTCGTTCTCGCGGTCATTGTCGTCCATGACGACGACGATTTCGCCGGCCTCGAAGGCCCTGATGGCGTCGACGACGCGTTTCTGATCGTAAGACATGGACGCTCCTATTTCAGACGGCCGGTCTGGCCGCGGTCGCGAAGATAATGATCGGCAATGGCGCAGGCGACCATCGCCTCGCCGATCGGCACGGCGCGGATGCCGACGCAGGGATCGTGCCGGCCCTTGGTGCGGACGTCGACATTCTTGCCGTCGGCATCGATCGATTGGCGTTCGGTCAGGATCGACGAGGTCGGCTTGACGGCGAAACGCGCGACGATCGGCTGTCCCGTCGAGATCCCGCCCAGAATACCGCCGGCATTGTTGGAAAGGAAGATCGGCGTGCCGTCATTGCCCATGCGCATTTCGTCGGCATTGTCTTCGCCTGAGGTTTCGGCGGCGGCAAAACCATTGCCGATCTCGACGCCCTTGACGGCATTGATCGACATCAGCAGCGAGGCGATATCCTGGTCGAGCTTCGAATAGATCGGTGCGCCGAGACCGGCGGGCACGCCTTCGGCAATCACTTCGACGACCGCGCCGATCGACGAGCCGGCCTTGCGGATACCGTCGAGATACTCCTCCCAGACAGGCACGATCGCCGCATCCGGAGAGAAGAATGGGTTCTGCCCGATCTGCTCCCAATCCCAGTTGCTGCGGTCGATCTTGTGCTTGCCGATCTGCACCAGCGCGCCGCGCACCGTAACACCCGGTACGACGAGGCGGGCGATGCCGCCGGCCGCAACCCGGGCGGCGGTCTCGCGCGCCGAGGAGCGGCCGCCGCCGCGATAGTCGCGAATCCCGTATTTCAGGTCATAGGTGTAGTCGGCATGGCCGGGGCGGTATTGCCGGGCGATCTCGCCATAATCCTTGGAACGCTGGTCGGTGTTCTCGATCAGCATCGAGATCGGCGTGCCTGTGGTCGTCATCGTCTCGCCGTCGGCATCGAGCATGACGCCGGACAGCACCTTCACCAGATCGTCCTCGCGCCGCTGCGTGACGAAGCGGGATTGTCCGGGCTTGCGCTTGTCGAGCCAGACCTGGAGATCTTCGAGCTTGAAGCGCAGCCCCGGAGGGCAGCCGTCGACGACGCAGCCGAGCGCCGGACCATGGCTTTCGCCCCAGGTGGTTACGCGGAAGAGGTGACCGAATGTATTGTGCGACATGTGTTCCCACGGCGGCGCCAGGGCCGGTCGCCGCCGGCCGCGCCATTGCTTGAAAAGGCGCGACACTCATAGGCCAAAAAACCGCCGAGGCAAAAGCCTTTCTTTGCGTCAAACCGGCAGTGGCGGAAATGCTGTTTCCGTCCTTGCAACGGAAGGGCCGTCACGAAGCCCGAAAGAAAAGGCGTGGTTAACGCAGCGTCTTGATTATGTTTAAAATGCGATTCATCAATTGGGCGGGAAAAGCCATCCTTACGGGCAATTTTCGCCATATTCAGGAGATTATCTGTGGCCAGTGTTCTCGTGCAGCGTTTCAAGAGGATTGTTGCCATGCGTTTCGTCGTCGCCACGCTTTTGGCCACAGCAAGTTTCCTGTCGCCGATGAGCGGTTTCGCCGAGAGCGCCGATGTCGAGGCGACGATCAAGAAGGTCGACACGGCCAATCTGGTGCTGACGCTCGACGACGGCAAGACCTATCAGGCGCCCGAGGAATTCAACTTCGACGGCCTCGAAGCCGGCGTCAAAGTGATCGTCTTCTATACCGAGGTCGACGGCAAGCGCGTCATCAACGATCTCGATATCGTCAAGTAGCTGGCAAATGCCGAGATCGGCGTATAAAATTCACTTTCATTCGGTTACATATGTACACTAGACACGGCGGTGCATGCCAACCGTCTGGGACATCACGGCCGTTATGGAGAATGATCTATGAAGCACGCCTCGATCATAGTGCGCGCGGATTGGGATGAAGAGGCTGGCGTTTGGGTTGCCAGCAGCAACGATATCGAAGGGTTGGCCGTTGAGGCGGATACCCTCGAAGCCCTCGAGCCTAAGGTTATCGCAGCGATCACCGATCTCTTCGAGCTGAACGGCTTTACGTCGAGCCTGCCGGAAATCCCTATTCACATCATGGCCGAACAGCTCGTTCGCATTCCCAATCCGTCCTATTGAGCGCATGGCCGGCTATCTCCGCGAGCTCAAAGAGTTGCTGTTGAAAGCCGGCTGCGAATATGTGCGGTCGGGAAAGGGCGACCATGAAATCTGGTACAGTCCGATTTCCGGCCGTCATTTCACGGTCGATCATGGTGTAAAATCCCGCCATACAGCCAATGAAACGCTGAAACAGGCCGGACTTCCAAAGGCATTCTGATGGGGGATGGCTTGGCAGCCCCCTACAGCCAGACGATCTTCCGCTCGGTAGTATCGATCCTGACGATCTGATCCTGTGGGATGCCGCCTTCAGCAGCGGTGCTCTTCGGCAGGTCGGCGATCATCTGGAAAAGCGTGCGGATGACGCCGCCATGGGTGACGCAGACCGTCGGGCGATCGACGGAGCGCAGCCATGCGCCGGTGCGCCAGGAGAGGATCTCATAGCTTTCGGCGTCGTCGCCGGGCGGGATGAAATCCCATTTCGAGGCATTGCGTTCGGCCACCCGCTCGGCCTGCGTCGCCTTCAGCTCCTTGAGCGTCGAGCCTTCCCAGTCGCCGAAGGAAATCTCCACCAGCCGGGGATCGGTGCGATAGGCAAGCGGCGGGAGGCCCATGGCGGCGCGCATGATTTCCATCGTGGCGCGTGTGCGTCCGAGCGGACTTGCGACGAAATCGAATTCGCCGACCGTCTCACCGAGAATCTCGGCCAGCGCAATGCCGTTCTGCCGGGCCTGTTCCAGGCCCGTGGCATTCATCGGCACGTCCTTCTGACCCTGCAGGCGGCGCTCGGCATTCCAGTCCGTCTGACCGTGTCTGATCACATAGATAAGCACGGTCCAGACTCCGGAGGCATTTAGTCCTTGACGACCGAAATATCCGGCGCGTCGACCGCCTTCATGCCGATGACATGGTAGCCGCTGTCGGCATGATGCACTTCGCCGGTGACCGAGCGCGAGAGGTCGGACAGCAGATAGAGGCCGACGTCGCCGACTTCCTCGATCGTAACCGTGCGCCGCAGCGGGGCATTATATTCGTTCCACTTCAGAATGTAGCGGAAATCGCCGATGCCGGAGGCGGCGAGCGTCTTGATCGGCCCGGCCGAAACGGCGTTGACGCGGATGTTCTGCGGCCCGAGGTCGACGGCGAGATATTTGACGCTCGCTTCGAGGGCGGCCTTGGCGACGCCCATGACATTATAGTTCGGCATGACCTTTTCGGCGCCGTAATAGGTCAGCGTCAGCATCGAGCCGCCATCCGTCATCAGCTTCTCGGCGCGGCGGGCGACCGACGTGAAGGAATAGACGGAGATCTGCATCGTCTTGGTGAAATTGTCGGGCGAGGTGTCGATGTAGCGGCCGGTCAGCTCGTCCTTGTCGGAAAAGCCGATCGCATGCACGAGGAAGTCGATCTTGCCCCAGAGCTTTTCGACATTTTCGAAAACCGCGTCGATGGTAGATTCGTCGGCGACGTCGCAGTGGCCGACGAGCGTCGCATCGATTTCGGCTGCAAGCGGCTCGACACGCTTCTTCAGCGCATCGCCCTGATAGGTGAGCGCAACTTCTCCGCCCTGCGCATGAATGGCCTTGGCAATACCCCACGCAATCGAACGATTGTTGGCGACACCCATGATGACGCCGCGTTTGCCTGCCATGAGGCCGGATGCTTGAGCCATATTTCGCTCCCTAGGATTCTGATCGATCCTGCCTATGGCATAGGCCGTTAATCGGTTCAAGCTTGGCCTGGATCATCAACTGTTAGGGATCGTAACAAAGGGTGCGAATGTCATAAAAATTTCACAGGAACAGGCCTTCACGCATGCTCCGCATGAGATCGGTGATCTTGTCGTCGGGCTTTTCCCACAGGATGATGCGCAATTCGACGACGAGATCGCCTCTGCTGCCGTCTTCCCGCAGCAATCCCTGGCCGGGAATCGCGATCGTCTTGTCCGAGCCCGACCAGGCGGGAACGGTGATGCTCAAAGGCCCGGCCGGGCCGTCGATGTGTGCCTCGGTGCCGAGCACGGCATTTTCGATACTGATCGGCAGTACGGCATGCAGGTCGAAACCATCGACGGTGAAGCGTGGATCGGGGGCGATGCGGATGTTGACGACGGCATCGCCGCGCTGCATGCCCGGCAGCTTGAAGCCTTGTCCCTTGAGCCTGATCTCGTGACCATCGGTCGTGCCCGCCGGCAGCGCGAAGCCGATTTCGCGGCCCTCCGGCAGCGACGCGGTGATCCAGCCGCTCTTCAGCACGTCGTCGATCGTGACCGTCGCCGTCGTCACCTCGTCGGGCGCTTTCTCCAGGCCGGTATCCTTGGCGCCGGTGAAACGGCGCACCAGCGATGTCAGGATGCTGAGCGGCAGCGACAGGTTGGCGCCGGCATTATTTGACGTCTCGCCGAGTTCCTCGTCGGCTTCGGCGGCCTCGCCATCCATGCGCTTGCCTGCTTCGGCCTGTGTCTGGCCCTGTGTTTGCTGAGAATGCGTCTGCTGATTCTGTGTTTGCTGATTCTGGGCCTGCTGGTTCGGGGCCTGCTGGGCGCGGCCTTGCGCCTGGCCGCCCGCCGCAGCGCGCGCCTGCGCGCCGAAAATGCGTTCCACCATCTCCTCGGCGCCTTCGCCGGCGCCGGTCTGCTGTCTCTGGCCGTCGGCCGCGGCCTTCTGGGCAGCCCGGGCAAGCTCTTCCATCACCCGCTCGGCATTGGCCTGCGCCGCCTTGGCGCGGGCCGCAGCCTCGCGCGCGGCCTGGCGCTGCTGCATGATCGTCTGTTCCTGCTTCTTGGCTTCCGCCATCCGCACGGCATTGTCGAACAGGCTGCGTTTGCGCGGGTCTCTCAGCGTTTCATAGGCGCGGCCGATCTCGGCGAACCGGGCCGTCGCCGTCGGATCACCCTGATTGTGATCGGGATGGGCTGCTTTGGCCATGTTGCGCCAGGCCGCCTTGATCTCGTCTGCCGCCGCGTCGCGCTTGACGCCCAGAATTTTGTAAGGATCGCGCATGTCAAAACCGCCGGTGTTGCGATGCGGGCGCCTGTCCTTGCCCGGCATCCCCGCCCAATATCGAAGTCCAATGTCAACATGTGAGGCGCCACCGGCCGCAAAGGCAGGGAGAGCCACTCTCGACACCGATCGTGCGGCCGAGTTGCTAATCACTTCTTATTTCTGTGGAGGGATGGGGAGTGTTTTGCCGTAAATGGTTAGCTCTTTGCTAAGCATTCGCCACAAAGCCGGCGGCCGTTAACCTGTCGGCGCGCCGAATCGCAGATTGAATCCTGCCGGATCAGCTTTCCCGCCGGAAATTAACTTTCCCGCCGGAAATTAACTTTCCCGCCGGAAATTAACTTTCCGGCTGGAAGCTCAGCAGCTGCCAATTGCCGCCGCCGACGAGGCAGGTCTTGCCGTAGAATTTGGCGATGCCGACATAGGAATGCCGCGTCGTGCGGAACTGCCTGCAGACCTGGCCCGATTCGTTGTTTTCGACGATCGTGTCGATGACGCCGGCGCTGCCGGTCGATGCATTCGCCCAGGGAAGCGGCTGGCCCTCGAGCTTGTGCACATCGGCCGAGGTCACGGCGTTGCGCACCGTCATTTCGTCCGAGAGCGTGTCGGTGCTCGGCGGCGTCTGCGGCACGGTGCCGGTGGCCACCGACCGATCGACCTTGGCTTCGCTCAAGAAATCCATCCCGCCCGCAAGGCAGCCGGAAAGCGACAGCATTGCGGCGCCGACAACCAGGAAGACGCTGCTGCGTTGCCGCAGGCCCTTTGTATGGCGATATGACTTTGCTATGACTTCCACCCTGCGTCCTGTCCAGTTTTCAAAAGCTGGGCGAGTTTTGAATAATCCGGGGCATTTGAACCAATATGTCGGCAAACGAGTTAACAAGCGGTGACTTTACCGAAAGTGGCGAGCCCTTCAAGCTCTTTGCCGAATGGCTGAAGGAAGCGGAGGCCTCCGAACCGAACGATCCCAATGCCGTGGCGCTGGCAACGGTCGACGAGCATGGTCTTCCCAATGTCCGCATGGTACTCCTGAAGGGATTCGACGATGACGGATTCGTCTTCTACACCAATTTCGAGAGCCAGAAAGGTCGCGAAATCTTGGGGCAGAAGAAAGCCGCCATGTGCTTCCACTGGAAAAGCCTGCGCCGCCAGGTGCGGTTGCGCGGACCTGTCGAGATCGTGAGCGACGCCGAAGCCGACGCCTATTTCAAGACGCGGGCGCGCGGCAGCCGCATCGGCGCCTGGGCCTCCAAACAATCGCGTCCGCTCGAAAGCCGATTCGCGCTGGAGAAGGCGGTGGCCGAATACACCGCCCGCTACGCGATTGGCGAGATACCCCGGCCTCCCTATTGGTCGGGCTTCCGCATCCGGCCGACCTCGATCGAATTCTGGAAAGATCAGAATTTCCGCCTGCATGACCGCATCGAATTCCGACGACCGTCGCCGGTCGGAGCGTGGGAAAAGGTGCGGATGTATCCCTGACCGCTTACCGACCCATCAGCTTCAGCGGAATGCCGGAGGCAAGCGCCGAGACGTAGCGCCGCTTCTGGTAGAAGCCGTTCAGCGACATGCGCGGGAGATAGTTGTTCGTACCTGCTGCCGGCAGCCCCGGTTGCGTGGTGACGGCGACCGAAAAGCCCAGCCGGCCGGCAAGCGCCGCCTCGCGGGCGGTCGCAGCTTCAGGCGTGCCGTAGGGATAGGCGATTGCGGCGGGACGGACGCCGGTCAGCGCCTCGACGTAATCGGCTGAAACCTCCATCTCGATCCGCGCTTCGGCCTCCGAGAGCCGGGCAAGGGCGCGATGGCTGATCGTATGGGAGCCGAGCGCTGCAAGCGGATGTCGGGCGAGCCGCTGCAATTGCGCCGGTCCCATCACCAGATCGCGCACGATATCGGTCGGCTCGATGCCGTTTTCCCTGGCCAGCATATCAAGGGTGGCAACGGCGCGCGCCTCGTCGAAGCGGTGGATATACCGGACGAAACGGTCGAAGGCCTCCCATTGCTGCCGCGGCCCGTCGAGCGCCAGCCGCTCGCTGCCGCGGCCGAAATCGAAGCGGATTTCTTTTGCCTGGCGCAACAGGACGGCGAGCGTTTCCCACCAGATGCTGTGGGAGCCTTCGGCAAAACCCTTGGTGACGAACACCGTGAAAGGCGCCCTATGTCGCTCGAATACCGGCAGCGCATGCTCCACGTTGTTGATGTAGCCGTCGTCCAGCGTAAAGGCCGCAAACGGCCTGCCGCCCTCGGGCTCGGCCAATAGCGCCGGCAACTGGTCGAGCCGCACGAAACGATAGCCGTCGCGGGTCAGCCGCCGCAGCGCGGCGTCGAGAAAGTGCGGGGTGATTTCGAGATGCGCGTTCGGCTCGAAGGCCTGGGCTACGTGCGGGCGGACATGATGCAGCGTGAAGATGACCCCGCGCCCGCGCGCCTGCCGCATCAGGCCGGCCGCCGCGATCAGCCAGGACGCCTCGAGCCCGGCGCCGATCGCCGCCCTTTTTGCCAGTCGCTTCAACTGCCCCGTCATGCGCCGCCCATTGCTTTTGCGCCAAACTAGCGATCCTAGCTTAAGCCTTGCTGTATACCGATTTCGCACAGCTTCTTTCGTTTTTTGTTAACCAAGACGATGAAAAGGCTAGAAAAATGGTAGGCGTTGCCGCAAAGTCGCGCCAAACTTGCGGCTTCTGTCACATTACGAGACATCGCCGGCCCATCGAGAGCCAGCGCATCAGGGGGAACTCCATGAGAAAGCTTTTGGCGGCTGTTTTGACCGTAACGCTGGCCGTTTCGGCGCCGCTTGCGGCTCTTGCCGGCAGCGCCTCGCTGATCCTCGATGCCCGGACCGGCAAGGTTCTCGCGTCCGAAAACGCCGATACGCTCAATCATCCGGCCTCACTGACGAAGATGATGACGCTCTATCTCACCTTCGAGGCGCTGAAACGCGGCAAGATCGCCTGGGATACGCCGATCGAAATGTCGAAATATGCCGCCTCCCGGCCGCCGACCAAGCTCGGCGTCAAGGCGGGCGGCACCATCACGGTGCGCGAGGCGGTCTATGGCATGATCGTCAAATCCGCCAATGACGCCGCCGCCGCCATGGCCGAGACGCTGGGCGGCTCGGAGAGCGGTTTTGCCCGGATGATGACGGCCAAGGCCCGCCAGCTCGGCATGAGCCGCACCGTCTTCGTCAATGCGTCGGGGCTGCCGAACAGCCGCCAGGTGACGACGGCGCGCGACATGTCGACGCTCGCCGTGGCGCTGATGAAGAATTATCCCAATGAATATCGCCTGTTCTCGATGGCAAGCTTCAGTTTCCGCGGCAAGACCGTGCGCGGCCATAACAATCTCATGTACCGCTACCAGGGCATGGACGGCATCAAGACGGGCTATACCAACGCGTCGGGCTTCAACCTCGTCAGTGCCGTCAGGGACGGCAACCGCCGCGTCGTCGGCGTCGTGCTCGGCGGCCGCACCGCCCGCAGCCGCGATGCCAGGATGGAGGCACTGCTCGACCGCTATCTCGGCCGCGCCTCGTCATCCGGCGGCGCCAGGCTGATGGCGAGCGTCGGCGCCAGGGAGCCGGTCGAAGTCGCGTCCGCCGCCGAGGCTTCCGATGTTCCGGTGCCGGCGAACGCGCCGCGCCCTGACGAAGATCTCGCAGCGAAGAGCCTGGCTTATGCTGATGACGCCGTCGTGCCGCTGGAGCGTCCTGTCGCGATGGACGAGATCCTGAATGCCGGCAAGACCGGCAAGGCTTCGGCCGAGAAAGCCGACGGAACCTGGCAGATCCAGATTTCAGCGGCGCCGAGCGCCGATGCGGCGCGGGCGCTTCTTGCCCAGGCACAGTCGGAAGGCGGCGCGCCGCTGGTCTCCGCCTCACCCTATACCGAGGCTGTCGGGCAGGGGGCGAACAGGATCTATCGCGCCCGCTTCGTCGGTTTCGCCAGCAGGGACGCCGCCGCCTCCGCCTGCGATGCGCTGAAACAGCGTTCCTATGATTGCATGCTGCTGCCCGATCACAGCTAATCGCGGCCGCCATATTCCACTCTGGACAAGCAGCGGGAATCAGCGTCTCCTCCATAAACAAAAGGAGAACATTGATGCTGCGCCGTCTCGCCGACCAGTTCGAAGCCGCTTCCTCTGCCCATGTCGCCGCCAATGGCATCGAGCGAGATGCCGACTGGTTCCTGTTGAAACTGCAGGAGGAAATGGGAGAGCTCACCCAGGCCTGGAACCGGCTGACCGGTCGGGGCCGTGCGAAGGGCCGCTCTCCTGAGGATATCAGGCGCGAGCTGGCAGACGAGACTGCCGACCTGCTCGGTCACCTCATGCTGTTTGCTCGCCGTAACGACATCGACCTCGCCGCCGCGATCGAGCGGAAGTGGCGGTTTCAGCCGAGCAGGTAAGAAATCGGGAGCGACATCAGAAGATTTTGCTCAAGCCGGTCACCAGCCAAAAGGAAAGCGCCGATATTATCGCCGCGGCCGGCAGGGTGATGATCCATGCGATCACGATGTTGCCGGCAAGTCCCCACCTGACGGCGGACACGCGCCGGGCGGCGCCGACGCCGATGATGGCGCCCGTAATGGTATGGGTGGTCGAAACGGGGATGCCGAGCCAGGTGGCGCCGAACAGCGTCAAGGCACCGCCCGTTTCGGCGCAGAATCCTTGCATCGGGTTCAGCCGGGTGATCTTCGAGCCCATCGTATGGACGATACGCCAGCCGCCGAACAAGGTGCCGAGCGCCATCGCCGCCTGGCATGAAATCACCACCCAGAGCGGCACGTGGAAGCTGCCACCCAGATAGCCCTGCGAGTAAAGAAGCACGGCAATGATGCCCATGGTCTTCTGGGCGTCATTGCCGCCGTGGCCGAGCGAATAGAGCGACGCCGACACGAATTGCAGGAAACGGAAGGACCGATCGACTGCAAAGGGTGTTTGCCGGATGAAGGTCCAGGTCACGGCGAGGATCAGGAACAGTGCCAGGAGAAAGCCGATCATCGGCGACATGACGATGGCGGCGGCAGTCTTGAGAAGCCCGCTCCAGACGATCGAGCTCAAGCCGGTTTTGGCAAGGCCCGCACCGACCAGCCCGCCGACGAGCGCATGGGATGAACTGGAGGGAATGCCGAAGATCCAGGTCACGACATTCCAGACGATGGCGCCGATCAGGGCCGCGAAAATCACCTGCGGTGTGACGATCGCCGGGTCGATGATGCCGGTGCCGAGCGTCTCGGCCACATGCAGGCCGAAGAACAGGAAGGCGATGAAATTGAAGAATGCCGCCCAGAAGACCGCATATTGCGGCCTCAGGACCCGTGTCGAGACGATTGTCGCGATCGAGTTGGCCGCATCATGCAGGCCATTGAGAAAATCGAACAGCAGCGCGATGCCGATCAGGCCGACAAGAAGCGGAAGTGCAAGGGCGGCATCCATCAGACATTCTCGATCACGATGCCGCTGATCTCGTTGGCGACGTCCTCGAAACGGTCGACCACCTTCTCCAGCTCGCCGTAGATCTCGCTGCCGATCATATAGGCCATTGCATTGCCGGCGCCGTGCCGGCGAAACAGATCCTTGAGCCCCTGCTCGTGCAGCTCGTCGGAGCGACCTTCCACCCGCGTGACCTGCTCGACGATGGCAGAAAGCCGCGGCGCATTGGCGCTTATGCGATCAAGCAAGGGAATGGCCTCGGCAATGAGATTGGCAGCCTCCACAACGGTCTTGCCCATCTCTTGCATCCGCGGGTCGAAGCTGGTCTGCTCGAAGAGCCGGATGGTTTTGACGGTCTTGTGCATCATGTCGATCGCATCATCCATGGATTGGATGAGATCCTTGATATCTCCGCGATCGAAAGGCGTGATGAAGCTCCGCCGGACGGCCTGCATGACTTCGCGCGTTATATCGTCGGCCTGATCTTCCAGCCGCACGATCGTTTCGCATTGACGATCGATCTCTATGCCCGACAGCAACCTGTCCAGAGCCTGTGCGGCGTCGACGATCGTTCTGGAATGTTGTTCGAAAAGGACGAAGAACCGGTCTTCGCGCGGCATCAACTTTCGAAACCAACCCAGCATGGACACCTCGTGATCTTTGGTCTGCGCTATAGGCGCAAGCCGTCCTAAACCGTATCCCATTGAAGAGATAGGGGTGAATTTCAGTTTATGACAGATTTGTGACGGCGCCGCCCTTGAAGTAGAGATATAGTTGAGGAACATTGGCGGCGCCCCCAACCTTGTTCAGCGTCTCAAGCTTCTTTTTCACGCTTGATCTATCGCTCAGGAGATTACCACGGCTTCCGCCACCAATGATGGCCGGCCGGCGGCGGCTGAAGCCAATGCCGAAGAAAGCTAGATCCTATCTCGGCCGGCTGGCAGGCGCGACCGATCAGCTCTTGAGGGGGGAAGCAATCGAGCAGTTTGCGGCGATCTGTTATCGAAAAGTCGGCGTTGGTTGATATCCTCCTGGTCACGTCGCGCGACAGCGGCCGCTGGATCATTCCCAAGGGCTGGCCTATTGCGAAGCTCGCACCCCACCAGGTTGCCGAGCGCGAGGCTTGGGAGGAGGCCGGGGTGAAGGGTAAGGCCAGGAAGCGCCCCTTTGGCTTCTACACCTATATCAAGACGCTGGCCAACGGGGAGCGCGTTCCTTCCGTCGTTCAGGTCCATCTCTTGCAAGCCGAAAAAATTGACGAGAAGTTTCCGGAGGAAAAACAACGAAACAGCCGATGGCTCCCGCCGCTCGAAGCCGCTGCTCTCGTCCGCGAGCCCGAACTGAAAAGCTTGCTCGGCAAGGTTGAAAGAGCGGTGGTGAAGCCGCCTAAAGCGTGATGCCGAATGTCGGGATGGCTCCAGCTCTTTCGTCAGCCGACCTTGTAGCGATAGAACTTGCTGTCCACCGCCATCAGCGGAAACGAGCGGGGCAGGGCGCCCTTGGCGATCTCGGTAAAGCCGTTCTTCTCGTAGAAGCGATGGGCGGCGACGAATTTGTCCGTCGTGCCGAGGAAGATATCGGTAAGGCCGGCATCTCTGGCGTGATCGAACAGACGCTCGAGAAGCCGCGCCGCCACGCCGTGTTCGCGGCCGCGAACCTCGGCGGCGACGAACATCTTGCGCAGTGCCGCCTGGTTGTTGCCGATGTCCTTCAGCCCAAGCGTGCCGACAATCGCGCCGTCCTTGACGGCGACCCAGAACTCACCTTTGCCGGACTGATAGAAATCCGGGATGACCCTGAGATCCGGCTGGGCATCGGCTGTGATGTCGATGCCGAACTCCTCGCGCTGGATCGGCAGGATCACCGACAGCACGTCATCGGCATCGCCGGCGGCAAAAGGTCTGATTTCGATCTCTGCCATCATGAAATCCTCAGCCTCAGGTCTGCGTGCCGCCGACGGTGATCTGATCCATGCGCAGATGCGGCTGGCCGACGCCGACCGGAACCCATTGGCCGGCCTTGCCGCAATTGCCGATGCCGGTATCGAGCTTCATGTCGTTGCCGATCATCGACACCCGCTTCATCGCATCCGGGCCGTTGCCGATCAGCATGGCGCCCTTGATCGGTGCGCCGACTTTGCCGTTCTCGATGAGATAGGCCTCGGTGCAGCCGAAGACGAATTTGCCCGAGGTGATGTCGACCTGGCCACCGCCGAAGGAGACGGCATAGATGCCCTTCTTCACCGAGGCGATGATTTCATCCGGCGTCTTGTCGCCGCCGAGCATATAGGTATTGGTCATGCGCGGCATCGGCACATGGGCATAGCCCTGGCGGCGGCCGTTGCCGGTGGGCGCCATGCCCATCAACCGGGCATTCTGCCGGTCCTGCATGTAGCCGACGAGCTTGCCGTTTTCGATCAGCACATTGTAGCCGGACGGCGTGCCCTCGTCGTCGATTGTGATCGAGCCGCGGCGGTTGTCGATCGTACCATCGTCGACGACGGTAACGCCGGGAGCGGCGACGATCTGGCCGAGAAGCCCGGCAAAGGCCGACGTCTTCTTGCGGTTGAAATCGCCTTCCAGCCCGTGGCCGACGGCCTCGTGCAGCATAACCCCCGGCCAGCCGGAACCGAGAACGACATCCATGGTGCCGGCCGGCGCATCGATGGCTTCCAGATTGACGAGCGCCTGGCGCAGCGCCTCGTCGGCGCCGTATTGCCAGCTGCCCTCGGCAATGAAATCGCCGAAGCCGATGCGCCCGCCGCTGCCGTAGGAGCCGCTCTCCTGCCGCTCGCCTTCACCGACGACGACGGAAATATTGATGCGGGTCATCGGCCGGATGTCGCGCACGCGATGGCCGTCGGCACGCAGGATGTCGACGACCTGCCAGCTCGCCGCGACCGAGGCGGTTACCTGCCGCACCTTGTCGTCCTTGCCTCTGAGATAGGCGTCGATGTCCTGCAGGACCTTGACCTTCTCCTCGAAGCTCGGCTGGCCGATGGGATTCTGGTCGCCGTAGAATTTCTTGTTGGTGCCCTGGGGAGCGGCGGCATAGGTGCCGGAATAGCCGCGCGTCACCGCGCCGACCGCATCGGCCGCCCGCTTCAGCGCCGCCACCGAGAGGTCGCCGGCATGGGCATAACCCACGGCTTCGCCGGCAACGGCGCGCAGCCCGAAACCCTGTTCCGTATTGAAGCTGCCGCCCTTCAGCCGGCCATTGTCGAAGGTCAGCGCCTCGGCCTGGGCATGCTCGATAAACAGCTCGCCGTCATCGGCGCCGGCGAGCGCCTGGGCGACGAGACCACGCATCGTGGCTTCGTCGGCATCGAAAAGCGTCAGGAGATCGGTGGTCATGGTCTGGCTCCAATGGGCATGCGGTCGGGAATGCGCTCAGTCCCTAGATAGGGCTCTACCCGATAAAGAGTGAAGCCCCTGTCGCGGAATATTCTGTGTCGGGCAAGATTTCTAGGAGAAGGTGCCCGACGGGTGGGACGAAGAAGCGCGCGGCATATCTCTTCCCCCCTCGGGGAGAAGGTGCCGGCAGGCGGATGAGGGGGCCACACGGCACGCCCTCTCAACTCCTGTCCAACCACGCGATGGCAGCGACTTCAAGACAGTCGAGACCATGCCAGTGCGGCCGAAGTCCGGATGAACGTTCTTCTTATTGGAAGGCCGGCTTGCGGCCCCCTCATCCGCCCTCCGGGCACCTTCTCCCCGAGGGGAGAAGAGGGAGCCGAAAGGCCGCGGCACACATCACCTGATCTCAAGGCAGCGCGTCAAAACCCTCAGCAAAACCCTTGAGATCGACGGGAATGCCGATGCCTTCCTCAGGCGTCTGGAAGACGATGAAGGTGGCCTGGGCGCCGCTGCGGAAGGTCTTGAGCAGTTCGTCCTCGAGCACGACCTCGGCATAACAGCCGTCGGCGAAGCAGCGGACGAAATAGGCGCGGCCGATATCCTTGCCGTCGACATTGAGGCCGAGGCCGTTCGGCAGGAGCACGCCGAGCGGCGCCAGCACGCGCAGGATCTTCGATTTGCGGTCGGCCGTCTTCAGCACCACGACGGAAAGCCCGACCTCCGGCCGGTCCTCGGCGATGACGTTCTGCATCAGCGCGCATTGTTCCGTCGCCGCGCCGGCCGGCTTGTCGCAGACGACAGACCAGGCGCCGTGATTGGATTTCACCGTGCCCGGCGCCTGCGGCTGGGTCTGGCCGGGCGTCACCTGGATATTCGGGGCGGCAGCCGGGGGCTGCTGCGCCGGGGCAGGGGCGGCCGGTGCTGGTGTGGTGGGTTGGGCCGGGGAAGGGGCGGGTTGCTGTGCGAAGACGGGCGTCGTCGCTGCGGCCGCGATGCTGGCAGTCACGAGAAGCGACCGCGCGAGGGAACGGAAACCCATGGAAACCTCTGGATATCGAATCATTGCGGCTATTGTTGAAGCTGCCCACCGGAAATGAAAAGCCCCACCCCGTGAAAACCGGGGGACTGCGGCAGAAATTGGACCTTTGTCAAATAATGTACGGGGGGCGGATCGGCCGGAAAGGGCATTTTTCATATGCCGATGAAAAACTTGGGATGTTTTGCCGTTCGGCCTGCCTGTGCTTTAAGCAAAAATGCCGCATAGACAATTGCTCCTGCCTGTTGCGGCAAATGCCAAACTGTGGTTTGAAGCGCTGAAGATGGCAAGGATTCTGCGTTCGATTTTGCAGGTCAAGCGCTCGAGGGAGATAATAAGGTGATGAAGAAGGCTTATGCAGCTCTGACCGCACTGGTCTGTCTGCTTTTTGCTTCCGGCACATATGCCGACCAGCCGACGCCGTGGCAGGCGACGCTGCAGCCGGCAGCGACGCCGATTATGCGGGAAATTCATTGGTTCGAACAATATACCCTGTGGTTTATCGTTCCGATCACGCTCTTCGTTCTGATCCTGCTCATCGTCGTTTGCTTCAAGTTCCGCGCCGGCGCAAATCCGGTTCCGTCGCGCACGAGCCATAATACGCTGATCGAGGTCATCTGGACCGTGGGGCCGGTCCTGGTGCTGCTCTTCCTCGCCATTCCCTCGTTCAACCTTCTGACGGCGCAGCTGACGCTGCCCGAAAATCCTGACGTGACGATCAAGGCGACCGCCACCCAGTGGCAGTGGAACTATGAATATGAAGGGTCGGGCGACAGCCCGCTCGCCTTCGATTCCTACCTCTTGAAGGATCAGGATCGTGCGGCCGCCGGCAAGGAAGACAAGTCGGTCTATCCGAGACTGCTCGCCGTCGACAACGAATTGGTGCTGCCGGTCAACAAGACGGTCCGCGTTCTCGTGACGTCTGCGCCGACCGACGTCATCCATGCTTTCGCCATGCCGTCCTTCGGCATCAAGATCGACGCCGTGCCGGGCCGCCTGAACGAGACCTGGTTCAGGGCCGAGCGCGAGGGCCTGTTCTATGGCCAGTGTTCCGAGCTCTGCGGCAAGGACCATGCGTTCATGCCGATCGCCATCCGCGTCGTCTCCGAGGACAAGTACAAGCAGTGGCTGACCACGGCCGCCAGCGACCTGCCCGGCGCCTACAAGACACTCATGGCCGCAACCGATGGTCCCGCAAAGACCGTCGACGTTGCCGAAGCACAGTAATTAAAGGGGATCGGGACAATGGCTGGACCTTCCGCTCACGACGATCATTCTCACGCCCACCACGACCATGCGCATGATGATCACGATCACCATGATCACGGGCACAAGCCGAGCTTTGTCAATCGCTGGCTGTTCTCGACCAACCACAAGGACATCGGCACGCTCTACCTGATATTCGCGATCATCGCCGGCATCATCGGCGGCGCGTTGTCGGTGGCCATGCGCATGGAGCTGCAGGAGCCGGGCATCCAGATCTTCCACGGCCTGGCCTCGATGGTCTACGGCTATGAGGGCGATGCCGCCATCGACGGCGCCAAGCAGATGTTCAACATGTTCACGACGGCGCACGCGCTGATCATGATCTTCTTCATGGTCATGCCGGCGATGATCGGCGGATTTGCCAACTGGATGGTGCCGATCATGATCGGCGCCCCCGACATGGCCTTCCCGCGCCTGAACAACATCTCCTTCTGGCTGATCGTTCCGGCCTTTGCGCTGCTCCTGCTGTCGATGTTCGTCGAAGGCCCGGCTGGCGCCTACGGCACCGGCGGCGGCTGGACGATGTATCCGCCGCTGGCAACGAGCGGCACGCCTGGACCGGCGGTGGACCTGGCAATCTTCGCGCTGCATATCGCCGGCGCCTCGTCGATCCTCGGTGCGATCAACTTCATCACCACGATCCTCAACATGCGCGCCCCCGGCATGACGCTGCACAAGATGCCGCTGTTTGCCTGGTCGGTGCTGATCACCGCCTTCCTGCTCTTGCTGTCGTTGCCGGTTCTGGCAGGCGGCATCACCATGCTGCTGACCGACCGCAACTTCGGCACCTCCTTCTTCTCTCCGGAAGGCGGCGGCGACCCGATCCTCTACCAGCACCTGTTCTGGTTCTTCGGTCACCCCGAGGTCTACATCCTCATCCTGCCGGGCTTCGGCATGATCAGCCACATCATCTCGACCTTCTCGAGGAAGCCGATCTTCGGTTATCTCGGCATGGCCTACGCCATGGTCGCGATCGGCGCCGTCGGCTTCGTCGTCTGGGCCCACCATATGTATACGGTCGGCCTGTCGCTCGATGCGCAGCGCTACTTCGTCTTCGCCACGATGGTCATCGCTGTTCCCACCGGCGTGAAGATCTTCTCCTGGATCGCGACGATGTGGGGCGGCTCGATCTCGTTCCGCACCCCGATGATCTGGGCGATCGGCTTCATCTTCCTGTTCACGGTCGGCGGCGTTACCGGCGTCCAGCTTGCCAATGCCGGTCTCGACCGTTCGCTGCATGACACCTATTACGTCGTGGCTCACTTCCACTACGTTCTGTCGCTCGGCGCCGTCTTCGCGATCTTTGCCGGCTGGTATTACTGGTTCCCGAAGATGACCGGCTACATGTACAACGAGTTCCTCGGCAAGCTGCATTTCTGGGTCATGTTCATCGGCGTCAACCTGGTGTTCTTCCCGCAGCACTTCCTTGGTCTCGCCGGCATGCCGCGCCGCTACATCGATTATCCGGATGCCTTTGCCGGCTGGAACTATGTGTCCTCGATCGGCTCCTACATCTCGGCCTTCGGCGTGCTGATCTTCCTCTTCTCGGTCTTCGAAGCCTTCGCCAGGAAGCGCATCGCCGGCGAGAATCCGTGGGGCGAGGGTGCGACGACGCTGGAATGGCAGCTGCCTTCGCCGCCGCCTTATCACCAGTGGGAACAGCTGCCGCGCATCAAGTAAAGCGCGCGGAAAACCGGACGCCGCATTCGATACGGCGTCCGGCGTAAGGAAATTCAGGACGGAATGATGACGGTTATCGACAATCACGAGGCGCTTGCAGAGGACGGCGAAATGTCGGAAGCGAGCGCGCGCGATTATTTCGAGCTCTTGAAGCCACGGGTCATGTCGCTCGTGGTCTTCACCGCCTTTGCCGGTCTCGTGCTGGCCCCGGGCCACATCAATCCCGTCCTCGGCCTGATCGCCATCCTTTGCATTGCCGTCGGCGCCGGCGCCTCGGGCGCGCTGAACATGTGGTACGACGCGGATATCGACGCCGTCATGAGCCGCACGGCCAAGCGCCCGATCCCGGCCGGCCGCGTCGCCCCATCGGAGGCGCTCGCCTTCGGCCTGGTGCTGTCGGGCTTTTCGGTTGTCATTCTCGGCCTTGCCGTCAACTGGCTCTCGGCCGGCATCCTTGCCTTCACCATCTTCTTTTACGCCGTCATCTACACCATGTGGCTGAAGCGCTCGACGCCGCAGAACATCGTTATCGGCGGTGCCGCCGGCGCCTTCCCGCCGATGATCGGCTGGGCTTGCGTGACGAATTCGGTGACGATCGAGAGCACCGTTCTCTTCCTGATCATCTTCCTGTGGACGCCGGCGCATTTCTGGGCGCTTGCCCTGTTCAAGATGCGCGATTACGAGGCCGTCGGCGTGCCGATGCTGCCGAACGTCGCCGGCGAGCGGGTGACCAAGCATCAGATCGTCGCCTATGCGGTGCTGACCGCCGTCTGCGCGGTGCTGCCGTCTTTCCTCGGTTTTGCGAGCTTCGGCTACGGCCTCATCGCCGCCGCCCTCGGTGCGATCTTCATCTACTGTTCCATCGCCGTCTGGCGCATGCCCGACGGCGATCTGAAAATGATCCCCGCAAAGAAGCTCTTTGCCTTCTCGATCTTCTATCTCTTCGCCGTATTTTCAGCCCTGATGATCGACCGGCTGGCTTCGGTCTTGGTTTCGCACGCTGGAGGTTGGTTCTGATGGATCTGGTCAAGCTCACCGAAAAGCAGATGAAGTCGCGCCGCAATCGCAATATCGCCCTCGGGCTGGTGCTGGCCGGCCTGGTCGTCCTCTTCTACGCGATCACGATCGTCAAGATCGGCGGGGGAATGGCCGGATGAGCGAGAAAGCTGCCGCACCCAGGAAGCAAGGCCGCAACAACGGCGCCGTCGTGTTGATGTGCCTGAGCTTCGTCTTCGGCATGGGCGCGATGAGCTATGCCGCCGTGCCGCTCTACCGCATCTTCTGCCAGGTGACCGGCTATAACGGCACGACACAGCGCGTCGAGCAGATGTCGAGCGTCGTCCTCGACCGCAAGATGCGCGTCACCTTCGACGCCAACGTCGCCCCTGGCCTGCAGTGGAATTTCAAACCGGTCGAGCGCGAGGTCAATCCGAAGATCGGCGAAACCATCCAGGTCAATTTCGTCGCTGAGAACCGGTCGAACGAGACCCAGCGCGGCCAGGCGGTGTTCAACGTCACGCCGGGCGAAGCGGGCGCCTATTTCAACAAGGTTCAGTGCTTTTGCTTTACGGAAACGGACCTGAAGCCGGGCGAGAAGCTGGAAATGCCGGTCGTATTCTATATCGACCCTGAAATCGTCAAGGCGGTGGAATCGAAGGATATCCACACGGTGACGCTGTCATATACGTTCTACCCGAAAGAGGGTCCGAAGCCTCTCGCTTCGAATGAGGGTGGAGCGGTGAAGATTGAAAAGAAACTTTGATCAAGGCTCGTTTCCGGCTATGCCGGGAGCGAAGTGAGGAAGACATCCGGGGATAGCCACATGGCCGATGCGCATCAGAAGAACCACGACTACCACATCATCGATCCGAGCCCGTGGCCGATTCTCGCCTCGCTCGGCGCCTTCATCATGGCGATCGGCGGCGTCTGCTATATGCGTTATCTGAACGGCGGCTCCTTCAAGCTCGCCGGCGCCGAACTCGCCAATCCCTGGCTCTTCTTTATCGGCCTCGTGCTGGTTCTCTATGTGATGTACGGATGGTGGGCCGATACGGTGAAGGAAGCCCATGAGGGCTCTCACACCCGCGTCGTTTCGCTGCACCTGCGTTACGGCATGATCATGTTCATCGCTTCGGAAGTGATGTTCTTCGTCGCCTGGTTCTGGGCCTATTTCGACGCCAGCCTGTTTCCGAACGAGGCGATCCAGGCCTCGCGCATGGCCTATACCGGCGGCGTCTGGCCGCCGAAGGGCATCGAAGTCCTCGATCCCTGGCACCTGCCGATCTACAACACCGTCATCCTGCTGCTGTCCGGCACGACGGTGACCTGGGCGCACCATGCGCTGCTGCACAATGACCGCAAGGGCCTCGTTCAGGGCCTGACGCTGACCGTGCTGCTCGGCATCCTGTTCTCCAGCGTGCAGGCCTACGAATATGCCCACGCTCCGTTCGACTTCAAGAATTCGATCTACGGCGCGACCTTCTTCATGGCGACCGGCTTCCACGGTTTCCACGTCCTCGTCGGCACGATCTTCCTGCTCGTCTGCCTGCTGCGCGCGCTGCGCGGCGATTTCACCCCGAAGCAGCATTTCGGCTTCGAGGCAGCCGCCTGGTACTGGCACTTCGTCGACGTCGTCTGGCTGTTCCTGTTCTTCTGCATCTACGTCTGGGGCGGCTGGGGCGCTCCGGTCGCCGCAGGCTGATCGGGACGGAATAAATGCAAAAGGCGGGCTCGGTGCCCGCCTTTTTTGTTGACGATTTCGCGCTTTGCCTCGCCAGCTTCCTCATACTCCGTCATTGACCCGAGCATCCACGCGGAAACTGAACGCGGGGCGCGTCTACATCGGCCGGTATGGCCATTCCCCCGGTTATCCGATCCATTTCCACGTGATCCCGATCTATGAGTGGGTGGAGGAGTTGTTCTGGAAAGACAGCCGATATCGCATCCTCCAGAGTTTTGCCGACGGACCGGGAGAGACCCCGACGGATGGCGCCGAACTGACCCTGTTCGTCTGGCGCGAATTCTGCGAGCGCGCGGAGCCGCCGCCGGTTCAAGGCCGGTCCGTCTCGGAGACCATTGAATTATTGCGAAGGGCGATGCGATGATACACTGACAGGTCGAGCATCGAGGAGGCTCCATGGTTTTTTGGGCAGCGAGCTTGTTTGGATTGGCGATCGGCTACCTCATCGGTTCCACGCCCACGGGCTATCTTGCCGGGAAACTGCTTGTAGGCATCGATATTCGCGACCATGGCTCCGGATCCACCGGCGCAACGAACGTCTTGCGAACCCTGGGGAAATGGCCTGCGTCGGCGGTGCTTCTGGTGGATGTGCTGAAAGGCGCCGGAGCGATCCTGTTTGCCCGCTGGTTCTATCCGTGGATCCATAGATCGTTGTACGACATGCCGCCGGCAGCACTTGATCTGCACGCCTGGCTGCACTGGGCCGTTTGCCTGGCCGGACTTGCCGCATTGCTCGGTCATAGCCGTTCGATCTGGCTGAATTTTAAAGGCGGCAAATCCGTCGCTACGGGGCTCGGCCTGTTGCTCGCAATATCCTGGCCGGTCGGTCTTGGCGCCCTTGCGGTTTTTGGCGTCGTGCTCGCCATCTTCAGGATTGTTTCCCTCGGGTCGATCCTGGCGGCTTTGACTGCAATCGCTCTCATCTGCAGCCTCGAGCAGCCCTTGCCCTATCGGTTGCTGGTGATTTCAGGCGGTGCTTATGTGATCATACGTCATCGCGCCAACATTCAGCGGCTGCTGTCAGGGATGGAGCCGCGCCTGGGGCAAAACAGCGCTGAATCGAAAACGGCGTCCCAAAGTTAGAGCGGCGGCGTGGGCCGTCTGCTGTGTCCGTTGCGCGGCCACAACCGACTGAGTGGAGGGACGGAACGGAAAGGTCGCGGCAAATCTCTTCTCCCCAGCGGGGAGAAGGTGCCGGCAGGCGGATGAGGGGGCTACACGGCACCGCGCCCGCAACCGCCTATCCCACTAAAGCGACATGGGCGAGACAATGCTGGCGCGGTCGAACTTCCGAAACATTTGGAAAGACCTGTTTCTGCGGCCCCCTCATCCGCCCTACGGTACCTTCTCCCCGCTGGGGAGAAGGGGAGTCGTCAAGCCGCGGCATGCCTTTGCCCATTTGGGCCGCGCCGCTTTTCTCACCGCCCGCCGGCGATCCGTTCGAAGGCAGAGGGTGTGGGAATGCCGAGATCCAATTGGTGGCGGATCGCTTCGGCGCATTCGAGTGCAGTCAGCACCGAGGTATCGACCTCCATGTCGTAGATGCCGGGGCGATGAACCTCGTCCTGCCAGCGCTGCACCGGTTCGGGGACCGGCATCTCTTCGGAGGCTCTTGCATAGAGTGTCTCGCGCCCTTCTTGCTTGATCTCGCGCCGCTGCATGATCGTCTCGATCGGACAGCGCACGCCGACGAACAGCACGGAGAAACCCTGCAGGCGCCGGGCGCAATCGGGAAGAATGCCGAGCGGCTGCGAGTAGCTGTCGTGATGGCCGAGATCTGCCACCACATTGAGCCCCAATCCGGCATGGATGGCGATCGATTCGTAAAGGGCTGCGTAGAGGAACGGCACGAGTTCCTCGAGATCCGGGCGCTCGCCGCCCGGCCTCAGGCCGATGCCGGGCAGGTAGCGTTTTGGTGTCATATCGTTATAGCCGTCGACGCCGAGGTTGATCCACGGCCCCTCGAATTCGTCCTGGATTGCACGCGCAATGCTGGATTTGCCGCTTCTCGGCGCGCCGTTCAGGATGATGATCTGTCCGGCATGGCTGTCATTGGTCATCAGTCTTCTTCTTCTGTTTGGCGCGAATCGCTCATCAGAACCGCGCAGGCATTTCCATTCGGGATGCGAATACTTTATGGGAGAGTTAAGGCAGCATCGAAAAGGCCGCGGCCGCAAGTGGCCGCGTAAAGGAACATCATGAGCGAGGACAGCGCGCAATTTCCACCCCTCGATCCGGTGAAAACCGGTTTCAAAGGCTGCTGCCCGCGCTGCGGCCAGGGCAAACTGTTCGATGGTCTGCTCGGCCTGAAGCCGCGCTGCGCCTCCTGCGGCCTGGATTATTCCTTTGCCGATTCCGGTGATGGCCCGGCCGTCTTCGTCATCCTCATCGTCGGCTTCATCGTCATCGGCATGGTGCTGTGGCTGCAGGTCAATTACGGGCCGCCGATCTGGGTGCATATCCTCATTTTCGGGCCGCTGACGATCATCCTGTCGCTTCTGACACTGCGCTGGTTCAAGGGCATCCTGATCGCCATGCAGTACCGCCATAATGCCCGCGAAGGACGTCTGAGTGACTGACGTCGATCATGCCGTGGCGCGCCGCCGGCTGCCTGTTATAACCGGCATTCTGGTGCTGATCGCCCTTGCCATCCTGGTTTCGCTCGGCACCTGGCAACTGCAGCGCCTCCACTGGAAGCAAGGCCTGCTCGCCGATATAGCCGCGCGCCAGGCTGCCGCGCCAGTGCCGCTCGCCGATATCGAGGTAATGGCCGCGTCCGGCGGCGACATCGAATACCGCAAGGTCACCGCCACCGGCCGCTATATCAACAATAAGGAGCGGCATTTCTTCGCCACCTGGCACGGCCAGACCGGCTTTTATATTTACACCCCCCTCGAGCTTGCCGACGGGCGCATCCTCTTCGTCAATCGCGGCTTCGTTCCCTATGAGAACAAGGAGCCGGAAATGCGCATGCAGGGCCAGCTGACCGATCAGCAGACGGTCACCGGGCTCGCGCGCGCCAAACTTGCCGGCAAGCCGTCCTGGCTGGTGCCCGACAATGACGTCGCCAAGAACATCTTCTACTGGAAAGACCTCGACGTCATGGCCGAGAGCGTCGGCTTGGAGAAGGCGCGCGTCATCCCGTTCTTCGTCGATGCCGATTCCACCCCCAACCCGGCCGGCCTGCCGATCGGCGGCGTCACCCAGGTGGATCTGCCGAACGATCATCTGCAATATGCCCTGACCTGGTACGGGCTTGCCGCCGTCCTCGTCGTTGTGGTGGCGATCTCCTGGTTCCGAAAATCCGGCAAGGCGCCTCGGCAATAGTATCGCTTCAATTCCCGGCCATATTGGGCTAGAGGTCCCTTACTCCCACGCTGGACGGAATTTTGACGGAACGGACATGACTATTGCGGCGAAACCTCCCTTGACGATCAGGCTCTGCGGTCCGCGCGGTTTCTGCGCCGGCGTCGACCGCGCCATCCAGATCGTCGTGCTGGCGCTCAAATCCTATGGCGCGCCGGTCTATGTGCGCCACGAGATCGTCCACAATCGTTATGTCGTCGAAGGGCTGGAGGCCAAGGGCGCGGTCTTCGTCGAGGAGCTGGACGAGATCCCCGCCGAGCATCGCGCCCAGCCGGTGGTCTTCTCCGCTCACGGCGTGCCGAAATCGGTGCCGGAGGATGCGGCAAGCCGCAACCTCTTCTATCTCGACGCCACCTGTCCGCTCGTGTCCAAGGTCCACAAGCAGGCGATGCGCCACAATCGCCTCGGCCGCCATGTCGTCCTCATCGGCCATGCCGGCCACCCGGAAGTGATCGGCACGATGGGGCAATTGCCGGAAGGTTCGGTTTCGCTGATCGAGACGATCGAGGATGCCGATGCCTACGCCCCCGCCGATCCCGACAATCTCGGTTATGTCACTCAGACGACGCTGTCGGTCGATGATACAGCCGGCGTCATCGCCCGCCTGCAGGAGCGATTTCCGAACCTGACCGCGCCGGCGGCGGATTCGATCTGTTATGCGACGACCAACCGCCAGGAAGTGGTGAAGCAGGCGGCCCCGGGCTGCGATCTCTTCATCATCGTCGGTGCGCCGAATTCGTCCAATTCCAAGCGTCTCGTCGAAGTGGCGCTGAGGGCAGGGGCGAAGAAATCGATCCTGGTGCAGCGCGCCGCCGAGCTCGACTGGGAGGAGATCGGCGCGATTTCGACGCTCGGCCTTTCCGCTGGCGCCTCGGCGCCGGAGGTGATCGTCAACGAGATCATCGAGGCTTTCCGCGCCCGCTTCGATGCCCGCGTCGAGCTGGCCGAGACGGTGCAGGAAACCGAAAACTTCCTGGTCAATCGCGAATTGCGCAGCATCGAGCTGACGGCGGCCGACATGGCCTTCGTCAACGGCTAGACCGCCATCGCGCCCGGGTCATCCACCATCCACCATCCATCATCCAGAGACGAGACCTCCCTTGGCAGTCTACACCGATATCGCCGAAGACGATCTGAAATGGTTCCTGACGGAATATGATGCAGGCACGCTGCTCTCCTATAAGGGTATCGCCGAAGGCGTCGAAAATTCGAATTTCCTGCTGCATACCTCCAAGGCGCCGCTGATCCTGACGCTTTATGAGAAGCGTGTGGAAAAGAGCGACCTGCCTTTCTTCCTCGGCCTCATGCAGCATCTCTCGGCCCGCGGCCTTTCCTGCCCGCTGCCGCTGCCGCGCCGCGACGGCGCCTTGCTCGGCTCGCTCTCCGGCCGGCCGGCGGCGCTGATTTCCTTCCTCGAAGGCATGTGGCTGAGAAAGCCGGAGGCGAAGCATTGCCGTGAGGTCGGCAAGGCGCTCGCCGAAATGCATGTGGCTGGCGAAGATTTCGAGCTGAAACGTCCGAACGCGCTGTCGCTCGACGGCTGGCGGGGGCTCTGGGAGAAATCCGAGGCGCGTGCCGATGAGGTCGAACCCGGCCTGCAGGGCGAGATCCGCAACGAACTCGATTTTCTCGCCGCCGCCTGGCCGAAGAGCCTGCCGTCCGGCGTCATCCATGCCGACCTTTTCCCCGACAACGTCTTCTTCCTGGGCGATCAGCTCTCCGGCCTGATCGATTTCTATTTCGCCTGCAACGACCTGCTTGCCTATGACGTCTCGATCTGCCTGAACGCCTGGTGCTTCGAGAAGGATGGCGCCTATAACATCACCAAGGGCATGGCGATGCTCGAGGGTTATCAGAGCGTCAGGCCGTTGAGCGAGACGGAGATCGCCGCCCTGCCGTTGCTCGCGCGCGGCTCGGCGCTGCGCTTCTTCCTGACCCGGCTCTATGACTGGCTGACGACGCCGGAAGGCGCGATGGTCACCAAGAAGGACCCGCTCGAATATCTGCGCAAGCTGCGCTTCCACCGCCAGATCGGCTCGGCCGCCGAATACGGATTGAGCCGATGAAACACGTCGATATCTTCACCGACGGCGCATGCTCCGGCAATCCCGGTCCGGGCGGCTGGGGCGCGGTGTTGCGGTATGGTGAGGTCGAAAAAGAGCTTTTCGGCGGCGAGGCGGAGACGACCAACAACCGCATGGAGTTGATGGCCGCGATCTCGGCGCTGCAGGCGCTGAAGAGCCCTTGCGAGGTCGATCTCTATACCGACAGCGCCTACGTCAAGGACGGTATATCCAAGTGGATCTTCGGCTGGAAAAAGAACGGCTGGAAGACATCGGACAAGAAGCCGGTGAAGAACGCCGAGCTCTGGCAGGCGCTGGAAGAAGCCCGCAACCGCCACAAGGTGACGCTGCACTGGGTCAAGGGCCACGCCGGCCACCCGGAAAACGAACGCGCCGATGAACTTGCGCGCCGGGGCATGGAGCCGTTCAAGAAGGGCAAGGCGGTTTCGTTTTAGGTGTATGACGGCTGCCCCTCACCAACTACCGCATATTGCAGGCCGAGACCGTTTTCGTTCGGGAGGCAAGAGTGTCATCATCTATTCCAACGACAGTCGAATTGAGCTCAACGATCGATCATATGGAGGACGTCTATCGTCGTCACGGAGAAGCCGGCGCTCTTTTCGATGCCTATGAGAAGCTGTGTCAGCGTTTCGAACGGGATTTGGCGGACGAGCGCGATGTGTTGCTCAGCAAAGGGGCAGCGCTGATGATGATCAAATATTGGCTCGAAGAGACAGGGTCAGATTCTGTGCGCGGTTGAAGGAGGGACGGTTTACGCGTTCATCCTGCGGCCCGCGATGCGGAAGGCCGATAATAGGCGGATTGCGTCTCCTTGTGCTCCCTCGAACTTGCACGGGTGAAAGATGATGCGGCGTTGCACGAGCCCCTTCTCCCCAGCGGGGAAAGATGCCGGCAGGCAGATGAGGGGGGGGGGAGCGGCTGAGCCGCGAATGCGCTGAGCGCAAGCGAAGGGCAATGAATGGTGTGCCGTACGGCCCCCTCATCCGACCCTTCGGGCCACCAACCGGGGTCGAGCCGCGGGTCTCGCCCCGTCCTTCGGGCCCCCGCTGGGGAGAAGAGGGAGCAAGCAGCGACGTTCGGTATTCTCACCCACCTATTGCCGCACCGCCGCCCCCTGGATCAGCCGATGCAGATATTCGAGCTTGGCCACGACAGGCGAGGAGAGCACGAAGGGGTAGGAATCCGGCTGGCCCATGCTGCGCTGGATGGCGTTGATCGCGATGCTGAGCGGCACCCAGGCGCTGACGAGCTGCTCGGCGCTCTTCGCCCTGTAGGGAAGGAAATCGACCTCGCCTGCTATTTCCTCATGGCCGCGCGGATCGATGGCGATGCCGAAGGCGCGGGCCGTCTCCAGTGTGTCGACGATATGGAGGTAATGCGCAAAGCATTCGGCGAAATCCTCCCAGGGGTGCGATGCGGCATAGGCGCTGATGAAATGATCCTGCCATCCCAAAGGCGGGCCGTCGGCATAGTGTCTTTGCAGGGCGGCCGCATAATCCTGCCGTTCGTCGCCGAAGACGGCGCGGAATTCAGCAAGGCCGTCGCGGTCGCGCACCAGCTTGTTCCAGATGAAATGGCCGGTCTCGTGGCGGAAATGGCCGAGCAGCGTGCGATAGGGCTCGTTCATCGAGCTGCGCGCCTGTTCGCGCGTAGCGTCGTCGGCTTCGGCGGCGCGGATGGTGATCAGGCCTTCCTCGTGGCCGGTCATAGCAGGCACGACATTGCCGTTGCCCTGCAGGGAATCTTCGAGGAAATCGAAGACCAGGCCGCCTTGCGGATCTTGGCCGCGATCGGGATGCGGCAGCTTCCAGCGCAAGAGCGAATAGAACAGATGACGCTGCGCCTGGCCGATGCGCCGCCAGCGGTCGATGCCGTCCTGCGTGTCGGTATTCGGAACCAGCCGGTTGTGGCGGCAGGCGGTGCAGAATTCACTGTCGCTCTCGCCCTCCACCAGCCAATTGCAGATGTCGAGGCCTGAATTGGCGCAGAAGCGCACGTGCCGGTCGGGATCGGAAACGAGCTGCCAGACCATCTCGTCGCGCGGCTCCAGTGCGTGCATGGCGAGGTCGCCCGGGAGGAAACCGAGCCGGTGATTGCAACGCACGCAGTGACGATTGTCGAAGTGGACGACCTGGTCGCAATTGTCGCAGGCAAAGAGTTTCATCGTACTGATCTCTGCAAGGCAGGGGCGGATTAAAAATGCCCGCTGCGCGCGTGCGCAGCAGGCGTGGTTCGGGAGGGCTGAGCTGGTGGTTCAGAGCCGGTCGACGGCGCCTTTGAGCTTGTCCTTGACCTTGCCTGTTGCGACCTGTCCCTTGCCCTTGGCTTCCTGGACGTCGCCCTCGGCCTGCATGTCGCGATTGCCCGTGGCCTTGCCGGCGGCCTGCTTGGTCTTGCCGGCAATTTCGTTTGCCTTGCCTGAAATCTTGTCGCTGGTGCTACCCATCTGTGATGTCTCCATGCTCGGCGTCGGACCTCTCGTCCGCGCGGGAAGGGAACGTCACTCGCGCCTATTCGTTCCCGCGACCGCCAGGCGAGCCGCGACCGTCAGGCGAGCCGCGACCGTCAGGCGTGGCCGGCTTCGGCCGAGAGCATGGCGGCGTTGATGCCCATGCCGGCGAGCGCCCGCTCGTATTTGTCGTCGAGGCTGCGATCGAAGATCAGTTCCTCATTGGCCGGGCAGGTGAGCCAGCCATTGTTGGCGACCTCGTTTTCGAGCTGGCCGGCCGCCCAGGAGGAGTAGCCGAGCAGCATGGTCGCACGCTTCGGCCCGGCGCCTTTGGAGATGGCGCGCACGATGTCGAGCGTCGCCGTCAGGCAGATGTCGTCGCTGACCGGGATCGAGGAGTCGCTGGCATAATCGTCCGAATGCAGCACGAAGCCGCGGCCGCTTTCCACCGGGCCGCCGGTCTGGATCGGGAAGTCACGCGCCCGCTGCGGCAGCACGATCGGTTCCTCCTGCTTGATCATGTCGAGATGCAGGAGCACGTCGGTGAAGGTCAGGCTCTGCGGCCGGTTGATGACGAAGCCCATGGCACCGGCATCCGAATGCGCGCAGATGTAAATCACCGTGCGCGCAAAATTGCGGTCTTCCATGCCCGGCATGGCGATGAGGAACTGGCCATCGAAGAAGCCACGTTCCCGTCTGTTCTTCAGCGTAGATAAGGACATCGTTCCTCCTGCTGCCAGACCGCATCAAGGCCCCGACAAGAGAAAGATGGGCCAATGTCACCAATCAATCAACTGAAAATGAGGATTATATGGCCGTCCGCTTCTGGCGGCCAAACCGGACTTTCGATAAACCTTTGTTCCATGATGATTATTTCTTTGGCACCGCGCCGGCTTTTGATGGCGGCCATTTCGCTGGCCGCAGCCTTCGCCCCCTTTTGTTCCGCTAGGGCGGAAATGAGCGCCTGGGCCGAGGCCGAGGGCGGCCGTATGCGCCTCGTGGCGCTGGCGCCCGATGCCGGCGGCAAAATCCGCGCCGCCCTGCAGATCGAACCGAAACCCGGCTGGATCACCTATTGGCGCGAGCCCGGTAACAGCGGCATTCCGCCTCAAGTCACCATCGCGGCCGGGAGCGGCGTCACGCTTGATAGCATCGCCTATCCGGTTCCGAAGCACTTCTTCAACGGCGCCATCGAGGATATCGCCTATGACGCGCCGGTGACGCTGCCGCTGTCGCTGACGGCATCCGGCAAAGCCCCGGTTACGATCGATGCGACGGCCTTCATCGGCATCTGCAGGGATATCTGCGTTCCCTTCCAGGCAAATCTCTCGGTGACGCTCGGCCCTGCCATCCAGTCGCATCCGGAGGAGGAGGCGATCCTTGCCGCCGCCGATGCGGCGCTGCCGAAGCCGCCGTCGGACGATTTCAAGCTCACGGCGCACGCGATCGCGCCGGACAGGAAGACACTGTCGCTGACGCTCACCCTGCCGGGCGCGGGAAAGAGCGCCCCCGATATCATCGTCACCGGCCCGGGCGGCTATGCCTTCACCAAGCAGATCGGCGGCAAACGCGACGGCGCCACCTTCAAGACCGATATGGCAATCGGCAAGCTGCCTAAGGATTACGACATATCAGGCAAGCGCTGGGGCGTGCTTGTTATCGATGGCGACAGGGCGATGGAGACCACGCTTGCCTTTGACTGACCGGCACTTATAGTCGCCTGCGATCTTCTCGCGGCGCCCGCCAAGCCGGCCCCCGGCATCTGCCGCAAAACCTGGACAAAGGAGAAAACCCATGACCATCGCGATTGGCGACAAGCTTCCGGCCGCCACCTTCAAGGAAAAGACCGCCGACGGCCCTGTCGAAATCAGCACCGATCAGCTCTTCGCCGGCAAGCGCGTCGTGCTCTTCGCCGTGCCGGGCGCTTTCACGCCCACCTGCTCGTTGAATCATCTGCCGGGTTATCTCGAAAACCGCGACACCATCCTCGGCAAGGGCGTTGACGACATCGCCGTTCTCGCCGTCAACGACTGGCACGTCATGGGCGCCTGGGCACAATCCTCCGGCGGTATGGGCAAGATCCACTTCCTCGCCGACTGGGACGCCGGCTTCACCAAGGCCGTCGGCCTCGAAGCCGACCTCTCCGCCGGCGGCCTCGGCCTGCGCTCCAAGCGCTATTCGATGCTGGTGGAAGACGGCGTCGTGAAAGCCTTGAACGTCGAGGAAAGCCCCGGCCAGGCGACGGTCTCGGGTGCTGCGGCGATGCTGGAACTGCTTTGAGTTTTCGATAGGACGGCAGCGCCGGCTGGTCTGGCCAGCAACGTTGCCCCCAACCTCCGTCATCCCAGGCCTTGAGCCTGGGATCCACGGTCGCAGTCGGCGAGGCCGGCATGGGTCCTCGGGTCAAGCCCGAGGACGACGGAGGGTGGGGTAAGCTCTGTGGCAAATCCAGCGATGGTGACGCAATAGCCGCTGCGTTGCGCCTCCTGCCAATGGCCCTCCTCAATCTCCGTCATTCCAGGCCTTGAGCCTGGAATCCATGGCCACCGCCGACGAGGCCCGGGGTGGGATGAAGCTCCGTGGCAAATCCAGCGATGGTGATGCAATAGCAGCGGCGTTGCGCCTCTGGCCAATGCCTCTCCTCAAACTCCGTCATCCCAGGTCTTGAGCCTGGAACCCACCACCGATCATCCTGCGACACGAAAGCCGGCCCTCTCGCCTCAATCTCGCCGCAATCGTTATAACATAACGGTAATGTTATTACATTGTCAGGATGAGCCATGCACCCGAGCCCCGATCGCCCCTCCGTCAGCCTGCTGGGACAATCGGCCTTCTCAAGGGTGATCGGCATCTCGGTGATCATAGCCGGGCTGTGGCTTACCATTCACTGGGCGGTTCTGCTGCCATGACGCCGTTGATCCGTCTCGACGATCTCACCATCGCCTATGACCGTCACCCGGCCGTCCATCATGTCTCCGGCGTCTTTGCGCCCGGCAGCCTGACGGCGATTGCCGGGCCGAACGGGGCGGGCAAGTCGACGCTGCTGAAGGCGATCATGGGGGAGCTTCGCCCGGCCGAAGGCAGGGTCGAGCACCGCCTGGGACGGGCGGAATTCGGTTATCTCCCGCAGGCGGCAGAGATCGATCGGCGCTTTCCGATCTCGGTCATCGACACCGTCATGCTCGGCGCCTGGAAGGCGAGCGGAGCCTTCGGCCGCGTGGCACCCGCCGATGTGAAACGGGCGGGCGAGGCGCTTGCCGCCGTCGGCCTCGACGGTTTCGGCAGACGCCATGTCGGATCGCTATCGGCCGGCCAGTTCCAGCGCGTGCTCTTTGCCCGCCTGCTCCTGCAGGATGCCGGCGTCATCCTGCTCGATGAGCCGTTCACGGCAATCGATGCCCGCACGACCAAAGATCTCCTCGATATCGTCGCTCGCTGGCACGGCGAGGGCCGCACCGTCATTGCCGTGCTGCATGATTTCGAGCTCGTCCGGACGCATTTCCCTCAGACGCTGCTGCTCGCCCGCGAGCTGGTGGGCTGGGGGCCGACGGCCGACGTCATGTCGTCCGCCAATCTCTTGAAGGCGCGCGCCATGGCCGAGCGCTGGGACGAGGATGCCGCGGCTTGCACCTCGCAAGAGGCGCCGGTGGCATGACGGTTTACGATCTCTTCCTCGCGCCCTTTGCCGATTTCGGCTTCATGCGCCGCGCTCTTGTCGCCTGCCTCTGCCTCGGGCTCGGTTCGGGACCGATCGGCGTCTTCCTGATGCTGCGGCGCATGAGCCTGATGGGCGATGCCATGAGCCATGCCGTGCTGCCGGGGGCGGCGATCGGTTATCTCCTCGCCGGCTCGCTGTCGTTGACGGCGATGGGCCTCGGCGGCCTTATCGCCGGCCTGTCGGTGGCGCTGCTGTCCGGCGCCGTCAGCCGCATGACCGTGCTGCGCGAGGATGCAAGCTTTGCCAGCTTCTATCTCGCCTCGCTGGCGCTCGGCGTGCTGATCGTCTCGCTGCGCGGCTCGAACATCGATCTCCTGCACGTGCTCTTCGGCACCATCCTGGCGATCGATGCGCCGGCGCTTTACCAGATCGGCGCCATCACCTCGCTGACGCTTGTCATCCTCGCCGCCATCTACCGGCCGCTGGTGGCCGAATGTTTCGATCCGGGTTTCTTGAGAGCCGTCGGCGGGCGCGGACCGGTCTATCACGTCCTCTTCCTGCTGCTCGTGGTGCTGAACCTCGTCGCCAGCTTCCAGGCGCTCGGCACGCTGATGGCGGTCGGCCTGATGATGCTGCCGGCCGCCGTCGCCCAGCTCTGGTCGCGCAGCCTGCCTGTCATGATGCTGATTGCGACCGCCAGTGCGGCCGCCTCCGGCTATCTCGGCCTGATCGCCTCCTACCATCTCGAACTCGCCTCCGGCCCGACGATCATCATGACGGCGGCGCTATTTTACGCCTTCTCAATCCTTTTCGCGCCTTCCGGCATTGCCCGGCGCTTCTTTCCCCGCCCGCATCTGAAGGGCTGATTTCAAGGAGACTTTGATGACATCGCGCAGACTGCTTCTCTCCGCCGCCGCACTTTCCGCGCTGACGGCGCTCTCGGCCGCGCCCGCTTCCGCCGAAACGCTGAAGGTGGTGGCGTCCTTCACCGTGCTTGCCGATGTCGTCAGGGAGGTCGGCGGCGACCATGTTCATGTCACGAGCCTCGTCGGTCCGAACGGCGACCCCCACGAATTCGAGCCGTCGCCGGCCGACGCGAAGAATTTGAAGGCGGCCGAAGTCACCTTCGTCAGCGGCGAAGGGCTGGAAGGCTGGATGGACCGGCTGATCACCGCCTCGGGCTACAAGGGCAAGCCGGTGACGGTCTCCGAAGGCATTAGCACCCGCACCATGGAAGAGGACGGCAAGACCATCACCGATCCGCACGTCTGGAACAGTCCTGTGAACGTCAAGGTCTGGGTCGCCAATATCGAAAAGGCGCTGTCATCAGCCGATCCCGCCGACGCCGCCGTCTTCAAGGCCAATGCCGAAAAATATACCCAGAAGCTGGATGAGCTGAACGCCTACGCCCATTCGAAATTCGATACGATCGCCGAGGACCGCCGCAAGGTGCTGACCAGCCACGACGCCTTCGGCTATTTCGGCCGCGAATACAAGGTGAGCTTCCTTGCGCCCCTCGGCCTCTCCACCGAGAGCGAAGCCTCGGCCGCCGATGTCGCCAAGCTGATCGAACAGATCAGGAGCGAGCACGTGAAGGCCTATTTCTTCGAAAATTCCAACGATCCGCGCCTGGTCAAGCAGGTCGCCAAGGCAACGGGTGCGGAACCCGGCGGCGAGCTCTATGTCGAATCACTTTCCGACGCCAAGGGACCGGCGCCGACCTATGAGAAGATGTTCCGCTACAATGTCGACCAGCTCGCCGCCGCCATGGCGAAATCGAGCTGAAGATTGAGGGGCGGGTCTATCCCGGCCCGCCTCAAATATTGAGATCGAAGACCAGGATGCCGGCGAGGCCTCCGTCCGTTGAGGAGACGATGCGCTCGCCGACTGCCACATGTTCTGGATGGATGAGATAGGCATCCCGCGCTTCGGGGCTTTCGAAGGTGACGGCAAAGCCGTCGACGAAGCCGCCGTGCAGTCCCTCGGGAGAAACATTCGGCCCGTATTTGATATCAACGATGCCGGGAATGACCTGTTTCAGGGCGGCGATCGCGGCAAACAGCGCCTGCTTGTCGTCGGTCGTCAGCGCGGTCTTCAGCCGCAGAAACACGCAGTGCAGGATCATCAGTGTCCTCCCGATTGTCGTTGCCGGCAGAATAGCGGCGAACGCCGGGAGGGCAATCAGATTTATCGCCGGCCTGATCTGGATGGCCGGAGAGCTTATATCTGGTCGCCTGCTACAGGCGCGCGATTGTAGAGCTTGCGGACGAGCTCGCCGGACAAGGCGCGGGCTTCGTCCTTCTGCGCCGGCGTCATCGGCTGGCAGCTGTTTCTGAGATTGGAGCGGTCGAGCACCGTCGCCGCACCCGAATCGGCGATGACGAGGTACCAGCTGCAGGACGCAACCCTGTCGATGGCGACGGCGCCGTGGCAGCCGGAATACAGGCAGAAGGCCACGGTCTGTTGGGCGACGTGATCGCCCTTCTGCGCCAGCGCCAGCGATCTCTTGAACTCCGCCGTCCATCGCTCGCAATGGGGCTTGCCGGGCACACAGGCCTTGGTGGCGGGATAGAGGTCGGTCGCCTGAACCGGCGAGACGAACAGGGCGCCGACCGAAAGGGCGAGCAGAAATTTGAGCATCGAATTGTCCTTATGCGATAGGAAAGAGGCGCATATCGCCGGTCGTTGGTCAATCACCATTCATGGGGGAGAGGCGCGCCGCGCAGGCGGGAAAACCGGTCAGCTCGGTCGCCCCTCGTTCAGGCCCGTTTCGTCAGCGGAAACCGGTCGCGCAGCAGCCGCAGCACCGATTCCGACGGGATCGGCGGCCCGAACAGATAGCTCTGTCCGTAGCTGCAGCCCATCTTGGCGAGCTCGATCGCATCCTCGTTGGATTCGATGCCTTCGGCCACCACCTTCATCTCCAGCTCGCGCGCCATTGCTATGACCGAGCGGAGCACGGTCGCCTTCTTGTCGCTGCCGTCGCGCACCAGCGCCTTGTCGAGCTTGATCGTGTCGAAGGGGAAGCGGGTGAGATAGGCAAGCGACGAATAGCCGGTGCCGAAATCGTCGAGCGCCAGGCCAATGCCGGCCTCCTTGAGCTTCTGCAGCACGAGTCGGGCCTGTTCCGGATTTTCCATCACCATGGATTCCGTCAGTTCCAGCTTCAGCCGCGAGGGCGTGCAATGGGTCTTGGCGAGAACCGAACGCACGTCGTCATAAAGCTCGTTGTTGAGCAGTTGCACGCTCGACAGGTTGATCGACACGAAGATCGGCAATTCGCCGGTCTGGGTCTGCCAGCTCATCAGATCGTTGGTTGCCTGTTCCAGCGCGAACATGCCAAGCGGGCCGATGAGATCGGAGGCCTCGGCGATCGGAATGAATTCCGACGGCGGGATATTGCCGCGCTTGGGATGCTCCCAGCGCATCAGCGCCTCGAAGCCGGCGATCTCGACATCCTCCAGCCGGGCGATCGGCTGGTAGACCATCGACAATTCGCGGCGCTCGATGGCGCGGCGCAGATCGGTTTCGAGCTGCAGCCGGTCGGTGCCGAAATCGCGGAAGGCCGGCTGGAACGGTTCGACGCGGTTGCCGCCGGCCCGTTTCGCCCGGTACATGGCAAGCTCGGCGTCGCTGAGCAGACCGCTGGCGCTCTCCTGCCGGTCCACCCAGGAAGCGAGCCCGATCGACGCGGTCAGAATGATCTCGCGATTGGAGAAGTTGATCGGCACCATGATCGCCTTGCTGACCGCATCGGCGAAATCGGCGACCTTGGCCGGATTGTGCTCGGACACCAGGATCAAGCCGAACTGGTCGCCGGCCAGCCGCGCCAGCGTGTCCTGCGGCTTCATCAGCCGGCGCAGGCGCCGGGTCAGCGCGATGAGGATGTTGTCGCCGGCCGCAACGCCGAGCGCATCATTGACCAGCTTGTAGCGGTCGATGTCGATCACCATTACCGTCGGGCGCAGCGTGTCGCCGCCCGGCGCTAAGGCCAGCACTGCCTGCAGCCGGTCGAGGAAGACCTGCCGGTTCGGCAGGCCGGTCAGATTATCGTGCAGCGCATCATGCAGCAGCCGCTCGACGGAATTCTTCTGCTCGGTCACGTCGACGATCGTGCCGACGCAGCGGATGATCTCGCCGTTGGAGCCGAGCACCGGCCGGGCGCGGATCAACAGCCAGTGGAAATGCCCGTCCTCGGCGCGGATGCGGAATTCGTGATTGAGCCGGCCGCGCCGATGTTCGAGCAACACGTCGAGCGTGGCGCGGAAACGGTCGCGGTCATCAGGGTGCAGCCGCGGCAGCCAGTTGCGCGCCGCCCCATGCATGGTGCCGGGGGACAGGCCGAGCTTGACCGAGACGTCGGGGATGGTGACGACGCGGTCGCGCGCCACGTCCCAGTCCCACACCATGTCGCCGGAGCCGGTCAGTGCCAGCGACTGCCGCTCGAGGTCTGAAAACAGTCCCTGCTGGAAGGCGCCGCCGGCAAAGGCGTGCTGCATGACGGTAAAACCGATCAGCAGCACGATCAGCACCAGGCCGCCGCCGAGCGCCGGCTGGATGATATCGTTGTCGAGCCGCCCGGTGACCGTCAGCCACGCCCCGAACAGCCAGACGAGCGTCAGCGCCCAGGCGGGCACCAGCAGGATCGCGCGGTCGTAGCGGTTGAAGCCGAGATAGATGATCAGCAGCAGGCCGGTCGCCGCCGTCAGCGCGAAGGACAGCCTGGCGATGCCGGCGGCAATCGACGGATCGTAGATCGCCACGCCGAAGAGCAGGGCAAGGCCGAGCACCCAGGCGAGTGTGGCGTAACCGAGATGCGCATGCCAGCGGTTGAGGTTCAGATAGGTGAAGAGGAAGATGACGAAACTCGAGGCGAGCGCCACTTCCGCGCAGGCGCGCCATATTCGCTGGTCGGCCGAGGCGACGCTGATCAGCTTGCCGAGGAAGCCGAAGTCGACGCAGATATAGCCGAGCACCGCCCAGGCAAGTGCGGCGGTTGCCGGCAGCATCGACGTGCCCTTGACGACGAAGAGGATCGTCAGAAACACGGCGAGCAGGCCGGCAATGCCGAGCACGATGCCGCGATAGAGCGTGAAGGCGTTGATCGTATCCTTGTAGGCGTTCGGCTCCCAGAGATAGATCTGCGGCAGCTCTGGCGTCGACAGTTCGGCGACGAAGGTGATGACGGCGCCGGGGTTCAGCGTGATGCGGAAGACATCGGCCTCGTCGCTCGGCTGCCGGTCGAGCGCAAAACCTTCGCTCGGCGTGATCGCGCTGATGCGCTGCGAGCCGAGATCCGGCCAGAACAGCTTGGAATTGACCAGACGGAAATGCGGGGCGACGATAACGCGTTCGAGCTGTTCCTCGGAAACGTTGGCAAGCGCAAACACCGCCCAGTCGCCCTGGTGGTTTTCCGAACTCGCCCGGACCTCAATGCGGCGGCGGATGCCGTCGGCCCCGGCCGCCGTCGAAACCTGGAAGGCCTCGCCCTGGTTGGCGTAGATCTCGGTCGTCGCGGTGAGATCGAGCGCGGTATCGTCACGGGAAATCTTCACCGGCTCGGCCGCCCGGGCAAGACCCGCCGAAAGGGCGAAGACCGCCAGGAAAAGGGCTGCGATCACCGCGATCACTCGTCCGGACGGTGACTTGGGCAGCATGCTGTTTCTGGTCATCGGCTGTCGGTTTTCCTGCCTTTATCCGTATCGGTGGCGAGCCGTGAGAACATCACGTGGTCGTGCCACTGACCGTTGATCTTCAAATATCCGCGCAAATAGCCTTCCCGTTGAAACCCGGCCTTTTCAAGCAGACGCATGCTGCGCGCGTTATCTGGAATACAGGCTGCTTCAATACGGTGCAACTCAAGCCCGGAGAAGATGTAAGGAATAACCAACTGAAGCGCGGCATACATATGCCCCTGGCCGGCATGGCGTTCGCCCATCCAGTAGCCGATCATGCAGCTTTGTGCCGCACCCCGCCTGATATAGCCGATGGTGATGCCGCCGACGAGGGTACGGTTTTCCTTGAGGAAGATGAACAGCGGGATTGACTGTCCCGAGGCGTATTCCTGCTTGCCGCGGATAACGCGGGCGCGGTAGGCGCCCTCCGTCAGCTCGTCGCGCCGCCAGGTCGGCTCCCAGGGTTCGAGGAAATTGCGGCTTTCGGCGCGCAGCCGGTGCCACTGGTTGAAATCCTGGTAGCGCGGCAGGCGCAGGAGGTATTTCTCATTCTCCAGCTCCACCGCATCGGGCTGCCGCGACAGGAACCGAAACACCGATTTTGGCATCGATCACTCCCGGCAGACGGACGTCGGCTCAGCTGGCCTGCATCGTCTTCGGCGCCGGGACCGAAAGCGAGGCGATGATGTCTTCCATCGGCGCGAGCTGTTCCAGCGGCCCGATCGCCGACAGCGTCGGCACCGTGTCGAAGAACAGCCGGCCGGCGAGGTCGGTCAGCCGCTCGATGGTGATGCCTTCCAGCCGTTCCATCATCTCCGGATTGGAGATCGGCCGGCCGTAGAGCATCATCTGCCGTGCGATCTGGCCGGCGCGGGCGGCCGGGCTCTCCTGGCCCATCAGCAGCTGGGCGCGGATCTGGGCGCGGGCGCGCTCGATTTCCTTCTGGTGGATCTCATTGGCCGACTTGTGCAGCTCGTCGATGATCACGGGCACCAGCTCCGGCAGGTTTTCGCCGCCGGTCGCGGCATGAATGCCGAAGATGCCGGTATCGGAAAAGCCCCAGTGGAAGGCATAGACGGAATAACAGAGACCGCGGAATTCGCGCACTTCCTGGAACAGCCTGGAGGACATGCCGCCGCCGAGGATATTGGCGAGGATCTGCGAGCAGTAGAAATCGCGGGCGTGGTAGGGCTTGCCCTCGAAGCCGAGCAGGATCTGCGCATCCATCAGGTCGCGCGGCTCGCGCACGCTGCCGCCGATATAACGGGCCGCTTCCATGACCGGCGGCGCCGATGGCGAAGTCGGCAGGCTGGCGAAACGATCCTCGACCATGCGCAGGAATTCTTCATGCTCGACGGCGCCGGTCGCCACCACGAACATGCGGTCGGTCGTATAGTTGCGGCCGAGATAGGTGCGGATCTGCTGGGGCGTGAAGGAGACGACGGTCTGTGGCGTGCCGAGGATGGCGCGTCCGAGCGTCTGGTCGCGATAGGCGGCTTCGGAGAAGCGGTCGAACACCACGTCGTCGGGCGTATCGTTGGCGGCGTTGATCTCCTGCAGGATCACCTGCTTCTCACGCTCCAGCTCCTCCTCCTCGAAGGCCGATTCCGTCAGGATGTCGGCGAGGATGTCGACGGCGAGCGGCACGTGATCCTTCAGCACGCGGGCGTAATAGGAGGTCGTCTCGGTCGAGGTGGCGGCGTTGACCTCGCCGCCCACATCCTCGATCTCTTCGGCGATCTGGCGGGCCGTGCGCCGCGCCGTGCCCTTGAAGGCCATGTGTTCGAGCAGGTGGGCGATGCCGTGCTCGTCTTCCGTCTCGTTGCGCGATCCCGATTTGATCCAGACTCCGAGCGCAACGCTTTCCAGGTGCGGCATGGTTTCTGTGACTACTGTCAGCCCGGATTTGAGCCGGGTGCACTCAACTGTCATTGGCTATCTTTCTGCGCCTGCTGTCGTCTCGCTGCGGGCGTGCTGGCCGATAAAGGTTTCAACGGCTTTCAGCTCCGGTTTGATGATCTGGAAGCGCTCCTCCCTGTGCATCAGACCAGCAAGCCACGTCGGAAGCGCCGGGTCAATACCGCTGGCCGATTTTACGGCGACCGGGAATTTCGCCGGATGCGCGGTCGCAAGCGTCACCATCGGCGTATTCGGCTTTTCCTTCTTCTTCGCCACGAAGACGCCGATCGCCGAATGCGGATCGAGGAGATAACCGGTTTCGGCATGGGTCTTGCGGATCGTCTCGGCCACCTGCCGCTCGCTGGCGCGGCCGGCGCGGAAGTCGCGTCGGATCGCCTTCAGCGCTTGCGCGCCGATCTCGAAGCCATTGGATTGCTTGAGGCTTTCCATTGCCGCGCGCACCTTCGAGGCGTCGCGACCACAGGCTTCGAACAGCAGCCGCTCGAAGTTCGACGAGATCTGAATATCCATCGACGGCGAGCTCGTCGCCTTGACCGCCTTCATGTCGTAGCGGCCGGTCTTCAGCGTCCGTGTCAGGATGTCGTTCTCGTTGGTGGCGATGACGAGCCGGTCGATCGGCAGGCCCATGCGCTTGGCGCAGTAGCCGGCGAAGATGTCGCCGAAATTGCCCGTCGGCACCGTGAACGAGACCTTGCGGTCCGGCCCGCCGAGCGCCACGGCGGTAGTGAAATAATAGACGATCTGGGCCATGATGCGCGCCCAGTTGATCGAGTTGACGCCGGAAAGCCGAACCTTGTCGCGGAAGGCCGCGTCGTTGAACATCGCCTTCACCAGGTTCTGGCAGTCGTCGAAATTGCCTTCGACGGCGAGCGCATGCACATTTGACGACGTCGAGGTGGTCATCTGCCGCTGCTGCACCGGCGAGACCTTGCCGTGCGGGAACAGAATGAAGATATCGGTGCGCTCGCGCCCGGCAAAGGCGTCGATCGCCGCCCCGCCGGTGTCGCCCGAGGTGGCGCCGACGATCGTCGCCCGCTCGCCGCGTTTTTCCAGCGCATAATCCATCAGCCGGGCGAGCAGTTGCATCGCCACGTCCTTGAAGGCAAGCGTCGTGCCGTGGAAGAGCTCCATGACGAAGCTGTTCGGGCCGGTCTGGACGAGCGGCGCGATCGCCGGATGGCGGAAGGTGCCGTAGGCCTCGTCGATCATCGCCCGGAAGGTTTCCTCGGGGATCTCGCCATTGGTGAAGGGCGACAGGATGGTGAAGGCGATTTCCTGATAGGTCTTGCCCCTCAGCGCGCGGATTTCTTTCTTCGAAAACTGCGGCCACTCGCGGGGAACATAGAGCCCGCCATCGCGCGCCAGTCCCGTCAAAAGGGCGTCGCAAAAGCCGAGGGAAGGGGCCTCGCCGCGGGTCGAGATATAGTCCACGTTGGTCATCCTTGATCTATCGCTGGAAGAAATTTGGCCGGGCCGGGCCGTGGGCCGCTCCGCCGGAAACCGGCAGGGGCTGCGCTTGCGGCCATACCATCGCCGTTATCTTGTTGAAGTTGCCCGCATCCGGCGGCGAAAAGTGCATCAAAACGGCGCGTACCCAATCGATTTTTGTTTGCGCCGCTGATATAGACCATCGCAAACCGTCGTGAAAGGCCTCGCGGAAAAGACTGGGGCCTCCAAGAAACGCTTGTGCAAAGGGTGGAACATAGTGCTCGGCAAGGTCTCGCGTCTTATCATCTCCGCTTCTTTCGTTGCCCTGCTTGCCGGCTGCAACTCGCTCGGCATCGGCGGCGACAGCAAGCCGGAGGCGGCGCCGGCGCAGCCGAACGGCAATGCCCAGATCATGCCGCTGGCGCCGGCCAACCCCTCCTCGAACAACCCGTCGATCGGCACGGCCAAGACGGCGCAGGGCACCGTCGCCCCGGTCGTGCAGGGCGCCTGCCCGCAGATCTTCATGCGTGACCAGGATGCGATCTTCCGCACTTACGCCAAGGGCAAGAAGGACGATCCGCAGCAGATCGTCGTCCAGGCCTCCTTCGGCGACTATACCCGCCAGTGCACCTTGAACGACACGAACCTGACGATGACCGTCGTCGCCCAGCTGCGCCTGATCACCGGCCCGGCCGGTGCTCCCGGCCCGGTGACGCTGCCGATCCGCGTCAGCATCCTCGACGGCGAGAACGTGCTCTATTCCGAGGTCACCAAGTTCCCGACCGAAATCCCGGCCGGCTCACCGGGCACGCAGGTCATCTTCCGCAAGGAAGGCATCAAGATGCCGGTCGGCGCCGGCGCCCTGGTGCGCGTCAACGTCGGCTTCGACACTCAGCCGGCCAAGGGCAAGAAGAGCAGCTGATTATTTCGGCAACCTGCAGTCTGGCGCGCCGGCGCGATGCCTCCGCAGCCGCGACGGAGCGATGGCAAAAAAGCGGCGGCGCTCAAGCTCTGCCGCCGGTGTTTTGGCGAGAACCCCAACCCCACACTCCGTCATCCCAGGGCTTGACCCTGGGATCCACAGCCAAGCCCGCCTTCCACTTCTCTTGCAGTGCGACGCCATTGCTGTTCAGTGCCAGCCGCATGGATCCCAGGGTCAAGCCCTGGGATGACGGAGGAGAGGTGGGTGTCGGGGTGAGAAGAGATGGCGCGGGGCTGACTGTGGCGAGATGGCGGCGAACACGGGGACCACACTGCGCCACCGGTGCGTTTGCCGAGAACGCCAACCCCACACTCCGTCATCCCAGGGCTTGACCCTGGTATCCACATCCAAGCACTCGGCTTCCACTTCTCTGCAGTGCGACGCCATTGCTGTTCAGTGCCCGCCCGCATGGGTCCTCGGGTCAAGCCCGAGGACGACGGAGGGCGGGGGAGCGGATGCGGCAGGTGCCACAGGCGCAGCGGTTTGTGGGAGTTGGCGACCGCTGTTCGCCCGATTCTCACAGGAAACCGCCCGCGCATGAAGTTTCTGCAGACGTCTCGCCTCTTGCCGGCCACGCGCCCCACCCTCCGTCATACTCGGGCTTGACCCGAGTATCCACGTCGCAAGCACTCCGCTTCAATTTGTTCGGCGGGGGTCGCTTGCCAGTTCGATAGGAACGAAGTGCCCGCCCGCATGGGTCCTCGGGTCAAGCCCGAGGACGACGGAGGGCGGGGGAGCGTGGGCGGCAAATAGCGAAGTGGGCAGAGATTGCCCTAAAGCACGCCTTCCCAAGCCGCCAGCGCGGCAACCACGCCTGGCAGGTCGTTCATGCGCGAGATCACCGTTTCGGCGCCGGCGTCGGTCAGTTTGTCGGCATGGGCGGGGTAGCTGTGCGAGGCGCCGGTAAAGCCGATAACGCGCATGCCGGCGGCGCGCGCCGCGTGCACGCCGTGCACCGAATCCTCGACGACGACCGTCTTCTCGCGAGAGACGCCCATGCGGCTTGCGCCGTGCAGGAAGATATCCGGCTTCGGCTTGACGCGGTCGGGGCCGAGATCCTTGGCGGAGAAGATGTTGGGCGCGAACAGCGGCTTCAGGCCCACTTTGCCCAGCATCATGTCGAGCCGCTTGGTGCTCGAATTCGAGCAGATGCAGCGCTTCATCGGCAGCCTGGAGACGGCGAATTCGACGCCTGGGATCGCCTTGACGTCGTTCGCCAGCCTCATGTCGAGCAGCTTCTCGGACTTTTCGAGCAGTGAGGCCGAAAGCGGGATGCTGGCCTCACGCTCGACCTGCAGCAGGATATTGTGCCAGGTCATGCCGGCGAAACGCTCGCCCATTTCCTCGACGCTGATCGGATATCCGGCGTCCGTCAACAGCGCGGATTCGACCTCCGCGGCGATGATTTCGGAATCGACGAGAACGCCGTCGCAGTCGAAGATGATGAGGTCGAAGCCTTCCATATGTTCACGCCTTGCTGGAAATCTGGTCTTGTCCGGGGATGCTGCGGCTTTACACGATGACCGGGCAAAGCTCAACCTGATCGCAAGCATGGCTGCGATGCGGCAGGCGACCGGCTCGGTGAAACCACTGTCGCCGGACGCCCAAGAAGCGGGCAGTTCAGGCCGCTACAGCCTGCCCCATTTCGTAACGAGCCCGGCTCAGACTGACCAGGCCGGCGATCGCCGTGCAGCCGGCTGCAATGGCGACCGCGACGTTGAGCGCCGCCGACAATGGCAGCGTCGCGAAAATGATCGACATCGAGACCCCGCCCAGGGTTTGGCCGAGAAGCCGCGCAGTCCCTTGCATGGCGCCTGCCGCACCGCTTCTGGCTTTCGGTGCCGAAAGCAGCAGAATTCGGTTGTTGGGAGTCTGGAACAGCCCGAAGCCGAGGCCGGCGATCACTGTGCCGACGAGAAATCCGATACCTCTCGGGTCAGGCGGCGTGAGGCCGGCCACCAGAAGGCCAAGCGCCATGAGCGCCCCGCCGATCGCGCAAAGCCATGACGTCTTGACCCGGTTTGCCAGGCGTCCCGAGACGGGCGCGATGATTGCGGTCGCGGCAGGCCAGGGCATCATGTAGAGACCAGCCACAACCGGCGTCATGTGCAGCCCGTGTTGGAGGTAGAAGGGCAGGGCGATGTAGCTCAGCATCTGTCCGCAGAAGCAGGATACCGAGGCGATCACCGCCATGCGGAATGCCGGCCCCGCCAGCAGATCCGTGGGAAACAGAGGCACGTCACTGTTTCGTTCCAGACGCAGCAGGCCGCAGAGGCAGGCGAGTGAGGCGGCGATGAGCGCGGCACCGCTGACCGGCGCGGTGGCTATCCGGTCGGCTCCTGAGAAGAACAGGATGAACATCAGCGTATTGGCCAGCAACGCCTTTGCCTTCAGCTCCCGCTTTACGCCCTCCACATGGCCGAGCAGGCCGCCGCCGAGGAGAACGATGACGCCGAGCGGTAGATTGACCGCAAACAGCCAAGGCCAGGTCGCGACGGAAAGAATGGCGCCGGCAATGCCTGGGCCCGCGGCGGAGGAAATCGCGATGACCATGGCATTGATGCCGATGATCGGACCCAGCATGCGTTGCGGCAGGGCCTGGCGCAGGTTCATCATCGCCAGCGCCATGATCGCACCTGCGCCAAGGCCCTGGGCGAAACGCGCAAGGATCAGCAAGGGCAGGTCGCCCGCCAAGGCGCAGGCTGCGGAAGCCGCGGTGAACAGCGCAACGCCGATCAGGAAGACCCGCCGGGCGCCGTAGATCTCGCCGAGCGCCCCACATGGAAGAATGGCGACGAGCACGGCCAGCTGGTAGGCCGAGACGACCCACACGGTGTTATCCGCTTCCGCCTGCAGCGAGAGCGCAATCGACGGCAAGGCGACATTGGCGATCGCTCCGTCCAGTACGACGAGAACAACCGCCAGAAGCAGGAGGGCGACCGCCAGATAGCGTCGGGGCGATGCCAGACCTTCTTGAGAAACGGGTGCGGTGTAGGTGAAAGACATGGGAAATCCTCGGTGTGCCTGGGATAGAGACTAGTTAGCCCCGGCCGGGACATTGCGCCAGACGCAACGGAAGCAATGCTCAGTTGCGTGTGGCGCCACGTCTGATAGGATTGCGCCATGTCCGATCTCGATCTGAACCTTCTCGTCGCGCTGGACGCTTTGCTGGCCGAACAAAGCGTATCGGCTGCCGCCCGCCGACTTGGCCTCAGCACATCCGCCATGAGCCGGACACTGTCACGCTTGAGGACTGCGATCGGTGATCCGATCCTGGTGCCGGCCGGCCGCGGCATGGTTGCGACACCCCATGCCCTGGCGATTGCCGAAGACGTGCATCTGTTGAAAGACGCTGTGAAAGCGGTGCTGAGCCCGCCGTCGAGCGTCGACATTCGGGAGGTGCGGCGCCACTTCACGATCCGCGCCAATGAAGCCTTCGTGCTTCTCTACGCGGCGGATCTGAGCGCCGCGGTGACGAATGCCGCGCCGGGAATAAGGCTTCGCTTTGCGCCGAGATCCGACAAGGATGTTCAGGCTTTGCGGGAGGCGGCGATAGATCTGGACATCGGTGTGCTCCCGCGCGACAGCGGCGAGCTGCGTTGCCAGAGCCTCTTCGAGGATCGGTTCGTCGGCGTCGCAAGGGTGGGGCATCCGATCTTCGAGGCAGACCGGATAACGGCCGAGCGCTATGCCGCCTGCGGCCACGTGCTCTTCTCGACGCAGGCGGACTATGCCGGTCCAGTCGACAGGGCGCTCGCCGAACTGGGCTTGCATCGGGATGCCAAACTGATCGTGCCAAGTTTCCCGGCGGTGATCGCAGTTGCAGCCGCATCCGATCTGATCGGTTCGGTTCCGAAGTCTTACTGCAAATCCGCGGCGACGAGAGAGATCAGAACCTTCGAACTGCCAGTCGCGGTGCCGGGTTTCAACATCGTCCAGGCTTGGCACCCGCGCATGGACGCAGATCCCGCTCATCGCTGGCTGAGGGCGCTTATCTTCGAGACGTTCCACGCGATGAACTGAACACGGGCCGGTCAGAGTCCAGCTCTTCACCGAGACGCAGATATCAGCAAGCGCTTCGACGCCGGCTCATCGAGGGCATGGGCTCGCTTCGGTTCACGCGAAGCGAGCCCATCTAACCTCACTGCTCCGGCAGGATGATTTTCTTGGTGGTGGTACTCTTGACCGGCTTCTCGCCGGGGACGTGCGACATGGTGCGGGTCGTGCTCTGCAGCGTGTCGCCGTCGGTGCTGGTCTTGGTGCGGGACTTGCTGAACGTCCCCTTGTCGACGGCCTGGGCCTTGGTCTGCGCCTTGAGCTTGTCGCCATTATTGTCGTTGATATGCGTCTTGCTCTGCGCCTTGCCGTCGGTGGTGGCCGCACTTCCCCCCGATCCTATTGAGGAGGTCGTGCCGCCATCGGTGCGGCAGGCGCCGGCCGTTCCGACCGAGCTGGCCGAGGTGCCTCCGGCCGAAGCGCTGCCGGCGGTTCCGACCGTTCCAGCTGCGTTGCATTCCTCCGCAAGACCGACCGAAGTCGAGGCGAGCAGCGCGACCGAGGCGGCTGCGATGAGGTGGATAGGTTTCATTGCCGTCTCCTATTTCGCAGGTTTCGTTACCGAGCAGGTCCCATCGGAACGCTTGGTGATGACGGTGCCGTCGGGCCGGGTGATGCTTGCGGTGGAATAGCTGTCGACGCTTCCGGATCCGGCCGAGGAGCCGGCAGAGGCGGATGAGGAAGTGGAGCCGGCTGAGCCGCTTCCGGTCGTTGTCGACGAGGAGACGTGGCCGTTGCCAGCCGTCACGGTGGTGGACGTATCCCCCGCCTGCGACTGGACGATCGTGCATGTCGTTCCGTCATCGAGCTTGATTTCCTCCGACATTGCCTCCCCGGCGATTAGGGCGAGCGAAGCGGTCAGTGCAATTGTGGAAAGTTGGGCCATTGTTTTCCTCCAGGGGTTTGGCCGGCGCCGTAAAGGCGCCGGCCGACAGCGTCAGCAGTCCTTGGTGCCGGCGGCATCCTTCTTGACCTGGCCGGGCGCGCAGCCCTTCTTGCCCTTGTTGTCATGCGAGCTTCCTGCAGCGCTGCTACCGGTACCGACGGTGCTGCCCGTCTTGTCTCCGTCAGCGGACGAGGCACCCGTTCCGACACTCGAGGCCGAATTCGCATCGCCCGAGCCTGCGGCGGAGCCGCCTGTGCCGACCGAGCTGCTCGATGTGCCGCCGCCGGCCGAGGAGCCGCCCGTGCCGAGCGTCGAAGCAGAACCGGAGCCCGATCCGGAGCCCGCGGCCGAGCCGCCGGTACCCACCGAACTGCTCGATGTGCCGCCGCCAGCCGACGAGCCGCCTGTGCCAACCGTCGAGGACGAGCCGGGGGTGCAGTTGGTCGCGCCGGCAGGGCAGGTGCCTCCGGCAGAGCTGCCACCAGTACCGACCGTGCTGCTCGCAGTTCCGCCGCCGGCGGACGAACCGCCCGTGCCGACCGTGCTGGACGATTGCGCAAAGCCGGAAACAGCCGTGCCGGCCAGAAAGGCCGCTGCCAATGCCAGATGGGTTACCTTCATCATGGTGTATACCTCCATTTGTCTTTGAGTTGCTGTCGCTTCCCGAGCGGATGGACAGCTGTTTGACAAACTTCGGTTACATCCCACTGTTCCTATTCTGGGCACTCAGTCCGAGAGGCGTCGGACCTTGGTCTGGTCCGTCGCTCCGCGGGTTGCGGAGGAACGCATGACATCCGTTCTATGCCTTACGCCTGTAACGGGAACAACCTGAGAAACTGCCGGTCGCCTTCCGGCGAAAAGATGATCGAGCGGCTCTCGGCGGTGCGCCGGGCCCAGCCCTTGTCGAGGAAGCTGGACAGCAGCGCCTTGCCGAGGCTGCGGGCCAGATGCGCCCGTCTTTCGCTCCAGTCGAGGCAGGAGCGGCAGAGATGATGTCATCTGGCAAGCGACATCAGACCGCGGAACGGACCAGCTGCAAAAAAAGCAGGACGAGAGCAAAGTAAGGAGTTGATGGACCGCCCGAGTCCCCGTCCGTAAGTCGATCAACATCGCGGGCTGCGCTCTGGTTTGAAGGGGAGAGCCAGAAGGTGATAGAGCATAGGAGGAGCGAGGGAGCGCCATCTTGGGTTGGCATGGTTACATCGATGAAAGCTACACGCCAGATGGCGATGCTTACGTGATCGGCGGCTGCATTGCGACAGATCGGGATTGGGCAACGTTCTCCGGCGAATGGCGCTTGTTTGCACAGCGATTTGGCCGCGTTGATGCTCGGGGCCATCGGTATTTTCACATGGCCGAGATGGCGAACCGCTTGGAAGATGTCGGCTTTTTCTATTCTGTCATTAGCGAGCACGTACCCGTCTTTATATCCGCTCGCTTCAACAGGTCAGAATTCAACCGCGCGCTGAAGCGCATTTACGTTCCAGGAGCTGCGATGGAATGGGACCGGCAAAACTACTACTGGATCGCCTTTCGGTGTCTTATGGACAAGTTCCATTTAGAACGGCCGCAGCTCGATCGAGTCATTCCGCAGAATGAGGTAGTTCAATTTCATATGGACGAGACGTCAGACAGAAAATCCGTCGAGCGGATGTGGGCGGAGTACATCGCTCATCGACCGAGCGATATTCGGGACCGTTACGCAGCAATTCCAGTATTCGAAAACGACAAAACCGCTCCACCTTTGCAAGCGGCAGATTTTTGGGTTTGGTGGGTCCGGGAGTGGTGCGATAATGGGCAGCCGGATAAGATCGTGCGTCATGATTTTGAAGGGTTTGCAAAGTCAATCAGAAGGCGGTCACCTCGCGCCACGATCGACATCGCGTTCACAGAAGAACAGTTTTTGCCGACGCTCGCGCGAATGGCAAAAAATCAGACAGGAAGGAATGTGATCGTTCTGCCCGAAGCGCAGGATGCAGACTTTTGATCTGCATTGCAGAAGCGTTATTGCAAGCGGAGATGTTCTCGTAGGTTTCCTCTCTCTGATCGGGCAGGCGTAATAACGGCAACCCCATCCCTCCGATGGATTTGCTCTACGTTTCGACCGGAAACAGCCTCAGGAACTGTCGGTCGCCTTCCGGCGAAAAGATAATCGAGCGGCTCTCGGCGGTGCGCCGGGCCCAGCCCTTGTCGAGGAAGCTTGACAGCAGCGCCTTGCCGAGGCTGCCGGCCAGATGGGCCCGCCTTTCGCTCCAGTCGAGGCAGGAGCGGCAGAGCGGGCGGCGCGAGGATCTGAGATTGCCGACGTCGATGCCGATGCGCTTAAGATCGCTTTCGCCCTTTTCGGTCAGCGACAGGCCGTCTCCGACCGCCTCGATCGCGCCTGAGGCGATCAGGCTGTCGAGCATGCGCACGCCGTAATCGCCGGCCAAGTGATCGTAGCAGATGCGCGCCTTGCGCAGCGCCGGCTCCTTCGGTCCCGGCCGGTGGCGCAGATGCCCGCGCCCGGCGGCAAAGCCCATCATGCTTTCGATCAGCCGGGCGACGGCTTCATCGGCGAGCGTGAAATAGCGGTGACGTCCCTGCTTGCGCTGGGCCAGCAGGCCGCCGGCTTCGAGCTTGGCAAGATGGGTGCTCGCCGTCTGCAGCGTAATGCCGCCGACGCCGGCAAGCTCGGTCGCCGTCAGCGCCCGCCCGCCGGTCAGCGCCGCCAGCATGTTGGCCCGCGCCGGATCGCCGATCAGCGCACCGATCTGCGCAATGTCAGGACCTTCCTTCATAGTTCGATCGTAACCGAAGCATCGCCGTCAGGCAATGTGCGAAAACGGGCAGGCACAAAGGAGAAACCGATGATCACCTGCTTCATCCGTTATGAGATCGATCCCTTCAAGAAGGAGGCGTTTGCCGAATATGCCCGCAACTGGGGTCAGGCCATCCCGAAAAACGGCGCCGACCTGATCGGCTATTTCGGCCCGCACGAGGGATCGGCGACGACCGCTTACGGCGTCTACAACATCGAAAGCCTCGCCGCCTACGAGGCCTATCGCGCCAGGCTGGCCGCCGATCCGCTCGGCCGCGAGAATTATGAATTTTCCAGACGCGAGCGTTTCATCCTCAAGGAGGACCGCATCTTCCTGAAAAACGTCTCCGCTCCTCACGCCAGGCTGGTGCTGCCATGATCGCCGTCATCTTCGAAGTCGTGCCCTATATGGGCGAACGCCACAAATATCTCGATCTCGCCGGCGAGCTGCGCGCCGAGCTCGAAAAGATCGACGGCTTCGTCTCGATCGAGCGGTTCGAGAGCCTGACCAACCGCGGCAAGCTTTTGTCGCTCTCCTTCTTCCGCGACGAGGAGGCCGTTAGAAAATGGCGGAACCTCGAGGCGCACCGAGCCGCCCAGCAAGCCGGCCGCAGCGGCGTCTTCGCCGATTACCGGCTGCGGATCGCCAATGTGGTGCGCGATTACGGCATGTTCGAACGCGACGAGGCGCCGGCCGACAGCCGCAGGGTTCATGACGCCGCGTGATGAGGGAAGGGGTGGCCGCCACAATAAATTCCCGAAATCAGCCAGCGCTTCAGGCTTTGGTAACTAAGTTGGGTAACCATAACGGAGAGTTAAGCGTACAGCGTATGAGTGAGTATCAGAATGGCGTCAGTTTTTCCGCTTGCCGACCTCAAGGCTTCCGCCAAGGCGGACTCCTGGGTTGACACGATCATCAAGGGCGACTGCGTGAGCGCCCTTGAAGCCTTGCCCAACCACTCCGTCGACGTGATCTTCGCCGACCCGCCGTATAATCTCCAGCTCGGCGGATCGCTGCATCGTCCCGACCAGTCGCTGGTCGATGCGGTCGATGACGAATGGGACCAGTTCGCCTCCTTCGAGGCTTATGACGCCTTCACCCGCGCCTGGCTGCTCGCCTGCCGCCGCGTGCTGAAGCCGACGGGCTCAATCTGGGTGATCGGCTCCTATCACAATATCTTCCGCGTCGGCGCGACGCTGCAGGATCTGAATTTCTGGATCCTCAACGACATCATCTGGCGCAAGACCAATCCGATGCCGAATTTCAAGGGCCGCCGCTTTCAGAACGCCCATGAGACGATGATCTGGGCAAGCCCCAATGCCAAGGCCAAGGGCTATACCTTCAATTACGATGCGATGAAGGCCGCCAATGACGACGTGCAGATGCGCTCGGACTGGCTGTTCCCGATCTGCAACGGCAACGAGCGGCTGAAGGGCGAGGACGGCAAGAAGGTGCATCCGACGCAGAAGCCGGAAGCGCTGCTTGCCCGCGTCATCATGGCCTCGACCAAACCAGGCGATATCGTGCTCGATCCCTTCTTCGGCTCCGGCACGACGGGCGCCGTCGCCAAGCGTCTCGGCCGCCACTTCGTCGGCATCGAGCGCGAGCAGGATTATATCGATGCGGCCTCCGCCCGCATCGCCGCCGTCGAGCCGCTGGGGAAGGCGGAGCTGACCGTCATGACCGGCAAGAAGGCCGAGGTTCGCGTCGCCTTCAACGTGCTGGTCGAAAGCGGCCTGATCAAGCCCGGCCAGGTGCTGACCGACGCCAAACGCCGCTACAGCGCCATCGTTCGCGCCGACGGCACGGTAGCCTCAGGCGGCGAGGCCGGCTCCATTCATCGTCTCGGCGCCAAGGTGCAGGGCCTCGATGCTTGCAACGGATGGACCTTCTGGCATTTCGAAGACGGGCAATCCCTGCGCCCGATCGACGATCTCAGGTCCGTCATCCGCAGTGATCTGGCAAAGGTGGATTGAGCAGCGCCTTCGCGGGATCGAGATACCTTCTTCCGGTTTCCTCCAGTTGCGGAAGAAGGCCAAGGCGCCCGGGGCTCGAGCCTCGGGCGTCTTCTATTTGAGCGGGGAAGCGCGATGATCAGAACTGGTGATAGTCGGTGACTTCGACCCGCGTAATCCGGCCGTCTTCATTGAAGGTGATCGTCTCCTCGCCCTCGCGGATCAGCGGCTTGCCGGTCCGGCTGTGGGTGGCGCGGAGCGACCAGACCGCGCGGCCGGAGAGGGGCGTCAGCCGCTCCACCAACGAATTCCCGGCCGTCTGATCGGGATAATCGTCGAAATAGCGGCGGAACGCGGCCATGATCTCGCTCCGCCCGGAAAGGCTGCCGACGCCGTTCGAGACATAGGTCGCGTCCTCGGCGAAATAGGCCTCGATTGCGGGAAAATCGAGAGCGTTGATGGCGGCGTGGAAGCGCTCGATTTCCTCTGCCGGGTCGAAAGCCATGGTCTCAGACCTTCAATCCGTAAACGGCGAGATCGCTGCGCAGCTTCTCGGCGCCCGAAAACAGCACCGCGTTCCAGCCGAACGTCTTGGCGCCTTCGACATTAACAGGCGCGTCGTCGATGAAGATCGTTGCCTTCGGATCGAGGCCGAAGCTGTTCGTATGCGTCTCGTAAATGGCAATATCCGGCTTGATCAGGCCAACATCGCCGGAAACGGTGACGCCGCGCGGCAGCGTGAGGAAGGGGAAGCGCTGCTGCGCCTCGCGAAAGGTGTCGGAGGCAAAATTGGTCAGCATCGTCACGTCGCGGCCTTCGGCGATCAGCCCTTCCATGATTGCGACGCTCTCGGCATAGGCGTGCGGCACCATCTCGTGCCAGTGTTTGCGGAAAGCGCGGATGTGCTCTTCGCGGGCAGGGTGCTGCTCGATCAGCAGCGCCTCGGCCTCTTCCCAGGTGCGGCCGCGGTCCTGCTCGACGTTCCAGTCGTGGGTGCAGATATTGGCGAAGAACCAGTTGCGTTCGGTCTCATCAGGGATGAGGCGGGCGAAGGGAAGATGCGGATCGTAATGAATAAGGACTTTGCCGATATCGAAAACGATATGTTTTATCTCAGTCGTCATGGTCATGCCTTGGCTGTTTTGAATGCGAGAGGAATAGCCGCTGCAATTGCTTTTTTCATGATGGTCGGCAGCGCCTGGGCTTCAAGATTTGTAACCGGCTCCCACCATTCGTCATTCACGCCATCATTCGGCTTCGGCTTTGCGGGGATTGCCGCCCGCCAGATCGACAGCCGGAGCTCGAAATGGGTGAAGACATGGATCACGGTGCCGCAGGCCTGCCAGGCCGCCTCGAAGGGCGCGGCCGCAGAAGAGGTCTCGCCGTCGAGCCGCGCCGTCCAGGCGGTCGTCGGTACCTCGGTCATTCCGCCGAGCAGCCCGCTTTCGGCGCGCCGCCGCAGCAGGATCTCGCCATCGCCGCTCACCGCGACGAAAGCAGCGCCATGGCGCACCGGCTTTTCCTTCTTCGCCGCCTTGACCGGAAAGAGCTCGGGATCGGAATGCTTCAGTGCCTGACAGGCATTGCGGAACGGACAGAGCGAACAGGCCGGCCGCTTCGGCGTGCAGATCGTCGCTCCGAGATCCATCATTGCCTGGGCGAAATCGCCGGGCCGGCCTGACGGCGTCAGCAGCGCCACCTTCGCCTTCATCGCCGGCTTGGCGGCCGGAAGGGGCGTTTCGATCGCATAAAGCCTTGAAATCACCCGCTCGACATTGCCATCCATCACGGCAGCCTGCCGGTTGAAGGCGATCGCCGCGACGGCTGCTGCCGTATAATCGCCGATGCCGGGAAGCGACTTCAATCCCTCTTCGGTGTCGGGAAAGACGCCGCCATGCTCCTTTGCAACCGCCTCGGCGCATTTCTTCAGATTGCGGGCGCGGGCGTAATAGCCGAGCCCCGCCCAGGCGGCCATGACAGCGTCGTTCTCGGCCGCGGCCAGATCGGTCACTTCGGGCCAACGCTCAAGAAACTTCTCGAAATAGGGTTTGACCGCCTGCACTGTCGTCTGCTGCAGCATCACTTCGGAAAGCCAGACACGATAGGGATCGGGTTTGACGCCGCGCGTCGCCATGCCGGGTGAGATGCGCCAGGGCAGATCGCGGTGGTGGCGGTCGTACCAGTCGAGCAGGGGCTTGGCGGAGGGCGTGTCGAGTGTCGTGATCGTCATGATTTGCCGGGATCGGGGGAAGTGCCTATACTTGGCGAAGCAATGCCGCGCGATCAAGTCGGTCCCGTCACTTCGCGGCAGCGCCCAAGGTTTTCGATGAGTTATCCACGCAAAGGTGCAAAGCAGATTTCCGAGCTGGCGAACGGGCTGATCGATCCCGTCCTGGCGCGCCGCGCCGGCATCAACACGGCTCTGCTTGGCTCCTGGAGCGAAATCGCCGGCGAGGATTTCGCCGATTGCACCCGCCCGGAAAAGATCGCCTGGGCCCGCGGCGGCGGCGATGACGGCAGCTTCCGTCCCGGCGTGCTGACGATCGCCTGCGAAGGCGCCCGCGCGCTTTTCCTCACCCATGCCCAGGGCGAACTGATCCAGCGCATCAACAGCTTCTTCGGCTTCGCCGCCGTCCACCAGATCCGCATCGTCCAAAAGCCGGTCTCAAATCTCGCCCGCCGCTCCCGCACCCCGCAGCCGCTGAAGGGCGAAGCCGCCCGCAAGCTGGAAGGCATGATGGAGGGGATCGAGGGCGACAAGCTGCGCCAGGCGATCCAGCGGCTGGGCACCGCGGTGATGGGCAAGCGGGGACGATGAACTGCGCCAAATGTTAAACTTCACTTGAAGTGCTCCACGGGTGTATTACACTGTAATCATCTGACGGAGGCACAGGATGCGCAGCAGCAAACCCATTACGGTCACGCTCGGCAGCCAGCAGAAAAGCTTGGACGCCCGGCTGCAATCGGGTGCCTATAGCTCTGCAAGCGAGGTTATCCGAGCTGCTTTGCGCGCGCTCGACCGGGAAGAAGATGCGATCGACGAAATCATGCGCCAGAAAATTCGCGAGGCTATCGACGATCCGGGTTCGGATATTGATGCCGATACGGTGTTTGAGCGGCTCGAACATCTCCATGCCGAACGCGTGAAGGCTGGGCGCGGTGGCGTTTAAGGTCGCGTTTCGCCCCAGGGCGGAGAAGGATCCGTTTGATATTTATGAATTCGTTGCTGCCGATAATTTTCCGGCGGCGATCGAATTCATTCGCCGGCTGAGACAATTCTGTCATCAGTTGGAAGACATGCCGGAAAGGGGATCACCGCGCGAGGATTTTGCTCCGGGCGTCCGCATTTTGGTATTCGAACGGCGTGTGACCATTGCTTACCGGATCACCAAGCATCGGGTACAAGTGCTGAGGCTGTTCTACGCTGGCCGGAATACGCCTTCGGCCTTCCACCGAAACTGAGAATCACGCATTTCGGGCTCTCGGTCCCATCACGGTCACAATTCTTTGAAGGAAGTTGGTTCACCGTGGCTTGTGAGCGGCCGTCAGGCGTTATATCGCACAGTCACGCCGTCACTCTCATTACCTATGGGGAACCCATGCAGATGTCCGAAATGCAACTGACGAAACGCCGCCTCCTGGGTGGGATCGCCATCGCCGCAGCTGCCGCAGCGCTTGCCGCCTGCAACGACAGCAAGGACGCTGCCGATGCGTCGTCTTCCGGCAAGACCATGGCCGACGGCACCAATGTCGACACCATGCAGACGGCGGCCACCTCGGGGACCGACATGCCTCAGTCCGACGGCGATGTCGATATGGCCGAGGTGCTGAAACCCGGCGCGCTGCCGGAGATGGCGCTGGGCAAGGCCGATGCCCCGGTCAAGATCGTCGAATATATGTCGATGACCTGCCCGCATTGCGCCCATTTCCACAACACCACCTTCGACGCCATCAAGCAGAAATATGTCGACAGCGGCAAGGTGCAGTTCATCATCCGCGAATTCCCCTTCGATCCGCGCGCCGCGGCCGCCTTCATGCTCGCCCGCTGCAGCGCGTCCAATCCGGAGCAGCTCAGCACGCCGGAACAGTATTTCCCGATGGTATCAATGCTGTTCAAGCAGCAGCAGGTCTGGGCCGCCGCCGATGACGGCCGCGCCGCACTGCTGCAGATGTCGAAGCTTGCCGGATTTACTGAGGATAGCTTCACGAAATGCTTGACGAACCAGAAGCTTCTGGATGAAGTGAACGCCACGCGGGAAAGGGGATCGAAGGATTTCGGCGTCAACGCCACGCCAACCTTCCTCATCAATGGCAAGCGCTATTCTGGAGACATGCCGGTTGACACCATGTCGAAGCTCATCGACAGCCTCATCTGAACCGGATCGTTCGACCACAACGGGCGACGGCGAAAGCTGTGCGCCCGTTTTTTTGTGGCTGCGTAGTGGCGGGGAACACCCCCCTCTGTCCTGCCGGACCCGGGGTCGAGCCACGGGTCTCGACCCGTCCTTCGGACCCCCACAAGGGGGGAGATCGGCTGGGGGAGACGTCTCATCCATCGTGACCCCTCTCACGACTGCGCCGCGTAAGCGCTCCATTGTTTGGGAAAGGCCTCGCCGCTTGCCGATCTCCCCACCTGTGGGGGAGATGCCCGGCAGGGCAGAGGGGGGTTCCAAGCCCTCTGAGCGCCCCGGAGCTTCTGCATGAAGTTCAACAAGCTGCGCCTGGTCGGCTTCAAATCCTTCGTCGAGCCGACGGAATTCATCATTGAGCGGGGGCTGACCGGTGTCGTCGGCCCGAACGGCTGCGGCAAGTCCAACCTCGTCGAAGCGCTGCGCTGGGTGATGGGCGAGAATTCCTACAAGAACATGCGCGCCTCCGGCATGGACGACGTGATCTTTTCCGGCTCGGGAAACCGCCCGGCCCGCAACACCGCCGAAGTGGCGCTTTATCTCGACAATGGCGAGCGCACCGCGCCTGCCGCCTTCAACGATGCCGACGAGATCCAGGTCACCCGCCGCATCGAGCGTGAGCAGGGCTCGCTCTATCGCATCAACGGCAAGGAAAGCCGCGCCAAGGACGTGCAGCTGCTGTTTGCCGACGCCTCCACCGGCGCCCGCTCGCCCTCGATGGTCGGCCAGGGCCGCATCGGCGAGCTGATCCAGGCAAAGCCGCAGGCCCGCCGCCAGCTGCTTGAAGAGGCGGCCGGCATATCGGGCCTGCATTCGCGCCGCCACGAGGCCGAACTGCGCCTGCGCGCCGCCGAAACCAATCTCGAGCGCCTCGACGACGTCACCTCGCAGCTCGAGAGCCAGATCGAGAGCCTGAAGCGTCAGGCCCGCCAGGCCAACCGCTTCAAGACGCTTTCGGCCGATATCCGCGCCCGCGAGGCGATGCTGCTGCATATTCGCTGGGTGCAGGCCAAGGAAGCCGAGGCCGAGGCCGACAGCGCCCTCAACCAGGCAACCGTCATCGTCGCCGAAAAGGCGCAGATCCAGATGGAGGCCGCCAAGCAGCAGGGCATCGCCAGCCTGAAGCTGCCGGAACTGCGCGAGGGCGAGGCGCGTGCCGCCGCCGCCCTGCAGCGCTTGCAGATCGCCAGGAGCCAGCTGGAGGAGGATGCCGGCCGCATCCTGCGCCGCCGCGACGAGCTGACTCGCCGTCTCGCCCAGCTTGCCGAGGATATCCGCCGCGAGGAGCGGCTGGTGGCCGACAATGCCGTCATCCTCGCCAAGCTCGACGCCGAAGAGGTCGAGATTTCAGAGGTGCTGGCCGATTCCGGCCGCCATGCCGAGGAGAGCCGCGAAGCCTTCGAAGGGGCGGCGGCAAAACTTGCCGACAGCGAACGCGTCTTCACCCAACTGACGGCCGAGCGCGCGGAAGCCGCCGCCGGCCGCAACCAGCTGGAGCGCGCCATCCGCGATCTCGCCGACCGCCGCATGCGCCTCGAACGGCAGATGCACGAGGCGAACGGGGAATTGTCGGCCATCGACGAGAAGATATCAGGCCTGCCCGACCCGGACGAAAAACGCGCGATCGTCGAGGCCGGCGAGATCGCACTTGCCGATGCCGAAGCCGCGGCCCAGACGGTTGAACAGGCGCTGGCCGCCGCCCGCCAGGCCGAGGCATTGTCGCGCGCCCCGGTGGATCAGGCCCGCGCCGGCCTGAATGCGCTGGAAACCGAGGCCCGCACCATTTCCCGCATGCTCGCCGCCGGTGCGGCGGCCGGCAAGTTTCCGCCGGTGGCCGAGGAGCTGAAGGTCGATCGCGGCTTCGAAACGGCGCTGGGTGCAGCACTCGGCGACGATCTGGAAGCGCCGCTCGATGCTGAGGCGCCGGCCTATTGGTCGGAGAATGGCGATGGCGCCGCCGATCCCGCGCTTCCCGCGGGCGCCACGCCGCTCATCGTCCATATCAGCGCGCCATCAGCTCTCACCCGCCGCTTGCGCCAGATCGGCCTCGTCGCCGAAGCCGACGCGCGGTCACTGATGGCGGCGCTGAAACCCGGCCAGCGGCTGGTGACCAAGGAGGGCGCCGTCTATCGCTGGGACGGCCATGTCGCCGGCGCCGACGCGCCGAGTGCTGCGGCGCTGCGCCTTGCCCAGAAGAACCGGCTGGCCGAACTCGAAGGCGAGGCGGCGATCGCCCGCGACGTGCTTGCCGAAGCCGAGGAACGGCAGGCGGCCGCCGCCGAAGCAATCCGGGTGGAAGAGCGCCGGCTTGCCGAGGCCCGCGACATGAGTCGGCTGTCGGCGCGTCATCTCGCTGAAGCCCGTGACGCGCTTGCCGGGGCCGAGCGTGCCTCCGGCGATCTGATCCGCCGCCGCGATGTCGTCAGCGAGGCTGCAAGCCAGTTGGGTGGGCAGCTGGAGGAGATCGGCATTCAGGAGGAAAATGCCCGCATCGAGCTGGAGGATGCGCCCGATCTCACCGAGATCGACGAGCGGCTGCGCTTCCAGCAGGCGGAGGTGGCGACCGACCGCGGCGCACTCGCCGAAGCCCGCGCCCGCCACGAAAGCCTGGCAAGGGAAAACGAGGCCCGCCAGCGCCGCATCATGGCGATCAGCCAGGAGCGCGAAACCTGGCGCCAGCGGGCGGAAAGCGGCGAGGATCATGTCGCCACGCTGCGCGAGCGCGAGGAAGAGGCGCGCGAAGAGGCGGCCGATCTGGAAATGGCGCCGGATGAATTCGACGACAAGCGCCGCGCTCTGCTCGGCGAGTTGCAGAAGGCCGAGGAGGCGCGCCGCAACGCCGGCGATCTGCTGGCCGAAGCCGAACGTATCCAGCGCGAGGCCGACCACAAGGCGGCGACCGCGCTTTCCGAACTTGCCGAATACCGCGAACGCCGCGGCCGCGCCGAGGAGCGCCTGGTCTCGGCCCGCGAACGGCGGCACGAAAGCGAGATCCGCATTCGCGAGGCGCTGAACGTGCCGCCGCATGAAGCACTGCGGCTCGCCGGGCTGCAGCCGATGCAGGCGCTGCCCGATCCGCGCGAGGTCGAGCGCGATCTCGAGCGGTTGAAGATGGAGCGCGAGCGGCTCGGCGCCGTCAACCTGCGCGCCGACGAGGAGCAGAAGGAGCTGAGCGAAAAGCTCGAAGCGCTAATCAAGGAGCGCGACGACGTCATCGACGCGATCCGCAAGCTGCGCGGCGCCATCCAGAGCCTGAACCGCGAAGGCCGCGAACGGCTGATCGCCGCCTTCGACGTCGTCAATGCCCAGTTCCAGCGGCTGTTCACCCACCTTTTCGGCGGCGGCACCGCCGAACTGCAGCTGATCGAATCCGACGATCCGCTCGAAGCCGGCCTCGAAATCCTGGCGCGGCCGCCCGGCAAGAAGCCGCAGACGATGACGCTGCTCTCCGGCGGCGAGCAGGCGCTGACGGCGATGGCGCTGATCTTTGCCGTCTTCCTCACCAATCCGGCACCGATCTGCGTGCTCGACGAGGTGGACGCGCCGCTCGACGACCACAATGTCGAGCGCTACTGCAACCTGATGGACGAAATGGCGGCGTCCACCGAAACCCGCTTCGTCATCATCACCCACAATCCGATCACCATGGCCCGCATGAACCGCCTCTTCGGCGTCACCATGGCCGAACAGGGCGTCTCCACCCTCGTCTCCGTCGACCTGCAGACGGCCGAGCGCCTGCGCGAAATCGCCTGAGGCCTTGCGAGGAGGCTGTGGATCCGTCCGCCGCTGTTTTGCTGCGGCTGTCACCCCACCCTCCGTCCTCCTCGGGCTTGACCCGAGGATCCATGCGGCATCCACCAGCGCCAGCCCGTGGATCCCAGGCTCAAGGCCTGGGATGACGGAGATTGAGGGGACGGAGCGGCAGGAGGCGCGGACCGGTGGGGCGCGTCATTGCATTTCCGTTCGGATCCGTCGCCGTTCTGCTGCCGAGGTCGCCCAGCTGCTCGCACGCCTTGCGCGGATAGGCTCGGCCCTGACACCGGCCCGCCTGGGATCAGCCCGCCGAGGCGGCCTGGAAGACCGCGAGCTGCGCGGCGAAGGCGCGTTGATAGGCCGGGCGCGCTTCGCCGCGGGCGACATAGGCGGCGAGGCTCGGATAATCGTCGAGGATATTGGCTGACTTCAGCCGCAGCAGCACCGACACCATCAGCAAGTCACCGGCGCTGAAGGCGCCGTCGAGCCAGTCGGCGTCGCCGAGATGGGCGGCAAGACTGTCCAGCCGTTTGCGGATGCTGCTCTCGAGGGCGCGCAGGCGCTGCTCGTACCAGGGCTCGTCGCGCTCGAGGATCCTGGCGAGGCTGTGCTCGAAGATCGGCGTCTCCACCGTATTGAGCGCGGCAAACATCCAGGCGATCGCCCGCGCCCGGCCGTTGGCATCCCTAGGCAACAGGCCGCCATGACGCTCGGCGATATGCAGGACGATCGCGCCGGATTCGAACAGGGTAAGATCGCCTTCCTCATAGGTCGGGATCTGCCCGAAAGGCTGGCGCGCCAGATGCGCCGGCTGCTTCATCGTCTCGAATGAGACGAGGCGAACCTCATAGGGCTGGCCCGCTTCCTCGAGCGCCCAGCGAACCCGCATGTCGCGCGCCAGGCCGCGGCCGCGATCGGGCGAACGTTCAAAGGCGGTAATGGTGATCGTCATCGCTTTCTCCATCGCTAGTCTGCATTGAAGACGTGTGGCCCAACGGGATTCCGACACTCACCGCCGTCTCGTTTCGAGAGGGTCGCATCGACGACAAGGCGGTTGTTCATCGGCCGGTCGGGACGCGCTCGAGACGGACTCCGCACAAATCGCGCGCAATTTTCCCGCATTCGGCGATAAACACCAAAAAAGGTCGGCTGTCTTGGGGTCCGTACCCCATTTGGATGATGCTCTTTTCTCTGACTTGCATTAGAAGTTGTTTCAACGCAACCTGATGACTTTGCTGAAAAGCGGGCGGTCAGCGTTGTGCATTGTCGAATTTGCGATGCGCTTTCCGGGTAGAGGGCAAGGACCCGGAAGGTGTTTGAGCAATCCCGGGAAATCCTGAGGTATTGCACAAACGAAGATCAGGGCGGTTCCATGAACCGTCCTGGGTTGAGGGACCCCCCGTCCGGTTTTCCTGGCCGGACGGAAACAAGGCTTTGCGGGACATTGTTGCAGTCCCGCAAAGCTTTTTTTATGCCTTGTTCACATCAGGTGCGGTTCAGGCCTTCGACCGCTTGACTGCGAAAATTATTGTGCGCCGCAGCATTTTCGCCGCATTTGTGGATTTTCATTTCAACACCAAGGCATTAAGCTAATTCCTAAGTTTGTTGACGGACGTCGCTTTCTACTCGGCGTCATCCTCGGCCTTGTGCCGAGGATCTGCTGCCCTATCAAGCGGATGCAGATGCTCGGCACAAGGCCGAGCATGACGAAAGAGAAGTTGGCGGCGTTGTCGACAGCTGAGGGATCACGCTGATCCTTCCGTGGTGTTGGGGGGAAGATGACCAAGTGGGTCTACAGGTTCGGCGACGGGCAGGCTGAGGGTGGCGCGCGCGACCATGAGATGCTCGGCGGCAAGGGCGCCAATCTTGCTGAAATGTGCGCTCTTGGCCTTCCCGTTCCGCCGGGACTGACGATCGTCAGCGATGCCTGCGACACCTATTATAAAAATGGCGGCCATATCGACGAGCGGCTGAAGGCCGAGGTGCGCGACGGCATAGCGGCGATCGAGGCGATCACCGGCCGCCATTTCGGCTCCACCAGCCAGCCGCTGCTGCTTTCGGTGCGCTCCGGCGCCCGCGTCTCGATGCCCGGCATGATGGACACGGTGCTCAATCTCGGCCTCAATGACGAGACCGTGCAGGCGCTCGGCCACGATGCCGGCGACGCGCGTTTTGCCTGGGACAGCTACCGCCGCTTCATCCAGATGTATGCCGACGTCGTCATGGGCCTCGGCAACGACGCCTTCGAGGAGATCCTCGAAGACGAAAAGGCCAAGCTCGGCCATGAATTAGATACCGAAATCAGCGCCACCGAATGGCAGCATATCGTCTCCCTCTACAAGAGGCTGATCGAGGAGGAACTGGGAAAGCACTTCCCGCAGGATCCGGAAGTCCAGCTCTGGGGCGCGGTCGGCGCGGTCTTTTCCAGCTGGAAGAGCGCGCGCGCCGTCACCTATCGCCAGCTGCACAATATTCCGGAAGGCTGGGGCACGGCGGTCAACATCCAGGCGATGGTCTTCGGCAATCTCGGCAATTCGTCGGCGACCGGCGTTGCCTTCACCCGCAACCCTTCGACCGGCGAAAAGGCGCTCTACGGCGAATTCCTGGTCAATGCGCAAGGGGAGGATGTCGTTGCCGGCATCCGCACGCCGCACAGCATCACCGAGGAGGGGCGGCTTTCCTCCGGCTCCGACAAGCCCTCGATGGAAAAGCTGATGCCGGAGGCCTTCCGCGAGCTCAGCCGCATCTGTTCCGAGCTCGAGATCCATTACCGCGACATGCAGGATATCGAGTTCACCATCGAGCGCGGCAAGCTGTGGATGCTGCAGACCCGCGCCGGCAAGCGCTCGACCCGGGCGGCCATGAAGATTGCCGTCGACATGGTCGATGAGAAAGTGATCACCGAGGAGGAGGCGGTGCTGCGCATCGAACCTTCGAGCCTCGATCAGCTCTTACATCCGACGATCGATCCGCGCGTCAACCGCCAGGTGATCGGCACCGGCCTGCCGGCCTCGCCGGGGGCTGCGACCGGCGCCATCGTCTTCACCGCCGAAGAGGCGGTCGAGGCGGAGGCCGAGGGCCGCAAGGTCATTCTGCTCCGCGTCGAGACCAGCCCGGAGGATATTCACGGCATGCATGCCGCCGAAGGCATCCTGACGACGCGCGGCGGCATGACCAGCCATGCGGCGGTCGTCGCCCGCGGCATGGGCATTCCCTGCGTCGTCGGTGCCGGCACCATGCGCATCGATCAACGCAACGAGCGGCTGCTCGGCATCGGCGTCACGCTGAAGAAGGGCGATGTCATCACCATCGACGGCTCGGCCGGCCAGGTGCTGAAGGGCGAGGTGCCGATGATCCAGCCGGAACTATCAGGCGATTTCGGCCGCATCATGGGCTGGGCCGACCGTGTCCGGCGCATGACGGTCCGCACCAATGCCGATACGCCGGCCGATGCGCGCGCCGCCCGCTCTTTCGGCGCCGAAGGCATCGGCCTTTGCCGCACCGAGCACATGTTCTTCGAGGGCGAGCGCATCCATGTCATGCGCGAGATGATCCTTGCCGAGGATGAGAAGGGCAGGCGGCTGGCGCTCGACAAGCTCCTGCCGATGCAGCGCCTGGATTTCACCGGCCTCTTCACCGTCATGCACGGCCTGCCGGTAACGATCCGCCTGCTCGACCCGCCGCTGCACGAATTCCTGCCGAAGACCGACGACGAGGTGGCCGAGGTCGCCTTCGCCATGGGCATGGAGCCCTTGGCGCTGCGCCAGCGCGTCGACGCGCTGCACGAGTTCAACCCGATGCTCGGCCATCGCGGCTGTCGGCTGGCGATCTCCTATCCCGAGATCGTCGAAATGCAGGCCCGCGCCATCTTCGAGGCGGCGGTGGCGGCCGCCCAGGAGACCGGAGCGGCCGTCGTGCCCGAAATCATGGTGCCGCTCGTCGGCCTGCGCTCCGAGCTCGATTACGTCAAGGCCAGCATCGATGCCATCGCCGGCGATGTCATGCGCGAGGCCCGCATGAAGATCGATTATCTCGTCGGCACGATGATCGAGCTGCCGCGTGCCGCCCTTCGCGCCCATGTGATCGCAGAAGCGGCCGAATTCTTCTCCTTCGGCACCAACGACCTGACGCAGACCACTTTCGGCATCTCGCGCGACGATGCGTCGGCCTTCATCCCCACCTATCAGCGCAAGGGCATCATCGAGCACGACCCGTTCATCTCGCTCGATTTCGACGGGGTAGGGGAGCTGATCAGCATCGCTGCCGAACGCGGCCGGCGCACCCGCAACGACATGAAGCTCGGCATCTGCGGCGAACATGGCGGCGACCCGGCCTCGATCCGCTTCTGCGAAACGATCGGCCTCGATTATGTCTCCTGCTCGCCCTTCCGCGTGCCGATCGCGAGATTGGCGGCGGCCCAGGCGGTGATTGCAGCGAGCAGGTAAGCCGGGCTCGTCAGTGACGATAGCGCCAGCGGTCGCGGTAGACATAGGGCCCGTTCAGATCCCAGGCCATGCGGTCCATCATCTCCGCGCTCGCAGCCCGCGATTCCGCCCGCCGGTCGAGATCGATGCGCTGCAGGCAGGTGGCAAACCCATCCGTACCGCGGCGGAAACCATAGCTCAGGCACCGCTGCTCATCCGCCGCCCGCCGCTCCTCCGGCGTCATCGTCTGACAGGCGGAAAGGCTGGCGGCGAGGGCGAGGAGGGTGAAGATAAGAGGGACGCGCATCGGGGTATTCCTTGCTTTTCCAGAAGGAAATGCCATTCGGGTGTTGGCGTCAAGTTGCGACTGCCGCCCCAGGAGAAGCGCCCGTTTTTCGCGAGGCGCCCGCCACCTGCCGATCTCCCTCCTTGTGGGGGAGATGCCCGGCAGGGCAGAGGGGGGTTCAAAGCCCTCAGTGCGTCGCAGTCGGACGGCTTTCATACTATCAATTATGGTGATCGTGCCCTTTGTTTTGGTTCGCGTAGCGGCAGGGCACCCCCCCCTCTGTCCTGCCGGACATCTCCCCCACAAGGGGGGAGATCGGCTGAGGGCACTCTCCTCATTCTCCCTCATTCCTGTGACATCCCTCGGGCAAAGTCCTGAGGACAGGAAGGAGGGAGCGTGAGTATGCGCTCTCATCAGGCTTTCACGCCGCCCCCGCCGGATCCCCGATCGGCAGCAGCGCCGGATCGAGCGGCGGGTCTTGCGGGTTTTTCGTATCGCCGGGGTCCTGTGCCGGTGTCAGCGGTGGTTTTTCCTGGGTTCGGTCGGGAATGCCGGGTGTCGGCGTCGGGCCGCGTGGGGTATCGGCATTCGGTATCGGGTCTCTGTTGGGCATGATCGCCTCCTTTTGAAAAAAGGAACGGCAGCCCAGGCAGATGGTTCCACTTTCGCCGCCGGCGATTCCTCTGTATGAGGGGCTTGCAAATATTGGAACGAGCATGGCCATCCGCGATCGATTTTCGAAGAAACTGAACTGCCCGCAATGCGGCAATGCGGGTTTTGCCGAGGCCTCGGAGATCGACGATCCCAAGCGCAAGCACCCGGATTTCAAGGTCGATCAGCTGCCGCGCGGCTTTGGCGTGCAGCGCGCCGCCAATCACCAGGAAAGCTTCATGATCAAGTGCGAGTGCGGCCGCAAGTTTCCCTTCCGCAGCCTGGCGGAAGCCGCGGCCGAGCGGCGTTGAATCTCAACAATGACGCTCAGATCCGCTCCAGCACCTCGATGAAGGCATCGGCGAAACGCACGAGATGCGCGGTGTCCTCGTCGGGCGCCTGCATGCGGATCTCGGTGCCGTTCTGATCGAGCAGCGCCAGCACGACGCGCATGTTCTCGCCATCGGGAATGCGCAGGACGGCGATGCGGCGGCAATCCTCGATCAGGCCGGCGGCCGGCAGGTCGAACAGCAATTCGCCGCCGGAACGGCCGGCTGCTTGGCGCACCGCCTCGCAGAAGCCGGCATCGCCGCCGGCATAACCTTCGAGTGAAAGTTCGAGCTCGACGAGCTCCATCGGCAGCGCCGGTTCGGTGTGATCGATCCCGCCAAGCGCAGACGCCTGCGGCCTTGCTGTTATTTCGGGTGAAATCATCCCGTCTCTCCTGTACATGACCTCGGAGATGAAACCGCGGCAGAATGGCCTTTTTTTTGCATATCAGCAAGGGCTTATGAAGGTGGGCGGCCGATTGCCCGGCGGTCTCCGCTGAATTCCATCTGATATTCCGAGACAACAGTTTCAATTCAGCCGAATCTTGCACTAAACAGGGTATGGCGATTTGCGCGTGTTGAGGGCGCGGCGCTGACGAGCAACCGGTAAGTTTGATGGCCATCCGCTACGACCGCCCCGTTTCCAGCGCCGCCCGCTTTTCGCGGCTGCTCGGGGCATTTTCGCTGGTTCTGGCGCTGGCCGTGCTGGTCGCCCATCGCTTCGGCGGGCTCGCCACGCCCTATCTCGTGCTGCTGCTGTTCACCGCCGCGGGCTTCGCGCTGCTTGCCGCCCTGCTTGCCGCAATCGGCCTGCGCAGCCTCTGGATGACCGGGGCCGAAGGCGGGCTTGCCGCCCTTGCCGCGCTGATCTACGCCGCCTTTCCGCTCGGCATCGGCGCCTTTGCCGCCGAGCGTTACCTGACGCTGCCTGACATCTATGACGTCTCCACCGATCCGGTCTCGGAACCGGACTGGCTGTCGCCGCCGAAGGCCGATCAGATCTGGCTGAAGCGCAATCTCGTGACGCCCGAGGATCGCGAAAAGCAGATTTCAGCCTATCCCGAACTGACCGGCCGGCGTTACGAAGGCGCGCTCGACCGCGTGCTGGAGGCGGTGCGCAAGGTCGCGAAGCAGAGCGGCTTTACGATCGTCAAGAGCACCGGCACGAGCGAGCCGGACCGCGATCTCGAGGACAGGCCGGCAAAGCCCGCCCCCGGCGACGATGCCGTGACCGACGCGCCCGGCATCATTCCCGTGCCGACGCCGCGCCCCTATGACGACGACGTTGCCAAGCTGATCCGTGGCGCCAACGGCGTGACGCTGCAGGCGACCACCCGCACGCTGATCCTCGGCCTGCGCTTCGATATGATCATCCGGCTGCGCGAAGAGGCCGAAACCACCTTCGTCGACATCCGCGTCGCCTCCCGCTACGGCCAGCACGACCTCGGCTTCAGCGCCGAAATCGCCGGCGATTATCTGAAGGCGCTGGATGCCGAACTCTTGGGGATTGCGGGTGGGTGAGCCGCGGTGCCGCCAAAGGCGGCAGCAATCGATCCAGTGAATCGATTGCAGCGGCGAACGCCCTGAGCCCAAGCGAAGGGCCGGGAGAGGGTGCGGCAGACTCGACCCGCTTCCGGTGCCGCGAAGCGGCAGCAATCGATCCGGTGAATCGATTGCAGTTGCGAACGCCCTGAGCCCAAGCGAAGGGCCAGGTTATGTGCCGCAACCTTTCGATTCCCTCTTCTCCCCTCGGGGAGAAGGTGCCCGTAGGGCGGATGAGGGGGCCGGTCGCGCTGGTCTTTCCAACAGCTTCGCATCCCTTGACCGCGCTCACCTAAGGATCGCGGGATAGGTTGTGAGGTGAGGATGTGCCGTGTGGCCCCCTCATCCGCCTGCCGGCACCGACCGGGGTTGAGCCACGGGTCTCAACCCGTCCTTCGGACCCCCGAGGGGAGAAGAGGACACGCCGCGAACTCTCTATTCCCCGCACGGTCTCGCATGGCTCGATCGCCGAAAGCGATGCGGGTCAGCGTGCAAGATCGCCCACGGCGGCGATGATCTCCGCTGCGGTCGGGAAGATGCAAAGGCTGCTGGGTCCGTCCAGCGCCTCCATCTGTGCCCAGGCGATGGTGCCGTTCTGATCGACCAGGAAGTGCCCGACGAGCTGGGTGGCGTGCTTGGCGAAGATCGCATGATCGGCTTCATCAAGCGCGAAGCGGTCCTTGGCGTTGAGGATTGTATTGGCTTCCATCGGCTGGAGCGGTTCCGGGAACTCGCCGGTGGGATTGATGCGCGCCGCCTGAAACTGCGCCATTGTCGCGGTGTAAGGCCATTCCGGCGGCTCGCTGCTGCCATCGGGCTGGAACTCGGCATGGGGCACGCCAAAGGCGCGATGCGTGCGGCAGTCTGGATCGCAGAGCAGCGTCACCGGCGTCGGGCGGTGGCGGAAATACAGGCGAGCGCGTTCCACCGGCGTGTTGATAACCGCCACGGTCTTCACCCCGGCGACGTTGAGGGCGGGCTCGATGCCGGCAAGCTGTTCGAGCTGGCGTCGGCAGAAGGGGCAGTGCAGCCCGCGAAAGAATCCGATCAGGAACGGCCGGCCGCTCAAGTCGGCCAAGGAGACCGTTCCGTCGAAATTGGCTGTGGCGAGCTCGAACGCGGGCGCGGTGTTTCCAGGCTGCAGCGGGCGCTTCTGGTCTCCCATGGAATAATTCCTTTCCCGGAGCGTCTCAGGTGAAACGACCGAAATGGAACTATAGCACTTGCTTCGAGAAGGCCCATCGCCCGATGGAGTGATGGGTGAGCAACGGTGGCGCAATGCGCCAGCAATCGATCCGGTGAATCGATTGCAGTTACGAACGCCCTGAGGGGGCGGCCAGGCGCGTCGGCTCAGTCAAGCGCCACCCCTTCACTCCAACACTAGCCACCCCGAATACCGCACCACCAGCCCCGTCAGCCGCCCGCCGATCTCGACGTGAAAGTGGAAGCGCCCATCGCGCTCCTCCTCGTAAGTATCCCCACCCGGCGCCAGGAACAGCGGCAGCGGAATGCCGCAAAACCGCCAGCCGCGCACCACGAGCCTGAGCTTCTGCCCCTCCGGCACCAGCGCCAGCAGCACCCGGAACGGCCCGAACACCTCGGCGAGCAGGTGGCGGTCGCGGCCCGTGCCGGCGGCCTGCCAGCTGCGGAAGGTCTTGCCCCCGAAAGACCGCGTCCAGATCTCCTTGTCGCCATCCGCGACAAAGCGCACCGCGACCGGCACATCCTCGCCGGCGGCGGGAAAGCCGATGATGCCGGCGATCAGCCGGGGGAGGAGGCCGCGGCCGCGCTCGATCCGCGCCCGGCCGGAGGCAAGCCGGGTGCCGCCGCCATGGATCGCCGCAAGCGCCGGCGGCAGGCTCTCCCAGGCGTCGCCGAGGACGCGCCTGTAGAGCGGTTCGGCCTCTTCCGCATGCTCCAGCCGGATGCCGGAGGTGATCGAGAAACGCTGGAAGGCCGCCTCGAAATCGGCCAGCGGCAATTCCCCCGCCGCCGGCCGGGCGCCGCTTTGCGGCCGCTGGCCATCGAGCAGCCGGCGCACCAGCGCCTCGACGCCGAGGACCGGGATGAATGGCCCGTCATCACCTTCGGCAATCAGCGACCAGTCCGCCGTCAGCCGCCGCCCATCGCGATCAAGGCCGCCCAGGCGCACGAACATGCCGCCGCGATGGGCGCCGACGGCGAAGCGATGGCTGGCGGCCTGCAGCAGCCGCGCAAACGGCGTGAGCGAGGGCAAGAGCCCGATCTCCACCAGCCGGGCGGCAGCCGAAAGCAGCCGCTGCAGCGCCTGCGGCTCGGTGCCGACGCCGGTGAAGGTGGATTGCAGGCCGGCAATGTGCCGCGGCAGCAGCGCCAGATCGGGTGCATCGACCAGCAGGAAAGTCCGGCTGGCGAGCGGCGCCACACCGGGCGGCGCGATCGCCACCCGCATCTCGTCGATCAGCCCGCGCCCCTCGGCCGGCTGCCCCTCGCGCAGCAGCGCCACCGGCTTGCCGGCATAACTTGCGATGGCTCTCACGACATTGAGCCCGATCTTCACATGCGCCGAGGGGGCAATGCCGGCCGCCACGCTGTCGACGCGGGCAAAATGCGGCGCCATCGCCTCCAGCGCCGCAAAGGAGAGCGCCGGCAGGCTGCTGAGCCCCGAGAGCACGAAGGTGCCCTTCGCCTTCGCCTCGGCATCGAGCCCGCCGATGCCGGCGACGAAACCGCTGCTGTCGGCGAGATCGGCATAATCGATGCCAAGGTCGATGCAGGCCCGCACCACCTTGTAGCCATCGCCGATGAAGCTCTGGAACGGCCCGGAGGCATCGACGACGAGATTGGGCCTGAGCCGTGTCAGCTGCTCCCGGAGATCGCCGTCGCGATCGAAGACCACCGCCTGCAGCCAGGCGCCGAGATCGTTGCTGCCGAGCCGCCCGGCGCCGCCTTTTGGCGAGCGGAGATCGAAGACGAAATCATCGGCCTTTTCGAGCGAGCGGCCGGCAATCAGCAGCCTGAGCCTGGGCTCCTCGCCGAGCAGCCGGGCGAGCCGGCCGCCGAAGGCGCCGTAGCCGCCGATGATCAGCAGGGAAAAGGTGCCGCCGCTCATGCGATGAAGCGGCTGCGCTGCTCCGGCGTCGGCACCATGCAGCTCTGACGGCCGGCGATCTTCAGCCGGTTGCGGGCGATGAATTCATAAAGCGCATCGGGCGCGCGCCGCGGCAGGAGCCGAAAGAGCTTCGCCAGCGAATAGGGAAAGCCGAGGCTCGCCACCATGCGGATCGTGCCGTCGGACTTGAAGAAGGCGCGGCCGCCTTCGATGAGGATATTGGTTTCGTAGTCGCGCGTATCGAGGCCGTAATGCCGGTAAAGCGCCTCGCCGAGCGGCGACTGGGCGGCGAGGAACCGGTATCGCCGCCGCCTGTCATGCTTCAGCACGAATTTCACCCAGCCGGAGCAGAAGACGCATTCGCCATCGAAGACGATCAGCGGCCGGTCATCGGCAAAGGCGGGAACGGCGGGATCGTTGCGATAGCTGTAATCGGCGCGGCCCATTCAGATCTCCCTCCGCCTCTCTTTACGCCGGCCGGTAGCGCGCGGCAAGCGAAGGCGGCCCATCCGCGACAATCGCGCCGCGCTCCATGAGATGCTCGATATGGGCGAGCACGGAAAGGGCCGCCGCCCCATGCAGTTTCGGATCGGTATCACGATAGATCGCCTTCACCATCTCCGCTATCCCTTGGTCGCCGGCCGCAACCCGCGCCAGCACCGCCTGCTCGCGCCCCCGCCGATGCGCCTTCAGCGCCGGCAGGAAGCTCCTCGGCTCGCGCACCGGCCCGCCATGGCCGGGCAGCAGCAGGCTGTCCTCGCGCGCAATCAGCCTGTCGAGCGAAGCCATATAATCCGCCATCGAACCATCCGGCGGTGCGACGATCGAGGTCGACCAGGCCATGACATGATCGCCGGAAAAGAGGATGTTGCGGCCCTCGAGCGCGAAGGCGGCGTGATTGGCCGTATGCCCCGGCGTCAGCACCGCTGTCAGCCCCCAGCCATCCCCCGCAATCGTCTCGCCGTCGCCGAGTGTCAGATCCGGCACGAACTCCAGATCCGAGCTTTCGGCAAAGGGATTGACCTCACCGGCCCTCAGCGGCCGCGCCGGCCGATGCGGCCCTTGCCCCACCGTCACCGCCCCCGTCGCCGCCTGCAGCCGCCGGGCAAGCGGCGAGTGATCGCGATGGGTATGGCTGACGAAGATATGCGTCACCTCCCGCCCGCCAAGTGCTGATATCAGCGCCTGAAAATGCGCCTCGTCCTCCGGCCCGGGATCGATGACCGCGACCGAGGAAGCGCCGACGATATAGCTGTTGGTGCCGTAAAAGGTGAAAGGCCCGGGATTTTCCGCCGTGATCCGCCCGACCCCAGGCGCCACCGGCACGGCGCGCCCATAGGCCGGCTCGAAAGCAAGGTCGAATGCGGGGCTTTCCATGAAGGCGATGATCTCGCGGCCGATGACGTCGCCCATTCCTAGCACGGCCCACTGCACTCTGCAGCGCATAAATCTGCCCGATGCGCAACTTAGTCATTGTGACAGACGGAGAGCTTTGCTAATCAGGCGTCGATTTGAGCCGGCGCTTAGCGCCGAAAGCTCTGGTGGGGCGTAGCCAAGCGGTAAGGCAGCGGTTTTTGGTACCGCCATCCCCTGGTTCGAATCCAGGCGCCCCAGCCAAGTCTGGCTTCGTCAATTTTCTCCTGACCTCTTTTTCGTTTCAGGGCCTCTTCGGGCGCTTCATTTGAATCCACCTGCGCCAGTGTTTTGGTCCGTAGGCTATCTGGATGATCTGGGTAGCCTCAATGAACGCCTGGTGCTGGGCGCGATGCCCTGCAGCGAGCCACATCCGATAGTAGATCGTTCCGACCAGCGCGACGGCGCTTATCGCAACAACGAACCATGAGGCAATCCAGATCAGCCATATCAGTGCTACCCCAATTGCGCGGTCACTTCCTTGAAAGATTGGCATCACTAGTGCAGTGGCCTGATCATAAAACCAGAGCACTGGGCCGACGACCATCAGCAGAGATATGCTCAAATAAGGTAAAGCTGCCAATGTGCAGCGTTCCCAGTGCATTTGATGTAGGTCTTCATAATAGAAATCTTGCTGGGGGTAGCCGATCTTCCCGAGATGATAGAATGCGGCGGCCAGAAACACGACTGCAAGCGCGCAATAACTGGTAATCACTAAATAGATGATCGGCACGCTAAAGACCCCATATCTTTTTAATTAGAGATTCTGCGCTCCGCAGGTTCTGCCGATTTGTCGCGGCGGACTATGTGCTTTACGCTGCAACCTTCCAAGCCGCTACTATGCTGCACTCCTCGTCGAATTCCGGAGGTGCAACGAGTTAGCGTCTATGAATGAAGCCGGAAAAGCCCAGCTTCCGCTGGTCCAAGGTTTGGGGGTGGTGTTGCACGACGGAGTGGCGACGCGACGGTGACTGAACGCATCATACGTCGAACTCAAGATTCGCACGGTCGAGCAAGAGCCTTAGCTGATCATGCCTTATTTCATAGATCGATTGCTGTGGGTTGCCATTCACGACACCTATCCGCCGCAGTTCATCAAGACCGATCGCCGGCTCGATATACGATACAAGCAGATAATTGATGACCTTGACCGGTCGCGCTTGTGTTGCATTCCACGCGTCTAGCTGTTGCTCACTGTACACTGATCTGCCTCCCGTTAGATGCATAAGCTCTCTTGTAGATTTGGCAAGGGTGATACTTTCCAATATTCCAAGAGCTGTAATGGCTTGAGAAGGCTGCTCCTTTGAAGCGCTTTTATAAAAGAATAGCAACGAACCCGCCGGACCAAGATTTGAAGGCGCCCGACAAAGATATACCTTTCGGATTGTATTTCCCGGGCGTGCCGGGCGGTCGGCCGTCGAAGTTCCGTTGAATAAATCTGATTGCCTTGGGTTCCATAGATCCGGATAGAGTGTATCGTGATACTCCTCCTTAATCGGGATACCGAAGCCTCTGATTTCGTCGGTCACCAGAAACCGCGGATAATTCTTCCGTGCGGCTTCGTAGGCTGTCACTGCCGGATCGTCGGCGAGCTTTTCCAAAGAGAAGGCCCGCTCATAAATCAGTTCGCCATCAGGCTTTTTACCGGCCTGGCGAAAACCATAAAACTCCAGCAAGTTAATCAGCGTGGCCTGATCTTCGTAGGTGGTAAGATACGCCAGATCGTAGCCGTTCATCTGGGCGTACCAAAGCACTTGCTTAAGAAGTAATTCTCCCAATTTCACACCGCGCTTCTCGGGAGCGACCTTGAATGTGCAAACTTTCAGAATTCTTTCAACCTTTGTGACCGCATCTGTGTCGATAGCGGTCTCCTCCTTCCGAACGATCAGGCCGGCAAGCTTGTCGTCATCATATACAACCCAGCAGGGGCGATGCTGCCTCACGCATTTTTCGCGCCACCAGTCATCGAACTCGAGATACCCATCGCGAAGGCTGTTGAAGAAGCCGTCTTCGTGGTCGATCATATGCGCGTCGACCTCCGCGACATGACGGATCGGAACTTGTTTTGGTTCGTAGGTTTGCGTGAGAAGATCGGCCGCGTCACCGACGAACAGAACGCGGCGTCCCAACTCAGCTGAATGCCTGAGGGCTCGCTCATGAAGCCCTTTGTCTTGCGAAACGAGAAAGTCGACGGCGTTGCTCTTCAGCGTATGCAAAAGGATCGCGTCTACGATATCGTTTGGCTTCCTGAGGGGACCGAACTCGGCCTCCAGTTCTGCTTGGGTCAGGCCACGTCTTTTGCCGAGGATCTGGTATTTTGCGATCTTGCTGAGCGATATTCGGCGGCGCTCGGCATCTTTATCTCGAGCTATATCGTCACGCGCAGCTTCGTGGACGAAGACATTGACTTTATGCGCCGCGGCGAGGCTCGAGAATTTGGCGTATGCTGCCCCGACAGCACGATAATCTTCCAGCCCGATTAGAATGTTCGTATCAATGAGATACGACTGCTGCCTCATGTCTCAATGCCTTTCGAAGATCGCGACTTGCGTACAAATAGGATTGAGGAGGCTCGAAGCTAAACCGCTCACGGAGCTCGTTTAGAGGGATCGGCCTTGCAAAGGACTTCACATCTTCAAAGAGCAGCGCAAAGCCGAAGTCCACTCCCTGAAAGTAGCTATCGAAGTCTGCTCGCTCGATAAAGGCCGTGTCCTCGAACTCGGCCCAGATCTGTTCGATCGGCAATTTAAGAACGTCTTTGATCTCAGCGACACCGACCATCGCTCGAACCGGTGAGGTGGAGTAAATGTAAGCAATCGTGCCGCCAGGCGCTGATATGGGAAAACGACGCCGCAGTTCAACCGTTTTGCGTCCCTCCAATATCTTCTCGGAATACTGGGGTCTGATCGAGAGCACTACGTCTTTCTGCGCCCGAAACGGCTCATCCGCCAGCAGAGGAAAGACGAGCTGATCATCGTTGCCGTATTCGGCATCGAAAGCTTCCTTGATGCGCAACACAAGCCGCGCATCCGATGGAAAAACGGCTTCTACGCGCAAAGAAGCTCCTAGCGCTTCCACATACCGTTGAACAGTTGAAAGGTAGACTTCTCCACCTTTTTCAATTTTCGATACGGCTGCTTGCTGAACGTTTAGGCGGATCGCCATTTCAGCCTGGGTGAGGCCAGATAACAGCCGGAGCCGACGCAAATCCAAGCCTTCGGCATGATCAGCGCGCGAGCCGCTTGCTTCGGACGCTTCGATGATTTTTCCAGCCAATTTACCCATGCGCATGCTCCGTTTCACACCTTGATAACCCGGCCCCAATATTCCTTACAAGGAATATCGGTTCCAGTGGGAGATGTTCGGCTATTATATTGATCTGTGTAGGAAAAAGACCACAGGGGGGCTATCTTCAATCTCTGCCGAAATGCGGTGCCGGGTTTGGAGAAAGGTTCGAAGAGACTTCGTGAAGTTTCGAACGCGGCAACTCCCGCTAATTGGCCGGCCATGCGCTTTACTCTCGCTCTTCGAATAAACGGACGCCTGTGAGTTCTGCCAGCCTCCCCACCAGTGCCTCCTGAAACCCCGGATCACCCGCTTCGGCCGCCGCCTCCCGCTGCTGCCGGTGATACCAATACCCGCCGCTCACCCTGGCCGCAGCATCATCGCTCGTCGCCAGCCACGTCTGCGTGAGATGCCCCATCTCAAGATCATCCGGCGCGCTGGCGCCGCCCATTTTGGTCGGCACCCAGCCGGGGTCGACGGCGTTGCTGAAGACATCCGGCCAGTGGCGGGCGAGGGCGGCGGCGAGGGTGGCGATGTAGAGCTTGCTTTCGGAATAGGCCTGGCTGGCGTTCCATGGCCGCCGCTTCCAGTCGATATCGTCAAGGCTGCTGGCGCCGCTGCGGTGCATGCCGCTCGAGAGATAGATCAGGCGGTCGGGGCGGGTGATCCAGGCGGTGAGGAGATAGGGGGCGAGCACGTTGACAGCCAGCGTCTTGGCGTGACCTTCAGGCGTTTCGCCCCGGCTGCGTTCGAGGTAGATGCCGGCATTGTGGATGACCGCGTCCATGCGGTCGATGGCGTTGACCTGTTCGGCGATGGAGCGCGTCTCGGCGGCGCTGGCGAGATCGCCGATGACGAGGCCGAGGGCGACGGCTGAGGTCTCTGCGATGGCGGCGGTGCGCTCGCGGGAGCGGGCGTGGAGGACGACGTCGTGGCCTTGGCTGATGAGGGTGCGGGCGGCGGCAAGCCCGAGGCCATCGGTGGAACCGGTGATGAAGATGCGGCTCATGGGGTTTCCTTTCGCGGTGGCGTGGTGGGGGCAGAGTGCTTGGGTGGGGGTGCTTGGGTCAAGTCCGGTGACGGAGGGTGGGGAGAGGGAAGTGGCAGGAGGCGAGATGTCGTTGACTCTCAAAAACCTCCAATTCTGGATCTCAAGCCAAGTTGACTCTCACGAGCCACACTCAAAATAGTTTGTCTTTCAAGATCGGCCGTTTTTGATAGACAAACATCATTGGGTTGCTTCTGGGGCGGCCAGCCCCTCATCCGGCTGCCGCCACCTTCTCCCCGCTTGCGGGGCGAAGGGGATATGCCGCGAGCTCTCCGTCCCTCTCCAACGTCGCGCGTGGCACGTCCCCTCGCCCCGTTTACGGGGAGAGGGTTAGGGTGAGGGGCAGGCTTTGGGGCGGAGTTGCATCAGCACCGGGCATGGGTCCTCGGGTCAAGCCCGAGGACGACGGAGGGTGGGGGAGCGCTGCTGCCAAACTCGCCGCCAGCCGCCCTCACGCGCCCGCTTCCCTTCGCCGCTCCGCCCCGGCCGCGATCGTCTGCACCAGTTCGTCCACCTCGCGCGCCAGCCGCTCCAGCGGCAATCCCACGAAGCGTCCCTCCAGGCTGATGCTGACCACCCCGTGGACGGCGCTGAAGAGGGTGCGGGCGCGGATGGCGCGGTCTTGCGGCGGCATGTCGGGCTGCAGTTCGGCGAGCGGTTCGGCGATCACGTCCATCAGGAAGAGGTGTTCGTCGAGGTGCCATTGCGGCGTCGGGCTGGTGTCGGGGGGGAAGTGGTCGAACAGCGCCTTCCAGAGGTTGCGGTGCTCGACGGCGAAGGCGAGGTAGCCCTGGGCGAGGTTGCGGAGGCGATCGGTCGGGCTTTTGTCGCGGGCCTCGGGCAGGGTCAGCTTCGCCTCCAAGGCCTTCAACGTCGACGAATTGACGTGGATGACGAGTTCGGCGAGGTCGGTAAAGACGGTGTAGAGGCCGCCGAGCGCGCAGCCGGCGTCCTGGGTGATGTCGCGGGCGCGCAGATTGGTCAGCCCGTCGCGGGCGATGCGCTCGCGCGCCGCCTCGATCAGCCGCGCCTTCAGGTCCTCGCGTTTTTCTTCTCGCCTGCCGGCCATTAACCATTCCACTTCGATTTTTTGAACGGCGTTCAAAACTTATCTTGAACGTCGTTCATGATTCTGCCATAACAGCACTCGTGAACAACGTTCATAAGCCGGAGGCAAGAAATGTTCAAACTGATTTCCATTCTTTTGCGGGGCAGGGCGCATGATGCCGAGCAGGCCTTTGCCGATCGCCACGCCGTGCCGCTGCTTGCCCAGCAGATCCGCGATGCCGCCCAGGCGATCCAGTCGGCGCGCCGCAGCGTCGCCGTCGCCATCGCCCAGAACGAGCAGGAAAAGGCGCAGCATCAGACGATCCTCAGCCGCATCGCCGATCTCGAGACCCGCGCTTGCGCCGCACTCACCAAGGGCAATGAGGGCCTGGCCCGCGAGGCGGCCGAGGCGATCGCCTTTCTCGAAGCCGAGCGCGATGCCTCGGTGGCGGCGCAGGCCCAGTTCACCGCTTCGATCGGCAAGCTGAAGGGCATCGTGCGCTCGGCCGAGGCGCGGCTGCAGGAGCTGCAGCGCGGCGAACGGTTGGCCCGGGCGACTGAAGAGGCACAGAAGCTCGATGTCGTCGTCGCCGGCCCAGGCCTCGCCACCCTCGATGAGGCCGAGGAGACCTTGGCGCGGCTGCGCCTGCGCCAGAGCCAGAACGAGCTGACGGCGGCCGCGCTGAAGGACATGGAAAGCGCCACGCGGCCGGCCGGCATCATCGAAAAGCTCGCCAATGCCGGCTGCGGCGCGCCGCTCACCTCATCGGCCGATGATGTGCTTGCCCGGCTGAAGAGCCGCATCACCCCGGCCGCCTGAATTCATCCATCCATTCACCCCTAAAAATTGAAGGGTCATCACCATGAACGACAGTTTCCAGAAACATTCCGCCAGCTGGGTCAGCTTCTCCTACATCTCCTTCGGCGCCGCCGCCTTCATGCTGGCCCTCGGCCTTTACATGATGCCGCTCGATCTCTGGGGCAAAGGCTATCTCGCCATGGGCATCTTGATGCTGGTGCAGACCACGGTGAACATCACCAAGACGCTGCGCGACAATGCCGAATCCGAGAAGCTGATCCGCAAGGTCGAAGATGCCCGCACCGAAAAGCTGCTGGTCAAATTCAATCGTAGCGATGAAGATTGATCTTCCTTAACCACAGCGCAGAGTTGTTGCCGCATTCAACCAACGGGTAACAACTCTGTGGCCTTCTCGAGCTGCCTAAAGAAGGACTCCCGCCGTGCAACACAATCTGATGACGTCTAGAAAATTCGCGCCGCTGTTCTGGACCCAGTTCCTCACGGCCTTCAACGACAATTTTCTGAAGAACACGCTGGTGTTCCTCATTCTCTTCAAGATGTCGGCGAGCGAGGGTGCCGCCCTGGTGACGCTTGCCGGCGTCATCCTCATCGTGCCTTTCCTGCTGCTTTCGGCGCTCGGCGGCGAGCTTGCCGACAAGCACGACAAGGCTGAGGTGGCCGAACTGCTGAAACGCTGCGAGATCGGCATTGCCGCGCTGGCCGTCGTCGGCCTCGGCTTCTCCTCCATCTTCGTGCTGATGGCAGCGCTCTTCGGCTTCGGCGTCATCTCGGCGCTGTTCGGGCCGATCAAATACGGCATCCTGCCCGATCATCTCGAGCGCCGCGACCTGCCGAAGGCCAATGCCTGGATCGAGGGCGGCACCTTCATCGCCATCCTCGGCGGCACGATCATCGCCGCACTCGCCTTCTCCAGCGGCGACAATGTGCTGCTGTTCGGCTCGATGATGATGGGGCTGTCGCTGCTCTGCTGGCTGGCGAGCCGGATGATCCCGCCCACCGGCTCCAAGGCGCCGGATCTGGAGATCGACCGCAACGTCATTCGCTCCAGCTACACGCTGGTCATGGAAATCCGCGAAGACAAGCGGCTCTGGCGTTCGGCGCTGATGAATTGCTGGTTCTGGCTGGTCGGCGCCTTCGTGCTGTCGATCCTGCCGACCATGGTGACCGAGCTGCTCGGCGGCTCCGAGCTCGTCGTTCCCGCCTATCTCACCGTCTTTGCCATTGCCGTCGCCGTCGGCTCCGGCATTGCCGCCTGGATGTCGTCGGGCCGCATCGTGCTGCTGCCGGCCCCTGTGGGCACGGCGCTGCTCGGGCTCTTCAGCCTCGATCTCGCCTGGAATCTCTGGGGCCTGGCCTCTGCCGCCCATGCGACGACGATCCTCGATTTCTTCGCCGGCGAGAACACCATCCGCGTCGCCATCGATCTCGCCGGCATGGCGATCGCGGGCGCCTTCATCGCCGTTCCCACCTTCGCCGCGCTGCAGACCTGGGCGCATGAGGATCGCCGCGCCCGCGTCATCGGTGCCGCCAACGTGCTCTCGGCGCTGTTCATCACCGTCGGCCTCGGCCTCGTCGCCGTCATCCAGGCGCTCGGCGCCTCCATCCCTCAGATTCTGATCGGCCTCGGCATCCTCAATTTCGCGGTCGCCTGGCTGATGCTGAAGACGCTGCCGACCAATCCCTTCCGCGATTTCATCTCGATCCTGTTCCGCGCCTTCATGCGCCTCGAGGTCGAGGGGCTGGAGAATATCAAGAAGGCCGGCCGCGCGCCGATCATTGCGCTGAACCATGTCAGCCTGCTCGATGGCGCGCTCGCGCTCGCCATCACCGAGGAGGAGCCGACCTTCGCCGTCGATTACAAGATCGCCCAGGCCTGGTGGGTGCGGCCCTTCCTGAAAATGTGCAAGTTCCTGCCGCTTGACCCGACCAAGCCGATGGCGACGCGCTCGCTGATCAAGGTGGTGCAGGAGGGCAGCCCGATCGGCATCTTCCCCGAGGGCCGCCTGACGGTGACGGGAACGTTGATGAAGGTCTATGACGGCGCCGCCATGGTCGCCGACAAAACCGGCTCGATGGTCGTGCCGGTCAAGATCGACGGGCTGGAGAAGAGCTATCTCTCCTATCTCGATAACGGCAAGATCCGCCGCCGGCTGTTTCCCAAGGTCAAGGTCACCATTCTCGAGCCGGTGAAGCTCGAAGTGCCGGCCGAGTTGAAGGGCCGCAAGCGCCGCACGGCGGCGGGTGCTGCGCTTTATCAGGTGATGTCGAACTTGCTGTTCGAGACCGCCGATACCTCGTCCACCGTGCTCGGCCGCGTCATTCAGGCGGCCCACGAATTCGGCATGAAAAAACTCGCCGTCGAGGATCCGGTCACCGGCAGCCTCACCTATGGCAAGCTGTTGACGGGTGCCGTCGTGCTCGGCGCCAAATTCCGCGCCCGCTTCCCGGAGGCAAACATCGGCGTCATGCTGCCGAATGCCAATGGCGCCGCCGCCACCATCCTCGGCGTCATGAGCGCGGGCAAGGTGCCGGCCATGCTGAACTTCACCGCCGGTGCCGCCAATATCCTCTCCGCCTGCAAGGCCGCCGAGGTGAAGCATGTGCTGACCTCGCGCGCCTTCGTCGCCCAGGCCAAGCTCGGCCCGGTTATCGCCGAGATGGAAAAGCAGGTGACGATCGTCTGGCTCGATGATCTCCGGGCCGAAATCGGCGCGCTCGACAAGATCCGCGGGCTGCTGCGCAAGGGCCGGCCGCTGGTGAAACGCTTGGCCGACGATCCCGCCGTCATCCTCTTCACCTCCGGCTCGGAAGGCACGCCGAAGGGCGTGGTGCTGACCCACCGCAACATCCTGTCGAACGCCGCCCAGGCCGCCGCCCGCATCGATTTCCACAGCGGCGACAAGGTGTTCAACATCCTGCCGGTCTTCCATTCCTTCGGGCTGACGGCCGGCACCGTGCTGCCGCTGATCTCAGGCGTGCCGGTCTATTTCTATCCGTCGCCGCTGCATTACCGCATCGTGCCGGAGCTGATCTATGTCTCCAACGCCACGATCATCTTCGGCACCGATACCTTCCTCAACGGTTATGCCAGGACCGCGCACCCGTATGATTTCCGCTCGATCCGCTACATCTTCTCCGGCGCCGAGCCGGTGAAGGCCTCGACCCGCCACACCTATATGGAAAAATTCGGCCTGCGCATCCTGGAAGGCTACGGCGTCACCGAGACCGCGCCTGTTATTTCCATCAACACCCCGATGTACAACCGCTCCGGCACGGTCGGCAAAATCCTGCCTGGTATGGAGTGGAAGCTCGAACCGGTGCCCGGCATCGACGAGGGCGGAAGGCTGCATGTGCGCGGCGCCAATGTCATGGCCGGGTATCTGCGCGCCGAAAAGCCCGGCGTGCTCGAGCCGCTCGCCGATGGCTGGCACGACACCGGCGACATCGTCACCATCGACGAGGACGGCTTCGTCAAGATCCGCGGCCGCGCCAAACGCTTCGCCAAGATCGGCGGCGAAATGATCTCGCTCGCCGCCGTCGAAACGCTGGCCGCCGAACTCTGGCCCGGCGCGCTCTCGGTCGTCTCCTCGCTGCCCGACCCGAAGAAGGGCGAGCGCCTGGTGCTGCTCACCGAATCCGAAACCGCCACCCGCACCGAATTCCTCGCCTTCGCCAAGTCGAAGGGCGCCATGGACATGATGGTGCCGGCCGAAGTCACGATCGGCAAGGTGCCGGTGCTGGGCTCCGGCAAGGTCGATTTCGTCGCGGCGCGCAAGCTGGCGGAGGGTGCGGTGCAGGCGGGGGAGGCGGCGTAGGCGGGTGTTTGATTTTGGGGAAGGCACCACCTCTGCTCCTCCATCCCAGCACACCACCTTTCCTCCGTCATTCCAGGACACCACCTCTCCTCCGTCATCCCAGGGCTTGACCCTGGGATCCATGCGGCTTCTGGCATTGCGTGAAGAGTGATGCAGCCAAAGCTGGGAAATTGTTGAAGCCGAGCACCGGGCTGTGGATCCCAGGGTCAAGCCCTGGGATGACGGAGCGTGGGGTTGGCGTTCTCGCCAAACGCTCCGTCGGCGCAGCTATAATGCCCGCTTTTGCCGCCGATCCATCGCCGCCGCGGAGCCGCAGCTTCGTCGCCGCTGCCGAACCAGCTCCGCTGGCGTGGCTTATGTATCCCGGGCACCACCTCTCCTCCTTCATCCCAGGACACCACCTTTCCTCCGTCATCCCAGGGCTTGACCCTGGGATCCATGCGGCTGGCATTGCGTGAAGAGCGATGGTGTCCACTGGCCAGAATATGCCAGGCATTGAATCTCCCTCTCATTTGAGCAGATAAATCTCTCCAAAATGGATAAGCGATTTGCCAAGAGGAAACCGACATGGCCGAAATCGATGTCTTCGACGGGCATAATGACGCGGTTCAATTCATCGCGGAATACACCGCCTCCGGCCGCGACTTTTTACTGCGGTCGGAAAGCGGGCACCTCGATCTGCCGCGGGCCCGCGAGGGCGGCCTGGTCGGCGGCTTGTTTGCGCTGCATGCGGCCCCGGAGCATCCGCCGGAAAACGACCTGATCATAAGAGAAGACGGCTACGAGGTCATCTATGCCGAGAGCCTCGATCCGGTTTATGCCCGCCGGCAGATCGAGGCCCAGCGTCTGGCGCTGGAGACGTTGATCCGCCGCTCCGGCGGCCGGATGCGCCTGGCGGTTGATGTCGATGAGATCGCCGCCGCCAGGGCCGCGAAGGCCTTTGCCGTGGTGCTTCATATGGAAGGGGCCGAAGCGCTGGATGGCGAATTCGACTATCTCCATCGCCTGCATGCGGCGGGCCTGCGGTCGCTGGGGCCGGTCTGGAGCCGCCCGAACATATTCGGCTACGGTGTTCCCTTCGCCTATCCCAGGTCGCCGGATACCGGCCCCGGGCTGACCGAGAGCGGCAAGGATCTGGTCAGAACCTGCAATCGGCTCGGCATCATGATCGACCTGGCGCATCTGAACGAACGCGGATTCTGGGATGTGGCGGCCTTGAGCGACGCCCCGCTCGTCGCCACCCATGCCTGCGCCCACGCCATCTGCCCCTCGACCCGCAATCTCACCGACAGGCAGCTCGACGCCATCCGCGATAGCGACGGCGTGATCGGCTTCAACCTCTCGGTCAACGACATCCGCGCCGATGGCGACCTGAAGGACGATACCCCGCTCGACGAGATCGTTGACCATATCAAATATGTGATCGACCGCGTCGGAGAAGACCGCGTCGCCCTCGGCTCCGATTTCGACGGTGCGGTGATCCCTCTGGCGATCAAGGATGCCAGCGGCCTGCCGCATCTGTTCGAAGTGATGAGGAAAAGCGGCTTCGACGGAGAGAGCCTGTCGAAATTCGCTTTCGACAACTGGCTGCGCGTATTTGGGCTGACATGGAAGAGCGGGCCGTGATCGCGGGCAGATGCGACGCCTGTATTGCAGCAGTTTCGTCGCGCCGGCGAGGCATGTGCGTCCCGGCACCATCTCTCATCCGTCATGCGGCTCGCACCGTGTGAACAGAGATGGCGTCCACTTGCAGGGAAATTATTGAAGTCGAGAGCCGGGTTGTGGATCCCAGGGTCAAGCCCTGGGATGACGGAGTGTGGGGTTGGCGTTCTGGCCAAACGCACCGGCGATAGCTTGCGAGGCGCCGCCTTTGCCGTCGCTGCAATACCGCTGGGGAGCCGAGCTCCATCGCGCCGGCGAGGCTTGTGTATCACGGCACTACCTCTCCTCCGTCATCCCAGGGCTTGACCCTGGGATCCATGTGACGAGCACGACAGAGGACGCCTCGCATTACCACAGCGTAAGATAGAGATCGTCCCACTCGGGGTTCATCGCTTCGACCAGATCGATCTTCCATTGTCGGTTCCAGCGTTTCAGCGACTTCTCGCGCTGGATCGCACTGCCGATATCCCAATGTTCCTCGTACCAGACGAGGCGGGTGCAGCCATATTTCCAGGCAAAGCCCGGCGTCAGGCCCTCGCGATGCTCATAGATGCGGCGCTCCAGATCGGATGTCACGCCGATATAGAGGGTGCCGTTTTTCTGGTTCGTGACGATATAAACATATCCTGCCATGCCGGCAGAGTGCTTGGTTGTGGATCCCAGGGTCAAGCCCTGGGATGACGGAGCGTGTGGCTGGCTTTGTCGCCATACGCGCCGGAAGACCGGGAGCAGATCCCGTATCGACACCGCCTCGGCCTGCCGAGCAGCCTCAGCCCGCAACCCGCTCCGCCGTCTTCAGCCGCAACCCGAGCACCAGCGGCACGGTGAGCGCGTAGATGGCGACGACCGAGAGCCAGATGGCGCCCGGCCATTCCGCCCTGAAGAGGAAATAGAGGCTGGAAAAGCCGAGCGGCGCGACGATCGAGGCGAGGCTGACGGCCGAGGCCAGCACGCCCTGGAACTGGCCCTGGCTGTTCTCGTCGACCTGCCGGGTGGCGAGCGATTGCAGCGCCGGCACGCCGATGCCGCCGAGGGTGAAGATCGGCATGATGGCGAAGATCATCCAGCCCTGGCCGACGAAGGCCATGACGGTGAGCGCGAGTGAGACGCCGGCGACGCCGGTGAGGATGGCGCCGCGTTCGCCGAGCAGAAGGACGGCCGGTCCGGGCAGCAAAGCCTGGGCAAACGTCTGGCAGATGCCGAAGGCGCCGAGTGAGAGGCCGATCGACAGCCCGTTCCAGTGGAAGGCATCGCTGCCCCACAGCGCCCAGCAAGTGCCGTAGGCCTCGCCGGTGGCGCTGAAGATGAAGAAGAGGATGACGATCGGCAGCAGGCTTTTGACCTCCAGCACCGAGCGCAGCGGCTTCAGCGGATTGAGCGCCGCCAGATCGATCGTCTCGCGGCTGCCGGGACGCGATTCCGGCAGGACGAAGATGGCGAGCAGCAGGTTGGCGCCGTTGAGCGCGGCCGCCGCGATGAAGGGCAGCCGCAGCCAATAATCGCCGAGCACGCCGCCGAGAACCGGGCCGATGATGAAGCCGAGGCCGAACATGGCGTTGAACAGGCCGAAGCGGCGGGCGCGTTTCTCCTCCGGCGAGATGTCGGTGATATAGGCGGTGGCGACCGAGATATTGGCGCTGGTCAGCCCGGCGATCGCCCGGCCGATGAACAGCAGGGTCAGATTGGGCGCAAAGGCGAGGAAGAGGTAGTTGACGGCGGCCCCCGCCAGCGAAATCAGCAGCACCGGCCGGCGGCCGAGCCGATCGCTCAGCGCTCCGAGCACGGGGGCGAAGATGAACTGCATCAGCGCGTAGAGCGCGGTCATCGCGCCGATAATGGGCGCGACGCTTTCGGCATGGGTGATGTCCTGCAGGAGCGACGGCAGGATCGGAAAAATCAGCCCGATGCCGACGGCATCGAGAACAATGGCGGTGAAGATTACGATAAGGGATCTTGTCATGGGTGCGTTCCGGGTCGACGCGAGCGCACAAGCGCCGACAGAGTGCGCCGATGGCTCACGATGAGGCCTGATCTGGTCAGGCACTGGTTTCAGGGAGGTGCTGGCCGCACCATGGCCGAGGCGCATGGAGGGCGTGTGCTCGACCGCCTGGACGACCCATTCGTCCACCTGTTTACTCCGCCACTGAGCGGATCAAGGGAGGCAGTCGCTTTTCGCGACGGGCAAGAGATACGCCGAATGGTTGCGCGCGGCAAGCCCGTTTTTGTGTGGGGGGTGGTTGCGGCTGTGACACTTTGTGACGCCGCACTCGCGGTTCGCTCATCGCGCCCGGCGCGCTTTTGGTCCCGGCACTACCTCTCCTCCTCCATCCCGGGCACCACTTCTCCTCCGTCATCCCAGGGCTTGACCCTGGGATCCATGCGGCTGGCACTGGGCAAACAGCGAAGGCGGCCCACTGCAGAGAAATAGAAGTCCGCGTGCTTGGTTGTGGATCCCAGGGTCAAGCCCTGGGATGACGGAGAGTATGGGTGGCTTTGTTGCCAGACGCACCGGCGATCCAGCTCGCGGCACCACCTCTGCCCCTCCATCCCAGCACCACTTCTCCTCAGTCATCCCAGTACCGCCGATCTGCAGACTGGAAAGCGGATCGCGTCCCGCCGCCCATCGCGCCATCATCAACGATACGGCCACCAATGACGCGTTTCGCCTGTCGTTCGGCGCATATGAGGTTGTCGAGCCGGAGCAGTCGCTTCACCATGAAGGCAACTTCAGCTCCGGACAGAGACAGGCAGGCTATGACAGATATCGCGCAGATGCAGGAACAGCGATTGAACGCCCTTCGACAGACTGCGTCGGGCGCGCCGAAGCTGCCGTCCAACCCGTTCTTCGGCGTCGGGCCGATCACCGATGCGACGACCGACGAAGTGGATAGCCGCCTGCGGCGCATCGCCTTCGACGCCTGGATCGAGAAGAGCTATCGCAAGTTCGACGACAGGGGCAACGATATCGGCGGCTTCACCACGGCCGAGATTTCCCGCAGCATGCATCGCGGCTATCCGGCCGACAAGATCCTGACCGACATGATGCGGGCGATCCATCGCTATTTCGGCTTCCCGAAGACCAACCGCATGGCGGTCGGGCTCGGCGGCGGCCATAGCGGTTTCACCGTCTGCATCCAGCATCTGATGAATGCCAATGACGCCGGCCAGCGCGTCTATGTCGATACGCCGCGGCCGGAGAGCGATCCGTCCAAGGCCGCCGGCTTCTTCCGCCAGTCCTGGGCGACCCAGCTGATCGAGATGCAGCGCTTCGCCGAAAAGGGCTGCGAGAGCCGCATCCATTTCGCCGCCTCCGAAGGCGTGATCCCGACGGCGGCCGAACTGTCCAGCCTCGGCGTGTCGATCTTCGTCGGCGTCGGCCACGAGACGACGGGGGCGAACGCCTATACCAGCGGCGAGATCCGCGAGCTCCTCTCCTGGCTCGACGGCGATCCGGCCAACCGCCATGCGGTGTTCGACGCCACTTCGATGCTCGGCGCCATGCCCTGGGAGCCCGAGCTCGTCAGCGCCGTCATGGCGAAGTGCTGCCTGTTCATGCCGTTCCAGAAGGCGATCGGCGGCATCTCCGGCTATTTCGTCGCCTCCTTCACGCCGCATGCGCTGGCGCTGATCGAAAAGAATCAGCAGGATCCCGCCTGGGCGATCCCGCGCCAGCTGAAGATCGCCCCGCCGATCGATCCCCGGCAGCCGTTTTCGGCCAAGCGCTCCGTCGATGCCGGGCCGTTCTACGATGCCGGCGAAGACCGCATGCTCGGCGGCGTCATCAACACCTACAGCGCGCTCGCCTTTGCCGAGACCACCTTCGGCCTGCTGCAGTCGGAAGCCCGGGTCGGCACCATCGTCGAGCTCAACCGCCGCTCCGCCGCCAACCGCGCCGTGATCGACGAATGGGTCAAGTCGCACCCGCTACTGTCGCTGACCGTCACCGATGCCGACCGCCGCGGCGCGGCGGTAACGCTGCTGAAGGTCGAGGACGACGGCATCAGCGATGCCGGCATCCACGCCCGCATCATCGCCCGTTCCAAGCAGCTGCTCGGTTATGAGGGCATCACCCATCCGAACGGCGAATACGAGCCCGGCCTCGATGCGGCCCGCTACGTCAACGCCTTCCCGGGCACGCCAGGCGATTACCGCGCCTGGGTCGGCGGCATCCGCGAGCCCGAAGATGTCGTGGCACTCCTGGAAAATCTGCAATACGCCTATCTGCGCGCCAAGATCGTCGTGCTCGAAGAGGAGCTCGCAAAACACGGCGTCACCTTCGAGGCGCCCGCCAAGGCCGATGGCGCCTTGCGCAAGGACGATCCGAACCGCGCCTATACCGTACTGATCGCCGATCTCATCGGCTTGCGCTTCGGCGCCGACGGCGAGCCCGATCACAGCGAGGTCAAGGCCTATATCGAGGAGAAGGGCGGTGTCTTCCATCTCGGCCCGCTCGGTGATCGTTCGGCGCTGGAAAAGGGCCGCATCCATTTCTTCTACCAGCCGAACCTCAGCACCGAGGCGGAGATCCTGCCGCAGACCGACAAGGGCCAGTACGACGCGCTGATCGCGGCGGCGACCTTTATCCCGAAGTCCTCCGTCTTCCCGCTCGGCGGCGTGCGCATCGGCGCCGGCACCGGCAATATGGGCTCGGCCTCCTGGGGCGGCGGCAATGGCGAGGGCGGCAATGCGCCGCTGATGAACACGCCCGGCATCAACAGCCGGGCAACCGCCCAGATGGCTGTGAAGGCGATCCTGAAGGTCATGCCCGACCTGCCGGTCGACCGGCTGCACCGCATGGTCGCCGGCGGCGATTTCGATACCGGCCGCCAGCTCAAGGATTTCCCGACGGCAAAGCTCGAGGGCCGCAAGCTCGCCGTGCTCGGCTACGGCAATATCGGCCGCGAAGTCGCCAAGCTCGCCAAGGCCTTCGGCATGAAGGTGGCGATCTATGCCCGCGAGCACCACCGGCGCTGGATCGAGGCGGAGGGCTTCGATTATGCCGCAAGCCCGGTCGAAGCGGCAGCCGGCGCCGACGTGCTCTCCGTCCATATCGGCCTCGGCCGCCTCGATGCATCGACCGGCACCTATTCCAATGCCGGCACCGTGAATGCGCAGGTGCTCGGCGCCATGAAGGACGGCGCGGTGCTGGTCAATTACGACCGCGGCGAAGTCGTTGATCCCCATGCCCTCGATGCAGCCCTTGCCTCCGGCAAGATCGCCCATGCGGCGATCGACGCCGACCTCTTCCGGGATGCCGCGACCGGCGCGCTCAGCGGCCCGATGCTGCCCTACCTGCCGCTCGAGGAGCGCCACAAGGGCAAGCTCGAGCTCTTGCCGCATGCCGCCGCCGACACCGACCATCCCTCGCGGGTGACCGGCGCCAAGCAGGCGGTCGACCAGATCTTCGACGTCATCCGCTTCAAATCCGTCGTCAATCTCAAGGGCGACCTGCCGGAAGGCTACGTCTCCGGCGGCAGCCGCACGCCGGCCGGCATCGGCAAGGTGACGAAGCAGGTCGTCGCGGAGGCCGGCGGCAAGGCTGAGCTGCTGGAAGAGCTGCGCCGGACCTCGGAAAAGATCGCCGCCATCACCGGCGCGCTGTCGGCCGTGTCCGATCCGGACCACCGCGGCCGGATCGTCGAGCGCTACACCGGCCTCCTGGTCGAAAATGCCGACCGGCAGCGGGCGCTTCTCGACCAGCTCGGCCTGTACGGGCCGGCGGAGGGGTAGGGCTATCGACGGCACGGCGAGTGGCGATGGTTTTCTGTCGCTGACGCCGTGCCGTGCAGCCCCCTCATCCGACCCCGGTGGGTGGCCCGCAGGGCCGGATGAGGGGGCTGCACGGCACAACCTCACATCATCATTCGTTCCGTGATCCGCGTCCGAGGCCGCTAGCCTGTAACGATCCGCAGCAGCCCAAAACAAAACAGGCGGCACATCGGCCGCCTGTTTTCGTCTCTTCCGGTTGCCCGTTACTTCTGTTCCGGCGCCAGGAACTCGGCGCAATAGGACGGGCCGTTGACGCCCGGAATGTCGGCGACGGTGCGGATATCGCGGATCGTGTAGTCGGAATTGGTGGTGATTTCGGCCTGGCAGCGCAGATAGGCGGTGCGGGCGGCGGCGATCTGCTTGCCGCGCTTGCCATCGGCGCCTTCGGCATATTTCGCCGGAATGCGCACGGTCATGTAGCCGCCGCGCCAGGTATAGATGGTGCTCGCACCTTCCTCGCGGTCGCTGATCGGCGGCCCGTAGGCGGCAAAGAAGATGCCGGCCGATTTGCCGACCCAGCGGGCCTCGATCGGATTGCCGGCGGAAGGAATAGTCGTGCATCCGGCAAGCGCAATTGCAAGCCCGGCCGCGGTAATGGTGCGGAGTTTCATCGTGTCGTCCCTGATCTCTAGCGCAATGGCTGCGAAGCCGCCGTCGCGGCGGTTTCGCCTGTCCCGCCGAGCCCTTTAGCGCGGAACCCGGCAAAAGAAAATTGCCCCTTTTGCACTTCCGTTCGATTTGCTTGCGGTGTGTCTTTTTGCTGCAGCGGCCCATTCCGGCCGCTGTCATCAACCCGTCAAAAAATCCCTCGGTTTTTTGAAATTTGGTGCTTGTGCAACCAGATAGGCTGTTCTATAGAAGCGCCGCTGGTCACGGAGTGTAGCGCAGTCTGGTAGCGCACCACGTTCGGGACGTGGGGGTCGAGTGTTCGAATCACTCCACTCCGACCAGCGGAAACCCCCTTTTTTACAGGGGGCTAGTGGTGATCCCGAGCGCCAAAAGATTATCCGACAGATTCAAATCGACAGAAAAACCGACAGATATCGGTTTGAGATCACGCGATCTCGTAGACGTCGGCGGCCGCCTTATTCGCGAAGCCCCTTGTAAGAGGCACGCCGCAGCGAAGGCAATCGGCTCGGAGCCTCAGACCGGGCGAGAACAAAGGATTTCCATTGCTAATTTAGCATGTTGTAATATTGTGGATGGGATTTGTTTCATTGCGGTAAAACCAGGTGCGCAAGCCGAAAACCTCGGCTGCGTGGAGGGATTTCTATGTCTCTACGCTCTCATGGCACAGCAGCTTTTTTCCTTCTTCTCCTCTGTTCAACGATGATCCCGGCGGCCGCCCAGACGGCCAAAAAAGCCTCTGTCGGCGGCAAGGAGTTTGATGCGGCGGCGGCCGCCCAAGCCAGACGGTTCCTGGAGGAGGGTCGCGAGACATTCCGCTTCGACACGTTCGGCAGTGAGGACTTCTGGGGAGGCAAACTCAAGCTTCACGAGGCGATCGCGGGTGAGAAGCTGGGGGGCAAGGGGCCGGGACTGAGCCCCAAGAAGGCTCTGGAGCTCGGTCTGAAGGTCGACCTCAACGCCGTCCCGAAGGACGTCGCCGCAGCGCTCAACAAGGGCAAGGTCGATCTTGACGATCCGGCGAGCACGCTTCTGCTGCTGAAGGCCAATGCCGTTGTCGGGGTAACCGGATTTTTCGGCGACGACGGCAAGACGCTGACGTCGGTCGGCATCCAGTGTGCGGTATGCCATTCGACAGTCGACGACGCCTACGCTCCCGGCATCGGCCGCAGGCTAGATGGCTGGCCCAACCGCGACCTGGACATCGGTGCGATCGTCAGGTTGGCGCCTGACCTCACGGCATTCACCGAGATGCTGCAAATCTCCGAAGCCGACGTGAAGAAGGCGGTGGCGGCCTGGGGGCCTGGCAAGTTCGATGCCGAGCTCAACCTGGACGGAAAGGCCTTCCGCCCGGACGGCAAGACGGCCGCGACGCTCAATCCCCCCGCATTCGGATTGGCGGGCGTAAATAACCATACCTGGACCGGGGCCTGGGGGAACGTCAGCTACTGGAACGCCTATGTCGGCAATCTCGAGATGCACGGCAAAGGCGTGTTCTACGATCCGCGGCTTGATGACGCCGAGAAGTATCCGGTTGCAGCCAGGACAAAGCAGGGTCACAAGCAGGACAAGGAAGACCGGATCACCGCCAAACTTCCGGCGCTGCACTTCTATCAGCTATCCCTACCCACCCCGCAGCCGCCAAATGGCACATTCGACAGTGCGGCGGCGGAGAAGGGAAAGGCCCTCTTCAACGACAAGGCCAAGTGCTCCACTTGCCATGTGCCGCCGCTCTTCACAGAGCCCGGTTGGAACCTTCATACGGCGGACGAGATCGGGATAGACGATTTCCAGGCGGTGCGATCCCCGGATGGTCGCTACAGGACAGCGCCGTTGCGGGCCCTGTGGAACATGGAGAAGGTCCACAAGGGTGGCTTCTACCACGACGGGCGGTTTGCCACGCTCGAGGAAGTCGTCGAGCACTACAACGATCATTTGAAGTTGGATCTGAGCACTCAGGAAAAGGACGACCTCATCGAGTATTTGAAGTCGATCTAAGTCTGCACCGAATTCCGTGCGCTTCCTTGGGGGGCGACGGTGGATTCCGTATCACGAGCCCGGCCCAAAGCGGCCGTCGGGAGTAAGCGCTTCTGCACTGACAGCCTCGCCACACGGTATTTCCATCTCGGGCTTCATACCTCGCGGGTGTCGAAGTCCGCCCGAGCCTTCTCGATCACAGGGCGATAGTCAATTGCCCAATCGCTGAGTACCCGCAATGGCTCGATCAGCGAACGCCCGGCGTCGGTGAGAGCATATTCCACCTTCGGCGGGATGGTGGCATAGGCCGTGCGCGACACCAATCCATCGCGCTCCAGACTACGGAGTGTGAGGGTCAGCATCCGGTGAGACACGCCGGCGATCTCGCGCATCATCTGGTTGAAGCGCAACGGTCCCCGTGACAGCACTCCGACAACCATAATGGTCCACTTGTCGCCAATGCGATCAAGAATCTGGCCGAGCGCACGGCAGTTGTTGTGATCTTCGCTCGCAGGCAAGTCCACGGCCTGCGTGGCGGCGGTGGTGTTCATTGGCTACTCCATCAAGGCACGCACATCCCTGTGCGTGGCGCACTTTCATGTGCATTCTTGTGCAGATACCCGATATCGATCATATCGTCACGTACATTTTGTTCGTTAGCAGAAGAGGACGACGACATGAAGATCGGCATCAACGGCGCAAGTGGGAAACTGGGTGCGGCCATCATCGAAGAACTCAGCTCACGCGGAGGCGGCCACCAAATCGTCGCCATTTCCCGCTCGCCGGAGAAGGCACGTAGCGGGGTCGAGGCTCGTAAGGGTGACTATGACCAGCCAGAGACGCTTCTGGACGCCTATGCCGGGCTCGACCGTCTGGTGCTGATCCCCAGCGCAGACCTAGGTCCGGGCGTGCGCGGTGTACAGCTCAAGTCCGCCATCGATGTGGCCGTGAAGTCAGGTGTGCAGCACATCGTCCTGCTGTCGGCGGCAGGCACACGCGAGGCTGCCGTTCCTGCACTCGGCGAGTCCTACTGGACAGCCGAACAGCATCTGATCAGGTCAGCTCCACACTGGACGATCCTGCGCATGAACTACTATGCACAGTCCATGATCGACGAGGTCATGATGTCACAGAGCCAAGGAATGCTCGCTGGACTCGGCGAAGGTCGCGTCGCGTATGTCTCGCGCAACGACGTGGCCGCAGCGACAGCAGGAGCCGTATTGGGCGAAGGTCACGCAGGCGCGATCTACAATCTGACGGGACCCGATGCGCTAACAGGGCATGACGTCGCCGCCATTGCTTCGGAGGCACTTGGAAAGCCCATCGTGTTTGCCTCGATTACCGAGGAGCAACTGCATGGCGGCTTAGGCCAGGCCGGGCTGCCCGATTTGGTTGTCAATGCCATCATGGACATCAAGAAGACCTTTGTCGAAGGACACTTCGATGTGCTTACACATGATGTCGAGCGGCTGTCGGGCCGTGCGCCGATCTCGTTCCGCAACGTGTTCGCGGCAACGAAGTCGTGAGGAGAACCGAGTAAACATGGCCCGCAAATACATTTATTGGATCAGCACCGCGCTTCTTTCGGCGTTGTACCTTATGTCCGCCACCTTCTATCTCACCCAAAGCGACACCGTGCGACAACTGTTGGGTCAGCTTGGCTTTCCTGGCTATCTGGTGCCGCTCCTGATTACGGTCAAACTGCTGGGAGTGGCGGCGATCCTTTCCCGCATCAGCGTCGGACTGAGCGATCTCGCCTACTCCGGAATGTTTTTTCACCTGCTGCTGGCGCTATCGGCTCATCTGAACGCGTCCGACTACGCCGGATCAGTTCCGGCATTCCTCGGTCTGGGCGTCCTTGTCTTGTCTTTCACGACCCAAAATGCCGCACGAGCAAAGCCTTCGCCGTATGCGGCCTCCCGGCAGGCCGGAACCTGAGATACCTCCTGGCATCCAAACCTTTGCGATCTGCGTCCCGATCCAGTTTCGGGCGCAGTCGTCATGGCCCGTCGCGCCTGGCGCATATGCTCGACATGGCTCATGCTGCAGTGTCTGTCACAGCAGGAGCATTGGAGATCTCACATTGAACTTCAGTCAAGGTGCGGGCGGCACACCGCTTACGGAGGTTCTCACGACCGGGAAGTCTGGACGTGAGGTGCATCGGACATTTTTCGCCGCACAAAAAAGACCCGCCGAAGCGGGTCAATTCGCTCGGGGAGTAACCGAGCGGGGGAATTAAAACAGAGCGAACCTCGCGCTTGCTATGGGCTTGCACGCTTTCCGGCGGCGGCCAATCCCAGCCCAGCAAGGACGAGCCCAATGCCTGCCGCGAACATCAGTCCTAATTCATCACCAAAAAGAAACGCGCTGGCGCTGATGCCAAACACTGGCTGCAGATATTGGACGCTCGCCGCAACGCGCGCCGGAACGACTTTCAGAAGATAGAGCCACACGATCAGTCCCGCCACTGTGACGATCACGCCGAGATAGGTGATGGCCGCAAGCGCCTCGACGGTGATATCGACCGTGTGTTGGGTGATCTCCCAGCCTGCGAGCGGCATAACGGTCAAAAGCCCGACGAGCATGTTCCATGCCGCGACAGGCATCAGGCCATACTTCTCTGTCAGCTCCGCGCTCCAGATATAGTAGATCGCGATTCCGATGGTGGAGAGCAGCATCAACATTACACCGGAAACTGTCGTCCTCGACATGTCATCGACACCCGGTCCGCTTCCAACGGCCACAAGGGCAATACCGAAGAACGCAACCAGGAGGCCGCTCCATTGCAGCGGTGTCACGGATTGCCTGAAACGGATTGCCGCCAGGACGACCATGAACAGCGGGATGGTTGCCGAGACGATGGTCGCGACCGAGGCCGATGTGCCTTGCACCCCGAACGACTGGGCGACGTTACCCAAGGTGATACCCATGACACCCAGGCCGACAATTCCAGGAATTGCTCTCCTCGGAACACGGAGTTCGCGTCTCGCTAGGAACATCATGAGCGGCACGGCCACCATGAAGCGCAACGCCGTGAACGTCATCGGGGGAATGCTGCCAAGGCCGAGCTTCGTGATCGGGATAGAAAGCCCCCACATGAGGGCCAGAAGCAACATGGCCCCCAAGCTCTTCGTCGAGAGCGAACTCGCAGGGCCGAGTTGTGTAGGCATGGCGGCTGATTCAACGGAGTTGGGGGACATCTTTGACAGCTTTTGCATTGGCGTGTGCGTGAGAGTGTGCCATCCATAAGCTGCGCGATACCCGCGCGACAAACCATTTGTTCTCACAGGATGCGTGAGATGACATCACGCATGGGGCACATGACCAACCCACTTCCTCCGCTCCAGACATTGCGAGCCTTCGAGGCAACCGGTCGACGGCTGAGCATGACCCTTGCGGCCCAGGAGCTTCATCTCACCCACGGAGCGGTAAGCCGACAGATAAAGGCACTCGAAGACCATCTCGGCGTGCCGCTCTTCCGTCGCCTGACCCGAAGGATTGAACTGACCGACGCGGGTCATTCCTATTTCAGCACCGTCACGCGTCTTCTGTCGGAGTTGCAGCGAGAATCCGAGGCGTTGCGTCGCAAAAGCGATGCCTCCCGCCTTGTTGTAAACTGCAGTGTTTCTTTTGCCAGCAAATGGCTGACGCCTCGACTGCACCGCCTGATGGCTGACCTGCCTGATCTCGATGTTCATCTGGAGGTTACCGATGCAGCCGTCGACTTCGCTGCCGGTCAAGTCGACGTAGCATTGCGTTATGGTGACGGTCGCTACCCTCACGCGGCGGCGGAGCGCATCATGAACGAGACGGTCTCACCAGTATGCTCCTTGGAGTACCGCCAGAAGATGGGCGGGATTGATGCGCCGAGCGACCTGGTCAAATGCCAACTCATTCACGAGATCGGGATGATCACAACCTGGGAGCGATGGTTCGCGATGATGGAGCTGCCGTACCCCGGTATGCGTGGGCCCGGATACAGCCATGGAAGCATGTCCATTGAGGCAGCCATTCGAGGAGCGGGTGTAGCTCTTGGGCGGAGCGTCCTTGTTGCAGAAGACCTTGCCGCTGATAGGCTGGTTTCATTATTTCCCGACGTGGCCTTCGAGGTCGAGTGGGGTTACGATCTGCTGTACCGCGTCGGCAATCAAGACCAACCAAAGGTCCGCGCCTTTCGGAACTGGATGCTAAAAGAGGTGCGTGAATTCATACGAATTGTGAAAACCTGAAGCGTCCGAAAAAAACTGAGCTAAGGTGTAATCGGAACATCGCTTACTGCACTTTCTGATTGGTTGAGAAAGAACTTGGTGTCGGTGGAACGAGTCCGAACGCCGCTCGTTGAGTCGGATGTCCAGCGCGAGGGGGCTGCATCATGAGCAGGCGACGGAGCTTCAAACCGGTGAAGATCACCATCAATGGCAAGACCAGGACCGTTTATAATGTCGTCCAGGCCGGCAATACCTTGCTGAACGATTGGCCCGCGCAGACGCCGGCGGCCAAGGCTGCCGAGTTGCTGGTGCTTGATGTCTTCAACGATCTCGCCGAGCCCGAGCAGGTGCGGCGGGCCTTCATTACTGCGGCGAAGGCGAGCGACATCAAGTTCAGCTCCTGACCGGCGGCGCTTCGAAAGGCATTCGCTCACTTCCATGACACCCGCTCCTGGTGGTCGAGACCGCGATGCTTGAGTTGTGGCTCCATCCAGGCGGCCGAGACGAGCGCCGCCAGCAATCCGAGGGCGATGCAGGTGAGCGCTTGGATCTGCCACGAAACGAAGGTGACCGGCGCCGGGATGCGGGGCTTCTCGGCGCACTGACCCGGCGGGCAGGCGCAGCCGGAAAAGGCTTTGATGACGCAATCGGCGGACATGTCGGTTTCTCCCTCAGGCGTAAAGCTGATCGCGATCGGTGATGCCCATGATCTCGCGGGCGTAGCGGTAATGCGCCTCGACGCTGGCGGTGGCGCCGCGCAGCCATGACTGGCCGCGGACCGAATGTTCGGGGCGGCCGAGATAGGCAAAGCCGAGGGCGCCCATGCGCTGGGCCTCGTTGGCCATATAGGCATCGCAGTCATCGAGCCCGCGCACCGCATTCCAGCGGGTGTCCCGCCGGCTCTGCTCGGTCTCGATCCTGCGGATATGCTGCATTGCTCTGCCCTCTCGTGCCGGCTGGTCGGCCTGTCGAGAAAGGTATATAACATACCCTAGATCGTCAATCGAAAAAGGTATAAAAAATACCTGACAGATTGACGAGGTACGAATCGTAGGCGTATGTCTCGGCCAAGTGATTGGGCGACCGGGTGCAACTCCCGAGCTGACGAAGCCCAGCGGCGCGGGAAGCGAAAGTCCTTAAGTGCGCTGTCAGAAAATCAGGACGAGGGCGAAGCGAATGGCCCCTCTGGCACGTGTCCCATCCCGGCTCCGGCCTTCAGGACATGGCCAATGCTCTCCCGGCTTCATGGGCTTTGCTCATGGGGTAGGGGGAAGCTTTGGCCGGAACCCTCCCTCACCAGCCTTCAGGAACTGGAAAGAGATGGAAGAGAGAAGGAGTGAGAGAGATCAGGATAGCGCAGGCGCGCAGGCGGCGGCGATGACCCGCTCTGCGGCGCGTCGCGGCTTTCAGATTGGACGCCTGAGCTCGAAGCGGTTGCGAGGTCGCTGCAGGCAGTTTGACCGTGGCGATTGGAGCGCCGGGCAGAGCCGGTTTCGGCCATGCGAGGGGTTCACCTCAAAACAGGATCGCCCGCGCGGCGCCGAAAGCGATGATCAGCACGGCGAGCGTCACGAAATGGAGCCAGATTCCGCCCGCTCATGAGGGCGGGCTGATCATCTTGAATCGTTTTGCGAAGTGGTTGGAATTTTGCTGGAGCGGTAAGCGTTACATCGCGGAATTAGTTGAGATTTTCGAAAGAGGTCTGGACTCTCACATCTCGATCACCGACCGGCGGACGCGGCCGACGATGGTGACGGCGCCCTGGAATTCCGGCGGCGGCACGTCCTCGTAGGAGGCCGGCTGGAAGGGTGGATTGTCGTTCGGGCGGTAGCGCTTGTAGGTCGCAGCCCCGGTCTCGTCGGCGACGACATAAAGCGCGTTCGGCGCCAGGCGCTTATCGCGGCGGTTGACGAAAATGATCGAGCCCGGCGGCGAGATCTTGTTCATCGAATTGCCCTCGACCTCGAGCGCGATCCAGTCGCCGTCGGGCAGATCGAGCGCGGCGACGGTCGGGAATTCCGAGAAGTCGGTGATCGGCGCCTGCTCGGTCAGCTGCCCGGCGCTGACCCAGGAGATCTTCGGCACGTCGGCGACGGAGACCGGCCGCTCCTCCGGATCGAGTGCATCGCCGGTTCCGAACTGCAGCCAGTTGAGATTGACCCGGAACGCCTTGGCATATTTCTTCGCGTCGGCGATGCCGAAGCCGTTCCGGCCCGACTCGTGCGCCTTGTAGACATTGGCGTTCCAGCCGAAACGATCGACGATCGCTTTCGGCCCGGCAAAGCCCGCGTTCTTCCTGGCCATGACCAGACGCTTTGCGCGTTCTTCGCGCTCAAATTGTTCCTGATCTTTCAACATGATATAAATTATACCCTAAAAAAAGGTACATGTAATGCCCTAAATCGCTTGACGTGCGAGGTATTTTACGTACCCTTATGGCCATGACACAAGCACATATTATCAACAATCGACCCCGGCTTTCGGGCTCTGCCAATGCCCGCTACACCGGCTGTCCGCACTGCGGCAGGGCGCTCTCGATCGCCGAGGTGATCGAGCGCCACTGCGAGACTTGCGGCCGGCAGACCGAGCCGGAAGAGATGCGGCAGACGCCGGTCTTGCCCGGTTCTCAGCCGATCACCAATTCCGTCAGCCTCACTCCTCCCTGAAGGCTCTCGGCAGCTGGCGTCGTCGTCCTCCCTCGGCGACGCCAGCCTCTTCCACAAGTTTGAATATGAACGATCCGGCCGGCGCCCGCTTGGCGGGAAGGGCCGGCTGCGGATCGAAAATGAGAAAGAGAATCAAGCGATGAGCATCGCTCCTGCGCATCAAGGCACGCACATGAACGCCCTCGAGCTCTTCCGCTCCGGCCGGGATTATATCGAAATATCAGCCATCCTCGGGGTGTCGGTGCCCTCGGTGGAAAGCGAGATTCACCGGCTTCGCAGCGCCGAGAAGGGCGACACCGCCCAGCAGGATTATGCCGGCCGCGAGTTCAGGCGGTTTCCCGACCGCGCCGCCAGGCCGGGCGCTCCGGTTAATTTTCCCGGCGGGCGGCCGAGGCTGCTGGTTTGAGGGCGCAGCGACCGCGAGCGGGAAAGGACATCGCATGGAACAGGAAGAGATGAGCAAGGACATTATGGAGATCCTCAGCCCGGTGCTGGGGCAGGAGCTGGCGGCGGCGATCATCGAGCATCGCAGCCGCACACTGAAGAAACCGCTGACGGCCTATGCGGCGAGGATCCAGCTCAAGGAGTATCTCAAGACCGGCAACCCGGTCGAGGCCGCCGAGATGCAGATCCTGCGCGGCTGGCGGGCGATCAAATCCGATTGGTATTTCAATGAGAAGGCGAGGGAAGCCGGGTCGATCGATGCAAGCGTGGGCAGAAGGACAACGGTCGATGCCGCAAGAGATTTCCTCTCCGGTGAAGATCATAGCGGGGATGCTTTCGGGTTTTCCGGCCTCCGCCGGCACTGATCCCGACATGCAGATCCGCGCCTATCTCGTCGCCATCGACGGCATTCCGGCAGAGGCGGTCTGGCGCGCCGCCAAGCTGTTCCTGTCAGGCAAGGTCAGGGACCATAACCGCGCCTTCGCCCCGAGCGCGGCGAGCTTCGCCGAAATCGCCCGCCAGCAGCAGGCGGTGATGACGGCGCAAAACCGCCCGCGCGTCGAAGCGCCGCCCGAACAGCCGCAGCCGAAGGTCGCCGCCTACAAGATGCGGCTGCTGAGACAGGCAGCAAACGGCAGCCGCAGCGCCAAGCGGGCGCTGGCTGAGATGTTTCCCGACAACCCGGTCATCGCAAGGGCCGCACGAGACGCACAGGAGGCAGTGGGATGAGAGATCTGTTCTGGACGGAAGACAAGATCGTCAAGGCGCAGAAGCTCTGGCAGGAGGGGTTTTCGGCACGTCAGATCGCCGAACTCTTCGGCTCGAAGAAGAACACCGTCATCAACATGGCGCATCGCAACCGCGACCGGTTTCCGCCCAGGCAGGACCCGCGCAAGCCACTGGCCGTCGCCGGCGCGGTGCCCGCGCCGATCTGCCATCCCGACCGGGTGCGGCGGGTGACGCTGTCGGGCGCCGAGGTGACGATGCCGCGCGTGCCGACGATCGACGGGCCGGCGCCATGAGTGCCGTAACCAGTGCCGTGACCCCGCGCGAGCGCGAGATCATCCGCTGGATGGCCGCAGGCAAGACCGCCGCCGAGATCGGCACCATCCTCGGCATCTCGCCGATCACCGTCAACACCCACATATCAAACGCCAAGGCGAAACTCGGCGTGTTCAAGGAGACCGCCCTGGTCGCCGCCGCACTTCGAAACGGCATCATTCAATAGGAAGGATAATCAGCATGGGCGGCAAGGCCACCAAGGTGAAGATACAGCGGGCCAACAAGGGCGCCGGCCGGCCGCGCAAGGCCAATGTCGAGCGTTTCCCCTGCGGCAAGATCAAGCCCTTCGAAACCGAGAAAGAGAATATCAGCGTGGCGATGGCGGCGCGCCGGCGCATCCACGGCTTCGGCAGGACGGTGGCCGACGAGACGGTCAGAAGCCCCTATGCCGGTTATACCCTCGGCCGCATGTTCCTCGACGGGCTGATCACCGACGAGCAGCGCCAGGCCGGCGACGACTATGCCGAGGTCATGGCCCGCTATCACAAGACGACGGGCATTCCGGCCCCGAGCCCCAGGGCCCAGTCGCTCTTTGCCGTCAAGGGCCACGAAGGCGAGATCACCGAAAGCCTCGCCGACCGCGCCCGCAAGGCCAGCAACCGCATGATGGAACTGCAGGCCGTTCTCCTGCGCTGCGAAGACGGGCCGCAGGTGCGCAGCACCGTCTATAACGTCGCGGTGATGGATTACGAACATCTGCGCCAGATGCCGCCACAGCAATTGCTGTGGCTGCGGCGGGGGCTGATCGCGCTCAGGAGGGCGAAGGGATGACGGAGGTGCGGGTGCGGCTCCTGCCATACTCTCCGCTGGCCTCCCGAAAGCAGGATGTTGGCGGCTGGGGGAGATTAGGCATGGGCTCCTTCCGCAACGCGCCGATGTGGCAGCAGAGCCCACCTCACCCTCCGTCATCCCAGGGCTTGACCCTGGGATCCACGCCGACCTCCAACTCCGGGCACGGATCCCAGACTCAAGGCCTGGGATGACGGAGGCCGGTACGGGTGTTTTCGCCGGACGTGGCAGAGGCGAAGCCGAATGGAACTTCACCGCGGCGCGCGATTGCCTTGCACGTTCCGCGTCGAGACGTCGCGGATCTGTGAGCGGCGGGCTTGACCCGAGGATCCACCTTTGGCCCCATCAGATGGGCATGGATCCCAGGCTCAAGGCCTGGGATGACGGAGATCGGGGCGGGTGTTCTCCCGGACGTGCCCCCGGGCTGTCGCTCCCATCGCGATGCCAATCGAAGTGGGCAAGGGATGTGGGCGCTTCCAAACATATGGACGCGCCCTGGCTTTGACTGGAGTGGGCCGCACAGAGTATCGAAGTGCATGGCTGTGTTGTAAGCACCTCCGCACGGCCCATAATACTTACGATCAGCGAAGTCCGTTGTTCCCGAGCCGGCTGAACATTTTGGATCGGAGAGCGTCAGAACGATTTGAACGACGGCACATTGCCGTAAAATCAACATGGAATGAGCCAAATGCCTGTCTTTCATGCCAAGTGCAGCTGTGGCGCCCTGTGCCTGGAGGTCGATGGCGATCCAGTGCACAACCACGTCTGCACGTGCACACGCTGCCAGCGCGCATCCGGCAGCGCTCTTGCCCATAATGTGTGGTTCCGCGAGGACGACGTCCGGATCGTTTCCGGCGATTATTCCGTATGGTTTCCGCAGGGCGAAACCACGCCGGATGTGATGAAAGCCTTTTGCCGGATCTGCGGTGAGGGCGGATTTTCCAAATCCGGAACATACTTCCCCGGCACCGTCGTCATCGCCGCCGGCACCTTCGCCGATCCCTCCTTTCCTGCGCCCGATCATGTTCACTGGTGGGACGATCGCCCGCATTGGATCGACCTCGCCGACACGATCGAGCGTCATGCCGGAAATTAGCGGTTCGGGAACCGGGAAAGGGACCTCGATCGCAACAGCTGCGGGCTAATGCGAGGTTCTGACGCCGGCGCGGCACGCAATGGGTCGCCGTCGTCATCGAAGGCTTGATTGATGTCGTCATGATCGCGGGAAGGGAAGGACCCATTGCATGTCGCAGGCGAGCTGTAGCGCGGCATTCTTACGGGGGCTTTGCCGGCAGCATACCGATCCGTAAGGATGCTTGCTTCGGCTGCCGGTCGCCGCAGCTTACGAAAATGTATAGTCCGGGCGAGGCCCCCGTGAGGTTTGAAGCGCAGGCTTGGCGCCGTCATTGCCAAGTCGAGGCCAAGTCTCATGAACGTGCGCGCCACACCCGCCGCCCTTATGCCGGCCCTTCATCCGGTCAGCCTGCGGGTCAATACCTACCTCATCAATCTCGACCGCGCGCCGTTGCGCCGGTTTCGGATGGAACGGCTGCTGGCAGGCTTCGGCCTTGCCTATGAGCGCGTGGCGGCGGTCGACGGTGCGGCCATCAGCCTGCCGCATCCCGGCTTCGACGAGGCATCCTATCTCCGCCGGCACGGCCGCCGGCCGAACCCTTTCGAGATCGGCTGCTATCTCAGCCATGTCGAATGCGCCCGGCGCTTCCTCGCCAGCAATGGCGAATTCGCCCTCATCCTCGAGGACGATCTCGACTTCGACGATGATCTGCCCGAGCTGCTCGAGGCGGCACTTCGCCACCGCGCGCACTGGGACATTCTGCGGCTGTCGACGGTCAATTCCGGGCGAAAACACCGGGTCGAGCCGCTGACCGCCTCGCGCTCGCTCGCCATTGCGCTGACCCGCGAGAAGGGATCGGGCGCCTATCTGATCAACCGCAAGGCGGCGGGCTGGATTGCCGGGGCGCTGCTGCCCATGCGTCTGCCCTATGATCTCGCCTTCGACCTGGAGTTCGACGACGGGCTGCGCGCCTGCTTCGTCGATCCGCTGCCGGTGAGCCAGAGGGCCGATCCCTGCTCGCAGATCCAGGCGGGGCTTTCGGCCTACCGGCTCGGCCACCGCCGGCCGTGGAGCGTGCTGCCTTTTCGCGCTGCTGCCGAAATCCGCCGTTTTGTCGCCCGCTTCGGTCGGCTCGCGGCATGGCGGCTCAGGATTTCTCCGGCATCAATGGGAAGGCGATCGAAACGCGAAGGCCGGGATGATTGTCTGCCAGCGCAATCTCGGCCGAATGCAGTTCGGCGATTGCCTTGACGAGGCTGAGACCGAGGCCGCTGCCTGGCGTCGTGCGGCTCTTGTCGATCCGGTAGAGGCGCCGGAAGACCTTGTCCCTCTCTGCGGCCGGAATGCCCGGGCCGGTATCGACGACCGAGAGGATGGCGCGGTCGCCCTGGCGGCGGAGCGACAGGGTGATGCCGGTTGCGGCCGGGCAATGATTGATCGCGTTCTCCACCAGATTGGCGATCATCTGCGTCAGGAGATCGCGGTCGCCCCAGATGACGGCGGGAGCGCGCCCGGCGATCGTCAATGACATCTGCGCATCTTCGGCGACATCGCCATAGACCTCAGAGATGACGCTCAGAACGGCGTCGAGATCGGTCGCCTGGAAACGCTCCTTGCGGGCGCCGGCCTCGATCTGGGAAATGCGCAGCAGCGCCTCGAAGGTGGCGTTGATCCGGTCGCTCTCGTTTCGTGCCTCGTCGAGCAGAGCCGAAACATCCGCCCGCCGATCGTTCTCGGCCACCGCCGCATCCAGCGTCAGGCGCAGCCTGTTGAGCGGTGTTTTCAGATCGTGGGCGATATCGGCGCTCACCTGCCGCATGCTCTCGACCAGCCTTTGCAGCCGCTCCAGCGCCGCGTTGATCTGGATCGCCACCGTATCGAGATCGTCGCCGTTGCCGGTGATCGGAATGCGGGCGTCGAGCGCGCCGTGAGAGACGTCATTCATGGTGTTGGTGACCCGGTCCAGCCGCGCCTGAGCACGAACGGCGAGAAAGACACCGCCGCCAATCGCCGTCGCCACGACGATTGCGGCCGCCCATTCGAAGCTCACCAGCACGATCCGCAGCATCTCGTCGGCATCGTTGAAGTTCTCGGCCACGACAAGGCTGTAGGGGCCGACCGTCGATACCTGCATGCGATAGCGTTCATGCCCCTTCAGCCCGACATCGCCCGAGGTGACGGTATAGACGCCGTTCGGGATGCGCGGTGCCGCGAAATTGCCGGCCAGCTTGCGCCCGCTGGCATCCGTCAGCGAATAGAGCCCGTCGGAGGTCGACTGGAAACTCGCATAATTGTTCAGCGTGTTGATCAGGTCCGCGGTGTCGCCGGGCTCGTAGGTCGAGACGATGAGCGAATTCATTTCGTTGAGCGACTGGTCGACATCGCGGCCGAGGCCGAGGCTGAGAATGTGATAGATGATCGCGCCGCTGAAGATGAAGGCGACGACGAAGAGGACGCCGAAGGTGACGGCCAGGCGGAACGGCGTGCTCCTGCGCAGGCTAGAGCATGATGCCGAAAAGTGTGCGCGGTTTTCGGACGAAATCATGCTCTTACTCTTTAAATTGCGAACAGGATTTGAGATTTTCAGGCCGATGGGCCTGAAATCATCCTGTTCGAGGCGCATGCAGGCTGTATCCGGTGTTGCGGATCGTGTGCAGAAGCTGGGCCTGGAACGGCTTGTCGACTTTGGCCCTGAGGCGGCTGATATGGGTCTCGACGACGCTGGTCTTCGGATCGAAGTGGAAATCCCAGACCCGCTCCAGCAGCATCGTCTTGGTGATGACGCGGCCCTCGCCGCGCATCAGCACCTCGAGCAGGGTGAATTCGCGCGGCTGCAGCTCGATCACCTGGCCGGCGCGCCGCGCCTCCCGCCGGATCAGATCGAGCTCCAGATCGGCGACCTTCAAGACCGTGCGCTGCTCCTGCACCGGCGGGCGCCGGCCGAGCGCATTGACGCGCGCCAGAAGCTCGGAGAAGGCGAAGGGTTTGGTGAGATAATCGTCGCCGCCGGCCTCCAGCCCCTCGACCCGATCGTCGACGCCGCCGATCGAGGTCAGGAACAGCGCCGGCGTGCCGACCTTGGCAGCCCTAAGTGAACGCACGATCGCCAGGCCCTCGAGGCCCGGCAGCATGCGATCGACGACGATGACGTCATAGGCCTCGCGCTGCGCCTGAAACAACCCGTCGCGGCCGTCGCCGATGACGTCACAGACATGCCCGGCCTCGGAGAAGCCCTTGGCGATATAATCGGACGTCTTGGTATCGTCTTCGATCAGCAGGATTCGCATCGGCCGCTCCCGGCATGCCTGGTGCGGCAAGATCTAGCCGAGACGACGGCTTGGCGGCAACTTACGGATTGGTAAGGGGGAGGGCGCATCGCGCTCCACCACGAGGTTCGACCTCGAGCGTGACAAGGCTGCGCGTAGCCGTTGGCCGGCAATGGCAGCGACCCACAAGTGGAGGGCAACATGACTTCCATATTGCATAGGCTGCGAAGTCCTCATTTCATGTCGTTATAATTATAACGCGTCGGCAAGTCTCGATCAGCCGCGGGCATGGATCCCAGACTCAGGGACTAAGGCCCAAGGCCGGGATGACGGAGTTTGAAGGTACGTTATGCCAAATTCGCAGCGGATGGTGCGTCGGCAAGCGGTGAGTGATGAAGTCTGGCGGTGAGATCAGAAAGCGCGATGTCCCGGTTTTGCCAAGGGTCTGCGTTTGCCGCAATCGCCTCCCCACCCTCCGTCGTCCTCGGGCTTGACCCGAGGACCCAGGCTTGCACCGGCAGCACCCATCGAAGGTATTCAAGGTCCGTCAACCCGTCTTCATTTGCTCGGGAAGCTGTCCGTAAGCCGTCAGAATCGCCCTGACCAGCCCTGGAAAGCGCTCGTCGAGCTCGGCGCAGCGGGTCTGGTTGCGCATCTCGACGCCCTGGCGCTCGCTGCGGATCAGCCCGGATTCGCGCAGCACCTTGAAATGGTTCGACAGCGACGATTTCGGAATGACGCGGTCGCCGAGATCGGCGAGCGCGGAACAGGTGCCGCCGCAGGCGGTGCCGGCGAGCTTGGCGAAGATCGCGACGCGCTCCGGATCCGACAGCGCATAGAGGATCGCATCGGGCTTGATATCCTCCAGGGCAGGGTGAAAGAGCGGTCGCATGAATTTTATATAGTGCCCCTTGAAACCGAGATCAACAGTTCCGAATTTCTGAACTACGGAACAAGGCCGCCAATTCCGGCGAGCCGTCCGGATCAGAAGGAACAAGAGATGGCTAAGCTCACAGGGAAGGTCGCAGTGGTCACGGGAGCCTCCAAGGGCATCGGCGCCGCGATTGCCAAGGCGATGGCGGCCGAAGGTGCTGAAGTGGTGGTGAATTACGCCTCGAGCAAGGCCGGAGCCGACGCCGTGGTCCAGGCGATCGGCGCGGCCGGCGGCAAAGCCATCGCGGTGCAGGGCGACGTTTCCAAGGCCGAACAGGCGCAGGGCGTGGTCGATGCCGCGGTCAAGGAATTCGGCAAGCTCGACGTGCTGGTCAACAACTCAGGCGTCTATGAATTCGCCCCGATCGGCGAGGTGACCGAGGAGCACTATCGCCGCATGTTCGACGTCAATGTTCTCGGCGTTCTCCTGACCACCCAGGCGGCGGCCAAGCATCTCGGCGAGGGCGGCAGCGTCATCAACATCTCCTCGGTGGTGACCAGCCTCGGGCTGCCGGCCTCGGCCGTCTACACCGGCACCAAGGGCGCCGTCGAGGGCATCAACAGCGTGCTTGCCAAGGAGCTCGGTCCGCGCAAGATCCGCGTCAACGCCATTCTGCCGGGCATGGTCGAGACCGAAGGCACCCACACGGCCGGCGTCATCGGCTCGGATCTGCAGCAGACCATGGTCGCCCAGACGCCGCTCGGCCGCATCGGCCAGCCGGACGATATCGCCGACATCGCCGTCTTCCTCGCCTCCGACGACGCCCGCTGGCTGACTGGCGAACGACTGGTCGCGAGCGGCGGCTTCCGCTAGGGCCTTTCCGGGTTCGCTTGAAGCATTCTGCCGGAGCGGGTTTTCGCCAGGGCAGAGGCGATCGGCGACGGCGTACGTCAAGGTACGTGTGAGCCGATCGCCTTTGATTGAAGTCTCGCGGATTTGCCGGGCAAATCAGCGGTAGGGTTGGCTGAAACGGGCCGCCTGATCGACCGACCGGCTTGGCCGTAGGGCTCGAACGATGGAGCCAACAAGCGATTCAGCCAGCCCGGAAAGGCTCAAGGCCGGGCTGGCCGGACGCGGTGTCGCAACATTTGCGCTTTGTCGCGCCGGATGCGCTATTTCACATCGTCGGCCGAGATGTGCCTGACTTCGGTAATTCTCACCAGCGGGATTTCGGCACGTTCGTTTGCCTCCTTCACATCCTGCTCCGACGAAGCGTCGAACAGGCAGAATGATCGTTCCTCGGCGGGAATGAATGTCGAGCGCAGATAGCGCACCGGCTTACCCTGCCTGGTCATCTCGGCAGTGACATTTTTCGCGCGCGATGCCGCCGCACTGAGCTGATCGGGAGTGATTCCTGGCAGGTGTCTTTCGACCATGTACTGTGGCATGATGATTGTCCTTGTGTTGAGCGATGACAGCATGCGTTTGGACATGTCGCGCGATCGCTTTAACTTCCGGCCGTTGCGAATGGACATCTATTTTGCCGCCGTATTCACCGACCTCGTCCGACACTCAGCGGTTTGGAACACGGTTTCGCGCGACACGATTACGAGCGCTATTGCAGAATATCGTTACCTGTCTCAGACGCTTGCCAGCCAATACGGGCGACGGCACGAGAATTTTACAGGCGACGGGCATCTTTATCTATTCGAATCTGCTGATGTGGCCGTCCATTTCTCGTTGAAACTCATCGCCTATTGGAAGCAACGGCGGCGTCACCTGACGACCGGCCAGGCGAACGATCTGCCAATCCGGGTGGGCTGCCACTTCGGCGAATGTTCCCGAATGCACGATGACGACGCCTGGATCGGTCGTGCCTTGAACATCGCGAAGCGGGTGGAATCATGTGCCGAGCCGGATACCCTCTTCGTCACGCAGACCATACTGGATCTCATCGATTTGCCCGTCTATCTCTTCCAGGAGGTTGATGTCTTCGAACTCAAGGGCGACTTCCTGCCGAGGCGACATCTCTATCGGGTCGTGTCAGTCGACCACGCAGCGCTTGCGGCACGTTCCGAAGAGCGGATGACAGCCGAGGACTGGTTCCTGAAAGGGGCGGGAATGACCGCTGCGGATGAGAAGGAATTGGCAGAGGAACAGCATTGTTACGAAAAGGCGTTGGAGCTACGCGCGGACTATCCGGAAGCGCACAACAATCTCGGTGTGATCCTGAAGGCCGCCGGCGACAGAACCGCCGCGGAAGCCCGCTACCTCAATGCCGTTCGTCTCTGGCCGCAATACCCGGAAGCTCACTATAATTTCGCGATACTCCTCGAGGAGACCGATCGCCCTGATGAGGCGGCAGCCCATTATCGGCTGGCTCTGAAGTACCGACCGGGTCACGTCGACGCCCTTCTGCGTCTGGCTGGTCTTTTTGACGAATGGGGTGACCGGTTCGAAGCGCACCAGCACTTTCAGGAGGCCCTGCGGCTTCGACCGGGCTTTGCCGAAGCCCACAACAATTTCGCGGTCTTCCTCGAAAAAACCGGTGATGCGGGAGCGGCTGAAGCGCATTATCGACAGGCGCTGCATCTGAGGTCGGACTACGCCGAAGTGCACTATAACTATGCGATGCTTCTTGAAGGCCGAGACGTCGAGGCAGCAGAATCACACTATCGCGCAGCACTGAGCTCGTCGCCGAATTACGCTGAAGCTCATAATAATCTTGGGGTGCTCCTTCACGAGAAAGGCGATTTCATGGAAGCAAGGTCACACTACCTTGCGGTGATAAGGTTGCGTCCCGGTGAGCCCCAGACGTATCGGAATCTAGCCCTTCTGCTGGCAGCAATGGGCGAGCAGGAGCAGGCGGATTGCTATGCCGAGAAAGCGAACGAGCTCTCTTCAGGTTAAGCAGGGTGAGTGCGTCCCGCGCAGGCGGCAATGGCCGGGCTTGCCCCGAGGACCCACGCCGGCATCATCGGCTGTGGCCATGGATTCCAGGCTCAAGGCCTGGAATGACGGAGGCCGGAGGTGCGTTTCCGCCCAACTCGCCGGCGGCGCGGCGCCTCGCAAATCCTGCAATTATCGGCTTTGGCGCAATCGTCGCTAGCGCTGTTTGCTTCGCACCTTGACAAACGCGTCGGGACTGTCCCCGCCCGCTGTCACGTCTCAGGCAGGCCCGCCTTTCGAAAGCCGTCGACAAAGTGGTCTCGTACAGATGCATCCCGCAGCGGCTGGGAGCTGAGCCAATGACCGATCGTAAAATGAGGGTGGGCGATCAGGAACAATTCGGCTTCTCGCCGCGCCTCGTCATGGTGGCCCAACTGCGCAAGCGCAGCAGCCAGGAATTTGCGTGAGTTGGTGCGATAGGTTTCTTTCCTGCGCAGTGTAGCGGTTGCCGCCTCATAGTCGCCCGCGGCGTATTGCGCCTGCCCAAGGTGACAAAGGTACCAGCAGGCTGGATAGGGATTGAGCCGCAGGGCTTTTTCGATCTGCGCCAGTCCGTCGGCAATCCTGCCGTCCAGCACGGACATATCAGACATGGCGGCCCAGGTGTCGGCGTGGTTGGGGTCCAGCTCCAGGGCCTTGGCAAAGGCTGCCTCCGACTCCTCCCATCGCCGCTCATAAGCCAGAATGGTACCCAGGACGTAACGGCAGCCGGCATCGTTGGGATCCAGGTCGACCGCCTTCTGCGCTGATGTCACCGCCATCCGACGGTTAGGATCTTCGGGCTCGCCGAAATGAGTCCAGGCAAGCCAACGGTTATAGGCGAGCAGACCGAGCGCCTCGGCATAGGATGGATCGAGCTTGACCGCGCGTTGGAGCAGCATATAGGCCTCACGCTCGGTTTGCGGCGACTCTTCCGTCAGGAGGCGAGCGCGCACACACAGATCGTAGGCCTCAAAGTTCTTCGGCCGATTGCGCGGCGTCGGGACGGTCAGCCGGCCGACGAGGGCTTCGACAATCTTGGCGTTGACCTCATCCTGCAACTCGAAAACATCTTCCACCGTCCTGTCGAACCGTTCGGCCCACAAGTGCTGGCCGCCAGGCGCGTCGACCAATTGGGCATTGATGCGGACACGGCCCATCGCGCGTCTGGCGCTCCCCTCCAGGACATAGCGGACGCCGAGTTCCTGGGCGACGAGCCGTACGTCGACCGGCTTGCCCTTGTAGCCGTACACGGAATTGCGCGCGATGACGAACAGGCCAGCCGTGCGGGAAAGGTCGGTGATCAGGTCTTCAGTCAAGCCGTCGACGAAAGGCTCGTCCGCTTCATTCCCACTCATATTCGTGAACGGCAATACAGCGATCGAGGGATTTTCCGGCAGCGGCAATATGCTCTGCAGCGCATCCGGCCAATGCCACACGTGGACTGGGCGGGTCAGGTTCTTCAGGTAGCGTTCGCCTGCATCGAAGAACCGGTCGGCGATCTTGCCGACGATCTCGCCGTGAACGCTGGCTGAAATGCAGATACCTCCCGGTGCTGCCTGCGTCTCGAGGCGCGCCGCGACATTGACGCCGTCGCCGAGGACGTCTGAACCGTCGTCAATGACATCTCCCAGATTGACGCCCACACGCAAAAGCAGTCGCCGGTCTCCGGAAGCCTCGACAGCAGTGGTGGCCCGTTGCATTTCCAACGCTGCTGCGACCGCGTCCACCGCGCTGCCGAATTCGATCAGGAAGCCGTCGCCCACGACCTTGAAGATGCGACCGTTGTGACCCATCACAGCCGGCTCGATAGTGCGAGAACGGAGTTCCCTGAGGTTCTCAAGCGTTGCGACTTCATCAGCCTCCATCAGGCGTGAATATCCCACCACATCGGCAACGACGATGGCAGCAAGGCGACGCTGAAGAGAATGGTTCGTCATTTGAGGACAAGCCCAACGACCGACTTCCCAAATTATTGTTCAAGCGCGGGTGAGTCAACAAATGGTAAGAGGTAGTGCTCAGAGCCGTCATCCCTCTTTGTGACCGCCAGCGTCGAAGCGGACCACACGGAAATGAGTATCCGCGGAAAGCGGTCGGTTTTCTTGAACGTCTGGTGACGGGCGGCGGGCGGCGGTTTCCGCTGAGATGGGAGTGAAAAGCGCGCGCCTCTTCAGCGCGCGCATACTCGGATACCGGTGCGCCCGCCCTCCGTCGTCCTCGGGCTCGCCCCGCGGACACACGCCGGCATCATCGGCATGGCCATGGATTCCAGGCTCAAGGCCTGGAATGACGGAGGCCGGAGGTGCGTTTCCGCCCAACTCGCCGGCGGCGTTATCGGCGTTGGCGCAATGTAACCGCGATTTTTGGGTCATCTATGAATTCGGATCGTGCTTAGGCAGGTTGTGTCCACAAGCAACATAGTGGACACAATGCGATGGATGATATGAACGAGGCGCGACTCTTGCAGGTAGTGCACGCTGTCGCGGTGGGAAACGGGCGTTTGACGCGGCGTCAAAAGCCAGACTAGTGGAAGCCTGCCTGACGCCCGTGTTTCGATATCGAAGCTGGCGCTTGAGAATGGTATCAATGCGAACCTGCTACGGAGCTGGATCCGTAAACAGCGCAACTCGAAAAGCCGGGCGTGACTGTGGCTTCAGTGACATAGAAGCGTGTGCGTCGTCGTCCGCACCGGCTGGTAAGTTTGTGCTCACGAGCGTGATGTTGTCATTTTGCAATCTTTTCGTGTTATTCGTCATTGCCAGACGAAGATTAGCGTCATATCCTGCAACATCGCTAATATGGGAGGGGCAAGTGGCGACAGATATCAAGCTGGATCATGGGGCAGATCAGGATACCGTAAAAATTGAGGCTGGAGCCTTAAGAATTCAGGCCGATGTTGTAAAGACGACGGCGTCGGACTTCCTCATTGATTGCCCACCTCGCCGAAGTAATAAAGGCGGCCCATATCGAAGAGCGCTCGTGCACGGCGAAGACGACAGCCTCATAGTCAATTTCCTCGGCGACTACCCAGGCGGGACGAGAATAGCTGACGCTAAGCTTAACCTAAGACTTGAACAACAAAACGGGGGGGAGCCCCTGCTCCCCAAAGATGCTCCTGTGGGCACACTTCATCTCGTTCAGTCAGTCATTAGCGGTTCTGGCTCCGAAAGTGGCTTCACTGATTATGAGCCCGGCCCAGTCCGCCTGTTCATCTGCGTTGGTCGTGATCAAACGGAAGAACAAGCCTACTGGTCTGAGGTTCAATTGGGGGAGCCGATCCTCGGATCGGAATAGGCTCGCTTAAAGTTCCGCACACCTTGGAGGCGCATATGAGGAGCCTACGCACAGTTTTGGAAGCCGCTTGCTCAGGCGAAAAGTCTTTAGCATCGCTCTCTCACAAATATGGCCGAAAGTCTTTGTCATACAGCGTAGCTGAACATTATATTCGCGATCGATATAGGCTTCAGGGCGGCAAATTCGGCCAGCTCGGGGAGTCGGGTGAGGTCCAGCACGATCCTGAGCGTGGATATTGGATGGACACCCAGCTTGGCACCTTAACGCTGCATACACTCAGCGGTGAATGCGAGCCTCTTAGATACTACACTTCCACCATTACACTCTCCGGAATCCATTGCTTCGCTGCACAAGACGACGTAACTGACGAGCTGTTTGCGGTAATTTCGCTTATCAATGTCAATCCAACTGCTTCAGGCGTGGATCAGCTTGTGAAGACGTTCCGGACACCAATCGTCGAAATAGAATCTGGTGAGACCGCGTTCCAGAACGTTACCTTGGGAAACGTGCCTCTTGTCGGCACTGGTATCCGCGTTCACATCTCGCTCTGGGATCATGAGTCTGGCGATGCTGATGAAATACGCGACCAGATCGCAGCAGTGATCGAAGATGCTGCGAAGAAGGGGCAGCAGGCAATTGTCGGAGGTGCTCTTGGCAGTGATGCTGCCGTTACCGCGGGCAAGGTTGGAGACGTAACCGAATTCGAAATTGGCGGCGTAAAGCCGTTTCATATCCTGTCGTTAGGGATTGCTGGGTTGATAGCAAATGCCCTGGCTGACGATTTACTAGGGGACAATACTTTTTGGGTGCCCGCTCAAAATCTCAAGAATTTTGCAGATCCAAACCTCTATGCAAACTCAATTAGATATGATCCGGCAATGGGTGGCGACATTCCATTGAACTGGCCGCCTCCCGGGATTGAAAAACCCTTCAACAAGAAGGGAGCGCTATACAAGGCATTCTTCAAGATCACGACGACTGAAAGCGTAACGCCATGTGACCCACCGCTCGGCGGCGGTTGAACTCTTTATGGGATCACTCCATGGTCAGTGAAGTTGCGGTTCATGGCGCGCGAGACTGACGCGGTGGATTGCTGCACCAGCGGTCCAACGAGACAGGAGCGAAGCAAGCGGCGCAATCATCGACAGTGCTGTTTGCTTCGCACCTTGACTAGGCGCGTATTGCCGTTCCGAATAAGAGCGCTGTGACAGAGATGATGCGCCCTCTTATCAGTCGTAATGGCAGACCTTGCCGCAGAGCGGACTTCCGTTCGTTTGACGTTAGTACATCTGGACGCGATTTGCGGTCGTGCAATCGACACGCCAACGCTGCCCCGGCAGCGCTTCGACTTTCGCAGGCCGGCAATCACCACCAGCAGGCGAGGGATCGCCTCAGAGCGTGTCGATCAGTCCTCCGTCCACGCGCATGGAAGCCCCGGTCGTTGCGGATGCCAAAGGCGACGCCAGATAGGTTACGAGGTTGGCGATTTCCTCGACGCTTGCAGCTCGTTGGATGATCGAACTGCCACGATGCTTCTTGACGAAGTCGGCCGCGACCTCCTCGATCGGCTTGCCCGTCTTCGCGCGCTCTTCGGCAAGCATAGTCTCGACGCCCTCGGACAGTGTTGGGCCGGGGAGGACCGAGTTCACGGTAACGCCCGTACCGGCCATGCGCTTGGCGAGTCCGCGCGCAACCGCGATATCGGCGGTCTTGCTGACGCCGTAGTGAATCATCTCCACCGGAATGTTAAAGCCGGATTCCGACGCGATGAAGATGACGCGACCCCAGTCGACCTTCTGCATGCCCGGAAGGTAGGCACGCGAAAGCCTGACGGCCGACATGACGTTTACCTGCCAGTGGCGATCCCACACCTCGTCGTTCGCCTCGAAGAAGTCGAGCGGCTGAAAAATGCCCGCGTTGTTGACGAGGATGTCCACGTGAGGAACCTTGGCGACAAGAGCGTCACACCCTTCAGCGGTTGCCACATCGGCTGCGACGGCTGTGACGGTGCCCCCGGCACCTTCGACTTTCAGGCGTTCGGCGGCATTCGCGGTCTTTCCTTCGGACCGTCCGTTGATCACCACGTCCGCGCCCGCCCTTGCGAGCTGGCGGGCGATCGCGTAGCCGATCCCTTCGGTAGATCCAGTAATAAGAGCGATCTTGCCTGCGAGGTCGATCTGCATCTGCTGCTCCTTGTGAGGTTGGATAGAGAACGTATGAACTCGCGGTCGGTCTCGCAACAGCCCACGACGTCGATACCCGATCGAATTCCTGCCGCGTGCGTGCTGAAACAGTCAGGCCGACAGAAGCTTTCCGATGTCCCGGCGTGGCGGAGCCCCGAACAGCCGGGCATATTCCCGGCTGAACTGTGAGGGGCTGGCATAGCCCACCTCAAAGGCGACCGTTTCCGCCGACATTTCGCGCGACAGCATCAGCCGGCGCGCCTCCATCAGGCGAATCTGCTTCTGAAACTGCACCGGTGTCATCGCGGTCATTGCCTTGAACTGACGATGGAAGGCTGTCGGGCTGAGGCCGGCGAGTGCGGCAAGATCGTCGACGCGCACCTGCTTGTCGAAATTGCCCCGCAACACGTGGATCGCTTCGACCAGACGCCGGTTTCGCTCCGCGCCGACGACCATGCGGGCGAAGACAGCGCCATGTGGCCCGGCCAGCAGGCGGTAGCAGAGTTCGCGCTTGACGCCGGGATAGAGCAACGGGATTGCCTGCGGCTCGCCAAGCAGACTGACGGCGCGCGCAGCGCAGCCGAGGATCGACTCGTTGAGCTCCATAACGAAGGCGGCATGCTCGTCGGAGGCCGGAGTGGGCGGTGCCTCCATGCTTTCGTAGACTTCGCGTAGGATTGCCTGGTCGAGTTCGATGACGGCGCTGAGATAGGGCGCATCCGGCGCGCCGTGCACCACCTGGCTTGCACCCGGCATCTCGACGCTGACGACCATGGCCTGGCCGGTGCGATAATGGAGCCTCCGTTCGCCGAACGTCGTCCATTTCGCGCCCTGCACCACGATGCAGAGCGCCGGCCGGTGGATCAGGTGGTTCGGATGCCGCTCGGTGAAGGATCGGAGCAAGGCCAGCCCGTCGATCGCGGTGAAATAGGGGCTCCTGTTTCCATGAGCCGCAAACGCGGCGACGACAGCATCATGCAATATCGAAAGAGTGCTCAATCGGAGTCCCCGCAAACCTGGAATTCCAAAACTAACGCCGGAGGCAGGATCAGGCAAGAAAGAAGCCGGTTCCGGCATGTTCGCCCCTGCTTCGCCCTCTTATGTTCAGCGTCATCAATCAAAGGAGAACGGCGATGACACAGAACTTTGAACGCAAAATCGCAATCGTCACCGGCGGCAGCCGCGGGCTGGGCCGCAACACCGTGCTCACCCTCGCCAGACGCGGTGTCGACTCGATCTTCACCTACAATTCCAGCAGGGCGGAAGCCGAAAAGGTCGTGGCCTCGGTTGCTGAAGCCGGCGCCAAGGCCATTGCCCTCAAGCTCGACACCGGTGACACCCACGGTTTCGACCCTTTCGTCGACGCCGTAAAGCAGGCGCTTGCCGATCTCGGCGCCGAGCGCTTCGACTACCTCGTCAACAATGCCGGAACCTCGCACCACAACAGCATCGAGGCGACGACGGAAGACGAACTGGACATGCTTTACAATGTGCACTTCAAGGGCGTTTTCTTCTTGACGCAGAAACTCTTGCCGCTGATCAATGACGGCGGTCGGATCGTCAACCTGTCGAGCGGCCTGACCCGCATCATCGTTCCCGGCAGCGCTGCTTACGGTGCGATGAAGGGAGCGGTCGAGGTGCTGACCCGGTACATGGCAAAAGAGCTGGGACCGCGTCGCGTCGCCGTCAATGTCGTCGCGCCCGGTGCCATCCAGACCGACTTTAGCGGCGGTATGGTGCGCGACAATCCGGATCTGAACCAGCGTGTCGCCGAAATGACGGCGCTGGGCCGCGCCGGCCTGCCCGACGATATCGGTCCGATGATTGCCTCGCTGCTCTCCGAGGACAACCGCTGGGTCAATGCCCAACGCATCGAGGTCTCCGGCGGCATGTCAATCTGAGATGCCGGTCCGGACCGAGTTCAAATAATCCTACCGCTTCGCAAACGATGGAGATTCGATCATGATGATGAACAGACGCACATTTTCGAAAACTTTGCTCGTCGGTGCCGCCACGTCACTTGTTGCGACACATGCCGGCCTTGCCGCCACACCCACGCCTCCAAAGGCGCGCAATGTCGTTCTCGTGCATGGACTTTTCGCCGACGGATCATGCTGGACCGAGGTTATCGCCCGGCTGCAGGCGAAGGGCCTGAACTGCACGGCGGTCCAGAACCCGCTCACCACGCTGCCCGATGCCGTGGCGGCCGCCCGGCGCATCCTCGACCGGCAGGACGGTCCGACCGTCTTTGTCGGCCACTCCTTTTCGGGGATGATCCTCACCGAAGCAGGCGTACATCCGAACGTCTCTTCACTGGTTTATGTCGCTGCCCGAGCACCGGATGCAGGCGAGGACTATGCAGCTTTGGCAAAGACCTACCCGACACCACCCGCAACCGCGGGCATTGTCTTCGACGGCGACGAAGGACGGCTGACGGAAGAAGCGTTCCTGCGCGATTTCGGGGGCGACCTTCCCGAGGCCAGGGCGAGGGTTCTCTATGCCGTTCAACAACCATTCCAAAAGGCGTTGCTCACCGGCAAAACCTCAAACGCTGCTTGGCGCTCCAAGCCAAGCTACTACGCCGTTTCGACGCAGGATGGGACGATAAATCCAGACCTGCAGCGTTTCATGGCCAGACGCATGGGCGCTACAGCCATCGAACTCAAATCCAGCCACCTGTCGCTCATTTCGCATCCGGATGAGATCGCCAAGCTCATCCTGGAAGCAGCCGGGCAATCATGACATTGGATCCCCTGACGCCGCGCGAGCCGATAGTCCGAGCCCGATCGCTGCCGGCAAGGTGAGCGGCGCCCCACATAGCATTTCCTATTCGGCGGCTCCGATCGCTGCGAGGACATCGGGGGTCTCCGACTGGAGGCGCCCGCCTGCGTCAGCAAGCTCCAACGGATGTCGGCGGTGTTGGCAATGCCAGTAAACGCCTTTGCTATCGCGCCATTCCTGAAAGACTCCGCTATTAAGACCTCTAACACTTGGAGGTACTTCAATGACGGACACAACATCACAGCTTGACGGCGCCGCGATTGGCCTCGATTCTACCATTCCGAGTACATGGAGCCCAAGAACCTAGTTGCCGTCATTTCAATGGCAGCCACAAGCTTTGCGCTCGTCTCAGCTGAATTTCTGCCGGCAGGTCTGTTGACGCCAATGGCGCGTGACCTTGGCGTCAGCGAGGGAACCGCCGGCCAGGTTGTCACCGCCACCGCGTCTGTCGGCGCGGTGACGGCCTTGTTGAGCAATGTTCTCATCGGCAAACTGAACCGGAAGACTGTCCTGGTCGGCCTAAGCGCCTTGGCTATCGGCTCCAATCTCGTGGCCGCGCTCGCGACGGATTTTTGGCTATTGTTGTTGGGCCGGGCCGGGCTGGGCGTCGCGCTCAGTGGTTTCTGGGCGCTTTCGGTTGCCGTCGTGGCGAGACTGGTTGGCACCAATGCGACAGGTCGCGGTATGGCGATAGTCACCCTCGGTGTCTCTCTTGCCACCATAGCTGCACCATCCATGGGTGCCTTGATCAGCGATTGGCTCGGCTGGCGTGCCGCCACCGCCATGACCGCAGGGCTCGCAGCGATTGCGATGCTGCTGCAGATACTCAGCTTGCCGACGCTACCCGCAAGCACAAGCAATAGTCTTTCCGACGTCTTCCGGCTGACGAAACGGCGCACTGTGCAACTCGGAATGCTTGCCATCCTCTTGCGACGGGGCATTTTGCCGGCTCGGTCTATGTGCGACCCTTCCTCGAACAGGTGACGCTCCTTGGCACCGGCCCGATTGCCCTGGCGCTCCTCGGGTTTGACATCGCCTCTGTGATCGGCAATGTCGCCGGCGGCCGACTGGCAGACGCGAATATCCACGTGGCGCTCGCTGTCACCGGCGTATTGATGGCGTTTTCGGCGCTTGCTCTCGTCCTCTGGGGTGCACAGAGCGGCATCGCGTTTGCCCTGGTGACACTTTGGGGTTTCGCTTTTGGGATGGCTCCTGTTGTACTGCCCACCAACTTGTCCCGGGGCGCAGCAGACGCCTTGGAGGCTGCTGGCAGCCTGATGGTCGTTTCGTTCCAGGTCGCCATCAGCATCGGTGCGCTGTTCGGCGGCTATGTGGTCGATCACTTTGGCGCCTCAGCGCCATTGACATTTACAGCCGTCTCGGCGGCATCGACGATCGTTCTGGCGTTGCTTCAGCCCCGCAGCTGACTCTTGGAGCTCAAGGTGAGCAGATCGCCCGATTTGAAAAAAGGACATAGCTATCACGCGACCAGGGGCCCTCGGCGAAGGGCCCCGCATGCCACAATCGTGGCAATTGGAGCCCCCGGCATGGCCGCTGGCATCACGTACAAGCTGACAGACATGATGCGGCCGATCGACGCCGCTAACCCGCCTTAAGGAAGTGAATCTAGCCGAAATGAAGCACGATGAACTCGCTACAAGCAGGCGACTATTGCAATAATGCGGGGAAAGCGCAGGATTGTCCAAAGGACCTTCGCCTACGACAGGACATTTGCGCGATGAGTCAATTTGGTAGCGAACCAGTTCGTGACCCTGGGCACCTCGGCTTCGACAAGGCGCGGCTGGCGCGACTGAAGCGGTGGATGCAGCGATATGCCGACACCGGGCGCTGGCCGGGTGGTGCGGTGCTCATCGCGCGTCATGGAGAACTCGCCTTCTTCGACTGCGCCGGGCACGCCGACGTAGAAGCCAAGCGGCCTTGGCAGCGCGACCTCATCGGCCGCATCTACTCGATGACCAAGCCCGTCACCGCCGTAGCGCTGATGATGCTGTACGAGGAGGCGCGCGTGCATCTCGACGATCCGGTCGAAGCTTACCTGCCGGAATTCAAAAATAGGCAACTTCTGATACCGGACGCAAAGTCGCTCGACCAAACGGTGCCCGTCAAAACGAAGATGACGATCCGTCATCTGCTGACCCACACATCTGGCCTAAGCCTTTTTACGAACCCCGGAATACTCGGCGAAGCTTATGCCAAAGAAAAACTCGGCCTCGCACTTGCCTACGGTGGGCTCGACAAGATGGTGCGCAGGATCGCCGAGCTGCCATTGGAATGGGAGCCGGGCACGAAATGGCAATACAGCACCGGGTTAGATGTCATCGGCCGCATCGTTGAAGTCGTTTCCGGAATGACGCTCGACAAGTACTTCGCGACTCTCATCTTCGAGCCCCTCGGCATGACCGACACCGGCTTCTCTGTGCCGGGGTCTGAGATCAGCCGTTTGCCCCCGCTCTATGAAGCTATGGCTGGCGGAATGGCTTTGCACGAAGCGCCGGAGGTTTCGGAGTGGCGGCAAGGCAAGGTTGACACGTTCTGCGGCGGAGGCGGGCTCGTTGGAACCATCGACGACTATTGGCGGTTCGCCGAAATGCTGCGGGCTGGAGGTGAACTCAACGGCGAACGCATCCTCAGTCCCCGCACTTTGAGATTGGCGGCGTGCAATCACCTGCCGGGCGATCTTGCCTCGGTGGCAGCCGAAGTTTGGGCCGAAACCCAGTTTGATGGCGTCGGGTTCGGTCTGTTGGGCTCTGTCGTCCTCGATCCAGCGAGGGCACAAATTTCGGCGCAGGTCGGAGACTATGGCTGGGGCGGGGCGGCAGGCACCTTCTTCTGGGTAAGCCCTGTCGACGACATGGTTGTCATCCTCTTCACGCAACTGCTGCCCTCAAGCGCCATTCCGGTGCGCAAAGAGCTGCGGGCACTCGTCCATGGTGCGTTGACAGGGGCCTGAAGAGCTGCTGCCCATACAAGAAGCGAAAGCAGCATCAGCGTGACGATGCCGCGAAAGCTCGCGCTACGAATCCGTCAGGCTTCTTCACCAGGTATTCCGCGCAGGCGTACGCGGAACCTTTCCACGAACGTCTCGACGATGGCCGGCCGTTCTTCCACCGGTAACAGCGTCTCACCTGGCAACGTCGGATAGACCCCGGTCGTCTACGTATCACCCAGATTGACGCCTATACGCCTGTCGGCTTCAGGGCGAAGGCAAAGATCGCCACTGTGGCCGACATGCGGACGCATTGCTGACCTTGCGTTCCAGCCGGAAGAATGGCCGGCCCCCGTCGGATCTCGGTACCCTCCTCACGTGTTGTTGATCACGATCTCGCAGCGGCTGGTTGCACCGCACACTCTTTGCTGTTCTTTTCGCACCTGCGAACGAATCGCTTCTGTAACCCGCCGGACGAGAGACATTCCTCCCCAATCCGACGTCCGGCCAGAAAGAGGATCCGAACAATGGGTGATCTCCTGAAAGGTATCTCCAGTTTTCGCGGCGCGGTTTTTCCCAACCAGTCGGCGCTTTATCGCAAGCTGGCGAGGGAAGGCCAGCAACCACAGGCTCTGATGATATCCTGCGCCGACAGCCGGGTGATGCCCGAAACCATCACGCAGGCCGGTCCCGGCGATCTCTTCGTCTGCCGCAATGCCGGCAATATCGTACCGCCTTTCTCGACGCTGAATGGCGGGGTTTCCTCCGCCATCGAATATGCGATCCTGGCGCTCGGCGTCAGCGACATCGTCGTGTGCGGCCATTCGGATTGCGGCGCAATGAAGGGCCTGTGCCATCCGGAGCTGCTCGAGCCGATGCCCAATGTCGCAGCCTGGCTGCGCCACAGCCACGCCGCCCATTCGATCGTCTGCCGGGCCTATCCGGACGACTTGTCCGAAAGTGACCGCGTGCGCGCCGTGGCGATGGAAAACGTCGTCGTTCAGCTCGATCACCTGAAGACGCATCCTTCGGTGGCCGCGAAACTCGCCACCAGCGAGATCACCCTGCATGGCTGGTTCTTCGACATCGAGACCGGCGAAGTCCAGGTCTATGACGGGGCGAAAGCGACCTTCACGGTGCCGCAGGAGGGAGAGCCGCTGCCTGTGGCGGTGACCGGCCGCGATCGGCCGCATGTCATGCCGCAAATCGCAGCAATGCTTGCCGCGGAGTAGCGCCATGACAGCAATCAGCTCCGCCTTTTCGCGCGACCTCGCCTCGTCGCTGGTCGTCTTTCTCGTCGCCATTCCGCTTTGCCTCGGGATCGCCATCGCCTCCGGCGTGCCGGCGTCGATGGGCCTGATCTCAGGGATCATCGGCGGCATCGTCGTCGGCTTCCTGTCGGGCTCGCCGCTGCAGGTCTCCGGACCGGCAGCCGGACTTGCCGTCATCGTCTTCGGCTTCGTCGAGGAATACGGCGTCGCCATGCTTGCCCCCGTCCTGATCGCCGTCGGTTTCCTGCAGATCGCCGGCGGGTTCCTGCGGGTCGGCTCCTGGTTCCGGGCGATCTCGCCGGCCGTCGTTCACGGCATGCTCGCCGGGATCGGAATCCTGATCATATTGGGGCAGATTCATGTGCTGATGGATGCCAAGCCCGCTGCCGGCGGGATGGAGAACGTCGCGGCGATGGAAGACAGTCTCGCCCGTCTCTGGGGAACTGGCCTGACGAGCGAGGCAACCGCCTTGAAGGTCGGCCTCATCTCCCTGCTTGCAATGGTGTGCTGGGAGAAGTGCCGCCCGAAATCGCTGGCGCTGGTTCCGGGAGCGCTGGTCGGTGTGGCGGCGGCGACGGTTCTTGCCGCCGCGTTGCAGCTGCCGATCGCCCGCGTCGAAGTCCCCACTTCGCTCATGGACAGCATCACACTGCCGACCGCGGATAACTTCGCCCGGTTGCTGGAGCCCGGCGTCATTCTCATGGCGGTCATGATTGCCGTCATCGCCAGTGCCGAAACCCTTCTCTCCGCCGCCGCCGTCGACCGGATGCATGACGGCGTGCGCACCGGGTTCAACAAGGAGCTGTTTGCCCAGGGCGTCGGCAACGGCCTCTGCGGCCTGCTTGGCGGATTGCCGATCACCGGCGTCATCGTCCGTTCCTCGGCCAACATTCAGGCCGGCGCACGCACGCGGGCCTCCGCCATTCTGCACGGGATCTGGATATTGGGCCTGGTGGCGCTGGCGCCAAGCCTCTTGACCCTCGTTCCCTTGTCGGCCCTCGCCGCGGTTCTGCTCGTCACCGGATGGCGGTTGATCAGCCTGCGCCATGTCCGCCACCTGTTCGAGCATCATGGACTGGTTCCGGTCGGCATCTGGGCGGCGACCGTTGCCATGGTCGTCCTGCAGGACCTGCTGGTCGGCGTGGCACTCGGCCTGGCGCTGTCGCTCATCGAGATCGTGCCTTACCTCAGGCGAAAACTCGCCATCAGGCACGCGGAGATAGACGAGGAAATCCATCTCCAACTCGGCGGCGCAGCCACCTGCAAGGACGTGCCCATTCTGCTGAACACGCTCGAGCAGCTGCCCGAGGGCCGCAAGGTCAAGATTGTCGGCGAGGACCTCCATTACATGGATCACACCAGCGCCGAAACCATCAGCGAATGGCTGCGACGCGAGGCAAGGGCCGGTCGGGCCATTGAAATTCATCCGCCTCCGGCGGCACGCCACCCCCGCCTGAAACCGCTGTTTCAGCGTTTTGCGACCGAAGTCGCCTGATAAATCTGGGGAGGGCAAACGCCCTCCCTATCAGTCCGCCAAGCAGGGCGGCGAACGACATCGGCATCGACCTCTCCAGGTCAAAGCGTCGTGAAAACTGAACACCTCTGGCGCCTTGCAGCAGTTCAGGGCATCCTATGCTGGCTGAAAGTTGTGTCTATGGCAGTTGGAGGAATGCCGATGCGTTGCTTTACCGTTCTTGGACCCTCGCAGACTGGAAAATCAACAGTCGTGGAAAAGCTCGGCTCGTTGGAGGGAACGCCGAGAAAATCCAGTTCCCCTTATGGATTGAACCTCACAGAATTCACCTTTGGAAACGAGGCGTGGTGTGCGCTGGATGCGCCAGGACCCAACGAGGCGTTGGCGCATGCACAGCACGCGCTTCTTGCCAGCGACGCCTGCATCCTGTGCGTTTCATCGGCACCCGAGGAGGCTGTGCTCGCCGCGCCCTATCTCAGGATAATCGAAGCCTCGGGGACGCCGTGCATCCTCTTCGTCAACCGAATGGACGAACCGAGAGGGAGGCTGAGGGACGTGATCGCCGCGCTTCAGGACTATGCCAACCACACGCTTCTGCTTCGCCAGATCCCGATCCGCGAAGGGGACAGGATCATCGGCAGTTGCGATCTGATATCGGAACGGGCGTGGCGCTACCGGGAAGGCCAGACTTCGGCGCTGATCGCAATCCCCGAAAGCGCCGCCGAGCGCGAGCACGAAGCGCGTAGCGAGCTCCTGGAACACCTATCCGAATTCGATGACTGGCTTCTCGAGGAACTGATCGAAGATCGCGAGCCACCCAGCGACGCCCTCTATGCCATTTCATCGCGGGTTCTGAGCGAAAACAGGATTATTCCGGTCTTGATCGGTGCCGCAAGTCACGGCAACGGCATGATGAGGCTGATGAAGGCGCTGCGCCACGAGGCGCCGCAGGTCACGGTTCTTCGACAGCGTCTGGCTCGTGCGGGCAATGTCGAGGAAAACAAGCTGACCGCCGTCAGCTTCCATGCCTATCATCGTCAGAATATCGGCAAGACGGTGCTGGTGCGTGCGTTTGCCGAGGGACTGCGGCAAGGCGCATCGCTGGGCGGCTCCAGCCTCGGCGCCGTGCAGGATCCCGCAAACGGACGGTCCAGCTCGGCGATTACACCGGCACCGGGGGATGTCTTCGCAACGGTCAAGTCCGACCACTTGCCCGTCCCGTCGCTGTTGACGTCAGCCGCGACGGTCGCCCCGCCCGAATGGACCGAGCCACCGACGCCGATGCTTGAAAGGATCCTGGTCCCGGGCAGCGACCGCGATGAAAACAAGCTCTCCGAAACGCTGGTAAAACTTTCCGAGACGGATCGCGGTCTTGTCGTTTTGCAGGAGGAAGGCACGGGCGCCCAGCTCGTCCGCGCCCAGGGCCCTGTACATCTGCGCGATCTCTGCCGAACCCTGTCCGACGTCTTCCACATCGAGGTCACCGATCGAACGCCCAGCCCGATCTACCGCGAGACAATCGCCAAGCCCTCCGAGGTTCACTACCGGCATCGCAAACAGACCGGCGGTGCCGGGCAATTCGCGGATGTGAAGCTGAGCATTCGCCCCAACGAGCGCGGCCGGGGCTTCACCTTCAGCGAAACCGTCAAGGGTGGCGTCGTTCCGCGCAACTACATCCCTGCCGTCGAAGCAGGCGCGCGCGAAGCGATGGAGAAAGGGCCGCTCGGCTTCCAGGTCATCGATGTCGGCGTAACGCTGTTCGATGGTCAGCACCATGCCGTCGACAGTTCGGAACACGCCTTCAGGACTGCGTCGAGAATGGGAGTGCGACAGGCGCTTTCCGAAGGGTCGGCCGTTTTAATGCAACCGGTCTTCCGCAGCGAAATTCACATTCCCTCGATCTATTCCGGCAGCCTCGTCCAGATCGTCTCCGCTCTCAAGGGTCAGGTTCTCGGCTTCGACCGGGATGAAACCGCCAAGGGATGGGACATCTTCCGGGCACTTGTTCCGGGCGGCGCACTCGATGATCTGGCGCGGGCGCTGCGCTCGGCGACGCAGGGCATCGGTTACTTTTCCAAGACCTTCGATCATTTCGAGGAGCTATACGGCAAGGAAGCGGACGCCATCGTGAAGGCACACGAGGAAGCGGGCGGCGCACGCTGAAACGTTCGGGCCACTTCCTGCTCGTTCGCAGAATGGGGCTCATGTCGTTGAGTTAACCGAGTTCTCCTCACTTCGTGTGGAGCCTGGCCTTCGGCCTGTCCGTTGCTTCGGGCAGCTCGAGCTAGTCTCTTCCTACGGTTTGCTGACCGCCTCGACGACATCACGCAGCGCGAACGGTTTTTGGAGCCTGGCGACATCGGCCAATTCTTCCGGGATCACATTCAAATCGTATTCAGTCAGGAAAACGAACGGTATGCACTCGCTGGGACTCCATGACCTACGCCGTCACTCTCCTTGAAGACGCCGCCAGCCGGATCGCAGATATTTCGGGAGCTGAATTGCAGATCATGCTCCGCCGCGCCGCGCTGCTGTTGCGCAAATCCGGATCGATCGCGATCGCGCGATATCGAGAGCCGCTATTCGAATACTTTTATAGAAGGGGGCTGTTTTTTGATGCCGGCCGCGGCGATCAGCCAGAACAATCCACCGGCGGCAATTCCGAATACAGCTATTTCTGTGAGCACTTCGATTGCTTCCAACAATCCCCACCACGTCATCATCCCGTGCTGGTAGGTCATGTGATTATTCGTGTAGGCCTCGTCCGGGCCGAAAAATATACTTAGGCAAAGCCACGGGAAGGTCGCAATGGAGGCCCCGACCATCACACAATTTGAAAGAGATGCCCGTACTCGTCCCCTGAGATAGAGTATCAATGGAATCCCCAATACAACAGTTGGCGGATACACACCGAAGAACGCGACGACTGCAGTCGTTTCAACAACGCGCTCCATCATATTCGGCAGGCCCTGATACGCGGCGCTGTAAACCGCATATGCGAAGGATGTCACCAAAGGCACTACAATTAGTGCAACTGCAATTCTCCACCAGAGTGGAGACGCGAATGTTGTTGCCGCCATGTGCACCTTGCCTGAACAGTCTACGCGACAGAATTGCACGCGCAGGTGCGTATGACAACGGTCCGGCTGACGCAATTGGTCTTAACGGGATGATGACATAAGTATAACATCATAGATCATTCAAACCAAGGAAATTGGCTGGCTTCTCAATGATGAATAGTCTCGACACCTTCGTGATGAAGCTGATGGGTCAGTATTCATCAAAGTCGATTACAGCGAATAAGTTAATTATTCATTTTCTTGACTTGAACACTGTAAAATTTCTGACCTTATTTATATTATTGTGGTTTCTATGGTTTTTTCGAAATAAGTGGAAGCCGGTTGTTGTCGAATGCATCATCGACATGTTCTTCGGAATTGGCATATCGCGATTTACACAACTGTTTCTGCCAGAGCGTATGAGGCCGCTGCATTCAGGCAATCCCGACTTCGTGCTGCCTTTGGGCGTTGATCCGAAAGCGCTTGAGCATTGGAGTTCCTTCCCCAGTGACCATGCCGCGCTGACCTTCGCGGTATCGACAACGATGTGGCGCGCATCCCGACCGCTTGGTGCGGCCTGCTTCATCTGGTCGACGTTCGTGATTTGCCTGCCGCGCATCTATGCTGGCTATCACTATGCGACCGACATCCTGGGTGGCGCTTTTGTGGGCGTGTGCACAGCCCTCGTGGTTGCGCGCCCCCTCCAGAAGCTATTGATGCCGTCTGTGCTAACGGTAGAGGAGCGCTTTCCAGGTTTGTTCTTCTCTGGTTTCTTTGTCATATCCTATGAATTTGTGACGCAGTTCGACGAGCTGCGGCTCGTCGGAAGGGCCATTCAACACCTCATCTCGTGATTGCGAGTTCGACGTGCTCGGATAAACGGCACATCCTTCCACTGCAGGTCGTTCCGGAATCACATAGAGGAAGCTTGGGCGGCGGGCTGGCGAAAATCGAAATCGTAGCAAGCGGAGATTGGCCTAATTAAGAGGCCGAAGGTCAGTTCAACTATCTCCAACGCCGTAGCGGACTGAGCCAGATCGTATCAAGGTTCACCCGCGGCCTCATGGCGCCGTTTCCGTTTGAGGCGCCATCAAACGGGGACGCGTCCAGCTCGCGAGTTCGACGGGACAGCCTCGATCCACAGTGGGTATGACAGCAGACATTTAAGTCGCTGCTAATGCTCCCCATATAACATGCTGCGCCGGTCGGGTTCTTCGTCCGGCGTAGCGGCGTGCTCCTGCGTTCATGGATGGTGCAGTTGAGCCGCCGCACTTCTTTCTCAACGGAAGCCGAAGAAGCTCAGGATAGCGAGCACGATGACGACGGCGCCGACGAGCCAGATCAAGTTATTCACGTGGAATCTCCTTCAATGGAAATGAGCGAGGTTGCAAGCACATAATGTTTGGCGGCGGCTCATGTTCCAATATCCACAATGCCTGGCACAGCCTCCCAAGACTTCCCGTTTCGGGGGCTCAACCTAACCCTCGTGGGAGACACCATTACAGTAACCCGGTGTTCCGCTCCCACGTTGTCTTGGCTGCCCTGATCTGTGATCGGCTTTCCATGGATGAGCGGGGAGTTTCTCGATGGAGAGTACATTGGAGGTTCTCACGACCAGGAAGCCTGGACGTGAGGCTCACCGGCATTGGCCTGATGAGGTCAAGGCGCAGATCGTTTCGGAAAGTCTGCGGCCCGGAGCATTGGTGAATGAAGTCGCAGAGCGACATGGCTTGAAGCCGAACCATCTGTCCACCTGGCGTACGATGGCGCGGCAGGGCAAGTTGGTTCTGCCAGACCTGAGGCGGATCGGTGAACTCTATCGGGTCGAGGCGGAACTGCATGGCCTACCAGCCGAAGCTCGGCTTGCGGGAAGGCTGGACCGATCCGCACCGTTAATCGCCGACATGCGAACCTGGCTCACGCAGCAGCGTGCCCGTGTCGCTGGTAAGTCGCCGCTCGGCGAAGCGCTTTCCTATATCGCCAAATACTGGCATGGCCTTTTGCGTCTTCCTGGGCGACGGCCGCACCGAGATTGACAACAACACAACACCGTTGAAAGAACCATTCGGCCGATAGCGTTGAAAAGGAAGAATGCTCTGTTTGCTGGACACGACGCAGGAGCCGAGAACTGGGCCACCATTGCTTCACTCATTGAGACGTGCAAGCTCAATGCTGTTGATCCCTTTGCATATTTGACCAGCACGCTCACCGCTATTGTCAACGGCTTTAAGCAGAGCAAGATTGACAGCATCCTACCGTGGAATTATCCGGCTGGGTAACATGTGCCAAAGGCTTCCGTCGGCCCTTTGAGGACTTCTCAGGACTCGCTAAACGTGTTGCTGGAACAGCGAGGGCGCGATGGGAAGAGGCAGAAAGCAGAAACGAGGCGATATCGTTAGGATCGATATTGGAAACGGAAAGCAATTTCACGCCGTCGCCCTAACACATCCGCTGTTCGCTTTTCTCGACGGTGTTTCCGAAGGTGAGGAACCGGTTCAAGACGTACGAGATCGAGCGGTCCTCTTCAAGCTATGGGTGATGGACAGCGCTGCAAAGTCCGGGCGATGGCCCATCGTGGGAAAGGTTGATCCACCCATAGTGTCCGCGTTGGACGGTACGGTGTTTTTCAAGCAGGACCTGATTTCCGGCAGAATTTCAGCCTATGATGCCATCGCAAATGCCGAGTCTCCTATCAGCTTTGAAGAGGCAGACCGCCTAGAGTGCGCTGCTGTATGGAGCCCTGAGCATGTCGAAGACAGGCTTCGTGATCATGTGAACGGCATCTCGAATAAGTGGTGGGCATCAATGCGGCCCCGGAAATAGTGCTGATCGCGGTCAGCGTCGGACCTTCAAACATTTGGAAGGTGACGCCGCGCTTCAGCAAATGGTGAGGTGCCGCTGCAGCTAGGAAGGACGCCGTACCATGGGTAGGCTCATTGAATTCGAGCACCACACTCCATGTGTCGTCGGGGGAATATACGTCAGCCGGAAATTTTGCCGGTTGCACGTAGCGCCCTGGGGCTACGATTCTTTGAGCAATCACATCACTCCATCTTATTTTGACGCTGCTCTTCAACTCCAACGCTCCCCTTCACAAGACGCCACAGGATCATCCAACTACGGCCCCAGATATAGGATAGTCGATACAACTTTCGAACGTAGTCAATGTCCGCTGCCGCCGCATTCTTGCCATCAGTATCGAAGCGGTAGCTTTGGATCGGCCTACCGCGCTTGGTCAACGTGTGAGGAAAACACCGCTTTCTCTGGCTCTGCGTTTTCCTAGAAATTTTCGTGACGGGCCGCCCACCTCCCTTCGTGCATTTCAGCTCCGCAAGCTTCGTTGTTCGCGGAGCCGTCCCATCGCCGTCGATCCTGCTGAACTACTTCCAAACGAGAGCCTCACGCGATTTCGCCATGCTGACGTAGCGATAATAGACCGTCGCGGGCACTACCAATTTGGTGCCAGTCGTGCAGCACAGATAGTTGCCGAAAAGAAAGTAATTTAGCTTATCGCATGAAAAACAGGTAATGCCCTGATAGTCCACGACCTGCTTCCCATCCAGAAACATCAAGAAGCGTCCGTCGCCTTCCCCGGTCCATCGAACAAAGAGTTCGAAACGGTGCCAAGCGCCCGCCAGTTCCCTGATCGGGGCGACGCGCATGTCAAAAAGGTCAATACAGTCACCGCCGAACTGGGTCATCTGCTTCCCGCTTGGCTTTTCCATACTCCATGAAAGGAATTGGTCGTTGCTATGGGGATTGGTGGTCAGGGCCACGAGTTGGCATTGGTCCTGATCCTTGAATTCGACGAATATCTCGTGACCTCTTACCTGCTTCGAACCAATCGGAAAGTCGGGCACGAAATACATGTCCCAACCATACCATGCCTCCTTGGGTTGCTTGGCCTTGCGTCCTTGCTGAACCGTCGCGCGAGCCGACTGTTGCTCGCAGTCGTCCCGCACGCACGGGCCTGGGTTGATCGAAAACTTGAACACCTTGGCCGCGTTGTACTGATCCAGCGGGTCTTTCACCATAGTAAAGCCGCCCGGCTGATTGCGCTCCGTCGTAACTCTAAACGGGTGGGTGAAGCCAGGAACTTTAAATGTCCTTTCGGCACCGAATGAAAGATTTGCTGAAAGAACGGGCAGAAGTACTGCTATTAGGATTTTGCGGAGGAAGTTCAATATCCCAATATCCTTGAACCCTGCGCTTGACCGATTAGCTCTCAGCGGCATTACCAACCTCCCCCATTATCTCGGCATCGCCTTCAACTAGACGACTTCAGCGGTGCCGGCGGCACACCGCTTACCGACGACTGAATGATCCGTGCCACCAATCCCATGGTGAATGCTACGGCTCAAGTTGGTGTCAACAGGTTCCCGCCGCTCGGCAGGTTGGGGTCTGCCCAGCGGCGGATGGTGCCGGTGCCCAAATCAGCAGCGTAAAGCCAGCCGTCCGGTCCCTTCTCGATGTCCACCAAATAGGGGACGTTCGTGTCGAAGACCTGTACGTTCGTGATCTGCCGGCTTGCGTTCATTGTTGCGGTGTAGACATTACCATTCACAAGATCCGCAAACATCAGGGTGGCGTCGTTGTAGAAGTCCCCGACCGTGATCGCAGTGGCGTTGTCGGGCGCGCCGTGGCTTCTCGATAGCAGCGGAAAAACAGCAGCCTGATCGGAAGGACTGTTTCGGTTCCCATTGTTGTAGAAGCTGATCGCCTGGGGGAGATCCTGGTAGCCGCCCGTTCGGCCAGGACCTTCCAGATACGGCCAACCGAAATTGGATCCTGCGGGGCCGGTATTGATTTCCTCCCAACTGTTCCAGCCGACATCTCCGAGCACGGGCAGGTTGGTCACCGGATCGAAGGTGAAGCGATAGGCGTTGCGCACGCCGGAATAGAATACCTTGGACTGATTGCTGTTCGGATCTGCGGGGTCATAGAAGGGGTTCCCCGGAACGCCCGCGCCGGTCATGGGATCTATCCTCAGGACCTTGCCGGACAGATTGTGATTGTCTTGAGCGCGAACCGTGCGAGGGTCCATGAAATTGTACGACGTCCCGTCTCCGTTGCTGAAGTACAGCATGCCGTCGGGCCCGAAATGGAGAGCTCCATTGGAATGGGAGTCACTGTCCGTCGCCAGATAGTCCCGAATATTCTGGTTCTGGATTCCGGCGCGATCTGGATCGTTGTCCTGCGTTCCCACCTCGATCAGGCTTGCAGGGGCGGTAATGGTGGTGCCGTTGACGATGCCGGACGGCGGTATGTTCACAGCGCCGGTACTGTCGAGATCCGGACGGCTGGTGAATGCCCAGGTGCTATTGGTACCGGCCAGCACGACCATGCTGGCCGGATCGGCAATCATCGTGTTGGGGTTGACCGTAAGGCGAACGAGGCGAGAAGGACGGTTCCCTTTGGTATCCGGTCCCGCCAGGCCAGTTCCATTCGCGGTTTCCGGCGGATCGTAAGTGTAGAGCAGATAGACGTATGGATTTGCCGCGAAGTTCGGATGAATTGCCAGCCCCAGCATCCCCCGATCTCCGGGCGTATAGTTGACCTGGCTGGACAAATCGACAAGCGGCGTCGATCGCAGCGTGCCGTTGTCCACCAACCGCACAATGCCATTCTGTTGCGCGACAACCATATAGCGGCCGTCGGGGGTCCAATCCAAGGCCGTTGGCTCGGTCAAGCCGGTCACGACGGTCTGTCGGACCAGATTGCCGAGGTTGCTGTCGTCGTCCAGGATGTTGACGGTCGCGGTCGCCTGGCTCCCCAGGACAGCACCTGTAGGGTTGCTCAAGGTTAAAGTGAAGCTTTCGTTGCTCTCGGCCGTCGTGTTGTTGAGCAGCGGAATAGAAATGGTCTGGATCGCTTGCCCTGCGGCAAAGGTGAGCACGCCCGTTGTTGCCGTATAATCGGAGCCCGCGATCGCGCTGCCATTGCTCGTTGCATATGCAACGCTAGCCGTGGCATCGATGTTTCCGCTGCGCTGAACGGTGATAGTGGCAGCGGCGGCCGCCTCCGACAAGGTGATGACCGGATTGCTCACGGAGATGGTGGGTGCGGAATCGTCGTCGACGATCGAGACGAGAACAGTCCGCGGCGCAGCCAGAGAGCCACCGGGCCCGGGATTCTGGATGCCGACAGAAAACGTCTCGGTCCCTTCGGCATCGGTGTCGTTGACGATCGGGATGGCAAACGTCTTGCTGCTCTCGCCATCCGCGAAAACGACTTGCCCGGTATTCGCGCGGCCATTGAAGGTCGGCGGCGTATAGTCCGCTCCAGCCTGTGCCGCTCCGGCTCCGCCGATCTCGTTGGTCGTGTACTCCAGTGTCAGCTGCCCGCTCGTGCTGCCTGTGCGAACGACGGTGATTGTTGCAGCGCCGGCTGATTCACTGACGAAGATGGTGTTGTTGTCCCGCAACGCAACGCTCGATCCAGCAGAAAACACGACATCGCGGAAGTAGTTTTCGTTCTGATAGACGAGGGCTGGAAACGTGCCGATGGTTTCGTTGTAGACACCGGCGCCGACCGGGGCGGTCAATCCGCCATTGCTGATCGGGTTGGCGAAGCCGTTCGAAGTTAGCGAATAGTAGCTGTTGGCATTGACCGAGACGACATAGGTGGTGCCCGCATTGATGACCAGCGGGCTTGCCAAAGTCTGCTGTTGCCAGCCTGAGGCTGTCTCATTGGTGAAGGTGACGCTTGCCAGCTGCTGCCCGGTAGCCGACCAGATGCGGCCGACATGCGTGCCGGTCTCGCTGGGGGCCTTGTAATAGCGGATCGCCTGGATCGAACCGGTATTGCTGCTGACGAAGCGCATCCCGACTTCCCAGTCCACTCCAGGTCCGTCGGTGAAGTTCGGTTGGGCTGGCGTCTGGGTGGTGAAGAGGCTGACGGGGCTGGAGCTTACGGATGTAATCGGCGCAGTCGCCGCGCTCACGATGTTCTCGCCAGTGCCAAGCAGGTCGGTATAAGTGGCATTGACCCGCACGCGCTTGCCGACGAGACTGCTGCCCAGTGTCAGACTTTGCCCGCCCGCGACGTCACTCCACGTACTGCCGTTGTCGCTGCTCTGCCACAGATAGCTGACGCCTGTTGCCGGCAGGCCATCGATGTCACTGAGGCTGGCGGTCAAGGTCTGGCCCTGGCTCGCTATGCCATTGATCGAGATCACGCCGGGATCATTGACATTGGCGACTGCCGAGGGCGTCGCCGGGCTGGTGACATTCTCGCTGTTGCCCAGGTTGTCGATGTAACTGGCTGTTGCCCGCACGAAATTGCCGACCTGGGCCTGCTGCAGGGTCAGCGTATTGGCAGTCGCTCCGCCGATATTGCTCCACGTGGTGCCGTTGCTGCTCTGCTGCCACTGATAGGTCACCGATCCCGGCACACCGTCGGCGTCGGTGACAGCGGCCGTCAACACCTGACCTTGCGTCGCCGTCCCGCTGATGCCAAGCACACCCGGATGGTTGTTGGCACTGGCAATCGCTGCGGTCGACGTGCTCACCCGGTTGGTTTCGACACCACCCAGCTGATCGGTGTAAGTGGTCCTCACACGGACTTGCCTGCCCACCTGCGCCGCCTGGAGTGTCCAGGTCGGACCGGTGGCTCCGGCGATGTCGGTCCAGGTCGTCCCGATCAGCTGCTGCCAGCGATAGGTGATCGACACGTTGGCGAGTCCATCGAGGTCGGTAACGGCAGCGGTCAGGGCTTGGCCTTGAACGGGCGCACCGGTGATCGTCGCCACGCCTACGTCGTTCACGTTGGCGACTGCCGCCGTCGGACTGCTGGCGACCGTCTCGTTGTTACCAAGGGCATCGGTGTACGTGGCGGTCGCTCGAACCTGCTTCCCAACCAGTGCTTGCTGCAAGCTGAGTGTTTTCGCAGTGGCACCGGCAATGTTGCTCCACGTGCCGCCGCCGTTGCTGCTTTGCTGCCATTGGTAAGCGACGATGGTCCCGGCGGGGAGCCCGTCGACATCAGTAACGCCCGCCGCGATCGTCCGATTTTGAGTTGCGGCCCCGATAATGGAGATGACGCCAATGTCGTTGCCGGCAGGATTGCTCGCGACGATCGGGGATGTCGCCAGGCTGGTTCGATTGTTTTCGGTTCCTCCCGACTGATCGGTATAGGTTGCCTGGACGCGGACTTGCCTGCCGACCTGCGCTGCCTGAAGCGTCCACGTTGAACCGGTGGCGCCCGCGATGTTGCTCCAGGTGTTTCCGATCAGTTGCTGCCAACGATATGTGATCGACACGTTGGCGAGCCCATCCAGATCCGAGACCGCGGCGGTCAGGGCTTGGCCTTGCACGGGTGTACCGCTGATCGTGACCACGCCGATGTCGCTCACGTTGGCGACGGCGGCATTGGTGGTGCTGGCAGCCAGTTCTTGGTTACCCAAAGCATCGGTGTAAGCAGCGGTTGCCCGCACCCGCTTTCCGACTTGAGCTTGCTGCAAGGTCAGGGCGGCTGTGGCTGCACCTGTTATGTTGCTCCACGTGGCACCGTTATCGCTACTCTGCTGCCACTGATAGGTAATGACCGTCCCTGACGGTAATCCGTCAACATCCGTGACGTTTGCCGCCAATGTCTGATTCTGAGTCAGAGTCCCGCTGAGAGAAACAACGCCCTGCGCCATCACACGCTACCTCCGCATCAACCTGTCAATGTTGTCTGCTAAGTCGTCGAGGCGTGGCGGCGGGAGTCCAGTGTCCCGCATTTTCCCACGCGCGCTGAACTCCACTGGGCGGACTATGCTCCGATCTTTTGAATTTTCCAGTAGCTCTTTGTTGGTAGCACTCTGTCAACCTCACACGCCCCAAGTGCGCTGGAGCTCAGTTGCAGCTGGCAAATGGATGCGGACGACGCGGCTTTTGCTATGCGCCAATAAGGTCGAGGCTTTCGTGGCTCTGCTTCGGCAACAGTGGTTGGCTGGGCCGCTGTCTTGCTTTCTCCACCATGCAAACTACGCTGCCGACAGGGTGATTTGGGGATTGACTGCATGCGTTTCATTTCAGCTTTGGCGATTGCAATTATATCGAGCCACGGGGGAGTGGTTGCGTGCCCTCTTGATGACACCTTGAAGCTGTGCGTGCTGAATGGCAGAAGTCAGGTTGCCCTGCACGATGGCGTCGGTCGCGGTGATTGGAAGGTCGAAGCCATTTCTTCTCCCGTCAATGCAATCTCAGAGCCTCGAACGAGCAGCGAGGTTTACACGATGCCAAATGGGCAGCGGTTCTCGATGTTGTATCGGGACTTCCAAAAATTCTTTTCTGCCACCTGCTCGCTCGATTACTTACAAGGTCTGGCAGAAAACCGATTGAGTTGTTCCAACGCGGAGCTTGAAGCCTTCGAGGCGGGGCTGTCCGCAGCTTCGCTGGGCCGGATAACGAAAGAGCGCAGGCAAAGCGGCACGGCCTATTTGATCGAAGGCCAAAATAACTGGCTGGCGGTGATCGTCGCACAGGACGCCAACCGTAAAGAGATTTTGAATACCTGGGTCGAGATCTCGGTCGTCAAAGAACCTTAGAACTTGCCAGAGGCGGCAATGGTGCACGCGCCTTCATCGGGCGGGCGCATACTGTGTATCGACAGAAGATCCACCCGCCCTCCGTCGTCCTCGGGGCTTGACCCGAGGACTCACGCCGGCCCTTCGAAAGCGCCCGCCGTGCGGACAGCTTCGGCATCATCAACTCTTATTGGAGAGACGAAGAAAGCATCCGGGCATGGAAAGCGGTTGTCGATCACGTCGAAGCGCAACGCCGGGGCCGGGCAGACTGGTACACGCGTTATGAAATTCGTGTGGCGCTATCGTTGGAAGAGCTTATGGATTCGAAGCCGACCCACCGCGATGATCTTCGCCCTCAGACTCCCTTCATCACGGGATCCAGGGCCGTTTCCTTCCAGCACTTCCACGAAACGGATCACGTCACCGACCATGCCATCGTTGAAGATATCGTTGCGGCGTGATGTGCTCGGCGCAGCGGCAATATATGCACAAGGTGTTGCTGTAGAGAAGAGGTCGAGACGACGATCGTCCTCAACAAGACTCGGCGGTAACGCCTCTCACGCTCACAACAATTCCTTCACTCATCCCTCTCAGGCTGGGAAAGGGTTTTGCCACGCATCCAGTTCTTCAAGCCGTGCGTACCACTTCTGGATATGCCGGAATTCGGCGAGTGGTATGTCGGCAGCGGTTGCATAAGGAAGTGCGGCTGCCAGTGCGAAATCTGCAACGGTCAGTGTCTTGCCGACGGCGACGCTGTTGGCGGCCAGATGATCGTCGAGCACCCGCCCATGGAGCCGAAAACTCGTCTTCGCGTCTTCGATCACGGCGAGGTCGGGCTTCCCGCCGAACAACGGCTTGATCAAACTTTCAAACCACAGCGTTGCCCCGTGCCGGGTGAAATGGCTGGCATCCCAGCTCAACCAGCGCAGCACGTCGATCTGCCGGTGATCATGCGGCCAGAAATCCGATGCGACCGTGTCGGACAACCTGCACATGATGGCGTTCGCTTCCCATAAGGTTCCGGCATCCTCCTGCAGCACCGGGACTTTGCCGTTCGGGTTCAGCGACAGGAATTCCGCGGTGCGCTGCTCTCCGCTGGCCAGGTCAACCCTGACGAACTCGACGTCGGCTTGAAGAAAACGAGCGGCGGCGCAGGCCTTGCGCGGATTGAGCGTCTCGCAATAGTAGAGCTTCATCGCCGCCTTACGCATGATTTTGCCCTTCGGAGTCGACGCCGAGAAAAAAGCTCAATCGCTCGAAACTTTGCGACCAACCGGATTCGTGACCCTCAAGGGACGATGCGCTGGCAAATCCACTCTGCCGAAAAGTCATTTCCGTGCCTCCATCGCTTTCCGTGAAGGTGATGGTGACGACCGTTTCGGGGCTGATTTCGCCGGTTCCGGTCTCCCAGGCATGGGTGAAGACAAGCCTGTGTGGCGGCTCGACCTCCAGATATTTTCCGCCGACCCAATGCTCCTCTCCATCCGGTGCAATCAGACAGGCGCGGTGTCTGCCGCCGGGCCAGGCTTCCAGTTTGTCGCCCACCGCCTTGAAACCGTGAGGACCACACCATTGCGCCAAGGCTTTCGGGTCGGTCCATGCCCTGAAAACGAGATCGCATGGGGCATCGAACCTTCGCACGAGAACCAACTCATGGCTGTTGTCGCTGGCGGTCTCTGGATCAGTCATTTTCGTTTCCTTGTATCTTGGACAGATAGTCATCGAGACGGTCAAAGCTTTGATCCCAGAAGCGCCGGTAATCGGCGACCCAATCCGCAATTGTCTTCAAGGCTGCCGGCTCGAGGGCGCGGGGACGCGAATTTGCTTCCCGGCCAGAGCGGATCAAGCCGGCCTGTTCCAGAACCTTCAGATGCTTTGAGATGGCGGGCTGAGACAGCTCGAAGGGATCCGCAAGCTCGGCGACAGTTGCCTTGCCGTTGGCAAGCCGCGCGAGAATTGCTCTCCGTGTGGGGTCGGAGAGGGCGGAAAAAATCGCATCAAGCCTGTCGTCCATGCATCACCAATTAGCTATATAGCCAAATGGATATATTCTGTACGGCGAAATGTCAAAGACAATTTTGCGCTGGATCGGCAATGACGGAAGAAACTCGACCCCTGGTGGGAATCAATGAGGTCGTGAGCGGAACATTCCCCGCTCGCGACCGAGCACCCGCGAGCACCATTTTGCGTGCGCTGCGCCAGCCTTACATCGGCGGCATCTTTTCGAAGTTCGGCACAGCCGGGTCGACCCGATCCCAGGCGAGGCCGTGCACGGTGTAGGTTGCCATTTGCGGCTGATATCGCTCGGGCTCATCGAGACTGGCGGCGTGGATGGTGAAGAAATCGGGCATGTAGGAGAAAGTCAGATAAACCGGCGCGCCGCAGGCCGGGCAGAAGCCGCGGGTTTTGACGTTGCCGTTGTCGGCGATCATCTGCCAGTGGCTGGCCTCGCCTTCGAGCTTCACCGCCTGCCGGCTCGGGAAGGTCAGATAGGATCCGTGGCCGGTGCCGCTCGTTCTCTGGCAGTCGCGGCACTGGCAGTCGTTCATCGCGATCGGCTCGGCGGCGATCTCGTAATGAATGGCGCCGCAGGCGCAGCCGCCGGTATAGGGCTTGCTCATTGCTTTCTCCTGAACAATTGGTGATGTGGCTGGCGCCGGCTCAGTCCTCGCCGCCGGCGAGGGCGCCGATATTCTCCACGACCTTCTTCCAGCCTTCGCCCATCTTCCGGTAGGCCGTTTCATTTTTCGGCAGCACGAAGCCGGAATGGACGAGGCGCAGCCGGGTGCCGTTTTCGGCTCTGGCAAGGATGAAAGTGACGACGGTATCGAGCGGCGAGCCGTAGCCGGTATTGCCCGCATGCCCGCCTTTCCAGGCATAGGTGAGACGCTCGTTCGGTTTTACCTCGAGCACCTCACAGTGAATGGTGCCATCCCAGTCGCCGGCCGGCGTCGTCTGATAGGTGAAGCGCTTGCCCTCGATCGGCTCGAAACCGGCCGGCATCATCAGCCAACGGCCCATCAACTCGGCCGTGGTCAGCGTTTTCCAGATCGTCTCCGGCGCGTGCGGAAACACTTCGTCGACGACGATTTCCTGCGTGTCTGGCTTCAATGCGGTGTCGGTCATGGATCGATTTCCTTCAGCAAGGTTCTGAGATCGGCAAAACGCTCGCGCCAGAAGGTGCCGTAATGGCTCATCCAGTCGATAAGCGGCGCGAGCCCCTCGGGCTCGGCGCGGTAATAGACATTGCGCCCCTCGGGGCGCTCTGCCACCAGGCCCGCCTGCTTCAGCGCCTTGAGGTGCTGGGAGACAGCGCCTTGTGTGACGGTGCTCGCCCGCGTCAGTTCGACGACGGTGATCTCCTTGGAGAGGACGATCTGCTCGAACACGGTCCGTCGGGTGGGATCGGCTAGGGCGCGCATGAGGGTAGTGATGGGGGCGGTCTCGATCATGAAGAAATCAATAGCGAGGACTAATTGATTAGTCAAGACTAATTGGTATCTGGCTCCGCGGTGGGCCGAAAGGCGATGCCCGTTGTTTGATCAGCCCTATGACGGCACCTTGCGTCTGCGCTCGCCAGCGTGATCGCACCAGATTTCGAGCCGGGCCGGAACCTCGTCAGACCTGCGAAGTTTGCGAAACGAGGAGGATTCCACGTGCATTTGATACAATTGTTTATTCCGGCAGCGCCGCGAGCGGCGATCGACATCGAAGGCATTATCGCGGCAATTCAGCGCGAGATGACGGAGCGCCATGGCGGGGTGACGGCATATCTCAATTCCCCCGCAAGAGGGCTCTGGTCCAATGATAAGGGCACTGAAGAAGATACCGTCATTGTGATCGAAGTCATGGTGGGCAGTCTCGATCGGGTGTGGTGGCACCAATACCGGCGCGAACTCGAACAGCTGCTCGGCCAGGATGAACTGCTCGTGCGGGCACTTCCGGTCGAAACCCTCTGACCTGGAAGCCTCCATGGACATGCAATTGCGCCATCTTGAAATCTACCGCAGACAGGATGAGTTCGCAGCCTGGCCGGCAAATTATGGTCTCTGGTCCTGGGGTGACGAAATCGTCGTCGTCTTCGCGCGCGGCAAACTCGGAGCGAAGGGGGAGTTGCACGAACTGGATCGTGATTATCCAGTCGTACCGTGGCAGGCACGCAGCCTGGACGGAGGACTGACATGGATGGGCGAGCCGTTCCGCGGCCACGTCCCGGGTGGGCTCTCGCTTTCGGCCGACGAGCACCTGAACGCCGATCTCAAGATTCGTCCCCATCTGTCGGTTCGTGATGACCTCTGCCTCCTGGATGAACCCATAAACTTTCTCGATCCCGAGACGATCGTGATGTGCGCCAGGACCGATGTAGAGGGCGATGCTATCAGCTGGTTCTATGTCAGCCGGGATCGATGCCTGACATGGCAGGGTCCGTATCGTTTCACCGGTTTGCATCTTCCGATCTCGGCGCGCACCGATATCGTTCCTCTTGGCAGAGACCATGCGCTCTTCATGCTCAGCACCTCCAAAGAGGACGGTGCGGAAGGCAGAGTGTTCTGCGCGCGCACCGCAGACGGCGGGCGCAGCTTCGTCCTTCAAGGCTTTGTCGGCCCCGAACCTGAGGGCTATTCGATCATGCCGGCCTCGACGGCACTTTCCGGCGGCGCCATGCTGACCTTGACGCGCTGCATGGGGAGGGGAGGTGGCAAGGGCTGGATAGAAGCCTTCACCTCCCACGACGAAGGGAAGACCTGGACGCGGAAAGGCTGCATCGTCGACGACACGGGCAGCAATGGCAATCCGCCAGCGCTCGGACGGATCGAAGGCATGCTACTCGTCGTCTACGGCTACCGTGATCCGCCATTTGGTATCCGGATGCGCATGAGTTTCGATGACGGCCAGACATGGGGCGCCGAGAAGGTCATCCGGAGCGATGGCGGCACGGCTGATCTCGGTTATCCCAGAATAGTAAAACGCGGTGAGGGACACCTGCTCGCCGTCTACTACTTCAACGATGGCGACAGGGAGGAGCGTTACGTCGCAGCGTCTATTGTCACGCCCGCCAAAGATCAACAAGGAGCCGAGGACGGCGCTGCTTCATTGCAGTCGCAGTTGTGAGCCCCATCCTGTCATCATGGGCCGAAGAGGAACGTTTCAAGCGCGTTCGGGGAACAAAGCGGGGAACCTGTGGTTCGGGGCCGCGGCAGTCGCCGCCACGATATGGGAGGTTAGACATGCAAAACGATTTCACAGATCCGGCAGGAGGAAGCGCATCGGCGCAGACACCGTCCTCATCCCCAGGTTTCGGTTCTTCGCCGGGGACGCGCACGTCCATTTCCGATCTGGAAGCGAAGGTGAGCGAAGATGTTTCCGCCGCCAAGGAAACAATCAAGGAAGGCGCCGACACTGCCGTCGAGAAGGCCAAGGAAGTCATTTCCGAACGCACCAGCTTCGCTGCACGCCAGGTCGGCGGCGTTGCAACGGCACTTGAGAAAGCGGGCGCCGAAATGGAAAGCTCCGGTCAGGCAGAGGTCGGACGATACGCCAGGCAAATCGGGCGGAGCGTGCGCACTGTCGCTCGGCGGATGGAAGGCAAGGACATCGGCGAAATCGCCACCATGGCAGAGGATTTCGGGCGCAAGCAACCGCTCGCCTTTCTCGGGTTAGCCGCACTTGCCGGCCTGGCGGCAAGCCGCTTCCTGACAGCCTCCGCGAAAAGGCAAACAGCTGCCGCGCCGCGTGAGCCGTCGATTGGCCTCCGCCCCGGCATCGCAACGACCGGAGGCGAAAACAATGGCTAAATCTTCAGAGAACACACCCCTCTCCGAGCTCGTCAGTGGCCTCGTTGGTGATGTCACCGGCCTGCTTCGCAAGGAAATCGATCTTGCCAAGACGGAGGCTTCGGAAAAACTTTCGCGGGCGCTCAGCGGCGTGGAGATTCTCCTGTTCGGCTTGGTCCTGGCAATCGGGGCGGTCGGCGTGCTGCTGAGTGCCCTTGTCGGCGGTCTCGCGGCCTTCCTCGTGACACAGGGATTTACCGAAACCACTGCCAGTGCGCTCGCCTCGCTGATCGTCGGCATCATCATCGCGGGCATCGCGTGGGCATTGGTCTCCCGGGGCCTCGCCGCACTTCGCGGCAACAACTTGACACTGGATCGAACCGCAACCTCGCTTCGCCGCGACGTTGATGTTGTGAAGGACAAAATCTGATGGAAAACTCAATGGAGAAAACATCGGCCGAGCTTCAGCGGGAGATCGACCAGGACCGCCGCCGGATAGGAGACCGGATTGACGCGATCCAAGAACGAATGTCGCCGGGCCAACTCATCGATGAGGTCATCGCATACGCCAAGGGAAGCGGCGGCGCAGAGTATGTCAGCAATCTTGGCCACGCGCTCAAGGCGAACCCTCTGCCGGTCGCGCTGATGGGCGTGAGCCTCGCCTGGCTCATGGCAAAAGGCAGTTCGTCGTCAGGTGACTCGGCGACCTGGAGGGAGGATCCTGAATATCCGCTTTATCCGGCGACCGGCCAAGTCCGCAGGATTGGTCCGCCGGCAATGGAAAACGGAGCGCGTTACAGCCATTTTGCCGACGAATCCGGCAAGAGGTTGAAGGCATTGACAGACGAAACAGGAGGTCGTGCCGGCCATTTCATGGACGAGGCGGGCAAGACCTATCGTGGCTTCGCCGACGCCAGCGGAAAACAGATCAGCCAGATCACCGACGAGACTGGTGCAATGCTCGACGCGGCAACCGGCTGGGCGGCGGAGAAATGGGAGCAGGCGAAAAGCGCCGCGAGCGACCTCAGCGCCCGTGCCTCAGGCGCGGCGAGCTCGCTGTCGAGCCGATCCTCTTCGGCGGCGACCAGTCTTCAGGAGCAAACGAGCAAACTCAACGAGGCGATCCTCACCCATTTCCGCGACCAGCCGCTAGTCGGCGGTGCTCTGGCTTTCGCGGTCGGTGCAGCGATCGGCGCGGCGCTGCCCCATACCGACACCGAGGATGAGTTGGTCGGCGAAGCCGCAGATAGCGCTAGAGATAACCTCAGCCATGAGACCCAGGACCTCGTCGCGCAGGGTAAAGAGGTCGCGTCGGAAGTGTATCACAAGGCCGTGGACGTTGCCTCCGATACTCATGATGCCATTAAGGAACGTGTGGTGGATGAAGCCGAGGCTTTCATAGATCGCAAGGATGGCCTCGGCGGAACCGATCGGCAGTAGAGGCCCCATACCGGCCGGCTCCAGGAAAGGTTCCACGCGGGAAGAGGCGCTGTCCGACTGATCCGCTTTTCCGTCTCAGATGGCCGTCTTCATGAGGTATGACGATTTTTCGACGGGAAGCCGCGCGACAATTTTCATCACGTGCGTGGGAGCGACATCGGGAACAGAGCTTACTCGTCCGTCTTTGTAGAGCACCCGCAAGAGGCAGGTTTGGCTGTCGTAATCAAGTTCGGCGATCGTCTTTGAATGCACCGGGAATAGCATCTTCAGCTGCCTCCTTATGCAGCATGATCAAGATCAAAACAGGCCGACCGCCGCCCACCCTGGAGGGGCAACGCTTGATCGGCCCTCACCATTGCGCCGGCCGGCGGTGCTGTCCGAAACGCGTTCCGATTCAGCCAAAATCTTGCTGGCGAAATCTCAGCAGAATCTAACCAGAGCCGCCGTCGAAATCGCGTGAAATCGGCGTGACACACGCTCCGCGGACATAGTGGCGCGAGGACACTAGGACAAGATGTAAGTGGCCGTATGGAACCCGGGCCATCGTGTGAGTGAAATGGTCTGCGGCACGCGCATCGGATGCCGGCCGAAAGTTCCCCGTGCCCTCGAGAAGGTCCGTCGATGCCATCAGCGGTGGAACTTGGCCTGCGGGGTTTGCTGCCCATGTTGAAAAATCAGCCCATCAGGTGCCCAGACCCGGGACGATCAGCGTCATCGATGACCATCAGGTTCATGTCCTTGTTGTTCTGCATGGTGTCCTGAAAGTCCGGACGGGGAGCGTTGACTCCAGGTCACGTCCTGACGATCGTTGGCCGATGACCGCTCCGCACTTTCACACCCGTCTCTCGCTCGCCAAGGATCTGGAGAAGCTCGGACTTCGCCTCGGCGACATGGTTATGGTGCATGCCGCCATGAGCAGGCTGGGGCGGTTGCTCAACGGTCCCGACATGTTCATCGATGCGCTGCGCGACGTCGTCGGCCCTTCAGGCACCATCGTCGCCTATACGGACTGGAACGGCGCCTATGACGAACTGCTCGACGAGAACCGCCGTGTTCCTTTCGAATGGCGCGACCATATCGCGCCTTTCGACCCCATGACCTCCCGGGCGATCCGCGACAATGGCATATTCCCGGAATTCCTTCGAACGACGGCAGGGGCGCGGCGCAGCGGCAATCCGGGCGCCTCGGTCGCGGCGATCGGCGCCAGAGCCGACTGGCTCACCGCCGACCACCCGCTCGATTACGGCTATGGCGAGGGCTCTCCGCTCGCCAAACTCGTGGCAGCCGGCGGCAAGGTCCTCATGGCCGGAGCCCCGCTCGACACGATGACCCTTCTCCACCATGCCGAGCACTTGGCTGAAATCCCGAACAAGCGCCTGCGCCGCTATGAAGTGCCCTTTGCCACGCCGGCCGGCGTGGTGTGGCGCATGCTCGAGGAATTCGACACCGGCGACCCGGTCGTGCCCGGGCTCGAAAGCGATTGCTTCGCCCGGATCGTCAGTGCCTTTCTCGCCGGCGGGCAGGGCGCACAGGGCCTGATTGGAGACGCGCCATCGGTGCTGGTCGATGCGGCTTCGATCTGCAGCTTCGCTGTCGCCTGGCTGGAGCATCACGCCTGAGCACGTTGAGCCGCTCCGCGTTGCGGTGGCAGGCTCCAGCTTTCTCCCCTGCGCCGGCTCCTCCGGCCTCACGGAACAAAATCCCGATGGCGATGTTGGTATGGCGATAAGCAACAAGGCCATGGGAGGAATCCATGCATAAGTCTCTTCAGTTCGTGTTGATCGGCCTGGCCTCCATGAGCGGCCTGACGATCGCACCAACGATTGCGGCCGCGCAGGATATGGAGCTGCGCATCGGCCCCGGAGGCGTCGGCGTCTACGACCGCGATCGCGATTACGACCGCTACGACCGCCGGGGGCCGCGCCGCTGCGATCCCGACGATGCGCTAGACATCGCCCGCAGCGAAGGCCTGCGCCGGGCCCGTATCGTCCGCATGTCGCCGCGCAGCATCGTCGTCGAGGGGATGACGCGCCGCGGGCCGGATCGGATGGTTTTCGCCAACCGGCGCGGTTGCCCGGAAATCTGACCGTGCCTTGAGACAGTCGAACAGTGCCACCGGCACGGGCCGTTCTGCCCGCCGGCGGGGAAGCTTTCCACGTGTGAACATTGCGCCCAATCAGCACTCCGGCCGGCGTGAACCCCCGGAGCACCACAGGAGGATTTCATCATGATGAGCGGTCAAATGAAGGCGCTTCTCGCCGTTCTTGCCGTTGCCGGTTACCAGAACAGGGACAAGATCCGGGAGCTCCTGCGGGGCCTCCAGAACCCGCAGCAGGCAGGCGCCGGAGGCCAGCCGTCAGGCGGGCTCGGCGGCATTCTCGGCGGACTGGCCGGCTCCGGCGGTCTCGGTGGCCTTCTCGGCGGCTTAAGCTCCGGCAGCATCGTCAGCGGCGGTATCGGCGACCTCCTGAAAACCTTTCAGCAGAACGGCCAGGGCGACAAGATGGAGTCCTGGGTGCGCCGCGGGCAGAATGCCGGCATCAATGACGGCGAACTTGCCACAGCCCTCGGCCCGGATGTCCTGGACGAGATCGCCAGGAATACCGGCCTCTCGCATCAGGAGATCCTCGGCCGGCTGAGCCGCGATCTTCCCAAGGCCGTCGACGATCTGACGCCGGAGGGGAAAGTGCCGAGCGCCGAAGAGGCGTTTTCATCGTCCAGCCAGGCGACGCCCTCAGGGGGGCCGAGCAGCGTTTAGTCCTGGTGCAAACGCACCGTCAGTGTTTGCCGGGAGATCACCGAAGCTTTAGTTCGCCAGATACTTTCGAAGAAAGGCGTAAACGCTGCGCATGGACTTCGCCGCAGCGTCGGGGTCGTATTTTTCGATATGACCCAGCACCCTCCTTCCCACCATGAATTCCGGCGCATCGAAATTGTGATAGACGCCCTTGTAGACGTTGAGCTCGACGGGCGGGGCATTGTCGCTGAGGCGGGCAAGCCGCTTCTGGCACCGTTCAGCCCGGCTCCAATTGTCTCGTTCGCCGGTCATGATCAAGGTCGGCACAGTCGGATCGCCCCGATCTGCGTCACAGGCGGGATAATAGGCAATTGCCGCCCTGAACTTGCGCTCCATCAGCTGCTCGTATCCTTCGATTTTCGTCGCATCCAAAGTCGCGGTACCGCCGGCGGCGAAGCCCATCAAGGCGACGCGCTGCGGGTCGACAAAGCCTGATTTCGACAGGAAATCCAAAGCGCCATAGGCATCGAAGGCGCGGACAGGAAGAAGGCTTCGACACGGGTCGGCAAGGTTGCGGGTGGTGAAGCTGTCGACAACGAGCACGACATAGCCCCATCTGACCAGCCGTTTCGGCCAAAGCTCCCTGACGCTCGAACGCAGGTGATCGCATCCATGCATGACGACGATTGCCGGGAAGGGGCCGTCGCCTTCGGGGCGGGACAAATATCCGAGCAATGGCGTGCCTTGCGGCTGAGGCAGAGTTTCCCCCAATTCCCGGGCTTTGCGGATGCGAAACGGGCTGAGTTTTACCGGCACGCTTTCGAACCGCACCAGTTCCTCGGCAGTGGCCGCGGCCTCAGGCACGGCGACGGCCAAGGCGACAAGGCACACCAAAAGTCTTGCGGTTTTCACAGGCTCCTCCACCCGTGTGATCGACAGTCTGCTGCCACTATAATCCTCGATCCCCATGGATGGTATTGCTTGCCGTCCGAGGATCCACGCTGGCTTTGCTGGGCGGGCATGGATCCCAGGCTCAAGGCCTGGGATGACGGAGTGTGGGGGTAGCGTTTTGCCAAACCTGCCGGAGCAGCGCGTGGATTCTGGCGTCCACCTGGTCGCGCAGGGCTCGATTTCGCATGGGAGCGGGACCGACGATCTGGCCCTTGATCACCCCCCGGCAGATCATTTATCACTACCGTAAATCCAAGCTGCGAATATTGAATCAAGAGGTGATGTCGGCGGTCAAGCCGGTCTCGCCCTTCGATCAAATTGCCACCCGCCAGGGCCCGTGAGGGGCCCAGCGTCATCGCGCCGTCGCCGCGGTTTTGCGACGGAGCTCACCTCTTGCTCCGTTTCCTCGGGCTTGACCCGAGGATCCACGTTGGCCTCCATCAGGACCGGGCATGGATCCCAGGCTCAAGGCCTGGGATGACGGAGGGTGGGGTGTGCGGTTTTGCCAAACCTGCCGGAGCGGGCGTGGAATTCTGGCGTCCATTTGGTTCGAGAAGGCTTGATTTCACACTGGGCGCGGGACCGACGATCTGGCCCTTGATCACCCCCCGGCAGATCATTTATCACTACCGCAAATCCAAGCTGCGAATATTGAATCAAGAGGTGATGTTGACGATTACGTCGATACCGCTCTTCGACCGCCTGCGTCATTCCGAAGGCTTTCCAGCCGGCTTTGCCGAGCAGGTTTGCCACAGAGCCTACCTCTTGCTCCGTCATCCCAGGGCTTGACCCTGGGATCCACCCAGTTCGATGGGGATCCGGCATGGATCCCAGGGTCAAGGTCTGGGATGACGGAGGGTGGGGTAGCGGTTTGCCAAACCCGCTTGATTGCGCCGGCTTGATACAAACTCCATTCCCCTCGGGTCAGGCCTGGCGGGGCGGAGGTCGGCGGGCAGGCCCGGCAAAATGCCGAGGCGGCGTGCTGCCGCGTTCCGATCGAAGACCCCTCACAAGGAGAACTGCATGGACCCCTCGATTGCTCCGGCCTCGCGGGCCGCCGCGGTGACGCCGAACGATAGCGCCATTGTCGGGGCCCGTGCGCTCTATATCGGCACGGCCGGCGATGTGGCGATTGCGCCGCGGCGGGACGTGGATCCTGTCATCTTCAAGAGCGTGCCGGCCGGGACGATCCTTCCCGTTCATGCGGCGATTGTGGCGCTGACCGGGACAACGGCCTCCAACATTATTGCCTTGTTCTGAACGTTAGACCCCGACCGATGGGCAGGCCGACCAAGTTCAGCCAGGCGCTGGCGGAAAAAATCTGCGCGCGCATCGCCGACAGGGAGAGCCTGCGCTCGATCTGTCGGGATGAGGACATGCCGGCGAAATCGACGGTGCTGTCCTGGCTGGCGGACGAGGAGAAGGCGTCGTTCCGGGCGCGATATGCGCTGGCCCGCGAGATCATGGCCGACAGCTTCGTCGACGAGATGGTCGAGATCGCCGACAACAGCAGCGACGACTGGATCGAAAAGAAGAATGCGGCCAGCGAGACCACCGGCTGGCAGGAAAATGGCGAGGCGATCAGGCGTTCGCAGCTGCGCATCGCCACCCGCCAATGGGTCGCCGAAAAGCTCAGGCCGAAGAAATATGGCGCCAAGGTCGAGCCCGAACAGAGCGTGACCGGCGAAGTCTCGCAATTGCTGGAGGCGGTCAATGGCAGGACGCGCGGACTTCCAAGCGGCGGTTGACCAGTTTTCCGACTGGCGCTGGCGGCTGAACAATCTCTACTGGATCACCGACAAGGCGGGCAGGCGCGTCAGGTTCGAGATGAACGTGATGCAGACGAGCCTGTTCGAGGAGATGCATTATCTCAACGTGCTCTTGAAGGCCCGCCAGCTGGGGCTGACCACCTTCATCCAGATCTTCATGCTCGATGCCTGCGTCTTCAACCGCGATATCAGGGCCGGTACCATCGCCCATACACTCGGCGACGTGCAGACGATCTTCCGGGACAAGATCAAATATCCCTATGACAATCTGCCCGAAGGCATCCGCAACGCCGTGCCCGTCATCAGGACCAACCAGAGCGAATTGCTGCTCGCCAACAATTCGAGCATCCGCGTCGGCACCTCGCTGCGCTCGGGAACGCTGCAATATCTGCATATTTCCGAATATGGAAAGCTCTGCGCCAAATATCCCGAGAAGGCGCGAGAAGTCAGGACCGGCGCCTTGAACACGGTGCAGGCCGGCCAGATGGTCTTCGTCGAAAGCACGGCGGAAGGCCAGGAGGGGCATTTCTACGCGCTCTGCGAGGATGCCCAGGTCAAGCAGCGCCAGGCGCTTGTTCTGAGCGAACTCGACTTCAAGTTCCACTTCTTTCCCTGGTGGAAGGAGCCGCAATATTCGATCGCGCCCGAGGGCGTCATCATCGGCGACGCCTTCGTCAAATATTTCCGCCAACTTGCCGAGCAGGGGATCATGCTGACGGCGGGGCAGAAGGCCTGGTACGTCAAGAAGGCCGAGACCCAGCTCGGCGACATGAAGCGCGAATATCCCTCGACACCTGCCGAAGCTTTTGAGGCGAGCGTCGAGGGCGCTTATTACGCCGACCAGATGGCGATCGCCGACGCCGAGGAGCGCATCGGCGTCTTCCCGCATGTGGAAGGTTATCCCGTCCACACCATCTCCGACATCGGCATGGATGACACCAACAGCGTCTGGCTGTTCCAGGTGCTGCCCGGCCGGGTCAGGATGATCGGCTATTTCGAGCACACCGGCACCGGCATGGACGGCATGCTCGACGAGCTGGAGCGGCGCGGCGGTGAACATGGTTATGTCTACGGCGTCCACAACATGCCGCATGACATCAAGGTCAGGGAATGGACGCGCGGCGGCATGACCCGCATCGAAGTGATGCTGAGGGAGGTCAAGGCGCGTGGCCTCGGCACGGTGCGCAAGGTCGAGCGCGCCTATGTCCAAGATCGCATCAACGGTACGCGGCGCATCCTGGCAAAGGTCGAGTTCGACCAGGCCGGCTGCGCCGACGGTATCAAATGCCTGCGCAACTACCGCAAGGACTGGGACGAGGATCTGAGCGTCTTCCGCGACGCCCCGTTGCACAACTGGGCCTCGCACGGCGCCGACGCTTTCGGCGGTCTGGCAATTATCTTCACCGGCCTGGCGCCCGTACCGCTGAAGCCCGAGCGTAAGCCACTGCCGACATTCCAGACGATGACCTTCAACGAATTTGCCGAGTCCACCCCGAGACATAGCGAGCGTGTTTGATGGAAGACGAGACGATGGCTTTGGAAGGCGGGCTGCACTTGGTCGGCGCCCATTGGCAGCAGGAGCTCGAACGCGCCCAGCGCTATTTCAAGTCCTGGCACGACCGCTGCGGCAAGATCGAGAAGATCTATCTCGACCAGCAGTCGGACCAGACCAGCGCGGCCAAGCGCCGCTTTCCGATGCTCTGGGCCAATACGGCGGTGCTGCAGCCGGCCGTCTATGCCCGGGTGCCGCAGCCGGTCGTCGAGCGCCGCTTCAAGGATGCCGAGCCGGTGGCGCGCATCGCCTCGGAAATCGTCGAACGCAATCTTGCTTACACAGGCGACGAGGCCGATCTCGACTCCATCATGCGGGCGGTGCGCGACGATTTCCTGCTCTGCGCCCGCGGCACGGTGTGGCTGCGCTACGAGGCCGATTTCGAGCCGCTCGACATGGGCGTCGAACCCTCGAACCCGCCGGCCGATGGCTTGCCCGGCGAGATGGGTGCAGCCCTCGAAACGATCGCCGACGAGCGCGTCTGCATCGATTATGTCCACTGGTCGGATTTCCTGCATTCGCCGGCCCGCCGCTGGAAGGATGTGACCTGGGTGGCGCGGCGCGTGCCGATGACCGGCGAAGAGATGGAAAAGCGCTTCGGCCGTGCGGCGATGGCCTCGGGCGCGGCCGATGCTGCCGGTGCGCGCAAGGGCGAAAGCCAGGCCGAACGCGCCGAGAATGAGGGCAAGACCCATGTCTGGGAGATCTGGTGCAAGAGCGAGAACTATACCGTCTGGATCGCCGACGGCTCGCCTGTGGCGCTCGAAGTTTCCGAGCCGCCGCTGGCGCTGACGCATTTCTGGCCATGCCCGCGCCCGGCCTATGGCACCATGTCGACGAGCTCGCTGATCCCGGTTCCCGACTATGTCTATTATCAGCAGCAATGCGATGAGATCGACCTGCTGACCAGGCGCATCAACAAGCTGACCGACCAGCTGCGCCTCAAGGTCTTCTATCCCTCCGGGGACGGCGCCATTTCGCCGGCGATTGAGAAGGCGATGCGGCCGGAAAACGACATGGTGATGGTGCCGATCCCGGAATGGGCCGCCTTCACCGACAAGGGCGGCTCGAAGGCGGTGGTGACGCTGCCGATCGACGAGGTGCAGAAGGTGATCGTCGCCTGCATGGCGGCGCGCAAGCAGCTGATCGAGGACGTCTACCAGATCACCGGCATCTCCGACATCGTGCGCGGCGACACGCAAGCCTCCGAGACGGCGACGGCGCAGCGCATCAAGACCCAGTGGGGCTCGATCCGCATCCGCGACCGCCAGGCCGAGCTCGCCCGTTTTGCCCGCGACATCATCCGCCTTGCCGGTGAAATCATCTGCGATCAGTTCCAGCCGGAAACGCTGATGCTGGTGAGCGGCATCAGGCTGCCGACGATGGCTCAGAAGCAGCAGGTGCAGATGCAGATGCAGCAGGTGCAGATGGCGGCGCAGCAGCAGGCAATGCGAGCCGAGCAGATGGGCCAGCCGGCCCAGTCGTCCCCAGGAATGGCGCCGCCCGAAATGCCGCCGCAGCTGCAGCAGATGATGGGGCAGCCGACGATCGACGAGGTGGTGCAGCTCCTACGCAATGACAGCATTCGCGGTTTCCAGATCGAGATCGAGACGGATTCGACGATCGAGCCCGACGAGGACGCCGAAAAGCAACGCCGCATGGAATTCGTGCAGATGGTCGGCGGCTTCATGCAGCAGGCCGGCGCGATGGCACAGCAGTCGCCGATGCTGGTGCCTGTTATGGTCGAAACGCTGCTCTTTGCCGCCCGCGGCTTCCGGGCCGGCCGTCAGCTCGAGAGCATGCTGGAGCAGGTCGGAGGCCAGCTTTCCCAGGCGGCGAGTGCGCCAAAACCGGAGCCGCAGCCTGCGCCCGGCGAGATGCTCAAGCTGAAGACGGCCGAGGTGAAGGCCAGCGCCGAACAGCGCAAGGCCGAGCTCGGCGTCGCGCAGGCCGAGATCGAGCACCGCGCCGCAGCCGAACAGGCGCGCGGTGAAATGGCGGCGCAGGCGATCGACCAGATGCGCGCCGCCCAATCCCTCTACCAATAGGTTTGCCGGGAGCAACAGCATGAGAGAACGCTATTGCCGCGTTTGCGGCGGCTGGCACGCACTCGACAGATGGCCGCACAATTGCCTGCCGGCGCAGACCCTGGCGCGGTCGGATCTGCCGGCGCCGCATTTCGTCAGCGACAGCATCGAGATCCAGTCGATGCATGACGGCCGGCATTACACCTCGAAGGCCAAGCTTCGTTCCGCCTATCGGGAAGCCGGCGTGGTCGAGATCGGCAATGAGACGCCGCAGGCGATCGAAAAACCCAAAGCGGACCGGAAGGCGATCCGCAACGAACTGCGGCGGGTCCACGCCGAATACAACGCCTGACGCATGTCGCCCGGAAGTGTGCAGCGGTTCCGGGATAACGACATGCACAAAGGATGAAGCGGGCATCAATCCCCGAAATAGGAACTTTCCCCATGGATATGGAAGACTTCAACGAGGCCGGTAACGGCGGCGACGATTTTGACTCGTCCGGCGATAAGCCGGTCAGCATCCGCGACAGCCTGCAGGCGGCGATCGACACCGTCGACGGCAATGGACCGGGCGATCTTGCGGCCCAGCCGCGCGACGGCGAAAACGGCCGTTTCCTCGCCAAGGGGCAGGAGCAGGCCGGCGTCGACCGGCAGCAGACGCCACAGGCACAGAGCCGGGTGCAGGGCGACGAACAGCCGGCCGCCATGGCCAACCGGGTTCCGCCCGGCTGGTCGGCGGAGGCCAAGGCGCAGTTTTCAAGCCTGCCGAGCGAAGTGCAGGCGGCGATTGCCAAGCGGGAGCAGGAGGTCGATCGCGGCTTCCGCGTCCTGCAGGATTACAAGGGGCTCGAAGAATTCACCCCGATCGTCCGCCAGGCCGGCATGACCCATGCCGATGTCATGCGCCGGGCGATCGAATGGGAAAACGCGCTGATCCGCGATCCCGTCAACACCGTGCTTCATGTCGCCAAGGTGGCCGGGGTTAATCTTCACGCCCTGGTCAACGGCCGGGCAGGGGAGGCCCTTCAGCGACACGAGCAGGCAGCGCCGCAACCTCGGCCGATCAATGTCGAGGCCACGGTCGAACATGTTTTGCGCAAGAGAGACACCGAAACTCAGGTCGATGCCTTTCTTTCCGATCCGGCCAATGCGCATGCCGAAGATGTTCTCGACGACATGGTTGCCCTCATCAATGCGGGGCGGGCATCGACGCTTCAGGACGCCTACGACGCCGCATGCTGGATGCGACCGGACATTCGCCAGCAGTTGATCAGCCAGACTGCGCCGGCCTTCGTCCGAGAACAGCATGCCCAGAGGGTCGCAGCGGCAGATCAAGCCCGCCGCGCCTCGCGATCCATCTCTGGCTCTTCCGCCCCGGGCCCGACCCGCGATGCGGCAAGAGGCCAGCCCACCTCCATCCGCGACTCGCTGCGCGACGCCATGCGTTTTTCGCGCGGCCAAGTCTGATCACAGGCCAATTCTGATCAAAGGAATGATCGATGCCCATTTCGCCCAACCTCTCTGAAATCGTCACCACGACGCTGCGCAACCGCAGCGGCACGGTTGCCGACGACGTGACGAAGAACAACGGTCTTCTCACCCGTCTGAACAGCCGCGGCCGCAAGAAACCCGTCTCCGGCGGCCGCACCATCGTCCAGGAACTGCAGTACCAGGAAAACAGCACCTTCAAGCGCTATTCCGGTTACGACATCCTGAACGTCCAGCCCTCCGACGTCATCACCGCCGCCGAATACGACCTGAAGCAGGCCGCGGTCGCCGTCTCCATGTCCGGCCTCGAACAGCTGCAGAATTCCGGCGAGGATGCGATCCTCGACCTGCTCGAGCAGCGCATCGAGAACGCCGAAACGACGCTGAAGAACAACATCGCGCTCGATTGCTATTCCGACGGCACGGCCGATGGCGGCCGGCAGATCGGCGGCCTGCAGCTGCTGATCTCGACCTCGCCGACCTCGGGCACCGTCGGCGGCATCTCGCGCGCCACCTGGGGTTTCTGGCGCAACCAGAAATTCTCGGCCTCGGCCGATGGCGGCGCGGCGGCCACCAACGCCAACATCCAGAGCTACATGAACCGGCTCTACATGTCCTGCGTGCGCGGCTCCGACGCCCCCGATCTCGTCGTCGCCGACAACAACTTCTTCCGCCTCTACTGGGAATCGCTGCAGGCAATCCAGCGCATCACCTCCGCCGACAAGGGCATGGCCGGCTTCCAGTCGCTGCAGTACATGGGCGCCGACGTGATCTACGACGGCGGCTTCGGCGGCGGCGCGCCCGCCAACCAGATGTTCTTCCTCAACACCAAGTACCTGTTCTATCGCCCGCACCGCGACCGCGACATGGCGCCGATCGGTGACGAACGCATGAACACCAACCAGGATGCCTTCGTGCAGCTGATGGGCTTTGCCGGCAACCTCACCATGAACAACGCCTTCCTGCAGGGCGTGCTGTTCGCCTGATCGAACGAAAGGATCAACATCCATGACCATCGCAATTTCCCAGACCGATCGTCTTGGCGCGAACCCGTTCGTCGTCGAAGGCCCGATCGTTTCCGGCTCCGGGATTCCGGGGCCGAACTTCGCCCTCGGCGCGGTCGCCGGCGGCGACCGTGAATCCGAATGGCTCTACTGCCAGCTGGTGCTGGCCGCGCAGACGACCCTTCAGCCGGGTCAGTGGTTCCAGTGGACCAAGGATTATGTCGCTTCGCTGCTGACCACGGCCGGTGCCGTCGTCGGCCAGCGCTGCGGCGTCTTTTCCGGTGCCGCCCAGCCGCCGACGCTGACCGGCGGTCCGGTTGGCGCCATCACCCTTGCCGCCGGCACCTATTACCTCTGGCTGCAGCGCAACGGCCAGGCGCCGGCCCAGGTGGCGAGCGCAACGGCGGCCCTCGTCGTTGCCGAAACCACCACCACCGCAGGCCAGGCGAGCGCCCCGGCCTCCGCCACCGTCGGCACCAAGGCGATCGCCAACGTCAACTTCGCCGCCGCCAACCAGACGTTCACGGCCAACACCGTCAACGGCTCCAGCGTTTTGACCGGCCTTGCCGGCCTCAGCGCCGGTTCCGGCCCGTTCATCGGCGCGGCCGTCGCCGGCACCGGGATTGCAGGCGGCACGACGATTTCGGGCATCACCTACAGCCCGAACGGCGTCGTCCAGGCCATCACGCTCTCGGCCAATGCGACGGCCAACGGCACGGGCATCACCATCACGGCGACCGGCGTGCTCGAGGCGACGCTGATGCGGCCGTTCCTGTCGAAGGTGAACTGAACCTAAAGCAATCGACGGGCGCTTCGGCGCCCGCCATGGCTACTTTCAGCGCTTGCAAACCTCTCTTCCGTCATGCTCGGGCTTGTCCCGAGCATCTGCTGCCGGTCGATGCGTAGCAGATCCTCGGCACAAGGCCTGGGATGACGAGGAGGGGATGTTTCCCCCGCCCATTTCCCATCTCCCCGCCATCAACAGCGAGACCAGCATATGCCCGACAACACCGGAATCTACGCCTCCTTCAGCCTCGAACCGGTCGAGCAGACCTTCCTGACCGAGAAGGAAGGCCGGCCGATCTTTGCCGACAAGGAATTCGTCCGCATCTTCATCGCAGGCGACAAGCACACCGAAGTCTACCGCGAGGTGACGGACAACGACAAACAGCGTTTTGCCGACGCCTATAAGCGCTTCAAGGAGGGTGCAGCCGCCCGCGAGCAGCTGACCGGCACGCCGCTTTCGCAATGGCCCTATCTGAAGCCCAGCCAGATCAAGGAGCTGGAGGCGGTCAATATCTATACCGTCGAGCAGCTGGCAGCGCTTTCCGACACCGCCAAGCAGAAGATCGGCATGGGCGCCAACGAGCTGACCGCCGCCGCCCGCGCCTATCTGGCCACCGCCGAAAACTCCAGTGCCGCCTCCGCCTTTGCCGCCGAAAACGAGCGGCTGAAGGACGAGGTGAGCCGCCTGCAGGCGCAGATGAAGGAGATGGCCGTTCGCTTCGAGGCGCTCGAAAGCGAAAGCGGCAGCAAGTCCCGCGGTCGGCAAGTAGCCTGAAGAAGCGCTGACGCAAGCCGCCCCCTCATCCGCCTGCCGGCACCTTCTCCCCGCTGGGGCGAAGGGGTTATGCCGCGAGGTCTCGATTCCCTCTTCTCCCCAGCGGGGGTCCGAAGGACGGGTTGAGACCCGTGGCTCAACCCCGGTCGGTGCCCGTAGGGCGGATGAGGGGGCCACGGCACACCTTATCCCGCCGCCCCCACGCCAACCGCTCTGAACCGGAGATCCGCATGTCGCTCCTGACCATCATTCAGAATGTCTGCGCGGAGATCGACCTCGATCCGCCGACGGCCGTCATGTCCTCGGCGGATCCGCAGATCATGCAGCTGCGCATCCTCTCCACCCGCGCCGGCCGTGACCTGATGCGGGCCCATGACTGGTCGGCGCTGATGGTGCGGCGGCAATTCGCAGCGACGGGTGCTGCCCCCGAGCCGGCCGAGCCGCCCGGTGACTGGGACCGTTTCGCCGCCAATGCGCGGATCTGGAACGTCTCCCGCCTCTGGTCGCTCAACGGCCCGGTGGAGCCGCAGACCTGGCAGCGCCAGACGATCCTCGCCGCCAACCCGGTGCCGCAGATCTGGCGCATGGCGGCGGGCAGGCTCGACATCTACCCGAACGTTGCGGGCGAGACGATCAAATATGCCTATGTCTCCGGCTTCTGGGTGGCGGTGAACGGCGGCGCTGCGACTGCCGCCAACTGGGCCAACGACACCGACACGGCACTCTTTCCCGAAGAGCTTCTCGAACTCTCGCTGATCTGGCGCTGGAAGCGGGCCAAGGGCCTCGATTACGGCGAGGAGCTCGCCAGTTTCGAACGATCCAAGGAAGCCGCGATCGGCGCCGACCGTGCCGCAGGCGCTGTCGACCTTGCGCTGCCGGCGAGGGGACAAAGCCCTGAAAATTATTGGCCCGGCACGATCACGGTGACGCCATGACCCGCAGACCTGTCCCCCCGAACGGCCGCACCCGCCGCGTTTCGCCCGGCATAGACTGGATCGCGCCGATCGGCGGCTGGCGAACCGATGTCGAGATGGCCGATATGCCCGAGGATGCCGCCTTCCAGCTCGACAATTTCTTTCCCGAGGCAAACAGGGTGCGCGCCCGCTACGGTTTCCTCGCCTTTTCCACCGGTCTCGGCGCCGATGTGCAGACGGTCATTCCCTATTCCGGCGTGAGCAACCGGCTGTTTGCCGCCGCCGGCGACAAGATCTTCGACGTGACGGTGGGCGGTGCGGCCGGCGCGCCCGTCGTCTCGGGCCTGGCGAGCGCCCATTGGTCGGTGCAGCAATATACCAATCCGGCCGGCCAGGAATTCCTGCGCCTTGTCAACGGCCTCGACACGCCGCTGATCTTCAACGGCAGCTCCTGGACGAATAATTTCCTGGTCGGCACCGCGTCCCTCGCCAGTCAGAACGTCGCCGTGCGCAACACGGCCTATACGCTGAGCTTTTTCGGCACCGGCTCGGTGACGCTCTCCGGCGCCTTCGCCGGCACGCTGAACGGCACTGGCGCCGGCAACCGGGTGTCGCTCACCTTCACACCGGCGGCCGGCACGCTCGTCGTCACCGTGACGGGAACGGTCAGCAACGCCCAGCTGGAAAAGGGCGCGACCGCCACGCCCTATGTCGCCTCGACGATGATCACAGGCATACCGGACGCCTCGCTGCTCAGCGCCGTCACCGCCTATCGCTCACGCCTGTGGTTCATCGAGCGGGACTCGACCAATGTCTGGTACCTCGCCACCGACGCCGTCAGCGGCGCGGCGACGGTGCTGCCGGTCGGCGGCAACATGAAATATGGCGGCACGCTGGTGGCGATCAACGTCTGGACCATCCCGGTGTCGACAGGCCTGCAGCAGTGCCTGGTGCTGATCTCCTCGGAGGGCGAGGTGATCGTCTTCCAAGGATCCGATCCATCGAGCGCGGCGAATTGGGGCCTGATCGGCACCTTCAAGCTCGGCCGGCCGCTCGGCAGCGACCGCTGCCTGCTCTCGGTCGGCGCCGATCTGGCGATCATGACCACCGACGGCATCGTGCCGATCACCAAGGCGGTGCAGCTCGATCGCGGCGCCACCAGCCTCGGCGCCATTACGGCCAGGATCGGCCCGACATGGCGCGCGACCGTGGCGGCGACCGGAACCACCTCTGAGGAATGGCAGCTTTCGAGCTTCCCGGCGCGGCAGATGGCGATCGTCAACCTGCCGGCCTCCTTCGGCCCCTATCAATATGTGATGAACACCGAGACCGGCGCCTGGTGCCGCTTCGCCGGCATGCCGGCCTCCTGCTGGGCGACCTGGCAGGACCGGCTGTTCTTCGGCGCGGCCGACGGCACGCTGTACGAGGCGGAAGTCGGGGCAAACGACAATGGCGCGGCGATCGACGCGCTGATGGTCGGCGCCTGGAGCCGTTTCGGCGACGGCCTCTCGACCAAGCTTTCCAAGCTGATCGGAGTGACGGCCGAGATCGGCGTGTCGACGCTGATGTATGGCGGCATCTCGGTCGACTACCAGACGAAGGTGCCGACAGCGCTTCTGTCGTCGGTCGAGAACAATGCGGCGGCGAAATGGGGAACGGCGGTCTGGGGTGTTTCGAAATTCCCCGGCATTTCGCTGGTGCGCAAATTCGCCTCCGCCGGCGGCGCGGGTTCGGCTTTGGCGCCGACCATCCGGGCGCTGATCTCGGGCTCGTCGGGCTCGGTCTCGGAAGCCGCTGTCGTCGGCGGCTCGCTGCTTTACGAGAGGGGCGCGCCGATTTGATCGTCTCAGAACCCGGCGCCGAAATCGCCGCCTGGGTGGGCGCCAGGATCGGCGTCACCTTTCACCCGCCCTACACCACGCTTGCCCAGGTCGACCGCGGTCGGATTCTCGCCGGCTTCGTCTTCAACGTTTGGACCGAGCACGATATCGAGATCTCGCTTGCCGCCGACCGGCTGTCGCTGACGCTGATGCGCGCCGTCTCCGACTATGTCTTCAACCAGCTCGGCTGCCGCCGCGTCACCTGCCGCACCCGCGCCGACAACATCAGCGCCCAGAGACTGCTCGCCAGAGTCGGTGCTGAGCCGGAGGGCCGCCAGCGCGGCTATTTCGGCGATTGCGACGCCCTGCTTTACGCCATCATGAAGGAGGATTTTCCCTATGGTCTCCACGCCAAAGGCTCCCAAGGCGCCTGATCCGACCCAGACCGCGGCGGCGCAGACCGCCACCAACGTCGACACCGCCATCGCCAATGCGGGGCTCAGCCACACCAACCAGTATACGCCCGACGGCTCGCTGGAATACAAGGTCAGCGGCTATCAGACGATGACCGACCAGAACGGCAAGACCTATAAGCTGCCGACCTATTCCGCCTATCAGACCTATTCGCCCGAGAACCAGGCGATCTACGACCAGACGCAGCAGACGCAGCTCGGCCTTGCCAGGCTCGCCAACGACCAGACCGGCAAGATCTCCGGCATCCTCGGCACCAATGTCGATCTCAGCGCCGGCAATGTCGACAAATATGTCAACAATCACTGGCAGTCCGGCTTCAACAATCAGTGGGATCGCGACCAGGCGAGCATCGAGCAGAGCCTGGCCGACAAGGGCATCTCGATGGGCTCGGCGGCCTACGACAACGCCATGCGCGATTTTTCCACCCGCAAGCAGGCCGCCTCCGACCAATATCTCGGCGACATGTATTCGAATGCGCAGAACGCGATCCTGACCGAGCGCAACCAGCCGCTGAACGAGATTTCGGCGCTGATGTCGGGCTCGCAGGTGCATCAGCCGAGCTACGTCAACACGCCGACGACGCAGCTGCCGACCGTCGACCAGGCTGGTCTGATCAATGAAAACTTCAACCAGAAGATGGGTCTCTACGACCGGCAGGTCGCCCAATCGAACGCCGCAATAGGCGGCCTCTTCGGCCTCGGCGGAACACTCCTTGGCGGCTGGGCGAAATCCGACCGGCGGCTGAAGCAAGACATCAAACGCGCCGGCACGCTGGAAAACGGCCTGCCGGTCTACGCCTTCCGCTACAAGGAGGGGGGCCCGATGCAGATCGGCCTGATGTCCGACGATGTGCGCAAGGTTCACCCGGACGCGGTGTTCGAACATGCCGACGGCTTCGACCGCGTCAACTACGAAAGGGCAGTGGCATGAGGGGTTTCCTCTTCGGCGGCGATACCGGCAAGACACAAAATGAGATCAGCGGCGAGCGCAAGCGGCTGGCCTATGCCATGCTGCAGCAGGGCATGGAGACGAGCCCGGTGCAATCGCCGTGGCAAGGGGCGGCGCGTCTCGTCCAGGCCCTGATGGGCGGGCTGGCGCTCAGGCAGGAGGATAAGGAGCAGCGTGCGGGTGCGGCTGAAGCTCCCCCACCGATCATCTCCTCCGACGAAGCATTCGATCGCGATGACAAGCTCAACCCGGCCGATGCCACTCCCGTAGCGTCAGGACAAGCGAAAGCGGTAACTCCACCGGTCGCTGCCTCGGTCGTTCCGAGACAACGGGCTACCCCTGTCGCCATTGCCGGGACCACGCCTTCGCGCATGCGCAAAACACCGAACGGCACCTTGTGGAGCATTGAACAGTAATGGCGACAATCCAGGTTAATGGCCAGAATTTGACCGTCGACGACAGCTTTTTGAGCCTCTCTCCGGACGACCAGAGTCTTCTGGTTGATAAGCTATTGCGGAGCCTCCCTCAGCCCACAGATAGCGCCCCTCCACCTGTAGATAAGAGTCATATCGGCCAACTTTGGCCGATCAGCCGGGACCGCGACGGGAACAGATATTTCGATAGCGACGCCGGCATTCTGGGGATGGCAAAACGCGCCTTCATGCTTCCGGGTGACGTCTACAGCGGCAAGGTACAGATGTTTGGCCCAGATGGCAGGCCGACCATGGAGGGCATTGGCCGCTCGTTGGAATTTGCGTCGATCTTCACACCGGTAACGCCGGGGCTTCGCTCAGGAGAGGCGATCGTCCCAGGCGTGAGCAAGAACTTGCGAAAACCAGATAAGCTGGAGCCGCCATCCGGCGACGCTCTCCATGCCGAAGCAAATCGCAACTTCGAGATGATGCGTAACAGTCGTGTTGATTACTCAGCCGATGCCGTAAAAACAATGGCAGAGGCAGCCAAAACGAAGCTCGAAAAAGAGGGTTTCGACGCAGACATCGCCGGGAAGACTCATAAAATTCTCGCCAAGCTCTCCACTCCTCCGGAAGACAGCTTCGCGAGCATCGAGGGATTGGACGCAGCCCGCAAGACGTTCGAAAAAATAGTCCAAAGCGTCAAAGATCCGAACGATCAAGCTGCAGCGTCGCGAGTTATTCGAGAATTGGACGAGTTCATTGAGGCTGCCGATCCGGCGACGGTCGTTGCCGGAAAGGCCACTGACGCGGCCGACGCCCTTAAGGCCGCAAGCGGCAATTCCGCAGCCGCAAAGCGTTCCGATATCCTGAACGGGACTGACAGATCCCCAGATTTCCGCGCTGTACCGCATAATTCGGCCGAGAATGGTGCCGATGCGATTCGTCAACGTGTGGCCTCGACGCTTCTTCAGGACCAGGAGATGTTCGGTTTTTCTCCCGAAGAATTGGCAGCGCTCAAAACCATTGCCGAGGGAAGCGCGGCCCAGAACGTCACGCGTCGGATAGGAAAATTTCTGGAGGGCGGAAGCGGTATGGCCAGGATGCTGGGCGCGGCGGCCGGCGGCGCCGCGGCAGCGGTGGCGAGCAAGACTGGCGGCGCCGGAGCCACCGCCAGCGGCGCGGCTGTGGGTGCTTTGGTCCCGACGGTCCTGGGCCAGGGCAGTAAGGAACTGTCGAATATCCTGACATGGCGGGCGTTGTCTGCCGCTGATCGAATGGTTCGGCAGCGTTCGCCGCTTTACGAGGCCACGCTGAATGCGGCGCCGAAGGAAGTCGTCCGCCAACCGAAGGCGGAGGCACTCGTAAGAGCTTTATTGCTTTCTCAGCAGCCGCAGCAGCAAAATGGCGGGGGTGGGTGGTGATGGGGCTATCCCCGCATATCTTCCCACAAAATGGCACCCCCCAATGCCATCACGCTTATCGGCATGGCCCAAATAATCATTTTGACCGGTTGGCTGGCATACAGGAACATGTAACCGCCGACTGATGACCGCCAATCGCCACCATCGTCCCCAGTGTCATCGATATGTATTTCCTCATCAAAAATCTTTCCTGAGCGCTTGGGAGCCTGTGGAGTTCATAATGGCAGTCACCCGCAGGCGATCTGCATTGGGATGGCCATCGGCAGCAATGTTGCGAGCGTCACTATCAAACCAAGTGCGCCGCCCGACAGTCAATTCCCGGGGTCCTTTTTGTTTGGAGATTATCAGGGACGGAACAGGATCAACCGGCGTCTATTCGAAACGCGCCGAAACGACGCCTGCTGTCCGCCAGGTCATCGACCCCGCGCCCTGGAACGCGCTGACGACTCCCTGCCACGCGACGGCTCGGCGCCGATCGCGCCTGAAAAACAGACCCAGGTGCGACCAGGAATCGGAGAGGCGTGATCGGTGCCAGCGCGGATGTCTATCGCCGCCGCCCCTTGTTCAAGAGACGATAGCCCGATGTCGTTCAGAAAAGCTTGCTCAACAAGAATGCCTCGCATCCGCGGGGCCTTTTTCTTTGGAGACGATGAATGCCCAGAAACCCATCAACCGGCGTCTATTCGAAACCCGCCGGCACGACACCCTCCGTCGGCCAGGTCATCGATCCCGCGCCATGGAACGCGTTGACCACCGACCTCGGCAACGAAATCACCAACTCGCTGCCGCGCGACGGCTCGGCGCCGATGACCGCGCCACTCAAAGCGGCAAGCGGCACGGTTTCGGCGCCCGGCATCGGTTTCGCCACCAACCCTCAGACAGGCCTTTATCTGAAGGGCGGTGGTCTCCTAGGGTTCACGCAGAACGGCGCCGACGTCAGCTTCGAAAAGGCCTTGGTTTACTCTGCGAAGTCAGGCGATTACACGGCGCTTGCGTCAGACGACAATGCGGTCCATCGCTTCACCCAGGCAGCGACGCTCACCTTGAGCGCTGCCGCAACGCTTGGCGCAAACTGGCATTATTGCGTCATTGCCGATGGTGGCGACGTGACGATTGATCCCACCGGCTCGGAGACGATCGATGGGGCGGCGACACTTGTCCTCAAGAACGGCTATAGCGTCAACATCATATGTTCCGGTGCCGCCTTCTTCACCAACAAGCTCGCGGCCAGAATCGAGAGTAAAGCCGACAGTTCGGCCGTGGGCGATTTCGTCGTCGGCCTCATCCTTTCCAACAACGGCGCCAGCCCGAACACCCATATCGACTTTACCTCCGGCTCGGCCAGGTCGGGGTCGAGTTTCGTTTCCAGCGCAGCATCGTTCACCAAAAGGGTGACGGGAACATTTGCGGCCGGAACCGGCGCGGGCGGCCTTGACACCGGCGCCGTCGCAGCAAATGCGACATACTTCGCCTATGCCTTGCGCAAGGACGCCGATCTGTCTTTCGACGTGGTTTTCTCGACCTCGCCAACCATCGGCGGCATCACCACGACACTGCTCACCGGCTACACGATCGTGAAATGCGTCGGCGTGGTGCTGACGGATGGAAGTTCGAACATTCGGCCGTTTGTTCTGTATCCGAGGGACGAGTATACCTTCGTGACGCCGGTCAAGGATGCTGTCAGTGCCGCTATCTCTACGACCTCGACCCTTCTGGCGCTAACAGCGCCAAATGGGGTGAAAGTCAAAGCGAAGCTGCGTTTCGAGTTCACATCGTCGGCAACGACCAATGCGGCTCTGTTATCCGACCCTGCACAAGGTGCGCTTATTGCCGGCGCCGGCAATGACGGCGCCAACGTCGGCTCTATCCAGGTAGCGAGCGGTTTCGCAGTGGGATCGCAGGAGATATGGACAAATACAAGTCGGCAAATTCGGATGGCAGTGGGCGGTTCCACCGGCAGCATCTGGATCTGGACTGATGGCTTCCATTTCCCTTGCGGAAGGAGCTCTTGAATAAGCTCCACACCTGTGTTTGACATGCTGACATCACGCCAGGAGTAGAAATGGCACAGGTCGATAAGGCATCGTATCGTAATCGAGGCGGCGTAATCCAGCGGCTCGTCACTGCTTATAAGCGCTTCCGCTACTTCACCGCGGCCGGCGAAAATCTCGTGGTGAAGCGCAGCGCTGAGTTTCGCCTGGTGGGTCATGCCGTCCTTGAGGTCGGGGATCACGTCACCATCCAGGACCAGTCGTTCTTTCAACTTACAATGCCAGAGCCCAAAGTCTTCATCGGCAACAACACCGTAATCGGCCGGCGAAACATCATCACGGCAAAGAACCGAATATCAATCGGCAATGATGTCCTGATCGGCTCTGATGTCCAGATCATCGATCACGGCCACGGTATGAGGCGAGACGTACCAATCAGACTTCAGAAGGCCGAAATCGGCTTTGTAGAAATTGGTGATGATGTCTGGATTGGCGCGGGTGCCAAGATATTGATGAACGTCACGATAGGGACGGGAGCCGTGATCGGCGCAAATGCCGTTGTTACGGCCGATATTCCCGACTACGCGATCGCGGTGGGTTCCCCGGCGAAAGTTGTCAAATACCGCACTTGAATCAGATCCAGATTGTACGCGGCTATCATCGACGCGATCGTGCCACGTAGTTTTTAGGTTTTGCTCCTTCTTCAGCCCGATCTGGTGAATGGCGACAGCCATTCCTTTGAGAGTCGTAGCCAACGGCATTTAGTGTCCGTCTTCGTCGGACAGGGCTCATGCATCACTGAAAATCCGACTCGCACCGCCTTTTGAAACGGCGCGTCCCGCTAAATCCACAACAACCGGAGCCCACCCCATGCTCGTCCATAACTGGCGCGCAGTGATCAAGCACGCCTGGAGCGTCCGCCTCATGGCGCTCGCTCTGCTCTTCATCGTCCTCGAGCCCGTCATCAATTTCGTGGCCGCGACCTGGGTGTCGCGCAACCTCTACATCCAGCTCGCCATGTCTACGGCATCGGGGCTCTTCGCCGCGGCGGCGATCGTCGCCCGCATCTTCGTCCAGCAGAAAATCTCAGGAGAACTGAATGGCAAACCGCCTGCAGAAAGGTAGCGCCGCAGCCGCGATGGCCGTTGTATTGGTCGGAAGCTTCGAAGGGCTCCGACAGCATGCCTATCCTGACCCGGCCACTCAAGGTCAGCCGTGGACGATCTGCTATGGCAGCACCAATGGTGTGAAGCCGGGCGACTACAAGACGGTGGGAGAATGCAAGCTGCTGCTTTCGCTCGAGCTGCAGCAGTATGCCAATGGCATAAAGCAGTGTGTCACGGCCCCGCTTCCGGATGCCCGCTTCGTGGCGCTGACCTCCTTTGCCTACAACGTCGGCGTCAGGGCGGCCTGCGGCTCGAGCGCGGTCAAGCTGATCAACCAGGGCAGGACGGCCGAGGGCTGCGAGGCTCTCCTCAAATGGAACCGCGCCGCCGGCATCACCTTTCCCGGCCTGACGCGCCGCCGGCAGAAGGAGCGCGCCTTCTGCCTGGAGGGCATCTGATGTTCGGCCTTCTCGACGCGCTGAAGATGGGCGCCGGCATGGCCGCAGGCCTCGTACTCTATCACCTCTATGCCGTGTCGATCGGCTATCCCTCGGCGGCGCGTCAGGCGCGCGCCGGTTACGTCCTCATGTCCGAAAAGACCGCGGCCGAAGCCAGGGCGGCCGAGATGGAGCGCCAGCGGAATGCGGCCGCAGGCGCCGGTGAGGAGCACCGCAGGCGCCTGGAGGCCGCCAAGGCCGCCGAGCAGGCCGCCAGAGACACATTGGAAAACGAGATCCGATCCTATGAATTCGAGCTTTCGCAAACGAACCGCGCTTGCGCTGTCACTGCTGCTGATCGTGACTGGCTGCTCCGCCACTGAGCGCCTGAACAAGGCGGCGGTCGCGAGCGGGCAGGCGGCGGCCGGCATCGTGCTGCCGCCGCTGCCCGACGATCTCAGAAAGCAGGAAGCGCATGCGCCTGTCCGCGAGGGCGAGCCGCTGATTGCGATCCTCGCCCGCGAGCGCCAAGCACTCGACCGCGCCAACGCCCGCCAGGGGCGCAGCGTCAAATTCTATGATGACCTCACCAGCCGATATGGAACACGCCGATGATGAATGCCATTTCGCTCGCCCTTGCCAATCCGATGCTGAATGGCGCCGGCGCGAGCGCCGGAGACCCCGACCGCTACATGTTCTTCGCCACCCGCAACCGCATGCCGTCGGGCGCGATCGTCACCGCCGCCTCCGGCACGAATTATGTCTGCACCAAGATCGTCGTCAACACGCCGCAATACAAGACGCGGACCTTCCGCTTCCATCTCTCCGGCTTCGCCTCGACCGAAGGCGGAAATTCGCCGCAGGAAACCGTCGTCACCGGCACAATCGGCACGCCGGGCAATTCCGTGATCGCCGACGCCATGTTCATCCGCGTCGCCGGCGTCTTCTACCAGTGCCGCTTCGCCGGGGCGAACACGGTGACCGTCGCCGATCAGACGAACGGCGCCTGGACGGACGAACTCACCATTCCAGACGTCGCGCCGGAAAGCGAAATCGAAATCTGGCTGTTTTATCACACCGCCGTCGGCGAGAAGATCTGGCCGGTCTACCGCATCCAGAAGCATCGCGGCGAACGCGTCTGGGGCGCCGGCGATCTCGCCAGCCTGGTCGCCTTCAAGGATAGCCCGCTCGCCGACAGCACCGCCGCGCTCGATAGCGGCTATGGCACACAGGCGCAGCCGCAATATTGGGGGGCCGATTTCATGGTCGCCAAGGGCGACTGGGATGGAAGGCCGGTCGCGCTGGCGTTCGTCGACAGCATCGGCGAGGCGCGACAGGAATATTCGTCCGCAGCCGATATGCGCGGCAATCTCGGCTGGTTGCGCCGCTGGCTCGACAGGGACGGTGGCCCTGGCCGCATTCCGCATTGCCTGATCGGCATGCCCGGCGCCGGCTCCGTCCGTGAATATACCGGCAGCGGCTCCTCGATCGCGACCAGGCGCCGAGACATCATCCGAGAAATCAACGCCTTCAACGGCAATAAATGGCCGTTCACGGTCATAACAAATCAGATGGGGCAGAACGACACGGCCTCGACCTATACGCAGTTCTTCACCACCAATTACCGCTCGCTGGTCACCCGCCTGCGCGCCGAATATGCCGGCGTCAGAATCGTCGCCTTCCCGCCGCTGGGGCGCACGACCGTTACACGCAACATCACGCTGACCTCGGTCGGCACGGTTGCCACGGCGACCATCGCAAGCGGCCTCAACGGACTGGCGACCGGCCAGACCGTCAGCATTTCGGGAGCGACGCCGACCGCTTACAATGGAAGCTATGTGATATCGGTCGTCGACGCCAACACCTTCACCTACAATTTCGCCGGCGGCACCTCGCCGGCGACCGGGACCATCACCTGCAACGATCTCGGCCTGCGGGCGGAATATCAGGTCTATAGCGCCAACAACAGCTGGCCGTCGGACGGAACGGACGCTTCGGGCAAATGGCGGCTTCGCGATGATATCCTTGCGCAGACATCGGCTTGCTGCGACGCGGCAATCGATACCTACGCAGCATGGGTCTCCCCCTCCAGAGGCGGTGTCTGGCCCGGCATGCTGGAGCTTGCGAGCACGACATTGACCGCGCAGGCCGGAACGGACGGCGTTACCACCTATAACCAGATCGTCGTCGCGGATGCGAGCATCTTCAGGCCCGAGCAGACGCTGCACATCTATTCCGGTCCGGACGGCCTGGCTCGCTTGAGCACGCAGGTCATCGCCAGCATCGCCGGCAACGTTATCACCTATCAAGGCGTGAGCGCCGTCATTCTGCCGGCCGGCTCTGTGGTGCGTCCGGCGCCGTCCGTCGGGGAGCTTTCGCCGGTCTCCTTCATCCACCCGCAGCCGATCATGATCGACCGGATATCGAACGGCATTGCCCAGTCCGAGAAGCTCAAATTCAATCCCTGAGGTGGCCCCGCCATGACATCCAACGACGATATCCTGCGCGCTCTCGGGCGCGTCGAGGGAAGGCTGACCGGCATCGAGGAAAATGTCGCGCTGCTGCGCCAGGAGATGGGCGACGAAAAGGCCAATGCCCATGAGAGCCGTACGGTGATCCACAGACGGCTCGACGAACAGGCAAGGCAGATCGCCCATCTCGATACCAGGGTGGCAATCACAGGCGGAGCCGATACGCAGATCCGCGCCGAGATCCTGACGCTCAAGGAAACCGTCGAGAAAAACCAGGAGACGGTCGGCCCGGCGCTCGAAGAGTGGAAACGGATGAAATCGATCGGCTATGGCATCTCCGGGCTGATTGCCTTCGCAGGCCTGACGACCGGCGGAGTCATTGCCTATGCCAGCGATGGGGCTGTGGCGGCGCTCAGGCATTGGCTGAAGATCAGTTGAGCGGGGCGCGCCCAGCTTTGCGCTGTCTGGCAAGCAGGCGATTGACGGAGAATGCCGGCAAGTCAAACGCAGCAAAACGGCGTCAGCTCGGCTGATATATTGCCGTATTTCGCCACCTACTAAAATTAGACTTTACTAACGAACAAAACCGCCGCCTGTTTGTTATCCTCTTCAAGGAGGAAACGGACATGAAGAGCATGAGCAACCGCCAAGTTCGCGTTCCCGGGCCCCGGGAGCATGACGTTGCCGAGCATTGCCGCAAGTTTGGGATTGGCCCGGCGGAGGAGAAGAAGCTGAAAAAGCTGCTCGGGTCTCACGCACCGCTGCATGAGATCCGGGCCAATGCGCCGCCGCCCCAGCCGAAATGGCGATAGCGCCGGGGCCGGAACTTCCGGCATGATCCGGCGTTAGGATCGCCGGACCGCGCGGCCGGTCTCGTCTCCTGTACCCCCTGCTACCCCGGCAGGCGCTGCGCGGTCCACTGATTCCCTTGTTTCCGGCTTGCCGGCGTGCGGATCTGCGCACGCCGCCATCAATGCCGCAGCTCGCGCGACAGCATCAGAATATAGTCGTCGGCGATATCGGCGACCACCATGGCCGCCTCGGCCGGCGGATAGCCCCTGCCGACGGCTTCGGCAACGATCTTCATCACCTGCGGCTCAAGCGCTTCCCGGCAGTCGGCCAGATCTTTGTCATTCGGGCATTTGGCACGAAATTCCACAATGTTATTCATGGCATACCCCTCCGTTTGATGTTGCGGCGCTGCTTGATGCATGAAGCCGGTCCCTCTCGGGAAAGGCGGGTCACCGTTCCGGGGCGCCGTGCCGGAACAAATTAGCGATCATGAAAATACGATGTCACAGGGCGGGATGTATTCAAGTTGATGCTGATATTAAGGTAAGGCAGTAGGGTTAATTCGTCCAGCGGCAGTTGACGGCCCGTCGGCGGGAATGTCAGGCAACAAGGCAACGTCATGGTTTGGTGTTGTTTCCCGGCATACAATGCAGGCGGTTTGTTTGGATTCGCGGGAAATGCCGCCTTTATATTGCGACGTCCGGGCGCAGCTCCGTCCCGGAGCCGGACAGCCACAAGGGGACGTCATCCTCGGCCTTGTGCTGCCTTGTGCCGAGGATCTGCGCACGTCCAATCAGGCATTTGATAATTAACGCTTTTACGGCGGAACAATTGCGGTGGTCAGATGCTCGGCACAAGGCCGAGCATGACGGAAGAGATTTTGTCAGCAAAGTGAGCCCGCTTTCGCAAGCTTTTGCTGGATTGCTTCACGCCGCGGCAAAAGGCACGGCGACGAAGGTTTTATTCCCGTCGCGTTCGACGAGCAGCAGCACGGATTTGCGGCCGGCCTTGCCGGCTTCGGCGATTGCGGCCTTGGCGTCGCGGGCATTGTGCACCGGCCGGTCGTTGACCGAGACGATGACGTCGCCCGACTGAATGCCGGCGGCAGCGGCCGATTTGTCCGGATTGACGCTGGCGACCACCGCGCCGCTGACCGAGCGCGGCAGGTTGAGCTGCTGGCGCACATCCGGCGTCAGCTCGGCAAGGCCGATGCCGAGGCTCGGCTGGCCGGAGGCCCGACCCGGCGCTTCCGGGCTTGTCGCTGCGGCCTGCTTCTGGCCGTCCGCATTGGCGCCGACGGTGACGTTGAGATCGATCGCCTTGCCGTCGCGCCAGACGCCGAGCGATTTCTGCGTGCCCGGCGAGAGATCGGCGACGAGACGCGACAGGTCCTTCGGCGTCTTGACGGTCTCGCCGCCGACCGACGTGACGATGTCGCCGGGCTTCAGGCCGGCATGGGCGGCCGGCGTATCGGCGGAGACGGCGGCCACCAGCGCGCCGCCCGTCTTGTCGAGGCCGACGGCATCGGCGACGTCTTTCGTGACCGGCTGGATCTGCACGCCGAGGTAGCCGTGATTGATCGAACCGTCCTTCTCGAGCTTGGCGACGATCTCCTTGGCCTCGTCGGAGGGAATGGCGAAGCCGACACCGACGCTGCCGCCGTTCGGCGAATAGATGGCGGTGTTGATGCCGACGACCTTGCCCTCACGATCGACCAGCGGGCCGCCCGAATTGCCGTGGTTGATCGGCGCATCGATCTGGATGAAATCGTCATATGGCCCGCTGTGCAGGTCGCGGCCGCGCGCCGAAACGATGCCCGCCGTCACCGTGGTGCCGATGCCGAAGGGATTGCCGATCGCCAGGATCTGGTCGCCGAGCTTCAGCTTGTCGGAATCGCCCCAGGCGATGGTCTGCAGCGGCTTGCCCGCCTGGATCTTCAAGACGGCGACATCGGATTTCGGATCGGTGCCAATCAGCTTGGCCGGAAGTTCCGTGCCGTCGTCGAGCGTCACCTTGATGTCGACGGCATTGTCGATGACATGGTTGTTGGTGACGATCACGCCGTCGGGACTGACGATGAAGCCGGAGCCGAGCGCCATCGCATGCTGGGAGCCGCGCTGTTGCGGCGCCGGGCGCGGCAGCGGAATGCCCTGATCCTCGAAGAACTGGCGGAACTGCTCGTCCATCGGCGATTGCTGATCGGCGCTGACATCCGTCGTCTTCATCGTCGTGGTGATGGTGACGACGGCAGGCTTGTCGGCGTCGACGACCGAGGCGAAGGAGCCGCTCGGGGCGAGAACACCGCCCGTGTCCGATGGCGCGGCAAAGGCGCTGGACGAATTGATGGCGTAGGGCAGGCAAGCCGCGCCGGCGATGATGGCGGCCCCGACAAGCGCTGCTGTGCGATGTTTGCTGAGAATATGTGACATGGTGGTGATCCCTTGCGAGAGCGTTGGCTTGTGATGGCGTCGTAGTTCCATGTCTGGGACCCGGCGTCGGATGAGGTGCGCCAATTCCTCCGCTCGCCGGCGCGGATCGTCGGGAGGCGACGATCGGGGAGGGCAAGAAGAATTCGCGCTCGGGATTAATATGATCGCGCCGAACGGCTTTACAAATTAAACATTGATCATGTTTATATTGCCGATTTGTAAGACATTACTGAAGTTTAACCTTCGTCGCCCGGGGTCGGCGCGAGCCGCCGCGCTCTCTGCCAAACTGCCGGTCGTTTCGCCTGATAAAGGCGATCCCGCTCTCTTCGGCAAGTCGGATCTGGAACCCGTTGCGGCCATAAAAGTTAGTAGACTCTAAAATATTTCTTCGTCAGGAAGTAATGACCGGGGAATCAGCCGCAGGCGCGTCTCGCCCACGGTATATGAGGGGCGATGAAGAACTCGGTTGAGCGGGGGCGGAAAGCCAAACGCGGGATGCAGGTGAAGCTGAGCGATGTGGCGAAGAAGGTGGGCGTCAGCCCGATCACCATTTCGCGTGCGTTGCGCAATCCGGAAATCGTCTCGGAGGATCTGCGCGAGGAGATTCTGCGCACGGTCGAGGAGATGGGCTATATTCCCAATCTTGCCGCTCGGGCGCTGGCCGGCCGCCACAACGGCATTATCGGCGTCATCACGCCCGCCCTGCATCAGTACGGTTTTGCCGGCCTGATGATCGGCATCGAGGATCGCTTCCGCGGCACCGAGTTCACTGTGCAATATTCCAGCACGCTGCACCATGCCGAGGGCGAGGCTGGCTTGCTGAAATCCATCCTGACCCAGAAGCCGGCCGGCGTCATCATCGCCGGCGCCGAATCCTATTGCAATCTTCTGCCGCTGATCGAGAACGCCGCCTGTCCCATCGCCCATGTCACCGATCTCAGCCAGGAACCGCAAAGGCTGGTCGTCGGCCTCGATCATTATGCGGCCGGCGCCGAACCCACCCGCTTTCTGTTGTCGAGGGGCTATAGTCGGATCGCCTTCATCGGCCGCGGCGCGGATGTCCGCTCGCGCCGGCGCATCGAGGGGTATGAGGCAGTAATGCGGGAAGCCGGCCTTTTCCAAGAGGATCTCATCATCGGCGGCGATGCGCCGAGCCGTATCGGCCTCGGCAGGGAGTTGTTCTCCCGCCTGCTCGAGCGCGTGCCCGATGTCGATGCCGTTTTTGCCCAGAGCGATGAACTGGCCTTCGGCGTGCTGATCGAATGCAAGGCGCGCGGCATACGCGTGCCGGAGGATGTCGGCATCTGCGGCTTCAACGACCTGGAATTTTCGCCCTTCATCGAGCCGTCGCTGACGACGGTGCACCTACCGCGCTACGACATCGGCCACCGCGTCGCCGACATGCTGCAGCGCGCCATCCACGACGAGCCGGTCGAGCAAGACAGGGTCGACTGCGGCTTTTCGATCGTGGCCCGTGGGTCGACGCGGTGATCTGGCCCGTTCCGGCCTGGCCACAGTCACGATTATTCCGTATATGGAGCGGATGGCGACCACTGTGCTGAAAAATGGATAACGCGGGATTGTCGTTTGACAGGATGCGCACCTTTGTTCGGGTGGCCGAGCGCGGCAACCTGTCGATGGTCGCAAAGGAGCTCGGCTTCGGCCAGTCCACCGTGACGCGGCACCTCAATGAGCTTGAGGAGGCTGTCGGCGTGCCGCTTCTCAGCCGCACCACCCGCCGCGTCACCCTGACGGAGGAAGGCAGTCGCTATTATGCCAACTGCCTGCAGATCCTGCGCCTGGTCGAACAGGCTGCCGAGGAAGCCAGAGATGCCCGTCAGGCGCCGGCGGGCGCTGTCCGGCTTTCCTGTACGGCAGCGCTCGGTGTCATGCATGTCACGCGAATGATCTTTGACTTCCAGGACAGGCATCCCGACATCCGCATCGACCTCAATCTGACGGACGAGCGCATCGACCTGGTTCGCGAAGGCGTTGACGTGGCGCTTCGCCTTGGACCTCTCGCCGACAGCTCGATGAAACTCCACGCGATCGGAGAGAGCCAGCGGCTGCTGGTCGGTGCTCCGGCCTATTTGTCCGCCCGGGGGCGGCCGGAGCGCCCGGCCGATCTGTCACGCTATGAAACCATCGTGATGTCCAACGTGGTTGGCAGCAATCAGCTCCTTCTTTCCTCTCCCGATGGCGCCAGCCTGGTCATCCCGGTCGGCGGCCGGCTGCGTGTCGATCACGGGCTTGCGGCGCGCGAAGCCCTTGCTGCCGGACGCGGCATCGGTCCAACACATCTCTGGCTGGTTCACGATCTGCTGGACGACGGCCGGCTGGAGGTGGTGCTTGGAGACTATCGGCCTTCGCCCGTTCCGCTGAGCTTGCTGATTGTTCCGGAGCGTGCAGCCATTGCCCGCGTTCGGCTCCTCGTCGACTTTCTTGCCGCCGAGATTGCCAAGCTGCCGGGAATCCGGCCGTCGTAAGACTTTGCTTTCAAGCATGTCGTTGCCACGCAGGCGCTGCGGCACTTGTGCGAGACAGCTTCAATCTCCGAAAGACCTCTTGTCGCCGCGCCATCCCGTCGTCCGCAGAAACTGCTCCCAGTTGAGCGTCTGGGGATTGAGCCGCCGGCTCCATTCGAGATCGTGCTCCTTGCCGAAATAGCCATATTCGACCGCATACTCGACCATCCCGAGAAGCTCTCGAACGAAAAATTCGTTGGCGGCAAATTCCGGAAAATAGCGCAGCAGCCCATCTCTGGTGAAAGCATTTCGATACTCGGCCTTGCGGCCGGTGACGCGCCGGAAGGTTTCGACCATCTCCCGCGGAGAAATGATATCGCCGACGATCGGCAGCGTTTTGCCGTTGTAGCGCTCGGGGTTCGAGAAAATCTCGAGGACAACAGGCCCGGTCGCCGTCAGCGGATCGACGAAAGGCGCCCGGAAATCTTCCGGAAGATAAATCGGCAAGAGCAGGGTGTCGCCTTCCATGCGCGGCGCATAATACTCGATAAGGTTTGTATAGAAGAATGCCAGCATGACGAAGGAATGAGAGATCGGCAGGCCGCGAATATGATCTGCAACGCGCGCTTTGTCGGTAAAATGCGGCGCATATTTCGTCCCACCGGTGATCTTGTCCACATTCTCCAGCGTGCTGAAGACAATGTGCCCGACGTCGGCCTCCACGGCCGCATCCGCCAGCTGCCGGCCGAGAGGCGCTTCGGTCGTGTCCGGCGGGGCGATCGGCGGCGTCATCAGAAACGCGCCATCCGCGCCCTTGAATGCCGCAACGAATTCCTTCTGAAGGCCGAGTTCGAGGGGTGCGGCGACGATTTCCGCGCCGAGTTTCTCGAGACGCAAAGCTTCGGGCGAATCCCTTCTTCGAGTGAGAGCGCGGACGCGGAAACGCTGGCTTTCAAGAAGCGTCGCAACGACGCTGCGCCCCTGTTTGCTCGTTGCACCGGTGACCGCGATCAGTGGCTTGTTGTCTGTAGACATGTCTTTCATTCTTTTCCGTCACTTGCCGCCGGCCGGACGGGCCGGCGTCCTTACGAGGTGGCTCGGGCTGGTCCATTGCCGATCGCCCACCTGGCGGCAGTCTACCGAAACACGCTTTGTCGCTGTAGATGGACGGAATGGATAAGATAATGCCATTTTTCGGATAAGTGGGCCGCCGGATCGCCCACCCGGATCAGCCCGTCGAAAGCCGCCGCTCGGATCGGAGCGCAGGCAATCAAGGTATCAGCAGGATACTGCCCGCCGCGCGCCCGGATTCCATCTCGTCGTGCGCCTTGGCAACCTCGGACAAACGGTATTCGGCACCGATTTGCGAAACGATGCCTGTCTCCATCGCCCTGATCGCAGCGACTGCAGCCTCGCGATATTGTTCGACGTCGGCGCACCAGGCCATGATGCTCGGATGGCAGAGCGCCTTGCCCGGGCGAAGTTCCTCGACAGCCACGGGTGGAATGGCGCCGGCCGCCTGACCGATGGTGACAGCCATGCCGAATGGGCGGACAGAGCGTATGCTTTTGAGAAGCGTCTCGCCGCCGATCCCATCATAGGCGACGTCGACGCCGAGCCCGTTCGTCAACCGCTTCACTTCAGCGACGATATCGGCGCCGCGTCCAACGATCAGATGATTGGCTCCACAAGATGCGGCGAGGGCTGCTTTTTCGGAGGAGCCGACCGTCCCGATCACCGTGGCTTGAAGCGATTTGGCCCAGCGAACCAGGATGCTGCCGAGCCCGCCCGCGGCCGCACGGATCAGAACCTGATTTCCTGCACGCACATTATAGGTCTTCTTCAACAGCATGTAGGCGGTCATGCCTTTGAGCAGCGAACTCGCGGCCGTTCTTGCCGAAATGGCATCGGGCAGCTTGATCGCCCTTTCGGCGGCGATGTTGCGTGCGGAGCGATAGGCGCCAACCGGAGGCCCGGCATAGGCAACGCGATCACCTCTCTCGAACATCGAGACGCCGGAGCCGACGTCCTCGACGATGCCAGCCGCCTCGGCGCCAATCACCGCGGGGTAGGACGGCATCGGGTAGATACCTTTTCGGTGATAAACGTCGAGGAAGTTCGTTCCGATCGCCTCATGACGGATTCGGATCTCGCCATCGCCGGGGCCCTCACACTGGTACTGCTCAATATGGAGCTGGGTGCTGTCGCCGGGGGCGTTCAGCCATAGGATCTGGTCAGTCATCGCTCGTGCTCTCCTTATTTCGGACAAATTAAGCGATGGCGAAATGGGTTAAAATTCCCTATTATTGCACAATGATTGGGAGAGATTTCACAAAGCTGGATTGGGACGACCTTCGGCATTTCCTGGCCCTCGCGCAATCGGGAACGTTGCTGAGCGCAGCAAAACAACTCGGCGTCGAACATGCGACCGTCAGTCGGCGCGTTTCGTCGCCGAAGCCAGTCTCGGACGCAGACTCGTCGACCGCCGCGGACGCCGCATCATCTTGACTTCGGACGGAGAGCAGGTCGCCAGGCACGCGGCTCTCGTCGCTGTCCAGACAGCCGCAATCGAGCAGCTTGGTCGCAGCAGCGCCACGCAATTGCGCGGCCATGTCCGGATCAGCGCGCCTCCCGCACTCTCAAGCGTGCTGCTCGCAAAACCGATCGCGACCGTCAGGCGAGACCATCCCGGCGTTGAGATCACGCTTGTCGGAGAAAAGCGCCTCGCCTCGCTGAACAGGCGGGAGGCGGACGTCGCCGTGCGAATGTCGCGTCCGGAGGACGGAGATTACGCTATCGCCAAGCTCGGTGAGACAAGCTTTCATCTCTACGCATCGAAGGCCTATCTCGAAACGGTTCCACCGGCGGACTGGACCTTCATCGGTTACGACGAAACCATGAACGCCTCACCGCAACAATTGCGGCTGGTCGAACTGGCCGCCGGCCGGCCGATCACCGTGAGGTCGTCCGTTCTGGAGTTTCAGGCCGCAACTGCAAGCCTTGGTGCTGGTGTCGTCATGCTTCCCGATTTCGCCGCCCTGGAGTCGAGCGGTCTCCAGCGCATCGAGACCGAACAGCCGTTGACGAGAGAGGTCTGGCTTGTGGTCCATGCCGATATCAAAGACGTCCCCTCCGTCCGTGTCGTCGTCGATGCGCTGAAAAACGCTCTGGGCAGGTAGTCCCCGCGGTTGGATATCTGCCGAACCCGATCACTTTTCGCAAAGCCGTCGGCCGCCGGAATAGGGCTGATAGGTACAATCGGACGGGCGGAAGGATCGGTAACTGCGCGAGCAGGCGCTGATGTTGCAGGACTGCGGTGCGCCTTGGCCATCGTCGACTATTTCGGTCGATCGCACGCCGTTCAGGCTTGGTGCGGTCGTCGCCTCGCGGATGAAGTCGCGCCAGATATGGGCCGGCAGGGCGCCGCCCGTCACTCCCTTCATCGGCGCGTCATCATCATTGCCGACCCAGACGCCGACGACGAGGTTGTCCGTGAAGCCGACGAACCAGGCATCACGATTGTTCTGGCTGGTGCCGGTCTTGCCGGCCGCAAAGGTGCCGGGATCTGCTCCACGTCCGGTGCCGCGCTCGACCACCAGTTGCAGGAGCCCGAGGAGATCGGACTGGTAAGGCGAAAGATCGACACTCGGCTTGGATTGCGCGCCAACGCGAAAGGCCTGGGGCTGCCCTGCCGCCTGGAAATCGATGATGCCCCAGGGCTTGACGGGGGCCTTGCCGACTTGGACGGACGCATAGGCGCTGGTGAGATTGAGCAGATTGACCTCGGAGGTACCGAGCGCCAAAGACGGCGTGTCGGCCAGTGGCGCATCGATGCCGAGTTCGCGCGCTGCGGCAATCACATTGTCCAGACCGACCTCTTGGGCAAGCGCCACCGACGCGGCATTGAGCGATCGCGCAAATGCCTCAGCGAGCGTAACCCACCCACTATAGTTGCCGCCGGAATTTTCCGGCGACCAGCCGTCGATTTCGATTGGCGCGTCCAGCACCTGGTCGGACAAGGTGAGCCCAGCCTTCAATGCTGCGTAGTAGACGAATAGCTTGAAGGTGGAACCCGGCTGTCGCATCGCAGTGACGGCGCGGTTGAACTGGCTAGCCTTGTAATCGCGCCCGCCAACCATCGCTACGACCGCGCCGTCCGGCGTCATCGCAACCAAAGCGGCCTGCGATGCCCCCACTGTTTTTCCTTCGCCGTCCAGGGACCGTTTCACGACGCGCTCGGCCATCTGTTGTAACTGCGGCACCAGCGTGGTGCGCACCGTCGTCGAACCTGGCGACGAGCCGGCGATTTCGCTCGCCTGCGGCGAAATCCAGTCGGCAAACCAGCTTCCCGAGCGCGGCGTCGGCGTCGTTGGATGCAGCTTGGCAAAGCTCCCCTTGGCCTCCGCCGCCTCCGGCGCGGTGATCTTGCCATTGGCCGTCATCGCGTCGAGAACGACCATGGTGCGCTGCCGGGCGCCTTCGAAATTATCGATGGGGTTCCATTGGCTGGGCGCCCGCAACAACCCCGCCAGCATCGCCGACTCCGGTAGGTTAAGGTCGCCGATATCCTTGTTGAAATAGATGCGCGCGGCCGCAGGCATGCCGGTAGCCCCCGCGCCAAGATAGACGCTGTTGAGATAGCGCGTCAGGATTTCCCGCTTGCCGAGCTTCCATTCCAGCCAGACGGCGATGACAACTTCCTGTATCTTTCGTTTTATCGTTCGATCGCTGTCGAGATATTGCAGCTTAATGAGTTGCTGGGTGATGGTGCTGCCACCCTCCACCACCGAGCCGGCCTCCAGGTTCCGCAGAAACGCCCTGCCGATGCCCCTGGGATCGACGCCGAAATGATCCATGAACCGGCGATCCTCGATCGACAGGACGGCGTCGATCAGATGGGGCGGAAACTGGTCGTAGCGCGCATATGGCCCTTGATAAGGTCCCTGCCTGACCAGAGGCGCGCCGTCGGCAGTTTCCAGCACCACGACCGGCTTTAACGTTCCATCCCGGATTTCGCTCCAGGGCACGTCTTTCAGTGCCCACACCAGCACGCTTCCGACGAGGAGGCAGACAAGAAGGGTCAGCCCGAGAGCGAATTTCCACCAGCCCGCCAGACGCGACCGGCGCTGGCTGCTTTGTGCCGGATTGATACGCCGAACGCGAGTTCCGCCTCCGGCTCTGGCTAGAGCAGTGGTCATCCACCTGGTTGGAGCTGATGTGGCTGCCAGCCGCATCGACCGCCATAGCTTCCGCCTCAAAACCGAAGCGGTCGTCCTGCTCTTCGCCAAGGCAGAACTTGCCTGCAAATCGTGACGTAGCGCCCGGAATAGATTGCTCGCGGCCCGTCTGGTTTGGCCGAAGGATCCGTGGGGCGGTTGCGGGTCGTTGACTTGGGCACTGTCTGGTGAATCCGAGGCAGCCGCTTGCGCCGCCGGATCTGCTGTCTGATTGCGACCCGAGATCGAGCTGCTAACGCTTTCACTTGAGGAATCGGGAGAATTGGGCATCGGTAACCGCTAAAAAGCCAACGCAGCATGACCTATATATCCGCGTGATGCGGAGTGTTCCACCGCAAAAGGCCGCAGCAGTTCCGCAACTCACTGAGCACCACCTGGCGGTGGGCGTCGAGCCAGTTTTTCTCTCAAGGCGCGACCTGGGAAGCTACCGACATCAATTCCTGGGAATTCGGTGCCTTGAATGTCTGGAGCCCAGCCTCCAGCACCTCGGTGAAGCTCCAGCGCACGATTCCCTGCCGGTCTATGAGGAACTGACCGACAAGCTGCCCGTGGTCGGCGGTCATCATCCGCTCATCGGCTTCCGTCATTTGATATCCTTCTTTCTTGTTAAGAAATTCGCCCATTGCCACCACGCTCATGGGCTCGGGCAACTCGCCCGGAAGATCGATCCGTATCGCCATCACCGTGTCGATCCCGACCTCGCGTAAGCCGAAGGCTTGGTGCGAAGCCCGTACCGGGTCCGAAGCAGCAAGAAGATCGGGTATCGGATGGTAACGGAAATAGAGCCGCGCGCGTTCGACCGGGGTGTTTACAACAGCCAGGGATTGGACACCTTTCTCACGCAGCATCGGGTTGAGATATGCCATGGCGGCGACATGGCGCCGGCAGAACGGACAATGCAGGCCCCGAAACAAACCGATCAACAACGGGCTGCGGCCACGAAAATCGTCAAGTGCGATCTTCCCCTCGCGCGAGATTGCATCGAACACAACGTTCGGGACCGGGTCGCCCGGTTGTAGCGGGTGGTCGACATAGGGCGTGGACATGGACACCTCCTCGCTCGGGATCAGTCAAGCAAAGGCGCCACGTGAAGTACTGCGAGGTCGAGATTGAGCGTTGCAGGCCTGACCTCTCGTCTTACCGCACCGCCAGGATCCAATTTAAGAATGTGCTCATATGAGCCCGCGGGCAAGCGGTAAACAGCGAATCGGAATTGAAAAAGTCCGTTTTCTGCAAACACTGTTTTTTTAGCGGCCAATCTGTGAATTATCGCACACTGACCGGCCGCAAGCCTGTCAACGGCAGCGACCCCACCCGATTTCTCTGTAGAGTTTTAGCAACTCTGCGCATCGCGACCCGTTCGGGGCGGCGAACGGTGCGACGGCCCTTACTTTACGGTGATGGCAATACCGCTGAGATCGGCATTGACTTGCAGGCCTACCTGCTTGCCTGAGAGTTCGAGTTGGGCGCCCTTGTCATTGGTCATGACGATCACCTGGGCCCCCTTGCCGACGGCGCCGCCACCGCCCGCCGCACCGTAGACCCCCGTCACATCTCGAGCGCGGCGAATATGGCGAACGGTACCATGAAAATTGGTCTTAGAAGCCCCGAAGGCGAGGCCGCCCGAGATGCCGCCGACAGTGATGGGATAGCGGCGACCATGGAAGGTCAGCGTACCCTCGCCTCCAGAACCACCCACAAAGAAGGCAGCCTTGTAGACTGAGAAGCTGATGGTACCGCTGTCGGCATGCGCGGAGCCGGCAAAGCTGATTCCCGCTGCAGCGATAACCGCAGCCGCGACTGAACGAATTGTGGACGAATTCTTCATGATGCAAGTCTCCTCACAATCGAGGCTTACCCAGCCAGGAGGGCGTGTCAGCGTCATGCCAAAGTCACAGCTGAAACAGTCTCGCCCGTCATTAGTTCCAAGCACGCCGCCAGAATCCGGCCGGGAGACGGCCGCCACGAAACGAGGCTGATCGCAAACATAATTTCGGCGACAGGGCAGCCGATGGCAGCCCGTCATGCACAAGGAAGGCGCAAGAAAGACAATCGCTGCGCCTTCAAAATCGATCTACCTAAGCCTAATAGCAATTCGCCTGAGTGACCGTCGGCCTCCTCAGCGGGGCTTCACGTTGGCGTGCTCGTTGGCGGCATCCGTGTCGGTGGCCGGCGTCTGGGTGTCGTGCCCGGTGAACGGACTTCCCTGGCCGGGCGCCAATGTACCGCTGTGACCGGCATTGTTGGTGGTAAAGGCGTGCGTCGTGGAAGCCGCCGTGCTGCCGGACTTCAATCCATGCTGTTCCGCCTGGAAAAGATGGTCGTCCGCCTGGGCAACGCCGCAGGTGGAAATCAGCAAGAACGCCGCGGTAATCAAGTGATGGATTTTCATCGCAAGAACTCCTTCGTTTTCTGCCCTGGACGACAACACGCTAGCCACCGCCGATATTCGCCAATTCGTCATCACATCCTCGTGAGTCACCGCCTGCAGAACAGGTGTGACTATTTCTGGGAGTCAACTCTGAGAACGGGTCTTGCGATAATCTGGTCTCGCCTAAGTGGCTTGGAAAATGCCGGACAAGGCAATGGGCTTAAGCCCGAGGGCTTTGGCCGCTTCGGGCCGAAAGCGGGTGTGCAACGTCCGAGGATCGGATCGATTTCATCACTGAAGTTTGCGACAGCGCCTTTCGCGAGGAATCCGCCAGCCCTTAGCCAGCGGGTTCGGCTTCGCATAAGGGGCCAATCTTGCTGGCCCCCTATCTCTTATCAGATATCGCTCGCAGCGCTCGACCAGAGGTCGGCCGCTTCGGCTGCCGTCATGCGCCGCACTTCGGCTTCATGGCTGCGGCTGGCGAAGAGTTCGCTCGCCATGATCTGCTCGGCGAGATCGGCCGGCAGCGAGAGGATGACGCGGGCGTCGCCGGTGTGCAGCCCGCCGAGCTCGCTACGCTTGCCGGTCACCATGCCGCCGGCGACCGTGTTGTTGGTCTCCGGATCGATCAGGATGAAGGAGCCGGACTGGCGGTTCTGCTCGTAGGGGTCGAAGATCGCCGCCTCGTCGAAGGAAAGCCGCACCTTGCCGATCGCATTCATGTAGAGCCGCTGGGCGGCGTTCCACGTGCCGGTCTTCAATTCGAGCTGGCTGAGCGGCAGAACCTGGACGCGCTGGCGGCGCGAGCCGCTCTTCAGCCAGTAGCGCTTGCCGGGCTCGATGCCCTCGGGCTGCAGCGCGACGATCTGCGCGTCGAAGGCAAGGCCGACCTGCGGCTGGGCGTCGATCGAGACGATCATGTCGCCGCGTGCCACGTCGACCTGGCGGTCGAGCACCAGCGTGATCGCGTCGCCGGCGACGGCGGCGTTGCGCACGAGATCGAAGGTGACGATCTTGGAGACATTGGCGACCATGCCCGACGGCAGGATCATGACGCTGTCGCCGGGCTTGACCGAGCCGCCGGCGACCGTGCCCTGATAGCCGCGGAAGCTTTCGCCCGGACGCGACACACGCTGGACCGAGAGGCGGAAGCCGACCGTCTGCGACGAGCGCACGGTGGCAAGCTCCAGCGTCTCCACCAGCGTCGGACCGCTGTACCAAGGCATGGCGGTCTGGCCGGAATAGACGACGTTTTCACCCTTCAGCGCCGACATCGGAATAGCGGTGATCTGCTTGACGCCGAGCGACAGCGCGAATTCCCGGAATTCATGGCTGATCTTCTCGAAGCCGGCGCGGTCGTAGCCGGTCAGGTCGATCTTGTTGACGGCAAGCACGAACTGCTTGATCCCGAGCAGCGAAGCGATGGTCGCATGACGGCGCGTCTGTTCCAGAATGCCGAAGCGCGCGTCGACGAGCAGGATGGCGAGATCGGCGGTCGAAGCACCCGTCGCCATGTTGCGAGTATATTGCTCGTGGCCGGGCGTGTCGGCGACGATGAAGGAGCGCTTGTCGGTGGAGAAATAGCGATAGGCGACATCGATGGTGATGCCCTGTTCCCGCTCGGCCTGCAGGCCGTCGAGCAGCAGGGCGAAGTCGGGCAGGCCGAGATCGTTCTGCTTGCCGGTGGAATCGCGCTGCAGCGTGGCGGCCTGATCTTCCTTGACCGCCTTGGTGTCCCAGAGCAGGCGGCCGATCAGCGTCGACTTGCCGTCATCGACGCTGCCGCAGGTGATGAGGCGCAGCGGGCGCGAGTCGCGCTGAGCCTTCTGCGGCTCGGCCGCGGGCAGGCTGACGGCGGTTGCGGCCGAGACGGCGGTGTTGGCTGCGGTCATCTCAGAAATATCCTTCACGCTTCTTCTTTTCCATGGAGCCGGACTGGTCGCGGTCGATGGCGCGGCCCTGGCGTTCGGACACCGTTGCAATTTCGAGTTCGGCGATCACCTCTTCCAGCGTGGTCGCCTGTGAGCGGATGGCGCCGGTCAGCGGGAAGTCACCGAGCGTGCGGAAGCGGATCATGCCTTCCTGGCGCACTTCGCCGGGCAAGAGTTCCAGGCGCGGATCCTCGGCCAGGATCATCATGCCGTCACGCTCCACGAACTTGCGCTTCTTGGCGTAGTAGAGCGGCACGAGCGGAATGTCCTCGGCCTGGATGTAGCGCCAGATATCGACCTCGGTCCAGTTCGACAGCGGGAAGGCGCGCACGCTCTCGCCCTTGCGGATCATGCCATTATAGATGTTCCAGAGTTCCGGACGCTGGTTGCGTGGATCCCAGCGGTGATCGGGCGTGCGGAAGGAATAGATGCGCTCCTTGGCGCGGCTAGCCTCCTCGTCGCGGCGCGCGCCGCCGAAGGCCGCATCGAACTGGCCGGCATCGAGCGCCTGGCGCAGGCTCTCGGTCTTCATGATATCGGTGAAGGCCGCCGATCCATGGGTGAAGGGCGTGATGTTTTCGGCCGCACCGCGCGGATTGATGTGCTCGATCAGGTCGAGGTCGTACTTCCTGGCGGTCTCATCGCGGAAGGCGATCATCTCGCGGAATTTCCAGCCGGTGTTCACATGCAGCAGCGGGAAGGGCACGCGGCCGGGATAGAAGGCCTTGCGCGCCAGGTGCAGTAGCACCGAGGAATCCTTTCCGATCGAATAGAGCATGACGGGACGCTCGAATTCGGCCGCGACCTCGCGGAAAATATGGATGGATTCGTTTTCCAGCGCCTTCAGATGCGGGTCGAGCGGCGCCTTGGCGCTCTGGGGATTGCTGAGTTCCGTATCCGGACGGCTATCGGGCATGTCTTACTCCAGACTGTCGATCTTTGCGGCTGCCCGCAAACAATTCCTTGATGTTGGCTTCCCCAAAGGCTGCAGCGGCCGCCGCGCCCTGATTGGGAAAGCCGTGAGGGTTGATTATTGTGCGGCGACCACCGCGGAGGCCTCTTCGGCGACGTGCAGACCGCATTCGCGCTTCTCGTCCTGCTCCCACCACCAGCGCCCGGCGCGCTCCGGCTCGCCGGGCTTGATCGCCCGGGTGCACGGCTCGCAGCCGATCGACGGATAGCCGCGCCCATGCAGCGGATTGACCGGCACGCCGTTTTCCGAAACGAAGGCCTTGATCGCCTCCAGGTCCCAATCGGCGAGCGGATTGACCTTCAAAAGGTGGCGTTCGGCATCATATTCGGCAAAGGGCGTCTCGGCGCGGTTGGCCGATTGGCCGCGGCGCAGGCCGGTGATCCAGATCGTTGCACCCTCGAGAGCGCGCGCAAGCGGCTTCAGCTTGCGCACGCCGCAACAGGCATGCCGTGCCTCGACGCTTTCGTAGAAGCCGTTGAGGCCGTATTTCGCTGCGTAGGCGTCGATATCGGCCTTTTCGGGAGTGAAGCGCTGGATATGGATGTCGTATTGGGCTTCGGTCTCGTCGATCAGCGCCAGCGTCTCGGCAAACAGCCGGCCGGTCTCAAGCGTCGCGATATCGATCGGCAGGCGGTGCGTGCCGATCTCGGCGGTGATTACCTGATCTTCGATGCCGAGTGAGGTGGTGAACACCACGCGGCCACCAAAGCCCGCCACCAGCGACAGACGTCCGGCAAGGTCGAGACCCGCCAGCTTATCGTTCAGCGCCTCGGCCTGCGCTATTGGATTGGTAACAGTCATCAGAATCCTGTCCTTTGTTGAGCAGGAGTATCGCAGTTCGCGCATGCATCGCACAGAAAAAGGGATTTCGAAAGCTGCGGCAGGAGGAGCAAATATCTCTCCGAAGCTGCCGCAATGCAAAAAAACAGCCGCCCGGCAGAGAAAATCCGCCTCGGCTGCCTGAATGTCTATAAATTTAGTAGAGTTACACGCAGCCTGTCAATCCGAAATCTGAAGTGATGCCGAAAAAGATGCGGGAGGCGCTGATTTGGCGTAGATTGCAAGGGCTTGGCCGAGCGTCAAAAACGAGGCCAAAATGCTTGTCCCTCAAGGCTTTCTGCTGGTGCGTTCAAATTCCGTTCATGCTGGTTGTGCCATAGAGGCAAATGTGCTCGTGAAGCGGCGCGGGAATACGCGCCGCCTGTGTGTGTCGACGGTCTGAGATGATTACGCAAAAGGCGAAATATGCGCTGCGGGCGCTGACGGTTCTGGCTGATGCCGATGCCGACGAACCCGTGATGATTTCCGATATTGCCGCGCAGCAGAAGATCCCGAAGAAGTTCCTCGAACAGATCCTGCTCGACCTGAAACATCACGGCATCGTCGTCAGCCGCCGGGGCAAGCAGGGTGGTTATCTCCTGCTCAAGCCCGCCCACACCATCACCTTCGGCGAAATCCTGCGCATCATCGACGGCCCGATCGCACCGCTGCCGTGCCTGTCGATCACAGCCTATCGCAGGTGCGACGATTGCGACGGCGAACAGACCTGCGAAATCAGGCACGTCTTCGCCAAGGTGGCCGACGCCACACGCAAGGTGCTGTTCTCGACGACCATCGCCGATGCCGTCGGTCCGAGACAGGGCGCCGAAGTCACCCGCCTGCTGGCCTGAGCACCAAGGCTCGGAGAATGGCGCTGGGCGTCTCACCTTCAACATTTGGTGAAATGGCTTTTCTCGCCGCCGCAATGCTCCACCTGCCTGCCCATTCGGGTAGGGAGAACAATTATGTTTGCACTTTCGACAAAGCATGGGCTGGCCGCCGTCGGACTGTCTGTTGCCCTTGCAACCAGCGCTGCCGCCCATCACGGCTGGTCATGGGCCGAGGCGGACCAGATCGAGCTGCGCGGCACCATCGAGAAAATATCATGGGGCGGGCCGCATCCGACGCTCGATGTCGCCACCGCCGATGACGGCCTCTGGCGTGTCGAACTCGGCAATCCGCGTCAGACCGAACGCTCCGGCTTCGTCGAGGGTGTCGCCAGGTCCGGCGACCAGGTGGTCGCGCTTGGCAACCGTTCGCAGGATCGCAACGAGAAGCGGATGAAGGCCGTGCGCATCAGCATCGGCGACAAGCGCTATGATATCTATCCCGACCGTATCCGGACGAACTGATCCGCCGTGATCGCCGTCCTCGAATGGCTGTCGGCCACAGCGCCCGCGGTTGCGCTCAGGCGCTCCGCAACGCTCTACATGTTCGTCAATGCCGGCCATATCCTGGCGATCGGCCTTCTCGTCGGCGCCATCCTGCCGCTCGATTTCAGGCTCACCGGCTTCTTCCGAAAGGTGCCGGCGCAGATCATCGCGCCATTTCTGTCGCGTGCGGCGGGCATCGGCCTTGCCGCCGCTGTCGTCACCGGCTTCGGCCTCTTCAGCGTGCGTGCGGTCGAATATGCCGCCAATCCCGCCTTCCTCGCCAAGCTCGCCCTGATCGGGTTCGGCCTTATCAACCTCCTGACGGTTCATCTCGGGCAAGGGTGGAAAACACTCACCACCAGCGGCCGCATCCGGCCGGGCCTGCGCTTTTCTGCAGCCCTGTCGGCGGCGAGCTGGATCGCCGCTCTATTGGCCGGGCGGTGGATCGGATTTCTCTGACTCCGAGGCTGTTACCGATCGCTCACCGCCGCCCGCGGGTTGATCCACGGCTCCTGGTTGGAGCGCGCCAGCGGCTGCTTGCCGAGGATATGATCCGCCGCCTTCTCGCCGGTCATGATCGACGGGCCATTCAGGTTGCCGTAGGTGACATGCGGAAAGATCGAGCTGTCGGCGACGCGCAGGCCATCGACGCCGATCACCCGGGTCTGCGGGTCGACCACTGCCATCGGATCGTCCTTCGCCCCCATCTTGCAGGTGCCGCAGGGGTGATAGGCGCTTTCCAGATGTTCGCGCAGGAAGGCGTCGATCTCCTCGTCGCTCTGCACGCCTTCGCCCGGCTGGATCTCCGGGCCGCGATAGGCGTCGAAGGCGCTCTGCCCGAAGATCTCGCGGGTCAGCCGCACGCAATGGCGGAACTTCTCCCAGTCTTCCGGATGGCTCATATAGTTGAAGCGCAGCACCGGCTCGGCCTTCGGATCCGGCGAACGCAGCGTCACGCTACCGCGCGATTTCGACAGGTTGTAGCCGACATGTACCTGGAAACCATGGCTTTTGGCAGCCGCCTTGCCGTCATAGCTGATTGCCACCGGCAGGAAATGGTACTGGATATCCGGCTGCTTCAGCCCGGGTGCGGAGCGCAGAAAGGCGCAGGCTTCGAACTGGTTTGAGGCGCCGAGCCCGCCCTTCGATAAGAGCCATTGCGCGCCCGCCACCCCCTGCCAGAACCAGGGCAGCCAGGAATAGAGCGACACCGGCTTGGTGCTGACCTGCTGGAAATAGAATTCCATATGGTCCTGCAGATTGGCGCCGACGCCCGGCCGGTCGGCCTTCACCGCGATGCCCATGTCCTTCAGATGCTCGGCCGGTCCGATGCCCGACAGCATCAAGAGCTTCGGCGAATTGAAGGAGGAGGCCGCGACGATCACCTCGCGGTTGGCCTTGACCACCTCGATCCTGCCGCCGCGCTCGATCTCGACGCCAGTCGCCCGCCCGTTCTCGATGACGATCCGGCGCGCCAGGCCGTAGACGATCCCGACATTGTCCCGCTTCAGCGCCGGTTTCAGATAGGCATTGGCGGCAGACCAGCGGCGCCCGGCAAAGATGGTCTGCTCCATCAGCCCGAAGCCTTCCTGCTTGCTGCCGTTATAATCCTCGGTCGTCTCGAAGCCCGCCTGCTTGCCGGCCTCGATAAAGGCGCGGAACAGCGGATTGGTGAAGCCGCCGCGCTGGACATGCAGCGGCCCGTCGGTGCCGCGCCAGCCCTCCTCGCCGCCATGCGAATGCTCCATCCGCTTGAAATAGGGGAGGACGTCGGCATAGGCCCAGCCGCTGGCGCCGAGTTCCTCCCAGCGGTTGAAGTCCTCCGCATGGCCGCGCACATAGACCATGCCGTTGATCGAGGAGGAGCCGCCGATCACCTTGCCGCGCGGCGCGGTGATGCGCCGGTTGTTGAGATTCGGTTCCGGCTCGGAGAGATAGCCCCAATTATAGCGCTTCATGCTCATCGGCCAGGCAAGTGCGGCCGGCATCTGGATGAACGGCCCGAAATCGCTGCCGCCCGCCTCGATGACGATGACGGAATTCTTGCCGTCTTCCGACAGGCGATAGGCGAGGGCGGACCCCGCCGAGCCCGAGCCGATGATGACGAAATCTGCTTGCATGGTTTTTCTCTCGCACTTTGTTCAGGCGTTGCGCCGTGTCGCCCCCTCATCCGGCTGCCGCCACCTTCTCCCCGAGGGGAGAAGGGACGTGCCGCGGCCTCTCGACTCCTCTTCTCCCTTGGGGGAGAAGGTGCCCGGAGGGCGGATGAGGGGGCTGCTTGCGCTGACTTAGTAAGGCGCCGCCACCGGCCCCAGGCCGACGTAAACCGTCTTCAGCTCGGAATAATGCTCGAGCGCCGCCAGCGAATTCTCCCGGCCGAAGCCGGATTGTTTCGAGCCACCGAAGGGGATTTCCACCGGGCAGAGATTATAGGTGTTGATCCAGAGCGTGCCGGCCTCCAGCCTGTCGACGACGCGGTGGGCGCGGGTGAGATCGGCGGTGAAGACACCGCCGGAGAGGCCGAATTCGCTGGCATTGGCGCGGCTGATGACCTCGTCCTCATCGTCGAAATCGAGCACCGACATCACAGGCCCGAAGATCTCCTCGCGGGCGATCGTCATGTCGTCGGTAACATCGGCAAACACGGTCGGCTGCACGTAATAGCCTTCCCCGGAGACATTGTTCGGGATGCCGCCGCCGGCGACAAGCGTCGCGCCCTCGGCCTTGCCCTTCTCGATATAGGCGATCACCTTTTCCCGCTGCGCCCACGAAACCATCGGACCGATCTGCGTCGCCTCATCCAGCGGATCGCCGATCAGCATCGCCTCGGTGCGCGCCTTCAGCCGCTTGAGGAACTCGGCCTTAACAGCCTTCTGCACGAAGACGCGGGTGCCGTTCGAGCAGACCTGGCCTGTGGAATAGAAATTGCCGAGCATCGCCCCGCCGACCGCCGAATCGAGATCGGCATCGTCGAAGACGATGAGCGGCGACTTGCCGCCGAGCTCCATCGTCACGTGCTTGAGGTTGCCGGCCGCCGCGGCCGCGACCCTGCGGCCCGTCGGCACCGAGCCGGTCAGCGACACCTTCGCGACATCGGGATGGTTGACGAGCAGCGGCCCGGTGTCGCGGTCGCCCTGGATGACGTTGAAGAGCCCCTTCGGCAGCCCCGCCTCATGCAGGATCTCGGCGATCTTCAGGGCGCCGAGCGGCGTGTTCTCGGAAGGCTTGAACACCATGGCATTGCCGCAGACAAGCGCCGGGGCAGCTTTCCAGCAGGCGATCTGCTGCGGATAGTTCCAGGCGCCGATACCGACGCAGACGCCGAGGGGCACCCGCTTGGTATAGGCAAAATCCTGGCCGAGCGGGATATGGGCGCCGTTGAGGCCGGCGGGTGCGACGCCGCCGAAGAATTCGAAGGCATCCGCACCCGAGGTCGGGTCGGCCACGATCGTTTCCTGGATCGGCTTGCCGGTGTCGAGCGTCTCCAGTTCGGAAAGCTCGCGGTTGCGTTGGCGCATGATCTCGGCGGCGCGCTTGAGGATGCGCCCGCGCGCCATCGGGCTCATTGCCGCCCATTCCGGCTGAGCGCGCTTGGCCGCAGCAATCGCCTTTTCGACAATTGCGGGCGTTGCCGCATGCAGCCGGGCGATGACCTCGCCGGTGGCGGGATAGAGGCTCTCGATGACGGTGCCGTCGGTATCCTCGACATATTCGCCGTCGATGAAGTGCGAGGCTTTCGGCTGGGCTTTCATGTCATTTGTCCTTGGGGTGTTCGATGTGGTCGTCCCTTCTCCCCTCGGGGAGAAGGTGGCCCGCAGGGCCGGATGAGGGGGCGGCAATCTCGGCCTTTCGGCCGTTCGCTCCTGCGTCGCTCACCCCCTCATCTGTCCTTCGGACATCTTCTCCCCGCTGGGGAGAAGGGGAGGTGGCGGCTAGAAGCGCGTTCAGATAATCCTCCGTCAGCGCGATCGAGGCATCAATGCCGATCGGCGCCGATTTCAGACTTTGCCTGATATAGAGCCCGTCGATCATCGCCGCAGCGCCCTCGGCGATGCGTTCTGCGGCGTCGGCCGGCAGCAGCGCCTTGAGGTCGGCAAGCAGGTTCGAACGCAGCCGGCTGGCATAGATGACCAGAAAGCGCCGCGTCTCCTCGGAGCGCTGCGCTTCGGCATAAAAGGCAAGCCAGGCGGCAATCGTCTCCGGTGCGAACTGGTCGGCGTGGAAGCTGACACGGATCACCGCCGAAAGCCGCTCGCGCGGCGTCTTCGCCGCTTTGAGCGCTGCCACCGTATCGCTGCGCAACTGTCTCAGCAGCGAGCGGATCGTCTCGATCAGCAATTGTTCCTTACTGCCGAAATAATGATGGGCGAGGGCAGGCGAGACGCCGGCCTGCCGGGCGATGTCGGACATGGTGACGGCAAGCGAGCCGTGATCGCCGATCACCCGCAGCGCCGCATCGACAAGCGCCTTGCGGCGCACCGGCTCCATTCCGACTTTCGGCAAGGCCGCAACTCCCTGAAAACGGCGCCATGTTACTTCTGGCCATATTATCTCTACCCATATTATTTTTGATTGATTGATCAATCAATAAAAATCTTTCTTGCGTGCCGCCCGCGGCCGCATCTTCCCCCGGGCCATTGCTGCAACATATTCAAAGCTACGGGAGGTGCGTTTATGGCCGATGTCTTCAACGAAACGCCGGCATCCCAGCTGCAGTCGAAATGGATCTGGTTCGTCGGCCTCGGCGTGCTGCTCTTGGTCTGCGGTCTGATCGCGCTCGGCAACCTGATGCTCGCCACTGTCGTTTCAGTCTATTACGTCGGCATGCTCATGCTGTTCGGCGGCGTGACCTATCTCGTCCATGCCTTTCAGGTCCGTGGCTGGGATCATGTGCTCTTCTGGACCCTGAGCGGCCTGCTCTATGTGTTTGCCGGCATCGCAGCCTTCGTCAATCCGATCCTGACATCGGCGGCGCTGACGCTGTTTCTATCGCTCGCCCTCGTCATCGCCGGCGTCTTCCGCACCTGGGTCGGAAGGCGCATGAAGCCGGCCAAAGGCTGGGGCTGGATCGTCGCAAGCGGCGTCATCACCGCGCTTGCCGGTTTCGTCATCGCGCTCGGCTGGCCGGTCAACAGCCTCTGGGTCCTCGGCCTGTTCCTGGCCGTCGATCTCATTGTCCAGGGCTGGACGATGATCGCCTTCGGCCTCGGCATCCGCAGCTGAAACGGTGGAAAGCCGTTTCTTTTTTGACAAGGACATGACGGGGGATTAGACTTTAGGGATTAGGGCCGATCCGGGTTATGCGGACGGTTTCCGTACGAATGCACCACAGCACCGGCGCAATCGCCGAGATGCCGAAAATGGTCATGCGTCCCCCAAAGGCAGGGTACTGCCTGAAGAAAAAAAGGGAGGAAGTTCATGCCGATGGTCACCGTTTCCCTCTCTCCGCAACAGGCAGCGGGCATCCGCGCCGCCGTCGACACGGGTGGTTACGCCTCGAGCAGCGAGGTCGTCCGCGAGGCGCTTCGCCTCTGGGATACCGCCCGCAAGCTCGGCGAAATCAAGGCAGATCTCCTCGACGACGAGAGCGTCGCCTCCGGCGGCAGATGCGTCGCCGACATGTTTGCCGATCATGAAGCGCAGCGCCGTCGCTCCGCCTGAACAAGCGCCTGATTGTACTGGGTAATTCGAATTCACGCGGAACGCGTGTCGGGGATTCGCGTCTTTCACAAAACTTTCATATTGGCGAAAGGGTTCATTGATCCTTCTGCGGCAAGTTCCTGAGCAAGAAGAACAAGTCGCAGTGGAGATCGGCCCACAATGAAGACTGCAATATCTTTGGCTGGCGCCGTCGAGCCGGGCGTGCTCCGCCGTTATGCGAGCGATCAGATGGTAACCCTTGCCAAGCTCGTCGTCGAGAACGCCTTCCAGCCGATCGTCGAAGCCGGCACTGGTACTGTCTTCGGTTACGAGTCCCTGATGCGCGGCCAGGAGCGCATCGGTTACGAAACGCCGGCCGACATACTGGACGAGGCGCATCGGACCGGTCAGCTGCTGCAGCTCGAACAGATGGTTGCCAGCCGCGCGCTTGCCAAGTTCGCGACGCTGTCGAATTTCTCCACCGCGACGCTGTTTCTCAATCTCGATGTCCGGCTGATCCCCGATGGTGAGCGCCTGGTCGAGAGCCTGCTGCAACACCTGCGGACGGCCAATATTCCGCCGTCCTCCATCTGTTTCGAGTTCTCCGAACGTTTCGACAATACCAGCGTGCCGGAGTTTGCCGCCCTGGTTTCCACGCTGCGCAAGGCCGGCTTCAAGCTGGCGATCGACGATTTCGGCGTCGGTCACGGCGAGATGAAGCTGCTTTGCGATCATGCCGTCGACTATCTGAAGATCGACCGGCATTTCGTCGCCGAGATCGACCGCAGCCCGCGCAAGCGTCATCTGCTGAAGAGCATCGTCAACATTGCCCATGTGCTCGGCACCCGCGTCATCGCCGAAGGCATCGAGACCGAGGCCGAATTCATCGCCTGCCGCGAATATGGCGTCGATCTCGTTCAGGGCTGGTTCGTCTCGCGGCCGACGGCGCATATGTCGGAGCTGGCGCCATCCTTCCCGCATCTGCAGGAGCTCGGCAAGAGCAAGCGGGCGAGCCAGTCGCTCGACGAAATCCTCATCCGCAAGCAGATCGAGCTCCTGCCGACGGTCTACGAAAACGACAGCATTGACAGCGTCTTCGAACTCTTCCGCCGCAATCCGCGTCAGGCCTTCTTTCCGGTCCTCAACGCCAATGACGAGCCGCGCGGCATTATCCATGAGCATCACCTCAAGGAATATATCTATCAGCCCTTTGGCCGCGATCTCTTGAAGAACAAGATGTACGAGCGCTCCATTTCGCATTTCGTCGAGATGGCGCCGATCGTCGGCCTCGACAGCGATGCCGAGCAACTGATGGCGATCTTCGCAAATATGGAGGGCAGCAACTGCCTGATCCTGACCGACAATATGCGTTATGCCGGCGTCGTCTCCGCCGCTTCGCTGATCAAGGTCATCAACGAGAAACAGCTGAAGACCGCCCAGGACCAGAACCCTCTGACCGGCCTGCCGGGCAATCGCGCCATCCGTGATTTCATGCGCCAGTCCGGCCGCGACGGCGATGAGGTCCGCCATTTCTGCTATTGCGACTTCGACAACTTCAAGCCGTTCAACGATGCCTACGGCTTCCATCTCGGCGACCACGCGATCTCGCTGTTTGCCGCGCTGATGCGCCGCTATTTCTTCGCCGAGCGGCATTTCCTCGGCCATGTCGGCGGCGATGATTTCTTCATCGGCGTCGTCGGCTGGACGAAGGAGGAGCTGACCGAGATCCTCGACCGGCTGATCAGCGATTTCCACGACGACGTGCTCGATCTTTATTCCGACGAGCACCGCGCCGCCGGCCGCATCCTCGGCCACGACCGCACCGGCACTGAGGCCCTGTTCCCGCTGATGCGCTGCTCGATCGGCGTTCTCGAACTGCCGGAAGGCCTCGTCATCGACGATATCAACCGCGTCAGCGCCGAAATCGCCGTCATCAAGTCGGCCGCCAAGGAGAGCGAGGAGGGCCTCGCCTTCCACTTCCTGGGCGAGGCGAATTGACGCCCTTGCCGCTTCCAGCCTTCCCAAGCCGGCCGGGCTGATCTATTCCGAACCTTCTGGATCAGGAGGGTCGCGCCATGTCATTGCCTCAGGAAATGCGTTTCGTCGATCTCAAGTCCTTCGGCGGGCCTGATGTGATGGTGATCGGCAAGCGTCCGCTGCCGGTGGCCGGCGAAGGCGAGGTCCTCGTGCGCGCCGAGGCGATCGGCGTCAACCGTCCCGATATCGCTCAGCGGCAGGGCAGCTATCCCCCGCCCAAGGATGCGAGCCCGATTCTCGGGCTGGAGCTATCCGGTGAAATCGTCGGCGTCGGGCCTGGCGTCAGCGGCTATGCCGTCGGCGACAAGGTCTGCGGCCTCGCCAATGGCGGCGCCTATGCCGAATATTGCCTGCTGCCGGCCGGTCAGATCCTGCCCTTTCCCAAGGGATACGACGCTGTAAAGGCCGCGGCGCTTCCCGAGACCTTCTTCACCGTCTGGGCAAATCTCTTCCAGATGGCCGGGCTGACCGAAGGCGAGAGCGTGCTGATCCATGGCGGCACGAGCGGTATCGGCACCACCGCCATCCAGCTCGCCCGCGCCTTCGGCGCCGAGGTCTATGCCACGGCCGGCTCGACGGAAAAATGCGAGGCCTGCGAAAAGCTCGGCGCCAAACGAGGGATCAACTATAGGAGCGAGGATTTCGCCGCGGTGATCAAGGCCGAAACCGGCCAGGGTGTCGATGTCATCCTCGACATGATCGGCGCCGCCTATTTCGAGCGCAACATCGCCTCGCTTGCCAAGGACGGCTGCCTGTCGATCATCGCCTTCCTCGGCGGGGCCGTCGCCGAAAAGGTCAATCTCTCGCCGATCATGGTCAAGCGCCTGACGGTCACTGGCTCCACCATGCGCCCGCGCGCCGCCGAAGAAAAACGCGCCATCCGCGACGACCTGCTTTCCGAAGTCTGGCCGCTGCTGGAGGCCGGCACGGTCGCCCCCGTGATCCACAAGGTCTTCGCCTTCGAGAATGTCGTCGAGGCGCACCGGCTGCTGGAAGAGGGCAGCCATGTCGGTAAGGTCATGCTGCGCGTCAGCCGAGCATGATGCCGAAAAGTGTGAACGGTTTTCGGGCAACATCATGCTCTAACTTTTTTAATCTAGAACAGGATTCAGGTTTTAGGCCGACTCGGCCTAAAATCATCCTGTTCTGAGGGTCAGCGAGACGCCGACGGCGAGAATGCCCGGCAGCGCCATCAGCAGATAAAGCCAATGCGCCGCCGACAGCGCGCCCGACATGCCGCCCGGATCGACGAGGCCGGCGCCATTGGCGATGACGCCGGCGAAAGCCGCACCGAAGGCGCCGCCAAGCGAGCTCATCGTCGGGATTGCCGCCGAGGCCTTGTCCTGTTCGTTGCTGGCAACAAGCTTCAGCACCATGGCGACGAGATGCGCCCAGCCGAGACCGATACCGAAGCCCATCATCAACATGGCCGCCGCTGCCGGCAGGATGAGCGGCAAATCCCCCTGCGGATTTTCGTTGGCGAGAAATACCGCCACCGAAGCGGTCGCCGCCGCCTCGATCAACGCGCCGGCGACGATCGCCAGATAGGCCTGTCGGCCACTCAACGAACTGCCGAGGAAGGCGGCGAAGGTCCAGCCGACGGCGACCAGCGCCACGAGATAACCGGAGATCAGCGGCGTTACCCCGTGCAGCACCTGCAGGAAATAGGGAATGAAGACGTCGCTGACGAGCACGACGGTCATGGCGAGCATTGCCAGGTAGACGCGGCAAATCGGCCGGGAAAGGCTGACGGCGCCGGACGGCAGCAGCCGGTTGCGGCTTCGGCCCTCGATGCCGAGCATGGCCGAGACCGCGATGACCGAGGCGATGATCAGCAGGGCTTTGATGGCCGTCACGTCGATCGCGCCGGCCGCACTGACCATCAGCACGGCGGTAAGCAGCAGCCCGATCTGCAGGACCGGTGTTCCCGCCTGGTCGCGCTCATCCCTGACCTCGGGCAAAAGCCGCGGCGCCAGCGCCGCCATCGCAAGACCGAGCGGTACGAGCACGATGAAGGCGTAGCGCCAATTGCTGCCTGACGAAAAGAAGCCGCCGAGCGTCGGCCCGATGACGGTCGCCACACCCCAGATCGCCGCATAGAGCGTCGAGGCTTTCGGCCACAATGGTTCCGGATAGACATAGCGGATGAAGGCATAGCCGAGCGCAGCCAGCGCGCCCGTTCCGAGGCCCTGGACGGCGCGGCCGATCAGCACCACCGGCATCGAAGGGCCGATTGCCGCGACCATGCTGCCGACACCGAAGACCAGCGCCGCGATCACATAGACCACACGGAGCCCGATTCCCCGCGGGCGCATGGCGACGAAGATCGAACCGAGAATGGCGGCCGCCACGAACAGGCTCGTCATCCAGGAAATCAGGGCAAGGCCGCCGATATCGCGCACGATCGAGGGGGTGATGGTGGCGGTGATATAACTCTCGACAGCATAAAGCGTCACGCCGCCGGCAAGCATGAAGGTCGCCGGCAGGTGTGCGGGCAGGAACAGGCGGAAGACGGAACTGGCGTTCGGAATGGCAATGGTCTGGTCGATATCGGACATGAGATGCTCCCGATGTTTTTGCTGGCCGATTATTATTTTCCAAGTTATAAATTGGAAAATTGCATGTCGCTGCGATTAAAACAAGACTTCACTTGGAGAAATATGCGTCAGTCCCCGGCCAACCGAATTCTGATCCTGCTCAAGACCGAGGGCCCGCAGCTTGGCTCGGCGATCGGCGATGCACTTGGCATTTCCGGCGAGGCCGCCCGCCAGCAGCTGGCGAAGCTGGCAGAGGAGGGGCTGGTGGAGCCGGTCACCGTTGCCGCTGCCGGCAGGGGCAGGCCGCGTCAGCTCTGGCACCTGACTGCGGCCGGCAATCGCCGCTTCCCCGATGGCCATGCCGAACTGACGGCCAATCTTCTCGGCACCCTCGTCGATCAGCTTGGGGCGGGAGCGCTTGACACCGTCATCTCCGCCCGCGAGGCCGAGACGCTGAAGCGCTATCGCCACGAGCTCGAAAACGCCGGCGACCTTGCCGCGCGCGTCGAGGGTCTGGCCGCGATCCGCACCCGCGAGGGTTATATGGCCGACAGTTGGCAGCAGGCGGACGGCTCCTTCATGCTGGTTGAAAATCACTGCCCGATCTGCGCGGCTGCCACCGCCTGCGCCGGCTTCTGCCGCTCCGAACTCGAAACCTTCCGCGCCGCCCTCGGCGCCGACGTCGAGCGTAGCGAACATATCCTCACCGGCGCCCGCCGCTGCGCCTACCGCATCAGGGCGTTAAGGCATGGCGAGTGAACGTTGATCTTCCTGCGCCGCCTGCAATCAGGCCGGCTGCCGCGCCTGCCGCCTGCTGCTTTCCAGATGGAGCAACGCCCCAATCGCCCCCAAACCCGCGCCGGCGCCGACGAAGGCGGTGCCGGAATAATCGGTGAGCGCTGTGCCGAAGGCGAAGAGCCCGGCGGCGATGCCGGTGCCGATGAAGGTGTTGAGCGAGAGCAGCGAGGTTCCGAGCCCCGGCCGGTCGGCGATCAGATCCTGCAGATAGGTGATCGGCACGCTGAGAATTGCCGCCGCGCCGCAGGCGTTGACGAGCAGCAGCGCATAGATGTGCCATGGCGCGGACGCAAATCCGAGCAGCAGCAGATAGGCGCAATAGATCAGCGCGCCGAAGGCGAGCACATGCGCGGTGCGGAAGCGCCGCTGCGCCAAGCCCCACATCATCATGAACGGCATTTCGAGAAGCGCCGTCAGCCCGGCGATGAAACCGACGTCGGCGACGTTTCCGCCCGCCGCACGGGTGATGATCAGCGGCAGAAGCATGCCGTTCAGCCGCTGCAGCGCGAAAAGCAGCGACATGATGACGACGCGGATCAGCACGTTCGGCATGAAGATCCGTTTCAGCGAAGCGAGGAAACCCACCGGATCGGGAGCAGGGCCGGTGCTGCCGTTGCCGGGGGCGAAGAAGAAATAGAGGCAGAAGCAGGTGCAGCTGGCGAGTGCCGCGATCCCGTAGGCCGGCGTCATCGATGGCGAATTGACGAGATAAAGGCCGATCAGCCCCGGCGCCAGCGCCCAGGAGCCGGAAAACAGCGCCCGCACCGTTGCCGTCACCGCCGCGCCCTCGCCACGCTCCATCTGGTTGGTCCTGGCGCGCAGGCTGGCGAAGAGCAGCGAATAGGTCGAGCCGCTCATCGGCACCAGCAGCAGCGTCGAAAAGATGAAGATTGCCGGGCTGTGGATGATTGCGATCGATCCGAAGCCGAGCATGCCGGCGACCGAAAGCGCCAGCACCAACGGCCGGCGCCCCTTCAGCCTGTCCGACCAGATGCCGAGCGTCAGGCTGGTCGTGACGTTGACGATGGCCGAGAAGAACACCAGCGCCGAATAGGCGCCGTTGCTTAAGTCCAGCTCGTTGATGCCGATGATCGACTGGTAGGGCACGGTCGAGGCGTAGGTAAAAGCAAGCGCGACGAGCGTCACGGCGGGAATGCGGATCCTATTGTCGCGCAGAATCAAGGAAAGAGTGGATGGCATTGGGGCGATTCCTGACGCACCATTTTTAGCCGCGTCCGATGCATCAGAAAAACGATAGTTTTCGATCTGTTCAATCAATTCCGGTGATGATTGTCTGCGTCAGATCTGCGCTGTCAAACTGGAGAGCCAGAAATCGATTTGCCCCATGGGAAGAACGTTTCCGAGGAAACCGGTCAGAATTGACGCAATCGACATCAAAGCCAACCCCAGAAGCGCTCCGAGGATGATTCCAACGCTTGTCCTTTTGGGCCGGCGCGCCAACCAGCATGCCAGACCGAGAGAGGCGAGCGTGAAAAATACCCACAATATGGACGCTGAAATCGATAGACTTGATTGCAAGATGATACCTTCGAATGTGACTCGGTTGCAGGATAGCGTCGCTACGCGTCCGATCTCAAGGCTTGGGTTCACACCGGGCGCGGACATCATACGGTTGGAGCCAGGCTCAAGATCTGGGATGACGGAGGTCAAGGCCGAATTGGCATGCGCAATTATCCTCCTCCGCCCGGCATTGCGGTTCTGCTCCACAAGCCATCCCGAGCCGAGCATCCATGCTGGCCTCCGTTAGCAACGGACATGGATCGCCGGCTCAAGGCCGACGATGACGGAATGCGACGTGACGTCTTTGCCGAACATCCCGCCGCCGCGTCGCGGCGCCGTCAGCAGGAACGCGCGCAGCCACAAACAGACAGCCCTAACCCCGTTGGCTTTCGCGCCCTGACGCGTTATGCCTGCGGCATCCCACCAGCATCGGATGAGAGCCCATGACCAATCCCGTCGCCGTTGAAGTCACCCGTGGCCTGCTCGTCGAAAGCCGTCATCGCGGCGCGGTGGCGGTCGTCGACGGCGATGGCAGCCTTGTCTTTTCGCTCGGCGATATCGACGCCGCCGTCTTTCCGCGCTCGGCCTGCAAGGCGATGCAGGCGCTGCCGCTCGTCGAGAGCGGTGCGGCCGTTGCCTATGGCTTCGGCGACAAGGAACTGGCGCTCGCCTGCGCCTCGCATAATGGCGAGGAAGAACATGTGGCGCTTGCCGCCTCGATGCTGTCGCGCGCCGGCCGGGATGTCGAAGCGCTGGAATGCGGCGCCCACTGGTCGATGAACCAGAAAGTCCTGATCCATCAGGCCCGCACGCTCGACGCACCGACGGCGCTGCACAACAATTGCTCGGGGAAGCACGCCGGTTTCATCTGCGCCTGCTGCCACCGCGATATCGACCCGAAGGGTTATGTCGGCTACGAGCATCCGCTGCAGGTCGAGATCCGAGCAGTGATGGAAAGTCTGACCGGCGCCGTGCTCGGCGCCGAGAGCTGCGGCACCGACGGCTGCTCCATCCCGACTTATGCCGTGCCTTTGCGCAGCCTGGCCCACGGCTTTGCCAAAATGGCGACCGGCATCGGCCTGGAGCCCCTGCGCGCCAAAGCATCCCGCCGCCTGATCGAGGCCTGCATGGCCGAGCCCTTCTATGTCGCCGGCTCCGGCCGCGCCTGCACGAAACTGATGCAGATCGCTCCCGGCCGCATCTTCGTCAAGACCGGCGCCGAGGGTGTCTTCTGCGCCGCGATCCCGGAAAAGGGCATTGGCATCGCGCTGAAATGCGAGGATGGTGCCACCCGCGCCGCCGAAGCCATGGTGGCGGCCACACTCGCCCGCTTCTTCGAGACGGAAGAGACGGTGCATGCCGCTCTGATGGCCTTTGCCGCAATGGCGATGCGCAACTGGAACGGCATCCATGTCGGCGATATCAGAGCGACGTCCGTCTTCTCGGCATGATGCCGAAAACTGTGTGCGTTTTCGCACGATGATTAGGCTGCAGTGATTGTGCTATTGAGATCGCGATAGGGCTTCAGCCGCTCGGCCGGCATCTCGGCCGGCACAATCAGCCCGGCCACCTCGGCAACGCCGAGCACCGGGCAGGGCGAGACGAGGTCGAACTTCTCCTCCGTTAGCAGCACATGCGTTTCGGCCGAGCAGCGGGCGATATGGCGTTTGATCGCCGCTTCCTCGAAATCACCGGTAGAAAGCCCATGCACGGGATGGGCTGCGGTGACGCCGAGGAAGAACAGATCGGGGCGCAGCTGCGAAATCGCCGCCATCGCCGCAGCGCCCGTCGCCACCATCGAATGTTTGTAGAGCCGTCCGCCGGTCAGGATCACCTCGGCCGGATGGTGCTCGAGCTCGGCGGCGATCGTCGGACTGTGGGTCGCGATCGTCAGTCCCATGTCGTGCGGCAAATGCCGGGCGATTTCGGCGGTCGTCGTGCCGCCGTCGAGGAAAATCATCTGCCCCGGCTTGATCATCGCCGCCGCCGTGGCTCCGAGCCGCGCCTTGACCTCGGACGAGACGCTACGCCGCGCGGTAAAATCGGGCAGATCGGGCGAAAGCGGCATCGCCCCGCCATGCACCCGTTTCAAGAGCCCTTCCGCTGCCATTTCCCTGAGGTCGCGCCGAATCGTGTCTTCCGAAAGCGAAAAATCTTCGGCGACGCGCTTGGCAATCACCTGACCGTCACGGCGCAGAATGTCGAGGATCAGATTCTTGCGTTGCGTCGTTAGCATTGTCTTTCCGCACGAAAATTCACGAGATGGCATCATATTGCACGAAATGACTCGACATTCAAGAAATATCGTGCATTTTCGGGAAATCCCGTGCATGAGGCCGGGAGAGTGATGGAGTGGATCATGTTGATATTGATTGCCGGGCCTTATCGGTCCGGAACGGGCGACGACCCGGAAAAAATGGCCGCCAACCTGAGGCGGCTGGAGGAACCCTCCCATAAGCTGTTTGAAGCCGGCCATGTGCCGATGATCGGCGAATGGGTGGCCCTGCCGATCTGGCACGCCGCCGGCGGCAGATCGGTCGGCGATGCGCTCTACGAGCAGATCTTCCACCCGGTTGCTGGCCGGCTGCTGCAGCTCTGCGACGGCGTGCTGCGCTTGGCCGGCGAGTCCAAGGGCGCCGACAACGACGTGCGCATCGCAAGAGAACGCGGCATCCCGGTCTGGCATCGGCTGGAGGATGTGCCGGGTTGCGGCTGAGCGGCGAGCTTGTGCCGGTGATTTGCCCCTCACCCTAGCCCTTGCCGGGGTCGAGCCGCTGGTCTCGACCCGTCCTGCGGACCCCCGGAGAGGGGACGTGCCCTGCGAGAGGCCCGAGGGGACCGAGAGGTCGCGGCATATTCCCTTCTCCCCGTCAGAACGGGGAGAAGGTGGCGGCAGCCGGATGAGGGGCGACTCCGACGCAAGCAAACCCATCTCCCCCGTTCCGGCGCAGCCATCCCTGCGCTATATCTCGTGCCGAACGGGAGACGACAACCATGCTGACATTATATTACGCGTCCGGAACCTGCGCGCTTGCAAGCCTCATTGCCCTGGAAGAATCCGGCCTTGCCTTCGAAACGAAGAAGCTCAGCTTCGCCAATGGCGAGCAGCGTTCGCCGGACTATCTGAAGATCAATCCGAAGGGCCGGGTGCCGGCGCTCGTCACGGATCGCGGCGTGCTGACGGAAACGCCGGCGATCCTCGGCTTCATCGCTGAAAGCGCCCCGACCGCAAAGCTCGCGCCGCTCGGCGATGCCTTCGAAATGGCGCGGCTGCAATCCTTTAACAGCTATCTCTGCTCGACCGTACATGTGAACCATGCCCATCGCCGGCGCGGCTCCCGCTGGGCCGACGAGCCGGCGGCACTCGAGGCGATGAAGGCCAAGGTACCGCAGAATATGGCCGATTGCTTCACGCTGATCGAAGAAACGATGTTCGAAGGTCCGTGGGTGATGGGCGAGACCTATTCGCTCGCCGATCCCTATCTCTTCGTCATGACCGACTGGCTGCCGTCCGACGGCGTCGACCCAGCCCGTTTTGCAAAAGTCAGCGACCACCACGCCCGCATGCTGCAGCGCCCCGCCGTTCAGCGGGCGCTGGCCTTCGATCGGGGCTGAGGCGGAGTCGGCCCCATCAGCCGCCCGCACCCTGGTACTTGCGGGTGGCGTAGCGCCAGTGGGCCATGGCAATGAGCATCCAGACCGGGCCGGCGGCGAGCGTTACGGGGGCGGCCCAATCGCCGAGGATAGGGATGGTTTTGCCGAGCAGGGCGCCGACCGGGACCGAGCTGGTCAGGGCCAGGGGAACAGCGGTGATCAGCGTCAGCTGGATGCTGCCGGGAAAGATGTTGAGCGGATAACGCGTCAGCTCCCAGAAGCCGAAGAAGATCGAAAACAGGTGGTTCGACCGCATCCACATCAGTGCGGTCGCACCTATCATGGTGATCATCGCGCCGGTGAGCAGCGTCGCGCTGACGATTGCGGCAAGCAGGAACGCCACGGACGCGGCAGACCAGGCGAAGTCGACCGACAGGACGGCCCAGCAGAGCAGCGGCACTGCCAGGATGATATGGCCAGCATAGCCGATATTGAGGCCGGAGAAGACGAGATAGGCCCAGGGGCTGAACGGCTTGATGAGCAGCGTGTCATAGGTGCCGAGCCGCACCAGCTCCTCAAGATCGCGCAATTGCACGAAGCTCATCGCCGCACCCAGCGAATAGGCGAGCAGTTGGAAGCTGAAGAGCAGCGCCAGTTCCGGCCAGGTCCAGCCGCCAAGCGTCTGGAAGCGGGCAAGCAGGATGCCGATGGTGGCAAAGACGCTGCCATAGGAGAGGATCTGCGCAAACCGGTCGAGCCAGAAGGCGCCGCGATATTCCATTTGTGAGCGCACATGCATGCGCACCAGGAGCGGAATGACGCGGAGGTGATGGATGAACACGATCAGCCTCCCTGCACGGTGATGCGGCGCGACGCCAGGCGCCACAGCCAGAGCACGCCCAAAAGGAACAGTCCGGTCCAGCCGAGGCCGAGGCCGAGATGTAGCCAGGTGTCGGCCACCGAAAGCCTGCCGAGATAGACGGCATTGGGATAATAGACGACCCAGGCGAAGGGCAGGTGGCGGGCGATCGTCGCTAAGGGCTCGGGGAAGAACCAGAAGGGCACCAGCAGGCCGGAGAACAGATGCAGCAGGGCGCCGAGGATCCAGTCGAGCGAGAAGCTCGTCATCAGCCAGAAGGCGATCAGCCCGAACAGCGCCGACATCAGGAAGATCAGCACGAAGGACAGCGCCCAGAAGACGATGAACATCAGGCCGTGAAACAGGCTTTCCGGCGCCAGCATGCCGTAGAACAGGGCGGTGAAGACAACGGTCGGGATCACCTGCGTCGCTAGCCGGTAGAAAAAGCTGCCGCATTCATTGGCGAAGACATAGAGCGGATAGGAGAGCGGCTTCAGCAGCCAGACGGCGATATCGCCTGTTTTGAGCGACCGGCCGATCTCCCCGATGACCCTTTCCGGACGGGTGGCGCCCATCACAGCCCCGCCGAGCAGCGCGTAGGTCACCATCTGCTGCAGCGAGACGCCGTCGACCACGGTCGCGCCGGCGCCGGCATAGACGGCGAGCCAGATGGCGACGCGAGCGACGACCTGCACCAGTTTGCCGAAAATATTGGCCCAGACCTCGTTGCGGTAGGCGAGCTGCGCGTGGAAGGCGCTGCGTGTGAAGGCCAGATAGGCGATCATAGCGTGGGCGGGCGCCCGGGCGTTGCGTGTGAAGGCGAGATAGGCGCTCATGAGGCCCGGGCTCTGGCATTGCGACCCTGGTAGAAGGTGCGGATGACCTCTTCGATGTCGGGCTCGTGCAGCGCCACGTCCTTGAGGTCGCGGTCGCTGCCGACCTCCGAAAGGATTTTGACCAGCGACACGCCCTCGCGCTCGATCAGATATTCCTTGCGCAAGCCCTCGTCGTTGACGAGCGACGCGGTGCTGAGCCGCAAAGGGCCGGGGTCGCTGGCAAATTCCAGCGTCAGCCGCCGGGCCGAGCCGAGCGCGGCTCGCAGGCTGCGCAATTCGCCGTCGAAGATCAGCCTGGCGTGATCGACCATGATCAGCCGCGGGCAGATGGTCTCAATGTCCTGCAGGTCATGGGTGGTGAGGATGATGGTGACGCCGCGTTCGCGGTTGATCTCGGCGAGGAAGCGCCGCACGGCATCCTTGGCGACCACGTCGAGCCCGATCGTCGGTTCGTCGAGAAAGAGGATCTTCGGATCGTGCAGCAGCGACATGACGATCTCGGCGCGCATGCGCTGGCCGAGGCTGAGCTGGCGCACCGCCCGGTCGAGGAAGGGCGAAAGATCGAGCAGCTCGCTGAAGTGACGCAGGTTGTCCGCATAGCGAGAAGCCGGGATATCATAGATGCGCTGGTGCAGGGTGAAACTGTCGATCAGCGGCAGATCCCACCACAGCTGGCTGCGCTGGCCGAAGACGACGCCGATCTCGCGCGCATTGTCCATGCGGGAGAGATGCGGCGTGCGGCCGAGCACCGAAAGAGTGCCGGCGCTCGGCACCAGAATGCCGGTCATCATCTTGATCATCGTCGATTTGCCGGCGCCGTTCGGGCCGAGATAGCCGACGGCTTCGCCGGCGGTAATATCGAAGCCGATATCGGAAACCGCCTGAACCTCGGTATATTCGCTCGTCACCAGCGTCTTGAAGGCGCCGAGCAAACCCGGAAATCTCTTGTGCTGCCGGAAGCGCTTGCTGACGCCCCGTGCTTCGATCAAAGCCGGCATATCTATTCCCTCGGATGTGAAGCGAGCCGACTCGGGCGGCGATGGGGCTTGCGAACGCAGGCTAGCGCGAAGTGGGATTCGTGCAAGGGCAAGTTGCGTTTCGGCCGTCATTTCGGCCTGATGTCGCCACCACCTTTGACCGATTTCCGCCTGCGCTACATTGAAGGCATGGGCAAAATCTATGCCTTGCTCATCATCGCTGCGGACATCGCGATCATCGCTCTTGCCGGTCGATGGAACACCTCGGATGCCGATCACTATCTGGGCTTCCGCAATCTTCGTTCGCGCGGCAAGCGGCAGGCCTCTTCTCCACAGCTGCGGGTTTCAGCTTGTCGGCCGTGACGGGAACAAACCAGGCCGTCTGGATGTTTGACGCATACTCTGCTGCATCTGACGAGTTGTGCGACATGGCCAAATTTGCTCGGGGAGATCACGTCACCTGGAATTCGGAGGCCGGGCAGGTCTCCGGCCGTATCATCGCGATCCACACCCGGGATTTCGATTACAAGGGCCATCGGCGCCGGGCGACGGAGGCATCGCCCCAGTACGAGATCAAAAGCGACAAGAGCGATCATATCGCTGCCCACAGGCAAGACGCATTGAAAAAGGTCGGAGGACAATAGGATGAACCCGAAAAGCACCTTGAGCATTGCCGGTCACCCGATCCATCCGATGTTGATCCCGTTCCCGGTCGCCGCCTTCGTCGGCACGCTTGTTGTCGACATCGTCTACGCCAGATCGGGCGATCCGGCCTGGGCAGTAGCGACCAATTGGATGCTCGGCGCCGGCCTTGTCATGGCGGCGCTGGCGGCAGTTGCCGGATTGACCGACTTTCTCGGCGACAGCCGCATTCGCGACCTGCGCGCCGCCTGGCTCCATATGATCGGCAATGTCGTCCTCGTCCTGATCGAGGCCGTCAACCTCTGGCGCCGATTGGCCGAAGGTGGCGACTTCATCGTGCCGACCGGATTGGTGCTGTCGTTGATCGCCACCGCCCTTCTTCTGTTCAACGGCTGGAAAGGCTGGGAAATGGTCTATCGCCACCGCGTCGGCGTCAGCGAGGATCCGGCCAATCCGACGAGATAATGAACGGCATGCATCCAACGCCAGCATCCCCGCCCCATCCTTCGAGGCCCCTGCGGGGCACCTTAGGATGAGGCTCTCGGAGCGCTTCGGTTCAGAACCACCAACGCCTCTCATTAGCCGCGGCACCCTCCAACGCTCCTCATCCTGAGGCGCGCAGCCCAAAGGGCGAAGCCTCGAAGGACGCGCTCCGGCGCTGCTTCTTGGCGAAGCCTGGACAAAGAACCCAATGAACTTCAATATCAAGCCGCATCAGCTCATTCCGGGATCATGCCCTAACAGGAGAATGCCTTTGTTTGCCGTCGCAAAATATTCAGAACGCACCGGCCGAGGCGAACGGCGAGACACGGCTCGAAATTGATCGAGGGCTAGTCTCGCTCCATGGCTCGGCTTGACGCGCCAAAACCGGCGCATGCTCAATGTCGAGAAGAACATGATCATCGAATTGACGACTCATGATTTCAACGCGTTGCTGAAAGGTTTCGCGCCTGTAAACACACGCCTGATTTCCGATTGCGCCATCGCGCCCCCTGAGGTCCTGGAGATGCTGGCCAGGATTGCAGCAGAGATCGCCGCCGAATTCATGCCCTCGGCCTGGATGATTGTGGAGGAGAGCGAAATCGTCGGGCTGTGCTCCATCATTCGCGCACCTCAGAACGGCGAAATCAACATCGGCTATGGGATCGCGCCCAGCCGCCAAGGACGTGGATCCGTCACGCGTGCCATAGGAGAATTACTGGAATGGGCGCGGCAGGACCAGCGCGTAACTCTCGTTTCAGCCGATACGGCCTTGGAAAACATCGCCTCGCAGCGTGTCCTCGAACGCAACGGCTTTTTCCGCGCCGGCGAGCGCATCGATCCTGACGACGGTCCGGTGATTTGCTGGCAGACGTCTGCCGTTTAGTATAACGCAAACCAGCAAAAGCGCGGGAGCGGTGCTCACGCGCATTTCGCCAGCGGCGGCCTGGCCTCGGCATGAAAACCGGTCTCCGCTCCCAGCGGCAGATCGGCGATTTCGCGTAGCGACATGCGCTGGACCTCGGGATGCCGCAGCGGGTCATCCTTCCAGGCCGGGTCGATCTGCGTCCCCGCGGCAGACCTCAAGAAAAACTTCAGCCATGACATGGCAAGCCTCGCATTCTCCAGCGGCGCGGAAAGGTGACCAACCGGCGGCTGGTGCCGAACAAGCTCTCCCGCTCATCGTGCCATCGCCGGTCGAGCGGGATTCTGTATGCTTGCAATGTCTGCCTGCGCCGGTGCTTTTTCAATTGAGATTACCACGGCGACATTATAGAAAAACTATATGAAGAACCTGAATAGCGTCCATCTCAACGGCCTCAGGGCGCTGGAGGCCGTCGGTCGTCTCGGCTCATTGCAGGCGGCCGCCGACGAGCTCGGCGTCTCGGTCGGCGCCGTCAGCCAGCAGGTGATCAAGGCCGAAGCCCAACTCGGCCAGGTGATCTTCGAGCGCACCGCCCGGGGCATGATCGCCACCGAAGCCGGTCGGCCGGTGCTCGCAGCGCTCGACGAGGGCTTCGCCCGCCTTTCGGCGGCGGTCTCGATCGCAAGCCGCAAGGACGATACGATCCTGACCATCTCGGTGGCGCCGGTTTTCGCCGCCCGCTGGCTCGTCTGCCGGCTTGACCGCTTCGCCGAGCGTTACCCCGACATCAAGCTGCGGCTGGATGCGACGCACAATCTCGTCAATCCGGCGCTCGGCGACGTCGATATCGGCATCCGCGTCGGAGCCGGCAAATGGCCCGACGTGAAGGCTGAACTGCTGCTGGAACAGGAGGTCTTTCCCGTCTGTTCGCCTGAGATGGCGGCGAAACTACATGAACCCGCGGATATCCTGCGATTACCAGCGGTTATCGACGGCCGCGCCATGTTCAGCTGGGAAGTCTGGATGCGCGAGGCCGGACTTTCGGGTGCGACGCCGTCGACGCGCCATGTCTTCAACGACGCCTCGCTGTGCCTCGATGCGGCGATCGCCGGCCAGGGCGTGATGCTCGCCTGGCAGACGCTTGCGCACTTTGCGCTGGCCGAAGGCCGGCTGGCGGCGCCCTTCGGCATTCGCGCAAAGACCGGCTTCGGCCACTATTTCATCACCGCCGAAGGCGCGCGCGAACCGAAGAAGGTCAAGGATTTCAAGGCCTGGATCCGCGAGGAGATGGCCGGAACGCTGGCGCTTTTCGAGTAGGTGTTAAACCTCGACCGGCTCCTTGCTGCGGGCCGCCTGAATCGCTTTGTAAGCCGGGCGGGACTGGCAGCGTTCGATCCAGGCCCTGATGTTCGGATGCGCGTCGAAAAGATCCGTCTCGCTCTGGGCATAACGCAACACCTCGGCGATGTTGAGATCGGCGACGGTGAAGCGATCGCCGATGATCCACTGCCGGCCGGAAAGGTGACCTTCGAGCGCCGCAAATGGCCGGCGCAGCCCGTAGCAGGCGGCGGCGATCGACTGCTTGCCATCGTCGCTGTTCTCAAGCTCGTTATCGTAGGTCAGGACGATCCGCACCGAATGCGGCTCGACCTGCGAGGCCGCCCAGATCGTCCACATCGTCAGCAATCCGTCTTCCTCGACGGTTTTGCCGGAAAGCGGCCCGCCATGCTTGCGCGCGAGGTAGAGATTGATCGCCAGCGACTCGTGCATGACGAGGTCGCCGTCGCGAATGCTGGGGATCTGCGCCATCGGGTTGAGGGCTGTAAAATCGGGCGAATGCGTGTTGAGCGGCGCCTCTTCGGCGAGCGGGTCGGCAAGCCGCCTGGCCTGCAGCACGGGGATCGAGCGGAATTCGAGCCCGAGTTCCTCCGCCATCCAGTAGACGCGCGAAGCGCGCGATCGATAGACCCCATAGATTGTCAGCATGACGATATCCCCTCGCTGTGTCGCAGAAACCGTAAACGCCGGATCACCCTCGGAAAAGTCCTCGCCGCTGATGGGACGATGAAAGCTTTTGATGCGGCCGGGGCCTTCCCGACCGGATCGAGCACAATTGGGAACAATGAGAGGGCCGGCGGGTTGGACCCTGAGATTGGCGCCGTCCAAGCGCCGAAAAGCGATGAGCCGCGTGCGCAACGCGGGCCAGGCAAAGGAGGAACTCATGACGGGCAAGAAGACGCATGAACAACAGCTTCGTGTCATCGAGAAACGCGAGAAAACCGCAAATGCCGGCAAGGATTTCGACGCCAAGGCAGATCTGCAACGCAATGAGCAGGCGAAGGAAGCCTATCGCAAAGGCAATGATCTGAAGGCCGACCCGGACCCCCACAATGACGACCGGGCCATGATGCGCGGCCGCAATTAGGAGAGCGAGCATAAAAAGGGGGGTGGTCGTCCCTGACGATGAAGGAGCCCCGAACATCAAGGAGCCCCCTTAGAAAGGAGCCCCCTTAGACAGGAGAATGTCATGACTTTGACATTGATCAGCAAGGCTTTTGCCCAGGATCAGCCGATCCCGAAGAAATATGCGCGCGCCGGCGAGAATCTCTTTCCGCCCCTGACCTGGAGCGGCGCGCCCGAGGAGACCAGGAGCTTTGCTCTGATGGTTGAGGATCCGGATGCTCCGCATGGCACGTTCCGCCATTGCGGCATTGCCAATATCCCGGCTGAGTGGTGCGCACTTGCCGAAAGCGTCGATACGGCGCCGGAGCAGGCGCCGCGCTTCTACAAGAACGATTTCGGCAATGCCCGTTACGATGGCCCGCAGCCGCCTGCAGGCGATCGCCCGCATCACTACATCTTCCGCCTCGCGGCCCTCGACGTGCCGAAGCTTTCTACGCCGGATGCCGCCGGTATCAGCGTGATGTGGGCGGAGGCAAAGAAACACGCATTGGCGGAAGCGACCGTCACCGGCACCTATCAGACGCACTGAGCAAAGACGGAGCCGCGTGTCAGGACACGCGGTTTCGCTCGACGGTCAGCTGCGCATAGGGCGCGTTGCCGCCCGCCATTTCGGCGGAGACTTGTCTGTCCCACTCAAAGCCGAGGACCGCCCCTTCACCAACCTCCTGGAAGATGTTGTCGGTGATGACGGCCGTGCCGGCCCCCTCGGCGACCGAGACCGCGCATCCCACAGGGGCCTTGCGCACCACATTGCCGCTGACGACGACATTTCTGAGATAAGCCCCCCATCCGATCTGCAGGCCCCAGCGTGGCGCGCCCTCGATCACATTGCCGGACACCAGCGTATCGGCTTCCGCCGCAATGCCGATGCCGAAGCCGACCTCGTGCTTGTAGGGGCCTTTCAGCGTCAGGTTCCGCACGACATTGCCGGTGACGCTCGCGAGCCGCCCGCCCTCGTCGAAATTGGCGATCGAGATGCCGTTCGCCGCCCCGTCGATCATATTGGCGGAAACGACCGCTCCTTCGAAGGCGAATTCGACATAGATCGCCGTCTCGCCTGAGCGCCGGCACTGGTTGCTGCTGATCTGGATGTTCGAGGCCGAATTGGCGCGGATGGCGGTAAAGGCGCAGTCGGAAATGTGGTTGTTCACCACCATCACCCCGTCGGCGCGAAAGACATTGATGCCGTTGCCGTTCTGGCCGGTGCCGCCGTCGTTGGCGCGGATGTTGAAAATCCGGTTGCCGGAAACGACCGTGCCGTCCTCGGCCTTCTTCCAGCGATGCACGAGGATGCCGCCATTGCCGCAATCCGAGACGGTATTTGCAACGATCGAAAGATTGGTGGAATCGACGGCGTAGAGGCCGGATTGGGCCGCGCCCGAAATGCGGCTGCGTTCGATCCGCCCGCCGCAGCGCTCCAGCTGCAGGCCGTGCTTGCGGCTGCCGCCGATCTCGCAATTGTCGATCAGCACCTCGTCGATACCGGTAAATTGCAGAAGCCCGCCGGCATAATCGCCGAGCCAGCGGTTGCCGCCGTCGATGACGAGATTGGAAAGCTCGATGCGCCCGATGTTTTCGGCCGCAAACAGATGGCCGTCGCCGGTATAGACGATCCGCGAGGCGCCGGGCACCCCTGATATGCGCGTATTGTCGGGCAGGGTGAGGTTGGAGACCTTATAGGTGCCGGGCGGCAGGAAGACCGGCACGTTCTCGGCCGCTGCCTGCTTTATCATCTGCTCCAGGTTGCGGGTCTTGCGGTCGCCGCTTTCGGGAACGGCGCGATATTCCACCGCGTCGATTGCACCGCGCAGATCGGGCTGGCTGGCAGCCGTCAGCGGCGAGGCAAGCGCACGCGACGTCCCGCCCGCCAGCGCCGAGGCGGCGAGAAAGAGAAGCATGTCGCGGCGAAAGGGCAGTCCGGGCTCTCCTGTCATGACGCGCCCGTAGCAGAAAACGTGCCAGCCCGCCTGTCTTCTTTTGGCACAGGCCCTGCACATCAATCGAAAATTCTTGCTGGGACAGGGGCCGATGGCAGGATCTCGCCGCTTATATTGGTGTGTCGTTCACCCTTTCATTTAAGCAACCCGAAGGGAAATGCGGACTACTTTGACGTGAAAATACATTGGGTGTTGCGGAATGGGCCTTCAGCCGCTGGAGGAGAATGGCGTCATGCACGAAGCGAGTGCCAGGCAACGGGAATCGGTCGATTCCCTGGCGGCCGAAACGCGGCGTTTCGTTGCTGCGACTGAGGCGATGATGGCGTCGACCGCTCATCACCTCTCGGAAGGCGTTGAGAACCTGCGCCTGAAAGCAATCATCCACGAACTTCCGGACTTCCTCTATGTCAAGGATCGTGACAGCCGCTTCGTTTTCGCCAATGCCGTCACCGCCAGCCACCTTGGCTTTACGCGCGCCGAAGAGATTACCGGCAAGCGCGATTTCGACCTCTTCGATTTCGAGGTGGCGCGCCGGCATTTCGATATTGAGCAGCAGATCATGGCGAGTGGTCAGGCCCGGATCGACATGGAGGAAACTGTCGTTCTTCCAGGCAGCCCCAGGCCGGTCTGCCGGCTGACCTCGAAGATACCGCTACGCAACGATCGCGGCGAGGTCGTCGGCCTGATCGGCGTTTCCCGCGATATCACCGAGCGCAAGCTGCAGGAGGATCTCCATCGCGGCCAGGCGAAACTGCTCGAGATGATCGCCCGCAACGAGCCGCTGCCGATGATCCTCGAGGCGCTGGTGCTGATGATCGAGGCGCAGCTGACCGGCATCGACGGATCGGTGCTGCTGCTCGACAGCGAGGGCACCAGGCTCTATCACGGCGCGGCGCCGAACTTGCCCGGCGGCTACAGCCGCCTGATCGACGGCGTCACGATCGGCCCCAAGGTCGGCTCCTGCGGCACCGCCGCCTGGCGCGGCCAGCCTGTCATCGTCGAGGACGTGATGAGCGACCCGCTCTGGGAGGATTTCCGGGGCCTGGTCGCCCCCTTCGGCTTCCGCTCCTGCTGGTCAACGCCGATCGCTACCTCTGAGAATAATGTGCTCGGCACCTTCGCCCTCTATTCCAGGGAGGTGCGTCATCCGACGGAGCATGAAATGAGGCTGGTGGCGCTCGCCACCCACATCGCCGGCATCGCCATCGAACGAAAGCGCGTCGACGATCGCATCCATTTCATGGCTCATCATGATGATCTCACCGGCCTGCCGAACCGCGCCTTTCTGAAGGAAAGGCTGGCCGGCATCCTTGACCAGGCCCGGCGCAACAACCGCAAGGTCACCGTCGCCTATATCGATCTCGACAATTTCAAGGACATCAACGACGGCCGCGGCCATGCCGCCGGCGACGAGGTGCTGAAAGAGATCGCCACCCGCATGGCCAACAGCATCCGTCCCTCGGATATGGTGGTGCGGCTCGGCGGCGATGAATTCCTGGTCGTGCTGGTCCACCAGTCGAGCCACGATGCCGGCATCACCCGCCGCCTTCGCGATCTGCAGAAGGCGATCACTCGGCCGATGCGCGACGAGAGTGGTGACATCACCATCACCTCGAGCATCGGCGTCGCCGCCTTTCCCGTCGACGGCGTCACCTCGGAAGAGCTGCTTGCCAATGCCGACCGCGCCATGTACCGCGCCAAGCAATTCGGCCGCAACACGCTGCAGCATCATGATGGCGACAGCAGCGGGGTCGGCATGCCGCGCGGCGAGCAGGACGAGCTCCACCAGGCGATCACCGGCGATCAGCTGTTCCTGGAATATCAGCCGCAGGTCGATGTCGCCACCGGTCGCATCACCGGCGTCGAGGCCTTGGTCCGCTGGAACCATCCGGCCAAGGGCAGGGTGCCGCCCGTCAATTTCATTCCGCTCGCCGAAGAGACCGGCCTCATCGTTCCGCTCGGCCTCTGGGTCCTGAACGAGGCCTGCCGCCAGGCCCGCAGCTGGCAGGATATGGGCCTGACGCCGCTGACAATCGCCGTCAATGTTTCGGCCAAGCAGTTCGCCGATCCGGATTTTGCCAGCCACGTCGCCGAGGCGCTGGAGCGCAACCGCCTGCAATCCCGCTGGCTGGAGCTCGAGGTCACCGAAAGCGTGGTGATGCAGGATGCCGAGCGTGCGCTCGCCATGATGGAGCAACTGAGGGCGCTCGGCGTGCGCCTGTCGATCGACGATTTCGGCTCCGGCTATTCCAGCCTTGCGGCACTGAAGACCTTCCCCTTCGACAGGCTGAAGATGGACCGTTCGCTGGTCGAGGCCCTGCCGGGCGACAAGACGGCCGTCGCCATCGCCTCGGCGGTCATTTCGCTGGCGCAGACGCTGAAGCTCTCGGTGCTTGCCGAGGGCGTCGAGACCGATGCCCAGATGGATTTCCTGCGGCAGGCCCACTGCGAGCAAGCGCAGGGCTACCGCTTCTCGAAGCCGGTTCCGCCGCAGGAGGTTTCCCGATTGCTGCAGGCGCAGCTTCTCTGAACGTGTTCCTCGGCTTGCCGAGTTCGTCGACCGGCCCCTCAAACACGGATGATATTGAGACGCAGAGCGCTGACCACTGCCTGCGTTCTCGTCGTGCATCCCAGCTTCCTGACCACGCTGCCGATCTGATTGTTGACCGCGTTTTCCGACAGATCGAGCAGCTTCGCAATTTCGCTGCTCTTCCTGCCGCCGGCCGTCAGCCTCAGGCAATCCAGCTCGCTCTCCGTGAAGGCAACCGGCTTGTGTTTCTCGTTTAATGTCAGCTGTGAGAGCCGATCATAGATGTGCGTGGCGATGAACAGGATTTTCGCCATTTCCGGCATGCTGAAATTCCGAGCCCCCGAAATCGACATCGCACCGCGTCCGCCCGCGGCATCATGGACGGGAAAATAGGCCCCCTTTTCCATGCCGTACCGCTTGAACAGATCGATGACGGTGAGCTTCTTGCCTTCTCCGCGATCGATATTGATCGCCTCGACATCATAGTTGAACGGGCTTGTCGATCTCAACATCCGGCGAATGACCGGACTATCGACCATCAGGTTATGGCTGTCATAATAATCGACCATCTCCGCCGGCCAATTGGTGATGATCTTTGTTGCGCCGATTTCAACGAGCTCGACCGCTGGCAGCATCATGATCAGGAAAGCGCTCATCCCCAGATCCTGAGTGAGGCCCTTCATATATTTGAAGACTTCGTAATGCGTATTAAAGCCTGCGGCGATTTTCTCAATTCGATTGCACTCGGCCTCGAGCTTCATGTCCTTCTCCGATCCCCGGCAGCATCCGGCGCTTGGCGGCTGATGTGTCCAGCTTGTCCGCTCGTATCGGAAGTTGATTCTACACGCTCGAAGGACAGTGAAATCTGCCTGCAGAGGAAAGACAGTAAAGCCCTCCGGCTGCCTGGCACGCGAGCATAACCAGCAATTGATGCTTAATAAAGAGTAAACCTATTGTGGCGCTTCCCGGGTAGGCTGCGGTAAAAAAAGCTATGCTGACGGCTGGAAGTCTGCGCCGGAAGATATTTTCCCGACGTGGGAGGCTCATTCAAGCGACTGATTCTATTTGGTTATTTGTTTGCTCGGCCCAAATGGGAGGAAGCAAATGCCGCAATGACCCGGTTAAAGGAAGCTTAAAGAATTTATCGGATTTTATTTTCGGGGTGCCCGTCCAGCGCAAGCCCGCGGTGGGTGGCGGCAGTCATGCGCTCGATTTGAGCTAGGGGGAACAGCATGAAGAAGATAGGATTCGGCTTCGGTTCGGATGCCAAGGCCGTAATGGCCGCGATGAGCAGGTCGCAGGCCATTATCGAATTCGACCTTACCGGCAGGATTCTCACGGCCAATGCCAATTTCTGTGCTGCCCTTGGTTACGAATTGTCTGAGATTGTCGGCCAGCATCACCGGATGTTCGTCGAGCCGGCAGAAGCCTCGTCTGGCGATTATCGCGAGTTCTGGGCGAAACTCAATCGAGGCGAGTTCGATCAGCGCCAGTACAAACGCATCGGCAAGGGCGGCAAGGAAATCTGGATCGAAGCCTCCTACAATCCTGTCTTCAGCGGCGGGAAACCCTACAAGGTGGTGAAGTTCGCGACCGATATCACCAAGCAGAAGCTGCAGAGCGCCGAGGATGCCGGCAAGATAAGCGCACTGTCGCGCGCCCAGGCGGTTATCGAATTCACACCAAAGGGCGAGATTCTGACGGCGAACGAGAATTTCCTGTCGGCGCTCGGTTATCAGCTTGCCGAGATCCAGGGGCGCCACCATTCGATGTTTTGCGACAGCGCTTACGTTAACAGTGACGATTACAGGCGGTTCTGGACGCGCCTGTCAGGTGGCGAATTCGTGGCTGATGAGTTTCTGCGCATCGGCAAGGGCGGCAGAAAGGTCTATATCCAGGCCTCCTACAACCCGATCTTCGATATGAACGGCAAGGTGTTCAAGGTCGTCAAGTTCGCGACCGACGTAACTGCCCGCGTCAATAATGTCGATCAGTTGGCGGCATCGTTGATGGGCCTCTCTGGCGGCGATTTGACCCGCGAAGTCGCAACCCCGTTCATTCCGACCCTGGAAAAACTCCGAACCGATTTCAACGCCGCTGTCGGCAAGCTGCGCGCAGCGATGCAGGCCGTGGCCGAAAACGCAACCGGCATCGCGGCCGGAGCTCAGCAAGTTCGTTCCGCCTCGGATGATTTGTCGAAGCGCACGGAACAGCAGGCGGCCTCCGTCGAGGAAACCGCCGCCGCCCTGGAAGAGATCACCACAACGGTCTCCGATTCCAGCAACCGTGCTCAGGAGGCCGGGCAGCTGGTTCGAAGGACGCGCGAGAATGCCGAGCGTTCCGGGGCGGTGGTCCGCAGCGCTGTCGAAGCCATGGGAAAGATCCAGACATCGTCGGCCGAGATCGGCAATATCATCGGCGTCATCGACGAAATCGCCTTTCAGACCAATCTGTTGGCGCTTAACGCGGGCGTCGAGGCGGCGCGCGCGGGCGATGCCGGCAAGGGTTTTGCAGTGGTCGCGCAGGAAGTTCGCGAGCTTGCTCAGAGATCGGCCAAAGCGGCGAAGGAGATCAAGGAGCTCATCAGCGCCTCCAACGAGCACGTGAAGAGCGGAGTGACGCTGGTCGGCGAAACGGGCAAGGCTCTGGAAGAAATCGTCGCCCAGGTTCAGCAGGTCAACGGCAATGTCCTTGCGATCGTCGAAAGCTCCAAGGAGCAGGCGACGGGATTGAAGGAAATCAACACCGCGGTTAACACCATGGACCAAGGCACGCAGCAGAATGCGGCCATGGTGGAGGAATCGACGGCTGCCGCCCACAGCCTTGCCAAGGAGGCCGATGCGCTCTTCCAGCTGCTGGGGCAGTTCAACATCGGAAGCGCGGCCTTGCGCCAATCACGCCCCGCCGCGGCAACCGCTGCTTCCAGACCCGTCCCATCGGCACCGCGGGCAATGGCCGCGAAGGTGAGCGCGGCCTTCCACGGCAATGCGGCAGTCGCCGGCGGCGATTGGGTGGAGTTCTGAGGCGCGCGAAGACTCCGCCTCATTTCATGAGCTTGCCGATCGTCTCGATCTCATTGGTCCATAGCCCTGCCGCATAATCCTGCGGCAGCCGCGCCAGTTGCGCGGCATCGTCGATGCCGGTGGAAAAATCGCCGCCGCGATAGGGGCCGAGCACGAAAACCTCAGTGCCGGCATCCTGCATCCGGTTGAGAAAACGGTCCGGCCAGCCCCAGAGCCAGGGTGCGATATTGATCGGCACCAGCATCATTCGGTGTTTGCAGGCCTCAGGCAGGAGGCCGGTCCAGCCATAGCCGATATAGCTGAACAGGCAGCCCTTCAGGCTTTTGCGCGAGGCGATTTTGATATCGGGTGTCAGCCGGCCGAGCACGTCGATCGGCTCGTCGCCGCCATAGACGATGACGCCGGCCCGCCGTGCGGCCGGAAGCCCGTTCAGCACGGCGGCGAGCTTTTCCCCCTCGGACGGATCGCGGCTCTTGATGTTGATGAGGAAGCGCCGATCCGGAAAGGTCGAAAGCACTTGCGCCAGCGTCGGCATCATGCCGACGCCCCGGCCGCGAAAGGGAAAGGTCTTGCCGCCATCGGCGGTATGGCCGTAGCCGATGTCGAGCCTCCTCATCTCAGCCATCGAATGCTCCCGCGTCACGCCGTGTCCGTCGGTGCGGCAGTCGAGCGTCCAGTCGTGAAAGACGGCGAATTCGCCATCCGTCGTCGGATGCACGTCGATCTCGACGATATCGGCGCCGGCGGCAAAGCCCGCCCGCATCGAGGCAATAGTGTTTTCCAGATAGTCATGTTTCGGCGGCAGTATGCGGCTTGCCGTGCACGTGTCGTTCTTCAGATCGGTCCCGTCGAAGCGCTGGGCGATGCCGCGATGGGCGAGCAGCACCGGCTTTCCCGGCCGATGTTCGGCAATGAGGCTGGTATTGTTGAGATAGATGCCGGCGGCTGCGAGCGCGATCGCCGCCGCGCAATAGAAAAGCTTCCTGCCCATCTCTCTGCTCCTCCTGATTGCATCGAAGGAGGCAACAGCTAGAAAGCGATTCTGGTTGTTCTTGGACTGTTTTCCGGCTTTTCTATGCGCGGGGTTATTCGCCGGAAAGGATTGGCATAGCGATGGAACGACAGGACGACGAACTCATCCATTTCGAAGCGCAGGGGGCCGCGCCGTTGCCGCCGGCTTCTGTCGAAGGCCATGTCGGGCGGGCCGGCGCCCGCATCTGGTATGCGAGCTACGGGACGGGCGGCCCTGCCGTCATTCTGCTGCATGGCGGCCTCGGCCATAGCGGCAACTGGGGCTACCAGGTCCCGGCGCTGCTCGGCCGCGGCCGCCGCGTCGTACTGATCGACAGCCGCGGCCATGGCCGAAGCACTCGCGATGACCGTCCCTACACCTATGAGCTGATGGCTGCCGACGTGCTGGCGGTGATGGACGAACTGCGGCTGGAAACGGCGGCGTTCGTCGGCTGGAGCGACGGCGCCTGCATCGCGCTGATCCTCGCCATGACGGCGCCGTCGCGTGTCGAGGGCGTCTTCTTCTTCGCCTGCAACATGGATCCGAGCGGCACGCTGGAATTCGTTCCGACCCCGATCATCGACCGATGTTTCGCTCGCCACGCCAAGGATTATGCGGCATTGTCCACCACCCCGGACGATTTCAATTCGTTCGTCGAGGCGGTCGGCCTGATGATGCGCACCGAGCCGAATTATGGGGCGGAGGACCTCGGCCGCATCGGCGTTCCGGTCGCGATCGTGCTCGGTCAACACGACGAATTCATCAAAGCCGAACATGCCGAATATCTTGCCGGCAGCATCCCGGACGCTCAGATGATCTACCTGCCCGGCGTCGGCCATTTCGCGCCGCTGCAGCGGCCCGCGCAGTTCAACGCCGCGATCTTATCCTTTCTCGAGGGGATCAGGTGATGACGATCGCTTCCTCTGGCCTCGCGCCCATTTCCCGCTATCTCTCGGTCTATGAGAGCTGATGCGCTGCTTTATCCCGCCCCGGAGGGGCTCTATTGCCCGGAAGGCGGCTTTTATGTCGATCCGGTGCGGCCTGTCGAACGGGCGCTCGTCACCCATGGACATTCCGATCACGCAAGACCGGGTCATGTGAACGTGCTTGCCACCCGCCAGACGCTCGACATCATGCGCCTGCGTTACGGCGAGGGCTTCTGCGCCAGCGAGCAGGTTGCCGATTTCGGCGAGGAGCTGCTCATCAATGGCGTCAAGGTGAGTTTTCACCCCGCCGGCCATGTGCTCGGCTCGGCCCAGATCGCCATCGAGAAGAACGGCACCCGCATCGTTGTCTCCGGCGATTACAAGCGCCGCCCCGACCCGACCTGCGCACCCTATGTGCCGGTCGCCTGTGATGTCTTCATCACCGAGGCGACCTTCGGCCTGCCGGTCTTCCATCATCCAGATCCGATCGACGAGACCGGCAAGCTGCTGGCCTCGCTCCGGCAATTTCCCGAACGCACTCATCTGGTTGGCGCCTATGCGCTCGGCAAGGCTCAGCGCGTCATCCGACTGCTGCGCGATGCCGGTTATGCCGAGCCGATCTATATCCACGGCGCCATGGAAAAGCTCTGCGACTATTATGTCGGCCAAGGCATCGATCTCGGCGAGTTGCTGCCCGCGACGATCGAAAGCCGCGACAAATCCACCTTCCGGGGCGCCGTCGTCATCGGCCCGTCCTCGGCCTTTGCCGACCGCTGGGCCCGGCGCTTCAACGAGCCGCTGCCGGCCTTCGCCTCCGGCTGGATGATGGTGCGCCAGCGCGCCAAACAGCTCGGCGTCGAACTGCCACTCGTCATCTCCGACCATTGCGACTGGCCGGAACTGACCGAAACGATCCGCGAACTGCGCCCGGCCGAGGTCTGGGTGACCCATGGCCGCGAAGAGGCGCTGGTGCGCTGGTGCCAGCTGCAGGGCATCAAGGCGAAACCGTTGCATCTGGTGGGCTATGAGGATGAGGCGGATTGAGATGAGCTGGAGAATGCACCCAAACCCCTGCCCAACCCCTCCCCACAAGGGGGAGGGGCTACCGCGCCGCGCTCGTCGCATTTTACGTCTGACGGCCCCGCATGCAGCGACGACACTTTGGGGCAAGCCGCGGCCACGGGTTAGTCCCTCCCCCTTGTGGGGAGGGGTTGGGGAGGGGTCTTCTTCTCGCCAAGTTGGGGAGGGGTCTTCTTCTCGCCAAGTTGGGGAGGGGTTTTCCCCCGGAATGCGGAGGCCCACATGAAAGCCTTCGCCGAGCTCCTCGACCGCCTGGTCCTGACCCCCAGCCGCAACGGCAAACTCAAGCTGCTGACCGATTATTTCCGCGACACGCCCGACCCGGACCGCGGTTACGGCCTTGCCGCCATCGCCGGCACGCTTGACGTGCGCAATGTCAAGCCCGCCATGCTACGCGACCTGGCGCTGGAGCGTATAGACGAGGTGCTGTTCCATTATTCCTACGATTATGTCGGCGATCTCGCCGAAACCATTTCGCTTGTCTGGGACAATGAGCGGGATATCGACCGCTCGGCCCTGGCTCAGCCGCGCCTGGGGGAGGTCGTCACCCGCATGAACGGGCTCGGCCGTACCGAAGTGCGCGGCTATGTCCGCGATCTGCTCGACCAGCTGGATTCCTCAGGCCGTTTCGCCTTTATCAAGCTTGCGACCGGCGCGCTGCGCATCGGCGTTTCCGCCCGTCTTGCCAAGCAGGCGCTCGCCGATCTCGGCGGCAAGGATGTCACCGAGATCGAGACCCTCTGGCACGGCCTGCAGCCGCCTTACGAGGCGCTGTTCCAGTGGCTGGCGGGCGACGGCGACAAACCGGCGCTGACGACACCGGCGATCTTCCATTCCGTCATGCTCGCCAATGCGGTGGAGGAGGGGGATCTGGCAGGTCTCGACCCGGCCGACTACGCCGCCGAATGGAAATGGGACGGCATCCGCGTCCAGCTGTCGCGCTCCGGCGACAGGCGCAAGATCTATTCGCGCTCCGGCGACGACATATCGGGCGCCTTTCCCGACATTCTCGAGGCGATCAATTTTTCCGGCGTCGTCGACGGTGAGTTGCTGGTCGGCGGCACTGCCCGCTCCAACAGCCCGACCCGCACCTTCTCCGACCTGCAGCAGCGGCTGAACCGCAAGACGGTGACGGCGAAGATGCTCGACGACTACCCCGCCTTCATCCGCGCCTATGACATGCTTTTTGACGGCGAGGAGGATATTCGCGGCCGCACCTATGTCGAGCGCCGCGGGCGTCTTTCCGAGATCATCGACCGCGCCCCCCATGACCGGTTCGACCTCTCGCCGCTCGTGCCTTTCTCCTCATGGGAGGAGCTCGACGCTCTGCGTGCCGCCCCGCCCGATCCGGTCATCGAGGGCGTGATGATCAAGCGGCGCGACAGCATTTACCAGGCCGGCCGGATGAAAGGCCCCTGGTTCAAGTGGAAGCGCAATCCCTATAATGTCGATGCAGTGCTGATGTATGCCCAGCGCGGCCACGGCAAGCGCTCCAGCTATTATTCCGATTTCACCTTCGGCGTCTGGGCCGATGACGAGGACGGCGAACAGCTGGTGCCGGTGGGAAAGGCCTATTTCGGCTTCACCGATGCCGAACTCGAGCTGCTCGACAAGTTCGTGCGCAACAACACCACCGAGCGTTTCGGCCCGGTGCGCGCCGTGCGCGCCGACAGGGATTTCGGCTTCGTCGTCGAGGTGGCCTTCGAGGGCATCAACCGCTCGACGCGGCACAAATCGGGGGTCGCCATGCGCTTCCCCCGCATCGCCCGCCTTCGCCCCGACAAGCCACCTTACGAGGCCGACCGCCTGCGCACGCTGGTCGCCATGATCGATGCAAAACCGGGTTGAGCTTTGCGCTCCTGTGCAACAATGACGCAGGGCAATATTTTCAACATCATGTGTATTGGCGGCGCCGATTTTCCGATGCAAATCTGGCGTGCCGGGGAAATGATTTAGGTGCTGCGTCATGAGCTCGCATGAACAAAATTCTTTTCTCCGCCAACGCCGCGCCGTCCTGGCGGGGCTCGCCGGCGCACTCGTCCTGCCGCGCATGGCGGCCGCCTTCGATGTCCCGGACGAGCCGCGCCTTGCCAAGCACGACTATGCCGCGGTCCGCCGCCGGTTCCGCACGAAACTCCTGCAGAAGGGGCCGGCGCCGGACAAATACGAACCGCTGACCGCGCCTGCCGACGCCGAGAAGATCTTCTACCGCTCCGGCTATGGCGGCGAACTGGAATTGGCGGCCTGGGTCTCCAGATACAAGCGCGAGCGCACCGCCAGGCCGGCCGTGCTCTTCCTGCACGGCGGCAATGCCATGGGTGTCGGCCACTGGCAGCTGATGAAGCCCTATATGGATGCGGGTTATGTCGTGATGATGCCGTCGCTGCGCGGCGAGAACGGCCAGAGGGGCAATTTCTCCGGCTTCTACGATGAGGTCGACGATGTGCTTGCCGCCACCGAGCGCCTGGCGCATCTGCCGGGCGTCGATCCCGGCCGCCTGTTCATCGCCGGCCACAGCATCGGCGGCACTCTGACCATGCTGGCGGCGATGAGCACCCAAAAATTCCGTGCCGCCGCGCCGATATCGGGCAATCCCAACGCCTTCCGCTTCTTCAGCCGCTATCCCCAGGACATCCGTTTCGACGACAGCAATGCGCATGAATTCGAGGTGCGTTCGGCGCTCTGTTACGCCCACAGCTTCAAATGCCCCATCCGGGTGGTTCACGGCACGGAAGAGTCGCATTTCAACGACCGCGCCGATCTGCTCGCCCGCCGCGCCCGCGCCGCGGGCATCCATATTGAAACCGACACCGTCGCCGGCAACCACACTTCGGCGCTGCCGGCCGAGATCGAACAGAGCATCCGCTTCTTCCACGGGGTGGCGGCGTAAGCTCTGCCGATGCCGGCGAGGCTGGCGGAGCATGATGGACGGTTGATTTCGCATGAGCGCGCCGTCCCCGATCCTGGTAGCGGGTTGATCATTTACTCGTCTTGATCTTTTCCGCTCCAACGCCAGCCTCGCGCCAGCCGCGGGTGCCATCCTGGCGGAAGATATCGCTGTCTTGCCGATCGTTGATAGGGTGGTCCCATGAATTTTCTGCGCCGGGTTTTCCCGATTGCCGGGCTTATGATTGCTGTCGCGCCGCTCAGTGGCTGCAACATCCTGATCCCCGATGTCGCTGCCGATTCGCCCGCCCGCTTCGTCCAGGAAACCTCGCCGGTCTTCTACCAGCCGCCGGGCGTCGATCCGCGCCGGGTGCGGCCGATCCCCGATCAGCCGGTGCCGCAGACGCGCGAACTCTACAAGACCCAGTTCCACCAGACCTACGGCCTGCCGGTCACGAACCCGCTGCATATGGCGATGTATGGCGAGCTGCGCGACGAGGATTTTACCCTGCCGGCGATTCCTGTCAGCCGCGTTCAGCCACAATTCTTGCGTCAGGAGGTCGACTACCAGACGACCGAACGCCCCGGCACCGTCGTCGTCGATACCAAGGCGCGTTTCCTCTATTTCGTCGAGGCGAACGGCAAGGCGATGCGCTACGGCGTCGGCCTCGGCCGCGACGGTTACGCCTGGTCGGGCCGCGGCGTCATCCAGTGGAAGCAGAAGTGGCCGCGCTGGACACCGCCGGTCGAAATGGTCTCGCGTCAGCCGGAAGTTCGCGCCTTTTCGGCGGAAAACGGCGGCATGAATCCCGGACTTCAGAACCCGCTCGGTGCGCGCGCCATGTATATCTTCAGGGACGGCCAGGATACGCTCTATCGCATCCACGGCACGCCCGACTGGCAGTCGATCGGCAAGGCGACGTCGTCGGGCTGCGTGCGCATGCTGAACCAGGATGTCGTCGATCTCTACGACCGGCTTCCCCCCAAGGCTGAGATCGTTGTGATGTAGCGCTGCAACAGCGCTCTTCATATCGTCGGCTCCATCAGGAACACGTCTGCGTGAAGCTATGGTTTATTTGGCGCAAGCCGATAGATTTCCTCATGTCGCCACCCCGGCGTCACGCATCAAAGGAAATCAGTCCCGCGTCATGAGCTTCGATAGACATCTTTCCCGCCGCAGCTTTCTTTCCTTTTCGGCACTGACCGCAGCCTCGGCGCTCACCGGCTGCGCCTCCACGGTCAACACGGTCACCTCGGGCGACACGTCGATTATCTACCGTTCGCCGGGCCGCCTGTTCCAGTCGCCGGCAGCCTCGAGCGTGCCGAGCGGGCCCGAGCTTGCCGTCATGTACGGCCCGATCGAGGACGGCGGCTTCCTCATTCCCGCCGTTCCCTATGAACAGATTGATCCGCGCTACTATCGCCAGCGTGTCCTCGACCCCACCGGCCAACCGCCCGGCACCATCGTCGTCGATACGCCGTCGCGCTTCCTCTATCTCGTCCAGGCCGATGGCATGGCGATGCGCTACGGCGTCGGCATCGGTCGCGAGGGCTTCGCCTGGCAGGGATCGGGCGTCATCCAGTGGCGTCAGAAATGGCCGCGCTGGAAGCCGCCGAACGAGATGGTCGCCCGCCAGCCGGAACTAGTCAAATATTCGATCGATAACGGCGGCATGGAGCCGGGCCTGAAAAATCCGCTCGGCGCCCGCGCCCTCTATATCTTCTCGAATGGAGAGGATACGCTCTACCGCCTGCACGGCAATCCCGACTGGCGCTCGATCGGCAAGGCCGTTTCCTCGGGCTGCGTCAGGTTGATGAACCAGGACATCATCGATCTCTACGACCGCGTTCCGACAAAGGCGCCGATCGTCGTCTGGCAGTGATGCTGCCGGGGCGGTCGCCAGCCGGCCGCCTCCGGCAATTTTTCTCGGCAAATGCTTTCCCTTTCGCCGCCTGTAAAGGAATTTATTTTCGAAAATCCATTGCTTAATTCGGTAAACCCCCTACATGGGGCGTATCGAATATTGCTTGTGACCCTTTGTCCATGCGCTCCGTGCGCTTCGTCAGATCTCGTCTCAACATCGATATTGCCCGCGGAATCGGTCCCGGGCGCACTCAAACGGTTGAAAAGGAGATCGTTATGAATTCAGGCGTCGTCAAGTGGTTCAATGGCACCAAGGGTTTTGGCTTCATCCAGCCCGATGATGGTTCCACGGACGTTTTCGTCCATATTTCGGCAGTCGAACGCGCCGGCATGCGCGAACTCACCGAAGGTCAGAAGGTCCGCTACGATCTGGTCCGCGACAAGCGGTCCGGCAAGAATTCGGCCGATAACCTTCAGGCCGCATGATTGTCGTTCGCCTGGGCTGACCAGAGATTGCGGCGAGCTGACCACGGATGTACTGGCAGCGCGCTGACCATCAAAGGCAGCTTTGTGGCTGAATGACTGAAAGAGGTCGGGTTCAAGCCCGGCCTTTTTGTTTTGAAATTGAGCAGCCGAAGAGTTGAGGGACGCTGAATGAGCAGATCAAGCTATAAAGTCGGCGACATGATCGTGCTGAAGTCCGGCCTGACCCGCACGGCAAAGGCAGACAAGCGGTGCCGGATCGCCAGCATCCTGCCCAACGATCATGGGCACGTGCAATATCGCGTTCAGTTCACCGGCGAGAATTTCGAGCGCCGCATCACCGAGGACGATATCGACATCGGGGAATCGCCACGGCGGGCGTCACTCGAGGCGGCTGCCAAAGCCGATGACGCCGAGCCATGGCTGAAATTTTCGGGAATCCGCATGGGCAAGTAGCCCGCCATTTTCATCACATGACAGCGGCCTCGCCGCCAACAGGAAGGATATTCGTTTGCAGGTACTCGTCAGGGATAATAATGTCGATCAGGCGTTGCGCGTGCTTAAGAAAAAGATGCAGCGCGAAGGACTTTTCCGGGAAATGAAAGCGCGCAGCGCCTATGAGAAGCCGTCGGAGAAGCGTGCCCGCGAAAAAGGGGAGGCCGTTCGCCGCCAGCGCAAGCTTGCCCGCAAGAAGCTGCAGCGCGAGGGCCTGCTGCCGGCGCCGAAAAAGGCTGTCCGCGCTCGCTGATCCGGCCGTGGCATGCCGGCCGTGGTGTCACGGGCCGGTCGCCACATCTCGGCTTTGTCGAATCGCGTCCTGGCCGTAAAATGATGTTGGCAGCCGCAATGCAAGGATCAAACGCCGCCATCATCTGAGAAAGGGGGCACATGACCGCCACCAAGGGAGAATTCTTCAACCCCGCCAAGCTGTCGTCCCGCGACAAGGCGGAGGCCACCGATCACACGGCGCGCGCCATTATCGCAGCCGAAGCATCGGCCCGTGACAAGAAGACGGAGAAGCTGAGGGCGCTGCGTCTGCAGCAGGCCGCCGAAGAAGCGGAAGCCTCACCTCCGCCTGCAAAAAAGCGGCGCTCAACTGCGAAGGTCGCCAAGCGGCGCTCCTGATCCCGCCATAGCCGCCACGGGCTCGGGGCAGGGACTTTCAGCCGTCGCCGACCCGGCTGAGATTGGCCCGCAGCCGATGCAGCATGTCGCGCATCTCGGCCATTTCCTCGATCGTGCAGCCGGCGGCTTTCCCGATCGCCGTCATGATCTTATCGACCTCTCCCTTCATCGCCTCACCTTTCGGCGTCAGCGACACGATCACCTGTCGCTCGTCGCGCAGATCGCGGATGCGCTTGATCAGCCCGCTCTGTTCCAGCCGCTTCAACAGCGGCGACAGCGTGCCGGAATCGAGGTCCAACTGCTCGCCGATCGTCTTCACCGGCAGCGCACTGCGCTCCCACAGCACCAGCATCACGAGATATTGCGGATAGGTGAGGCCGACCCTGTCGAGGATCGGTTTATAGGCGCGGGTAAAAGCATGCGCTGTCGCATAGACCGCAAAGCACAGCTGCTTTTCCAGCCGCTTCTCCTCCTCAGGTATCTCCATCGTCTTTGCCGTTAGCGCTTTCATATCCGTCATCCCCGAGGCTGCGATTGTCTTCTTTCCATCCGTGAAATGCAATTTGCAAAATTCACTTGTGTGCAATTTAATTGTGCGATAGTAAAACTCCAACCCGATCGAAGGGCCAACCAAAGGAGATCGTCATGCCTATTCTTTATACGACCAAAGCCTCCGCCACCGGCGGCCGCGCCGGCCGCGCCGTTTCCGAAAACGGCGTTCTGGACGTGACGCTGACCGTTCCCAAGGAACTCGGCGGCGACGGCGCGACCGGCACCAATCCCGAACAGCTCTTCGCTGCCGGCTATTCCGCCTGCTTCCTCGGTGCCTTGAAATTTGTTGCAGGCCAGCAGAAGGTCAAGATTCCGGAAGAGACCACCGTCTCGGCCAAGGTCGGCATCGGCCCGCGCGAAGACGGCACCGGCTTCGGCATCGAAGTGGCCCTGACGGTCAATATTCCCGGTCTCGACCGTGAAACCGCCGAAAAGCTCGCCGCCGCGGCCCACATCGTCTGCCCCTACAGCCACGCCATGCGCACCTCGACCGAAGTTCCGGTCACGGTCGCCTGATCCCGGCGATTCAGCGCCTTGGAATTGCCCCTCACCCTAACCCTCTCCCCGTTCTGACGGGGCGAGGGGACGTGCCCTGCGAAAGGCCGGCGTGGGACGGAGAGGGTGTGGCATATCCCCTTCTCCCCGTCAGAACGGGGAGAAGGTGCCGGCAGGCGGATGAGGGGCAGGTCGCCCTAAGCGCCCCTTACCCGCCCGCTATAACGCCGCCGGCGCGACCCCTCAGCCGGTTTCGGCGCATCCACCCCCGACAGCGCCTGCAGATCCTGCCGCAGCCGCGTAACGCCGCCGCCCGGCAATCCGTCGTCGAGGGCCGCATGCGTGCTTTCCCAGATCGGCAGTGCCTTTGCCAGCACCGCCTTGCCTTCCGCCGTAAGGCTGAGCAGGCGGCCACGCCGGTCCCTCGGGTTCTCCACCACCGTCACCCAGCCCTTCCGCTGTAAGGGCTTCAGCGCCGCCGTCAGCGTCGTCTGGTCCATGGCGAGCAGGGCGGCGACCGGCCCCATCGGCGGCGGTTCCGGCCGGTTCAGCGACATCATCAGGGAAAACTGCCCGTTGGTGAGGCCGGCCGGCCGCAGCGCATCGTCGAACAGCCGGGCAAGCGCGCGGGCTGCCCGCTGCACATGCAGGCAGAGGCAGGTGTCGCGCACCAGCAGCGTCGTCGAAAACGGAATCTCGATCGAATTTGACATGCGCAATTTATATTGATATCAATGTAATTAGTCAAGGAGAAGGAGATGAGCCGGCTTCACCGGCAGGCGCCGGAGGAGGGCGCATTCCATGCAGAATGAGGTTGTGTCCCGCGAGGAATGGCTGGAGGCCCGGCGTGCCCTGCTCTTGAAGGAAAAGGAGGCGACGAAGCTGCGCGACGGCATCAATGCCGAGCGCATGGCGCTGCCCTGGGTGAAGGTCGACAAGGATTATGTCTTCGAAACGCCCGAGGGAAAGAAGTCGCTCGCCGATCTCTTCGATGGCCGCAGCCAGCTTTTGATCTATCATTTCATGCTCGGTCCCGACTGGCAGGCCGGCTGCCCCGGCTGCTCCTTCCTGTCGGATCACGTCGATGGCGCCCTGCCGCATCTCAACCATCACGACGTCACCTGGGTCGCTGTTTCGCGTGCCCCGCTCGAGAAGATCGCCGCCTACAAAAAGCGCATGGGCTGGAAATTCCCCTGGGTCTCGTCCTTCGGCAGCGATTTCAATTTCGATTATCACGTCTCTTTCAGTCCGGAGGACCTTGCCAAAGACAAAGTCTTCTACAATTTCACTTCTATCGAGCCGGCTGAGGCCCATGACGAACTGTCGGGCCTCAGTGCCTTCTACCGCAACGATAAGGGCGAGGTCTTCCATACCTATTCGAGCTATGCCCGCGGGCCGGAAGAACTGATCGGAACCCTGATGATCCTCGACCGCGCGCCGAAGGGCCGCAACGAGGAAAGCACCATGAATTTCGTGCGCCGCCATGACGAATATGAGGATGCTCCGAAGACATCGTCCTGCTGTCACTGAGCAATCAAACCTCCTGGATATCGTCATTCGAAGGGAGAAGAGAATGATGAAGGCCGCCGAAGTGCTGAAAGAGCATTCCTTTTTGGAAAGACTGGTCGGCGACTGGAGCGTCAGCGCACCCGAGATGTCCGACGGCAACGACTGGGCGGAGACCGTCCGCTCGCTCCACGGCATCTGGTTTGTCGCCGAAGGGACCGGCCATATGCCCGATGGCAAGCCGGCCACCACGATCCTGACGCTCGGCTACAACGCCGAAAAGAACAAATATGTCGGCAGCTGGATCGGCAGCATGATGGACTATATGTGGGTCTATGAGGGCGAGGTCGACGCCTCCGGCAATGTGCTCGACCTCTATACGACTGGACCCGACTTCAGCGGCGATGGCTTCGCCGACTACCGCGAGTGCATCACCTTCGTCGACGACAATCACCGCACTTTCACCTCCAGCGCCAGGCAGGAGGACGGCTCGTGGAAGCAGTTCATGGAAGCACATTACATCCGCAAAATCTGACAACCACGGCGCCCCTAGCGAAAGGGCGGCGTCAGAAGAGGGAGAGCATGATGTCCAAGATGCATGGAAAGTTCATCTGGTGTGAGCTGATGACCCCCGACACCGCAGCCGCCGCAAAATTCTACAGCTCCGTCGTCGGCTGGACCACCTCCGAAATGAAGGTGGAAGGCATGCCGACCTATACCGTCTTCGAGGCGAACGGTATTGGCGTTGCCGGCCTGATGGAGTTTCCGCCCGAGCTCGCAGGCCAGGGCATACCGCCGAACTGGACGGGCTATGTCGGCGTCGACGATGTCGACCAGACGGCAAAGGATTTCGCCGCCAATGGCGGGGCGGTGCGCCGTCCGCCGCAGGACATCCCGACGATCGGCCGCTTCGCCGTGGTCGCCGATCCGCATGGCGCCGTCATTTGCATCATGACGCCGGCGCCGATGGAGCAGACCCGGCCGGAACTGGCCCCCGACGCGCCCGGCAATATCGGCTGGCGCGAGCTCTACGCCGGCAACGGCAAAGAGGCGCTGGACTTTTATTCCAGGCGGTTCGGCTGGACGAAGGACAGCGAAATGGACATGGGGCCGATGGGCGTCTACTACATCTTCGCCCATGACGGCCGGCAGACCGGCGGCATGATGACGAAGCCGGACAACCTGCCGATGACCTTCTGGTGCTACTATTTCATCGTGCCGGCACTCGATGCCGCGATCGAACGCGTCACCTCAGGCGGCGGCAAGGTCGTCAACGGCCCGATGGAGGTCCCCGGCGGCAGCTGGATCATCCAGGCCACCGACCCCCAGGGCGCCTTCTTCTGCCTGGTGGCGCCGAAGCGGTAGTGATTGGGCTGCTTTTGGGGTCGTGCCGCCGGCCCCCTCATCCGCCCTACGGGCACCTTCTCCCCGCTGGGGAGAAGGGGGTCGCGGATGCTGCGCCTACAAGACAGCCCGCGGCATAGCAACGAGTCTCTTCTCCCCATGGGGGTCCGAAGGACGGGCCGAGACCCCTGGCTCTACCCAGGCAAAGGTGGCGGCAGCCGGATGAGGGGGCTGCACGGCACGCCGCCGCCATCCATCACCCCGCCACAGAAGCAAAAAACCCCTCCGGGCTCTCCACCTCCACCAGCCGCTTCTTCTCGATCAGCCAGAAGCGGTTTCCCACCGCCCGCACGAAGCTGCGGTCGTGCGAGACCAGCAGGCAGCTCGCCTCGTGCGCCATCAGCTCGTTCTCCAGCGCTTCCTGCCCCTCGATATCGAGATGGTTGGTCGGCTCGTCCAGCAGATAGAAGTTCGGCTCCGTCAGCCTCAGCACCAGCATGCCGAGCCGCGCCTTTTGGCCGCCGGACAGCTGGCCGATCGGTTTTGACTGCATGTCGATCGTTATGCCGGCTCCGGCGAGCAGCGCCCGCGCCCGCTGGTCGCCGACATCGAAGCGGCGGATGATCGTGCCGATCGGCGTGTCCCTGTCGGCAAGATCGGCAAGCGCCTGGTCGCCATAGCCGAGAACCAGCGACGGCGTCGCCTTGATCCCGCCCGGCGCCGCCTCCGGCCTTTCGATCGCCTGCTTCAGCATCGTCACCAGCCGCGACTTGCCGGCGCCGTTGTGGCCAAGGAGTACGATGCAGTCATCCTGGCAGATAAATTGCCGGCCGGTCCTGAAGAGCAGCGTTCCATCCGGCGTCGTCACCGCGGCGTCCTCCAGCGTCAGCAGCACCTTGGCATGCGTGCCGCGGTTGGCAAGCCGGATGGCGCCGGCCGAGCGTTCCAGATGTGCCGGTTTTACCGCATCCTCCAGCTTCTCCGCCCGCTGCTTCAGCTGCTTCGTCTTGACGACGAGCAGGTCGCTGCCGGAATTGATCCCGATGTTCTTGAGCTTGGCCGCCTGCTTGCGCAATTGTTCCGCCGTCTTCATGTCGCGCTCGTAGCGCCGCGCTTCGGCGGCGTCGATCTCGTCAAGAGCGGCGCGTGCGCTGCTATAGGGGAGCGCAAAGACCGGCGATTGCTCCGGCCGCAGGAACAGCGTCCTGTTCGTCGTCGCATCGAGGAAGGCGCGGTCGTGGCTGGAGAGGATGACCGGCACGTCACGCGGCAGCGCATTCAGCCAGCTTTCCAGCTGCGCGATCTTTTTGAGGTCGAGATGGTTGGTCGGCTCGTCGAGCAGCAGCACGTCTGGCTCGGTGACCGAGCTGCGGGCGATCATCGCCAGCCGCTGCCAGCCGCCGCTCAACTGCTTCAGAGGCCGGCCGCGCATCATCTCCGGGACTTCGAGCGATTCCAGCACGACATCGACGCGCCAGCTCTCGCTTTCGGCCTGATCGGCCGGCAGCGCCTGCAGCACCGCATCATAGAATGGCGTGTCGGAAAGTGCGGCCGGCACATTCTGCGCGACATGGCCGATCGTGAGCCCGCGGGTCTTAGTGATCTCGCCCTCGCTCGGCTCCAGCGCGCCGGTGATACAGGCAAGCAGGGTGGATTTCCCGCGGCCGTTGGCGGCGACGAGACCAATGCGGTCGCCTGAATTGACGACGAGATTGAGGTTGGAAAACAGCGGATTGGCGAGCGTCACGCCGAGATTGCGGATGTTGATGAGGGTCATGTTCGTTCTCTGGTCCTGACCGGGGGCAGGCGCAATCGGCGGCATCAGCCCATCACGGATTGCGTCCTTGAGGCCCGGGAATAAAAGGAATGCGCGCTGTCATCTGACGGCGGCGCATCGGCCACGAAGGGCAGACCAGGAAGAGATGTGAAAGCGTCTCTGGTCAGCCCTGCAAACGCATTTGCAGGGCGTCGACGGGACCACGCTGGCGATGATGCCGGAAATAATACTGCATGACGTGATCCTCCTTTCTCGAAAGAGTTGCAGGAGGGAAATACCATTGCCGGCAAAATGAGGCAAGGGAGGCGACGTCGGAGGGATGCAGGAAGCAATGTTGCGGCGTGCTTCGAGGCTACGCCTCTCGGGCTTCGCACCTCAGCATGAGGGACGTTGGAGGATGCCGCGCTCCTGAAAGGCGGGCGGGAATGGGGAAAGGCAGCTCCCCCTAAAATCACCCACCCACATAGCCGCCCGGCAATTCCAGCCGCCGCGTTATGCCGATGTTTTCGAGAAACGTCTCGTCGTGGCTGACGACGATCAGCGCCCCGTCATAGGCGCCGAGACCCGCCTCGACCGCCGATATTGAGTCGATGTCGAGATGGTTGGTGGGCTCGTCGAGGATCAGCAGCGGCGGTGGTGCGGCGCCGAGTGTGCAGGCAAGGCTGGCGCGCAGCAATTGGCCGCCGCTGAGCGTCGAAACCGTCTGTAGCGCCGCATCGGCCCTGAACATGAAGCGGGCCAGCGCGGCCCGGCAGGTGTTTTCATCCGCTTGCGGATTGATCCGGCGGAAATTGTCGCGGATCGAGGCTGACGGATCGAGAAGGCCGACCTTCTGGTCGAGCATCGCAAAACCGGTCATCACCGCGACCGTGCCGGCCCAGGCTTTCAGCTCGCCGGTAATGAGTGCGAGCATCGTCGTCTTGCCCGAGCCGTTCGCCCCGGTAATGGCGATGCGTTCCGGTCCCGTCACGTCGAAAGAGAGATCGCAGATGACGGGTTCATCAGGCCGGTAACCTGCCGTCACGCCGTCGATCTTCAGCACGATCTTGCTGGTCGGCAGTCCCGTCGGCGGCAGGCTCACCGATAGCGGCTGCAGGATCTCGATCTTCTCGCGCGCCGCCTTTGCGTCTTCCTGTGCCGCCGCGCGCCGGCGTTCGGCAAGGCGGGCGTTGTCGCCGCCGGTCGTTTCGCTCCGCTCCTTCATACCGCCGAGCAGGATGCGCGGGATGCCGCCCTTGGCCACCGTCTTCCGCCCGGCGCTGTCCCGGCGCGCCTGACGCTCCACCGTCGCCTGCGTCTTGCGCGCCACCTCGGCCATGCGCTTTTCGGCATCGGCGAGGTCATGCTGGGCTGCGGCCAGCTCCAGCGCCTTGCGCTCGCGATAATGGCTCCAGTTGCCGCCATAGCGGGTGGCGCCGAGCGACGTCAGTTCGACGATCTGATCGACGCTTTCGAGCAGTTCCCGGTCATGGCTGACGATGATCGCGCCGGCCCGCCAGCCTGACATCAGCGCGATTACCGCTTCGCGGCCGTCGCGGTCGAGATTGTTGGTGGGTTCGTCGAGCAGCAGGAAATCCGGCTCGGCAAAAACCAGCGCGGCCAGCCCGGCCCGCGTGCGCTGCCCGCCGGAGAGCGCGGCAAGCGGCGTCTGCGGTTCCGCGTCGAGCCCGGTGCGGCCGAGTGCTGCGGCGATGCGCGCCGGCAGCATCCAGTCGGCCGCAGCAAGCTGGTCGGCGGTTGCCCTGCCGGCTTCGGCACGGTGGAGAACGGCAAGTGCAGCGGTGACACCGAAGAGATCGGCGATGGTCTCCTCCGGCGCGACCTGCACGCTCTGGCGCAGAATGCCGAGGCTGCCGCTGACCGAGATCGTCCCGGCATACGGCCGGATCTCACCGGAGACAAGCTTCAGCAGCGTCGTCTTGCCGACGCCGTTGCGGCCGACGAGACCGGTGCGCTCCGGCCCGAAGCTCAGGTCGAGATTGGAAAAAAGCGGCCGCCCGTCAGGCGCGGACCACGAAATCTGGGAGAGGGTGATGGATGCAGGCATGGATCTGAATATCCCCGTTGGCAAGGCGAACTGGCGTTGCGATCGGGTTGAAATCCATTGCGGCACACATCCTGTTGAAATGATTGATGGCTGCGAATTTAGGGAATGAAGATGTCAGGTTCAAGATCCTCGGCCCGCCGGCAGTCCGATTCTACCTCGCTGTGGTATTCGGGTGCTCTGCGGCTACACGGTCTGCTTGACGTAAATCTCAGGATCAAAATCAACGCGCTTGGCTTTTCCGTCGGGTGTTTTCAAGACAAGCTCGACGCCGCCGCCCAGAGAATGCATGTACCGCACGATTGACGATAGCAGGACATCGTCAGCGCTTTCGATTTTCGACACGGTATTTTGTGTCATGGCGGCGCGCGCGGCAACAATTGCACCTTTGTCTCGCTCTCTTCTCAGCGAGGGGGAAGAGAGCGAAGCTATCGCTTCAAGCTCCCCAGGATCCCGCGCACCAGCGCCCGGCCGACCTGGGTCGCCACGGTGCGCGCCACGCTCTTCATCGCCGCTTCCACTACCGTTTCGCGCTGATAGCCGGACCGGCCGCGCGATTGGCCGCGGCCCTGGCGGTTGTCGTCATCGCCGCCAAAGCCCGGCAGGTTCCAGCCGGAGGTCGTGCCCTGCTGTTCGGCCGCTTCCTCCTGGGCCCGCTTGGCGGCCTCGGCTTCCGCCGCTTTTTTGGCGCGCGCCGCCAGCATCTCGAAGGCGGATTCGCGGTCGACGTCTTCGTCATAGATGCCGAGAACCGGGCTTCTGTCCATCACCTGCTGGCGTTCGCCGTCGGTCAGCGGGCCGACGCGGCCCGACGGCGGGCGGATCAGCGTGCGCTCGACGATCGACGGCGCGCCCTTGGCCTCCAGCGTCGAGACCAGCGCCTCGCCGGTGCCGAGATTGGTGATGACGGTGGCGCAGTCGAAGGCCGGGTTGGGGCGGAAGGTATCGGCCGCCGTCTTCACCGCCTTCTGTTCGCGCGGCGAATAGGCGCGCAGCGCATGCTGGGCGCGGTTGCCGAGCTGGGCGAGCACCGTTTCCGGCACGTCGAGCGGGTTCTGCGTGACGAAATAGACGCCGACGCCCTTGGAGCGGATCAGCCGCACCACCTGCTCGACGCGTTCGACCAGAACCTTCGGCGCGTCGTTGAACAGCAGATGCGCTTCGTCGAAGAAGAAGACGAGCTTCGGCTTTTCCGGATCGCCCACCTCAGGCAGTTCCTCGAACAGCTCCGACAGCAACCAGAGCAGGAAGGTGGCGTAAAGGCGCGGATTCATCATCAGCTTGTCGGCGGCAAGCACCGAAATCTGGCCGTAGCCATTATTGCTGGTGCGCATGATGTCGGAGATCTTCAGCGCCGGCTCGCCGAAGAAATGTTCCGCACCCTGCTGTTCGAGAACGAGTAGCGCCCGCTGGATCGAGCCGACCGAGGCCTTGGAGATCAGACCGTACTGGCTGGAAAGCTCGGTGGCATTCTCGCCCATATAGTTCAAAAGCGAGGTGAAATCCTTGAGATCGAGCAGCGGCAGGCCGGCCTGATCGGCGATTTTGAAGGCGATGTTGATGACGCCTTCCTGCGGCTCGGAAGCGTCCATCAGCCGGGCGAGCAACAGCGGCCCCATCTCGGCGACGGTGGTGCGCACCCGGTGGCCCTTCTGCCCGAACAGATCCCAGAAAATCACCGGAAACTGGTCGAATTCATAATCGCTGAAACCGATCTGCTCGGCGCGCTTGGTGAGAAAATCCTTGGCCTCGCCTTTGGCGGCGATGCCGGAAAGATCGCCTTTGATATCGGCGGCAAAGACCGGAACGCCGGCCCGGGAAAAGCCTTCCGCCAGCACCTGCAGCGTCACCGTCTTGCCGGTGCCGGTGGCGCCGGTGACGAGGCCGTGGCGGTTGCCGAATTTCAGGTCGAGATATTCCGGCTTGTTGATGCTGTCGTCGGGATTGCGGCTCGCGCCGATGAAAATCTTGCCGTCCTCGATCATCCCCATGCTCCCTTCGGCTCTGCCGCCGTTTGTTGAGAAGGTCCGGCTTGCGCCGCCTTCATCGAACCATCGTTTCCCTGTTATAAGCAGGCAGGCAGATGCGGACAACTGTTTGCATGGCAAGCGAAACCGCTGGCTTGAGTTGCACTCGAATCTCGAATAACGTTGACGTTAACGTCAAAATATCAGGAGGCTGACAATGAATGAAATTGTGACGGAGATTGCCGATCGCGTGGGTATTTCCCCGGAGCAGGCGGAGAAGGCGCTCGGCATGATGCTCGGCTTCCTGCAGCGCGAGGCCGCCGACGGCCCGGTCGCCCGGATGATCGAGGCGATCCCGGGCGGCGCCGATCTCGTCGCCCAGTTCAATGGTGCAGGTGCCGGCGGCGGCGGTTTGCTCGGTGGGCTGATGAGCTCGCTCGGCGGCGGCGGCATCATGGGTCTCGGCCAGCAGCTGATGGGCGAGGGCCTCGGCATGGGCGAGATCACCTCGCTCGCCAAGGAAACCATCGCGATTGCCAAACAATATGCCGGCGAAGAGGTCGTCGACGAAGTCGTCGCCTCCGTCCCCGGCCTCAGCCAGTTCGTCTGAACGACGGCCGAAAACAGGAGCCTCGCGGTATTCGCTGCGAGGCTCTTCTATTTGTCCGCGCCCAGAAGGAGAGCCGCATGACCGTCTGGCGCCCGCCGCAGCAGATCAGGGTGAAAGTGATCGGGCTTGCCTGGCGAGAGAACCGGTTGCTCGCTGCAGAAGTGGAAGATGACAGCGGCCGCATCAAAGGTGTCCGGCCGCTCGGCGGCTCGATCGAATTCGGCGAGACACGCGAACAGGCCCTGCACCGCGAAATCCGTGAGGAGATCGAGACGGAAATCCGCATCGTCGGCCCCTGGCATCTTCTCGAAAACATCTTCGAACACCACGGCGCAATCGGCCACGAATTCATCTTCGCCGCCGATATCGAGCTGGCCGACAAAACCCTCTACGATCGCGATGAGATCCGCTATTCCGAGCTCGACGAGACGGCGGCAACGGCACGCTGGTTCGGCCGCGACATGCTGCGTGATGCCGGGCTCGATCTTTATCCGACTGGCCTCGAGAGGGTGCTGTCGCGCTGGCTTGATTGAGTCCCGGGGACGTTTTTAATCTGCTCGCCAAACTTTGAACGTCCGGGCCTGCCCGATAGGGAACAAGGGGCGTAGAATGGCTGTTTCTGCCGCATTGCCGACATCAGAAGGAACAGCATCATGCGCAGGTTCATTGCAGCAACGTCGATCGCTCTCCTCAGCCTTTCCGCCCCGGTTCTGGCCCAGTCGAACATGGGCATGGATGCCAGCGGCCGCATCGACGGCACGCCGCCGCTCGGCACCGCGCCGGGCGCCGAGCCGCAGACCGGGCTGGTCATCCCGCTCGACTCGATAGAAACCGGCAGCGTCGTCAACAGTGCTCCGAGCGGCCGTGTCGACTGGGCGCGCTGCCCGCCGCGCAAGGCGCGCGGCGCGCTTGCCACGCAGGGCGGCAATAGCGGCGCCTCTGTCAGCCCGGCATGCCGCGAAGGTCAGTAATTCAGGCAAGCCTCTCTTTGCCGTTCTGGCCATCCTGGTGCAGGACGACGCCGAGTTCGTGCCATTTGCGCCCGTCGCGCTCGATGAGCGCGTCGGCGCAGGCCGGTCCCATGCTGCCCGGCGCGTAAGGTTCGGGTGTGCTCGTATCCCCAGCCCAGATGTCGAGGAAGGGCTGCACCGCCGCCCAGCCGGCCTCGATGCCATCGGCGCGCTGGAACAGCGTCTGGTCGCCGATGAAGAGATCGTAGAGCAGCGATTCGTATCCGGTGGTTTTGCCGATGTCGAATTTGTCGGCATAGCGGAAGTCGAGGGAAACAGGCGTCGTATCGACCGAAAGCCCCGGTGACTTGATCGAGATTTCCATGCTCATGCCCTCGTCCGGCTGCACCTGGATCACCAGCCGGTTCGGCGGCAGGCGGCGATTGACCTCGGTCTCGCGAAACTGAGCGAAAGGCACCGGCTGGAAGGTGATGACGATCTCGGTGTCGCGCGCCGTCAGGGCCTTTCCGGTTCTCAGATAGAAGGGCACGCCGGCCCAGCGCCATGTATCCGCATAGAGCTTCAGCGCCACATAGGTCTCGGTGCGGCTGTCGGGCGAAACATCCTTGGTGTCGGGGTAAGCGGGAAGATCGACGCCGTTGAGCGGGCCGGCCGTGTAGGCGCCGCGCACACCATGCGTCTTTGCCTCCTCGGGCGTATAGATGCGCAGCGCCTTCAGCACCTTGCTCTTCTCGTTGCGGATCGCTTCGGCATCGAAGCTGTTTGGCGGTTCCATCGCGATCATCGCCAAGAGCTGGAAGAGATGGTTCGGCACCATGTCGCGCAGCGCACCGGTGGCATCGTAGAATTTGCCGCGGCTGCCGACATCGACGATCTCGGCGGCGGTGATCTGCACGTGGTCGATATAGCGGCTGTTCCACAAGGACTCGATGATCATGTTGGCGAAACGCGCCGTCATCAGGTTCTGCACCGTCTCCTTGCCGAGGAAATGGTCGAGCCGGTAGACTTGGCTTTCGTCGATGTGCGCGAGGATTTGCGCGTTGAGCGCGCGGGCCGAGGCGAGATCGGTGCCGAACGGCTTCTCGATGGCGACGCGGCGGAAGACGCCCTCGCTTTCGTCGGTCAGCCCATGAGCGGCAAGCTTCTCGACGATGGTCCCGAAGAAGGACGGCGGCACCGCCAGATAGAAGGCCGCATTGGCGCTCGGCCCCAGCCGCTTGCCGATCTCGACGAAAACATCCTCCTTGGTGAAATCTCCGGCCATATAGGAAATGCGTCCGCGCAGGCTTTCCCATGCCTCGTCCTTGACCGTCTGCTCCTCGCCGTTCAGATGCTCGAGGAAGGCATCGAACCGGCCGCGCAGGAACTCGTCGTCACCTGCTTCAATGCCGATGCCGAGGATGTGCAGATCCTCGCCGACCAGGCGCTGGCGCGTCAGGTTGATGATCGCCGGCACCAAGAGCCGGCGCGTCAGGTCGCCCGTGGCGCCGAAGATGACGAGAGTGACCGGCGGGGTAGGGGCAGCGTGCATATTGTCATCTCCTGGTTCCTCCGGCCGACTATAATGCGTGCCGCTTTGGCCGCAACATAGGCGGCGAGGGGTAACAGGCATTTGACAGTATCGGGGGCGGGCGTTCAGGGCTACAAAAGCTCATCCGGCTGACTCAAAACCCCTCCCCACAAGGGGGAGGGGCTTAGACGTTGCACCGACGCAGTTCGTTTCACCGTTTCATCCGTAGAAGGATTGATGCGTGCCACAGTCGGTCGCCACGCGTTAACCCCTCCCCCTTGTGGAGGGGTTGGGGAGGGTCTTTCTTTGGGGGGCGAACCGGAGGATGCCGGCCGCAACGGGTTATCCCTTCACTGCCACGATGAAAATCCGTGGGAACCGCAGCAGCACCCGCCCGTCCGACAGCTTCGGATAGGCTTTTTCCATCCGTTCGAGATAATCGGCCAGGAAAGCCTCGCGATGTCGCTCGCCGGCATGGGCGAGATAGGGCATCAGCCCGGTTCCCTTGACCCATTCGACGATATCAGCCGCGTCCGCCATCGGATGATTGTAGATGGTGTGCCAGATATCGATGCGCGCCGCCTTGGCAATCAGCCTGGAATAATAGGTGGACGGCGGTGCCAGCGGCTGGCGACGCACGCTCTTTGCCTCGAAAGCGGCCTTCCACGGGCCAGCATGGGCAGTCTCTTCCATCGCCAGGTGCGAGGGTTCGCCGAGATTGTCGGGCATCTGCACGGCAAGGACCCCGCCTTCGGAAAGTCCGTCCATCAGCCGCTCGAAAATGTCGAGGTGATCGGGCAGCCATTGGAAGACGGCATTGGCAAAGAGCAGATCGGCGGGCTCCGTCGGCTGCCAGCTGCCAAGATCCGCCTCGACGAAGGCGGTGCCGGGAAGCCGCTTGCGGGCCGCCTCCAGCATGTTGATGTCGCTGTCGAGGCCGGAGACGCCGCCAGCCCCATAACGCGCGATGATGAGCTCGGTCGAGTTGCCTGGGCCGCAGCCGAGGTCGACGGCGCGGCGAAGGCTTTGCAGCGGCACCTGCGCCAGAAGATCGCGCGCCGGCCGCGTGCGCTCGTCCTCGAACTTCACATATTGGCTGGCGGACCATGCCATGGCGATACCTCCTGATGTCGAGCCACGTCTTCCATGTGGCGGATGCGGATCGTGTCGATGTTGCGCCCCGTCGAGCTCAGTCGCGCACTTCAGAGACAAGGATTTTGTCCACGCGCCTGCCGTCGAGATCGACGACCTCGAAGCGCCATCCATCTCTCGTGAAGCTCTCCCCCAGGTCCGGCAGATGTTTCAGCTCCTCCAACACCAGGCCGGCCACGGTCTGATATTCGAGATCGTCCTCGAGCTTGAGATTCAGGAACTCGGCGAATTCGTCGATCGGCGCCCAGCCGGAGACGAGATAGGAACCATCGTCTCGGCGAGCGATGGCCTGCTCGTCGACCGGTCCCTCCTGCAGCGCGCCCATGATCGCTTCCAGAATGTCGCCCGACGAGACAATCCCCTCGAAATGGCCGTATTCGTCAAACACCAGCACCATGTGAACAGGCGATTTCCTGATCGCTTCAATCACACTGGTAGCAGTTGCCAGGTCCGAAACCACGGGGACATCCTGCGTCAGTGCCTTGATGTCGGCGCTGCCGTGTTCGGATATCGAGTCGTAGAAATCCTTGACCGGAAGGATGCCGATCACCTCGTCGGAACTGCCTTTGCGAACCGGCAATCGAGACCGTTTCGTCCGGTGCAACTGCGCCCGGATTTCATCGAGGCTGTCGTCGATATCGATAATTTCGACGTCCCGCCGCGGCGTCATCAGCGCCCGGGCGGTGCGGTCCGCCAGCCGCATGACGCCAGAGATCATCGCGGACTCTTCGCTCTCGATGACGCCCGCCGACTGCGCCTCGGCCAGAACGGTCTTGATCTCTTCGTCAGAGACGTTATCGCCGGCTTTTCCTGTCTGGCCGAGCAGCTTGAGCATCAGATTTCCCGAGGCGTTGAGAAGCCAGACGAGAGGCAGCGCAATCTTTGAAAGCATCGCCATGGCGGGTGCGACCCTCGCCGCAACCGCTTCGGGTTCCCGCAATGCGATCTGCTTTGGAACAAGTTCGCCGACGATCAGGGAGAGATAGGTGATAGCCACGACGACGGAACCGACGCCGATGGCGTCAGCAGCCGTCGATGACATCCCCTGCGCCTCCAGCCATGCTGTCAGGCGGCCGCCGAGCGTGGCCCCGGAGAAAGCGCCGGAGAGAACACCGACCAGCGTGATGCCGATCTGAACCGTGGAGAGAAAGCGACCGGGGTTTTCGGCAAGTTTGATGGCTTGAGCTGCACCCTTGCTCCCATTGTCGGAGAGAACCTTCAGGCGTGCCGTTCGAGAAGACACGACGGCGAGCTCAGACATGGCGAGCACACCATTCAGGATGGTGAGAAACGCCACAATGCCAATTTCCAGAAACACAGGGACCCTATTCGTTGAGGTTTTAATGCCGCATAAGGCAAGGCGGCAGGGCTTTCGCAGAGACGCTATATCTGCGCATCACCCATCGGCAAAGCTTTCTGTGCGAGCCCGGCTGGGTGCGAGGCGGACATCGCCACACCGTCTACAGTCAGCGTCGGCATCTTCTGCCGCGGCTTTCCGGTTTGATCGGACGGGGCTTGTACTGGATGGGTCGCTATCAGGCATGGCGCAATTTTGGCGGTGAAACGGGTCCGGCGCAAGAGGCGCTGGGCGAATTCCCTATAGCGTCTTGATGTGACAGTTTCGAAAACGGCGGCGAACATGGTTTCCGGCTGGAAATTTCGGGGCAATTCACATGTCTGCGTGATGCCGAAGACGCTCGAACGTACCGGCATCACGCGCTCGAACCGTCAGGCCGCCAGAATGGTGATCCCATAAGCATTGGCGGCGGCCGTCATCCGGGCGATGGTCTCGGGCGAGGGGGCTTTCAGCGGCTCGCTCGTGCCTTCCGCTTCGATGAATTCGGCCATGTCGCGATCGACGATCGCCGAAAACACCGCCGGAACGGTTCCCCGGTTGGCGTAGCCATGCACCATAAAGGGCGCGATCGTGACGATGTCGCCAGCACCTGCCTCGATCTCTTCGGGGCCGCTGTCGGTCAGCCGCCAGATCGTCAAACGACCCTCGAGAATGCGGAATACTTCCGGGCTTGCATGCGCATGTTTCGGCGTCCGGCTGCCGGGTGGTACGGTGACGTCGAAAATATTGAGCCAGGTTCCGCGGATACGGACCTGTCGTTCGATGCGGTCGCCGAGGACGAAAAAGCGCTTCGCCTCTTCGCCCGCAGGCTTTGTCACAAATGAGTTGGACATCATGTCTCTTTCTTCTTCTTACAGGCTTTTTCCAGCGGGCGCAGCCGTTAGACCTTTGCGCGGCCTTTGACAACCGCCCCGTTGTGGGGGCAGATCGCCGGATCACGCGACAACATGCGCCTTATGAGGGCGTCGCGGCTGATATCGGTGTGCCCCGCCGCTTCCGCAAGGCCCGGCAACGCCTCGCCGGCTGCGTGGAAATGACCCGGTTCCTGTAATGCGGCCGACACAGAAGCGGCGCATAGACCAAGGCGGCGCTTCCGGCCGCCACCGGCAGGCAGGGGCCCCGTTCGCTCACGAAAACCGCGTGATCACGCTGATCCCCGTCCCCTCCGCCTTGTCGAGCGCCATCAGCGCCGGCACGGCTTCCTCCAGGCTGATCCGCCGTCCGATCAGCTTCTGCGGCGCGATCTTGCCGGCGCCCAGCATCGACAGCATGGCGTCGTAGCGCCAGGCCTGCATGCCGTGGCTGCCGTAGATTTCGAGTTCGTTGCTGATCACCTGCGCCATCGGGATTTGCGGCGTGGCATATTCGCCGAGCATCAGCCCCACCTGCACATGCCGGCCGCGCCGGCGCAGATTCTTGATCGAGTTGAAGCAGGTGGCGGGATGGCCGAGCGCGTCGATCGAGACATGCGCGCCGCCTTTGGTGATCTCGCGCACCGCCTCGGCGACGTCGGCAACGCTTGCGGCATTGACCGTCGCCACCGCGCCGCACTCTCTGGCGAAGGCAAGTTTCTCCTCCGATATGTCGATGCCGATCGCATTGGCGCCCAGCGCAGTGGCGATCATGATCGCCGACAGGCCGACCCCGCCGCAGCCATGCACGGCGATCCATTCACCGGGTCCGGTGCGCGCATGGTCGGCGACGGCGCGAAACGAAGTGGCGAAGCGGCAGCCGAGGCTTGCCGCCGTCGCATCGTCGATCGTATCGGGCAGGTGCACCAGATTGGTGTCGGCATAATCGATCGCCACATATTCGGCGAAGGAGCCCCAATGGGTGAAGCCCGGCTGAAACTGGTTCGGGCAGACCTGCTGGTTGCCGGAGTGGCATTCGCTGCAATGGCCGCAGCCGGAAACGAAGGGCACCGTCACCCGGTCGCCGACCTTGAAGCGCATCACGCCGCGCCCGGTGGCGACGACCCGCCCGGCAAGCTCGTGTCCCGGCACATGCGGCAGCCGGATATCGGGATCGTGCCCCATCCAGCCGTGCCAGTCGCTGCGGCAAAGGCCGCTGGCACCGACGGAGATGACGACGCCATCCTCTGTCGGCGTCGGATCGGGCAGGGTGCGGATTTCGGGCGCCTGCTCGAAGGCTTCATAATACATGGCTTTCATCGGCGTTCTCCCTTGCCGCTGTCCGGCGATTTCTCCTCATGATCGCATGCGCCAGCCCGCCGTTCCAACAAAGATTCGATCATTTTTGCTGATGCACCCATCGCTCACGCCGCAGGTGTCGCGCACGAATATTGCGGCCGGACGCTGTCCCCCGGCATTTTCTTGCTTCCGTATTTCCGGCCGGGATTTGTCCTTGACCCGGCTTGCCGCCGGGGTTTTTGCTTTCCCGGATGAAGGGAGAGCAGCAATGGCCGTCGATACATCACCGCGTTCCACCACCTGGACTCACGTCGACGGGGAATGGCTTCCCGGCAATCCGCCGCTGATCGGGCCGACCTCGCATGCCATGTGGCTCGGCTCGACGGTCTTCGACGGCGCCCGCTGGTTCGACGGCATCGCCCCGGATCTCGATCTGCATTGCCAGCGCGTCAACCGCTCGGCGCTCGCCATGGGGCTGAAGCCGGTAAAATCGGCCGAGGAGATCGCCGCGCTTGCCTGGGAAGGCGTTGGCAGATTCGACGGCGCGACGGCGATCTACATCAAGCCGATGTATTGGGGCGAACATGGTTCGGCCGGTAGCATCGTCTCCGTCGATGCGGAATCGACCCGTTTCGCGCTCTGCCTGTTCGAGGCGCCGATGGGCGGTCATGCCGGCACCAGCCTCACCGTCTCGCCCTATCGCCGTCCGTCGCCGGAAACGGCAATGACCGAGGCGAAGACCGGCTCGCTCTATCCCAATAGCGGCCGCATGATCGCCGAGGCCCGCAGCCGCGGTTTCGACAATGCGCTGGTGCGCGACCTCAACGGCAACGTCGTCGAAACCGCCTCGTCGAACGTCTTCCTGGTGCGCGACGGCGTGGTGATGACGCCGGCTGCCAACCGCACCTTCCTCGCCGGCATCACCCGCGCCCGCGTCATCGGCCTGCTTCGCAAGGCCGGTTTCGACGTCGTCGAAGCAACCCTCTCCGTCGAGGATTTCCTCACCGCCGACGAAATCTTCACCACCGGCAACTACTCCAAAGTCGTCGGCGTCACCCGCCTCGACGACCGCAACCTCCAGGAAGGCCCGGTCACCCGCAAGGCGCTGGAGCTCTACATGAACTGGGCCCACGGCAGAACCGAGAGCGAGGAGTGAGCCACGATCCCGCGCAGCGGGAGCAATCGATCCAGTGAATCGATTGCAGTGGCGAACGCCCGGAGCGCAAGCGCAGGGCCGGGGCGGTTCCGCCGGCAGAATTGAGATCGGGGATACCCCCCTCTGCCCTGCCGGGCATCTCCCCCACAAGGGGGGAGATCGGCAAGAAGCGATACCTCGCCCTAAGTTCACGATTCATGTGACGGCCAGTTGTTTGGGGAAGCCATCGCGCCCAGCCAATCTCCCTCCTTGTGGGGGAGATGCCCGGCAGGGCAGAGGGGGGTGCCATCCCACCCCCTCAGATCATCCACTTCCGATGTTCCGCAAATCTCTCCGCCAAGAGATCGATAAACAGCCGCACCTTCGTCGGCAGATGGCTGCGGTTGGGGTAGACGGCGTTGATGGTGAATTCCACCGGCCGATAATCCGGCATGATCTTTATCAGTCGCCCTTCGGCAATGTCGTCGAACACCACGAAGCTCGGCGCCAGGAAGAGGCCTCGTCCGTTCAACGTCAGGAAGCGCAGCATCTCGGCATTGTTCGAGACAACATTGCCGCTGATCTTGACACTCTCCTGCCGGCCGTCGCCATCCTCGAAGCGCCACTCATCGCCATAAGGGTAATAGGCGTATTGCAGGCAATTGTGATCGGCGATTTCGGCCGGCTTCAGCGGGAGCGGATGGCTGTCGACATAGGCAGGTGAGCAGACCAGCATATGGCGCCACGGCGTCAGCTTGCGCGCGATGAGCGACGAATCCGGCGGCAGGGTGCGGATGACTAGGTCATAGCCATCCTCAATCATGTCGACCATCCGCTCGCCGACGCTGAAATCGACCGAGATCGACGGATAGAGCTCCATATATTCGGTGAAAACGGGCAGCAGGAAACGCACGATCGAGCCGCTGGTATAGACCTTCAGCGTGCCGCGCGGCGTCGTGCTCAGCGCGCTCGCCGTCCGGTCCGCTTCATCGAGTTCGGCGAGAATCTGCGACGACCGCTCATAATAATATTTGCCGGTTTCCGTGAGGCTGACCTTGCGCGTCGTGCGGTTAAGCAGCCGCACGCCGAGCCTGTCCTCCAGCGATTGCACATGATTGCCGACCATGGTGACGGACATGTTCAGCCGCCGCGCGGCAGCGGAAAAACCGCCGCATTCCACGACGCGGCCAAAAACTGCAAGGCTTGTCAGCCGATCCATATTGCCCTCGGATTATCCGCTGAGAGTTGATGATCCTTCCCGATTTAAGCAGATTATCAAAGTGAATGGCAGGGCGCATTTTCCTTCGCATTGAACAGGCCTCGCCTAAGCAGGGCGACAGACGAAGGAAAAGGACGATGGTCGAGCTACCCCGCAAGCAGGTTTTCGAAAGTGCTGGAGAGGCCGAGCGCATCTTGGCCGAGGAGGCCGCCAGGGCCCCCGCCGCCGAGGCACCCGCAACACCCATGACCGGAACCCCGGTCGCGCAAGCGCCTGAAAAGACCGGCCGCCGGATGCTCAAGCGTGCGGTCATCGCCGCGGCACTGTTTGCCGGCGCCGCATTTGCTAGCGATTTCGGCTATCGCTACTGGACGGTCGGCCGTTTCATCGAATCCACCGACGACGCCTATGTGAAGGCCGATTACACCACCGTCGCCCCGAAGGTTGCCGGCTATATCAAGCAGGTTCTCGTCAACGACAACGACGTGGTCAAATCAGGCCAGGTTCTCGCCCGCATCGACGACCGCGACTTCCAGGCGGCGCTCTCGCAGGCGAGAGCCGACGTCAAGGCAGCCGAGGCCGCCATCACCAACATCGATGCCCAGATCGCGTTGCAACAGTCGGTCATCGCGCAGGCCAAGGCCACGATCGCCGCTTCGCAGGCCTCGCTGGACTTTGCCGTCTCCGATGCCGCTCGCTCCGCCCGCCTGATCACCAACGGCGCCGGCACCCAGTCGCGCGCCGAACAGACCCAGTCGGCTCGCGACCAGGCGGCTGCCGCCGTCGAACGCGATCGGGCAGCGCTCGTCGCGGCAGAGAACAAGGTGCCGGTGCTCCGGACTGAGCGGGAACAGGCGGTGGCCCAGCGCGACCGGGCGGCGGCCGCCGCTCGCCAGGCCGAACTCAACCTGTCCTACACGGATATCGTCGCCGCCGTCGACGGCACGGTCGGCGCCCGCTCGATCCGCGTCGGCCAATATGTCACCTCGGGCACCCAGCTGATGGCGGTCGTGCCGCTGCATGCGGTCTATGTCGTCGCCAATTTCAAGGAAACGCAGCTGACTTATGTCCGTCCCGGCCAGTCGGTCGAGATCAAGGTCGACAGTTTTCCCGATATGTCGGTCAAGGGTCATGTCGACAGCGTTTCGCCGGCAAGCGGTCTGGAATTCTCGCTGCTGCCGCCGGACAATGCCACCGGCAACTTCACCAAGATCGTCCAGCGTATCCCCGTCAAGATCGTCATCGACGACGAGGCTCTGGGCGGGCTGCTGCGCTCGGGCATGTCGGTCGAGCCCGAAGTCGATACCAAGGCTGCCCAGAGCGAGGCTTCCCAGGCCTCTGGAGAAGCCGAGGAGGAATTATCCAGCCACGCTGGGTGATTCATTTCCTCCCGAAATATCGCAGAACCCATCGTCAGAAAGTTTCCGCAACAGCGGAAGGAGATAGGGCATGGCCACGCTTCAGATCGCCGCAATCGGCAATTCGCTTACGCGCCCCGCCGCGGCAGCGCCCGCGACGCCTGCCGTCACGAGCCCGCTTCGCATGTGGTCGGCCGTGGTCGGCTCGACACTCGGCGCCTTCATGGCGGTCCTCAACATCCAGATCGTCAATGCCTCGCTTGCCGATATCCAGGGCGCCATCGGCGCCGGCACCGATGACGGCGGCTGGATCTCGACCTCCTATCTAATCGCCGAAATCGTCGTCATTCCGCTCAGCGGCTGGCTGGCGCGAGTCTTTTCGCTGCGCAACTATCTGTTGGCCAACGCCATCCTCTTCCTGATCTTCTCGGTGGCCTGCGCCTTCGCGGCCAATCTGCAGCAGATGATCATCCTGCGCGCCATTCAGGGTTTTGCCGGTGGCGTGCTGATCCCGATGGCCTTCACCATCATCATCACGCTGCTGCCCAAGGCCAAGCAGCCGGTCGGCCTTGCCCTCTTTGCCTTGTCGGCCACCTTCGCACCAGCGATCGGTCCGACGATCGGCGGGTACCTCACCGAGAGCTGGGGCTGGGAATATATCTTCTACGTCAATCTGGTCCCCGGCGCGCTGATGGTCGGCCTGCTCTGGGCCTCGCTCGATCGGACGCCGATGAACCTGAAACTGCTCGCCAAGGGTGACTGGCCGGGTATCGTCACCATGGCGATCGGCCTGGCCGCCTTGCAGACCGTGCTGGAAGAGGGCAACAAGGAAGACTGGTTCGGCTCCGATTTCATCCTGCGCCTGTCGGTTATATCAGTCGTCTCGCTGACCCTGTTCATCGTCATCGAGCTGAGAGCGGCTCATCCGCTCTTGAACCTCCGTCTGCTGCTGCGCCGTAATTTCGGCTTCGGCATCGTCGCCAATTTCCTGCTCGGCATCGCGCTTTACGGTTCGGTCTTTGTGCTGCCGATCTATCTCACCCGCATCCAGGGCTATAATTCCGAGCAGATCGGCATGGTTCTCGCCTGGACCGGCATTCCGCAGCTGCTGCTGATCCCCCTGGTGCCGCGCCTGATGAAGCGTTTCGATGTGCGGCTGCTGATTATCATCGGCTTCGCCCTCTTTGCCGCCTCGAATTTCATGAACGTGCACATGACCGGCGATTATGCCAGCGACCAGCTCTTCTGGCCGAACATCGTCCGCGCCATCGGCCAGGCGCTGGTCTTCACGCCGCTCTCGGCGATCGCCACCGCAGGCATCGAGCAGGAGAATGCCGGCTCGGCATCCGCGCTCTTCAATATGATGCGCAATCTCGGCGGCGCGGTCGGCATCGCCTTGCTGCAGACCTTCCTGTCGAAGCGCGAGCAGTACCATTCGAACATCCTCACCCACTCGGTCTCGGTTTTCGAGGAGGCCACCCGCGATCGTATCGCTCGGCTGACCGCCCATTTCATGAGCCATGGCGTCAGCGACCAGGCGCTCGCCAGCCATAAGGCCGTGGTCGCCATCGCGCTCAAGATACGCAAGCAGGCCAATATCATGGCCTTCAGCGACGCTTTCTTCCTGCTCGGCGTTGCGCTCGTCTTCGCCTTGCTTGCGATCCTGCTACTGAAGAAAGCCGGTCAACTCTCGGGCGGCGGCGCCCATTAGCGCCACCTGGTCAAGGAGAAGAAGCCATGACAACCGCAATCTATGCTCCAGCCGCCGAACGGCAGACCGATGCCGTCGGCACCGGCGCGCTGCTTGCCATCATCGAATGGCTCTCCGGCGATGAATGCCACGCGCTCGACGAAGCAGGCCTCGTTTCCGGCCTCGGCCGCAGGCTTCAGGCGCTCGGCCTGCCGGTCGACCGGCTGACCCTGCATCTGATGACGCTGCATCCCGAGCTCGTCGGCCGCACCATTGCCTGGGCGCCGGGCGAGCCGGTCGAGATCCACGACCGCGAACATGGCGCACGGGTCGCGATTTCAAACACGCCGCTGCGCAAGGTCATGGAAACCCGGGAGCCGCTGGTGGTTGGCCCCGGCGAAAGCGTGCACGGCCGCTGGCAGCATATCGACGTTTTCGCCGATCGCGGTCTGATGCAGCTTGTCATCGCGCCGCTCTGCAATATTGATGGGCCGGTCGGCGCCGCCGTCTTCGGCACGAGGCGGCCGGCCGGCTTCACAGCCTCCGAACGTCAGGTGATCGAGCGCATTCTGCCGGCGCTGCGCAACACCAGCGAGCTGCGCATTCTTCGCCAGGTCGAGCTCAGCCTGCTCGACACCTATGTTGGCCCGCTGACCGCAAGCCGGATCTTGGCCGGCCGCATTCGCCAGGGCGAAATCGAATCGATGGAGGCCGCCCTGCTGCTCTGCGATCTGCGCGGCTTTACCGAGCTGTCGAATAAACTCCCCGGCGGCACCGTGCTCGGGCTTCTCAACGCCTATTTCGATCGGGTTGTCCCAGCCATTACCCGGGAAGGCGGCGAAGTGCTGAAATTCATGGGCGACGCCGTGCTTGCCTTCTTTCCGGGCTACGCTGCGGCCCATGCCTGCGGCGCGGCCCTGGCATCGGCCCGCGCCATCCTCGATGAGATCGACCGTTTCCAGTACGACGGCATTGGCGTGAAGGCCGGCATCGCCCTGCATTACGGCGAGGTCAGCTACGGCAATATCGGTTCCGGCCGCCGCCTCGACTTCACCCTGATCGGCCGCGACGTCAACCTGGTCAGCCGCATCCAGACCGCCTGCGGCGAACTGGGAGAGGCCTTGCTGATGTCGGCGCCGTTTCGCCAGGACGCCCGGGCAGGGGATGTGCTGTCGGTCGGGGCGCATACGCTGAAGGGGTTTGCCGATCCGGTGGAGCTGTTTACGATCGTGAGGTAGGTGTGGGACACCCCCCTCTGCCCTGCCGGGCATCTCCCCCACAAGGGGGGAGATCGGATGGGCGCGACGGTTTCCCCAAACAACTGCCCGTCACATGAATCGCAAATTAAGGGCGAGGCATGGCTTCCTGCCGATCTCCCCCCTTGTGGGGGAGATGCCCGGCAGGGCAGAGGGGGGTGCTGCACCCACCAAATACACACTTGCACGGAACGCATAGCAGGTCTGCCCGAAACGGCTTCGTCTTCGCCCATCTTTTCGCCATAGTGGCGCCGGAATTCCGTAAGCGGGGAGGAGAGCTTATGACCGTGCTGTTCGACGAACAAGGCGAAATCATCCGCGAACTGGGTGTCGCCGCCGATATCGACCCTGAGCGCGAGATCGCGCGGCGAACCAATTTCCTCAAGGATTATCTCGTGGCGTCCGGCATGCGCGGCTACGTCCTCGGCATCAGCGGCGGCGTCGATTCGCTGACGGCGGCTTTGCTGGCTCAGAAAGCGGTGCGCGAGCTGCGTGACGGCGGCTATGCGGCCGAATTCATCGCTGTACGCCTTCCCTATGGCGTCCAGGCGGATGAGGCCGATGCGGTGAAGGCGCTTGCAACGATCGACCCTGACCGCTCGATGGTGGTCAACATCAAGGCGGCGGCGGATGCGATGCTGGCCGCCGCTCAAGATGGCGGCCTTGCCTTTGCCGATGCCGGCCGGCAGGATTTCATTCTCGGCAACATCAAGGCCCGCCAGCGCATGATCGCCCAGTTCGCTTTGGCGGGCGCGCTCGGCGGCCTCGTCATCGGTACCGATCATGCCGCCGAGGCGGTCATGGGTTTCTTCACCAAATTCGGCGACGGTGCTGCCGACATCCTGCCGCTCGCCGGCCTCAATAAACGACGCGTCCGCCTCTTGGCAAAGCGGCTCGGCGCGCCCGACGAGCTCATTTTCAAGGTGCCGACCGCCGATCTGGAAGACCAGCGGCCGCTGCGCCCCGACGAGGAGGCCTATGGCGTCAGTTATGACGAGATCGACGATTTTCTCGAAGGCAAGCCGGTCGGCGAGATTGCCCGCCGCCGCATCCTTGCCGCCTATCGGGCGACCGCTCATAAGCGCGCGCTGCCGGTGGCCGTCAACGCGCTCTGAGGGGCGCGCTCAGGGCTGCACCGGCGAGCCCGTCCAATCCGACGAGGCGAGATAGGCATTCGGCGCAAAATAGACGCCGTCGACGTCGAAGGCCTGCAGATCTTCGGCCCGTAGCGCTTCGCGCACCTTCGGGCGGGCCGCCACACGGGCCATGAAACCGTGCAGCGCCGGCCATTGCTTGAGATTGATCTGCGTCCAGGGCGTCCAGTTCAGGCAGACGAAGAGATAGGCGTCCGCCACGGTGAAGGCCTCGCCGGTCAGATAAGGTCCGGCAAGACGGCCGCTCAGCCAGGAAAGCCGCTTCGAGACCTGGGCGCGAACCCGGTCATGCACGCTGGCATAAGCCGGCTCGAACAGCAGCACCATCGGCTTGTGCAGCTCGGCGGATATGAAATTCAGATAGGATTGCACCTCGTTGCGTCTGAGGTTGCCGACCTCGGGCAGCATCGCCGCACCTTGCGGCACGCTGTCGGCGAGGAACTGTGCGATCGCCGGTCCCTCGGTCAGCACCTTGCCATCGTCGAGCATCAGCGCCGGCACATAGCCGTTGCCGTTGATGGCGAGATAGTCCTTGCCGTCGCTCGTCCGGTGGGTTTCCCTGTTGACCTCGACAAGCTCGATATCGAGCCCCAGCTCCCGGCAGACGATATGGGGTGAAAGCGAGCAGGCCGCGGCGTTCATATAGAGTTTCATGGCAATTTCCTCTCTCATGCAGGCGGTCGAGGCCGCCCGTTCGATATCATTGAACATCTGTACTGTTTCGCATAAAATAGCCTTCGTCAAGAATTTAATGCGAAACGGTACAAATATGAAGGATGAGAAGAAGCGCGGCCGCCCGAGGGCTTTCGACGCCAAGGCAGCGCTCGGCAAGGCGCGGGACGTCTTCTGGGACCGGGGCTTTGCCGCCGCCTCGCTCGATAATCTGAGTGCTGCGACCAACCTCAACCGCCCGAGCCTCTACGGCGCCTTCGGCGACAAGGAGGATCTCTATCTCGATACTTTGGAGGCTTATCGCCGAGACGGCATGGACGCGCTTGCCCAAGCGCTCGACCCGTCGCTGCCGCTGCGCAACAATCTCGCCCGGGTCTATGAAAGCGCGCTGGCGATCTATCTTCACGGTGCAACGGCCGCCCGCGGTTGTCTGCTGATCGGCACGGCGACGGCCGAGGCGGTCGAGCGTGAACGGGTCCGCGAGGTGCTCGGCCGCAGCCTCAGCGATTTCGACGGCGAGATCGAAAAGCGCATGCGCCTTGCCGTCGAACGCGGCGAGCTTCCCGAGAGCGCCGATCCGCAGATGCTGGCGAGGCTCGCCTCCGCCGTCATGCATTCGCTCGCCGTGCGCGCCCGCGCCGGCGACAGCCGCGAGACGCTGGAGGCGATCGCCCGCTCAGGCGTCGAACTGATCTGCGGCAGCGCGCGAAGCTGATCCCGCTCCAGTCTCAGTTGTTTTAGGCCGCACTATCCAGGCATAGGCGCCGCCGGCGAGAAGCAGCACCGCGGTGCCGAGGAAAACCGCCCGCATGCCGACATGGCCGCCGACAAAGCCGCCGAGGATGGGACCGGCCACCTGGCCGACATATTGCGAGGACACGGACAGGCCGAGAATGCTGCCGGCCGCGCTGTCCGGAACGCTGTGGCGGATGACGGCGGTAATACAGGGCAGGAGCCCGCCGAGGGCGGCTCCCATCAGGAAGCGCAGGACGATCAGCTGCCAGGAACTGGTGACGAATGCCTGCGGAATCAGCAGCAGCCCGGCGACGGCGAGCGCGCCCGATATGACCGGCCAGTGGCCGATCCTGTCGGCGAGCCTGCCGAGCCGGGAGGCCGAAAGAATGCTGCCGAGCGCGGCGGCCGACATGACGAGACCCGAGATCTTCGTCACTTCAGTGGCATCAGGCACGATCTGCGCGACATAGACGGTGATGATCGGTTCGATCGACATATTGGCAAACATCAACAGCATGCCGGTCGCCAGCATGGCAACGACAGGGCCTTTATCGGGAATGGATTTCCAGCCGCCGCTTGCCTTGGCCGCCTGTTTGCGGGCCGGCGACTTCTCCTCCTTGATCAGCAGGGCGGTGGCGAGAAAGGCGAGGAAGATCATCGCTCCGGCAGCGAGAAACGTGCCGCGGATGCCGATAACAGGCGGCAGCACCCCGCCGATCAGCGGCCCGACGAGATTGCCGGCCATGATGCCGCAAGAAAGCACGCCGAGCGCCCAGGCCGAACGCTCCTTCGGCGTCTGCGTCGCCACCAGCACCATCGAGCCGGAGGAGTAGCCCCCGGCGAGCCCGACGAAGAGGCGCAGCGCCACCAGCTGCCAGACATTGCCGGCCATGCCCATCAGCGAGATCGCCAGCGTCATGCCGAGGCTGGCGCGCACCAGCATCAGCTTGCGGCCGTAAATGTCGCCGAGCCGCCCCCAGAGCGGCGCGACGAGCGCGGCGGCCAGGAAGGTGGCGCCATAGGCGATGCCCGACCATTGCACGATCGCCGCATGGTCGGCCACGCCGAGCTCCTCGACATAGAGCGGCAGGAAAGGCAGCAGCAGCGTCATCGCCACGATGGTGGTGAAGGAGCCGATCAGCGAGACGGTGAGGTTGCGCTTCCAGTGGATCGAGCCTGCCTTGACGCTCACCGCGTCCAATTGCGTATCGGTCATTCCCTGCCTCGACTTCGATCACGGGGCGCAATTGCGCCGAAACTGGATCATTTGAGGTAAATGTGCTACTGATTGCGTGATGCAATCGGTTAATCGGAGGATATGCCATGAACGATATGCGCACGAGGCAGCAGACCGTCCGTGATCTCTACGCCGCCTATCTCGAAGACCGCAAGGATATTGTCGGCGCCATGCTGACCGAGGATTTCACCTTCTCCAGTCCGCGTGACGACCATATCGACCGGGCTGCGTATTTCGAGCGCTGCTGGCCGAAGGAGCCGTTGTTCCGCCGTATCGACATCGAGTTCCTGGCAATCGACGGGAACGAGGCCGCTGTTCGCTACCGCGCCCAAAAACTGGATGGCGCAAGCTTCGGCAACATGGAGAGCCTTCGCTTCCGCGGCGGCAAGATCGCCTCGGTCGAGGTTTATTTCGGACGGGATCTGTAGTTAGAAAATTCGTAGCGCCGACGTCGTGATGATGACCATCGAGACCGCTACCATCAGCGGCCGCACCGGCAGCCGCTTGACGAGGATGGCGCCGAAAGGAGCGGCGATCACGCCGCCGATGATCAGGCCGATCGCCGAATTGAGTTCCGACCAGCCGAGCGTCAGGATGAAGGTCAGCGAAATCGTCAGCGTTACAGCAAATTCGGTGAAGTTGGTCGAGCCGATCACCCGCTTCAGATCATGGCCGCGCCCGATCAGCGTGCTGGTGACGACGGGTCCCCATCCGCCGCCGCCGATCGCATCGAGCATTCCGCCGCAAAACCCGACAGGCGGCACCGCCCAGTCGCGCACTTCGCGCCTGGATGGCGGCCGGAACGCCTTGTAGAGGATCAACAGGCCGATCGCGATCAGATAGGCCGACACGAAGGGCGCGATCACCTTGCCGTCGATATTGGCCAGCAGATAGGCGCCGATCGCCCCGCCGATCATGCCGGCAGGCGCCAGCCGCGCCACCAGCCGCCAGTCGACATTGCGATGATAGGCATGTGAAATGCCGGATGCCGCCGTCGTGAACATTTCCGTTACATGCGTCATGGCGCTGGCATTGGCCGCAGGCACTCCGAAGGCCAGCAGGCTCGTGGTCGACAGTACGCCGAAAGCCATGCCGAGCGCGCCGTCGACGATCTGCGCGCAGAAGCCGACGGCGATGAAGAAGAAGATATCCGATGTCATATAGTCCCCTCAGACGAACGATAGCATCAGAATCCGCGATGCGTGAGAAACTTTTGACCTCAGGCCGAAAGTCCGCGCTGCTTCAGCCGGACGATCTTGAAAAACCCGTTCGGAAAGACCGGCAGAATATCGGTCGTGGAAAAATCGCCGCGACGTTCGGCCCAGGCGAGGATGCGGTGGATGCGGAAGGCGGAGGACCAGCCGATGTGACGCACCAGCGGCGCCACCGCCGCCTCGATCGCCCCCTGCAGGCCGGCGCCGTCGCCGAGCTTGCTGGCGAGAATGATCTCGCCGCCCGGCCGCAGCACCCGGGCGCATTCGTCGAGCGCCCGCTCCGGCTCGGGAATCAGCGTAATGACGAAGGGCAGGCAGACCGCGTCGAAAGACTGGTCGGCAAAGTTCAGCGCATGCGCATCCATCACCTCGAGCGCCTGCACATGCTCCAGCTTCTCGCGCTGCACCTTCGCGCGCGCTCGTGCGATCATATGTTGCGAAATGTCGATGCCGGTCACTCGGCAGCGGCCGGGATAATGTCCGAGCGTCAGGCCGGTGCCGACGCCGATTTCCAGAATATCCGTGCCGGCCGCAGCGGCAAGCGCGGCAAGTTTGCGATGGCCGTCGCGCAGGATGCCGCGATAGACCCGATCATAGACGGGTGCCCAGCGCTGATAGATTTTCTGCTGATCTTCCGCCCGGTTGCGAAGCTCCGACATGCCAATATCTCCCCTGCGCCGCCCCGAAAACCGGAAACGATTTTCGGAAAGCATCATGCATTTATCGCAAACATAGAGCGCCTCAGCGCCTCTCACAGGCGCGCGGCGCTCTAAAACCCAGAAGTTCAACTCCTAGGGGTGGTCTTGGGTTCCGCCGAGCCTATTTCGCCGGCGCGAGCCCGAGCGTCTTCGCGTCCATCTCGCTGCCGATTTCGACGGTTTTTGTCTGCTTGTCGTAAACGCAGATCTGGGCGACGAGCCCCTTGGCGCCCTTCGGTTTTCCGGTCACAAGGGCCAGACCATAACGCGAGGTGCCGAAGGGATCGACGGCGGCAGCCGGCTTCTCGATCGCCACCGCCGCCTGCCTGCATTTGGCGTCCACATCCGCCGCCAGCTGTTTCCAGGCCTCCTCGGAAGAGGCCTGTGCCGCAGCCGCCGGGCAAAGAAACGCCGCTGCGGATAGAAGCTGGATTATATTCCTGTTCATCTCGAATCTCCGTTGATCTCAGTGGCCGGCGGAATGGTTTTCGGCGCGGCTATCCCGCGGAATTTTCTCATGCGATTCCAGCGCGGCAACTGAGGCAAATTTTCCTCCGGCGGATCGTTTTTTGATATTTCGCCGGTTGCCTCTCCCCCGTTCCCCTCCTATGTTCCGCCTCACCTGCCGATGACGCAATCTATTGCCAAGAGGAGATCTGACATGGCTTTCGAATTGCCTGAACTTCCCTATGATTACGAAGCCCTTGCCCCCTTCATGTCGAAGGAAACGCTGGAGTTTCACCACGACAAGCACCACAAGGCCTATGTCGACAACGGCAACAAGCTCGCCGCCGAAGCCGGCCTTGCCGATCTCTCGCTCGAAGAGGTCGTGAAGAAGTCTTTCGGCACCAATGCCGGCCTCTTCAACAATGCCGCCCAGCACTACAACCACATCCATTTCTGGAAGTGGATGAAAAAGGGCGGCGGCGGCAACAAGCTGCCGGGCAAGCTGGAAGCGGCTTTCGCCTCCGATCTCGGCGGCTACGACAAGTTCAAGGCCGATTTCGCCAATGCCGGCGCCACCCAGTTCGGCTCCGGCTGGGCCTGGGTTTCCGTCAAGAACGGCAAGCTCGAAATCTCCAAGACCCCGAACGGCGAAAACCCGCTCGTTCACGGCGCCACCCCGATCCTCGGCGTCGACGTCTGGGAACACTCCTATTACATCGACTATCGCAACGCGCGTCCGAAGTATCTCGAAGCCTTCGTCGATAGCCTGATCAACTGGGATTACGTCCTGGAGCGCTACGAAGCAGCCACGAAGTAAGCGGTGCGAGGCTGCCGCCATCGGCGGCGATCTCTCAGCTTCCTTGATTTGCACCCGGCGTTCCCCGAACGCCGGGTGTTTGTTTTCACATCCCGGCGTCACATTCCTGTCACCGGCCGATCCTAACCACGCCTCATGTCCATGTCCGCTCATCCTGTCTTCCGCTTCGGTATCATTGCCGATCCGCAATATGCGGCCATTCCTCCGCATGCGGCCATGGACCGCTACTATGCCAACAGCCTCGCCAAGGTCGCCGAGGCGATCGAGGTCTTCAACGGCTGGGAGTTGAGCTTCGTCATGACGCTCGGCGATGTCATCGACCGCAGCTTCCAGAGCTTCGACGATATCCTGCCGGTCTATGAGAGGCTCCGGCACGAGGCGCTCTTTCTGCTCGGCAATCACGATTTTTCCGTCTCCGCGGGGCATCTGTCCGAAGTTGCCGCACGTCTCGGCATGCCGTCGCCCTATTACAGCTTTTCCCGTCACGGCTGGCGCTTCATCGTGCTCGACGGCAACGAGGTCAGCATCTTTGCGCCACCCGAAGGCCATCCGCACCGCGCCCTTGCCGCGCAAATGCTGGCCGCGCTGGAGGCGAAGGGCGCCAGGAATGCGCATCGGTGGAATGCTGCGCTGAGCGACGCGCAGTTCGCCTGGCTTGGCGATCAAATCGCAGGGGCGGCCGCGGCCGGCGAGAAGGTGATCGTCATGAATCACTATCCCGTGCATCCGCCGAGTGAGCACTGCATGTGGGACAGCGAGCGCATCGTCACGCTGCTCGCCTCGCACGACAATGTCGTCGCCTATCTCAACGGCCACGACCACGTCGGCAATTACGGCAGGCTTGGCGGATGCCACTTCGTCAATTTTAAGGGCGTGGTCGACACCGAGAACGAAAACGCCTTCGCTATCGTCGAGGTCCATACAGACCACATCGCTGTCCGCGGCTTCGGCCGGGAAGAGAGTCGGACGCTGGTTTATTAGGCTGGGAGAGACTGCCGATAAAGGTCGGCCAACTCCCCCTTATCTCATGCTCGGGCTTTACCGGCTCTATAACAGAAATTGACCGAGATATGCGGAGTGCCTCCGCGAAGAAGCGCCCAACCCGCCAACGGTGAGTTTGGCGGAACGCACCCTCATTCTCCGTCATCCTCGGCCTTGAGCCGAGGATCCATGCCCGCTGCTAATAGGGGTCGGCGTGGATCCTCGGGTCAAGCCCGAGGATGACGGAGGAGGGGGCAGATGTCGGCGGTCCTTTGGCGGCGTCGAGGATGCGCCAGGCAAGAATGCGCCTTCCCGGGCCGCATAGCGCTGACTTCTTGCTCGTGCCTCAAGCGTTGCCAGACCTGTTCGCACAAACGCCCAATATTACCCCGCCACAGCCTTCTCCGCCCACCCACTCGTCCACAACTCCCGCAGCCGGTCGCCGTCGCCCTTGAAGAATGCCTCGGCGGCCGCGCAGCGCTCCACCCGGTCGCTGCGGAAATTGCGGATCGCCTGGCGCAACTCGCACCAGGCGACGATATTGGCGGTCTGCGAATAGTAGATCAGCGCGATCGGCTGGATCGTCCGCTCGCTCGCGCGGCCGAGTTCGTCGCGATAGCCGAGCGTCAGCTTGCGTTCGTCGCGGATCGCCCGGCGCACGATTGCAAGGTCGAAACCGGCCGGCTGCGCGGTCGAGCCCCAGGCATAAAGCGCCTTGGTGTCCATTGCCTGTCGCAGCGGCGGCGGCACGGCGCCTGATATCTTCCGGTTGACGCGGCGGGCGGCCTGCTTCAGTTCCTCGTCGGCCGTGCGTTCGAGCAGCGCCAGCGACAGCACGATCGCCTCCATCTCCTCGATCGAAAACATCAGCGGCGGCAGGTCGAATCCCGGCCGCATGATATAGCCGATGCCGCGCCCGCCCTCGATCGGCACGCGCATCGCCTGGAGCGCGGCGATATCGCGATAGATCGAGCGCACCGTCACCTCGAGCGTCTCGGCCATCACAGCCGCCGTCATCGGTTTTCTGGCGAGCCGCAGGATCTGAATGATCTCGAAAAGCCGCGAGGCCTTGCGCATTTTGCCTCTCCCATCCCTCACGCTCCTGACAATACACTGTCAGTTGGGTTTGCGTATAGAGCCGCCTATCGGATTGAAATCTATCGGGGTCGTTGAAAACGGCCCTCGGAACGACAAGGCGGTAACTGACATGAATTACCACGAAAACCTCTGGCTTTTCTTTACCCTTCTCTTCGGCATCATCATCGTGCCGGGCATGGACATGCTTTTCGTGCTCGCCAATGCGCTGACCGGCGGTATCCGCCGGGGACTGGCGGCAACCGGCGGCATCATGGCGGGGGGTGCCGTGCATTCGGCCTATGGCGCGGCCGGAGTCGGTGTGCTCGTCACCATGCTGCCGCAGCTCTTCAATGTGCTGCTCTTTGCCGGCGTCGCCTATATGATCTGGATCGGCATTTCGCTGATGCGCAGTTCGATCACCGTCGAGGCGGTCGGGCCGGCAACAGCGCACTCCGGCTGGCGCGCCTTCCGCCAGGGCGCCGTCACCTGTCTGATCAATCCCAAGGCCTATATCTTCATGTTCGCCGTCTATCCTCAGTTCCTGAGGCCGGAATTTGGCCCGGTCTGGAAGCAGGGCCTGATCATGGGCGCCATGACTGTTGCCACCCAGTTCGCCATCTACGGCACGCTGGCGATGACCGCCGGCCGCAGCCGCGATCTTCTCGTCGCCAATCCCGATGCCACGGCCTTTGTCGGCCGCTGCGCCGGGCTGCTCCTGGTCGCAGTCTCGGCGCTCAGCCTCTGGCAGGGGTGGAAAAGCGCCTGAGCCGGCTGTGCCTGATCGTCGTCACTGATATTGGAAAGCAAACTTCGCTCACGGACGCCTCCACGGCGGCCACGGCCGGGACTCGCGGCTCGGATCAGCCGCGAGTCCCGCTGTTGTCACTGCCAGGTCATCTCGCCCTTGGCGACTTTCGCCCCCAATTCCAGCGAAATCGGCATGGCAGCGTCGGGATAGAGTTTTTTCATCGCTGTGATCAGTGCCTTGGAGTCTGGGGCCTTGGCGGCCGCGGCGTCGAATGCGATCAGGTAATCGCGCGTGTAGCTGACGCCGGAAGCATCCATCGGCCAGCTGGGAGTGCCGTGACCCGGTACGACGATCTTGGGCTTGCGGGCGAGGATGGCGTCAAGCGCCGCCACCCAGGCTTTTCGTTCGTCGACGGTCGGGAGATCGGCGACCCAGGGATACATGCCGCCGAAGACAGGCACGCCGCCGAACACGGCGCTGAGCGATGGAACCCAGATATAGCGACCGCGATCCTTCAGACCCGGCGCGGTGACGATTTCGAGCTTCTCGCCATCGACCGTCAGCGTGTCAATGTCGCTTGCTTCCGGGAAAATGAGATCGGAGACCGCCTTCGGACCATTGTCGCCCAGAACAGGCGACCAAGCCTTGATCTTGCCTTCGGCCTTCTCCCGCATCAGGTCGACGGTGTCGGGAGCAGCGAGGATGCGGGCATCCGGGAAGGCCTGATGGACGGGTGCGAGACCGAAATAGTAGTCGGGATCGTTGGTGGTGATATAGATCGTGGTGAGGTTTTTGCCGCTCGCCTTGATGGCATCGGCGACGAGCTTGCCGTCCGAATAGCTGAAGCTCGAATCGATGAGGGCGGCCTCCGTCTTGCCGGTCACGAGGACTGGGGCGCGCAGGAAGCCCGCTTCGCTCGTCCTGAACGCCGTCCATGACAGTGGAGACTTCTCCTGCGCCACGACGGATGTGGCGAGCGGGATCATGATGGCCGCGGCTGCGGCGATCGTCTTGAGGGTGGTGCGTCTGGTGATCATCGTCGATTTCCGAGGTTTTGGGATCAGTCTAATTCCGCCTTCGAGGCAGAGGGGAGCTGCCGCGGCCGACACACGAACGGTGTCGACCACGCTGCGGCAAGGGATTCGGATTGGGGAGACCGGATTAGTAGCCGACGGTGAACCGCTGCCTGACGTGGGCCGGAGCTTCGATTTCGTCAGCCAGCGCAATGGCGAAGTCCTCGAAGGAAATGCTGCTGCCCTGTTCGTTCGTCAGCAGTTCGTCCTTGCCGAGGCGGAAGGTGCCGGTCCGCTCGCCGGGGCCGAATGCGGCCGAAGGGGACAGGAAGGTCCAGTCCAGGTCGTTTTCGTTCCTGAGCTTGTTGAGGTAATCGACGCCGCCCTGCGCTTCGGATTTGTAGATTTCCGGAAATTTGGGCGTGTTCACGAGGAGAACACCCGGAGCGACTTCGAGGCTGCCCGCTCCGCCCACCACATAGTAGCGGCGAACGCCGGAGGCCTTGACTGCGCCAAGCAGCTTGTCCGGATCGCTGGCGGAGAAATGCACCGAGCTGATGACGGCGTCATGCCCCTCCAAGAGTTTTGCCAGAGCGTCAGGCGCCTCGATGTCGCCGGCGGCGGCGGTGACATCAGGCAGAGAGGCGACCTTGGCGGGGTCTCGGGCAATCGCGGTGACGCTATGGCCGCGGGCCGACAATTCGGACAGGATGCGGGAGCCGGCCTGACCGGAAGCTCCGATGAGAGCAATTTTCATAGTGGTACTCCTGGTTGGGATTGATGTTTCAGGCGACGGCGCAGAGCTCGTCGAGAGCCGCGAAGAGATGAGCCGGACCTTGATAGAGCGCCTCGCCGCTCAGCACGTGCGCATGGCCGCTGATGCGGGCGACGAGCTGCGGAACGCCGCGAATGCCGAGGATATTCATCCGACGCTGGGTCTCTTCCATCCGCTCCAGCGTGCGCTCGCTGAGAGCGGGGTCGTTCCGGAGCTTCTCGGCAAAGATCTCAGCGCTTAGTTCGACGCCATGCTCGGCAGCCACCTGAACGGCGACAGTCGCCACTTCCTGAACGTTGGACGTGTCGCGTCCGTCGACATAACGCGCGATCTGGACGGCATGCAGGAAACGGGGCTCGAGGTGCGTGGCGTGCTCGCCAAGTGCGGTGAGCGCAAGCGTCGCAGGTCCCGAGTCGAAAACGCCGTTCGGCGCCAGCAGGACGTTCTGATGGTACGCCTTGGAGAAGCGCTGTCCGGTGAGAACCTCAATCCTCTGGTCGTTGCGCCAGGCATGATCTGATATCGACGAGATTGGCCTTGCTCCGACGAAAAGGCCGGAGGGGAGCATCCTGAGGCGATCTGGAAATCTGTCGGCAAGACCAGCCAGCGCCGGGGCGCTTGCGTAGCACCAGCCGCAGAAAGGGTCGAAGAAATATTGAAGTTCGATATCGGTGGTCACTGCGATCTCCCTGTGTTGAGAGAGATATAATATTGCGCGGATCAAAGATAAACGTCACTATAGTCGACAGAATGTTGCATAAATCGAGCGAATAGATGGATCGGATCATTGCCGCGAAAGTGCTCTTGAAGACTGTCGAGCGCGGCAGCGCTTCGGCTGCAGCCGAAGAACTGGGCATGTCCCGCGCGATGGCCTCGCGCTACATTGCGGCCATGGAAGACTGGTCGGGAACACGGCTTCTCCACCGCACGACGCGACAGCTCAGTCTGACATCGGCGGGCGAACGCGTTCTCGACATGTGTCGGGACATCACCCGTGTTGCCGACGCAGTGACGGAGGTCGCAAACCATGCGGAGACTCCGCACGGTCTTCTCAGGGTGACGGCGCCCGCCATCCTCGCCGAGGCGCAGCTCATTCCCCTTCTTTCCGATTTTGCCGATCTCTATCCGCGCATTAAGGTCGATTTACAAATTTCCGATCGAGCGATCGATCTCGTGCAGGACCGCATCGATCTGGCGATAAGGATCGCCAACCGCCTGGATCCATCCTTGATCGCAAAGCGGCTCGGACAGTGCTCGTCGCTGCTCTACGCTTCCCCGCGCTATCTCGAGGAATACGGAATTCCGACAGGACCGGAGGATCTCGACCGCCACAGGTGCCTCACTTACACCCATCTTGGAGGGAGCGAATGGTCGCTGAGGAGTTCCGAATCTCAGATCGTTATTTCGGTGGAAGGAACCTTCCAGACCAATGACGCTGTCGCCCTGCGCCGCGCCGCTCTGTCCGGTCTCGGCATCGCCATGCTGCCGCGTTTTGCCGCCGATCAGGAGGTTCAGGCCGGCAAGTTGATTGTCGTCCTGCCGGCATGGCAGCCGGCCACGCTTGGCATCCACGCCCTCTATGTTTCCCGTAAGCACCTGCCGATGGCTGCCCGAGTCCTCATCGACTTCCTGGCAACGAAGCTTGCCGATGGGTAGGGTTGCCGGGCGCGAGACTATTCGTGCCGGTGTCGGTCTGTCCGGCTCGCCCCGCCACGGGTCTGTGCGCTGGTTATCACATTGTTTTTATGATGATCCGGCAAAACGTGACTGTCTTGCGCCATGGATTTTGTCATGCTCCCGGTGCAGATTGGCCAGCGGCCGCCTTGGCCTTCAGAAAATTGGAGAGGAACAAATGAATTGGAAAGCAGTAGCTGCCGCCGCAGCGATGGCAGGAATAGCCTTCGGTTCCGTGACCGCCGCCGATGGAACCCATGATTCGCGCATTGCGCTGATGAAGAAGATCGGCGGTTCGGCAGGCGCCATGGCCGCCATCGCCAAGGGCGAGAAGCCCTATGATGCCGAGACGGTAAAGACGGCGCTGACGACGATCGCAGCAACGGCCAAGGTTTTCCCCGATCAGTTCAAGCCGGGCAGCGATATGAACGATCCCGAGGTCAGCCCGAAGGTCTGGGAAAACATGGACGACTTCAAGGCGCGCGCCGCAAAGCTCTCCGCCGATGCCGAGACCGCGCTGGCGCAGCTTCCGGCCGATCCCGCCGCCGTCGGTGCCACGCTGAACAACCTCGGCGCCAATTGCGGCGGCTGTCACAAGGCCTATCGTATCAAAAAGGACTGATAGGCCGTCGACAGCAATTCCAGCAAGGGCGATCCGTGCCCGCCTTGCCGGCGGCGCGGATCGCCTTATGTGGGATCGACCGGCGCGGGTTGTCGGCAAGAGGGGAGGTGGCGCATGGTCCGCAGGTTCATCCGGTTACTGCTCTGTCTGATCGGCGTCGCGGTCCTCGGCGGCGGCGCTTTCTATCTCGTCACCGCGCCAGATCCGCTGCCGGAGAGCCATTGGGCCGGGCTCGGCGCGCCGGATCCGGCAAATGGTCAGATGGTGTTCTGGGCGGGCGGCTGCGTCAGCTGCCATTCGGCCCCCGGTTCCGAAGGCGATGCCCGGCTGACGCTTTCGGGCGGTCTGGCGCTAAAGAGCCCTTTCGGCACCTTCCACGTGCCGAACATCTCGCCCGATGAAAAGGCCGGCATCGGCGGCTGGACGCTCGCCCAGTTCGGCAACGCCATGAAGCGCGGCGTCGGCCCCGGCGGCGAACATCTCTACCCGTCCTTTCCCTATGGATCCTATAGCAGGATGAGCGACAAGGACGTCAACGATCTCTTCGCCTTCCTGAAGACCCTGCCGAAGAGCGCCAACGTCGCGCCCCCGCACGAACTGCCCTTTCCCTACAACATCCGGCCTGCACTCGGCGGCTGGAAATTCCTCTATTTCAATGATCAGCCGCGGGTCGCGCTCGCCAAGAACGATGACAAGATCAAGCGCGGACAATATCTCGTCGAAGGCCCCGGCCATTGCGGCGAGTGCCACACGCCGCGCAATGCGCTCGGCGGTTTCCAGGCAGATCAGTGGCTTGCCGGCGCGCCCAATCCGGAAGGCAAGGGCCGCATCCCCGATATCACCCCGGCTTCGAAGAGCACAAGCAGCTGGAGCGCGGCGGATATCGCCAACTACCTCGAAACCGGCTTCACGCCCGATTTCGATTCCGTCGGCGGTTCGATGGTCGACGTGCAGCAGAACATCGCCCGCCTGCCGGCTGCCGACCGCGAGGCGATCGCCGCCTATCTCAAGGCCGTGCCGGGGCGTTAGCACCTTTGCAAAACCGACGCCTCTTTACAGGGAGGTGGGGCCTGGCATCAAATCATAGGGATGGCCCCAGCCGGGCATGTTGCTGATCCGGTCTTTCCAGGCTGCGATGGCCGGATAAGCGCTGTGATCGATCCCGGTTTCCTCCGGCATGAAGACGTAGCCTGCCAAGGAGAGGTCTGCGATTGTCAGCCGGTTGCCGACCATAAAGGCCCGGTGGGCAAGGTGGCCGTCGACAATTGCATAGGCAGCCTTGGCCCGCAGCCTCAAAAACTCGACGACCGGTGTCTCGCCGCTCTTCTGAAGGCCGTAGATGAACCGCAACGTCGCGTAATAGCTCGTGAATTTATGGTTGTCGAAAAGGATCCAGCGCATGATCTCGCGCCGTTCTTCGGCTGTCTGCGCCCCAAACTGCCCCGTTACCTCTGACAAGTAGTCGAGGATGACCCCCGATTGGCTGATCTTCGTTTGCCCATGTTCGAGCACGGGTGCCTCGCCCTGTTCGTTGATGGTTTCTCGCCATTGTTCGGTTCGCGTTTCACCGCCGAGATAATCGACGAAAATGCTCTCCCACTCGATGCCGGCAAGGGCAAAGAAGAGGGCGACCTTGTAGGCGTTCCCCGAGAGAGCAAAGCAATGGAGTTTGAAGTCAGGCATGAAATCTCCTCGTAACAACAAAGACTTAGACCCGAAACGCGGTTAAGCGATCGACTGCATGTAACGCATGCCGGTCACCGGCCTCGGCGTGAAATCCATCTGTTCGTAGAAGCGGTGGGCGAGCACATTGCCGGTCGCGGCGCTGACGGAGAGGTAGCCGCAGCCGGCATTGCGCGCCGTCTCGCGGGCGCGGTCGACGAGCAGCTGGCCGGTGCCGTGGCCGCGATGGCCGTCGCGCACGAAGAGATGGTGCAGGTCCATGCCCCGTTTGCCTTCCTGCGCCCTGTAGAGCGGCACGAGAATCGCATAGCCGATCAGCCCTTCGCCGGTTTCGGCGACAAGCGCGGTGATCCACGGCAGCGGGCCGAACAAGTCGCGCTCCAATTGCTCCGGCGTCGCGGCGGCCGCATCGCCGTGATGGGCAGCAAGCAGGGCGATCATCTCGTTGAGCTCGGGCAGATCGCGCGGCTTGGCGGCGCGGATGGTCACTACCGATGGGCGCATCAGTGAGATTTCGCTGTCTTCAATTTCGGTCATGGTCTTCGCGTCCTTTGATAATCTGCCGTCAGGACGCTGCCGATACAACAAAGCCGCCTGACGGCGGCTTGTTGACAATATGATCTGCCCGGCCGCCCTTTACAGGTACAGCCAAAAATACGAGCGGCTCTGGTGCGCGTTTTTGATCATGTAGCATCCATCGCCGCAAACGCGGCATTTGTCAATGGCGTGAGCGCATGACGCTGAAACATGTCAGACCCTTGAATCCAGCCGAGAACCTGAATAGGATACCCCCCTATGCTAAACGAAGGTCTGCGATGTCTCACACCAGCCTGCAGAAGAAGAAGCTTGTTGCCCGCGTCAGCCGCCTGAAGGGGCAGCTCGAAGCAGTCGAGCGGGCGCTCGAGGCTGAACGCCCCTGCGGCGAAATCCTGCAACTGCTCGCCTCCATTCGGGGCGCGCTGACCGGGCTGACTGGCGAGGTTCTGGATGATCACCTGCGCGAGCACGTGCTCAATGCCGAGGACGACAGAGCCCGGGCCGAGGCGGTCGAAGAAATATCTGAAGTGCTGAGAACCTATATCCGCTGATGAGAAAAGGACCCTGGGAATGAATGCCGGGATCGGGAAAGTCGAAGTGAAAACCCTCGAACACGATCATGTGTTCCTCGGCGCCGATCATCTGCGCAACGAGCGGCGTATCTGGCTGGTGATTGCGCTGACGACGGTGATGATGGTGGCGGAAATCGCCGCCGGCACCGTCTACGGCTCCATGGCCCTCGTCGCTGATGGCTGGCATATGTCCACCCATGCCAGCGCTCTTTTGATTTCCGCGCTCGCCTATCTCTTTGCCCGCCGGCAGGCGCGCAATCCGCGCTTCACCTTCGGCACCGGCAAGCTCGGCGATCTCGCCGGCTTCGCCAGCGCCATTGTCCTTGCCCTGATCGCCTTGCTGATGGCCTGGGAGAGCCTGCTGCGCCTGTCCAATCCGGTGCCGATCGGCTTTGCCCAGGCGATCGCCGTCGCCGTCATCGGCCTTGCCGTCAATCTCGCCAGCGCCTGGCTGCTGGCGAGCGGCGGTCATGCCGCGCATGCTCATCATGCGCACGCGAATGGGCACCACGCGCATCACCACGGCCATGGCAGCCACGGCGACCATGCCCACCACGGCGAGACCGGCGACAACAATATCCGGGCCGCCTATCTGCATGTGATGGCCGATGCTCTCACGTCAGTGCTCGCCATCGCGGCACTCACCTTCGGCAGCCTCTATGGCTGGCTCTGGCTCGATCCCATCATGGGCATCGTTGGCGGCCTGGTGATCGCCAACTGGTCCTGGAGCCTGCTGAAATCATCCGGCGGCGTCCTTCTCGACGTCGTGCCCGAAGGCGAGACGCTGCCCAGCGAAATCCGCCGGGCGATCGAGACCGAGGAGGATCGGATCACCGATCTGCATGTCTGGCAGGTCGGCCCCGGCCATCATGCGGCAATCGTCGCCGTCGTCACCTCGCAGCCGCGCGACCCGGCCTTCTACAAGGGCCGGCTTTCAGCGCTGGAAGAATTGTCGCATGTGACGGTCGAGGTCACGTGCGCCGCCTGATCGGCTGCGGTGGAGCACGAAATCGCCGCCACCCAACAAGGCTGCAGCGGCTGACAACAAGTTGCAGCGGGGACGAGATGCCGCCGCAATCGGTCCTTAGCTCTATTCTCCGAATCGTCGGAGGAATTCATGGATATCAGCCTAACTCGCCGCACGCTGATCGGCACGGCACTCTGCCTGCCTGCTTTGGGCCTGTCCACGCTGGCGCTTGCGGCCAATGCACAGGAAACTGCCGGGGAGGGCGACGACAATATCGAGCATCGCCTGGCCGCGCTGGAAAAACGCACCGGCGGACGTCTCGGCGTCTCGGTGCTCGACACCCAGACGAGCATTTCCTTCGGCTATCGCGGCAGCGAGGCCTTTCCGATGTGCAGCACCTTCAAGGCGCTGGCCGTAGGCTTCGTCCTTGCCCGCGTCGACAAAGGGCAGGAGAGCCTCGAGCGGCGGGTGACCTATGGCAGGGACAAACTCGTCGACTATTCGCCGCTCAGCGAAAAACACGCCGATACCGACGGCATGACGATCGCCGAACTCTGCGAGGCGGCGGTGACGGTCAGCGACAACACCGCCAGCAACCTGCTGCTCGAGAGCTTCGGCGGCCCGCCGGCGCTGACCGACTGGTTGCGCTCGATCGGCGACGGCACGACCCGTCTCGACCGCACCGAACCGACACTGAACGAAGGCCGGAAGGACGATCCGCGCGACACGACGGCACCCGACGCGATGCTCGATACGCTTGGCAATCTGACGCTCGGCTCAGTGCTTGCCGAACCCTCCTCGGAGAGACTGATCGCCTGGCTGGTGGCAAGCACAACAGGCAAGGAGCGGCTGCGGGCCGGCCTGCCTCAGGACTGGAAGGTCGGCGACAAGACGGGTACCGGCCAAAACGGCTCCCTCGGCGATATCGCCGTCATCTGGCCGCCCGACCGCGGCCCGATCGTCGCAGCCGTCTATATCGCCGAGGCGACCGCGCCGGTGAAGGATCTCAACCCGATCTTTGCCGAAGTCGGCAAGATGATCACCGAGATGGTGTGACGCCGGAAATCGCTTCAGCAGCAATCGATTACCGCATCGACATCAAGTTCGTGATCAGACCCGCTTTGATGTCGAGCACCGGCCGATTGGCCTCCGGGTGACCGATGTCTCTCAGCTGATAGGGTGTCAGCTCTGCCAATTGTCTCCGACTCGCGACCGCCCGTTGCCATGTCCTCAGGGCAGTCAACAAAATCGTTATGACGTTCATGAGACCAGCCATCCGCCTTGTCGGCGCGCTGACGATGGTCTGTGTTTCCGTATGGGCCATTTTCCGATCTCCCATCTGTGATGTGTGGGTGGAAATCTGCCATGCGGGTGTTTTCGGCCTGTTCGGCTGAGCGTGAAAGGAGAAGAAAACTTCGATATGCCGCCGCTAAATCGGTGTTAAATCCGTCTTCCCAAATGCTATTCTGCCAGCGGCGGTCCAAAGCTGGAGGCTTTCTGTGCGCATCAGGTTGCTAGGCGGTCTCGAGGTTACCTCCGGAGAAGACCGGCAAGTCCGCTTCGCCACGCGCAAGGCGTCGCTGCTGTTTGCGGCCCTGGCCCTGGCAGGCCGCCGCGGCTGTCGCAGGGAGGTGCTTTCCGAAGTCTTCTGGCCGGGACGAAGCGATGAGCAGGCCCGCAATAGTTTGCGGCAGGCGCTGGTCGATATCAGGCGGTCGTTCCCGGCAGGCAGTGACGCCACCGCCTATATCGAAGGGGATCAGGAGACCGTGGCGCTGATTGTCGCTCCTGATGAAGTCGACATTTCACTCTTCGACCGGAAGCTGGGGACGGGCTCGAGCGCAGATCTCGCCTCCGCGGCGGATCTCTACCGCGGCGACCTGCTTGAAGGCGAGTCCATTCCGGATGAGTTGGGTGAGTGGTTCGCACCTTACCGGAGCACATATCAGCGCAAGGCGCTGCAGCTCGTGGAACGTTTGAGCCTTGCCCTCTTGGAACCAGGCTCCGCGGAAGAGTTGCCCTGTGAAGGACTTGCCGAGAGACTTCTCGCCTCCGACCGCACGGCGGAGGCTGCCCACAGGGCGCTGATGCGGATCCACACTCTCCGCGGCCACGAGAACATGGCCTTGCGCCAGTTCGAGACCTGCCGAGCTCTCCTGAAGAAGCATCTGGATGTCGAACCCGAAGCGGAGACGTCGTCCCTGGCCGCCTCGCTGCAACCGCGGCAGCGATCCGGTGATCCGCGGGCCACGCCCGCAATCGAGTTGCCGCTGCAGAGCTTCTTCGCTCCGGCGAAACATCATGATCGGCCATCCCTCGCGGTGCTGCCGTTTCAGAATTTGAGCGGCGATGCGGAACAGGAATATTTTGCCGACGGCATCGTGGAGGATATCACCATCGCTCTCGCGCAATTCCGCCACCTCTATGTCATCGCCCGCAATTCGAGCTTCACTTACAAGGGGCAGGCCGTCGACATAAAGCGGGTCGGGCGCGAGCTGGACGTGGATTATGTGGTCGAGGGGAGCGTGCGCCGCGCGGGTGACCGGCTTCGTATCGCCGGACAACTCATCGACACCTCGACCGGCGCGCATCTCTGGGCAGACCGTTTCGACGGGACGCTGGCGAACCTGTTCGATCTGCAGGACCAGGTCGCATCGAGTATTGTCGGCGCAATAACCCCGAAGGTGGAGGAGGCGGAGATCGAGCGCGCCAAACGCAAGCCGACCGAAAGCCTCGACGCCTATGACTATTATCTCCGTGGGCTGGCGGCCTTCGACCGGACGGTGACCAACAGATCGGTCGTCGACGAGGCCTTGCGGCTGTTCATGAAGGCGATCGAGCGCGATCCGGATTTTGCCATCGCCCATGCCCGCGCTGCGCGCTGCTACGCGACCCGCAAGAGCAATGGCTGGATGGTCAATCCCGCCAGCGAGATTGCCGAAGCGACCCGACTGGCGAGAAGAGCCGTTGAACTCGGCTGGGACGATGCAGTCGCGCTCTCCTACGGCGGATATGTGCTCGGTTATGTCGGTGGCGACCTCGATGACAGCGCGGCTTGTATCGATCGCGCTCTCTTCCTCAACCCGAACCTGGGCGCTGCGCTCGGCGTCAGCAGCTGGGTGCGAGCCTGCCTGGGCGAGCCGGACATTGCCATCGAACACGCCGCCCTCGCCATGCGCCTGAGCCCCTTGGATCCGCGCCTGTTTGCCTGGCAATTCAACACCGGGCTGGCTCACTTCTGTGCCGGTCACTACGACGATGCCGCCGCCTGGGCGGCAAAATCCCTGCGTCACCAGCCGAACTACCCGAGCGCGATACGCGTGATGGCGGCCGGCCAAGCCATGGCCGGGCGGAGCGCGGAAGCAGGGGAAACGATTGCGCGCCTGCGCCTGCTGGATCCGGCGCTTCGGCTTTCGAATCTCGCCGACATTCTCCCACCGTTCCGGCGACCGGATGACCGCAACCGCTATATAGAGGCCCTTCGTATGGCGGGGTTGCCGGAGTAGGCATGCGGCGAAGGAGACCTCGCCATCACGGCAGCGTATAGGCGATGACATAGTCGCCGGGCTTGGTGCCGACCGAGCCGTGGCCGCCGGCGACCATGACGACATATTGCTTGTTGTCGTCGGTCGTATAGGTCATCGGCGTTGCCTGGCCGCCGGCCGGAAGGCGTGCCCGCCAGAGTTCCCGCCCGTTGGTCACATCATAGGCGCGCAGGTAGTTGTCGACCGCAGCACCGAGGAAGGCGACGCCGCCCTTGGTCAGCATCGGGCCGCCGATGCCCGGCACGCCGACCTTGAAGGGCAGCGGCAGCGGCGTCATGTCGTGCACGGTGCCGTTCTTGTGCATATAGGCGATCTTGCCGGTGCGCAGATCGACGCCGGCGACATAGCCCCATGGCGGCGCCTGGCAGGGGATCTGCATCGGCCCGAGGAAGGGGCCCATGAAGACGCCGTAAGGGGCGCCGTCATTGCGGTTCAGCCCCTGTTCGCTGCCCTTCTCGTCCTGGCCTCGCGGCGGAATGTCTGCGGCCGGCACCAGGCGCGAGGTGAAGGCGAGATAGGTCGGCATGCCGAACATGATCTGCCGCTCGGGATCGACCGCCACCGAGCCCCAGTTGAAAGTGCCGAAATTGCCGGGATAGACGATCGTCCCTTTCAGCGACGGCGGCGTGTAGCGGCCCTCATAGCGATAGCGGTGGAAATCGATGCGGCAGAGGAGCTGGTCGAACAGCGACACGCCCCACATGTCCTTTTCCTTGAGCGGCTCGGGCGAGAAGGTGAGGTCAGAGATCGGCTGCGTCGGCGACGTATGATCGCCCGTGACCGCGCCGCTGGGCGCCGGAATTTCCTTGACCGGGATGATCGGCTCGCCGCTGCGCCGGTCGAGCACATAGAGATCGCCCTGCTTGGTGGGGCCGACGAGGGCGGGAACCACGCTGCCGTCAGGCTTGGTCAGGTCGATGAGCGCCGGCTGCGCCGGCACGTCCATGTCCCAGAGGTCGTGATGCACCGTCTGGCGCACCCAGCGCAGTTGGCCGCTGGCGATATCGAGCGCGACGATCGAGGAAGAGAATTTCTCGACATTGTCGCTGCGGTTGATGCCGAGCTGATCGGGCACCTGGTTGCCGAGCGGGATGTAGACCATGCCGAGCGCCTCGTCGACGCTGAAGACCGACCAGCTGTTCGGCGAGTTGGTCGTGTAGGTCTGGCCTGCGGCGATCGGCGTCGTCACGTCGGGATTGCCGGAATCCCAATTCCAGATCAGGGCGCCGGTCTTGATGTCGAAGGCGCGGATGACGCCGGATTGCTCCTCGGTGGAATAATTGTCGTTCACCGCCCCGCCGACGATGATCTTGCCGGCCACCGCCACCGGCGGCGAGGTGGAATAATAATAGCCGGCCGGATTGAAGCGCATGCCGGTTTCCATATGCAGCACGCCCTGATCGGCAAAGCCGGTGCAGACCTTGCCGTCGGCCGCATCGAGGGCGATCAGCCGGGCGTCCGAAGTCGGCAGATACACGCGTTCGGCGCAGGGCTGGCCGGCGGCGACATCAGGATCGGCATAATAGGTGACGCCGCGGCAGGTCTGGTGCTGCCGGTTGGGGTTCATGCCGGAATTGGCGTCGTATTTCCATTTCTCCTTGCCGGTCTTGGCGTCGAGCGCGATCGCCCAGTTATGCGGCGTGCAGAGATAGAGCGTGTCCTTCACCTTGAGCGGTGTCACCTGATAGGTCGTCTCGCTGATATCCTCCGGCCGCTTGACGTCGCCGGTCTGGTATCGCCACGCTTCCGTCAGCGTCGAGACGTTCCCGACATTGATCTGATCGAGCGGCGAGTAGCGCTGGCCGAAGGGCGTGCGGCCATATTGGTGCCATTCGCCATCCGGCACGCTGCCGCCGAAAGCCGGATTGGCGGCGACCGCATCCTTCGGCAGATCGCCGGCCAGATCATGCGGATCCGTCGTCATCGAATAGACGGCGACGAGGATAGCGAGAATGACGGGCACGGCGAGCGGCCAGGGATTGGCGCCGTAGACGATGCCGGTTGGGCTGCGAAACCCGAGCGGCCGGCGGATCCAGGGGGTCAGCAGCCAGAGCCCGAGAAGAATGATCACCCCGCCGCGCGGGCCCAGCTGCCACCAGTCGAATCCCACCTCCCAGATCGCCCAGGCGAGTGCGGCGACGACGAGCACCGCATAGACCCAGAGCGCCACCGCCTTGCGCATCAGCAGCAGCGCTGCGGTGATGAGGAACATCAGGCCGGCAAACAGATAGAAGACGCTGCCGCCGAGCATGACGAGCCAGAGCCCGCCGCCGCCGAGCGCAACCCCGATGATGATGAAGAGAATGGAGGTGATGACGAGCGCCATAAGGCTGTCTCCCGCGTGGGTTAGCCGGGTGGGAACGGCGGGAAAAGGCCCGCCGGTCAGGCAGATAGAGCGAGGGAGATGCCTTTCAACGGCCGCATTTGCCGCAGCCGGGCGTCACGGTACGGTTGTATTGAAGCCGCTTACGTCCCGCAGAAAGTCTGCAGCACCCGTTCCTCCGGCTTCGGCGGCTCCATATAGGCGGCGAAATCCGGCTGGTCTTCGTAGGGCTTCGACAGCACGGTGAGCAGCGCCTCGAACAGCGAGAAATCGCCGTTCTCGACCGCCGCCTCGATCGCCTGTTCGACCCGGTGATTGCGGGGAGTGAAGGTTGGGTTGACGCGGCGCATGGCGCCGGCGCGTTCGACCGGCGTCTGCGGATCGCGCGACAGTCTCTCGCGCCACTGCATGAGCCAAGGGCGACAGGCCTCCGGCTCCTGGAAGCTCCCGGCAAAGGCAGGCTCTGCATCGTCGTTGCCGGCAAGATCGGAGAGTCGCCGGAAGGCCAGGGTGAAATCGGCGCCCTGTGCCTGCATCAGTGAGAGCAGCGCTTGAACCAGCTCGAGATCGCCATCCTCTTGCCCGGCAAGGCCGATCTTTGCCCGCATGCCGGCCAGCCAATGCGCCTGGAACCGCTCGCCATAGGCGCGGATCACCGCATTGGCCTTGTCGACCGCCTTGTCCGGTTCGGTATCGATCAGCGGCAATAGCGTTTCGCCGAGCCGCGCAAGGTTCCACTGGCCGATGGCCGGCTGATTGGCATAGGCATAACGGCCGTGCTGGTCGATCGACGAGAAGACGGTTGCCGGATTATAGGCATCCATGAAGGCGCAGGGACCGAAATCGATCGTCTCGCCGGAGATCGTCATATTGTCGGTGTTCATCACGCCATGGATGAAGCCAACATGCAGCCAACGGGCAATCAGCGCAGCCTGGCGCTCCGAAACTGCCTCGAACAGGCGGAGATAGGGTGCCTCGGTCTCCTTCAGCGCGGGATAGTGCCGCTCGATCACGTAATCGGCGAGCGCCCGAACACCGTCCGTGTCGCCCCGTGCCGCGAAATACTGGAAGGTACCGACCCTGATATGGCTTGCCGCGACCCGGGTGAAGACCGCACCCGGCAGCACTTCTTCGCGGTAGACCGGTTCGCCTGTCGTCACCGCCGCCAGCGCCCGCGTGGCGGGAATGCCGAGCGCGAACATCGCCTCGCTGATGATGTATTCTCTGAGCACCGGCCCGATTGCGGCCCGGCCGTCGCCGCGACGCGAAAAAGGTGTCGGCCCCGCGCCCTTCAGCTGGATGTCGAAGCGCTTGCCGTCGCGGTCGACCACTTCGCCGAGCAGGATCGCCCGCCCGTCGCCGAGCTGCGGCGAGAAGCCGCCGAATTGGTGCCCGGCATAGGCCATCGCCAGCGGCTCGGCCCCTTCGGGAACGAGATTGCCGGAAAAGATCGCCGCGCCGTCGCGGCGCAGTGCCTCGACGTCGAGCCCGAGCTCGGCGGCCAGCGGCTCGTTGAGCTTGATCAGCCATGGCTCGGCCACCGGCGTCGGCGTTTGCGGCGCAAAGAAGCGCTCGGGCAAGCCGACATAGCTGTTGTCGAACGGAAAGGCCGCACCGGACCGGATTTTCTGCGGGGTCGAGGTCATTGTTCATAGGTAGGGTCGGGGTGCCCCGCGCGCAAGCCGGTCTTGCGCGCCGGATCCATCGGCCGTCACGCAGATCGCGCAGATGCAAGGAATCGTGATCCGCTTTTACCTCTCGTCAAAGCTGCTTTGCCATAAAGGACATAGCCCCGCCATGATCTCGGGCGTATAGCAGATCGTCTCCCCTTGGCCTTGCGCCATGTCATCCCCGCGGCCTTGCTGCTTCCTCTGCTCCGCCGCGCCACCGCGAGTGATTCCACACGATGTCGGATCAGATTTACCAGGCGCCGATGGTTCGGCGCGCCGCGCCCAATTTTCGGGTGATCGCGATGATCGTCGCGAGTGCGATGCTGATGGAAAATATCGACGCGACCGTGCTGGCGACCGCGCTGCCCACCATGGCGCGCGATTTCGCCGTCAGCGCCCCGGCCATGTCGATCTCACTGACCTCCTATCTCCTCAGCCTGGCGATCTTCATTCCGGCCAGTGGCCGGATCGCCGACAGTTTCGGTTCGCGCACCGTCTTCCGCGCCGCCATCGCGGTCTTCGTCATCGGCTCCATCCTCTGTGCGCTCGCACCGACGCTGCCCTTCCTGGTGCTGGCCCGGCTGCTGCAGGGCATGGGCGGCGCGATGATGATGCCGGTCGGCCGGCTGGTGCTGATGCGCAGCGTCGCCCGCAAGGATATGGTCAGCGCCATGTCCTGGCTGCTGGTGCCGGCGCTGATCGGTCCGATCGTCGGTCCGCCGCTCGGCGGCTTCATCGTCACCTATCTCGACTGGCGCTGGATCTTCTACATCAACGTGCCGATCGGCATCATCGGCATGATCTTCGTCTCGATCTACATCGACGAGGTGAAAGGCAAGGCGACCGGCCCCTTCGATACGGTCGGCTTCATCCTCTCGGGCATTTCGCTCGGCTCGCTGCTCTTCGGCTTCGAAATGTCGAGCCATGACGGCGAGGGCGCCTTCTCGATCTTCCTGATCGCTGTCGGCCTGCTCTTCGGCATCGGCTATTTGAGGTATGCCCGCCGGCATCCGTCGCCGATCATGGATTTTTCACTGATGAAGGTGCCGAGTTTCGGCACCTCCGTTATCGCCGGTTCGCTGACGCGCATCACCCAGGGTGCCCAACCTTTCCTGCTGCCGCTGCTGTTCCAGATCGGCTTCGGCCTTTCCGCCGCCGCAGCCGGCCAGATCGTCATTGCCACCGCGCTCGGCGCGCTCGCCATGAAGCCGATGGCGCGGTTCGTCTTCAGCCGGCTCGGCTTCCGCAGAAGCCTCGTTCTCAACGGCATCCTCGGCACGGCTGGTTATGCCCTCTGCGCCGCCTTTCGGCCGGATTGGCCGATGCCGCTGATCTTCGTCGTCCTGGTGCTCAGCGCCTTCTTCCTGTCGTTCCAGTTCACCGCCTACAACACCATCGCCTATGACGAGATCGAAAAGGAGCGGATGAGCTCGGCCACCAGCTTCTACACCACTTTCCAGCAGCTTATGTTGTCGCTCGGAATCTGCATCGGGGCCTTGGCGCTGCACGGTTCCATGGCCTTGTCAGGCACCGAAACGCCTGATCTCGGCGATTTCTCCGCCGCCTTCGTCGTCGTCACCATCATCTCGATCACCGCTACCGTCTGGAACCTGCGTTTCTCGCCGACAGCAGGCGAGGAGATCAGCGGCTATAAGGCCAGACGCACGAAGATACCTGGAGAAACAAAGGCTTGACGCGCGTCGCTTGAATCAAATTCTGCGCGTCGCACTCAGTCCTTGTTCTCCATGTCGGCCGCCATGTCCGCGAGCTTGCGCACGGTGTTGAGATTGCGCGAGGTCCCGGGCTTCAGCGCCGGCAGCTTCAGCTTCGAGCGGCCGGATCCATTCGGATAATGCACATAGATCTCCCGGCCGGTGAGCTTCGCCTCCTCGCCATCGGGCGCCACCATTTTATCAAGCGCATCGGCGGGCGGCTTTTCGGGCAGGAAATAGACGAGCAGGAAGTTCGGCTTGGCGGCCGGGAAGGGCGCGTTGGCGGCAATCGCGTCGAGCTCTTTCCGGCTGCGCACCATCACGCCCGGGCGCTTGCCCATCTTCTGCCCGAGCGCCTCGTCGAGCTTTTCCTCAACGGTTTTCTCGGCTTCATCCGAGCGGAACAGCACATTGCCGCTCTGGATGTAGGTTTTCACGTCGGTAAAGCCGAGACCTTCGCAGATCGCCTTGAGTTCAGCCATCGGCAGCGAGCCGGTGCCGCCGACATTAACGGCGCGGAGGAGGGCGATATAGACGGGCATTTCTGTCTCCCCTGACCTTGTGCCGTGTGGCACCCCCTCTGCCCTGCCGGGCATCTCCCCCACAGGTGGGGAGATTGGCTGGGGGCGATGGCTTCCCCAAACAATCAGCGTTCAGCACGGCGAAACACTAGGTGGATGGCAAGGTTAAGCCACTTGTGATCTCCCCCCTTGTGGGGGAGATGCCCGGCAGGGCAGAGGGGGGTGCCACACGGCACGCCTCACCCATTCAGCCCCACCAAATCCACTCCCTCACATCTTCCCCGCCACCTTGATCGCAAACGCATACTCGAACGCAATCTCCTCCAGCCGCTGGAACCGCCCCGACGCCCCGCCATGGCCGGCGTCCATATTGGTCTTCAGCAGGATCGGCGCTTCGCCCGTTGTCTTGTCGCGCAGTTTCGCCACCCATTTGGCCGGCTCCCAATAGGTGACGCGCGGGTCTGTCAGGCCGCCGAGCGCCAGGATCGGCGGGTAGGGTTTTGCGCCGACATTGTCATAGGGCGAATAGGCGGCGATCTGCTCGTATTCTTCGCGGCTTTCGATCGGATTGCCCCATTCCGGCCATTCCGGCGGTGTCAACGGCAGGGTGTCGTCGAGCATGGTGTTGAGCACGTCGACGAAGGGAACGGCGGCGATGATGCCGGCGAACTTTTCCGGCGCCATGTTGGCGACGGCGCCCATCAGCATGCCGCCGGCCGAGCCGCCCTCGGCGATGATCTTCGCGTAAGAGGTGAACTTCTGTTGATTCAGGTAATCGGCCGCGGCGACGAAGTCCTTGAAGCTGTTGGTCTTCTTGTCCATCTTGCCGTCTTCGTACCAGGCAAAGCCCTTGTCCTTGCCGCCGCGGATGTGAGCGATGGCATAGACGAAGCCGCGGTCGGCGAGCGACAGGCAATTGGTGTTGAAACCGGCCGGAATGGTGATGCCGTAGGCGCCGTAGCCGTAAAGCAGGCAGGGGGCGCTGCCGTCGAGCGGCGTATCCCGACGATAGAGCAGGGTGACCGGCACCGTCTCGCCGTCCCAGGCCGGGGCGAAGACGCGGCGGGTGACATAGTCATCGGGATTGTGGCCGGACGGCACTTCCTGCGTCTTCAACAGCGTGCGCTCGCGCGTCACCATATTGTAGTCGTAAAGCTGCGACGGCGTCGTCATCGAGGAATAGGAGAAGCGGATGACATCCGTATCGTATTCCGCCGCGCCCGAAAGCCCCAGCGAATAGGCTTCTTCGGCAAAGGCGATCGCATGTTCCTCGCCGGTCGCCCGATCGCGGATCATGATCCGCGGCAGCCCGTCCTTGCGCTCCAGCCACAGGAGGTGGCGAGCATAGGCCATGTGGCTGATGATGAGCGTGCCGGGTTTGTGAGCGACGACTTCGCGCCAGTTCTCCTTGCCCGGATTTTCCACCGGCGCTTCCATGATCTTGAAATCCTTGGCGCCGCCGTCATTGGTCAGGATGTAGAAGACGTCGCCGCCCTCGGTCAGCGAATATTCGATGCCTTCCTCGCGCCCCGCCACCAGTTTCGGCTCGGCTGTCAGATCCTTGGTCGACAGCAGCCGGTATTCGCTGGTCTCGTGGTCGTGAATATCGATATAGATGAAATCGTCGAGCAGCGAGCCGCCAACGCCCATGAAGAAGCCGGCATCGGCTTCCTCATAAACCAGGCGGTCTTCAGACTGAGGCCGGCCGACAATGTGGTGGAACACCTTCGAGGGCCGGTGGTTCTCGTCGAGCGCCGAATAGAAGAAGCTCTTGCCGTCCGGCGCCCAGACGCCGCCGCCGCCGGTATTCTCGATCCGGTCTTCGAGATCTTCCCCGGTCGCGAGATCGCGCACCTTCAGCGTGAAGAACTCCGAGCCCTTGTCGTCATAGCCCCAGATGCCGCGGCTGTGGTCGCTCGAATGGTCGAGTCCGGCGATGCGGAAATAGGCCTTGCCTGATGCCTCCTTGTCGCCGTCGAGCAGCACGGTGCGGATCGCCTCGTCGGCGACGTCGCCGTCGCGGGGAATGCGGAAATAGCGCGGCTGTTCGCCGCCGGTCACAAAGAACGTGCCGTAGGCATAGCCGCCGTCCTTCATCGGCACCGAGCTGTCGTCTTCCTTGATGCGGCCGCGCATCTCGGCAAACAGCGCCTTCTGCAACGGCTTGGTGTCCTCCATCGCCGCGTTCATATAGGCGTTTTCGGCTTCCAGATGCCGGCGGATCTCGGGGTCAAGGATCGACGGGTCCTTGAACATCGCCTGCCAGTTGTCGGCGCGCAGCCAGGCGTAATCGTCCGTGCGGGTAATGCCGTGGCGCGTGTCGGAGAGAGGCTTTTTCGGTGCGGCGGGCGGTGTCGGCAGGCTCTTGAAAACGGACAAGGAATTGGCTCCGGTGGGAATGTCGGGTTGGCAAGAGATAGAGGCGCACCGCCGCCGGATCAAGCGCCAAGGGACGAGGTGACCGTCCACAGTCGAGGAGACGGCACCGCCCGGCTTGCCTTGATGTCACCACAATATTTAAGGAGGTCGGCTATCACAGAGCGAATTTTGCACGTGCCCAGCCCCCGGCAAGCCGCCGGCGGCAGGATGAAGACTGTACAACAGTAAGGGATTTCCTCCGCAATGCCGAAACGTCTGCTCCTGTTTGTATCTCTGGCCGGCTTGGCTGCCCCCGCTTTTGCCGTCGACCCGGCCATCAAGAAGCAGCTGGAAAAACTCGATCCCTCCACCCGCCTGGAACAGAGCTGCGACACGGAAGCGATGAGCCGGATCAACAATGACAGCACCGGCTTCAAGCCCGATAAGGTGATCGCCTATACCTTCAAGGACCCGATCGCCGGCGACAATTCGCTGCAGGCGCCGGGCGCGGTCTTCCGCAGCAAGGGCGACTGGTACCATCTTTCCTACAATTGCATCACCGGCCCACAGCATATCAACGTGCGCGAACTCGACTATCAGATCGGCGAGAAGGTGCCGCGCGAGAAGTGGGACAAGTACTATCTCTACGATTGATGCTGTTGCATGTGCCCGGGCGGCTGCGGTGACATCCGGCCACATGGCGTGTGGCAAGGCGAGCGACTAGAGTCGCGGCGCTCGAATCGTAAAGTGCACGACATGAACCGCATCCTACTCACATCGGCCCTGCTTCTGGCCTCGGTCTCCGCTGCATTGGCGGACGAAATGCCGCCGCCGATCGCTTCGGCCCCGGCCGCAATTGGTCCGGCCAAGGCGCCGCCGATCAAGCTCGTCGAACCGCATCTGCATATCGGCCGTTCCAACATACCGGGCCATGCCCGCATCGCGTTGACCTTCGACGCTTGCATGGGTCAGGCTGATGAACGCATCCTGTCGACGCTCGTGCGCGAGCGCATTCCTGCAACGATCTTTGTCACCGCCCGATGGCTGAAGCGTAACCCGCAAGCCCTTGCCGTCTTCCTGCAGAATCCGGATCTCTTCGAGCTCGAAAACCATGGCGAGAACCATATTCCGGCCGTCGATACGCCGACGCTCGTCTATGGCATTGCCTCGGCCGGCTCGCCGCAGGCGGTGAAGCAGGAGGTCGAAGGCGGCGCCGCGGCCATGGTCGCATCTGGCATTCCCGCGCCTCACTGGTTCCGCGGATCCACGGCCAAATACGATCTTTCCGCCATCGGCGAGATCCGCACCATGGGCTATCGCATCGCCGGCTACTCGGTAAACGGCGACGGTGGCTCGCTGCTCGGCGCAGCAATCACCGAAAAGCGCATCGCCTCCGCCAAGGACGGCGATGTCGTCATCTCCCACATCAACCAGCCTACCCATGCCGCGGGCGAGGGGGTGGCGAAGGCGCTGATCGATCTGAAAGCCAAGGGCACGGAGTTCGTTCGTCTGCAGGACGTCGAGGATATGGGCGACGATCGGACGACGGAGTAGTTCTGCGGCCACGGCATGACAGCAAACGCAAGGCCTCTACCGCAACTCATCCGCAGCCCGCACTGCATCCTCTCCGAACCGCCGCATCCCCGGCCCCTCCCTGTCGAGCGCGAAATCCTCGAACCAGTCGCGATGCATGCCGGCAATCATTGCACCGATCATCTGGGCTGCGAGATAGGAAAAGGTGATGCCGTTGCCGCCGTAGCCATAGGCGGCGAACACATGCGCCACACCAGGCATCGGGCCGATCAGCGGCAGGCCGTCGGCCGTCTCTCCGAAGGTTCCGCCCCAGGCATGGGCGACGCGGGTATCGGCTGCCGGCCATAACCGCTTCATCTTCTCCCGGATCGCACTGATCTTGGCCGGCAGCTTGTGATTTCGCCCCGCGGGATCCGTCGTGCCGTCATCCTCGCCGCCGGCGACGATGCGGTTGTCCGCGGTTGTGCGCATGTAGAGATAGGGATGGCTATTCTCCCAGATCAGCGTCCTGTCGCGCCAGAGCCGCGCCGGGTCCTGAGGCACGGTGGCGAGCGCCCAGCTTGAACTGACCCGGTGCAGCTTCGGCATGTTAAGCCCCGGCATCGAATAGCCGGTCGCCAGCACCGCATGTCGCGCTTCGATGGCGTGCCCCCCAGCCGTCTCTGCCGTGACGCGATCGCCTTCGCTGTGCAGCGCGGTCACCGAAGCGCTGACGAGCTGCGCTCCGCGTCCCACAGCCATCGCGATCAGCGCCAAGGTGAGCAGCAGCGGATCGGCCTCCGCCGAACCCGGCGAATAGATCGCGCCGTCGCGATCGAGCTCGAACTGGGTGAAGAGATCGGGATGTTCGAGATAGACGCCGGGCAGCCCCGCCCGCCGGCGCAGCTGGCGCTCCTCCTGCAGGTCGCGCGCACCTTCCCGATTGGCGGCGAGATAGAGCGTGTTGCGCGGCCGGAAGCCGCAGACGATGCCGTTTGCGGCGATCAGCTTGGAAAGGCCGGCGACGGCAGCGGCGCTGCGGCGATAGATTCCGGCCGCTCGTTCGAAGCCGTAATAGGTCTCGAGCTCGCTGAGCGTGCTGTCGATTTCCCATTGCAGCATCGCGGTGCTGGCGCCTGTGCTGCCGAAGCCCGGCTCCTCCCGGTCGATGATAACAACGGAAAAGCCGCGCGCCGTCAGATGATCTGCGATCAGCGCGCCGGTGATGCCGCCGCCGATCACCGCGACATCGGTGGAAAAGCTCTGCGCCATCGGCCGCCATTGCGGACGTATGGCATTCTTCCCCCAGAACGAACGGCCACTGACCATCTGGTCATGATCGGATTCGTCGAGATCGAGATCGGACGCCACTGATGTCTCCTCGCTTGATCACTTCGGCAATTGCGGCTGCGGTTTTTCCTCGATCAGGAGTTCCTCGATGATGGTCATGACGATCAGCGACAGCGGCAGCGCCAGCATTGCGCCGACGGCGCCCCACATCCAGGTCCAGAACAGGATGGCGAGAAAGACGATAAAGGGATTGATTTCCAGCCGCCGCCCCATGACCGCCGGAAAGATCAGGTTCTCCATGACGAGATGCACCGTGAAGAAAGCCGCCGCCGGCACCAGACCGACGATGAAGCCGTCATAGGTGATGATGCCGGCAATGGCGACGGAAAGCGTCATCAGCGTGATGCCGAGATAGGGAATGAAGCTCGACAGGAAGGCGAAGAAGCCCCAGAGCGCGGGTGACGACAACCCGCTCGCATAGGCGATGATCGTCATGACGACGCCAAGCCCGACATAGATCAGCGAGGCTGTGGCGAAATAGAAGCCGAGCACCTGCTCGACCGCATTGATGACCCGGATTGCCGCCAGGCGCTGCGTGCGGGTGCGGAAGGTCATGATGATCGTCTTGCGCAGATTGACCCGGCTGGCGAGGAAGAGCAGCAGCGCAGCGAAGAAGATCAGCCCCTGTACCAGCGCCGGCGTCAGGCTTGTTGTCACCACATGCAGGACGCTACCGGTGTTTTCGAGCAGCGCGCCGATCGACATCGGCCCGCTTTCGAATGTCGCCGGCGTGATGTGCAGCCATTCGATGCGCTCCAGATAGGGCATGATGCGGCTGATCATCCGCTCGACGAAAGCCGGGGCTTCGTTGGCAAGCGTCGCCAGCGGATCGGCAAGCGAGCTGACCAGCAGGACGATGACCAAGGCGACGCTGCTTGACAGAAGGAAGGCGTTGGCAAGCCTTGGCACGCCCATTTTGCTGAGGTTTTCCGCGGCGAGGCCGAGAATCATGCCGACGACGACGGCAAGGGTGACGGGAATGAGGATCAGCGACATTGTGTAGACGGCGGCAAGGCCGAGGATGGCGAAGATGCCGATGGTGGCCCAGGCCATGCTGATGTCGAGGCCGTCCTTCTCAAGCCGATGCACGGGCGGAGACGGCAGTTCCTCCGCCGTCTCCTGCAACGACTGAGCCCAGGCGCTGGTTTGGCGTTCGCCGATGGCGATCTTCTTTGCGTGTTTGCGGATGCCGTTGGCGATGCCCATGCGGTGAGGTCCCCGAAGCCCCATTGCTTCGCCACAAAAACGCGCCGATGCGGTTCCGGTTCCGCCGGCCCGTGGCGCTATCGTAAAGACATCGGTCCGCCTGCGGGCAAGGGCGCTGAAGCATCCGCCCTTTCATCGGCTCGCGCGCCGATTTGATCCTGCCGCCGGAACAAGCTCGCAGTCGCCGGCGTTCGACCTCGGAAGGAGAGTGCTCATGATTGCAGATCCCGATCAGACGAAAACCACCGAGACCTATTCGACCGATCCCCCCTATGCGGACGAGGCGAGGCTGAAAGCCGCCGATCAGCGGCGTTGGTGGGTTTGGACCGTTCTTGTGGCGGGCGCGGCAGTTCTCGTCATTGCCGGCGTGAGCGTTGCGATCTGGCCCAATCCCAGCAACAATGATCCGACGGCGACGGCTTCGACCAAGCCGGATCCGATCAATACGCAGCCCTCCGGTCCCGGCGCGTTCAACAACGACCCGGCCTCCGGCCCTGCACGGCCGCCCGAAGCGACAGACCGGTCGCCAACGCCGAGCGGAAACGGCGGCGGACCGACGCAGGTGACGACGCCCTCAGGAACCGAGAAGGTCCAATAGTGCAGGTTCAGGCCGAAAGCGTCAGGCCAATGCCCCAGGGATCCTTGAGGAAAACGCCGCCATCGCGCTTCTCGCTGTTGATCTCCAGCGCGTCGAACCTGGAGACCGCCGCGTCGAGCGTCGCCTTGTCGTTGAAACGGATCCGGTAATCCGACAGCCCGGTCATATTGTCGGCGCGGGCAGTGGCGCCCCGGCTGTTCCAGATGTTGGCTGCGAGATGGTGGTGATAGCCGCCGGTGGCAAAGAAGCTCGCGCCGGGATAACGGGCCATCAGCTCGAGGCCGAGCACGTCCCGATAGAAGGCGTCGGCCTGCGGGATATCGCCCACCTGCAGGTGCAGATGGCCGATCGCTGTTCCCTCAGCCATGCCGTCCCAGCGATCCTCCGATGCGCTGTTATAGAGCGCCTGCAGGTCAAGGCGCTGCGTCGCCATTTCGACCATGCCGTCCTCAAGGAATTTCCATCCCTTGTGCGGCCGGTCGGCATAGATTTCGATGCCGTTGCCCTCGGGGTCGGAAAGATAGATCGCCTCGCTGACGAGATGGTCCGAGGCGCCGTCGAGCACGACGTTGTTGTGGGCGGCATGGCGTAGCCATCGCGCCAGTTCGGCGCGGTCGGGCATCAGGAACGCGGTGTGGAAAAGGCCTGCGGCATTGCGTGGCGCGACTGCCGCGTCCTTTGCCGTCGTCAGCGTCAGCAGCGGATGCCCCCCGACACCCAGCACTTCGCCGCTCGTCGTCTTCTCGATGACCTTCAGGCCGAGCATCGATTGATAGAAGCCGGAAACCAGGCCGAGGTCGGTAACGACGAGATGCGACTGGTCGATATAGGCAGGCCGCGTCAGCGCATAAGATGTTTCTGTCGTCATCAATGGGTCTCCTGCCTTGGCAGTTGAAGGCGTACCGGCGGGGGCGGCAACCATGCCGCCTGTAGCAAATCCGAGGAGGTGCCGCCGGTTCATGCGCCTGGTCTCCTCGGTGCCGTACTTGATCTCTATATGGCTCATCCCGATTGTTCACAGAAGGCTTGTTTTTGAGGATGAAGCGTTGAGCCGATGTTGACGATGACCTGCACCGGCTTGATCGCAGTCAATGCGTGCATATCTTCATTAGAGCAAGCTTATGCATCGCAGTCATGGAGGGAAGCCATGTACAGGAAAATCATCGTGGCGGTCGCGCTCGGCAGCCTCGACAGGGGAGAGAACATTCTCCGCAAGGCCGCATCGCTGCTCGACACGGGCGGCCAGATCGTCGCGCTCAACGTCGTCGAGGATGTACCAACCTATGTCGCGATCGAACTGCCGGCCAATATGCTCGAGGACGCGATGAAGGACGGCCGCGACAAGCTGGAAGCGCTGGTCGCCGCAACCGGGGTCGCGGCAACGATCGACATCCGCAACGGCCCCCCGGCCAAGGCCATCATCGCGGCCGCCGAAAGCCACGGCGCCGACCTGATCATCCTCGCCTCGCATATTCCGGACTTTTCCAACTACTTTATCGGCGCCACGGCCGACCGCGTCGTGCGGCACGCCAAGTGCTCCGTGCTGGTCGAGCGGCAGAAGATCTGAATCTGTGCCGCCGTCGAGGGGGCGGGGCCTGTGCGGTCTGTCACGAAGATTTACTGCCCGCACGATGCGCCGCAGTTGCGCCCCCGCCGGTTCGGTGCGACCATCGCGATCGGGTACGAAACAGGTTGGCGTGCATGGCCGAGTTCAACGGTATTCGCTGGGCTTACGACAGATATGAGCTGATCGCCGACGGCATCGTCCATGGCGTCGGTCTCGTGCTGGCGCTGATCGGCGCCACTGCTCTGATCTTCTACGCCACCGTCTGGAGCTCCCACGGGGCGCTCGCCGCCGCCTGGATCTATGGCGTCGGACTGGTGCTGACGCTTGCCATCTCCTTTTCTTACAATGTCTGGCCGGTCTCGCGCACCAAATGGTTCCTGCGCCGCTTCGATCATTCGGCGATCTTCATCCTGATCGCCGCCACCTATACGCCATTCCTAGAACGCGGCGCCGACGATCCGCTGATCTCCTTCATGCTGGTGGCGATATGGCTGTTCGCTGCCGTCGGCATCGTCCTGAAATGCGCCTTTCCAGGGCGATACGACCGTCTCGCCATCCTGCTTTACCTCGCCATGGGCTGGAGCGGCGTGCTCGTGGCGGGGCCCGTCGCCGCGCGCATTCCCTCCGCTTCGATGCTGCTGATCGTCATCGGCGGCGTCATTTATTCGCTCGGTGTCATCTTCCATGTATGGGAGAAACTGCGTTTCCAGAACGCCATCTGGCACGGTTTCGTCGTCATCGCCGCGGCCGTGCATTATTCGGCCGTCTTCACCTGTTTCAGCCTGCCGATGCCAGAGTTCTGATCTGCCGCCCGCCCGAGGCGTCCCGCAAGCCTTTCTCTGCTGTATCAGCCGTTTACATCTTTTGAACCGCGGCGTATGCCAACCCGCGCAGTCAATCCGAACCGGGCCATCATGACAGACGCCATCCTTCTCCGCGACGCCACCGAAGCCGATCTTCCCGCCATCCGGGATATCTACAATCATGCCGTCGAGCACACGACGGCGATCTGGAACGAAACGCTCGTCGATCTCGAAAACCGGCGGGAATGGTTGAGTGCGCGCAAGGGCCGCGGCTTTCCGGTCATTGTCGCCGAGATGTCGGGCAAGGTGGCGGGCTACGCCTCCTATGGCGACTGGCGTGCCTTCGAGGGCTATCGCCACACGGTCGAACATTCCGTCTATGTCGACAAGGATCATCGCGGCGCCGGCATCGGCGAGGCCCTGATGCGCGAATTGATCGCGCGTGCGGCCGCCGCCAATATCCATGTGATGATCGCCGGCATCGAGGCCGACAACGCTGCTTCGATCCGGCTGCACGAAAAGCTCGGCTTCCGCATCGCCGGCAGATTTTCCGAGGTCGGCACCAAGTTCGGCCGCTGGCTGGATCTGACCTGCATGGAACTCCGTCTGCCCGGCGAGGCCGATTGACCTGCCTGCTCGGGCAAGGCCGACGGCCTGCCGGGGCAAGGAGGATGAGCGCTCGCCGGACGGAGTGAACCGGCAAATCATTGCCGGAGCGGTCACTATCTTTTTATTGTATTCTGAGCTGTGTAGAAAAGAGAGGCCGCCTGCTTCGCGAGAGGCGGCGTGATAAGCGTCATGGAGATCAACAGTTCAATGGCAATGCATCGATCGCCGCTCGGCCTCCTTGCCCTCATTCTTCTCGCCTCCGCTCCGATCTCCACACACGCTGCCGATTGCAGCAGCACGGCCTCGCCGAAGCTCGACTGGCAGGAATGCACGAAGAAAAACCTGATGCTGCAGGGCAGTGATCTCCAAGGCGCCAACCTCTTCAGCACCGATTTCTCGCTGACCGATCTCAGCGGTTCGAATTTCAAATCCGCCAATCTGGAAAAGGCGAGCTTGGTGCGTGCCTCGCTTGAGGGGTCACATGCCGAAGGGGCCAACTTCGCCAAAGTGGAGGCCTATCGCGCCAGCTTCGCCAACATTGCCGCCGAAGGCGCTTCCTTTGCCGGCGCCGAGCTGCAGCGGGCCAATTTTGCCGGCGCCCGGCTCTCCGGCGCGAGCTTCGAAAAGGCCGAACTCGGCCGCGCCGATTTCGACAAGGCGGTGCTGACGGGAGTGAAATTCTCTTTCGCCAATCTCTCCCGCGCCGATCTCTCCAGCGCCGTCTTCGAGGGCCCGGCAACGTTCGAGCGCGCCTTCATGTTCCTGACCCGCATCGAAGGCCTGGACCTCTCGGCTGCCGCCGGGCTCGAACAGGCGCAGATCGAGCTCGCCTGCGGCGATGCCTCGACCAAATTGCCGTCCGGCCTTTCGACGCCGGCAACTTGGCCATGCCCTGCCGAGCACGAGTGATTACCCGGGCGACACCGTACGTGTTGAAAAAACGCTATGGCAACTGCGCCCGGCTGGCTTGGGAATGTCGGGTTCGACCTAGTGCAATTTGAACTCGCCCATGACGCGACGCCATTCGTTCGGTCCGATCAGCCGCTGGTGGGTGTAGCGGACAGAATGCAGCGGCCCGTCGAGCGTGGACTGCCAGAAATCCAGGAACTTGTGCATTTCCGGAAAGTCCGGAGCGAGGTCGTAATCCTGCCAGACATAGGTCTGCAGCACGGATTCAAAATCAGGAATGCGATAGAGGATATGGGCGGTGGTGAGTCCATATCCGTTCAGCTGACGCTCCAGATCTGATGAAAATTGCATGCTTCATCTCCGTTTCATGACGCTCGAAAGGTGGCGCAAAATTTTGCGGCCATCAACGGATTTCTGAACGCGTCCACCCTGTTTATTGTTCCTTTACAGGATGTTAGCAGCCACTTCGAGTGAGTGCTAATTTTTTTATGATGCCCTCTTGAAATGGAAAAAGCGCAAAACCAGATCATTGCGCGCAGAACGCTCGATCGAGGTTTTGCACCCGCCCGGACTGGTCATCCGGTCCGGCCAGGGGAACAACATCATTATTGTTTGTCCATTGGAGGAAAACATGTCGTTCCGACCGCTTCATGATCGCATTCTCGTCCGCCGCGTCGATTCCGAAGAAAAGACCAAGGGCGGCATCATCATTCCCGACTCCGCCAAGGAAAAGCCGCAGGAAGGCGAGGTCATTGCCGTCGGCCCCGGTGCACGCAACGATGCCGGCCAGATCCAGCCGCTCGACGTCAAGGTCGGCGACCGCATCCTGTTCGGCAAGTGGTCCGGCACCGAGATCAAGATCAATGGCGAAGACCTGCTGATCATGAAGGAAAGCGATGTCATGGGCATCATCGAGGCCCGGGTCGCCGAAAAGATCGCCGCCTGAGGCGATTTCCGCGCATTAGTCAAAAAGCTGCCTATCGAAGGAGTAACAGAATGGCTGCGAAAGAAGTCAAATTTCATAGCGATGCCCGTGAACGCATGCTGCGTGGGGTCGATGTGCTGGCCAATGCAGTGAAAGTCACGCTCGGCCCAAAGGGTCGCAACGTGGTGATCGACAAGTCCTTCGGCGCGCCGCGCATCACCAAGGACGGCGTTTCCGTCGCCAAGGAAATCGAACTTGAAGACAAGTTTGAAAACATGGGCGCCCAGATGCTGCGTGAAGTTGCATCCAAGACGAATGATCTTGCCGGCGACGGTACAACGACGGCGACCGTTCTTGCCCAAGCGATCGTCAAGGAGGGCGCAAAGGCGGTAGCCTCCGGCATGAACCCGATGGATCTGAAGCGCGGTATCGATCTTGCCGTCGACGCTGTCGTCAAGGAGCTGAAGACCAACGCCCGTAAGATTTCCAACAATTCCGAAATTGCCCAGGTCGGTACGATCTCCGCCAATGGTGATTCCGAGATCGGTCGTTACCTCGCGGAAGCCATGGAGAAGGTCGGCAACGAAGGCGTCATCACCGTTGAAGAAGCCAAGACCGCCGAAACCGAACTCGAAGTCGTCGAAGGCATGCAGTTCGACCGCGGTTATCTCAGCCCCTATTTCGTCACCAATCAGGACAAGATGCGGGTCGAGCTCGAGGATCCCTATATCCTCATCCATGAGAAGAAGCTGTCGAACCTGCAGTCGATGCTGCCGGTTCTCGAAGCCGTCGTTCAATCCGGCAAGCCGCTCCTCATCATCGCTGAAGATGTCGAAGGCGAAGCCCTTGCAACGCTCGTCGTCAACAAGCTGCGTGGCGGCTTGAAGATCGCTGCCGTCAAGGCCCCTGGCTTCGGCGACCGCCGCAAGGCCATGCTCGAAGACATCGCCATCCTGACGGGCGGCACCGTGATCTCCGAAGACCTCGGCATCAAGCTCGAGAATGTGACGCTCAATATGCTCGGCCGCGCCAAGAAGGTGGCGATCGAGAAGGAAAACACCACCATCATCGACGGTGCCGGTTCGAAGGCGGAACTTGACGGTCGCACCGCTCAGATCCGCGCCCAGATCGAAGAGACCACCTCCGACTACGATCGCGAGAAGCTGCAGGAACGTCTTGCCAAGCTCGCCGGCGGCGTTGCCGTCATCCGCGTCGGCGGCTCGACCGAAGTCGAGGTGAAGGAAAAGAAGGATCGCGTTGACGACGCGCTGCATGCAACAAGAGCAGCGGTCGAGGAAGGCATCCTGCCAGGTGGCGGTGTGGCGCTGCTGCGCGCGGTCAAGGCCCTCGACGCGATCAAGACTGCCAATGACGACCAGCGGGTCGGCGTTGACATCGTTCGCCGGGCGATCGAGGCACCGGTTCGCCAGATCGCCGAAAACGCCGGTGCGGAAGGCTCCATCATCGTCGGCAAGCTGCGCGAGAAGAGCGAATTCTCCTATGGCTGGAACGCTCAGACCGGCGAATATGGCGATCTCTACGCGCAGGGCGTCATCGATCCGGCAAAGGTCGTTCGCACCGCACTGCAGGACGCAGCTTCGGTTGCCGGCCTGCTGGTGACGACAGAGGCGATGATCGCCGAGAAGCCGAAGAAGGAAGCTGCTCCGGCCATGCCGGCCGGCGCCGGCATGGACTTCTAAGCGATCGCTCGGCCCGCTCTGCCATCGGGGCGGGCCGTTCTACGCACTATCGAATTAACAAGTTCCATCGGGTCGACATCAATGGAGCCAAGCTATGAGAAAGGAAAACATCAGCAATTCCATACAGCAGAATGCCGTGGCAGCCATAAGCGCGGCGCATCTGCTTCATCCGGCGAAGCATTTCGGTCACCCGCGTGACGTGCTTGCCGCCGCCGAGATCGACAACGACGAGAAGCGGGCAATTCTCGCTTCATGGGCATCCGATATCTTCGCAGTCGAATCCGTACCAGCCCTCCGCCTTCACCCCGGGGCCGAAAGAGCTGTATCCTATGACGAGATCCTTGAAGCGCTGAAGGCTTTGGATAATGGCGATCAACCATCCGCGAGGCAGGATACGTCCGCTTCCCTGAGTTGCCATAGGATCCGCCGTCGAAAACCGCCCGCACGCCGGCTTCCCGGCCTTGGCTTGTGCAGCTACTGGAAAGGAGGACGGCGTCGACCGCTGTTCGAAACCTGACCCTCGTCTGGCCTGCCGTGTGCCTCTCGAGGACGCGGGCATGATTTTTGCCGACGGCTCTTTGCTCAACTGAGGAGGTTTGCCGATGAAGATCGCTCAGATTGCACCGCTCGCCGAAAGCGTTCCGCCGAAGCTCTACGGGGGAACCGAGCGGATCGTTTCCTACCTTGCTGAAGAACTCGTGGCCCAGGGGCATGAGGTCACGCTCTTTGCCAGCGGCGATTCCGTCACCCAGGCGACACTCGTGTCGTGTGCGGACGTCGCCTTACGGCTCAATCCGGCGGTCAGGGACCATCTTCCACATCAGGTCTTGATGTTGGAGGAGATCCGACAGCGGGCGCACGAGTTCGACGTGCTGCATTTCCACATCGACCTGCTGCATTTCCCGCTGATCCGCGATTTCGCCGATCGGACGGTGACAACGCTGCACGGGCGACTCGACTTGCCGGATCTCAAGCCGTTCTACGGGACGTTCCCCGATATTCCACTGGTGTCGATCTCCAATGATCAGCGCCGTCCGATGCCTCCGGTCGACTGGCGCGGAACGGTCTATCATGGTCTGCCGGCCGATCTTCTTCCCTTCACGGAGAATCCAAGGGGCAATTACCTGGCCTTCCTTGGCCGTATTTCGCCAGAAAAACGCCCGGACCGCGCCATTCAGATCGCGACAAGGGTCGAAATGCCGCTGAAGATCGCCGCCAAGATCGATAATGTCGACAAGGCCTACTGGGAAACCGTCATCGAGCCGATGGTTAAGAGCCATCCGCATGTGGAATTCATCGGCGAGATCGATGAACGTGAGAAAGCCGACTTCCTTGGGAATGCAGGCGCTCTGCTTTTCCCGATCGACTGGCCGGAGCCGTTTGGGCTGGTGATGATCGAAGCCATGGCCTGCGGCACGCCGGTCATCGCTTTCGGCTGTGGCTCGGTTCCCGAGGTCATTGACAACGGCATCTCCGGCATCCTGGTCGACAGCGTCACCGAGGCGGCCGAAAACGTCGAATGGGCACTCCGTCTCGATCGGCAGAAGGTGCGTGCCGCGTTTGAAAAGCGCTTCACCGCACAACGAATGGCGTGCGATTATCTCGACATCTATCGCAACCTGCCTGGCGTTCGCATCAAAGCCGCGCCGACCCGCCGGTCGAATGGTCAAGCGCTCGACCTGCAGGCTGTCGCCTGAGGCAAGGAGGAGACCATGTCGAAACTGTCTGCGGACAGCAACCCCGCCACAGCATCGTCAGGCCTGGCAGCGCCGGTCGCTCAGTTCTTCATTCCGGCCGCCGCATCGCTGCAGGAGCGCCGGCCGCGTACCTTGAAGCACGGCGATACTTTCGCCGTCTTCGACCATAATGGCGATGCTCTTTCCGGTCCCGGCAGCCCGGAAGGCCTTTTCCACCAGGACACCCGTCATCTCTCGCATCTTTACCTGACGATCAACGAACAGCGGCCGATGCTTCTGTCGTCGACGCTGCGGGATGACAATGCCACGCTGACCTGCGATCTCACCAATCCTGATCAGTTCGATGAGAAGGGAAGGCTGGTTCTGGGCCATGACGTGATTCATCTGCGCAGATCGCGCTTTCTCTGGAATGCCTGTTGTTATGAACGGCTGGCCGTGAGGAATTATGACGAGCGGCGGCAACATGTTCGCATTCAGATCTCTTTCGGGGCCGATTTCGCCGATCTTTTTGAAGTCCGCGGCACCGCAAGAGCAAGAAGAGGGCGCCATCTTCCCGCCATCGTGGAACAGGATTGGATCCTGCTTTCCTATATTGGCCTGGACGATCGCAAGCGGTCGACGCGCCTTTCCTTCATGCCCGAACCGGCCGAAGTTCGTAGCGATCTTGTTACTTACGACCTCCAACTGGAGCCGCACGAGACCAAATCGCTCTTCATGCAGATCGGCTGCGACCATACCTCCGCCGATCGACTGAGCCGCCTTTCCTTCTTCCTTACCTTGAGGGATGCCCGCCGTGCGTTGCGCGCCTCCTCCTCGCGCGCGGCGTCGGTCACAACCTCCAACGAGATCTTCAACGAAGTCGCGCGACGAAGCGCCTCCGACCTCTATATGCTGATCACCGACAAGCCGGAAGGCCCCTATCCTTATGCCGGTATTCCCTGGTTCAGCACCGTTTTCGGCCGCGACGCCCTGATCACGGCGCTTCAGACACTTTGGCTCGATCCGGAGATCGCTCGCGGGGTTCTCGGTCATCTTGCCGCCAATCAGGCGACGAACGTCGATCCTGCTTCAGACGCCGAGCCGGGCAAGATCCTGCACGAAGTGCGTTGCGGCGAAATGGCCGAGCTCGGCGAGGTTCCATTCCGGCGTTACTACGGCAGCATCGACTCGACGCCACTCTTCGTGATGCTGGCTGGCGACTATCTTAAACGAACCGGTGATCTTGCGACCATTGACCGTATCCTGCCTCACGTCGAAGCGGCACTGACCTGGATCGACGAACATGGGGATCGCGATGGTGACGGCTTCGTCGAATACGGGCGGCTGACGGAAGAAGGACTTATTAATCAGGCGTGGAAGGATAGCAACGACTCGGTCTTCCATGCCGATGGCACGTTGGCTCGAGGCCCGATCGCGATCGCCGAAGTCCAGGCCTATGTCTACGGCGCTTGGCAAAGTGCTGCCGAAATCTTCCGGTGGAGGGGCAAACCGGAACGCGCGGCGAGCTTTCTCGCGCGCGCGGAGGGACTGCGCCGCGCCTTCGACATGAGCTTCTTTGATGAGGAACTGGGCACCTATGTGTTGGCTCTCGACGGGGATAAACGGCCTTGCCGGGTCCGATCCTCCAATGCCGGCCATGCTCTGTTCACCGGAATTGCTTATCCTGAACGGGTCGCACAGGTGACCCGCACCCTTATGAATGCTTCGTCCTTCTGTGGCTGGGGCATCCGGACCATTCCCTCGACCGAAGCACGTTACAATCCGATGAGCTACCACAATGGCTCGATCTGGCCACATGACAATGCCATGATTGCCAGTGGTCTTGCCCGCTATGGCTATCGCGCCGAAGCCGCACGAATCTTCGAGGGGCTGTTTGCCACTGCGACCTATATCGACCTGCGGCGGCTTCCCGAACTCCTCTGCGGCCTGCCACGTCAACGCGCACGCGGACCGACCTCTTATCCGGTTGCCTGCTCGCCGCAAGCATGGGCAGCAGCTGCCCCTTTGTCGCTGCTGCAATCCTGCCTCGGCCTCGACTTCGATCCGAATAGTTTGCAGATCAGCTTCAGCGTGCCGCGGCTTCCCTCGTTTCTCGACGAGGTGATCTTGCGGCGTCTGCTGATCGGCAATTGCTCGGCTGACGTGGCTATCCGTCGGTCTCGACACCAGGTCGTGGTCGATGTCATCAATCGACAGGGCAATGTCAGCGTGCTCACCACGGCCTGATGAAGGACGGTGCGGGGAAGGCGGGTCAACCGCCTTTTCTAATCCGGTTCCTCTTCGTCCGATCTCAGCAGGTCAACAAGCGCAGCAACCCTGCCAGTCGGTAGATGCCGCCCTTCACCCACCAGGGCCTCGTCGTTGTTGGCCCATGCAAACGCCTCGGCAAGCTCGGCTTGGGTTGCACCTGTCGCGATGATCTCGGCCACAAGCGTTTTGTCGGCGGGCCCAAGGACGGCGACGACATCGTGTGAAGTCAGTGTCATAACCATTGCTCCTCGCTCAAGCTCCAAAACATATGGTGGCGTCTTCGAAAAGATCAATTTTTCTCGTTAAGAAATTCGATCCCTTGAAACTGTAAGACACTGAATTATATCAGTATTGTCGATCGCCCAAAAGGGATCGACAGAAGGTCCAGGAGACGCCGGTCGCTCTTGGCGTCTCCTTGTGTCCATGTTGCTTGCAAGGAGGATATGGCTATGAGGACAAACCTCGATTTCTCTCCCCTGTTCCGGTCGAGCATCGGCTTCGAGCGGATGTTGAACGCGCTTGAGGCTGCCGGCCGCGCCGAGACAATCGACAACTGGCCGCCCTATGATATCGTCAAGGCTGGTGAGAACGACTACCGCATTGCCATGGCTGTGGCGGGCTTCTCGCAGGACGAGCTGGCAATCACGCAAGAGCAGAACATGCTCATGGTATCGGGGCAGAGGGCAGACAGCGAAGATGTTCAATACCTACATCGCGGAATTGCCGGACGCTCGTTCCAGCGCCGGTTCGAGCTGGCCGATCATGTCAAGGTTGTCGACGCCGGTCTGGTCAACGGTCTGCTGACCATCGATCTCAAGCACGAAATTCCTGAAGAGATGAAGCCGCGTCAAATCGAGATCGGAACTGGGCACGCAATGCCGAAGGCCGAGACCAAGCAGATCGAGGGCGGGACACAGGCGGCCTAAGCGTGGCGCCAGGCGCCGTCTAGCGCCCATGAACCATCAGAAAGGAGTAGAGCCATGAGTGTTCGTGATTTGATTCCCTGGGGCCGCAACAACGGCAATCAGATGCCGAGTGTCCTTCGCGACGACGACCGCGATCCTTTCCTGTCGCTCCACCGCGAGGTCAACCGGCTGTTCGACGACGTTTTCCGTGGCTTCGGTTCCAGCTTGCCGTCACTTCGCGGCGCCAGCGGCTTTGGTGCCGGCTGGCCGAGCGTGGAGATCTCAGACACCGACAAGGACATTAAGGTGACGGCCGAAATACCCGGCCTTGAGGAAAAGGACATCGAAGTCTTTCTCAATGACGGCGTACTGACCCTGAAGGGTGAGAAGCGTTCGGAAACGGAAGACAAGGAAAAGCAGTTCTCGGAGCGCTACTACGGCCGCTTCGAACGACGCATCCCGCTCGGCACCGAGGTCAAGGAAGACCAGGTCGACGCCACCTTCAAGAACGGCGTCCTCACCGTCACTTTGCCCAAGACCGAAAAGGCGCAGTCACAGGTCAAGCGCATCGCCATCAGAAGCTGACGAGCGCGGCGGCCGACACCTGGCCGGCCGCCGCTCATCCTTCACCAGTTTGGGAAGGATAAACGATGAAGATTATCGGACGTACACACCGCGAAAACACAGCACCGATCTCCCTCTTCCGCGCTTCGAACGACGACCGGCGCAGCCGTCTTCGTTTCACAGTTCCGCAGTTCCAAGGGAACGGCGTCGCCCGCATCTCTCATTCTGGCATCCCACTACACGATGACCGAGCTTTGCGGCGATGGTGGTTCGAACCGCTGCCGCCGCAACCGTCTTCTGTCCGCAGGAGGCGGCCATTGATGATGCAACCAACTAAGAAGGAGAAATGATCGATGCTGAAGTCTTTGTCTTCCAACAACCGGACGGCTTTCGATATCGTCAATATCGTTGCCGGTCTTGGCCTTTTCATCTCGCCCTGGCTGTTCGGTTTCGCCGCTGAGACCTATGCCGCCTGGAACGCGTGGATCGTTGGCGCGGCCATCACCCTGATCGCCGTTGCCGCTCTCTACGCCTTCTATGAGGCCGAGGAATGGTGCAACCTGGTCCTCGGGCTATGGGCTGTGATCGCTCCGTGGCTCCTCGGCTTTTCAGCCGTGACAGCGGCCATGTGGGCGCATGTGATTGTCGGCCTGGTCGTCGCTGCCCTCGCAGCGGGCAGCATCTGGTTCAGTCATAACCATCCGTTGTCGACCGCATGACTGAGTGCGAACGGGCTCGGACGTCCGGGCCCGCTCGCCTTATTTCTTCGCCAGCCGCCCCCGAAGGAGAGGCCTGGCGGCCGATCAGACTGGTTGACGACCGCGACGCAATGATCGCCATGAATGGGTGCGCGGTCGCGGCACGACTAACCTCGCAGCATAGCTGACCGTGCGGCCTTCGCGCCGACGCGCACCAGTTATCCTGGTAGGTCCCTCAGTCTATGTTCTCGGTGATGTAGAGGTAAAATTCCGCCAGGCCGCCATCGGGACTTCCCGCCTTGGCGAACCTTTCCCGCCGCCGATGTACCCGCTCCGCCACACGCTGCGACGGAATATTATCGAGCCTGACGATAGACACGATCCGCGCCAGTCCGAGGCTATGAGTTGCATGGTCCCGGCAGGCAGCAGCCGCCTCGACAGCATAGCCCTTGCCCCAATGGTCGCGCCAAAGATGATATCCGATCTCCGGTTCCAGGCCCCGCGAGGTTTCCTGCAGCGTGATGCCGCAATCGCCGAGCAGTGCACCGTTCTGCCGGTCCGTTACCGCCCAGAGGCCGAATCCGTGACTGGCGTAGCTGTCGAAGGCAAGCCATTGAAACCAGCGTGCGGTTTCGTCGAAGCTCTTAACTCTGGGATAATACTGCATACATTCAGCGTCGCCGAAAATGCGGTGGAGAAACGGCAGGTCGTCAGGCGTGATCTCTCGTAGAGTGAGCCGGTCGGTCTCCAGGACGGCGCGCGCCATTGGTCTCCTCCTGTCTGCAGGTGGGCGGATAGCCGATCATTGCCTCAGCGCCTATTCCCCCGGCTCGAACACCATGGCATGGCCGTTGATGCAATAGCGCAGGCCGGTCGGCGGCGGGCCGTCGGGAAAGACGTGGCCGAGATGGGCATCGCAGGTGCCGCAGCGGATTTCAGTACGCACCATGCCGTAGCTCGTGTCGCGATGCTCGGTCACAGCATCGGGAGAGACCGCTTCGAAATAGCTCGGCCAGCCGCAGCCGGCGTCGAATTTCGTGTCGGAGCGGAAAAGCGGCGCGTTGCAGCCGACGCAGCGGTAGAGCCCCGTCTCGAAGGAATCCCAGTAGGGGCCGGTGAAGGCGCGTTCGGTGCCGTGCTGGCGGGTGATGCGGTATTGCTCTGGCGTGAGCTGCTCTTTCCATTCGGCGTCTGACTTATGGATCTTGGCGGTGGTTGCAGTTTCGGACATGACGTGCTCCTTTCGCCGAGGGGCGGTTCCGGTTCGCGAGAAATGTGGTGCGCCGTCTTTGTTTCATCAAGCCTCCGGCGCCGGGCCGCGGGAATCGCGGCATGCAGCTATCAGGGAGGACGTCTGCTTTTACATCTATTAAGGGTTTTCTGTTAGGGTTAATGTTACGTGCATTGAGGAGCCATTGGTGTTTGAAGCCGCAATCGTCCTGCTCTACGGCCTCGTGGCCGTGACCGCCATGGCGGTCACGCTGCTGGAGGGCTGGGCCAATCATGCCGGTTTGACGTTCCATCGTCTCGCCGGACTTCTCGCCTGCCTGCTCTGGCCGCTGACGCTTCTGCTCTTCGTCCTGCACGGCTCGGTCGTCCGGCTGCTGACGCGTCTCTCCCGATCGCCGGCCTGATCTCGGCAACTCTCTGAGCCCATGCTATTGGCGTCTTAACCTGTTTTACGCCGAACTTATGCACAGGAAGCTGTGAGTAAAGCTTGGCCTAAAGTCCTATAATTCTTCATCAGCCATTTTTTCTCAAGAAAAACGACAAATAATAATTGGCCTTTCGGCCAAACGATGGTATTTGAAAATGCAAGTAGAATTCTGATTGTGAATTACAATCGTACTGCTTCCAAGTCCCTCAGTTTTGATTTTTCAATGTCTAACTGGGGCCATCGCCTGGAGCAAGACGGTAGTGGTTTTCGGTCAGGCAGTATAAGAACAGGTCTCGGACTTCGGAATCTAGGGGTGGATTTCACGTTTTTCGAAACAGAAGATTGCTTCCTGTGCTTTTGCTGTTCGCTTCTACGAGGCGGGTCTTTGGCGTGACAGTCAAAGATCGTTTGAGCATGCTAACAGGAGAAAAAATATGACGGATATGGCGACCGGCAATGGGCCGGAGCTGCTTGTGGAACTGACGGCCGACATCGTCGCGGCTTATGTCAGCAACCATGTTGTCCCGGTCAGCGACCTGGCAAATCTGATTTCCGACGTGCATTCGGCACTGAGCAACACGTCCGTACCGCAGCCCGCTGCGGCTGTCGTCGAAAAGCAGAAGCCTGCAGTCTCTGTCCGCAAGTCCGTACAGGACGAGCAGATTACGTGCCTGGAATGCGGCGGCAACTTCAAATCCCTCAAGCGTCACCTCATGACGCATCACAGTCTCTCGCCGGAAGAGTACCGTGAGAAATGGGACCTGCCGACCGACTACCCGATGGTAGCGCCCGCCTATGCCGAAGCGCGTTCGCGCCTGGCGAAGGAGATGGGCCTGGGTCAGCGCCGCAAGCGCGGCCGCGGCTGAGCTTCTCGGAGCAGTCAACGACAAAAGCCGGGTCTTGTGCCCGGCTTTTCTGTCTGTACCGCAAACATGATGCCGAAAACCGGAAGCGTTTCCCGGCGCTGTCTGTCCCGGCCTGTTAAAAGAAAGCACGATTCAGACTTTGGTCCGAACGGCCCAGAGTTCATCCTGTTCTGAATGAGGATAATACCTCCCTGACTATTCCGCCGCTATCGCAAGTCATGCACGGGGGAGACGGGATATTATCAGGAAGCCTCTCTTACGCTTGGGAGGGCGGCGTAGAATGTATTCCTATACTATAAGCAAGTGTTAATATAGTCGATTGGCCGTTTCCGCAAATGCGCAATCGGCCGCGCTCGCCGACCGAATCAATCGCATTCAGGCCGCGGCGCGGACTTTCGCCTCTTCCCGGATTCGCTTCACCATCGAGCGCAGCCCGTTGGAGCGCTGCGACGACAGGTTCTCCACCAGACCGATCTTCGAGAAGATCTCGAAGGCATCGAGCGCAGCGATCTCGGAAGCCGGCTTGCCGGAATAGGTGGCAAGCACGATGGCGACGAGGCCGCGCACGATATGCGCGTCGGAATCGCCCTCGAAACTCATGATTGGGTTTTCCGGATCGCCCGACGTATGCGTCACCAGCCACACCTGGCTGGCGCAGCCCATCACCTTGTTCTCCGAGGTGCGTTTTTCCTCGGCGAGCTCGGGCAGCGCCTTGCCGAGTTCGATGACATAGCGGTAGCGGTCTTCCCAATCGTCCAGGAAGGCGAAGTCATCGATGATCTGGTCGAGGGATGCCATAAAAAGCCTTTCACGTTTTGGCATGCTGGCAAAACGACACGGCAATTTTGCGTCCGGACATGCTCTAGGACTGCATATAGGTGTTAGACCTGCAGATTTGAACCGCTAAAGCGAGCCATCTTAGTGATGCCGCGCTCCGGCTTTTGTTTTTTACGCATGTCGTTATCGAAAACCACTGCACATTCTTGTGCGACATGCTCTCAAAAAGAAACGCCGTGAGGGATGGGCATCCTCACGGCGCAGCAATCTGCTGAATTAAACAGGGCAGGCACGTCAGGCATGGGGCATTTCCGCGTCATGCGGACCACCGATGCAAGCTGTAGAATTCTAGTGAGACGCGTCCGATCGTTGCTTATGTGCGGCGGGCCGGTTGCCCGCGCAATTTCGTCAGATCGCCGGCTTCGGCGTCGGCAGTGGGATCGCGCCGGTTACCACGGTCCCGGCTTCATCGTCGACCGGCGGACGATAAGGCATCGGCTGGTTGAGCGCAGCCTTTGCCTCGCGGTCCTTCTCCTGGACGGAAGGAGAGGCGAGGGAGGGGGCGGCGGCTGCCACCCGGTTCGCCGGTTCGGCGGGGCTTGCGGTCGTCGTCGGTTCGTCCGTGAATTGGCTGTCGAGAAGTTCGTAAGCGACGCGGGCGCCCTCACGGGCCCGATAGCCGAGCGCCGTCAAGGTCTCGGCGCCTTTGGCGCAGACCTCCGGCTTTTCCGAGCACATGCCGGTGAGATAGTCATAAGCGCCGCTCGCCGCCGTAAAGGCGTCGGAGAGCTGCAATTGCGGGCCGCCGGCGAGCTTGTCGGATCCCTCCGTGCTGAAGACGGAAAGAAGCACGAGCACAAGGCCAAACCAGAAGGATCCTTTGATCAGAAACCACATTGTCGTTGCCCATCCTGTTTTCCCGTCCGGTTCTTATCGCCGAATCAGGCCGGTTGTCCGGTGTGCTTTCACCCTATCGGCAAGTTGCGAATGCCGCTTTTCGAAACTCGTGCGCATTTGCGGCAAATTTAATTCAAATTTTAGCGAAGCGCATTTGAGCGGCATTCAAGTCGAATGCGAGCGATTGTTGTTAAGCATCAGGGCAGCACCTGCCTGCAATTGCAGGGCTTTTGCCGGCTCGCCTTGCCACAGGAGTTAACGCGATGCTGAAATATGAAGGAAATCCGCCGCTTACCTGCCATTAACCACAAAAAGCAAAGGGGCTCTCGGATGCTCCAAAACGGGAATTTCTGCTCTTTCTGGCTGTGAACAGCGCCTTTGCCTTATCCTTTCCTTAAGTCGCGGGGGCCTATTGTCCGGATCGACAGACAGCCTCTTTGGGCGGGTATTGCGTGCGAGTATTGAGTGACATTGGCGGCTGGGTGACGACCCTCGTAGACCGGGCGGCGACAAGCTGGCTTTCCCGGACGGGTGGCGGCGAAGCCGTGCGCCAGCGCGAGCTTGCGATTCTGCGCCGTCTCGTGCTGCTCTCCTCGGCCGCTCTCGTCGCCGCGCCTGTCGGCCTTTCGGCGGTCACCAGCCCGGCCGTCGCGCTGCCGGCCGGCGTCGCCATGGTCTGCGCCGCCTTCCTCTTTTCCGCCGTCGGCAGCATCGCGTTGGCCCGCCAGGGCTCGTCCGCCGGCATTGCCACACAGTCGGCCGAGGATTTCTTCCTCGCCGTCACCCCCGGCCTCGTCTTCTTCCTGGATCCGCACGGCAGCGTCGCCACCATAGGCGGCCGCGACCGGCGCGATTTCCTTGGCTGGATGCGCGATCCGAAGGGCAGGGGCTTCCTGGAGCAGGTGCATGTCTCCGACCGTATCCTGTTCTTGCAGGCGCTCGATGAGCTCAGGCGCGGCGAAGATGCTGCAAGCGTCGATCTGCGCCTCGATCGGCCTTCGGTCTCGCGCGATCAGCGCCAGTTCGCCTATCTGAGAATGGACATGACGGCGCGACGCGATGCCGATGGCGAGCTTGCCGCCGTCATCGCCCAACTGCGCGATGTCTCCGTCGAGCAGCAGCTGCGGGCCGAAGCCCAGAACCGTGCGGCCGACGCCGAATCGGCGAATGATGCCAAGTCGCGCTTCCTCGCCGCGGTCAGCCACGAGCTGCGCACGCCGCTGAACGCCATCCTCGGCTTCTCCGATATTCTGATCGGCGAATATTTCGGCAAGTTCGAAAACGATCGCCAGCGTGAATATGTCGGGCTCGTCCGCGAATCCGGCGCGCATCTGCTCTCCGTCGTCAATACCATGCTCGACATGAGCAAGATCGAAGCGGGGCGCTACGAGCTGATTCTCGATGCCTTCGATATCTCGAGCTCCGTCAGATCCTGCGAATCGATGCTGGCATTGCAAGCCAAGACCAAGGGCGTCACGCTGACGAGCCGGATTCAGCGCGGGCTTGGCGAGATCGTCGCCGATCAGCGCGCCATTCAGCAGATCCTCATCAATCTCGTCGGCAATGCCGTGAAATTCACCGAAGCCGGCGGCGTCGTCTCGGTCGATGCGGCTGCGCGTGACGGCATTCTGAAGCTGACGGTCAGCGATACCGGCATCGGCATTGCCGCCGACAAGCTGGCGATGCTCGGCCAGCCTTTCGTCCAGATCCAGAACGATTACACCCGCCGCTTCGAGGGCAGCGGTCTCGGCCTCTCGCTGGTCAAGGGGCTGGTGGCGCTGCATGGCGGCAATTTTGCCATTGCCAGCCAGCCGGGCGAAGGTACGATCATCACCGTCGAGATCGCGGTGGATGGCTCGGGCGCCCGGCGCGCCGATAATGCCGGCCATGGCGCAACCGTCGAATTTCCGCCGCGGCTGAAGGACGCGGTCGGTACCGGAGCAGAATTGGAAGAGGGGCTTTTCGATGGCCGCGCGCAAGCGAAAATCGCCTAAGGGAAAGAAGCGGCGGCAGCAGCCGGGCCTTGTCGTGTCGGGTGCGGCCGCTCTCGGCGGCCTCGGTCTGCAGGGTGCATCCGCGCTGGGTGGGCTCGGGCTGCAGGGGGCGTCCGCGCTCGGCGGCGTCATCGGCCGGAATCCGTCGGTCGCCGGCGGCGCGATCGCCTTCTTCGTCATCTTCTCCTTCGTTGCGGCCAACGCCCTCTGGTATCAGCCTGGCTTGCATCCGCACCCGATTTTCCGCACCCGCGACCCGCAGTCTCCAAACGTGCTCGGTGCGCGCCGTCCGGCCGACGAACAGCCGGCTGATGTCACCACCTTCCGGATCGAACGGCCGGAGGATGCCGGCGCCACCACCAGCGGGACGCCGGCGCCGGCCGCACCCGCTCAGCAGCCGAGCGAGCTGGTCATGGACATCCAGCAGCAGCTGGTGCGCCGCGGCCTCTATAACGGCACCGCCGACGGCATCATCGGCCCCCGCACCAGCGCTGCCATCCTGTTCTTCCAGGAGACCGTCGGCATGGCCCAGACTGGGGAAGCGACGCCGGAGGTGCTGGCCGCGCTGAAAACCGAAGCTGCCGGCCCCTCGACCGTGCCCGTGGAAAAACCGCGTGAGGATGTCACCTCGAAGGCGGCGGCGGAAGACCCGGTCGCCGCTGCTATCCGTAGCGCCGAAAAGACCGTCAAGACGGCTCCATCCGCGGCAAAGCAGCTTCCATCAAGCGAGCTCGCCACCGTCGACCTGGTGCTGAAGATCCAGAAGGGCCTTTCCAACATGGCCTATGCCAATGTCGGCGTCGACGGTGTGGCCGGCGAGCAGACCCGCGCTGCCATCCGCCATTTCCAGAAGCACTACAATCTCCCCGAAAACGGCGAGCCGAACGAGGCTGTGCTGAAGAAGTTGAGGGAAATCGGCGCGATTTAAGGCATACGCGCCAAGCGGCGCAGCCGCAGGGTCGGTCTTTGGGTTACAACCTAAGTCTAAGATGCCGGCGCCGTTTGCAACTTGTTAACCATGTTGTCCGAAGCTTTGCCCATTGCGGCGGGGGAATGTCGGTCATGCATGCGCTGAAGGCGATAGACGATCTGGCCACAGAACCGGCGGTCGAAGCGGAAAGCCCGGATCGCGAGGCATTGCGCCACATCCTGCAGCGCCTTGCCGAAGAAGCCTCCACTCTTGGGATCGATCTCGTCGACATTGCCGGCGCCATTCAGGACATGGCGGCGATGTCGGCGCGCCATGCCTCAGCCTTCGATCATGTCACCAGCACCGCACTTTCCATCGCCGAGACCAATCGCTCGGTCGCCCTGTCGCTGCGAGAGACAGACCGGACGGCCGCCGAAGCTCGCCAGATGCTCAAGGAATCGGCCGACCGCCTGTCCGGCTCCGTTGCCGAGATCGGCCATATGGTTCAGGCTTCAAATGTCATTGGCGCCGAAATCGCCGGCTTCTCGAAATCGCTTGCCGATGTCGACAAGATTGCCGACGAGATCAGCACCATAGCCCGCCAGACCAACCTCCTGGCGCTGAACGCCGCGATCGAGGCGGCGCGTGCCGGCGATGCGGGCAAGGGTTTCGCCGTTGTCGCCGCTGAAGTGCGCGCACTTTCGCTGCAGACGTCAAAGGCGACCGGCTCCATTCAGGACACGCTGGATGAGCTGCGGGTGAAGATCGACCGGCTGTCGGCGGTCGGCGGCGATGCCCGCGACAGTGCCGCCGGCGTGCGTGACAAGTCGGACGCGATGCGCGGCGCCTTCGATAGCATGGAACATGTCATCACCCGCATTCTCGACAGTTCGACGGTCATGGCCAACACCACCGAGGCGGTCGACCAGCAATGCGCCGGTTTCGTCCAGAAGCTCGGCGAGATGTCCGGCGAGGTCGCCGGTTCGAATGTCAGGCTGCAGCAGGCGGCAAACCGCGTCGACAGCGTCGTCGGCCTCTCGGAAACGCTGATCCAGCTGACGGCGAGCGCCGGCGTCAAGACCGCCGACAGCCGTTGGATCAAGGAAGCACAATCGGTGGCAAGGCAGATATCAGGCGCTTTCGAACGCGCCGTCGCCGAGGGTCAGATCGGTTTCGATGCCCTCTTCGACCGACGCTACCGGCCGATGCCTGGCACCGATCCGGTTCAGATGATGGCCGCTTTCACCGAACTCACCGACCGTCTGCTGCCGCCGATCCAGGAGCCCGTCGTTGCCCTTGACGAGCGCGTCGCCTTCTGCGCGGCGATCGACGAAAACGGCTATCTGCCGACCCATAACCGGAAGTTTTCGCAGCCGCAGCGGCCGGGCGATATCGTCTGGAACACTGCCAATTGCCGCAATCGCCGTATCTTCGCCGATCGCGTCGGTCTTGCCGCCGGCCGCAGCACTGCGCCTTTCCTCGTCCAGACCTATCGCCGCGACATGGGCGGCGGCAATTTCGTGATGATGAAGGATATCTCCGCTCCCATCACCGTCAGGGGCCGCCATTGGGGCGGCTTGCGGCTGGCGATCAAGGTCTGACGTATCCGCCAAAACTTGGCTGCGGATTGCCGGCGCCCGCGCGCCGGTTTATATCGCGCCGATGAGATTACGCGCTGACATCTTCGTTTCTTCGCTTCTGCGCCGCGTCTTCGCAAGCGGCGATTTCGCGGCTGTGGAGAAGAAGGGCGCGGAGGAGGCGGGCGCGATCTTCATCCGCCAGCACTTTCGCGACGGCCTGGAGACGCTCTATGCGCCGGCGCCGCAGACCGCCTTCGGTGAAGACGAGATCCGCGACCGGCTGTTCGAAGTCCGTCTCGCGCGCAGCGAGCCGGAAGCGGTGCGGGCGATGCTGGATCGCGAACGCCGCTTCGACCCCGACCTCTGGATCGTCGAGCTGGAGGCGGAGGAATTGGGGGACATGATCCCCTTGGCGGGGGATCGCTGAGATCAGGTCTTGTTCAACTCAACGTGACCGCCGCCCTAGCGCGCGCATGTCGCGCCGCGCCGGCGCCTGGCGGGCGAAACGGTGCGTTTCAGTCTCCCGAGATGTGCGCGAATCGGATGCCTCGGCCTTGTAGGTGTAGCGATCGGCGCGCCGCCAGGCCTCCACCCTTTCGTGGCATTCTTCCGGATCGAGCGCATCGAGCACCATCCAGCCGCGCGTCACATTGTGCTGTTGTTCGGCAAGATGCGGATAGAATCGTTCCAGCACGAAGACGGCGTCGAGAAAGCCCATGCCGAGGCTCATCAGCGTCGTGGCGAGCTGCTGGCCGGAAAGGTCGAGCATGATGCGTTCGGCAAGCCAGCGGCTGGCGGAAAGCGCATCGGCGAGTGCGGTGGCGAAGTGCGTCGCCTCTTGCGAGCGGGCAAAGCGCACCAGCAGCGCCTCCTGAATGTCGGTGAGGGTGCGCAGGCCGAGCCTGTCTTGATCGTCGCGGCCGAGATGGCCGGCAAGATCCAGAATGCGTCCGCGCAAGGCTTCCTCATTGGCGATGCGCTGTTCCTCCAGCGCTTCGGCCTCGTTGCTCTCCACCTGGACTGGCGAAAGCGGGACGGCCACCGATTCCGTGATCGGCGCCGAAGCGGTCGCGGAACGCGGCTGGGTCTGGCGCAACGCCACCAGCGCGTCGATGACCTTCGGCGAGAGCGAGTCGCGGCTGACGATCGCCTTGACATGCGCCGCACCCTGCATGCGCGCGATGGTGATCAGCGTGTCGTCGGCAATGGCCTTCGAGGCGATAAGGAAAGGCGCGGCGATCTCGATCGGCTGATTGCCGATGAACAGCGCCACGGCTGCCGGCATGGTCTGGCATTGGGAAAGGGCGGCGACTGCCTGGCGCTTGGCCTCGTCGGAGGAAGCCTGGAACAGCGGTGTGAAAAGCTCGGCGAATTGGCGCAGCTCGGATCGTGTCGGATGAGACAGGCTCTCGAAACTGCTCACAGTCGCCATTAACACCACGTCCTTTTTCCTGACGGCCAACGGGCCCTCTAGGTCTCGAAACCGGTCACGCACAAGCACACCCTGAAAACGCAGAACCAAGGGAAACCACGGACCGATAGCGCTGGCGGGGACGCCTCTCGGACCACACGGATATGAACAAATCCTACACCGGTACGGTTAATGGATGCTGAAGATTTTATTAAAATGATACAGAAATATACCTGCGGAACGCGCGGCGAATGGTTAGCCGGCAATGGAAAGGCGATCGGTTTTGAAAAGGCGCTGCGGCAATTTCCACCGCCGGTGCGGCGGCTGAAGCAGCTCGTTGCTTCCTCCGGATCGGGTCCGGCGCTTCGAACATGCCGCATCGAGAAAGATGAAAATCGGGCCGCTGCAGCCGTTTCAAGTGTGGCGGGAACTGCAATCGGTCCCTCTCCCGAAACGCGTGGCCGACGCAGGACAAACCAAAGCCGATCCAGATCTGCCGCAACGAATATTTTTGTGCCGCATATTTGCAACACCGGCACTGCCCGCGGCAGACAGATACCGTCAACCGTATGAATTGTTTCTAATTTTATATTATCGGCCGCCTTCCGTTCTTTCAGCGGAGGCATGAAACCAAATCGACTCCTCAAGCGTTGAAGAGGAAGTTACGGAAACTGTATTTGGCATCCGCCGAATATTAGTAAACTGTTAACTGTCATGTGTCTCAATTCGGACAGGAACGACGCGATTTGAGTGTTTGGATCGTCGAAACTCCGCATCACGGTATTTCAGTCAGGTGCCGTGGGAAAGGCGCGAATGCCCTCGGTTCGGCCATGCCGGCACCGCAGGACGCGCCGGCCCGCAGATTGGCGGGCAGGGTGAAATCCGTCGCAAGTTCATCCGTCTCGGGCAGTGCATGGAGACGAGAATGGCAATAGTAGTCGCATTGGCGGATCGGCGGCCGCGGGCGCCGCGTCGCCCGGACAAGGAACCGCGCGAAGCCAAGATCCTCTGGTTCACCGGGGTCCGCTACGAGCGGCTCGCCGAGAATCCGAAACATCGTCCGACGCCCTCGCAGCGCGCCAGGAAGAAGTAAGCGCTTCTTCAACCCCAGAGCGTGATGCCGAAATTGAGAACAGACATCCCGCTTAATTGCCGGGGGTGAATTGCTCGCAGCCCGCTTCCGTCAGGAAGCTGCGCGCTGCTTCGTCGAAGCTTGCCTGCGGTGCCAGCGTCCGTAGCACGGCATAACCGTCCGGCCGCGCCATTTCCACCAGGATCGCTTGATCCAGTTCCTTCGGCAGGTTCTTGCGCAGGTCCGTCAACTGGATCGGGCCGCCGGCCAGGACGTCGAGCGCGCCGCCGACAGATGTCCGGTCGTTCATGCTGAACACCTCATTGGAGGCGCTGTCGTAAATGGCGATCGACCAGAAGGGCACATTGCCCTTGGCGGTGAAATGCACCGGCGCATCCTCGACATCGAAGGAGCAGACGGCGGTCCGCAGGAAGGGGTCGCCATTGGCAAGGCCGGCCTCGTCGTACTGCTCGCCGAGCAGATAGAAATTGTTGAGATCGCCCTCTGCCGCCACGCGGGTCGCCGCATCCCTGCCGGTGAAATGCGGCAGCGACAGGATGATGACGAGATGCAGCAGCGCCGCACCGAAAAGCCCGGTCAGGATGGCGAAGAAGATCCTAAGCATTGCCGCACCCGGTCTTGGTGAGCTTCGGCATGGCGAGATCGATCACGCCGGAGCTGCCGGCGGTCGGCGTGTCGAACAGCGTCAGCACCAGTCGGAAGGTGCCGGCCTGCGGCAAGGCCAGCCAGTTGCCCGGCTGAGCGGCGGCAGAGATCTCGATCGAAAAGCTGCTGTCGGGCTGGCGCAGCACCGTCCAGGAATTGAGCGCCGCCGGAAGCCCGGTTTTCACCGCCGCCGGATTGCCGCCATTGTCGGCGGTAAACAGCGTCCACAGCCGGGCGGGCGGGGTCTGCCCGCTGAGGCGGTAGCGGCAGCCGGCATTCAGCCGCGCCCCGTCGTCGTCGACGCTCGCCGTGAAGGTCAGCCCCTCCGCGCTGCCGTAGAGCAGCTTGCCGGCGCGCGCCCGGTGCGACTTGGCGTAAGGGTCGGCATCGACCGTCTGCAAAGCCGGAAAGGCCTCCCAGGCGCCAAGCTTGATCGCCCCGAAACCCTGCGTCGCATCCAGCGCGTACAGCGAGATCATGATCCCGCCGCCAAAGGCGACAATCAGCGTGATCAGGATGAAAAGGGGGAATCGAAACACGTCATGACCTTGGAAACCGGGATGACAGGGTTAGCATTGATTCTGGCAGGGTGGAATGCCGGGTGGCGAATGAACGCCGATCTGTCCAGAGGCGGGTGGTCTCGTCTGCATACTCGCGGAGAGACAGAGAAAGCGACACTTCCACGCAGCGTCTACTCCGCGCTCGCCACCTTCTGCGGCGTCAGCGGCGCGGCGGCCTTCAGCTTCTCTCCGAGCTTCTTGAGGATGTTTGTCGATTGCACCGAGAGCATGCGGGGCCGGATGAGCTGCGGCGGTCCATCCTGCGGTTTGGCGGCGGCGGTCTTGGCGACATCCTTCTCCGAGGGCAGGGGGTTTTCGACGCCGGGGATGGGGCGCAACGTCACACCCTGATGGGCGTAGTCCATGGCGCGCTTGAAGGTCATTGCCGGCAGTGAGCCGCCCGTCATGTTGTTGGTCGAGGTATAGTCGTCATTGCCGAACCAGACGGCGCAGGTGTAATTGCCGGTAAAGCCGACGAACCAGGCATCGCGATAGGCCTGGGTCGTGCCGGTCTTGCCGGCGGTCAGGATGCCGTTGTCGAGTGCCGCCTTGCGCGCCGTGCCGACATAGGGGACGCGCGACAGCATCTGGTTCATATAGGTATCGGCCTGCTCGGACAGCACGCGTTTCGGCGCCGGCTCGTCGCGGTCGAAATCGTAGAGCACATCGCCTTCGTAATCGAGGATCTGGGTAATGCCGTGGCGGCGCGACTGATAGCCGCCGGCCGGGAAGGTGGCATAGGCCGTCGCCTGGTCGAGCACCGTCACCTCCGATGTCCCGATCGGAATGGTGACGTCGTCGCGGATCGGCGTTTCGACGCCGAGGTTCTTCGCCATTGCCCGGATCGGCTGGATACCGAGCTTCTCCTTGGCGAGCCGCACCGGCACGGTGTTGATCGACTGGGCGATGGCGGTCTCGAGCGTGATGCGGCCGACATAGCGGTTGGCGTAATTGTGCGGGCTCCAGTTGCCCCAGGAAATCGGCGCGTCGACGATCGTCGTCTGCGGCGTCATCCCGCTCTCCATCGCCAGGGCATAGGTATAGACCTTGAAGGAGGAGCCCGGCTGGCGCAGCGCCTTGGTGGCGCGGTTGAACTGGCTCTCGCCGTAATCCCGCCCGCCGACCATGGCGCGCACGGCACCGCCGTTCTCGATCATCACCATGGCGCCCTGCTTGGCGTGATAGGCCTCGCCATATTCGCGCAGCGACGTCTCGACCGAATCCTCGGCCGCCTGCTGGATGCCCATGTCGATCGTCGTTCGCACGATCAGCGAATGCTGGTGAAAACGCGGCGAAAGCCGCTGCACTTCGTCGAAAGCCCAGTCGAGGAAGAAATCCGGGGATTCCACCTCGTTGCGGTCGACGACGGTGGCCGGATTGCGTCGGGCGGCGATCACCTGGCCCTCTGTCATCAGCCCGCTTTGCACCAGATTGGTCAGCACCTCGTTGGCACGCGCACGCGCGGCCGGCAAGTTGACATGCGGCGCATATTTGGCCGGCGCCTTGAACAGGCCGGCAAGCATCGCGGATTCGGCAAGGTTCACATCGGTAATATTCTTGCCGAAATAGAACTGCGCCGCCGCCGCCGCACCAAAGGTGCCGCCGCCCATATAGGCGCGGTCGAGATAGGTGGAGAGGATCTCCTTCTTGGAAAGGTTGGCTTCGAGCCACAGCGCCAGGAAGGCCTCGGTGATCTTGCGGTCGATCGAGCGCTCGTTGGAGAGGAACAGATTCTTGGCGAGCTGCTGGGTCAGCGTCGAGCCGCCCTGCACCACTTCGCCGGCCTGGGCGTTGGTGACCATGGCGCGGAAGAGGCCGATCGCATCGATGCCGAAATGGTCGAAGAAGCGCCGGTCTTCGGTGGCAAGGACGGATTTGATCAAGGAATCCGGCAGCTCGTCGATCGGCACGGAATTCTGGTGGATGACGCCGCGATGGCCGATGACGTTGCCGTAGCGGTCGGTGAAAGTGACGGCGAAATCGCCGCGATTGCGCCAGTCCTCCTTGGTCGCCTCGAAGGCCGGCTGGGCAAGCACCAGCATCAGCACCGCGCCGACCGCCCCCAGGGTCAGCCCTTCGCCGGCGAGTTCGAAGACCATGCGTTTCCAGCCGCGCACGCGGAAGCGGCGGAAGAAAATGGTGGTGTCTTCCCAGATCTCGGCGGCGCGGAAGCCGGCATTCCAGACGGTTGAGTCGATCCAGGAATCGATGCGCAGCAGAATATGACGGCTCTTGGCCGGCCGCCGGTTCGCTGGGTCACCCGCCTCTTTTCCTGGCCCCTTTTCTGGCTTGTCCGGATCCTGCACGTCCTGTATTCCCGCCTGATCGCGCGTCATTCATGTCCGGTCGCCGGAAAGCGATGAAAGCGCGAGGCCCGATGGGCCTGTAGCGCTCCAATACCAGGAGCATGCTGAAGAATTGATTGATTTTGTCGCGGATAACAAGAGAGATAGAGTGGCGGTCACGTGAATTTGCGGGCCGCTGTTGCAAGAAACGGACGATGAAAGATCTGCCCTTCTGGAAGAGCAAGACGCTTGCTGAAATGACCACCGCCGAATGGGAAAGCCTCTGCGACGGCTGCGGTCTCTGTTGCCTCAACAAGCTCGAGGAATGGGAGAGCGGCGATATCTATTTCACCTCGGTTCGCTGCAAACTGCTCGACGGCCAAAGCTGTCGCTGCTCCAGCTATGGGAACCGCTGGGATTTCGTGCCGGACTGCGTGCAACTGACCATGGAGAACGTGCCCGAGATCGCTTGGCTGCCGCCGACCTGCGGCTATCGGCTGATTAATGAGGGCCGCGATCTTTACTGGTGGCATCCGCTTGTCTCCGGCGATCCCGAGACCGTTCACGCCGCCGGCATTTCCGCCCGCGGCCGCACGATCAATGAAAACGAGATCGATATCGACGATCTCGAGGATTACGTCGTTGACTGGCCGCTGACAGTGGGCGCGGAAAAGGATGAAGAAGAAGCGTGAGCGGCGGTCATATTTCCACTGCTGACAGGAAGCGCCGCAATTCCGTCTCCACATAGGCTGCCACCGGGCCGCCTGCGCCAAACCCCCACCAGGTGAGCGATCCCTGCCACTGTGACAGCATCAGCCGGGCGATCGTTTCCGGCGCCTTCGCCGAGCCGAAACATTGTGCGACCGCCGCTGTCAGCGTCGTTCCCCAGGCCGCACCTCGGGCGCGCAGCACCGGATCGCGAAAATCCTCGCGCAGCACCAGCAATCCCTCGCCATAGGCGGCGGCATCGTCGCCGTAATCCTGCGACAGGCCGACGAGCAGCGCGACGGCGCCCTCCGGCGTTTTCGCCACGCTGTCGGCGAGATGCGCCGTCTGTGCATCCAGCCGGTCCCAGGCATGGAGCAGGGCGGCGCGCAGCATGGCGGCCTTCGTCGCGAAGCGCTGCACCAGCGTCGAACCGGAAAGCCCGCTCGCTTTCGCGACCGCGGCAAAGGTCGCCGCATCCGGCCCTTCGGCATGGATCAGCGCCAGCACCATGGCGAGAAGCTGTTCGTCAGAAAGGGTGCGGCGGCGCGGCATGAAATTCCTCTTGCGTTCATTTTGAATATGAACGAACATTCGTTTATATTCAACTAGGGCCAGTCACAATCGGCCGGCTCTCGGTTCTAGCGTGGAGGATGGAGACGTGACAGCGGATTTGCGGGGGAAGGTGGCCTTGGTAGCGGGCGCGACGCGCGGTGCCGGTCGAGGCATTGCGGTCGAACTCGGCGCTGCCGGCGCCACCGTCTATGTCACCGGCCGCACGACACGCGCCGAGCAGTCCGATTATGCCCGGCCGGAAACGATCGAGGAGACGGCCGAGCTGGTGACGTCGGCGGGTGGCAAGGGCATTGCCGTGCAAGTGGATCATCTCGTTCCGCATGAGGTCGAGGCGCTCGTCGCGCGCATCCGGGCGGAAGCCGGCCGGCTCGACATCCTCGTCAACGACATCTGGGGCTGCGAGAAGCTGTTCGAATGGGACAAGGCGATCTGGGAGCATTCGCTGGACAAGGGCCTGCGCATGCTGCGGCTCGGCATCGAGACGCACCTGATCACGGCCCATTACGCGCTGGCGCTGATGATCGAGCGGCCGGGCGGGCTGCTGGTGGAGGTAACCGACGGCACGGCTGAATACAATGCCACGCATTACCGGCTCTCGCCCTTCTACGACCTCGTCAAGACGGGCGTCACCCGCATGGCCTGGGCGCATGCCCAGGACCTGGCCAAACACGGCGCCACCGCCGTTTCGATCACGCCCGGCTGGCTGCGCTCCGAAATGATGCTGGAGGCATATGGCGTGGGCGAGCAGAATTGGCGTGACGCGACCAGGGCACAGCCGCATTTCGCCATTTCCGAAACCCCACGCTTCGTCGGCCGTGCAGTCGCGGCGATATCAGCCGATCCCGACCGCGCCCGCTGGAACGGCCAGTCGCTGTCGAGCGGCGGGATGGCCAAGGCCTATGGTTTCGACGATGTCGACGGTTCGCGGCCGGATTGCTGGCGCTACCTGGTGGAAGTGCAGGAGCCGGGCAAACCGGCTGATGTAACCGGCTACCGGTGAGGCTGACCGCCGCCCTTGGGCGCGCTGCTGCCGTGAGGCGCGGTTTGGGCCGCCGTCTTCATCTGTCCGGCGAAGCTGGTTTCCGGCTTTGTCACCAGCTTGTCCTTCTTCGGCTTGCGGGCCTCGCGATTGCTTCTCAGTTGTCCCTTTGCCATGGATAGATCTCCCTTTGGATCGGAATTGAAGGCCGCGCGCTACCGGCCCGCGGAATTGCCCCGCCGCATCGTTCGGCGCTCGCGCGGCAATCCCTGGATCGCATAGCGGTTACAGACGGGGGTGACCGGTTTCGGTTGCTTCTTCGGTTTACCGAAATGGTATTCGAGCGCCCGCAAGAGCATGGCCGGCGAGGTGACGCCGTCCTGGAACAGCTTGATCAGCAGCATGGCTGCGGCGTTGCAGGTCTGTTCGTCGCCGGCCGGGATTCTTGCTTTGTAGCCGGCGGCATCGAGCACGCCCTGAAGCATGTCGAGATCGGATGACGTCAGATAGGGCTTATCGGAAGTGGAAGACATCGAAGTCCTCCTTTCGTCGGGGCGGGGGTCATAAAACCCTCAGTCGGCAGCGCCCGTGCGATGGCTGCCGAAGCGGAAACAATGCGCCTTTCGCCGGGGCGACGCAACGGGATTTTTGCGGCTGGCGGACGGGCGAGGGCTGCCCTCGGACCGACGGCCGCAGGCAGGTGATGGCGATCTCCAGAGCTGCGGCCTGACGGCCGTTATATCTCGCCTTTGTGGAAATAGGCTTCGAGGCGGTAGCCGTCCGGATCGATGACGAAAGCGGCGTAATAGAAGCGGCCGTAATCCGGCCGGATGCCCGGTTCGCCGTTATCCGTGCCGCCGGATTCAATCGCGGCCGCAAAAAACGCGTCGACCGCGGCCTCGTTCGGGGCGACGAAGCAGAAATGCAGCCCGGACCGCATGTCGGCGACAACGGGATGCGCAACCTGCATCACCCAGAGGCCGACCTGTTCGGAACCGTAGCCGATCATGCCGTCGGAATTCGACAGGCGCTCATATCCGAGCGGCGCCAGCGCCGCGTCGTAGAAGCGGCGGGCTCTTTCGAGATCTTTGACGCCGATGGAGATATGATCGAACATGGACCGCAGACTCCGTTCATCCCAGGATTGCCGGCAGCATCTTTCAACGGCCGCTCCAAGTCAACGAACGAACTTGCCTCGTTCATAGGTGCGCCGGATGACCGGCCCGGCCTGCGAAGCAGCCGTGATTTCAGCCTTCGACGGCAGTCACGCGATACGGCCCTACTGCAGTTGCGGCTTTTTCAGAAAACTGTTGCGGTCGGCGGATTTGATCCGCAGCCAGGCTTCCCGGCCGTTGCGCAGAATTCGCATCGGAATCTCGGCGCCGGCCGGGCCGCTGCTCCAGAGCTTGCGGTAGAAATCGGCCAGGCCATCGACCTCTTCGTCGCGGATTTCCGAAATGATATCGCCCTGACGCAAGCCGGCCTCGGCGGCCGGGCCGCCTTCGGCGACGCTCATCACCACCACGCCGCCACTGCTCTCGGCGGAGAATGCGCCGAGCCAGGGCCGCGGCGGCTTGTTGACCTGGCCGCGGTTCAAGAGATCGTCGAGGATCGGCGGCAAAAGATCGATCGGAACGATCATATTGATATCGGCGACCTCGCCGTCCTGGCTCATTTGCAGACGAAGCGAACCGATGCCGAGAAGCTTGCCGTCCGCGCCGATCAGGGCCGCGCCGCCCCATGCGGGATGAGCCGGCGCGGTAAAAATCGCCTCGTCCAGCAGATATTCCCAATAACCGGCGAATTCCTGCCGGGCAACGATATTTGCCTGGACATATTCGCCGTCGCCGTCGGCAAGCACGACGGGATCGCCGGGCTTGGCCGCGGCCGCATCGCCGAAATCCACCGCCGGAGCGTTCAGCACGCCGAGCGCCTGCAGCAGCCCGAAACCGCTCTCCTGATCATAGGCAAGCGGATGGGCGGGAACCACCCGGCCGTCAAGGGTCGTCAGCCAGACTTCCTCGGCCTCGGTGATGAGATAACCGATGGTCAGCACCAGCCCATTGTCGCGAATGACCACGCCGCTGCCCTCGCGGACGGTACCCAGCGTCTCCGCCGTGAAGGCATCTTCCGGAATGGTGGAACGGACGGCCACGACTGACCGCAAGATCGGATCGATATTCATGCTTTCATCCCGATGGGCGCCGCCGCGCAACGCCGAAAGCCGGCACTTCTCCTTCCATAGGTAAGGAGATGAAGGGGCGGCGGCAAGGTTGGAGCGGGGGGAATTTCTGCAACCGCATCTGCTGGCGTGAAGGAATACCGGAATATGCGGGGGTGGTGCGGCGCTGCGCAACAATATACAGTCAATCCAGGAATCAGACGTGCACGGATCACGACATGAAGGACTGGCATCCCGATCTCAGCCGCAGCAGCAGCCCGCGTTACATGGCGATCGCCGATCTGATCGAAATGGATCTGCGCAGCGGTCATCTGGCGGCAGGTGACCGGCTGCCGCCGCAGCGCGAACTCGCCAAACGGCTGAACGTCGATTTCACCACGGTGGCGAGAGGTTATGTCGAGGCGCAGAAGCGCGGCCTGGTGGATTCCCATGTCGGCCGAGGCACCTTCGTCACCGGCGCTGCGGTCAGGCAGCGCCAGGATTTGAGCGCCGATGCCGCGCCCGATCCCCGCCGTGCATCGGTTGTCGACTTCTCGATGAACCTGCCGCCGGAACCGGACGATCCGGAATTGATCGCCCGCATGCGTGAGGGCATGTCGGCGGTGGCGGCGAGCCTGATCCCGCTTCTTCGTTATCAAGGCTTCGGCGGCGCCGGCATGGACAAGGAGGCCGCCGCCGCCTGGCTCGGCCGCCGCGGTCTCACGCCTTCGCAGGAGCGGATCTTCGTCACGCCGGGCGCCCATCCGGCCCTGCTGGCGATCTTCGGCCTGCTGGCAAAGCCCGGCGAGACCGTGCTTTCGGAAATCGTCACCTATCCCGGCATGCGTTCGATCGCAGCCCAGTTGCGGCTTAATCTTGCCGGCCTGCCGATGGATGGGGACGGGATCCGGCCGGATGCTTTGGCCAGTGCCTGCGAGCGGTTGAAGCCGAAGGCGCTCTACCTCAATCCGACGCTGCAGAACCCGACGACGCTGACGATTTCGTCTGGTCGCCGTGAGGAAATCGCAGCCGTCGCCCGCAAATATCATCTGCCGATCATCGAGGACGATGCCTACGGCTTCATCCCGCCGGAAGGGCCCGCGCCGCTTGCGGCAACGGCGCCCGATCTGACTTGGTATATTGGCGGCCTGGCGAAATGCCTCGGCGCCGGCCTGCGCCTTGCTTATGTGGTGGCTCCCGACACCAGGGCAGTGTGGCCCTTCGTCAGCGCCATGCGCGCCAACACCGTCATGGCTTCGCCGTTGAATATGGCGCTCGCCACCCGCTGGATCGAGGACGGCACGGCCGATGCGATCCTGCGGTTCATCCGCGCCGAGGCCGGCGCCCGCCAGCAGATGGTCGCCGCCATCCTGCCCGCCGGCAGCTACCGCGCCGATCCGATCAGCTTCAATATCTGGCTGCCGCTGAGCAACGGCTGGACCCGTTCCACCTTCGGCAGCCATATGCATTTCTCCGGCATCGGCGTGGTGGCAAGCGATGCCTTCGCGGTCGAGGGCGCCGCACCCGAGGCAGTCCGGGTCTGCCTCGGCGGTCCGATCGCACGGGCGAAGTTGCAGGGCGCATTGGAGTTCATGGCCCATGCGCTCGACGGTCCGCCGGAAATGGCGAGTTCGTTCTTCTGATCCGCCGACGTCGCGGCTGGGCCTGCCAGGCGAGGCCGTCCTCCAATGGATTTGCGACATCTGCGACCGGTCCTTGACCGGCGGACTTCTGCGGCAATCTGACAGATTGATTGGCGCCTCCCATATAATGTATCTATATTGAATGCATACATTGCGTGGCATTGAATGAGCCGCAAGATAGGACGACATCGTCATGGACACCGAATACCCCCCGCTTCCTCCGATGCAGACCGGCATCAGGGGACGCTGCCCGCGCTGCGGCCAAGGCCATATGTTCAAAGGCTTCCTGACGCTGCAGCCGCAATGCGAGGCCTGCGGCCTCGATTATTCCTTCGCCGACCCGGCTGACGGCCCGGCCTTCTTCGTCATCTGCTTCGCCTGCATCCCGAGCGTGTTGCTCGGCGTCTGGCTGGAGGTGGCATTCTCGGCGCCGATTTGGGTGCAGCTTCTCGTCACCGGCCCCTTCATGCTCGCGACCTGCATTCCGCCGCTCAGGCCGCTGAAAGGATGGCTGGTCGCCAGCCAGTATTTCTACAAGGCGGAAGAGGGCAGGCTTGCCTGACGCTATTTCAGCGTTGCGCGCAGGCGCGGGGTTGCGAAATCGATGAGGGCGCGCAGTTTCAGCGGCACCAGCCCCTGCGAGGGATAGACGAGATGCACCGGCGCCGGTTGCGGTTCGAAATCAGCAAGCAGCGGCACCAGCAGGCCTGCCTTCTCGGCGCGGGCGGCCTGATAGGAGAGCACGCGGGTGATGCCGAGGCCGGCGACGGCGGCATCTACGGCCGCCTCGGCGGTGTTGACGGCAAGCCGTGAGCGGATCGGCACGACGAGGTCGCGTTTGCCCTCGACGAATGTCCAGCTTCGCGTCGAGGCCATGCCCTCGAAGGTGATGCAGTCATGCGCGGAAAGATCGCTGGGGTGGCGGATTGCGCCTTGGGCAATATAATCCGGGCTTGCATAGACCGTGCGGCGGATGGCGCCGAGCCTTGTGGCGATCAGGTTGCTGTCGGCCAGATTGCCGATCCTGAGCGCCAGGTCGATATGATCCTCGACGAGGTTTGCCAGCCGGTCGCCGAGCATCAGCCGCAGATTGATATCCGGATAGGCCTTCAGGAAGTCCACCGCGACGGGCAGGACATGCAGCCGCCCGAAGACGATCGGCGCCGTCATCGTCAGTTCACCCTTCGGTGCGCTGTATTCGCCGGCCGCCGTCCGCTCCGCCTCTTCCACCCGGTCGAGAATCTCCCGCGCCGCCTCGACATAGGCGCGGCCGGCCTCCGTCAGCGCGACCTTCCTGTTGGTCCGTTGCAAAAGCCGGGCGCCGAGATGTGCTTCCAGTTCCGAAACCTTGCGGCTGACGGTGGCAAGCGGCGAGTGCAGATGCCGTGAGGCGGCCGACAGGCTGCCTTGTTCGACGACGGTGAGAAGCACGGTCATGGCTTCGAGGCGGTCCATCCTATCCTACCATAAAGTGGAGATCCGTCTCTCAGATTAGCATTCTACTGCATCTCTGTGGAAGGCTGTAGATTCACTGCCGATGGTTCCGAGCAGCCATCGCCAATCGCCTTCGTTCGCAGAGGAGCCATCATGAAACTCTACCATCACCCGCTGTCCGGCCATTCGCATCGCGCCCATCTTTTCCTGTCGCTGCTTGGTGTGCCCTATGAACTGGTCGAGGTCGACCTGGCGGCAGGCGCCCACAAGGCGCCGTATTTCCTCAAGCTCAACCCGTTCGGCCAGGTGCCGGTTCTCGATGATGATGGCACGGTCATTGCCGATTCCTCCGCCATCCTCGTCTATCTCGCGCGCAAATACGGCCGCATCGATTGGCTGCCAGAGGACGCGGTTGCGGCGGCGCAGATGCAGAAATGGCTGTCGGTCGCCGCGGGCGAGATCGCTTACGGACCGTGTGCGGCCCGCCTGGTCACCGTCTTCGGCGCCGATTTCCGCACGGAGGAGGTGATCGCCCGGGCGCACCGCATCCTTGCACTGCTCGAGGCGGAGCTCGGCGCCCGCAGCTTCCTGCTCGGCGACAGGCCGACGATCGCCGATATCGCGCTTTACAGCTACATCGCCAATGCGCCCGAGGGCAATGTCGATACCTCGGCCTATCCGAGCGTCCGCGCATGGCTAGCGCGTGTCGAGGCGCTGCCGGGTTTCGTCGGCTTTCGCAAGACGAAGATCGGCCTTGCCGCATGATGAGCCGCCGGGGCGGAGCACCGTCCCGGCCTCCCGATGGTCCCGCAAGGAGGCCATGATGCTGAACGAGACAGGACAGGATGCCGCATCGCCTTGGCATGAGGGCGAACTTGCCATGCAGCGCAGTATCGGCGTCGTCGAACGCATGGACGGGCCGGGGCGCAATTTCATCCGCAAGGCCATGCCCGAACAGCACCGCGCCTTCTTCCCGATGCTGCCTTTCGTCGTGCTCGGCGCGGTCGATGCCAAGGGCGATGTCTGGGCGACGATGCGGGCGGGACGGCCGGGATTCATGTCCTCGCCGGTGCCGGAGGCTCTCGACGTCGATCTGCGGCGCGATCCGGACGATCCTGCCGATGCCGGCATGGAAGATGGAGACGCGATTGCGCTGCTCGGCATCCAGCTCGAGACCCGCAGGCGCAATCGGCTGAACGGCGTCATCCGCAGGACGGATGCCGAGGCTTTCCGCCTGCGGGTCGGCCAGAGCTTCGGCAACTGCCCGCAATATATCCAGCCGCGCGCGGCCGCCTTTGCCCGCGATCCCGATAAACCGACCGCGATGCGGCCGGTTCACTCCGTCATCCTCGACGACCGGGCGAGGCGCGTGGTCGAGGGCGCCGATACGTTTTTCGTTGCCTCCTATGTCGATCGTGATAATGGCGAGCGGCAGGTCGATGTCTCTCATCGCGGGGGCAATGCCGGCTTCGTGCGGCTCGGCGCCGATGGCGTGCTGACCATCCCCGATTTTCCCGGCAACCGGTTCTTCAACACGCTCGGCAATCTTCTCGTCAATCCGAAGGCCGGCCTGGTCTTCGTCGATTTTGAAACCGGTGACATGCTGCAGATGACCGGAAGAGCTGAAATATTGCTGTCTTCGCCTGAGATCGCCAGCTTTGAAAGGGCCGAAAGACTCTGGCGTTTTACCCCTGAAAACACAGTGTTTCGCCCTGATGCCCTGCCGTTGCGCTGGAGCCGCAATCTCGGCCTCTGAGAAAATACCTCATCGTCCCGCTTGCAGATCGATCTTTGTACTGATCAGTACAAAGAAGACAGATCAGTACAAGGAGAAGACCATGTCCGGCCTCGTCCCGCCGTTCACTCTCGAGACTGCCACCCGGAAGGTTCGGCTTGCCGAGGACGGCTGGAACAGCCGTGACCCTGAGCGCGTCTCGCTCGTCTATACGCCGGACAGCCGCTGGCGCAACCGCGCCGAATTCATCACCGGCCGCAGCGAGATCGTCGCTTTCCTCACCCGCAAATGGGCCAAAGAGCTGGATTACCGGCTGATCAAGGAGATCTGGGCCTTTACCGATAATCGCATTGCCGTGCGCTTTGCCTATGAATGGCACGATGACAGCGGCAACTGGTTCCGCTCCTACGGCAATGAGAATTGGGAATTCGACGCCACCGGCTTGATGCAGCGCCGTTTTGCCTGCATCAACGATCTGCCGATCCGGGAAACGGAGCGCAAATATCACTGGCCGCTCGGCCGGCGGCCTGACGACCATCCCGGCCTGACCGAGCTCGGCCTCTAGAATAGGATGAACTTGGGCCGGTGAGGACCGTCTATGAACGCGCCGATATCGTACCGCTGCTCGCGGAAACCTTCCGCGAGCTCGGCTATGAGGGCGCCACGCTCAGCCGCATCACCGAACGCACCGGCATCGGCAAGGGCAGCCTTTATCACTTCTTCCCCGGCGGCAAGGAGGAGATGGCTGGCGCTGTGCTCGCCGATATCGATGCCTGGTTCGAACAGGCGATCTATCGGCCGCTGAGGAATGACGACGCCCGTCAGGCGATTGCGGCGATGTGGGTCAATGTCAATGACTACTTCCGCGCCGGCGGCCGCATCTGCCTTGTCGGCGCCTTCGCGCTCGACGACACCCGCGCGCGGTTTTCGTCGGAGATCGCCGATTATTTCATCCGCTGGATCGAGGCGTTGAGTTCGGCGCTGATGCGGGCTGGCTGTGCTGAGACGGAGGCGCAGACGCTCGCTGAGGAAGGCGTCTGCGGCATTCAAGGCGCGTTGGTGCTGTCGCGCGCACTCAGAGATGGAAAGGTCTTCACTCGGTCGCTCGAAGCGCTGGCGAACCGGCTTGAGGCTGCAACACGATGAGGTCAGGCCTTACATCCGCGCCGCCTTGCCTGTATCAATCAGCGCTGCTGTTGAGGCTGCCGGTGCCGGGCGGGTATTCTCGCGCTCAAGGCGAATCTGGCGCCACTCATTTTCCATCTGGTCGACGACATGCTGGGGAATGGTGGTCTGCGTGTTGGCGGGCGTCTGCATCGGAAGTCTCCTCTTGTGGTGGTAAGGCTTCAGGGCGTGAAAAATGCATTGCACAAGACAAAAGGCGTGTAAATCAGGGGCTTAGACACTTCAAACGATTAAGTTTATTTTAATCGATTAAGACCGTTTTAACCACAAGGCCTACGGGAAGCGCGGAATGGTTGTTCACATGAACCGGGTATTCTTTTTTGACGCTGTACGGCGCGAGCTCTTCAGGGGAGAGCTGACTCATCCTCAGGTAGTGGGGATGACGGCGATTCTCGACGCCTGGGAAAAGCGGTCTGCGCCGACCGACCGCCGATGGCTGGCCTATATCCTCGCAACCGCCTATCATGAGACCGCCTATACGATGCAGCCGGTGCGCGAGACACTGGCTGAAAGCGATGTGCGCGCGGTCGAGATCCTGGAGGCAGCCTTTGCCGCAGGCCGGCTCTCCTGGGTGAAGACGCCCTACTGGCGGCCGGACGAGGATGGCCGCTGCTGGCTCGGGCGCGGACTCGTGCAGCTCACCCATAAGCGGAATTACGAGGCAATGAGCGCGCTGACAGGCATCGATCTGGTTGCCGATCCCGATCGGGCGATGGGAATGGAGGCGGCGGTGACGATCCTGATCGAAGGCATGCTGCAGGGCAGCTTTACCGGCCACAAACTCGCCGATCACCTGAATGCGACGACCGAGGATTGGGTCAACGCGCGCCGCATCGTCAACGGTACCGACCGGGCGGAAAAGCTCGCGGGTTACGCCATCACCTTCCATGCGGCACTGCGTCCGGATGCCGCGCAGGGCAGGCCGCGCGGTTGAAGGCCCACGCCGCGCGTGTTATCGCGCGGGCCACCCCCTCTGGAATCTGACAGGAGCTTCCGCGTGATCCGCCATATCGTCTTCTTCACCGTGCAGGAGGAACATCTGGAGGAGGTGAGGGCGGGACTTTCGATCCTGACCGCCATTCCATACGCGCGCCTGTTGGAAATCGGCTCCAATGTGAAGACCGATCAGCTGGGCACCGAGATCGATCTCGTGGTCTATGGCGAATTCGACGATGAGGCGGCTCTCGCTGCTTATAAGGCGCACCCCGATTACCAGCGTTCGATCGAGCGCGTGCGCCCGCTTCGGGAAAAGCGCATCGCCGCCGATTACGACAGCCGCACGGCCGTGACGCGGCCGCTCTGACGCCGGCCATCCTCCGGTAGCCGCGCTTGGGGCAATTGTGGAAAATCGCCATTTTTTTTCAGAGAGATGAGCGATTTTTCGGATTTAGGTCGTTGCGACACGGACCGACCTTCTGAGAACCGGAATCACTTTTCGAGAAACCCGCCGCAAGGGACTCAAAAGACTCACCGATCACGACGGATCATGGCTCGTTGGAACAGCTGCAGCGGCCTGAAGATGCTGATCGAGAGATATTCGGAACCGCTGACGTCCAGGCCCGAGCCTCACGAAACGACCGGGCTCGGCTCCGGTGCCCCGGCGTCCCGCACCAGCGCCATCAGCATCAGCACGAGAGTGAGCGCCAATGCTGAGAAAACGGCGCAGGCGAGCAGCGCCGGACCGGTGCCGGCGCGATCTAGAATGGCGGTGAAGACGACGGGAGCGATGGCATTGGCGAGGTTCTGCGGTAGTGACAGCCGGGCCGAATGCAGGCCGAATTCGCTCGGCGAGAACAGCGCCAGCGGTAGCAGGGCCCGGGCGACGGCCATGACGCCCGAGCCGAAGCCGTAGAGCAGGATGAAGGTGACGAGGACCGGCGTCGATGGGCCGGCTGTCAGCATGATCAGAAAGCTGATTACCGTCAGGCTGATGCCCATGAAGGCGCTGAGGATGGGGTTGCCGCGGCGGCCGAGCAGCATGTCGAGGAAACGGGCCGAGATGCCGAGGACGCCGCGCGCCGAGCCGAGCTGCAGCGCGAGCGCCGGTGAAGCCCCGGACTGGCGGAAGATTTCGAGCAGCGATGGGGCGATGCCGAAGGTGACGAAGGTCGAGATCGTTGTCACAGCGGCAATCAGCAGGAAAGCCTTGCGCCGAGCCGTCTTCGACAATGGCACCGGCGGAATCTCCGCCGCGCTGCTCTCGGCATGCGTCACGATCGGCTTCGGCAGAGCGAAAAGATGCAGCGGCAGGCAGACGAAGAATTGCAGCGCCGCGCAGAAAACAAAGGTGAGCCGCCAGCCGACCGCCTCGTTGAGCAGGCTGAGGATCGGCCAGAAGATGGTGCTCGATAGCCCGGTGAACAGCATGAGGATGGCGATGACGCGTTTGCCGTTTATGCCTTCGCGTTCGACGACGGCGGTATAGGCCGGTGCCGAGAGACCCAATGCGCCGCCGATGCCGATGACGAGCCAGGCGGCGGCGTAGAGCAGAATGCCGTTTGCCACCGCCAGCAGAGAGAGGCCGAGCGCGAAGATCAGCGAGGCGGCCGAAAGCACCCGGGCGGCGCCATAGCGGCCGAGCCAACGGCCGGTCGTCGGGCCGGCAATGGCGCTGACCACCATCATGATCGTCAGGCCGGCAAAGATAACCTCGTTCGCCACGCCGAGAGCCGGTGCCACGGCGCGGCCCATGACGCCGAGCATGTCGAACGTCGTGCCCCAGCCGATCAGCTGGGTAGCGGCAAGCACGGTGACCGTCTGCGCCGAACGGAAGCGGAAGGAATTTGGCATTGGGGCTGAAAAGGCTCTGAAATGCGAGGCCAGCAAGGGATAGCAGTTTCAACCAGCCGGCGAAAGCCGCGATCGGCAATTCCGCTATGCCTGACGCCTGCGTTTTTCTCGAACGGATGAAAAGATGAGCGAACGACATGAGAGAGCGGTACAATTTGAGGACGACCCGCTGCGCCCTGATGCGTGCCACTGTCGGCCGGCCTGACGTAATTGCTGTTCGGCGCGAATCAGAACGACGCGGCCGATTCGGAAACGATGACCGCGGTGGGATCACCCCGGATTTGCATGCTTGCCGGAGGAGCTGGCCAGCATCCGGATTCCAGCGGCGGGACGCCTTGTTTCCAGGCGCAAGGCGGACCGCCGGCACTTGTGGCGGCCGCCGATTCCAAGGGCTGAAATCGATTGCCCCAAACAGGCGAGAACGGTTCTAAATGCCCTGTATTACAGCGCATTCATTTGCCATTCAGGTCGCTTGAGTACATATTCGCAGCAAGTTGGAATTACCTTGAAAGCGTAAGACATGGCCTTTCCTCTGAGCGTCGCAGTAGTGGCCGCCGGACTGGTGGTATCGGCGCCCTCACCGGACGGCGCAGGCACCCTCGTCCTGCGCGTGGCTGGCGATTGCAGCGCCGCCGCAGCCCAGGTCGTCGAACAGACGGGCGGGCAGCTCCTGTCCGTGCAACCGGTGGGCGATAGCTGCATCATTACCGTTCTCGTGTCGGGCAATGGCCAGCGTCCACGCAAGGTAACGGTAAAGGTTCCGATGTAAGCGGAATCGGTCTATTCAAACACGATCGATTTAAAGTGGACGAAGGCGGACCGATGCGCATCCTGGTAATCGAAGACGACGTCAACCTGAACCGGCAGCTGACCGACACGCTGAAGGAGGCGGGTTATGTCGTCGACCAGGCGTTCGATGGCGAAGAGGGCCATTTCCTCGGCGACACCGAACCCTATGACGCCATTATCCTCGATATCGGCCTGCCGGAGATGGACGGTGTGACGGTGCTGGAAAAATGGCGCGGCGCCGGCCGCGGCATGCCGGTTCTGATCCTGACGGCGCGCGACCGCTGGAGCGACAAGGTCGCCGGCATCGATGCCGGCGCCGACGATTACGTCACCAAGCCTTTTCATGTCGAGGAAGTGCTGGCGCGCATCCGGGCGCTGATCCGCCGCGCCGCCGGGCATGCCTCCTCCGAGATCGTCTGCGGGCCGGTGCGGCTCGATACCAAATCCTCGAAGGCGACGGTCAACGGTACAGCGCTGAAGCTGACCTCGCATGAATATCGCCTGCTCGCCTATCTCATGCATCACATGGGCGAGGTCGTCTCGCGCACGGAGCTGGTCGAGCACATGTATGACCAGGATTTCGACCGCGATTCCAACACCATCGAGGTCTTTGTTGGCCGCCTGCGCAAAAAGATGGGCGTCGACCTGATCGAAACGGTGCGCGGTCTCGGCTACCGCATCCAAGCGCCGAAACATGCGAATTAAGTCGCTCACCGCACGTGTGCTGCTGCTGACCACGGTCTGGTCGACGGTGGCCCTGGTGGTGATCGGCCTGCTGATCTCGACGCTCTATCGCAAGAGCGCAGAACGCGGTTTCCAGGATCTGCTGCGGGCGCAGCTCTATAACGTCATCAATTCCGTGACGATCGGCGATCAGGGGGCGTTGAGCGGCAGCCCGCAGCTCGGTGATCTGCGTTTCGCTCAGCCGAAGACCGGCTGGTATTGGGTGGTGGAGCCGCTCGGCACCTATACGACTGCGCCGCTGGTTTCGCCATCGCTCGGCTCGGCGCTCATTCCGGTACCCTCCGTCGTCGAGGCGCCTTTCGACAAGAATTACGAGCGCTACTACCAGGTGATGGATGCCTCCGGGAACCGCGTGCAGGTGGCCGAGACCGAAGTGGTGCTCGACACCGACGGGCGCGCGGCACGCTTCCGCGTCACCGGCAATGTCGACGTCGTCGAGGACGATGTCCGCACCTTTTCCCACAGCCTCTATCTGGCGCTCGCCGGTTTCGGCGTCGGCAGCCTGATCGTCAATGCGCTGGCGATCCTCTACGGCCTGAAGCCGCTCGACAAGGCGCGTGCCGCATTGGAGCGCATCCGCGCCGGCGAGAGCGAGCAGCTGAAAGGTGACTTCCCGCGCGAGATCCTGCCGCTCGCCAACGAGGTCAATGCGCTGATCGATAGCAATCGCCGCATCGTCGAGCGGGCGCGCATGCAGGTCGGCAACCTGGCGCATTCGCTGAAAACGCCGATCGCCGTTCTGCTCAACGAGGCGCGGGTGCTGGAAAAATCCCATGGCGAACTGGTGCGCAGCCAGGCGGAATCGATGCAAGGGCAGGTGCAATCCTATCTCAACCGGGCCCGCATCGCCGCCCAGCGCGAATCCGTGCTGGCCCGCACCGATGCCGAACCGGCGCTGGAGCGGCTGGTGCGCGTCATGCGCCGGCTGAACGTTGATACCGAATTCGATCTTGTCGTCTCGCCGCCGCATCTTGCCGTCGCCATGGAACAGCAGGATCTCGAGGAAACCGTCGGCAATCTCCTGGAAAATGCGGCGCGTTTCGCTAAGAGCAGGGTGCGGCTTTCGGCCGTCGAGGCCGGCGAGGACGTGAAGGGGGCGGAGGCGAGCGCCCGCCGGCGCTGGGTGGAGCTTGCCGTCGAGGATGACGGGCCCGGCCTTGAGCCCGACCAGATCCGCGAGGCGCTGAAGCGTGGCCGCAGGCTCGATGAAAGCAAGCCGGGAACCGGGCTCGGCCTTTCGATCGTCACCGAGATTTCCAACGAATATCAGGGAAGGCTTGAGCTCTCCCGCGGCGAATGGGGCGGCCTGAAGGCGAAGCTTATCCTGCCAGGCGTCACAAAGGATGTTGCATGACCAACTGCTTGATGTCACAACGATAGTAGCAAACGTATAGCATGCTTTGCCATAATGCTGACACGGGGACGCTGCACTTCGATCGGCTTGAATTTGACCTCTGATCGCGGTTCGACGCAATGATTCTACGCTCGCAAGGCATGATGGTTTCCATCCTTCTTATCGCCGTCGCGCTCACCGGCTGCACGACGACGAAGGGTGCCGCTTCGCGCGGCATTTTTTCGAGCAAACCCTCCGCGTCGGCCGCGTTCATCACCGCGCTCCAGGGCGGCATCGTCGGCCGCAGCGGCGTGAGCTTGAGCGACAGCAACAAGCAGCGGGCGCTCGAGGCGGAATATCGGGCGCTGGAAGGAGCGGCGGTCGGCCAGCCGGTAGTCTGGAGCGGCAAGGACGTCACAGGCAAGGTCGTGGCGGCCGCGCCCTATCAGGTCGGCTCGCAGAATTGCCGGCAATATACCCATACGCTGACCGTCGACGGCAAGGAAACCGTGGCGCGGGGTGCAGCCTGCCGCAACGAAGACGGCAGTTGGTCGCCGCTCGGCTGAGAAATCCGGCTCTAGATTGCGGCGAATAGCCTCAAATCTTCGTCATTCCGGCTTTGGCAGTTGGAATAGGCGTATGCTTCACGTATTTGGGCCGATATGCTGTTCTGGATTCTCGTTGCCGTTTTGACGGCAGCCGTCGCCGTCATCCTGCTCTACCCCCTTCTGCGTGGTGCGAAGGCGGCGCAGAACAGCCGCGCCGGCGAGGCGGCAGTCTATCGCGACCAGTTGCGCGAACTCGACCGCGATCTTGCTGGCGGGCTGATCACGCCTGAGGAGGCTGATTACGCCAGAGCCGAAATCGGCCGGCGGCTGATCGCCGTCTCTGCCGGAGAGGCGGAGATGACGCAGAAACCCGCACGGCATCATCGCCTTGCCGAAGTCTTCGTCCTCTTGATCCTGCCGGCGCTCGGGCTCTGTCTTTATCTGACGACAGGCAGGCCGGATCTGCCGTCGCAGCCGCTGGAAGCGCGGCTGGAAAATCCCGGTGACGACGTGGCGGTGCTGATCGCCAAGGCGGAACGGCATCTGGCTCAAAATCCCGACGACGGCAAGGGCTGGGACGTGCTGGCGCCGATCTATTTCCGCACGATGCGGGTGACCGATGCTGAGGTGGCCTACCGCAACGCGATCCGGCTTCTCGGCCCGAGCCCGATCCGGCTAGACGGTCTTGCCGAGACGTTGATGGCGGTCTCCGACGGCGTCGTGACGGAGGAGGCCCGCCAGGCGCTGGAACAGTCGCTGACGCTGGAGCCCGATAATCCTCGTGCCCGCTTCTACATTGCGCTCAGCATGGAACAGGCGGGACGGGCCGACGAGGCCCGCCGGGCCTTCGAGGCGCTGGCGCAGCAATCGCCGGCCGATGCGCCCTGGCTGCCGCTGGTCAATGAACATATCGCCAAGAACGGCGGCGCGGCCGCCCCGCCGGCGACGCCCGGTGGACCGACGTCGGAAGATGTGGCGGCGGCTGAAAACATGAATGCCGGCGACCGTCAGCAGATGATCCGTGGCATGGTCGAAAGGCTTGATGCCGAGCTCAGCGAGGATCCCGACAATTTCGAGGGATGGATGCGGCTCGTCCGCTCTTACGCCGTATTGAACGATAAGAATCGCGCGGCCGACGCCCTGAAGCGAGGGCTTGCCGCCTTTCCGCCGTCCGGCGAGCAGGGTCGGCAATTGCTGGCGCTTGCCAGGGAACTTGGCATTGCCACGGAGGGAATGACACAATGACGCGCAAGCAGAAGCGCCTTGCGGTGATTGCTGGCGGGATGAGTTTCATCCTGGCGGCGGTGTTGTTGGTGATGTTCGCCTTCAGCCAGTCGGTGGCCTATTTCTACATGCCGGCCGATCTGGCAAAGACGCCGGTGGCGCCGGAGACCCGCATCCGGCTCGGCGGCCTGGTCGGGGCCGGCAGCGTCGTGCGCGGCGCCGGTTCGACGGTGGAGTTTTCCGTCACCGACGGCAGCGCCAATGCGGTGAAGGTTCAATATACCGGCATCCTGCCCGATCTGTTCCGCGAAGGGCAGGGCGTCGTCACCGAAGGCATGTTTGCCGCCGGAACGAACGTCTTTACAGCCGACACGGTTCTCGCCAAGCATGACGAGACCTATATGCCGAAGGAGGTGGCCGACAAGCTGAAGGCGCAGGGCCTGTGGCAGGATGGCCAAGGCGGACAAAGCCAAGGGGGACAAGGCCAAGGGGGACAAGGCCAAGGGCAGGAGGCGAAAGCGACGCCATGATCATCGAGATCGGCCATTACGCTTTGGTGCTGGCGCTGGCGACGGCGCTGATCGTCTCGATCGTGCCTGTGATCGGCGCCCGCCGCCATGACCGGGCGATGATGGATGTGGCGAGCGTCGGTTCGCTTGTCATGTTTGCGCTCGTCGCCTTCGCCTTCGCCGTTTTGACCTATGCCCATGTCGTCTCCGACTTCTCGGTCGAGAACGTCTGGGAGAATTCGCATTCGCTGATGCCGCTGATCTACAAATATTCCGGCGTCTGGGGCAATCACGAGGGCTCGATGATGCTCTGGCTGCTGATCCTGGCGCTGTTCAGCGCCCTGGTCGCGATCTTCGGCGCCAACCTGCCGGAGACGCTGAAGGCCAATGTGCTTGCCGTCCAGGCCTGGATCTCGCTCGCCTTCACCCTGTTCATTCTCTTGACCTCCAATCCCTTCCTGCGGCTCGATCCGGCCCCGGCCGAGGGCCGCGACCTCAATCCGGTGCTGCAGGATATCGGGCTCGCCATCCACCCGCCGCTGCTCTATCTCGGTTATGTCGGCTTTTCCGTCTGCTTCTCCTTTGCCGTGGCGGCTCTCCTCGAAGGCCGGATCGACGCCGCCTGGGCCCGCTGGGTGCGGCCCTGGACGCTGGCTGCCTGGACCTGCCTGACGCTCGGCATCGCCATGGGCTCCTACTGGGCCTATTACGAGCTCGGCTGGGGCGGCTGGTGGTTCTGGGATCCGGTGGAGAACGCCTCGTTCATGCCGTGGCTGGCCGGCACCGCGCTGCTGCATTCGGCCCTCGTCATGGAAAAGCGCGAGGCGCTGAAGATCTGGACGGTGCTGCTCGCCATCCTGACCTTCTCGCTGTCGCTGATGGGCACCTTCCTGGTGCGCTCCGGCGTGCTGACCTCGGTGCATGCCTTTGCCAGCGATCCCACCCGCGGCGTCTTCATCCTCTCGATCCTCTTGATCTTCATCGGCGGGGCGCTGTCGCTGTTTGCCCTGCGGGCGCCGAAGCTTGCGGCCGGCGGGCTGTTTGCGCCGATCTCGCGCGAGGGCGCGCTCGTCCTCAACAATCTGATCCTGACGGTCGCCTGCGGCACGGTGCTGACCGGCACGCTCTATCCGCTGCTTCTGGAGACGATCACCGGTGACAAGATCTCGGTCGGGCCGCCCTTCTTCAACCTGACCTTCGGCCTGCTGATGGCGCCGCTGCTCGTCATCGTGCCGTTCGGGCCGCTGCTGGCCTGGAAGCGCGGCGATCTGCTCGGCGCCCTGCAGCGGCTCTACCTTGTCGCGGCTCTCGCCTTCGCCGCCGCTCTGGTCTTCTTCTATCTCCAACATGGCGGGCCGGTGCTCTCCGTGCTCGGGCTGGCGGCCGGGCTGTTCCTGATCCTCGGCGCCATTGCCGATCTCTGGTATCGGGCCGGCATCGGCAAGGTGGCGGGCTCTGTCGCCTGGCGCCGCCTGTCGGGCCTGCCGCGCTCGGCTTTCGGCACGGCGCTTGCCCATGCCGGGCTCGGCGTCAGTGTGCTCGGCATCGTCGCCGTCACCACCTTCCAGAGCGAACATGTCGTCGAGATGAAGCCGGGTCAGACGGTCGAGGCCGGCGGCTACAGCCTTGAGTTCGACGGCATGCGGGCGGGCAGGGGGCCGAACTACACCGAGGAGCGCGGCCACTTCACCATCCGGCGCGCCGGTGTCACCATTGCCGACACCTGGTCGGCCAAGCGGCTCTATACCGCCCGGCAGATGCCGACGACGGAGGCGGGCATCCTGACCTTCGGCCTCAGCCAGCTCTATGTCTCGCTCGGCGACGCCACCAAGGACGGCGGCATCGTCGTGCGCATCTGGTGGAAGCCGTTCATCCTCTGCATCTGGGGCGGCGCGCTGTTCATGGCCGCCGGCGGCTGCGTCTCGCTCTCCGACCGGCGCCTGCGCGTCGGCGCCCCGCGCCGGAAGGCGAAGGCAAAACCGGCCGCGCCTGTGATGGAGGCGGCGGAATGATGCGCTCGCACCTTTTTTCCACTTCTCCCCACCGGGGAGAAGATGCCCGAAGGGCAGATGAGGGGGCCGAACGGCAGAGCCGCAAGGATTTTGAGCGAAAGCGAAAGGTCGTTATTGCTGCGAGGGGTCGCCCCCTCATCCGCCCTGTCGGGCACCTTCTCCCCCAGGGGAGAAGGGGAATGCCGCTTCTCTCCCGGCTTCTCGTCATTCTCTTCATCCTCTTCGCGCCCGTCTCCGCCTTCGCTGTCAATCCCGATGAGGTGCTGGCCGATCCGGTGCTGGAGGCGCGGGCCCGCGCCCTGTCGGCCGAACTGCGCTGCATGGTCTGCCAGAATCAGTCGATTGACGATTCCAATGCCGAGCTCGCCAAGGATCTCCGCTTGCTTGTGCGTGAGCGCATCAGCAACGGCGACAGCGATGAGGCTGTACTCAACTACATCGTCTCGCGCTACGGCGAATTCGTCCTGCTGAAACCGCAGTTCAGCTCGAAGACGGTATTGCTGTGGGGAACGCCGGCGCTGCTGGTGCTCGCCGGGGGGCTGTCACTGCTGGTCTTTGCGCGTCGGAGGGCCGGCAAGCCGACGGGCAGCAAGCTGACGCCGGAAGAACAGGCGCAGCTGCGCGAACTTCTAAAGAAATAGCGCTCGAACGAGGCGGTAGCGACACTATTTCCGCATGCTCTGAGCGGGCCTGAGACATGGCCGGGCGCGTCCGACCGTCAGAAACATCACAAACATTACGAACTTTTCATTGACCGGACAGTTCGCAGTAAGGTGCGCCATCCTATATCTTAAGTCATCGACTGATCCGGCGTCGCCGGTCTGAAGATCCAAGAACAAGAGAAGGTGCTCCAATGCTGCAGAATTTCAACGGACGTCCGTCCCTCGCCACTGTGCTCAAGGCTTCTACCGTCGCCGGTATCGCAGCCGCTGTGCTCGCAACCGGCGTTCCGCTCGAAATTACCCGGTCCTACGCTGAAGCGGTCAAGGTTCAGGCCCCCGCCGTCCCGAGCTTCGCCAATGTCGTCGATGCCGTTTCGCCCGCCGTTGTTTCCGTTCGCGTTGAAAACCGCGTCAATCCCGTTGCCGACAACAATGACGGCTTCTCCTTCGATTTCAATGGCCGCGGCTTCGACGATCTGCCCGACGATCACCCGCTGAAGCGCTTCTTCAAGCAGTTTGGCCAGGATCCGAACGACCAGCAGGGCCACCAGCGCCACTTCGGCCAGAACGGCCCCGGTGGTCCGGGCGGCCCGAACGGTCCGGGCGGTAAAGGACGTCTGCGGCCGGTCGCTCAAGGTTCCGGCTTCTTCATCTCCGAGGACGGCTACATCGTCACCAACAACCACGTGGTTTCGGATGGCCAGGCTTTCGTCGCGGTCATGAATGACGGCACCGAACTCGATGCCAAGCTGATCGGCAAGGATCCGCGCACCGATCTCGCCGTCCTCAAAGTCGACGGCAAGGGCAAGAAGTTCACCTATGTCAACTGGGCCGACGACAACAATGTCCGCGTCGGCGACTGGGTCGTCGCCGTTGGCAACCCCTTCGGCCTCGGCGGCACCGTCACCGCCGGCATCATCTCGGCCCGCGGCCGCGATATCGGTTCCGGTCCCTATGACGATTACCTGCAGGTGGACGCGGCCGTGAACCGCGGCAACTCCGGCGGTCCGACCTTCAACCTCAACGGCGAAGTCGTCGGTATCAATACCGCGATCTTCTCGCCCTCGGGCGGCAGCGTCGGCATCGCCTTCGCCATTCCCGCCTCGACCGCCAAGGATGTCGTCGCCGATCTGATGAAGGATGGCCAGGTGTCGCGCGGCTGGCTGGGCGTCCAGATCCAGCCGGTGACCAAGGATATCGCCGAATCTATCGGCCTTTCCGAGCCGAGCGGCGCTCTCGTTGTCGCCCCGCAGCCCGGATCGCCGGGTGACAAGGCCGGCATGAAGGCCGGTGACGTTGTCACGGCGCTGAATGGCGAAACGATCAAGGATGCCCGTGATCTCAGCCGCCGCATCGGTGCGATGCAGCCGGGCAGCAAGGCCGAGCTTTCGGTCTGGCGCGCCGGCAAGGCCCAGTCGCTCACGGTCGAACTCGGCACGCTGCCGGCCGATCAGAAGGATGCCAATGCCGATGACAACAACAATCAGCCGCAGCAGCCTGAGGCACCGGCTTCCGAGAAGGCCCTTGCCGATCTCGGTCTGACTGTCGGTCCTTCTGATGACGGCAAGGGCCTGGCGATCACTGGCATCGATCCCGACTCCGATGCCGCCGACAAGGGTATCAAGGAAGGCGAAAAGATCACCTCGGTCAACAACCAGGAGGTCTCCACCGCAGCCGATGTCGTCAAGGTGTTGAACCAGGCCAAGAAGGACGGCCGCACCCGCGCGCTGTTCCAGATCCAGTCCAGCGAAGGAAGTCGTTTCGTCGCGCTTCCGATCAACGGCCAGGGCTGATCCGCAAAGAAAGCAGGAGCCGTGCGGACCGAGGTCCGCGCGGCTCGTTTCTTCTGACCTTTCAAGGATGATCGCGATGAGCGCCGCCCCGCAGCAAGATGCTTTGAGCCTTGCCGAAACGCAGCCGGTGGGTAATGTCGGCCGCATGAAGATTCTCATCATCGAAGATGATCTCGAAGCCGCGGCCTACCTCACGAAAGCCTTTCGCGAGGCGGGCATCGTCGCCGATCACGCCAGCGACGGCGAGGCCGGCCTGTTCATGGGGTCGGAGAACACCTATGACGTCATCGTCATCGACCGCATGCTGCCGCGCCGGGACGGACTTTCCGTCATCAGCGAGTTGCGCCGCAAGGGCATCCACACGCCGGTCCTCATCCTCTCGGCGCTCGGCCAGGTCGATGACCGCGTGACCGGCCTTCGTGCCGGCGGCGACGATTACCTGCCGAAGCCTTACGCCTTCAGTGAGCTGCTGGCGCGCGTCGAAGTGCTCGGCCGCCGCAAGGGCACGCCGGAACAGGACGTCGTCTATCGCGTCGGCGATCTTGAACTCGACCGACTCTCCCACGAGGTGCGCCGCGGCGGCAAGGAAATCCCGCTGCAGCCGCGCGAATTCCGCCTGCTCGAATATCTGATGAAGAATGCCGGCCAGGTGGTCACCCGCACCATGCTGCTCGAAAATGTCTGGGACTACCACTTCGACCCGCAGACCAACGTCATCGACGTCCATGTCTCGCGCCTGCGCTCGAAGATCGAGAAGGACTTCAGCCAGCCGCTCCTGAAAACCATCCGGGGCGCGGGGTACATGATCAAGGACGAGGGATGAGCCGCTTCAGGGTTCTCTTCAAGTCCACCGCAGTCCGCCTATCGGCACTCTACATCCTGCTATTCGCCATCTGCGCCGCGACGCTCGTCTTCTATGTGACGGCGATGTCGGAACGGCTGCTGACCGGCCAGATCCGCGACGCCGTCCGGCAGGAGGTGGAGCAGGTGCAGCGCGCCTATGACACCGGCGGCATGAACCTTCTGCTGCGCACGATGGAGCGGCGTGCCCGCCAGCCGGGCGCCAATCTCTACATCATCGCCGGTCCCTCGGGGGATATTCTCGCCGGCAATGTCGCTTCGGTGCAGCCTGGTGTCTTCGAGGAGGTCGGCTGGACCTCGGCTCCCTTCGCCTATCAGCGTTATACAGACGGTGGTGGTGTCGAGCGCCGGCACAAGGCGATCGCCAACATTTTCGTGCTCGACAACGGCTTGAGAATTCTGGTCGGCCGAGACCTCGGCGATCCCGAGCGTTTCCGCCTGCTGGTGCGCCAGGCGCTAATGGTGGCTTTGGCGATCATGGGGCTCGGCGCGATCATCATCTGGTTCGGCATCGGCCGCAACGCGCTCAAACGCATCGACCGCATGTCGGATGCGAGCAAGAAGATCATGGCGGGCGATCTGTCGCAGCGCCTGCCGGTCGGCGGATCCGGCGATGAATTCGATCGGCTGTCTATGTCGCTGAACACCATGCTCGAACGCATAGAGAAGCTCAATGAAGGCCTGCGGCAGGTCTCCGATAACATCGCCCACGATCTCAAGACCCCGCTGACGCGGCTGCGCAACAAGGCCGCCGACGCCCTCGATATGGCCGATGGTGAAACGCGACGAACGGCGCTCGAAGGCATCATTTCCGAATCGGATCAGCTGATCCGCACCTTCAACGCCCTGTTGATGATCTCCCGCGTCGAGGCCGGATCGGTCGCGGCGGAGATGTCGCCGGTCGAGCTTTCGGCAATCGTTTCCGACAGCGCCGAGCTTTACGAACCGGCGGCTGAAGAAGCCGGTCTCGGTCTCAGTGCCAGCGTCGAGCCTGGCATCGAGGTGCAGGGCAATCGCGAGCTGATCGGCCAGGCGATCTTCAACCTGCTCGACAATGCGATCAAATATTCCTCCGATACGGAAGGGGCGGGCGAGGTGTCGCTCAAGCTTGCCCGCCATCCGGACGGCATCTGCCTGTCGGTGGCCGACCATGGCCGCGGCATTCCGGCCGACAGGCGCGACGATGTGGTGAAGCGCTTCGTTCGCCTCGATGAAAGCCGTTCGAAGCCGGGCACCGGGCTTGGACTCTCGCTGGTCGAAGCAGTGATGGAACTGCATAACGGCCGACTGGAGCTCTCCGACACCAATCCCGACAAGCCCGAACAGCGCGGACTGACCGTCAGCATGATCTTCCCGGCCAAGGCTGCCTGAAGGTCTTGTCCGAATTGCGATAGGCTGAATCGCGTATTGGCGGTTTTCCGCCTAGGCCCTAAGTTAATTCGGAACGGAGGCGGCGAGCGCGATTCCGGGTAATCGTCACTTCTTTTGCAGAGCCAGGGAGAGCGCATGCTGACGAAATCGACGCATGGCCTGAAGGATGTCGCCGAAGGGTTGCTGCGTCCGCTGAGCCAGACGGAGCTGAAGCTGGCGCTGGCCGATCTTCAGGAGGCCGGCAAAAGCGAGCCGTCAGTCGCGGCGATGCTGAAGACGGGAGGGCGGCTGCGCGATTTCATCGCCGCCGTGCTGTCGCTGTCGCCCTACCTGCGCGAAATCGTCAGTCTCGATCCCGCCATCCTCGCTGGCGCCATCAATGAACCGCTGGAGCCGCAGATCGAGGCACTGATCGCCGAGGCGCGCGACTGCTGGCGGCCGGACGGCGAGGGCACCGCACCCGCGGAATCTGTGGTGATGAGCAGGCTGCGCATCATCAAGCGCAAGGCTGCTTTCCTCGTTGCCGTTGCCGATCTCTCGCGCATCTTGGACGGACGTGCGACGACGGCCTGGCTCAGCCGGCTTGCCGAAGCGTCGGTTGCGGCCGCGATGGACCATCTGCTGCTTTCGGCGCATGAGGGTGGGAAGCTCAGGCTGCGCGATCCGGCGCAGCCAAGCGAGGGCTCGGGCCTGATCGTGCTCGGCATGGGCAAGCTCGGCGCGTCCGAACTCAACTATTCCTCCGATATCGATCTCGTCGTCTTCTTCGACGAAGAGGCCGGCATCGTGCCCGACCCGGATGATGCGATCGAGATTTTCCCCAGGCTGATGCGCCGGCTGGTGCGCATCCTGCAGGAGCGCACCGCGGACGGTTACGTCTTCCGCACCGATCTCAGATTGCGTCCCGATCCCGGCTCGACGCCGCTGGCGATCCCGGTTGACGCGGCGATGATCTATTATGAGGGCAGGGGCCAGAACTGGGAGCGGGCGGCTTTCATCAAGGCGCGCGCCGTGGCCGGAGACCTTGCGGCCGGCGGCGAGTTCCTGCGCGGGCTCGGCCCTTTCGTCTTCCGCAAATATCTCGATTACGCGGCAATCGCCGATATCCACTCGATCAAGCGGCAGATCCACGCGCACAAGGGCCATGGTGCGATCGCGGTCAAGGGCCATAATGTCAAGCTCGGCCGCGGCGGCATCCGCGAGATCGAATTCTTCGTCCAGACGCAGCAGCTGATCGCCGGCGGCCGCATGCCGGCGCTGCGCGGCCGGGCGACGGAGGAGACGCTCGGCGAACTCACCAAGGCGAAATGGATCGATGCGCAGACGCGGGACGAACTGACGGAGGCCTATTGGTTCCTGCGTGATGTCGAACATCGCATCCAGATGGTGCGCGACGAGCAGACTCACCTCCTGCCGGAGACCGATGCCGACCTGAAGCGCATTGCCTTCATGATGGGCTTTTCCGACACGCCGAGCTTTTCCGAAAGGCTGGTCGGCGTACTGAAGACGGTGGAGCGGCGGTATGCCCGTCTTTTCGAACAGGAGACCAGGCTTTCCACTGAAACCGGAAACCTCGTCTTCACCGGCCAGGGCGACGACCCGGACACGCTGGAGACGCTGAAGAAGCTTGGCTTCACCAGGCCATCCGACATTTCCCGCATCATCCGCACCTGGCACTATGGCCGCTATCGCGCGACGCAATCGGTAGAGGCGCGCGAAAGGCTGACGGAGCTGACGCCCGAGTTGCTGCGTGTCTTCGGCGAAAGCAAGCGCGCCGATGAGGCGCTGCTGCGCTTCGACAGCTTCATCTCCGGCCTTCCCGCCGGCATCCAGCTCTTCTCGCTGCTCGGCAGCAATCCGGCGCTCCTGTCGCTGATCGTCAACATCATGTCCTCCGCACCCCGGCTTGCCGAGGTGATCGCCGCCAGGCCGCATGTCTTCGACGGCATGCTCGACCCCGGCCTGATGGCCGAGCTGCCGACGCGCGACTATCTCGGCGAGCGCCTGAAGGGCTCGCTTGCTCAGGCGCGCCATTATGAGGAAGTGCTCGACCGGCTGCGCATCTTTGCTGCCGAGCAGCGCTTCCTGATCGGCATCCGCCTGCTCACCGGCGCAATCGATGGCGCAATGGCCGCCCGCGCCTTCACCCATCTCGCCGATCTCATCATCGCAGCCGCACTCGATGCCGTGACGAGCGAGATGCGGGCCGCACACGGCGATTATCCCGGTGGTCGCATCGCCATCTCAGGCATGGGCAAGCTCGGCAGCTTCGAGCTGACGGCAGGTTCCGATATCGATCTGATCCTGCTCTATGATTATGACGACGCGGCTTCCGAATCCGATGGGCCGAAGCCGCTCGATGCGACGCGTTATTTCACCCGTATCACCCAGCGACTGATCGCCGCCTTGTCTGCGCCGACCGCCGAGGGCGTGCTTTATGAGGTCGACATGCGGCTGCGCCCCTCCGGCAACAAGGGCCCAGTCGCAACCCGCATCAATGCCTTCGGCAAGTACCAGCGCGAGGAGGCCTGGACCTGGGAGCACATGGCGCTCAGCCGCGCCCGGTTGATTTCGGGCGATGAAAGCCTGATCGCCGAGGCGGAGCATATTATCAGCGAGGTGCTGACTTCAGATCGCGACATCGCCAAGGTGGCGCATGACGTTGCCGAGATGCGCGAACTGATCGACAAGGAAAAGCCGCCATCCAGTCTATGGGACTTGAAGCAGATCCCCGGCGGCGTCATCGATCTCGAATTCATTGCCCAATATCTGGCGTTGATCGCGCCAACGAGGGACGTCGGCATTGCCGTGAACGGCAAGAGCACCGGCGAAGCTCTTAAGCTGCTCGGCGACCGACTGATGTCGGCGGCCGACCTCGACATCTGCCTCGAAGCCTTTGCGCTCTACACCAGTCTTTCGCAGCTGATCCGGCTCTGCATCGAGAGCGAGTTCGACCCGAACGATGCGCCGGCCGGCCTCATCGAGCTCGTCTGCCGTGCCGGCGACTGCCCTGACATCAGGACCCTGGAAGGAGAGGTGAAGCGGCTTTCGAAAGCGGTGAGAAAGATATTCGTCAATACCGTGAAAGCTTAGACATCATCCGGAATGCGCAGCGAGATTACCGTGCCCACCGCCTCCCGGGAGCGGATCTTCATGCGGCCGCCATGCAGCGAGGTCAGCGAGCGCGAGATGGCAAGTCCGAGGCCGGAGCCGCCCTTGCTCTTGGCGTACTGGCTCTGCACCTGTTCGAACGGCTGGCCGATTTTCGAGAGCGCCGAGCGGGGAATGCCGATGCCGGTGTCGGCGATGGTGACGAAGACGGCGCCGTCGACGCGGCGCGTGCGCACCGCGATGCGGCCGCCATTGTCGGTGAATTTCACCGCATTGGAGAGCAGGTTGAGCAGTACCTGTTTCATCGCCCGGCGGTCGGCCGTCAGCGTCAGGCCCGACGAGATGCGCTGTTCGATGACGATGTTCTTTTCGGCGGCCGGAATGGCGGTGAAACGCAGGCTTTCCTCGATCAGCGGCACGAGGTCGATGCGCTCGCGGTGCAGCTTCAGGTGGCCGGCCTCGATCTTCGACATGTCTAGAATGTCACTGATGACGTTGAGCAGATGTTTGCCGCTATCATGGATATCGCGGGCATATTCGTCGTATTTCAGCGAGCCGAGCGGCCCGAACATCTGGTTCTGCAGGATCTCGGAGAAACCGAGGATGGCATTGAGCGGGGTGCGCAGCTCATGCGACATGTTAGCGAGGAATTCCGACTTTGCCTTGTTGGCGGCTTCGGCGCGCTCCTTCTCCGCCTGATAGTTGGCGTTCGCCGTCGAAAGCTCGGCCTTCTGCAGCTCCAGCGTCTGACGCGAGGCGGAGAGATCGCCGATCGTCGCCATCAGCCGGCGTTCGGATTCCCGCAGCCGCTCCTGATGACGTTTCATCAGCGTGATATCGGTGCCGACCGAAACGCGGCCGCCATCGCGCGTGCGCCGTTCATTGATCTGCAGCCAGCGCTCGTCGGCAAGCTGCACCTCCGTCGTGCGCCCCGAGCCGTCGGCATCGGCGACCCGCCGCTCGATGACCGGGCGGGCGGCGGCGGCATTGACGATCGAGCGTTCGGTGCCGGGCACCAGCACGTTGTCCGGCAGGCCGTAGGCTTCCTGGAAATGCGTGTTGCACATGACGAGCCGGTCGTTCTTGTCCCAGAGTACGAAGGCTTCGGAGGTGCATTCGATGGCGTCGGCGAGCCGCTGGTCGGCTTCGGCATAGCGCTGGGCGAGGCGATGCTGTTCGGTCACGTCCATGGCGATGCCGATCAGGTGCATGCGGCCGGAATTGCTGCGGATCACCTGGGCGCGGGCGCGCATCCAGACATAGTGGCCGCCGGCATGGCGCATGCGGAAGATCTGGTCGACCTGGCCGGAATGGCCGTTGGCGATGGCGCGCGCGATTTCGTAGAGACCGCCGTCATCCGGATGCATCAGTCGCGCGGCCTCGCCGAACCCCAGTGTCTTGTCCGAACCCGGCAGGCCGAGCATGTCGTACATCGAGCGCGACCAGAAGAATTCGCGGTTCTCGAAATCGAAATCCCAGAGGCCGCAACGGCCGCGCGACAGCGCCGTCTCGACGCGCAGGTTCGACTCCAGGAAGATATCGTCGGCGTCGCGGGCGCGTTTCACCTGGGTGTAATAGGCGTAGAGGATGACGAGCAGGATCGAGGATATGCCGGCAAACAGCGTGACGTTGAGCGCCAGCTCCTCGCGCCAGACCTGACTGATCTCCTCAAGCGAGGTGGCGGCGACGATATAGCCGCCGGTATTGCCCATCAAGGTGATCTCGGCATAGTGCGGCACGCCGCCGATCGTGGTTTCGATGACGCCGGCACGATCGCCGAAACGCCGGATCGCCGAGACCTCCGGGAAGAAATCGCCGACATTGCTGCCGACATGCGAGAGCCCGGCGGTCGTTGCGGCAAAAACCTTGCCGCTGGCCTGCACCAGCAGCACGAAAGCACCGCTGTCCAGCCGGTCCTGCGGCAGGTACTTGGTGAGGCGGGTCTGCGCCTGGCCGACATCGCCACTGTCGAAGATCTGGGCCGCATCGGCAAACACGGCCGAGGCAGTGGCCGCCGAGAGCGCGGTGGCATGGCGGGCGGAAGCCTCGAGTCGGGCATACTCGCTCGCCATGCCGAAGAAATGCGAGGCGGCGACGACGGAGAGGAAGGCGATGATCAGCGCCGGAATGGTGCGCTTCAAGATGAGTTCCGCCTTCGGCAGATGACGAAGAAGCGGTTCCGATGCCGCATGACCGGAAAGGCTGTTTCGCCAAGCTTTCAGCCCGTCAAAATCGACACGCAGCCGTCCTCCGGCCACGGTTGCCCGTCGCACGTCCATCATCTCTTCGCCTTGTCCCTCGTGTGATTCGCGCGCCGCTCGCCCGAACCTGACCTAGAGAATCATGGGTGATTCGCCTTGTCCAGAGGCAAAGGTAAAAATCCGTTAACTATTTATATTTCTATTTTTTTTGCGCGATTCGAATCACGGGCGGGCCGGCCGCCACGTCCTGCGCGGCGGCCGGTTCGGCAAATTACCCTTTAAGCGTGCGCTCGACGATGTCGCGGACGTCAGTGGAAAGGTTGGGCGCCTGTTCGATCCTGCTCAATGCGGCGCGGGCGTGATCGGCGCGCGTCGGCTCCAGCGAGCGCCAGGAGCGCATCGAGGTCAGAATGCGGGCGGCAAGCTGCGGGTTGCGCTCGTCGATTTCGAGAATTTCGCCCGCGAGAAAATGATAGCCTTCGCCATCGGCACGGCCGAAACCGGTCGGATTGGCAAAGGCGAAGGTGCCGACCAGCGCCCGCATTCTGTTCGGATTGGTCCGCCTGAAGAGCGAATTCTCCATGAGGGCGCGCACCCGCTCCAGGGTTTTGGCGCCTGGAATGCCGGCCTGAATGGAGAACCATTTGTCGATGACGAGCGCGTTTTCCGCAAAGCGGTCGCGGAAGGCGGCCAGCGCCTGACCCGTCTCTGCACTCTCGGGGAAATGATGGACGAGAAGCGTCAGCGCATGGCTGAGATCGGTCATATTGTTGGCCGCATCGAAGGCGGCCTTGGCGCGAACCGGTGTCTGCTCGGCATAGGAGAGGTAGGTGAGGGCGCTATTGCGCAGCGCGCGCAAGCCGGCGCTTTTGGCATCCGGGCTGAAATCACCTGATGTCGTCATCGATGCGTAGAGGCCGGCAAAGATACTCTTTCCGGCATCGGCAATTTGTTTCAGAATCGCCTGCCGGCCGGTATGGATGGCGTCGGGATCGTTATTGCCGCCGAGTTCGCGGGCAACATCGGATTCGCTTGGCAGAGCCAGCGCCTGGGCGCGAAAGGCAGGCTCGAGGCTCTCGTCGGCGGCAGCCGCCACCAGGGTCTCGACGAAGGTCGCCTCGCAGGCAACCGGCTTGCCCTCACGCGCGTCACGGGCGGCTTTGAGAAGGTTCGGCAGCGCCAAATCGGTCAGCGCCTGCCAGCGGGAGAAGTGATCCGTCTCGTAACGGGCGAGGCGAGCAAGATCGGCCGGGCTCTGATCGAAATGCAGGTTGATCGGCGCCGAGAAGCTGCGGTTGATCGAGACGACCGGGCGTGAGCCGACGCCGTGGAATACCGCCGTCTGTGCGCGGCTGGTCAGGTGCAGCACCTCGCCGGAATATTCCGCGCCGCTGACCGCGCTCGGCTCGATCTTGCCGCCATTTTCGCCGAAGAGCGCGAGGCTGAGCGGAATATGCATCGGTTCCTTGCTCGACTGGCCGGGTGTTGCCGGGATCATCTGTTCGAGCGACAGGGTGAAGGTGCCGGCTGCCGGATCATAACCGCCCGATGCGGTGACCAGCGGCGTGCCGGCCTGATGATACCAGAGCGAGAATTGCGTGAGGTCGCGCCCGCTTGCATCCTCGAAGCATTTGACGAAATCCTCGATCGTCACGGCCTGGCCGTCATGGCGGTCGAAATAGAGGTCCATGCCCTTCTTGAAACTGTCTTTGCCGATGAGCGTGGCGATCATGCGCGTGACTTCGCTGCCCTTCTCGTAGACAGTCCGCGTGTAGAAGTTGTTGATCTCGCGATATGTCGTCGGCCGCACCGGATGGGCCAGAGGGCCGCCATCCTCCGGAAACTGCTCGGATTTCAGGTGGCGCACATCGGCGATGCGCTTGACCGGGCGCGAGCGCTGATCGGAGGAAAATTCCTGGTCGCGATAGACCGTCAGGCCTTCCTTGAGGCACAGCTGGAACCAGTCGCGGCAGGTGATGCGGTTGCCCGTCCAATTGTGGAAATATTCATGCGCGATGACCGCTTCGATATTGGCGTAGTCGGCATCGGTCGCGGTCTCGGGATCGGCTAGGACATATCTGTCATTGAAGACGTTGAGACCTTTGTTCTCCATCGCGCCCATGTTGAAGTCGGAGACGGCGACGATCATGAAGATGTCGAGATCATATTCGCGCCCGAACCGCTCTTCGTCCCACTTCATCGAGCGCTTCAGCGCATCCATCGCATAGGCTGCGCGGGTCTCCTTGCCGTGTTCGACATAGATCTTCAGCACCACTTCGCGACCGGACATGGTAGTGAAGGTGTCTTCGACGACGCCGAGATCGCCGGCCACGAGGGCGAAGAGATAGCTGGGCTTCGGATGCGGGTCGAACCAGGCGGCGAAATGCTTGCCGGGGCCATAGCCGGCGCCGCCGAGGAAATTGCCGTTCGACAGCAGCAGCGGGTTGGCGTCCTTGTCGGCGATGATGTTGACCGTGAACGGCGCCAGCACGTCCGGCCGGTCGGGGAAATAGGTGATGCGGCGGAAGCCTTCCGCCTCGCACTGGGTGCAGTAGATGCCGCCGGTGCGGTAAAGGCCCATCAGCTGGGTATTGGCTTCAGGATTGATGATCGTGGTGATCGTCAGCTCGAAGGGAGCGCTCTCCGGCAGGTCGCGCACTGTCAGGCTTTCCGGCATCGCGTCATAACGTGAAGGGTCAAGCTCGACCTGGTCGAACAGCAGCCCCGCCAGCGTCAGCTCGTCGCCGTCGAGCACGATCGGCGCCGCAATGTCGGCGCCCGGACGACGATGAAAGATGAGCCGCGCTTCGACCTTCGTCTCCGTCGGATCAAGTTCGAATGTCAGGTCCACGCGTTCCAGCACGAAGTCGGTGGGACGGTAATCTGCCAGATGAATGACCTGGCCGGTATCTGTTCGCATGGTGTTTCCTGAAGACCGTTATTTGACAACCGCGGATACAGAGGCGGGCGCACTCTGCCTAAATTGCCGGGCATGATTACATTAAAGTCTGAACTAAAGTTAAAGCAAATTGCCGGCAAACGCGAAGTTCGCAGGCAAAATATCTATTGGAAGCGGATGAACGTGGCTGTCGGCCGAAGGTGCTATATCGGATCGAGCGCCGCAGCGTCGCTCTCCCGCCTGACCAGTCGGATTGGATGCGAAAAGTGATAAATTTTCGCCCATCTCGGATTTTCTTTAGCTAGGATGACAGACGTCACTCGCCGCGTCCCCGAGTCGGACGCGTCTCCCCGTTCCTGTTGAGTCAGCATCAGAGCCAGGATCATGCACTCGGTTCTCAGAAACCCGATGAGAGGCATTGCGCTGAAAGTCTCGTCGGTCGTGGTCTTCCTGGCCATGCAGACCTTCATCAAGCTGGCCGGCCCGGACATCCCGCCGGGCCAGGTCACCTTCTGCAGGTCCTTCTTCGCGCTATTCCCGATCATGGCCTCCCTCGCTTATATCGGCCAGCTGCGCGCCGCCTTCCACACCGCCAATCCGGTCGGCCACCTGAAGCGCGGCACGATCGGCATCCTGTCGATGGCTTTCGGTTTTTACGGCCTGCTGCATCTGCCGCTGCCGGAGGCGATCGCGCTCGGCTACGCCTTGCCGCTCGTCGCCGTTATCTTCGCCGCGGTTTTTCTCGGCGAGACCGTACGCATCTATCGCTGGAGCGCCGTTCTGGTCGGCATCGTCGGCGTCGCTATCGTCTCCTGGCCGAAACTGACGCTGTTGCGTGACGGTGGCATGGAAGCCGAACAGGCAGTCGGCGCACTTTGCGTGCTGCTCTCGGCCGTTCTCGGCGGCATGGCGATGATCCAGGTGCGTCGTCTCGTCGAGGAGGAGAAGACTGCGACGATCGTGCTGTATTTTTCACTCACCGCGTCGGCCTTCTCGCTGGCTTCCCTTCCTTTCGGCTGGCTCGTCCTGCCATGGCCGTCGGCGCTTTATCTGGTCGCTGCCGGCTTTTGCGGTGGTGTCGCCCAGATTCTGCTGACGGAAAGCTATCGCCATGCCGATGTCTCCACCATCGCGCCGTTCGAATATACCTCGATCCTGCTCGGCGGTATCGTCGGCTACTTCGTGTTCGGCGACGTACCGACCGTCACCATGCTGATCGGTACCGTCATCGTCGTTGCCGCCGGTATCTTCATCATCTACCGCGAGCATCAGCTGGGCATCGAACAGCGCGAGGCGCGCAAGGCGACGACGCCGCAAGCCTGACGCTCTGACCGGCATTAACGCGAAGATTGCCTCCGTGTGAGGCTTGCTTCCGGTGAGCGAAAGGAATGGCGAATTCTTGGGATGGCGTCGACCCGCGGAATATGATTGTTGAACATGAGAAACTATCATTTATTCAACGCTATGCATGACTGATAGGCCGCTTTGCGGCTTCGATATTACTGCTCCGAACGCTGGCCTGCGAGCGGAGGTGGAGAAAAGCATAATGGCATTCACGGCGGAGCAATTGGCGGGGAACTGCTCCTTTCTGATGAGCATCCGCTTTCTGGCTGGGCAGACGCGCGGCATGTTCGACGCCGGTCCACGTTTGGCGCGACTGCTCGCCTCGCATCAGCGCTGGCTCCTGACTCAGACCGCCTATGCCCTCCACCTGGAATTTGATCCGCGCGACCCGACGTCGGGTTTCACCGCCGTTCGGCTGACCGGTCGCATCACCGCACACAAGGTGGCGAGCCGCAACACCGTGCTCGCCTTCATCGAAGAACTCTATACCTACCGTTTCATCACCCACACACCTGGCGACGAGCGGCGCCGGCCACGACATTTTGAACCGGCCAGTGTCAGCCACCAGGCGATGTTCGGCTGGATCTACGCCAATCTGGCCGCCCTCGACCTGCTCGACGGCGGCGAAAGGGCGACCTTTTTCCAGGCAAATCCAGCATTGATGAAGCTCGTTCAGCCGCGCATTGCCCGCCATTGCCTGGAAGATGCCGCCTGGCGGGAGCCGCCGGAGCAGGTGGCACAGTTTCTCTGGACGGAAGCCGGCGGCCTCGTCGTCGACAACTTCATCAGCCGGATGGATATCGAGAACACCGAGTCCGACAGGTTTGTCGTCGGCCGCGTCGAAACCCGCGCGCTCGCCGCCGATTTCATGATGTCGCGGACGCACCTGCAGCGGCTCTTGGCAAAGGCGGCGCAGCGCGGCTGCGTCGGCTGGCATGACGAGCCGCGCAAGACGCGGCTCTGGATATCGCGGGATTTTGTCGAGGAATATTGCGCCTGGCAGGCCGTCAAGTTCGCCTACGTCGACGAGGCCTTCGAATGGGCGAAAACCCGGATCGAAGAATTGGCGGTCTGATCAGAGAACGATCGCCGCTGCACTCGCGCCGAAATCGGAGACGCCATCGACAGGCCTTACCCGCTCGCGTTCATACTCCCGTGCGGCGCAGACCGCGGCGCGGATATGCTCGAAGGTTTCAATGTTGCGAAGAATGGATAGCAGGATCGTCGACATGTTGGCTTACTCTGATACGGAGTGCACGCTTCGTTAAATCGAAGCCGGTGCGCCCCCCGAAAAGACGCACGGGGCTGTGGTGCCCGCCACTCAATATTGCTGGAAGTCGGAAAAAATAGCGTTCGGACGCGCTGTGCGGCCGTTGATGCCGGTGCCGCGGGCAACCATCTGCTCGTTCGCGGCAAAGCCGAAACGGCTATAGCCCTGGGTGGAACGAATCTGGTCGCCGGCGAGGCGAAGGGTTTCAAACCCGCAATGGATAGGACGAAATCGCTTGTTCATGGCCTTGGTTCCTGTAATTCCTCCCAAGACACCCCTTTATATTGCAGTGCAGCATCGATTCTGCAATGCATCGTGACGCGATGCAGCCATGCGGAAAACGCATGGATCATTTCATGAATTATTCACTTCGACTAATTTCTAAGCAAAGCGAGCGAGTTAAGCTTTGCTTGAAAGACCAGCAGGTCGTTCCAGGCCAGCCGTTTGTTGACAGGTGCGGTTAACAGATCCTGAGGATGCAGGCTGGCAATGGCGGGGATGACGCGCTCGGCGACGGCAATTTCTCTCCAGCGGCCGCGCAGGCCGTGAATCGTATCGTTTTCTCCGAAGAAGAACCGCGCCGCGAAATTGCCGAGCAGCAGGATCGCCTGCGGCTCGGCGAGCGCAATCTGCCGCTCGATGAAGGGTCGGCAGATATCCATTTCGGCCGGCGACGCCGCGCGGTTGCCGGGCGGCCGCCAGGGAATGACCTGCGTCAGCAGGACGCCGGAACGGCTAAGCCCGATCGCCGCCAGCATCTTGTCGAACAGCTGGCCGGATTTTCCCGAGAACGGCGTGCCCTCACGATCGTCTTCGGCGCTCGGCGCCGAGCCGATCACCATGATGCCGCTGTCGGCGTCGCCGCTGGCAACGATCGTCGAGCGGGCGCTGTGCTTGAGATTGCAGCCGTTGAAGGCCTCGATCGCGGTCTTGAGCTCAGTGAGCGACCGCGCGGCTTCGGCGACAAAACGCGCCTGCTGCACGGCCTCGCCGTCCGGGATCGCCGGTTGCGGCCCGGAGGCCGGGGCCGGACGCGCCGCTGGACTTGGACGAGGCGATGTCTGGCGTTCCTCAGCAATGGGCCGTTCCTGCTGCGCCTGCGCCGCCGGACGGCGCGCGGCCTTTATCGCCTCGAATTCGGCGAAGCGGTCGACCGCCTCTTCTTCCAGCAGCCATTCCACACCGGCATCCGCATGGAAATGCAGAAGCGCTGCAAGCTCGGCGGGGGAAAGGTCGTTGGCGGAGATCATGCGGCAAATCTAGCGAAGAGATCGTGGCATTGAAAGGGCGGGCGGCACATTGGCCGCACTTGCCGGCTTTATTGCACAGTCCATTGCGTGATGTCGTCGCGTTCGCCGATCAGCGCCAGTCCATGGGCGATCGACAGCAGTTCGCCGCCGCTTTCGATCCGGCCGCGCTCGAAGCGCTCGGTGAAGATGCGGCGCACCGCCGGCACGAAGGAGGTGCCGCCGGTCAGGAACACCTTGTCGATGTCGGCAGGCTTCGTCTCGGTCTTGACGAGCACCTCGTCGAGCGCACCTTCGATGCGGGCGAGATCCTCGGCGATCCAGCCTTCGAAGTCGCGGCGCTTGATGCTGCGCTGTCCGCCGCGGCCAAGCGGCGCGAAGTCGAAATGCGCCTCGTCGGCAGCCGAGAGCGCCATCTTTGTCGCCGACACCGCCTGGTAGAGCGGATATCCCTCGTCATGGTCGATGAGGTCGATGAAGATTTCGAGCTTTTCCGGCTCCAGGCTGGTGCGCACCAGTTTCTTCAAATCCTCGAACTCCCGCGTGGTCTTGAAGATCGACAGCTGGTTCCAGCGACCGAAGCTGGAATAGTAGTTGGACGGCACTTCGAGAATCTTGTCGAAGCTCTTGAAATGGCTTCCCTTCCCGATTAGCGGAGCGACGATGTTGTCGATCATCCGATAGTCGAAATGATCGCCGGCGACGCCGACGCCGGAATGGCCGATCGGCGTTGCCGTCAGCCTGCCGGCGACGGTTTCGAAGCGGATCAGCGAATAGTCGGTCGTGCCGCCACCGAAATCGGCGACCAGCACCGTCGCATCCTGCTTCAGATTCTGCGCGAAATAGAAGGCGGCGGCGACCGGCTCGTAGACATAGTGGATTTCGGGAAAGCCGAAGCGCGACAGCGCCTCGTTGTAACGTTCGGTCGCCAGCGCCGGATCGGGGCTGGCGCCGGCGAAATGCACCGGACGGCCGGTGACGATGCGGCTGACATCCGAGGGCCAGCTGTCGCCGGCATAGTTGCGCAGGCGCCGCACGAAGATCTCCATCAGGTCCTCGAAATTGTGCCGCTTGGCGAAGATCAGCGTGCCCTGGAACAGCGCGCTTGCCGCAAAGGTCTTGATCGACTGCAGGAACCGGCATTCGCCGGGATTGTCGATGAATTGCCGGATCGCCGCATGGCCCGCCTCCACCTTCAGCGCCGAGGCGCCGAGCTGGGAGTCCTTCATGAAGGAGAGTGCCGTCCGCATGCTGTCGGCCGTGCCGGCTGCGCTTGTGAACGTCATCGAGCCCGTTGCCCCGCCATCCGCCATGGCGAGAACCGTATTCGTCGTGCCGAAGTCGAAACCCAGCGCCTGAGCCATGCCCGCACCTCTTCATGCCGATTGTTGATGGAGACGGAGCAGCGCTCCGCAAGGGCGTAAGGACGCCCGGATCAAGGAGGGCGGTTGATGCCATAGCGGCGTGACACATTCAAGTGGATTGAAGATCGAGGCGCGCCGCCATGTCCGCTTCTTCGCCGCTCGGGCAAGAAGCGGACCGGCAAGGCCCGGTATCGTCAGAACGCCTTACTCGGCGGCCAGCGCCCTTGTCTCCTGCAACACCGGCTCCTCGACCTTCTTCTGGCCCATCAGCCTGCCGAGGAAGCTTCCGAAGCGGTCCATCTCGACGAAGATGACAGGGGTGATGAACAGCGTCAGCAGCTGCGAGACGACAAGGCCGCCGACGACGGCAATGCCGAGCGGCTGGCGCAGCTCCGAGCTTGCGCCGGTGCCGAGTGCGATCGGCAGAGCGCCGAGCAGGGCGCAGAAGGTCGTCATCATGATCGGCCGGAAGCGCCGCACGCAGGCCTCGTGGATCGCCGCCGTCGCCTTTTCGCCGGTCGTGCGCATGGTCTCCACCGCCACGTCGATCATCATGATCGCGTTCTTCTTGACGATGCCGATCAGCATCAGCAGGCCGATGAGCGCGATGATCGACAGATCGAAGCCCATGATCTTCAAGGCGAGCAGCGCACCGAAGGCCGCCGCGGGCAGGCCGGACAGAATGGTGAGCGGATGGATGAAGCTCTCATAGAGGACGCCGAGCACGACATAGATGGTCAGAATGGCCGCCAGGATCAGATAGGGCGTATTGCCTTGCGACTGTTCGAAGATCTCGGCCGTGCCGCCATAGGAGGTGAAGACATCGGCCGGCAGGCCGATCTCCTTCTTGATCTGGTCGATCGCTGCCGTCGCGTCGCTGAGCGAAACGCCCTCGGGCAGGTTAAAGGAAACGGTGGTCGAGACGAGCTGGCCCGTCTGATTGATCGTCACGGGGCCGGTGGTGCGCTGGACGTGCGCGAAGTTCGAAAGCGGCACCAGACTGCCATTGGACGAGGCTACGCGAATCTCCGACAGCTTCTGGTCGTCCCAGGGCTTGCTGGTGTCGTATTCGACGATGACGTCGTAGCTGTCGCCGGTCGACTGGATCTCCGCCGCTGCATATCCGCTGAAGGATTCCTGCAGCGTCGTGCGCAGCGTATCATTGTCGATCCCATAGGCGGCCGCCCGCTCGGTATCGATGACGATATTGGCTTGCAGGGCGTTGTTCTGGGCATCCGATGTCACATCGGTGAACAGCCCGCGGTCACCACGCATCGCCGCCTGGATCTTGCCGGCCCAGAGGTTGGTCTGGTCGGCGCTCAGCGCCTGGATGACCAGCTGATACTGGCTGGCGGTCTGGCGGCCGCCGAAGCGCAGGCTCTGGTTCGGCGTCACGAAGGCCTGCAATCCGGGAATCTTGTTGATTGCAGTGCGCAGCTCACGCAATGTCTGATCAAGCGGCGGGCGCTCCTTCTTGTCCTTGAGTTCGACGAACATCGAGCCATTGTTCTGCGGTTTGTTCGGGTTGCCGCCGATTGTCGACATCACGTGATTGACCGCCGGGTTCGCCTTGACGGCGGCTGCCGCCTGTTGCTGGAGCGCCTCCATGGCGGAATAGGAAATGTCCTGCCGGGCCTGCGTGCTGATCGACAGGCGGCCGATATCCTCCTGCGGGAAGAAGCTCGTCGGCAGCGTCATGAAGAAATAGAACGTCAGTGCGACGGAGCCCAGGAAGATGCCGAGGATCGTCAGACGATGGCGAAGGCACCAGCCAACTGCCCTGTCGTAGCCGTTGAGCGTCCGCTCGAAGCCTGCGTCGAAGAGGCGAATGAGGAGCGGCGGCCGACTGTGATTGTTGGAAAGACGCGAGCCAAGCATCGGCGTCACCGTCAGCGAGACGATCGCTGACGATATGATGGCGATGGCAACGACCATGCCGAATTCGTTGAACACGCGGCCGACGACGCCGCCCATCAAGAGGATCGGGATGAAGACCGCGATCAGCGAAACCGACATGGAAATGATGGTGTAGCTGACTTCGCCCGCTCCCTTGATCGCCGCTTCACGCACCGGCATGCCTTCTTCGACGTGACGCAGGATGTTTTCGAGCATGACGATCGCATCGTCCACCACCAGACCCACCGCGAGCGTCAGCCCCAACAGCGAGATATTGTCGATGCTGTAGCCGAGCACATACATCATCCCGAACGTCGAGATCAGCGACAGCGGAACGGCAAGCCCCGGAATGATCGTCGCGGTCGCATGGCCGGTGAAGAGATAGATGACGAGAACGACGAGGCCGATCGTCAGGAACAGTGTGAACTTCACATCGGCGATGGCGGCGCGAATGGGTTTTGCGGCGTCGTTCATGACCACGGTCGTCACCGAAGACGGAATTTCGGCGTGCAGCTGCGGCAGCTTGGCGTTGATCGCATCGACGACATCGACCGTATTGGCATCCGGCTGACGCTGGATGGCGAGGATGATGCCGCGCTGGCCATCATACCAGCTGCCGGTATACTGGTTCTCGACCCCATCCTGCACATCGGCGACATCACCCAGATGGATCGGCGCTCCATTCGGATTGGCGATGACGAGCGAGCGGAATTGGTCGGCATTGGTGCGCTGCGTGTTGGCGGTGATCGTCATGCTCTGCGAATTGTTCTGCAGCGTCCCCACAGGCTGCTGGCTGTTGGCGGCAGCAAGCGCCTTGTTGACGGTGTCGATGCCGATGCCGCGGGTGAGCAGCCTGTTGGGGTCGACTTCGACGCGCACGGCATAGGTCTGCGCACCATAGACGCTGACCTGGGCAACGCCCGGAAGCGTCGAAAGCGATGGCGAGATGATGTCCTCGGCGATCTCGTCGAGCTTGCTGCGCGGCATGGTGTTGCTCTGCACGGAGAGCAGCATCACAGGCGCATCGGCTGGGTTGGTCTTGCGATAGCTCGGTGGTGTCGTCAAGTTGTCGGGCAGCTGCCGGGTCGCGTGCGAGATCGCCGCCTGCACGTCGGCTGCGGCCGCGTCGATATCGCGGTTAAGATCGAACTGCAGCACGATGCTGGTGCTGCCGAGCGAGCTCGAGGCGCTGATTTCGCTGATCCCGGGAATGGTCTCGAACTGTTTGATCAGCGGCGTGGCAACCGAGGTCGCCATGGTCTGCGGCGAGGCGCCGCTCAGCTGGGCCGAAACGTTGATCGTCGGAAAATCGACCTGCGGCAGGGCTGCAACCGGCACGAGCCGGTAGCCGGCAAGACCGGCCAGAATGACGCCGATGGCAAGCAGCGTCGTCGCGACGGGGCGCTGGATACAAAAAATCGGGATCATTGCTGAGCTCCCACGGCGATCGTCTCGGACTGCTGCGGTTGCCGAGGCTCTTCGGCAGAGGCGACATCAAGGGTCTTGTCGTCGAACTGCTCGTTGATTGCCTGCTGGTCGCTGAGCTGGCCCTGGCCTTCGATGACGACATGGTCGCCCGGCTGAAGACCCGATTCGATGGCGGTAAAGCCGCCATTGGCGCGGGCGACGGTGACCGGCGTCAGATGCGATTTGCCGTCCTTGACGACAAAGGCGAAGAACCCGTCCGGGCCGGGGCTGACGGCAACCGTCGGCACCACCACCTGCTGTTGGTCGTTGTTGAAATGCACGATGATGTTGATCGATTGGCCAGGCCAGAGCGCACCGGAGGCATTCTCGAACTTTGCCTTGGCCACGATCGTGCCCGAGGCGGTATCGACCGTGTTGTCGTAGAAGCTGATTTCGCCCTTGCGGATCTGCCCCTTGGTGGAAGCGGGAACTGTGCTGACCTCGACCGGACCGACTGCCAGCGCCTTCTTCAGGACGCGCAGATAACGTTCCTGCAGGTGAAATTTCACATAGATCGGATCGTATTTCGCGATGGTGACGATTGCCGAGCCGGCATTGAGGAAGGCGCCCTTGCTGACGGCAATATCGCCGAGCCGGCCGTCGAAGGGCGCCCGGATATCTGTATTCTCGAGGATGACTTGATCCGAGGCGAGGGTGGCCTTGTCAGCCTCGACCGTGGCCGCGGCGGTGTCGCGGGCAGCTCTTGCCTGGTCGAGGCTCTGCTGCGTGCCGGCCTTCTGGTCGAACAGGTCCTGCGCGCGAACCAGCGCCGTCTCTGCTTCCGAAAGCGTTGCCGTATCCCGAACGATCATCGCATTGTCTTTGTCGACCGCCGCCTTCGCCGTCCGGTCGTCCAGCTTGGCGATAAGGTCGCCGGCTTTGACGGTCGCTCCATCCTGCGCATTGATGCTGACGATCAGGCCCTGTTCCTGTGCGGCCATGGTCGTATTGTCGTCGGCATCGGCCCAGCCGGACGCGGTGACATCCGTCGGCAGCGTCGTTTTCACCGCAGCGACTGTTTTGACGACAGTTGGACCGCCGCCGCGTCTGCGCCCGCCACCCTGGTGTTGCCCGCCATTCTCGGCCTGATCGGTCGGCGCCTGATTTGCCTGCGTCTGATCGCCCTGTGCCTGCCTGCTGCCGCCATTGCCGCCGGCCGGCTGCTTGATGAGCTCGGAGAGGTAGGGAATGCGCGCCGCATAAGGGACCAGATTCCCGAATTGCCAAACGCCGACCGCGGCGATTGCGACAAAGCTGACGGTGATCCAAAATTTCTTCATGGGCTAGACCGGGGTTTGAGCAAGGGTGCAAATTTATGCTTTGATTGAGCCGCTTATATTGCGGCGCAAAAAAGACATAATTCCGGTGTCGCGATCACTAAGTGGTTATAACGGCTTAAATTTTTGTAATGAATATTCCGTAATATTCAAATTATACTAATATAGTGCGGGTGCCACTTGGCGCGGCTTCGGCGGCTGGACGCCGACGGGTTTCGACAGGCCGATGCTGCTCGCCTGCATCCAAAGAACAGGGAAAACAGAAAAGGCAGGTCGTCATGACAGAGTTGAACGTCAGCGAATTTCGCTCTCTCATCACAAGTGTATTTCCGGAACTGACGGCCTCCGTTTTCAAGCTCGCGGCGAAGGGCTGGGATTCGATGGCAGTCGACGTCGACGACACGCTGATCTTCAAGTTTCCCCGCCATCTCGGCGCCGAAAGAGCGCTCGTGAAGGAAGCGGCTTTGCTCGATATCGTTCGACCCTCGCTGTCGATGGCAGTTCCCGACATGCGCATTCACGACGGGCCGCCGATCTTCTCCAGCCACGCCAAGCTCGAGGGCGAACACCTCATTGCCGAAGATTACGATGCGCTGGGAGAGGGCGGCCGTCAGCGCCTGGCGGATGACCTCGCGCGTTTCTACGCCGAACTGCACGCGCTCGATGCCGATCGCCTGCGGGCGGCCGGCGCCGGAGCGATCCAGCCATGGCAATCGCCGGAGGCGGTTCGGACGAAGGCTTTGCCGCTGCTGCCGGCTGATATCAAGGGCTTTGCCGAAACCGTTGTTTCGGATTTCGAAGCCTTGCCGCCGGATCCCTACGGCAACGTCTACGGTTTCTTCGACGGTCACGGCTGGAATATGGCCTTCGACTATCGCCAGGGTAGGCTCAACGGCATTTACGATTTCGCCGATTCAGGTTTCGGTCCGTTGCACCAGGAGTTCATCTATTCGAACTTCATCTCGCCCGATCTGACCGCGCGCATCGTCTCGGCCTATGAAATCCTGACCGGACGCAGGCTTGACCGGCGGCGCATTGCGATCCTGACGGGCTTCCATCGGCTTTCCGAACTCGCCGAACTTGCCGATGATCCGGCGAATGTCGAACAGATGATCCGGAGCGCGGCGACCTGGGCCGCTGCGGCGGCCCGTGCGGCCTGAGCGGCTCTAGACGGACCGTGCGGCGCCGCCGTCGCAGCGGATCAGCGAGCCGGTAATGTAGCTTGCCGGCTGGCTGCACAGGAAGGCGGCCGTTGCGGCAAATTCCTCGACCGTGCCATAGCGGCCGACGGGAATGCGCGCCTCTTTGTCGGCGCGAATTTCCTCGAGGCTTTTGCCCGTCCGCTTTGCCGCGGCGCCGTCGAGGTCGTCGAGCCGCCTCGTCAGGATGCTGCCCGGCAGAAGCAGGTTGGTGGTGATGCCGAAGCTCGCCACTTCGGAAGCAAGCGTCTTGCTCCAGCCGGCAAGCGCCGGGCGCAGCGTGTTCGACAGCGCCAGGTTGGCGATCGGTTCGATCACGCCTGATGAGGCAACCGTCAGGATGCGGCCCCAGCCTTGCGCCTTCATATCGGGCAGCAGCGCATTGGTGAGCGTTATCACCCGCGCAACCATGGAGAGGAAGTAGGTTTCGAGCTTTTCGGCCGTCATCTCCTCCGTCGTACCGGGCGTTGGTCCGCCGGTATTGTTGATGAGGATGTCGATGCCGCCGAACTTCTCCTTCACCGCCGTTGTTGCCGTCTCGACGAAGCGCTCATCGCCAAGATCGGCCCAGATCCAGTCGGCCCGGCCATTGCCTTCGCTGTTGATCGCCGCGCAATTGGCCTCCAGCTGTTCGCCACTGCGTCCGCAAAGCAGCACGTTTGCACCTTCGCGTGCGAGTGCTGCGGCGATGCCGAGGCCAAGCCCGCGCGAGGAGGCGAGAACGAGCGCCCGTTTGCCCTTGATGCCGAGATCCATGATTTCCTCCGATGTCTTCGAGGGATGTATAAGGCGCGGGCGACAAAAAAGGAAAGGGAGGGCCGTGGTCTCACAGGTTTCGCATTTGACGTTAACGTAAGCGGTACTGTAAGTCTCGCATCGGCTGAAATGTCTTTGTGCGAATTGAGGATTGGCTGTCGCATCCCGGCTCGACAATGCTTCGCGGTTTTGACAAGACAGTGGCCATGGGATGATGGCCACTGGCCAAGCGGAGACGAATGAATGACCGAGACGACTGAGCTGCCCGAACGCGAGAGCATGGAATTCGACGTTGTGATCGTCGGCGCCGGTCCTGCCGGTCTGGCGGCGGCGATCCGGCTGAAGCAGGTCAATCCGGAACTGTCGGTGGTGGTGCTGGAGAAGGGGGCCGAGGTCGGCGCCCATATCCTCTCCGGCGCCGTCGTCGATCCTATTGGCATCGACAGGCTGCTGCCCGGCTGGCGTGAGGAAGCCGATCATCCGTTCAAGACGGAGGTGACGGCAGATCACTTCCTGGTACTCGGCCCGGCCGGCTCGATCCGTCTGCCGAATGTGCTGATGCCGCCCTTGATGAACAATCACGGCAACTACATCGTCTCTCTCGGCAATGTCTGTCGCTGGCTGGCGACGAAGGCCGAGGAACTCGGTGTCGAGATTTATCCGGGTTTTGCCGCCGCCGAAGTGCTTTACGATGACGAAGGTGCGGTAATCGGCGTTGCCACCGGCGACATGGGTATCGACAAGAATGGCGAACCCGGCCCGAACTATACCCGCGGCATGGAGCTGCGCGGCAAATACACGCTGATCGGCGAGGGCGTGCGCGGTTCGCTCGCCAAGCAGCTGATCGCCAAGTTCGACCTGCAAAAGGATCGTGAGCCGCAGAAATTCGGCATCGGCATCAAGGAGCTCTGGCAGGTCAAGCCGGAGAACCACAGACCGGGCCTTGTGCAGCATTCCTTCGGTTGGCCGCTCGGCATGAAGACCGGCGGCGGCTCCTTCCTTTATCACCTCGAAGACAATCTGGTGGCCGTCGGCTTCGTCGTTCACCTGAACTACAAGAACCCCTATCTCTATCCCTTCGAGGAGTTCCAGCGTTTCAAGACCCATCCGGCGATCCGCGGAACCTTCGAGGGCGGCAAGCGGCTCTCCTATGGCGCGCGCGCCATTACCGAGGGCGGCTACCAGTCGGTGCCGAAGCTGTCCTTCCCGGGCGGGGCGCTGATCGGCTGTTCGGCCGGTCTGGTCAACGTGCCGCGCATCAAGGGCAGCCACAATGCGGTGCTGTCGGGCATGCTGGCCGCCGAGAAGATTGCTGCGGCGATTGTATCAGGCCGCAGCCATGACGAGGTGGTCGAGATCGAGAATGAATGGCGTGGCACCGACATCGGCCGCGACCTGAAACGGGTGCGCAACGTCAAGCCGCTGTGGTCGAAGTTCGGCACGGCGCTCGGCGTCGCGCTCGGCGGTCTCGACATGTGGGTGAACACGCTGTTCGGCTTCTCCTTCTTCGGCACGCTTGGTCACGGCAAGACCGATGCGCAGTCGCTGGAGCCTGCCGCAAATCACAAGCCGATCGCCTATCCGAAACCCGACGGCGTCCTGACCTTCGACCGTCTGTCCTCGGTGTTCCTGTCGAACACCAATCATGAGGAAGACCAGCCGGTGCATCTGCAGGTCAAGGACATGGGGCTGCAGAAGAGCTCCGAGCTCGGCATCTATGCCGGGCCGTCGACCCGCTACTGTCCGGCCGGCGTCTACGAATGGGTGGAGAAGGATGGCGACAAGACCTTCGTCATCAACGCCCAGAACTGCGTGCACTGCAAGACCTGCGACATCAAGGACCCCAACCAGAACATCAACTGGGTGCCGCCGCAGGGCGGCGAGGGGCCGGTCTATCCGAATATGTGAGGCGGATCGCGGACATTGGCGGTTATTTCGACCGCTGACGTCTTCGTGATCGCCTTTCGACGGCTGCCGTTAGCCGTTCGTTAACCATAAATTCCTTAGCTTGCGACATCTTGTTGACGCACTAAGGACACATTCATGACGATCTCCCGTCGGGGTTTTCTGATCGCTCTGCCGCTTTTTGTCGCCGGCTGCTCCTCGACCGGCCTCAACAGCCAGACGAATTATGCAGCACTTCCGGATGAAAAGTTTCCGTTGAGGCAGGTGCCGATCGACAAGATCAAGCCGGAACTTCGCCGCCAGGAAGTGGCCTATGAAAGCGCGCATGCGCCGGGCACGATCGTCATCGACACGCCGGCGCGTCGCGCCTACTACGTCCTTGGTGACAACAGGGCGATGCGATATGGTGTCGGTGTCGGCCGCGAGGGACTGGCATTTGCCGGCAACGCCTATATCGGACGCAAGGCCGAGTGGCCGAGCTGGACGCCGACGGAAAACATGCAGCGCCGCGAAGAACGCTATCGCAGGCTTGCCGGCGGCATGCCGGGCGGCCCGAACAATCCGCTCGGCGCGCGGGCGATGTATCTCTATCGCAGCGGCAACGACACGCATTTCCGCATTCATGGCACCAATCAGCCGGAATCGATCGGCCTCGCCATGTCGAGCGGCTGTATCCGCATGATGAACCACGATGTGATTGATCTCTATAGCCGCGTCGAGGTCGGAGCCAGGGTTGTCGTCATTCAGGCCTGAGCGACCGAGAACACGCTGAAAAGCCGCCGCAGCGATGGCTGCCGGCGGCTTCGTAATGTCGGTCGCGGCTGATGGTCAGCGTCGCGCGGCAATTCCCGTCGAAAGTGCGACGCCGATGCCGGTGACCACCGCGGCACTGATTTCGGCAAGGCCGATCGTTTCGCCGAGCAGGAGACCGCCGCCGAGGGTCGCAAGAACAGGCGTCAAAGCCGTAAAGGCGGCGGCCTGTGTTCCGCCGAGGATGCGGACCGCCGTGCCATAGGCGACCATGGCGACGAGGCCTGACAGAATGCCCTGGCTCAAAACCTGCAGGCCGATTTCGGCAAGCGGGGCCTGCGGCAGCGAGATGCCGAAGACGAGTGCGAGCACCGCCATGATCACGAAAGACCAGGCGGCAATCAGCGCGCTGGCCTGAATGGCCGTCAGACCCGAGCGGCGAAAGGCATGGGTGTAGCTTGCCCAGAGCACGGCGCCGGCCGGCAGCATGACAAAGCTTGTCCAGGGCAGGGAGGCATCGGCAAGGCTGCGGGCAAGCAGGATCAGGACGCCGCCGACGATTGCCGCCAGCCCGGCAATGCGTGTGGCATCCGGCCGTTCCCGAAACAAGAGAATGCCGATCAGTGCGGTGGCAAGCGGCATGGAGCCGCCGAGCAGGATGCCGGAGGAAGCTGCCGGTGTGGAGTGAATGGCAAGCGTCGTGACCAGAAAGAAGATCGCGCCGCAGCCGGCGACCATGATCGCCAGCAGATAGAGCGGCACGCCCTTCGGCAGCAGACCGATGCGAAGCCAGACGGGCGAAAGCGCGAGCGCCGGAATGCCGAAGCGGATGAGGCCGATATCGATGGAGCCAAGCGACGTCGCCGCGCTGTGGCGGGTCGCCAGAAACCAGGTCGCCCAGATCAGTACGGTGATACTGCCGGCGGCATAACCGAACGTCTGCGAAGGTGATTTGTCGTTTGAAAATACAATCGTGCTCATCGTCCCTAATCCTTTCCTCCATCCGGATCTTGTCCGGTCGAGGAAGAGATTAGCGCCGGGAGCCAGGGCATGTCCTTGCTATCTATGGCTCGAAAAGCGTGCTATACGCAATCTTCTGCCAAATCATGCCAAAGGGTTTCACGAAAGTGCCAAATCTCGATAAATTCGATATTGCCATCCTGAAATGCCTGCAGGAAGATGCGCGCGCCACTAACGTCGAGATCGCCGAGAAGGTGAACCTCTCGCCGTCGCCCTGCCTGCGTCGCATCCGTAATCTCGAACGCTCCGGTATCATCCGCGGCTACACCGCCGATATCGATCGCAAGGAGGTCGGTCTCGGCCTGACGGTCTTCGTCGAATTCAAGGTGGTGCATCACAGCCGCGAAAATTCCGAGGCACAGCAGAAGGCATTGCTCGCCATCCCCGAAATCGTCTCCTGTTTCCTGATTTCGGGAACAGCCGATTTCCTGGCCGAAGTGGTAGTGGAAGATCTCGCCGCCTATGAACGGCTTCTAACGGACACGCTGCTGACCTTGCCGAACGTCAGCGACATCCGCTCGAACTTCGCCATCCGCAGCATCAAGACGCATGGGCCGTTGAAACTGCCCGAGGGAAGATAATTTCCCAATAGTTTTTCTCGCTAATAAAAGCCCCTCCCCAACCCCTCCCCACAAGGGGGAGGGACTAATCTGGGGCGCCGTCTCGCTCCCCATCAAAGGTCAATAGTTGGGATGCGGGTGCGGCAGTTTAAGCTCCCCCCCTTGTGGCCCTTGTGGGGAGGGGTTGGGGAGGGGTCTTGGGTGCTACAGCAGCGTCCCGCTGAGGATGAGCAGCGCCACCGAGAAGTAGATGACGAGGCCGGTGACGTCGACCAGCGTGGCGACGAAGGGGGCCGAGGCGCTGGCCGGGTCGAGCCGGAGCTTCTGCAGCACGAACGGCAGCATCGAGCCGCAGATCGAGCCGAAGGTGACGATCCCGATCAGCGCGGCAAACACTGTGACGGCGACCATCGGCCAGTGCGGGCCGTAATTGTAGAGCCCGGCGGATTGCCAGAAGACGATACGGATGAAGCCGACGAGGCCGAGGATCGCGCCGAGCACGATGCCGGTCGGCAGCTCGCGGAAGAGCACTTTCCACCAGTCCGAAAGCTTCAGCTCGCCGAGCGCCAGCGCCCTTATGATCAGTGACGTCGCCTGCGAACCGGAATTGCCGCCCGAGCTCATGATCAGCGGGATGAACAGCGTCAGCACCACGGCCTTTTCCAGCTCGCCTTCGAAATGCTGCATGGCGCTCGCCGTCAGCATCTCGCCGAGGAACAGGGCGGCGAGCCAGCCGGCCCGCTTGCGGATCATGCCGGCAAAGCCGATCTTCATATAGGGCTGGCCGAGCGCCTCCATGCCGCCGAACTTCTGGGCTGCTTCCGTCGTGTCCGAAATCATCGTATCGATCACGTCGTCGACCGTGACGATGCCGAGCACCTGCCCATGTTCGTCGGTCACCGGCAAGGCGAGCAGGTCGTGTTTGCGGATCAACCGGGCAACATCCTCCTGCTTCATCAGCGGATCGGCCGAAACCGGAACGCCTTTCTGGGCGACCGTGAGGATGGAGGCGTCAGGCTCGCCGGTGATGAGGCGGCGCAGCGTCACCACATGCATCAGCGCATGGCTGCGCTCGTCGAGCACATAGATGGCGTAGACGGTCTCGCGCGAGCGTTCGACCTGGCGCACATGATCGAGCGTCTGGGCAACGGTCCAGCTGTCGGGCACGCTGACGAACTCCGTCGTCATGATGCCGCCGGCCGTGCGTGGCGGATAGCCCATCAGATGCTGGATGGCGACGCGCACCGGCTCGTCGAGGCTGGAGAACAGCCGGGCGCGGGTCTCGCCGTCGAGTTCGAGCAGCACGTCGGCGACGCGGTCGTTGGACATGCCGTGCAGCAGCCGTGCGGCGTCCTCGGCGCTGATCAGCGCGAGGATCTGTGCGGCGTTGCGAAGCTCCGGCCGGTCGAGAATGTTGACGGCATAGTCGAGCGGCATGGCCGACAGCACCCGCCCGGCGTCTTGGATGCTGAGCGCGTTCAACGCGTCGACGCGTTCGGCGATCGTGGCGCCGCGGCTGTTGTTGATGAAGGCACGGGCGGCATGGCCTGCCCGAAGAGGGAAGCGATTGATATTCATGAGGCTCGCCTTTCCGTCGATCCGCCGTAGCGTCCGATCGGGCGAGCCGACAGGAGTCGGTCAGCGCACGAGGGCGGCCGCGTACGGCAAAGGCAATCGACTGCTACTGTCGCTTGGCATCGCTAAGATGACTCCGTTGAAATCCGTGGCCGACAGGTGCCGTCCACATGTATGCTAGGTGGTCCCGAACGCGGAAAAAGTCAAGCCGGCTAAATGCTTAACGCCAGAATGTCGCACCTGTTCGCGTTGCAGGCGGAGATGCGCTACGCCACCTGCGTGCTGCGACGCTCCAGGCGGGCGGAGGCGGCGAAGACGAACAGGCCGAGGAAGGAGAGTGCCGCGCCGACATAGCCGGTTGCCGCAAACCCATAGCCCCAGGCGATGACGAGACCACCAAGCCAGGCGCCGATCGCATTGGCGATGTTGAAGGCCGAATGGTTGGAAGCCGCCGCCAGCGTCTGAGCATCGGCAGCGACATCCATCAGCCGCGTCTGCAGCGCCGGGCCGGCGGCAAAGCCGCAGCCGACGAGGAAGACCGAGAGGCCGAGCATATAGGGGTTGGCAGCAGTCAGCGAGAAGGTGGTCAGCACGACGATATTATAGATGAGCGAGCCGCCGATCGTGCCGAGCAGCGACTTGTCGGCGAGCCACGAGCCGATGAAATTGCCGGCATTCATGCCGACGCCGAAGAGCACCAGCATGATCGGAACGGCTGTTTCCGGCAACATCGCCACCTCGGTCGTCGTCGAGGCGATATAGCTGAACATGGCAAACATGCCGCCATAACCGACGGCGGCGATGCCGAGCGTCAGCCAGACCTGCGGTCGGCGGAAGGCGCCGAGTTCGCGTGAGAAACTCGCTTCTTCGGAAACCCTGTCCCTGGGAACATAGAGCCAGATCAAGGCCACTGTCAGCAGGCCGACGACGCCGACCGACAGGAACGCCACCTGCCAGTCGAGCGATTGGCCGAAAAACGTCGTCAGCGGCGTGCCGAGGAGAGTTGCGACAGTCAGTCCGAGCATGACGCGTCCGACAGCGCGTGCCCGCCGATGAACCGGCACCATCGAGGCGGCCACAAGCGCGGCGACACCGAAATAGGCGCCATGCGGCAGACCGGTGATGAAGCGCAGCACGGTGAAGGCCTCGAAGGTCGGCGCCATGGCGCTCGATATATTGCCGATGGCAAAGACCAGCATCAGCGTCAAAAGCAGTGTGCGGCGCGCCATCTTCGCGGCAAGAACGGCGATGACGGGCGCGCCGACGACGACGCCGAGCGCATAGGCGCTGATGACATATCCCGCCTGCGGCGTCGTTACCGAGAAGGTATCGGCGACATTGGGCAGCAGCCCCATGATTGCGAATTCGCCGGTACCGATGCCGAAGCCGCCGCAAGCGAGCGCCAGTTGAACCAAGGCCACGGTCGTTGCCGATGGCAGTTCGTCACCCGGCCGGGTACCAATGGAATCACTGATGGCGATCTCAGTCATGAGAGCTCCGTGGAAAGGTTTTCTGCTTGGCAATGACCCCTGGCGTCGCCGCGAGGCGATCGGGATAAATGGCGGGAAGTGGACGATCTCTCCGATATCCGATCTATCCGCAATGCAGCGGCCGGCGTCGAGTGCAATTTTCGCAGTGCAGCGTCCTGCTATGTGCATATGTCCGTTGCAATATTTGCATTTCTGTCATTTCCTGCCGTGAAGGGGCGGCGCTTGAAATCGCCGGTGGCGCAACCATCTGAGGAGCAAGGCAGGACCATTTCCGCGCCAGGAACGGGAGCCCTCATGAAGCTTGTAGGCTTTTTCAATCGCGACGGCGGTACCTTCAAGACCACCGATATGCTGGCCTACGAGAAGAGGGCGGAAGCAGCTTTCCGCGACGCCGGACACGATTTCGAGGCGATCGTTTTCTCCGGCAAGGAAATCATTCCCGCCATGGAGCGGGCGGCCAAGCGCGACGATATCGACGGCATCGTCGCCGGTGGTGGCGACGGCACGATTTCGGCGGCGGCCTCGATCGCCTGGAAAAACGGCATCGCGCTTGGCGTCGTGCCGGCCGGCACCATGAACCTCTTTGCCCGCTCGCTGCGCGTGCCGCTCGATATCTGGCAGGCGCTCGATGTGCTTGCATCAGGCGAGATCGACAACGTCGATATCGCCAGCGCCAATGGCCGCCCCTTCATTCACCAGTTTTCCGCCGGCTTGCATGCCCGCATGGTGCGCTACCGCAACGCCTACAGCTATCGTTCGCGGCTGGGCAAGATCAGGGCGAGCATGAAGGCTGCTCTCGGCGTGATCTTCAATCCGCCCGAGTTCGAGGTCGAGTTCGAAGCAGCCGGCATGCGTGAGCGCCGCAGGGTCTCGGCGGTCTCGGTCTCCAACAATCCTTTCGGCGAAAATGCGCTGCTTTATGCCGATAATCTCAGAAGCGGCGAGCTCGGCTTCTATACGGCAAATCCGCTGAAACCCCTTGGTGTCGCCCGCCTTGCCATCGACATGCTGCGCGGAAAGGTGCGCGAGAATGCCGATGTCATGGTGATGCATCCGGCCGAGGTGCGCCTGCATTTCCCGAAGCTGCGCTCCAAGGCCAATTGCGTCATGGACGGCGAGTTGCTGCCGCTCGAACGCGACGTTTTGATCCGTCTGCATCCCGGCGAACTGAAGGTTCTCGTCAAGCAGGGTCTGGCAGCTCAGATTGATGCGGACGAACGCCGCGAACCCGCGGCGTGAGGGCCGAAGACGTCAGACACGCGGCAGGTAGGTGCGGTAATCGAAATCGGAGACCGCGCGCAGGTGCGCCAGCGCTTCCTTGCGTTTGGTGTCGCCGTAGAGCGCCTGATAGCGTGTGCCGAAGATATCGGCGACGAAGGGTGAGGCGCGGAAAGCATCGACCGCGCTCAGGAAATCATGTGTCAGTCGCGTTGTATTGGCGGGCGTATGCGCCGGCGTCGTCTCCTCGCCGGGGTTGAGTTCGTGGTCGAGCCCCGTGAGCATGCCGCCGAGGATCGCCGCCAGCAGCAGGTAAGGATTGGCGTCGGCGCCGGCGACGCGGTGTTCGATGCGCGCGGCCGGCCCTTCCTTGTCGGGGATCCGGATCGCCGTGCCCCGATGGCCGCTGCCCCAGGTCAGATCGACGGGCGCGAACGAGCCTGGCTGGAAGCGCCGGTAGGAATTGGCGAAGGGGGCGAAGATCAGCTGCGCCTCGCGCATGCTGTCGAGCATGCCTGCGGTGACCGATTTCAGCAGCTTCGGCTCGCCGCCTTTGGCGTCGAGAATGTTGCGGCCTTGTTCGTCGATGACGCTTACATGCACATGCAGGCCGGAACCGGCATGGTCGGTATAGGGCTTGGCCATGCAGGTCGATTTCAACCCGTGGCGGCGCGCCGCCTGTTCGGCGATGCGCTTCAAGTAGAGGCAGTCGTCGGCCGCCGCCAGCGCATTGGCGCGGTGCATGAGGTTGACTTCGAATTGACCGGGCCCGAATTCCGCTGTCGTCGCATCCGCCGGCAGGCCCTGCGCCTTCGCATAGGCCCTCAGCGTCTGCAGATAGGCGTCGAGCGCATCGACGGCGCTCATGTCGTAGAGCTGGAAACCGTTCGGCTCGCCGCGATAGGTGAGGCTTTCGGGCGGGGAAGGGCGTCCGGTCTCGCGCCAGTCTCCAGACATCACATAGAATTCCAGTTCGGTCGCGACGACGGGCGTCAATCCGCGCAGCCTGTAGCGCTCAACCACCGAGGCAAGGATGGCGCGCGGATCCATGAAGCTTGGGCTGCCGTCGAATTCGCACATGGTGGCCAGCACCTGCATCGAGCCCTCCGGCGCCCAGGGCATCGGCGCGAGGCTGCGTCGGTCGGCAACGACCATGCCGTCGGGATCGCCGATCGTCAGCGACAGGCCAGTGATATCGTCATTGTCGTCGCCCCAAATGTCGAGCGATTGCGTCGAGGTCGGCAGGCGGATCTCGCCGGTCCAGATCTTACCTTCGCTGTTCTGAGGAAGCTGCTTGCCGCGCAACTCACCGTTCATGCCGACGATCAGGATTTCGAAACGCGGCTCTCCATCGGCCTTGCCGTCCATCCTGTCGCTCGCCATGACCTTGAAAATCCTCCGGGACAAGGCCAAGCTCCTATCCCATCGACAGCAGCCTTTCAATCCGCGAGGGTCTTTTACCAGTCATGCCCGATACTTACCCGCCCTCCAACCTTGCTGCTATCGACGCCGCGCACCATCTGCATCCCTTCGCCGACATGAAGAAGCTGAATGCCGAGGGAACGCGCATTATTCAGCGCGGCGAGGGCGTCTACATCTTCGATAATCACGGCAGGAAATATCTCGACGGCTTCGCCGGTCTCTGGTGCGTCAATATCGGTTATGGTCGCAGGGAGATCACCGAGGCCGTCGCAAGGCAGATGAATGAGCTGCCTTATTACAACACCTTCTTCGGCACGACCTCGACGCCGGCGACGCTGCTGGCTGAGAAGGTGACGTCCCATGCCGGCGAACGGTTCAACCATATCTTCTTCACCGGCTCCGGCTCGGAGGCGAACGACACCTGGTTTCGCATGGCCCGCGTCTATTGGAGCGCCGTCGGCAAGCCGTCGAAGAAGATCGTCATCGCCAGGAAGAACGGCTATCACGGCTCGACCGTTGCCGGCGCCAGCCTTGGCGGCATGAAATACATGCATGAGCAGGGCGATCTGCCGATCCCGGGCATCGTCCATATCGGCCAGCCCTATTGGTACGGCGAGGGCGGCGATCTCTCGCCCGCCGAATTCGGTCTCAAAGTCGCGCGTGAGCTGGAAGCGAAGATCGACGAGCTCGGCGAGGAGAATGTCGCCGCCTTCGTCGCCGAGCCCGTGCAGGGTGCTGCCGGCGTCATCGTCCCGCCGGAGACCTATTGGCCGGAGATCGACCGCATCTGCAAGGCGCGCAATATTCTGCTGGTGACCGACGAGGTGATCTGCGGTTTCGGCCGTCTCGGCGCCTGGTTCGGCCATCAGCATTTCGGCGTCGAGCCGGATCTCGCGCCGATCGCCAAGGGACTGTCTTCCGGCTATCTGCCGATCGGCGGCGTGCTGGTCAGCGGCCGCATTGCCGACGTGCTGATCAACGACGTCGGTGACTTCAATCACGGCTTCACCTATTCCGGCCACCCGGTCTGCGCCGCCGCCGCCCTCGAAAACCTGCGCATCATCGAGGAGGAAAGACTGGTCGAGCGCGTGCGCGACGATATCGGTCCCTATTTCGGCAAGGCCTGGGCAGCGCTGGCCGAACACGATCTTGTCGGCGAGGCAGTCGGCATCGGCCTCATGGGCGGCCTGCAGCTTGCTGCCGACAAGAGCACGCGCACTCGCTTCGACAAGCCCGATCAGATCGGCGCGCTGGTACGCAACCACGCACTGGCGAACGGCCTGGTGCTGCGCGCCACCGGCGACCGTATGCTCGCCTCGCCCCCGCTTGTCATCAGCCACGCGGAGGTGGACGAGATGGCAAGGATTACCAGGCTGGCGTTGGACGCGGCCTGGAAGGAGCTGAAATCGTGATTTCGCTCAGCCCGGCTGATTGATCCAGGCATAGCCGAAACGATAGCTGTCCCTGCCGCGGCCGTACAAATAGGGCACGTCGATCACCGACGTCTCAGGCGCGGAGGCGCCGAGATTGGCCTGGAGCCATTGAGCCATATCAGGCGGGAGCGCTTCGCTGCCTCCCTTCGGCGGTATCAGCCAGACGAGGAGAAGCGGTCGCCGGCCGGTCAGATCCGGATGGAAGCCGGGATAATCGACGGAGAGGACCGGTACCCCGGGAATATCCTGCCTGAGATTACCAGCAAGAAGGCTGTCGCCGGCAAGGATTGCCGCCGGTTCAGCCTGTTGACGCAGGTTTTTCAGCATCGTGGCATAGGGCCTGTTCAATCGTTCGTAGTGCCCTGAGAAGCTCGCGCTCGCCACGCTGCCGTAAAGGGCGGCCGGCACGCCGATCATGATGACGGCAACGATGGGCATGAAACGCCGGAAAGCCCTGTCGGTCTCCACGCCCGCCGCCTCGATCTTCAAGCAGAGATAGAGCGGCACGATGAAGAGCATCGGCACCAGCCAGCGATCCTTGATCCCGGCCGCGCCGCCGAAGACGATCAGGAGCAGGATGCCGATGACGAAGACGAGCATCATCCGCTCGAGAAGCCCAGTCCATTCCGATCGGGCGCCGAGCGCCGAACGAAGCTTCTTGCCGAAGACGGCCGCAAACACCGCCACCGTCAATCCTGCGAAGCTGATGACCGCGAGAGCGAGCGAGCCGATGCCCATGGCGACCTGCATGGGATAACTCGCGTGGCCGCTCGCGGTCATCTTCTCCAGCGTGCGCGCGCTTGCGAAATCGAGATTGTCCTTCAGCCAGAAAAGATGCGGTAGGATGATGACGAGCGCCACGACCGCGGTCAGCGCCAGCCGCCGGTCGAAGATCCGCGGCCGCAGGCGCGCATCCGCCAGCGCGGCAATCAGGGCCGCCGCCGGCAGGATGGCGAAATTATACTTGGCAAGCAGGCCGAAACCGATGCCGATGCCCGCCATCAGATAGGAGAGGGCGCTCGGCTGTTTCAGACTGCGAACGAAGCCGTAGAAGAACAGGCTGGCAGAAAAGAAGACCGCGACTGTGTGTGTCAGATCCCGTTGCATCTCGAAAACCATCTGCGGGATCGTCAGCAGCCCGAGCGTTGCGATCGCCACGAGCGCCTTGTCGCGCAGGATGAGCCGCGCCGTCAGGCCGTACAGCAGATAAGAGCTGAACAACAGAAGGTTCTTGACGACTGACAGAGCAGCCAGCGAAACGCCTGTAAACTGGAAGACAGTATATTGCAGCCAGTTGTAAAATGGCGGCTGCGGGCCGTAACCGGCGGCGAGCCATTGCGAGCGGAAGACCTGTTCGGCCTCATCGAGATCGAGCGAATGTGAGGTTGCAAGCCGGACGCCGACCTGAAGCACGAAATAGGCGGCCAGCAGGACGAAAATCCACCGGATGTCGCGAAGCCTGGTCTCGGTCATTATCGCGCCCCCGGCCGAACCCAGGCATAACCGAGTGCGAAATTATCGCCCTGGCGGCCGAAGGCATAGGGAAGGGACAGGGCGCCGATCTCCTGCGGCGTGATATCAGCCGCCGTCAGCGCCGATGAAAACCGCTCCGGCATGACGGCGTCCGCAGCCGTCGCCGTCTTCTTGCCGCGCCAGACGATCAGCACCGGTCCGCCTGCTGTTGTGTAGGCCGGAATGCCGGCAACGGGAAAATCGGGGATGACGACGGGCACATGGGGAAGCTGCAGGCGCATGTTGCCGGCGACATAGGGATCGGAGGCAATCACCAGCGCGGGCTCGGCCTGTCGGGTCATATCGCGGACGAGATCGGCCATCGGCACATTCGGCCTGCTGTAGGTGCCGATCAGCCCGGCGCCGACGACGCGGAAGCCGAGCGCGACCAGGACGCAGGCCATCAGCACCGGCACGACAGGCCGGAAGCGGCGCAGTCCGGCGGAAAGGTCGAGTCCGGCCGCCTGCATCTTTGCCAGGAAATAGATCGGCAGCACCAGCAGGAACGGGTCGAGCCAGCGTTCACGCACCGTCGTGGAGCCGGTGAGCAGCACGATCAGAAGAATGCCGGCGAGGCTCGCGAGCATCATTCGCTCCAGCATCCCCGTCCAGCGGTTTCCGAATGAGAGCGCCTGGATGAAATCCCGGCGGAAGGCGGCGGCGAAAATGGCGACGGGCAGCGCTGCAAAGGCGATGATGGCGATGAGAAAGGCAAGAATGCCCTTGCCGATCCGCACCGCGCCAGCCGGTTCGTTGCCGGCGGCCATCTTGACCAGAGTATCGGAGGAGGCGAATTCGAGGTTGCTCCGCAGCCAGATCGCGTGCGGCAGCACGATAATGAGCGCGATGACGATCGCTGCCAGGATACGCCAGTCCAGTGCCCGGCGCCGCCACTCGGCATCGGGCAGGATGGCAAGCAGCGCGACGACGGGCATAAGCGCGAAATTATACTTCGAGATCAGCCCGATGCCTGTGGCAAGCCCGAGCAGGAGGTAGCTGCCGATGCCGGGCCGCTCGAGCGTGCGGAAGAAGCCATAGAGGAAGAGCGAACTTGCAAAGAGCAGCGCCGTCGTGTGGGTCAGATCCTGCTGCGCCATATAGGAGACCTGGGGCAGGGTGATCAGCGCCATCATCCCGACGGCGGCAAGCTTCTGGTCCTTCAGTGCCTCGCGCCCGGCAAGGCCGTAAAAGAGGTAACACAGGAAGAGCAGGATGTTCTTCGGGATGATAAGCGCGCCCATCGACAAGCCGGTCACCGAAACGATGGCATATTGCATCCAGTTGTAGAAGGGCGGCTGCGGACCGTAGCCCGCCAGCAGATATTGCGAGAAGAAGGACTGCTCGGCCTCGTCGAGTTCCAGCGCGTGCGGAAGCGCGAGCCTGAGCGCGATGTTCAGCACGAAATAGGCTGCAAGCAGCAGCGCCGCGGTTCTGATCGTCCTCGTCGCGCGGTCCAGCATCATGCTGCCGGCTTACGCTTGGCTTTGATCGTCGAAGATCTGCCGCACGATATAGTTCGGGGAGGCGTCGTCACGATAATAGGTACGCGCGATCATTTCCGCCAGAATGCCGGTGGTGATCATCTGCACCGACGAAAGGAGGAGAACGACCCCGACCATCAGCATGGGTCTGGTGCCGATATCGTTGCCGAGGATGAACTTGTCGAAGCCGAGGTAGAGCAGGATCAATATGGCAACCGCGCCGAGACCGAGACCGAGCGAGCCGAAGAAATGGCCGGGCCTTGCCTTGTAGCGCATGAAGAACATGACCGAGAGCAGGTCGAGGATGACGCGGAAGGTGCGCGAAATGCCGTACTTCGAAACGCCGTGCTCGCGAGCATGGTGGGTGACGGCCATCTCGCCGATGCGCGAGCTCGGGACGACACCGGCCACCCAGGCCGGGATGAAGCGGTGCATTTCGCCCATCAGCTTCACCTGCTTGATGATCGAGGCACGGTAGATCTTCAGGCTGCAGCCGTAATCATGTAGCTTGACGCCGGTGATGCGGCCGATCAGGTAGTTGGCGCACCATGACGGGATCTTGCGCAGGAACAGGCCGTCCTTGCGGTTCTTGCGCCAGCCGACCAGGAGGTCGAGTTGGCGCCGCTCGAGCTCGGAGACCATCGAAGGGATATCCTTCGGGTCATTCTGCAGATCGCCGTCCATCGTCGCGATCAGGCGGCCCTGGGCGGTGTCGATACCGGCCTGCATGGCGGCGGTCTGGCCGAAGTTGCGCTGCAGCTCGACAATCCGGAGCGCCAGGCCCTCGTGTCCGACGAATTTGCGGGCGTTGACGAGCGTCGCATCCGTGCTGCCGTCGTCGACGAGGATCAGTTCCCAGCGATGCGGATACTCGGCCATCGCCGCAACGATGCGCTCGACCAGCGGGCCGACGCTTTCCTCTTCGTTGAAAACGGGCACGACCAGCGACAGCTCGAGCGATTGTACCGGATCATTCGTGCCGCGAATGGGCTCTACCGTTGTCTGCAACTTTGCATCTCCAAAAGGCCGAGCGGCCTTGCAATCTTACTGCCGCCGCCGCGCTTGCGGAAGCCTACTACATGAAGTGTCCGCCCGTTGCCAGCGGGCAATGCCGCTTTCCCGCAATCGGCCGACTTGCCGAAACCTACTTCGCGCCGCCTTCCACCCAGGAATAACCAATCGAGAACGTATGTTTGCCGTCACCGAAAAGATAGGGAAGGGTCAGCGTCTTCACCTCCTGCAGATGAATACCCGATTTCACGAGATCATCGGCAAAGTCGGGAGAAATGGTGGGGTCATTTGCGGTTTCTCCGCGCCAGACGACGAGCACAGGACCCTTCGCAGTCGCATATTCAGGCACTCCGGGGCCTGGAAAGAATGGGATCACGACGGGAACGTCGGGGAATTCCAGCTTCATGTTGCCGGCCACGAACTTGGTTCCCGCCACGATGAGAACCGGCTTGCGGGCCGCGGTCAGTTCGGCCACGTAGCCGGAGAAGGGCACATTCGTTCTCGTATAAACGCCGGTATATTGCATGGCGACGATCCGTAGCAGAAGGATCGCCAGGATGACGACCATGAAGACCGGCACCACAGGCCGGAAGCGTACAAGGCCTGCGGAGAGATCGAAGCCTGCGGTTTCCAGCTTCAGGAACAGATAGATCAGCAGGACGAGCAGGCACGGGTCGAGCCAGCGCTCGTGGATATCGCTTGCGCCGGCGACGATGACGACACCGACGAAGGCAAGCAGGCTGACGGCCATCATCCGCTCAATGACCCGGATCATCGGGCTGGACGCGGAAAGCGCACGGAAGAAATCCCGTCGGAAGGCTGCCGCGAAGACAACGATCGGCAACGCGACGAAGCCGAGGACGGCGATGACGAGGGACAACAGCCCCTGTGCGATACGGGGAAGGCCAGCGGCGGCCTCGTGCTCGGCGGTCATCCGCTCCATGGTCGGGGCCGAAGCGCTGACGAGATTATCGGGCAGCCAGAGCGCATGCGGCAGAACGATCAGAATGGCGATTGCGAACGCCGGCAGCAGACGCCAGTCCAACAGACGGCTGCGCCACTTTCGGTCCACCAGGACTGAGACGAAGGCGGCAAACGGCAGAATGGCGAAATTATATTTGGAGATGAGGCCAATGCCGGTGGCGATGCCGATGACGAGATAGCTGCCGATCGTCGGCTGCCGAAGTGTGCGAAAAAAGCCGAAGAGGAAGAGCGAGGTCGCAAACAGCAGGGCAACGGTATGGGTCAGTTCGCGCTGCGCCATGAGGCCGACCTGCGGCAGGGTGATCAGGCTCAGCATGGCGATGGGCGGGAGCAGACGGCTCTTCAGCACCTCGCGGGCAGCCAGCCCATAGAAAAGATAGCAGCCGAAGAGAATGATGTTCTTCGGAACCGAGAGCGCCCACATCGTGATCCCGGTGACCGAGACGATGGCGTATTGGATCCAGTTGTAGAAGGGCGGCTGCGGGCCATAGCCAGCCAGAAGATATTGCGAATAGAACGATTGTTCCGCCTCGTCGAGATCGAGCGTATGGGGCAGCGCGATGCGGAGCACGATGTTCAGCAGGAAATAGACTGCCAGAAAAATGCTCGCGCTCGTGATGTTTTTGGTAATGCGCTCCAACATCGATCTCCAAGTCAAGCCGGCAAGGCGCCGTGATCTGTCGGTCTGCCACGGCGGTTGTCGGCCTTAAAGCGATCTCGGCCGCCGTCGCTTCAACTCCGCCGTTGTGCCCAACCTTCATTTCTCCTAAAACGCCTGGCAATGGAGCCGAGGCTCATGCCGACGCCAAGCGAGGAATGCCTACTACATGAAGAGTTCGATCGTTGAAAGCCAGCAGTCCTGGTTTATGCGCAATCGCATGACGGCGCTGACGGTCGTAATTGTCGCAGCCTATGCGCTCTTCGTGCAATGGTTCTGGGGTTGGCCCGTCATCATCAGTCAATGGGCCGATGTCGGGGCAGGCCCGGTGATCGGCGCGCTCGTGGCGTTGACGAGCACCTATTTCCTGCGCACCTGGCGTATTTACGATTATTTTCCCAAGGAAACAGCCGGCCGGTTCGCGACCCTCTTCCGCGTCACGCAGATCCACAATCTGTTGAATATCATGATGCCCTTCCGCACCGGCGAGACCAGTTTTCCGCTGTTGATGCGCACCGAGTTCGGCATCCCGCTGACCCGCGGAACCTCGGCGCTCCTGGTCATGCGGCTGCTCGACCTGCACGCGCTCCTGGCGGCGGCCGGTATCGGCTTTGCACTCGCCGCGGCCGATGCACTTGTCGCATGGTCGCTTTGGGCAGTCTTCCTGCTGCTGCCGGTCGCAGCTTTCGCCGCGCGCAAGCCGCTGTTCAGGCTCGCTGCCAGGCTGTTGCCTGATAAGGCGCAGAAATTCGTCGTCGAGATCGAAAACGGGCTACCGCTCGACGCCGCAGCCTTTGCGCGCGCCTGGGTGATGACCATCGTCAACTGGCTGGTGAAGGTGATCGTGCTAGCATGGGCGCTCGGCCTGATGGGGGTGCTGCCGATGGCGGCAAGCTTCGGCGGCGCGCTCGGCGGCGAACTCTCCTCCGTTCTGCCGGTGCACGCGCCGGGCGGCGTCGGCACCTATCCGGCCGGCATCACCGCCGGCGCCATTGCGCTCGGAGCCTCGAGCGAGCGGATGGCTCTGGCCGCGCTGGCGCAGGCAAGCGTCAATGCGCATCTCTTGATCATCGTCTCGGCGCTGACGGGCACCGCAATCTCACTGCCGCTCGGGCGCCGCGGCAAGCTCTGAAATCCGGTTCCGCAAAAAAGCCTGCTCCGGCTCCTGCCGGCAGAGCGACAGCGCCGTTTCATAGGCCGCGATTGCCTCTTCTCGCCGGCCGAGACGGCGCAGGAGATCGGCGCGGGCCGAATGGGCGAGGTGATAGGCCGTGAGCTCCTGGCGGCCCAGAATGGCATCGATCAGATCCAGGCCTGTCGCCGGTCCTTCCGCCATCGCGATCGCCACGGCGCGGTTGAGTTCGACGACCGGTGAGGGCTGGGCCGCCAGAAGGAGGTCATAATAGAAGGCGATGCGCCGCCAGTCGGTTTCCTCGGCGGTCGGCACCTTCGCATGTTCGGCGGCGATCGCCGCCTGCACCGTATAGGTGCCGATCTCTCCTGTCCGCATTGCCTCGGCTAGGAGTGTCAGACCTTCCGAGATCTTGGCGCGGTCCCAGAGCGAGCGGTCCTGATCGGCAAGCAGCACCAGCGCTTCCTCCTCGCTGCTGCGGGCGCTGCGGCGGGAATCCTGCAGCAGCATCAGCGCCAGAAGGCCGCAAACATCAGGATGCGGCAGCAGCGCCAGCAACAGACGCGCCAGCCGGATGGCCTCTGCGGTCAGGTCGGCGCGAACGGCCGCGTCTCCCGAAGAGGCGGAATAGCCTTCGTTGAAGACGAGATAGATGACATGCAGCACTCGGTCGAGCCGTTCGGGCAGCGCCTCGCGGCCTGGCACTTCATAAGGGATGTTCGCAGCCCGGATCCTGCCTTTGGCGCGCACGATCCGCTGGGCGACCGTCGGCGCCGGAATGAGGAAGGCATGGGCGAGCTCTTCGGTGGTCAGCCCGCAGATTTCCCGAAGCGCCAACGCCATCTGCGCATCGGCGGGAATAACGGGATGGCAACAGGTGAAGACCAGCCGCAGCATATCGTCTTCGATCGCTTCCATGTCGCCGATCTCCGTTTCGTCGAACGTGTAGAGACTGTCCTCGATGTGCTGCTGCGAGGCATCGAAGCGCGCCCGGCGGCGGATTGTATCGATTGCCTTGAAGCGTCCCGTCGAAACGAGCCAAGCGAAAGGGTTGCTGGGAATGCCGTCAGCCGGCCAGGTCCGTGCCGCCGCGGCAAAGGCATCGTGCAGCGCGTCCTCGGCACGGTCGAAATCGCCGAGCAGACGGATCAGCGTCGCCAGAACCCGACGCGAATGCTGCCTGTAGATATCTTCGATCACGCTTTCCAACAGGCGATCCTCACTCTGGCAGGGTGAGCAGCCTCACCGGACGCAATTCGATCGATCCGACGCGGACGCTTGGAATGCCCTCGACGACCTTCCGCGCCTCTTCGAGATCGGCTGCCTCGATGATGTAGATGCCAGCCAGATGTTCCTTGGTCTCGACGTAAGGGCCATCGGTCGAAGACAGAATGCCATGGCGCACTCTCAGGACCGAGGCGCTGTCGGGACCTTCCAATGCATCGGAATGGATCATGATGCCTTTGCGCTGAAGCTCCTCGTCATACTGGAAATGCGCCCTTACGAGATCGTCGCCCTCGGCCTGACTGAGCGTGCCATCCATATCGGCGGGATTATAGATGAGGCAGACGAAGCGCATGGCTATCTCCCATCCTTGATCGAATAGGCGGGTCTGATTTCGATCGACGCATATTTGAGGATCGGGAAGGTGGAAATGATCGCTTTCGCTTCATCCATGTCCTTGGCCTCGATCACCACGAAGCCACCGAGATGCTCCTTGATTTCGGCGAAGGGACCATCTGTAGCGGCGACAGTGCCGTTGCGAATGCGGAGCGTTACGGCTCGCTCCGGTTCATAAAGCGCCAGGGCGCTCTGCATGTGACCGCTGTCGCGCCAATGGTCGTCGCTGACGATGCACTCCTGCGTGACCGCGTCCCATTCCTCCTGCGTGACTTTGCTGCTCTTTTCGGTATCGAACCAGACCTGACCCAGAAACTTCATTGCGTGACCTCCTCAGCCGAATTCATGGATGGGGCGAATTTCGATCGCGCCGAGTTTCGCTAGCGGAATGCCAGCCGCAACCCGGATCGCATCATTGAGATCCTTGGCCTCGATCAGGATGAAGCCGCCGAGCGCCTCCTTGGTCTCGGCGAAGGGGCCGTCCGTCACCGACATCTCGCCATGGCGTACCCTGACGGTCACCGCTGATTTCGGCGACTGCAGCGCCTGGGCGACGATCATATGTCCGCTTTCGACGAGATCTCTGTCGTAGTTCAAGGAATTCGCGTCGAGTTCGGCCTTCTCCTCTTTCGTCATGGCGCCGAGTATCGCGCCATCGAACCAGACCTGGCAGAGATATTTCATCGCAGGCAGCCTCCTTTGCTGTCTCCATATCCCTGGACGAACGATCGCCGCGCATTTCGACAGCGGCGGTAAAAATAATTTGTGCCGGTCCGGTGTCGAAATCGCAAGGCAGCACTCGACAAGGCTTCATCGAAACCCGTCGAGGAGAACGGCAATGAGTATTCTTGAAATCGCGCTCGCAAGCCAGATCTGGGCTCGCCGCCATGAAAAGCGTCGTCAGGCGTTCGACGAACGCGATGGGCTGACGATTCTCTCACGCACCGCTTTCGCCATCGTCGGCTTCACCCTGTTGATCGCAGGGCTGAACGCTGCTGCCGGCAGACCGCAGGTGGTTGCGCAGCACGCGGCACCAGTCGTCGCAGGCAGATGAGGAAACGGCCTATTGGAAGGCCGTTTCGAAGAAGCTGCGCAGCTTGCGCGAATGCAGGGCTTCCTTCGGCATGGCGGCAAGCTTCTGCACGGCGCGGATGCCGATCTGCAGATGCTGGTTGACCTGCGTGCGGTAGAAGGCCGTCGCCATGCCCGGCAGCTTCAATTCGCCGTGCAGCGGCTTGTCGGAGACGCAGAGCAGCGTGCCGTAGGGCACGCGGAAGCGGAAGCCGTTGGCGGCGATCGTTGCCGATTCCATGTCGAGCGCGATGGCGCGCGCCTGCGACAGCCGCTTCACCGGCCCGAGCTGGTCGCGCAGTTCCCAGTTGCGGTTGTCGATCGTCCCGACGGTGCCGGTGCGCATGATGCGCTTCAGTTCGAAGCCCTCGTAGCCGGTGATTTCGGCCACGGCGGCCTCCAGCGCCACCTGCACTTCGGCGAGCGCCGGGATCGGCACCCAGACCGGAAGGTCGTCGTCGAGCACATGGTCCTCGCGCATATAGGCATGGGCAAGCACATAATCGCCGAGCCGCTGGCTGTTGCGAAGACCGGCGCAGTGGCCGAGCATTAGCCAGGCATGCGGGCGCAGCACGGCGACGTGGTCTGTGATCGTCTTGGCGTTGGAAGGGCCGACGCCAATATTGATCATGGTGATCCCGGCATGGCCCTTCTTTTTCAGATGATAGGCCGGCATCTGGGGCAGGCGGGCGAGCGTGGCATCGGTTTCAGGCACGCTCGAGCCGGGCAAGGTGACGATGTTGCCAGGCTCGACGAAGGCCGTATAGCCATCGCCGCCTTCCGCCATCAGCTTGCGCGCCCAGCTGCAGAATTCATCGATATAGAACTGGTAGTTCGTAAACAGCACGAAGTTCTGGAAATGCTCGGCATGGGTGGCCGTATAATGCGACAGCCGGGCGAGCGAATAGTCGATGCGCTGCGCGGTGAACGGCGCAAGCGGCGAGGGCTCTCCCGGCGGCGGGATATATTCGCCGTTGGCGATCTCGTCGTCGGTGGTGTTGAGGTCGGGTGTGTCGAAAATATCGCGCATGGGAACGTCGACGAAGGCTGAGGCCGATGCTTCGACATGCGCGCCCTCGCCGAAGGCGAAGTGCAGCGGGATCGGCGTCGAGGATTCCGAGACGACGATCGGAACATTGTGGCTCCTTATCAAGAGCGACAGCTGCTCCTTCAGGTAATGCTTGAAGAGCTTCGGCCGGGTGACCGTCGTCGTGTAGATGCCGGGCGCCGTGACATGGCCGTAGGAGAGGCGTGAATCGACATGGCCGAAGCTCGTCGTCTCGATGCTGACCTGCGGATAGAAGGCGCGGTAGCGCGAGGCGATCGGAGCGCCCTGGGCAAGGTCGGTGAAGCTCTGGATCAGGAACGCCGTATTGCGTTCATAAAGCGCTGTCAGCGTCTCGACGGCCTTGGCCGGATCATCGAAACTCTCAGGCTGGAAAGGAGGCGGAGAGGATATGTCGAGGGGCGACAGAGGGGAGATTCGTTTGTTCATGACGCATTATAGAGAGTTGTTTTTGACAAGCAAACGACGCGCGCCGGCGGAATCCGATTTTTTATCCTCTTGCGAATCTGATGCCGGTCATCGCACCGTGGGTGCGCAGAAGGTTCCGCTTCTCTCCAGGCAGGTATAGCTCGCACCGAAATGCGACTGCGTGCCGCCGCCGCCATTGTGCACGACGACCGCCGAAAATGTGACGGCGAAGATCGCCGCGAACAGCGTGATGATGGTGAAACGTCTTGCCATAATATAGAAGTTCATCCCAGGCCCCCGATACGCAACCTAACCGTGACATGAGTTTTGCCACACCTCGGCTGAACGAGTGCTGAGATGCCGGTTCATCAGCCGTTCAGCTTGCGGGGCAGGCTCGGGCGATTGCGGTGAGGATCGGCAAGCCGGAGAAGGCCATGAGGCATGCCGGCATTTCGGCCGGCATGATTATACGTTTGGGATGATTGTTGCGTCGGCCTTATCGCGTCAGAGCCGCGTCCAGGTCTGCGTCTTGCAGAGGATATTCATCACGCAGCCCTGCATCTTCAGTGAATTGCCGGAAATCGTTCCTGAGCCGCTATAGGTCTTGTTGGCGGCGGGGTCGGTGATCTCGCCGGCATAGCTGCCGCCGGTCCCGGCGAGTGTGCCGATCTTGCGGCCGGTATATTTTCCGGTTTTCAGCGTCACGCAATAACTCCCGCCGCATGCCGCGATCACCGCCGTTTCGCCGGAAGCCGTCTTCCACTTGCCGACGATAGGTTCCTCGGCATGCGCTGTACCAGCGATCACGGCGATAACGCCGGCAAGAATGAGACTGCGGATCATCTTTTCCTCCCTGATGTCCTCTGACCGGCCGCGAAAATAACTGACGCGAACGTAAAGGTAAATAGAGCCGGCTGTCCGTTCGCCGCTCGCTGAAAGCAGCCGAAAAGCCGACCGTAGAGCTTTTAAACCCGTCGCCTGCTGATTTCATGATGAATGATCCGTTTATTTGCGAATCTGAATCTTTTGTAAAATTTGAGCGAAAATGCCTAAATCCCAGGGAATCCGATGTTTAACAAAAACCCAATTTTACCAAGCGTTTGCAGTTTGTTTGTCTCAAATTAATCATGCATTTTAGGCGTTTTTTGAAAGCCATTTGGCATAGTCAAGCCATCAGACGAGCGGGGCAAACCCGCCGGACCGGAAGGGCCGCAAAGCCGCGATAGACGGCGGGTCCGAAGGTAAAACAGGGTAAGTCGTAAACAGGCTAACAGGGATAAAACCGATGGCACGCTTTGAAATGCACAATGCTGAAACGGCCACCATGGGTGGCGACAACAACAGCGCCGATGTCTTCTGCGAAATGGGTCTGATGTACGCAACCGGCCGCGGCTGTGCCGTCGATCTCGTTGCCGCCCACAAGTGGCTGAACATTGCCGCGATCAAGGGCAACGACCGCGCCGCCGAGCTTCGCGCCGACGTGGCCGCTGCCATGAACAAGATGCAGCTCGTGGAAGCACTGCGCGCTGCCCGCGAATGGATGACGGTCCACTAACGCATCGATCGAAAATCCGAAACGATTCACGGACAGAACGATAGCTCAACTCGACGTGTTGGAGCGCCGCGTGTCCAAGGGACGCACGGTGCTCTAACAGACGTTTGAAATCGGAGTGGCGATTTGAGCGGGTCCATGATTCAAATTTCTGAGGTTGTCGGTGTTGGGACGCCTCAGACGTCCTTCGTTAGACGAGGCAAGACCTCGTCGATTGCAACGACACCTTGGAGATCAAAACATGGCGCTCAAGCGAATGGACAATGTCGGAATCGTCGTCAAAGACCTCGGAGAGGCGATTGATTTCTTTCGCGAGCTCGGCCTCGAATTGGAAGGGCGGGCCACGGTCGAAGGCGAATGGGCCGGACGTATCACCGGACTGGGAGATCAGCGTGTCGAGATCGCCATGATGCGCACACCGGACGGCCACAGCCGGCTTGAGCTCTCCCGCTTCCTGGCGCCGCCTGTCGTCGCAGATCACCGGAACGCCCCAGTCAACGCCCTCGGCTACCTCCGCGTCATGTTCGCAGTGGATGACATCGACGAGACGCTCGAGAGGCTCCGCGGGTGCGGCGCGCAGCTCGTAGGGGAAGTCGTTCAGTATAAGGATGCGTATCGGCTCTGCTACATTCGCGGACCTGAAGGGATTCTGATCGGCCTCGCCCAGGAACTCAGCTGATCGCAATACGCAGGCAAATGGCGAAGACCCGACCATGTCGGCGAACGGACAGGAATGACAACCTCAGGTGAGCGTCTTCAGGACTTGCGGCAGCGCTTCCTCGAACAGCGCCATCTCGGCCTCCGGTCCGACGCTGACGCGGATGCAGCGATTGAGCGGCGCAACACCCGGCATGCGGACGAAGACGCCGTGCTCCATCAGGCCATCGACGATCGCCCGCGCATGGGCGCCGTCGCGGCCGGTATCGATCGCCACGAAATTCGTTGCCGAGGGCAGCGGCTCAAGACCGTTTGCCCGGGCGATGCGGCCGATCCGCTCCCGTGCTGCATGGATTTTCCCGACCACCCTGGCCAGATAGGCCTGATCCTTGAGCGCGGCCAGCGCTGCAGCCGTCGCCAGCCGGTTCATGCCGAAATGATTGCGGATCTTGTCGAAGGCCTGTGCCGTGCCTGAGGTCGAGATCACGTAGCCGGTGCGTGAGCCGGCAAGCCCGTAAGCCTTGGAAAAGGTGCGGGTGCGCACGATGTTCGGCAGTTCGATGAGCGAGGCGATCGACGGCAGCGAATGTGCCGGCCCGGTTTCGATATAGGCTTCGTCCAGCACCATCATCGTGGTCTCGGGCAGCGCCCGGGCGAAAGCGACAATGCTGTCGGCGTCCCACCAGCTTCCCATCGGATTGTCGGGATTGGCGAAATAGACGAGGGGCGCATTCTCGCGCCTGACCGCGTCGAGCAGCCCGTCGAGATCCTCGCGGTCGTTTGCGTAGGGGACGGTCACCAGTCGGCCGCCAAAACCGGCGACATGGAAGTTGAATGTCGGATAGGCGCCGAGCGAGGTAACGACGGGTGCCCCCGGTTCGATCACCAGCCGGACGATCTGGCCGAGCAATTCGTCAATGCCGCCGGCGATGGCGATATTGGCGGCCGTCACACCAAGATGCGCGCCAAGCGCTTCCCTCAGCGCGAAATTTTCCGAGTCGTTGTATTTCCAGATGTCGCGCGCCTCTTCGCCCATCGCGGCGAGCACGGAGGGGGCCGGGCCGAAGCCGTTCTCATTGGCGCCGATGCGCGCCAGAACGGCACGTCCGCGCTGGCGTTCGATGGCTTCGGGGCCGACGAAGGGAACTGTGGAGGGCAGGGCGCTGATGAGGGGCGTGAAGCGCGAGAAGGCGGACATGCGAAGGCTGTTTCCCGGACATGTTGAGATCAGGCGCAACAATAGGCCCGGGCACGGCCAAGGCAAGCAAGATTATCCTGCAGCCGCAGCGCTCACACAGTGCGTCCTTTTCAAAGCGGCGGGGGCGACGTAGCGCTTTGAATTGCCGAACAATTTGTCCTTGGGTCATTTCCATCCAAGGACTTATGCGGGACCGGCGGCGAGCCTCGTATCGCGGAACATCGGTGCACGCCGGGCGTCGATCGCTTCCATATTGCCGACAAGGAAATCGGCGCGCACGACGCGGCGCAGAACCTCGGGGTCCAGGAGGTTGATGAACCTTACGCCGATGCGTTCTTTATTGCGATAGACCTCGGCGCAACCGATGCGATAGGCCAGGCCGAGAATGTTGAGATAATAATGTTTCGGCAGACCGGCGGTGGTCGACACGATGAAGGTTGCGCCGCCCTGCGATATGTCGATGATCTCGGCGCTTCGCATCGAGACGCCGGTGAGGCACGGCCGGACGGCGACGATACGGGCCGGGCGCTTGACGTTGAACTCTTCCCAGCGCAGGTCGTAAATGGCGGACTTGACCGTCGCAAGGTGTGTGGCGCGGAGCATAGTCATCTTACATTCTCCGTCAGACAGGGCACAATTGGGGGTTCTTGCTCTGGAGCAAGCTAATCTTGCTTTAGCCACGGTCACATGAATGTTTTGCACATTCGTCAAATATAAAAAGACAATTTTAACGAGTTCAAATTTTGTTTCCATGCGGGACGCCGAATGTTCACAATCGGTACGCAGACTGTGCTGCCGAAACGCATTACGGATGTGCCCCTACCGATTTCGGCGCAGTTTTCCCGAACTCTTTCAATGGCCGGGCGTTCTGCCTAAAGCATGTCGCGCACAAGTGTCAGCGGTTTTGCGGTAACGACATGCGTAAAAACAAACAGCGAAAGCGCAAGGAGCGAATCTGAAAGATCGCGACGCATTTTCGATCGATGAAGCAAGGGCGCTTCGATGACGACAGCGAGGAGTTGAAGATGACCGACATCAGAATCCCCGGGAAATCATGGGTCGTAGTCTGCAATGGAGCCAAGGCCCTCATCATGCAGAACGCCGGCGACGCCCAGCTGATGAACCTGAAGGTGTTGGAAACCCTGACGCAGCCGAACGAGCCCGATCGCGAGCTCGGCACCGACAAGCCTGGCCGCAGCCATGCCGCTGATGGATGGAGCCGCAGCGCTGTCGAAGAGACCAGCTGGCAGGAGCAGGCCGAAGCGCAATTTCTGAAACATGTGGCGGAGCGAATGGACGAACTGACGCAGGCAAAGGATGCACGCCGTATCGTCCTTATCGCGCCGCCGAAGGCGCTCGGCACCCTGCGGCCGGCGCTGAGCGCCGAGACGCAGGCGGCGATATCGGCGGAACTGGCGAAAGACTATACCAATCTGCCGATAGACGAGATCGAGCGGCATCTCGCCGCGTGATGAAACCAACCGATGAGCTAACGCGGGCCCGTTGGCCCGTGTTCTTGTTCGCTTCAGACCAACGGTCTCTCTCCGGCAAACAGATCTTCATGATCGGCAAACAGTGTGGCCAGGCGATCGATGACCGTCCTGACTTCAGGCCTTTGCCGCTCGTCGTCATGCGCGACGATCCACATCTCGTAGGTCAATTCATCGATGACAGGTCCGGCGCGGACGAGCTTGCGCTCCTGGTCGCCGATGAAACAGGGCAGCACGCCGCGGCCGGCGCCGCCTCGGATCAGGTAAAAGAGCATATGCGGCGTGTTCGTCCAGCTGGTGATCCAATAATCCGGCTGTTCGAAAGTCCACTTGTCCGCCGGTGTGATGGCGATGTCCGTTCCGAGCGAGATCCAGTTGCAATTGGTCTCGTCATAATCGGCTGCCTGATAAACCGCATGCGCCACCTTGACTGAACGGCGGATCGCGACGTTGCCGCCGTCCGGCCGGCTGTGGCGAATGGCGATATGCGCCTCGCGATAGGTGAAATCGACGCTCGCGTCACAGGTCTTGTAGCACATGCGAAAGCAGTCTTTCGGCGTCCAGACACTGGCCAGGTGGTCGGCGATGAAGCGCGACGTCCAGCTGTCGACGACCGTCGACACAATCGGCAGCGTCAGAACTTCACCGCGCCAGTCGGAGATCGCCCGCGCTGCATCCTGCATCCGCCGCACGCGATCGAGCAGCTCCTGGCCGTCCTTGGCAAGCAGGTAGCCTGTGGGGCCGCGGTTGAATAGCGACCGGCCGGTCACCCGTTCGAGCGCCAGCATCCGCCGGCCGATCGTCGGCGCACTGAGCCCCGTCCGCGCCGCCGCTGCCGAAAGCCCGCCGCCGGTCGCGACATGGAAGAAAAGCTGCAGATCGTCCCAGCTCGCCTCTTTCATGGATGAAACCCCCCTTTCCTCCACGCCTCTACATAGCGGGGGCGTGAAGGCCTAGCTCAACTACTCCAGCAATAGATGGAGGATAGGCAATGCTTCTCAACTGGGTAGTTTTCTTCAACGAAGTCGCGTCCCGCAATTACCGGATGCGCCGCGATCCCGTGGCCGATCCGCTCGATGGCCCGGAATGGCGCGGACTTCTCTGGATCATACCGATCATCGCGCATCTCTCAGCAAGAAGAGGCGAGACGAGGAGGTCGCGCCCCGACCGGGCGGTGATCGGAAGACGCCTCAGGTTTCGAAGCTCAGTCGCAGCACGTGGTGCAGGAATGCCGGATTGAGCAGCATGTTGAAGCTGATCGTCACCAATTCGTCTTCGCGTTTGACCACGGTGGCGCCGATCTCGTCATGGATGCCGAGTATTTCGAGAAAGAAATGACTCGGCATCTCCAGGCTCGGACTGACTTCGAGCACCGCGCCGGCAAGTGTGATCGTGCGGATCAGGCAGCGTACCTGCGTACCGGTGCTGAGGTGGTGGCCGACGAAGATGATATTGCCCGGCCTGACGAGATTGAATTCCCGGTAAGCACGTTCCGGCTTGGGGTGTTCTGTGTCGAGGTGCATCTGAAAGGCCCTTTTAGCCTCCGCTCATCGTAAGCAGAGAATAATGCAAGAGTGCTGACGATTGCTGAAGATCATCGTTAAGATTGAAGGCTGTTGCTGTGAATCGCTGAAAATCGCACCGATTCCGTCCAGATCTGCTCCAAATTCGCGCAATTCCGCGGGCAATCGCGCCATTCTTGACATGCCGACGGCAATCGCGCATACAAAGCCCGGTTCGAGGCACCGGCCGCTCGCGGATGAAAATCCATGGTGAAGCCTTCGCGATCATGGTCACGGCCCCTTGTGCATGCTGACTGACGGCAACGCGAGCTCCCATTTGCAGTCGAAGAGCATGCCTTGCGAAGGCTCACTCCATGACGAATTATCCCGGCATTGAAGAACTGAAGGCCCAGGCCAAGCGCTTGCGCCAGGCGATGAACGATCGCGGCACCGCGCTGACCCACAGTGCGGCCTTGGAAATGATCGCCCGCCAGCACGGCGCGCGTGACTGGAACACGCTTGCGGCTCTGGCGGCAAGGCCCAATGCGGCTGCGAAAACGCCGCTCTTCGTCGGCGCCCATATTCGCGGACGCTATCTCAATCAGCCGTTCATTGGCGAAATCCTCTCGCTTTCCGCTCTGCCGGGCGGCCTCCACCGGATCACTATCCATTTCGACGAAGCGGTTGACGTGGTCACCTTCGAGAGCTTTTCAGCCTTTCGGCGGCGCGTGACTGCGCAGATCGATGCCGACGGCGTCTCCCCCAGGAAGACCTCGAACGGCGTGCCTCATCTGGTGCTCGATCTCTGATTTGCTCCTCATCCTTTCCAGGCTGCCCGCATGCGCTTGTTCAAGCCGCAGCGGATGTCGCCCGATATCGCGCGGATTTCCCCATGACCGATCCTTCCAAAGGCAATGCCTTCCTCACCGGCTGGCTGCCGGGCGTATTCATCAGGACTGCGGCGCCGATCGTCGCGATCACCACCGTCAACGGCCTCTTTACTGTCGTCGACGCCTATTTCCTGGGCGCCTATGTCGGCCCCGACGCGCTCTCAGCCGTCAGCCTGATCTTCCCGGGGTTAATGCTGCTGGTCGCCCTGCAATCGCTCGTCTCGAACGGCATGGGAAGCATCCTCGCCCGCCGGCTCGGTGCCGGCGATCGCCAGGGTGCACGTCGGGTATTTTCCGGCGCCCATACGCTGGCGCTCGCCGTCATCGTGATCCTCATCATGGTCTACTGGACCCTCGGCGGGCGGATCATCAATGCCGGCGCCGCCGAAAACACCGCTGTGGCCGACGGCGCCACGCTATTCATGGGCGCGATGATCGCCTCGACGCCAGTGAGTTTCTTCCTGTCGCTGCATCTCGACGGGCTGCGCTGTGAAGGCAGGATCGGTTTCATGACGGCGGTCACGCTCTCGGCCTCGCTGCTCAACATCCTCGCCAACTGGCTGTTCATGGCAGCGATGCATTGGGGCGTGCTCGGTTCGGCTGCAGGCTCCATCGCTTCGCAATTCGTCTGTCTCGTGGCCGTGCTCGTCTATCGCTGGCGCCGGCCGGCGACGCTGAGACCTGCTCCCGCATTCGCCCTTGTCGAATGGCGCGGCATCGTCGCCTTGGGCGCGCCCATGAGCCTCGGTTTCATCGGCATATCGCTTGCCTCGGCCGCGATTCTGGTCAACGTCTCGCTCTGGAGCACGCGTGATTATACCGCCACCATTGCCGCCTACGGCATCATCACCCGCATCCTGACCTTCACCTATCTGCCGCTGCTTGGTCTCAGCATCGCCCTACAGACGATCGCCGGCAACAATCATGGCGCCGGCCTTGGCTTGCGAGTCGGCCGCAGCCTGCAGATCGCCATGCTCTCGGCGCTCGTCTATTGCAGCCTGGTGGAGATCACGGTGGAATTGCTGGCCGGCCGCATCGGCGCCGTCTTCGTCGGCGATCCCGCCATTATCGCCGAGGTCAGGCGAATTCTACCTTGGACGATCGGCGCCTATTTTCTCTTCGGGCAGATGCTGATCCTGTCGTCCTATTTCCAGTCGATCGGCGATGCGCCGCGCGCGGCGATCTTCGGTCTGTCACGACCCTATCTTCTCACCGTGCCTCTCACCTTCCTGCTGCCCTTCGTCTTCGGCGAGCAGGGAATCTGGATGGTGCCTGTCTTTGCCGAGGCAGGCATGGTGGCGCTTGCCTTGCTGGTGCTGTCTGAGAATGCCAGGCGCCGCGGCTGGCGATACGGGCTTCTGCCCGCCTGAGATGTGGGAGCCGCGCCTCCCTGGCGCGGCCTCCGTCGATTGCCCTTTATTCCTTGCCGCTCTGAGCGGCCGACGTCGACGCTTCCGCCTCGTTCAGCGCCTCGGCGCATTCCTGACAGCAGACTTCGACGGTCCTGCCGCCGAGCTTGACGGTGATGACCTCGGCGCCGAGTTCGCAGTCGCAGGCAGCACATGTGGTCTTCTTCATCGGGTAATCCTCCATTGATCGTCCCCGGATCGGGACAGCGTCATGAGAGCATCGAAGACCGCATCACCGCTGTCGAAAACTTTAGCGATTATCAATGCGGAAAAGCTCTACGGTCGGCGCCGCAATTGCGCCGAGCGCTGAAATTCGGCCGGAGTCTGACCGAAGGCCTGTTTGAAGGAAGCGCTGAAATGACTATGGCTGGAAAAACCGAGATCGAGGCCGAGTGAGGTCAGATCGTCATACTGGCCGAGCAGATCGAGCGCCCGGGCAAGCCGCAGCCTCAACTGATAGCGATAGAGCGGCGTGGCCTCGACCTGCTGGAAGACCTGGGTGAGGTAAACAGGGGAAACGCCGACTTCCGAGGCGATTTCCGCGAGCGTCCAGCGTCTCGCGAGATCGGAGGAAAGCACCAGCTTTGCCCGGTCGACGAGTTTCTGCCGGCCGACGCTGGCGCCGGCGGCGTGCGACGTACGCTCGCCGAGCGAGCGGCGAACCAGCGTCAGAGCCAGCGTTTCCGCCTCGAGCGTTTCTGCGATATTGCGCCTGAGGCCGTGACGCAGCAGCGCGACCAGCGCCTGCGCGCGCGGGTCGATCCGCCGGCGCTGGCGGCGGAAGGAAAAGGCCGGGCCGGGCTGCGCCTGCTCTTTCGGCGCCAGCTCTTCCAGCATGGATTCGTCGATCGACAGGTCGATGCAGGCGTCGCCGCCCGCGATCGGATGACTGATCCGATAGCCCTGAGCGGCATTGAAGAACAGCACCTGATTGGCTTCAGCCACAGTATCCGTGCGGCCGACATGGCGCATGAAGACGCCGCGATAGGGATAGACGAGGCTTGTCTTGTGCGCACATTCCTCGTCGCTCTTGTGGCGGCACTCGCCATTGCAGACGACGTCACGAATGGTGACGGTCTTCGTTTTCAGGAGCAGTGCTGTTGAAAACTGCGACATCGTATCGTCCGGGTTCAGGCAGGCAGCCCGACAAGGCTGCGCAGGGGCACAGTACCACAGTGAGTTTGATGTTTCAGTAGCGGCTGTAAACGTGCACGTCGCTTTCTGTCTGCCCCCGGGAGAGGCCGACATCCTTCAACTGAGCGTCGGAAAGTTCCATCAGCGCATTGTAGTTGCGCCGTTCGCTGATCTTGCGCCCCAGCCAGCGGACCGCGGTGCCGACTGCAGAAAGAAGGCCGGACCGGATGCGCCGCGAAGAGCGGATATTGCGGGCCGGTATCGTGAAATTCGAGCTGTGCATGATGATCCTCCATCCTCATTGGATGGAGGCAGTGAACCATCACCGACAGTTTGGCGCTGTCAGATTATTTAGCGATCGAGCACGGCCTTCATGCCTTCAGCAGCCATTCGTGCTCGGCGGCATTGTGGAATTTCCAGATTCGCTTGGGCCCGGCCATGACATTGAGATAATAGAGATCATAGCCATGCGTTGCCGCGCAGGGATGATAGCCCTTCGGCACCAGTGTGACGTCGCCGTCCTCGATCGCCATCGCCTCGTCGAGCGAGCGGTCGTCGGTGTAGACGCGCTGGAAACCGAAACCCTGCGGCGGGTTGAGGCGATGATAGTAAGTCTCTTCCAGGAAGCTCTCGTTCGGCAGGTCGTCCTGATCGTGCTTGTGCGGCGGATAGGAGGAGGTATGGCCACCTGGCGTGATCACCTCGACGACGAGCAAGGAATGCGCCGAATTATCGTCCTCAGGCATGATGTTGTTGACGTAGCGCACATTCGTGCCCTTGCCGCGCGTCACCTGCGGATGCGTGCCGGGCGGGATCGCCTTTGCCTCATAGGTGCCGCCGCCGGGCGCCGAGCAGACGGCCAGCTCCAGATCGGTCTCTGCTGTGACGGACCATGTCGAGCCCGTCGGGATATAAAGCGCATGCGGAGCCCCGTCGAAGGGGTTCATCCGCTCGCCGAGCGTGCCGAAATCCTTCGCGCCGGCCGAGGCCTTGCCCTTGCCGGTCACCCAGACCAGGCAGACCTCGCGCTCGCCGGTTTCCCCAGAAACGGTCTCACCCGGTTTGATTCGATGCAGATCGAAGCCGACATACGTCCAGCCGGCATTCTCCGGGGTGACATGCGTCACACGACCATGCGTGCCGGATGGTTTCACCTTGAGGTTTGGCATTGGTGTTTCTCCTCGTAACGTTAGCGGGCGCGGGGGAGAAGGGATGTGCCGTGCCGTCTCCATTCCCCCTTCTCCCCATCGGGGAGAAGGTGCCCGAAGGGCGGATGAGGGGGCGCCTTGCCCCCGCCCCCTGGCGGGGGAGGGCCTTCGTCGCGTTACCCCTTCGGGAAACCTTCCGTTTCCACAGTATAACCAGCCGCGGTCATGACGCGCATCAGTTCGGCATGGCCAATCTCGGCCATCTTCTGCGGCGGCGCCTTGCGCGGATCCTGTTCGGCCTCGACGACGAACCAGCCTTCATAGCCATGGTCGGCGAAGCGCTGGACGATGGCGCCGAAATCGAGCGAGCCGTCGCCCGGCACGGTGAACGCGCCAAGCGCCACGGCGTCGAGGAAGGATTGCCGGCTGCGGTCGAGCCCATCCACCACGGATTGGCGAATATCCTTGACGTGGACGTGGTTGATGCGGGCGTGATGATTGTCGATGGCGCGCAGCACTTCGCCGCCGGCAAAGGCCAGATGCCCGGCGTCGAGCAGCAGCGGAATACCTTCGCCCGAATTGCGCATGAAGGTGTCGAGTTCCGGCTCGGTTTCGACCACCGCCGCCATGTGGTGGTGGTAGGAGAGCGGCATGCCCTGGTCGGCGCACCATTCGCCGAATTCGGTGACGCGGCGCGCATAGGCCTTCATCTCGTCTTCGGCGAGGCGCGGCTTGGTCGCGAGCGGCTTGGAGCGGTCGCCCTGGATGGAGCGGCCCACTTCGCCATAGACGATGCAGGGCGCATTGACCGCCTTGAAAAGCTCGATCATCGGCGCGATGCGGTCCTTGTTGGCCGCCAGTTCCTCATTGACAAGCGTGCCGGAGAACCAGCCGCCGCATAGCGTCACGTCGGCAGCGCGCAGGATCGGCAGCATCTCTTCCGGGTTGCTCGGGAAACGGCGCCCTTGCTCCATGCCGGTGAAACCGGCGCTGCGCGACTGCCGCAGGCATTCTTCGAGCGACACATCGTCGCTAAGCTCAGGAAGGTCGTCGTTCCACCATGCGATGGGCGACATGCCGAGTTTGGCCTTCATCAATATTCTCCTTAAAGACATTGCGGAGGAGCGGGTCCGCTCCTCCGGAAAAATGGGGCTAACCTGTTCAGCCGATGCGCTGGGAGCCGCGGGCTTCGACATAACCCTTGCGCGCCTTGTTGACCTCTTCGCGCGGGCTGACTTCCGGCACCGCGACATCCCACCAGTGGCCGCCGGCCTCAGTGGTGATCAAGGGATCGGTGTCGATGACGAAGACGGACGTGCGATCGTTCTTCTTCGAATCGACGATCGCCTGCTCGAGTTCGGCGATGGAACTGACCTTGACGGCTATGGCGCCCATGCTTTCGGCGTGTGCGCGGAAATCGATCTCCGGCATCACCTCGTGATAGGAGTCCTTGAGCAGATTGTTGAAGTTGGCGCCGCCGGTGCCCATCTGCAACCGGTTGATGCAGCCATAACCGCGATTGTCGAGCATGACGATATTGATCTTGAGGCCGAGCATGACCGAGGTCGCGATCTCGGAGTTCATCATCATGTAGGAACCGTCACCGACCATAACGACGACATCGCGTTCGGGGCGCGCCATCTTGGCGCCGAGCCCGCCAGCGATCTCGTAGCCCATGCAGGAGAAGCCGTATTCCATATGATAGCTGCCGGGCGCCGTCGCCGGCCAGAGCTTGTGCAGCTCGCCGGGGAGACCGCCTGCGGCGCAAAGCACCGTCGTGTTCTCACCGCCGAGCGTGCGCGCCACCGCGCCGATCACCTGCGCATCGGAGGGCAGGGCGGTGTTGGTCGCCGCCATAGCCTTGGTGGCAGCCTCCATCCAGATCTTCTTTTCCGCCGTTGCCTTCTCGGCAAGTGCCGCCGGCGCCTTCCAGCCGGAAAGGCCTGCCGAAAGCGCCTTCAGCCCTTCGCGCGCATCGGCCACCACAGGGTGGCTGTCGTGCTTCACCGCGTCATAGGCGGCGATGTTGAGGCCGATCATCTTCAGGCTGTCGTTCTTGAAGAGCGCCCAGGAGCCGGTCGTGAAATCCTGGCAGCGCGTGCCGACGGCGATGACGAGATCCGTCTCTTCGGCGATCGCGTTCGCCGCCGAGGTGCCGGTGACGCCGACCGAGCCGAGTGCCAGCGGATGGGTCTCGTTGATCGACGACTTGCCGGCCTGGGTGACGACGACGGGGATGGCATGGGTTTCGGCGAAGGCCGCGAGTTCCCTCGTTGCCTGCGAATAAAGCACGCCGCCGCCGGCGACGATCACCGGCTTCTCAGACGCCTTGATCAGCGCGATGGCATTTGCCAGCTCGTCCGCATCCGGCTGCGGCCGGCGGCTCGCCCAGACTTTTTCTTCGAACAGGCTTTCCGGATAATCGAAGGCCTCGGCCTGAACGTCCTGGCAGAGCGACAGCGTCACCGGCCCGCAATCGAGCGGATCGGTCAGCACCTGCATGGCCCGCTTCAGCGCCGTGATGATCTGCTCCGGCCGGGTGATTCGGTCGAAATAGCGCGAAACCGGGCGGAAGGCATCATTGGCGGAAACCGTGCCGTCGCCGAAATCCTCGATCTGCTGCAGCACCGGATCCGGCGCGCGGTTGGCGAAGACGTCGCCTGGGAGGAAGAGAACGGGAATGCGGTTGACATGCGCGACGCCTGCGGCTGTCACCATGTTCAGCGCGCCGGGGCCGATCGAGGTGGTGCAAGCCATGAATCGCGTGCGGAAATTCGCCTTGGCATAGGCAATCGCGGCATGCGCCATGCCCTGTTCATTGTGGGCTCGATAGGTCGTCAGTTCTCCACGCACCTGGTAGAGCGCCTCGCCGACACCGGCGACATTGCCGTGACCGAAGATCGCCCAGACGCCACCGAAGATCGGCACCTTTTTGCCGTCGACAACAGTCATCTGTACTTTCAGGAAATGCGCGACAGCCTGCGCCATCGTCAACCGTATCGTCTTGCCCATCGGGGCCTCCCGAACTTTTAACTCTTTGTCTGGTTTCCCCTCCCCAACTCTCCCCACAAGCGGGAGGGGCCAACCTGCCGTGCCGTTTCACGCCTATTGCAGCGCTTCTTCCAGCAGGACGGTTGCCGCCTGGTTCGAGGCGGCGCCTCAGGTTAAGTCCCTCCCCCTCGTGGGGAGGGGTTGGGGAGGGGTCTAAATTTTATGCTACCGAAGCCCACGCGTCTTAAGCCAGGCCTCTGTTAATTGCCGGAAGCGGTCGGCCATGTCGGCGATCGCCTCCTCGTCGTTCATGTTGCCCGAGAGCCAGGCGCGCGCCGGATCGGCAAAGATCGTCCGTCCGACGGCGAAGCCCTTCACCGAGGGAGCCGCCAGCGTCGCCTCGAAACAGGAGATCAGTTCCTCTGCGGGCGCTTCGAGCCCGAGAAGCACGATACCACGGCACCATGGATCATTTTTGGCGATCACCGCATCGATCTTCTTCCAGGCTTCGCGGGAGGCCTGCGGTTCCAGTTTCCACCAGTCCGGCTTGATGCCGAGCGCGTAGAGCTCCTCCAGCGCGGTCGCGATCGTATCGTCGGTGAGCGGTCCGTTCTTGCCGGCGATAATTTCCACCAGGAGCTCGCGACCGACCTTGCGCGCGGCCTCGAACAGCGTGCGCAGCTTCTCCTGCTGTTCCGTCTTCAATTCGGCCGGATCGTCGGGATGATAGAAGCACAGGCACTTGATGCAATGGCCGAGCGGCCATTCGACAAGCTGTGAGCCGATATCCTGGCTGAATTCGAAGCGCAGCGGCTTCGAGCCCGGCAGTTCGACAGGCCGGCCGATCCAGGAGAAATTCTTGGTCGCCGCGTCGAAGAACGCGTCGCGACCGAAACGCTCGTCGATCAGCATGCCGTAGCCGTCGCGGCCGTTCGAAACGCGCGCTGCCGCCTCGACCGCCAGCCGCTTGAAGGCGACGATCTTGTCATGGCCGACGCTGAGTTCATCAGCGACGCTGACAAGCTGCGAGCGGTGGTCGATCGCCAGCGCCATCAGCAGCGGGATTTCGCCGCGCCGCGTCGATGCCCAGTGAATATGATTGATCGCCTCGTCCTTGCGCAGCGCCCGATGTTTGCTGCCGGTCTTCAGGAAGAAGTCGAGTTCCGCCCAGGTCGGATATTCCGGCGAGCAGAGCAGGCGGGACACGGCGAAGGCGCCGCAGGCATTGGCCAAGGTGGCGCAGGTCTTCAGCGGCTCGTCGCGCAGGAAGCCGCGCAGGAAACCGGACATGAAGGCGTCACCTGCACCGAGCACATTGAAGACTTCGATCGGGAAGCCCTGGCCGACGATGCCGGCTTCGAGGTCGTCGGCGATCGGCCCGTCATAGACGATGCAGCCCATCGCGCCGCGCTTGAGCACAATCGTCGCCGGCGTCAGCCGCCGGATCTCCTTCAGCGCGCCGAGCACGTCGTCGGCGCCCGACGCGATGAGGATTTCCTCTTCGGTGCCGACGATGAGATCGCAATCGGGCAGCGTTTCCTTCATCTTCGATGAGACGCGGTCGGATTTCACATAGCGTTCGAAGCCTTCCGCATGGCCGGCAAGCCCCCAGAGGTTTGGCCGGTAGTCGATGTCGAAGATCACCTTGCGGCCGTTCTCCTTGGCGATGCGGATTGCCTTGCGTTGCGCGGCTTCGGTGTTGGGCCGCGAGAAATGCGTTCCGGAAACGAGAACGGCGCGCGACGATTTGATGAAGTTTTCGTCGATATCGCCTTCCTCGAGCGCCATGTCGGCGCAGTCGGAGCGATAGAAGATCATCGGCGACACGCCCTCCGCCTCGACCGCCAGCAGCACCAGCGCTGTCAGCCGTTCCTTGTCGGTGACGATGCCGTCCGTCGCCACGCCCTCGCGCGCGGCCTGCTCGCGGATGAAGCGTCCCATCTGCTCGTCGCCGACGCGGGTGATGAGCCCGGACTTGAGGCCGAGCCGCGCCGTGCCGATGGCGATATTGGACGGGCAGCCGCCGACGGATTTGGCGAAGGAGGCGATATCCTCCAGCCGCGAACCGATCTGCTGGCCGTAAAGATCGACCGAGGACCGGCCGATGGTGATTACATCAAGCGCCGGCTCCGGCTGTGAACCCGGATTCGTTTGTACCATGATGTCCTCCCGCTAGATTTTGCGCGGCTTCCAGTGCCTGCGAATGTCGATAATGAAACATTGGTTCCGATATTTTGTCAATTCGGAATGTTTATTCCATTTTCTCTTTTCCAGCTTTGTGATGTTGACGCTTGCGACGCCGCTCGGCGATCGCAACCGGCAGCGCCATGGTGAGCGCCATCGAGGCCGAAAGCGAGCGGAAGCCGGCGAAATCGGCTTCCGCCACCTCGAACCAATGCGTGGCGCAGGCGGCAAGCGGCGAAAAGGCCGAATCGGTGATCGCAATGACCGGGACGCCGCGGTCGGCAAGCTCCTGGCTCTGGCTAAGGCTGTCGGCTGCATAGGGCGAGAAGCTCGCAGCGATCGCCGCATCCCTCGGCGATGCGAACTGCACCATTTCAAGATCGACTCCGTTCGGCGAGGCGACGATCTGGTGGCGGATGTTGAGCTTGGAAAATGCGTAGCTCATATGCGCCGTCAGCGGATAGGAGCGGCGCTTGGCGATCAGATAGATCGTTTCGGCGGCGGCGAGGATATCCACCGCCTTCGTGAATGTCTCGCTCTGCACCGTCGCGGCCAGCCGATTGACCGACTGGTTCGCCGCGGCAATGAATCCGGAGAGTAGATTGGCGTCTTCGTCGTCGCCGCTCGTTTGCTCCAGCGTGACGAGCCGCTCTTCATAGCTCAGCGTTCGGTCGCGCAGCCTTTCACGGAAGATGCTCTGCAGATCGGAAAAGCCGTCATAACCAAGATGATGCGCCAGGCGCACCAGCGTCGACGGCTGGACCTCGGAGGCGGCCGCGATGCTCGCCGTCGTGCCGAAGGCGATCTCGTCGGGATTGCCGAGCGCGAAAGCGGCGACCTGCGCCAGCCGCTTCGGCATGTTCGCCTTGCGCTCGATGATGGTGCTGCGCAGGCTTTCGAAATCGCGCGGCACGCGCGCGTGCCTTTGGGGGTCATTATCCATGCTTGCGGCTCACGGGATGAAACAAATATTCCATATCCCCGAGCATAGACGATTTCAAACGGTGCGCCTAATTGTTTTTAATCGCCTGTAATTGAAGGGTTTTGGACAATCGCACCGAGAGAATGAAGGCCATATGACTGCCAACGGTCTCTTGTCAAAATGATCCAAATATTCCAAAAATCCGCGCACACTTCTGGAGGAGACGGAAAATGAAGCCACTTGGCATCGGTTTGATCGGCACCGGCTATATGGGCAAGTGCCACGCGCTGGCCTGGAATGCGGTAAAGACCGTGTTCGGCGATGTCGAGCGTCCGCGGCTCGTGCACCTGGCTGAAGCCAATGCCGGGCTTGCGGAGGTCCGTGCCGGCGAGTTCGGCTTCGAGAAGGCAACGGCCGACTGGCGGGCGCTGATCGCCGACCCCGAGGTCGACGTCGTTTCCGTCACCACGCCCAACCAGTTCCATGCCGAGATGGCGATTGCAGCCCTGGAAGCCGGCAAGCATGTCTGGTGTGAGAAGCCGATGGCGCCCGCCTACGCCGACGCCGAGCGCATGCTGGCGACGGCGGAACGATCAGGCAAGGTTGCCGCTCTGGGCTATAATTACATTCAGAATCCCGTCATGCGGCACATCAGGACGCTCCTCGGCGACGGCGTCATCGGTACGGTCAATCATGTCCGCGTCGAAATGGACGAGGATTTCATGGCCGATCCCGACGTCTTCTTTTATTGGAAGAGCGAGCTTTCCGCCGGCTATGGTGCGCTTGACGATTTCGCCGTGCACCCGCTGTCGTTGCTCTGGTATCTTTTCGGCCATGTCGAGGCCGTCATAACGGACATGGTGAAGCCCTATGCCGACCGTCCGCTCAGCGAGGGTGGTCGCCGTGCCGTCGAAAATCACGATGCCGCCAACGTGCTGATGCGGCTCGGCGGCGGCATCTCCGCCGTGTTGATGGCGAATCGCGCCGCCTGGGGTCGCAAGGGGCGCATCGCCCTGCAGATTTACGGCTCGAAAGGCTCGATCCTCTACGACCAGGAGCGCATGAACGAGTTTGAACTCTATCAGGCAGAAGGGCCTGGCTCGGAACAGGGCTTCCGCAAGATACTGGCGGCGCCCGCCCATCGGCCTTATGATCGCTTCATTCCGGCGCCCGGCCATGGTCTCGGCTTCAACGATCTGAAGATCATCGAGTGCCGCGAGCTGATCCGGGCAATATCAGGCGAGCCGTCGTCGATCGTGACATTTAAAGACGGTCTCAGGATAGAGAAGTCGGTGCATGCCATGGCACAGTCATTCCACGAGCGTCGCTGGATCGAGATCGGCTGAATGTAAGAAGCCGCTTTCCGTTGACGGCGCATGGGGCAGGGGATAGGCCTTGGCGTAAGTGTCGAGCCTGGTTTTAGGAGTGAGATCGTGACGGATAGAGTGGTGATCATCGGCGCGGGACAGGCGGGTTTCGCCTTGGCGGCCAAACTGCGTGCTTTGAAGGATACGCGCCCGATCACCCTCATCGGCGCCGAGGATGTGGCGCCCTATCAGCGACCGCCGCTTTCGAAGAAATATCTGCTCGGCGAAATGAGCTTCGACCGCCTGCTGTTCCGCCCGGAACACTGGTATGCCGACAACGACGTCGATCTTCGCCTTTCGACCTGGGCCGAGGAGATCAAGCGGGACAGCAAGCAAGTTCTGCTGCAGGACGGCTCCGTTCTCGACTACGGCACCCTGGTGCTCGCCACCGGCTCAACGCCGCGCCGGCTGCCGGCGGCCATCGGCGGCGATCTCGAAGGCGTCTATGTCGCCCGCGACAAGCGCGATGCCGATCTGCTCGCCGATGAAATGCGCCCCGGTCGTCGCGTCCTCATCATCGGCGGCGGTTACATCGGCCTCGAGGCTGCCGCCGTCGCCCGCCATCGTGGTCTCGAAGTCACGGTCATCGAAATGGCCGATCGCATCCTGCAGCGCGTCGCGGCGAAGGAAACGGCCGACCTCATGCGCGCCATCCACGAGAGCCACGACGTGGTGATCCGCGAGAAGACCGGCCTGAAACATCTGATCGGCAAGGATGGCCGGGTCTCCGGCGCCGCCCTTTCCGACGACTCGGTCATCGATGTCGATTTCGTCGTCGTCGGCATCGGCGTCGTGCCGAACGACCAGCTTGCCAAGGAAGCCGGTCTGGAAGTCGCCAACGGCATCCTCGTCGATGAATTCGCCCGCACCTCCGATCCGGCGATCTTTGCTGCCGGCGATTGCGCCGCACTTCCATGGCAGGGTGGGCGCATCAGGCTCGAATCGGTGCAGAACGCCGTCGACCAGGCCGAAGCTGCGGCAGCTCTCATCGCCGGCGGCGACGAGCCTTATGAGCCGAGGCCTTGGTTCTGGTCCGACCAGTACGACGTCAAACTCCAGATCGCCGGTTTCAATCTCGGTTATGACGACACGCTTTTGCGTCCGGGCGCCCGCGAAGGGGCTCATTCGATCTGGTACTTCAGGGAAGGCCAGCTGATCGCTGTCGATGCGATCAATGACGCGAAAGCTTATGTGACCGGCAAGAAGCTGCTGGAATCCGGAGCCAATCCCGATCGAGCGATCCTCGCCGACCCCTCGGCCGATCTGAAGAGCCTGTTGAGCTGAGTCCGCGAGCGCGCGCGCCGTAAGGCGTGTGCGCCTGAAGGATCGATCGGCAGAGCTTTTGGGGGTGGGCGCAGACGAGCGATTGTTCTCGTCCGTCCGTCAAAAGCCAAAACGCCGGCCCCTGCATTTCTTCTGGTGAAAACTCAAAAAACCCTTGCATTCACAGATCGCTCACCCTAGTTAGGCCGCACCGGAGAGGTGGCCGAGTGGTCGAAGGCGCTCCCCTGCTAAGGGAGTATACGTCAAAAGCGTATCGTGGGTTCGAATCCCATCTTCTCCGCCACTTCGATTTCCGCAGCGTATCTCTGGTCTCACTTTCCATTGGCGAATCACAGCCGCTTAGAGCGCCGTACGTCCTGTCGGACGCACGAGGAGGCTCTAACGCTACGAATCTACGCATCATGCTTACGGAAAATCGATTCCGATTTTCGGGCCGATGCGCTGGTCGGCTATCTCTGCCGTCGCGCGAGGTAGAATCGCTTCGCTTCGAAGAGAGAGAATCGCCGGCAGGAATCACGTCCCGCGCTTCTGCGCTCAGGCGGTAGCGAGCGGATCCGTGAACGTGCGGTTACGCTCTCGGGAGCTGCCGTCTTTCCCGCAACTCCCCGAACTTGTCAAAAAAGTGTCGCGAATGCGTCGGAAAGCGACTGTCCAGCTCTTTATCGACTTCGGCTAAGCAGCGGCAAAATCAGGCTTTTCTTAACAAAGCATAAAGGAAATCGGGGCCGGTTGCCCGACTTGTGTCCTTTCGGCAACAGAATGCCGGGAAGGCTCCCGCAAACCACCCATTCGAGTAAGTTGGTGATTGCGTGACGGGCGCCGTCTTGTATTTTCACCCTCGGAAGCAAGGGCGACGGATCGTCCACTTCTTGAAACACGGGGATGGGGCAGGGAACGCTGCTCAGCGAAAGATCTCAAACCCGATCGAAACTTTGAATTGGAGGTCATTTATGAACATCAAGAGCCTTCTTCTCGGCTCCGCTGCTGCTCTCGCAGTAGTTTCCGGTGCTCAGGCTGCTGACGCTATTGTTGCTGCTGAGCCGGAACCGGTTGAATATGTTCGCGTCTGCGACGCTTACGGCACCGGCTACTTCTACATCCCGGGCACGGAAACCTGCCTGAAGATCAACGGCTACATCCGTTTCCAGGTTAACGTTGGCGAAAATGTCGGCGCAACCGACGATCGCGGCAACGACTCGGACTGGGATGCCGTTACTCGCGGTCAGGTTCAGTTCACCGCCAAGAGCGACACCGAGTATGGTCCGCTGACCGGCGTCATCGTCATGCAGTTCAATGCTGACAACGCTTCGGATCAGAACGCTAAGCTCGACTCCGCTTACCTCGACATCGCCGGCTTCCGCGCTGGTCTGTTCTACAGCTGGTGGGACGATGGTCTCTCGGGTGAAACCGACGATATCGGCTCGCCGGTCACGCTGCATAACTCCATCCGTTATCAGTACGAAACCGACGCTTTCTACGCTGGCATCAGCGTCGACGAACTGGAAGACGGCTTCTACAAGACGGACGAAGACCCGAACAACGTCGGCGTTGCAGTCGGTCTCGGCGGCAAGGGTGGTATCTTCAGCTACCAGATCACTGCCGGCTACGACGTCGACAACGAAGAAGGCGCTATCCGCGCAATGGGTACGGTTGACATCGGTCCCGGCACGCTCGGCCTCGCAGCCGTCTACGCCACCGGCCCGAGCTCCTACTACACCGCAGCTGAATGGGCTATCGCTGCCGAATACGCAATCAAGGCAACCGACAAGCTCAAGATCACCCCCGGCGTCCAGTACTACAGCGACTACGGTGTTGACGGCAACGACTTCGCCGACGGCGATGCCTGGAAGGTTGGTCTGACGGTTGATTACCAGATCGTCGACAACTTCTACGCCAAGGCTTCGGTTCAGTACCTCGATCCGGAAGACGGCGACGACTCCACCTCGGGCTACTTCCGCCTGCAGCGTTCGTTCTAATCTAGTTTGACTTCGGTCGATCAGGAAAGCCCGGCTCTCGAGCCGGGCTTTTTGCCTTGTGCAGGGTAGTGTTTGAATCTCGCAGCCCTCGGAAGCGAGACGATCGCATGATCGCGGAGCCCACCATGCCGTGGTGGCCGGCGACAGATCACCTCAGGCATAGGCAAAACCCTTGGTTACGCTCACCGCCGGAACATTTCGTGCCATGACTTTCAGATCTTCGCGGACCATCTCCGTAACCAGCTGATCAAGACTGGTCTCGTGTTTCCAGCCAAGCTTCGTATGCGCCTTCGTCGGATCACCGATCAGAAGGTCAACTTCAGTCGGGCGGAAATAAGCCGGATCGATCTCCACCACGCACCGACCGGATGTCTTGTCATACCCCTTTTCCTCAACTCCGGTCCCACGCCAATCAATCGGCATGCCCACCTTGGCAAAGGCCTTGTCGACAAAGGCACGGACCGAGTGCGTTTCGCCGGTTGCAAGGACATAGTCCTCCGGTTCGTCCTGTTGCAGCATCAGCCACATCCCACGGACATATTCGCGCGCATGTCCCCAGTCGCGCTGTGCATCCAAATTGCCGAGATAGAGCCTTTCCTGCAGTCCAAGATGGATCGCAGCCGCTGCCCGGGTGATTTTACGGGTCACGAATGTTTCGCCGCGAATCGGACTTTCATGATTGAACAAGATGCCGTTCGAGGCGTGCATGCCATATGCCTCGCGATAGTTGACCACGATCCAATAGGCGTAGAGCTTGGCCGCTGCGTAGGGTGATCGAGGGTAGAAAGGCGTCGTTTCGCTTTGCGGAACTTCCTGCACTTTGCCGTAGAGTTCCGAGGTGGACGCTTGATAGAAGCGTGTCTTCTTGGTCAGCCCCAGGAGGCGGATTGCTTCAAGCAGCCGAAGGGTGCCGGTTCCATCGGCGTTGGCCGTATATTCCGGCGTCTCGAAGGAGACTTGAACGTGGCTCTGTGCTGCGAGGTTATAGATCTCATCCGGCTGCGTTTCCTGAACGACACGGATGAGGTTCGTTGAATCGGTCATGTCCCCGAAATGCAAGATGAACCGGGGATTCTCGACATGGGGATCCTCGTATAGGTGCTCGATGCGGCTGGTGTTGAATGACGATGAGCGTCGCTTGAGGCCGTGAACAATATAACCCTTCTCCAAGAGAAACTCGGCCAGGTAAGCACCGTCCTGACCTGTTATACCCGTAATCAGCGCAACCTTGTTTTTATTCTTCACTACGGTCTCCGTAATTTGTTTCGGCAGAACCAGATGTGAATGCACTCCCGGTTCAGGTGAATTCGTGGTATTTCCTCAGTGATTTCACAAACAATTCCGAATCGCTGAAGTTGTACATGGCGTGTTGTTTCGGATTGACGTTGTTTATCGCAACGCAGAGCTCTGCGTTGCGTGCGGTCCTCAGCTGATGTAAGCAAAATTCGACGGCGCGACGGCTCGTCTTACCCCATTTAACGACCACGAGCGTTCGTTCTGCTAAGGCCGTCAGATGCATCGTATCAGCCGAGGCGAGCACAGGTGCGCTGTCGAAGATCACGACTTGGCCCAACGAGGCGGCCATCGAGACGATGTCGGCCGCATCCGTCATGCGGGCGCGCCGATGGAGAGTGGCATTGCCGGCCGGAATGAAATCGATGCCGCTCGGATGGTGATCGATGATGTCCCGGATTCCAGCCTGTCCACACAGGAATTCGTTCAACCCCTGCTGTAGCTCTGACCTGAAAAACGAGTCGAGATTTCCGTGTCTGAGGTCGCCATCAACAAGCAGCACCGGAATTCCGTTTGCGGCGAGATCGATTGCCAGTGATCTGGCGACAAGCGACTTGCCCTCTCCGCTGTGAGCCGACGTCACGACAATACTGTTAGGTAGCTTTCCACCGTTGGACTGTTTGAGCGAAGTTATGACCGAGCGAATTGCTTCGTCAAACATTCCGTCTTGAATGTACCCAAAGAGCATAGATGGATCCCCCCGGTCCTTCCGTTTCAAGCGCGGGATGAATCCGGCTGGCGCTATACGAGGCATTCCGGCCATCTGATCGAAGCTGCGGACCGAGTTATCCAGCATCTCGACCACGAAAGCGGCTGTTACCGCGATCGATATCGAAGCCAGGAGGGCGCCGACCAGATAGAAAAGTCGTCCGCGCCCCTGCGGTGCCAGCGGCACTGCTGCCGGTGACAAAACTTCCAGTTCCGCTCCCGGCAGCATGGCTTGCGCAGCCAGGCCACGGCGCTGCTCCTCGAGCTTATCAAGCGCGGTCTGCTCCTTGTCAGCCATGCGTTGGAGTCGCGCCAGCTCCGTTTGCGCCAGGGCAGAGCGAGCGCGCTTCTCATGAGCAACCGCCAAGGCCGACCGGACGGCGTCATCCTCATGATCGAGCGCCGCAAGCTTGGAGCGGATGGATTGAAGATATCGATCGACCGCAAGGCTGAGATCGGTGCGGGATTTGAGGATTTTCGCCCGCATATCGACAACGGCTTCGGCGGTGTTGCCATATATCTCGAGAAGGCGCTCGAGATCTTGCTCCTGCGTACGAAGCTCCCGTTGCGCCGTGCCAATGCTGTCGGGAATAACGATATTCTGCAGGGCAAGCGAGAGGTCGTCAGCCGCTTCCAGTGCAGATATCGTTGCTCTCGCTTCAGTGCGGCTTTGTTCGATTTTTGTTTGCCGCTCGCCCAGCTCCATTATTGACTTGATCTGTTCAACCTGATCGTCGTCATTTGAGACGACGTCCATCGTTTTCTGATACGCGTCGGCGGCATCGCGTGCTGCCGCAGCGCGGTCCTTCTGTTCGGCGATGCGCTGCAGAACCCATTCTTCTGCCGCGTCTAGGCGCCCCCGCAGACCGTCCTTCCGCTCTTCGAGATAGATGCTGATGAGCCGGTTCGGGACCGAGGCTGCCAGTTGGGGATCGCTCGCATCGAAGCCGATCTGAATAACGTCGCTCTGGCCATCACGCCATACGCGCAATGCCTTGTAGTACTTCGGGATGATTGGCTCGATGCTGTTTCGTACCGGCGAGAATGGTTTTTCTCTGTCGACCAGACCGCGCAACATTGCTCGGATCCTGTCGATAAGCGAGCTCTCTTGCAGCGCCGGATTGAATTCCGGCCACTGATCGAGCCGCAGGTCGCGGATTACCCGCTCTGCAATGCTTCTGGAAAGAAGCCGTTCGGTCTCCGATGCGGCGTCCAGCGGATCGTTGCGGCCGGAATCCTCCGGGCCGAGTTTCGTCGCCAGAGGCGTGTGGATTATCAGCCGAGACTCGGCATGAAAACTCGGCTTCAATCCCGAAACCATGATCGCGGCGATCGCCATAAACAGCGTGATGATAGCAGCGATCATCGCCATCCTTCGCCGGATAAGACGCAGGCCCGATGTGAGGTCGAAGTCGTCCGACCTCGTTTCTACCTGAAACCGGGGATCGTAGCGCATCGACGAGAGCGAGGTGTTGCGGTCTGGCGGGATAGTTGAAATGGTCATCGTTCACCAACCGACGTTTGAGGTTGCGCGGAGACGGCGTCGTAGAGTTTTTCCAGCGATCGCATATAGGCCTTCATACTGAACTGATCGAGATAATGAGCTCGGGCCTTGGCCGAGAGGCGGTTGCGGATTTCCGGATCGCTGACGAGTTTCGCCAGCGCCGCAGCCAGGGCATCCTTGTCTCCGACAGGCACGAAGACGCCCGTTTCACCGTCGGAGATGACTTCGCCATGCGCGCCGACGCGCGTGGTAACGACCGCAAGCCCGTGGGCGAGTCCTTCGACCACAGCCATTGCCAAACCCTCGGCATGCGAAGGTAGGACCAGGATATCTGCCCGTGCACACAAGGCTTGCGCCTCGTCGGCGCCGAGCCAGCCCGGCATTTTCACCAGATCTGAAAGGCCCAGGGCTGCGGCTTGGCGTCGGTAGTCTTCCACAGGTCCGTCGCCTGCCAGCACGGCTCGCCACTGGAGCGCCTTCATAATCGGATGACTTAAGGCGAGCAGAAGCTCCCCAACGCCTTTGCGTTCGCTCAGTCGGCCGAGAAAGACGATCAACGGCATCTTGCCGACGTGAACACTGCGCGCGCCGGGGTCGGGAACACAATTGCGGATGACGACCACGCGGCGCTCGTCCACGCCGAGAAGCGTCGTTAGCGTCATACGGTCGCGCTGCCCCAGCGCTACGACCTGGTCGGCATGTTGGAACATCCGGCGTATGAGCATTTGTTGCCGTGGCGAGCGCGCGGCAAAGTCACTCGCATAGTCGTAATCGTGCAGGTGCAATATGTGAGAGCATCCGAGGAGGCGGGCAGCCTCGGTGAGGATCAGTTTTCTTGCGGTGCTGCCGCGACCGGCGATATGGATATGGTGAATGCGCGCCGGAGCAATTATCCGATCCTTGGCCATCATCAAGATGGCGCCGAGCATGCGCATCGGCGACGTAACCAGGGACCAGCGCGGTCCTCTGGTGTCGGTGACGACGTGCGTTTCGCCCGCCTCCTTCGCCGTTCTCGATATATAACCGACCAGCCTGCCAATTCCGCCGCCGTTCTCGCATCCACCCGGGACATAGTGGCGCACGGTTGCTGCTGCATTCCGCACCGCTATCCGATTCCCCTCTGTGAGCGCCGTCATTCGCATGCTCCGACCACCTCACGATAAACGGCCGCAGCCTGCGCCCCGACCTGTTCAGGCGAATTCGGACCTGTGGCCCAGGCGAGCGCGCTGGTCCCGAAGCTGCTTCTCAGTTCGCTGTTATCAGCCAGTGTCCGGATGGCGCTGGCGAGCTGTTCGACGTCCCCTGGCCGAACCACCATTCCCAGTCCGTTCGGCAGAACGGTGGCGCGCAATTCGCCGACATCGGTCACGATGACCGGTTTGCCAAATGCCGCGGCAAGGTTGAGTACACCGCTTTGCGAGGCTTCCGTGTAGGGAAGAACAACGATATCGGCATCCAGAAAAAGCTGGGCGACCTCCATGTCCTCGATAAAACGGTTGCGAATATCATAGCGGCCGGCTTCGCCCATAAGAGGCTGGAATATCCAGGGATCATCGCCGCGGCCGGCGACCGTGATGCGCAGATTGGGGAGCTGGTCCTTCAGCAGCGCCTCGGCGCGGACCAGATTCTCCAACCCCTTGTAAGCAAAAATCCGCCCGAAAAGCAGGACGCGCAAGGTTCCATCTGCGCGGCGCCGCGCCATCTTGTGCTGCCGAGCGAGTTCCGCGTAGCGATGAATGGCCGGATGCGACAGGACATGGACGCACTCGGGCGATTTTGAATATCGCTCGAGAACCATTCGTTTCAGCCCCTCGCCATGGACGACGACATGACCCGATTGCCGCACGATCAATTGCGGAGCCCAGGCCGGCAGCGTTCGGGTGTCGGAATCGCCGGGATGCACGTCAACGTCATGGACAGTCGTCACGAGCGGGATCGGCCGCCAGAATGGCGCAGCAAAGTTCAGCCAGAGCGTTGAATTGCTTAGAAGGTGAATCACGTTCGGCCGCTCGTGCCGGATGAGACGCGTGAGTTGGTGCAGGAACCAGGGATTGGAGAGCGAGCGGTGCCGTGGCCAGTCCAAAAGGCGCAGATCGACAGCCGGATCGAAAGAGGAGACAAGGTTGGCGTAGCGCCGACGCGGGACTGCGAGCACGACCTGCAGGTGTTGCGCAACACCGCTGGCGAAGGAGATGGTGTAGTCTTCGAGTTCGGAAACCAGCATCAGCGCCTTCATCGTGCCGACTCCGACAAGCTAACGGCCTGACCGCGTCGAGGAAGGTCGCGGGCTGTCCGCAATGCCTCACGCATACGCCTCAGCAAGTTTGGTTCTCCGGCGAAAAAAAGTCCTTCGGCGGCAAGTCTGAACCGGGTGCGTGCATCTGCGCCCTCCAGTCTGGCTGAGGCCACCCGATACGGAAAGTGATCGGCCAGACGCAGCCTTCCGGCTAAGCCGTGCGCGGAAAGAAACTGATTCGTCGCGTCAACGACAGTCCGCCAATGGGCCAGCCGCTTTTGCAGCATGGCGGCGTCATCGACTGGCCGATACCAGTTATTGTTGTGAATCCGGTAGAATCCGAGTGAATCCGACAGGGCGACAACATCCCCCAGAAATGGGTAGATGCCCGTGAGCCAGGCATCGGCGGAAATGTGGAACTGCTCGGGAATATCTCCTGCCGCTTTCCAGGCGCTACGTCTTACTGCGATGGCTGATGTCAGTGGGAAGGGCCACCAGCCAGCCGATCTCGCAAGGCGCAGCGACAAATCTCCCGAACACAGGGTTCGAGGAATTGGCTTGAAGGCCATTGAGCCATCGGTCTGCGTTGGCTGAAGTCGGTGATAAACAAGCGATGCACGAGGATTCGACTGGAAAGCAGCGGCTGTTGCCGACAGCTTGTCCGGCGCCCACCAGTCATCGGCATCCAGAAAACAGAGGATGTCACCACTGCTTGCCTTCACAGCAGCATTAATGGCGGCGGCCTGCCCCTGGTTCTCCTGGAAGAGCACCTTCACCCGCTTTTCATAACCTTCGAGAATCGAGCGCGACTGATCGCTCGAGCCGTCATCGACGACGATGATCTCGGCATCAGACGCCCTTTGGCGCAAGGCGCTCTCGATCGCCCGAGGAAGAAAGCAACCGTAGTTGTAGTTGTTGATGAGGACGCTGATCGTCGGCCGCTCCATGACACCCCCTCTCAAGCGCGTTGCTGCGCGACACATCGGTACGCCGGAGTTGCGAACGCTCGTTCGTTCGGCAACGCGAATTGATGGAAAGAGATGAGAGGCGGACAGGCATCATTCTGCGCGATCAGGCTTCCGCCCTGAGCTCGTAGGGTCACCACCGCAACGCGTGACGCTTCCGTTATAGTGCATACGAAACCAGGACCATGACGCAGAACCATAAGAATCCCAACCCTTCCAAGCGTCACTGCCAACAGCCAGCTGCGCCAGAATTATTGCCTCACCTCACCACCAACTGCGGCTCAGCGCGATCTTCGCGGTATGTTTTCATCGCCAAGCTACCGGCGATTGGTCACGGGTGACATCTGCTCTTATGGGCAATGCCGTTGGCCCAAGCACCAACTTTTGGGGGAGGGGGTGACCGTGAGCTTAACCCAACCAACGTCCTTGGACGGTGGGTATGCGCGTTAGGCTTAGCTCCGTCTTCGTTTGCGTCAGTTGACTGGGGATGTGGCGGGATGTTCGTTGGTAAGCAGCGCAGGTGTGAAAGGGGACCCATGTCTTTCCAAATTGCCGCGATCAACAGCCTCTCATCTGTCCAAGCAAATCGGGACCGATGATGAGAGCCGATACGCTTAGAGCCGCGAATGGGCCAACCGTCAGTTGGCGAGCGATAGAATGCTGGGGCGCGGGCTTCTGCCTTTTCCTTCAGACAGGCGCCCTTTTCCCGCTCATGCTGGCGGACGCCGACGGAGCCCTTAGCGATCACGCCCGGTCTATATTGCGTCTGCTTTGCCTACCCGTATACGGCTTTACATTGTTGATGCTGGTCAGGAATTTTCCGCAATTTCTAACGGCGCTCAAGCGAAATTGGTTTGTCCCCCTGATGGTCGCCATGCCGTTTGTGTCCGTCTTCTGGTCGGTAGGCCCATCAACGACATTCAGGCGCGCCATCGGCCTGCTCTTTACGGTGCTTCTGGCTTACGTGCTGGCGATACGCTTCACACCACGGCAGTTGCTTCTCCTGGCATTTGCCACCTTCGGAATATGCATCGTCCTCAGCCTGCTGGTCTTCGTGGCGTCGCCGGGTCTCGCTCGCATGCCGATGGACGGCGCCGTGCGTGGCATATTCATCCACAAGAACAGTCTCGGTTGGTATGCCGCCATGATGATACTGGTGTCGACGGCCGTTTTAATGGACGGTAACCGGGGTTTGCGGCGAACCGCTTTGCTTTTCTTGATCGCGGGTGGGGCCTGTCTCATGGGCTCCGGATCGATGACCGCGATCATTGCGACGGTATCTGCCTATTGCTTGATCGGGTTCTATTCCCTGTTGCGGCGGATCGGTGGCATCAGTCGCATCGTCCTCATCCTGTTTTTTGTTCAAATGTTCATCGGGCTCCTCCTTTTGCTTCACGAATTCCTGGTTCCATTCCTGGAGGCGCTTGGCAAGGATGCCACTTTAACGGGCCGAGTGCCCTTGTGGGAACTGGTCGATGGTCAGATTGCCGATCATCTGCTGCTCGGCTTCGGCTACCAGGCGTTTTGGACAGAGGCGAATCCCGAGGCCTGGATTATCTGGTCGAAGATCCAATGGATGGCTCCCCACGCCCATAACGGATTCCGCGATACGCTGCTGAACTTCGGAATAAGCGGAATGATTTTGTTCGCTCTGATGCTTCTACAGGCATTGCGCCAAGGGGCGGTCCTCCAATGCCGGGACCCGCGCTATTGCTGGCTCTGGCTGAATGTCTTCACAGTCGTCATTTTGGTGATGAACATGACCGAGACCATCTTCCTAATTCAGAATGACGCGATTTTCGTTCTGTTTATGTCGGGCATCATCATGTTCTCTCTATACGAGCCCGTTGTTTCAATGACCCCCGGCCAGCAAATGCGGACATCGGCGCGCAGCAAAACGGCGGAGATGCAGATTTGAGCCTGCGTTTCGCACCAATCTTGAGCATTCTCTTTACGACGCTCTTTCCGCAGCCGAGCAACCTGGCCTCAGTGACTTCGGACGCAGATGCGCCCGATAAGCTGCAGACGGCGCTCAGGGAAGCGACTTGCGCGGAAGCGTCGCCGGCTATCTTTTCCGACAGGTTGAAGGGGACTTCACTGAGCAAAGTACTGACGGGCACATCTGCGGCCCGGGCGGTATTCTATGTTTCTCCTAATGGCAAGGACAGTTGGAGTGGGCGTCTTCCCAAACCCAATCCTCAGCATACCGACGGTCCTTTTGTCAGCATCGAGAGAGCTCAGGATGCTGCGCGTGAGAAGGGCGGCCAAAATACGATCGCAATGGGCGGCGGGGACTATTATCTCTCTGAACCGATCGTCTTCGACGCGCGCGACGCGGGCCTTGTCATCGCGGCGAGGTGCAACGAAGCGCCGGTTCTGCACGGGGGTCCGCTTGTACGCAATTGGACGGCAGAGGCCGATGGCCGCTGGACGGCATCACTGAAGCTGCCTGCAGGCAGGGAGGTGGGCGACCTTTTCGTCAAGGGGGCGGTGCAGACGCAGGCACGCTTTCCCAACGCCCCGCTCGATGGAGATCCGCGCAAAGGATGGCTTTTTGCGGCCAAGTGTACTGAGGATGATGACATATGGCATGGCAACACGCGTTTTTGCTTCCATGCCGGCGATCTTGCGATCTCGAAAAATACAGCGGGGCTTGTCGCCCATATTGTCGGTGGTTTTCGCCCCGGCAGCCAATGGGGCAGTGACACCCTCCCAGTGGTCTCAATCGACACCGCGAACCGGGCCATCAACACCAGAGGCACTGCCTATTTCTTCACCGCGGAAGGCAGCCGCTATTTCCTGGCCGGGGCGGCGGCCCTGCTCGATGCTCCCGGCGAGTGGTGGTATGACCGCGCCAAGGAGCAACTCGTCTACCTCCCGACCGATGGATTGCCAATCAGTTCTACGGCTGTCGCCGGCATCCTGCCGACATTCTTCAGGCTGGATGGAGCCGATGGAATGGTTGTATCCGGGCTCCAGTTCCGGGATGGGGATCCGCGCGGCAGCGGCAAGTTCGGTACCGACACCAGGAGCTTCGGCGCCATACGGCTCGACCGGGCGGACGGCGTCCGGCTGCTTGGCAATTCCATCGACAATGTCGGCGTCGGCATCCATGTTTCCGAGAGCAAAGATGTCCTGATTGCCGGCAACGTGATTGCGGATGTGGCCGGCAACGGGATTTATGTCGGCACGACCTACGGCACCTTCCTCAAGTCCCACGGTGCGACAATCCTGTCGAACCACATCCATGACATCGGCAGGGTCTATTTCGAAACGGCCGGGATCTGGTTCCAGGCTGCCGACAATGTCAGGATCGCTCATAATCTCATCGAAAACGCAGCCCAGTTCGGTATCGCCGGTGGCTCGCTGTGGGGAGATCAGGACGCAGTTCATGACGCGGTCATCGAACACAACGTGGTCCGCAACGCCAATCAGCAAACGGCAGATGGCGGTGCCATCAAGATGATGGGTGAGCAGACGGACCCTTTGAACAGCAGCATTCGCTACAATCTCGTCACCGGAACAGGTCAGCTTATGAACAGGGTCGATGGGACATTCTGGCCTCCTGGATATGAAAATACCAGTGAATGGCCTTCTCCTATCAGTTGGGCGATCTATACCGACGGCAAGGCGAGTGGAGTGCGCATCGAAGGAAATACGCTTTCGGATAACATATCGGCGATCGGCATAAACGGCGGCTGGAGCAACCTGGTGACCGGGAACATCATTACAGGCGGGTCTGGGGCTGCCTTTCGCGTCGATGACGGTACGGGCCGGGGGTGGCGTCCCCCTTGGGCAGGCCCCAATCGTATCGAGGACAATATCGTGTCGGTCAACAGCGGTAATGGGCTGGCGGCATACATCTACGTGCCTGACCACAAGCTCGGATCGGTGCAATTTGCGCGTAACCGCTACAGCGGCAATCTGAACGACAAGAGCTTCAGGATACATCCGGAGACCATGCCGTCGGGAGAGTTTGGCAGTCTAAGCGATCTTCAAAAGGCTGGGATCGACATAGGCAGCGTAGCGTCGCACCCCAAATAACAAGGCCGCAACGCGACGGAAATGACTGCTGCCGGTAGGAGCTATGGCGTCATGGCCTCAGCGAACCGGCCCAGAGCGAAAATTCCAACGGATACTGCGTCAGGTTCGAATGCATACGCCGACGGAGCTATACGCATCAAGTTCCCGGGCCGGAAACCTGCTGGGGTGCGACCGGCTTGCCGATAATGGGCGGGCTGATGTTATTGGCAGCGAGCTGTTTCAGAACCTCTGCACTCAGCGTTCCCCGAACGCCGGGATGGCGATTGCAGCCTTCTTCGGCATAAGAGTGGGTCCATGGATCGGACGGACCAAAGGTCATGAAAAGCGCCATGCGGTCACCGGTCCCGACCATCCGTCGGAGGGCTGAACGTGTCAGGGTGAAAGCCTTTTGCGAGTCGAGGCGAAGTCGCGGCCCGATCCGCTCAAAGAACTTGCGTAGGCTTCTGTCAACGAGTGTCGGCATTTGACCGGCGTGTTCGATGCGCACGTCGAAGATGATGGCATCGCCTGCCCCTATACCCAAGCCCTTCTCCGGCATGCTCTCAACCAGGCCCTTGAGGTGAGATCTTGGTCGAACCTTCAATGTCGCCGGCGAGTTTTCGTCCTGGTCCTGTAGGTAGAATGCGATCTTGTAGACCCTGAAAGATTCGTCCGCGAAGATGGTTCCGTCGATGCAGGCAGGGTGGTGGGGAACGTCGTTATGCCATGACGATGTCGTGTTGATCATCATATCGCATTCGCCCGTGAGAATGACGTCAAGCGGTCGCGTGATTTCCTTGAGGCGACTGAGGATCACATCGGAAGTCAGAAACTTGGCGATTTCCTCTGCGACATACATGGCATGAAGCTGGAGTTTGCCGCCGTACTGGTAGCGACCTCCCGACTTCAGGTGCTGCTTGATAATCAGCCGTAAGCGCTCCACCTGATCGGGGGACAATAGTTCTCTGATGACGATATACCCATGAGAGCTCAGGTCTTTCTGTAGCTGGTTAGTTTTGCCGGGCAGCTCTGAAGGCTCGCCAGCCGGGCCTGTCATCTCGCCTGTTGGGTTAACCATCTCTCCCCCGCTTTATTCGCGCGCAGGTCCGCCCAGGCTTGGCGCGAGAGTGACTATCTTCCGCGGCTTTGTGAAGGTCAAACCGCTCTTTCGGGATCGTACTCATCAAAAAGAGCAACGTGGCAAGCCGTGGGGGTACGCCGCCTTACTTCGAACATTGTAACTTATCTCGGCCGAAGGCGTAGGAATATGAAGTGTCTTCTACGTCCAATAGTTGGAACTGAAAGTATGGAGGCAATCGCTCTGCCGGCATATTCTGGTGACAGTTTAAATCGCGAAAGCGTAGGTCATGGGAAAGCAACCGACAGACAGAGGCCAAACTTCAGTTCTTAAACAAAAGGACTCCCTGGAATGGACTAATGTCCTTGGTGTTCGCATTTCGGCAGTTAATCTTAAAAGCGCGACCGGTTTTATTCAAAAAGGGATTGAAGACGGCAGGAGGGAATATGTGTGTGTTCGCGACGCACACGGTGTCGTCCGATGTCAAGATGACCCAGAGCTCCGGTCGATACATAACCGGGCGTTCCTCGTGACCCCCGACGGCATGCCGTTGGTATGGGCGTTGAAGCGTGCTGGCCATGTGGACAGCGACAGGGTCTACGGACCTGATCTGATGTTGTCTGTTTTCGAGGCCGGCACATCGAAGGGTATACGCCACTTCCTTTATGGCGCAACGCCCGAGACGCTGCAGCACTTGCAGGCGCGGCTTCTCGCGAAATTCCCGGAAGCTGAGATAGCCGGCTCCTATGCACCGCCTTTTCATAAACTGTCGCCGCAAGAGGAAGCCGATATTGCGGACCGGCTCAATCGATCCGGCGCCGATATCATCTGGGTGGGGCTGAGCAGTCCCAAGCAGGAACTCTGGATGGCGCGCATGCGTGACCGTCTGGATGCATCGATGCTTATCGGCGTCGGAGCTGCATTCGATTTCCACGCCGGCCTCAAGCGGCAAGCTCCAAGGTTCATTCAAAGAAGCGGCTTCGAATGGGCCTTTCGTCTTTTATGCGAGCCGCGACGGCTATGGCGGCGCTATGCGCTCGTCGTGCCGACCTTCATCTCACTGACAGCATTCCAGAGACTGGGGCTTCGGAAGTTTCCGATCGAAGACCAGGTTTTCGGATCGAGTGCGCCAAAAGCAACAGCCGTAAAGGTGTGAAGCGATCATGTCCCTATTTGCGCCGTCAGCAATCACGTCCGACCTGCGGAAGGCGAACCCTTTCGTGGCAAACCCCACGCCGACCGACGAATTCAACAAGCGGGCAGGGCTGAAGATACCGGTTCCATTCAGGCGCAGGTTACCTCGGCTTGCTACGTCGTCATTTCTGATTGCCGGCGACATCGCAAGCTATCTGATAGCCTATCTTCTTCTGCTGCCGTTTCTTCCGCACGGTTCGGAGAATATGGTGCCGGAGCGCGCGTTCGCCCTCGCAGCGCTGGCAGCGATCGTTCTTTATGCATCGAACGCCCTCTATCCCGGATATCGTCTCCACGACCACGAACATCTGCGCCGCCGCACGATAGCGTCCTTCAAGGTGGGGGTCATTGCAGCGTTTGGGGCGATTCTTCTGCCGGAAGGGCTAGGAGTGCTGCTTCCGATCATCGGCTTCCTGGGTCTCGGACTGGTTGTTCAACCTCTTATGCGTGGGGCCGCACGAGGACTGTCCTGGAGGATCGGTATCTGGGGTGAGCGGGCAGTGATCGTCGGTGCCCGCAATCGCATCCCCGCGCTCATGGCGTATTTCTCAGAGCATTGGCACTACGGCATTCGGCCGGAATCATTTTCTCCCGATACTTCGGAAGCATTAGCCGACAATGGGCCGTCGATTGCCTTGATCGCTGATGATACGGGCTCATTTATCGCCGAGTTGGCAACGATGCGTCGGCAGTTCGCCGAAGTCATCCTCCTCTCCGACACGCCGAACCTCAAGATAACCGGATTGCGACCCGCGGACGTCGGCGGAGAGATCGGTGTTCGCTTGGCCGTCGGCGGGAGATCGGCAAGCTCGAACCTGGTTCGTCGAGTCCTCGATCTCGTGATCGCTATCCCTGCGACGCTGGTGCTGATGCCCTGCATTCTGGTTGCCGCCGCCGCGATCTATGCCATCGATCCGGGCCCCGTCTTCTTCAGACACGCCAGGGAAGGCTTGTCTGGCAAACCGGTGCGCGTCCTGAAACTGAGAACGATGTACAGAGATGCGGAGCAGCGGCTCGAAACATTGTTCCGGGACAATCCGGACATACAAGCCGAGTGGTCGAACCACTTCAAGCTTCGGCAGGATCCGCGCATCCTGCCGGTGATCGGGCATGTCCTTCGCTCATCGAGTTTCGACGAACTCCCGCAGTTGGTGAACATCATTGCAGGAGAGATGTCCTTCGTGGGACCGCGCCCCTTCCCGGAATATCACCTTTCGGCGATGGATAGCGAGTTTCGTGCCAAGCGGCGCTCGGTAACGCCGGGGCTGACTGGGCTTTGGCAGATATCCGAACGAAGCAATGCGGATATCGAACTGCAGCAGCAACTCGACGAGTTCTACATCGACAATCGATCCTTGTGGTTCGACTGGCACATCCTTCTCAGCACAATTCCTGCGGTCCTGAAAGGCAAGGGAGCCTGCTGACATGTTCTCCATCCCTGTGGGCAAACATTAACAACGGAGCAAATCAATGCACGGACAGAAGCGAATTATGGTTACCGGCGGCACCGGATTCCTGGGATCATTCCTGTGCGAAAGGCTTTTGCGAGAGGGCAATGACGTCCTCTGCGTGGACAATTTCTATACCGGCTCGCGCGATAACGTGCTGCATCTTCTTGACGATCCTCGTTTTGAGATACTCCGCCACGACATCACATTCCCGCTTTATGTGGAGGTCGATGAGATCTACAACCTTGCCTGCCCGGCATCTCCGGTCCACTACCAGCACGATCCGGTGCAGACCGTGAAGACCAATGTGCATGGAGCAATCAATATGCTCGGCCTGGCCAAGCGCACCAAGGCAAAGATCTTCCAGGCATCGACAAGCGAGGTCTATGGCGATCCGGCGGTTCACCCGCAGCCCGAGGAGTATCGCGGAAGCGTCAGTCCCATAGGCCCGCGGGCATGCTACGACGAAGGCAAGCGGTGCGCCGAGACGCTGTTCTTCGACTATCACCGTCAATATGGCGTGGAAATCCGGGTGGCACGGATCTTCAATACCTACGGGCCACGAATGCAGACCAATGACGGCCGCGTCGTCTCCAATTTCATCGTTCAGGCGCTTCAAAACGAACCGATCACCATCTTCGGCAACGGCACGCAAACGCGCTCCTTCTGCTATGTCGACGATCTGATCGAGGGCTTCATCCGCCTGATGGGTACGCCGGCCGGCGTAACCGGTCCGATCAATCTCGGTAACCCGGGAGAATTCCAGGTCCGAGAACTGGCCGAAATGGTCATCGACATGACCGGATCGAAATCAAGCATCGTCTTCAAACCCCTGCCGATCGACGATCCGACCCAGCGCAAGCCCGATATCAGCCGGGCAAAGCAGGAACTGGGCTGGCAGCCGACGGTGAGCCTGCGCCAGGGGCTCGAGAGAACGATCGCCTATTTCGAGTGGAAGCTTTCCGGCGAGGCCAGAAGCATGCCCGGCGTCAGATTTCCACAGATGGCCTACACCAATCCGCCTGCTCCGGCCGTCGGCGTTCCCGTTCCGCACGCTGCGCCCTTGGGAACGTGATCGGCAACGTCAAAGCGCAAATCATGGCTCGGTTTGGGTTTACTGAACCGAGCCCATATCGCGGTTTGTAAAAAAGGGGCGGCGATCGTCGGACGTGCAAATCGCCGCAAAAAAACACCGAGGACATGGGCAATGCGCATTGCTGTTATTACACCATATTACAAGGAGCCTAACGAACTCCTTGAGCAGTGCCGGGCGAGCGTTGTCGACCAAACCGTTGCATGCGACCATGTCTTTGTTGCCGACGGTTTTCCGAACAGTTCCGTCGGTCGCTGGGGCGCAAAACATTTCATCCTGCCCAATGCTCACGGCGATGCGGGCAACATGGCTCGCGTGATCGGCAGCCTCAGCGCCTTCGCCCAGGGTTATGACGCGGTGGCGTTTCTCGATGCGGACAACTGGTACAGATCCGACCACATCCAGCGTCTGCTTGAACTTCACCACCGTACCGGTGCTGCGGTTTGCTCATCGAGACGTTCGATGCATCGCGCAGACGGCACCTACATGTTCGACGACTCAAAAAGCGACGGCCGCACGCACGTGGATACGAACTGCTTGTTTCTCACGCGGCCGTGCCTGCCGATCATCGCGCGTTGGGCTCACATGCCGAGGGAACTCTATCCAGTAGGAGATTCTGTCTATTGGAGCTCGATACGGAGCTCTGGGCTGTCGCGCGCTCATGAGCCGATCTCGACGGTCTGTTACCGCACGACTTGGGAAGCCGACTACAAGCGGATGGGTGAACCTGCCCCCGCGGGCAGCAAGACCCTCGCATTCACTGATCAGCCCTACTACTGGCTCAAGTCCCTTCCGGTTCGAGACCGCTGGCGCATCTGGCAGGATTTCGGCTTTCCGCTCAGGCGGCGCACGGTAGCAAAGCTGATCGGTCAATATGCGCTGTCAAGACTTTCCCCGTACTCCTATCTCGGAGCCAAAATATGAGTGCTGAGGCGGAAACATCTCTCAACGCACCTGCGAGCGGGAAACAAACGCCACTGAACAACAAGACGATGCCGCCAGCGGAAGATCTGTCGAACCAAGCATGGCGCTGTGCCAGCGGAGGAATAAGTTTGCAACGTGTTGATGTCGTCATTCCCTGCTATAACTACGCTCATTTCCTGCAGGAGTCTGTTGAGAGTGTCCTTTCACAAGCAGGCGTCGATGTGCGCGTGCTTATTCTGGATGACTGCTCGCCGGACAATACACCGGAAGTCGGAAAGGCGCTGGCGTCCCGGGATGACCGGGTCACTTATCGGCGGCACACGACAAACATGGGCCACATCGCCACCTACAATGAGGGAATCGATTGGGCAGGCGGTGACTTATTCCTGCTTCTTTCTGCGGATGATTATCTTTTGCCGGGCTCGCTGGGCCGCGCGGCGGAACTGATGCGCACCTATCCAAATGTGGGGATGGCGTTCGGGAACGCGCTCATAGCTGAGCCGGACGGTAATACGAGCCGCGCTGATCCTCTCGGCGATAACGTGCGTCCCATGCAGGTCTTGTCCGGTCCGCAATTCATGCGGTTGAGCGGGGCAAGCAATCTCGTTCCAACGCCGACGGCTGTCGTGAGGACGGCGCTGCAAAAGCAGGTTGGCGGCTATCGTAAGGAGCTGCCGCATGCCGGCGATATGGAAATGTGGCTGCGGCTCGCATCACATGCCGATGTAGGCTTCATCAAAGAGGATCAAGCAGTATATCGCCGACATGCTTCGAATATGTCGCTGCAATACTACGGCGAAAACATTCTTTCCGACCTTCTGCAAAGAAAAAAGGCTTTTGATGCGCTGTTTAGCCAAGCGACAGATAGCCTCAAAAAGGATCAGACGCTGAGACGCTTTCTTGCCAGGGAGCTCGGAAATAAGGCGCTTCAACAGGCTGGCATCGCCTTCAACAACTTCGACCTTGCAACGGCCGCTGCCATTCAGCGTTTTGCACTGGAGGTCTCTCCTGAGCTGCGAAATTCGTTGCCCTGCTTCAAATTGGCCTGCAAGCAAATGATTGGGCCAAAGTATTGGTACGCCTTGAAGTCCATCGCGCGACGAGTTGCAGGATGCATGCGCAGGAACCGGGTTAGTTCATCTGCAAGTACGGGAACAACGGTCGGCAGCTGAGCGCTCGATCGCTCTTCACGCCATACGAGACAGACCTGCCCGGTTATCAAAAAAACGTATCAAAAAAAACCGGTGACGCATTTCGCGCCACCGGGGTGATTTGAGCACAAATGTGCTGCAAAATACGAAAAGATTGACCCCAAGAATTGTATCAGCGCATCGCTGTATTCACGCTCACGCCGGAACACCACTTTGGAACAAGTCGTTGAGTTTGAAAACAACTTCCGTCCTGTTGGTCGCTTTGACCTTTTTCATGATGTTGCGAACATGCACCTTGACGGTGCTCTCTCGGAGATTGAGCTCGTAGGCGATGATCTTGTTCGCCTTTCCGCGTCGGAGCGCCTCCACCACTTCTGCCTGACGATCGGTGAAGATGCCGGAGAGCGGGCGGGCCGTCGAGTTGCTCGAGTCCAGCAGGTGACGCATGGCGAACAGGGCGCTTGCAGGCACAAATATTCCTCCTGCCACCGACAGCGCGATCAGCTCCATGCAGACGCTGACGCTGACTGAGGCGGGTATGAACCCTTTGGCACCGTACTCAAGAGCCCTGACGATTTGGCCGAAATCGTCGCTATCAGCCAATACGATAAGGGGTGTAGAGGCGAATTCCGACGACAGCTTCCGGATTTGTTCCGAAACGGCCGGTTCATCGACCTTCTTGCCGCCGACGTTCAAGAGGATTGCCGCAAGCGGAGCGTATTCGTCTCGCTTCTGCTTCCACTCCTCAATCGATCCAAACGCCAGAATCTGCAAATCCGCCTTTTGGGCAGCCATGCATTGCGCCAGGCATTGACGATCAAGTTCGCGATTATCGAGAATGACAAGCGAATGCGTCTGTCCTGCCGATAGGGCAAGTGTGTGCGCGTTATTAAGGGGAAGAGCTACGTTTTCCTGCCTGAGGTCCAAATTCGGTATAAGTGCTGAATTCACAGCTTCACCCTCCCTCTAACACGTTACGCTTCACTACGACCCGAGTACCGACCCCTCTCAATACGGGGGTTTAGGAAACTCTAAAGTAGGAATCGAATACCACAATTCGCGGAACGTTACAGTAGCTAATATAGGCTAAGTACAGCACAACTTCCTTAAATTGCTGGAAATTGGAAGGTAATCCTGAGTATAGACTTAGGTCTTACTGGATTCATCGCAAGCTAGTCTATGTTTTTACATATCTGTTTTATGGCAAGCCACTAAATGCATGGAAACAATCGCTGTCTCCGGCGTAGGCCGCATTGCGTACGGGAGGTGACTCCTGCCACCAGTGCTGGTCGATAGCATGAGCCAGGGCGTAAGTCGTCATAAGTAGATACGCCTTTAGGTGAGTAATCTTAACCGTTTTGTTTCTTTACTCGAGTGACGAAAACAATTCTCTTTGAGGTGTAGAGAAATATTTGTCCTGTTGGTTTGAAACCTTGGACGCAATCGCCCGATTGTTTGTTTCAACTGAAAATCGGGCCCTGTTAGGAGTAGTAGGGGTTTTCAGGGATGATTGCATCAAATGTCAAGCTGGGCGACGGCAGCGTCATCCACCATCGAGATCTCGTAAATCTGTATGGCTGCACGATCGGCGCAGGAACGCGCATCGGCACCTTTGTCGAAATTCAGAAGAATGTCGTGGTCGGGAGAGACTGCAAGATTTCCAGCCATTCCTTCCTCTGTGAGGGCGTGACGCTGGAAGACGGCGTGTTCATCGGCCACGGGGTCATGTTTACGAACGACACCTACCCGCGCGCCATTAATCCGGACGGCAGCCTGCAGACGGAGGCCGACTGGATCCTCATCCCTACACTTGTCAAGCGCCACGCGTCGATCGGCAGCAACGCCACCATTCTGCCCGGCGTGACCATCGGAGAGGCTGCGCAGGTCGGCGCCGGGGCGGTTGTAACGAAGGACGTGCCTGACGGCGCCATCGTCGCGGGCGTTCCGGCTCGGGTGATCGGCCGCGTCAATGACGGACCGGTAGACATGTTTGCGTTGGGAGAAATGGAATGATCGGTATCGCTGTTGTCGGATATGGGTATTGGGGTCCGAATCTGGTTCGTAACATCTCGGAAGCGGCCGGCGCCCACCTTGTTTCAGTCTGTGATCTCAACGTCGAACGGTTGGGGGCCGTCAAAAGCCGGTACCCCGCAATAACGGTCACCGACAACTTCGAGGAAGTCTTGCGCGATCCGAGAGTCGACGCGATCGCCATCGCGACGCCGGTCTCGACACATTTCAAGCTTGCAATGCAGGCGATGATGGCCGGAAAGCATGTCTTCGTCGAAAAGCCGATGGCAGCGACGGCGGAAGAAGCCTCGCGAATGGTCGACGAAGCTGCGCGCCGGCGCCTCGTGCTGGCCGTGGATCATACCTTCGTCCACACCGGCGCCGTCCGGAAAATGCGCGAACTGGTCGAAAGCGGCCTTGGCGACATGTATTATTATGACTCGGTTCGGGTCAATCTCGGGCTCTTCCAGCATGATGTCAGCGTCATCTGGGACCTCGCCGTGCACGACCTTTCCATCCTGGACCACGTCCTGCAGGAAAAACCGGTGGCTGTTTCTGCGACGGGCATGAGCCACGTGCTCGGCGAGCCGGAGAACATCGCCTATCTGACGCTCTTTTTCGAGAGCAAGCTCATCGCGCACATCCACGTCAATTGGCTTGCGCCGGTCAAGGTGCGCCGCACGCTGATCGGCGGCAGCAACAAGATGATCGTCTATGACGATCTCGAGCCCAGCGAAAAGATCAAGGTTTATGACAAGGGCATCACCATGTGCCCAAATTCCGATGCGTATGGCGAGAAGGTGCATCAGATGCTGGTCGGCTACCGCAGCGGCGATATGTGGGCGCCCAAGCTCGATATGACCGAGGCATTGAAGCGCGAACTGGATCACTTCGTCGAGTGCATCGAGCAGAATTCCCGGCCCATTACGGACGGGCATGCCGGGTTGCGTGTCGTTCGAGTCCTTGAAGCCGCAAGCCGGTCGCTCGCACAGCGCGGTCGTATCGTCGAGCTCGAAGAGGCGAGGCGCATCGCATGATCCCCTTTCTGGACCTCAAAGCACAATATCAATCGATCAAGAGCGAAATCGACGCCGCCGTGCTCGGCGTGCTCGCCTCTGGGCAATACATACTGGGCGAGGAAGTCATCCGCCTCGAGCAGGAATTCGCGGATTATTGCAACGTCAAACACGCGATCGCCGTCAACACCGGGACGAGTGCCCTGCATCTGTCTTTGCTTGCGGCGGGCATTGGTCCCGGCGATGAAGTCATCACAGTGCCATTCACCTTTGTCGCGACTGTGTCGGCGATCTGCTATACGGGCGCAACACCCGTATTCGTCGATGTCGAGCCGGTGACGCTGACCATGGATCCGGCTCAGCTCGAGGCGAAGATCACCTCCCGGACCAAGGCCATCATCCCCGTCCATCTCTATGGTCAGATGGCGGATATGGATGGCATCATGGCAGTCGCCGATCGCTACCAGATCCCGGTCATCGAGGACGCCTGCCAGGCACATGGCGCCCGATATAAGGGCGCGCGCGCCGGCAGCATCGGCGCATCTGGCTGCTTCAGCTTCTATCCGGGCAAGAACCTCGGCGCTTGCGGCGAGGGCGGGATCGCCGTCACGAACAGCGATGAGCAGGCCAAGACAATGCGCATGCTGCGGGATTGGGGTCAGGAGCAGCGCTATCATCATCTGCTGAAGGGCTTCAACTATCGCATGGACGCCATCCAGGGAGCCATTCTGCGTGTCAAGCTCCGGCATCTCGAAGCCTGGACCGAAGCCCGTCGTTCGCATGGTCGCCGCTACTCCTCGCTGCTTGCAGGATCGCCACATTTGCGAACGCCTGTCGAAGTGCCGGAGCGGCGGCATGTCTACCATGTCTACGCCATCAGAAGCCATGATCGGGACGGCCTGCAACGTGTGCTCACAGCAGAGGGCATTCCATCCGGCCTGCACTATCCTATTCCCGTTCATTTGCAGAAGGCCCATGCCGACCTCGGTTACCAAGCAGGCGACTTCCCGGTCTCGGAAGCTGCCGCACGCGAGGTTCTCTCCTTACCGATCTATCCTGAAATGCCCGTACAGCACGTCGATCAGGTCGCGGCTGCGCTGGAGTATGCCTATGTCAGCTAGTCCACGCGAGGCTCGCGTCGTGCAGGCCGTCCACGGCCGCAGCCAGAAGCCGGCAGATCCAGCATATCAGGCGGGGCTCGTCGAAGAGCTCAGGCAATCATATGGGCGCGCCGGCCTGATCGAACTCTACGGCCGCTTCGCGACAGGCGACGGCGTGGTCGACGCGCTGATGCGCAAAGCCATCTGGCAGGCTATCACGCGGAGCTGCGGCGAAGGTCTGCAGGTCGCAGGCGGCGCTGGTTTCAAACATCCGGAAACGTTCGAAATCGGCAATGGCGTGTTCATCGGTGCTCAGGCCTACATCCAGGGACGCTACGATGGCACTTGCGTCATCGGCGACAATGTCTGGATCGGCCCGATGGCCTATTTCGACGCGCGCGACCTCGTGATCGAGGATTCTGTCGGGTGGGGGCCGGGCGCCAAGGTGCTTGGCTCGACCCACACCGCACTGCCGATAGACGTGCCGATCATCCGTACGGATCTTGAAATCAAGCCGGTACGCATCTGTGCAGAGGCCGATATCGGAACGAATGCGACCATTCTTCCCGGCGTGACCATCGGGAAGGGGGCGATCGTTGGAGCGGGAGCAGTCGTCGTTTCCGACGTCGAGCCGTTCTCGGTTGCCGCCGGTGTACCGGCGAAATTCATACGTTGGCGTTCGGAGAATGATCCGATGACGAACATGTCGCGTGAGGGAAGATCATGAGAAACAAACGAGTGCTCATCACCGGCGGTGCAGGTCTGATCGGTTCGCATATTGCCGATCTTGTTGCATTGGAAAAACCTCGCGAGATCATCGTCCTGGACAATTTCGTGCGTGGGCGCCGGGACAATCTCAGCACGGCAATATCAAGCGGCTCCGTCAACATCATCGAGGGCGATATCCGCGACAGGGCATTGCTGGCGAAAACCTTCGAAGGCGTCGACATCGTCTTTCACCAGGCGGCGATCCGCATCACCCAATGCGCGGAAGAACCGCGGCTCGCCTTCGATGTTCTGGCCGAGGGCACGTTCAACGTCCTCGAAGCTGCCGTGAAGGCCGGCGTGTCGAAGGTCGTTGCTGCTTCCTCCGCCTCCGTGCTGGGGCTTGCCGAAAGCTTCCCGACGACCGAGCAGCATCATCCCTACAATAACCGGACGATCTACGGCGCGGCCAAGACCTTCAACGAGGGTCTATTGCGCAGTTTCGCGGAAATGTACGGCCTGCGCTATGTGGCGCTGCGCTATTTCAACGTCTACGGGCCGAGAATGGACGTTTACGGCGCCTATACGGAAGTTCTGATCCGCTGGATGGAACGTCTGGCGGCCGGAATGCCGCCGCTCGTCTATGGAGACGGCAGCCAGACGATGGACTTCGTCGATGCACGCGATATCGCGCGGGCAAACATGCTGGCGGCAAAGAGCGACGTTACGGACGAGGTGTTCAACGTCGCGAGCGGCAGGGAAATAAGCCTGCTGGAACTCGCGCAGATGCTGAGTGATATCATGGGATCCTCACTCGAGCCGCAGCACAAAGAGGCGCGCGCCGTCAACGGCGTCACGCGTCGTCTTGCCGATATCAGCAAGGCCGAAAGGCTTCTGGGCTTCAAGGCGGAAATCTCGATGGAGCAGGGGCTTCGTGACCTTGTCGCGTGGTGGCAGTCGAAGACTGCTTCGGCAGGAGGGCAGGCTGCATGAGCCCGTTGTTATCGACGATTCCCGTCGCCAAACCCGTTCTCGGAGAGGAAGAGGCTGAAGCCACGCGCCGCGTCATCCTGTCGGGGTGGGTGACGCAAGGGCCGGAAGTCGCGGCATTTGAGAAGGAATTCGCAGCCTTCGTCGGCACCGAGCACGCTTGTGCCGTTTCCAACTGCACGACCGCGCTTCATCTCGCCTTGATGGCGGTCGGCATCGGTACCGGTGATGAAGTCATCACGGTCAGCCATTCGTTCATCGCCACCGCGAACGCTGTTCGGTACTGCAATGCGGTGCCCGTCTTCGTCGACATCGAGCCGGATGGCTACAATATCGACCCCAGCTTGATCGAAACGGCAATCACGCCCCGCACCAAGGCAATCCTGTGCGTGCATCAGCTCGGCATGCCCTGCGATCTCCGTTCGATCGTGGAGATCGGCAAGCGCCATTCGATACCGGTTATCGAGGATGCTGCCTGTGCGACGGGAAGCGAAATCCTTTGGGACGGGCGTTGGGAAAAGATCGGCAAGCCGCATGGCGACATTGCCTGCTTCTCCTTCCATCCCCGAAAGGTCGTCACGACGGGTGACGGCGGCATGCTGACGACTGTGAATCCGGAATATGACCGAAAATTCCGGCTGTGGCGCCAGCATGGCATGAGCGTCACCGATGCCGTCCGCCACGGCTCGAAACAGGTGATTTTCGAAGACTATGATGAACTGGGCTACAACTATCGCATGACCGACCTCCAGGCCGCGGTCGGACGGGTGCAGCTCCGGCGGCTGCCGGAGCTGGTTGCAGAGCGAAGGCGGATTGCCGCTCAATATTGCGAGCACCTGTCGACGATCGCCGGCCTAAAGCTGCCGATGGAGCCTGATTGGGCCCGCAGCAACTGGCAGAGCTTCTGTGTGAGATTACCTGATGCCGTCGACCAACGGGCAGTCATGCAGGTACTGCTCGATCAAGGGATATCGACCAGGCGCGGCGTGATGAACATTCATCTGGAAGGAGCATATTCCGGCCAGAGCGTCCATCGAGCCGCCACTGGCCTGGCGCGAAGCGTGTCAGCGCAGCAGGAAACGATAATCCTGCCGCTCTTCGCCCAGATGACGGACCTCGACATCGTCAGGGTTGTTGAGGCACTTCGCGCAGCCCTTGAGGAGGCTACCGTCGGAGCCGCCAACGTCCAACGTCCCATGGATATCGCTGTCGCCTGAACGCGATCTCCTGATACGGCAATTTGCATAACGAACAATGCGCGGATCTGAGGATGCGCGCATTGTTCGTTATAGCACCAGGAAAGTGCGAAGCGGTTTTCCCAGGCAACCGCGAAGCGCTGTTGCCGGGAATTGCGGTGAATACAAAAGGTTAAAGCGGCCCTGCGTTTTCGTGAAGAGCTGAATCGCTCTAGGCTGACTTTGTGATCCATCCGCGAATCATGGCCGGCACGGACTCCGGCGGAAGCAGGTCGACCAGCATGCGCAGTGAATACAACCCACAGACAAGGACGGCGACGAAGCCGATCACCGTCGCCGGCCACAGCGGCAAAATCGAGAACATCAGGAATACCAGCCCCGATGCGGGCAAGAAAAGCAACGCGTGTCGGCGATTGGCGGCGGACCAGCGAAAACCGGTCAATTTGCGGACGATCACATAGATCAGGATGCCGTGCCAGACATAGAGGCCAAAAAATGCCATGCCGGCTCCTTGGGTACCAAGCAGCGATACTAGGAGCCAGGCAAGCCCAACATGCACGACTGCAGCCGCAACCTCAGTCCAGAAGAAAATCGCCTGGGTGTTCTTCGCCACAACGATGAAACCCATCGGCCAGGAAATAATGCGCAGCATCATGCCGAGACAGATCCAGCGCAGAAGTTCGACTGCCCCGTGGAATTCTGCCGAATAGAACAGGCTCATCATGAGCGGCGCCAGCGTCAGCGTGCCGAGCAGGCCGGGGGCGGCGAGCAGCATGCTGGCTTCGGCCTGTTCGTTGACGAGCCGGTTGCATTCGACATCGTTGTCGATCATTGCAGTCAGGCGAGGATAGAAATCCGTCCCCATGGCCTGCAGGATGAAGCCGGCGTAGAGACCGCCGAGACCCCAGGCAGCTTGATACAATCCCGCCGCCATGACGCCGCCTTCCTTCAGCACGATGATGCGGATGGCATAGGCCGCGCCGAAGGTCAGAAGCCCGCTTGCCATAAAGACGAACCCGAGCCGGAGCAGCGCCGACACCTGCCGGCCGAACTGGCGCGCCGACATCGGGTAGGGATTTGGAAAGATCCGCCGGCTGTACCACCACGTCGGAACGATTGAGGCAGCTGCAATGAGCACAAGCGACGGTGCGATCGCCTGCACCCCGAAGAGATAGATAAGAGGGATACTCACCGCTGTACCGAAGAGCCCGGCAAGCACGTTGATACGGGCAAGATCCGCAATTCCGCGCATACCCTGAATCAATGCGCCTTGCCCCGCAGACACCAGCCGGAAGAAAACGGCGAGCGACAGCAGCACAATGCCCCCGACGTGCTGGTAATCACCGAAGGTGAAACTTGAGACAGGATACGCCAATGCGGCAAGAAGGAGCGCCCCAAAGAGCGCCAGCACCACTGATATGCGTCTCAGTACGGTCGCCGATTGGGCGATCCTGGTTGTATCGCCGGTGCCGGCTGCCTCAGCGACCTGACGCACGCCACTGCCGCCGACGCCCAGGCCGGCGAGGGACTGCGCCATGTCCACGATCGAGCTGTAAAGGCCCATCAGCCCGATGCCTTCCGGCCCGAGCAGGACGGCCATGGCTTTGTTTCTGACGATGCTGAGTGCGACGTTGACGAGCGAAGAGCCGCCCATCAGCATCGTCGATTTGAGGATCTGGGTATAGGTCTGGCTTGGTGGGATCATTCTGAAAGTCATCGAAGGCCCCAGCCCGTTATCATCGGCTTACCTGACTGACATTCGCCCCTGTCTGGACAGGCAGCGCAGTGGCGTCTTCGGAAGACGCATCGGCGGTGCGTACCCGAGTCACCCTGACCACGTCGCCCGGTGCCAGCTCCGTCATTTCGGAAGCCTGGAATTGACTGACCTCACCCTTTTCCCGCCGGCTCACAATGAACGTCAGCGGCAGTTCTTCATTGTAATTCTTCACGCTGGCGCCGCTCGACAGTTCTTCGAGAAGCAGCTGTTGCGTGGTGTCACGCTTCAATTTGAGCTGATCGAGGTTGGCCTTTTCCGCCTGTAGCTCGGTAGCGAGCTCGTTGCGGCGAGTGTCGGAAAGTCCCTCGAGACTGCGCGTCGTCTCGTTGATTGCCTGGCGTCCCCGCATGATGGCAGTCACGAGATCGAGCCGATCGGAGCGATAGGTGGTGAGCAATCGTTCCAGATCCATCTGACGTGAGGAGATCGTCAGGCCCTTCTGGACCAACGTCTTCACGCTCGTCAGTTGTTCCTCCACCGACTGGATATTGTCATCCGAGCCTTTCAGTTTTTCTTGCAGCGTTTCGACTTCCGCAGTCAAGAGATTACGCAATTCGACGAGCGCTACCGACTGTCTGTCCAGCGCGCTTGCACGGGCCTGAAAAATGACCCGCTCCTCCTGGTAGATACTCTCGGCATATTGCCGATCGGCGGCGGGCGGCTGATCGAAGACTATCTCCTTCGCGTCGGCCATCTCCGCCTGCAGCCGCGCGAGCTTTGCCGAACTGCGCAGCAGCGAATGGTCAATGTCCCGCAAATCGCCGGCAAGCCTGATCGCCTGCGATTGCTGCTGCGCCGCCGCCCGCAACGGGCCGCCGCTCATTGCGAGGGATTGCAAGACGCTGAGGCCGGAGCGAAACTTGTATTCTCCCGGCGCCATCACGTCTCCCACCACGTAAATGGAGGAATAGTCCAGAACGTCGATGGTCACTGCAGGTGCCTGGGTCAGACCCATCTTCGCCTGAAGGCGCTTGGCAATTTCGATGGTAAGGCCCTCATTGTCGAGATTGGCGACCGCCAGCGCCCCCAGGAAGGGCAGGGAGATTATACCTGAATCCGAAACAGTGTATTCCCCACTGATCCCATCCAACCGATCAAACTGACCCTTGGAGGGTATCCATTGCACGACGCTCAGACGGATTTTCGTTTGTGGAGCGAAGAACGCGCTATCGGCGAGAGCCGGCGACACCGCGCCGGCAAGAAGGGCGAGTACACCGATGACAAACGTCGTGCGAAAGAGCAGCTGGGGGATGCGGTGCGATGAATTCATATACATATCTCGCCTGCGAAACATCCTTGAACGGATGCTGATCCGATGCCTTGACGCTGTTCGACCGCCGGCCGGCAGGTCCGAAGCCGCATCGTTAGTGTGCCGTCTGGCGAAGGCTTGAGGAAGGTGAAGGTCGTTTGCTTTGCCTCATCACTATTGATGAGATGGGGTGGGTGCATCAGTCTAAAATCGAGCAGGAGCGTATATCTCAGAGAGGTATCATCCTGAAAAATCACGAGATCATGCACGCAGGAATAGATGTGCTCGCCCTGAAGGATAGCGATCGCATAGGCGTGCCGGATTGAAGACACCCCGATGCAGACGGCCTTTGCCATCGCTTGGTCGACCCGGCCGTTGCTTCCCGTTTGGGCGTTTACAGCGTCAACGGCCGTTGCCCAAAGGATGCCGTCTGTAGAGCGAAAGGCGTAGGATATACTCGTGTATTTTTCGACTATACTTCCGGAGATCGTGTCAAACGATCCTAATAGATTTAATCCTTAAATTTCGCGAGAGGTTCTTGCCATGTATCGCAACGCTCGCCGGTGGACTTCGCGCTCACTCCTGGTGGATTCGTTGGTGCCCCGATGGTTGACCGTCGGCGGAAAGGAAAGACCGCGCAAACCTGCCGAAAAGCATAAGGATAGTGCTCAACTTGCGGCATCGGCGCAAACCGCCGATGGACACAAGCAGGGCACCCTTGTCGACGATCCCTATAAGGATGCGGCCCTCAACGAGCATGATGGCGGGCAGAGAGCGCACGTGAACGGCGACGCGGACAACAGCCTCGAAGAGCGGCCGTTGCCTGACACTTTCGCAACGCCTGCCGAAATTGGTATTCGAAGCGGCGATGTGGCCGCGCTGTCGGCGCCTATGCCGGATTTTGCACGTTTCCAGTGGCGCGCGGATGGAGTTGCGTTCGGGACCGCATCGTCCCTTCAGCGCACCAATACGGCAATTAGCTCAATGGGCGACGATCCTCTGGCTCCCTATCTGCCGCAAAGCCCTGCACCGACAGTTTCGGGGCATGGTGCTCCTAAGGTGGCGGCCGGGCGTGCTCATTCGGGCAAGGTCGTCATTCTCGAATCGAGCCCGTCAGGGCAGGCGACGGCGCACGACGCCGGCGCGAATTCGCTGGCCTTCGGCATGCCCTTTGGCGTGTGCGGGTGCGGCTATCTTACCTCCCCTACGCGGATTCTCGATTGGGCCCATGGCGGCGCCCTGCTTCAACAGGACGGTCAATTGCCGGGGACCAGGCTGATCGAAGGGCCGGACTATGTGGCGACGATCAAGCAGGCCATCGGCGCCTCGGTCAGCGATCCGCTTCTCGATCGTGACGTGTCCCCACTCTCGGGCTGGACCGGCACTGCAACGTGGTCGGACGCGGCGCTCACCAATGGAACCCTGCCGGGCGGGGGAGAGACGGGAACGGGAACAAAATCCAAGGATATCGGTATCCTGTCCGGCTCTGTGACGAAGCCACCTAAGCCTTCTACGCAGGGGTCATCGACAACGCAGAGTCTGGCGGCTGCGGCGGCGGTCAGCAACGCGATCGTGCTGGAAAACCAGAAGCAGGGCAATCCGGAGAGCGAGTGGGGCATCGACGGTGCCGGCAGCTCCAACATCGAAGGGTTTGCGACCGATATCAGCGTCGATAATGGCAAGACGATCAGCTTCAAGATCAATACCAATTCCACCAACTACCGGATCGATATCTATCGGCTCGGCTATTATGGCGGCATGGGGGCGCGCAAGGTCGCGACGATGCAGCACACAGGATTGCAGACCCAACCTAGTCCGTTGCGCAATGCGACGACCGGCACGGTGGACGCCGGTAACTGGGCCGTCTCGGCGTCCTGGACCGTACCGGATGATGCCGTTTCAGGCGTCTATATCGCCAAGCTCGTCCGTCAGGATGGCACCTCCGGCGAAAATCACATCCCGTTCATCGTGCGCGACGACGACAGCCACAGCGACGTTGTCTTCCAGACCGCGGATGAGACCTGGCAAGCTTACAATGGTTGGGGTGGCGCAAACCTCTATGGCGGCAACGGTCCGGCGACAGGGCAGGGTGCCGGTCGCGCCTATGCCGTTAGCTACAACAGGCCGATCGCGACGCGCGGCGGGGTCGGCACTTACGCCGGCCCCCAGGACTATCTGTTCGGTGCTGAATATGCGGGCATCTACTGGCTGGAACAGAACGGCTATGATGTCTCCTATCTGTCGGGTGTCGACGCCGATCGCTATGGCAGCCTGTTGCTCAATCACAAGACTTATGTCGATGCCGGGCATGACGAATATTGGTCGGGACAGCAGAGAACCAATGTCGAGGCCGCGCGCGATGCGGGCGTCAACCTGATGTTCTGGAGCGGCAACGAAGTCTATTGGCGCACCCGCTGGGGCAACGCCTATAGCGCCGACGGCACGCCCTACCGCACTCTGATCACCTACAAGGAGACATGGGCGGGCGGCGATATCGATCCTTCCGACCAATGGACAGGCACTTTCCGCGATCCACGCTTCAGCCCACCTGCCATTGGCGGCGGCAATCCGGAGAATTCGCTGACCGGTCAACTGTTCAAGGTCGACGATGTCGGCAGCAACCTCGGTGCGATCACCGTTGGCTACGATGATGCCAACCTTCGCTTCTGGCGCAATACGAGCGTTGCCAATCTTCAGCCGGGGCAGACGGCGACGCTCACCAAGAATTATCTCGGTTACGAGTGGGACGAAGCACCCGATAACGGCTTCGATCCGGCTGGCCTGGTGAAGCTGTCGTCGACGACGCTTCCGGTCAGCAGCTATTTGCTCGATTACGGAAACACGACCGGCAATGCGACGGCGACCCACAATCTGACGCTCTATCGCGCGCCCAGCGGCGCGCTGGTGTTCGGCGCCGGCACGGTCTACTGGACATGGGGTCTCAGCGACAATCACGACCTCACGGCGACCCGGACGGACTCGCGCGTACAGCAGGCAATGGTCAATTTGCTTGCTGACATGGGCATTCAGCCTGGAACGCTACAGTCCGGGCTCACCGCCGCGACCGCTTCGTTGGACCACACTGCGCCGACATCGGTCATCACGGTGCCCGCCACGGCGACCGTTGGATCCACCGTGACGATTACCGGCACCGCTGCCGATACCGGAGGCGGGGTCATCGCCGCGGTCGAGGTTTCGACCGACAACGGTGCGAGCTGGCATCCGGCGACGGGCGATGAGAACTGGACTTATACCTGGCAGCCGCAAACCGCGGGCACCTATACTATCCGGTCTCGCGCAGTCGATGATAACGTCAACCTGGAAACGCCCTCTGCGGGACGAACGGTCACCGTCAGCGGGCCGAGTTACACCTCTCTCTTCGGTTCGGGGACGCCCGCGGTCGTCAACACCAACGATACCTCGGCGGTTGAACTCGGCTTCAAATTCCAGACGTCCGTGGCAGGTACCGTCACCGGCATTCGTTTTTATAAGGGAAGCCAGGATACCGGCACGCATACCGGTTCACTGTGGTCGAGTACCGGCACGAGGATTGCGACCCTCACCTTCACGAACGAGACTGCCAGCGGCTGGCAGACCGCCTATTTCACCAGTCCGGTATCGCTGACGGTCGGACAAACCTACACTGCATCTTACCATACCAATACCGGTCACTATTCGTCGACGACCGGCTACTTCACCTCAAATGTAACCAGCGGTCCGCTCACGGCGCCGGCCAGCGGCAACGGCGTCTATGCCTATGGCAGCAACAGCCTATTCCCCACGAGCACCTTCCAGTCGACGAACTATTGGGTCGATGTGATGTTTACGACGTCGAGCTCGAATACGACGCCGACGGCGGTTGCCGATATAGGGGATGCGACCGAGAAGGGTGGTGTGGCTAATGGTTCGGGCGGCGTGGTTGCGAGCGGCAACGTGCTGACCAACGACACCGATCCGGATACCGGTGACACCAAGACCGTTACGGCAGTCCGTTTCGGGACGACGTCAGGCACGCTCGGCTCGGCGCTGAACGGCACCTATGGCAGTCTCGTGCTCAATGCATCGGGTGCCTATAGCTATGCGGTCAACGAGAACAATGCGACCGTCCAGGCGCTGCGACAGTCGACCAACACGCTGAGCGATGTCTTCAGCTACACGATGCGCGACAGCGCTGGCGCCACGGCCACGGCGAACCTGACGATCACCATCCATGGCGCTAACGATGCGCCGGTGCTGGCCGTCCAGACGACGACCCAGAACGCCACCGTCGGCTCTGCCTTCTCCTTCACGCTGCCGACGACCACCTTCACCGATGTCGACAGCGGCGACACGCTGGCCTATGCGGCAACGTCCGCCGATGGCACGGCGCTGCCTTCCTGGCTGAGCTTCAACGCCTCGACACGCACCTTCTCCGGCACGCCGACGACGTCAGGCACTTACGGCGTCAAGGTGACGGCAACCGATCTCGGCAGCCTTGCCGCCAACGAGACCTTCAACATTGCCGTGTCGACGGCGCCGACGACCTACAGCCTGTTCTCTGCTTCCAGCACGCCGAGCCGGACCTTCAACGATGGTCAGCAGCTCGAACTTGGCGTCAAGTTCACGTCGAACGTTGCCGGAGATGTCACCGGCATCAGGTTCTATCGCAGCGCCAATGACAACGGCCAGAATGTCGTCGACCTTTGGACCACGACAGGCACGAAGCTTGCCACCGCCACCTTCACCACCACCACCGCGAGCGGCTGGCAGACGGTGAACTTCACAAAACCAGTCACCATCGCCGCCAACACCACCTATGTCGCCTCCTATCACACGACCGGCGCTTATGTGGCGACCAGCAATTTCTATACCAGCCCCGTCACCAGCGGGCCGCTGACGGCACCGGCCAGCGGCAATGGCGTCTATGCCTATGGCGGTTCCGCCACCGCAGGTCTTTTCCCGACCAACAGCTACAATTCAACCAATTACTACGCCGACGTCGTCTTCCGGCCGCAACTGGTCGCGTGATGCAAAGGATAAGATTAGGATCGGTTTCGAATGAGGCTGACACGACGCAAATGCGGATCGCAGAGAGGGACGCCGCCTCCGCTCCCATTCAAGCGACAGTGATGAACAAGGGCGAGCGGCTCCCGGTGACAGTGCTCGCCGGCTTTCTCGGCGCCGGCAAGACGACGCTTCTCAGCCACGTGCTGACCAATCGTCAGGGCCTCAGGGTCGCCGTCATCGTCAACGATATGAGTGACGTGAACATAGACGCCAGTCTCATTCGCGACGGCGGCTGCAACTTGTCGCATACGACGGAGGCATTGGTTGAGCTCAGCAATGGCTGCATATGCTGTACCCTGCGCGATGACCTCCTGACGGAAGTGCGGCGACTGGCCGAAGAGGGGCGATACGACTATCTGCTGATAGAGGGAACCGGTATTGCCGAGCCGCGCCCCATCGCTGCCACCTTTTCCTTCCGCGACGAGAACGGTGTTTCGCTCTCCGATTTTGCCAGACTTGACACGATGGTGACTGTTGTCGACGCCGCCAGCCTTCTGGCTGATTACAGCAGCGCCGATCTGCTTCGCGATCGCGGCATGCAACGGGACGGCGAGGACCGGCGGACACTCATCGACCTGTTGGTGGACCAGATCGAGTTTGCCGACGTTGTCGTCATCAACAAGATCTCGGACGCGACCGAGGAGATTCGCGCGGAAGTCCGCAAGACAGTGGCTGCGCTCAACCCGGATGCGCACCAGGTGGAGACGGACTTCGGCAAGGTATCTCTTGCAAGCATTCTCAGTACGGGCCTCTTCGACGAAGCAAAGGCCGCCGCTCACCCGTTATGGCACAAGGAACTGTACAGCCCGGGTGCTCATGTTCCGGAGACGGAGGAATATGGGGTATCGAGCTTTGTCTATCGCACCAGGCGTCCCTTCGACCCGACGCGGTTTCGGGCGTTCCTGGACGAGCCCTGGCCGGGGGTCATCCGCGCCAAAGGTCATTTCTGGCTGGCTACGCGACCGCGTCACGTGGGTCTGATGTCGGCGGCCGGAGCGCAGCGGCGCTGTGAACCCATGGGGCTCTGGTGGGCGGCCGTTCCCCGGCAGGACTGGCCGAGCCACCACCAGTTTCGCCAGCATATCGAGCGTCGATGGGACAGCGCTTGGGGCGATCGTCGGCAGGAACTCGTGTTCATTGGTGTTGATATGGACGAGACAGGCGTCCGCAGCGCGTTGGACGACTGCCTGGCCAGCTCGGATCCTCGGGACTGGTCGGCCCTCGAAGATCCCTTTCCGACCTGGTAGCACGGAGCGGCGTAGGAGATTACCGGCTCGATCACCCGGATCGGCAAAACAAGGCCGACAAGTTTCCTTTCACCCAACATCTGCGGCTTAGCGGAAGCACCAGACAGCTCCAGAACCTGTCGGTCGGACATGCGGTGAGGATCATCATATCGGCGTATGGAGTACCACCCACATACCCAAGATTGCTGTCGTACGTTCCGCTCCGAAAGCTGGCAGGATGAAGTCATTCAATGCTGGTCGACGGGAAATGGGGACGCCGCTCTTGCTGAGATTTCATGTGAGGAATCGCAAATACTTGACTGCTGCCGGCGGCACGCCGTGCATCAGTCACGCAACCTCGGCCTGGGCCGCACTGCTTGGAACTCCGACCGTAGTGTCTTCGAGCACTCAGGGTTCTTCCGGCTTTGCCAATCAAGGCAGCGCAAGCGTTCAATCCTCCTTCATCGGCACGGTTACATCTTCCTTGATATCATCAGGCGACATTCAGTCGTCGCCTGCATCGTCGACGCCGATGCCAGCGCCTGCCGCCGATGGCGGCGCGCAGGACACATCCACGAAGACGGCGTCGGCTGCGACGGTCTTCGACACGACCTCCTCGACGTCGCAAGACACCGTACTTGCCCCGGATCCGTACGAAGAGGCTGCGACACTGCCTGCCGCTCCCGCGCTGACGGGTATTACCAGCGATGCCGATACCGGAAGCGCCACGACGGCGGCGCCGGTGACGTCTTCCAGCAGTCTCGACACGACTTCGTTGCGGCTTCAGACCTCGATAGCATCCCTCTCGGTGGAACCCAGTCAGGACGCTTCGGCTGAGACGACCGCGGTCTCAGCGCTGGCCGCACCGGCGGCAGCTCCGGCTGCGGTGACCCTCAACAAGATCGCACTGGAAAATCTGAAACAGGGCAACCCTATCAGCGAGTGGGGATTGGAGGGCGATGGCAATGGCACCATTCAGGGCTTCGCCACTGAAATCAGCACGAATATCGGCCAGACGGTCGATTTCAAGATCGCCACCGATTCCACGCATTACCGCATCGATATCTACCGAATGGGCTATTACGGCGGGGCCGGTGCGCGCAAGGTCGACTCGATCGAGCAGCAGCTGACCACGGCGCAGATCCAGCCGCATCCGATCGTCGATATGTCGCTCGGTCTCATCGACTGCGGCAACTGGTCGGTCTCGGCGAGCTGGCAGATTCCGACCGATGCCGTCTCCGGCGTCTATTTCGCCAAGCTGGTGCGTGAGGACGGCACCGAGGATGCCAGCATCATCCCCTTCGTCGTGCGCGACGACTCCTCGCACAGCAATATTGTCTTCCAGACCTCGGACACGACCTGGCAGGCCTATAATGCCTGGGGCGGCGCCAGCCTCTATTACGGCGATGTCCCCGTCGATCCCGCCGACATGATCGGCTACCTGCCGCCGAACTGCAGCTGCGGCCTGACCGCAATCGGTCGCGCCTCGGCGATCAGCTATAACAGGCCGATCATCACCAATACGAGCCCGGTCGGCGGCTCGCACGATTTCATCTTTGGCGTGGAGCATTCAGCCATCCAGTGGCTGGAGCAGAACGGCTACGACGTTTCCTATATTTCCGGCGTCGATGCGACGCGCAGCGGCAATCTGCTGCTCAACCATCAGGCCTTCCTGTCGGTCGGCCATGACGAATACTGGTCAGCCGAGCAGCGCACCAATGTGGAGGCCGCGCGCGATGCCGGCGTGAACCTCGCCTTCTGGAGCGGCAACGAAGTCTATTGGAAGGTTCGCTGGGAAAGCAGCATCGACGGCAGCGGCCAGGCCTACCGCACCATGGTCTGCTACAAGGAGACCTACGGCACGAGCACGGACCCGAGCAATATCGGCACCGGCACCTGGCGCGATCCGCGTTACGCCGATCCGGGGCAGGAGCCGGAAAATTCGCTGACGGGCACGATGTTTCAGGTGGACGGCTACCGCCAGGATACGATCTCCATCCCCTACGACTATTCGAACCTTCGCTTCTGGCGCAATACCGATGTGGCAGAGCTGCAACCGGGCGAGACCTACAATCTGGTGCGGAATCTGCTCGGCTATGAATGGGACTCGGATGTCGAGAATGGATTCCGTCCGGCTGGACTGATCGACCTGTCGCTCTCCTCGATCGCGGTCAACACCTATCTCCGCGATTACGGCTCGACGATCGGCGATGCGGTGGCGACCCACAGCCTGACGATGTACCGGGCGGCAAGCGGCGCGCTCGTCTTCGGCGCCGGCACCGTCTTCTGGTCCTGGGGGCTGAACGATCAGCATCAGGGGCCGGCAACGCCAACCGATCGCAACGTGCAGCAGGCGATGGTCAACATGTTCGCGGACATGGGCATCCAGCCGACGACGCTCGACGCGAGCCTGATCCTCGCGACCCAATCGACCGACACGCTGAAGCCCACCTCGTCGATCACCTCGTCGATATCAGGCGCAAGCTTTCTCGAAGGGCAGCATGTGACGATATCAGGAACGGCGCAGGATTTCGGCGGCGGCATCATTGCCGGCGTCGAGGTCTCCACCGATGGCGGCCAGCACTGGTTCAAGGCCACGGGCCGCGAGAACTGGAGCTATAACTGGGTCGTCCAGGCGAGCGGCACCTATACGATCCTGCCACGCGCCGTCGACGACAGCGTCAATCTGGAGGCGCCATCGGCCGGCAAGCAGGTCACCGTCACGCTGCCGGGCACGCAGGGCCTGTGGACGCTCGCCGAAAAGCCCGCGACCGAAGTAGCGGTCGATCGCGATTCAGTCGAGCTCGGCCTGCGCTTCCAGGCGACGACGGCAGGCTCGGTGGAGGGCATCCGCTTCTACAAGGGCTTCTATAACATCGGCGAACACGTCGTCAGCCTCTGGAGCAGCACCGGAACGCTGCTGGCGACCGGCGTAGCGACAGGGGAATCGCTCTCAGGGTGGCAGACGGTGATGTTCTCCAGCCCGATCCAGATCGCGGCCGGCACGACCTATGTGGCCTCCTATCACAGCAATGGCTACTACTCGCTCACCCAGAACTATTTCAACGAGCCCTATGCCAGCGGCCAGCTGAAGGCCGTCGATGGCGGCGGCGTCTTCGCCTACGGCACCACGCCCAGCACATTCCCCGGCCAGAACCCCGGCGGCAGCAATTACTGGGTGGACGTGGTCTTCGATGCCGGCCCCAACAGCCAACCGGTCGCGACCGACGACAGTGGGCTGATCGTCGGCCACAACGGAACGCTTGTTATCTCCATTGCCGCGCTCCTGGCAAACGATACCGATCCAAATGGCGATGCGATGACCATCACGGCCGTCGGCAATGCCGCCAACGGCACGGTCGCTCTCAACAAGCAGACCGGCACCATCACCTTCACGTCGGCCAACGATTATTCAGGCCCGGCGAGCTTCACCTATACGCTGTCGGACGGACGCGGCGGCACGGATCAGGGCAATGTCAGCCTGACCGTCCAGACGGGTTCGGCTGGCGAGACGCTGTTTACGGCAAGTGAGGGGCCGACCGGCGGCAGCTTCAACGACAATACCGCGTTGGAACTCGGCATGAAGTTCGTCGCTTCCTCGACCGGCACGATCTCGGGCATCCGCTATTACAAGGCTGCCGGCGATACCAGTGTGCATACCGGCTCCATCTGGAGGGCCGACGGCACGCTCGTCGCCGCAGTCACCTTCACCAACGAGTCGCTTTCCGGCTGGCAGACCGCGAACTTCGCCACGCCGCTGCAGATCACGGCGGGTGCGACCTATGTCGCCTCCTACCACACGACCGGCACCTATGTGGCAACCTCGAACTATTTCAACACTGCTCATACCAACGGCTCGCTGACGGCGCTTGCAGGCAGCAACGGCGTCTACGCGGTCGGATCAGGCTCGACCTTCCCGACGTCAAGCTACCAGTCGACGAATTACTGGGTCGACGTCGTCTTCAACCAGTCGACGGGCAATACGGTGCCGGTCGCCGCCAATGACAATGGCTATACGACCTATACCAATACGGCTCTGTCGATCGCCGCTGCAAACCTGCTCGCAAATGACAGCGACGCCGATGGCGACCCGCTTGTCATCACCGGCGTCAGCGGCGCGGTCAACGGTTCGGTGTCCTACAACAGCCAGACGCAGACCGTCACCTTCACGCCGACAGCAGGATATACCGGGCCGGCGAGCTTCAGCTATTCCATCACCGACGGTCAGGGCGGCACGGCATCGGCCCAGGTTGCGCTTACCGTCAACGCCCAGGGGAGTGAGCAGAACCTCTTCAGCGCCAATGAAACGCCTGCAGTCGTCTCGGTGAACGACAATCACCCGGTCAATCTCGGCATGAAATTTCAGGCGGACACGGCAGGCTGGGTCACGGGCATCCGCTTCTATAAGGGCGCCGACAATACGGGCCCGCATAACGGTTATCTCTGGACCGCCTCGGGCACGCTGCTTGCAAGCATCACCTTCAGCAACGAAACAGCAAGCGGCTGGCAGACTGCCGCGCTCACCCAGCAGGTCGCGGTCGAAGCGGATACGACCTACGTCGTTTCCTACAGCACGAACGGCAACTACTCGGCGACGGGCAATTATTTCAGCGCCGAGAAGACGAGCGGCGACCTCAGGGCGCTCAGCGGTGACAACGGCGTCTACGCCTATGGATCGAGCGGGTTGTTCCCGACCAGCAGTTACAACAGCACAAACTACTATGTGGACGTGGCGTTCAAACCGCAGCTCGCGGCGTAAAGGCGAGCGGGGGTATCGATGACGGGTGCAGACAATCGACTTCCGGTAACAGTCCTGGCGGGGTTTCTCGGCGCCGGCAAGACGACGGTCCTCAATCATGTCCTGAACAATCGCGAGGGACGTCGGATCGCCGTGATCGTCAACGACATGAGCGAGGTGAACATCGATGCCGATCTCGTCCGTGACGGCGGCGCCAACCTCTCGAGGACGGACGAAACCCTGGTCGAGCTTACCAACGGCTGCATCTGCTGCACATTGCGCGACGATCTCCTGAGCGAGGTCCGCGGGCTCGCCGCCACCGGCCGTTTCGACTATCTGCTGATCGAGGGCACGGGGATCGCCGAGCCCCTGCCGATAGCGGCGACCTTCTCCTTCCGCGACGAGAGCGGAGCGGCCCTTTGCGATGTGGCGCGGCTCGATACCATGGTCTGCGTCGTCGACGCGGTCAATCTGCTTGCCGATTACCGGAGCGACGAGTTCCTGGCCGATCGCGGCGAAAGGCGTGACGGGGACGATGATCGCAAACTCGTGGAACTGCTCGTCGAGCAGATCGAATTTTCTGATGTCGTCATCATCAACAAGGCGGGCGACGTGCCCTGCACCGATCTTGCCGAGGTTCGCCGGGTCGTCGCAGCGCTCAATCCGGATGCCCGCGTCATCGAGGCGGTTTTCGGCCAGGTGCCGCTCGGCGCGATCCTGGATACCGGCTTTTTCAGCGAAGCCAAGGCCGCCCGCCATCCACTCTGGCACAAGGAGCTTTACGGCTGGGGCGATCATGTGCCGGAGACCGAGGAATACGGCATAACAAGCTTCGTCTATCGCAGCCGCCGGCCCTTCGATCCGGCGCGGCTGGGCCGCATGCTCGAGCAGCCATTGCCCGGCGTCATCAGGGCGAAAGGCCATTTCTGGCTGGCGACCCGGCCGGACGAGATCGGCTTGCTGTCGATTGCCGGCACGCAATGCCGCATCGATACCAGAGGGTTCTGGTGGGCTTCGGTGCCGCGGGCGCACTGGCCGCGCCATCCGCAATTCCGCCAGTTACTCGACCGGCATTGGGACGATGTCTGGGGCGACCGCCGCCAGGAGCTGGTCTTCATCGGCTCCGGCTTCGACGAGGGCGCCATCCGCACCGCGCTCGACGATTGCCTGACCGGGGAGGAGACGGGTTTCGATCCACAGACGGCCGTCGGCCTTCGCGATCCGTTTCCGGCATGGCGGCACGATACGCACGCATCGGACCGAAAAGTGTGAAGCGGTTTTCGGATAATCCGATGCGTCGGCCCAAAGGTGAACAGGTTTTGATTATCAACCAGAGGAGAGAACAATGAGCAGCGAACTTTATGCCGACGGAATCGGCGAAATCACCGTCACGGGAACGATCGTGCGCATCGACCTGATGTCGCTCTCGGCCACCGATCGTGACGCCAACAACAATCCGAAGCCGGTTTTCCGCCAGCGCATCATCATGCCTGTCGACGCCTTCGCCAATGCGGTCGACCTCATGCAGAAGGCGCTTGGCGGCTTGGTCGAGGCGGGCGCGGTCCGTCGCATCGGTGACATGTCGGCTGCAGCCGCCACCGATATCCAGTCGGTGCAGGGCGGCGCTTCGAACGCCTCGCCGAATTTCAACTGACAACGGGGACAGCCTCGGTCTCGTAGTGTTTCGGGTGGGCCATGAGTGGTTTTCTGCATACCAACCTGCATTGTCTTGCGCTCGTCGCGCGTCACCACGGCGTCGACCTTTCTCCTGAGCGATTGCAGCACGATTATTCCGTCGGCAACGATCCGGTGGCCGTGCGGCAAATGCTCAGAATGGCCAAGGATGCCGGCCTCAGGGCCAGGCATCTGACCCTCGACTGGCGAAGCCTGTTCCAGCTCGGCGAGGCTTTCCCGGTGCTTGCCGAACTTTCGAACGGCAACTGGGTGGTCATCGCCGGCGCTCTCGGGGAGGGCGAGGATGAGCGGATCCGCGTTCTCGACCCGCTCGCCACGCGCCCCGAAGTCATGCTGCTGAGCGAGGAGCAATTCGCCAAGGCCTGGCTCGGATCGGTTGTGCTGATGAAGCGCAACTATCGCATGTCGGATGAGGACCGGCCCTTCGGCTTCCGCTGGTTCGTCCCCGAAATCATCCGCCAGCGCAGCTTCTTCCGTGACGTGGCGCTCGCAGCCTTCGTGCTTTACGGCCTGGGGCTGACGACGCCGATGTTTTTTCAGCTCGTCATCGACAAGGTGCTCGTGCATCAGAGCTACGCGACATTGACGGTTCTGACGGTCGGCATCGCGGTGGCGCTCGTCTTCGACGCGACCTTCAGCTTCCTGCGCCGCTATCTGCTGCTCTACGCCACCAATAGGATCGACATCCGGGTGGCGACACGCACCTTCGGCCACCTGCTCAACCTGCCGATCGCGCTCTTCGAACAGGCCTCAGCCGGTGTTCTCGTCAAGCATATGCAGCAGACGGGGCGCATCCGCGAATTCCTGACCGGCCGGCTGTTCCTGACGCTTCTCGACGGTGTTTCACTCTTCGTCTTCTTGCCGATCCTGCTTCTCTACAGCGTCAAGCTGACGCTCGTGGTGTTGGGTTTTGCGGCGCTCGTCGGGCTCGTGGTGATACTGCTCGTCGGGCCGTTCCAGCGTCGCCTGCAGGCTCTTTATCAGGCCGAAGGCGACCGGCAGGCCCTGCTGGTGGAAACCGTGCATGGCATGCGCACCGTCAAGTCACTGGCGCTGGAGCCGCGCCAGCGCAAGGTGTGGGACGATTATTCGGCGCAGTCGATTTCGGTGCGTTTCCGGGTCGAGAAGATCTCGACTATCGCCCAGTCGATGACCGGGCTTCTGGAGAAGCTGATGAGCGTGGCGATCATCGGACTCGGCGCGCTCGATGTCTTCAGCGGTTCCATGACGATCGGCGCGCTGGTCGCCTTCAACATGCTGGCCGGCCGCGTCTCGGGACCGCTGGTGCAGATCGTGACCATGGTGCACGAATATCAGGAAGTGGCTCTGTCGGTGCGCATGCTCGGCGAGATCATGAACCAGCGGCCGGAACAGGCAGGCCGCGGGCGAGGGGTGCGGCCGCATCTGCACGGACGTATCGAATTCGACAGGGTCACTTTCCGCTATGGTCCGGATGGGCCGCCGGCGCTCGACAATGTGTCCTTCGCCATTCCGGCGGGCTGTGTTTTCGGCGTGGTCGGCAAGAGCGGCTCGGGCAAGACGACAATCACGCGGCTCATCCAGGGGCTCTATCAGAGCCAGGAAGGGCTGGTGCGCATGGACGGCTATGACAGCCGCGAGATCGACCTCGTGCACCTGAGAACCAGCATCGGCGTCGTGCTGCAGGATAATTTCCTCTTCCGCGGAACGGTGCGCGATAATATCGCCGCCGCCAAACCCGATGCCAGCATCGAGGAAATCATGGAGGTCGCCCGCATCGCCGGCGCGGAAGAATTCATCGAGCGCCTGCCGCGCGGCTTCGACACGATGCTGGAAGAAAACGCCGCCAACCTCTCCGGCGGCCAGAGGCAGCGGCTTGCCATTGCGCGGGCGCTGATCACCGATCCGAAGCTCCTGATCTTCGACGAGGCGACGAGCGCGCTCGACCCCGACAGCGAGGCGATCATCCGCGAGAATCTGAGCCGTATCGCTGCCGGGCGCACCGTCGTCATCGTCTCGCACCGGCTTTCGACGCTCGTCGATGCCGATGCCATTCTCGTCATCGATCGGGGCAAGGTCGCCGATATCGGCCGGCACGACCAGCTGGTGTCGCGCTGCATGACCTATCGCCACCTGTGGGCACAGCAAATGAGGCAGGTCGCATGAACGCGCGTGTCAGAAAATCCGGCGAGAACCTGCCCGTAGCCCCAGACCATGGTCCCTCAGACAAGGGGCCGCCAGGCAGAGGTGGGCAGCTCGCCGCCCGCCTGCCGCTGCCGCCGGCAATTGCGGAATTTCAGTCCGACGCCGTCGAGCTCGAGGAACGTGCTCCGCCGCGTGTTGCGCGCACGACGCTCTATTGCGTGACGGCGCTGATTGCTGCGACCATCATCTGGGCCTCCGTTTCTGATATCGACGAGGTGGTGATTGCGCCCGGCAAGCTCGTCACCACCCAGCCGACCATCGTCGTCCAGCCGCTCGAAACCTCGATCATCCGCACGATCGATGTGAAGGCCGGCGAGGTGGTGCATGCCGGACAGACGCTCGCAACGCTCGACGCCACTTTCAGCCAGGCCGATGTCGACCAGCAGCAGGCGAAGTTCTCGGCACTCGACGCCCAGGTGAAGCGCATCGAGGCGGAACTTGCCGGCGACGACTACACGATGATGGCGGGAACAACGCCCGACGAGATGCTGCAGGTGCAGCTCTTCGGCCAGCGGCGGGCATTCTACACGGCGCAGCTGCAGAATTTCGAGCAGCAGATCGCCGGCCAGTCGGCAGCGCTTGCCGCGGCCAGGAACCAGGAGGCCGTGCTCATCGACCGACGCGACACGCTCTCGCAGATCGAAGGCGCGCGCGAGCGGCTCTTTAACACGCAGAGCGGCTCGCTGATCACCATGCTCGGCTCGCGCGACGCCCGCCTCGACGTCGAGTCCGATCTGACTGCCGTGCGCGGCAAGGCCGACGAGGCCGCGCATGCCTTTGCCAAGCTGAAAGCCGATCGGCAGGCCTTCATCGAGGATTTCCGCCGTGCCGCGATGGAACAGCTGGTAGAGCTGCGCGGCCAGCGCGACATGGCGGATGAAGAGCTGAAGAAGATGGAGCTGCGCCGCAACATGGTGTCGCTGACAGCACCTGCCGACGCCGTCGTGCTCGATCTCGCCCAGCGCTCCATCGGCTCCGTCGTGCGCGAAGCCGAACCCATCGTCACGCTGGTGCCGATCAACGTGCCGCTCGAAGCGGAAGTCTCGATCAACACCCGCGACATCGGCCGCATCGCCGTGGGTAAGGAGGCCCGCATCAAGCTGGACGCCTATCCCTTCCAGAAATACGGCACCGCGTCGGGCGAGGTTCGCACCATCAGCCAGGACACGTTTATGACCGGCCAGCAGCAGGAACAGACCGCCACTCCGAGCCAGCCGGCCGCGCCCTTCTTCAAGGCTCGCATCCTGCTTGCCGATACGAGGCTGAACGCCTCGGACGTGCCGGTCAGACTGCTGCCGGGCATGACCGTCTCGACAGAGATCAAGGTGGGCAACAGGACGGTAATCTCCTATTTCCTCTACCCGCTGCTGCGCGGCCTGGATGATGCCATCCGGGAACCGAACTGAGAGAGCCGCAGACGAGGCGGAGGCGAGGGGCCTTCGACACACGCCGGGGGAGGGGATGGCGCGCCAGGATTCCAGGCAGCCGCCCCCAAGGCGTTTGGGTAGCAGCGGGAGCCGCATTCGATTCCGATTAATCAGCCTACCGGGAAAGTGGCAAGAAAAGCGCGAATTGCTGCAGGGATATTGCCGAGATGGAGGAGGGGCGCATGTCCTTGCCCTCCGGCGGTATGAAGGATCAATCCGGGATGCAGTCGGGCCATTTCGCCCGCGGTTTCTTGGGAAAGAAGCGGTGAATTTTCGCCGCGGATCAGCATCAGCGGAAAGCGGCTCAGGCTTTCGAATTGTGCCCAGAGATCGGGCAGCGGCTGGCTGAAATCGATCGATCTCAGCGCCTCGGCGATCGCCGGATCGAAGTCGGCGACCGGCCTTCCGCCGACGTCGCGATATAGCGCAAGCGCCATTTCGCGCCAGTCCTCGCCTGTAAGCGCGGTAAACGAGGCGCCGTGATTTTCCCGCAATAGATCGGCCGCCTCTTTCCAGTCGGCCGGCGCCTTGCCGCTGTTGAGGTAGTCGCGAATGAGCGCCAGCCCTCTCGCCTCGATCGCCGGTCCGATATCGTTCAGGACCACGGCTTCGAGAAGATCCGGCCGTGTCGCCGCGATCAAATGCAGGATCAGGCCGCCACGCGAGGTGCCGATGAAAATCGCTCGCTCGATGCCGAATGCCGTGCAGGCGGCAATGATGTCGCCGGTCTCGACGGCAAGATTGTAATTGGCCTTGTTCTCATCCCATGCAGAATTTCCGCGCCCGCGCGAATCGAGCGCGATCACCCTGCGCGGGCCTGTTCTGTCGCGGCTGAGAAGCAGCGCAAGCGGATGAAAGTCCCGGGCATTGCGGCTCAGGCCGGGCAGGCAGATCACCGGCAGCCGTTCGGCGGCTGCCGCCTCCTCCGGCCGGTAGTCGCGTGCATAAAGCCTCAGCCCATCGGGGGAAGAGTAAAATCGTTCCTGGAAACCGCCTGCATCCATATCCGGCATCGCATCCTCGAGACCTGTCTGATCCAGAAGGTGTAGAGCATGTCTCGCAAAAGTGTGCAGCGGTTTTGCGATAAAGACATGCGCAAAAACAAAGACCAGCCTGCTTTTCAAGCCGCGCCAAACGGCTTCAGGAGGCGCTGCGTCCGCCGATCAGGTCGCGCTCGATATCCGCCGGCTGGCCGAGGCGGGCTTTGTAGACTTCGTAATTCTCCATCACCCGCTGCACGTAGTTGCGCGTTTCGGGGAAGGGGATGCGCTCGATCCAGTCGACGATCTCGTCGACCGGCCTGCCACGCGGGTCGCCGTAGCGTCCGATCCATTCCGGCACCCGCTTCGGCCCGGCATTATAGGCGATGAAGGTGAGGATGTAGGAGCCGCCGAAGGCTTCGATCTGCTCGCCGAGATAATGCGCGCCGAGCGTCGCATTATAACCGGCATCGGCCGTCAGCTTGTCCTTCGAAAAGGTGATGTTGTGGCGCTTGGCCACCGCCTGGGCCGTGCCGGGCAGAAGCTGCAGCAGGCCGCGAGCATTCGCCGCCGAAACGGCGGCCGGGTTAAAGGCGCTTTCCTGCCGGGCAATCGCGTAGGCGAGCGCCTTGCCGGAGCCGGAGATATTGGCATTCGCCGGGATTACGCCGACGGGAAAAGCGAGCGCGGCGACGTCGATGCCGCGGCCATAGGCGATCTTGCCGACCTGCAGTGACAGATGATGATTGCCTGATTGCTCGGCTTGCGCCGCAAGGATCGCCAGTTCACCGGGACTTTGCAGCTGATCGGCGAGCGCGAGATAGAGGATATCGGCCCGCCATCCATGGCCGGCTGCCTCGAGCCGGGCGATTGCCTGCACGGCCTCGCGCGCCTGGAAACTCTGGCGGTCGGCTGCGCTCGGGGTGGGATAGCTGACGTTGAGCGTCTTGCGTCCAAGCCTTTCGGCCGCGAGCTGCCCATAGAAGGTGCCGGGAAAATTTGCGGCCTTGCCGTAAAATTCGCTGGAGTTGCCGGGGCCGCCGGCCTCGGCTGCCCGCCCGAGCCAATACCAGGCGCGCGACACCGAGATGGGGCCGTTCGAAGTCGCCAGAATCTTGCGGAAATGCTTTTCTGCCGTTGTCGGATCCTGCAGACCGCGCAGCGCATACCATCCGGCATGGAACTCGGCCTCGACGATATCAGTCGGGCTGGTTGCCGCGGAACTTGCGACGACGCGGTAGGCCGGTCTGAATTGTCCCTGATCGACGAGGCCGCGGCTGACGATCCGCTGCTCGTTCCACCATTCTCCGGAATTGACCAGTTCGCCCGGCTCGCGCGGCATCTTTTCCAGAAGCGCCGCCGCTTCGGCATACTTGTCCTGCTTGCGCAGATATTCGATCCGCGCGAACAGCAGGCCGGCATCGCCACGCCATTTCGGCTCGACGCTATTGAGCAGCGCGTCGGCATTGGCAGCTTTGGCGTCGACGGCGGCCCAGGCCTTGTAGAGGGACTGCGCCCCGCCCATATCGCCGAAGCGCTTGGCCTGCGCCACCCGGCCACGATACATCAGATAGTCCATCCGCGCCTTGTGGTCGGCTGGCGTCAGCAGGGCGGAAAACTCGAGGAGGATCTTGTCTTCGCTCGCCTTGTCGAGCGCCTCGGTGCGCCAGACCTTGCGGATATATTTTGCTGCCTGCGCCTGCTTGCCTGACGCAGTCAGCGCCCGCCCGAGGATGACGGCGCCCTGCTCCGTCTCCGGCGCGGTATCGCCGAAAGCGGCGAGCACGGCTGACGGGGCGGGGTTTTCGTCGTAGAGCGCACGTTCGGAATAGGCGCGCAGCCTGGAAAGGCCGGGCCATCCCTTGAGCTCCTGCGCGGCGCTGGCGATTTCATAAGAGGGAACGCCCTTCAATCCGGAGACGGCGATCGCCCAGGTGAGGATATGCCGGTCGAGCGTACCCTCGCGCATGCTGTCGCGGATCGATAGAGCCAGTTGCGGATTCTTGGCGGAAAGTGCGTCGAGGCCGGTTTTCAGATCGCTGGCGACAGGCGCGACGGCGGGATTGCGGGGTATGGCGCCGGTTGTCAGCGCTGCCGGTATCGATGTCTCGGGAACGAAGCCGATCGGCTTGACGTCAGGCGTCGGAATGCCTTCGCCGGGAAGCGGCGACGCGAGGCTGCCCCACGCGGCGGCAACAAAGCCGAAGGCGGTCAGAATCAGGACAGCTTTCTTCATCCGGGATCTCGCAACGGAAAACACGCCCTGCCCATTTGGCTAGAGGCTTCTTAACGAAACCTTACCGTACCAGGTAAAATTCATTCACATCTGCTATCGGAATTTGCCCTAAACCGAACTCTCCGCGCTTGTCGCGATGATTTCGGCGCTCTATGGTGCGCAAAATATTCATGGAATGCGGCCGAAGCAAGGATTTGGTCGTGAGGAGCTTTGCATGTTCAATGGGTCCATTCCCGCCCTCGTCACCCCCTTCACCGATGCCGGACTGATCGACGAAGCGAGCTTCGCCGCCCATGTCGACTGGCAGATCAAGGAAGGCAGCAGCGGTCTCGTTCCGGTCGGCACGACCGGCGAATCGCCGACGCTGTCGCATGCCGAGCACAAGCGGGTCGTGGAACTCTGCATCGAAGTGGCGGCAAAACGCGTTCCGGTCATGGCCGGCGCCGGTTCGAACAATACGCGTGAGGCGGTCGAACTCGCCCAGCATGCCGAAAAGGTCGGCGCCGACGCCGTGCTCGTCGTCACGCCCTATTACAACAAGCCGACGCAGAAGGGTCTGATCGCGCATTTTTCCGCGATCGCCGAGGCCGTCGCCCTGCCGATCTATATCTACAATATTCCCGGCCGTTCGGTGATCGACATGACGCCGGAAACGATGGGTGCTCTCGCCAAGGCGCACAGCAACATCGTCGGCGTCAAGGACGCGACGGGCAAGATCGAGCGTGTCTCCGAGCAGCGCATCACCTGCGGCAAGGACTTCAGACAATTGTCCGGCGAGGACGCGACAGCCCTCGGTTTCAACGCCCATGGCGGCGTCGGCTGCATTTCGGTGACGGCCAATGTCGCCCCGCGCCTCTGCGCCGATTTTCAGGCCGCGACGCTGGCCGGTGAATTCGCCCGCGCGCTCGAATATCAGGACCGACTGATGCCGCTGCACAAGGCGATCTTCCTTGAGCCCGGTCTCTGCGGCGCCAAATACGGCCTCTCCAAGCTCGGCCGGATGAGCCGCAATGTCCGCTCGCCGCTGCTTTCGACCCTGGAGCCGGCAACCGAAGCAGCAATCGACGCCGCCATGCGTCATGCAGGATTGCTGAACTGAGGAGACCCGCCACCTTCACAAGGCCGGGTCGTTCCCTTACATAAGGACAGGCAATGAGGGCGCGGCTTTTCGCGCCCCGAAGGGAATATCGTCATGGCCCCCAAAGGCAGCCAGCGTGTGGTGAACAAGGTCGTGGCCGAAAACCGCAAGGCCCGCTTCAACTACGAGATCATCGATACTTATGAGGCAGGTCTCGTGCTGAAGGGCACGGAGGTCAAGTCGTTGCGCGAAGGCAAGGCCAATATCGCCGAATCCTATGCGTCGGATGAGGACGGCGAGATCTGGCTGATCAACTCCTACCTGCCGGAATATCTGCAGGCGAACCGCTTCAATCACGAACCGCGCCGGCGCCGCAAGCTCTTGCTGTCGGGCCGTGAGATCCATCGCCTGCGTTCAGCTGTCAACCGCGAAGGCATGACGCTGGTCCCGCTGAAGATCTATTTCAATGATCGGGGTCGGGCGAAGATGGAGCTTGCGCTCGCCAAGGGCAAGAAATTGCACGATAAGCGCGAATCCGAGAAGGAGCGCGATTGGAACCGGCAGAAGAGCCGCTTGTTGAAGGATAACGGCTAGCCCATCGCGCCGCAGCCGATAGGCTCGCGGCGCTTTCGATTACTCCCCGAAATCGCTGGCCGGGGCGACTTCGACCGGGCGCGGCGCCCGCTCCGCGGGATCGCGACCGATTTCAGCCTTCAGCGACAAGAGGTCGATGAAATGATCGGCCTGCCGGCGCAGGTCGTCGGCGATCATCGGCGGCTGCGTCGCCATCGTCGAGATCACCGAGACCTTGCGGCCTCTGCGCTGCAGCGCCTCGACGAGGTTCGTGAAGTCGCCGTCGCCGGAGAAGATGACGAGATGGTCGACGGTTTCCGACTGCTCCATGGCGTCGATCGCAAGCTCGATGTCCATGTTGCCCTTGATCTTCCGCCGGCCCATGGAGTCGGTGAATTCCTTGGCAGGCTTGGTGACGACCTTATAGCCGTTATAGTCGAGCCAGTCGATCAGAGGACGGATCGATGAATATTCCTGGTCCTCGATCAACGCCGTATAATAGTAGGCGCGCAGGAGGTAGCCGCGTTTCTGGAATGCCTTCAAGAGCTTGCGGTAATCTATGTCGAAACCGAGGCTCTTGGATGCAGCGTAGAGGTTGGCGCCGTCAATGAAGAGTGCAATTTTTTCGCGTGGGTCAAACATCGCTTACCAATTCCAATGAGAGAAATCGAAATTCGCGGGGCATCAAATTTCAATAAATACAATGGCTTATTGTGATTTTTGATCTGATGCTTACTTTACCATCTGTTCATATAAGAGAGATTTAGGGCACGATTCCGCATATTCCAAGCAACCTTTGGTGGAATTGTCACATTCTCCATGGAAATTTAGCTCGGCCGCGGATAAAGACGAGGGGAGCCGGAACGAAAAACTTGTATTTGCCCGGTTTTAATTGTATCGGGCGTGCTAATCCCGAAATGACGACCGTAAAGGACAGGCAATGGCCCGTGTCACAGTTGAAGATTGCATTGACAAGGTGGAGAACCGCTTCGAGCTGGTTCTGCTCGCCAGCCACCGCGCCCGGCTGATTTCCCAGGGTGCCTCGATCACCATCGATCGAGACAACGACAAGAATCCTGTCGTGGCGCTGCGCGAAATCGCCGACGAGACGCTTTCGCCCGATGATCTCAAGGAAGATCTGATCCATTCGCTGCAGAAGCATGTCGAAGTCGACGAGCCCGAGCCCGATCCGGCCAGCATGATCGCCGCCGGCGGCGCTGCTGCCGCTGACAGCGAGGAGCAGGACGACCTGCCGGAGACGATCACTTTCGACCAGATGTCGGAAGAAGAGCTGCTTGCCGGTATCGAGGGCCTCGTGCCGCCGGAAAAGAGCGACGATTATTAAGCGTCTCGACCGGATCTGATTCGGAAAAGAGCGACGATTACCAATCGTCAATCTTGCGCCTTTATTGCTTAGGCATATTATTGCCCATGTGTGCGCCAATCGTTGATTGGCGCGCTTTTATTTTTGTCGGAGTGGCTTTGGAATGATGCGGCAGTACGAGCTCGTGGAGCGGGTTCAGCAATACAAGCCCGATGCCAATGAAGCACTGCTGAACAAGGCCTATGTTTACGCCATGCAGAAACATGGCCAGCAGAAACGCGCGAGCGGCGACCCGTATATTTCCCATCCGCTCGAGGTCGCCGCCATCCTGACCGATATGCATCTCGATGAATCGACGATCGCGGTCGCCCTTCTGCACGATACGATCGAGGATACGACGGCGACGCGCGCCGAGATCGACGAACTCTTCGGCGAGGACATCGGCCGCCTGGTCGAGGGACTGACGAAGATCAAGAAGCTCGATCTCGTCACCAAGAAAGCCAAGCAGGCGGAGAACCTGCGCAAGCTGCTGCTCGCCATATCAGATGACGTACGGGTGCTGCTCGTCAAGCTCGCCGACCGCCTGCACAATATGCGCACCCTCGATCACATGTCGGCCGATAAGCGTGCCCGCATCTCCGAGGAGACGATGGAAATCTATGCGCCGCTCGCCGGCCGCATGGGCATGCAGGACATGCGCGAGGAACTCGAGGAGCTTTCCTTCCGGCACATGAATCCGGAGGCCTACGAGACCGTCACGAAAAGGCTGGAAGAGCTCTCCAAGCGCAACGAAGGCATCGTCAAGAAGATCGAGGCCGAATTGCGCGACCTCCTGGTCGCCAGCGGCCTGACCAGCGCCTATGTCAAGGGCCGGCAGAAGAAGCCCTATTCGGTCTTTCGCAAGATGCAGTCGAAGTCGCTCTCCTTCGAGCAACTTTCCGATGTCTACGGCTTCCGTCTGATCGTCGAGGACATCCCGTCCTGTTACCGGGCGCTCGGCATCGTCCATACGCGCTGGCGCGTCGTGCCCGGGCGATTCAAGGATTATATCTCGACGCCGAAGCAGAACGATTACCGTTCGCTCCACACCACCATCGTCGGTCCGTCCAGCCAGCGCATCGAGTTGCAGATCCGCACCAAGCGCATGCACGAAATCGCCGAATTCGGCATTGCCGCCCACACGCTCTACAAGGACGGTGCCACCAATGCCGATGGCGACATTCTTTCGCGCGAATCCAATGCCTATTCCTGGCTGCGCCATACGATCGAGGCGCTCGCCGAAGGTGACAGCCCGGAGGAATTCCTCGAGCACACCAAGCTCGAACTCTTCCAGGATCAGGTCTTCTGCTTCACGCCGAAGGGCAAGCTGATTGCCCTGCCGCGTGGCGCCACCCCGATCGATTTCGCCTATGCGGTGCATACCAATATCGGCGATACCACGGTGGGCGCCAAGATCAACGGCCGCATCATGCCGCTGGTGACGCGGCTGGCGAATGGCGACGAGGTCGAGATCATCCGCTCCGGCGTGCAGGTTCCGCCGGCCGCCTGGGAGGAGATCGTCGTCACCGGCAAGGCGCGGGCAGCTATCCGCCGCGCCACCCGCATGGCGATCCGCAAGCAATATGCCGGCCTCGGCCACCGCATTCTCGAGCGCACCTTCAACCGAGCCGGCAAGATTTTCTCGCGTGAGGCGATGAAGCCGGCACTGCACCGTCTGGGCCAGAAGGATGTCGAGGATGCGATCGCCGCCGTCGGCCGCGGCGAGATGTCCTCGCTCGACGTGCTGCGCGCCGTCTATCCCGACCATCAGGACGAGCGCGTTACCGTCAAGCCCTCCGGCGATGACGGCTGGTTCAATGTCCGCAGCGCCGCAGGCATGATCTTCAAGATTCCCGGCAAGGCCAAGGCAGGGGCCGAAGGCGGCCATTCGGAACTTGATGCCGATGTCGATGTCGGCCCGATCCGCGGCCTGTCCGGCAATGTCGACGTCAAGTTCGCCTCGACCGGCGCCGTGCCCGGCGACCGCATCGTCGGCATCATGGATCAGAGCAAGGGCATCACCATCTATCCGATCCAGTCACCGAGCCTGCAGCGTTTCGATGATCAACCTGATCGCTGGATCGACGTCCGCTGGGATCTCGACGAGGCCAACAAGTCGCGTTTCATGGCGCGTATCATGGTGAATGCATTGAATGAGCCCGGCACGCTCGCCAAGGTGGCCCAGACCGTCGCCGGGCTCGACGTCAATATTCGTATGCTGAATACGGTGCGCGTGGCAGCCGATTTCACCGAGATGATGCTGGAAGTCGAGGTGTGGGATCTGCGCCAGCTCAACCAGTTGCTCGCCCAGATGAAGGACCTGGATTGCATCGCCACGGTCCGGCGGCTCTATGAGTAGGCTTTTGTTAAGCCTGCCATGGGCCCGAATCGACAAAGATGCACATTTTATGATCGGTTTATAATCGTGACGGCGCAGCAATAAGGCAAGGAATGCGTTGAACGCATAGCTGTGTCCATGTCGCAGCGGTGGTAATCAGCCTTTGGCAGGACTATCTTCTGGTCATCGAAAACGTAAACAGAAGATGAGACAAGGTAATGTTTGATCCTATCAGGAAAATCGCTCGCGCCTTTCGCGCTCCGACAACGCAGGAACGTGAAATGGCCTATCTGAACGGCTCGCTGGATCGTATCGATCTCGAGTTTCGTCAGCGTCAGGTCGACCGCGGTCTGTTCCGCAATCGCTGATACCGCCTTTATACTTGGTCGAGTGAGGGACGTTACGTATAACGAGCGCCCCTCGGCATGAAGATGCTCCTTTGCAAGAAAGATAAGGGGGCTGTTTCGGGCGGTACCATTTGCCGCTCTTGTCACGGTCCGGTGCACTGCACTAAATAGCGACCATGTTGTTTCGCCGTCGCAAGCCTGCGGGTTTCAAGGAAAAGATGCGGGAGCTTCTATGGCCCCGAAAAGGTTTCCTTCGCCCGATCCGTTACCTGACAATGCGCATCCTGCGCCTGAGCGCTTCTCCGCATGCGGTTGCGGCCGGCGTCGCCGCTGGCGTCTTTGTCTCGTGGACGCCGTTCATCGGCGTGCATTTCGTCATGGCTTTCGTCATCAGCTATTTCCTCTCCGGCAATATGGTGGCCGCGGCTCTCGGCTGCGCCGCCTTCGGCAATCCGCTGACCTATCCTTTCATCTGGGGCATCACCTGGGAGATCGGCCATCTGCTGTTGAGCCGTAAGGATCATCTGGCCGGTCAGGCGGTGGATCTCGCCGCGCTCTTTCACAAGCTGAACTTCACCGAATTATGGAGGCCGGTGCTGGAGCCGATGCTGATCGGTGCCATTCCGCCGGGAACCGTGACCGCCGTTGCGCTCTATGCGCTGACGTTCTACACCGTCAAGGGTTTTCAGGCGCGCCGCCGCACGCGGCTGATGGAGCGGGCGCGCCTGCGCCTGGCGGGTCCGGCCGGCGACATGCCGAGCGTATGAACCGGTGCAGAATTCTTAGGCGACGGAAGGTTCCGGCATGATCATCGGCATTGGCAGCGATCTGATCGACATTCGTCGTGTCGAGAAATCGATCGAGCGCTTCGGTGAGCGCTTCACCCATCGCTGCTTCACCGAGGTCGAGCGTGCCCGTTCCGACCACCGGGCAAACCGCGCCGCATCCTATGCCAAGCGTTTCGCCGCCAAGGAGGCCTGTTCCAAGGCACTCGGCACCGGCATAGCCCAGGGCGTCTTCTGGAAGGATATGGGCGTCGTCAACCTGCCGAGCGGCAAGCCGACCATGCAGTTGACCGGTGCCGCCGCCGTACTCCTCAAATCGATGCTGCCCGCGGGCCATCGGGCCGCCATTCATTTGACAATAACCGATGATTATCCGTTGGCGCAGGCCTTCGTCATCATCGAGGCGTTGCCCGAGAGCCTCTGATCGTGACCTCGGGAGCGTTGATCGCGACCTCTCGTCGCTTTTCATGTTGTCGCCATTGCCGCAACCGGCCGAAGCCGCTAGAGAGAACGGCAGAAAGAATTGCGCCTTTACGGCGTCTTGAAGGAATGAGACTGCGTGTCCGAAAAAGTCGATACCAAGCCGAACGCCCTCTGGGAAAATATCAAGGTCATCATTCAGGCGCTGATTCTGGCGATGGTGATCCGAACCGTGCTGTTCCAGCCCTTTACCATTCCGTCCGGTTCAATGATGCCGACGCTGCTCGTCGGCGATTATATCTTCGTCAATAAGTTCGCTTACGGCTATTCGAAGTATTCGCTGCCCTTCTCGCCTGATCTCTTCAGCGGCCGCATCTTCGGCTCGGATCCGAAGCGCGGCGATATCGTCGTCTTCCGCTTCCCGCCGAATCCCGATGTCGATTATATCAAGCGCTGCATCGGCCTGCCCGGCGATCATATCCAGGTCACCGACGGCGTCCTCTACGTCAACGGCAAGCCTGTTCCGAAGGTGGCGGATGGCAGCTTCACCTCGGACTACAAGCTCGATCCGGGCGAGGACGTGCCGGTATTCCGCGAAACGCTTGATAACGGCAAGACCTACGACACGCTCGACCAGTCGCCGGTGTCGCGCGGCGATAACACCCGCGAATTCATCGTGCCGGAAGGCCATTATTTCATGATGGGCGACAACCGCGACAACTCGCTCGACAGCCGCTTCGACGTCGGCTTCGTGCCGGCTGAAAATCTTGTCGGTCGCGCCAGTGTCATCTTCTTCTCGCTCGGCAACGACACGTCTTTCCGCGAAATCTGGAAGTGGCCGACCAACATGCGCTGGGACCGCCTTTTCAAGGTCGTTGAATGAGCAAGGCGCAGACGCTTTCTGCGGCCGACCGCGCAAAGCTCGAAAGCCTGATCGGCCATGACTTCGCCGAAAAGGCACGCCTGGACCGGGCGCTGACCCATGCCAGCGCGCGTACCGAAAAGGGCGGCAACTACGAACGGCTGGAGTTTCTCGGCGACAGGGTCCTCGGGCTCTGCATCGCCGAGCTTCTGTTCCGCACCTTCGGCACGGCGGGTGAAGGCGAGCTCTCGGTTCGTCTCAACCAGCTCGTCAGCGCCGAAACTTGCGCCGCGGTGGCCGACGAACTCAATCTCCACCTTTATATCCGCACCGGGGCCGATGTGAAGAAATTGACCGGCAAGCGCATGATGAACGTGCGCGCCGATGTCGTCGAGAGCCTGATCGCCGCGATCTATCTCGATGGTGGTCTCGAAGTCGCCCGGCGGTTCATCCTGCGCTATTGGCAGGGCAGGGCGGTCAGGGCCGACGGCGCCAAGCGCGACGCCAAGACCGAGCTGCAGGAATGGTCACACGCGAAATTCGGCGTCACGCCGATCTACCGTGTTGATGAACGCAGCGGACCGGATCATGATCCGCGTTTCAAGGTGACGGTGGAAGTTGCTGGCATAAGGCCGGAAACCGGCGTAGAGCGGTCGAAGCGTGCCGCCGAACAGGTTGCGGCGACCAAGATGCTCGAGCGTGAAGGCATTTGGCAGCAATCGTCTGCCGGAAACTGACGGGACAATGACACAAGAAGAAGATATCGCGGCCGACGCTGCTGCAGAAAGCCATGGCCCGACGCATTCGGGCTTTGTCGCGCTGATCGGGCCGACCAATGCCGGCAAGTCGACACTGGTGAACCGCCTCGTCGGCGCCAAGGTCTCGATCGTCAGTCACAAGGTGCAGACGACGCGCGCGATCGTCCGCGGCATTGCCATTCACGACAATGCCCAGATCGTCTTCATGGATACGCCCGGCATCTTCAAGCCGCGCCGTCGGCTCGACCGGGCCATGGTAACCTCTGCTTGGGGCGGCGCCAAGGATGCCGATCTGATCATGCTGCTGATCGACAGCGAGCGCGGCTTGCGCGGCGATGCCGAAGCCATCCTCGAGGGCCTGAAGGAAGTTCAGCAGCCGAAGATCCTGGTGCTCAACAAGATCGACCGCGTCAACCGCGAGGATCTGCTGGCGCTGGCGGCCGCCGCCAACGAGAAGATTGCTTTCGAGCGCACTTTCATGATCTCAGCCGAAACCGGTTCCGGCTGCGACGACGTCATGGACTATCTCGCCACCACCTTGCCGGAAGGGCCGTGGTACTATCCGGAAGACCAGATCTCCGATCTTCCCATGCGTCAGCTCGCCGCCGAGATTACCCGCGAAAAGCTGTTCCTGCGCCTGCACCAGGAGCTTCCCTACTCCTCGCATGTCGAAACGGAAAAGTGGGAGGAGCGCAAGGACGGCTCGGTGCGGATCGAGCAGGTGATCTATGTCGAGCGTGACAGCCAGAAGAAGATCGCCCTCGGCAAAGGTGGCGAAACCATCAAGGCAATCTCGACCGCCTCCCGTAAGGAATTGTCGGAAATATTAGAGCAGCCGGTCCATCTCTTCCTGTTCGTCAAGGTTCGCGAAAACTGGGGCGATGATCCCGAGCGGTTCCGCGAAATGGGCCTCGAATTCCCTAAATAAGGATGGCAACGATTTTACCGGGCGACCTCCAGTCCCTTGTTTCTTAGGAAAAAATCCGTGTCGTTGCGGAACGAATCCGAGCCTTGCGCATTCCTCGGTTGACGGCGCGCGCCGGACGCGTCGTCGTTTGCGCGACTGCAGGGCAGGCATGGCAACGTCGAAACGAATCCATTCTTTCAAAACTCCTTGCGAGCTATGTCCATTGCGGCCTCTGCCGCACTTCAGGGAGTTTAGCCGCGACGAGCTGGAATTCGTTTCGCGTTTCAAGCGCGGCGAACTTGCCGTCGATGCCGGCTCCACGATCCTCGTCGAAGGCGCCCACAGCGCTCATCTTTTCACCGTGCTGTCCGGTTGGGGCTTCCGCTATAAGATGCTGGAGGACGGTCGCCGGCAGATTCTGAATTACATCATGCCTGGTGAGCTGATCGGTCTGCAGGGAACGATCGCCGGCGAAATGCAGCATTCCATTGAAGCGCTTTCACCCGTTTCCCTTTGTGTCTTCGAGCGTGATCGTTTGATGACGCTCTACAACAAACATCCTTCGCTCGCCTTCGACATTACCTGGATTGCCGCGCGCGAAGAACGAATATTGGATGAGCATCTCCTGAGCATCGGTCGCCGCACTGCATTGGAAAGAGCGGCCTATCTGATCGCTTTCCTGTATGAGCGCGGCAGGAAGCTCGATCTCTTCAACGGCCGCAAATTCATCCCCATCACTCAACAGCATATCGCCGACACTCTCGGTCTTTCTATCGTTCACACCAACAAGACTCTGAGAAAGCTTGGAGAACGTGGTCTGATCCGCTGGCAGGAACGCGGCTGCGAAGTTCAAAACGGTGAGGAGTTGATGGCGATCGCCGGCTGGGAGGGGCTTGGAGAGGGCAAGCGTCCCTTCATTTAGCAGAAGCGTCTATGTCTTTTTTAAATGCAGTTTAGCATTTGAGAAAATAAGGTCGGTCGTCATCTTTCCTCCGATTTTGATTCTTATCGACCGGGCAGAAAAATGGTTTATTCAGAACTGGTGGCGGAATTCACCGATAGCGTGCCATGCGGGGCACCGGAGGGCAATGATGTTGGCGAAACGACCGGGGCGCTGCGAAAGGCGCACCACGAGGGGCATGGAATCATGAACGCGTTGCGTGTTTTGGTTCTCGAGGACAGTCTGATCATTGCGATGGAGGCGGAGGATATCCTGCGGCTGGCCGGCGTCGAGAGCATCGATATCGTCGGCAGTCTCGAACAGGCGAGAGCTGCCATCGCCGCGGAGAAATACGATTTCGCCCTTCTCGACGTCAACCTGGGCGAGGGTACGAGTTTCGGATTTGCCCGTCATCTCCTCGATGTCGGCATCCCCTTCGGTTTCGTTAGCGGCTATTCCGACATACGGGACTTCCCGTGCGACCTTCAGCACATACCGCTGCTGGTGAAGCCGTTCGACGAAAAGGCAATGAGCGACTTCCTGCAGAGGCTTCTGCAGGCTGCGGGCTGACGCGGTCCATGACAAATGCCAGACCTGCTGAGCACTCTCAATCGACATCGTGCTCTTCTGATATCGATTCCGATTTTCGGGCCGATCGGCTAAGATGAGCCAATCGGCCGCAGGGACTTTTTTATGCAGTGGCAGGACCACGCAATCATTCTGGGTGTCAAACGCCACGGCGAGACGAGCGTCATCGCCGAGGTGATGACGCGTGATCGCGGCCGTCACCTCGGCCTGGTGCGTTCCGGCCGTTCGCGCGCCATGCAGCCGGTGCTGCAGCCGGGCAATGCCGTCGAGGTCGTCTGGCGCGCCCGGCTCGACGAACATCTCGGCGAATTCCGCGTCGAGCCGGTGACGCTGCGCGCCGCCCGTCTGATGGAAACGGCGACCGCCGTCTACGGCGTCCAGGCGATGGGCGCTCTGCTGCGGCTGCTGCCGGAACGAGACCCGCATCCGCACCTGTTCGACGCGCTGCAGGTGATCCTCGATCACCTGCATAACCCGGCCGATGCCGGTGAGCTTTTCGTACGTTTCGAACTGGCGGTGCTGAATGATCTCGGCTTCGGTCTCGATCTTGCCGAATGCGCGGCGACGGGCGCCCGCTCCGATCTCGCCTATGTCTCGCCGAAATCCGGCCGCGCCGTCAGTCGTAGCGCCGGCGCGCCGTGGGCAGACAAGATGCTGATCCTGCCGCCCTTCCTCGGCGTCGAAGGCAATCACGCGGCGGACTTCGACAGCCTTGCAGCCGCGTTCCGTCTGACCGGCTTCTTCCTGCATCGCCATGTTTACGAGCCGCGCGGCATCGAGGCTGCGGCAGCCCGTGACGGTTTCGTGCGGGCCGCGCTCAGGGCGCTTGATCCAGCCTCGCGGACGCTTTCCGGTCCGAACGGCGTCCCCGCCTGACCTGGTTTTTTACTGCTGCAAAACATCCTCCGGATTTGGCGGTTTACCCGCCGATGGGCGGCACCTATTTCTTGAAAAATGCCAATTAAGGAGGATCCCATGCTGACCAAGACCGCATCACCGACGACGATTACGCTCTGGAACGGCCGTGAAATTCCGCGCCTCGGCATGGGATGCTGGGCAATCGGCGGCCCTTTCTACGCCGGTGACACGCCGCTTGGCTGGGGCGAAGTCGACGACAATGAATCCGTCGAAGCGATCAATCGCGCCATCGCCCTCGGCATCCGCTTCTTCGACACCGCCTCGAACTACGGCGCCGGCCATTCGGAAGAGGTGCTCGGCCGGGCGGTCGGCAATCGTGACGATATCATCGTCGCCACCAAATTCGGCTTCGCGACCGATCCGGAGACGAAGCAGGCAATCGGCGCCTTCGCCGATGAGGCTTTCATTCGCCGCTCGGTCGAGACATCGCTGCGCCGTCTCAAGCGCGACCGTCTTGATCTCCTGCAGTTTCACATCAATGACTTTCCGCTGGAAGAGTCGGTTGCCGTCTTCGATACGCTGGAGGCGCTGCGGACCGAAGGCAAGATCGACGCGTTCGGCTGGAGCACCGATTATCCCGATCGCGCCGCCCGCCATGCCGGCCGCGCCGGCTTTGTCTCGGTCCAGCATACGATGAACGTCTTCGATCCGGTGCCGGAGATGATCTCTGTGATCGAAGGGAAGGGCCTGATCTCCATCAATCGCGGTCCGCTGGCCATGGGGCTGCTCACCGGCAAGTTCACCGCCGACAAGGCAGTGGGCGCCAAGGATGTCCGTGGCGCGGCACTCCCCTGGATGGTCTATTTCAAGGACGGGCGCATGGCCCCGGAATTTGCCGCAAGGCTCGATGCCGTCCGCGATCTCCTGACGTCGGGCGGTCGCACGTTGACGCAGGGGGCGCTCGCCTGGCTCCTGGCGAGGTCGCCGCGCACTTTCCCCATTCCGGGTTTCCGCACCGTCGCCCAAGTCGAGGAAAATGCCGGTGCGCTGGAAAAGGGACCGCTCTCGGCCGAGATCATGGCCGCGATCGACGCCGCACTCGGACATGGGTGAGAGCCGGTGAAACTTTGGAATGAGGGAGAATGTTGCGATATATAAGGGACAAAGCGCCCTCAGCCCGACCTACCCTCGTGTGCGAACCTTCATCGCCCAGCCCTCCGACCGAGCCTCGATGATCCTCACCTCGTCGCCGATCGTAATCCGTCCGCTGCCGCGTGGCGTGACATTCCAGCCGAAGAGTGGCCCGGGCACACGCCGGTCGGCAGACATGCGGATGCGGCCCATGGCCGGCATCGGGTTCGGCCCCTCGCGTGAACCGGTCCACTGGTCCTGCGTGGTCATGATGCAGCGGGAGCAAGGTTTGACGAGATCGAAACGGACGCCTGATATTTCGATCGCCGCCCAGCGGTCTTCCGGCCAGGCCTCATCGGTGTCGATGACGATGTTCGGACGGAAACGCTCCATGCCGACGCTGCCTTCGCCATGCGCGGCGAGATCGGCATTCAGTGCCTTCAAAGAGCCCGTCGTCGTTACCAGGGTCTGGTAGCCGTCGGTAAAGGTGACGGGCGAGCCTTCGCCGGCCCATTCGGCGCTCGCCGTCCGCCGTGCCTGCCCGTCGAAGAAGACCAGCCGCACCTCGCGACCAAGCCATTCGGAAATCTGCCTGTTGCTGTCGGGATCGGCGACGGCAGCGCTGACGGTCGATTTCCAAACGGTCACATCCATACGGAATTCAGGCCGGGGCGGCGGCACCGACAGTTCAGTCTTTCCTTCCATCAGCAGCCGAAAGGTGCCTGGTTCCGGTCGTACTGCGATGCGCGCGAGATCCGGCAATTCGCGCTGAGTGATGAAGTGACCCAGCGGGTCGGTGATCATCACCCGCCGGTCGCCGGCAAGCCCATAGGCGTCGACCTCGGCGGCAGGCAATGCAATGCCGCGGGCGCTCTTGAGCGGGTAGATGAAGAGGTCGCTGATACGCATGCCGTTCTCCTGGATCTCGTTCCCTAAACTAGATCTCATCCATGAAGGCCGAAAGGAAGTCGCGCAGGCTCTTGTCGCGCGCGGCCGCGATCCGGCGGCCGGTCTCGGTCTGAAATCCTTCCGCCAGTTTGAACAGCTTCGTCTGGAAGTGGTCAATGGCATAGCGCTTGTCGTCGAGGGGCCGGTTCGCGCCCTCGGGGTCGAACGGATCGTAGAGCCCCGATCCCATTCGCCCGCCGATATAAAAGCAGCGTGCCACGCCGACCATGCCGATCGCGTCCAGTCGGTCGGCATCCTGCAGGATCTTCGCCTCGAGCGTCTGCGGCGCCACCCCGGCGGAAAAACTATGAGCGGTGATGGCGTGGGCGGCGGCTTCGATATCCGCTTCGCTCCAGCCGAGTTCGGAAAGGATCACCGAAGCCTTTTCCGCCGCCAAGGCCGACGCTTTTGCCCGCAACGGTGAATTCTTCTCGACGGCGACGCAGTCGTGCAGCAGCACGGCGGCAGCAAGGATCCGTCCATCTCCGCCTTCTCCCGCATGGATGCGCATGGCGTTCCTGAAGACACGCAGGATATGGGCAAGATCGTGTGAGCCGTCGTCGCCCTCGGCCGCGTGTGCGACCAGCGCGGCTGCGAGCGTTTCATGAGGGGAGAAGGTTTCGGCCTCGAACATTGCGCCACCTCTTGTCGGAAGGAAAACGTCGAAGAGCGCCGGCCGAAAGCGAAGGGAGCTTCACAGGAAGCGACGCCGCCACGAAATTCGGAGATCTCGAAGCCGGTTTGTAGCGGCTTAACGTGCGAGTCGCAATCGAGGGAGGTCAGCGCTCGAGCGTCGGAAAAGCTGTCGCGCCGCCGCTCTTCGGCGGCAGGCAGAGAAGATGGGGCACGTCACGGACCGGGCGCGGCGGACTGATGTGATAGCCCTGAATCTCGTCGCATTCCTCGCATTCGAGCAGCGTCAGCTGGGCGGCCGTCTCAACGCCTTCGACAGTGACGCGCATGCCGAGCGCATCACCGAGCAGGATGATTGCGCGCATGATCGCATGCGCCTCCTTATTGTCGACGATGTCGGCGACGAAGGATTTGTCGATCTTGATCTTGTCGAAGGGGAAGCTCGAGAGATAGCTCAGAGAGGAATATCCGGTGCCGAAATCGTCCATCGAGATGCGGATGCCGCGCTCTTTGAGTGCGTGCAGGATCGGCAGCACCTCACTGAGGTTCTCCATCAGCACGCTCTCGGTGATTTCCAGTTCGAGCCGCGATGGCGACAGCCCGGCGGCGGCAAGCGCTTCGCTGACGTCCTGCATCAGGTTGCCGCTGCGGAACTGGATCGCCGAAACATTGACTGCGACCTTGATGCTCTCCGGCCATTGGGCCGCATCCCTGCAGGCCCGGCGCAAAACCCAGCGGCCGATATCGACGACAAGGCCGACCTCCTCGGCAAGCGGAATGAAATCCACCGGCGGCACGCGGCCTCGCACCGGATGGTTCCAGCGGATCAATGCTTCGAAACCGCAGGTTCGCCGCTCGGCAAGATCGTAGAGCGGCTGGTAGTGCAGTTCGAATTCCTCATTCTCGACCGCGGCTCGTAGATCTGCCTCCAGCGCATGGCGCAACTGCATCTGCGCTTCCATTTCTCCGGTGAAGAAGCGCTGGCGTTTGCGTCCGTCCGCCTTGGCATGCGACAGCGCCACGCCGGCATTTTTCAGCAGGATATCGGTTTCCCCACCGTTCTCGGGAGCGATCGCAATACCCATGGAGACGCTGAGCGTCACCCGTTTCTTGCCGTTCAGAAATGGCTGGGAAAGCTCGCGGCGGATCTGGTCGGCCAGCGCCGTCACGTTTCCAGGCTGCTGCTTGCCCGTCTGCAGGATGGCGAACTCGTCCGAACCAAGGCGCGCCAGCATGTTTTCCGACCCGGCCGAGGCTCGGATCCGCTCCGCGACCTGCTGCAGGATCTTGTCGCCGACCGACACCCCGATCGTGTTGTTGATCGATTTGAACCGGTCGAGATTGAGATGGACGAGGGCGATCTGCTCGTGCGGCTTGCGCTCGGCGAGCGTCGCATCGACCTGCTCGCGGAAATACATCCGATTGGGAAGACCGGTCAGGGGATCGTGATGGGCGAGATAGGTGATGCGCTGGGCCGCCTTTCGATCCTCAGTGATATCAGCATGAATGGCGATGCTGCTGCCGTCGGAGAGGATGGTCACCACGCTCTGAATGATGCGGCCATCATGCATCTGCCATTCGCGCCGGCGGATGCTGCTGCTTCCTGTCTTGGCGAGGGAAGGTCGTGCTGTCTGCCGGTCGGTTTTGGAGGCAGCGCTTTCGTTGCCGCGCATTTTGCCGATGAGTTCGGCAATCGTCGCGCCCGCGGCGATATCCTCCGGTGTCAGGCCAAAGAGCTGAGGGAAGCGGATATTGTAAAGCGTCAGCCGCTGGCCGGCATCGAAAACGCTGAGGCCGAGCGGCAGGTTATTCAGGACGATCTCGAAGAGTTTTTTCTGTCCGTCGAACGCTTGACTGAGCGCCGATAGATTCCCTTTCAGCGTCTGGGTTTCCCTCAGAAGCGTTTCCGCGCTTCTCTCGATTGCCTCATAATCGGTTTCGTAACTGTGATACGTTGCGATCACTAGTTCCATCAGACGCTGCGCGTCGATTGATCCGTCGGCCATGACAGCCTCCGTACATTGCCGCCAGAAGAGCGCTTCAGCCTTCATGGAAAAGCATCTTGGCTGACGGCAATAGCAAAAGCCGTCAGCGTCTGATGGACGTGCCTCAAAATACTGGACATGAAAACCTTTCTGAGAGAAACCATTGAAATCAATTTTTATGAGTGACGTATGGGGGTAATGCCTGATGACTATTTTGAGGCGGCCGGATTAATATTCGGTTGCAGTGCAGCAGAGGTGCACGTCGTCAGACAGGTTGCTTTCTATGTTGAAAATTACTGAAATACCAAGGCGGGCAGCGGCGGAAACCCGGTCCGAGCGCGCTCCGTTAATTTATGTCAACCATTGTTAATGAGAAGTTAACAACTTATTGACGCACTGCGCAAATCAGTTTAACCACCGAGTCAACAGTGATTTCCCACCTCGTATTGCGTACAAACACCACCGGCAAAAGGCGGTGAATGGAGGTTTGTATGACCCGCACCACATCCGTTTCAGACACTTCATATGCGTATCTTGCGACGCTTTCGCGGCTTGATCTAAACGGCGACGGCGTATTGAGCCGCGGCGAGCGTGCCGCCGATGAGAAGCCAGGCATCATCAAGGAACTCCTGGAGGAGGACATGGGCAGCGAGACTCAGCCCAAATTTTCCGGCAGCCTGATTGCGCTGATGATGGATACCCACGATAGCGGCGCGACAAGCAGCATCGCCGTGCCCTATCCGCTGCAGCAGAGCGCGTCTGCGACCGGCAGCCAATCCGACGATCTCTACCGCAACACCTACGGCCAGTTCGATTTCGACGCCGTCGCCTGACGATGTCATCGTTCACGTGATCTGAAGCCGGCCCTTTGGCCGGCTTTTCTCTTTGGATGCTCCCCAGAGGAACAGCTTTCGGGCTGAGACGTTCAGAAGGACAACCGGACGGAAGGAGATCTCCATGAAAGCCATGCGCATCATCGCCGCCCTGAGCCTGTCCGCCCTTGCCTTGCCGGCAAGCGCCCAGGATAAGCAGACGGCAGTCGCCAATTTCGTCGGCAAGGACGGTAAGGAAAACGGTCGGGCGCAATTGACGGCTGCCGCTAATGGCGGCGTCCTGATCGAAGTGGAGATATCGGGGCTGCCGGCGAATAAATGGGTGGCCTTTCATGTTCATGAAACCGGCCGCTGTGACGCGGCGGCCCATTACGAGTCGGCAGGCGGCCATTTCAACCCGGGCTCGGCCGAGCACGGCATCCTCGCCGCCAAGGGGCCGCATGCCGGCGACATGCCCAACCAGTATGTCGGCCAGGACGGCGTGCTCAGAGCCCAGATCTTCGATGGCATGGTCACGCTCGACGGCAAGAAAGATGGCATTCGCGGCCGCGCATTGATGGTGCACGCCAATTCGGATGATTATCGCAGCCAGCCTTCCGGTGACGCCGGGGAAAGACTTGCCTGCGGAGTGATCGAATAGGCCGACGATCGCCTCCGCGCTGCAATGTTTCACTGCCGTGTCGGCTTTTCCGTCGCCGTGCCGTTGGACCTTTTTCCCAGCGCGGAATTTCCACCGTCCCGCACAGCGGCCGGATCGCCCTTCTCGTCGAAGGCAAGTTTTACCCGCTTCACCATGTCGCGGCTGACCTGCCACCAGTCACCGGTCTTTGCCCAGTAGCGCAGCGTTAGCGATATCGTGCTGTCACCGAGGCTGTCGATGAAAACGCTGGGTGCTGGTGACGGCAGCACCCTTGGGTTGCCTTTGGCAATGCCCATCAACGTCTCCATCGCCAGATCGAGGTCATCCTCACGAGAAATGCTGATTTTTAGGTCGTTCTGTCGCGTAGGTTCACGGCTGAAGTTGGTGATCGGCGTGTTCCACAGCGTTGAATTTGGCGCCAGGCGATAGAGCCCGTCGCCGGTTCTGAGTTCTGTCGCAAACAATCCGACCTCGCGGACCGTGCCGGCGACGCTGCTGGTTTCGATATATTCGCCGACCCGGAACGGCCTGAGGATCAGGAGCATGATGCCGGCCGCGATATTCTGCAGTGTCCCTTGCAGCGCCAGCCCGATCGCCAGGCCGGCTGCGCCGAGGGCGGCAATGATCGAGGCGGTCTGGACACCGAATTGGCCGAGCACGGTGATGAACACCAGAATCAGCAGCGCATAACGCACCACATTGGTGAAGAAGCGCGCCAGTGTCTCGTCGATGCCATGGATGCGCGACAGGCCCTCATAGGCCCAGCGGCTGACAAAGCCGGCCAACGTCCAGCCGATGACGAGCAGGATCAACGCCCCGAGGACGGAGAAGGAATATTGGACTGCAAGCGCGCTTGCCTGGCTGAGTGCCGTGCGGGTGGCGAGGAGGACATCGGCTGCTTGCTGTTCCATGATCAGGCCCTGTGGCTATTGCGGGGTCGAGGCCAAAATGGAGCAGGCGGCAGCAGCGTCAACCGCCGGCGTCGTCGCGGAGCCCAAGCAGGAAGGGCGCATTGCCGTCGGCATCGGCGCCACGCCCGATTGCCTTTACGGCCGCAGCCAGCCGGCCGCCGCGGCCAAGCAATGTGTCGCCGATCTCGATCAGCCGGGCGTTCGGCGTCGCGAAAGGCGAGGCGGCGCGCAACCGACGGGCAAGTCCTCCCTCGTCCTGATCCGGCGCGATCGATAGCGCTGCGATGAGTGCGGCGGCCGGTGATCGCGACACGCCCATCCAGCAATGGATGAGCAGTGGTGTCTCCTGTCGCCACGATGCAGCAAACTCGATGATCGCCTGCACATGCGTTTCGTCAGGCGCCACCAGACCGCCCGTGCCCTTGAAGGTGATGTCGTTTATCGAAAGCGTCAGGTGACGATCGGGCGCGATCACACCCGGCCGATGAAAGCTCTGTTCTTTGGCGATCAGGCTGATCATGTCGCGCGCCTTGTGGCGCACCGCCATTTCGGCGATGCGTGACATCGGCGAGACGACGATGAAGCTCACGATACTATCCCTCGCTCGGCTTCAATCGCCGCAAAGCGTTGACAGAACAACCGCTGTGCCTCAAGCGCCGGCAAGGGTTCGATCAGCAACATCTCCTTGCTGATGCCGCGCGGCTGACCGAAGAATTTCTGCGCCTCGGCGGGCGTGAAGCCGGCAAGTACCGTCGCCTCGAAATAGGCCGCGATCGTGTCGGCCTTCTTGATCCGGTCCTTGAGATCGCGCGATGGATGAGGCGGCAGGCCGAAGCGCAGGTGCACGGCGGCCTCCAGCCGCATTTCGACCGCCTTATAGCCGCCGCCGACCACGGATTTGAACGGCGAGATCATGTCGCCGATCACATATTCGGGCGCGTCATGGAGCAGCGCCATCAGACATTCCTCCGGCCGCGCATTGTTGGAGCGGCGGAAAATATCTTCGACGACGAGGCTGTGCTGCGCCACCGAAAAGGCATGATCGCCTGATGTCTGACCGTTCCAGCGTGCCACGCGCGCGAGACCATGGGCGATATCGGCGAGTTCGACATCGAGCGGGGAGGGGTCGAGCAGGTCGAGCCTGCGCCCCGACAGCATGCGTTGCCAGGCACGCGGAGCTTTGGCCGTCACGCGCTGGCCTCGTCGGCGCTTGTGGGGAAGACAAGGCCGGACCATTGCGGCAGGGCGAGAGAAACCGGCGTTTGGCCGGCCAGCAGCGGCGTGCCTTCCGCCATCGCAGCACCGGCGCGGTCGATTCGCACGATCGCAAGCCCGCTGCCGCCTTCGACCGAACCGAGTGTCCCCACAGGCTTGCCCGCGGCGGTGATCTCTGTGCCCGCTTGAGGCAAGGCCGTTGCGGCGGACACGGTGACGACGCGCCGGCGCGCGGTGCCGCGGTGCTGCATGCGCGAGACGACCTCCTGGCCGACATAGCAGCCTTTCTTGAAGGAGAGGCCGTCGTTCAGATCCATCAGCACGTCATGCGGGAAGGCATCCTGCAAGGCGAAGTCCAATCCGGAGGTGACAATACCGTGGCGGATGCGCAGCGCCTCGTAGAGCGCGGACGCGTCATCGCCATGCCTTCCTGCCCGGCGGCTGAGCAGGACACCCGCCTTGGCGAAGCGGCTGTCTCGGGCACCCCCGATGCGATCGGCATCCTCGCCCCAGCAAACGGTAATGCCATTCTCAGCAAGGGGCGTAAGTGTAATGGCGGCCCGCAGCCTGTACATCGTCAGGCGCTTCAGCAGCCCGTCGTTCTGGTCGGCATCCGTTTCGATCAGGTAGCCGTCGCCGTCCTGCGAGACCATGAAGTCGAACAGGATCTTGCCCTGCGGCGTCAGCAGGGCTCCAGGGCGTGCCTCGTCGGGCGCCAGCGAGACGATATCGGTGGTGATCAGGTTCTGCAGGAAGGATTGGGCGTCCGCACCGCCGACGGAGAGCAGGGAGCGGTCTTTCAGGAATACGGCTGGCATGGCGGAACCTGTCGCGTTGGTCGTCGCTCAGAGGTATGACTTCGTGAAGTGGATCGCAAGCGCCATGCGACATGCGGAAGACGCATGCGAGGCGGCGTCAGTCGCCCGCCGTGAAGAACTTCCACTTGCCGTCCGGCGTAATGCCGAGGCGGTAGAAATTATAGCCACCGAATTCCTGCATGTCGGAAAGGTCGCCGGCGGTCACGATGCGCAGCAACTCGACTCGCTCCGGCGGCGTCAGCGACTTCAGATCCTTCTCGGCGAAATAGGGCCAGACATACATGTCGTCTGATGTGCCCTGGCCGACATGGACGAAACCGGTCGAAACGATATCGAGCATGATGGCGAGAATTTCATCTCCGTCGGGATCGCCGGAGATGTCTTTCAGCGTGCCGATCGGGTCGTCGGTCGCTTCACCCACCGTCACCTGCGTCTGGTCTTTGCCGGTGCCCACCAGCGGCCGCAACCGTTCGAGATCGCCGGAGGCGGCGGCCTCGACGATCTGTTGGCGCATTTTGCGAACCGGCTCGGGCGCCTTGTTGATGTCGTAAATCACCTCGACCGGCTTGGATGCGTCCTGGGCGCCCGGCGTTTTGTCGACACCCTGATTGTTCTGGCTGTTGACCAGCGGCTCGGCCATGGGAACGCCGGGAGTGGTGCCCTGGGTCTGGTTCTGCCCCTCAGCACTCCCCTGTGCCGGCGGCGCATCGCTGGGAGCCTGGCCGGGGATTTTGTGGAGTTCGGAAAGTGCGTAGGCCGAGGGCGCGAGGAGGACGTTGCCGGCGGCAAAGCTCAGCGCAAGCAGCACCGGCGCGAGCCGAATTCGCGAAACTTTCTCTTTACCGATGCGCATCGAACTCTCTGATAATAATTATTGCAGGGTGCGGTTGGCGGAGAATTCGCCGGCAAGCATACGGTCGCGCAGCGAATCGAGCAGAGCTTCGGCGCTGTTTTCCCCGTGCAATCGGATGGTTTCGCGCAGGGCGTGCGCGATGGCGGCATCAGCGATGATCTCCGGCTCGATCCCGTCGGCCATGCCGTCGGCCCAAGCCTCGTTCTGGTACTCCAGAGCCGCCTGCATCTTTTCGTGGACGATCATGTCGTCGATGTCGTTGAGGCTTGCTTCCATTGTCTTTTCCTCAGAACTTCTCATGTCTTACTGCACCGTTAATAACACTAACAGCCTTTTCCCAAAACGACACGTCCGCATGCGAAAACAGGTTAATTAATCGTCAATTTCCAAAGCGCGAGGTAATTTCTGTGGCGAGTGTTGCACCTTCGTTACGGTAGCGCTCTTCTGCCACGATGGCCGCCGGGGTGCAATCCGTATAGACGGAAGCGAAGGCCCGGTAGCCGCGATTGAAGGCGGCGGTGAGCTTTTCCTTCCGTTGCGGCTCGTTGCCTGTCTCCGAATCGAGCAGCTGCTTCATGCCTTCCCGCCACTCATCCCCGCCCGGCGCTTTGCAAAGCGTTCTCAGATAATGCACCGAACCCAGCACTTCGGCGAGCCGCGCCAGCTTGTCGTCATAGGGCACGGTCGCGACCGGCGGCGCAATCTCCTCCTGCACAGACGCCGTATTCTTGCCCTGAGCCATGGCGGGGCCGGCAAGCACGAGCAGGGGCAGGACAACGCGTCGAACGGGAATCATGCTGCAAGTTGATACTTTGAGCGTGACGGCAACAAGGCGCGCCTGAAAGTTTCCACTTCTATTCACCGCTCGCCAGCCGTTCCGCGCATTCGAGCACGCTTTGCGGCACAGGCAGCCGCCGGATCTCCTCCACCGTATACCAGCCGAGCGCCGCCGCATCGTCGGCGGCTTCCGCCACCATTTCCCGGTCGGCGTCGACGCAAAAGACCGACAGGAAGAAATGGCTCCTGATGCTGCCATCCGGACCATGTGTCTTCAGGTCATAGGTCGAAAACAGCCGCGGATTATGCGCCGAGATGCCGGTTTCCTCGCGGAACTCCCGCAGCGCCGTCTGCTCCGGCGTTTCGCCCGGCTCTGCGCGGCCGCCGGGAAAGGCATACATGTCGGCAGAGGGCGGGTTGCGCCGCAACACCAGAAGGAATCGCCCGTCGCGTTCGAGAATGGCGGAGGAGGCGGCTTTGGCGGTGGAGGTCATGGCTGCTCTTGCTGTGACGGCTATTCGATCCGACGGGCTGATGATTGCGGGCCGCGGCAGCGGGCCTGCCCGATTTTCGTGTGGGATAGCTCCCGAGACAAGTCCCAAAATCTGCGCAGCGGCTCCCGAGATAACGACATCTGTGCAACAAGGAGTCAAAATATTCGAAAGGGCTTTGCGTGAGCTATCTCATTTACGCCTTTGCCGCCGTTTTCGAGATCGTCGGCTGTTTCGCCTTCTGGGCGTGGCTGAAGCTTGAAAAGCCCATCTGGTGGCTGGCGCCGGGCATGATCTCGCTCGTGCTTTTCGCCTGGCTTCTGACGCTGGTGCCGAGCGATGCCGCCGGTCGAACCTTCGCAGCCTATGGCGGCATCTACATTCTTGCCTCGCTCCTCTGGCTGTGGCTGATCGAAGGCCGTGTGCCCGATCGTTATGATATCGGCGGCGGACTGATCTGCCTTGCCGGGGCGAGCGTCATCCTCTTTGCGCCGCGAGCCTGAATCACGTCACGCAAAAGCATGCAGTGCGCCTTGACCGGACTCGGACCGGGTGCAAAGACAGGCCGATGTGTGGACGTTTCGCCCTGACAAGTTCCAGCGCCGACCTGCGCAACTTCTTCTCCGGTCTTGATCTCGACGATTTCCCGGCGCGCTACAACATCGCCCCGACGCAGCCGATCCTCGTCGTCATCGCAGGCGAGGGCAGGGAGCGGGGCAGCAACCTGCCCGACCGGCGCGCCGTGCTCGTGCGCTGGGGCTTCACGCCGGGCTGGGTCAAGGACCCGAAGGATTTCCCGCTGCTGATCAATGCACGCGCCGAGACGGCGATCGGCAAGGCCTCGTTTCGGGCGGCGATGCGTCATCGACGCGTGCTGATTCCGGCCTCAGGTTTTTACGAATGGCATCGCCCCTCAAGGGAGAGCGGCGGCAAGCCGCAAGCCTATTGGATCAGGCCGCGCCAAGGCGGGGTCGTCGCCTTCGCCGGACTGATGGAGACATGGTCCTCGGCCGACGGTTCGGAGGTCGATACCGGTGCGATCCTGACGACGCCAGCCAATGCGGGCATCTCCGCGATCCACGATCGCATGCCTGTCGTCATAAAGCCGGAGGACTTCTCGCGCTGGCTCGATTGCAAGACGCAGGAACCGCGCGAGGTGGTCGACCTGATGCAGCCTGCTCAGGGTGATTTCTTCGAGGCCATACCGATTTCCGACAAGGTCAACAAGGTTGCCAATATGGGACCGGACCTGCAGGAGCCGGTCGTCATCGAGAGACCGCTCGAGGCGCCTGCGAAACAAAAGCCGGATCACGGCCAGCTCAGCTTTTTCTAAAAACGGGATCGGCCGCTTCCGGCACGGCCGCCTGTTCGGCTCAGCTGCGATGCTGAAGGCATGTCACGAGAGCCATGCCGCAGTCTCGGGATGACGGCATGCCGGAAACCGGATGGCTACTGTTCGAAGCTCGGCGCTTCAAGCGGATTTCTTGACACTGTCCGGCTTGTTCTTTGCCATCAGCGATGCCGCGGCAACGGCCTTCAATCCGACCGGGCGATAGTTGGCGGCGAGGTCTGGCTTGGCCGCCTGTTGTTCGCCGGTACTGCTCTTCTTCGAAGTCACGATACTCTCCTTGCGTGTTGCTTCCCTGGGTATTTTGTATTTTTGCTTTTCGTCGGAAATAGCGACAAAACGGCGGCGTCGCTTATCAGGATTTGTGAACGCCCACCATAATTCGCGAGGCTTAACTGAAGCCTACGTTGGTTAATACTTACTGAAGGGAGCGGTTCCAAAAAAAACGCAAAGCGGTTTTCCCCGGGAAAACGCGTGGGCATATATTCGGGAGGTGACAACAGGGAGAGAAGCAATTCCGTGGCCCGGGAGAATCCGGGAGCGCGCGGAGGTCAGATGTGCCGGCCAATATCGTCGTCGCCGACGCCGGGTTCCTCGATCGTCAGCGTCCCATATTTGCGCCGCCATCTGCGTGCGCCGAAGGGAAGGGAGACGAGATAGGCGGCAACGGTAAAGACCATCACCTCCCAGGTGTAGCTCATCAGCAGAGCCACATAGAGCACGACGCCGAGCATCATCGGCAGCACCAGATCGCGCCGCAAGCGGTTGCCTTCCGATTTGCCCGACCAGACCGGCAGCCGGCTGATCAGCAGGAAGGCGATGGCGACCGTATAGACCGAAGAGAGATAGGCGAAGGTGCGGTCCGTCGCCAGACCGAGGAAGCCGAGATAGACCGGCAGCAGCACCAGCATGGCGCCGGCCGGCGCTGGCACTCCGACGAAATACTCCGATTGCCAGCTCGCCTTGTTTTCGCGCTCGGCCATGACGTTGAAGCGGGCAAGGCGAAGCCCGGCGGCGATCGCATAGATCAAGGCGGCGATCCAGCCGAGCGAACGAGCCTGATCGAGGGCAAAAACGTAGACGACGAGCGCGGGCGCGACGCCGAAATTGACGATATCGGCAAGCGAATCCATCTGCGCGCCGAACTTCGAAGTCGCCTTCATCAGCCGCGCTACGCGCCCGTCGATGCCATCGAGGAAGGCGGCGAGCAGCACCATCGCGACGGCGAGCTCGTAACGGTTCTCGAAAGCGAGCCGGATGCCGGTCAGCCCGGCGCAGATCGCCAGAATGGTGATGAGGTTCGGAAAGACGAGGCGGAACGGAATCTCGCGCAGGCGTGGGCCGCGGGCGGAATCATCCGGCCCGTTTGGTTCGAAAGGCGGAAAGGGTGTTTCCATGTCGCGTTCCAATCGTTCCTAGAGCAATTCCGGCAAGGGCTCGGAGGTTCCGCGCCTTAGCTGCGGCGGCTGATGACCGGACCCTTGGCCGAGGCGAATTCGGCGATGACCGTTTCCCCCGCAATCGCCGTCTGGCCGAGCGAGACGCGGGGCGCCGCACCGGCGGGCAGGAACACGTCGAGCCGCGAGCCGAAGCGGATCAGCCCGAAGCGTTCGCCGGCGTCCAGCGGCTCGTTGGTGTTTGCCCAGCAAAGGATACGCCGCGCCACGAGGCCGGCAATCTGTACGACGCCGATCTGGCCGTGCCGCGTTTCGATCACCAGTCCGTTGCGCTCGTTGTCCTCGCTTGCCTTGTCGAGTTCGGCGTTGACGAAGCTACCGGAGCGGTAGTTGATGCTGACGATGCGCCCGCGCATCGGCGCCCGGTTCACATGGCAGTTGAAGACGTTCATGAAGACGGAGATGCGCAGCATCGGCTCGGAGCCGAGGTCGAGCTCTGCCGGCGGGGTCACCATCTGGATCGCCGAGACCTTGCCGTCGGCGGGAGAGATCACGAGATCGTCGTCCTGCGGGGTCACCCGCTCGGGATCACGGAAGAAATAGGCGCACCAGAGCGTGAAGATCATGCCGATCCAGAAGAGCGGCTTGAAGATCCAACCCAGCACCAGCGATGCGACGAAGAAGGCGGCGACGAAGGGATAACCCTCCTTGTGCACGGGCACGATCGTGTTGCGAACCGTGTTGAACAGGCTCATGGCTGCCGGTCTCCTTGCTTTTCGGTTTTTGCTGGTTAGCGAAAAACCAGCTCCTGAGCAATGCTGCGACCCTGGCCCTGGTTCCGCTGTCGTGGTTCTGAACAACAAAAGCCGGTAACGCTACCCAGCCGCTAACGTAAATGTGGAATCGCTAAGGTTTTATGATCGCACTTCGTAGCTTTTGATCGCCTTCGGCCCGATGCGGACATCGTCTAGGATTTCCGCAGCAACAGAAAGCTGCCTCGAAACAGCTTGCGAATCGCATAAGTGCGTGCTTATGTGTTCGCATGATCGAGAATGACTTTTTCCGCGCTTTGGCAGACCCGACCCGCCGTGCGATCTTTGAGAAGCTGGCGTCAGGGAGGATGAACGCTAGTGCCTTGCGCGAGGGCATGGAAATTAGCCAGCCGGCGATGTCGCAACACCTCGCAGTTCTGCGCAGTGCAAAGCTCGTGAGGGAAGAACGACAGGGGCGTTTCGTGAATTACGAAGTCGATCCCGACGGGTTGGCTCTCATCGCCCAGTGGCTCACAAAATACCGCGCCTACTGGCCGGAGCGGATCGCAGCACTCAAAGTCTTGCTGAAGGACATGGATCAATGAACGAAGGGAAGACCAAGGAGCAGGATAGCGGCGTCGAGTTGGAGTTTGACTTGGGCGATCCGCCGCAAAAGGTCTGGCGTGCCGTCACCATTCCCGAACTTCGGGAAAGGTGGTTGCCGAAGGAAGCATTGTCTGATCCCGATGCGATCACCGTCACCCCCGGCCAGGAAGTTCGCTACAAGCTGCGTGACGATAACCCGCCTTTCCTTGAAAGCACCGTGACGTTCACGATCACCCCGAATGCCACTGGCGGCACCTGCCTTCGGATCGTCCACGAACTGACGGACGCAAGAATGGCAAGAGCGCCGGCGAACAGCAACAGCCCGCCCCTCATGCTCGCCGCCTGACACGGCGAGCCTTCCCCTTAAATTCTGAAAGTCTGGAGGTCGCCGATGCGCGAAGCGATGCAACTCGTCCCTATGGTGGTAGAACAGTCCAGCCGGGGGGAGCGATCCTTCGATATCTATTCCCGGCTTCTGCGCGAGCGGATTATCTTCCTCAATGGCGAGGTGAACGATACCGTTTCGGCCCTCGTCTGTGCGCAACTGCTGTTTCTGGAAGCGGAAAACCCCAAAAAGCCCATCAACCTCTATATCAATTCGCCGGGCGGCGCCGTGACCAGCGGCCTGGCCATGTACGACACCATGCGCTTCATCCGTGCGCCGGTTCATACACTTTGCATGGGGACGGCCCGTTCAATGGGGTCGTTCCTGCTGATGGCAGGTGAACCTGGCGAAAGAGCCGCATTGCCCAATGCCAGTATCCTCATTCATCAGCCCTCCGGCGGCTTTCAAGGACAGGCTTCCGACATGCTGATTCATGCCGAGGAAATTCTAAAGACCAAGCAACGCATGACGCGGCTCTACGCGGAGCATTGCGGACGTTCCTACGAAGACTTTGAGCGCGGGATGGATCGCGACCGCTTCATGACGGCGGAGGAAGCGCTTGAATGGGGTCTTATAGACCGTATTCTGAAAGTTCGGGAAGACACGAGCAGCTTATAAGCCTTGCCGCAAAAAACCCGATTGCTGAAGATCGTTCCAACGATTCCACATTTGCGTTAGTGGCGGGGTAACGCTACCGCCTGCCGCTTCAGCTTGCCGGGGCAAGCCGCGTGATCACGCCCATCTCGTCGCTGTCGCGCACCTGCTTCAGATGCTCCTCCGCCTGCGTCGCCTCGCGCTGGCGGTTCCACATCGAGGCATAGAGGCCATTCCTTTCGAGGAGGGCGGCATGGGTGCCGCGCTCGGCGATCTCGCCGCTTTTGAGCACGATGATCTCGTCGGCGCCGATGACGGTCGAGAGCCGGTGGGCGATGACCAAGGTCGTCCTATTCTTTGAAACCACGTCGAGAGCGGTCTGGATCTCCCGTTCCGTCGTCGTGTCGAGAGCCGACGTCGCCTCGTCGAGGATCAGGATCGGCGGCGCCTTGAGGATGGTGCGGGCGATCGCCACACGCTGTTTCTCGCCGCCGGAAAGCTTGAGCCCGCGCTCGCCGACCTTGGTATCGAAGCCTTCGGGCAGCGCCTCGATGAAATGGGCGATCTGCGCGACCTCGGCCGCTGCAAACACCTCGCCGTCGCTGGCCGACGTGCGGCCGTAGCGGATATTGTAGGCGACCGTGTCGTTGAACAGCACGGTATCCTGCGGCACCATGCCGATCCCTGAGCGCAGGCTCTTCTGCGTCACGGTGCGGATATCCTGGCCGTCGACCGTGATGGTGCCGCTCTGGATATCGTAGAAACGGTAAAGCAGGCGCGACAGCGTCGATTTGCCGGCGCCCGACGGCCCCACCACCGCGACCGTCTTGCCGGCCGGCACCTCGAAGGAAATGCCCTTCAGGATAGGACGGGCCGGATCGTAAGCGAAGTGCACATCCTTGAAAGAGATCGCGCCCTGGCGGATCCGAAGCTCGGCAGCGTCGGGGGCGTCCTTGACCTCGGCCTTCACCTCAAGCAGGTCGAACATCTGCTCGATATCGGTCAGACCCTGGCGGATTTCGCGGTAGACGAAACCGATGAAATTGAGCGGCACGGAAAGCTGCAGCAGCATCGAATTGACGAAGACGAAATCGCCGACCGTCTGCTCGCCGCGCTGCACCGCCAGCGCCGACAGCACCAGCATGATCGTCGTGCCGATACCGAAAATGACGCCCTGGCCGAAGTTCAGCCAGCCGAGCGACGTCCAGACGTCGGTCGCCGCTTTCTCGTAGCGCTCCATCGATTTGTCGAAGCGTTTGGCCTCCATCTCCTCGTTGCCGAAATATTTGACGGTTTCGAAATTGAGAAGAGAGTCGATCGCCTTGGTATTGGCGTCGGTGTCGCTGTCGTTCATCGACCGGCGGATCGCGATGCGCCAGTCGGATGCGCGGATCGTGAACCAGATATAGGCCCAGACGGTGAAGGCGGTGACGGCAAGATAGGAAAAGCCGTAGCCCCACCAGAAGATCACCGCCGTCAGCAGGAATTCGATGACGGTCGGAACGGAATTGAGGATCGTGAAGCGCACGATCGTTTCGATGCCCTTGGTGCCGCGCTCGATGATGCGCGACAGCCCGCCGGTCTTTCGCTCCAGATGGAAACGCAGCGACAGCTCGTGCATATGCACGAAGGTCTTGTAGGCGAGCTGGCGCACGGCATGTTGCCCGACGCTGGCAAAGAGCGCGTCGCGCAGCTGGTTGAGACCGAGCTGGATCAGCCGGGTGACGTTATAGGCGATGACAAGGGCGATGGCTCCGGCAAGGAGCGGCGGTACCGTGCCGGCGAGGTCCATCCTGCCGTTCAGCGCATCGGTGGACCACTTGAAGAAATAGGGGACGAGCAGCAGGACGAACTTGGAGATCAGCAGATAGACCGACGCCCAGACGACACGCATCTTGAGGTCGGTTCGCCCGGCCGGCCACATATAGGGCCAGAGGTTGAAAAGCGTCCGCAGCAGGTGTGATTCCGAGACTGTCTTGCCGTTTGCCATGCCGTATCTCCAGTCCGGATGATTTGCTTCGATGTCCGGCAAGGCGTGGGGCAGGGCGCATCTGGCGCGCTTCCCTGAATCCCGAACGCCACCGGCAGATAGGGCGTCGGGCCGAGGAATGCAACACGTGCAGTAGCCGGGAAAAGTGAGGCCAGGCGTTTCTCCCGCCCGGCTTCATCATGTCGCGTTGCGCTTAAGCTGCCGCCTTTTCAGAGGTGCTGCTTGGAGAGCCGTTTACGGTGCAGTTCCTCGGCGTTCGGCAGCGCGTCCTTCGGCAGGCCGAAAATCTGGCCGGGACGAATGCGATCCGGGTCGACGATTTTGTCCTCGTTGGCGATGTAGATCGTCGTATAGCGCACGCCGAGGCCATAGGTCCGGCGCGAGATCTGCCACAGCGTATCGCCGCGGCGGATGATGACCGCCGCATTGTTTGCCGTCAGCGGCGCCTGTTCGATCGTCTTCGGCTGATTGCTCGCAGCATCGTTTGCGGCGGGCGCGGCCGGTGCGGGCGTGTCGGTCAGTTCACCGATGATTGCGCCCAGCCCGTCGAGACCGGCGCCGACCGATTTTGCATCCTTCGGCAGATCCTGCAGCACCTTCAGCGCCTTGGCGGCGGTTTGCGAGGAGGCGCCGGAGGCCTGCTTGAAGCTGTCGGACGCATCCGCCGCGGGGCGGAAGTCGGCGACAGAGCGCAGCGCGAATTCCGTTGCCGAGCGCGCCGCCGCCAGCTGTTCGGCACCTGGCAGCTTACCATCGGCAAACAGCCCCTTCAAAAGCCCGAACGCCTTGCCGGCTTCGGCCTTGAGCTTGCCGAGTTCGCCTTCGTCGAGCGGTACCATCGAGGAAGCGCCATTTGCATCGGCGGGGCCGGCTTGAGCAGCAACCCGCACCTGGTCGCCCGCCGGGCGGTTGAAGTTCACTGCGGCCCGCACGATCACCTTGCCCGCTGGATCGACGACGTCGACGCGAATCTTATGATCGCCGACCGAAAGCGCCGCGACACTGTCGATGACGAAATGGCCGTCGGGTCCGGCCGTGTCCTGGCCGACAAGGCTGTCGTCGGCATAACCGAGGACCTTGGCGTTGGCCCGCGCCGTGCCGGCAATGAAGATCTTGTTGCCCTCGATCTCGACGGCGTTGACCATCACATCGGGCGCAGTGGCCTTGTCGGTTTGGCCCGCACCGGGTACGGCCGGCGCCGCATCTGTCCCACCGACGGAGGCGTCGGGCAGGCCAGGCGTCTGCAGCGCCAGCTCGCCGGTCGGTGCTGCTGTTGCGGCAGGCGCGTCGGCTGCAGCGGGAGCAGTCGCGGCCTCGCCAGTTGCCGGCTTGTCCGCAGCCGGCACCAACGGATTGGAGGCGTCGGCGACTTCGGTGTCCCCTGTCGGTGCAGTGATGATGCGGCTCGCCGCGCCAGGCTTGGAGACCATCGCGAGCAGGTTTGCGGCATTGCCGTCCTTCGGCACGGAAACGGTGGCGACTTCTTCGGAAAGCGCGGTCTTGCCATCCTTGCCCGTCACCTTGAGCACGAGCTGGTGGTCGCCGGCCGGAAGCGGATCGTCGAGGACGGCGGCGAAATCGCCGCTCGGGCCAATATCGGCCGTCGTCACCACCTTTTCGCCATCGAGTACTTCGAGCTTGCCGTTCGGCTCGGCGGAGCCGGCGATGACGGTCGATCCATCAGGCTCGACCCGCAGGACGTCGAAGGCTGGAAGCTTCGGGCCGGCATTCGCGGCTGCCGTTGTCGCGGCGGAGGCTGGTTCGGGCGCACCGGTCAGCGCAGCTTCGGCCCTGGCAATCGCGGCAGGCGCATCCGCCATGTTTTCCGGCAGCGACTGCACGATGGCGAGCGCCTTGGCGCCGCCTTCCTTAACCTTGACGGCAATTGCTTGTGTTGCGGGATCGATGCCCTCGGGAACGGTGAAGCCGACAAGTGCGGTGAGCGCATTGATGGCCTTGGTCTTGGCGGCGGTGAAGACATCGATGGCCGGTCCTTTGCCGTCGGCAAACAGCGCCTTCAGCTCGCCGAGCGCCACGCCGGCGTCGGTCGATAGGTGTCTGACCTGATCGACGACCGCAGCCGAGTCGGCCACGGCAGAGCGTGATGTCTTTGCCGCTTCGTTAACCGTGTTCTTGAGCTCCGTGCCCGCCTGGTTGATCGCGTCGCCGACTTTGGATGCATCGCCACCGATGCGCGGCATGACGAAGAATACCATCAGTAGGATTGCGATTACGAGCACTGCAAGGGCCAGCAAGCCGGCACGGTTCTTCATCATTATGTCTCCCAAGGCGGCAATTTGCCGTAGTAACCGAAATTGCTAGCGATTTCCGATGCTTTTCACAAGCATTCAACGCAATTTCGCAAGCTCGGCACGCTGCTTTTCAGTCAATTTTCTTGACTGCATTGAAATGGAATAGTTGTTTTGCCCTATGACCGAACAATCTGTATCGATTCGATCCATCTGCGTTTACTGCGGCTCAAGGCCGGGACGCGATCCTTCTCACATGGCGGCCGGGCGTGCTCTCGGAAGAGAGATCGCCGAATACGGCCTGCGCCTCGTCTATGGCGGAGGTACCAAAGGCATCATGGGCGCGGTTGCGAGCGGGGTGCTTTCAGGCGGCGGTCAGGTCACGGGCATCATCCCGGAATTTCTGATCGATATGGAAGCGACTCGCCATTCGCTCGGTCAGCTCAACGAACTTATTGTAACCCCTGACATGCACGCGCGCAAACACACGATGTTCGAGCGTTCCGATGCCTTCGTCGCGCTGCCCGGCGGCATCGGCACGCTGGAGGAGATCGTCGAGATCATGACCTGGGCCCAACTCGGCCGCCATGAAAAGCCGATGGTCTTTGCCAACATCAACGGTTTCTGGGATCCGATGATGGAACTGCTGCGCCATATGACGGAAGAAGGCTTCCTGCACACCGCTCATCGGGTGCAGCCGCTCGTCGTCGACGACGTTTCCGGCATCATTCCGGCGATCATGGCCCAGGCCGCCCAGCTCGCCGCCGATTGCGACGGCGAGGACGAGGTAATCTCGAAGATGTAGGTCGGCAAGAGCCCTGGATTGCCCAGCCCTGTGGCCGGCATATTCAGCTGTAGGCCGGAACAAGCCGGGTCACCTGAGATCGCATCCATTGATTGGCGGGATCATTGTCACTTGCCGCCGACCAGACCATCGATATCGGGCTCACCGTTAAATCGAGGGGAACCTCTGCTGTCGCCAAGCCGAAAAGGCCGGCGTACCGCTTCACGATCCTGGTCGGCAGGGTCGCGATCAGGGGCGCTTCCAGGACGGCGGTAAGCACGGTCAGGAATTCCGGCGCTGCCACCGACACGTCCAGTCGCACGTTGATCCGCTTCAACGCGTCATCGATGCAGCCTTCGATGGCGTCCTTCTGGGAAACGAGTGCATGCCTCAGCCCGACATAGCTGTCCCGGTCCAAAGTTTCGGGAAGATCGAGAAGCTCAGGATTGTAGCAACACATTAGCGATTGCTCGAACAGCAGGCTCCGCCGGTGTCTGTTGTTGCCGTCATCGTAGCAACCGACGCCGAGGTCGATGACATTGTCGTCCAGAAGCTTGTGGACCAGCTCCGGGTCGACCGCTCGCGCAAGCACTTTAATACCGGGGGCTGTCTCGTTCAACATAGCGACGAGGCGCGGCACGAGCAGCACCTCAAGCTCGCTGGAAAAGCCGATGCGGAATATCTGCTCGGCCTGATCGGGCTCGAAGAATGCCGGCGTTACGATCGCCTGCTGCGTGCGGCTGAGTATCTGCTCTACGGCTTCGGCGAAACGCAGCGCCCGATGAGTTGGCTGCATGACCTGGCCGACACGCACAAACAGCTCATCTTGCAGCAATGTCCGGAGAGTGCCGAGATTGTGGCTCATAGCGGGCTGCTGGATTTTCAGGCGAACAGCAGCTTTCGTCACGCTCCGCTCCTTCATGAGCGCATCGAACGCGACCAGCAGATTGAGGTCGAAAGACCACAAATTGAAATGATCAATGGAGACAATTTCATTCATCGATTTGATCGTTGCATGAATCCTTCTTACTGTCCATAGCCATCAGACAGCGCTGTCCCGGTTCCAGTTCAACTCGAAAGGAATTCCATGAGCGATCTTGGAAAGGAATATCGTATTGCCGGCGTGACAGTGAGAAAGGTGCAGGAGCAGTACCTTCACGACGTTCCGCCCTCATTCCTCTACCCGACTGCCGGATCTGAGGAGATCAAGGCGGTCGAGCCGCGGCTTTCCGCCGTCGATATGGAAGAGGGCCGCGATGCCCTTGTAGTGAGCATTCATAGCTGGCTTGTCATCACGCCCGACCATGTCATCCTCATCGACACGGGCTCGGGGAACGACAAGGAGAGACCGCGCAATTCCGGCTTCCATCGTCAGACCATTCCGTTTCTCGATAGGCTGCGTCAGGCGGGTGTCGAGCCCGAAGACGTTGACTTCGTCATCAATACCCATCTCCACGTCGATCATTCCGGCTGGAATACCGTGCTTCAGGACGGACGATGGATCCCGACTTTCAAAAACGCCCGCTACGTCTTCCCGCGCGCCGAGCAGGAATATTACGCGTCGACGGCGAGTCACAACGATGTCAACATTCCCAGCCTCGGCGTCTATGAAGACAGCGTAAGGCCGGTGATCGAGGCGGGGCTTGCCGATTTCATCGACAGCGCAGGCGGTCCTTTCCTCGATCGATTCATCTTCTTGCCGACGCCTGGGCACAGCATCGGCCATATGTCCGTTATGCTGGAGGCGGACAATGAAGCGGCAATCTTCCCCGGCGATGTCATGCACCATCCGATCCAGGTGGAACGGCCCGACCTCAACACGGTCTTCTGCGAATTCCTGGATCAGGCTGCCCAGTCCAGACAGCGCGTCCTCGAACTCGCAGCTGATAATCGCGCCATGTACTTCTCCACGCATTTCCCCGGTTCGTCTGCTGGTTATGTCACCCGCGACGGCGAAAAATTCAGGTGGTCCTATGTCTAACAACGAGCTCGCATCGTCAGCTTTTGACGCCAGTCAGATCGTATTCGACGAGCATTACGTCGACAGCGGAACCGAGGGCATCAAGCTCTATCTGCGCAATAAGCGAAGGAAGGACCACAAAGTCTTTCTTGCGGAGAAAACAATCGTGATGGTGCATGGAGCGACCTTCTCGTCCGGAAGTCTTTACGACGTTCCCTTCAATGGAATGTCCTTCATCGACTTCCTCGCGCATCATGGGTTCGACGTCTTTGCCGTCGATGTCCGGGGCTACGGAAAATCGACCCGTCCACCGGAAATGCAGGCGCAGCCCGATCTCAACCCGCCCCTTGTTTCCACCGACACGGGCGTCACCGACTTCGCAACGGCTGTCGAGTTCGTGCTTCGACTTCGGGGCCTGAAGGCTGTCAACGTGTTCGCAATGTCATGGGGCGGTACCGTAGCCGGCGCATATGCTGCTCGCAACGCCGACAAGGTCGTCAAGCTCGCGCTGCTCGCGCCACAATGGCTGAGTGACGTTCCCATTCCCATCGACCAGGGCGGTTCCCTCGGCTCCTACAGGCTTGTTCCCGTCAAAGCGGCCCTGGCGCGTTGGCTGGGCACCGCACCTGAATACGCGCGTGAACGTCTTGTGCCCGAGGGCTGGTTCGATCTCTGGTCGGAATTGACCCTCTCGGAGGAGACGTGGCAAGACGATAGGGAGCAAGGCAAACTTCGCGCCACCAACGGGCCGATCCAAGACATCCGCACCTACTGGAGAGCTGGAACCCCATATTATCAACCGAGCGAGATTCGCGCGCCGGTGCTGCTGTTGCACGGCGAATGGGACATCGACGTTCCGCTTGATCTGGCGCGGGCCTATTTCGAGCAGCTGACCGGCGCCTCCTACAGGCGATGGGTGGAAATCGGGGAGGCGACACATCTGGCCCTGATGGAGAGCCACCGCATGCAGGCCTATACCGAGGTCGTCCGCTTCTTCGATGAAGCTTTCAAACCGGAATAGAGTCTGAACGACCAGGCTCCGGCATCGAATCCGGAGTCTGCTTCCTCCATCAAGCCGGCCGCGCGTTCACCCGGCCATCGAGCCATTCGTTTCCATGACAATTCTGATAACCGCCATTCTGGATGCCGGGCGAAGTGCCGTCGACATCGCGATATTCACCTTTCTGCCTCTCATGATCGTGACATTTTCGCTGATGCGCTACCTCGAGAGCGTGAGCGCGTTGCGATCAATCGCCGGCAAGGTAAACCCGCTGTTCAGACCTTTCGGTCTGGACGGTTTTGGGGTTTTGGCAATCATCCAGCTCAGCCTCGTGAGTTCGGCTGCCCCGGTCGCTGCCCTGACGCTGATGGCGCATAAAAGAACGTCGGAGAAATTTATGGCCGCGGCCTTTGCCGCGGTGCTTGCGGCGGCGCCGGCGAATGCCAGTTTTCCGCTCGCAAGCCTCGGTGTCGATCCGGGCTCGATCATAATGAACGGCATTTGCGGGGCGCTCGCTGCGTCCACTCTCGCCGGTTGGATCGTCGGCCGCCGTTCCTTGCCTGGAAAGATCTGTTCCTGCGACAGGGCGGATGACCACGACGTCGTCAGGCGCGATCTGCTGGCCGCGATCAATCGCGGTGGCGCAGATGCCATTGGCGTCATTGCTGCGATCCTGCCGGTGCTCGTGATCTCACTTGCCCTGGTAAGGCTGACCCAAAATACAGGCGCACTTTCGGCTTTCACGTCCGTTGCGCAGCCATTGCTTCAGCTGCTCGGCGCCTCGCAGCAGGATGTGCTGTTCTTCCTCACAAAGTGCCTGGCAGGATCGAGCGCAACGGTCACGCTGTTACTCGACGCCCACAAGGAACTGAGTCTTACGCCAGAGAAAATCATTCACGGATCCGCATTTCTGCTAAACCCTCTTGACCTTCCTGGCCTCTCCATTCTTATCGCTTCGGTGCCGGCGCTCCGCTCGGTAGCAGGCGTCGCAGTCTTCAGCGCACTGGCCGGAATCCTGGTCCGCACAGCTCTGCTATCCTGGCTTTGAGCCAAGTCGGTCGGGTCGAGACGAGCGCAACGGCTACATCCTTCCGCGGCTCCCTTTGAGCATCGACCAGCTATAGAAGAACAGCCCCGCCCAGATCAGCGGAAAGGCGATCATGCGCGCCGTGCTCAGCGGCTCTTGAAAGGCGAAGACGGCGATCAGGAAGATCATCGTCGGTGCGATATACTGCATGATGCCGATCGTCGAAAGTTTCAGCAGCTTTGCGCCGTTCGCATAGATCATCAGCGGCACGGCAGTGACGACGCCACAGCCGAGCAGCAGGGTCGTATCGGCAAGGCCGGTGCGGTAGAGATGGCCCTGGCCGCTGCCGAATTCGAGATAGAGGATGTAGAGGAGGGCCGGCCCGCTCAGGATCAGCACCTCGAGGAAGAAACCCTGATTGGGTCCGAGCGGCAACGTCTTGCGGAGCAGGGCGTAAAAACCCCAGCTGACGGCCAGCGTCAGCGCCACCCACGGAATGCCGCCGCTGTCGAAGGCGAGAATGGCGACGGCAAGTGCGGCAAGCGCGATCGCCGCGATCTGCAGCGGCTGCAGCTTCTCCTGGAGGAGCACTGCACCGAGGAAGATGCTGAACAGCGGATTGATGAAATAGCCAAGCGCCGCATCGAGCGAATGGCCGGCGCCGATCGCCCAGACATAGGTGCCCCAGTTGACAGTGATCAGCGACGCCGTCAGCGCCCCCATCGCCAGCATGCGCGGCGAGCGCAGCGCTGCGCTGATATCGGCGGTGCGTCCGAGCACGATCAGCACGATGCCGGCCAGCGGCAGCGACCAGACGATGCGGTGGGCGATGACTTCGGCCGGCGGGATATGCGCCACCGCCTTCATATAGAACGGCAGGAAGCCCCAGAGCAGATAGGCTGTCAGCGCGAAGGCGAAACCGCGTGGACTATCTTCGTTCTTAGCCAAGGGAACGGATGCATCGGTCGACATCGGGTGTTTCCATCTTTGTTCTTCTTCTGATCCGGCCTAGCTTAAGCGCCGTGAATAGGCCAATTCATTTCGTTGAATAAAGGCTAATAGGATTTGAAGCGGATGGGGAAGAATGAACGCATGATAGCGGCAAAGGCTGGTATCGGCCTCCAAAAATCCGAATCCTGTTCCAGACTGCCGCGGGCAGGCGACAGGCGGACCAATCGAGGGAACAAACTCGCAAACCCGCTGATGATCTGCGCATTCAGTTGACAGGCCCGGCAGGTTCTTTCATCTGGAACGCCAAGCGCCAGATCAGGAGCCTCTCACATGACACTTACCGTACGCCCGGCAACGCCTTCAGACGCGGCAACGATCCTGCGATTTGTCCGCGAATTGGCCGATTATGAAAAGGCGATCCACGAGGTCGAGGCGACCGAGGAGAGCACGCGTGCGGCAATCTTCGGCGACGGTTCAGTCACGCATGCGCTGATCTGCGAACGCGAGGGTCAAGCCATCGGCATGGCGGTTTATTTCTTCAGCTATTCGACCTGGCAAGCGAAGAACGGCCTTTATCTGGAAGATCTATACGTAACACCGGACGCGCGCGGTTCGGGCGCCGGCAAGGCGCTTTTGCGGCGCCTGGCGCAGATCGCGCTGGAGAAGGGTTGCGGCCGCTTCGAATGGAGCGTGCTCGACTGGAACGAACCCTCGATCCGTGTCTACGAGGCGATTGGCGCGGAGCCGCAGAAGGAATGGATCCGCTATCGGATGACGGGCGAGACGCTGGCGGCGTTTGCCCGCGGTTAGCCGAACCGGCGGAACAGATTATTCCGCCGCGATCTTGCCCGCCAGCTGTCGGTTCTTCATCAGCTTGTAGATGACGGAATCCATCAGCGCCTGGAACGAGGCGTCGATGATGTTCTCCGAGACGCCGACCGTCCACCAGCGCACGCCGTCGCTGTCGGTGGATTCGATCAGCACGCGGGTGATCGCCTCCGTGCCGCCATTGAGGATGCGCACCTTGAAATCGGCGAGCACCAGATCGTCGATCTCGTGCTGGTACTTGCCGAAATCCTTGCGCAGCGCCAGGTCGAGCGCGTTAACCGGACCTTCGGCATCGGCAACCGACATCAGCGTCTGTCCGTCGATGGTGATCTTGACCACCGCTTCCGAGACGATTTTCACGCGGCCGAGACTATCGAAGCGGCGCTCGATCATCACCCGGAAGCCTTCTATGGTGAAGAATTCCGGGATGGTGCCGAGTGTGCGATGCGCTAGGAGCTCGAAGCTCGCATCGGCGCCCTCATAGGCATAACCGATGGATTCACGTTCCTTGACGATCGAGATCAGGAGGTCGAGCTTCGGATCGTCCTTGGCGACGGTGATGCCGCGCCGCTTCAGCGCATTGATGAAGTTCGCCTTGCCGCCCTGGTCGGAGACCATGACCTTACGGAAATTGCCCACACTTTCCGGCGGCACATGTTCATAGGTCTTCGGATCCTTCAGCAGCGCCGATGCGTGAATGCCGGCCTTGGTGGCGAAAGCGGACGCGCCGACATAAGGCATCTGGTGATCCGGCGAGCGGTTGAGCAGCTCATCGAAGGCGTGCGAGAACCGGGTGAGGTTGAGCAGCCGCTCCTCGTCGATCGCCGTTTCGAAACGCGTGTTGTAGGCGCTCTTCAGCGCCAGGGTCGGGATCAGCGTCACCAGATTGGCGTTGCCGCAGCGCTCGCCGATACCGTTCAAAGTGCCCTGGATCTGCCGAACCCCGGCTTCCACAGCAGCAAGCGAATTGGCAACGGCCTGGCCGGTATCGTTGTGAGCGTGAATGCCGAGACAGCGGCCGGGAACACCGGCTGCGATCACCGCTTCGACGATGGCGCGGACCTCCGGCGGCTGCGTCCCGCCATTGGTGTCGCAGAGCACGACCCAGCGGGCGCCGCTTTCATAGGCCGTCTTCGCGCAGGCGATCGCATAGGCCGGATTGGCCTTGAAGCCGTCGAAGAAATGTTCGCAGTCGACGATCGCCTGCTTGCCTGCGCCGACCGCCGCCTTGACGCTTTCGGCGATGCATTCGAGGTTTTCCTCGTTGGTGCAGCCGAGGGCGACAGCGACATGATAGTCCCAGCTCTTGGCGACGAAACAGATGGCTTCGCTTTTGGCCTGCAGCAGTCCGGCGATGCCTGGATCGTTGGACACAGAAACGCCCGCCCGTTTCGTCATGCCGAAGGCGACGAAGGTGGCCCGGCTTGTGCGCTTCTCGCTGAAGAAGGCGGTGTCGGTCGGATTGGCGCCGGGATATCCGCCTTCGACGTAATCGAGGCCGAACTCATCCAGCATGGCGGCGATCGCGATCTTGTCCTCGACGGAAAAGTCAATGCCGGGCGTCTGCTGCCCGTCCCGGAGCGTCGTGTCGAAGAGATAGATGCGTTCTTTCATGTCGTTTCCTCCCGCCGGGCGGGTGTTGTTGTACTGCGGATGCTGCCCTCATCCGGCTGCCGCCACCTTCTCCCGGTTCTGACGGGGAGAAGGCATATGCCGCACCGTCTCGCAGGGCACGTCCCCTCTCCCCGCGAGCGGGGAGAGGGCTAGGGTGAGGGGCTGCCCCAAATGATCAGTCCGGCTTCCCGGAGAACTTATCCGTCGCCCGGATCAACTGGTCGAGAATGCCCGGCTCCGAATAGGCATGGCCGGCACCCTCGATCAGGTGGAATTCCGCCTTCGGCCAGGCCTTGTGCAACTGCCAGGCATATTTTGCCGGGCAGGGCATGTCGTAGCGCCCATGCACGATCACGCCTGGAATGTCCTTGAGCCGGCCGGCATCGCGGATCAATTGTCCCTCGTCCAGCCAGCCGGCATTGACGAAGAAATGGTTCTCGATGCGGGCAAAGGCATAGGCGAATTGCGGCTCCTCGAATTTGCCGCTGGTCGACGGTTCGGGCAGCAGCGTGATCGTTTCGCCTTCCCAGATGCTCCAGGCCTGCGCGGCTTGAAGGCGCACGGTTCTATCCTCATGCGTCAGGCGGCGATGATAGGCATGCATCATCTCGTGCCGCTCTTCCGGCGGAATGGGAGCGATGAAGCGTTCCCATCTATCCGGGAACATTTCCGAGACGCCGAACTGGTAGTACCAATCGAGCTCGGCCTTGGTCAGTGTGTAAATGCCGCGCAGGATGAGCTCGGAGACGCGCTCCGGATGCGTTTCGGCATAGGCGAGCGCCAGCGTCGAGCCCCAGGAGCCGCCGAACACCTGCCATTTGTCGACTCCCGCCATTTCGCGCAGCCGCTCGATATCGGCGACGAGGTGCCAGGTCGTGTTGGCATTCAGTTCCGCATGCGGCGTCGACCTGCCGCAGCCGCGCTGGTCGAACAGCATGACGTCGTAGAGATGCGGATCGAAGAGCCGGCGGTGCGCCGGCGAGAAGCCGCCGCCCGGGCCGCCATGCAGGAAGACGGCGGGTTTGGCGCCAGGCGTTCCCGAGCGCTCCCAATAGATCACATGGCCGTCGCCGACATCGAGATGGCCGGAGGTATAGGCTTCGATCTCGGGATAGAGCGTGCGCAGTATCTCGGTCATATTTTCACGCCTTTCGCGGGCCACGCCCGGGTGTCGTGGTCGGGATGCTGAAAGGAGATGATCGCCTCCTGTCGCGCGTAGAAATCCGGGTCCTTATGAACAGGGGCGTCGAAGATTTCCTCGACCCAGGGCATGCGGGCCTCGTAATTGACCTGGATCTGCGGCGCGAGATCGCTGCGGTCGTCGAAGGTGCCGATCGCAAGCTCCAGCCCGCCTGGATGCCGGTAGGTCATCGGCGTGCCGCAATTGCTGCAGAAGCCGCGATCGATGTTGACCGAGGATTGAAAATAGCTCGGCTCGCCGCGCGTCCATTCCATCCCTTCCTCCGGTGCTGTGACCAGCGCGGAGAAGAAGCCGCCGAACTGCTTCTGGCACATGCGGCAATGGCAGATCGACGGCCGCCCCAACTGGCCCGATATGCGGAAGCGCACGGCGCCGCACTGGCATCCGCCTGTTCTGATCTTATCCGTCATGTGTTTCTCCGAGTGGCCAATGGGAAGTGTCCTGATCCGGGTGCTGGTTGTTGCTTGCCGCGATCGCCTCCTCGCGGTCGGGCGTTTCAGGCTCTGGTTCCACCGGCAGGCCGTCGAGTGCGTGGAACCACGACATCTTGCGCACGGTGTTCGATTGCATCACGGGCTTGACCGCATCGGGCTCGTCAAGCGTGCCGAGCGCGATGTTGATGAAGTCCGCTTCCGGAATATCGTAAAATAGCGGCGTGCCGCAATCGCCGCAGAAGCCGCGCCGAACGATATCAGAGGAGCGGAACCACTTCGGTTCGCCGCGTGTCAGCTCGAAATGCTCGCGCTTGGCCGCCGCGAGCGGCAGGAAATAATTGCCGGCCGCCTTTTGGCACATGCGGCAGTGGCAGATATGTGGATAGCCGAGTTCGCCGCGCACGCGATAACGAACCATGCCGCACTGGCATCCGCCGGTCTGTCTCGCCGTTTCCATCAGGTGCGATCCTCCGGCGGCCAGACCGGCGTATCGTGGTCGGGGTGCTGATAGGAAACGAGTTCACGTAGGAAGGAGCCTGCCGTCAGATCCGCTTCGGTTCGCTCTCCGGGCAGTTCATGCAGATGATCGACGAAGCCGATCTTGCCTTCCACGCCCCATTGAATGGTCGGCGGCAGCTGTGACGGATCGTCGAAGGCACCCGCCGCAATCGCCGTTCCATCAGGCGCCTCATAGGTCAGCGGCGTACCGCAATCGCCGCAGAAACCGCGGAGGACGAAATTCGAAGACCGGAACGTCTTGCGTACTCCCCGCGTCCATTCGAAATCGGCGCCGCGCACCGAGACCAGCGGCGCATAATAGGCGCCGAACGCCTTCTGGCACATGCGGCAATGACAGATCGACGAATCCTTGAGCTCGCCGCTGACGCGGAAACGGATCGCGCCGCACTGGCACCCGCCGGTATAAGTCTCGGTCATGGCAGGTCCTTTCCGATGATGCGGATGATATGGCTGCACACGTTTTCGATATCCCGCAGGATATCTTCGTTCCAGAAGCGCAGAACGGTCCAGCCGTCCGCCTGAAGACGTTGGGTCCTGATATGATCGTAGGAGACGTTCGGGGCGAGGGCGTGCTGCGAGCCGTCTATCTCTACGATAAGGCGATGGCTAGGGCATGCGAAATCAACGATATAACCGGCGATCGGCATCTGTCGACGGAAGCTGAGGCCCATCAAACGATGGGCGCGAAGCTCGTTCCAGAGTTTCAGCTCAGCCTCGCTCAGAGCTTTGCGCATGCGCCGGGCGTTCGCCCGCCGTTGGGGCGGAACTGGTGCATGCGGCATGGCTTGCCTCTCGCGATGACGTGACGGGGCTGCGGCGGCACCCCCCTCTGCCCTGCCGGGCATCTCCCCCACAAGGGGGGAGATCGGATAGGAGCGGCCGCTCACCCTAATCAAACGCCTCAGTTGGCCGAAGCCACGTGGTGCGCGGTCGATATCTTGGCAAGCGGGCGCGTCTTGCCGATCTCCCCCCTTGTGGGGGAGATGCCCGGCAGGGCAGAGGGGGGTATATCTAGCCGCCCAACCCATCCTACCGCTTCACCTCCCACGTCGTCACCCGCTCGCCCGTCGCCGCATCCTTGCCGTCCTTCAGCTGGATCCCTTTCGCAGTCAGCTCGTCGCGGATCTTGTCGGCTTCGGCAAAATTCTTCGCCTTCAGCATTTCGAGACGCATGGCGACCAGTGCATCGACCGCTGCGGCGACGGCTTCATCGATTTCGGCCTTCTTCGGCAGCACGCCGAGGAGGGAAGCCGTTGCGGCGAAGGTGGCGCCCGCTGCGGCATCGGTATGGGCAGCCTGCGCCAGCGCATGCAGGGCTTGCACGGCCGCGACAGTGTTGAGATCGTCGGCCAGCGCGTTCAGGACGGCCTCGTCCGGCTTGGCGTCGCCTGGTTCCGTCGCCGGCCACTTGGCAAGCAGCCGTTCGGCCTCTTCAAGCCGCTTGATCGAGAAATCGATCGGCTCGCGGTAATGCGTCATCAGCATGGCAAGACGCAGCACTTCGCCCGGCCATTTGCGGCCGCCGAAGGTTTCCGTGTGCAGCAGCTCGTGGATGGTGACGAAATTGCCCTCGGACTTCGACATCTTGCGGCCCTCGACCTGCACGAAGCCGTTGTGCATCCAGACATTCGCCATCACCTCGGTCCCGTGGGCGCAGCGCGACTGGGCGATCTCGTTTTCATGATGCGGGAAGATCAGGTCCAGCCCGCCGCCGTGAATGTCGAAGACATCGCCGAGATAGCGCCGGCTCATCGCCGAGCATTCGATATGCCAGCCCGGTCGGCCGCGGCCCCAGGGGCTCTCCCAGCCGGGTTCGTTATGGCTGGACAGTTTCCACAGCACGAAATCGCCCGGGTTCTTCTTATGCGCGTCGACGGCGACGCGGGCGCCGGCCTGCTGCTCGTCGAGCGGGCGCTTCGAAAGCTGGCCGTAATCGGGCATGGATCTGGTGTCGAACAGCACTTCGCCGGCCGCCACATAGGCATGCCCATTGCCGATCAGCTTGTCGATGATCTGGATCATCTCTGCGATATTGTCGGTGGCGCGGGGCTCGACATTCGGCTCGATGCAGCCGAGCTCGGCGACATCGGCGTGAAACTGCGTCTCGGTCTTTTCGGTGACCGCGCGGATCGCTTCATTCAGCGGCAGACGGGGATGATCTTTCAGCGCCCGCGCATTGATCTTGTCGTCGACGTCGGTGATGTTGCGGGCGTAGGTGACGTGATCTTCGCAGTAGACATGGCGCAGCAGCCGGAACAGCACGTCGAAGACGATGACCGGCCGGGCATTGCCGATATGGGCGAAATCATAGACGGTCGGGCCGCAGACATACATGCGGACATTGTCGGGGTCGATCGGCGCAAAAACCGACTTTTCCCGCGTCAGGGTGTTGTACAGCTTCAGTTCCGGCGTGCGGCCCATTTCACTCTCCCAAATGCACGATCAGAAAATATCGCGACCGGCAGGCCGGGGCGTTTCGCATCTTGACTATTGGGGAGACGAAAACGGCCAGGCCAGCGCGTGCGCTAGCGAATAATCTTTCCGCAGATAATGCAGATAACCGTTTTCATGCCGCGTTTTATGGCGCGGGAACGACGTTTGGTCAAGAGGGGCGAGGAAGGATCGGCGGCAACTGCAGTGACCTATCCGGTGCGCTGCGTCCCTAAGGCTCGTCTGCCATTTTCGTGGCGCAAATCGCGTATAGCCGGTTCGGAAGCTGCTGAAAATACGGGAGGAATGAGTGGGGAGCGTTGTTCGGTGGACGATCGGTGCGGCAGCAATTCTGGTGGTCGCATCCGCCGCATATTTCGCATACGATTTCGGCATGCTTCGCTTCAACAATCCGTCCTTATCGCGCTATCCGATCCAAGGCATCGATGTCAGCCATCACCAGGGCGACATCGATTGGAGGACGGTGGCCGCGCAGCCGAATGTGCGTTTTGCAATCATGAAGGCGACCGAAGGCGGCGATCACAAGGATTCCAGATTTGCCGAGAACTGGCAGCGTGCCGGAGAGATGCAGGGATCGTGAGAGGCGCCTACCATTTCTTCACCTTCTGCCGCCCGGGCAGGGATCAGGCGCAGAATGTGCTGGCGACGGTGCCGAAGGCGCCGCGCACCCTGCCGATCGCCATCGATCTGGAATTCGTCGGCAATTGCAACAAGGTCCCGACGGTCGAGGAGATGGCGACGGAGGTGAATGCCTTCGTCACCGAACTGAAAGCCATCTTTCCGGAAAAGCCGATCTTCTACGTCACGCACGAATTCTTCGATCAATATCTGAAGGGCAATGAGGCCCGCTTCCCCGAGCACTACCTCTGGCTGCGAAGCGTGTTGAATGAGCCGACGCAGGAGGGGTGCAGTCGCTGGTCGATCTGGCAATTTGCCGACAATGGCGCCCTGAACGGCATCCGGGGACCAGTGGACCTCAATGTCCTATGCCCCGCCGAAACAGGTTTCGCACATCTGTTCCCGGCCGTTGCCGCGAACTGAAGCGTCCGTTTATTCCGGCAGGCGGTAGTCGGCGAGCTTGTTTTCGCGCACGATGAACAGCTTGCCCGTTTCGGTCACACCGGGACCGAGCAACGGCAGGATCGCCTTGGCGACCTGCGAAGGATGCGGCAGCGTCTGCGGATCTTCGCCCGGCACGGCCTGTGCCCGCATCGCCGTGCGTGTGGCGCCCGGATCGACGCTGGTGATGCGCAGCGGCGTCGATTGGCTCTCGCCGGCCCAGGTGCGCGCCAGCGCCTCGACAGCGGCCTTGGACGCGGAATAAGCACCCCAGAAGGGTCTGCATTTGTGGGCCGCACCCGAGGACAGGATCACGGCGCGGCCGGCATCCGAGCGGGCGAGCAGCGGATCGACCGAGCGGATCAGCCGCCACGTCGCCGTCACATTGATCGTCATCACCTTCTCGAACACCTTCGCCTCGATATGGCCGATCGGCGAAATGACGCCGAGCACGCCGGCATTGGCGACGAGGATATCAAGCTTGCCCCAGCGTTCGAAGATCGAGCCGCCGAGCGCGTCGATCGCATTCATATCGGCAAGGTCGAAGGGCACGAGGGTCGCGCTGCCGCCGACGGCTTTGATCGCATCGTCGAGCTCCTCGAGCCCGCCGACGGTGCGTGCGCAGGCGATCACATGGGCGCCGGCTTTGGCAAGTTCCAGGGCCGTGAAATAGCCGATGCCGCGCGACGCACCGGTGACGAGTGCGATCCTGCCCTCAAGATTGATGTTCATCTGTCCGGTTCCGGATTTGCTTGCGAAGGTGAGGGGCGCAATAGGCCCCTCGGAAGCGAAAGTCAAAGCGGCAGCGGCTCAGCCGTTGCTGGCAAGCATCGAAAGCTTGTTGCCCATCGACTCGCCGTTCTTATCGAGCAGGCGGGTCGGATAGTCACCGGTGAAGTAGTGGTCGGTGAACTGCGGACGGGCCGGGTTGCGGTCCTCGCCGCCGACGGCGCGGTAAAGCCCGTTGATCGACAGGAAGGCAAGCGAATCCGCGCCGATATATTTGGCCATGGCTTCGACGTCGGCATATTGGTTGGCGAGCAGCTTGTCGGCGTCGGGCGTATCGATCCCGTAGAAATCCGGGAAGAAGATCATCGGGCTTGCGACGCGGATATGGACTTCGCGCGCACCGGCCTCGCGGATCATCTGCACGATCTTCAGCGATGTCGTGCCGCGCACGATGGAATCGTCGACCAGCACCACGCGCTTGCCTTCGATCATCGCCCGGTTGGCGGAATGCTTCAGCTTGACGCCGAAGGCGCGAATCTGCTGCGTCGGCTCGATGAAGGTGCGGCCGACATAATGGTTGCGGATGATGCCGTATTCGAAGGGGATGCCGCTTTCCTGGGCATAGCCGAGAGCTGCAGGCGTGCCGCCATCCGGCACCGGCACGACGACATCGGCATCGACAGGCGATTCCTTGGCGAGGTTCATGCCCATGTTCTTGCGCGTCGTATAGACGTTGCGGCCGCCGACGACCGAATCCGGACGGGCGAAATAGACATATTCGAACAGGCAGAGACGCTCCGGCTGTGGCTTGCTGGGCTTGCGGGCATCGATGCTGATCGAGCCGTCAGGCTGGATTTCGCATATGATGACCTCGCCGTTTTCCACGTCGCGAATGAACTTGGCGCCGATGATGTCGAGCGCGCAGGTTTCCGAGCAGAAGATCGGCTTGCCGTCGAGTTCGCCCATGACAAGCGGGCGGATGCCGGTGGGATCGCGCGCGGCAATCAGCTTCGTGCGGGTCATGGCAAGCATCGAATAACCGCCTTCCATCTGGCGGATGGCGTCGATGAACCGGTCGGACGTGGAAGCATGGCGCGAGCGGGCGATAAGATGCAGGACGACTTCGGTATCGGAGGTCGACTGACAGATGGCCCCGGTTGCGATGATCTGGCGGCGCAGCGTCAGGCCATTGGTGAAATTGCCATTATGGGCAATGGCGATGCCGCCTTCCTCAAGTTCGGCAAACAGCGGCTGCACGTTGCGCATCGCCACTTCGCCTGTCGTCGAATAGCGTGTGTGGCCGATCGCTATGCTGCCGGGCAGGCGGGCCAGTGTCATCGGATTGGTATAGTGATCGCCGACCAGGCCCATATGGCGCTCCTGATAGAAGCGTTTGCCGTCGAAGGAGACGATGCCGGCTGCCTCCTGTCCGCGGTGCTGCAGGGCATGCAGCCCGAGAGCCGTGAGAGCCGCGGCATCGGGATGTCCCAGAATTCCGAAAACACCGCATTCTTCATGCAGCGTATCTCCGTCGAGCGGATCGTCGATTGGGAAGGAATGGGACTGGTTCATTTCTGCGGGCCTCTGCTCTCACAAGAATGGATCTGCATTTCCAATATCATATATCGGAAACCTGGCAGCTTTCCGATAACGTCATGCTGAACGACATCTGCTTTCAAAGCTCGTTTGCCGGCTCTGAAACAGCTGAGGCCCGGCGGAGCTGGAATGCCCGGCCGGACCTTGACTTTACGTCCCGCTCAAATGGCAATTGCCGGACGGCGGGTCAAGCTCTTGAACACTGCGTCAATTCGCCGGCTGCTGCGCGCTGCCTGCAGGCGCGTCTTCCGCCGGCGCTTGATCGGCGGCCGGCGGCGTGGCGCCTTCGCTGCCCTGTGCCGGCGACTGCATCTTATCACGGAAGCTCGCCTGTATCATCTGGGCGAATTGCTCCGGCAGCACCGCCTTCAGCTTCACGACCATCGAATCCAGAAAGGGCTTCGACTTGGCCTCGTTGACCCAGGCCGGCCGGTGTTCGACATCGACCAGCCAGTTCCAGAAGGCGACGGCGACAACCATCAGCAGCAGGCCGCGGGCCGCGCCGAACAGGAAGCCGAGGGTGCGGTCGAGGGCGCCGATGCGGCTGTCAATGATGAAATCGGCGATCTTCATGGTGATGAAGGAGATAACGATGAGCGCGATCAGGAAGACGACGGCTGCCGAACCGGCGATCGCGATGCGGTCGTCATCGGTGTACTTCTTCGCATAGGGCAGCAGGTACGGGTAGAGATAGTAGGCAGCGGCGGCCGAACCGCCCCAGCTCGCGATCGAAAGGATTTCCCGCGAAAAGCCGCGGACCATCGCCAGCACGGCGGAGAAAAGCACGACGCCGATGACAATACCGTCGAAAATCGTAATGGGCATGTAAATTCAACTCCAGGACTGCCGCTGGGCGGCCGTGTCGCGCCTTATCGTGTGCCTCCTATATCATCACCGTTCCCGGCAATGAAAGGATCAAACCTCGTCTTCCACACGCAGCGCTCCCTTCGACCCGGCGATGCGCGCCACCAGATCCGGCAGGCTTTCGACCTCGCTCCATCGTCCGGAGCCCTTCGGCAGCTCAGCGGAGGCGGAAGGAAGCAGCGCTGCGGAAAAGCCCAGCTTCTCGGCTTCCTTGAGGCGCTGGGCGGTGTGCGCAACCGGCCGGATGGCGCCCGACAGGCTGACTTCGCCGAAATAGACGCAATCGGCTGGAAGGGCAATACCGGCGAGCGAGGAAACCAGCGCCGAGGCGACCGCGAGATCGGCTGCCGGCTCGGAAATGCGGTAGCCGCCGGCGATGTTGAGATAGACGTCGTGCTGGCCGAGCCTGACGCCGCAATGGGCCTCCAGCACCGCCAGGATCATCGACAGTCGGGCCGAATCCCATCCGACCACGGCGCGCCGCGGCGTGCCGAGCGAGGTCGGCGCCACCAGCGCCTGGACTTCCACGAGCACGGGCCGCGTGCCCTCCATGCCGGCGAAGACGGCAGCGCCGGGGGATTTTTCGTTGCGCTCGCCGAGGAAGAGTTCGGAGGGATTGGCGACCTCGCGGAGTCCTCTGTCCGACATTTCGAAGACGCCGATCTCGTCGGTCGGGCCGAAGCGGTTCTTGACCGTGCGCAGGATGCGGTAATGATGGCCGCGGTCGCCTTCGAAATAGAGAACGGCATCGACCATGTGCTCGACGACGCGCGGCCCGGCGATCTGCCCGTCCTTGGTCACATGCCCGACGAGCACCATGGCGGCTCCCGTCTGTTTGGCGAAACGGATCATCGACTGCACGCCGGTGCGCACCTGCGTCACCGTTCCCGGTGCGGAGTCGGCAAGCTCGCTCCACAGCGTCTGGATGGAATCGATGATGACGAGATCCGGGCGTTTGCCCTCGGCAAGCGTCGCCAGAATATCCTCGACATTGGTTTCGGCCGCCAGCATCACGTCGGTATCGGCTGCGGCAAGACGTTGCGCCCGCAGCCGGACCTGCGCCACCGCCTCCTCGCCGGAGACATAGATGATCTTGTGGCCGCGCCGCGCCAGGGCGGCGGCGGCCTGCATCAGCAGCGTTGATTTGCCGATGCCGGGATCGCCACCGATCAGCACCGCCGAACCGCGCACGAAACCGCCGCCGAGCGCCCGGTCGAGCTCCGACATGGCGGTATGGATGCGCGGTGCCTCCTCGATCTCGCCCGACAGCGCCGTCAGCGTCACCGGCCGGCCCTTCTTCGGCGTCTTGCCCGGACCGGAGCCGATGCCGCCCATCGGGTCTTCCTCGACGATGGTGTTCCACTCGCCGCAATTGTCGCATTTGCCGGCCCATCGGTTATGAACCGCGCCGCAATTCTGGCAGATGAACTGTGTCTTGGCCTTGGCCATCAATCTTTCTTTCAGTCGCGTTCCACAAATGAAGCCGTCGAAGGCTTCACCGAATCATTGTCGTGCTCGAGATAATGGCTATCGCGATGGATCAAAACTAATGATTTCCCCATCAGCCTTCGCCGTGCCTATGCTTTTCGCCTCTGATCATCAGAAACGGTGGAAGATGTTCGACTATTCGCTCGCGCACTGGCTTGCATTTCTGTCGGCGGCGGTTTTGCTCAACCTCTCGCCAGGTCCAGACATCGCCTACATCCTCGGCCATACGATGAAAGGCGGGAAACGCGCCGGTTTTTCCGCATTGTTCGGCGTCTGGTCAGGCGCCTGCCTGCATGTTCTGATGGCGGCATTGGGCCTTTCCGCTGTGCTTGCCGCTTCTGCCTTGGCATTCTCTACGGTCAAATGGCTCGGTGCCGCTTATCTCGTCTGGCTGGGCATTCAAGCTCTGCGCACCAGCGGCGACGGTGGCCTGATCAACGCCACTGGTGAGGAAATCCCAGCCGCAAGGATCTACCGGCAAGGAATCCTGGTGTCGCTGCTCAATCCGAAAGTGGCGATATTTTTCCTGGCATTCCTGCCGCAATTCGTTGTCGAGGGGGCAGGGCCGGCATGGGCCCAGCTGATGCTGCATGGCGGACTCATCATCGCCGTCGCCGCCTTCATCGAACCGCCGCTCGTGCTCCTCGGAGGACGCCTTGCCGATGCGCTCAGGCGGAATGCGAAAATCGGGCGATGGCTCGATCGCAGCCTCGGCGCGCTTTTTGTGGCGCTCGGTGTGCGTCTTGCCCTGAGCAGTCGATGATAACGAGGCCTACGCCTCGGCCACATAGCGCCGTTCGTGACGCAGCCCCATGCTGGTGAGGATCTCGTATCCGATCGTGCCCGCTGCCCGCGCTACGTCGTCGAGAGGCATGTTCTTTCCGAACAGCTCGACATAATCGCCGGCGCGCACCGCGTTCTCTGGCAGGTCGGTGATATCGAAGATCGTCAGGTCCATGGTGATCCGGCCGGCAACCGGTACCTTATGCCCGGCGATGAAACCTTGTCCGCCTTGCGGCACAGCCTGGCGCAGAGGCACGCCGCCGCTTGATTGGCTGCGCATATAACCGTCGGCGTAGCCGGCTGAGACGATCGCCAGCCGACTTTCACGGCCAAGCTGCAGCGCCCGTCCATAGCTGACGGTCTCGCCGGCCTCGACGGTCCGAACCTGGATGACGCGCGCTTCCGCGGTCGCGACCGGCCGCATCGGGTTCGCCATGCCGCTGACCGCCTCGCCGCCATAGAGCGCGATGCCCGGCCGGGTCAGGTCGAAATGATAATCCTCGCCGAGAAAGATGCCGGCCGAGGCGGCAAGACTTGAATCGATGCCTTCATAGGCGGCCGTAACCCTGCGGAACGATTCGAGTTGCTGCCGGTTCATGGCATGGCTGGGATCGTCGCCGCAGGCGAGGTGGCTCATGACCAGCACCGGCGCGAAGCTTGCAGGCCGCGAGACGTCATTGGCGAGAGCCACCGCGTCGTCGATGTGCAATCCCAGCCGATTGAAGCCGGTATCGACATGCAGCGCGCAGGGATAATCGCCGTAATCGGCAAGCACCGCCATCCAGAAGGCGAGCTGCTCGTCGGAGGAAATCACCGGCACCAGATCATTGTCGAAGAACCGCCGTTCCGTGCCCGGCCATATGCCCGAGAGCACGAAGATGCGCGCCTCGGGCGCATAGAGGCGAAGGGTGACGCCCTCATCGACGGTCGCGACGAAGAAATCCCGGGCGCCTGCGAGGTAGAGCGCTTCGCCGGCATCCTCGATGCCTGTGCCGTAGGCGTCCGCCTTGACGACGGCTGCGGCGCGCGCTGCACCTGAGCGGCGCGCCATGTCGCGCCAATTTTCCGTGAGCGCGCTCAGGTCGACGGTCAGCCGCAGGCCTGCGGAAGTGAAGAGATCGTCGTCTTCGGAGAGGATGGGAAAATCTGTCATGAATCGCCGTGAAGAAATGAAGGAGCCGTGTCGCCCAGTCTAGAGAGCATTGTGGCCAAGGAAAAGCGCAGGCGGTCACATATCACCCTTTGCCTGTCGTCCGATCACTTTTGTTCAAGACGCATGCCGGCTTCCCGCGCTAATTCTATTGGATGCACAACGTATCGCAAAAAGAGGCCGCGGAGGCCATGCCGCTGGCCAATGTGGAATCGGCCCGCTTCTGGCGGGATACCCGTTTCCGCGGCATGGAGTGCCTGAGCGCTACCTTTCTCACGCATGAGTACGCGCCGCATGCGCACGATACCTTCAGCATCGGCGCGATAGAAAGCGGCACCCAGATCGCCACGCTCAGCGGCAGGCGGGAGGAAACCGGGCCCGGCGACCTTTATCTGATCGACCCCGGTGTCATCCATGACGGCGCTCCGGGCGGTGAAGGCTACCGCTACCGCATGATCTATCCCGACACGAAGCTGTTCGTCGATATTCTGGAGGATGTCACCGGCAAGGCCTTCCACGCGACGCCGTCCTTCGCCGGCGCGCTTCCACGCGATCTGCAGCTTGCCAATGCCTTTCATGCGGCCCATCGCACGCTCGAAAGCGGCGCAGGCGCGCTGGAGTCCGATGAAGGCATGTTCTCGGTTCTGGCGGCGATCTTTGCGCGTCACGGCAGCACGATTGTCGTGCCTGTCGATACGCAGGAGCGAAGCGCCGTCGGCCGCGCCCGCGAATACCTGGTCGAGAATTTCGATAGCGACGTCGGCCTCGAGGAATTGGCCGGAGTGGCGGGTTTGAGCCGTGCTCACCTCATCCGCTCCTTCCGCAAGGAATATCACATCACGCCCCATGCCTTCCTGACGGATCGGCGCGTGCAGGTCGCCCGCCGGCTGCTGCGGCAGGGGCGCATGCCGGCCGATATTGCGCTCGAATGTGGTTTTGCCGATCAGGCGCATTTCACCCGGCATTTCAAGGCGCGCACGGGCGTGACCCCCGGTCAATTCCGCACGGGCTGATCACTTTCGTTCAATACGGCCGTGGCGTGCTGGGCTACTCCTCCGCGATCTTGATCAGGAGGTTGCCATGTTGCAGCACAGCCGGCCATCCGGCGAATTTCGTCTTGGCGAATTTCTCGCCGGTATGCGCACCATTTTTCCGCTTGTCGTCGCCGTTTTGCCGATCGGCCTGGTCTTCGGCGCGGTCGCCACCGCCAAGGGCCTTTCGCCGCTGGAAACGACACTGATGAGCGCACTTGTTTTCGCAGGTGGTTCGCAATTCGTGGCGATGGACATCTGGACGCATCCGGCAAGCTGGATCGGCGTCGGCTTCGCGGCGCTGCTGGTCAATATTCGCCACGTGCTCATGAGCGCGTCGATCGGCACGAAGATGCAGTCCTTCCCCGGCGTCAAACGTTATATCGCCATGCTCTTCCTCGCCGATGAGCTCTGGGCCATGGCGGAATTCCGAGCCGGCAGCACAAGGCTGACACCCGCCTGGTATGCCGGCATCGTCACGCCCTTCTACCTCACCTGGGTCGGTTCCTCGCTGACAGGCGCACTGCTCGGCGCCTTTCTCGGCAATCCTGCCTTCATCGGCCTTGACTTCGCCTTTCCGGCTGTCTTCGTCGTGCTGGTCATGGGCTTCTGGAAGGGGCCGGAAACCGGCGCCGTGCTTGCCGCAAGCGGTGCCGCCTCCGTTGCAATCCACCATTTCGTGCCGGGGGTCTGGTATATCGCCGCCGGTGCGCTGGCAGGGCTGGCGATGGCCCTCTGGCAGGGCAGGGCGCGGGAGCAGGCGGCATGACGCTGGACAGCGATATCTTTTTCGCCATCCTCGCGATGGCTGCCGCAACTGTCTTCACCCGCGTCAGCGGTCTCGTCCTGATCCGGCATGTCGAGATCGATGAGCGCCGGAGAACGGCGATCGAAGCCATTCCGCCGGCCGTGCTGATGGCCGTCATCGCCCCGACCGCCTTTGCGACCGGCTGGGCGGAGACGCTGGCATGCGCAGCAACCGCAATCGCCGCGCGCCGCCTGCCGATGCTTGCAAGCGTCGTGGTCGGCGTCGCGACGGTTGCACTGTTGCGGGCTGCAGGGCTCTGAAGAAAATCGACGCGGGAAACCGCGTCAATGTTCCTCGTATTGTATGAAGGAAGGATCTGCGAGATCGGCGAAGCGCGTGAATTCCGCCTGGAAGGCGAGCTTCACGGTGCCTGTCGGTCCGTGACGCTGCTTGGCGATGATGACGTCGGCGGTGCCCTTCACCTTGTCGAAGAGTGCTTCCCATTCCGGATATTTCGGATCGTGAGGATCGCGTGGCTCCTGGTTCTTGACGTAATATTCCTCGCGGAACACGAAGAGCACGACGTCGGCATCCTGCTCGATCGAACCGGATTCACGAAGGTCGGAGAGCTGCGGGCGCTTGTCGTCGCGGCTTTCGACCTGACGCGAGAGCTGCGACAGCGCGATGATCGGAACATTGAGCTCCTTGCCGAGCGCCTTGAGGCCGGTGGTGATCTGGGTGATTTCCTGGACGCGATTGTCGCTTGACTTGCCCGAGCCGGTCATCAGCTGCACGTAGTCGACCACGAGCACGTCGAGGCCGCGCTGGCGCTTGAGCCGGCGCGCGCGCGCTGAAAGCTGGGCGATCGAGATGCCGCCGGTCTGGTCGATATAGAGCGGCACTTTCTGCATCATCATCGAGCAGGCGACGAGCTTTTCGAAATCGGCATCGTTGATGTCGCCGCGGCGGATCTTCGAGGACGAGACTTCCGTCTGCTCCGAGATGATACGGGTGGCGAGCTGTTCCGACGACATTTCGAGTGAGTAGAAGCCGACGACGCCGCCGTTCTTGGCTTTCATGCTGCCGTCCGACTGAACTTCGCCCTCATAGGCGGCGGCGATGTTATAGGCAATGTTGGTGGCAAGCGAGGTCTTGCCCATGCCGGGACGCCCGGCGAGGATGATCAAGTCCGAACGCTGCAGACCGCCCATCTTGGCATCGAGCGAATGGATGCCGGTGGAAATGCCGGAAAGGCCGCCGTCGCGTTCCTTGGCGACGGCCGCCATGTCGATCGCCAACGCCACGGCGTCGTTGAAGGACTGGAAGCCGCCGTCGTAGCGGCCATTTTCGGCGAGCTCGAACAGCCGGCGCTCGGTATCCTCGATCTGCGACTGCGGCGGCATGTCGAGCGGCGCGTCATAGGCGATGTTGACGACGTCCTCGCCGATGGTGATCAGCGCCCGGCGCAGCGCGAGATCATAGATCGCCCGGCCGTAATCCTCGGCGTTGATGACCGTGACCGCGTTGCTGACAAGGCTTGCCAGATATTGCGAAACCGTCATGTCGCCGACTTTCTCGTCGGCTTTCAGGAAGGTCTTGATCGTCACCGGATTGGCGATCTTGCCCATGCGGATGATGTCGCCGGCGACCTCGAAGATCTTCCGGTGCAGGGGTTCGTAGAGATGGATCGGCTTCAGAAAATCCGACACCCGGTAATAGGCGTCGTTGTTCATCAGGATGGCGCCGAGAAGCGCCTGCTCGGCTTCGATATTGTTGGGTGCTTCGCGGTAATGCTGCTCCGACGGAGCAACAGCTGCAATCTTTCGAGCGGCGTCGTTCATCATCATCCGTTCTGTCTTTTTCCAACTCCGGATTTGCAATTCCGGATGGAGAAAATCAAGGGGCTGCGAAAGGAGCGGGGCTCGTCTCTCCTAAATCCTGAACGCTGTGCCCATTGTTCGACTTCTCCACAGTCCCGGGCGCCACAAATGCGAAATACTGGCAGTGTCACCCGCAGGACACGGTACGGAGCCGACTCAGCTCATCCGTTCCGGAGAAGGATATGTTAGCCCGATGACATCGGGCACGCAGCAAAAACATCCGGGTAATCCCCCGCTAAAAAAGCGACCCGCTGCGCGAACCCGGAACGCACGGAAAAGAAAAAGCCCGGCGCAACGGCCGGGCTTCCCTCACGCGGATCGTACCGGCGAGACTTATGCTTCGTCTTCGTCGAGGCCGTCGGCTTCCGGATCGAAGAAGTCTTCGGGACGCAGCGCGTCTTCATCGACACCGTAGATCGCGTCGACCGAGGTGAGTTCTTCACCCTTGGCCTGACGCTCGGCCTCTTCGGCGGAACGGGCAACGTTCAGCTCGACATGGATTTCGACTTCGGCATGCAGCTGCAGTTCGACCTTGTGCAGGCCGATCGCCTTGATCGGCGTGTTCAGGTGAACCTGGTTGCGGCCGATGTTGAAGCCTTCGGCGGCGAGAACTTCGACGACGTCACGGGCAGCGACCGAGCCATAGAGCTGGCCGGTTTCGCCGGCGGAGCGCACGACGATGAAGGACTTGCCGTCGAGAACGTCGGCGACCTTCTGGGCTTCCGACTTGCGCTCGAGGTTGCGGGCTTCGAGCGTCGCACGCTCGGATTCGAAACGAGCCTTGTTGGCAGCGTTGGCGCGAAGCGCCTTGCCGAGCGGCAGCAGGTAGTTGCGAGCAAAGCCGTCGCGAACCTTTACGGTTTCGCCCATCTGGCCGAGCTTGGAGATGCGTTCGAGAAGGATGACTTCCATTTTCTTGTTCCTTTCTTGTGTCTCAGATTTTCGTGTCGGATTGTTTGGAGGTATCGGCATCTTTCGCCGGGGTGAGCGCGATCGCCTTGCGCGTATCGCTGAGACCCAGGACGAGGATGAGGAGAGCTGGCAGCAGCATGAGCATCGAAGCCAGGTAGCCAAGGATGAGGGCCGGTATGCGCCAGTCCTTTCCACGTGTGCGGAAATGCAGCGAAGCGAAGCCGGAGAGCATGAAACCGGCCCCGAAGGTGCCGATCACGGTGGCGCCGACGAGCGCCGGAACGCCGCCGAAGAAGCAGGCAGCAAGCCCGGCCAGGAAGATAAAGATCGAATTGCGGTTCATCCGCAGCGATGAGGGAATATCCTCGCGCGGCCGAAGGCCCTGGCCGGATGCGGCGACGATGCGCACGGCGAAGTAATAGGCGGCAAACAGCATGCTGACCCACATGCCGCCCTGCACGGCCGGCAGCATCAGCAGGATCAGCGATTTTGTCTGCGCGGTCGCCGCCGGATCGGGCATGAATTCCGGCTGCTGCTGCTTGACCGAGGTGATCAGCAGATCGACAATCGGGTCGGTGATATCAGGCCCATAGCCGATCATTACGCCGATGACGATGACGGCAAGCGTCACCAGTCCGCAGAGATGCAGCAGGATATCGGAGAGCGGATACCAGGCAAGCAGATGGTCGGGGCCGCCGAGTTCGGAGGCGGGACGCGCGAGATTGGCAAGATGGCTGAGCCAGCCGGCCGGCAGCAGCGTCACCAGCGTCATGATGAGCGCGAAAGACGGGGAGATGAGGACCGCACCAAGCGCCGCTCCCGTGACGACGGCCGAAATCCCGGCGGCATTGCCCCAGCCAAGCCCGACGATCAGGATCGGCAGCGCCGAGGCCGTGTAGAGGAGCGCGCTGAAAAACGACGGCTGCATGCTCGCGCCCAGCACAAGCAGGGCGGCGGTCAATCCGGCGAGTGCGCCGATCAGCAGCGTTTTAAGATCCGGTCGTTTCAAAGTCGCTGTCCTGCTTCATCAAGCAGTTAGAGGCTGTTGCTGAATCGAATTCAGAAACGTCTCAACATGGGTTTTAAAGATTCCGATCCGCGCCCATCGCGAAAGGGAGAAGGGAAGGCACGAATACCTTCCCCCAAATCTGATTGCGTCGGCCGATTAAGCGACGACGTAGGGCAGCAGGCCGAGGAAACGGGCGCGCTTGATCGCCTGGGCGAGTTCGCGCTGCTTCTTCTGGGAAACGGCCGTGATGCGCGACGGAACGATCTTGCCGCGCTCGGAAATGTAGCGCTGCAGCAGGCGGACGTCCTTGTAGTCGATCCGCGGTGCGTTTGCGCCTGAGAACGGGCAGGTCTTGCGACGGCGATGGAACGGACGACGGACCGGTGCGGAGGAAGCTTCAGACATTCTTATATCTCCTTATGCACGGTCTTCGCGGGGAGCGCGATCCGGACGCGGGCCACGCTGGAAATCGCCGTCACGGCGCGGCGGACGGTCGCCGAACTCGCGGCGCGGGCCACGATCGCCGCCTTCGCGCGGGCCGCGGTCGTCGCGGTCGCGCTTCTGCAGCATGGCAGACGGGCCTTCTTCGTGCTTTTCGACGGCGATGGTCATGTAGCGAAGAACGTCTTCGCTGATGCGCATCTGACGTTCCATTTCCTGGATCGCTGCTGCCGGTGCATCGATGTCCATCAGGGCATAATGCGCCTTGCGGTTCTTCTTGATGCGATAGGTGAGGGACTTGAGGCCCCAGTTTTCGATGCGCCCGACTTTACCACCGTTAGCTTCGATCACACCCTTGTACTGTTCTACGAGGGCATCGACCTGCTGAGCGGAAATATCCTGCCGGGCAAGGAATACATGTTCATAAAGAGCCATGACAGCTTTGCCTTTCTTGCGTTTGGTTCAACCCGATATTCGGCGGCTAAGCCTCAACGACTGCTCCTGATTGGGCGGACCCAGGCAAGAAAAGCGTTTCCGAGACGGTCGAGAGCGGAGACACGGGAGGCTGGAACGCTTCCGTTCCGAACGATTTCCGAGAGGAAACCGGCCCTCCGTTCAGCCACCAGCCAGAAGACCGGGTTAACGAACAGCGCGGCTTATACGGATTTTTAGGGGAAAGGCAAGCGCAATCGGAGATTCGAACCCGACGCTGCCCAATCGGCAGCGTCGGGGCGATGCGGGATAGATCAGAGCGTCAGCGGATACTGCCGGTGCACCTTGGCGATCTCCGCCAGGATCTCATCCGAAAGCGTCAGGTCGGCCGCGCCGATATCGAGCTTCAGCTGCTCCATCGAGGTCGCGCCGATGATGACCGAGGTCATGAAGGGCCTCGAGCGGCAGAAGGTGAGCGCCATGATTGCCGGATTGAGGCCGTACCGGGCTGCGAGCGCCAAATAGGCCTTGGTCGCCGGCTCCTGCAGCGGCTGCAACCGGCCGCCGATATCGGGATTGATCGACGCGCGCGAACCCCTCGGCCTCAGACCATCGACATATTTGCCGGTCAGGATGCCGCCGGCGAGCGGCGAATAGGCAAGCAGCCCGACGTCCTCGTGATGCGAGAGTTCGGCGAGATCGAGGTCGAAATGGCGGTAGAGCAGATTGTACTCGTTCTGGACGCTGGCGACGCGCGGCAGGCCCTTCTGTTCGGAGAGCGTCAGATATTTCTGGATGCCCCAGGTGGTTTCGTTGGAAAGGCCGATCGCGCGGATCTTGCCTTCCTTCACCAGCGCGCCCAGTGTTTCCAGGATCTCGGCCATATTGGCGACGGCCTTGTCTCGATCCTGGGTAAAGGGATTATAGCTCCAGTTCTGACGGAAGTGGAAATGGCCGCGGTTCGGCCAATGGACCTGGTAGAGGTCGACGTAATCCGTCCTCAGCCGTTTCAGGCTGGCCTCGAGCGCCATGCGGATGTTCTTTGCATCCGCGCCTTCGCCGCCGCGCAGATAATCGCGGCCGCGGCCGGCGACCTTGGTCGCAAGCACGATATCTCGACGCTTGCCTGATTTGCTGAACCAGCTACCGATATAGTCTTCGGTCCAGCCCTGTGTTTCGGGCGACACCGGCGTGGTCGGGTAGAGTTCGGCGGTATCGAAGAAATTGATGCCCTTCTCGACGGCGTAGTCCATCTGCGCATGAGCGTCGGCTTCGCTGTTCTGCGAGCCCCAGGTCATGGTGCCAAGGCAGATTTCTGAAACGGAAATGTCGGTTCGGCCTAGGGAATTGTACTTCATGGAAAAACCTTGGGAGAGAGAGGGAAGCCTTGGAAGGGTCTGGGCAAATCTAGGCTGGATTTGACGGAGCGCAAGAGCAAAATCCGGGCTTTTGCGCGGGCGCGAAAGGCTTTGCGGAGAATGGAGCGCCACTTGACTCTGCTGGAAAGAATGTCAATTGGAGGCAAAACAGCCTTGAGGGGCACAGTCAGGGACATGAACATGACCATCGCTTTCACTTTTCCCGGCCAGGGCAGCCAGGCCGTCGGCATGGGCAAGGATCTCGCCGAGAATTTCGCCGAAGCCCGCGCCGTTTTCGAAGAGGTCGATGAGGCACTTGGTGAAAAGCTTTCCGACGTCATGTTCAATGGTCCCGAGGACACGTTGACCTTGACGGCGAACGCCCAGCCGGCGCTGATGGCCGTATCGATCGCCGTCGTCCGTGTTCTCCAAGCCAAGGGGCTGGATCTGCAGTCGAAGATCGCCTACGTCGCCGGCCACTCGCTTGGCGAATATTCGGCACTCTGCGCCGCCGGCACCTTTTCGCTCGCCGATACGGCGCGGCTGCTGCGTATTCGCGGCAATGCCATGCAGGCGGCCGTCCCCGTCGGCGTCGGCGCCATGGCCGCGATCATCGGCCTCGAACACGCCGATGTCGTTGCCGTCTGCGAGGAGGCGGCCGCCATCGGCGCCTGCCAGATCGCCAACGACAACGGCGGCGGCCAGATCGTCATCTCGGGCGAGAAGGCAGCCGTCGAAAAGGCCGCCGGCCTTGCGACCGACAAGGGCGCCAAGCGCGCCATCCTGCTGCCGGTCTCCGCTCCTTTCCATTCCAAGCTGATGGCGCCTGCGGCCGAGGCCATGCGCGCAGCGCTGGCAACGGTCGCCAAGTCCGATCCCGTCGTGCCTCTGATCGCCAATGTCCGCGCCGCGCCGGTGACCGGCGCCGGCGAGATCGCCAGCCTCCTGGTTGAGCAGGTGACCGGTCAGGTCCGCTGGCGCGAGACAGTGGAATGGTTTGCCGCAAACGGCGTCACGACGCTTTACGAGCTCGGTTCCGGCAAAGTGCTCACCGGTCTTGCCCGCCGCATCGACAAAACAGTGAATGGCATCTCCGTCAGCGGCCCGGCGGATATCGACGCGGCCGTCGCCGCACTCATGGCCTGATTGATATCTCCAGATATAAGGAACGTTTCCATGTTCGATCTTTCCGGCCGCAAGGCTCTCGTCACCGGCGCTTCGGGCGGCATCGGCGAGGAAATCGCCCGTCTCCTTCATAAGCAGGGCGCCATCGTCGGCCTGCACGGCACCCGCGTCGAGAAGCTGGAAGCGCTGGCGGCCGAGCTCGGCGAGCGCGTGAAGATCTTCCCGGCCAACTTGTCGGACCGCGACGAGGTGAAGGCGCTCGGCCAGAAGGCCGAGGCCGATCTCGAAGGTGTCGATATCCTCGTCAACAATGCCGGCATCACCAAGGACGGCCTGTTCGTGCGCATGAGCGACGAGGATTGGGATGCGGTCCTCGAGGTCAATCTGACGGCGACCTTCCGCCTGACGCGCGAGTTGACGCATCCGATGATGCGCCGCCGCTATGGCCGTATCATCAACATCACCTCCGTCGTCGGCGTCACCGGCAATCCGGGCCAGGCCAATTACTGCGCCTCCAAGGCCGGCATGATCGGCTTCACCAAGTCCTTGGCGCAGGAAATCGCCACCCGTAACGTGACGGTCAACTGTGTCGCGCCCGGCTTCATCGAAAGCGCCATGACCGGCAAGCTGAACGACAAACAGAAGGAAGCGATCATGGGGGCGATCCCGATGAGGCGCATGGGCACGGGCGGCGAGGTCGCTTCGGCGGTTGCCTATCTTGCCTCCGCCGAAGCCGCCTACATGACCGGCCAGACGCTGCACGTAAACGGCGGCATGGCGATGATCTGAAACAACAAACTGTTGGCACGGGGATATTTCCCGTAATAGCATGTTGAGCAATCACGAAGCGTTGATTTTCTGGCTTTGCGGCAGACTTAAACCATGTTAAGCGGGCCAATGACTGTGAACAGTCGTCCCGAGAAAGCAGACGAACCGGCGGGCTTTTCGCAAGCCTCGGACATCTCTGAAGCCGGGTTAAACGAGTTTGCCGAGGATGTCTGAAAACATCGCAGGCTGAAACAGGGTAGGGGTGCCGCAACGGCATTCCGATCAGGACATAAGGTCGAGGAAACCGACATGAGCGATATCGCAGAACGCGTAAAGAAAATTGTTATTGATCATCTTGGCGTCGATGCCGACAAGGTCGTCGAGAGCGCCAGCTTTATCGACGATCTGGGCGCCGACTCGCTCGACACGGTCGAACTTGTCATGGCATTCGAAGAAGAATTCGGCGTCGAAATTCCTGACGACGCTGCCGACTCGATCCTGACGGTCGGTGATGCAGTGAAGTTTATTGAGAAGGCCCAGGCCTGATCCTGTACATTTGAGAAAGGGCGGGCCTGGAGTCCGCCCTTTTCTTTTCGGCATATTTCTCCATAGAACATAAGAGACGGGGGAAAGCACGCGATGAGACGTGTCGTCATCACCGGTACCGGCATGGTATCACCCTTGGGATGCGGAACTGAGGTGACGTGGTCGCGGCTGCTTGCCGGCCAGAACGGCGCTCGTCTGGTTACCGAATTCGAAGTCGACGACCTTCCCGCCAAGATCGCCTGCCGTATCCCGATCGGTGACGGTACCGACGGCACCTTCAATGCCGATCAGTGGATGGAGCCGAAGGAGCAGCGCAAGGTCGATCCCTTCATCATCTTCGGCATGGCCGCCGCCGATATGGCGCTTGCCGATGCCGGCTGGCATCCCGAGACCGATGAGGATCAGATTGCCACCGGCGTATTGATCGGCTCCGGCATCGGCGGCATCGAAGGCATCGTCGAGGCAGGTTACACCTTGCGCGACAAGGGCCCGCGCCGCATCTCCCCTTTCTTCATTCCCGGCCGCCTGATCAACCTCGTTTCCGGCCAGGTGTCGATCCGCCACAAGCTGCGCGGACCCAATCATTCGGTCGTCACCGCCTGCTCGACGGGCGCGCATGCGATCGGCGATGCCGCGCGGCTGATCGCGCTTGGTGACGCCGACGTCATGGTCGCCGGCGGCACGGAATCTCCCGTCAGCCGTATTTCGCTGGCAGGATTTGCCGCCTGCAAGGCGCTGTCGACCCAGCACAATGACGATCCGCAGAAGGCTTCGCGCCCCTATGACCGTGATCGCGACGGCTTCGTCATGGGCGAGGGTGCCGGCATCGTGGTGCTCGAAGAGCTGGAGCATGCCAAGGCCCGCGGCGCCAAGATCTACGCTGAGGTCGTCGGTTACGGCCTGTCGGGCGACGCCTATCACATTACCGCGCCTTCCGAAAACGGCGAGGGTGCCGGCCGCTGCATGGGGATGGCGCTGAAGCGCGCCGGGCTGACACCGGCCGACATCGACTACATCAACGCTCATGGTACTTCGACCATGGCCGACACGATCGAGCTCGGGGCGGTCGAGCGCCTTGTCGGCAACGCGGCGTCGAAGATCTCGATGTCCTCGACCAAGTCGGCGACCGGACACCTTCTCGGTGCTGCCGGCGCGATCGAGGCGATCTTCGCGACACTTGCCATCCGTGACAATGTCGCGCCGCCGACGCTCAATCTTGACAATCCCGAATGCGAGACGGCGATCGATCTTGTTCCGCACAAGGCTCGTGAGCGAGAAATCGACGTGGCTCTGTCCAATTCGTTCGGGTTCGGCGGCACGAACGCATCGCTCGTGCTGCGCCGTTACGCGCAGTAAGAGGCCCGCCGGAGCAGCGTGCTGGAGTTGAACGATGGGCAGCGGCTTCGTTGAACTGTGGCGGAACCTGTTTTTGCCGCATTGCTTCGCGAAATAGCGGAATGAGGGCCAAGTTTTAGAGGATTGCCGGTGAGCGATACGACGAACCAGAGCAACGACAGCCAGGCGCAGAAGGGACCGATCATCCCGAAGTCGCCGAGCGAAGCCCTGCGTCCGGAACGTGTTCCGGAGCCGCCGAAGCGCTCCAGGAACGCTCGCAGCCAGATCGTCCTTTTCCTGAACTTCATCATGACGATGACGGTGCTGGTCTGCGTCCTTGCCGTCATCGGCTTCTATTACGCGACCTCGACTTATCAGAGCCCAGGCCCGCTGCAGACCAACACCAATTTCATCGTCCGCAACGGCGCGGGTCTCGCCGAAATCGCCTCGAACCTCGAGCGCAACGCGATCATCTCCGATGCCCGTATCTTCCGTTATCTCACCGCGACGCATCTTGCCGCCGGCGAGAGCCTGAAGGCCGGCGAATACGAGATCAAGGCGAGAGCCTCCATGAGCGATATCATGGAGCTGCTGAAATCGGGCAAGTCCATCCTCTATTCGGTGTCCTTTCCGGAAGGCCTGACGGTCCGCCAGATGTTCGACCGCATGCTGCAGGATCCGGTGCTGGAAGGCGACTTGCCGGCCGCACTGCCGGCCGAAGGCAGCCTGCGTCCGGACACCTACAAATTCTCGCGCGGCACGAAGCGCTCGGAAATCGTCGAACAGATGGCAGCTGCACAGCAGAAGCTGGTCGACCAGATCTGGGATAAGCGCGACTCCTCGCTGCCGCTGCGAACCAAAGAAGAATTCGTGACGCTCGCTTCGATCGTCGAAAAGGAGACCGGCATTCCCGACGAACGTGCCCATGTCGCTTCCGTGTTCCTGAACCGGCTTGGCAAGGGCATGCGTCTGCAGTCCGATCCAACGATCATCTATGGGCTGTTCGGTGGCGAGGGAAAACCGGCCGACCGGCCGATCTACCAGTCGGATCTGAAACGGGACACGCCTTATAATACCTATGTCATCAAGGGCCTGCCGCCGACGCCGATCGCCAATCCCGGCAAGGATGCGCTGGAAGCCGTCGCCAATCCCTGGAAAACCCAGGATCTCTATTTCGTCGCCGACGGCACCGGCGGCCACGTTTTTGCCGCTACGCTTGAGGAGCACAATGCCAACGTCAAGCGCTGGCGCAAGCTTGAGGCCGACAAGGGCTCGGACCCGAACATCGCAGTCGACGGCCAGCCGGAAGAGCAGCCGGGCGACAGTGGCGCGACTGTCGTGCCGCCGAAGAAAAAGAAGATCAACTGACAGTTTTCGGGAGGCTCGCATGGCTTTGCAGTCCATGACCGGTTTTGCGCGACGCGAGGGAACAAGCGGCCGCTGGCGTTGGGCATGGGAGCTGCGCTCGGTCAACGGCAAGGGTTTCGACCTGCGCCTGCGCCTGCCGCCCGGCCTCGAACGCATGGAGGCGGAGGTCCGCCGCCTTGCCGGCGAAAGCTTCAGCCGCGGCAACCTGCAGGCTTCGCTTTCGGTCACCGCTGACGAGAACCGTTTCGAGGCGGTGCTGAACAGGGAAGCGCTTGCCGCCGTGCTTGCCATGCGCGAGCAATTGGCGGGCGTGATCGATCCGGCGCCGCTGAAGCTCGACACGCTGCTTCTGGTGCGCGGCATCGTGGAGTTCCGTGAGGGCGAGGACGCTGAGGAGGCGCTGGCTGCCCGGGATGCCGATATTGCCGCCGGACTCATGGCCGCGCTTGCCGACCTCCGGGCGATGCGCGAACAGGAAGGGGCGGCGCTCTCCCGCATTCTTCTCGATCACGTCGCAACGATCGAGGGTCTGACACGGACGATCGAGATGGATCCTTCGCGCTCGCCGCAGGAGATCGCCTCCCGGCTCGTGGCGCAGGTCGCCTTGCTGATGGACGGCATGGCCGCGCTCGACCGCGACCGGTTGCATGCCGAAGCCGCGCTGTTGGCGACCAAGGCGGATCTGCGCGAGGAAATCGACCGCCTGAAGGCGCATGTCGCCGCCGCGCGCGATCTCCTGGTGAAAGGCGGGCCTGCCGGGCGCCGGCTGGACTTCCTTGCACAGGAATTTAACCGCGAATCGAATACCATCTGCTCGAAGTCGAATGCCTCGGCGGTTACGGCCGCCGGCATCGAGTTGAAAGTCGTGATCGACCAGTTCCGCGAGCAGGTCCAGAATTTGGAGTAGGACATGAAACCGGCGAAATCCTCGCCCGTGCAGATCGCCCGCCGCGGTCTGATGCTTGTCATTTCGTCGCCGTCTGGCGCCGGCAAGTCCACCATCGCGCGCACGCTACTGGAGACCGACAAGCATATCGGCCTTTCCGTCAGCGTCACCACGCGCCAGCGCCGCCCGAGCGAGGTCGAGGGCGTGCATTACCACTTCAAGAGCGTGCGCGAGTTCGAGCGGCTGCGTGACAGCGACGCGCTGCTCGAATGGGCCGAAGTGCACGGCAATTTCTACGGCACGCCGCGCGAGCCGGTCGAGCAGGCGATGGCCGAGGGCCGCGATATGCTCTTCGATATTGATTGGCAGGGCGCCCAGCAGCTGCAGGAGAAGATGTCGGCCGACGTCGTCTCGATCTTCGTGCTGCCGCCGACCATGACGGAGCTCCAGTCACGGCTGCATCGCCGCGCCGAGGATTCCGAGGAGGTCATCCAGACGCGTCTCGCCAACAGCCGCGCCGAGATCGGCCACTGGCGCGAATATGACTATGTCATCGTCAACGACGATCTCAACACCGCCTTCGACGCCGTCCAGTCGATCGTCAAGGCCGAACGCCTGCGCCGCGACCGCCGCCACGGCATGTTCGATTTCGTTCGCGAGCTGCTGGAAGAGACGCCGTCTCTTTGAGGCGCGTCCTTTGTGCGTCCACAGGAAATGTGGCGCTAAAGGCTATTTGCGAGAAGGCAGAATTCTTCGACTGAGAGGGTCTCCGCCCGCCGCGCTGGATCGATTCCCACCTTGATGAGCAGGCTCTCGCCGCCGAGTGGCTTCAGGCTCTGGCGCAGCATCTTGCGGCGCTGGCCGAAGGCGGACTGCGTTACTTTTTCCAGATTGGCGACAGCGCAGGGGATGGGGTTCGCCCTGGGGACGAGATGCACCACTGTCGAAGTCACCTTCGGCGGCGGCGTGAAGGCTTGCGGCGGCACGTCGAAGGCCATGCGTGCCTCCGTTCGCCAGCCGCAGAGAACGCCGAGGCGCCCGTAATGGTCGTCGTCCTCGCCCGCGACGATACGCTCGCCGACTTCTTTCTGAAACATCAGCGTCAGCGACTGCCAAAACGGCGGCCAGGCTTTCGGCAGCAGCCAGTTGACCAGCAGTTGCGTGCCGACATTATAAGGCAGGTTGGCGATGATCTTGACGGGGCCTTCCGGCGCCAATGCTTCGAAATCCGTCTTCAGCGCATCGCCTTCGATGACCTCCAGTCGGCCGGGATAGTGATCGGCGATCTCGGCAAGCGCCGGCAGGCAGCGCGCGTCCCGCTCGATGGCAATGACCTTCTTGGCGCCGAGCGCCAGAATCGCGCGGGTCAGCCCGCCGGGACCGGGGCCGACCTCGAAAACGGTGGCCTCTTCGAGCGCGCCTGCCGTGCGGGCGACCTTCTGCGTAAGGTTGAGGTCGAGCAGGAAGTTCTGCCCGAGCGCCTTGCGCGCATCGAGGCCATGACGCTGAATGACGTCGCGAAGCGGCGGCAGGCCGTCGAGTGCTGCCATCAGCGGCGGCCTTCCCAAGTGCGGCCGAGCTGGGCGGCAAGCTTCATTGCCGCAACCAGGCTCTGCTCACGCGCCAGACCCTTGCCGGCAATGCCAAAAGCGGTGCCGTGATCCGGCGAGGTTCGCACGAAGGGAAGTCCGAGCGTGACGTTGACGCTGTCGTCGAAACCGAGGGCCTTGGCGGGGATCAGCGCCTGATCGTGATACATGCAGATGGCGGCGTCGTATCGCGCCCGCGCGTCGTCATGGAACATGGTGTCGGCGGGCAGGGGGCCGATCGCATCGATCCCCTCGTAACGCAGCTGCTCGATCGCCGGGCGGATGATGTCCTCATCCTCCGTCCCGATCGCTCCGCCTTCACCCGCATGCGGGTTGAGACCGGCGACGGCAAGCCGTGGCGCGTCGATTCCGAAACGCTGCCTGAGATCCGCATCGGCGATCCGGCAGGTTTCGATGATCAGATCGCCGGTCAGCGCTTGCGGCACATCGCGGACAGGAATGTGGATGGTAACGGGAATGGCCCTCAGTTTCGGTCCCGACAACATCATGACCGGCGTCACCGGCCTGCCGGTTGCCCTGGCAGCAAGATCGGCGAGAAATTCGGTATGGCCGGGAAACCGGAAACCCGCCTCGTAGAGCACGGCCTTGGCGATCGGATTGGTGACGACCGCGAGTGCCTCGCCGCCGATGACAAGCGAGACTGCTTTCTCGATCGCCGCGATCGTGCCCTTCGCCGTTGCCGCATGCGGCTCGCCGGCCACCACCTCAATGCCGGCCGGGACGCTCATGACGGGCAGCGCATCGGCAAATATGCCCGCTGCTTCGCCGGCCGTGTCGATCTCACGAATGGAAACCGCCAGATTGAGCTGGCGGGCCCGCAGAGCCAGGACATCCGGATCGCCGATCAGGAAAAAAGGCGGGAGCCCGAGTTCACGCCGGCGGAGCCAGGCCATCAAGGTGATATCCGGTCCGATGCCCGCGGGATCGCCCTGGCTCAGCGCAAGCGGTCGTGAAAAGGGTATCGCCATTGTCGGTCAGCGGTAGGCGATCTGCGCCTTCTTGCGCAGTTCGTCCAGGTATTTCTTGCTGTTTTCGTTTTCCGGTGGGCCACTCTTGCCGGCCTTGGACTTGTCGAGATCCTCCTGGCGGAAGACCATTTCGGCGGCCTGGTCGTCGGAGACCTGGCGCTGGCTGCAGATCGCCAGATATTCGACGCCCTTCTCGGTAACGCGGGTGCCTGTGGTGTTGCCCTTGGCCTGCTCGACCAGAGGCTTCCAATCCGGCGGGATCTCGGGAGCGAGCATGCGGCCGAGATCACGCACGGAAACATCGCGCATCGTCGCGGCAAAGGTCTTTGCCTGATCACAGCCGGGGAATTTCGACCGCGATGCCTCGGCCTCGCCCTTGCGCTTGCCGGTGATGGCGCCGCGCTTGGCCTCGGGAATGACGAAGATGATCTGCTGCAGCATATATTCCGTCGTCACCGGCTTCTGCTTGTTGTTCTGCATCATGCGCGAGACGAGATCATAGTTCGACAGCCGTGACGTCGAGCCGTAGCGCGCATTGACGACGCGCGGCCAGCTCATCTGCACGGCGATGAAGCCTTTGAAATGGTCGACGCCGACGCCGGCGCGATCGAGGATCTGCGACATCTGTTCGACGGAAAGTTTGTTGCCGGCCGAAAAGCGCGCGAAAGACGCATCGACGTCCTGCTGCGAAACCGACATATGGACGCGGGCGACCTCCTGCCGCTTGAGCGACTCGTCGATCAATTGCTCCGTGGCCGTCTTGGCGTCGGCCTTGGTATGCTGCAGGCGCAGGAAGGCCTGACGCTTGGCGACATCGCCGCTGGTGATGGCTGTGCCGTTCACCACGGCCTGGACTCCGCTTACTGCAAGCGCCGGGCCGGCAAGGCCTGTCAGCAAGGCAATCGCTGCGCCGGCGAGAAAGGCGGTTATGGCTTTTTTCGCGTCAATCATCTGTTGACCTCCCAATAGCGCTGCGAGACGTTGATCGCGGCGTCCTTACCACAGTGCGAGACACGCGGAAATCGCTTCCGTCACGGCGCAAATCCCCTATGCCTCAGATATCGGCTGGCGGCAATGTCCTGCACAGGCTTGCGGCGAAAGAATGACTTGGGGCCATGTTTACGCCGCCCGCCTGCTAGTTGGAGAGGGTATCGGTGCCGATCTTGATATCGCCGAGCGTGCGGAACGTCAGCCGCGCGCCGATCGTCCAATCGCTCGCCGTCTCGTCGTCGGAATCCCTGCTGTCGGTATAGGCGATCGTAAAGATCGTGCATTCGTCCTCATAGGAGAGACCGAGCGTCCGGCGGGCAATCACATCATTGTTCAGATCCCAGGCGATGCCGCCGAAGATCGACCAGTAGTCCTTGAATTTCACTCTGCTGCTGGTCTGGATCTCGTCATTGTCCTCGGCGAAGCCGTAGGCCGGCTGGGCGCTGAGATGGGTGTAGGTCACCTGTGTCTGGAAGGTGTCGTTGTGGTAGGCGGTCGTCAGGTCGCCGCGCCGGAAGTCGAAATCCTTCTCGTCGAGACGATAGGAGGCGGCGACGGACACACCGTATGGCGTTTCGACCCCGCCGAGGCCGACATAATCGGAGCGGTCGGTTTCGAGGCCGGAATCCGCGCCGACATTGACGAGGTCATCGGTGGCGAACGAGTTCTGGCCGGCGATCTGGTAGGACTGGCCGAAGATGCCGTGCAGCTTGTAACCGCTGTCGAAAGTCCCGGTATACTGGACGCCGACATTGGCGCGGGTGCCGCCTTCAATACGGTCGTAGCCTGAGAACTTGTCACGGTCGAAAAGCGACGTGGCATCGAAGACGAAGCTTTGTGCATCCTCGTTCGGCAGCCGACCGGCGAGCTGCTCGTCGGGACGGGCGTAGATCTGCGCGATCGGCTCGAGGATATGGGTGCTGTTTTCCGTCGTCACCAGAATTGGATAACGCACCTCCAACCCGGCGGTGAGCATCGAACGGGTGGCGGAATTGTCGTCAAGGTAATTGCCGGCGTAACCGGTCGGATCGTCCATATTGAGCGCGAAAGCGTCGCCGCGCGCCGCCAGAAGCGGCGTGATCACCAGGCCGGTCGGCGTGACGTAGGTGCGTTTCCACTGAAGTTCGGCGGTCAGGCGCGACGTCTGGCCCTTCAGGCCGCGGAAACGGTCGAATCCGTCGACAGTGTAGAAGTCATCATGTGTGCGCGAAATATTCGTCAGGTTGACGTCTGCGGAAAGTTCGCCGCCTGCAAGCGGCTGAGGCGCTACATAATGATAATCGAGCGCCGGATAGACGATCGCCTGCTGTTTTTCGGCGGTGTTCTTGCGGTCGGCATCCTGGACGTCGAAATAAAACGCCCGCATGTCGAAATAATTCCGCTTGCCGAGCCCGGTCAGGTAGATTTGGTTGGTGCGATCCGTGCCGCTCAGGCCGCGGAGCTTGTAGGTTTTCGAGAAATTATTGTCGCTCTGCACCATGACGTCCCAGCCGAACGTCCAGCGCGGATTGATGCGGAACTCCGCCTTTGACGCCACCATGCCGCGCTGCTCGGCTTCGGCATCGCTGGTGCCCGAGCTGAAATTGCCGGGCTTTGCCTGGTCGATACCGGCGACGCGCAGGATATGCGTGCCGTTCTCGAAGCGCTGACGGAATTCGCCTTCGACGAGGAAGCCCTGGGCCGTATAGCCGGTCGCCGTGACCGTCGCATCCATGCTCGGCGAGATCACATAATAATAAGGAATGGAAAGACCGAAGCCGAGATTTTGCGACAGGCTCATCGTCGGGAACAGGAAGCCGGATTTGCGCTTCACCGTATTGTCGGGAACTTCGATGAACGGCACGAAGGCAATCGGGTAGCCGAGCAGCTCGAAACGCGCTCGCTCCAGACGGATCGTATGGGTCTCGCCGTTCTGGATCACGCGCTTGGCCTTGACCTGCCAGAACGGTGCGCGCTTCGGATCTTCGGCGCAGGGAAGGCAGGCGGTATAGACGCCCTTGTTGAGAATCATCTTCGTGCCGCCGACCCGCTCGCCGCTTTCGGCGACGATACGCGTATTGTCGGAGGTTTCGACGCGCAGCGAGTTCAGGAACCCGTCGGCAAAATTGTCGGTCACGTCAAGGTTGTCGGCATAGATGCGGTTGCCGTCCGGGCTGACGAGCTCGACATTGCCCATCGCCAACATCCGGCCGGTCTTCTGATTGTACTCGACCTTCTGCGCGACCATTTTGTAGCCGCCATAGTTGATCTGCACGCCGCCGACCGCCGAGACGAGGTCGGCGTCACGATTATAGACGAGTTCATTGGCCGAAAGCAGCAATTTGGCGCCTTCGGGAATCTTGTTCTGAATATTTTGCTCAGGCGCGCTGGCCTGGCCGTGGGAGGCCGGGACGCTGCCGAAATAGGAACATAGAGCCGCACCGACAAGCAGGGCAACCGATTGTTTACTAAAATACTTGCGGTCGCCTACCGCCACTAGCCGTCCTCCTGATGAAGCAAAATAGTCGCGCCCAAGGCCAGCGCGACAACAACCGGTATCCAGGTCGCCACGAAGGGAGGCACGACTCCACTGCTTCCGAATGCTTTTACAAGCACGGTGATGACATAAAGCATGAAGCCTGACAGGATTCCACCCAGAATCACGGAGCGGGATTGGTTGAACCGGCTAAATTTTAGGGACACTGTTGCAGCAATGAGAGTCATGGCCACCAGCAGCAATGGCTGAGACAACAGAGAGTTGAATTGCGTCTCCAAGGCCTTGGTCGAGATGCCGAAGGACTTGGCCGCCGCAATGCGGTTGGAAAGGTCAAAGAAACCAATTGTTTCCGGCGCTGTCAGCCGCTCCTGAACGAAATCCTGTTTCAGATTGGTGCGAAGTTGGACCGAAGCTTTGCGCAACGGGATTTCGCCAGGCTTGCGCTCGACGACACCGTTAAGCTGCCAGTAACCATCTTCCAACTTAGCCGTGGCGGCATCCTGTCTCAGAATGACTCGACCGCTTGAATCGAAATGGATCAACACGGCGTCGATCAGCTTGGTGCCGTTCTCCTGGACCGTCTGGGCGCCGATGATGACATCGTCGCGGCCGCTGATCTGGCGCAGCCACGGAATCTGTGGCGCCTTGCGCAGAACCGCGTTTTCGCCGCGCCAGTCGGACTCGACCAGCAGCGCCTGGCGCTGTCCCCAGGCGGCAAGCGGGTTAAGCGCCGTCGTCGTCAGTACGCCGAGCACCAATGAGCCGGCGATGAAGGGAAACATGAACTGCCAGACCGAAATGCCGGCTGCGCGGGTGACGACGAGCTCATATTTGCGATTGAGCCCGATCAGCACCGTCATGCCGACGAAGAGGGCAACGAAGGGGATTGTCTGCTGCAGGATGAGCGGCAGGCGCACGGCGGTCATCACGATGCCGCCGCCGATCGTGTAGCCGGGCAGGCCGGACATACGTCCCGCCGTCTCGCTGAAATCAAGAAGAAAGGCGATCGCCGACGCGCCGATCAGAAACCAGCCCGTCGTCGCCAGGTAGCGGCGAAAGAAATAACGCGACAATGTCCCGAACATCATTGGGCCGCGCCCCCGCCGGACCTGCTGGTCGCGGTAAGCAGTCTTTCCTGCATGCGTCTCCAGGAAACCGATATCCGGTCCCAGACGAACGAAGGCATGACCAGTCGCTTGTGCAAGCCGAGGAAGATGATCGAGACGATGCTGCTGACGATCGGGAGAGCGTAGAGAACCGCGATATATTCCGGATCGGTGTCGATTTGGTTTGCCGCGTAGAAGGCAGCCCACCGTAGTGCGAAAGCATAGCCGAGCGCGCTCACCATCGGATGCAGCCGCGCTTCGCGGTGCGAGCGGGCGTCGCCGGCGATCGCCAGCGAAAACAGGGCAAAGACGACAGGAAGGATCCAGTCCGTCAGCCGTCGATGCAGTTCGGCACGGTAGCTCTGCGGACGGATCGTATAATCCTTGTCGTTCGGATCCGGATTGAACAGGAACCACAGGTCACGGTCGCTGGCTTTCAGCGTCGCCTGACCGCGGCTCTCCGTCATGTCGGAGAGGTCGAAGGAATAGGAATCGAAATTGATGACCGAGACGTTGCCGTCGGGCGTTTTGCGATGCACCTCGCCGTCGTGCATGATCAGCGTCGTGCCGGTATCGTCGACGGCGCCTTCCTTGGCGTAATAGATCAGCTCGTAGGCCGGGTCCCGCTCGTCGGCGACGAACAGGCCCTTCAGCATGCGCCCCGCCAGGCGCTGCGAGATCTGCACATAGAGACCCTCGTCGAGCTTGCGGAAGGTCTTTTCCTCGATGACCGAGGAGAGGAGATCGGCATAGGTTTCGGCGATCATCTGACGAGCCACGGTCTTTGCCCGCGGCTCGACGATGTTGTCGACGAAAAAGGAAAAGACGCTGATGACGGCGGCGAGCAGCAGGATCGGCCGGACCAGAATGGTGCGCCGTGCCCCGGCCGCATCGATGACGGTCAGCTCGGAATCGTTGTTCATCGTCGTCAGCGTCTGGGTGATGGCGATGACGAGGGCGAAGGGCAGCACCACGGGAATGATCGACGGCAGGATCATCGTCGCGAGCTTGGCGAACGAGCCGATCGACTGGCCGCTGTCGGTGACGAGGTTGATGCGCTGCAAAACCTGTGTCGTCCAGATGATCGCCAGCACGGGCAGGAGCGCCACGAGAAACATCTGGCCGACGCGCCGCAATATGTATGTCTCGAGTAGTTTCATGCCGGCCCTTGAAAGCACCTGCACGCCCAAACGGCTTGCAGGAGAATCCCTCTACGCTCTTTGTCGCGCTTTTGCGACAAGCAGGTGTCAAAAATTCATTCAAATTTCAGAATTTTTTTGGTGCTGTTGCGACTCAGTTAACGCCAGCAGCGCTGCGAAGACCACAAGCGACGAGAGCCATCCGAGCGTGACGTCGGAGAGATAATGCGCGCCGAAGGACAGCCGCATTGCCGGCGTCAGGATCGAGATCGCGGCAACGGGCGGCACCAGCGCATAGCGTAGCGATTTCGGGACAAAGAGCAGCAGGCAGAACAGCCAGCCGGCGCTCGCCGCCTCGCCGGAGACGAAGGAGCAATTCGACACGCATTTGCCGGCAAGCGAGCCGGCCTCGACGAAATGCAGGCTCCCGCCGAAAATATCCGTCTGCACCGGCCGCGGCCGACCCCAATGTTCCTTCAGGATAACATTGACGAGCAGCACCGGCCCGATCAGCATCGTTCCGAGTGCGACTTTGAGCTTGCGCGCCCGCTCGGCGTTGAAGGTCGCGCCGTGCTGCTGGTAGCATTCGATCAGTTTCCACGCCATCACGATCGCCACAACATAGGGGAGGCGGAAGAAGATGGTGCGCAGCAGGTCGAAATTGCCCGAGTCGCGATAGGGAAAACCGCCGCAGATGCTTCCGGCAGCGGAGGTCGCGTCACAATCGGTGCCCAGGAAAAAAAGCTGGGAAAAATAGATGTCTATTCCGGCGAAGGCGCGAAAGATGGCAAGCAGCGCCCACCACGCCCAGAACAGAAACAGGAATGCACCGAAAGTCGTTTTCGGCAGGCGGATCACAGGGCCCTGCCATCGATTTTTCGAAAAAACTGTCAACGCGAATATCTACGAAAGTGACGAAACACGAGAGCCTGGACGGACGCGGGCGACCATAACAAGTGTCGCGAGCCATTGACAGACCCGCCAAACGCGAAATTATCCGCCGGGGACGGATTTCAAGAATCCCAGCGGAGAAGACATGTCAGCAAAGTTCGAAATTTCATTCTCGAAGTCGGTAAAGCTCAATGGCGGGCTGGCGATCCTGTTGAAGACTGCCGAGGCCGACAGCGCCGCAGGCACCGAAACGGCTGATCCGGCAGGCGTGATCGCCAAGGCTGCCAAGATCGCTCGATTCTCCGCTAAATCAATGGCCGCGCTCGATATTGTCGCCCCGGAAGGAGCCCCCGTCGATCGCATCGTCGTCATCGGGCTTGGCAAGGTCGGCGAACTCGCCGCCCATGACTGGCTGAAGGCCGGGGGCGCTGCGGCGTCGAAAGTCAAGAATACTGACAAGGCCGCCATCTTCATCGACGTGCCCGGCCTCGAGACGAACGCACGCGCCGCTGCCGATTTCGCTCTCGGCATGCTGCTGCGCGCCTACAGCTTCGATGCCTACAAGACAAAGAAAAATGATGACGAGGAGAAGCCGGCAAAATCCGTCAAGGTGACGATCGTCACCGCGGATGCGACCGGTGCCAAAAAGGCGTTTTCCGATTCCGAAGCGATCGCCGGCGGCGTCAATCTCGCCCGTGACCTCGTCAATGAACCGCCGAACGCGCTGGGACCCGTCGAGTTCGCCGCCAGGGCGAAGGAACTGGAAAATCTCGGCGTCGAGGTGGAAATTCTGACCGAGAAGGAGATGCGCCGTCTCGGCATGGGCGCGCTGCTCGGCGTCGCGCAGGGCTCCGTGCGCCCGCCGCGTCTGGCGGTCATGCAGTGGAAGGGCGGCAAGAGCAAGGACCGTCCCGTCGCCTTCGTCGGCAAGGGCGTCGTCTTCGATACCGGCGGCATCTCGATCAAGCCGGCCGCCGGCATGGAGGACATGAAGGGGGATATGGGCGGCGCCGCCGCCGTGACCGGCCTGATGCACGTGCTCGCCGCCCGCAAGGCGGCCGTCAACGCTGTCGGCATCATCGGCCTGGTCGAGAACATGCCGGATGGCAACGCTCAGCGTCCGGGCGACATCGTCACCTCCATGTCCGGCCAGACGATCGAGGTGATCAACACCGATGCCGAAGGCCGCCTCGTGCTCTGCGATGCGCTCTGGTATTGCAATGATCGCTTCAAGCCGCAGTTCATGATCAATCTGGCCACCTTGACTGGTGCAATCGTCGTGGCGCTTGGCAATGTGCACGCCGGTCTGTTCTCCAATGACGACGAGCTTTCCGCCCAGCTGACGGCGGCCGGCCTTTCGACAAACGAGAAACTCTGGCGCATGCCGCTCGGCAAGGATTATGACAAGCTGATCGACAGCAAATTCGCCGACATGAAGAACACCGGCGGCCGTCAGGCCGGCTCGATCACCGCGGCGCATTTCCTCAAACGCTTCGTGCAGGACACGCCCTGGGCGCACCTCGACATTGCCGGCACGGCGATGGGTTCGCCGCAGGATGAGATCAACCAGTCCTGGGGTTCCGGTTTCGGGGTGCGCCTGCTCGACGAGCTCGTTCGCGCCCACTGTGAATCCCGATGACCGACATTCTCTTCTATCATCTGACCGAAACCAGGCTGGAAGACGCGCTTCCGCCGCTCCTCGACAAAAGCATTGAGCGCGGCTGGCGCGTCGTCGTCCAGACGAGCGAGGCCGCGCGGCGCGATGCACTCGATGCGCATCTCTGGACGTTTCGCGAGGAAAGTTTCCTGCCGCATGGGATCGACACGGCTGATTTCGCTCAAAACCAGCCGGTGCTTTTGACGGTCACGTCGGACAATGCCAATACGGCGACGGTTCGTTTCATCGTCGACGGCGCCGAGCCGCCGCCGGCCGATGCCTATGAGCGCGTTGTCTTCATGTTCGATGGCCACGATCAGGAGCAGTTGGAAGCTGCCCGCGCCCAATGGAAGAAGCTGAAAGGCGAGGGGCATAACCTCACCTATTGGCAGCAGACGCCGGAAGGGCGGTGGGAAAAGAAGGCTTGAGCGAGTCCTTGCCGTCGGAGGCGACCGGCAAGGACCCAAATGACTCAGTCGTGGAAGGCCTCGACGAATTTCCGCTTGCCGAGCATGAAGGCGTCGGCGACGTGGCGCAGCGGGGCGAGATCGACATCCGATTTACCTGCCTTGATGATCTCGGCGAAGCGGCGATAGAGCGAAGGATATTCCTGTTCCGGTTCGGCGAATGTCAGCCTACCATCGATGGAAAGCTTGGCGCCGCCCTCGGAGAGGACCATTTGGCCGGCTGCCGTTTCCGCGACGATGTCCCAGCTCTGCTTGCCGGTCTGGCGCCAGTCGAATTCGGCATGAACGGGAAGGCCGTCTGCATCGCGGAAGTGAATGTCGGCGGCGATCGGCGCATCACGATTTTCCGGGAATTCCAGCACAGCCCCGGTGATGAAGACCTGCCGCGGCAGGATATGGGTGACGATCGACAGTGCATTGATGCCGGGATCGAAAACGCCGAGGCCGCCGGCCTGCCAGATCCAGTCCTGGTTCGGATGCCAGTGGCGGACATCCTCTTTCCAGATCACATGCACGCTTTTGATCGTCGTCGAGGCAAGAAAGGCTTTGGCGGCTTCGACGGCCGGGGCATAACGCGAATGCCAGCTGGCAAAGAGCGACGCCCCCTGCTTGTTCGCCAGCGTCTCGAGGTCGGCCACTTCGCTCAGCGTTGCACCCGGCGGTTTTTCCAGGAAGACATGCTTGCCGGCAACGAGCGCCTTATAGGCTGCTTCATAGCGATATTGCGGCGGCATGCAGAGCGAAACGGCATCGATCGTGGGCTCGGCGTCGAGCATCGCGTCGATCGTTGTGTAGCTATTGATGCCTTCGACCGTGCCGTGACGGCTTGCCGTGGCGACGAGCTTGAAATCCGGGTTCTTGGCGATGGAAGGAAGGTGCTGGTCGCGGACGATCTTGCCGACGCCGACGATGGCGAGATTGATAGGAGACATGGTGTTTCGCTCGTGCCTGTATGAAAAGTATGATTTATTGAGCCTGTTGTAGCAGAAAGAAGAGCGCCGACAAGCTCTGCTCCTCTATCCTATCGCATGATGGTCTCGCGAAGGAAGCTGTAACCCATCGCCGCGCGGGCGGCGCGCTCCTCGGAACTGCCGTCGCCGCCATGCCCGCCCAAGCCGAATTCGTGGAAGAGCAACTGATGTCCTTCTTCCTCCAGCCTCGCAGCAAAACGGCGTGCGTGCGAGGGATGCACGCGATCGTCATTGCTGGAGCTTTCAATATAGATCGGCGGATAAGTGACCTCGCTGGCCGGCCTGATATTGTGAAGCGGTGAATAGCCGAGCATGAATTCCCGGTCCGCCGGCGTCTCCGGATCGCCATATTCGTCCATCCACGCCCGGCCGGCGCTGAACAGGTGGAAGCGCGTCATGTCGAGCACCGGCACCTGGCACCAGACCGCGCCGAAATCGTGCGGGTAGCGCGTCAGCATCACACCTGTCAGCAGCCCGCCATTGCTGCCGCCCTGGCAGGCAATCCGCGATGGCACGGTGTAGCCGCGAGCAACGAGGTCGCGGGCGATGGCGACGAAATCGGCAAATGCCCGATCTCGCCCCTGCCGCTTGGCGCTTCGATACCAGTCAGGGCCGAATTCACCGCCGCCGCGGATATAGGCCTGCACATAGGCGCCGCCTTGCTCCAGCCAGCGGCCGGTTACGCCGGAATAGCTCGGCGACAGCGAGACATCGAAGCCACCATAACCGTAGATCAGCACCGGCAGTGCGCCTTTGGTCCACTGTCGCGGCAGCACCAGCCGGTAGGCGACCCTGGTTCCGTCCTCGGACACGGCCTCCAGCAGTTCCGATGACATATCGGTCGCATCGAAGTAGCTCGGCGCCGCCGCTACGAAAATCGGCTCCGGCTCTCTGCTGCGATCGGAGAGTTCGAGGCGGTAGCAGGTCGGCGGCTGCAGGAAACCCTGGCCGACGATGTGAAGCGTGTCGTCGCCAAGATGCAGATCCGCATGGAGCGGCCTGACATAAGCCGTCTGCATCTCCGCCGGCAGCGCGATTTCCCGCTGTTCGGCATCGGGCTTTGTCAGGTCGAGCACCAGAAGACGCGGCCGCAGCCGGTCGGAAACGATGAACACGCACCATTCGCGCATCAGCATCATCTGCGAAATCGACTGGCCCTCACCAGGCTGAAACAGGATCCGTTCCGGCCCGAGCAGCGCCTGCGAGGCGGGATCGAAAGATTGCAGTACGAGGCTGCCGGTCGCAACGCGCTCATCGGTCTTTGCCCGCCAGAGGCAATGATTATGATTGAACTGAAAATCGGCTTCCTTGGGCAGATCGATGTGCCGTTGCGCGCCATCATCGGCGATGAGGAAAGCGCTGGCCACGCCGATTTCGTGGGTGGTGACGAAAATGTCGATCAGTCCGGCATCCGCCGAAGCGCCCGATAGGGCAGGGTCGATGACGAGATTGAAGCCATAGACATCCTCATCGGCGGCTTCGAACATGATGGCGGCATCTTCCGGCCGCTGTCCGCGCGTCAACCGCCGCCCGACGCGCGGCCATCCCGAGCGGGTCGCCGAAAATCGGTCGATCGAGCCGAAATAACAAATTTCGTCGCGGCTCAGCCAGGTGGCATGCGACCGCACGGCGGGCGTGTCGAACCCGCCCTTCACGATCTGTTTGCGCTCCGCGTCGAATTCGAGCAGGCGGATGAGGTCTGAGCCGCCGTCCGAAAGCATCAGTAGGACGCGCGTCGGCTCCCACGGGCAGGTGACGGCGCCGCGCCAGCTCCAGCGCTTGCCTTCGGCGAGGCAGAAGGCGTCGAGATCGAAGACCGGCTCCCAATCGGCCTCCGGCAACGGCTGCTGGCTGGCTGCCAGGCGCAGCCAGACCCCGAGCGGATTGTCCTTGCTCTGTCGGAAATCGAACAGCCAACCGCCGCGGCGCATCGGCACGATCAGCCTGTCCTGACGCTCGATCAGCGCCTTGATCGCCTCGCGATCTTCGCCAAATTGCGGCGTTCTCAATGCCGCGTCGGAGAGCGCATTATGTTCGCCGATGAACTGGCGGGTGCGTGGATCTTCGTCCGTTTCGAGATGAAGGTTCATGTCTGAGCTGCCGCTTGCATTGATGTCGCTGAGATCTAGGCAGCCGGTCCTCGCTTGGCAAGCCGCCTTAGCGGGTCATCACCAGATCGGCCGAGGCGACGAGGTTGCTTGGCGCCGCCGGCTTCTTGAACTTCAGCGTCACGACTTTGTAACCTTCGGCTTCGAGTTTCGAAAGCAGGGTCGGCAGCATCGTCGCGGTGCGCTTGTGGATGTCGTGCATCAGAACGATGCCGCGGCCGCGCTTGTGCAGCAGATTCATCGTCCGCTGCGTTACGCATACCGGTGTGGTTGTGAAATAGTCCTTGCTGTCGATGTCGACATCCATGACGACCACGTCGCGCATGGCGATGGCGGCGCGCAGCCTGTGGCTCTCGGCGAGATAGGGGAAGCGGAAGAACGAGACGTCTGTTCCCGTCGCCTTGGTCACCGCCAGTTCGCCCTTCACCACCTCGTCCATTGCCGCATCGAAGCTCAGCGCAGTCAAATTGGCATGGTCATAGGTGTGACTGCCGATCGCATTGCCCTCCATTGCCACCTTGCGCGCCAGCGCCGGATGCATCTCGGCCATCTCGCCGACCATCATGAAGGCGCCCTTGACACCGAATTGGTCGAGGATCGCCAGCACCTTGTCCGTCCGGCCGGGGATCGGGCCATCGTCGAAGCTCAGGATCACTTCCTTGTCGTTGAGCTTGAGATCGGCGAGCGAGGAGATCTCCAGCGTCCTACCGGAAAGGTGATGCGGGCCGACGAAGAGCGGCGTTGCATCATCATCCTTGGCGGGCTTGCCTGAAGGCGTCCGCCCCTCGGGCGCAACAACCGAGGCGGTTTTGATCGAGGTGTCGGGAGCTTGTCTGGTCGTGCTGCAGGCGGAGAGGGCGGCCGCAAGGGCGATGCAGGAAAGAACGAAAAATCGATGCATGGAAAGGGCTCAACAAATCAGTAATGAATGTTGAGACAACCTTTCGAATTATGGTTAACGATCGGTTGAGATCGGCAGGAATTCTCGTTAACGCGTGGCAGTCCGCCGCGTTTCCTCGAAGACTGTGGCTATCCTGCCATTGCCTCTTCGTATTCGGACGACAGCATCAGCCATTCTTCCTCGGCAGCAGTGAGTTTTGCCGCGGCCTCGCCGCGCTGTTTTGCCTTTTCGGCGGCTTTGGCGGGCGTCTTCTCATAAAGAGCCGGATCCGCAAGTTCCGCATCAAGAGCCTGAATCTGTTTCTCCAGCTTGGCCGTCAAGGATTCGATTTCGTTGATCTTTTTCTTCAGCGGCGTCAGCGAGGCGCGTCTCTCCGCATTGAGCTTGCGCTGGTCAGCCTTGGAGGTCGTATCGTCGCTGGTCTGCGGCCTCTCTTCCTTTTTCTTGCCGGAACTGACGATGAGGTCGCGATACTCGTCCATATCGCCTTCGAAGGTGGTGACAGTGCCGCCGTTGACCAGCCACAGCCGGTCGACGGTCGCCTCGATCAGGTGGCGGTCGTGCGAAATCAGGATGACTGCACCGTCATAATCGTTCAGCGCCTCGATGAGGGCACGGCGGCTGTCGATGTCGAGATGGTTGGTCGGCTCGTCGAGGATCAGCAGGTTCGGCGCATGGAAGGCGGCAAGCCCCATCAGCAGGCGTGCCTTCTCGCCGCCGGAAAGGTCTTTGGCGGCCGTTGCCATCTTCTCGGTCGCCAGTCCCATCTGCGCAACGCGGGCGCGCACCTTGGCCTCCGGTTCGGCGGGCATCAGCCGCCGCACATGCTCCACGGCCGACTGCTCGGGGATCAGATCGTCGAGCTGATGCTGGGCGAAGAAACCGATCTTCAGGCTCGGCGCAAGCTTTACTTCGCCACTCTCCGGCGACAGTCGCCCTGAGATGAATTTGGCGAAGGTCGACTTGCCGTTGCCGTTCGAGCCGAGCAGAGCGATGCGATCGTCGTTGTCGATGCGCAGGTTGAGGTTCTTCAGGATGGGCTTGCCGGGTTCGTAGCCGACGGCGCCGCCCTGGATTGCGACGATCGGCGAGGCCGGCTGCTTCTCCGGCTCGGGAAAGGTGATCGGCTGCACATGGTCCTCGATGACGGCAGCGACCGTTCCCATGCGCTCGAGCGCCTTGACGCGCGACTGTGCCTGCCGGGCCTTGGAAGCCTTGGCCTTGAAGCGGTCGATGAAGCTCTGCAGATGTTTGCGCGCTGCCTCATTCTTGGCCCTGGCCTTCGTCTGCAGCTCTTCGGCCTCCGCCTTCTGCCGCTCGAATTGATCATAATTGCCGCGGTAGAAGGTGAGCTTCTTCTGGTCGAGATGGACGATGGAATTGACCGCGTTGTTCAGGAGATCGCGGTCGTGGCTGATGATGATGACCGTATGCGGATAACGGCGGATATAGTCCTCCAGCCACATCGTGCCTTCGAGGTCGAGATAGTTGGTCGGCTCGTCAAGCAGAAGCAGGTCCGGCTCGGCAAACAGCACGGCGGCAAGGGCCACGCGCATGCGCCAGCCGCCCGAGAAGGAGGAGGCGGGACGGGCTTGCGCCGCCTGGTCGAAGCCGAGGCCGGCGAGGATGCTCGCAGCCCGCGCTTCGGCCGAATGCGCATCGATATCGACGAGGCGCATCTGGATTTCCGCGATGCGGTGCGGATCGCTTGCGATTTCCGCCTCGGCAAGCAGAGCCGCGCGTTCCTTGTCAGCGGCAAGCACGATCTCGATCAGGGAATCCTCGGTTCCCGGCGCTTCCTGGGCCACCTGGCCGATACGCGCCGCCTTCGGGATCGACACTGACCCGGTCTCCGAGCCGAGATCGCCTGTGATGACGCGAAACAGCGTGGATTTGCCGGCGCCATTGCGCCCGACGAGACCGGCCTTGGCGCCCGAAGGCAGCGAGAGGCTGGCATTGTCGAGAAGCAGGCGTCCGGCGATGCGGGCGGAAATATCGGTAATCGTGATCATGGCCGGCGTTTTGGCCGAAACTGCCCGCCAAGGCAAGACCGCTTATCCCCGGCGAGCTTGCTCGTCCGGCGGCGAGCTTGCTCGTCCGGCGGCGAGCCCGTTCGTCCGGCGGCGCGCTCGTCGGCGCTGGCCGCAACCATACGCCTCAGCGGCCGAAAGCTTGCACCGGCAGACGGCGGTTCGATTGCGCGGCAAGCAGCGCTACCCGGGCGTTGGCCTGGAGCTGCCCCGGTGTTGCCGCATCGGCGCTGAGCGCCAGGCCGACCGAGATGGTCAGCCTGCCGCTGTCAGCCCTGTCGGAGGTGGCGAAGACGAGATTTTCCTCGACGGAGGCGCGCAGACGCTCGGCGATCGCAATCGCATCCTGCATACCAACATTGGCAAAAAGCAAGGCGAATTCGTCGGCCTCGGTGCGGGCGACGAAGTCGTTCTTCTTCACTGATTTCCGAAACAGGGCGGCAAGCTTCTTCAAGAGCTTGTTGCCGGCCTGAGTGCCGTATCTGTCGTTGATCTCGGTGAAATCGTCGATATCGACCATGATCAGCGCGCTGCCGGCGGCACCCTCTTCACGTTCGTAGAGTTCGGCGATCTGCCGGTTCAGCGCGATCCGGTTTGCAAGGCCGGTGATCTTGTCGGCGACGGTGGCCGATTGCATCGCCGAAATGCCGCGCTCCAACGTTTCCAGCCTGTCGATGTCGTCCTGCAGTCTGGCGCCGATTTCCATCTCCGCCGACATCACCGTTGCAAGCGAGGCTGTGAGGTAATCGACCTCGCCGATGAAGGCGGCAAGGCTCTGGTCCTCATGACCGGCGACAGATCTCAGGATCGTGCCGCAGGCGCGGGCAAAGGCGTCTCTGTGCCGCAATCCTTCGGCAAGCCTTTCCGCCAGCGCGCGCAGCGTCCGGCTGGCCTCGTTGCGCGACGTCTCGCCCGCCAGCCCGCAATGGCCGACGAGGCGGTATTTCAGTCCGAGTTCGTCGAGCATCGCCTGTTGCGGCTGCGATCCGAGCGCGGCGATATCCTGCGCAAGACCAGGATTGTGTCCGATGATCGCCTCATGAAAGAGTTCATAGTTGCGCGGCAGCGCGGCGACGTTGAGCCGCGCCATGTGCTGGGCAATCTTCTGGATATCGGACATTGGCCCCGGGCGCACGGTCTCGCGCGCCACCAATGCGTTTGTGCTTGCATTCTGCATGACGATCCCTCGCGGCGCGATCTCATTTCTCGCCTTCTGCTATGCTCGCAAGCTTTTAAAAGAGGCTGAATTTGCGAAGGGAAGCGGCGGATGGGCGATGGGAACCGGCGAAGGCGGTTAATTCAGTCTTGATGCAGGCCGCTGCCTCACATCCACTCGCGGCCTTCGCTGCGCAGAAAATAGATAAGATCCAGCCCGAGGCTCGGTTTGCCTAGCGCCGTCAGGGTCATATGGCACTGGCCGCGGTGATGCGTCTGGTGATTGAAAAGGTGCGCGAGCGCGCTCGACAGTGGCTGAGTGATCCGGATCGGCTGCGTCACCGGGGCATAGGTGAAGTCACCGGCAAGGCTCGCCTCATCGAGCGTACTTGTCCAGGCAATGATGCGCTCGTCCTCCGCCTTGCGCGCGGCGGCAAGCGCGTCCAGCTCTTCGAAAAGCACGGCATCGAGGGTCACCGGCGCTTCGCCGATGCCGGTGAAGCGCTTCATCCATATGCGGTCGGCGACGAGCAGGTGATTGAGCGTGCGATGCAGCGAGCCGAAGAAGGCGCCGCGGTCGCTGCGGAACTCCGCCTCGCTGAGTTCGGCCGCAGCCGCATAGACTTGGGCATTGGCCCAGCGGTTATAGGCCGCGAACATTCTGAAATGTCTAAGCATATGTTTCCCCTGACGTTGCTGGCGCAGTCTAGCCGGTTTCCCGAGAAGTCCGAGTGATGGCGCCATGAAATTTCCTGATTTGATCACGCTCGCTTTCTGTCGTCGAATGCAGGCAGATCAGACCTCGAAAGGATTATCATGACCAGAGCCCTCTATTCCCTCTGCGGCGCCGACGAAGGGCGCTTCTTTTCGCCCCATTGCTGGAAAGCGGTGATGGCGCTCGCGCATAAGGGGCTCGATTTCGAGGAGATTCCGACAACCTATGCCCGCATCCGTGAAATCGGCGGCGGCGTCTCGTCGACCCTGCCCGTGCTCGACGATAATGGCCGGCTGATCTCGGACAGTTTTGCCATCGCCCTCTATCTCGAAGAGGCCTATCCGGAGCGGCCGTCGCTGTTCAATGGCGAGGGCGGCAAGGCGCTGTCGCGCATGGTGGAGGGCTATTCGCAGATGATCATCCACCCGGCGATCATGCGGATCGCCCTTCTCGATATCCACGCGATCCTGGACGAAGGCGACAAGGCTTACTTTCGTCAGAGCCGCGAGGTCAGGCTCGGCAAGCCGCTCGAAGTCTTTGCCGCCGACAGCGAGGCGGAGAAGGCTGCCTTCGGCGCCAAGCTGGAGCCGCTCCGTCACATGCTGAAGTTCCAGCTCTTCATCGGGGGGCAATCGCCGCTCTTTGCCGATTATATCGTCTTCGGCGCGCTGCAATGGCTGCGCGTGTCCGCAGGGCTGGCCATGCTGGCCGCCGACGATCCCGTGATCGCCTGGTTCGATCGCTGCCTCGATCTCCACCAAAGCCGCGGCCGGACTGTGACAGCGGCGTGAAATTGCCGCCGACCTCTTGTTTTCGAGCGTTGGGGCGGGTAAAGACCGCCCACTTTTCCCGAGAAAACAGAGGATTTGACTATGGCGATTGAACGCACCTTCTCGATGATCAAGCCGGACGCAACCAAGCGCAACCTGACGGGCGCCATCACCAAGATGCTCGAAGATGCCGGCCTGCGCGTCGTCGCCTCCAAGCGCGTCTGGATGAGCCGCCGCGAAGCCGAGGGCTTCTATGCCGTTCACAAGGATCGTCCCTTCTTCGGCGAACTCGTCGAAGGCATGACCTCCGGCCCGACCGTCGTCCAGGTTCTGGAAGGCGAAGGCGCCATCCTGAAGAACCGCGAGATCATGGGCGCGACCAACCCGGCAAACGCTGATGAAGGCACGATCCGCAAGGTCCATGCGCTGTCGATCGGCGAAAACTCCGTTCACGGCTCGGACGCTCCGGAAACGGCTGCCCAGGAAATCAAATACTGGTTCTCCGACACCGAAATCGTTGGCTGAGGCCGCGCTTCGGCATTGGCTGGCAACGCCTTGAACTGACTCTCGAAAGCCGGGGCTTCACTCCGGCTTTTTCTATTCCGGTCCTATGCCGGGCATTTGTCGGTGTTCGAGAAATCGACGCTGCCGTCGGGCTTGAAGACCTCAGGGTTCTTGTCATAAAGCGCACCGACCACAAGCGGCTTGCTCGGCAGCACCGTCTGGTCGAGGTCGGAGCGGAACTCAGTCTTCAATTGCTGCAGCACCTTGCCGTCTTTGTCGACCAGCCGGACGCTGACGGAATAGGGACGGTCCTTGCGCACGCAGTGCAGGTTTTCGCTCTGCAGCGCGATCTTGTCGTCGATCGGGTAGATTTTCTGGTTCAGCACCAGCGGCGCGCCGCCTTGAGGATTTTCGAATTCGGCGATGATGACCGAGCCGTCGGGAATGGGACCGGTCTTCTTCAGCGTGAGCAGATAGGTGGCGCTCGCCACCCGATAGTTGAAGACGAAGAGATGGCCGGTGACCTCGACCAGGTTTTCGGCCTGACGCTGGCAGGCGGATAGCGCAAGGCCGATTGCCGCCGCTGTGACGATCAGATGTCTTCTCATGGCGTCTCCTCCTTCTTGCGGCGATAGTGACGGTGCGCCTTGGCGCGGTTGCCGCAGACCGCCATGTCGCACCAGGCGCGGCTCCTGTTCTTGCTGCGGTCGATGAACAGCCAGCCGCAATTGCCGCAGATCTTCATGCGTTCGGGATCCGGCATGGCGATCAGCCTGAGCACCGAATGGGCGGTCGCCGCGGCCAGATTGCCAGGACTGGCTCCACGCAAGATCTTGGCCACCGCTTCCAGTAGTCCGGCCAGCAATTGGTTGTCGCTGCCGTCCAGTATACGCTTGCGGAAATAGAGGTCGATCGCTTCCCTCAGCGCGAAGAAATCCACCTCGTCTTGTGCTGCCAGCGGTGCGATCTCGCCGAACAAGGCGCGTTCGGCGCAGAATTCGGCGGCGGCGCGCGGGAAGTTCCGCATCTGCTCGCGGCTCGCGAAGCGGTCGATCCGCCGTTTTGGGTCGTCGCGCAGCACGACGCTGTTGGCGACATCGAGCGCCAGCGCGCCGCCGGCAAAACGGTGAGGGGTCCAGGAAAAGCTCATGATGAAATTATAACTGGCGAAATAGGTTTTACCAGTTATAATTTACTGACGCGGAGTCCTCGGAATGGCTTATCTTCTGCAGCAGATGGCGAACGCGGTGCCGCTTGCCGCCCTCTATGCCGCGCTCGCCTTCGGTTATGCCGTTGCCTTCGGCGTGACCAAGCGGGCCGATATCACCTATGGGGCGATCTTCGCCTTCTCGGGCCAGATCCTGCTGCTTTTTACCGAACTCGCCTATATCAGGTTCTGGCTGGTGCTGCCGGCCGCCCTTGCCATCGGCGCCTGCGCTGCGCTTATCTATTCGCTGGCCGCGGGCATCTGGATCGGCCGCTCGATCATGCTGCCGCTCGCCAGCAAATCGCCGAATACGGTGATCGTTGCCGCCCTCGGCATTATGATCGTGCTGATGGAGACCGCCAGACTCGCCGCCGATACGCGCGCCATCTGGCTGCCGCCGTTCCTGAACGATGTCGTCGTCTTCTGGAACGACGGTTCATTCAAGGTGACGCTCACTTACATCCAACTGATCGACACGGCGCTGATGTCAGCCATCGTCGCGGTCGGTGCGCTGATCCTCAGGCGCACGGCCTGGGGCCGCCTCTGGCGCGCCGTCACCGACGATCCGCTGGCCGCCGAGCTCTGCGGCACCAGCGCCAGTCGCGTCTTCCTTGTCGCCTATGCGGCAGCCGCGCTCGTCGCCACCCTCTGCGGCATCCTCGCCACCTTCTATTACGGTTCGATGGATTTCGGCGCGGGTCTGATGTTCGGGCTCAAGGTGCTGCTGATCGCAGCCGTGGGCGGCTATTCCGATCCGCTGCGCTCGGCTGGCGGCGCTGCCGGGCTTGCCGTCGTCGAAACCCTGTGGGGCGCTTATGGTCCCTTTGTCTGGCGGGATCTCGTCATCTTCTCACTGCTCGTCCTGCTGCTGGTTATGAGCCGCAGGGAGCGCGTCGTGCTTTAGAAATGGCGCATGATGTTATCCAAAAACCGCGCACACTTTTCGGCATCATGCTCTGATCACTTCCACTTGTCGCGCGCCGCATCGTCGGCGTCTTTCGCCGCGACCCAGTCGCCTTCGGTGCCGTCCTTGCCGTGCTCCTTCTTCCAGAAGGGAGCTGCGGTCTTGAGGAAATCCATGACGAAATTGGCGCCGTCGAAGGCCGCCTGTCGGTGCGGCGCGGCTGCGACGACGAGCACGATATTCTCGCCGGGAGCGATCTTGCCGTAGCGGTGGATGGCGGTCAGCCCGAGCAGCCCGAAACGGGTGATGGCGAGTTCGCCGATGCGGGTCATCTCGGCTTCGGCCATGCCGGGATAATGCTCGAGTTCAAGCGCCACCAGCGTGCCGCCTTCGTCACGGCAGAGGCCGGAGAAGGTGACGACGGCGCCGACGCCGGCTTTGCCCTTGGAGAGGCGATCGACCTCGGCTTGCAGGTCGAAGTCCTCGCGCTGGACGCGGATGGTGGGGGTCACAGCGAAATCCTCCGCTGCTTTGAAGCCGCTGTGAAGAATGCGGAAAGGCTGTGCCGTGTCCGCCCCCCTCTGGCCTGCCGGCCATCTCCCCCACAGGTGGGGAGATTACAAGTGGGGTGCTCTTCCCACCCGTTTACCGTTTCGTTGCGCTGAAACGTTGATTGTTTGGAGAGACCGGTGCGCCCAGCCAATCTCCCTCCTTGTGGGGGAGATGGCCGGCAGGGCAGAGGGGGGTAGCGACATGGCACCACCGTCACCGTCTCATCCCCCCGTCATCGGCGGAAAGATCCCGATCTCACGGGGAGCTCCAATCGGCTCATCATGTTCGACATGCTCCATATCCAGCGCCACACGAATGACCTCGGGATATTGAAGTGCGGCTTCATATTCCTCGCCCAGCGTCTTCAAATGATTCAGAAGATCGGCAACGGTGACGACGGAGGAGGGTAGGTCGATCTCCTCCTCGCCCTTGCCGATGCGCTCGCGCACCCAGGCGAAATAGACAAGCCGCGTCATTCCTCGTCATCCACGATATGTTTCAGCCCGGCACGGAAATAGTCATAGCCGGTATAGATGGTCAGCAGTGCCGCGATCCACAAGAGCGCGATGCCGGTCTGCGTCGTATAAGGGAAAATCTCGTCGCCGGCCGGGCCGGCGAGCAGGAAGGCGATGGCAACGAGCTGCAGCGTCGTCTTCCACTTGGCGATCCGCGTCACCGGCACGCTGACCTTCAGCGCCGCCAGATATTCGCGCAGGCCGGAAACCAGGATCTCACGGCAGAGAATGATGATTGCCGCCCAGATCGACCAGCCGGCGATGGTCTGGTCGGCCGCGACCAGGAGAAGGATCGAGGCGACCAGCAGTTTGTCGGCGATCGGATCGAGCATCCGGCCGATATTCGACGTCTGGTTCCAGATCCGCGCGAGATAGCCGTCGAGAAAATCGGTGATCGAGGCGATGATGAAGATCCACAGCGCCACCCAGCGCGCCGTATTGCTGATCGACAGTCTGCCCTCGACGAAGAAGCAGAGAACGATCAGCGGCACGGCGAGGATGCGGCCGTAAGTCAAAAGGTTGGGAAGGCTGTACGCACGCGATGCCATGGATCGTTTCTCTGAATTGATGCGCCGCTGCAGCGTCGCGTCTTTACGAAAACCGATTCCGATTTTCGGGTCGATGTAGATGACGGCTTTGGCCAGGGACCGTCAACATTCTTTCTGTCTTTTCGCCGCCATTGCGTGGAATTTGCGACGGCCGCCGCTTATTTCGCGGCGTCGTCGTGGAAATGGTTATAGACCTGCTTTGCCACGGCTTCCGAAATACCTTCCACCGCCATCAGGTCGGACAAAGCGGCACGAGAAACCGCCTTCGCCGTGCCGAAATGCTGGAGCAGCGCGCGTTTGCGTGACGGGCCGATACCGCCGATCTCGTCGAGCGGGTTCTTGACCATTTCCTTCTTGCGCCGCGCCCGGTGCGAGCCGATCGCAAAACGATGCGCTTCGTCGCGCATGCGCTGGATGAAATAGAGCACCGGATCGCGCGGCGGCAGTGTGAAGCTCTCGCGCCCGGGCGGAAAGAAGCGCTCCCGCCCGGCGTCGCGATCGACACCCTTGGCGACGCCGATCGCCGTCACGCTGTCAGTGATACCGAGTTCGGCCAGGATGGCGCGCACCGCCGTCATCTGCCCCTGGCCGCCGTCGATGAGGATCACATCCGGCCAGGCGGGGAAGGGCATGTCAGCGGCGTCGGCAGCTGCTGCCTGTGCCGTCCGGTCGGGAATGCCTTCCTCCTTGATCAGCCGCGAGAAGCGCCGCGTCATCACCTCCTTCATCATTCCGAAGTCGTCGCCGGGGGTGATGTCGGTCGATTTGATGTTGAACTTGCGGTATTGGTTCTTTACGAAGCCTTCCGGCCCCGCCACCACCATGCCGCCGACGGCATTGGTGCCCATGATGTGCGAGTTGTCGTAGATTTCGATGCGTTGCGGCGCATAGGCCAGCCCAAACGTTTCCTTGAAGCCTTCCAGCAGCCGCGACTGCGACGCCGTCTCGGCGAGCTTTCGCCCATGCGCTTCGCGCGCATTGCCGACCACATGCTCGACGAGATCGCGCTTCTCGCCGCGCTGCGGCACGAGAATGGAAACCTTGTGGCCGGCCTTTTCGCTGAGCGCTGCGGCGAGCAGTTCCAGTTCCTCGACGGTTTCCGACAGCATGATCTGTTTCGGCACCGGCTTATCGTCGTAGAATTGCGCGAGGAAGGCATTCAGAACTTCGGCGCTTGATAGTTGCGGATCGGCTTTCGGGAAATAGGCGCGGTTGCCCCAGTTCTGGCCGGTGCGGAAGAAGAATACCTGAATGCAGGAGACGCCGCCTTCGTGGTGGATGGCGAAAACGTCAGCCTCCTCGACGCCGGCCGGGTTGATGCCCTGATGGCTCTGCACATGCGACAGTGCTGCCAGGCGGTCACGATAGATCGCCGCCCGCTCGAAATCGAGATCCTCGGCCGCCTGGTTCATGGCCTCCGCCATATGCGACTTCACCTTCTGGCTCTTGCCGGACAGGAAATCTTTCGCCTCCTGTACGAGCTCGGCATAGCCCTCATCGCTGACCTCGCGCGTGCAAGGCCCGGAACAGCGCTTGATCTGGTAGAGCAGGCAGGGTCGCGTGCGTGTTTCGAAGACGCTATCGGTGCAGGTGCGGATCAGGAAGGCGCGCTGCAACGAATTGATCGTACGCCCGACTGCGCCGGCCGAAGCGAAAGGCCCGAAATAGTCGCCCTTTCGCGCCCTGGCCCCGCGATGCTTGAAAATCGCCGGCGCCCGGTGATCACCGGTGATGAGGATGTAGGGAAAGGACTTGTCGTCGCGCAGCAGCACGTTAAAGCGCGGCCGCAAGCGCTTGATCAGATTCGCTTCCAGAAGCAGCGCTTCGGTTTCCGTGCGCGTCGTCACGAACTCCATGTTCGCCGTCTGTCGCACCATCTGGGCGATGCGGTTGGAATGGACGCGGCCGACGGCGTAGTTGCCGACACGCTTCTTCAGGCTGCGCGCCTTGCCGACATAGAGCACGTCTCCCTCGGCATTGAACATGCGGTAGACACCGGGGCTGTTCGGTAGCCGCTTGACGAATTCGGCGATCAGTTCGGCGCCGACAAGCCCGGTCTCGTTGAGGCTGCCCACATTCCAGTCGACCGCAGCCGCCAGAGGGGCGGCGGAAACCTCGCCTTCCACCTCGATATCGTCTTCGCTCTCATCCGTATCGTCGTAGAGAACGCCGCCATCCGGCAGCTTTCGTCCGTTCATTCCGTAATCTCCGCCACGTCGGGCGTCTGCCAGGCAAGGTGCTGGCCGCCGTCGAGGGCAATCATCTGGCCGGTGATCGAGGGCGTGTCGTAAAGGAAGCGAATCGTTTGTCCGAATTCTTCCAGTGCCGGCCCTCGCTGCAAGATAAGGGCTGAGACCTGCGCTTGGAAGTCCTCCAATGCTTGCCGCTCGCTCGGCATCGAGGGGCCGGGGCCGATCGCATTGACGCGAATGCGTGGCGCCAATGCCTGGGCGAGCGTCTGCGTTGCCGTCCACAGCGCGGACTTGGAGAGCGTATAGGAGTAGAAGCTGGGCCTCAGTGCCCAGACCCGCTGATCAATGATGTTGACGATCATCCCCGCTGCCTCGGCGGGCACCTGCTGCGCGAAGGCTGCCGCAAGGATCGACGGCGCACGCACATGCAGGTCGAAGTGCAGAGCCCATGTGTCGGCGTTGAAACTACGCGCGGAATCATGCTGGAAGACCGACGCATTATTGACGAGCAGATCGAGAGGCCCAAGCGCTTCCGACGCCTTCGCGACCAGTTCGCCCGCCTCGCCGATATCGGTAAGATCGGCCTGCAACGCGACCGCTCTTTGTCCCTTTCGCCGCAATTCCGCCGCCAGCTCTTCCGCTTCGCGGAGGGAGCTGTTGGCGTGGATCGCGACGGAAAAGCCATTTGCAGCAAGGTCTTCGGCGATTGCGCGGCCTATTCTCTTGGCCGCCCCTGTTATCAGGGCTGAGCGAAGTCTTTTGTGGTTCAAAATCTTGCCTTCTGATCCCGCGAGTCTGTGTGCAACCTATATAAGGGCGGGCGGAGATTATATAAATAGGCGGCCACGGTTGCATCCATGGCCGAGATATTCTATGTATTATTTAATAATGTGATTTCTTAAAATCGGTATTTTAAGTTTAACCATTCGGTAGGGTTAATGAAACCTATGTTGCTCGCAAGCAACATCGAATTTCCGCCATCCGGCAGCCACAATGATATCACAATTTGGCTCTTTCAAATCCGCAATTCAGTTCCAATTTCAGTCTCGATCCGGAAGGGACATCTGGCAATTTCCCCGCCAATGCTTCGCTGAGAGACAGATGATAAGCGGCGCGGGACTGAAAGGAGAAAAGTATGCGTGTACTCATTGCTGGCCTCATGGCCTCCACTTTTGCGATTGCGGGCTTTTCGGTAGCTCAGGCGGCTGATGCCGTCGACCAGGTTCCGGAAGCACCGGTTGCTCAGGAAGCCCCGGTCAAGCCGACCGGCAACTGGGAGGGCTTCTACCTCGGCGGCGCCGGCACCTACAACATGGGTGATTTCGGTTCCGACCGCCACACCTACGGTTTCGGCGGCCAGGTCTTCACCGGTTACAATTGGCAAGCAGGCCAGATCGTTTACGGCGTTGAATCCGATCTCGGCTACAGCGGCGATGACGTCTCCTCGGGCGGCGTCAAGAATAAGTATGGCTGGAACGGCTCCGTCCGTGGCCGCGTCGGCTACGACATGAACCCCTTCCTGCTCTACGGTACAGCCGGTCTTGCCCTCGGCAACGTCAAGGTTTCCGACGGCACCTCGGACGAAAGCAAGACGAACTACGGTTATACGGTCGGCGCCGGTGTCGAAGCCTTCGTGACCAACAACATCACGACGCGCCTCGAATATCGCTACACCGACTACCAGAGCAAGGACTACGACCTCGACTCCGGCAGCTTCTCGCGCGGTTACGACGAGAACAGCGTCAAGCTCGGTATCGGCGTGAAGTTCTAAGCCGATTGAACATCCCAATATGCAGAAGCCGGGCTCATCGCCCGGCTTTTTGCTGTCCGGCGCTCCGTTTCAGCTCCGGATCAGGCTCAGGCGCTGGCTTTGAACTCACGATGAGCAGGGAATTTCTTTTCGAATTGCGCCAGCCAGTCGACAAGCGGCGCGTGATCGGCTTCCCACTGGTCCTTGAAGCGCAGGTCGAGATAGTCGAGCGTGGCGGCCAGCGCGAAATGCCCGCCATTGAGCTTCTTGCCGAGTTTCGGCGGCTTGGCGCCGAGATGGGCGAGCCCGGCCGTCACCTTCTTCCATTGCCGGTCGATCCAGGGCTGGTGAACCTTTTCTTCCTCGCGGAAGCGGCGCTCGTAGACAATCGTCAGCAGGCAGTCGCAGATACCGTCGCAGAGCGCTTCGAGAACTTCCGCATCCGTGCGCTTGCTCTTCTTGGAGGGGTAGAGCCGGCCCTTCGTCAGCCTGTCGAAATAATGCATGATCACGACGCTGTCGAAGATCGAGGCTCCGTCATCGGTCAGAAGCGTCGGAATCTTGCCGAGCGGATTGTTGTCCACCAGGATCGCCGGTCCGGTATTGGTATCGACTCGGATGGCGTCGATCTCGATATCCAGAAAGTGCGCGGCCATCCGCACCTTGCTGGAATAGGGCGAGGCGGGTGAGCAGAGGAGCTTCATGGGACACCTGATGAGGCTGTGGGGCTGTGGGACGGACTATCCCCGATGCGGATTACCCGGTCAATCGCCCTTGACCGTCTTGTTCTCGCCGCGCAGCCAGAAGGCGCGGTGCGAGGCGAAGCGATCCTGGGCCAGGTGATCCTTCAGCGCCGGAAGCATCTGGTGCAACTCATCCTTTAATGTGAAGGGCGGATTGACGACGACGAGGCCGGAGCCGGTCAGTCCGGTCATGCCGCGGTCGCTGCGCACGGTGAGTTCGGCGCAAAGCATCTTCGGGATGTCGAGCGCCTGCAGAGTTTCGTGGAATTCCTTGATCGGCGCGCCCTTCTTCAGCGGGTACCAAAGGCAATAGGTGCCGCCGGGAAAGCGGCGATAGGCCTTTTCCAGCCCCTCGGCCAGGCGTTCATATTCGTCCTCTTCCTCGAAAGGCGGATCGACCAGCACAATGCCGCGCTTCTCCTTCGGCGGCAGGTGCGCGCCGAGCGCCAGCCAGCCGTCGAGCTCGGTGATGCGGGCATGGTGATCGCCCTCGAACAGCCGGTGCAGCCGGGCGTAATCCTCCGGATGCAGCTCCATGGCCGACAGCCGGTCTTGCGGCCGGAACAGCATGCGCGCAAGTTTCGGCGATCCGGGATAGAAACGGATGCCACCCTCGGGATTGAGTTCACGGATTGTCGAGAGGTAGGGCTCCAGCAGCTCGGAGACCTGAGGCCCGAGTTCGGCCTCCATCAATTTGCCGATGCCAGCCTGCCACTCGCCGGTTTTCTGCGCTTCCTCGGAGGAGAGGTCGTAGAGGCCGATGCCGGCATGCGTGTCGAGTACGCGGAAGGCGCCCTCCTTCTTCTGCATATAGCGGATCAGCCGCGCCAGCACGGCATGTTTCAGCACATCGGCAAAATTGCCCGCGTGGTAGATATGGCGGTAGTTCATTTTCGCTGATGCCCGTATGAATTCGTATCATGGGGAGTTTTTCTGGCTTTTGGCCATGCAGGCCTTGGCATATACAAATGCCATGAATATTGCGACCCCCATCGACGCCAAATCCCCGAAGCTGGACAGCAAGATCGGCCACACGGCCTGTCCGCACGACTGTCCCTCCACTTGCGCGCTGGAGGTTGAGGTATCGGAAGACGGCCGCATCGGCCGCGTGCGCGGCGCCGGCGACCATTCCTATACGTCGGGCGTCATCTGCGCCAAGGTCGCCCGGTATGCCGAGCGGCTCTACCATCCCGACCGCCTGATGCACCCCTTGCGCCGCGCCGGCCCCAAGGGGGCAGGGCAATGGCAGCAGATTTCCTGGGACGATGCGCTGGATGAAATTGCCGAAGCCTTCATAAAGGCCGAGGCGAGGGACGGCAGCGAGGCGGTCTGGCCCTATTTCTATGCCGGCACCATGGGCTGGGTGCAGCGCGATTCAATCGATCGCCTGCGTCACGCCAAGCGCTACTCCGGCTTTTTCTCGTCGATTTGCACCAACCCGGCCTGGACCGGCTTCACCATGGCGACCGGCGTGCTGCGCGGCCCCGATCCGCGCGAGATGGGCCGAACCGATTGCGTCGTCATCTGGGGCACCAACGCGGTCTCGACCCAGGTCAACGTGATGACCCATGCGATCAAGTCGCGCAAGGAGCGCGGCGCCAAGATCGTCGTCATCGACATCTACGACAATCCGACGATGAAGCAGGCCGATATGGCGCTGATCGTCAGGCCTGGCACCGACGCTGCACTCGCCTGCGCCACCATGCACATCGCCTTCCGCGACGGCTATGCCGACCGCGACTATATGGCGAGATATGCGGATGATCCGGGCGGTCTAGAAGCGCACCTGAAGACGAAGACGCCGCAATGGGCCGCTGCCATCACCGGCCTTTCGGTCGAGGAGATCGAGGCCTTTGCCCGCCTCGTCGGCACGACGAAGAAGACCTTCTTCCGTTTGGGCTACGGCTTTACCCGCCAGCGCAACGGCGCGGTCGCCATGCATGCGGCCGCCTCGGTCGCCACCGTTCTCGGCTCCTGGCAATATGAGGGCGGCGGCGCCTTCCATTCGAACAGCGATATCTTCCGCATGAACAATGCGGAACTGACCGGCCGCTCGATGAAGGATGGCGATATCCGCATGCTCGACCAATCGCAGATCGGTCGCGTGCTGACCGGAGATCCGGTGGCGCTGCGCCATCGCGGTCCGGTGACGGCGATGCTGATCCAGAACACCAATCCGGCGAACATCGCTCCCGAACAGCGCCTCGTCAGACGCGGCTTTGCCCGCGACGACCTTTTCGTCGCCGTCCATGAGCAGTTCATGACCGAAACGGCGGAGATTGCCGACATCGTGCTGCCTGCGACCATGTTCGTCGAGCATGACGATATCTATCGCGCCGGCGGCCAGAATCACATTCTGCTGGGACCGAAGCTGGTCGAGCCGCCACCGACCGTGCGCACCAATCTCTTCGTGATCGAGGAATTGGCAAAACGCCTCGGCGTCGCCGATCGCCCCGGTTTCGGCTTTACCGCCCGCGAGATGATCGACCGCATCCTCCGATCGAGCGACCTGCCGGACTACGACCATTTCCTCGAACATAAATGGTTCGATCGCCAGGCGGCTTTCGAGGACGCCCATTTCCTGAACGGCTTTGCCCATCCGGACGGCAGGTTCCATTTTCGTCCGGACTGGATCAATCAGCCGGCGCCAAACAAGCCGCCGGCCGCCATCGGCGCGCTCGGGCCGCATGCCGAACTGCCGGCCTTCCCCGATCAGGTCGATGTCATCGAAGTTGCCGATCCAGAGCATCCCTTCCGTCTCGCCACGTCGCCGGCGCGCAACTTCCTGAATTCGAGCTTTTCGGAGACCAAGACGTCGCGGCAGAAGGAAGGCCGTCCCGAGGTGATGATCAATCCTGTCGATGCCGAAGCCAACGGCATCGCCCATGGCGATCTCGTCTGCATCGGCAACAGCCGCGGCGATCTGCGCATCCACGCCCGTATCACCACCGAGGTGAAACCGGGCGTGCTGATTGCCGAGGGGCTCTGGCCGAACAAGGCTCATGTCGACGGGGAGGGGATCAACGTGCTGACAGGGGCCGATCCGATCGCGCCCTACGGCGGGGCGGCCGTGCACGACAACAAGGTCTGGCTTCGCAAGGACACGGTATGATGCAGCCGAAATCGCGGGTGAAGATCGTCGGCGAGGAAATCCTGTCGAATGGGTGGACGCGGCTGAGCAGCTATCTGCTCGACTATATCGACCGAAAGGGCGCGACACAGCGGCTGAAGCGGGAGGTCTACCACCGCACGCCGGCCGCTTGCATCCTGCTTTATGATCCGAAACGCGATCTCGTCGTTCTCGTCCGCCAGTTCCGTCTCGCCGTTCATCTGAACGGCGATCCCGCATGGATGATCGAGGTGCCGGCCGGCCTTCTTGATGACGACCATCCCGAACAGGCGATCCGCCGTGAGGCGATGGAGGAAACCGGTTACCACTTGCGTGAGGCCCGCTTCCTTTTCAAATCCTATCCCTCGCCCGGCGCTATCGCCGAGGTCGTCCATTTCTTCGTTTCCCTTATCGATACCACGGACCGCGTCGCGGAAGGCGGCGGCCTGGATGAGGAACACGAGGATATCGAGGTTCTTGAAATTCCGCTGGATGAGGCGACCCGGATGATCGAAACCGGCGAGATCTTCGACACCAAGACGATCGTGCTGCTGCAATGGGCAGCCTTGAACAGGCACAAAATTCGATAGCGGATGAGGCGGTCTTCGGGCGGCTTGGCGGTTAGCCCATGACGTTTTCCGCTTTGAGATAATAGCGCTTACGATTTCATACGAATGTCATGGAGCGGTTCTATCCGCTGCGGCTTGTCAATCATCGGATCGGTCAGGAGAAGGCCCATGTGGCTCAACAATTTCACTCTCGTTCTCCCGAACGAGGTAGTGAGTGAAGGTTCCGTGCGTGTCGAGGATGGCGCCATCGCCGAGATCCGGCCGGAGCCGGTTTCCGGCGCGGCGATCGATGGCGGCGGGCGGCTGCTGATGCCGGGCTTCGTCGACCTGCACGGCGACATGATCGAGCGCGAGATCGCGCCGCGGCCGAATGCGACGATGCCGATCGATTTCGGCATCCACGAACTCGACAAGAAGCTTGCCGCTGCCGGTGTGACGACAGCCTTTGCCGCGGTCTCTTTCGCCACCGAAAGCGTCTATGGTCACGTCCGTTCGCTGGAGACGACGTCGGCGGTGATCGAGGGCATCAACCGGCTGCGCGACGATCTCCTGATCGACCACCGCGTCCATGCCCGTTACGAAATCACCAATGTCGGCGCCGCTCCCGCACTCGAGCGCCTGCTGAATGCCGATCAGATCGACATGGTTTCGCTGACCGACCACACGCCGGGTCAGGGCCAGTACAACAACCTGCAAAGCTACATCCTCAGCATTTCCGAGCGCCGCGCCATCTCCGAGGAGATGGCCGCCGAGATCGTCGCCAAGCGCATCGCCATGCGCAGCAATCCTGAGATCGAGGCGAAGCTCAGGGAGATCGTCGCGCTGTCGCTGAAACACAAGCTCTCGCTTGCCTCGCATGACGATGACAGCGTCGAGAAAGTCGCCGAAATGCATGATCTCGGCGTCACCATCAGCGAGTTTCCGGTCACCGCACCTGCGGCCGAAGAGGCGCGCCGCCGCGGCCTCTGGACGCTGATGGGCGCGCCGAACGCGCTGCGCGGCCAGTCGATGTCAGGCAATCTCAGCGCGCTCGACGCTGCAAGGGCCGGGCTGCTCAGTATCATCGCCGCCGATTATCACCCGGCTGCCTTTGTGCCCGGCATCTTCAAGCTCGCCGACATGGTGGAAGGCGGCCTGCCTTCAGCCGTCGCCATGGCGACCGGCAACGCCGCCCGCTCCGCCGGTCTCTTGGACCGTGGCGAAATCGCCATCGGCCAGCGCGCCGATCTGGTCGTCGTCGAGCCGGGCGAGATCAACCGCATCCGCGCCACCTTCCGCGCCGGCCGCTTCGTTTATAGCGATGGTACGCTGCATCCGCTGCGGGCGCTGGCGGCTTGATGCATTTCGCCTAAAGCTGTGGTTTTCGCCCCTCACCCTAACACTCTCCCCGTAAAAACGGGGAGAGGGACGTGCCATGCGAGAGGTTTGCGGGGGGCGAGAGGGGGCGGCATATGCCCTTCTCCCCGTAAAAACGGGGAGAAGGTGCCGGCAGGCGGATGAGGGGCAGCCCTCGACCAGAGCCATGCAGATGCGCTCTAAGCGCGGTCGCCGATCAGCGAAATCAGTTGAGCCTTGGGCGCGGCGGTTGAAGCCTCGGCGCTCACGGCCTTGCCGCCATCCATCGTCACGCTGCCTTGCGCAAAGAGCCGTAGCGCCTGCGGGTAGATCTGGTGTTCGACCGTCAGTACCCGCGCGGCCAGGCTTTCGGCCGTGTCGCCGGAAAGAATCGGAACGGCGGCTTGGCCGATCACCGGCCCTTCGTCCATGCCCTCGGTGACGAAATGCACGGTACAGCCGGCGATGCGCATGCCGGCGTCGATGGCGCGCTGATGGGTGTGGAGGCCTGGGAACAGCGGCAGCAGGGAAGGGTGGATGTTGAGCATCCGGCCTTCGTAGCGCTGAATGAAGGTCGGCGTCAGCAGCCGCATATAGCCCGCCAGGCAGAGGATATCGGGCGAAAGCTCATCGAGTGCGGAAAAGATCGCCGCCTCATGCGCTTCCTTGCTGGCATAGTCCTTGCGGGGAAAGGCAAAGGTGGCGATGCCTTCGGTCGCTGCCTTGGCAAGCCCGCCGGCATCCGCCTTGTCGGAGATCACCCCGACGATCTCGGCCGGGTAATCGGCGGCTTTCGCGGCCGCGACAAGCGCCATCATGTTGGAGCCGCCACCCGATATGAAGACGACGGCGCGTTTGCGCGGCGTGCTCATATGGCAAGCGTACCCTTGTAGACCGTGCCGGCAGCGCCTTCGGCGCGGGCAATCATCCGGCCGAGCATGATGACCTTTTCGCCTTCGGCTTCGAGCGCCTTGGATACCGCGGCGACATTCTCCTCGGCGACGACGACGATCATGCCGATGCCGCAGTTGAAGGTGCGCAGCATTTCCTTCGCTTGGACGCCGCCCGTCGTGGCGAGCCACGAAAATACCGTGGGAACCTTGACGGCGGTAAGATCGATCTCGGCTGCCAGATGCTTCGGCAGCACGCGCGGAATATTCTCCGGGAATCCGCCGCCGGTGATATGGGCGAGCGCCTTCAGCGCGCCGGTCTCGCGGATCGCCTTCAGAAGCGGCTTCACATAGATGCGGGTCGGTTCGAGCAGCGCTTCGCCGAGCTTCTTGCCTTCGGCAAACGGCGCCGGCGCGTCCCAGCCGAGGCCGGACAGTTCCACGATCTTGCGGACCAGCGAGAAGCCGTTGGAATGGACGCCGGAGGAGGCGAGACCGAGAATGACGTCGCCTTCGGCAATGTCGCCGGAGGGGAGCAGCTTGCCGCGTTCGGCGGCGCCGACGGCAAAGCCGGCAAGATCATAGTCGCCGGAGGAATACATGCCGGGCATTTCGGCGGTCTCCCCGCCGATCAGAGCGCAGCCAGCCTCGCGGCAGCCGGCGGCAATGCCGCCGACAATCGCCGCACCCTGATCGGGATCGAGCTTGCCTGTCGCGAAATAATCGAGGAAGAACAGCGGCTCGGCGCCCTGGACCACGAGGTCGTTGACGCACATGGCGACGAGGTCGATGCCGACAGTATCGTGGTAATCCGCGTCGATTGCGATCTTCAGCTTGGTGCCGACGCCGTCATTGGCGGCGACGAGGACCGGATCGGTAAAGCCCGCCGCCTTGAGATCGAAGAGCCCGCCGAAGCCGCCGATCTCGCCGTCGGCGCCCGGACGGCGCGTCGAGCGCACAGCCGGCTTAATCTTCTCGACGAGGAGGTTGCCGGCATCGATGTCGACGCCCGCGTCGCTATAGGTCAGGCCGTTTTTTCCAGACTGGCTCATGCTGGTCTCCGATGGCTATTTCCAGGCGGCAGACGCGCCGCGTCATCTGCCGGTCGCAATTGCATGACAGGGGCATTTATGCAAGCGCTGCATGGGAAAAGCCCCCAATTTCCCGTGTCTTTAACCGGCCTGTCCGGGATTTGGCGTGATAGGGTTGACCATCTTTGCGCCTGCATCCTATGTGCTGAATGGCCGCGTCGGACAAGAGGCGGCGTTCGGCGGCGGCGAGTGAAACGGGGAAGCAATGCCACAGCATGTCAGCGGCAACAGTCTGAAGCGCCAGATCTTCTTCTGGCTGGCCGTGCTCGTTTTCTTCATCGCCTTTCTCTATGTCTTCAGCTCGATCCTCTTGCCGTTCATCGCCGGCATGGCGATCGCCTATTTCCTCGATCCCGTCGCCGACCGGCTGGAGCGCCTGGGCCTCAGCCGCATGATGGCGACGGTCGGCATTCTGATCGCCTTTGTCATCGTCTTTGCGCTGGCGCTGATGATCCTCATTCCCGTGCTGATCAGCCAGTTCAACGATTTCGCCGAGCGCCTGCCGAGTTATATCAGCCAGCTGCAGAAATTCATCGCCCAGTCGCAGCATTCGCTGCTGCCGCAGTGGATCAGGAGTCAAGTCGGCACGATCAAGGATAATTTCTCAGGAATCCTCTCCGAAGGCATGGGCTTTCTGACCGGGCTCTTCGCGCAGATCTGGAATTCCGGCAAGGCGATCGTCGACGTCATCTCGCTGCTCGTCGTCACCCCCGTCGTCGCTTTCTATATCCTGCTCGATTGGGACCGCATGGTCGCCAAGGTCGATCAATGGATTCCGCGCGATTACGTGAATGATGTCCGCCAGATCGCCAGTGAGATCGATCAGGCAATCGCCGGCTTCATCCGTGGCCAGGGCTCGCTCTGCCTCATTCTCGGTATTTATTATGCCGCTGGCCTTTCCCTCGTCGGATTGAATTTCGGCCTCTTGATCGGCCTCTTCGCCGGTATGATCAGCTTCATTCCCTATGTCGGCTCGCTGGTCGGCCTCGTTCTCGCCGTCGGCGTGGCAATCGTGCAATTCTGGCCAGATTATCCCTGGATCGGCCTGGTGCTGGTCGTCTTCTTCAGCGGCCAGTTTCTGGAAGGCAATATCCTGCAGCCGAAGCTCGTCGGCTCCAGCGTCGGCCTGCATCCGGTCTGGCTGATGTTTGCGCTGTTTGCTTTTGGCGCGCTCTTCGGCTTCGTCGGTCTTCTGGTTGCCGTGCCGGCTGCCGCTGCCGTCGGCGTCCTTGTCCGCTTCGCGCTTTCGCGTTACCTTCAGAGCGATCTTTATTTTGGCGGGTCGCCGAGCGCCCGCGCTCAGAAGACGAAATCAGTTCCCAATGAGTGACGTGAAGAACGCTGATCCGAAGCGCAAGGCCGGAGAGCAGCTGCCATTGGCCTTTTCGCACGACGCCGCAAGCAGCCGCGACGATCTTCTGATTTCGGAGCGGCTGGCCGCCGCCGTGTCGATCGTCGACGCCTGGCCGGCATGGCCGTCGCCGGTAGTCGTGCTCGCCGGCCCGGTCGGTTCGGGGAAATCGCATCTCGCCCGCATCTGGCAGGAGTTGAGCGGCGCCGTCAGCATTCATCCCGAACTCGGTTCGGACGCGGCTGTCGCTGCCGCTGCCGGTCCGGTGCTGTTCGAAGATGCCGACCGCCTCGGCTTCGACGACAATGCGCTTTTCCACGTCATCAACAGCGTGCGCGAAAACGCCACCAGCCTGTTGATAACAAGCCGTCTCTGGCCGATCTCCTGGCCGGTTTTGCTGCCCGATCTGCGCTCGCGTCTGAAAGCTGCGACCATCGTCGAGATCGGCGAACCCGACGAGGCCTTGCTGTCGCAAGTGATCGTCAAGCTCTTCGCCGACCGGCAGCTTTATATAGATGACAAACTCGTGCTCTATATCGTTAACCGCATGGAGCGGTCGCTGAACGCGGCCCAGACGATCGTCGAAAGGCTCGACCGGCTGGCCCTGTCCCGGGGCACGAAGATCACCCGGTCTCTTGCTGCCGAAGTATTGAATGAATTGGGAAATTCGGAGCCGGCCGATTGACTGTCACAGTTCCGTCGTGAAACTGATATAATTGCCGTCGCGATTGAAAACGGGGTAGCGGACCATGGACAGCGCAGTCGCAGAACATCAGGAACTCACTCCGGAAACCAACGACAACATACCCCCGCTGGACGAGCTGCTGACCAGCCCCGAGCGCTTCATCAACCGCGAATTCTCCTGGCTGCAGTTCAATCGCCGCGTGCTGGAAGAGACGCTCAACACCGAGCATCCGCTGCTCGAGCGCGTCCGTTTCCTGTCGATCTCGGCAGCCAACCTCGACGAGTTCTTCATGGTGCGCGTCGCCGGCCTCGAAGGTCAGGTACGCCAGAACATCGCCATCCGCAGCCCCGACGGCAAGACGCCGGCCGAGCAGCTCGACTCGATCCTGCAGGAGATCGACCATCTGCAGATGGAGCAGCAGGCCTCGCTCGCCGTGCTGCAGCAATATCTCGCCAAGGAAGACATCCTGATCGTGCGCCCCGGCGCGCTCAGCGATGCCGACCGCCAGTGGCTGGCCGCCGAATTCGAACAGGCGATTTTCCCGGTGCTGACGCCGCTGTCGATCGACCCGGCCCATCCGTTCCCGTTCATTCCCAATCTCGGCTTCTCGATCGGCCTGCAGCTCGTCAGCAAGAACGGCCGTGAACCGATGACGGCACTGCTGCGCCTGCCGCCGGCGCTCGACCGCTTCGTCCGCCTGCCGGATGACGCGAACACAATCCGCTACATCACGCTGGAAGACGTCGCCAATATCTTCATCCACCGTCTCTATCCGGGCTACGAGGTGCAGGGTTCCGGTACGTTCCGCGTCATCCGCGACAGCGATATCGAAGTCGAGGAAGAGGCCGAGGATCTCGTGCGCTTTTTCGAGACGGCACTGAAGCGGCGCCGCCGCGGCAAAGTCATCCGCATCGAGACCGATTCGGAAATGCCGGCCTCGCTGCGTCAGTTCGTCGTGCAGGCACTCAGCATCCCCGACAATCGCGTCGCCGTTCTGCCGGGGCTCCTGGCGCTGAACACTCTGTCCGAGATCACCAAGGCGCCGCGCGACGATCTCAGGTTTCAGCCCTACAATGCGCGATTTCCCGAGCGCGTCCGCGAACATGCCGGCGACTGCTTCGCCGCCATCCGCGAGAAGGACATGGTCGTCCATCACCCCTATGAATCCTTCGATGTGGTGGTCCAGTTCCTTCTCCAGGCTGCGCGCGATCCTGACGTTCTGGCGATAAAGCAGACGCTTTACCGCACCTCTAACGACAGCCCGATCGTCCGCGCTCTGGTCGATGCCGCCGAAGCCGGCAAGTCGGTGACGGCGCTGGTGGAACTCAAGGCCCGTTTCGACGAAGAGGCGAATATCCGCTGGGCGCGCGATCTCGAACGCGCCGGCGTGCAGGTCGTATTCGGTTTCATCGAGCTCAAGACCCACGCCAAGATGTCGATGATCGTCCGCCGCGAGGAAGGGAAGCTCAGAACCTATTGCCACTTGGGAACTGGCAACTACCACCCGATCACCGCCAAGATCTATACGGATCTCTCCTATTTCACCTGCAATCCCGTCATCGCCCACGACATGGCGAACATCTTCAACTTCATCACCGGCTACGGCGAACCTGAAGAGGGCATGCAGCTCGCCGTCTCGCCCTATACGTTGCGCTCGCGTATCCTGCGTCACATCGAGGAAGAGATTCAGCATGCCAGGAACGGTGCGCCGGCGGCGATCTGGATGAAGATGAACTCGCTTGTCGACCCCGACATCATCGATGCGCTCTATCGCGCCAGCCATGCCGGCGTCGAAATCGATCTCGTCGTGCGCGGCATCTGCTGCCTGCGTCCGCAGGTGCCTGGTCTCTCGGAGAAGATCCGCGTCAAGTCGATCGTCGGCCGCTTCCTCGAACACAGCCGTATCTTCTGCTTCGGCAACGGCCATGGCCTGCCGTCGGACAAGGCGCTGGTCTATATCGGCTCGGCCGACATGATGCCGAGAAATCTCGACCGTCGCGTCGAGACCATGGTTCCGCTGACGAATCCGACTGTTCATGAGCAGGTCTTGTCACAGATTATGCTCGGCAACGTGATTGACAATCAACAAAGCTACGAGATATTGCCCGACGGTACGTCGCGGCGCATGGAAGTGCGCAGGGGCGAGGAACCGTTCAATGCGCAGCAGTATTTCATGACCAATCCGAGCCTGTCGGGCCGTGGTGAAGCTCTGAAATCAAGCGCGCCGAAACTGATCGCCGGTCTGCTCGAAGGCCGCAACAACAAGTAAAACTGGACCATATGGTTGAATCTGAAGCCCAGGGGCGCCTTCCAGGGATCGCCCCGGTCTCCGTCGTCGACATCGGATCGAATTCCATTCGTCTTGTCGTCTACGAAGGCCTGTCCCGTTCGCCTACGATCCTCTTCAACGAAAAGGTCCTCTGCGGCCTCGGCAAAGGCATAGCCGTCACCGGCAAGATGGATGAAGAGAGCGTCGCCCGGGCTCTGGCGGCGCTCCACCGTTTCAAGGCCCTGTCCGATCAGGCGCGGGCCGCCACCATGTATGTGCTGGCGACGGCCGCCGCCCGCGAGGCGAGCAACGGTCCCGACTTCATCCACCAGGCCGAGACGATCCTGCAGCGCCACGTCCGGGTGCTGTCAGGTGAGGAGGAGGCTCGCTTCGCCTCGCTCGGCATCATCAGCGGCTTCTTCAATCCTGACGGCATTGCCGGCGACCTCGGCGGCGGTTCTCTTGAACTGATCGACATCAAGGGCAAGGAGGTCGGCAAGGGCATTACGCTGCCGCTTGGCGGTCTGCGCCTGTCGGAATATGCCGGCGGCTCGCTCCCCAAGGCGCGAACTTTTGCCCGCAAGCAGGTGAAAACGGCAAAGCTCCTGGCGAAAGGCGAGGGGCGCACCTTCTACGCCGTCGGCGGCACCTGGCGAAACATCGCCAAGCTGCACATGGAGATTACCAATTATCCGCTGCACATGATGCAGGGTTATGAAGTGTCGCTCGAAGCGATGATGCTGTTCCTCGATCAGGTGGCCACCGCGCGCGATTCCAAGGAGCCGGCCCTTCAGGCGGTCTCCAAGCATCGCCGTTCGCTGCTGCCCTTCGGCGCCATCGCCATGAAGGAAGTATTGAGCGTCATGAAGCCGTCGGTGATTTCCTTCTCGGCGCAGGGCGTGCGCGAGGGATATCTCTACTCGCTGCTGTCGGAGGCCGAGCGCCGCGCCGATCCGTTGTTGGCTGCCGCCGGCGAACTGGCGATCCTGCGTGCCCGTTCGCCGGAGCATGCCCGCGAGCTGGCGGAATGGACCGGTCGGATGATGCCCTTGTTCGGCGTCCAGGAAACCGAAGAGGAAAGCCGCTATCGTCAGGCCGCCTGTCTGCTTGCCGATATCAGCTGGCGCGCCCATCCCGACTATCGCGGCCTGCAGGCGCTGAACGTCATCGCCCACTCCTCCTTCGTCGGCATCAGCCATCCCGGCCGCGCCTTCATCGCGCTCACCAATTATTACCGTTTCGAGGGCTTGCATGACGACGGCGCCACCGGTCCGCTGGCGCAGATCGCCACCCCTCAGTTCATCGACCGCGCCAAACTGCTCGGCGGCATGCTGCGGGTCGTCTATCTCTTCTCGGCCTCCATGCCCGGCATCGTCAAGAACCTTACTTTCCGCAAATCGTCAAACCCGGACTTCGACCTCGAATTCGTGGTGCCGCCGGAATACCGGGACTTCGCCGGCGAGCGCCTGGACGGCCGCCTGCAGCAGCTGTCGAGGCTGACGAACAAGAGGCTGGCGTTTCGGTTCGAGTAGGTTGATTTGCGGCGGTTGGGCCATGGGGCACCCCCTCTGCACTGCCGGGCATCTCCCCCACAAGGGTGGAAATTGGCAGGAGGTGATCGCTCGGTCCCTTTCCAGCAATCTACTGATGCTAAGCAGTATTGTTTGGCGGAATCGTTGCGCCCAGCCAATCTCCCTACCTGTGGGGGGAAATGCCCGGCTGGGCCGGGGGCGCACGGCACAACCGCCGCAACAAGGGCGGCACTGACGCACCGCCCTCTCAATCTCACACTAGAACCCCCGATTACTTCGCATTCAAAAACTCGCCAACCTCGAGCAGGCTGAACTCGTTGTCATCAGCCTTGTCGACAGAGCGGCCGGCCGAGAAGGGCAGATTGTTGTCGTTACCGATGATGATGTGCGTGGCGTCGACGCGGTCGGCGTTTTCGATGGTGACGAACGGCATGTCATAGACGCCGTCCTTGCTGCCGGCCTTCTTTTTGTTGTCGGGGTCCTGAATATCAAGGAGATCGATGTAACCGATCTTGCGGACGGCCTTGCCGGCATTGGCATCGTTGAATTCGATCTTGTAGACGCGCTTCAGCACGGCCGGAGCTTCGAAGCAATCGGGCTTCGGCTGCTTCGGGTCGGCACAGGCCTTGTCGCTGGTACCGGCGCCGCTGTCGCGCTCGATGACGAGAGCGGTGGCGTCATCGAGCATGTTGAAATCGCCGATCGACACGCCCTTGCCCTCGAACGGATAAAGCCAGCTGCGGCCGGTCCACTTCTTCGCGGCGACGTCGAATTCGATGACGCGGATGGCTGTGTGGCCGTCGGCTGTTTCCATCGTGCCGTCATCCTTGTAGATGGCGCCTTCCAGCAGGCCGTAGAGCTTGGATCCGTCCTTCGACATGGCAAGGCCTTCGAAGCCGCCGGAGCGCTTCAGGTTGAAGACCGGCATCTTGGCGGCCGGATTGCCCGGCAGCTGGATCAGCGGATTGTCGGGCGAGAGCACCGGCTTGCCGTCGAGCGTGGTCGGGATCACGTCCGTCAGGCGACCTTCGGTATCGACCTTGAGGATATAGGGACCGAATTCATCGCCGAGCCAGAAGCCGTCGGCAACCGGCTGAATCGACTCGATGTCGAAGTCGGCACCGGTGAGGTAGCGCGTATCCGTGCCTTCGAGCACGATCGGGAAGGGGGCGATCTTGTTCGGATCGGAGAGGAAGAGGTTCTTGACGACCTCAGCCTTGTTGGCAGTCCAATCGAACTTCATCTGGTGCAGGAACAGCATGGAGTCGGACGAGTTGGCCTTGGAACCGAAGCCATTATCGGAGAGCGTCCAGAAGGTGCCATCGGCCATCGTCTTGATGCCCGAGAAACCCTGGATCGGTTGGCCGTCGAACGGAAGCTTCAGATCGGTCACGCGGGCGCCGTCCTTGCCGGGAACGGTGCCGAGCGCTTCGGTGCGCTTGCGGTCCGGCGTCGTGAACTTGCCGGAATGCTTGAGGAAGTCAGGCGCGTCGGCCGGAGCCGGGACCATGGTGTTGGCAGGCAGGATCGCCTGGCCAGCGAGCTTGGCCGGGAACTGCTGCTGGTCGGCCGAAACGGGGCCGGCAATCAGCATGAAAAGCGATACGGACGCAAAAAGGAGGTTCTTCATAATATCCCCATGAAACGGATGCGAATGGCTTCCGCTTAACAGGGCTTCCGTATCAGCGAATTGACGGTTGGGTGAAGCTTTGGTGACGCGTGATAAATGGACTTGCTCAGCCGTGCAGAACGACTGCGGGCGTGTTCAGAACGGTCACCGCACGCGAGGACAGTGCCATGACGCCGAGTGCCTGGCCGCGTCCCTTGACGGCATGGATCCCGAGATCTTCGCAGGAAATGTCGTCGGGAAAAGTCATGCGCCGGGCCAGCTCCGCGGAGATCAGCACCTGCCGGTTCAGGCTGCGGCAGAGCGTCTCCAGCCGGGCGGTCGTATTCACCGTATCGCCGAAATAGCTGATCTTGTGGTGGTCGACGCCGACTTCCGCCGTGATGATGTCGCCGCCATGAAGGGCAACGCGAAGCTTCGGCACCTGGCCGTAATTTTTCCGCCAGCCGGCGGCATTGGCTTCGATATCGGCGAGGATATCGAAGATGCAGCGAACGCAGCGCGCATCCTTGACGCCGCGGGCAAGCGGCCAGGTAATGATCGCCGCATCGCCGACATAGTCGTTGATCATGCCCTTGTGGCGCCGCACTGGTTCCGCGAAGGTCGCAAACAGTGAGCTCAGCAGCTGCTGTGCTCTGAGGTCGCCATGTTTTTCGGCAAAAGCTGTCGAATCGACGAGATCGATGAAGAGGAAGACACGCTCTTCCTTGACCGGATTGCGATAGCGGCTGATGAGCATGCTGACGAATACTTCGCGGCCGAGCAATTCCCGGACGCGCAGGATGAAGATCAGTGCCGAGCAGACGGCAAGCGCATAGAGGAAGACCTCGAACGGCATGATGACGAGGTCGAGGAACGACGACGGCTTCAGCATGCCGAGCGACCAGAGCAGGAGGCCGGCGCAGGCGAAGCCGATGCTCATCAGGATCTCGTAGATCACCAGTTCCGTGATGATGAACACGAAGGTCGGCAGACTCTGGATGCGTCTGTAGAGGGTGCGAAACAGAACTTTGCGCTCGAAGGCGAGAATCGGCATGCCGATGAAGAGCGCGAAGATCGCCCCGATGACGGGCGTCTGATTGGAGTAGAACATCAGATCGTAAACGACGCCGCTGGCAGCCAGCACGATCGCGATTAAAATCCAGTTCTGCGTTGGAGATATTTCCCGCATGCCGCCTCGTCGCCTGAGGTTTCCTCCAGTCATTGTTTCAGCTGGGAAAAAAGCGTCAAGCGAATTCGATTTGCTTTCAGAGGCTGACGGTTTCAACCTTTCGGCCGGCGAAACGCAGCCCGATCTGGCCTTGGATCAGCTGCAGCGCCGGCTCGCCGAAAAGATCACGCCGCCAGCCGTGCAGGGCAGCGACATCGGCCTTCTCGCCATCGGCGGCAATCTTATCGAGATCCTCGCTGTTGGCGATCACTTTCGGCGCCACGCCATGTTTCTCCGAGATCAGCTTCAGCAGCACCTTCAAGAGTTCGACGGCGGCAGCTGCGCCTTCCGGGGCCTGTGCCTGACGAGGCACATGCGGCATCTCGGCTTTCGGAAGGGCGAGCGCCGCATTGACCGCCTCGACCACCGCCGTCCCGGCGGCCGAACGCTCCCAGCCCTTCGGAATGGTGCGCAGGCGGCCGAGCGCTTCGGAATCCTTAGGCTGCTGCTGGGCGACCTCATAGATCGCATCATCCTTCAAGACGCGCGAACGCGGCACATTGCGGGCCCGCGCCTCGCGCTCACGCCAGGCGGCGACATATTTCAGGACCGCCAGCTCCTGCGGCTTGCGCAAGCGCATCTTCAGACGCTGCCAGGCGTCGTCGGGATGCATGTCGTAGGTTTCACGCGCTTCGAGAATGTCCATTTCCTCGCGCAGCCACGATGTGCGGCCTTCCCGATCGAGTTCGGCCTTCAGCGACAGGTAGACATCGCGCAGATGCGTGACGTCGGCCAGCGCATATTCCAGCTGCTTTTCGGAGAGTGGTCGGCGGCTCCAGTCGGTGAAGCGCGACGACTTGTCGATATGGACGTTCTTGATGCGGCTGACCAGCTGGTCATAGGAGACGCTGTCGCCGAAACCGCAGACCATGGCTCCGACCTGCGTGTCGAAGATCGGATGCGGAATGAGATTGCCGCGATTAAAGATGATTTCGATGTCCTGGCGCGCCGCGTGAAAGACCTTCAACACCTTCGTGTCCGCCATCAGCTCGAAGAAGGGGGCGAGGTCGATGCCCTTCGCCAGCGGATCGACGAGAACTTCCAGTGTCGGGCTTGCCATCTGGATCAGGCAGAGCTCCGGCCAAAAGGTCGTTTCGCGCAGGAATTCGGTGTCAATGGTGATGAAGTCGGACTTGGCCAGCTCTTTGCAGGCGGCCGCCAAATCGGCGGTGGTTTCGATCATATCAATTCATTCGCAAGGAAAAGGTTGGTTGAACCTTCCTTCTCCTTTCGCTTCGATATGTCAATACAACAGCACAGGCTTCGCGCATTGCTGAAGAAGAATCACGTCCAAACTGAGGCAAGGCGAATGCTTCAGCTCACTCTGATATAGCTGGTCATTCCCGTCTTCTGATGTTCGATGATATGGCAATGCAGCACCCAGTCGCCGGGATTGTCGGCGACAAGGGCCAATTGTACCTTCTCGTCCGGCTGGACGAGGTAGGTGTCGGACACCAGCGGCATCACCTCGCGCGTCGAGGAGGAGATCACCGTGAAGCTCATTCCGTGCAGGTGGATCGGATGCGCGTGCGGCGTGGTGTTCTCGAGGTTGAAGACATAGCTCCTGCCGAGCTTCAGCTCCGCCAGCGGCGCCGTCGGATCGGGCGTGTCTCCGGGCCACGGCACCTTGTTGATCGCCCAGAAGCTGTAACCAAGCGTGCCGCAGATACTCTCGACGGCGGCATTTTCCGCGGTGGCGCTGAGGATCAGCGGTATCTGTTCGGCAGCGGAAAGATCAGCCTTCGGAACGGGGTTTTCGGCAAGCGGGCCGAGATCGCCGATATTGCGTTTCAACGACTGTCCGACCGCACGCAGGCTGGCGATCGTCTTCGGCGCCGTGCCGCGAATGTCTTCCAGCGTCGCGACGGCGCCTTCGCCATCTGGCATGCGTACGGCAAGATCGAGCCGCTGGCCCGGCCCGATCTGCAGGAGGTCCAGAGGGAAGCGTTTCGGCACCGGATTGCCGTCGATGGCGATGACGGTCGCATCTGCGCCCGCCATCGTCAGCGAGAAAATGCGCGTCACGTCGGTGATGGCGATGCGCAGCCGCACCAGCCCGCCGGCCGGCGCATCATATTGCGGCTCCTGGCGCCAGTTGGCCGTGCGCACCGTGCCGTAGGTGCCGCTCTTGGCAGCGTCGCGCGGCCGGAAGGGCGCGATGAACTGCCCGTCGCCTCCGAGCCGCCAGTCGCGCAGATTGAGCAGCACCTCCGTGTCGAACTCCGGATCGGCCGGATCCTCGACGACGAGCATGCCGGTCATGCCGTGTCCCATCTGCGTCAGCGTGTTGCAATGCGGATGATACCAGAAGGTGCCGGCATCGGGCGGCGTGAAGACATAATCGAAGCTGTCGCCGGTATAGATATAGGGCTGCGTCACGAAGGGCACGCCATCCATGCGGTTGTCGATGCGAAGCCCGTGCCAATGGATCGTCGTCGGCTCATCGAGCCCGTTTTTCAGCCTTGCCGCGTAGGGCCGCCCCTTGGTCATCCTCAGAACCGGCGGCATGCCGTCATGGCCCCAGCTCATGACATCCCTGGTCGGACCCGCCTCGGTCAGCAAGGCCTCGGTTTTCACAGCCGTCAGCAGCTGCGGCTCCGGCGCCGCCTCGGCAAGCCCGAATTTGCCCGCAACGGCGATGCCGGCGCCATAGGCGCCGGCGACGGCGGATGTCTTCAGAAGGTTGCGGCGGGTCAGCAGAGGCATGCAGAGGCTCCAGGACGAGAATGCCGATCCTTTTAAAGTTGAGCCGCATCTTCATCAATATGGGAAACGCGGCCAAACTGCCGCAGCCTGCGGGTCGCAGCCTCGCCATAAACGCATGCCAAACCCAGGGGCGGGGCGCGCTAAGCCTTGACAAATCGGAGCGTCCATGCGCTTTTCCGCCCGATTTTCTTGTCGGCGCGGGAGGGTCTTCGAACCCCTGCTGCCGTCTTCAGCCACATGCCAGGATTTGAGATCATGCATCGCTACCGCAGCCACACATGTGCCGCCCTCCGCAAGACGGATGTCGGCTCGACCGTCCGCATCGCCGGCTGGGTCCATCGCGTTCGCGACCATGGTGGCGTTCTTTTCATCGACCTTCGCGACCATTACGGCATCACCCAGGTCGTCGCCGACCCGGATAGCCCCGCCTTCAAGACGGCAGAGACCGTGCGTGGCGAATGGGTCATCCGCATCGACGGCCTCGTCAAGGCCCGTACCGAAGACACCGTCAACAAGACCATGGCGACCGGCGAGATCGAGCTCTATGCGCAGGAGATCGAAGTGCTCTCCGCCGCCAAGGAATTGCCGCTGCCGGTCTTCGGCGAGCCCGATTATCCGGAAGACGTTCGCCTCAAGTATCGCTTCCTCGATCTTCGCCGCGAAACCCTGCACAAGAACATCGTCAAGCGCACCCAGGTGATTTCGGCCATGCGCCGTGAAATGGGCGGCGCGGGCTTCACCGAGTATAGCACGCCGATCCTGACGGCCTCCTCGCCGGAAGGCGCGCGCGACTTCCTTGTGCCGAGCCGTATTCATCCCGGCACCTTCTACGCTCTGCCGCAGGCGCCGCAACAGTACAAGCAGCTCTTGATGGTCGCAGGTTTCGACCGTTACTTCCAGATTGCGCCGTGCTTCCGTGACGAAGACCCGCGCGCTGATCGCCTGCCGGGCGAATTCTACCAGCTGGACCTCGAAATGAGCTTCGTCACCCAGGAAGACGTCTGGAACACGATGGGTCCGCTGATGACCAAGGTGTTCGAGGAGTTTGCCGAAGGCAAGCCGGTCACCAAGGAATGGCCGCGCATTCCCTATGACGAGGCGATCCGCAAATATGGTACGGACAAGCCGGATCTGCGCAACCCGATCGTCATGGAAGCGGTGACCGAGCATTTCGCCGGCTCCGGCTTCAAGGTCTTCGCCGGCATGATCGCTTCTAACCCGAAGGTCCAGGTCTGGGCGATTCCGGCCAAAACCGGTGGCTCGCGCGCTTTCTGCGACCGCATGAACGCCTGGGCGCAGAGCCAGGGCCAGCCGGGACTCGGCTACATATTCTGGCGCAAGGAAGGCGAGAAGCTCGAAGGCGCCGGACCGCTCGCCAAGAACATCGGCGAGGAGCGCACCGATGCGATCCGCACCCAGCTCGGTCTCGGTGACGGCGACGCCTGCTTCTTCGTCGCCGGCGAGCCGGAAAAATTCCACAAGTTTGCGGGCGAGGCCCGCACCAAGGCCGGCGAAGAACTCAACCTCGTCGACCGCGACCGCTTCGAACTCTGCTGGATCGTCGACTTCCCCTTCTTCGAATGGAGCGAGGAAGAGAAGAAGGTCGATTTCGCCCATAATCCGTTCTCGATGCCGCAGGGTGGCCTCGACGCGCTGCAGAACCAGGATCCTTTGACGATCAAGGCCTTCCAGTATGACGCCGTCTGCAACGGCTTCGAGATCGCCTCCGGTTCGATCCGCAACCAGTCGCCGGAAACCATGGTTGCCGCCTTCGAGAAGATCGGCCTCAGCCAGCAGGACGTCGAGGACCGCTTCGGCGGCCTCTACCGCGCCTTCCAGTATGGCGCGCCTCCGCATGGCGGCGCTGCCTTTGGTATCGACCGCATCATCATGCTGCTCGTCGGCGCGAAGAACCTGCGCGAAATCTCGCTCTTCCCGATGAATCAGCAAGCGCAGGACTTGCTGATGGGCGCACCGAGCCCGGCAACGCCGACGCAGTTGCGCGAACTCGCGATCCGGCCGATCCCGCCGGTCAAGAAGGACTGAGTTCGGTTCGTTTTCGAATGAGAAAGCCCGGCGATCGCAATCGCCGGGCTTTTCATTTGTGCCGATGCCTGCACATGCCTGAAATAGAAAGGCTCGGCGGCGGAACTGCCGAGCCTGCTCTTATGAAGAAAGCCAAACGATCAGTCGTTAGCCGAAACCTTGACGCCGAGCACCTGCGGCAGCGTGTTCGGAGCGCCCATGGCAGCACCGACGATCGTTGGGAACGGCACCGGCTTTTCGGGAGCGGCCTTGACGGTCAGGCTCTTCGGGTCGTCGAGGAAGGTGTTAACCGCGGCCGAAACGGCGTTCTGCAGTTCCGGGATATTGAGCTGCGCCAGCATGATCGGCGTCATCGCCTTCAGCGAATCCGCCATCTGCTTGCCGGACATGTTCTGCTGCGAACCGGCGTAATCAAGCGCGCGCTTGGTGATCGACGCATCTTCGAAACGCACCTGTGCGGCCTCGAAGGACAGTTGCTGCATCAGGCCGAGCATGGCAAGGCCGAGCGCCTGCTGCGACTGTTCCTTGTTCGGATTGGCTTCGGATTCCTTCATCGCATCCTGCATCGATTTCATGAAGGCCATCGTGTAACCCGAGATCTTGAAGCCAAGATTCAGCTTGCCGATATTGGTGAAGTCGAAGGCGAATTCCGAAATATCGATCGTGCCGGGCGCGAGTTCCCAGGCGCCCTTCATGGTAATGTCGCCCTGGACGTGCTGCAGGGCGAGCTTCTCGATCGCGTCCTTGCTCTGCGCGTCTTCGGCCTTGCTGAGATCGGCCTTCATGCTTTTGAAGGCGCCGTCGAAATCGAAGCCGGATTCGTCTTCGCGCAGCGTCAGGTTCATGTCGGTTTGGAGCAGCGAGAACACTTCCGCACCGTCCTTGACCACCTTCAGCGGGCCGGTATGGGCGGTTTCGTAGAGCATCATGGTGTCGAGCGTGTCGCCGCCAGCCGTTGCGGGCACGGAGATGCCGCCGAGCGTCAGCTCCTGCGCGGTCACAGTCACGCCGTCTTGGGTCTTGTTGATGTCGGGGAAGGCAGCTTCTTCGATGTAATAGCCGCCGTCCTCGTCTTCTTCGACGCCGGAAAGGGTGATTTCGCCGATGGGCAGGCTTTCGCCGCCGGTCGGCTTGAGGGTGACATTCTTCAACGTCACGGTCGTGCCGTCGATGTCGATGTTCTCAGCTGCAATCGTCCCGCCCTGTGCGGCATAAGCGGCATTGATCTTGTTCAGCAGATCGGTGCCATCGAGAGCGAAGGCCGAGCCGGCGAGCGAGAAAAAGGCTGCGCTCGACAGCATCAGCCGCATTGTCCGGTAAAAGTTCATGGGGTGATTCCTCTGGTGGCGTGTGGCGGTTCTAAAATCTGCAGTTACGCTACTACGGATTGGGCCCGCTTTATATTTACGGACTTCTAAATTTCTGTTGAAAGGAACGGCAAACGAAGTCCAAATTGCGGCGGAACGTGTGTCTCATCCTTTGATGTCGGTGCCAAGACTTCATCCACAGCTGCAATGGCCCGGATTCCTTGCCCGCCGGCCACTTCTGGGCTAGTCAGGACCCATGGGACAAGAGATTTTGCCGCCTTCCGGCGGAGACGACGACAACATCCAGCCGGTCGACCTCAAGGCGGCGCTCGAGCAGCGCTATCTCGCTTATGCGCTGTCGACCATCATGCATCGCGCCTTGCCTGACGTGCGCGACGGGCTGAAGCCCGTCCATCGCCGCATCGTCTATGCCATGAACGAGATGGGGCTGAGGCCGACCTCGGCCTTCCGCAAATGCGCCAAGATCGTCGGCGAGGTGATGGGTAACTACCATCCGCACGGCGACCAGTCGATCTATGACGCGCTTGCCCGTCTCGCCCAGGATTTCTCGCAGCGCTACACGCTGGTCAACGGCCAGGGCAATTTCGGCAATATCGACGGCGACAGCCCCGCCGCCATGCGTTACACCGAATCGAAGATGACGGCGGTCTCCGAACTGCTGCTCGAAGGCATCGATCAGGACGCCGTCGATTTCCGCGACACCTATGACGAATCGAATTCCGAGCCGGTTGTCCTTCCCGGCGCCTTCCCGAACCTGCTCGCCAACGGCTCCTCCGGCATCGCCGTCGGCATGGCGACCTCGATCCCGTCGCACAATGCCCACGAGCTTTGCGACGCCGCCCTGCATCTGATCAAACATCCGGATGCGACCGTCGAAAAGCTCGTCGAATTCATTCCCGGCCCGGATTTCCCCACAGGCGGCATCATCATCGACAGCCGCGACAGCATCATCGAGAGCTACCGCACCGGCCGCGGCGGTTTCCGCGTGCGGGCGAAATGGCAGACGGAGGATTTGGGCCGTGGCGGTTACCAGATCGTCGTCACCGAAATTCCCTTCCAGGTGCAGAAATCGCGGCTGATCGAGAAGATCGCCGAACTGCTGATCGCGCGAAAGCTGCCGCTGTTGGAAGACATCCGCGATGAATCGGCCGAGGATATCCGCATCGTCCTGGTGCCGAAGAGCCGTACCGTCGATCCGACCATCCTGATGGAATCGATGTTCAAGCTGACGGAGCTCGAGAGCCGCTTTCCGCTCAACATGAACGTTCTGTCCATGGGGCGCATTCCCAAGGTCATGGCGCTGAACGAGGTGCTGAAGGAGTGGCTGGACCACCGTCGCGAGGTCTTGCAGCGCCGGTCACGCTTCCGTTTGGCCGCAATCGACAAGCGTCTCGAAATCCTCGGCGGTCTTCTGATTGCCTACCTCAACATCGACGAGGTGATCCGGATCATCCGCGAGGAAGACGAGCCGAAGCCCGTCATGATGGCGCGATGGGATCTGACCGACAATCAGGTCGAGGCAATCCTCAACATGCGGCTGCGCGCCTTGCGCAAGCTGGAAGAATTCGAGATCCGCAAGGAGTTCGACGAACTCACCAAGGAAAAGAGCGAGATCGAGGCGCTGCTTGCCTCCGACGACAAGCAGTGGCAGACGGTCGCCTGGGAAATCGGCGAAGTGAAGAAGAAATTCGCCAAGGCGACGGAGGTCGGCCGCCGCCGCACCCAGTTCGCCGAAGCGCCTGAGGCGGATGAAGAGGCGATCCAGCAGGCGATGATCGAGAAGGAACCGATCACCGTCGTCATTTCCGAAAAGGGCTGGATCCGCGCCCTGAAGGGCCACATCGCCGACACGGCGACGCTGACCTTCAAGGAAGGCGACGGCCTGAAGGTCGCCTTCCCGGCGCAGACAACAGACAAGATCCTGATCGTCACGACAGGCGGCAAGGCCTTCACGCTCGGTGGCGATAAGCTGCCTGGCGGTCGCGGCCATGGCGAGCCGCTGCGCATCATGGTCGACATGGACAACGACCAGGCGGTGCTGACCGCCTTCGTCCACGATCCCACGCGCAAGCAGCTGATCGTCTCGACGGCCGGCAACGGGTTCGTCGTTCCAGAGGCAGAGCTGGTCGCCAACACGCGCAAAGGCAAGCAGATCATGAATGTCGCGCTGCCGGAGGAAACGCAGCTGCTGGTGCCCGTCAGCGGCGATCATGTCGCCGTCGTCGGCGAAAACCGCAAGCTGCTGGTCTTCCCGCTCGCGCAGGTGCCGGAAATGTCGCGCGGCAAGGGCGTGCGCCTGCAGCGCTACAAGGATGGCGGCATTTCCGACGTCCGCTGCTTCGCGATATCAGACGGCCTCGTCTGGGAAGACAGCGCCGGCCGCACCTTCACGAAGAACAAGGACGAGCTCGCCGAATGGCTGGGCGACCGCGCCAGCGCCGGCCGCACCGTGCCGAAGGGCTTCCCGCGCAGCGGCAAATTCGCGGGCTGAGGCTTTACAGCGCCGCGTGTCTGTTCAGGCGCACAAAGGACTTGCCGTAACGCCTTGATTTTGTAACGAATTAAATTGCGCGCTCGGCTCTTGGCGGGCGCGGGAACTTCTCTATCTCATTGCTGTTATCAAAAATAAGAGAAGGCCGGTTGCGTGGGCGGACGGAACGGCTGTGGTTCGTTGCGCTTCGGGAAGGCGCGCGTGCCCCTACCGGAGGAAAATCGATGCCCGCCAGCACCATCAAATTGCATGTCAGCCAGACCTACAAGGCCCCGCCCGCTGTGGTCTACGACGCCTGGCTCAACCCCGAAATTGCCCGCCGCTTCCTGTTTGCGACCGATGATGGTCACGTCATCCGTGCCGACATCGATCCGCGCGTCGGCGGACGTTTCTTCGTCGTCGACCGCCGCCCGACCGGCGACGCCTTTCATCAGGGCGTCTTCCTGGAATTGAAGCGCCCGCAACGCATGGTCTTCAGCTTTTCCGTCGAGGAGCACGACCACAATTGCGATCGCGTCGAAATCGACATCGAGCCTCTCGGCGGCGGCAGCCGCCTGACGTTGACCCATGAAATGTGCGCCGAATGGGCCGCACACGAGGAGAAAACACGGAAAGGCTGGGCGCATGTCGTCGAAGCGCTCGGCAGGGAACTGGAACAGCAGCAGTTGAAGGCTACCGGTTGAGCGGCACGCTGAAGTCACGCAGAAAGCTGGTCGCGCCTTCTTCCTCCATCTCTTCGGCGGCGACGCCAAGGACGAAAGCCTAGAGATTGGCATCGGTGGTCTCAATCTCTTAGCCATTTTCGAGCAGGAATACACCGGCGGCGACGATCTCGATGCTTTTGTTGCCGTCGACGAATGCATGCTTGCGGGCAAGGCCAAAGCTATGCGGCGGCGAGTCGATGACATGGTCGCAACCGTAATTGGCCTTATGCATCGGCCGGCCGCGGGAAGGTGCCTGCGCCGAGCAGGCGACAACGTCACATCACGAGACTTGCCTGGCGCTCTTGCGTCGCGCCATCCAGAGGGAATGCACTGCGATTGTCGCCGTGAGGATGCCGCCACCGACGAGCGTCGTCGTTACGGGCGTTTCGGCAAAGATCAGCCAGACCCAGATCGGCGCGAGCACCGTTTCCAAGAGATAGAACATGCCGACTTCAGGCGCGGACAGATAACGTGGCCCGGTCGCCAGGCACCAGAAGGCGACCGGCATCACGATGGCGCCGTTGAAGAGGATCCAGCCGGGATGGGCGATAGAAAGCCCTGAGGGCAGAGCCTGCGTGAGGCCGAGTACAGCCGGCAGGATGGCGGCAAGCAGCGGCACGAAGCCCATTTGCCGGCGCGAGGCCCGTCCGACGGTGATGGCTGCGGCAAGAATAAGCGCGCTGAGAAGCGCCATGGCGTCGCCAAAAACATGGCCGCTGGAAAGTCCTCCGCTCACGATCAATCCAACGCCAAGGATCATGAACAGCATGGCGATCAACGTTGCGGCCGGGGGCTTCTCCTTGAGGAAAATCCAGGAAAGAAGAGCCCCGAACATTGGGTTGAAGGCGACGATGAAGACGACATTGGCGGTGGCCGTGTTGAAGACGGCCAGCACGAAGGTGAGGGAAGAGAGACCGTAGAGCAGACCGGCGATCAGACCGGGTCGCCCTGGAACGAGCACCGGCCACTTGCCCGAAACAAGGCGCATTGCTCCGAGGATGACGAGCGTGGAGACAACCGTTGCTGCGCTCCGCACTCCGAGAATCGACCAAATGTCGCCGTCGCCAAGGCGGACGAGCGGGATATCCATGGAAAGCGCCAGCCCGCCGATCGCCGTCAGCAACAGGCCTTTCCAATGTTCGGAAAGAGCAGTGGGGAACATTCAGTCGTGGGTGCTTTCGGGCATGGAGGAGGGGTCGAAACGCTCCCAGCCGCGCGGGGTCAGATGCTCCTGCGGCTGGAAACGGGTCTTATAGTCCATTTTCCGTGATCCCTGAACCCAATAGCCGAGGTAGACATGCGGCAGGCCGAGCGCTTTCGCGCGCCTGACATGGTCGAGAATCATGAATGTGCCGAGTGAACGACGCTCGAGCGACGGATTGAAGTAGGAATAGACCATCGACAGCCCGTCGCTCATCGTGTCGGTCAGTGCGGCGGCAAGTAGCTCACCCTTCGGCCGCTCTTCCAGCCCGGAGCCTTCCTCGCGCCGGCGGTATTCGATGATTCGCGTGTTCACATGCGTGTCTTCCACCATAATCGCATAATCGAGCACGGTCATATCGGACATGCCGCCCTGCTGGTGACGGAAATCGAGGTAGCGCCGGAAGAGTGAATATTGCTCGCTGGAAGGCTGGGCTGCGAATTCGGTGGCGATGACGTCGGAGTTGGCGGCAAGCGCCCGTTTCATCGATTTCGTCGGTTCGAATTCCTGAGCGAGAATCCGCACGGAAACGCAGGCGCGACAGGATTCGCAGGCCGGACGGTAAGCGATGTTCTGCGAGCGGCGGAACCCGCCCTGGGTGAGGATGTCGTTCATTTCGGCGGCCCGCGGGCCGACCAGATGGGTGAAGACCTTGCGCTCCATCTCATGCGGCAGATACGGACACGCAGCCGGAGCCGTCAGATAAAACTGCGGGGATGGCGTCGTCTGCGTATTCATGTGTCGCGGAAATTTCCTTGTCGAGACAGTGCCGTTTTCTGACAGCATGACCTAAGAATAGAAAACGTCAACAGCGCGGCGGCCTTCGCCGTACATTTCAGTCTTCTAATCTTGGATATGGAGCGTCGTCATCCCCGGTACAGGGGAAGGCGGAGACTTTTTCGTCTCCGCCAGGATCTCAGGCAGGCAGGTCTCAGGCAGTGCGCACCGTCACGGTGCCGACCAGGAGGTCGTGGATGAGACGGCTGCGCTCGATAAACAGGCCGGCAAGCAGGATGAGCGGCGTCAGCACCGAGTTGAGGATCCAGAACAGCGCCAGATGCACGATCGCCGTCAGGAAATCCATCGGCCGTCCATCGACGCGCACGATCGCGATCCCCATTGCCCGCATCCCGAGCGAAGCCTGGCTCGGCCCGCCGACCGTCAGGCCGAAGTAAAGGCCGGCGACGATGACGAAGAGGGCAGGGTAGAGGAAGAAGCCGAGGCCGAGCGTGACGATCGACAGGAAGAACAGAACGATCGCGGCGGGAATGCACAGCAGCGCCACGATGAGGTAATCGAGGATGAAGGCAAAGACACGGCGGCTCAACACGCCGCTATAGGCGCGCCAGTCCTCCGGTGCGGCATAAAGCGGATTGGGGTTGTAGCTCATCTCAATCTCCTCTCGCAAAAGCGACGCCGCTGATATGGTGTCGGCGGGGCGAAATACAATCATTCGCCCCGAAATCACCTCTTTGCGAGAATTTTCGCCACCTCGACCGCGAAATAGGTAAGGATGCCGTCGCATCCCGCCCGCTTGAACGACAGCAGCGTTTCGAGCATCGCGCGCTCGCCGTCGATCCAGCCGTTCATCGCCGCTGCCTTGATCTGCGAATATTCGCCGGACACCTGGTAGGCGAAGGTCGGCAGGCCGAAGGCCTCCTTCATCCGCCAGCAGATGTCGAGATAGGGCAGGCCGGGCTTGACCATCAGCATGTCGGCACCTTCCTCGACGTCGAGGGCGGCGTCGCGGATCGCCTCGGTGCCGTTGGCGGGGTCGATATAATAGGTCTTCTTGTCGCCTTTCAGCAGCCCGCCCGTGGAGATCGCCTCGCGATAGGGGCCGTAAAAGGCGGACGCGAATTTCGTTGCATAGCTCATGATGCCGACGCCCTGGTGGCCGGCCGCATCGAGCGCCATGCGGATGGCGCCGATGCGCCCGTCCATCATCTCCGATGGGGCGATGATGTCGGCGCCGGCATCGGCCTGCATCACGGCGGCGCGCGCCACCTGATCGACGGTCTCGTCGTTGACGATCTCGCCGTCTCGCAGAATGCCGTCATGGCCATGGCTGGTGAAGGGGTCGAGCGCAACGTCGGTGATGACACCGATATTGGGCACTGCTTTCTTGATCGCCACTGTTGCCTGATTGATCAGATTGTTGGCCTCGAGGCTGTTCGAGCCGGTCTCGTCGCGCAGCTCCATCTCGATATTGGGAAAGGTCGCCAGCGCCGGAATGCCGAGGTCGGCCGCTTCGCGCGCGGCCTCGACGGCTTTGTCGATGCTCATACGGTTGACGCCGGGCATGGCGGGGATCGGATCGATGATACCGGAGCCCGGCACGATGAAGATCGGCCAGATCAGGTCGTCGACCGTCAGCCGGTTCTCCTGCACCAGCCTGCGCGTCCAGTCTGCCTTGCGATTGCGCCGCATGCGACGATGGCCGGTGATGTCGTCGACGAGATGCGTCTTATCCTGCATGATATCTATCCCTGGCCCATTCCATTTATCGGAGCGCTCATTATCATGGCGCCCGGAAAATCCAAACCGGACGATTGGCCGCGGCGGAAAAACTGCTTGTAACGATCCAATCCCGAACCGATGTTTGCGCCATGGAAACCGATTCCCCGACAATACCGAAACGCACTCTGGCGGATCTTCTCTTCATCCTCTTCCTGAGGTTGGTGGCCGTATCCTGCTTCTGGTTCGGGCTGCAATATTGGGCGATGCTCGTCGGCTATTCCTTGGTCGGCGCCGGCCGCTTCGATCTTTTGAGCCTGCCGTGGAAGGTGGCGAGCACCAGCCTTGCCGTGCTTTTTCCCGTCGCCTCGCTCGGCCTCTGGCTCACCGTCTCATGGGGGCCGGTTATCTGGGTGCTGGCCGCAGGCGGGCAGATCCTGATGTATGGTCTGCTGCCTGACATTTTCGGGTCCAACAAGCTGATCATCCTGCTGCATCTCATGGTCGCCGCGGTCTACTGCATTTTCCGCCTGTTGCTCTGGCTGGAAAAGCGCCGGCACCGCCGCCAGGTAAGTGTTGATTTACCCTGAGACAACGTGGAGTTTCCGGTAAGGCTCCATTAAGCCTGCGGTTTAAGTCGAATTTTATATGTATTCGATAGGGTCTCACTCAAGGCGGGAAGAAAACGACACCGCCAAACAAACAGTGAGGCAGTCAATATGAACACGAAAATCAAGCCGCAGGCGGTATCCAACTTCCGTGACCAACAGGATCAGGGCATCCGTGATCTTTACATGGAATCCCTTCATCTTGTCGAACGTCTTCACCGCCGTCTTCTCGACGTCATCAAGGACGAGTTCGACCGTCAGGGTCGCAGCGACGTCAACGCCATCCAGGCGCTGCTCCTTTTCAACATCGGCAATTCCGAGCTGACCGCCGGCGAGCTGCGCTCCCGTGGCTACTATCTCGGCTCCAACGTTTCCTACAACGTCAAGAAGCTGGTCGACCTCGGCTTCATCAACCACCAGCGCTCCCGTATCGACCGCCGCTCGGTTCGCATCAGCCTGACCGAAACCGGCCAGGACATAGCCGAAACGGTCGCCAAGCTCTACGAACGCCACATCGCCTCGATCGACAAGGTCGGCGGGATCGGCACCGACGAGTTCACCCAGATGAACAAGCTGCTCCAGCGCCTGGATCGCTTCTGGAACGACTCGATCATGTATCGCCTCTAAGACCCTCGACCTCCTTTCAGGGTTGAAGAAAACCGGATGCGTTCCCTGCGCGTCCGGTTTTGCCGTTTGCGCTCCGCGTGGCATCTTTGCAACGCATGGCGGCCAAGCGTAAGGGCCGGTATTCAAGCCGTTTTTTAGCCGTTATTAACCGGCACGATTTACCTCGTCACATGGTTCGTTGCGTGATGACTCGGCCATCGGCAGCTATCTGCGGTCCAGGCAACACGAATTGGCCATATTGGTGTGGCAGCGGAAGTTAGCAACCGGCGCTTTCAATGGACCAGGAACGTTCAGACTTTCGCATCGCAATATTGTGATGCGACGGGCGGAATATTCCGATGTGCCGGGAGAACGAATGGATAGGGATCTGCGTTACGGCGCAGTGATATCGCAAAGCGCCGCGCTTCCTTGCATGCGGCATTCAGTGGTTGGGACTATGTCGAAGAAAAACGGAAATGAAGCTCTCTCGCGCCGCGCTTTCCTTGCGTCCGCGGCAACGATTGGCGCCAGCGCGATGGCCGCGCCGGCATTGGCGCAGTCGGCGCTCGATACGCTGATCAACGCGCCGCGCCGCGGCAACTGGGACGACCAGTTCGATGCCAAGGCGGCTTCCCGCACGGCGACCGCCGTCGTTTCCAACACGCCGATCCTCGGTCCCCAGTCGGTCGCCAGTGCCCAGCAGGCGATCATGCAGTATCAGCAGATTGCGGCCGCCGGCGGCTGGCCTGAAGTCAATCCCGGTGATCAGCGCCTGCAGCTCGGCGTTTCCTCTCCCACCGTCCAGGCGCTGCGCCAGCGCCTTGCGATCACAGGCGACCTGCCGCGCGAGGCAGGCATGTCGAACGCCTTCGATTCTTATGTCGACGGCGCCGTCAAGCGCTTCCAGGCGCGTCACGGCCTGCCGTCCGACGGCGTTCTCGGCGAGTTCACGCTGAAGGCGATGAACATTCCGGCCGATGTCCGCCTGCAGCAACTCAACACCAACCTGGTCCGCCTGCAGACCTTCCCGGAAGATCTCGGCCGCCGCCATCTGATGGTCAACATTCCGGCCGCCTATGTCGAGGCTGTCGAAGACGGCAGCGTTGCCACCCGCCACACCGCGGTCGTCGGCCGTCTGAGCCGCCCGACGCATCTCGTCAACTCGAAGATCTACGAAGTCATCCTCAACCCATACTGGACCGCGCCGCGCTCGATCGTCGAAAAGGACATCATGCCGCTGATGCGCAAGGATCCGACCTATCTGGAAAAGAACGCGATCCGCCTGATCGACGGCAAGGGCAACGAGGTTTCTCCGGAGACTGTCGACTGGAACGGCGAGGCGCCGAACCTGATGTTCCGCCAGGACCCGGGCAAGATCAACGCCATGGCGTCGACGAAGATCAACTTCTACAACAAGAACGGCGAATACATGCACGATACGCCGCAGCAGGGCCTGTTCAACAAGCTTATGCGTTTCGAGTCGTCGGGCTGCGTCCGCGTTCAGAACGTGCGCGACCTGTCGACCTGGCTGTTGCGCGAGACGCCGGGCTGGAGCCGCCAGCAGATGGAGCAGGTGATCGCAAGCGGCGTCAACACGCCAATCAAGCTCGCCACCGAAGTTCCCGTCTATTTCGTCTACATCTCCGCCTGGGGCATGCCCGACGGCATCGTCCAGTTCCGCGACGACATCTATCAGATGGATGGCAATGCCGAGCTCGCGCTCGACACCACGGCCGGCATGGAACAGCCGGTTCAGTAAGCGGCGATCCCAGCATTGTGATTTTGAGAACCGCGCCTTCGGGCGCGGTTTTTTATGCCGGGAGGGGCTGCGTCATCTGGCCACCATTCATCGGTGCCGCGCTGTCGCAAAATGACCGGAGCGCGCTGTTTGCTCAGCAAATGTCGTTCTTCGTATTGCCCTTGCCACAGCGGAAGGCTAATACCTCAGCGCATTCCAGTTGAGGAGCCCGCCCATGACCAATGCTTCCACCGAATCCTTCTTCAATCGCTCGCTTGCGGACGTCGATCCGGAGATCTTCGGCGCGATCGGAAAGGAACTCGGTCGCCAACGGCACGAGATCGAACTGATCGCTTCCGAGAACATCGTCTCCCGCGCCGTGCTGGAAGCCCAGGGCTCCATCATGACCAACAAATATGCCGAGGGTTACCCCGGCAAGCGTTATTACGGCGGCTGCCAGTTCGTCGACATTGCCGAGGAGTTGGCGATCGAGCGCGCCAAGAAGCTGTTCGGCGTCAATTTCGCCAACGTTCAGCCGAATTCCGGCTCGCAGATGAACCAGGCCGTGTTCCTGGCGCTGCTGCAGCCGGGCGACACCTTCATGGGTCTCGACCTGAATTCGGGCGGCCACCTCACGCATGGTTCGCCGGTCAACATGTCCGGCAAGTGGTTCAACGTCGTTTCCTACGGCGTGCGCGAAGGCGACAACCTGCTCGACATGGATGAAGTCGCCCGCAAGGCCGAAGAGCACAAGCCGAAGCTGATCATCGCCGGCGGCACCGCCTATTCCCGTATCTGGGACTGGAAGCGTTTCCGCGAGATCGCCGACTCGGTTGGCGCCTATCTGATGGTCGACATGGCCCACATCGCCGGTCTTGTCGCCGGTGGTCAGCATCCGTCGCCGTTCCCGCATTGCCACGTCGCGACGACGACGACCCACAAGTCGCTGCGCGGCCCGCGCGGCGGCGTCATCCTCACCAATGAAGAGGATCTGGCCAAGAAGTTCAATTCGGCCGTCTTCCCCGGCCTGCAGGGTGGTCCGCTGATGCACATCATTGCCGCCAAGGCCGTCGCCTTCGGCGAGGCGCTGCAGCCGGAATTCAAGGAATATGCCGCCCAGGTCGTCAAGAATGCCCGGGCGCTTGCCGAAACGCTGATCGCAGGCGGCCTCGATGTCGTTTCCGGCGGCACCGACAACCACCTGATGCTCGTCGACCTGCGCAAGAAGAACGCCACCGGCAAGCGCGCCGAGGCAGCGCTCGGCCGCGCCTACGTCACCTGCAACAAGAACGGCATTCCCTTCGACCCGGAAAAGCCCTTCGTCACGTCAGGCGTGCGTTTGGGTGCACCGGCCGGCACGACGCGTGGCTTCAAGGAGGCCGAATTCCGCGAAATCGGCAACCTGATCGTCGAAGTTCTCGACGGCCTCAAGGTCGCCAATTCCGATGACGGCAACGCCGCCGTCGAAGCCGCCGTGCGCGGCAAAGTGGTCAACCTCACAGACCGCTTCCCCATGTATGGCTACATGGGGTAAGGAGTAGCGATGCGCTGCCCCTATTGCGGTTCGGAAGACACCCAGGTCAAGGATTCGCGTCCGGCGGAGGACAATACGTCCATCCGCCGGCGGCGTATCTGTCCGGATTGCGGCGGCCGCTTCACCACCTTCGAGCGCGTTCAGCTACGCGAGCTGATGGTCATCAAGAAGACCGGCCGCAAGGTGCCCTTCGATCGCGACAAACTGGTGCGCTCCTTCGAAGTGGCGCTGCGCAAGCGCCCCGTTGAGCGGGATCGCATTGAGCGCGCCGTCTCCGGCATCGTCCGCCGGCTCGAAAGTTCCGGCGAGACCGAAATTTCCTCCGAGCAGATCGGGCTGCAGGTGCTGGAAGCGATGAAGAGCCTCGACGATGTCGGCTTCGTGCGCTACGCCTCGGTCTACCGGGATTTCTCGCTTGCCGAGGATTTCGAGAAGGTCATTTCCGAAATCAACGCCAAGATCGCCCGCGACCCGCTGGATAGATGAGCCATGAGCGTCACGGCGGATGACGAAGGTTTCATGGCGGCTGCGATCCACCTCTCGCGTCAGCATCTCGGCCGCACTGCCACCAACCCTTCTGTCGGCTGCTTGATCGTCAAAGATGGCATCATTGTCGGCCACGCGGTCACGGCGCTCGGCGGCCGCCCGCATGCCGAGCCGCAGGCGCTCGCCGAAGCCGGCGAACTCGCCCGTGGCGCTACCGCTTATGTGACGCTCGAACCCTGCTCGCATCACGGCAAGACGCCGCCCTGCGCCGAGGCGCTGATCGCCTATGGCGTGGCCCGCGTCGTCATCAGCGTCACCGATCCCGATCCGCGCGTCTCCGGCCGCGGCATCGCCATGCTGCGCCAAGCCGGCATCGAGGTGGATGCCGGCGTATTGGAGACGGAGGGCCGGCGTTCGCTGGCCGCCTATCTCACCCGCCAAACGAAGAACCGCCCCTATGTGACTCTCAAGCTTGCCGTTTCCGCCGATGGCATGATCGGCCGTGAGGGGGCCGGGCAGGTGGCGATCACCGGTCCGGAGGCTCGCGCAGAGGTGCAGGCGCTGCGCGCCGAAACCGATGCGATCCTGGTCGGCATCGGCACCGCTGTAGCAGATGACCCGCTGCTGACGGTGCGGACCCCGGGGCTCGAAGCCCAGTCGCCGATCCGCATCTTGCTCGATCCCGCGCTGGCATTGCCGCTGACGAGCAAGCTGGTTCAGACGGCGCGGGAGGTGCCGGTCATCGTGGTGGCGAGCGAGGAAGTTTCCCCGTTGGCGGCGGATGCTGAGGGATTACCCCCCTCTGTCCTGCCGGACATCTCCCCCACAAGGGGGGAGATCGGCAAGGAGCGCGATCCGACGTCCCAAGCAGATTCAGCATCACCAGCAACAGAAGATGTAGGGCAGGGAGCTAACCCCCAGCCAATCTCCCCCTTTGTGGGGGAGATGCCCGGCAGGGCAAAGGGGGGTACCCCACCCACTGACCCCTCCGTCATAAATTCCCGCCGCGCTGCGCTCGAAGCCGCCGGTGTCGAAATCGTCTACTGCAATCCCTATCACCCCGAGGTCCTGCTGCCGGCGCTTGCCACGCGCGGCATTTCCTCGCTTCTTGTCGAGGGCGGCGCCAAGACTGCCCGGCTTTTCCTTGACGCCGGCCTTGTCGACCGTATCCAGCTTTACCAGTCGCCTATCGTCATCGGTAAGGGCGGTATTGAATCCCCGTTGCAGGCAACCGACATACCATCCGGTTTCATGCATATGGACACGCGAACGTTTGGCGACGATCGCCTGGACGAATACGAGAGAGAGCTTTGATGTTCACCGGAATAGTCACCGATGTCGGCACAGTCGAATCCGTTTCCCCGCTGAAGGAGGGCATCAAGCTCCGCGTCGCAACAAGTTACGATCCTGCGACCATCGATATGGGCGCGTCCATCTCCCATTCCGGCATCTGCCTCACCGTGACCGGCCTGCCTGATGAAGGCAGCAATGGCCGTTGGTTCGAGGTGGAAGCCTGGGAAGAGGCGCTGCGGTTGACGACGATCGGCACTTGGCGGGAAGGCAGCCGCATCAATCTCGAACGGTCGTTGAAGATCGGCGACGAACTCGGCGGCCACATCGTTTCCGGCCATGTCGACGGCAAGGCGGAAATCCTCTCGGTGACATCGGAGGGTGACGCCACCCGCTATCGCCTGCGTGCGCCCGAACATCTGGCGAAATTCGTCGCTCCCAAGGGGTCGATCGCACTCGACGGCACTTCGCTGACCGTCAACGCGGTCGACGGCTCCGATTTCGACGTCCTGCTCATCCGCCATACGCTCGACGTCACCACCTGGGGTGAGCGCAAGGCCGGCGATTTCGTCAATTTCGAAGTTGACACAATGGCGCGTTATGCTGCCCGGCTGGCGGAATTTCCTAACGGGAAAACTGAATGACCTCGCCATTATACTGCGTGCGCACCATCTCGCGGAAACCGAGTTTGGCTGCGACGCGCAGCGAGGCGTGGTTCTCGGGACAGATGATGCAGCTCATCGGCGTTCCCGGAAAATGCGCTTCCGCCCAGCCGATCAGAGCCGTCAGCGCCTCTGTGGCATAACCGCGACCATGGGCTGCGGGCATCAGCGCCCAGCCGATCTCCATCGTTCCTTCGATCGACGGTTCCATATCGCGCCGGGCTTCGAGGAATCCAGCTTCGCCGATGAACTTGCCGCTTTCCCTTTCCAGGATCGCCAGAAAGCCGAAACCCATATGGTGCCACATGCCGGCGATGCGCAGCATGCGGCTCCAGCTCTGCTCGCGCGTCGACGGCGCACCGGTAATGAAGCGAACGACGGTTTCATCCGCCCACAGCGCCGCATGCGCCTCGAAATCGTCGAGACGGTGAGGGCGAAGCGTCAGCCGCTCCGTTTCTAGGGTGGGTATGTCGATCACGATGGGTCCTTGTGGAAATCGCGTTCAGGCGCCGGGCTCGCCGTCCCAATAGTCAAGATCGCCTTCGGTCCTTCCAATATGGCGGAAGCGCCCGGTTGCTGTCGTGTTCCTGTTGGTCTTGGCGAGGAACTTTCCGGAATCGGGATATTCGACGATCTCGGTTTTCGCCATCGTCGAAATGCCGAGATAGATGAGCGTGGTTGTGCCGGTATTGATGAGCTGGTGCGCCGTTTCCGGCCCGCCCGCCGGTGCGCCGAGCACGTCACCGGCCCGGACCGGATGGCGCTCGCTACCGAAGCGGTATTCGCCGGTGCCTGCGATCACGTAGAATAGCTCGTCTTCGACGTGGTGATTGTGGAAGGGGCAGCTCGATTTGCCCGATGGAACCTCATTGTAGCTGATGCCGAGGCCCGCCAGGCCGAGCAGCACGCCGAACGAGACGTCGGCGCCTTCGTAGAACTCGCCCTGTTTCCAGTGGTCGAGCTTGAGATCAGCGATATTGATGACCGCTTTCGATTCCGCCGCCATGATGTCCTCCTGTTGCAGGAAGAGAAGCTATCATCTTGCCGGAAAATTCAATGGCGATGGGGCGCTGACCCTGGAAAATCCTCGGCATGGGCGGAGAGGAGACCGCCGCCCATGCTTCGAACGCCGCGCTTCGGATGGACGCGCCGGACGCTCTGTTGCTTGCAGCAGGTTGTGACCTCAGCGGACGTAGAAGGTCACGCTTCCATCCGCCGCCTGTTCGGCATTGACGATGTTGCGGACATCGACGCCCTCATTGTTCAGACGGTGTGCAAGTGATCTGTTGGCATCGATCGAGGCTTGGATGCCGCGTATCGCCTGGCTGGAGCGTTCCGGGGCCGAGCGCGGACCTGTCGTTTCGTCGTCCAGATTGTGCCAGTTGCGAACCTGCTCGACATTGAAGTCATTGCCCCGGAAGGTCCTGAGCGTCTGCTCGATGCCCTGGGCGGAGTTCATTCCGAAGCTCTCGGCCCGGCTGACGCCGGCAAATGCGAGGGAGGAGAGGGCTGCGGCGATGGTGATTGTGACAATGCGGTTCATGATTTAATCCTTTCATCTGCTTTGACGGTCGGCTGTCGTGCAGGGGATCGTCTGCGTCACGATAAGGAATTGGCGGTGCCGTTTTCGCCATTCAATAGGTTAAGCCACTGAAAACGCATTAAAAATTCTTCATGAAAACAGCCTTCGAATTGCCGTTTTCCGCGCTTCCGGAAAAGCGGATTTCGAAGGCTTCGCCGGCTCGGCAGTGATGTTTCGGCTATCCCCTTGTCGATATTTCCTCTTTCGCATTTGCGGCACCGGCCGAAAGTGCTTGCCATTCCGATGAAGGCATGTTTTGACCGCGGGCTGTCGAGTGGAAAAAGTCCCGCAAACCGAAGGTAAACAATGTCGAGAGAGACCGCTCCCCATATTTTGATCGTCGAGGCCCGCTTCTATGACGACATGGCCGACGCGCTGCTCGAAGGCGCGACCTTTGCGCTCGAGCAAGCCGGGGCCACCTATGAGGTCGTCACCGTTCCCGGCGCGTTGGAAATTCCGGCAGCGATTGCCATGGCACTCGATGGGGACGACAATGGCGGCACGCATTATGACGGCTATGTCGCTCTCGGCATGGTCATTCGCGGCGAGACCTACCATTTCGATATCGTATCGAACGAATCCTCGCGCGCTCTGATGGATCTGGCAGTCAGCGAATCCCTTGCCATCGGCAACGGCATCCTGACCGTGGAAAATGACGAACAGGCTTGGGCGCGCGCCCGCCGTTCGGACAAGGACAAGGGCGGGTTTGCCGCTCGTGCGGCGCTGACGATGATCGCGCTGAAGCAGAAACTGGGTGCATAACGAATGAACGACGACAAGACGGAACGGCCGGTCAAGACTGCGAACCAGCGGGGCGCTGCCCGCCTGGCGGCCGTTCAGGCGCTCTACCAGATGGATGTCGGCGGCACCGGCGTTCTGGAAATCGTCGCCGAATACGAAGCGCACCGTCTCGGCCAGGAACTCGACGGCGCGACCTATCTGAAGGCCGATGCCGCCTGGTTCCGTTCCATCGTCTCCGGCGTCGTGCGTGATCAGGTCCGCCTCGATCCGCTGATTGCTGCAGCGCTGCAGGATGATTGGGCGCTGTCGCGCCTCGATAGCACGGTGCGCGCCATCCTGCGTGCCGGCGTTTTCGAACTCCTCGATCGCAAAGACGTCCCGGTGGCGGTTATCGTCACCGAATATGTCGAGATCGCTCGAGCCTTTTTCGATGACGACGAGCCGAAGCTCGTCAATGCCGTGCTCGACCGCATCGCCAAGCAGGTCCGCGGCGAGGCGAAGAAGTAACTCTTTAGCCGCCGAACATCTCCCTACGTCTTTCTTCGTACCGCAATGGTTTGCGGGCTTGACGCCACGTGATCGACCACGCAATCTCCGCACCGCTTAGCTGTGCATTCTGTGGAGAGGAAGGCGAGTCGGCGGCGTATCTGCCGGAGAAGGAGTGAGCTCCGGCCTATGGGAGGAAAGAGCGAAATGACCATTCTTTTATGCGTAATCGCATGCGGTCTGCTCTCGGTGGTCTATGCCGCCTGGGCAACCCGGTCGGTGCTTGCCGCCGATCAGGGCAATAGCCGGATGCAGGAGATCGCGGGTTATATCCGCGAAGGCGCTCAGGCCTATCTGACCCGCCAGTACAGAACCATTGCGCTTGTCGGCGTCGTTGTTTTTATCGCTGCCTGGCTGCTTCTCTCCGCCACCGCCGCCATCGGTTTCCTGATCGGCGCCGTACTATCAGGTGCTGCCGGTTTCATCGGCATGCACGTCTCGGTCCGCGCCAATGTGCGCACTGCCCAGGCGGCGTCCGCCAGCCTTTCCGCCGGCCTCGACATCGCCTTCAAGTCGGGTGCGATCACCGGCATGCTGGTGGCGGGCCTCGCGCTGCTCGGCGTCTCCATCTACTACACGATATTGACCGTCGGGCTCGGACATGAGAGCGGCTCGCGCGAAGTCATCGATGCGCTGGTGGCGCTCGGCTTCGGCGCCTCGCTGATCTCGATCTTCGCCCGTCTCGGCGGCGGCATCTTCACCAAGGGCGCCGATGTCGGCGGCGACCTCGTCGGCAAGGTGGAGGCCGGTATCCCCGAAGACGACCCGCGCAATCCGGCGACAATTGCCGATAACGTCGGCGACAATGTCGGCGACTGCGCCGGCATGGCCGCCGACCTTTTCGAGACCTATGCGGTCTCCGTCGTCGCCACCATGGTTCTCGCAGCGATCTTCTTTGCCGGCGCGCCGATTCTCCAGTCTGCGATGATCTATCCGCTGGCGATCTGCGGCGCCTGCATCATCACCTCGATCATCGGCACCTTCTTCGTCAAGCTCGGCTCGAACGGCTCGATCATGGGCGCTCTCTACAAGGGCCTGATCGTCACCGGCCTGCTGTCAATTGTCGGTCTTGGCGCCGCCACCTCGCTGACCGTCGGCTGGGGCTCGCTCGGCACGGTTGCCGGCGCCGACGTCACCGGTACGAACCTATTCGTCTGCGGTCTCGTCGGCCTCGTCGTTACCGCGCTGATCGTCGTCATCACCGAATACTATACCGGCACCGGCAAACGTCCGGTCGTTTCGATCGCCCAGTCTTCGGTGACCGGCCACGGCACCAACGTCATCCAAGGACTTGCGGTCTCGCTGGAATCGACCGCCCTGCCGGCCATCGTCATCGTCGGCGGCATTCTCGCCACCTATCAGCTCGGCGGCCTGTTCGGCACCGGCATCGCCGTCACCGCCATGCTCGGCCTTGCCGGCATGATCGTTGCGCTGGATGCTTTCGGCCCGGTTACCGACAATGCGGGCGGTATCGCCGAAATGTCGCATCTGCCGCCGGAAGTGCGCAAGTCGACGGATGCGCTCGACGCCGTCGGCAACACCACCAAGGCGGTGACCAAGGGTTACGCGATCGGTTCGGCCGGTCTCGGCGCGCTGGTGCTCTTTGCCGCCTACGCCAACGACCTGAAGTATTTTGCGGCGCACGGCGACCAATATCCCTACTTCGCCAATATCGGCACGATCTCGTTCGAGCTGTCGAACCCTTATGTTGTCGCCGGCCTGCTTTTCGGCGGCCTGATTCCCTATCTGTTCGGCGGCATTGCCATGACAGCCGTCGGCCGCGCCGCCGGCTCGATCGTTGAGGAGGTTCGCCGGCAGTTCAAGATGAAGCCCGGCATCATGCAGGGCACGGAAAAGCCGGATTACGGCAAGGCCGTCGACCTGCTGACCAAGGCCGCCATCCGCGAGATGATCGTGCCTTCGCTGCTGCCGGTGCTTGCCCCCGTCGTCGTCTATTTCGGCGTGCTTCTGATCTCCGGGTCCAAGGCCTCGGCCTTTGCAGCCCTCGGCGCATCGCTGCTCGGCGTCATCATCAACGGCCTCTTCGTCGCTATCTCGATGACCTCGGGCGGCGGCGCCTGGGACAATGCCAAGAAGAGCTTCGAGGACGGTTTCGTCGACAAGGACGGCGTGCGTCACATGAAGGGCTCGGATGCGCACAAGGCCTCCGTCACCGGTGATACCGTCGGCGATCCCTACAAGGATACCGCCGGCCCCGCCGTCAACCCGGCTATCAAGATCACCAACATCGTTGCGCTGCTGTTGCTTGCCGTTCTCGCGGGCTGATGCCGCAACAGTGGATGTGTGCAACCGGCTGGATAAGTTGAACAAACCACTGCCACTCACCTAACCCTCACCCCGTAAAAACGGGGAGAGGGGACGTGCCCTGCGAGACGCGGGAGAGGGACTGAGAGGTTGCGGCATATCCCCTTCTCCCCGTCAAAACGAGGGGTGCCGCAGGCGGATGGGCAGGCCTCGACAATTTACTGGGCCGAGATGTGCGCCCCGGCCGAGATGACATCCACTAAAAAACCCGCCGGAGCGATCCGGCGGGTTTTTCGTGGAAAGCATGTTCGCTCAGCGCAGGCTGCTCGGATTTTGCGGCGTGCCGCCGGCGCCGCCGCCGAACAGGCTGCGGGCAGCACTCGCCGCGCTGCCGCCGGAGAGCATCTGCTGCAGGAAGGTGAGTTCCTTGCCGCCGGTCGGCGTGACGCGCGAGATCGTATCGAAGACCTTGCCGTCCTGCAGCGTATAGTTGGCGCGACGGGTGACGACGCCGCCCTTGTCGAAATAGATGGCCAGAACGGTCTGGTCGACGACCTTCAGCTTCTGGAAGGCGACGGCGCGCGTGCGACGCTGCGAGATATAATAGAAAACCTCACCATCGAAAGTCGCTGTCGTCGACGGCGTGCCGAGCGACAGCAGGACCTGTTCGCGGCTGGAGCCTTCCGGAACGAGATTGAGCGACTGCTGATCGACGACATAGCCGCCGTTGAGCACGGTGCTGGTCTGGCAGCCGGAAAGAGCAGTGGTGGAGGCGATTATGAAGGCAATGGCCGCGTTGCTGAAGAATTTCATGTCAGACTTGAAATACCGTTTCTTCAACGACATCTACTCCCTTGAGTGTCGATAGCAGCCGTTTGGGCCTTACACGCTTCCTCCTGCAAAACCATTGTGGCCATTCCGGGTCGAATGTCCCGAATTCGTTCCGCCGACACCTCGAAGGCATCGTCCCGAAACAGGCTACGATCGGCATTGCAATTCGCGCCTGCTTCGGTAAACCAGCTTTCGAAATCATGCAACAAGGCCGGACGCCAGCCGGCGTGAAGAATGAGGCATTTCCGGAAAAAACAATGATCCTCGGGCTCTTCCGCAAGAAAAACAACAATCAGGTGATCGTCGACAGGCAATATGCGGCGCTGACCGCAGCCGCGCGCATGCCCGATCTCTACGAGCGGCTCAATGTACCGGATACGGTCATGGGCCGCTTCGAAATGCTGTCGATCGTGATGATTCTATTTTTTCGCCGCACGCGCGCCTCGGCCGTCAGCGGTCAGGAGATTGCCCAGGAGATCGTCGATGCCTTCTTTCAGGACATCGACTACTCGATCCGCGAGCTCGGCATCGGCGACAACAGCGTGCCGAAACGCATGAAGAAGCTCGCCGGCATGTTCTACGGCCGGCTCGAAACCTATTCGAAGGCGATGGACGCCGGCGATGGCGAAGCGCTGGCGCTTGCATTAACGCGCAATATCCACCCGGAAACCGAGACACCGGCCGATATGTCCGGCCTGGCCAGCTGGATGATGGCCGCAGAATCCCATCTGTCCGCCGTTCCGGAAGAGCTGATCGTTAGCGGCTCGGCAACGCTGCCGCCGGTCGCCTGAAGGAGGAAACGATGAAGAACGATCGGGATGTTCCCTTCTCCTATCACGTCAAGGTCGGCCACATCTCGGCCAATCCCGTCGAGGTCCGTATCGAGGCCGATGCCAGCGAGTTGAAGGCGCTTGCCGAGGCCTGGAGCGTCGTCTCCGTCGACGATCTCAGCGCCGATCTGCAGATCGCCCGCTGGAAACGCGACGGCGTGCGTGTCAAGGGCCGCGTACACGCGAAGATCGTTCAGTCCTGCGTCGTGACGCTGGAACCGGTCGAGGCCGTGATCGACGAAAGCTTCGAGCAGATCTTCGTGCCTGAGGGTTCCAAGCTTGCCCGCCAGCCCGGTAACGCCGGCGAGATGCTGCTCGATCCCGATGGTCCCGATCTGCCCGAGACCTTTGTCGGGGACACGATCGATGCCGGCGAGGTGGTTGCCGAATTCGCTGCTCTCGCGATCGATCCCTATCCCCGCAAGGAGGGTGTCGAGTTCAAGGGCCATATCGAGGATAGTGGCGAAAACGACAAAAAGCCCTCCGCTTTCGCGGTCCTCAAGGACTGGAAAAAGGACTGAAGCACCTCTGGCATTTGACATAATTCAGTTGTATGCGACGCCAAAACCGGTATTTTGGCCGAAATTTCGCCCCTCGGCGAAAAGAAGGATCAGGGACGCGTGATCAGAATATCTCTCGACCTCATGGGTGGCGACTTTGGTCCCCAGGTTGTCATCCCCGGCGCCGCCAAGGCGCTGGACCGGCATCCGGATATTTCCTTCGTTTTTTACGGCCTTAAGGAACAGTGCGATCCCGTTCTCGCCAAATTCCCGAAACTCAGGGAAAAATCGGTCTTTCACGACTGTGAGCTTGCTGTCAGCATGGAAGAGAAGCCGAGCCAGGCGCTGCGCCGCGGCCGCTATGTCTCCACCATGTGGCGCTCGATCGAGGCGGTGAAGACCGGCGACGCCGATGTTGCCGTCTCGGCCGGCAATACCGGCGCTCTGATGGCGATGGCGAAATTCTGTCTTCGCACGATGGCCAATATCGAGCGCCCGGCGATCGCGGCGATCTGGCCGACGCTGAAGGGCGAGAGCATCGTGCTCGATGTCGGTGCGACGATCGGCGCCGATGCGCAGCAACTGATGGATTTTGCCCTGATGGGCGGCGCGATGGCGCGCGCGTTGTTCGAGATCGAACGCCCGACGATCGGCCTTCTGAACGTTGGTGTCGAAGAGGTGAAGGGCCAGGAAGAGGTCAAGGAGGCCGGCCGGCTGTTGCGCGAGGCGAATATCGATTCGCTCGAATATTCCGGCTTCGTCGAGGGTAACGATCTCGGCAAGGGCACGGTCGACGTCGTCGTCACCGAAGGCTTCTCCGGCAATATCGCGCTCAAGACCGCTGAAGGCACCGCCAAGCAGATCGCCGAATATCTGCGTGCCGCCATGTCGCGCACCCTGCTCGCCCGTATCGGTTATCTCTTCGCCAAGAGCGCCTTCGATATGCTTCGTGAGAAGCTCGACCCGAGCAAGGTCAATGGCGGCGTGTTTCTCGGGCTGAACGGCATCGTCATCAAGAGTCATGGCGGTGCCAATGCCGAAGGCATCGCTGCTGCGATCGAGGTCGGCTACGATATGGCTAAGAACGGCCTCAATCAGAAAATAGAAAACGATCTTAAGAAATATCATGCCAAGCGGCTGCCTCCCATAGGCCCGGAAGCGGCATGAGCTATGGGGTTCAATCGAATATGATCCGTTCAGTGGTTCGCGGATTCGGAGCCGCACTTCCGAAGCGCGTGATGACCAATCGTGATATGGAGGCCATCGTCGACACGTCGGACGAATGGATCGTCCAGCGCACCGGCATCCGCCAGCGTCACGTCGCCGGCGACGACGAGACGACGGCCTCGCTTGGCGAGGCGGCCGCGCGTGCGGCGCTTGCCAATGGCGGCCTGATGCCCGCCGATATCGATCTTATCATCTGTGCCACCTCGACGCCGGACAACACCTTTCCGGCAACGTCGGTCAACATCCAGAACCGTCTCGGCATGAGCCACGGTTTTGCCTTCGACGTCCAGGCCGTCTGCACCGGCTTCGTCTATGCGGTCACGACCGCCGACGCCTATATCCGCGGTGGCCTTGCAAAGCGCGTTCTCGTCATCGGTGCCGAGACTTTTTCGCGCATTCTCGATTGGAACGACCGCACCACCTGCGTGCTTTTCGGCGATGGCGCCGGCGCGATCGTGCTCGAGGCGGCAGAAGGTGAGGGGACCTCTGCCGATCGCGGCGTGCTGACCGCGCATCTGCGCTCCGATGGTTCGCACAAGGACAAGCTATATGTCGATGGCGGACCGTCGACGACGGGCAGCGTCGGCAAGCTGCGCATGGAAGGCCGCGAAGTCTTCAAATATGCCGTCGGCATGATCACCGATGTCATTCAGGCCGCTTTCGATTCGACCGGGACAACCGCGGAAGACCTCGACTGGCTGGTGCCGCACCAGGCCAATCGACGCATCATCGACGGTTCGGCGAAGAAGCTGAACATCGATGCGGACAAGGTCGTCGTCACCGTCGACCTGCACGGCAATACCTCGGCCGCCTCGATCCCGCTCGCGCTTGCGACCGCTGCCGGCGACGGCCGCATCAAGAAGGGTGACCTCGTGATGCTCGAAGCGATGGGCGGCGGCTTCACCTGGGGCGCCGTTCTGTTGCGCTGGTAAGCGCAAATCCTAAAAAACTGGCGGCGAACAAGAGCTTGACCGTGAGGCGCAAGACAAATACTCTTCGATCGCTTTCACAAAATAATTTGTAATGGGCGGGGAAACCATGACCGGAAAAACAGTGACGCGAGCAGACCTGGCGGAATCGGTTTTCCGAAAGGTTGGGCTTTCCCGGACAGAATCCGCCGAACTTGTCGAAACCGTCATCGACGAAATCTGCAACGCCATCGTGCGCGGTGAAACCGTCAAGCTTTCTTCCTTCGCGACCTTTCAGGTTCGCGACAAGAATGAGCGGATCGGCCGCAATCCGAAGACCGGCGAGGAGGTTCCGATCTCTCCCCGCCGGGTGATGACCTTCAAGGCATCGAACGTGCTGAAGACGCGCATCCTCAAGGCGCACGTCTCTCGCAAGGTCAAGCTGAAGCCGCAGAATCCGGCTCTCTGATATCGGTCTTCCGCCTGGTCGGAACGGCTTTTTTCTCCCGCATCATCCATCGCCTGTGCGCAACGTCGACACATGACTTGAATTGTCGGCGCCAAACCTTTGAAATATGGTGAGTCGCCGTTGGATCGAGCCTGCGAGGTTGCGTAGCAGTATGACGTTGGACAAGAGCCCCGATGCCTTTCGCACCATCAGCGAAGTCGCAGACGATCTTGATCTGCCGCAGCATGTGCTGCGCTTCTGGGAGACGCGGTTTCCTCAGATAAAGCCGATGAAACGCGGCGGCGGCCGTCGCTACTACCGGCCGGAGGATGTCGACCTTCTCAAGGGCATCCGGCATTTGCTCTATGATCACGGCTATACGATCAAGGGCGTGCAGAAGCTTCTGAAGACCAACGGCAACAAGTTCGTCATATCGGTCGGCCATGGCGATCTCGCCAGCGTCGAGGCGCTTGCCTCGGGTGCGCAGGAGGCGGGCGCCGGGGAACCGCGTGTCGCCATGGCGGAGGAGGATCAGATTGTCGGCCGTGCCAAGCCGCCGATCACCCGCCGGTTCTTCAATTTCGTCGCCGGAGACGACGAGCAGCCGGAAGTCTCGATCGGCAAATCGAGCGTCGGCAAGGAAGACAGGGCGCTGCTTCAGGAGGCCCTCTACGACCTCCTGGAATGCAAGCGTCTGCTCGATCAGGTGCGCTGATTAGATTCCGCAAAGCTGCTTCATCGCCTGCTCGAGCTCGCTGAGCTGGAACGGCTTTCGCAGCACCGGGAGCGCGCTGGGGCTGCTGCCTTCCGGGGCGCTGCCATATCCCGTTGCATAGAGATAGGGCTTGCCGCGTTCGTCGAGCAGCTTTGCGACCGGCAGCGAGCTCCGGCCGGCGAGGGACACGTCGAGGATTGCAGCGTCGAATTCGGCGTCCCTGGCGGTTGCGAGCGCTCTTTCCAGATCCGGCGCGCTCGCACAAACCCGATAGCCGAGATCGCTGAGCATGTCCTCCAGCAACATGGCGATCAGCGCATCGTCCTCGACGATGAATATGTCTTTCATGATCCCGTCCACCCATTCCCCTGCCGGGCACGAAGATTTATGTGGACCGCTTGCGAAGCTCGTCAAGACGCCACGCGCAGCGGTGTAAAACTTGTCGCACAAAACAGTTCAGCCGTTTTGAGACGCCGATATGTGTAAACATATAAGTGTAAGGCGCGGCAAGCGAATCTGAAAGATCGCGCCGCGCTTTGGAAACAGCATATTGCCCGGCGAAATTCGATGTGCAAAAGCTGGGGTGCCGTTTCCGCGACGGCCGAGAAGGGGTGTGGAATGGATTTGTTGAGTGCCACGGATTGGCTGCGTCACAGGCCGGGCTATACCTATCCGCTGGCCGTTGCCTTCGTCGGTCTGACCTTTCTTCTAAGACTTGCCGCCAGCGATTATCTCTCCGGATTTCCCTTCCTGAGCTTCCTTCCGGCGATCTTGCTCGCAAGTTTCATGGGCGGCGCCGGGCCGGGCCTCGTGGCGGCCATACTCGCCGGTTTCCTCGTCCAGCAGTTTTTCGTCGAGCCGCACGATGCCTTCTGGCCGGTGAGCGCCGGCCAATGGATCGGCCTTGCGACCTTTCTCATCAATGCGGTGATCATCATCGGCCTGATGGAGACGATTGTTGTCGCCCATGGCAGGCAGAGCCGCCTTCGCAGCGAACTCAACAGCTTTAATGCGCGCCTTGAAGAAACGGTGGTGCAGCGCACTGCCGAACTCAGGCATGAAATGGAAGAGAATGCCGCGGCCCAGGCGCAGGTGCGCCAGCTGCAGAAGATGGAGACGATCGGTCAGCTCACTGGCGGCGTCGCCCATGATTTCAACAATATGCTGGCAATCATCATCGGCAATCTCGATCTCGCCCAGCGGCGGATGACCGGACGCGAGGATCCGCGCCTGCTGAACTCTCTTCAGAACGCCAGAGATGGAGCCCAGCGAGCCGCGGTATTGACCGCACGTCTTCTCGCCTTCTCTCGTCAGCAGCCACTGGCGCCGGAGGTGATCGACGTCAACAAGCTGGTCGGCGGCATGTCGGAGTTGCTGCGGCGCACGCTCGGCGAACATATCCGAATCGAGACCGTGCTTGCCGGTGGCCTCTGGCCGACTTTCGCCGATCTCAGCCAACTCGAAAACGCCATGCTGAACCTTGCCGTCAATGCGCGCGACGCCATGCCCGGCGGCGGTCATCTGACGATCGAGACCGCCAATACCGAACTGGACGAGCGATATTCGCGGATGCATTCGGAGGTTGAGGCGGGCCAGTATGTCATGATCAGCATCACCGACACCGGAATCGGCATGTCGGCCGATGTAATCGACCGCGCCTTCGACCCGTTTTACACCACCAAAGGACCCGGCAAGGGAACCGGTCTCGGGCTGAGCCAAGTCTACGGCTACATCAAGCAGAGTGGTGGCCACATCAAGATCTATTCGGAGATCGACCGGGGAACAACGGTGAAGATCTATCTGCCGCGTCATGTCGGCAAGGCGGATCCCCGCCTGGCCGCCGCCGGGGCCCAGCCGATTCCTCAGGGAAGCGTCAATGATACAATCCTGGTGGTGGAGGACGATGAACACGTCCGCACCATGACTGCCGAAAGCCTCCACGAACTCGGTTACAGCGTGTTGCAGGCGGCAAGCGGCGTGGAGGCGCTTCTCCTTTTGGAGGAGAATCCCGACGTCGATCTGATCTTCACCGATATCGTTATGCCGCAGATGAGCGGACGTCAGCTAGCTGATGCCGTTCAAGAAAAATGGCCGGCGATCCGGATTCTTTACACCACGGGTTACACGCGCAATGCCATCGTCCACAATGGCGTGCTCGACCACGGCGTCTCGCTGCTCGCCAAGCCATTCAGCCTGGAGCAACTCGCTCATAAGATCCGTGAACTCTTGAACGTGCCGGTGAGCGCGGGAGATGAGGGGACGTGAAGTCGTACAGGACTCGCGTTTCCAGCCCCCAATCCCTTATTCGAGAACCTGGATCACGCGGTGCGTCTTCGGCTCGACGATCACGCGCCGCTCGTTGACGACGGTGTAGGCATAGCCATCGACATTGGGCACCGTGTGGACTTCGATCGTATCCGGCAGCGTCGCGCCGACCGTGATTTCGCCGTCATAGACGACGGATGGCGTGTTTTGCTCCATGACATAGGTGCGCACCTCGCCTGGCAGGACGACGGAGCCGGTTGGTGCGGGATCGGTGACAATCACCGTGCTCTGTGCGAAGGCGGCCGAGCAGATGGTCAGCATGGCGGCTGTAGCCAGCATGATCTTGCGCATGGGATAATCTCCTTTTTGAACTCTGGACATCAAGGCAACGCCCGCCATACCGCATAGTTCCGCTACCGCCTTGGCGTCGTGGGAGAGGCCGGGGCGCCGATTGTTTGTTGCTAAACCGGTTTATGCACCATACGGTTGAGCTGTCCGAATCACGTTCAACGCGAGTCGTCTGGTGGCATCAGGGTCGGGCTCTTTACTCTTCGTTAACCATGTCGGCGATTTATGTCAGGTGAACGGCCGGGTGGCCGTTGATTCGACGGTCCGTCGCGTTTCGGTCTGCGAATGGATATCTGCAAAGACGATTACGGCGGCTCGAGACATGCGCTTGGGGAAGACGATATCGCTGTTGGCCGTGGCGGGTCTGATGGCCGGCTGCACGTCGACAGGCGGTGTGCGACAGCCTTCCGGACCGGAGACGGTGGCGCCTGAAAAGGCGCTGGTCCTGCCGCCGCCGGGCGGACCGTCGATTGTCAACGTCGTCGAGCGCAAGCGCGGCAATGGAGTCGAGCAGACGATCTCGCTGTTCACCTCATCTTCCGTACCCGGCCAGAATTTTCTGAGAGCCGAGTTCTTCGGCGCTTCCGGGGCCAATCCCGGGATAGGCAATGTCAGCTTCAGCATGATCAACGAGAGCGGCATTGCCCGCGAGGTGGCCCGTTCGGCTCCCGGCGTGCCGATGGCGACATCGGCGACCTTCCTGCAGAACGCCTATGGCCCCTTCGGCTATGCTTCCGGCCACAGCCACGCCGGCGATACCTGCATCTATGCCTGGCAGCAGATCCGCTCGAGCGCGGCCGCCAATACCCAGGCGCGCAATTTCGGCATGATCCAGCTGCGCCTGCGCCTGTGCGATGCCCGCGCCACCGAGCGCCAGCTGCTTGGCATCGTCTACGGCTATACCATCACCGGCACCTTCGACGGCCCGACCTGGAATCCGTACGGTAACCCGCCCCCCGCCAGCGCGGCGCTCGGTCGTACCGGTGAACCGATCTATCCCGATGAGAGCGGATATCGCGCCAGCCCGATGCCGATCGGCTACGAGCCGGCGCCTGCCATAGTCCGCCTGCCACGGACAGCTCCGGTTCGCAGCGCCCCAAGCCAGCAACCGGCGCAGGGCGCCGCGCCCTTGCCGACGCCCATCGGCCCGCGCGTGCCGCTGCCGAGCGAGGCGCCACAGACGAGTGCCGCGCCGGATCCGGCCGCCGCGCCGTTGGAACAATCGGCAAGAGCGATCGGCGTCACGGTGCCCTCGCCGGACTGCATAGGCGACGCGGCCATGACGGCCGTCTGCCGGAGATAGAGTATGCCCCGGGGTAACAGACGGTGCCCCGGCGCAATTTCGAAGGAACGTCGATGCGCAAAGCCCGCAGTGTCTTCATATGGGCCGTTGTTTCGCTCTGCATGATTGTGCTGATCACTCTGCCGGTTAATCTGCAGACCCAGCTCATCACCAGCATTACGGTCGTCACAGTGATGGCGCTCATTAAGATTCTGAAGGGCGAGGGGACATGGCGCCTGGTGGCGCTTGCCTTCGGAACGTCGATCGTGCTGCGCTACGTCTATTGGCGCACCACCAACACCCTGCCGCCGCTGAACCAGCCTGAGAATTTCATTCCCGGCTTGCTGCTCTATCTTGCCGAAATGTACAGCGTCGCGATGCTGGCGCTCAGCCTTTTCATCGTTGCCACACCGCTTCCGTCGCGCCCATCGCGAGCCGCCAATCCCGGGCGCTTGCCCCATGTCGACGTGTTCGTGCCTTCCTATAACGAGGATGCCGGCCTTCTCGGAAACACGCTGGCTGCCGCCAAGGCGATGGACTATCCGGCCGACAAGCTGCATGTCTGGCTGCTCGACGACGGCGGCACCCTGCAGAAGCGCAATTCCGGCAAGTTGCTCGAGGCCCAGGCGGCGGCGGCCCGCCATGTCGAGCTGAAGCAGCTCTGCCAGGATCTTGACGTCACCTATCTCACGCGCGACCGCAACGAGCATGCCAAGGCCGGCAATCTCAACAACGGCATGAAACATTCGACCGGCGAACTCATTGCCGTCTTCGACGCGGACCACGCGCCGGCTCGCGATTTCCTGCTCGAGACGGTCGGCTACTTCGAAGACGACCCGAAGCTCTTTCTCGTCCAGACCCCGCATTTCTTCATCAATCCCGATCCGCTCGAACGCAATCTGCGCACTTTCGAAAAAATGCCTAGCGAGAATGAGATGTTCTACGGCATCATCCAGCGCGGCCTCGACAAATGGAACGCCGCCTTCTTCTGCGGCTCGGCTGCAGTCTTGAGCCGCAAGGCGCTCGAATCCCAGAACGGCTTTTCCGGTATCAGCATTACCGAGGATTGCGAGACGGCGCTGGCTCTCCATGGCAGCGGCTGGAACAGCATCTATGTCGACAAGCCGCTGATCGCCGGGCTGCAACCGGCCACTTTCGCAAGCTTCATCGGCCAGCGCAGCCGCTGGGCGCAGGGGATGATGCAGATCCTGCGCTTCCGCTTCCCGCTTCTGAAGCGCGGCCTGTCGATCCCGCAGCGCCTGTGCTACATGTCATCCACGCTTTTCTGGCTCTTCCCGTTCCCGCGCACGATCTTCCTGTTTGCGCCGCTCTTCTACCTGTTCTTCGACCTGGAAATCTTCACGGCCTCCGGCGGCGAATTCCTTGCTTATACGCTTGCCTATATGCTCGTGAACCTGATGATGCAGAACTACCTCTACGGATCCTTCCGCTGGCCCTGGATTTCCGAGCTTTACGAATATGTCCAGACCGTGCATCTGCTGCCGGCCGTCGTCTCGGTCATGCTCAATCCGCGGAAGCCGACCTTCAAGGTCACCGCCAAGGACGAATCGATCGCCGTCAGCCGCCTGTCTGAGATCAGCCGTCCCTTCTTCGTAATCTTTGCGGTACAGATCATCGCGCTCGTCATCACCTTCTACAGGATTTATGCCGAGCCCTATAAGGCCGACGTCACACTTGTCGTCGGCGGGTGGAACATCATCAACCTGATCATGGCCGGCTGCGCGCTCGGCGTCGTGTCGGAACGTGGCGAGCGCGCTTTGTCCCGCCGCGTCCGCGTCAACCGGCGCTGCGAGTTTTACGCCAACGGCAAGTGGTATGCGGCCTCGATCGAGGATGTCTCCGTCCACGGTGCAAGGCTGCATATCTTCAACAAGCATCTCGATGAACTGCTCGTCGGCGCCCCCGGAGAGATGCGCTTCCGGCCCTATAGCGGGGCAGATCTGGAAACCCTGCCGCTGATCGTCCGCAACATTGAGCCATCAGGCGACATCAGCAATGTCGGCTGCCAATATGTGCCGAAAAGCGCGCTTGATCATCGCCTGATCGCCGATCTGATGTTTGCCAATTCCGATCAGTGGACCCAGTTTCAGGAATCGCGCCGCCGCAATCCGGGCCTCATCCGCGGCACCATTTGGTTTCTCGGCCTGTCGCTCTATCAGACCAGCCGCGGCCTGGTTTACCTCTTCCGCAGCATGCGGCCGGAGCGGGAGGCGCAGCAGCGGGCGGCAAAGGTCAATGCCGGATGAGAAAGATCGTCGCCGCCGCGCTTCTCCTGTTGCATGCCCCCGCTGTCACCCAGGCGCAGACGGCGCCCTTCGATATGTCCGGCGAGCGGCCGCCCGGCGCGTCCACCGCCCCGAGATTAGCTCCGCCCGCTCCGCCCGCAGCGACGGCGCCAGTACCTGTCACGCCACCCATTTCCGTAACGCCCACGCCCGTTCCTGCGCCGATCACTGCCGTGCCGCAACCGGCGACGCCGGCGCCTCAGCCTGGCGCGGCGGCGAATGCCGCTTCGCAGCCGCGCCACCGCGATATGAGGCGGTATCTAGTGCCCTTTTCGAAATTCAGCCTCAGCGGCGAATATGACCGCCGGTCATGGTCTGTCTATTTGACTCCCGAGCAGGCGGCCGCCAAGGCGAGTTTCACCTTCGCCTATCAGAATTCGATCGTCGTCGCGCCGGAAGCCTCCGCGCTGACCGTCTATCTCAACAATCGTCCGATCGGTCAGCAGCGGGTCAGCTCGGCGGACGGCTTTTCCGCCGTCACTTTCGAAGTTCCCTCCGGCCTGCTGCAGCCGGGCGCCAATCTTGTGACCTTCCAGGCAGAGCAACGCCATCGCACCGATTGCAGCATCCAGTCCACCTATGAATTATGGTCGAATATCGATCCGGCCGGAACCTTTCTGAGCTTTGCCGGCGGCAATGCCGCGGAGCTTTCGAGTGCCGACGCGATCCGCGCCATCGGCGTCGATGGCGCCGGCAGGACGGAGTTCGATATTGTCGTCCCGGCGCTGGAGCAGCCGGGGACGACCAAGCCGTTGTTGCGGCTGGCACAGGGTCTGTCGGTGCTGAGCAGCATGCCGAATCAGATATTTGCCTTCAGCGCTGCCTCCCTCCCGGCCGCCGGTCCTGGCAAGCTCGGCGTGCTCGTCGGGACTGCCGCGGAGCTGCGGCCGTTCTTTCCCGGCCTGCCGCCCGGGGCCGAAAGCGCGCCGCTCGCGGCTTTCGTGACCGATCCGCGCAGCGGCTCGCCGGTGCTTCTGATCAGCGGCCCCTCCTGGCAAGCCGTGTCCTCGGCGATCGATACCATCGTTTCGCCGACGGACAGGTCCGCGGATGTCCGCCGCGATGCGCTGACCACCGAGCGCTGGAGCGCGCCGAATGCGCCGCTGGTCTTTTCCGACACCAGCATTGCCCTCTCGCAACTCGGCGTCAAGACGACGGAATTTTCCGGCCGGCGGTTCCGCACCAGCTTCAATGTCGCCGTGCCGGCCGATTTTTATGCCAATGCCTATGGCGAGGCGAAGGTGATGCTCGATGCCGCCTATACCGACAATGTGCTGCCAGGCAGCCATATCGATATTTACGTCAACGACAACATTGCCTCCACCGTGCCGCTTACTTCGACCACCGGGGGCATTCTCCGTCATCTGCCGATCCGCGTGACGATGCGCCACTTCAAACCGGGCCTCAATACGATTGGGATCGAGACGATCCTGATGACGAAGGACGATACCGCTTGCGCTCCGGGTGCTACCGCCGGTGCCAATCCCCGTTTTGCCCTGTTCGATACCTCCGAAGTGCACATTCCGGATTTTGCCCGCGTTGGGCAGCGTCCGAATCTGGCCGCCATTTCCGGCACGGCCTATCCCTATGGCCGGGCGACGGAACCGACGCCGCTCTTCATCGATCGCGTCGATGCCGATACGCTTTCGGCCGCGGCTACGCTGCTCGGTCAGATGGCGGTGATGGCCGGCCATCCGATCGCCGTCGAAACCGTAGCTTCGCCGAATACGATTGGCGATCGGGACGCCATCTTCATCGGCTCGATTTCGCAGATGCCGGCAACCGCGCTGACGCAAGCCAACATCTCGACGGCGAGCCAAGCCTCGTGGCGTCCGGTGGCCGACACGGAGCCAGGTGCCGTCGATACCGGCACGGCCTTCGAGACGTGGAATTCCAAGGTCAGCGGCGGTATCTTGCGCAGCCGCATTACCGCCTTCCGTGAATGGCTGGGGCGCAATTTCGATATCACCCGCAGTTCGCTGCAGTTCATCCCCGGCGCCGAGACGGTCTTCACTCCCTCCAACGCCGACACGCTCATGGTTGCGCAAGGCTCCGGCCCCCTGGGAGAGGGTTCATGGACCGTGGTGGCGGCACCATCGGCAAAGGATCTGCGCGAAGGGCTCGAGGTGCTGACCGGTCAGCTGAACTGGCCGCAGATATCAGGCCATATCACCACCTATTCGAGCAAGACCGGCAAGATCGATACAGTGCCCGTCACCCGCTTCGATTTCGTCCCGTCCACGCCCTGGTCTATCGCCAATTACCGCTTGATCGCCGCCAACTGGTTGTCGACGAATATCCTCTCCTATGCTTCGCTACTCGTCGTCTTCGTGTTGCTGATCGGCCTCGCCACCTCGCGTATGCTCAAAACGCTGGGGCGGTCCAAATGAGGTGGTGGCGCGTGCTTCTGCTTGCGGCGATGGCTGCGTTCGCCCCGGCAGGCCCGTCCGCCGCCGCGCAGCCGGCGATGATCAATGCCGATGCGTGGTCCGCCTACAAGGCGAAATTTCTCGATGCGAGCGGCCGGATCATCGATAACGGCAACGGCAATATCAGCCATAGCGAAGGGCAGGGCTATGGCATGCTGCTCGCTTATCTCTCGGCGAGCCCTGCGGATTTCGAGCAGATCTGGTATTTTACCCGTACCGAGCTGCTGTTGCGCGACGATGGCCTGGCCGTCTGGAAATGGGATCCCAACGTCAAGCCGCACGTGACCGACACCAATAATGCCACGGATGGCGACATGCTGATCGCCTATGCCCTGGCGCTTGCCGGCACCGCATGGAAGCGCAACGACTATATCCTCGCCGCCTCCCGCATGGCGCAGGCGCTGCTTGCGAAAGCCGTCGTCCGCTCGGCGGGCCGGACGCTGCTGATGCCGGGCAGCGAAGGTTTTGGCGCTGCCGATCGTGACGACGGCCCTGTCGTCAATCCTTCCTACTGGATTTACGAGGCAATGCCCGTCATGGCAGCGCTTGCTCCCTCCGATGCCTGGAAAAAGCTTTCGGACGACGGCGTGGCGCTGTTGAAGACGATGCAGTTCGGTCCGCGCAAGCTTCCTGCCGAATGGGTCAGCCTCAGCGGCCCACCGCGACCGGCAGAGGGTTTCGACGCCGAATTTGCCTATAATGCTCTTCGCATCCCGCTTTATCTCGCGCGCGGCGGCATCAGAGACAAGGCGCTGTTAAACCGCCTGCGAACGGGCATGTCGCAGAATGGCATTCCGGTCACGATCGATCTGACCACCGGCCGGCCGAAGACCGTGTTGCTGGACCCGGGTTATAGAATTGTTAACGATGTTGTGGCCTGTGTAATCGACGGGACGAGGCTGCCGGTCTCGGCTCTGCAATTCGCACCCACGCTCTATTATCCGTCCACGCTTCAACTGCTGGGCCTGGCCTATATCGGGGAGAAGCATCCGGAGTGTCTGTGAAAGCTTCTCTCGTGGCGATGTCAGCGGCAGTCGTGGTGGCGACCCTCGTCACCGGACTGAAGGATCGTGCCGCCCTGCAGCAAAAGCTCGGCCTTGGCTCCGCAGACAGGCCGGCGCCGGAGCTGTTGATGATGGGGCGCATCAAGCCGGACGACGCTCCCGCGGGCAATTCCGAATTCAATGCCGAGAGCGTCGCCGACAGGATCGAAGCGATCACTTCGTCGCCGCCACCGGCACAGAGCAGCGATGAGCCGAATGCCGTTGCAGAGCAGCCGGCAGCACCGCAACCTGACGCGCCTCAGACAGCTGCAGAGCCGGCGCCGGTCGCACCGCCGATCGTTTCCGACCCGCCGGCGCCTCAAAAGGCCGCGGCGTCCGCGCCGCCTGCCGTTGATGAAAGCGCGCTTCGTTATTTTGCCAGCCGCGGCGACAAAGTGCGTCTGCGGGCTGAAATCTCTCGGCTTCAGGCGCTTTATCCAAACTGGGTTCCGCCGGCCGATCCGCTCGCCGTGCCGCAAAACGGCGACAAGCAGCTCGAGGCCATGTGGAAGCTTTATTCCGATGGCCGCTATGCGGAGTTGCGCAAAGCGATCGCCGACCGTCAGGCCGCCGACGCCGGATGGCAGCCGCCGGCTGATCTGCTCGAGCGGCTTGGTGTCGCCGAGGCCCGCTCCCGCCTCATCAACGCTTCGGATCTCAAGCAATATGCGACCGTGGTCGATATCGCCGCCGCGACGCCGAGCCTGCTCACCTGCAGCGAGGTCGACGTGCTCTGGCGTGTCGCCGAGGCCTTCATCCGGACGGAGAGGGCGCAGCGCGGGCAGGATGCTTATGCCTATATCCTGAAGAACTGCGCCGACGCTGCCGAACGGCAGGCGACGGTCGAAAAAGCCTCGACGCTGCTTGACTACCAGCCGATGCAGGCGCTGCTGGCGCTGGAAAAGCCTGCTGTCGACGGCAGCAGGGAATTCGATGCAATCCGCGACAACCTTGCCCGACGCTTTGTCGCTGAAAGCAATGACGACCCGAAGCTCGCCATCGCGCCGAATTATATCGCTCATCTCGAAAAGCTCGCCGAAAGCCAGGGGCTGGCCTCCGATGCGCTGCTGCTCGGCTGGCACCAGCTTCGCCGCAACAATCCTGCCCTTGCCGAAAAGTGGTTTCGTGCCGCCCGCGACAGGGAGGATACGGCGGCCGCCTCGCAGGGGTTGGCGCTGGTGCTGATCGCCCGCAAGGCGCCTCAGGAAGCCGAGGACGTGATGTTCCGCTGGCGCGCCGATTCCGATGATGCGACCGCGACCTATCTTGCCGCCACCGCCAACCTGATGGCGCTGCAACCGCCGGCCGATCTGACCGAGGACGTGCTTCATCGGATCGCAGCCGAAGTCATCGCCCGGAAATATGTACCGACGGCGCAGCAGTTCGGCTGGTACGCCCGTTCTCTCAACCAGATCCAGACCGCCGCGCGCTGGTTCGAAACCGCGCTGGCATGGAAGCCGGATGACGAACCATCCGCCTATGGCCTTGCCGTCACGCGTGAGCAGCTGAACGACCGCAAGGGCGTCCTCGACCTCCAGCGCGGCTGGGCCGGCCGGTCGTCGCGAATCGCCGATCTTCAGGACACTTCCTTGCCGGCGTCGGGCGCCGATACCCAGTCCTCAAAGGCGCCGCTCGCGCCGCAGCAGCCGGGCCAGCCGGTAGAGCCGCGGCAGCGTCCGGCCGCTTCAATGGCGCCGCTTCCGGCCGAGCGGCCGACTGTGCGGCAGCCGGGACCGGACGTCGCCATCCGCGCCGCAAGGCCGGCGATGCAGACGGTGACTGTCGAGCGCGGTCCGCGCCAGGTGCGGGACTGCTCGACGACCATTGACGCGGGACGACTCGGGCCGGGCGAGGCGCTGTCGCGTGGCTGGTGCCTGATGGATATCAACCGGCCGATGGAGGCGGTCTCGGCCTTCGAGACGGCGTTGCAGAGCCCGGTCCGCAAGATCCGCGAAGACGCAGCCTATGGTCAGAGCCTCGCCTATCTGCGCGCCGGTCTCTCCAGCAATGCCGCCGTTGCGGCAACCAAGGCGCCGCAGAGCCGCCAGCGCGCTGCAGAACTGCAGGTGGCGATCCTCGCCGATCGCGCCTTGTCGGCCTTCGACGCGGGGCGTTACCGTGAAACCCTGATCTATCTCGATCAGCGCGCCCAGTTGCAGCAGGAGCGGATCGATCTGATGGTGCTGCGCGGCTACTGCTATCTCAATCTGAAAATGTACGGTGACGCGATGCGAATCTTCGAAGCCGCCGCCGCGACCGGCAATCGCGACGCCGCACGTGGTCTGGCCGATGTTCGCAACGTCACGCATCCGGACATCAACGACTGACGTTGACGCCGTCGTCGCTCTCGGCTACTCGCCTGCCGGAGAGCCCGATTGCCTCGTGTTCGCAAGGAAACACCCGTGCCCGGTCACCACGACGTCCTCGACAGATCCTATGACGCCTTCCTCTTCGATATGGACGGAACGCTGCTGAATTCCATTGCCGTCGTCGAGCGCGTCTGGAGCGCATGGGCAAAACGACATGGTTTTGAGCCGGAGGTTTTCCTGAAAACGATCCACGGCATTCGTGCCTCCGACGTGATCCGCGGCCTCGGCCTGCCGGGTGTCGATCCGGTGCACGAGGCGGATCTGCTGCTGGCCGAGGAGATGGAGGACGTCTCCGGCATCATCGAAATTCCCGATGCCGCCCGCTTCCTCAACGCCATCCCCGACGGCAGATGGGCGATCGTCACCTCGGCGCCGATCGAACTCGCCAGGCGCCGCATGGCTGCAGCCGGCATTCCAATGCCGAAGGTGATGGTCAGCGGTCGGGAGGTCGTGGCCGGCAAGCCCAGCCCCGAGGGTTATCTGCTCGGTGCAAGCCGCCTCGGAGTCGACCCGGCAAACTGCCTGGTCTTCGAAGATGCCGTTGCCGGCATTCTTGCCGGCGAGGCCGCCGGCGCCGACGTCACCGTCATCACCGAAACCCACGCCACGCCTTTCGAAACTCCGCATTTTTCGATTGCCAACTATCGGGCGTGGCAGCCCCGCCAGACCGCCGAAGGTCGGCTGAAGGTCGTCGCAATCTGAACGTTACCGGGCGCACTGCTTCCTTCGCGAAACGCTTCATCTCCACCCATCATGCCGAGCACGGCGCCATCCTATTTCTCAGCGCGGTTGAGGAGAATGCGCATTTCGTCGAAGCGGCGCTTGCGGTCACCGTCATCGGCGTTCGGTGAATAGCACGTGCTCGATACGCAGAAGCGCGCCAGGTTGTGCGGCTTATCCGCCTTGTCGAACTCGCATTCGAATATGTCGGTCATTTCGGCCGGCGCGGTTCCCTGCCGCGTCGAATACGACATGCGGACACCTGGCGGCTTCAACTCGGGAAACGATTGCACGGTGCCGATAGCGAGCTGATCGGTCATGAAGAAGCTCTTTGCCACGGATTTGCAGGTATCCTCGAGCTCAGGCGACTGCGCCATCGCATCAGCGGGTAGGGCGAACGCGGCAAAGGCAAATAGTATGATCGGCTTACGCACTGCGACTTCCTCCACTGTCTCTGTCGATTGAGGTAGAGCGGTGAGACCAAAAGCAAATGGTGGTCTGCCTGCGGTGAATCCAACAACCCAGCCATGTCCGCCTGTGGTGACATCGGACTTCACTCTCTGTTTCGCGATTGCTTTTCAACATCAAGTGTCTGTTGGCGATCAGGATCTTGGGAGAGGCGGAAACGCAAAGATGGCGGTACTCAAAGCCATCGCTGATGAAAAGAAGCTGCAATCGCCAAAGGTCGGGCGCAGATTGCAAATGAGAACGCTTCTACTGCAGACGACGAGACTCCGGTCATTTAAGGCTGAGCACGCCTTGCGATTCAAATGGAAAGGATGGTCAACCCGAATTCGCTCTCGGAACGCATCGGAAACATCGCGTGGGACTTTCGTGGGACTGTTTGCGCCGATCTGTGCTTTTCGACGCCTTCCGTTCTATTTTTATTCCACGACCATCATTTTCCCCTTGCGCTATGAAGGCCGATTTCATAAAGCAATCAAGCCGTTTCGGCAGGTCGGGGCGTAGCGCAGCCCGGTAGCGCACTTGACTGGGGGTCAAGGGGTCGCTGGTTCGAGTCCAGTCGCCCCGACCATTTATCCCCTTGAAATCCCAGTCAGCACATCACGTTAATGGTGAGCGCCGCGCGTGCGTGGCCGCGGTAGCGGACGGGTCAGTGCGGTTTCTGCGCGATTGCAATCATCGACTTTGCCAGAAGCGGAATTCTCCCGACATATTCGAAGTCGACGTCTTCGAAGCCTGTGTCGAGCAGCAGCGTGCTGAGTGTCCCCGGGGACCAGAATTTGATGTGGCCGTGGTCTTTGAGCGGCATGAAATGGTCATCCATCTTTCCGCTTACCGCCAAAGCCAGATTTTTCCAGTAACCGTGAAAAGGCGTCGATACGACCGCGATGCCTCCCGGTTTCACCAGATCGTACATGGTCGCCGAGAAAGCCTTCGGGTCGTAAACATGCTCCACGACTTCTATGCTGATCACCGCATCGAAGGTCCCGTAGCGGCTGGAAAGATCGTCGTAGCCGGAACCGATTTCCAGCGGAAGATCGGGATGGACCGCTTTCGCTTTCGCAATACCGTCCTCCGACGGATCGACGCCGACGACGTCGTAGCCTTTCTCCACAAGCACCGAGGCAGCGCCGCCGGTGCCGCAGCCGAGATCAAAGACCGCCGTTTCGTTTGCCTCGTGAAAACTGTTTTCAAGAACGTCGACAACGGCCGGCAGGATATAAGAATGAGCGGTCGTTGGCTTGGCGTGAACATAGGTAGTAGCGTCCAGTTCGATAGACATTTTACCTCCTGAAAAAATTGAACGCGCCGAGGCAATGGTACGGCGGACTTTGACGGCAGTGTGGTGCCGTTATGGTAATAAGGTGATCACGCCGGTCGGCATTCGCCGCCATCCTCCGATGCCCAACGGCCGAACCGCTTTAAGCTCCTCTTCACCACGACGCGATTGATGGTCATGCTCGCACCGGGAATATCCCGAAGCTGATTGACAGGGTGGCGGGAAGATGATGAAAACGGCCGGACTTTGGGTCTATGCCATTGGGCAGAGAAAATGGTCAGTGTATCGAATTCGATTTTGACCATTTGAAGTAAATCATCCGATGAAATACTCTCTTAACGGGAGTGGTTGAAAAATAGCTCTTCTAGTTCTTTTTGAGAATCCATCAATAGTATGGACTGATATTTGTTTGTTTTTGTTAAGGCTATACAGAATTTTGCGCTGAATAGTCTGGTTTTAAATTTCAGAGAACCTTTTGGCGCTTCGCATTTTTGCGAATATGTGTAGATTAGGATTGTTCCTCTCAGAGATGGCCTGGTGCGAGCGCATGGCGGATATGAACCAGAACCTAACTTGCAGGCAGGCCCTTGCCGATGCTTTCCAAGCTCTGTCGGACGAGGCGGTCAAGGCCGGCTGGCCAGAGGGCGACGTTGCCCTCGCGCTTGCCGAACTTGCCGAGGAACGAGTGATCGAGCTGACCGCCAAGGTGATCATGGAAGGCTTCATCGATCCGCCGTTCATCGCTGCTGGCGGCCGCCGCAACGGCTGAAGCATGTTGCGGTAACGCCAGATCAGGATGAAGCCGAACAGCGGATCTGAAAGATCGCAACACGCCTGAGCCGGTTCGGATCCCTGCTGCAAATGCGGAAGGAAATTTTGTTCCGCAGGAGTTTGCGCAGTTGCTAAAGTTCGGACCCTCACGCATAATAACTTCATTGCCGGTTGCGGAGGGCAGCCGGCGATGCAAGCGTGTAGGCGTTTGCCCTCGGAGGGAAGTGCGGCGTGATGTTACGGTCATCAATTCATCCGCATGATTTACCGCTCTTTTCGGAAGATCTCGATCTGCTTTCGCAAGTGCTCGACAAGGTCTGCGACGAACGCGGCCTGGTCAGAACGACGCCGGAAGCCGAGAGGATCGGTGCGGTTATCATTCAGCTTTACAGACAGGGCGTGAGAGACGGCGGCAAACTCGCCGACCTTGCCAAGACCTATCTCTGACACGCGGTTCCCGCAATAAAGGATCGGACCGCGAAACCTGACAGACGGATCTGGTCAGTCGTCATTGGCGGCATTGAGATTTTCCGGCCGGATGCCATCATCGGTTGATGTGCGTGCCCGCAACCGGATGCCGGGGCCGCCTTCATCTTGATTGCCGCTCGACAGGAAGATGATGCCATGCGCCTCGAGCGTGCTGCGCACGTCGAACAGCGCATGCGGCTCGCCCTCAAACTCGCCCTTTTCCAACGCTGTCACGGTTTCGACCGGCAGGCCGCTTGCGGCGGCGAGCTCTTCGATGCTCATTCCGATCATGGCACGCGCGCCGCGTATCTGCGTTGCTGTTATCATGACGCAAAATCTAGCGCATTTGCCGCGCTTCGCAAGTGGCGCATCGGCTGATTGCGAGCCGCTGCGATCGTCAAGCGTCCTGCAATTTTACACCGAACAGATCGTCATGCATGCGCTCGACGGCGATACCCATGCCTCCCATGAGAGCGGCGCGGTTGCCGAAGCGGCTGATCTCGATCCGCGGCGGGTAAGGGGTGCAACGCGGCAGAAAAGCGCGGATGGCGTTTACGAGCTCCGGCCTTGCACCGATACTGCCGCCGGTGATCACCAGTTCCGGGTCGAGAGTTGCTCCGATGGCGGCAATGGCGATCGCCACCAGTCTCGCTGTCTCTTCGATTGCGGCGATGGCGCTCGTTTCGCCTGCATTGAACGCAGCGAAGAGGTCGGCCACGCTAGAGGCGTTGCGCCCGCCGAAACCGGTGTAGCGCCGCAGCATGGCGACGCTGCCGACCGCGCTCTCGAAGGTTCCCAGTGTAAAACCGCCTGGATCAAAAGCATCGCCGCCGAGTGGAAGATAGGCAATTTCGCCGGCCGCGCCGCGGGCACCGCGCAACAGCGCGCCATTGGCGATAATGCCCATGCCGACGCCCGTCCCAAGCGCCACGAAAACAAAACTGCCGACCTCGACGCCGTGTCCCCGCCATCTCTCCCCTTGCGCGGCGAGGTTGACGTCATTTTCGATGATCACCGGTATGCCCATCTTGTCGCTGAACGCTTGCCGCAGATCCATTGCGTCCACGCCGGGAATGTTCGGCGCGACGTTGATATGTCCGGTAGCCGGATCGAGGACGCCGGGACTGCCAAGAACGACGAGACGCAGCTTGTCGGCAGTCGTCCCCGCCGCAAGCGCGAGTTGAGTGATCAGGTCGCTGAACTGGTTGACGAGATGCGGTCCGCCGCGTGGGTCGGTGGGCACTTTGGTTTCCGCAACGACGTTACCCAACAAATCGCAGATAGCCGCAGCGATCTTGGTACCTCCGAGATCGATGGAGACCGCCAGGCCCGCGCTTGCGTTGATTTCATAGATGATCGCATTCCGACCGGGACGACCATCGGTCTGCCCGACAGGTTTCAGCCACCCGTCATCCTCAAGATCGCGCACGACATCGGAAATCGTCTGTTTCGACAGGCCGGTCAGCTTGGCAATATCGGCGCGCGAGATCTTCCCCTTGGCTAACACGGTTCGGATCACCGTATTGGTCGAGATTTTTCGTGCGATGGGAGTCTGTACGATAGACGACGTCGTTGCCATCCGGCTAATCGTTCCAATTAGTTCGAGGTGTATCCCTAATGTAAGGTCGGTCCAGTTCTCAGCCGTCGCGAAATGATGGGTTTAGTCCTCAACCCTCATCTCCATAGCCCAGTTCAGTACACGGAAGCCGACAATTTGTCTACGTCCTTGACAAAGGAGGAGCCGCCTGTAGGCTGGGATCAACGCGTGATCAACGCGCGAATGAAACAGGGTCGAGGACAAGTATGCACCGTACATATTGTCTGGGTCGGCGCGCACGCGCCAAGATCGCCCAAAGAGGAACCGGCTCAGGCTGGTTCAGCTGTTTCTTCGTTTCGCATTCTGCGGGTTCCTCCACGCGGCTGTCGGGGACCTGTCTATGATAAAACCCTCGACCGACGGGCAGCTTTCAGCCGACGCCGGCGTCTTGCTGCCCATAATGGCGCCACGCCTTCAGGCGGATGTTCATCCGGAGGGATATGCCGATCTTGCCCTTTGGGGTGCCGGCAGCCTGGGGCGTGTGCGGTTTTCTCCGATCACCGGCCCCTATACCTACGCTCCGAACCGGCTCGTCTCGAAACAGGGCGGCGTTTTTGTCGCGCAGTCGCTGCCGGTGATGCTGATCAATGGAGTGAGCCTGCAGGGCGTCTATCCAGCGCGCCGTTGCGCCTGGTGGCACGAGCCGGATGGGCGAGACGCGAGGGCGAAGGTGTCCCGCAGCGGTCATCGGCAGATTTTCGAAATGGGCTGGGGCGTCCTTATCGCGGAAGGTCGAGATTCCGATCTGCGGATTGCCGGCGGCGCCTCGAGAGACGAAGCCGAGAGAGCCCTCGATCTCAGCAGCGAAGCCATTATCACCGAAGCCGCGGAATATGTGGCGCGTTGCGACATGATGCCTGACGCCGACCCGCTAATGCGCAGCATGGTCAGTCAGGGGATACATGCGGCCCTTTCCAGCATAAGGCGCGACGAAAATGGCGCCTTCGCCGGCCTTGCCGCCGGACAGGCCTATAGCGCTCCGGCGCGGACCTATTACCGCGACGGCTATTGGACGATGCAGCCGCTGTTGACGCTTGCTCCGGAGGCGGTGCGCGACGAGATCCGACTGCTCGCCAAGGGAATACAGCCCGACGGAGAGGCCCCGAGCGGCGTTATCCTGACGGGACCGGCGCAATCGGATGCCTGGCAGCGCTTCGTCGCCGACAGCAAAGCCAATCCCAAAACCCATAAAAGAGCAGTTCCGGAGTATCATAATCGTCCGCAGGATTGGTGGAGCGACCACTTCGACAGTCCGCTTTTCTTCATTCTTTTTCTCGATGACTATTTCGGCGTTACGAAAGACGCGGCCGAGGTGCAGCTTCATTGGCCGACAGTGAGGGCGATCATGGATCGCTATGTCAGCCTGGCCGGTCCCGACAGCGTTCTGCCGCTGAAACCGCGCAACGACCGAGATTGGGCCGACAATGTCTTTCGTGACGGCCTTGTTTCCTATGACCTCGGTCTCTTCGTCGGCGCGCTGGATGCTGTCGCGAGGCTGGGCGAAGGACACGATCCGACCCTTGCCGAACATGCGCGCAAGACCGCAATTCTTGCCCGCCGGGAAATCGAAGCCAGGCTCTTCGTGCCGGCAACGGGAGGATATCTCGACTATGGGACACCCGGCACTTTTGTCGAAGATCATCTGGCTCTCGACAGTCTGACCTTATCGCGATTTAGTGCTATTTCAGAGGAGAGGGCTGTCGGCCTCCTGAGAGCGTTTGAAACCAGGCTGGAAACGCGCAACAATCAGGAACAGCCCTATGGCAGGTGGGGTGTGATGTGCGCCTATCCACCATTCAAGCGGCAAAGCGATTTGCGATCCAAGACCGCCTTTCCTTACCGCTACCATAACGGCTCGGACTGGCCTTATTGGGACGGCGCCTATGCCGAAGAACGCCTTCGCCACGGACTTGGAGGCGCCCGCTACGCGCTGACCCGCTGGTGGGAAACCTGCCTCGACAATGGCTGGATCGGCGCGGTGGAATATTTCTCGCCGCCCTATGGACGCGGCTCCCTGCTTCAGGGCTGGAGCGCCATGCCGGCAGCCGTCGCTTTGAAATATGGGCTCGACGCTGCAAATTCGGAGCCGATGTCATGAGCGGTCTGGCGCCGGCGGTTTCAGCGGGATCCCTGATCGATCCGCATTGCAAAGGCGACGGCGCCATCGCGTTCGAGTTCGGAAAAGCCAAGGTGACGATAGAAGCCTTTGGCGCGTTCGTTTGTGGGGTCGACCCCGAGATGCACGGCCGTGACCCCATGATTTCGAAGCGCCTGCAGCTCGGTGTCGATCATCTTTCGTCCCCAGCCGCTTGCCTGAAGCCCGGGAAGGATGTTGATGTGCAGATGCGCCGGATACTGGTGCTGAAGCCAGGCCGTCCCGCTGCGCGGATTTTGGATTCGTTCCAAGACGTCGGCGTCGCGCGGACGGGTCGGCGCCAGTCCGGCGATCTCTCGGCGCACGAGCGGCCACCAGCTTGCCGCCAGGTCCTGATCGAACTGGCTGGTGTCGGGGGCGCCCACGACATAGCCGACCGGACGGTCATGCTGGACGAGAACAAAGGCAAAGTCTTTGGCGAACTTGAGATATGGCACCGACCAGATGTAACCGGGCAGACGCGGGTCACTATAGAGAGCGCTGGCATCGTGACCGCCATTCGCGGTTTTCAGGCAGATTTCAAAAAAGGCTTCGATATCCGCTTCAATCGCGGGACGGATGAAGCAACTGGTGTCCATCACTTTGCCACCTCCTGCGTGGCGCGTTGTCGTTTTGGGTCGCGAGAGGAGCTGATGCACTGACGATTACCTCAGATTCGCCGGTCAGGCAAAGCTCTGGGGGAAGAAAACGTTCGGCGGCGCCTGGCGCAAGGCTCGAACGGGGAGTGGAGAATAAACCAAGTGAGGTGGAGCAGATGAAAAGAAGCGTGAAATCGATCAACATACTGCCGGCATTTCAAATGAAAACGGCCGTCGCGCTTGCTGGTGCAGCGCTTATGAATTTTGGCCTTTCGGCAGCCGCCCGGGCTGACGATCTGGCTGTTTGGGATGACCAGACCTACGAAGGTCAGAGTGCGGTCATAGAGCAGCTGAACAAAGAGTTCGAAGCTGCGCATCCCGGCGTTACGATCAAGCGTACCGCCCGCACATTCGATGACATGAAGTTGACGCTGAAGCTTGCGGTTTCGGCAGGGAACGGCCCGGTCGTCACGAAAGTCAACCAGGGCGCCGGCGATATGGGCGCAATGGTCAAGGAAGGACTGCTCCTGCCGGTTGACGACTACATCAAGAAATACAGCTGGGACAAGCGCCAGTCCGATTCCGTGCTGGCGCGAGATCGATGGGATGGGCCAAAGTTCGGGGTCGGCAAGACCTACGGCATATCAGGCCTCGCCGAGATCGTCGGCCTCTATTACAACAAGAAGATCCTTGACGACGCCGGCATCGCACTGCCGCAGACTTTCGAGGAGCTTTTGGCCGATCTCGACAAGCTGAAGGAAAAAGGCGTGGCGCCCTTCATGATGGGCAGCGCAAAGCAGCATCTGGCCCTGCACATGATCGGCGCCATCGATCAAGCCCATATCGACGCGGGCAATCGCGCCGAACTTGACGATCTGATCTACGGCAGGGGCGGCTCCTGGAATACCAAAGGCAACATCGAATCCGCAAAACTGGTGCAGAAGTGGGCGCAAGGCGGCTATTTCTATCCCGGTTTCGAAGGCATTTCGGGTGACGACGCCGTTCAGCTTTTCATATCGGGGCAGGGCGCCTTCCTGATCTCGGGAACCTGGTATTTCGGTGATATGCAGCACAACCAGGATATCGGCTTCATGGCCATTCCTGCCCCAAAAGGCATTACCAAGCCGCTGAGCGTCGGAGGCGTGGATCTTGCCTGGGCAATAACAAGCCTTGCCAAAGACCAGAAAACGAAGGACCTCGCCGGTGAATATATCGACTACATGGTTTCGGAAAAAGCTGCCGAAGCCTGGGCCAATGCCAGCTATCTTCCGGCAACGTCGCTTGCGGCGGATGCGAAGCCAAAGCTCACGCCGCTGCTGAGCTCCGGCATCGAGATGTGGAAGACGCTCAACGCCAACGACGCTCTCGGCCACTATCCCGATTGGTCTAGCCCGACGATGCTGAAGACAATCGACGACAACACGCCGCTTCTCCTGTCCGGCAAGATCACGCCTGAAGCCTTTGTCGACGCTATGGACAAGGATTATCAGGCTTACCTGAAGGGCCAGAAATAAATGGCGCGGACGCAGGCCGCGACCGTCCGCGGCCTGCGTCTGGTCGACATCACCTTAAAAAACAGCGCTGCGATCTCAGGCTTGCTGCACGACGACGATAGCTTTGGCTTCATGGAGTACCGGAATGAAGCGCTCCCCACTTGATGGCTCCGAACATACCAACTGGATCTATCTATTCCCCGGATTGCTGCTTTACGCGGCCTTTGTCTTCGGGCCGATTGTCGCGGCTTTGGGGTTGAGCCTGACCAGTTGGGACGGCTTGACCGTGCCCAGGTGGGTTGGCCTCGGCAATTACGTCGATCTCTTTTCCGATGATCGTTTTTACATCGCCTTGCGCAACAATGCCGAGCTGATGATTTTTTACTGCGTCCTGCCGCTCGGGCTCGGCATAGGTCTTGCCGCCTGCGTCTGGAATCTGAAGCAACGCGAACAACTCGCTCTGCGGACGTTCCTGTTCCTGCCATATATCATGCCGACTGCCGTGTTGGGCATCATCTGGGCATGGCTCTACAATCCTGCATTCGGTCCGTTCAACCAGTTTCTGAGAGCAGTGGGCTTGGGCATGTTCGCACTCCCCTGGCTGGGAGATTTCAACTTCGTGCTTCCCGCGGTCGGGATCGTTGCCACCTGGTATTTCTTCGGTTTTTGCATGGTCATCTTCCTCACGGGAATTCAGCGCATCGACCCGTCGCTATTTGATGCTGCGAAGGTCGATGGCGCTTCGGCGCGAAAGACGTTTTTCTGGATAACGCTGCCGCTTCTCATGCCGGAAATCAGGGTGGTTTTGCTGCTGACGGTCATCGCGTCGATCAAGAGCTTCGACCTGATTTTCACAATGACCCGCGGCGGGCCCGCCAACGCCACGCTCGTACCGAATATCTACATGTACCAGCTCGGTTTCGAGCTCAACCGGTTCGGCGCGGCGGCGGCCATCGCCATTGTCGGCGCGGCCCTGACATTCATCATCAACTATGCAATTCACCGGTTTGTCGGCTCGCAGAACAAAGGGGTGGCGTGATGAGCCGTTCGTCCAATATCCCCACTACCACACTCCCTCTTCGCATTCTCCTCTGGCTTCTCGCATTCGTCACGATCACGCCATTCCTGCTTCTGCTTCTGACGTCAATAAAGAGCAAGGCCGACGTCCTGAAGGGTGCGTTCGCCTTGCCGGCATATCCGCACTTCGAAAATTACCTCGATGCCTGGAATGCCGGGCATTTCAACATCTACTTCTGGAATTCGATCATTGTCGTCATACCCGTTGTCGCCGCGAGCGTCTTTCTGGGCCTGCTGACGGGTTTCGCCTTCGCTTTTCTGTCTTTCCCGCTCAGGCGTATGCTGTTCGCCATCCTGACACTCGGCATGATGGTGCCGGCAGAGGCTTTCATCATCCCGCTTTATTATGAAATGCGGTATCTCGGGTGGATCAATACCTATGCCGCCGTGATCGTGCCGCAGATCGCGATGTCGATCCCATTCTCGACGATCTTCCTCGCCAGCGCGATGCAGCAATTGCCCGAAGAGATTCTCGAAGCGGCAGTCCTCGACGGCGCCGGGCGCTTCTATATCCTTCGCAAGATCGTCGTACCCCTGATGGTGCCGGCAATGTCGACACTGGCGTTGTTCCTGTTCATCTGGACCTGGAACGAGTTTCTGATTCCCTTCATTCTGGTGAACGACGATGCCTATCGGACGCTGCCCCTCGGCATGCTGTTTTTCCAGGGGCGCTACACCGTCAACACGCCGGTTCTGACCGCCGGGGCGGTGATCGTCATTGCCCCGCTCATCCTGACCTATCTCATTTTCCAGCGGCGGTTCATCGCCGGCTTGACGGCCGGGACGACGAAATAGGCAGCCGGCAAGGGCTTCAAGCCGCTCCGGCGAGATTTCGGCCGCGCCTGTGACGCGCTTCCAGCGCCGCGCAGCCCCAGACCGTGCCGAAGAGCAGATAGACATGCCGCCAGTGGTCGATGTCGATGACGTTGCCGATCGCCGCATGGCCGAGAACGGAGATCCAGGCAATCATCAGGAAGGGTTGCCACGGCCGGTCGTGAAGCAGGTTCCGGAAACCCAGGACGAGCGTCCAGAGGAGCATTCCGACATAGCTGACGAAGCCGAGCCAGCCATAGGAGGTGAGCGACTTCAGCCAGATATTATGCTCGTCCTCGGGAAACATGGTGCCGAACACGAGCGGACCGATGCCGAGCGGGCGCTCCATCATCATGGTGAAACCGATCCTGTGGCGCTCGAAGCGGCCGAGATGTTCGCCGTCATACTGCTGCACGAGCTGGGCGCGTGTCGAAAACAACTCTGCGACCTTCGGAATCCGCAGCGCCACGAGCAGCGATGCGACCAGCATGATGATCGCCGCCAGTGACAGGATCAGCACGCGCAAGCGGAAGGCGCCGCTGCGCTCCTTCAGCAGCATGATGAAAATCAGCAGCACCACGCCGAGCGCAAAGAGGCCCCAGGCAGCCCGGGAAAAGGAGAGGAAGATGCCGAGGGCAATCACGAGAAGGGCGGCTGCCTTCAATGGCGATTTCTTCAGGTCGCCGACCAGAATGCCGTGGATGAGATGGAGCGACGGCGGCACCAGGAAGGGGCCGAAGACGTTCGGATCCTGGAACGCGCCTTTGGCGCGGTCATAGAGAGTGAACACTTCCGAGCCGGGAAAGGCGTGGAAATAGCCGAGCACGCCAAGCGCCGACGTGACGACGGCAGCCAGGGTCCAGGCGTTGAAGATCAGCGGCAGCCGCTTATGGCTGTCCTCGATGATCGCCCCGTAGAATACCGCGGTCAGCGCCAGGAAGGTCGAGACGGCGATATACATCGGCGCCGTCGCAAGGTCATTCATCTGCGTCAGCGACAGCATGCCGCCGATATTGAAAGTGAGCAGCAGCGCAAGTAACGGCGCGACGATGCGCGAAATCCTGAGCCCCAGGATGAACCAGAGGCCGATCAGTCCCGCCATCCAGAGTTCATAGGGCGCCGGCTCATCGATGACGAAGCCGGAGAGGAAAACACCGAAAGCGACGAAGGCGGAACCGATCAGCCGCAGCGTTGCCCGCTGCGGCTGGGCGACACGCGAATATGTCGCCGCGATCGTGCTCAATAGGCGTTTTCCGTGTTGAACAGCCGGACCGGCGTCAGGAACAGGATTTTGAGATCGAACCAGAGCGACCAGTTCTCGATATAATAGAGGTCGTAGGCCGTGCGGAACTTGATCTTCTCGTCATTGTCCACTTCGCCGCGCCAGCCGTTGATCTGCGCCCAGCCGGTCACACCAGGCTTGACGCGGTGGCGGGCGAAATAACCTTCGACGACATCCGCAAAGGCGCGGTCGCGCGCTTGAGCGAGAACCGCATGCGGACGCGGACCGACCAGCGAGAGGTCTCCCCGCAGCACGTTGAAAAGCTGCGGCAGCTCGTCGATCGAGGTCTTGCGGATGAACCTTCCGACACGGGTGACGCGTGGATCGCCCTTGGTCACCGCGGCCTTGCCTGAGGGGTCGGCCATGTTGGTGTACATCGAGCGGAACTTGAAGACGTTGATGACTTCGTTGTTGAAGCCGTGACGCTTCTGCATGAAGAAGACAGGACCTTCCGAGGTCGCTTTGATGGCGATTGCGGTTGCGGCCATCAGCGGCCAGAGCAGCGCAAGCGCGACCAGAGTGAAAAAGATGTCGAAGCCGCGTTTGGCGACGGAATCCCAGTCGCGGATCGGCATCTTGAAAATGTCGAGCATCGGCACAGCGCCGACATGCGAATAGGCGCGTGGCCGGAAGCGCAGCCGGTTGGCGTGCGCCGCAAGCCGGATATCGACCGGCAGGACCCAGAGCTTCTTCAGGAGATCGAAGATGCGCGCCTCAGCCGAAAGCGGCAGGGCGATGATCAGCATGTCGATGCGCGTCAGCCGCACGAATTCGACGAGTTCCGCCACGGTGCCGAGCTTCGGGTAACCGGCGACCATGATCGGTGAGCGCTTCTCGCCGCGGTCGTCGAAGATGCCGCAGATGCGGATGTCGTTATCGGCCTGCTGTTCGAGGGTGCGGATCAGCTCCTTGGCCGGTTCGCCGCCGCCGACGATGACGGCGCGCCGCTCCATGATGCCGTTGCGCGCCCAGTTGCGGATGCCGTAGGCCACGAGGAAACGCTCGGTCGCAAGAAAAAGCGCGCCGGCGGCAAACCAGGGAACATAGGCATCGACCATCGCCCATGTGGTGCCACGAATGAGCGCGAACAGGCCGATGGTCAGCACAAGCGCGATCGTCCAGGAGGCGAGAATGCGGGGCATCAGCCGTAGCTTCGCCCGGAGTGCGGGAATGGTGTAGGTGTCGGCAAGCTGCAGGGCGATGACGGTCGCGGTTGAAGCGATCGCTGCCATGCCGGCCCGCACCAGCAGAGGATCGCTGCCGTCGCCCGGCCAGAAGTAGTGGACGATCAGGGCAATCGAAAACAGTGCCAAGAATTCCAGGAGCCGCAATTGGCCGATAATAATGGCAGGCGAACGAGTGCCGTCGCGGAACTGTTCGGCGATCTGCCGGGCATAGGCATTGATTTCAGTCGGCTCGGAGGCCTGCTCCCGACTTGCATTGCGTCGCGCCTCGATGTCGGAGACCTGCTTGCGCAGCGCTTCTACGTCAAACGGATCGCTTTTTTCCAGCTTGTTCATGGGGTTTTGTCGCTCGTTGTCAGCAAGCGAAATACCAGAAAGCCCCTAAGAAATATTTACGGGGTAACGAACACTGCTGGTTCGGCGGCAGGACCGACGAGCTCATGGTATAATTGCAGAACATCCCGCGCCATCACGGTCGAGGAAAACACGGCCTTTACTGCCTCATGCGACGGCATTGTTCTGGCGTGCCAGCCGGGCGTGCTGAGCGCTTCCGCCATCACGCGGGCGAGATCGTCTGAATTGCCGGGCTCTACAAGAGCCGGACTGTCCTTGCCGAGCACCTCGGGAATGCCGCCGACGCGGCTGGCGATGATCGTCTTGCCGGCCCCCAGCCCTTCGAGCACGATGTAGGGCATGGCTTCGGCGCGAGAGGGGACGACGAGATTTTGCGCCATGGCAAAGGCCTCGTGGATACGCATTGCCGGCAACATGCCGATCCGTTTGCCGAGGCCGCGTTCGATCATCATCTCGCGATAGCGGTCGCGGTCAGGTCCGTCGCCGATCATCAGCGCCGAAAGCGGCCGGCCGAGCAATCGCTCGGTCTTGGCGAAGGCATCGACAAACAGATCGGGACCCTTGAGGTCCCGAAGCATCCCGACATAGATGAAATGCACGGCATCCGACCGGGTGTGGATCGGCTCGAATTCACGCTCCCCGATGCCGTTATAGATCAGTTTCGTCTTCGTCCGCGGCTTGCCCACCTTGCGGACATAGGTGTCGCGCTCGTATTCGCAGATGAAGACTAGCGCATCGGTGAAATATTCCTGCAGGCGCTCCATCCTGAGGACGAACTGTCCTGTGAATGAGGAGCGCGAATAATGCAGGCTTCCGCCATGCGCGGTATAGAGGCGGGCTACGCGATACCTATTCACCCGCAGGGCTGAGCCGGCAAGTCGCGCGAGCACGCCGCCCTTGGCGCCGTGCCCGTGCAGCACATCCGGCCGCAAACTTTTAATCTTCTTGTACGTATCCCACATCGTCGCGATATCGGACGGGCTGACCGAGCGGCGGATCGGCACGCGCGTCAGGCCGAGAGACAGATATGGGCGGATATCATCGAACAAACTGTCCTCGTGCTCGCCGCCTGTCGAGCTGTCGCAGAGAATGCCGACGTGATGACCGGCCTTGCTGTGTTCCTCGACCAAGTCGCGGACATGGCGGAAAATCCCGCCGACCGGCGATCTGAAGCAGTGCAGAATGCGGAGCGGTCTCTCTCTTGCCATTGCTCAAAAGAGCCGTTCGCGAACGTAGATCGTGTCGCCGGCGATGATCGGGCCGGATATGTTGATGCGGCCGGTCAGCACCTGTCCGTTTATCTTGCGGGTGACATCGACCATGCTCTGGTTGGCGCGACTGGAGAAGCCGCCGGCAACCGCAATGGCGTTCTGCACGGTCATGCCCGGAACATAGGCATATTGGCCGGGCTGGCCGACTTCGCCCATGATGAAGATCGAGCGGTAGCGGTCGACGTCGATGGTAACATCGGGATCGCGAAGATAGCCCTGCTGCAGTTTCTGGGCGATCTGCCCTGAAAGTTGCTGCAGGGTTCGGCCGCGGGCAGGGACCTGACCGATGAGGGGGAAGGCGATATAACCGGCCTGATCGACAGTGTAGGTATTGGTCAGGCTCTGCTGGTCGAAAACGGTGATGCGCAGCCGGTCGCCGCTATCAAGCGTATAGGGCTGGATGGTCGCCTCGTTGAAGGCTTTCGGAGCCGGCTTATACGTCGTGCATCCGCCCAATGCAGCCGTCATGGCTGCAAGGCTCAGGGCCAAAACGATTTTGGGCGGGGCGACAGACATCCGCTGGTGCTCACAGAAAATGAACTTGGTGAGATCGTTATCGATCCGTTAGGGTTAATGCCCGGTAAAAGACGGCCGACAATTTCCGGCGTTCTTTGCTGATCCCGATCATTTCTTCGCAAGGTTACCATTAACCGTTGAGTTACCACGGTCGTTTACGCTTGCGGGACCTTTGTTGTGGAGTAAGAGCATGTCCGGCGTAGTGCGTGATCAGGATGTGGACATCGACCTCAGCCAGCTGGTTCGCGCCGTCTGGGCACGCCGGCTCAGGATTTTGACGATCACGCTCGCGGCGGCCGGCGTCGCCTTTGCCGGCGCCAAGATCATCTCGCCGCAATATCGCAGCGAAACACGCATCCTCATCGAACCCCGCGCGCCAGCCTTCGCCAGCACCCAGCAGGCGAACGAAGCCGGCGCCGGGCCGCTGATGGACGAGCTGAATATCGCCAGCCAAGTGCAACTCCTGCAATCGGCCGATCTCCTCAAGAAGGTGATCAACGACCTGAAGCTCTACAATCTGCCGGAATTCGACGATGCCGCCAACGGCTCGGCGATGACTAGCATCCTGGTGAAGCTGCATCTGAAGAAGAACCCGATGGAGAACCCGCCGGAAGAACGGGTGATCGACGCTTTCGTCGAGCGGCTGCAGGTCTATCAGGTGCCGGGTTCGCGCGTCATCGGCATCAATTTCACGTCGAAGGATCCGAAGCTCGCAGCCGCCATCCCGAACGCTATGGCGAATGTTTACCTTTCCACTCAGAGCGGCGCCAAGCTCGCATCCAATTCGGAAGCGACGCGCTGGCTTGAGCCGGAGATCGAGAACCTGCGGCAGAAGGTCAGCGAGGCCGAGAAGAGGGTTGCCGAATATCGCACCAACCACGGTCTGCTGCAAACGAACGGCACGACCACATTCCCCGCCCAGCAGCTTAATGACATCTCCGCAGAACTCACCCGCGTGCGGGGCGACAGGGCCAATGCCGAGGCGAGGGCGCAGGCGGTGCGCAATGCGTTGTCATCGGGCGAAGCCTCCGATACGCTGCCTGACATCATGTCTTCCCAGGCGATCCAGCGGCTGAAGGCGACGGAATCCGGCCTGCAGTCGCAAATATCAGATCTCCAGACCAGCCTTCTCAACAGTCATCCGAGGCTGAAGAGCCTGCGCGCCCAGCTCTCCGATATTCGCGGCCAAATCCGCCAGGAGACGCAGAAGATCCTGGCAAGCATCGAAAACGAGGCGAAGGTTGCCGATCTCCGCGCGAGCGAACTCGAGCGCCAGAAAGACGCGGTTCAGGCCAACAGCGCCCGTGCCGGCGAAGACGAGGTTGGCCTCAACGCGCTGGAGCGCGAGGCAAACGCCCAGCGCCAGCTGCTCGAAACCTATCTGGTACGCTATCGCGAGGCCGCCTCGCGCGCCGACAGCAATTCCAGCCCGGCGGACGCCCGTATCGTTTCCCGAGCCATCGAGCCAGTCGATCCCTATTTCCCGAAGGTGGTGCCGATCGTTGTCGTCGCCGCCGTCGCGACGCTGATCCTGAGCGCCATCGTCACCATGCTCGCCGAACTCTTCAGCGGCCGGGCGCTTCGTGCCGTCGATGCGTCCCGTGACACGGTCGAGGCTGAAACGGTCGCCGAAGACAAGAATGTGCCGCAGGCCGCCTCGGTCGTCGCTGCCGTCAGAAGGCCCGTCCAGGCGAGCATGCTCGCCGTTGTCACGGAGGATGACGGAAAGGACGTGATCGAAGAAACGGTGGCTGCCGAAGAGACGCCGGAGGACGACAATGAATTTTCCATTGCCTCCGTTGCGGACTACCTCACGGGCAGCCGCGCGCCGCTGGCAATCGCCATATCTCCAACTGGCGACAATGGCTCGGCGGCGACGGTTGCGTTGGCGCGCATGCTCGCCGATGCCGGCCGCCGCGTCATTCTGATTGATATGACCGGCTCCGGCTATCCCACAGAACTGATGGCCGAGAACCAGGTCGCGGCTGGCATCACCGATCTGCTGTGCGGCGAGGCCGCCTTCGGCGACACGATCCATAGCGATCGTCTTTCCGATGCTCATCTGATCCCGCAGGGTCAGAGCGACGTGCGCCGCGCCATGCGCGGTGTCGACCGGCTGTCGCTGCTGCTCGATGCGCTCGCCGCCGCTTATGACCTCGTGGTGGTCGAATGCGGTGCGGCCGATGTTGCCGGCGTCGCGCGACTGACGCGCAGCCGGGATGTCGAGATCGTCCTTTCCCTTCCGGAGATGGAGGAGACCATCTTTGTGACCTTGATGACGGAATTCCAGGCTGCGGGCTATGAGCGCGTCGTGCTGATGTCGGGCGGCGAAGGGGCCGAGCAGACGCTCGGCCAAGCCGCTTGAAGCATGTCGCGCAAAAGTGTGCAGCGGTTTTGCGAAGAACGACATGCGCAAGACAAAGAACGCTCAGCCGATCCGTGCGCGGATGTTCTGGGCAAATTTATAGAGCTTCGGGCGCGCCTTGATATGCGCCTTGCCCCGGGTAACGATCCGGTGTGCCGCGCCGGCGGCAAGGCCAAATGGCGAAACCGGCAGCACCACGTCGTAATGAGCGGTCTCGACCGGCGCCCAGGATCGTTTGTAGGTCTGATCGCCAAGGCCAAAATCGAATAGCGCGACGCCGCTGCCATGCAGTCCCGAAATGATTTGCCAATAGAGGAATTCGCCGGGGCTCGTATCGGGCACAAGATCTTCATCGATCGCCCCGAACTGGCAGATGACGTGATCGCCCTTGCGCGAAATGCCCGAGATGGCAGCGATCCGGTTCTTGTTCTCCCCCTTCAGCCGCAGCGCATGCATCTGCAGGCCGAAATACTGTCTTGCATCATCCCGCTTGTCGATGAGGCCGTGCAGGAAGGTCTGCGTTTCCCCATCGGCGAAGACGTCGGGCAGGCCAAGGCTCGCGAAGCGGATACTCTTCAGGTGGAAGAAGATATCGAGCAGGCGGTGCTGTTCTTCCGATGTTTCCGGGATGACATATTCGACGCCGCCTGCCTCCTCCAGGCGCCTTGATTGAACGCGGAATTTCTTACGCCGGCTCTTGGTGTTGAGCTGCTTCAGCGTCTCCTCGAAATTGGAGAGGAACGGCAATTGATAGGCGTGGTTCTGGTTCTGCACCGTCGGCAGTCCGGTGAGCGGGGTCGGCCGCCCGCGCCATTCCAGCGGAAGGTTTTGCAGCAGCAGCAGATCGGCATGGCCCTTCAAGGCCTGCCGAAGCTGCCCCGCGAACTTCTCCGCGTCGATGCTGCCGCCGCTTTCGGCAAAATTGCCGGAAAACAGGCCTGTGTTGATATTGCTGTGATCGGCAGCGATGAACTTGGCGACGGCCAATCCCCGGGATCTGACGATCTCGATCGGCAGAATGAAGGCCGTCTCCCCGGCATAGGCGCCTTTGAGGATCGCCAGCGGCCGCCGAAAGGCGTTGACCCAGGCGGCGCACCAATCATAGCTCTGATGAAGCGAGTGGAGGTCGTCAGTCTCCAGAGCCCGCCAATCATCCTCCAGCGGCTGCATCGCGTCGAATACCGAGATGTCAATTTTTGCCATGGCAAGTTTCATGCTCACCTGGCGTAGGCGTGAAATCGCCACATCGGCCAGCGCGTCATCGCCTGACGGCTGTTCATCAACATTGAGCTTTTGCGTCTGCACGGGAACTCTCCGGTCAAAATGCTGAACGGGAAGGTAGGTGTGCGGGACGTATATTTGGTTTAAGCGCCGCTCCTCAGCGAGGTTTTCCGCCGATCACGGTTATTCGGCCGTTAATGGCCTATTGCTGCCGCGGTCCGGCCATCCACTTGATGATCACCATTGCCGGCAATACCCAAAGCAGGCCGGTCAGCAGGAAGTAGAGCAGGTGCCCCCACCAGGGAGCGTTGCCGAGCGTCGCCACCGCGATCGTGTTCGCCACCAGCGCATAGACGAGCACAAGCACGATGATAAGGATCGTGCCGATGAATTTGCGGAGACGGACGGGCATTGTTTATCTCTTGTCTGAGGTAGCGCGGAGCGGCGCGACGGCATGCCGCAAAGCTTCGGGGCTTGTTTTGCATGAGCCGGTGGGGCAAATCAACTGCCGGATAGAAGGAGACATCATGGCCGTCGCGAACCCCACCATGGAACAGGCGATCCTGAGCGAAGTGCGCAAGCAGAACCGCAACCGCCGCGCCTTGCGGCTATGGCTCGGAGTCGTGCTTTTGGCGCTCTTCTGTCTTGTGCTCGTCGGAGGGGCAACGCGGCTGACCAATTCCGGCCTGTCGATCACCGAGTGGAAGCCGATCCATGGCGTCATCCCGCCGCTGTCGGCCGCGGAATGGGAAGAGGAGTTCCGCCTCTACCAGCGCATTCCCGAATTTCAGCAATTGAACAGTTCCATGACCGTCGACGAGTTCAAGGGTATCTTCTGGTGGGAATGGGCGCACCGGCTGATCGCCCGCGGCATCGGCGTGATCTTCGCGCTGCCGCTCCTTTTTTTCTGGCTGACGGGGCGGATCGAGAAACGCCTGCGATGGCCGCTTGTCGGCATCCTGGCGCTCGGCGGCCTGCAGGGTTTCATCGGCTGGTGGATGGTATCGTCAGGGCTGTCGGCCCGCACCGACGTCAGTCAGTACCGGCTGGCAACGCATCTCGTCATGGCCTGCCTGATCTTTGCCGGCTGCATGTGGATCATGCGCGGGCTGTCGCCGCACTCCAACGATCCGGCGCCGGCACGCAGCTCGCGCGGATTCGCTGCCGCCATCGCTGTTTTCGCGCTGTTCCAGATCTATCTCGGTGCCCTGGTGGCGGGACTCGATGCCGGTTTTTCCTATAATACCTGGCCACTGATGGATGGCGCCGTCATCCCCTCAGATCTGCTCATTCAGCAACCCTTCTGGATCAATGCCTTCGAGAACCCGAAGACAGTGCAGTTCATCCACCGCATCGGCGCATATACGCTCTTCGTGCTGACCTTGATCAACATGGTGATCGCCCTTCGCGCCGCACCCTGGACCACCCATGCCCGCCGCGCCGTCCTGCTTTTCGCGCTGGTGACCGTTCAGGCGGCGATCGGCATTGCCACGCTGCTGATGCAGGTGCCGCTTCACTGGGGGCTGCTGCATCAGGCCGGCGCGCTTGTTGTATTCGGTTTCGCCATCGCCAACTGGCGTGGCTTTCACGGTGAATACCCGCACGAGACGATGATCACAGAACGTGATTGAAAGCGGGAGGCCTTCATTCGTTCTAACGCAGCACGCCGTCGAGCAGCGGCATGCCGATGATGGCAGCCGCCGCGATCAGCACATAGCAGGCGATCCGGAAGGTCCGTTCCTCGGCAAGCCCGAACAATTTCGAGCCGCCATAGAGACCCAGCGCATAACTCGGCAGGACGACGACGGTGAGCGCGAAGACGGCGGGCGCGAACAGTCCGCCGATATAATAGCTGATGGCGCTGAACACCGACGAGATCGAGAAATACAGCACGACATTCGCTCTGACACGCGCGAAGTCGGTCTTGCCGCCGAGCCAATAGGCGACGACAGGCGGCCCGCCGAGCTGCGCGGCGCCGCTGAAAAGTCCGGCGATCAGGCCGACGCCGCTGCTGAGCGGCGCTGACGGCGCGCCGTGGTAGCGCCATCCCGATACGAGAAGCGCGAGCAGAGAGATGGCGATGATCGTGATGCTCCAGCGCAGCAGCGTCGGGTCGAGCAGCGCCAGTAGCGCCGTGCCGGCCGGGACGCCGAGTGCCGCACCGGCGGCCATGATGAAGACTTCGGACCGGTTGGCGTCGCGCCAGGCGGGTGGGATCATCCCCAGCGTGGCGATGCCGTCGATGACGAGCAGGATCGGCGAGACCAGCTTCGGCCCGACGATGGCGCCGCCGAGCGGGACGAAGATCAACGCTGCGCCGAAACCGGAAAAGCCGCGGGCTAGCCCGGCGATAAAGGCAAAAGCCATCAGCGCATAGATGCCGTGATCGGGCAGGGCGGCGGCAAACCAGGCCTGCCCGTCGGAGACAAGCGCATCCAGCGTCATGGCGTCAGGAGGCGAGCATCAGGTCCATGTTCTGCACGGCCGCACCCGAGGCACCCTTGCCGAGATTGTCGAGCAGCGCCACCAGATTGACCTGGGGACCCCCCGGCGTGCCGAAGACGAAGAGCTTCATCGTGTCCTTGCCTTCGAGTTCGACGGCATTGACGCGGGCAAGCACCTTGCTGTCGGAAAGCGGCACGACGGTGACGATATCCTGTCCGGCATAATGCGCGACGAGGGCGGCATGAATGCTTTCCATCGTCGTGCCCTCGGCGAGATCGTCGAGATGCAGCGGCACCTGCACGATCATGCCCTGCGCGAACTTGCCGACCGATGGCGAGAAGATCGGTGCGCGGTCGAGCAGGCCGTGCACGGTCATTTCGGGCACATGTTTGTGAGTGAGCGGCAGGCCATAAAGGAAATGCGGCGCGGTGATCGCATCTGGATGATCCGGGTTTTCCATCTGCGCGATCATCTGCTTGCCGCCGCCGGTATAACCGGAGACTGCGTTAACCGTCACCGGATAGCCATCCGGCAGAATTCCGGCGGCGCGAAGCGGCCGGATAAGGCCGATCGCGCCCGTGGGATAGCAGCCGGGGTTCGAGACGAAGCGGGCGGAAGCGATTTTCTCGGCCTGCTCTTTGTCCATTTCGGCAAAGCCGTAGGCCCAGCCGGGATTGACGCGGAAGGCCGTCGAGGTGTCGATAACGCGGACGTTGTTGTTGGCCGAAACCATCTGAACTGCTTCCTTCGACGCGTCGTCGGGCAGGCACAAGATGGCGATGTCGGCGCCGTTCAGCATATCTTCGCGCATGGCGGCATTGCGCCGCTCGGCCTCGGGAATGGACAGAAGCTCGACATCGCGGCGGCCGGCCATGCGCGTGCGGATCTGCAGACCCGTTGTGCCGTGTTCGCCATCGATGAAGATTTTCGGTGCCATGTTAGACCTGCGCTTTCAATGGGTTCTGAGGATTTCCGGATTCAATTTGAACGATGATAAATCAGCCTTGTGACACCGCAATGGCGCGTCGCTCGGCATGAAGGCCAAGCATATACATTGCCACCGTTGCCCCCGCAATGGCGGTGATATCGGCATGATCGTAGGGCGGCGACACTTCGACCACGTCGGCGCCGCGGATATCGAGTTGGTGCAGACGCTGCAGCACCGAGAGGATCTTGGCGCTCGATGGTCCGCCGGCAACCGGCGTGCCGGTACCTGGCGCAAAGGCCGGATCCAGGCAATCGATATCGAAGGTGAGATAGGCAGGGGCGCCGCGCGTATGAGAGATGATTGCCGAGGCGATGTCGCCGGCATTCATGTCTTCGACCTGATGACCATAGAGAATATTGAGGCCGCAATCCTCCGGCGCATGGGTGCGGATGCCGATCTGGATCGAGCGGTCAGGATCGATGATGCCCTCGCGCACGGCCCGCGCCACGAAGGAGCCATGGTCGATACGCCGCTCTTCGTCGAACCAGGTATCCTGGTGAGCGTCGAACTGCACGAGTGCGAGAGGCCCGTGTTTTGCCGCATGGGCTTTCAGCAGCGGCCATGTGACGTAGTGATCGCCGCCGAGCGTCAGCAGAAAGGCGCCGCTGTCGAGGATCGCGTTGGCCTGGCGTTCGATGGCACCAGGTGTGTCCTGATGATTGCCGTAGTCGAGCAGACAATCGCCATAGTCGATCACCGCCATGTCGGCAAACAGGTCCCGGTTGAAGGGATATTGCGCATCATTGTCGAAAATCGCCGAGGCGCGCCGGATCGCCTGCGGGCCGAAGCGCGTGCCCGGCCTGTTCGATGTGGCGGCGTCGAAGGGAATGCCCCAAACGGCGACATCGACGCCGGTAAGTTCTTTGGTGAAGCGGCGGCGCATGAAGGACAGCGCACCGGCAAAGGTGGGATCGCTGGCGGCCGAAGTGAGGCTGGTCGCCATGAAGGCATGATCAATGGTCTTGTTCGCCAAGGGGGGCTCCTTCTCTGTGGGCGCTAACGTAGTCGCGTTCGATGTCGACCTTATATTGCCAGGCCACCGATCACGACCAAACCGGCTGATGGCGTCCGCCCGATCCTGCCCCGAAAGGAACTGATGTTTCCTTTCGGGGCAGGTAAGGGGTAGGCGAGGTGCGCCGAGATTTCAAGCGATGCCTCGCTTGACGGCCGCTCTGCGTTTTAAGCTGCCGCCATTCCGTGGCAAATTCTCAGACCGCCTTCCGCGCCAGCTGGCGCAATCCGGCCAGCGTTATCAGCGCTGCCGCGCCGGTATAGGCTGCGAGCGGCCAGGTCGTGTCGCCGTCGAGCAGAATCACGAACAATGTGCCTGCAACAGCGACCAGCAGGCTTTCGACGCAGAAGTAGAGCGCCACGGCTGTTCCCGCGGTATTGCCGAAAGCAGCAAGCGCACCATTAGCCGTGACGGCTGTCGCAAAGACAATGCCGATCGCGATGATCCACATCGGCAGGATGAGGCCGATAAGCGGTGCCTGCAGAAACATCTCTCCTGTGCCAAGCATGACCGCGCCGACAAGCAGCATCGCCATGCCTATTGCGAGACTGCCTGCGATGCCCCAGCGTGTGACGAAGCGGCTGGCAAAGCGCGCTGTCACGATCATCACCAAGGCCACCGAGGCAAAGATGAAGCTGAAGGTGATGCCGGAAAAGCCGGCCCGATCGATCAGGATGCGGGGTGCGGTCGAGAAGAAGACGAAGAAGGCTCCCATCGCCGCGCTGAAGCCGGTCGTGTAGATCCAGAAGGAAAAGCTCGCGAGGATCGGGCGTATGGCAATGCTTGTCGCCGTCGTAGCGGGGCAGGTTTCATGCCACCGCATGCCGGCATTGAGAATTGCGACGGTCGACAGCAGGCCGATGACGAGAAAGATGGCTCGCCACCCATAATGGTCGGCAATCACCGCGCCGACGATTGGCCCGAACGCAGGCACAAGCGATAGCAGGGACCCGAGCAGGCTATAGATCACGCTGCTTTCCGGCCGTTCGGCGTAGACGTCGCGCACTGTTGCGAAGGTGGCGACAAGAGCCGCCGAGGCGCCGATCGCCTGCAACAATCGCAAGGCCACGAAGAGGAGGGCGGATGAGGCCCCGGCAAGCAGAAAGGACGCAAAGGCAAAGAGTGCCGCCCCGCCGAGCAGCACGGGCCGTCGCCCGACGATATCGGAGATCGGACCAAAGACAATCTGGCCGACGCCGAGCACAAGCATGTAGAGGCTGAGGGTCAACTGGATGACTTCAGGCGAGGTGCCGAGCGCCTGGGGCATCGTCGGTACGACCGGTAGATAGATGTCCATGGCAAGCGACGCCAGGATGTCGAAAGGAGCCATCAGCAACAAGCTTGCCGGCACGGAGTAATTCCACGACGGAATTTTCGGGTAAGACATGGGTAAGATCCGCTCAAATGATTTTCATTCGGCGGCGATCTGTCATTCATCAGTATCGGATTTGCTGGGACAGATGCCGCAACAACAGCGCAAAGTTGTTGCGGCTTAGTCGTCTGCGGACTGGGCTGTTCCCATGATGCGACCTTGATTGCGGCTCCGCTCGTTCGCGAAGCGGTTTGTCGGATTTCTACCAGCAGAACCGGAGTGCGGCAATGGCGACCGGCGAGGCGATGCCGGGATTCATCGAACGCCAAAACAAAAAGGCCGGGTTTCCCCGGCCTTCGTAATTCCGTCTGTCCGAAGCGATTAACGCTTGGAGAACTGGAAGGAGCGGCGGGCCTTTGCCTTGCCGTATTTCTTGCGTTCGACGACGCGGCTGTCGCGGGTCAGGAAGCCGCCCTTCTTCAGCACCGAGCGCAGGCCCGGTTCGAAGTAGGTGAGCGCCTTGGACAGGCCGTGGCGAACAGCACCGGCCTGGCCGGAGAGGCCGCCGCCGGCAACGGTTGCGACGATGTCGAGCTGGCCGTCACGGGCAGCCGCGACGATCGGCTGGCGCAGGATCATCTGCAGCACCGGACGGGCGAAATATTCCGCGAATTCCTTGCCGTTGACGATGATCTTGCCGGAGCCCGGCTTGACCCAGACGCGGGCGACGGCGTTCTTGCGCTTGCCGGTCGCGTAGGAGCGGCCGAGCGAATCGACCTTGCGGACGTGGGCCGGAGCAGCGGCTTCGGAAGCCGTGCCGAGTTCCTTCAGGGAGGAGAGGTCAGCCATATCAGGCGCTCCTTACGTTCTTTTTGTTGAGCGCGGCAACGTCGAGGGCGACCGGCTGCTGGGCTTCATGAGGATGGTTGGAGCCGGCGTAGACGCGCAGGTTCTTCATCTGGCGACGGCCGAGCGGGCCGCGCGGAACCATGCGTTCGACGGCCTTTTCGAGGACGCGCTCCGGGAAGCGGCCTTCGATGATCTGGCGTGCGGTGCGTTCCTTGATGCCGCCGGCATAACCGGTGTGCCAGTAGTAGACCTTGTCGGAATACTTCTTGCCGGTGAAAACGACCTTGTCGGCATTGATGACGATGACGTTATCGCCGTCGTCAACGTGGGGCGTGAAGGTTGCCTTGTGCTTGCCGCGCAGGCGCATAGCGATGATGGAAGCGAGACGGCCAACGACCAGCCCTTCGGCGTCGATGATCACCCACTTCTTCTCCACCTCTGCCGGCTTCTGTGAGAAGGTTGCCATAGTGAATACTCTCTTTTAGGACCCTTGGCCCGAGGGCTTTAAGGGCGTTTCTTGTTGCTTGGATTGGCAGGCGCAAGACATGCCAAAAAGAAAGCAGCCCGGAAGGCTGCGTTCTGGCGCGGTGTATAAAGGGAATGTGACATCGGGTCAATATCGACATTTTTGACGATCTGAAAAAAATAATAATAAAAACAGCAACTTATTTGTGCGGTATTATAATACCTCAAATTTGCCGGATCTCAGGAGGGCGCGTTTCGCCCTTCTAGCGCTGCCGCGACCTGGATTGGGACGCGCCGGGCCACGGTCCAGAGCGCTCCTAATCCTTGAACTCCCGTAGGCATTTCATTATTTCCCGAAGGCCGCGTGTCAGATGTTTGTCCCGGCGCAGAACCATGCCGAGGCGGCGCGTGAGCTTTGGTTTCAGCGAAGATGTCGTCACGAGACCGGCACGGTCGCGCTTTAGCGCAAGCTCCGGCAGGATCGACCAGCCGAGCCCCACTGCCACCAGTTCCTTGATCGCCTCGACGCTGCCGAACTCCATCGCGGGGCGGGTCCTGATATCAGGAGCGCCCAGCCAGGCGTCGATTCCCCGTCTGGTATTGCCTCCCTCATAAAGCAGCAGCGTCCTGTCGCGCATGAAGGCAGCGTCCGGTCCGCCTTCGGGCACGAGGCTGCCGACGGGAGCAACCGCCAGCAACTCCTCCTCGTAGAACGGTTCGATCTCGAAGTTTCGTCCCGAGGCCGGCAGAGCGACGACGGCGATGTCGAGACTGTTGGCCTCCAGATCGCGCAGAATGTCGTCGGCATTGCCGATATGGACGGTGATTTCGAGGCCGGGCATGGATTTCCTGGCGGCGGCGATGGCGCGCGGGAGCAGGTGGATCGAGGCGGTGCCGCCGCTGCCGATGCGCACGCGGCCGCTGGCGCCATCCCTGTGCGGCAGCATCGCCTCTTCCGCCGCGGCCGCTTGCTGAAGCAGACGCCTTGCATGCGAAAGCAGGTCGAGGCCTGCCGCCGTCGGCTGCGCCCGCCGACCGACACGCTCGATCAGCCGGATGCCGAGCCGTTGTTCGAGGCCTTTGACCTGCAGGCTTACAGCCGGTTGCGTCACGCCCTCCTTGTCGGCGGCGGCGGTAAAGCTTCCGAGATCGGCGACGTTGACGAAGCTCGCGAGCTGATCGAGATTGAGCGGCACTAAAAGAATTCCTTATGCATATTATAATATCCATAAGCTTCTTTCGCTGCGCCTTCCAGCGCATCTTTCGTCCATCGGGAAAGGATGAAGAGATGACCGTGGAATTCGATGAAATCTTGGAGATACCGCTCAGCGCCCTTCGGCCGAAATGTCGTGAGACGGCGCGTTGGGGCAGGCGGCTGCTGTCGGTCATCGAGTGCCGGCTCGAAAAGCGGCGCAGCCGCCGCAAACTGTCGGAACTCACCGATGACGAGCTTCGCGATATCGGTCTGACCCGTGCACAGGCGACGGCCGAGATATCGAAATCGTGGTTCTGGTCCTAATCACGCCGTGGCGGGGAGGGCGGATCCTGCTCGAAATTATCTGTGCCTTGTGGCAGAACAGCTGTGTGGAAATCCAAGCGCAGGGAGCAGCATCATGGCCGAAATCGTATCCTTCCGAAAGGACGCGGAGAGGGCGGACGGATTGTTGCTCCGTTCGCTGCGCGATGGCGTGCTGCGGCTTATGCTCAACGACCCGCCGGCCAACGCACTTTCAATCGCGCTTCTCGAGGCGCTGATGGCCGAGCTCGAAAAGGCGGGATCGGACGCGGATGTGCGCGTCGTCGTCATCGCCTCGACTGGCTCCGTCTTTTCCGCCGGCCATGACCTCAAGGAGCTCACCGCCCATCGCGTCGACGAAGACCAAGGCGCTGCGTTCTTCGAGAAAAGCTTCCGACTCTGCGCCGATCTGATGCTGAGGATCACCCATCTGCCGAAACCCGTCATCGCCGAGATCGACGGGCTTGCAACCGCTGCCGGCTGTCAACTCGTTGCCTCCTGTGATCTGGCGATCTGCACGGACACGTCGACGTTCTGCACGCCGGGCGTCAATATCGGCCTGTTCTGTTCGACGCCGATGGTGGCGGTAACCCGTGCCGCCCATCGCAAGCAGGCGATGGAGATGCTTCTGACCGGCGAGACGATCGATGCTTCGACCGCCAAGGATTTCGGCCTCGTCAACCGCATCGTGCCGAAGCAGTATCTGGCGCAGGTCGTTTCCAAATATGCGGCGGTGATTGCCGGCAAATCGCCATTGACCTTGAAGATCGGCAAGGAGGCCTTCTATCGGCAGCTCGAACTGCCGGTGGAGGCTGCCTATGACTATGCCTCCAAGGTGATGGTGGAGAACATGCTCACGCCGGATGCGCAGGAGGGCATCGGCGCCTTTCTCGGCAAGCGCAAGCCGGAGTGGAAAGGCGAATGATCAGGCGAGTTTCAGAACCAGCACGCCGATCGCGATGACGACGCCGGCGACGTAACGCCAGATGCCGGCTTTTTCCTTGAAGACGGCATCCGAGAGCACCAGCGCAAACAGGATCGCAGTTTCCCGCAGTGCGGCAACGGTCGCCACCGGCGCCTTCGTCATCGCCCAAAGTGCCAGTCCGTAGGATGCAATCGATCCCGCGCCGCCGATCAGGCCGCGCCACCAATTGCGGCGAACGTGATGCAACACCGTCAGGCTGCCGCGCTGCGACGCCGCCCAGGCAAACAGCAGTATCGGCGGCAGCAGCGACATCCACAACGTATAGGAAACCGCATTGCCTGAAAGACGCGCGCCGATGCCGTCGACATAAGTGTAGCTGGCGATGACGAAGGCATTGGCAATGGAGAAGGCGACCGCATGGCCGCTGCTGCGCCGAGCCTCCAGGGCGAGCGTTAGGACGCCGGCTGAAATCGTCATGATCCCGGCAAGAGCGGCGGCGGAAAGATGTTCGCGCAGGACGACACCGCTTGTCGCGGCGACCAGCAGCGGCGCGCAACCACGCATCAGCGGATAGACGAGGCCGATATCACCGGCTCGGTAGGCGGCGGCAACCAGCTGGAAATAGGCGAACTGCAGGATGGCCGAGGCGCCGATGAACGGCCAGGCTGCACTTTGCGGCAACGGCAGAAATGCCAGAAACGGCAACGCGGACACTGCGCCGCCGGCCGAAATCAACGCCGCATCCAGGGATTTATCGCTTCCCGCTTTGACGATCGCGTTCCATGTCGCATGCAGCAGTGCACCGAACAGAACGAGCAGGATGACGTCGAGAGGCAAGGGATAAATCCGGTGCTGCGGAGGAAGGCGAACCGCCTCGCCCCGACGGGGCAGAATTGTGGAAAGACAACTGATATTTGCACGAAAATGCATTGCCGCGGTCGCGGATGCGTTTTCGGGTCCAATACCATCCTTTCAATATGCAAACAATGTCGGGGTCTGACGACAAGTTTTACGTGCGCGCGATATGCGTTCAATCCACGCGATCTTCGCAACTATGAGATGCTTCTAATGGACGAGAGAACACATCGTGATCTTATGGGGAACAGATGGTGAAAACGGCTGGGGGAACTCCCGAGCTGTTCTTTCTATGCTGCTGAAATACAGATATTATTCTATAACTTTGACATAGGCGAAAAAAGAAGCTTTGGATTGTATATTCTCGGAGAAATCGCAGCGCGCGATTGAACTCTAAGCCTGTTTGCAAGCGCGAAAGGCAAACGGCGCCTGCAGGGCGCGCGGCGGCGGCGACGTCAGAGCTGATGATGCGGAACGAAGAGCATCCCGTCAAGGTTGTCTATGCTCTGGCAATTCAGAACCGGGCAGCGGGGATCATCCTTTGCCGGGATATGAGTCCATTCCGCATAATCGGTTGCGTCGCAATAATTGCTGTTGCGGACGTAGCGATCATAAAGCGGCAGCCCGCGGGGACATTGGTAGCGGAAGATGACGGCGCCCTGATTGTGGATGGCCGCCCGCACGTTGGCGCAGCTCATGGTGAGCGGATTGTAGCGCGAGATCGCCGCTGCCGGTGATGCGGCGAGCACAAGCATGACGGCAAGAGCAATTTTTCTCACTGAATCATCCTCAGGGCCATTCAACTCCTATATACGCAGAACGCGTGCAGCCGGTTTGCCGAAATGAAAAAATGCCGGCGGACTCAAAGGCATTCTCGGAATGGAGAAACGGATATGAATCACGACGCCTACACGGATGATTATCTCGCCGGAATCCTGCAGTCGGTAAAGACCATCGCGCTGACCGGTGCCTCGCCCAATCCGGCCCGGCCGAGCAACGGCGTCATGGGCTATCTGCTGTCGCGCGGCTATGAGGTGATACCCGTCAATCCGGGGCAGGCGGGCAAACAGATCCAGGGCCGCACCGTCTACGCCCGGCTTGCCGACGTTCCGGTGCCGATCGATATGATCGATGTCTTTCGCGCCGTCGAATATCTCGATAGGGTTGTTGAGGAGGCGTTGGCGCTGAGGCCGTTGCCGAAGGTGATTTGGGCTCAGCTTGGCGTCCGCGACGATTCCGCGGCGGCAAAGGCGGAGGCTGCCGGCATTAAAGTGGTGATGAACCGCTGCCCGGCGATCGAATATCCTCGTCTCATTGCCTGAGCAGGGCTGCCCTGAGACGGATTTTCCACCGAACGCCCAAGGGTTGAAACGGATCGCGATTAACTTTCGTCGGCGACAAGCTATGATCCTGCCCGGTGAACAACAATTCGGAGGGCGACATGGCCAAGAACGATCCTGGATTCAACACCTTGGCGGTCCACGCAGGCGCACAGCCCGATCCGGCGACCGGCGCACGGGTGACGCCGATCTACCAGACGACCGCTTTCGTCTTTAACGATTCCGATCATGCCGCCGACCTCTTCGGCCTGCAGGCCTTCGGTAATATCTACACCCGCATCATGAACCCGACGCAGGCCGTGCTCGAGGAACGCGTCGCCGCGCTCGAGGGCGGCACGGCGGCCCTTGCCGTCGCCTCCGGCCATGCGGCGCAGATGATCGTCTTCCACACCATCATGCGCCCGGGCGAAAATTTCATCGCCGCCCGCAAACTCTATGGCGGCTCGATCAATCAGTTCGGCCATGCTTTCGAGAATTTCGGCTGGCAGGTGCGCTGGGCCGATTCTGCCGATCCGGCGAGCTTCGAAAGCCAGATCGACGACAAGACCCGCGGCATCTTTATCGAAAGCCTTGCCAATCCGGGCGGTACCTTCGTCGATATCGCCGCCATTGCCGACGTCGCGCATCGTCACGGCCTGCCGCTGATCGTCGACAATACGATGGCAACACCCTATCTCATCCGTCCGATCGAACACGGCGCCGATATCGTCGTGCATTCGCTGACAAAATTTCTCGGCGGCCACGGCAATTCCATGGGCGGCCTTATCGTCGACGGCGGCACCTTTGACTGGTCGAAGTCAGGCAATTACCCGATGCTGTCGAGCCCGCGGCCGGAGTATAACGGCATGGTGCTGCACGCGACTTTCGGCAATTTCGCCTTCGCGATCGCTGCCCGCGTGCTCGGCCTGCGCGACCTCGGTCCTGCGATTTCGCCCTTCAATGCCTTCCTGATCCTGACCGGCATCGAGACCCTGCCGCTCAGAATGCAGCGCCACAGCGACAATGCCATCGCTGTCGCCCGGTGGCTGAAGGCGCACAGCAAGATCGCCTGGGTGAATTATGCCGGCCTCGAAGACGATCCGAACCATGCCCTGCAGCAGCGTTATTCGCCGAAGGGCGCAGGCTCCGTCTTCACCTTCGGCGTCAGGGGCGGTTACGAGGCTGGCAAGACGCTGGTCGAAGGACTTGAGCTCTTCTCCCATCTTGCCAATGTCGGCGACACCCGCTCGCTCGTCATTCATCCGGCCTCGACAACGCACCGGCAGCTGAACGATGAGCAGAAGATCGCCGCCGGTGCCGGACCCGATGTGGTGCGCCTTTCCATCGGCATCGAGGACGTCAAGGACATCATCGCCGATCTCGAACAGGCGCTCTCCAAGATCTAGTGTAGTTCGTCACATACCTCTGACACCTACGTCCGCCTCTGAATTGAGATTACGCCGGCCATGGAAGGAGCAGACACAATTATTGCAGTGGAAGACAACGGGGCAGGCTGCCCGCCCGACCCTGGCGACGCGGTCGGATCGAAACTCGTCAAGCTGATCGCGGCAGTTCGACGGCGTGGTAATAAGGCACCCTTCGGACTGGGATGTCGTGTCGAAGTCAGGCTGAGGTCGTCGCCTCGAGGCTGACGGCGTCTTGGGGCTTCTGACGCGTCGCCTCGCTCCCCATCGGGCCGCGTGAAGCCCGCCCTTTGTTGTCAACAGTAGGAGGGTGGTAGAAGGGCATCACAAAACACCGCTGCCTGCACGCTCGCAAGCTGATCGTAGGATAGGCTTTCAGGCTCAAAGCTCATGGCACTCCTCCTTCGTGATACGAAGGAAACAGCGAACAGATAATTTGGTTCGCGATGGGGACTTAGATCCGAGAAGCCATGGCCGGAAGGCGTACCGCCATCATGAAGGTAGGTCCCGACAGCTTCTGGAAGGGCAGCGCAGGAGCGGAACACCGCCCCTGTTGTGCCGGTTAGCCACACAAGCGTTGGCGCTACACGCGCTATCGTTCGTGTAGGGCCTTCGAAATACCTGTCCAATAACGGCCCTGTCGCTACGTCGGTCCCGCCAGCGGGCCTCGACGATAGGTTGGATGAACGTACATCATTTATTACTTCGCAGCTGCGGTAATTATCATACGATTTAGAACGCTAAATAAATACAAAAATCAGTTGCTTACTCGAAATTTCTCGACTAGGTTTTTTTACAGGGGAACTCCGAAATAACCGGCTCTCGCCGACGATACTCAGCGGTCTGCTGACCTCGCTTGAGGGGAGGATGATGACGTTGTTTGTCCGACTTCGTTTCTTCGCAATGGTGCAGCGAATGCGTGATCTCGTCTCGATCCGATACCGACCTACGACGGCAATCTGACGCGTCGTAAATCCTTTGTTCCGCTTTTCTAAGATGGTGCTCCCCGTGTGGCGCGCCCGAGGTTTGTTATGCAAAAGCAAGCTGTCGTATTCAATGGTCAGGAAGTCGGGATCGCGGTCCCTGTCGAAAACCGCCTGAAATTCATCGCTGTCCGCTTCAATGTCATCGATTTGGACAACAGGCTCTTTGACACGGTTACCGAAATCCGGCGCGCCATTACAGAGCATCTCGCGTCCAGCGGTCGCGCGATCGCCTCTCACTGAGTGGCAGGAGATATTCTTCAACGCCACGGCACAACTGGGACTGCAGGCTCACTTATGAAGCCCTGCAAAGCTGCCGCGTTTCAACTTGTGAGGAGATGAGGAATGTTGATCACGAGCGTCCAAGAAACAGAATGGGCCGTGCTCTCGCTGTCCGTTCAATCTTGGTTTAGGCACTACAAGGCCAAACCGGACGACAAAACATCGGAAATAATCTGTAGCGCGGCAATCGACCTTTTCAATCGCGGCCATCGCACCCAGGAGGAACTCACCAGTATATTAATCGCACGGTTCCCCCTGATCGCGCCGGCGCCCGCAGCCTTCCATTAATCGATCCGAGGCAATGGGAACATCTCGAATCTCAGCGCACTCGAAATCCGATACGAGGCCAGCAACAAAGTCTAATAGGCAATAGATGGCGCTTCTCTTATTGGCGGAGTTAGGTCACGCGCCTTGTTCGTATTTCGGCGGTCGCCTCAGTTCTTGACCGAGGCGATCTGGGCATGGTCCCTTATGAAGTAGCTGGCCTCCAGCGCCTGCTCACGTGACGATGGTGTCGCGGTAGTCCCAGAGTTCGCGCAATAGCCTCGCGACCTAAGACGCGGGCGCGCTCGATGAACGATCTAAGGCGTTTCGCCTTTGAAGTGCCGCGCCCGTTGAAGAGGCGGCCCTCGCCAACCTTCGGGGCGGACGTCGTAATGTCGGCCCGACGACCTTTGAAGTACGACCGCCGCCACCTTTTGCTGACCGCGGTGGATGGAGCAATCATGCCTCTCGTCATTCTCACTGGTGCATCTGGGGCCGGGAAAACGACAATTGCCGAAGCTGTTGAGCGGCTGCATGGGCAAGAGATCGACGTCTTTTACAAAGACCGCATCGGCGTTCCGCCCGTCCAGGAGATGGTTCATCAATTCGGCTCTGTCGAAGGATGGCAGAGAGCGGCCATTTTCGGATGGATGGCTCGACTGTCGCCGCTCCTGACAAAGGGGCGCAGCGTCCTGTTTGAGGGCCAGGCGCGCTTTTCCTTTCTGGCCAAAGCTGCCGAACGTGCCGGGATCGGTTTGCATTCCTGTGTCCTGATCGATTGCGACGACGACACCAGAGCCAGCCGCCTTTCCATTGATCGAGGTCAGCCGGAGTTGGCAAATCCGGATATGATGAACTGGGCCGCCTTCCTACGGCATGAAGCAGCGGCATACGGATGCGAAATTCTCGACACGTCGAACTTGACGCTGGAACAGGGAGTTGAACGAGTTCTTCGCGAATTGCGGCGGCAGCGTGTTTGATCCGGACCAGGCTTTGAAGTTTGGCCGTTCCAGTGCGGCGTTCGTCCGCTTCTTCTGGTAAAAAGCATAGAATTCGCGCAGAGGGAGGCCCAGTTGAACCTGACTTTGGAGTTGTTTGTCCAAACGCCTCAGACATCGATTGATTTCTACCGGCGAGTCCTGGGTTTTGAAGTCGAGGGCTCGGCGAGCAGGGAATATACGATGTTGAGAAATGGCGACGCCGTCATCGCGATCAATTCCCAAAGCGTCCTTTCCAGCGATCATCCGTTACGCGGCGAAATCGGCAACAGGGTCGGTCTCGGCGTCGAGATCGTCCTGAAGGTCGCTGATGTCGAGGATGCCTATCGCAAGGCGGAAGAGAGCGGCTGGCCACTTTCCGCCCTCGCCACGCAGCCTTGGGGACTGCGCGACTTTCGCCTTGTCGATCCCGACGGCTACTATGTCAGAGTGACCAGCACCCGTACGAACTGGCCGGTCCGTCATGGCGGCAATGGGCTTCGTGCCAAACACGCTGTGGCTCCGCCGCGGCCACCAGTTGCAAATCCGGTCGTATCAGTTGCTGCCCTTGTCATCAACGCGACACATGTCGCCGTAGCTCAGAGCGCTCGGACATGAGGTCCTTCAGCCCTTTTTTAGTTTCTGCTACTTCGCGTTGGAGCAGTTTTATCGCTCAGTTTTCAATTCCAAATTTCAGGAAACAAGCGTATGTTGCGCGGTCAGGATTGCAGTAATCATGCCTTGAGGGTTCGGGGACAATGTGCTGGAATACATCATCGGCATTCACGCCGGTCGCGCTTGCTTTGCGCGGTCCGGCAACGCGCAAGATCGTCCGAACGCTCGGCGATGCGGCGCATCTCCTGATTAACGACTGGCCTTCCGACGACGGCGAGGAATATGTCTCGGCCGTAAAGGCCTGCGTCGATGCACTTAGCGGGAAAATTGACCCGGAACGATTCCGCGAGGCGCTTTTGCGTGCTGCCGACGAAGCGGGTATCGCTGCTCTAACGGTCGTTCAGCAGCGCGTGGTAGAGCGGCGACCGGACCTGCGCTCAGGCGCGCAGGCATAGCCCCTATTTCAGCCGGCTACTCGTCAACACGGCGTTGCGCCGGACGCGGTGGCAAGGTGGGAGACGGGGCTCCTGACGTTTTCAAGCGCGGTTAATGTCCCGTGCCGACGAGAGATAAATTGAAAAGATTTCAATCAATCGCGCGCAGAACTTCGCCGTGAAGGACATTGATGTCGAAGAGTTCCGTGATGAATTTAATCACCTTCAACCTCGATGGGGTCGAACCCGAGTTCAGCGCCCCCGAGCCCGCTCGGATTATCTCAGGCGATCCGCATTTTCGCACCTGGAATCTGGAGGAAGCCGAAGGCGGCCTTTATTCCGGCATCTGGGAGGCGACACCCGGCAAGTGGCGGATCGTTTATGAGGAGTGGGAATATTTCAGCCTGCTGTCTGGTCATTCGATCATCACGGAGGACGGTGGTGAGCCGGTTCATCTCAAGGCCGGCGACCGGATGATCTTGAGGCCTGGCTTCAAGGGAGCCTGGGAAGTCGTTGAAATGACTCGCAAGGACTATGTGATTAAGGTCTGAACAGCGGCTGCGAGAAGGCGGTCTGTCCCGGTTTGCGGCGATTATGATCCGTTTCCCCCAAATAACCGCTTCCCTTTCGCGGGTAGAAGGCATTTGATCTTTCCCATTAATGGGACCTACATCGTCAAATGCTAGACCTTATCTGCAGCGCATTGCGGACATGATGTCTCCTGCCGTCACCATAGACATGGCCTCACAGTTCATCTTTTCGGGATTGGCATGTCGTCGAATTTTGCGGGTAGGCACGTTCGAACCCAAACGTCTTCCATCATTGCAACAACCGTTTTCTTCCTCGTCGTCGCGCTCGTCTTGACCGGCCTCATGGCGCATGTCGTCGCCACGATGACGCGGTCGGCGAACGAAATCGACGATGCCAGGGCCATTCGCGCCTCCCGCGCGGCGATCGCAGCCTTTGTCAGCCGCCTGAGCGCAACGACGACTGATAACGCCGTATGGGATGATGCCTACAAGGCGATTGCATCTTCCGCCGCCGCGGATTGGGCTTATGAGAACTGGGGTAAAACCAGCGAGGATTATCCGCTCTACGACGGCGCCATCGTGACCGGTCCCGACCGCTCGTCGATCGTCTCCGCCTATGCCAAAGGCAAGCCCTTCCAGCCGAGTGCCTTTTTCGGCGAAGCTTTCTACCGGCAGATCAATACGGCCACCGATTTCGGACAGGCGCCGGTGGTCAATTTCATCAAGACAGAAACGGGCATCGCGCTCATCGCGTCACAGCCGATCCAGCCTTATCAAGCGGAAGGCGAGCTTCCGACGAAACTCAGCGTGCTCAGCTTCTATAAGGAGTTCAACTCGGACGTTCTCAGCGCGCTTTCGAACGAACACGAACTCGAGGGCTTGCGCCTTGCCGCCGCGCCCGAACCGGGCCTGCTGAACACACCGATCACGGATATGAAGGGTGGCGTCATCGGCCAGCTCGTCTGGCCGAGCAAAGCGCCAGGCAGCGCCGTGTTCCGACAGGTCTATCCTTTCGTTGCAGCCGCCATCATCATCCTCGTCCTGTTCCTGGCCGGCGTTCTGCTGGTGGGCGCAGCCGAAGCGCGGCGTCTTCGTCAACTGGCGCAAGCAGCGATTTTCGAAGCGAACCACGATAGCCTGAGCGGTCTCCTGAACAGGCATGGGCTTCTCGCCCTGCTGGAAGACTTGGAAGGCTCGGAGCTTTCGCCGCCTCGGCTTTACCTGGTCGATCTCGATGGTTTCAAGGCTGTCAATGACGCCTGGGGGCACGCGGTCGGGGATGAACTTATCCGGATCGTCTCGAACGCGCTGATCGCCTGCCATCCCGAAGTCGTTGCCGTGGCCCGGTTGGGGGGCGACGAGTTCGCTCTGGTCCAGGTCGGAACTGCCGAGCGACAGGAGATAGAGGATACGATTCTGGCGCTGTTTGCCGAACCTTTCAAAATCGACGGACGAACGATCGAGGTCGGTGCGAGCATCGGCGCTGCTGCGCGTGACGCAGACATCGAGCCTCTGGAGCTTTTGCGCAGGGCTGATATGGCGCTCTATCGCGCCAAGGAAAATGGCAGAGGCCGGGCAATCGAATACGACCCCGAGCTGGATCGGGAGCGCCAAAGGGTCGCCGAACTGGAAACTCTGTTGAAAAACGCCATCGGCAATGGCGCGATCGAAGCTGTTTTCCAACCTCTCGTTTCTGCGACGACGGGCGTGGTGACCGGTCTTGAAGCGCTGGCCCGCTGGCGGACCGCGACAGGAAATATCAGTCCGGAGATTTTCATTCCGCTTGCCGAAAGATGCGGCCTCATCGATGCGCTCGGCGGTCACATGTTGAAAACATCGATCGAGCACGCCAAGAACTGGCCCGGTCTGGCGTTGTCCGTCAACGTTTCGCCGGTCCAACTCTGCAATCCGGAATTCGCCGCCGAAGTGATCTCCCTCCTGCAGGACCTCGATTTCGATCCGAGGCGCTTGACATTGGAAATCACCGAAGGCGTCCTCATGACCAATCCGGATCAGGCGCGTCGATCGATAGATCACCTCAAGCAGGTCGGTATCAAATTCGCGCTCGACGACTTCGGCTGCGGCTATGCAAGCATTGGCGCATTGCGGCAGTTCGGCTTTGATCGGATGAAAATCGACCGCTCGCTGGTGTCTGCTCTCGACCAAGCCTCGAATGGTGCCGATGTTCTCAAGGCGACCATCTCCTTGGCGACCGCGCTGCAGATTCCCGTCACCGCGGAAGGCATCGAGAATATCCGCCAGGCAACGATCTTGCGGGAGGCCGGCTGCGACCAGCTGCAAGGCTATTTGCTCGGAAAACCCATGTCGGCGCTCGACATATCGAGCAAGCTTCAAGAACAGGCAGCGTAATGCCGCGAGATCGCGCCAGCACGCTGCGCAGAGCTTCTGCGGATCTGCCGTCCTGAGCGGATCACCACCGGAGATCCAGCCGGTCGAGCCCGTGGAAATGATAGACGTCCTTGACGACGGGCGTCTTCGCCAGCCTGAGGCCGGCAAGCCGTTCGAACAGGATCGGCAGCACGACGTTGAGCTCCAGCCGCGCCAGCGGTGCGCCGATGCAGAAATGGATGCCGGCGCCGAAGGAGAGGTTTGGCGCCTCGTTGCGGTCGGGCCGGAAGGCAAGGGGATCGGTGAATTTCGCCGGGTCGAGATTAGCGGCGGCGAGAATGAGGCTTACCTTGTCGCCGCGCTTGAAGGAGACGCCGTCGATCTCTGCGGGCTCGAGCGCCCAGCGCTGGAAGATGTGGACGGGCGCGCAGATGCGCAGGGTTTCCTCGACGGTGCGCTCCGCCGCCGCTTCGTCCCGGAAGAGTTCTGCCGGATCGCAGCCGCTGTCGAGGATGGTGCGCACGGAGTTGCCGATCTGGTGCACGGTTGCCTCGTGTCCGGCATTGAGCAGCACGATCGTGGTTGAGATGAGCTCTTCTTCTGTGAGGTATTGGCCCTTGTGCTCGGTGTGGATCATATGGGTCAACAGGTCATCGCGCGGCTCGGCCCGGCGTTCTGCGATCACTGTTCTCACATAGTCGGAAAATTCTCTGGCCGCCCGTTCGGCCTCCTCTTCTTGCCGGCGAGTGCGGCCGAACATGTACATGCGCACATAGGCATGTGACCAGGCGAGCAGTTGCGGCCCCATCTCTTCCGGGATGCCGATCATCCGGGCGATCATCGTCACCGGGATGATGTCGGCAAAGGCCGAGAGCAGCTCGACCTCGCCCTTGTCCGCGAAGCCGTCGATCAGCCGGTTGGCAAGCTCGGTAAGCTCCGGCTTCATCTTCTCGACATGGCGGGAGACGAAGGCGCGGTTGACGAGCGTGCGCAGCCGCGTGTGCTCCGGCGGTTCGAGCTCGAGCAGGGAATAACGTTCCGAGAGATCGAAACTTTCAATATGCGCCATCGGCTCCGCTAGGCCGAGCTCCTCGCGGCTGGCGATATGCAGGATCTGTCGGCCGAAGCGGCGGTCGCGCAGCAACCCGTTCACATGGTCGTAACCGGTGAAGAACCACTGTTTCTGCTCGGTCCAGTAGAAGGTCGGACAATGAGCGTGAAGCGCGGCGTAAACGGCATTCGGGTTGCCGTAGAAGGCCGGATTGCGGGCGTCCAGCGAGACGTGGCGGAGGGCGGGGTCGATCGAGAAAAAGGGCGGTATCGTCATGAACCGAAGGCTTAGCGGATTTGCCGGCCCTCGAAAAGATGTGGGTGAGGAGTGTTCGGCACGGAACAAGGCGCGCTCGATCGGAGGCGCCAACGGCTTTAAGATCCATGTCTAAGACCGGGGATTGATTCTGCTTTTTGACTTGCGGCTAGCCGGCCCGTGACAGCGCGCCCATCCGCCGCAGCGCCTCCACCTGGTCGTCGACCGTCGGCACGAGCTCGCCGGCGGTGGTGCTCGGCGTGGCCGGCGCCGGGGCCGCCGCTTCCTCTTCGCCGAAGGTGACCGTGCAATTGCGGCCGGCGGCCTTGGCCGCATAGAGTGCCCGGTCGGCGGCCGAGATCAGCTTGTCGATATTGGCTTCGATTGAGGAGGCGAGTGCAATGCCGATGCTGACCGTGACCGGAACGATCGCTTCGCCGGTGCTGACAGGAAGGCGGCAGAATTCGGTGCGGATCGCTTCGGCGATCGCCTCGGCTTCCGTCTGGTCGGCAACGGCCGCGAAGGCGGCGAATTCTTCGCCGCCCATGCGGCCGAAGATGTTGTTTGGAACATATTGCCGGGCCATGCGCGCGAAAGCGGTGAGCACGGCGTCACCGGACTGATGGCCGAAGCGATCGTTGACGCGCTTGAAATGGTCGAGGTCGAAAAGGATCACGGCGACCTGCCGCTGCTCGCCATGGGCTCTCTCCTGGATCGACTCGAAATAGCCGAGCAGACCACGGCGGTTGAGAACGCCGGTCAGGGAATCGGTCAGCGTCATTGCGCGCAGATGCCGTTCGGAGCGCTCCATCACCAGTCGGCAGGTGAGCGCGAAGGCGATGGTGAGCAGGAAGGCGCTTGCCATTGCCGAGACGCCGCCGAGATTGGTTGCCTCGATATCGCTTGGCAGCGTCACCGCCATCGTCAGCGCCGAGGCGAAACACAAGCCGCCCTGGATGACGAACACGCCCATCAGCTTGATGCGGGTGCGCTCGCGGCGCATGTCGCCGGCGGCGACCGCCATGGCCAATGCCGTGGCACCCGTCGCCGAAGCGAGATTATAGAGCACGACGCGGTTGGAATAATCGGTGTTGACCCAGGGCAGAAAGATCCCGGCCAGCCAGATTGCCGGCGGCAGCAGAGCCCACCATTCGATCTTCTTGCGGTCGAGTGCGAGAAAACCCGCTACCCAGGCGCTCTGGCCGAGCAGCGCGATGGCATTGCCCACCTCGATGGAGAGCAGGCTGGGAATTTCGCTGCGCAGCGAGATCATCGCAAAGCCGATGGCGGTCAGAAAGAAGCCGAGGCCCCAATAGAGATAGGCTTCATTCCTGACATTGTGGCGCCAGGCGACGAAAAGCACCAAAGCGAGCGTCATGGCCTCCGAACACCAGATGGCGAGACCTGTAGCGATATTGAACACGGCAGCAACCCCTTGCCCGTCGACCTTGTCTGTTGGCCCGCATCCTTGCGGAGGAAGTTCGCCAGTTCCTTAATGTCGTTGCATTGCGGCATGATTTTCGGCCGGTATCTGGCGATAGGCTTTCCGTCGGGTAAACGTGCGTGAGCGCTGCCGAATGGAGTAACCTTTCCTTCATCTTGTCATGGAGAAAAGCGGGGGCAGACGCCATCGAAGGCTCGCGCCCATCAGGCGTTTGCGAGATAGAGGCTGCCGGCTTCGAAACCTCGCCGTCTTGCCCCGCCTTCTTAACGTTATCCCAAGGCGTGTCTTGAAGAGGAGGGCAGGGACACTCTATGTAGGGATAAGACATTTTCTTTGATTCCCGGCCTGCCGGCATGACGTTGACAAAGGACGCACATGAGAAACCCAGTTGATACCGCAATGGCCCTCGTGCCGATGGTCGTGGAACAGACCAACCGCGGTGAACGCTCCTACGACATCTATTCCCGTCTGTTGAAGGAACGCATCATCTTCCTGACCGGCGCCGTCGAAGATCATATGGCGACGCTCGTCTGCGCCCAGCTTCTCTTCCTCGAGGCAGAAAACCCGAAGAAGGAAATCGCTCTCTACATCAATTCGCCCGGTGGCGTCGTCACTGCCGGCATGGCGATCTACGACACGATGCAGTTCATCAAACCAGCGGTGTCGACGCTCTGCATCGGCCAGGCCGCGTCCATGGGCTCGCTGCTGCTGGCGGCCGGCCATAAGGACATGCGCTTCGCCACGCCGAATTCCCGCATTATGGTGCACCAGCCCTCGGGCGGCTTCCAGGGCCAGGCCTCGGACATCGAGCGCCACGCCCGCGACATCCTCAAGATGAAGCGCCGGCTGAACGAGGTCTACGTCAAGCACACCGGCCGCAGCTACGAGGAAGTTGAAAAGACGCTCGATCGTGACCATTTCATGGATGCGGACGAGGCCCAGGATTGGGGTGTGATCGACAAGGTTCTGACGTCACGCCTCGAGATGGAAGGCGAGCAGGCCTAGTAATTAATTGGGATGGTGTTTTCCTCGCCACAGTTCTATCTCATTTGTGATCGAACAAGGCTTTCAACTGGCGACGAAGACGCTAATAGTAACTATTAATGCTATGTTGAATTTTTATGACATAGCATTCGGCATTCGAAGGGGAATTCGTTGCCGCCGGAACCTGGACATGGTTGATTGGGACCGGTTCGTAGCCCCTGAAGCCCTTCTCGGCAAAGGCTCCGGAAACGGAGTGCCGCCAGGAGCTGATAGAGTGGACCGCGATTTCGCCTTGAAATGCGGCGTGCTGGAAGGAAAATGATATGAGCAAGGTCAGCGGCAGCAACGGCGGCGACTCCAAGAACACCCTCTATTGTTCGTTCTGCGGAAAGAGCCAGCACGAAGTCCGGAAACTGATTGCCGGACCGACCGTCTTCATCTGCGATGAATGCGTCGAATTGTGCATGGACATCATCCGCGAGGAAAACAAGTCCTCGATGGTCAAGTCCCGCGACGGCGTTCCGACGCCCCAGGACATCATCAAGGTCCTCGACGAATATGTCATCGGTCAGCGCCAGGCGAAGAAGATCCTGTCGGTCGCCGTTCACAACCATTACAAGCGCCTGGCGCACGCCTCCAAGAACGGCGAAGTCGAGTTGGCGAAGTCGAACATCATGCTCGTCGGCCCCACAGGCTGCGGCAAGACCTATCTTGCTCAGACGCTCGCCCGCATCATCGACGTTCCCTTCACGATGGCCGATGCCACGACGCTGACGGAAGCCGGTTATGTCGGTGAGGACGTCGAAAACATCATCCTCAAGCTCTTGCAGGCGGCTGACTACAATGTCGAGCGCGCCCAGCGCGGCATCGTCTACATCGACGAAGTCGACAAGATTTCGCGCAAGTCCGACAATCCGTCGATCACCCGCGACGTCTCGGGCGAGGGCGTGCAGCAGGCGCTTTTGAAGATCATGGAAGGTACGGTCGCTTCCGTCCCGCCGCAGGGCGGCCGCAAGCACCCGCAGCAGGAATTCCTGCAGGTCGACACGACGAACATCCTGTTCATCTGCGGTGGCGCCTTCGCCGGCCTCGACAAGATCATCTCCGCCCGCGGCGAGAAGACCTCGATCGGCTTCGGTGCGACCGTCAAGGCTCAGGACGACCGCCGTGTCGGCGAAGTCCTGCGCGAACTCGAGCCGGAAGATCTGGTCAAGTTCGGCCTCATCCCCGAATTCATCGGCCGTCTGCCGGTTCTGGCGACGCTCGAGGATCTCGACGAGGACGCGCTGATCCAGATCCTGTCCGAGCCGAAGAACGCGCTGATCAAGCAGTATCAGCGCCTGTTCGAGATGGAGGATGTGGAACTGACCTTTCACGAGGATGCGTTGCGCGAAATCGCCCGCAAGGCGATCGTGCGCAAGACCGGCGCCCGCGGCCTCCGTTCGATCATGGAAAAGATCCTGCTCGACACGATGTTCGAGCTGCCGACGCTGGAAGGCGTGCGCGAGGTCGTCATCTCGGAGGAAGTGGTGCGCGGCTCGGCGCGTCCGCTCTACATCTATGCCGATCGTCAGGAAGAAAAAGCCAACGCTTCCGCGTAATCTTATGGTTTTCACACCATTATTTTAAGGGGCTTGCCATGGGCGAGCCCCTTTCTATTTGAAAAACCATGCGAGGCGCTGTTAGTATTTTGGCGGTGGGAACTGGAGCTTGCCCTTGCCGATGTTGCGCAGGGAGCGGTGCTTGGCAATGATGCAGTGATTCCGTGAGTGTATTGCTGGCGTTGTATTTAGCCGGGTCGGAAGTGGTAAGCGCCGGTCCAGCCACGCGTTTCATAGTGCTGGTGTTCCGTTGTAACAAAGCTGTCATATCCGGGGAACGCGGGCGTTAGCGTGGCTTGAAAAGCGTAGTCAGAACCTCCACTTGTAGGCCAAGTGAGAGTGCCGGCCGATCCCAAGCGGTCGTGCAGAGAGCCCGGTAACGGGACGATGGAAAGGACAAAAAATGACGAAGAAAACGTCTGTAGCGAGCAGCACTGCCTACCCCGTTCTGCCTTTGCGTGACATCGTGGTTTTCCCGCATATGATCGTGCCGCTGTTTGTCGGACGGGAAAAGTCGATCCGTGCGCTCGAAGAGGTCATGGGCTCGGACAAGCAGATCATGCTGGTGACGCAGATCAACGCCAGTGACGATGATCCGGACCCTTCGGCGATCCACAATGTCGGCACCGTGGCAAACGTGCTGCAGCTCTTGAAGCTTCCTGACGGCACCGTCAAGGTTCTGGTCGAAGGCCGCGCCCGCGCCGAGATCGACACCTATACGAGCCGTGAGGATTTCTATGAGGCGCTCGGCCATGTGCTCGAGGAGCCCCATGACGATCCGGTCGAGCTGGAAGCCTTGTCGCGCTCGGTCGTTTCCGAATTCGAGAGCTATGTGAAGCTCAACAAGAAGATTTCCCCTGAAGTGGTCGGCGCCGCCAGCCAGATCGACGACTATTCCAAGCTCGCCGATACGGTCGCCTCGCACCTGTCGATCAAGATCACCGAGAAGCAGGAGATGCTGGAAACCACCAGCGTCAAGCAGCGCCTCGAAAAGGCTCTCGGCTTCATGGAAGGCGAGATTTCGGTCCTGCAGGTCGAAAAGCGCATCCGCTCGCGCGTCAAGCGCCAGATGGAGAAGACCCAGCGTGAGTACTACCTCAATGAGCAGATGAAGGCGATCCAGAAGGAGCTCGGCGACGGCGAGGAAGGCCGCGACGAGATGAGCGAACTGGAAGAGCGCATCGCCAAGACCAAGCTGTCCAAGGAGGCCCGTGAAAAGGCCGATGCGGAGCTGAAGAAGCTGCGTCAGATGAGCCCGATGTCGGCCGAAGCCACCGTCGTGCGCAACTATCTGGACTGGCTGCTCGGCATTCCCTGGGGCAAGAAGTCGAAGATCAAGGCCGATCTCAACAACGCCGAAAAGATCCTCGAAGCCGATCACTTCGGTCTCGACAAGGTCAAGGAGCGCATCGTCGAATATCTCGCCGTGCAGGCCCGCGCCACCAAGATCAAGGGCCCGATCCTCTGCCTCGTCGGCCCTCCGGGTGTCGGCAAGACCTCGCTCGCCCAGTCGATCGCCAAGGCGACCGGCCGTGAGTATGTCCGCATGGCGCTCGGCGGCGTTCGCGACGAAGCCGAAATCCGCGGTCACCGCCGCACCTATATCGGCTCGATGCCCGGCAAGGTCATCCAGTCGATGAAGAAGGCAAAGAAGTCCAACCCGCTCTTCCTGCTCGACGAAATCGACAAGATGGGCATGGATTTCCGCGGCGACCCGTCCTCCGCCCTGCTCGAAGTGCTCGACCCGGCGCAGAACTCGACCTTCATGGACCACTATCTGGAAGTCGAATACGACCTGTCGGACGTGATGTTCATCACGACGGCGAATACGCTGAACATCCCTGCACCGCTGATGGACCGCATGGAAATCATCCGTATCGCCGGTTACACCGAGGACGAGAAGCGCGAGATCGCCAAGCGGCACCTGCTGCCGAAGGCTATCAAGGAACATGCGTTGCAGCCGGAAGAATTCTCGGTCAGCGACGACGCCCTGATGGCGATCAGCCAGCAGTATACCCGCGAAGCCGGTGTCCGCAGCTTTGAACGCGAATTGATGAAGCTCGCCCGCAAGGCGGTCACCGAGATCATCAAGGGCAAGACGAAGTCCGTTCACGTGACGGCCGCCAACATCGCCGACTATCTCGGCGTCCCGCGCTTCCGCCATGGCGAAGCCGAGGGCGAGGATCAGGTCGGCGTCGTGACCGGTCTTGCCTGGACGGAAGTCGGCGGCGAACTGCTGACCATCGAAGGTGTGATGATGCCGGGCAAGGGCCGCATGACGGTTACCGGCAATCTGAAGGACGTCATGAAGGAATCGATCTCGGCGGCGGCCTCTTATGTCCGCTCGCGCGCCGTCGATTTCGGCATCGAACCGCCGATGTTCGAAAAGAACGACATCCACGTGCACGTGCCGGAAGGTGCGACGCCGAAGGATGGTCCGTCGGCCGGTGTCGCCATGGCAACCGCCATCGTCTCGATCATGACCGGCATCCCGGTCAACAAGCATGTGGCCATGACCGGTGAAATCACCCTTCGCGGCCGTGTGCTGCCGATTGGGGGCCTCAAGGAAAAGCTGCTCGCAGCGCTTCGCGGTGGCATCAAGAAGGTGCTGATTCCGGAGGAGAACGCCAAGGATCTGGCGGAGATTCCGGACAATGTGAAGAACAGCATGGAGATCATCCCGGTCTCCCGGATGGGCGAGGTGATCAAGCACGCGCTGATCCGGCGGCCGGAGCCGATCGAGTGGGATGGCACGGTGGAAACGCCTGTCATCACGTCGGTCGAAGGCCTTGATGATACGGGCGCAACCATAGCGCATTGAGTGGCGTTTGCCACATTTGTGCCCTATTAGCGCAAAAGACGCGAAAAGGCTGGCGGAAACGCCAGCCTTTTTTGTGAAAACGTCATGGAGACGCTTGCTTTTCCTTGATTTGCAGGGCTTTTGGGTTCCCGGCGGGCCTGATGAAACCTAATCTGCGCCTAGCTTAGATTTGAGTCGTTTCATACCATTTAGAAAGGGGTGGAAACATGAACAAGAATGAACTCGTGTCCGCAGTCGCCGAAAAGGCAGGACTGACGAAGTCTGACGCGGCTTCCGCTGTTGACGCGGTTTTCGACGTTGTCCAGGCCGAACTCAAGAACAAGGGCGACATCCGCCTCGCTGGTTTCGGCAGCTTCACCGTTTCTCATCGCGCTGCAACGAAGGGCCGTAACCCGTCGACCGGCGCTGAAGTCGATATCCCGGCTCGCAACGTGCCGAAGTTCACGCCCGGCAAGGGCTTGAAGGACGCCGTCAACGGCTGATTTGATCGTCCGCCGGCCGTAAACGAGAACGGCTGAGCAGGATTTCGAGGGGTTCGGCACTGCCGGACCCCTTTTGTTTTGCCGCTTGCCGCAAGCAGTGCTTTGTTTTACGAACGTGCTGTTCTCAGGGCGGGGTGAAAGTCCCCACCGGCGGTAAGGGCTGCGGCCCGAGCCCGCGAGCGCCTTCCGAAGCTTTGGCCGGGGAAGGGTCAGCAGATCCGGTGCGATTCCGGAGCCGACGGTATAGTCCGGATGAAAGAGAATGAGCATGGCCGCGAGCGAGCAGGGGACTGCCGGCGTCTGCGCGCCGTTGCCTCATGCGTCCTGATTTATGTTGGTCGCCTGCATAACTCCTCAAATCGGAATCGATTTAAGGATGAAATTATGCAGCAATTAAAAGCGCTACAGCGTCCTTTGCGCGTCTGGAAAGACGCGCTGCGCTGTAGTTCTGGATGGAAGACATGAATCAGAATTCCCTTACAATGCCGCGTTCCCGCGCCATTGCCGGCGCCGTTTTCATGGTGCTTGGAGGCGTCGCCTTCTCGCTGCTCAACGTCGTCACCCAATGGCTGACCATGAAGCTTGCCTTTCCGCCAGCCTCCGCAGCCTTCTGGCAATATGCCTTCGCCTTCCTCTTCTCCTTGCCCTTCCTGCGCAAATCCGGCCTTGCTGCTATGCGGACGGACTATCCCTGGCGCCACGTCGTGCGCGTCGTCTTTGCCGCGCTTGGTGTCGAGGCCTGGGTTTCCGGTCTTGCCTCGGTGCCGATCTGGCAGGCGATCGCGCTGGTCATGACCTCACCCTTCTTCATCATTCTCGGTGCCCGCCTGTTCCTCGGTGAGCGCGTCGGCCCCGCCCGCTGGGCAGCGACCGGTGTCGGCTTTGCCGGCGCGATGATCATCCTCCAGCCATGGTCGGACAGCTTCACCTGGGGAGCGCTCCTGCCGGTGCTCTCGGCACTGCTCTGGGGTGCCTCATCGCTCATCACCAAGAGCCTGACGGGTATCGAGAGGCCGGAGACCATCACCGTCTGGCTGTTGGTGCTGCTGACGCCGATCAACGGCGGTCTGGCGCTTGCCGCGGGTTTCGCAGTGCCGACAGGCACGACACTCGCGCTCTTCCTTCTGGCTGGCCTCCTGACGGTCGTGGCGCAATATCTGCTGACCCTAGCCTATGCCAGCGCCGACGCCGCCTATGTCCAGCCCTTCGATGACCTGAAGCTGCCGCTGAACGTTCTCGCCGGCTGGCTGTTCTTCGGCTATGCGCCCGCCGGCTATCTGTGGTTGGGCGCTGCACTCATTCTTTCCGCGTCGCTCTTCATCATGAGAAATGAGATGCGTCGGGAAAAGCAGGCAGCCTGACGCCGACTCTCTGAAATCCTGCCGGTCGTCATGTCTCCGTCATGCGTAAAAACGGGGAGAGGGGACGCGCCCTGCGAGAGGCAAGCGGGGGACGGGGAGGTTGCGGCTTGGTCCCCTCGCCCCGCGAGCGGGGGTCCGAAGGACGGGTCGAGACGAGTGGCTCGACCCCGGTCGGTGAGGGTAGCCGGATGAGAGGCTGTTCTCGTCTCGCGTAGTCCTTACGAAGAACCTCCAGCGCTACCAGCGTTGATGCACATGCGGGGCGATCAGCCGCTCGTAGATCTCGCGCGTTGCCGCCATGACATCCGCTGAAAGCGGCGCAAGGTCGGCGGCAGCCGCGTTGGCTTTCGCCTGTTCGGCATTGCGGGCGCCGGGGATGACGACGGTGACCGCATCGCTCATCAGGATCCAGCGCAGCGCAAAGGCGGCCATGGTGGCGCCGGCCGGCACTAGCTTGCGCACTTCCTCGACCGCCTGCAGCCCGACCTCGAAGGGTACGCCCGCAAAGGTCTCGCCGACATCGAAAGCTTCGCCGTGGCGGTTGAAATTGCGGTGGTCGTCGCTGGCAAACTGCGTCTCGCGGCTGATCTTGCCGGAGAGAAGGCCGCTTGCGAGCGGCACGCGGGCGATGATCGCCACGTTCCTGCGGCGCGCCTCGGCGAAGAACAGATGGTCGGGGCGTTGGCGGAAGATGTTGTAGATGATCTGGATGCTGACGACGCCGGGATATTCGATCGCCTTCAGCCCGTCCTCGACCTTTTCGACGCTGACGCCATAGCCCTTGATCTTGCCGGCTTTCTGCAGCGTATCCAGGCTCTCGAAGATTTCAGGCTGGTAAAGCACCTCGCGCGGCGGGCAGTGCAGCTGCACGAGGTCGAGACTGTCGACCGCAAGATTCTCTAGGCTGCGGTCGATGAAGCCTTCGAGATTGGCCTTGCTATAACCTTCCGCGACATGCGGGTTGAGGCGGCGGCCGGCCTTGGTCGCGACCATCGGGCGCTCGCCGCCGCGCGTCTTCAAGACATCGGCAATGATCTTTTCCGAGCGTCCGTCGCCGTAGACATCCGCCGTGTCGATGAACGTCATACCGGCATCGAGCGCGGCATTCAGCGCCGCGCGCCCATCCGCCTCGCTGATGTCGCCCCAGGAGCCGCCGATCTGCCAGGCGCCGAAGCCGACATTGGTGACGGTGAAGGGCATGCGGCCAAAAGCATGGTGTTTCATGAACATCTCCCCGTTATGAAAGACACTGGCCTATCAGGCGGGCAACTGTGCGGCAATTGCCGATCCGGTCTTGATCGGTCGCCTCGATCAAATATCGTCCGCAGATAAGGCTTCAACCGCAATGGATGGAAAGGAACGATCATGGAGATCAAACCCGCCGGCTCTCGCCCTTCGACGAAACCGCCGGCCGACTACTTTACCGGCGCCGTTCGCCAGGATCCGCTGATCGAGCCGCCGGCGCCGGCCCGGGTGAGGGCAACCTCCGTCACCTTCGAACCGGGCGCCCGCACGGCCTGGCACACGCATCCGCTCGGCCAGACGCTGATCGTCACCTCGGGCAAGGGCCTCGCCCAGAGCTGGAGCGGGGATATCCGCGAGATCCGCGCCGGCGACACCGTCTGGTTTGCGCCGGGCGAAAAACACTGGCACGGCGCCGGCCCGGACACGGCAATGACGCACATCGCCATCCACGAGGCATTGGACGGCAGGCATGTCGACTGGATGGAAAAGGTCAGCGACGATCAATATTCCGGCAAGGCGTGAGCTGATCAGAGGCGCTTCAGGCAATAGGAAAAATGCGCATGTGATTCGACCGTCAGGAATTCGAATTGCCAGCCATAATCCTTGCAGAATTTGGTAACCGCCTCGACGACACCGTAGACGATCGGTTTGACCGTGTTGCCGGTGCAGAAATCGTGGCCGGCAATGCGTCCTGTCCGCTTCACCTTCTTCTCGCAGAGCAGGAGCTCCTGCCAGGTGAGCTCGAAGGAATGGTCGGTGTCGATATAGGCCCAGTCGAGGAAGTCGTCCTCGAATTCGGCGAGCTTGTCGAGCGATGTGCCTTGCATCAGGTGCAGCCGGCCGGCCTCGATCTCGGCCGCGAAATTCGTGTGAATCGCGTCGAGCCCGGAGCTGTAGCGATCCATCGACCAGGGATCGATGAGATATAGCTGCGCCGGGCGATTCTTTTCCAGGATCTCCGCCGTATATTCGCCGAAGGCTGCGCCCACTTCGACGCCGATGCCGCCATTCGGGATCCGGTAGAGCAGTTCGCCGCGATCCGGCAGCAGGCGGGCGTTTTCCATATGATGGGCGCTGAGCGGGGTGCGCGGCATGCTCGCCCGCAGCGCCTGCCTTTCTTCACGTGTCTTCATCTCTGATCTCGGGATTGGGGCGGCTGACGGCCCTGATGCGGTATGACGGGAACGTAGGAGCAGCCGACGCGGATGACAACGGCATGACAAGAATTTGCTTCTTCCGGACAAAAGGTTAAGTTTCGCCTGTAAATGACGAAAGAGCCCTGGGAGGAGCGACTTCATGAGACGGATGTGGCCCGAAGAGTTCAATGCCATCATTGCCGATGCCGAAGAAGTGATGCTGGAATCGTCCGCCGAGCCTGGCGCCGGTGAGCCGCTGCATCGGAAAGCGCTGAAGGCGCGAATCGCCATGGAAGATTACGAGCGAATCTGGCCGCTCGCCGAGATGCGTTTCCGGTTGGGTGAGGGACCGTTCGTCGGCAAGGCCATCACGCTCATCACCACTAATCCCCATTACCATCCCTGGCATCCAAAGGATGGCAGGAGCGTCGAATCCGTCTCCGACAGCGGCCGCCACTACAGGACCGATTACCTCGTGGTCCATTTCCTGCTCGACGACGTAAGGGAAACCTCACCCGCCTGAGGGGCTTCCCCGGTGTCGCCAAACGGCGACGCCGGGGATGCTGACGCCGAGTTGATCCTTCACCCTGATGACAATGGCGGCGCTATCGCTAAGCTCCCCGAACGATCCTTGCCAATTGGAGGTTCCCATGACGGGCAATGTGCTGGATATTCCGGTCAAGACGGTGGATGGTCGACAGACCACGCTGAACGAATACAAGGGCAGGGTGCTTCTGATCGTCAATGTCGCCTCGAAGTGCGGGCTCACGCCGCAATATGAGGGGCTTGAAAGACTCTATGGCGAAAAGCGCGAGCGCGGCTTCGTCATCGCCGCTTTCCCCGCCAACGACTTCAAGGGCCAGGAACCCGGCACCGACGCCGAGATCCTCGATTTCTGCACCACCACCTACGACGTCACTTTCCCGATTTTTTCTAAGATTTCGGTCAAGGGCGACGCCCAGCACCCGCTCTACCGGCAGCTGACCAAATCGGGCGTGAAGACGACGGGCGAGGGTCCGATGCGCGAACGCCTGAAATCCCACGGCATATCAGGCGGCGACGAGGATGACATCCTCTGGAATTTCGAAAAATTCCTGATCGGCCGCGGCGGCCAAATCGCCGCCCGCTTCGCGCCCGATGTGACGGCAGACGATTCGCGGCTGGTTTCGGCGGTGGATCAAGAGCTGGCGAAGGGATGATTTGCTAGGAGCCGAGCAGGATCTTCAGATCCCGAGCACGGTCACAAGCGGGGGCGTAAAGTCCTTGAAACCCAGTCTCGGCTGGTCGCACCTTCTGTCAAACTTCGTCTTCGGTACGTGGCGTTGGCAGTTCGGATTCGTTTTGAACGCGTATCCGGGCAGGCTGACATATGTGGCGCTCGGCGCGCCAAGGGCGATCGCGATGCACAGCGTCAATGCGGAGCATAGAGTTCTCATGGCACCCCCCGGCGCCGTAAGCCTTCAACTGCGGAGACTTCCGGGCGACGAATAGTCTCACTTTTGCCCGCCCCCATCCATTCGCCCAATAGGAGGTGGCGTGCCAGCCGGGGATAGTCCGTTTTGGTGGAGCACTGGCTTTCAAGGAGCGGCGCATTTAAAGCTGCCGGGCGCCTCGGCTGGATAGGTTGTGCAACTGGAATTGCAAATATGGTGACGAATCAATGCGGGCGTCTGTCTGCGAAGCCTCGGCATTATCCAGCTGTTTGGCACTTTGTAAAAAATGGTGGGCGATGAGAGACTCGAACTCCCGACATCCTCGGTGTAAACGAGGCGCTCTACCAACTGAGCTAATCGCCCATCGCTGGCGAAGCCGGATCGGCCTGCTGCGTTGGTGGCCGTGATCTATGCGGATCGCGGCAAAACCGCAAGAGTGTTTGTGAAGAATTTTTGATTTTTTTGGCGGTCGTCTGCTGGTCTGCGCTGCCGATCGGGCGCGGTCGCCTGTGGATAAAGGGGAGGGGAAGGCGGCGGACTTACGCATTTTGCCTGCGCCGTCGGCTCCGATCGTGCCTCGCTACGGCTGCGGAGGTTGGAATTGCCGGCTTTCCGTTCTTCCTGCAGCGGCTTTGCCGAAACAATTCAACGACTGTCATGGTTTTGTCTCCAAACCTGCTTGACACTAAAAGGCGAACCCCGTAGTTAGCCGCTCATCGAAACGGGCAGCCGTTTTGGTAAGGGTGCGAAGGCATCCGGATTGCTTGAAATGAAGTGCGGGTGTAGCTCAGTCGGTTAGAGTGCCGGCCTGTCACGCCGGAGGTCGCGGGTTCGAGCCCCGTCACTCGCGCCATTTCAAAGCAGGCGTTCAGACGCCGCGGTCCGGCTCTTTCGTCCACTATGCGCGGGTGTAGCTCAGTCGGTTAGAGTGCCGGCCTGTCACGCCGGAGGTCGCGGGTTCGAGCCCCGTCACTCGCGCCATTCTCTTCCGAAAGCCATGCAGTTTTCAAGGGTCAGGCATGCAGCTTGAATCGACTTCTGCGAATTTGTCGCGACATCGTTGCATCTGCTTGATAATGTCCGCGCGCGACGCGTCGAATTGCCTCTGTAAAAGTCTTGCGCCGCGGCGTCGGCTGCGCTAACCACGGCTTGTTGCAACGCACGTTCGCTTGTCGGGCAATTGCCCAAATGCGCCGCCTGGCGCCTCCGGCAAGCAAGGATGAACATGATGACTGAACTGCTCAGTTCCTATATTCCGATCGCTATCTTCATCGCCATCGCGCTCGTTATCGGCCTGGCGCTGCTCATTGCGCCGTTCGCCGTGGCTTTCAAAGCGCCCGATTCGGAAAAGCTTTCGGCTTACGAATGCGGCTTCAACGCCTTCGACGACGCCCGCATGAAGTTCGACATCCGCTTCTATCTCGTGTCGATCCTCTTTATCATCTTCGACCTCGAGGTCGCCTTCCTCTTTCCCTGGGCCGTTTCCTTCGGCGCCATCGGCTGGTTCGGCTTCTGGTCCATGATGGTCTTCCTCCTCGTGCTGACCATCGGCTTTATCTATGAATGGAAGAAGGGAGCCCTGGAATGGGAGTGACCCCTGTGAGCAATCAGCCGCTCGTCGCACCGCAGCCGAAGGGGATCATCGATCCGTCGACCGGCAAGCCGATCGGCAGCAACGACGCATTTTTTGGCGAGATCAACAACGAACTCGCCGACAAGGGTTTCCTCGTCACCTCGACGGACGAACTGATCAACTGGGCTCGCACCGGCTCCCTGATGTGGATGACCTTCGGTCTTGCCTGCTGCGCCGTCGAAATGATGCAGCTGTCAATGCCGCGTTATGACGTCGAACGCTTTGGTTTCGCGCCGCGCGCTTCGCCGCGCCAGTCCGACGTGATGATCGTCGCCGGCACGCTGACCAACAAGATGGCGCCGGCTCTGCGCAAGGTTTACGACCAGATGCCCGAGCCGCGTTATGTCATCTCGATGGGCTCCTGCGCCAATGGCGGCGGCTATTACCATTATTCCTATTCCGTGGTGCGCGGTTGCGACCGCGTCGTGCCGATCGACATCTACGTGCCGGGCTGTCCCCCCACGGCGGAGGCACTGCTTTACGGCGTGCTTCTGCTGCAGAAGAAGATCCGCCGCACCGGCACGATCGAACGCTAAGGGTTAAGGACAAGGCATATGAGTGAAGCCCTGACTGAGCTTGCCTCCTATCTTGGCGAAATGCGCGGCAACCTGATCGCCGCTTCGCAGATGAAGTATGGCGAGCTGACGCTGACGGCGACGGGTGAAAACCTGATCGCGCTCCTGACCTTCCTGCGTGACGACGCCAAATGCGGATTCGTCAACCTGATCGATATTTGTGGCGTCGACTGGCCGCAGCGCGAACTGCGTTTCGACGTCGTCTATCATCTGCTGTCGCCGAAGAGGAACCTGCGCATCCGTGTCAAGGTCGCGACCGATGAGGATACGCCGGTCCCATCGGCCTGTGCGGTTCATCCCGGCGCCGATTGGTTCGAACGCGAAACCTGGGATATGTACGGCGTCCTGTTCACCGGCCACCCGGATCTGCGCCGCATCCTGACCGACTACGGTTTCGAGGGCCACCCGCTGCGCAAGGACTTCCCGACGACAGGTTTCGTCGAGGTCCGTTACGACGACGCTGCAAAGCGCGTCGTCTACGAGCCAGTGGAATTGAAACAGGAATTCCGCAATTTCGACTTCATGTCTCCCTGGGAAGGCACGGAATATGTGCTGCCGGGCGACGAAAAGGCGAAGCAGTAGGATCTGAAGAATACACCATTGCCTATTGCCTATTGGCTAATGCCTGCAATAGCGGAGCGCGTTGCAAATGACAGAACATAACGTCCGCAACTTCAACATCAATTTCGGACCGCAGCATCCGGCGGCGCACGGCGTTCTTCGTCTTGTCCTGGAGCTTGACGGCGAAATTGTGGAGCGAGTCGATCCGCATATCGGCCTGTTGCATCGCGGCACCGAGAAGCTGATTGAGACCAAGACCTATCTGCAGGCGGTGCCCTATTTCGATCGGCTCGATTATGTCGCGCCGATGAACCAGGAGCATGCCTATGCGCTGGCCGTCGAAAAGCTGCTCGGCATCGAGATCCCGATCCGCGGCCAGCTGATCCGCGTGCTCTATTCGGAGATCGGTCGCATCCTCTCGCATCTCTTGAACGTCACGACGCAGGCGATGGACGTCGGCGCGCTGACGCCGCCGCTCTGGGGCTTTGAAGAGCGTGAAAAGCTGATGGTGTTCTATGAACGCGCCAGCGGTTCGCGCATGCATGCCGCTTATTTCCGCCCGGGCGGCGTCCATCAGGATCTGCCGGAAAAGCTCGTTCAGGACATCGGCGACTGGTGCGATCCCTTCCTGAAGGCGCTCGATGATATCGACGACCTGCTCACCGGCAACCGCATCTTCAAGCAGCGCAACGTCGATATCGGCGTCGTCTCGTTGGAAGATTGCTGGGCCTGGGGCTTCTCCGGCGTCATGGTGCGCGGTTCGGGCGCCGCCTGGGACCTGCGTCGCGCCCAACCCTACGAATGTTATTCCGATCTCGAATTCGACATCCCGATCGGCAAGAACGGCGACAATTACGACCGCTACCTGATCCGCATGATCGAGATGCGCCAGTCGGTCCGCATTATGAAGCAGTGCGTCAATCGCCTGCTCTCGGATGCCAAGACCGGTCCGTTCTCGTCGATCGACGGCAAGGTCGTGCCGCCGAAGCGCGGCGAGATGAAGCGCTCGATGGAAGCGCTGATCCACCATTTCAAGCTCTACACCGAAGGCTACCACGTGCCGGCCGGCGAGGTTTACGCCGCCGTCGAGGCGCCGAAGGGCGAGTTCGGCGTCTATCTCGTCTCCGACGGCTCGAACAAGCCGTATCGCTGCAAGATCCGCGCTCCGGGTTACGCCCATCTGCAGGCGATGGACTTTATGTGCCGCGGCCACCAGCTTGCCGACGTCGCTGCCGTCCTTGGCTCGCTCGATATCGTCTTCGGCGAGGTGGACCGCTGATGCAGCTTCTGCCGCTGGCCGTCGCAATTCTTCTTGCGGCATCCGGGGTTTCGGCCCAGGAGGCCGACACCCTCGGCACGCCGCTGGGTCATAAGGAAGTGACGCCGCCGGGGCAGCAATCGTCCATGGGCGAGCTTCTGTCCAAGGGCTATCAGATCAAGGCCGCCGTTCCGAACGGCGGAAAATTCGTCGTATTTATGCAGAAAGACCAGTCGGCCTATGCCTGCGAAATGCAGTCTTTGACCGCTTCGCGGTGTGGAACCCTAAACTGACAAGGCGTGAGGAAGAATGTCCGTTCGTCGATTAGCCGAAGATCAATTTCAGCCTGCCGCATTCGCTTTCAGCGATGAAAATGCGGTTTGGGCGGACAAGACGATCCAGAAATACCCCGCCGGCCGCCAGCAATCGGCGGTCATTCCGCTGCTGATGCGAGCGCAGGAACAGGACGGCTGGGTCACGCGCGCGGCGATCGAAAAGATCGCCGACATGCTTGACATGGCCTATATCAGAGTGCTCGAGGTCGCGACCTTCTATACGCAGTTCCAGCTGCATCCCGTCGGCACGCGGGCCCATGTCCAGGTCTGCGGCACCACGCCCTGCATGCTGCGCGGTTCGGAAGCGCTGATGTCGGTCTGCAAGAGCAAGATCCACGCGCACCCCTTCGAGCGCAATGCCGAAGGCACGCTCTCCTGGGAAGAGGTCGAGTGTCTTGGCGCCTGCGTCAACGCCCCGATGGTGATGATCGGCAAGGACACCTATGAGGATCTGACGCCCGAACGTCTCGAAGAGATCATCGACACCTTTGCCACCGGCAATGGCGCGAGCATCAAGCCGGGCACCCAGGTCGACCGGATATTCTCAGCACCTGAAGGCGGCCTGACCTCGCTGACGACGGAAGAGCCGAAGGCAAGGACACGCGCCAAGAAGACCGATGCCGAAAGCGTGTCGGCGCCGGCCGACGGCGCGCCGATCCCGCCCTCCGAGGCCGGCCGCCCGAAGAGCACCGATGCCGAGACCAATGCGATCTTGAAGACGCCGGCAACGGCGCCGAAGGCGGCAGCGAAAAACGCCAAGGCAGCCGAGCAGCAGCCGGTTTCCGGCACCGCGCCTGCCGAGCCGGCGCCGGCCGCGAAGGCCGAAACCACCCCGGCGGCCAAGCCAAGCCTGACCGACAAGAACCGCCCGGCCGGCATCGAAAAGCCCGCCGCTCCGGATGACCTGAGGATGATCTCCGGCGTCGGTCCGAAGATCGAGGCGACATTGAACGAAATCGGCATCTTCACCTTCTCGCAGGTGGCAGGCTGGAAGAAGGCCGAGCGCGAATGGGTCGATGGCTACCTGAATTTCCGCGGCCGCATCGAGCGTGACGACTGGGTCAAGCAGGCCAAGGCGCTCGCCAAGGGCGGCGAAGCGGAATATATCAAGGTCTTCGGCAAGAAGCCGCGGTAAGAGGTGAAGCATGTTACAAGATAAAGACCGCATCTTTACCAACATCTACGGCCTCAAGGACAAGTCCCTGAAGGGTGCGATGAGCCGCGGCCACTGGGACGGCACCAAGCAGATCCTCGAAAAAGGCCGCGACTGGATCATCAACGAGATGAAGGCCTCTGGCCTTCGCGGCCGCGGTGGCGCCGGCTTCCCCACGGGTCTCAAATGGTCCTTCATGCCGAAGGAAAGCGACGGCCGTCCGCATTACCTCGTCGTCAATGCCGACGAATCGGAGCCCGGCACCTGCAAGGACCGCGACATCATGCGCCACGATCCGCACACGCTGATCGAAGGCTGCGTCGTCGCAAGCTTCGCCATGGGCGCCAATACCGCTTATATCTATGTGCGCGGCGAATATATCCGCGAGCGCGAGGCGCTGCAGGCGGCGATCGACGAATGTTATGATTACGGCCTGCTCGGCAAGAATAACAAGCTCGGCTGGGACATGGACATCTTCGTCCATCACGGCGCCGGCGCCTATATCTGCGGCGAAGAGACCGCGCTGCTTGAAAGCCTCGAAGGCAAGAAGGGCCAGCCGCGCCTGAAGCCGCCGTTCCCGGCCAATATGGGTCTCTACGGCTGCCCGACGACGGTTAACAACGTCGAATCGATTGCTGTGGCGCCGACGATCCTGCGCCGCGGCGCCGGCTGGTTCTCGTCCATCGGCCGCCCGAACAATGTCGGCACCAAGCTGTTCATGCTCTCCGGCCACGTCAACAAGCCGTGCACGGTCGAAGAGGAAATGGGCATTACCTTCCGCGAACTGGTGGACCGCCATGCCGGCGGCATCCGCGGCGGTTGGGACAATCTGCTCGCCGTCATTCCGGGCGGCGCATCCTGCCCGATCGTTCCGGCCAAGGACATCATCGACTGCCCGATGGATTTCGACGGCCTGCGCGGCGTCGGCTCCTCCTTCGGCACGGCCGCCGCGATCGTCATGGACAAGTCCACCGACGTCATCAAGGCGATCGCCCGCATCTCCGCCTTCTTCAAGCATGAGAGCTGCGGCCAGTGCACGCCCTGCCGCGAAGGCACCGGCTGGATGTGGCGGGTGATGGAACGCATGGCCAAGGGCAATGCCCAGAAGCGCGAAATCGACATGCTGTTTCAGGTGACGAAGCAGATCGAAGGCCACACCATCTGTGCGCTCGGCGACGCCGCCGCATGGCCGGTGCAGGGTCTGATCCGTAACTTCCGCCCGGAGATCGAAAAGCGCATCGACCAGTATACCGCAAGCGCGCTCGACCACGGCGCGGTTCTGGAGGCGGCTGAATAATCATGACGGACAAGGCATCGAAAAGTGGGAAGAAGGAAGAGACAGCCGATATCGCGGCCGGCTTCGGTCGTCTTGCCGCCGAGATGCTGGAAAACGCACAGGCGTTGCCTGTGCATCCGCTGATGGCGCATCCCGCCGCAGCCTTTGCCGCCGCAACCGCGATCGGCTTCGGTTTCTCGACACAGATGGCGGGCGCCTTTTTCGGGGCCTTCCAGAGCGCGCTGGAAACGACCGGCAAGCTCGCGGCCGCCCTCGACGATACGCCGCCGGACGAACCGGTGCCCGATGTCGACATCCGGCCGGAAAATATCCGTCCGGCCGTCAAGGTTTTCACCGAGCCCGCGGCCGACAAACCCGAGCTCGAGAAGAAGGCAGGGCCGAGACTGACCGTGGTTAAACCGGCGAGCGCGCCCATCCCGGCAAGCGAACCGCAGCCGGCCAGCAAGGCAAAGTCGGTCGCGAAGGCAAAGCCGGTTGCGCGGACTGCAAAGGCCGACGATCTCAAGCTGATCGCCGGCATCGGCCCGAAGCTGGAGCAGGTGCTGAATGCCAGGGGCGTTCGCAGCTTTGCTGAGATTGCCGCCTGGACCGACGAGGACATCGCCCGGCTCGACGCCGATCTTGGCTTCAACGGCCGCATCGCCCGCGACGACTGGATCGGCCAGGCGAAGGTTCTCGCCGGGCGGGGCCGCAGAAGGAAATGAACTGTCCGGCCGTGCAAACCGGCCGGAGATAGGGCGGATCGGCGCAGGGGCGGGAGCCTCACGCTGCAGATGCCGGTGCGGGTTCCGCGTCTGGAACGCGCGACAGAAAATTTGGGCGACATCGGCTGCCGGCAGGACGAAAGATCCGGCTCGGCAAAGAGAATGTTGCAAAAACAGGTTTGTTTGCCGTCATCAGGCAAACGGAAAACAGGACTGAGCGACGATGGCAAAACTGAAGATTGACGGCAACGAGATCGAAGTTCCGGATCATTTCACGCTATTGCAGGCGTGCGAGGATGCCGGGGCCGAAGTTCCGCGCTTCTGCTTCCATGAGCGCCTGTCGGTTGCCGGCAATTGCCGCATGTGCCTTGTCGAAGTGAAGGGCGGCCCGCCGAAGCCGCAGGCTTCCTGCGCCATGAGCGTTCGCGACATCCGCGGCGGCCCGAACGGCGAACTGCCCGAGGTCTTCACCAACACGCCGATGGTCAAGAAGGCCCGCGAAGGCGTGATGGAATTCCTGCTGATCAACCATCCGCTCGATTGCCCGATCTGCGACCAGGGTGGCGAATGCGACCTGCAGGACCAGGCGATGGCCTTCGGCATCGACACCTCGCGTTATCAGGAAGACAAACGCGCCGTCGAGGACAAGTATATCGGCCCGCTTGTCAAGACGGTGATGAACCGCTGCATCCATTGCACGCGTTGCGTCCGCTTCACCACCGAAGTCGCCGGCATCTCCGAACTCGGTCTGATCGGCCGCGGTGAGGATGCCGAGATCACCACCTATCTCGAACAGGCGATGACCTCCGAACTGCAGGGTAACGTCGTCGACCTTTGCCCGGTTGGCGCGCTCACCTCCAAGCCCTTCGCCTTCACCGCGCGCCCCTGGGAGCTGAACAAGACTGAATCGATCGACGTCATGGATGCCGTCGGTTCGGCGATCCGAGTCGACACCCGCGGCCGTGAGGTCATGCGCATCCTGCCGCGCGTCAATGAGGCGATCAACGAAGAGTGGATTTCCGACAAGAGCCGCTTCATCTGGGACGGGCTGAAGACCCAGCGCCTCGACCGGCCTTATGTCCGCCGCGACGGCCGTCTGCAGCCGGCGAGCTGGGCCGAGGCCTTCGGCGCTATTAAGGCCGCCGTCGGCGCCACCTCGGGCGACAAGATCGGCGCGATCGCCGGCGATCTCGCTTCCGTCGAGGAAATGTATGCGCTCTCCGAACTGGTGAAGTCGCTCGGATCGGCCAATCTCGACTGTCGCCAGGATGGGGCGGCACTCGACCCGTCGCTCGGCCGCGCAAGCTACATCTTCAACCCGACCATCGCAGGCATCGATCAAGCCGACGCGCTGCTGATCATCGGCGCCAATCCGCGCTTTGAGGCGGCTATCCTCAATGCCCGCATCCGCAAGCGCTGGCGCCGTGGCAAGTTCCCGATCGGCGTCATCGGCGAGCCCGGCGAACTGCGCTACAGCTATGACTATCTCGGTGGCGGTCCCGACACGCTGAAGGATCTGGTCGACGGCACTCACGCCTTCGCTGATGTCCTGAAGAACGCCGCCAAGCCGATGATCATCATTGGCCAGGGCGCGCTGTCTCGCAGCGACAGCGCTGGCGTTCTCGCCAGTGCCGCCAAGCTCGCCGGTTCGGTCGGCGCAGTTGTCGAAGGCTGGAACGGCTTCGCCGTTCTTCACACCGCCGCCTCGCGTGTCGGCGGCCTCGATCTCGGCTTCGTGCCGGGCGCTGCGGGCGTCAATGCCGCTGAAATGCTGCAGTCGATGGACGTGCTCTTCCTGCTCGGCGCCGACGAACTCGACTTCACTGTCAAAAAGGCCGGCCTGACTGTCTATATCGGCTCGCACGGCGACAACGGTGCCCACCATGCCGACGTCATCCTGCCGGCCGCCGCCTATACCGAAAAGTCCGGCACCTGGGTCAACACCGAAGGCCGCGTCCAGATGGGCAACCGCGCAGGCTTTGCACCGGGCGATGCCCGTGAGGACTGGGCGATCATCCGTGCCCTGTCCGATGTGCTCGGCAAGAAGCTTCCCTTCGATTCGCTGAGTGAGTTACGTGGCCGGCTCTATGCCGCTTTCCCGCATTTCGCCGCCATCGACGAGATCGCCGAAACCGATAGCGCCCAAATTGCCGCAGTCGCGAAAAAAGCCGGCAAGATGAACAAGTCAGGGTTTGCGTCGCCGGTCAAAGACTTCTATTTGACGAACCCGATAGCGCGCGCCTCGGCTGTCATGGCCGAGTGCTCGGCATTGGCCCGCAACAACTTCAAAGTCGCGGCAGAGTAAGGGCAGGAACTCATGGATTCTTTCTTCTCAACCTATGTCTGGCCGGGGATCATCATGATCGGTCAGTCGCTGCTGCTTCTCGTCTGCCTGCTCGTCTTCATCGCTTACGTGCTGCTTGCCGACCGCAAGATCTGGGCGGCGGTGCAGCTGCGCCGCGGTCCAAACGTCGTCGGCCCCTTCGGCCTGTTCCAGTCATTCGCCGACCTTCTGAAGTTCGTCTTCAAGGAGCCGATCATTCCGGCCGGCGCCAACAAGGCGGTGTTTCTGCTCGCTCCGCTGGTGACGGTGCTTCTGGCGCTGTCGACCTGGGCGGTGGTGCCGCTCGCCGACGGCTGGGTGATCGCCAACATCAATGTCGGTATCCTCTATATCTTTGCGATCTCCTCGCTCGAAGTCTATGGCATCATCATGGGCGGTTGGGCGTCGAACTCGAAGTATCCGTTCCTCGGCGCGCTGCGCTCGGCCGCGCAGATGGTGTCCTATGAAGTCTCGATCGGCTTCGTCATCGTCACCGTTCTGCTCTGCGTCGGATCGCTCAACCTGACCGACATCGTCAATGCGCAGCACAATGGCCTCGGCACCATGCTCGGCCTGCCGGCCTCGTTCCTCGACTGGCATTGGCTGTCGCTGTTCCCGATGTTCATCGTCTTCTTCATTTCGGCGCTCGCCGAGACGAACCGTCCGCCGTTCGACCTTCCGGAAGCCGAATCGGAACTCGTCGCCGGCTTCATGGTCGAATACGGTTCCTCGCCATACATGATGTTCATGCTCGGCGAATATGCGGCCGTCTGCCTGATGTGCTCGCTGACGACGATCCTCTTCCTCGGCGGCTGGCTGCCTCCGGTCGATATCTGGATCCTCAACTGGGTTCCCGGCATCATCTGGTTCATGCTGAAGGCCTGCTTCGTGTTCTTCATGTTCGCGATGGTCAAAGCCTTCGTCCCGCGCTACCGCTACGACCAGCTCATGCGCCTCGGCTGGAAGGTCTTCCTGCCGCTGTCGCTCGCCATGGTCATCATCGTTGCATTCGTGCTGAAACTGATGGGATGGGCGTAATGATCCCAGCTCTCGTTTGCGGCAAAATTGGAGGTTGAAGATGGCAAGCTTGTCCAGCTCCATCAACTCGCTGTTCCTCAAGGAATTCTTCGGCGCGTTCTTTCTGTCGATGCGCTATTTCTTCCGCCAGAAGGCGACCATCAACTACCCCTTCGAAAAGGGTCCGGTCTCCCCGCGCTTCCGCGGCGAGCATGCACTGCGCCGTTATCCGAACGGCGAGGAACGCTGCATCGCCTGCAAGCTCTGCGAGGCGATCTGTCCTGCCCAGGCGATCACCATCGAGGCCGGTCCGCGCCGCAACGACGGCACACGCCGCACCGTGCGCTACGACATCGATATGGTGAAGTGCATCTATTGCGGCTTCTGCCAGGAAGCCTGCCCGGTCGACGCGATCGTCGAGGGTCCGAATTTCGAATTTGCCACGGAAACCCGCGAAGAGCTCTATTTCGACAAGGCGCGCCTTCTCGATAACGGAGACCGGTGGGAGCGTGAAATCGCCCGCAACATCGCGATCGACTCGCCGTACCGCTGATTGAGATCTGAAATGCCGCGATGGAGCTGCTCGCTCCTGTCGCGGTCAATATGCACAGGAGCTTTGCCGGCGAGTGCCGCGAAGCTCCATCGGGCAGGGAAAACTCCCGGCTGCCCGGGGGAAGATGAAAAAGGCACCAACATGGGTCTGCAGGCTCTATTTTTCTACCTTTTCGCCTTTGTCGCAGTGGCGTCGGCGTTCATGGTCATCTGGGCGAAGAACCCGGTTCACTCGGTTCTGTTCCTGATCCTGGTGTTCTTCAACGCGGCCGGCCTGTTCCTGCTGCTTGGCGCCGAGTTCCTGGCGATGATCCTGCTCGTCGTCTATGTCGGCGCCGTCGCCGTCCTCTTCCTCTTCGTGGTGATGATGCTCGATATCGACTTCACCGAATTGAGGGCAGGCGTGCTCGAATATGCGCCGATCGGCGGATTGATCGGGATCATCCTGGCGGCCGAGTTGATCGTCGTCATCGGCGGCAGCGTCATCTCGCCCGAGATCGCCAAATCAGTCGCCATGCCGATCCCGGCGCTCAGCGAGCGCACCAATACGGCCGCTCTCGGCGACGTGCTTTACACCAACTACGTCTATTTCTTCCAGATTGCCGGCCTGGTGCTGCTGGTCGCCATGATCGGTGCGATCGTGCTGACGCTCCGGCACCGCACCAATATCAAGCGGCAGAATATTTCCAGGCAGGTTGCCCGCACGCCCGCCACCGCCGTCGAGGTGGTGTCGGTCAAGCCGGGGCAGGGCGTCTAAAGGCAGGTCAAGGAACAAAGAACATGGTCATCGGACTTTCCCACTACCTGACGGTCAGCGCCATCCTCTTCACGCTCGGCGTCTTCGGTATCTTCCTGAACCGGAAGAACGTCATCGTCATCCTGATGTCGGTCGAATTGATTCTGCTTGCCGTTAACATCAACATGGTCGCCTTCTCTCACTTCCTGAACGACATTGTCGGTCAGGTCTTCGCGCTGTTCATTCTGACGGTCGCGGCTGCCGAAGCGGCGATCGGTCTTGCAATTCTCGTTGTCTTCTACCGCAACCGCGGCTCGATCGCGGTCGAAGACGTCAATATGATGAAGGGCTGAGTGACTCATGTTCCTCTATAAGGCTATTGTCTTTCTTCCCTTGATCGGCGCGATCGTCGCCGGCCTTTTCGGCCGCGCCATTGGCGCCAAGGCTTCGGAATATGTTACCAGCGGCTTGATGATCATCGCCGGCATCCTCTCCTGGATCGTCTTCTTCAACGTCGGCATGGGCCATCTTGAAGGCGGGCCGATCAAGGTCGAGGTGCTGCGCTGGATCCAGTCCGGCGGCATTGATGTCTCCTGGTCGCTGCGCGTGGATACGCTCACCTCAGTCATGCTGATCGTGGTCAACACGGTCTCGACGCTGGTGCATATCTATTCGATCGGCTACATGCATACCGATCCGCATCGCCCGCGCTTCTTTGCCTATCTCTCGCTCTTCACCTTCGCCATGCTGATGCTGGTGACGGCCGACAACCTTGCCCAAATGTTCTTCGGCTGGGAAGGCGTCGGTCTCGCCTCCTATCTGCTGATCGGCTTCTGGTTCAAGAAGCCGTCGGCGACGGCCGCGGCGATGAAGGCTTTCATCGTCAACCGCGTCGGCGACTTCGGTTTCGTGCTCGGCATAGCCGGCGTCTTCGTGCTGTTCGGCTCGATCAACCTCGATACGATCTTCGCCAATGCATCGAATTTCGCCCCGCATGAAGGCGGCGGCGAGGCGAGCGAAGTGATCCTCAACCTGTTCGGCATGCAGCTCGACAAGGCGCATGCGCTGACCGGCATCTGCCTGTTGCTGTTCATGGGCGCGATGGGCAAGTCGGCCCAGTTCCTGCTGCACACCTGGCTGCCGGACGCCATGGAAGGCCCGACCCCGGTCTCGGCTCTCATCCATGCCGCCACCATGGTCACCGCCGGCGTCTTCCTCGTCGCCCGCATGTCGCCGCTCTTCGAACTATCGCCGGACGCCCTGACCGTCGTTACCGTGATCGGCGCGATCACCGCCTTCTTCGCGGCAACCGTCGGCCTGGTCCAGAACGACATCAAGCGCGTCATCGCCTATTCCACCTGCTCGCAGCTCGGCTACATGTTCGTGGCGCTGGGGGTAGGGGCCTATGGCGCAGCGATCTTCCATCTCTTCACGCACGCCTTCTTCAAGGCGCTGCTCTTCCTCTGCGCCGGCTCGGTCATCCATGCCGTCGATGGCGAGCAGGATATGCGCTACATGGGCGGGCTTTGGCCGCATATTAAAGTTACAGGCGGCCTGATGATCATCGGCACGCTGGCGATTACCGGTGTCGGCATTCCCTTCACGCCGATCGGCTTTGCCGGCTTTTTCTCCAAGGACGTGATCATCGAAGCGACCTATGCTTCACATTCACCGGTCGCCGGCTTTGCCTTCTCCTTGCTCGTCATCGCCGCTCTGTTCACCAGCTTCTACTCCTGGCGCCTGATCTTCATGACCTTCTTCGGCAAGCCGCGCGCTTCGCATGAAGTCATGCACCACGTCCACGAGTCCCCCCAGGTCATGCTGGTGCCGCTTTATCTCTTGGCGATCGGCGCGGTGCTGGCCGGCGTGATCTTCGAAGGCAGGTTCTACGGCGAGGAATACGCCGAGTTCTGGAAGGGCGCGCTCTTTACCGGCGCCGAAAACGAACTCGTCGAAGAATTCCACCACGTGCCGGCGCTCGTAGGCTTGAGCCCCTTCATCGCCATGGTGCTCGGCTTCGTCATCGCCTGGTACATGTATATCCGCTCGCCGCAGACGCCGCGCGTCCTCGCCAAGCAGCACCGGGTGCTCTACCATTTCCTGCTCAACAAGTGGTATTTCGACGAACTCTACGACTTCCTGTTCGTCCGCACGGCAAGGGGGCTTGGCCGCTTCCTGTGGAAGAAGGGTGACGTCGGCGTCATCGATACCTACGGCCCGAACGGTGTAGCCGCCCGCGTCGTCGCCGTCACCGATCGCGTGGTCCGCCTGCAGACCGGTTACCTCTATCACTATGCCTTCGCCATGCTGCTCGGCATTGCGGCGCTCGTTACCTGGATGATGCTCGGGAGTTCCTTCTGATGACCGATTGGCCTATTCTTTCAACGGTCACCTTCCTGCCGCTCGCCGGCGTGGTGCTCCTGCTCTTGATGAATGGCGACAGCGAAAGCGGCCGGAGGAACGTGCTGGCGATTTCGCTGTTCACCACCGTCTTCACCTTCATCGTTTCGCTCGTCATCTGGATCGGCTTCGACAATGCCAATCCCGGCTTCCAGATGGTCGAAAAGCATGACTGGCTCGGCACCGGCATCGGCTATCATGTCGGCGTTGACGGCATCTCCATGCTGTTCGTCATCCTGACGACCTTCCTCATGCCCTTCTGCGTACTGGCAAGCTGGCTCTCGATCGAGAAGCGCCTGAAGGAATACATGATCGCCTTCCTCATCCTCGAAACGATGATGGTCGGCGTTTTCGTCTCGCTCGATATCGTGCTCTTCTACGTCTTCTTCGAAGCGGGCCTCATCCCGATGTTCCTGATCATCGGCGTCTGGGGCGGAAGAGATCGTGTCTATGCGAGCTACAAGTTCTTCCTCTATACGCTGCTCGGCTCGGTGCTGATGCTGCTCGCCATTATGGCGATGTACTGGCAGGCCGGCACGACTGACATCACTGCTTTGCTCGCCTACAAGTTCCCGCCGGCGCTGCAGACCTGGCTCTGGCTTGCCTTCTTTGCCTCCTTCGCGGTGAAGATGCCGATGTGGCCGGTTCATACCTGGCTTCCGGATGCGCACGTTCAGGCGCCGACCGCAGGCTCGGTGATCCTGGCCGGCGTGCTCCTGAAGCTCGGCGGCTACGGTCTCATCCGCTTCTCGCTCGGCATGTTCCCGGTAGCGTCTGATTATTTCGCGCCGCTCGTCTTCGCCATGTCGGTCATCGCCATCATCTACACCTCGCTGGTGGCAATGATGCAGGATGACATGAAGAAGCTGATCGCCTATTCCTCCGTGGCGCATATGGGCTACGTGACCATGGGAATCTTCGCCGCCAACATGCAGGGTGTTCAGGGGTCGATCTTCCAGATGCTGTCGCACGGCATCGTCTCCGGCGCGCTCTTCCTCTGCGTCGGCGTCGTCTACGACCGTACCCATACCCGCGAGATCAACGCCTATGGCGGCCTCGTCAACAACATGCCGAAATACGCCGTGGCAATGATGGTCTTCACCATGGCCAATGTCGGGCTTCCCGGCACGTCTGGCTTCATCGGCGAATTCCTGACGCTGATCGGCGTCTTCCGGGTCAACACTTGGGTCGCGCTCTTTGCCGCCACCGGCGTCATCCTTTCGGCCGCCTACGCGCTCTGGCTCTATCGCCGGGTGATCTTCGGCGCGCTGGAGAAGGAAAAGCTGAAGGCGCTGCTCGATCTTTCCAGACGCGAACAGCTGATCCTCTATCCGCTGGTCGCGCTGACCATCTTCTTCGGCGTTTATCCGGCTCCGGTCTTCGATGCGACGGCCGCCTCGGTGGATCTGCTGGTCAACAACTACACGGCCGCCGTGCACGCAGCGCAGAACGTTGCGCTGTCTATGAAATGATGACGGGACTTATCGGACATGACCGCTGAAACAATTCTCCTCAGTCTGCATCTTTCCGCGCCGGAGCTCATCCTCGCGGTCGGCGCCCTGGTCCTGTTGATGGTCGGCGTCTTCTCAGGCGAGCGGTCGGGCCTTGTCGTCACCGGCCTTGCCATCGTCCTGCTGCTCGCATCCGGCCTGTGGCTGCTCTTCGTGCCGGCGGAAGGCCTCGCCTTCGGCGGCGTCTACATGGCCGACGGCTTCTCGCGCTTCATGAAGCTGGTGGCGCTCATCGGTTCGCTGGTTGCGCTGTTCATGACGATGGGGCATGCCCGCGAAAATCAGCTCGATAAGTTCGAGTTCCCGGTTCTGCTGGTGCTTGCGACCCTCGGCATCCTGCTGATGATTTCGGCCAACGACCTGATCTCGCTCTATCTCGCACTGGAACTGCAGTCGCTGGCGCTCTACGTCGTCGCCGCGATCAATCGCGACAGCCTGAAGTCGACCGAAGCCGGCCTCAAATATTTCGTGCTCGGCGCGCTGTCCTCCGGCATGCTGCTCTACGGCATGTCGCTGGTCTACGGCTTCACCGGCCACACTCACTTCGCCGAAATCGCCCAGGCGCTTTCGGTTGAAGGTGCACGCTCGCTCGGCCTCATCTTCGGCCTGGTCTTCATCCTCGCCGGCATCGCCTTCAAAATCTCGGCCGTTCCGTTCCACATGTGGACGCCGGACGTTTATGAAGGCGCGCCGACGCCGGTCACCGCCTTCCTTGCCGCAGCCCCTAAGGTTGCCGCTATGGCGATGATGACACGCATGGTCATCACCGCCTTCCAGCCGGTCCTGGCCGACTGGCAGCAGGTCGTCGTCTTCATCTCAATCGCCTCGATGCTGCTCGGCTCCTTTGCTGCGATCGGCCAGAAGAACATCAAGCGACTGATGGCCTATTCCTCGATCGGCCATATGGGTTATGCCCTGGTCGGCCTTGCCGCCGGCAACCAGACCGGTGTTTCCGGCGTCATGCTTTATATGGTCATTTACATGATCATGACGCTCGGCACTTTCGCGATCATCATGTCGATGCGCCGCAAGGACGGCACCGTTGTCGAAGACGTCAACGATCTCGCCGGTCTTTCTGCGACCAATCCGTTCATGGCCGTGGTGCTGACGGCGCTGATGTTCTCGCTCGCTGGTATTCCGCCGCTCGCCGGTTTCTTCGCCAAGTATTTCGTCTTCGTTGCCGCGATCGAAGCCAAGCTCTATGCGCTTGCCATCATCGGCGTTCTCGCCTCGGTCGTCGGCGCCTATTATTATCTGCGCGTCATCAAGCTGATGTGGTTCGATGAAGCGGCCGGCGAATTCGCCCGTGTCTCCAGCGCCCTGCGCCTGGTCTTCGGTCTCTCCGGTCTCTTCGTCACCGCCTATGTGCTGATCGGCGGCCCGATCGGTGGCGCGGCAGAGCTTGCCGCCGCGACGCTCTTCTGATGGTTTCCGACAGACGGCGCCGGATATCGCTCGGCGATTTCAGGCACGAGGCGCTGTCGGAAACATCATCCACCAACAGCGAATGCCTCGCCCGGGCGCGGGCGGGCGATCCCGGAAATCTCTGGGTGACGGCCGAGAGGCAGACCGGCGGCCGCGGCCGCCGCGGCCGTCTCTGGGTGTCCGAACGCGGCAATCTCTACGCGTCTCTTCTATTGATCGACCCGGCGCCGATTGAGCGCCTCGGCTCGCTGCCGCTGGCAGTTGCCGTCGCCGTGCACCAGGCGATCCGCCAGGTGCTGCCCGCGGGCGCCGAACCGCTTGAGGTCAAATGGCCGAACGATATTCTCATCGGCCGGAAAAAGACCTGCGGCATCCTCGTCGAGGGCGAGCAGCTGCCGGACGGCCGTTACGCGTTGATCGTCGGCATCGGCATCAATGTCTCGGTCATGCCGGACAATCCGCTCTACCCCGTCACCTGTCTGCGTCAGCATGCAAGCGCGGCTTCGCCGGAGGAACTCTTCGCTCATCTCTTCGCGGCGATGGCGGAACTGCTGGAAATATGGGATCAGGGCCGCGGCATTGCCGAGATCACCGCGCGCTGGCGCGCCATTGCCTGCGGCGTCGGTGAAAAGATCACGGTCAATTTACCGGACCGGTCGATTTCCGGACAATTCGCCGGGATTGATGATAATGGCTTGTTGATGCTCGATACCGGCGCTGGCAGGATCATGTCCATTGCCGCCGGTGATGTGTTTTTTGGATAGCGGATAAAACGAAAATCATGGCGAAACAGGACGAGTTGGTATTCCTGCCTCTGGGCGGCGTTGGCGAGATCGGGATGAATCTCGCTCTCTATGGCTACGGCCCGCCCGAGCATCGCCAGTGGATCATGGTCGATTGCGGCGTCACCTTTCCCGGTCCCGACCTGCCGGGCGTCGATCTCGTGCTGCCCGATATCCGCTTCCTCGCCAATGAGCGCAAGAACCTCAAGGCGATCATCATCACCCATGCCCATGAAGACCATTACGGCGCACTCGCCGACCTCTGGCCGGGCCTCAACGTTCCGGTTTTCGCCTCCGCCTTTACATCGGGCTTGCTTGAAGCCAAACGCAATTTCGAGAAGGCAACGATCGGCGAAGTGCCGGTGACGCCGTTCAAGGCAGGCGATACGATCAATGTCGGCCCCTTCAGCATCGAAGGCGTGGCCGTCAACCATTCGATCCCCGAGCCGATGTCGCTGATGATCCGCACGCCGGCTGGCAACGTCATCCATACCGGTGACTGGAAAATCGATCACGAGCCTTCGCTCGGGCCTCTGACCGATGAGACTCGATTCCGCCAGCTTGGCGACGAGGGCGTGCTGGCGCTGATGTGCGATTCCACCAACGCCCTGCGCGACGGTGTTTCGCCCTCCGAAAAGGATGTGTCGGAAAGCCTGCGCAAGATTATCGAGGATGCCGAGGGCCGGGTAGCGATCACCACCTTCTCGTCGAATGTCGGGCGTATTCGCACCGTCGCCGAGGCTGCCGAGGCGGCCGGCCGCGAAGTGCTGCTGCTCGGCAGTTCGCTGAAGCGTGTCGTCGATGTCGCTAGCGATATCGGCCTGATGGAAGGGGTCAAACCTTTCATTTCCGAGGAGGAATACGGCTATATCCCGCGCGACAAGGTCGTCGTCATCCTGACCGGCAGCCAGGGTGAGGCGCGGGCCGCCCTTGCCAAGCTCTCCCGTGACGAGATGCGCAACGTGGCCTTTGCGGCAGGCGATATCGTGGTCTTTTCCTCGCGTGCCATTCCCGGTAACGAAAAGGCGATTCAGGATATCAAGAACGGCCTCGTCGAGCAGGGCGTGCATATCATCACCGATACCGAGGCGCTCGTCCACGTCTCCGGCCATCCGCGCCGCAACGAGTTGCAGAGGATGTATGAGTGGACCCGGCCGAAAATCGTCGTGCCCGTGCATGGCGAGGCGACGCATCTGACGGCGCATAAAGAGCTGGCAGAGCAATCCGGCATCGCGATCGTCCCGCGGGTGCGCAACGGCGATATCCTGCGGCTGGCGCCAGGTCCGGTCGAGGTGATCGGCGAAGCGCCGCATGGCCGTATCTACAAGGACGGCCTGCTGATCGGCGATTTCGACGAAATGGGTATCGGCGAGCGCAAGAAGCTCTCCTATGTCGGCCATGTTGCGGTCAACGTCGTGCTCGACGCGCGTTATGACATTCTCGGCGATCCCGATCTCGTCTCAATCGGCCTACCGGTTTATGATGACGAAGGCGAGGAGATGGAAGATACGCTCTACGATGCGGCGATCAGCGCCATCGAAAGCATTCCGCGCGCCCGCCGCAAGGATATCGACATGCTACAGGAGGCCGTGCGCCGTGCCATCCGCGCAGCCGCAAATCACGCCTGGGGCAAAAAGCCCGTTGTCACCGCCTTCGTCACCAAGGTCTGACCATGCTCGGCCGGGTAAACCATATCGCCATCGCCGTCCCTGATCTCGCAGCGGCGACGGCCGCCTACCGCGACACGCTGGGGGCCGCCGTATCGCAGCCGCAGTCTCTGCCGGAACACGGGGTCACCGTCGTCTTCGTCGAATTGCCGAACACCAAGGTCGAATTGCTGCAGCCGCTCGGGCAGGACTCGCCGATCGCGATCTTCCTCGAAAAGAACCCGTCCGGCTGCATGCATCATATCTGTTACGAGGTGGAGGATATCATCCTCGCCCGTGACCGACTGATCGTCGCCGGCGCGCGGGTGCTGGGTGACGGCCAGCCGAAGACCGGCGCGCATGGCAAGCCGGTGCTCTTTCTGCACCCCAAGGATTTCTTCGGTACGCTGATCGAACTCGAACAGGCCTAAATCAAATATAATCGGACGCGTTTTTCGCTGCGGCAGAGTGACCCGAAGACGGCGAAATGTTTCCTTCGCTTTGAGTTGGACCCTATTCCGCCGTATAAGTACGCCAGTTCCATGCGACACAGCGCTTCGCGCGTTCTGTCGGCAAGACACGACCGGGAAAGATAATGCTCCAGACCTTCCTTCAGGGATTCGCCGTCTACTTCATCATATGGTGGATGACGCTGTTCGCCGTTCTGCCGATCGGCCTGCGCACTCAGGCGGAAGACGACAATATCGTGCTCGGAACCGTGCCAAGCGCGCCCACCCGCTTTCGCGCAGCCTTCGTCTTTTCGCTGACGACGCTGATCTCGGCGCTGATCTATGGCATCTGGTATGTCTGCGACACCTATTTCGGCTGGGGCTTTGACGCCCTTCCACAACTCGGGCCTAGCTTCTATTGAGATAGCTTTTGCTCAAACTTTGAGCAGATGTAAAATTCAGGGAAAATTCGTTTCGTCATATTGGTGTCTTGCTGTTGCGGCAAGGAGCTCGCCTAACGGAATGAGAGGGTTCCCTTACGGAAGCCGTCTGGAGCTTGAATGGGAGGAGAGGGCGAAAAGCCAAAAAAAAACAAGGCTGGAAGCCTTGTTTTAAGTATCGCGTGATCTGTAACCGTTGCCGGGGCTGCGACGAGCGCGCCTAAGATCTGATCCTCCCAAGACTTGACCGCGAATTCGACAAGAATTTAGCTTCCTGCCTGTTTTGTGAGCTAAAACTAGCTCAAACATTGGGCTTTGTCATTAGCTTTTTTTGCATTTTTGCTACACACCAGCAAAATTTTTCTGTTGACAAGATTTTCGTTCAAGTCCTTATAAACACGCGCTTTTTTACGCCCTTTCATTTTGCGGGTGCGAACATGCGTGTCCGGGAGGCGGCCGACGGCAGTTGCGGGTTTCCTTCCCGCCGCGAAGCGGCTATGAACGCTCCCACATTCATAATGTATCTTCGATTCCGCTTGCCGGCGGGATCTCAACTGCTCCGGAATCGCCATGCGTCTGTCTCGCTACTTCATGCCCATTCTTAAGGAAAACCCCAAGGAGGCGGAAATCGTCTCCCACCGGTTGATGCTGCGCGCCGGCATGATCCGCCAGCAGTCTCAGGGCATCTATTCCTGGTTGCCGCTCGGCAAGCGTGTGCTCGACAAGGTCAACGCCATTATCCGCGAGGAGCAGAACCGCGCCGGCGCCATCGAGCTTTCGATGCCGACCCTGCAGTCGGCCGAGCTCTGGCAGGAAAGCGGCCGTTATGATGCTTACGGCAAGGAGATGCTGCGCATCAAGGATCGCCAGGACCGGCCGATGCTGTATGGACCCACCAACGAGGAGATGGTGACGGATATTTTCCGTTCTGCGGTCAAGTCCTATAAGGACATGCCGCTCAATCTCTATCATATCCAACTGAAGTTCCGCGACGAGATCCGGCCGCGCTTCGGCACCATGCGCTCGCGCGAATTCATGATGAAGGACGCTTACTCCTTCGATCTGACGCGCGAAGGGGCGGAGCATTCCTATAATAAGATGTTCGCCGCCTATCTCAGAACGTTCGACCGGCTCGGTCTCCGGGCCATCCCGATGCGCGCCGATACCGGCCCGATCGGCGGCAATCTCAGCCATGAATTCATCATCCTCGCCGATACCGGTGAATCCGAGGTCTTCTGCCATAAGGATTTCGTCGGTTTCGATATTCCCGGCGAAAACACCGATTTCGACAGCGTCGAGGGCCTGAAGGCGATCTTCGACAAATGGACCTCGCTCTATGCGGCGACCTCGGAAATGCACGACGAGGCGGCCTTCAACGCCGTGCCCGAGGGCGACCGCCTTTCGGCCCGCGGCATCGAGGTCGGCCACATCTTCTATTTCGGCACGAAATACTCCGAGCCGATGGGCGCGAAGGTGCAGGGACCTGACGGCAAGGAACACTTCGTTCACATGGGTTCCTACGGTATCGGCCCGACACGCCTTGTTCCCGCCATCATCGAAGCCTCGCATGACGACAACGGAATCATCTGGCCGGCATCGGTCGCACCCTTCGATGTCGTCGTCATCAACATGAAGGTGGGCGATGAGGCCTGCGACGATACGTGTGAGCTGATCTACGCCGCTCTGAAAAAGGCCGGCAAGGATGCGCTCTATGACGATACCGACGACCGGGCCGGCACGAAATTCGCGACGGCCGACCTGATCGGCGTACCTGTCCAGATCATCGCCGGCCCGCGTGCGGTCGCGAACGGCGAGGTCGAAGTGAAGGACCGCAAGACCGGCGCCCGCGAAACGATGACCATCGAAGCGGCGATCAACAGGTTCGTGGCTTAAGGAAACGGAGGCGAAATGGCGGAGGCAGCAGTGGACCGGAGTTCAAAATCCGGCTTGGGTCCGGCTGGCAAGCCATTTTCCACCTTTGAGCGTCTCGTGGCGTGGCGTTATCTGCGCGCCCGCCGCAAGGAGGCCTTCATCTCGGTGATCGCCGGCTTCTCCTTCGTCGGCATCATGCTCGGCGTCGCGACGCTGATCATCGTCATGGCCGTCATGAACGGCTTCCGCACCGAGCTCGTCTCGCGCATCCTCGGCATCAACGGCCACATGATCGTGCAGCCGGTCGACGGCCCCTTTACCGATTATCCCGACCTGACCGCCAAACTCGCCGCGGTGCCGGGCGTCAAGATGGCGCTGCCCTTGGTCGAAGGCCAGGTGCTCGCTTCGGCCCAGGCTGGGGGTAGCACCGGTGCTTTGGTGCGCGGCGCCCGCGCCGAAGACCTCACCAAGCTCAAAACGATCTCTAATAACATCAAGTCCGGCGACATGGTGGGCTTTGCCTCCGGTGAAGGCGTGCTGATCGGCACCCGCATGGCCGACCAGCTGGGTCTGCGCGTCGGCGACCTCATCACCCTGACCTCGCCGGAAGGCGACATCACACCGATGGGCGTCAATCCGCGAGTCAAATCCTACAAGATCTCCGGTCTGTTCGAGATCGGCATGTCGGAATACGACTCGTCGATCATCTTCATGCCGCTCGAGGAAGCGCAGCTCTACTTCAATGCGGCCGGGCTGGTGCAGTCGATCGAGCTCTTCGTCGATCATCCCGATGATATCGACGCGCTGAGGCCGAAGGTGGAAGAGGCGGCCGGCCGCCAGATCAATCTCACCGACTGGCGTCAGCGCAACCAGACCTTCTTCTCCGCGCTCCAGGTAGAGCGCAACGTCATGTTCATGATCCTGACGCTGATCGTGCTCGTGGCGGCGCTCAACATCATCTCCGGCCTCATCATGCTGGTGAAGGACAAGGGCAGCGATATCGCGATCCTGCGCACCATGGGCGCCAGCGCCGGGGCGATCATGCGCATCTTCTTCATGACCGGGGCGGCGATCGGCATCGTCGGCACGCTTGCCGGTGTGCTGCTCGGCGTTCTCGTCTGCGTCAACATCGAATCCATCCGCCAGTTCTTCTCCTGGATCTCCGGCACCGTGATTTTCAATCCCCAGGTCTATTTCCTCAGCCAGCTGCCGGCCGAGATGGATATCAGCGAAACGATCTCGGTGGTCGTCATGGCGCTCAGCCTCTCCTTCATCGCCACCATCTTCCCGGCATGGCGCGCCTCCAGGCTCGATCCGGTGCAGGCCCTGCGCTACGAATAAGGAATGCCGCATTCATGAATCGCAACGTCGTCCTCAAGCTTACCGGCGTCGAGCGCCATTACGGGCAGGGTGATACGCTGCTCACGATCTTGAAGGGAGCGGATTTTTCGCTGGCGAAAGGCGAGATCGTCGCCCTTGTCGCCCCCTCCGGCACCGGCAAGTCGACGCTGCTGCATGTCGCCGGCCTGCTCGAGCATCCCGACGGCGGCGAGGTTACCATCAACGGCCATGCCTGCGACGGCCTTTCCGATGAGAAGCGCACGGCGATCCGCCGCCGCGAGATCGGCTTCGTCTATCAATTCCACCATCTCCTGCCGGAATTTTCGGCGCTTGAGAACATCATGATGCCGCAGCTGATCGCCGGGCTGTCCTGGAAGGAAGCCCAGGAGCGGGCCGGGCAGCTCCTCGACTATATGCGCATCGGCCATCGCGGTTCGCATCGCCCGGCCGAGCTTTCCGGGGGCGAACAGCAGCGCGTTGCGATCGCCCGCGCCGTCGCCAATGCGCCGACGCTGCTTCTTGCCGACGAACCGACCGGCAATCTGGATCCGGAAACGGCAAGCTACGTCTTCGACGCGCTGGAGGCGCTGGTGCGCCAATCCGGCCTTGCGGCCCTCATCGCCACCCACAATCACGAACTCGCCGGCCGCATGGATCGGCGCGTCACGATCTCCGATGGCAAGGTCGTAGAGTTTTAGTCTAAGGTGATCACGGGATGACCAGCCCGCCGCGGTAATCGAGCACATAGGCCTTCCTGCCGGCGACCATGATGCATTCATGGCCGCTGAAACTCTCGCAGCCGCCTTCGCTGCGGTCGACATAGCGGCCGAACGGATGATCGAATTCCATTCCGCCAAGAAAGCGGCGCTCCCGATACATTGCCGACAGCGCTGCCTTGATCACCGTTCCGGCGGCACTGCCGTCGATGAGATCGGGCGCGACGACGCGGCCGAAATAATTCATCGCCCAGACGGGTTGGCGGGCAAACCAAACCACTTCCTGTCCGGCGAAGTCGGTGCCGCCGAAATAGCTGTCGAGATAATGCCAGTCGCCGCTCTCATACCCGATATCATGGGAACCCGACCGGCAGGGCGTGCGCGGCACTCCGCCGCCGACATAGGTCGCAGCCTTCGCCTCCACGATGAATTCGTTCAACTGCGCAATGTCGAGCATGTCATTCTCCTCTCGGCGGGATGCTGGCAAATATGCTGCGGCATGTAAAGAACATACAGAGAACATGCGTCGGAATTCAGTAAATCGACTTGGGCGGTGGCCTATCTGAACGGAATGGCGGAATCTGTCGAAGATTGGGAAAGGGGGCGGGCTGCTGCCTATCGAACCGAGCGCAGGCGCCCATGCGAATCGCCAAGCGCTTCGAGATTCTTCAAACGCAAGCGCAAAGGAAAAGATTCCTGTTGACATTAGAACATAGATGGAACAAATTGAAAACATAACGAGTAAAGGAGAGCCAGATGACTGACATGATCCGTGATATCGCAGCATTCACCTCCATCGCAATGTTCGTTGCCAGCTTCTCGCTTATTGTCATCGCAATCTAAAGTTTTCGGGGATCGCATGGCAGTCATGCGGTTCGCACGCGGGTCTTCTTCTGGACATCATCGCCCTCAATGCCGACAATGCATCCGATTCATTTCGGCTGATTGGGAAGGCATGTCATGGCGGAGACGGAAAAGGGTTCAATGGGTGAGACGACCGGCGGCACGCCGGGCTTCATCCACCTGAGGGTCCATTCCGCCTATTCGCTTCTTGAGGGCGCGCTGCCTCTGAAGAAGATCCTCTATAAGGCGACCGGCGACAGTCAGCCGGCGATCGCCATTACCGACACCAACAATCTCTTCGTCGCCCTTGAATTCTCCCAGAAGGCAATGGACGAGGGCCTGCAGCCGATCATCGGCTGCCAGGTCTCGATCGACATGGAAGACGGATTGGAAAGCGAAAAGCGCGGCGGTCAGCCGACCCTGATCAAGCTGCCGTCGATCGTTCTTCTTGCCGCGACGGAGGCTGGTTACGAAAGGCTGGTCGATCTCGTCAGCCGCGCCTATCTCGGCGGCGATAGCAACCAGGCCATTCATATCAGAACCTCCTGGCTGGAAGAGGCAGGCACGGAAGGGCTGATCGCCTTGACCGGCGCCCTGACCGGGCCGGTCGACGCAGCTGTCAGGGAAGGTCATTCCGCCCAGGCGGAAGCCCGGCTGCTCACGCTGAAGCGTCTCTTCGGCGACAGACTCTATGTCGAGCTGCAGCGGCACGGCACCTACGACAAGCGGCACGAGCAGAAGATCGTCGGGCTTGCTTACACGCATGACCTGCCGCTCGTCGCCACCAACGAGGCGTTCTTTCCGACCCGCGACGATTACGACGCCCATGATGCGCTGATGGCGGTTGCGCATAACGCCATCGTCTCCGACGACAGCCGTTTTCGCCTGACTCCGGATCACTACCTGAAGAGCCGGGCTGAGATGGCCAAGCTCTTTGCCGACCTGCCGGAAGCGCTTGAGAACACGATCGAGATCGCCAGGCGCTGCTCCTTCGTGCTGAAAACGCGAAAGCCGATTCTGCCGCGTTTCACGGGCGCCACCGACGATGCCGAGGAGGCGGAACGCGCCGAGGCGGGCGAATTGCGCCGTCAGGCGGTGGAAGGGCTGGACATGCGGCTTTCGACCCTCGGCATGTCGCCCGGTTATGAGGAAAAGGATTATCGCGAGCGGCTGGAGTTCGAGCTCGGCGTCATCGAGCGCATGCGCTTCCCGGGTTACTTCCTGATCGTTTCCGACTTCATCAAATGGGCCAAGCAGCACGACATCCCGGTCGGTCCCGGCCGCGGTTCGGGGGCAGGTTCGCTGGTCGCCTATGCCTTGACGATCACCGATGTCGACCCGCTGCGCTTCTCGCTACTGTTCGAGCGCTTCCTCAATCCGGAACGCGTCTCGATGCCTGATTTCGACATCGACTTTTGCCAGGACCGCCGCGAAGAGGTGATCCGCTACGTCCAGGCCAAGTACGGCCGCGAGCAGGTGGCGCAGATCATCACCTTTGGTTCGCTGCAGGCGCGTGCCGCACTTCGCGACGTCGGACGCGTGCTGGAAATGCCTTACGGCCAGGTCGACAAGATTTGCAAACTCGTGCCGAACAATCCCGCCAATCCGACGCCGCTTTCCAAGGCGATCGAGGAGGAGCCGAAGCTGCAGGAGGAGGCGGCGAAAGAACCGGTGGTGGCGCGGCTGCTCGACATCGCCCAGAAGATCGAAGGGCTTTATCGCCACGCCTCGACCCATGCCGCCGGCATCGTCATCGGCGACCGGCCGCTTTCCAAGCTGGTGCCGATGTATCGCGATCCGCGCTCCGACATGCCTGTCACCCAGTTCAACATGAAGTGGGTGGAGCAGGCCGGCCTCGTCAAATTCGACTTCCTCGGTCTGAAGACGCTGACGGTGCTGAAGGTCGCCGTCGATTTCGTCGCCAAGCGCGGCATCAATGTCGATCTTGCGGCCATTCCTCTCGACGACAAGCCGACCTACGAGATGCTGTCGCGCGGCGAGACGGTCGGCGTGTTCCAGGTGGAAAGTGCGGGCATGCGCAAGGCGCTGATCGGCATGAAGCCGGACTGCATCGAGGACATCATCGCGCTGGTGGCGCTTTACCGCCCCGGCCCGATGGAGAACATCCCGACTTACAATGCCCGCAAGCACGGCGATGAAGAGCTGGAATCGATCCATCCGATGATCGACCACCTGCTCAAGGAGACGCAGGGCGTCATCGTCTATCAGGAACAGGTGATGCAGATCGCCCAGGTCCTGTCGGGCTATTCGCTTGGCGAAGCCGACCTTCTGCGCCGCGCCATGGGTAAGAAGATCAAGGCGGAGATGGACCAGCAGCGGGAACGCTTCGTCGTCGGCGCCGTCAAGAACGGCGTATCAAAGCCGCAAGCCGACAACATCTTCGAACTCTTGGCGAAGTTCGCAAACTACGGCTTCAACAAGTCGCACGCCGCCGCCTACGCGATCGTCTCCTACCAGACGGCCTACATGAAGGCGCACTATCCGGTCGAATTCCTCGCCGCCTCGATGACGCTCGACATGTCCAACACGGAAAAGGTCAATGATTTCCGTCAGGACGCCAAGCGGCTCGGCATCGAGGTGATCGCGCCTTCGGTGCAGACCTCCTTCCGCCATTTCGAGACCGGCGACAATCGTATCTACTATGCGCTGGCCGCCCTCAAAGGCGTCGGCGAATCCGCCGTCGACCACATCGTCGAGGTGCGTGGCGACAAGCCTTTTGCCAGCATCGAGGATTTCTGCCTGCGCATCGATCCGCGCCAGGTGAACCGCCGCGTGCTCGAAAGCCTGATCTATGCCGGCGCCTTCGATTGTTTCGGCACCGACCGAGCCCAGCTGGCCGCCGGCCTCGACCGCATTCTCGGTTATGCCCAGCGCGCCCAGGAAAACAAGCTGAGCGGCCAGTCGGATATTTTTGGCAGCGCACTAAACTCAGGCCCGGAGAAGATCTCCTTGCCGCCCTATTCACCCTGGCTGGCATCGGAGCGGCTGCTCAAGGAATTTCAGGTGCTGGGCTTCTATCTGACGGCCCACCCGCTCGATTCCTACAGCAACATCCTGCAGAAGATGCGTGTGCAGACCTTTGCCGAGTTTTCTCAGGCGATCAAGCAGGGGGCTGCCAATGCGCGTCTTGCCGGAACCGTCATCTCAAAGCAGGAGCGCAAGACCCGCACCGGCAACAAGATGGGCATCATTGTCTTTTCCGATTCGTCAGGCCAGTTCGAGGCGGTGCTGTTTTCGGAGATGCTGAACCAGTATCGCGACGTGCTCGAGTCCGGGAAATCCTTCCTGCTGACCGCGACCGGTGAGGAGCGGCCGGAGGGTATCGGTCTTCGCATCCAGACGATCCAGTCGCTTGAGGAAAAGTCGCTGCAGATGCAGAAGGCGCTGCGCGTCTATGTCAGAGATTCCGGACCGCTGAAAATGGTTGCCGGCCATCTGAACACCAAGGGCGACGGTCTGGTTTCCTTCATTGTCATCAAGGAAGAGGGCAAACGCGAGGTGGAAGTGGCGCTGCCGGAGAAATACCGCATCACTCCGGAGATTGCCGCTGCCCTTCGCGCCGCCCCCGGCGTCGTCGACGTCGAGCTTGTCTGATCAACCCGGCTGATCCTGATCAACCCAGTTGATCGTGATCACCCCCGGGTGACAGTCATCACCCCCGGGTGATTGTGATGAAATCCGTGCCTTCGCCGGTTTCGCGGCCAAGGCCCGTATCGGAGATCGTCAACGTCGAGCCGGGCGAGATCAGCGCGTCGATCCTGCGGCGGGTTTCGTCGGGGATCGTGATGCGGCTCAGCGAAAGGGCAATCGGCTTGCCCATCACAATCGAGCTTTCCTGGCTGGCGATGCCGAGCCGTTTCATCGTCTCGCGGGAGAGATTGTTCTCGAGCGTGATGCCCAGCCAATCCGCCGTGCCGGCCTGTCCATCGACGGCATGCAGCGTGAAGAAATGCGTGCCGAGTGCCAGGCCCGGATCGGCGATCGTCACGGGAGCCTCGAAGATCGGCTTGAAGGCCTGCCGCACCATGATGACGCCGTTCGGCGGCTCGCCCTTGCCGGTTGCGGCATAGACGGATTTGAGCAACGCGTCGGAGACCAGGCTCCTGTCGCCGGCAAATTCCGTCGGCCGCAGCGTCTTGAAGGCGTTGATCGCCTGCACGGTCGACGGACCGAGCACGCCGTCAGGATCGCCGGCGGAAAAGCCGAGCTGATTGAGTAGCGTCTGGATGTCGATCACCGTCTCGCGCAGCGTGCGCCGCGTGATGAGCATGCTGATCGGCTCTGACGGCGGCTCGGCTTCATGCGTTGCAAGCGCCTGCACCATCGGCATCGGCATGGCGGCGGTATCGTTCATCGCCACCTGCACCGGCTTTTGCGGGCTGTCGGGTATGGAGGGCCGCAATTCGACATCCGAAAGCAGCGGCATCGCTGCCGGCGCATCCGGGCGGAAAAGGTTCGGATGGTCGATCGGCTGCGGCACCAATTCGTCGTCGCTGATGATGACGGGAATGCCGGGCTCGGTCATTCGGTAGAGCATTTTTGCGAAGGCGCCGGGCATGCGTACGCAGCCGTGCGAGGCCGGATAACGCGGCACGGAATTGGATTCGTGCAGCGCGATGCCGGACCATGTCAGCCGTTGCATGAAGGGCATCGGGGCGGCCGAATAGAGGTTGGATTCGTGGTATTTCTGCTTTTCGAGCACCGAGAAAATGCCGCTCGGAGTCGTATGGCCGTCCTTGCCGGTGGAGACCTTCGAGGTCGCGACGACCTCGGTGCCGTCATAAACCACAAGCGACTGCTTGTTCTTCGAGACGAAGATCTGCAGCGTGCGTGCATCCGCGGCAAGAGCAGGGTGCACGAGTGCGGTGGCCGACAGCAAGCCGAGGCCGAAGACGAGACGCGAGAACATGATACCCAACCATACGCAATACTGGTTCGGCACATTACGGGACGAAATTTAAGGAAGATTTTAAAACCCGGACTCGTCGGCTCGCCCGGAACGGTGCAGCGCTTCCGCAATAATGACACGCATAAGATAAAGGCAAAGCATGTCGCATGAATCAAAGTTTGAGCTGTCTGATTTAAAGCATTGGTTTCGTATGCATTTCTGATAACAGCGCGCACTTTTGCGCGAGATGTTCTAGTGATCGCGCTTGCCGCTGCCGAAGGTGTAGCCGGTCTCGACCGTGTTCTTGCCGAACTTGTCGCGCAGCTTGTCCATCGCCGCTTCGGCCGCCGCCCGGCGGCCTGACTGCCGGTCGATCAGGTCGGGCGGATCGGCGCGAGTGGCATCGCCGAGATCGGTGACGCCAATGCCGATCAGGCGGAATTTCGTGCCGTCTGTTTCCTTTTCGAGAAGCTCGAGGCCGATGCGGAAGATCCTGTCGGCAAGCTGGGTCGGGTCCTCGAGCTTGCGGTTGCGGGTGCGCGTCTTGAAATCGGCGCTCTTCATCTTCAGCACCACTGTCTGGCCGGCGATATCGTTTTTCTTCAGCCGCCAGGAAACCTTTTCGGAAAGATTGCGCAGGATCGGCACCAGATCGTCGTAGCGGGAGATGTCGTCGAAGAACGTCGTTTCGGCCGAAACGCTCTTGGCGGCATCGTTGAGATGCACCTCGCGGTCGTCGATGCCGCGCGACAGCCGGGCGAGCCGCTGGCCGATGCTGCCGTAGCGGCGCATCAGGTCGTTCTCCTCCATCTGCTGCAACTGGCCGATGGTGCGGATGCCATCCGCCTCCAGCGTCGCGGCAAAGGCCTTGCCGACGCCCCAGATGGTGGTGACGGGACGCGGCGCCAGGAACTCCACTGCTTCTTCACGGCCGATGACGGAAAAGCCGCGTGGTTTCTGCAGGTCGGAAGCGACCTTGGCGAGGAATTTGCAATAGGAAAGCCCGACCGAAACGGTAATGCCGATCTCCTTTTCGATGCGGCGAGCGAATTTGGCGAGCGTACGCGCCGGTGGATCGTGATGCAGCCTCTCCGTGCCGCCGAGTTCCAGAAAGGCTTCGTCGATCGACAGCGGCTGCACCAGCGGCGTCAGATCCTGCATCAGCGCGCGCACTTGGCGCCCAACCCGGACATATTTCTCCATGTCCGGGCGTATGACGGTGGCCTGAGGGCATGCCTCCAGCGCCTTGAACATCGGCATGGCCGAACGCACGCCGTGGATACGGGCGATATAGCAGGCAGTGGAGACGACACCGCGTTTGCCGCCGCCGATGATGACCGGCTTGTCGGCAAGTTCGGGATTGTCGCGCTTCTCGACCGCCGCGTAGAAGGCGTCGCAATCGATATGCGCAAGTGTCAGTCGATAGAGTTCGCGATGGCGCACCAGGCGCGGACTGCCGCAGGATAGGCAACGACGCGCCTCGCCCTTCTGCTCGGCAAGGCAGTCGCGACAGAAGCCGGGTGTCTTGTCAGGCGCGGGCGTCATGGTGAGAACAAAGGTTGAACGGCGCGACACTACGCCTTAAGCTTATGAGTCACAAGAGAGGACGGGAGCTTTGCCTTTGGATAAAGATTTTCGTTTCGAGCCGGTGACGGCAGACCGGTGGGGCGACTTCGAGACCCTGTTCGGCCCGCAGGGGGCTTTTTATAATTGCTGGTGTGTCGCGCTGCGCTTGCCGCATGCGGTGAGGACGACGATGACGGCCGACGAGCGCAAGGCGCATATGCGCGAACGGATCGGGGCGGGACCGCCGCCGGGGATTCTCTGTTATGCCGATGGCGGACCGGTCGCCTGGGTGCAGGTCGGGCCGCGCCACGACGTGCCGCAGTTCAATTCACCGCGCACCGCCTCGCGGCCGCTGGAGGAGGAGGATGCGCGTGATCCCTCTATCTGGGCTGTCAGCTGCTTCTTCCTGCTGCCGAAACTGCGCGGCAGGGGATTAAGTCATCGCCTGCTCGCCGGCGCGATCGACCATGCCCGGCGCCAGGGCGCGCGGCTGCTCGAAGCCTGCCCGATCGATCATGTGAAGCAGTCGAAATCGGTGACGCTCTGCATCGGCTCGACGGCAATCTTCGAGGCAGCTGGTTTCGAGACGATTGCCAGACGCAAAGACGGCCGTCCGCTCATGCGGCTGGAACTGTGCGGTTGACTGTGCCGGAAAGGAAATGGGCCTCGATCACCTCGGCCGCATGCGCCCAATCGGTGGCGCGGGTGATGTCATCGGCTGCCGCCGGCGCGAAACGATGGACGGGCGAGTCCGGCATCAGGTGAATGAGCAGGCAATCGGCCATGTATTCCCTGACCGAATGCAGATTGTGCGCCATATCGTCTATGAAGGCGACGGGAAAGGAGCGGCTGGCATGCAGTGCATGGACGATCGGCCCCTTGGGCTGCTCGCTGGCAAGCAGCGGAAAGAGCAGGCCGGCGCTGTCCAGCAGGCGGCGGCGCTGATCCTGGAACCGTGGCGGCATCGCCGTCAGGAAAAGGATATCGGCGACCTGCGAAAGTCGGCCGAGCGTTTCGACGACGCGGTCGACCGGCGTCTGCCACAATTCCTGCGCTTCGAAAAAATCTTCGATCAGCCGGCTGACCTGTCGGCCCTCGATCTCCGTGCCGTCCGCTTTCGAGACAATGTTGCCGTGGAGCCGGAACGATCGCGGCAGGAATTCGTGACCCAGGCTTTGGAGAAAAAGCTGGAAGGGGTCGATGAACCGCAGCACGACATCGTCGACGTCACAGACAATCAGCGGCCGCTCGCCGAGTCGGATGTGCGAAATATCGAGCTCTGTCACCCTCAGTATTCTCCCGAATCGAGCCCCGGCGAAGAGAAATGCCGCCAGGCGGCGGTTACCGTCTCCGGGCTGAGTCCGCTCGCCGTGCAGAAGGCCATCGCCGTCGGTTCGTGGTTCATCAGGAAGTCCATCATGCCTGAGAGGAACCCCGGATCGTTGACCGCGTTGCGCACCTGCTCGGGCGCCACGCCGGTGAGTGCAAGGAAGCGACCGAACATGTCGGGATCGGCGGCAAGCCAGCCGAGCACGGCGATCGCCGTCTCGTGCGGGTCGGCCGCCAGTTGTTTCGAAGTCTTGAAGTTGCTTTGCATTTCGAGGGGTAAGTTACCTTTTCTTCAACCAAATACCGCTAGCGTGCGCTATCGGTTTCACGGAGCTCTTCATCCGCATGTGCCTTTCTCATGGGACGAACCGCTGCGCGAACGGACGTAGGGACAGCTTGTCATGCCCAAACAGGTGATGATTGTAGAAGATAACGAGCTCAACATGAAGCTCTTTCGCGACCTCATCGAGGCGTCCGGCTATACCACGATCCAGACGAGAAACGGCATGGAGGCGCTCGATCTGGCGCGCAAGCATCGCCCCGACCTCATCCTCATGGATATCCAGCTTCCCGAAGTCTCCGGCCTCGAAGTCACGAAATGGCTGAAGGAGGACGACGAGCTGCACGTGATTCCCGTCATCGCCGTCACGGCTTTCGCGATGAAGGGCGACGAGGAGCGGATCCGCCAGGGCGGTTGCGAGGCCTATGTTTCCAAGCCGATCTCGGTTCCGAAATTCATCGAGACGATCAAGACCTATCTGGGCGATGCCTGACGCATCGGAAAGACGCTTATGACCGCGCGAATACTGGTGGTTGACGATATTCCGGCCAACGTGAAGCTGCTTGAAGCGCGGCTGCTCGCGGAGTATTTCGACGTGATGACCGCTGCCGACGGTCACGAAGCGCTGGCAATCTGCGAGCGCAACCAGGTCGACCTGATCCTGCTCGACATCATGATGCCCGGTATCGATGGTTTCGAGGTCTGCGAGCGGCTGAAGGCCAGTCAGAAGACCGCCCATATTCCCGTCGTCATGGTCACCGCACTCGACCAGCCTGCCGATCGCGTGCGCGGTCTGAAGGCCGGCGCCGACGATTTTCTCACCAAGCCGGTCAACGATCTGCAACTGATCTCGCGGGTGAAGAGCCTGCTGCGGCTGAAGACGTTGAGCGACGAACTGCGCATCCGCGCCGACACCGCTCATACGATGGGTATGGGCGATCTGATGCGGGCAGGCGAAGGCCGTGGCGACGAGGCCGGCCAGGTGTTGTTGGTCGATGGCCGCGCCAATTCGCAAGAGCGCATCGTCAGGGCATTGAAGCCCGTCGCCAATGTGCTTGCCCTCTCCGATCCGCAGGCGGCCCTCTTCGAGGCGGCCGAGAACATGTTCGATCTCGTCATCGTCAATGCCAATTTCGACGATTACGATCCGCTTCGCCTCTGCTCGCAACTGCGCTCGCTGGAGCGCACACGCTTCCTGCCGATCCTGATCATCACCGAGCAGGGCGCCGACGACATGGTCGTCCGCGCCCTTGATCTCGGCGTCAACGACTACATCATCCGCCCCGTCGATCCCAACGAGCTCGTCGCCCGCAGCCTGACGCAGATCCGTCGCAAGCGCTACAACGACCGTCTGCGCGCCAGCGTCAAGCAGACGATCGAGCTGGCCGTGACCGATCCACTGACCGGCCTTTACAACAGACGTTATCTCGACAATCACCTGAACGTGCTCTTCAACCGGTCGATGGCGCGGGGCCGGCCGCTTTCGGTGCTGATCACTGATATCGACCGTTTCAAGCAGGTGAACGACACCTACGGCCATGACGGTGGCGACGAAGTGCTGCGCGAATTCGCAAACCGCGTCCGTTCGACCATCCGCGGCGCCGATCTCGCCTGCCGTTACGGCGGAGAGGAATTCGTCGTCGTGATGCCGGACACCTCGCCGGAAGTTGCCGCCGCTGTCGCCGAGCGCCTGCGCGCGGCTGTCGAAAGCGCTCCCTTCATGCTGAAGCGCTCAAGTGAAGCCCTGAATGTCACCGCGTCCTTCGGCATCGCCTCGCGCATTGGCGCTGTGCTGACCCCGGACCAGCTGATGAAGCAGGCCGATCTTGCTCTTTACGAGGCCAAGAATACCGGCCGCAATCGCGTGGTCGCAGCGGCTGCCTGACGAATCACTTTGGGAGCCATATCGGCCATTTGCGGGTTTTCCACTGCGGTAAGCGGTTTATTACCGATATTTAACCTTCGCCTGTGCGACACAGGCCCAGATTTTTCCAGCCCGGTAGCCCAAAATGGACTCCCGGCGTTGCTGTGGATATGGTGCGGCGCGACAGTCTTCGGAATGCCGGAGCTCAGCCCAAAATGAAATGAAGACTATAAAAAACGCCCGCCGCCAACAGGGTCAAATAAAGTGTGGTGGCATCACCTCACGTAAGGGCAGGGGCTGCTTAAGTTAGTAAGTTATATTGTCGAACTTCTTCCAGCCCGTCGTCATTAGGCTTAGCCGTCAAGCAGAGCCGCCGAATCTTTGTATGTTCCAAAACTGGACTTTTAACCATAGAATCAAGCTCGGAAAATTCATCATTAAGAATTTGTTGATTTTCTTTCATTTCTGCGCAAATTATCGGCTCATAAAAGAAGCGCTCCCGCAGAGGAGTTGTCGATACCCCATGATGCTCAGGTCCGCCGCATCTCCTGGGTCGTGGGGTCGGTCGGCTAGTAGGCAAGTCATAACGGTTCCTCGTGCCGTTTTGCATGCTGGCCGACCCCCTTTCAAGAAAACGCCGCCACTTCCCGAAGATGGAAGGGCGGCGTTTGTCTGTTTGCGCTATCATTTCCAAGGCCATCTTCCAGGACAAAAAAACGCGCAACCCGGAGGCGCGCGCTTTTTGAAATCCGTCAGGCCAAGTGATTACTTGATCTTGGTTTCCTTGAACTCGACATGCTTCTTAGCAATCGGGTCATACTTCGTCTTCGTCATCTTGTCCGTCATCGTACGGCTGTTCTTCGTCGTGACGTAGAAGAAACCGGTGTCGGCTGTCGACAGCAGCTTGATCTTGATTGTTGTAGCCTTGGCCATGGTCGTCCTGCCTTTAAGAAATGAAAGCCGTGGAAGCCGGATGGGCTCCACGGCAAATTCTGGCGCGAAACTACGAATCCCGCCCGAAAAGTCAAGTCCGTTTTCGAACGAACATCAATCTGATGCCGGAAAGTAGGGCATAAAGGCCGAAGAAAGCGGCAATCGCCCAGGCAAAACCATTGTTTCCGGCGACGTCGATTGCTGCGCCGATCACCTGTGGCCCAGCCACGGTTCCCATCGCATAACAGAAGACGAAGGCGGCATTGGCGGCAGCCAGATCGGAGCCCGTCAGCCGCGAACCGAGATGGCTGAGGCCGACCGTGTAGAGGCCGGAGACGCAGCCACCCCAGAAGAGCAGCATCCCGGCCATCAGCAGCCAGTTGTTGACGAGGATCGGCAGCGTCATCGAGCCGATAAAGCCCATCAGCGCCATCCCTGCCAGAAGCGGTCGCTTGTCGCGGATGCGGTCGGAGAGCAGGCCGAGGGGAATCTGGAAGATGACGTTGCCGACGCCCATCATGGTGAGCAGCAGCGCCGCCTGCGATTCGGTGAAATGGGCGCGCACGGCAAAAATCGGAAAAAGTGACAGCCCGCCAGCTTCGACCGCGCCGAAGATGAAGACGGCAGCCGTCGCTGTCGGCACCAGCAGGACGTAGCGCATGAAATGCAATTCCGGCTTTTCCTCGAGCACCGGGCTTTCGTCACGGGCGATGAAAATCGGAATGGCGGCAAGCAGGATGGCGCCCGCGCCGACCAGGAAGGGAAAGATGCCGTCGCTGCCGAGTATCGAAAAGAGCAGGGGTCCTGCAGCGAATCCGAGGGAAAGCACGGTCGCATAAATGCCGAGAACAAAGCCGCGCTTGGATGGCGGCGAGGCGGCGTTGATCCAGAATTCGGAGAGAATGAACAGCGTCGTCGTTGCGCCATGGAAGGCGAAACGTAGCGGAAACCACATCCAGAAATCCTCGGCATAATAGAAGCCGAGCGCACTCAGCGCCGAAATCAGCACCGCCCAGAGCATCGTCGGCGCAACGCCGTATTTGTGGGCGAGCTTGGTGGTAACGGGTGCCGCGGCCATCGCCGAGATCCCGGCCATCGCCGTGTTGAGCCCGATCAACGTGGATGAGATGCCGCGTTTTTCGAGGATGATGCTGAGAAGCGGGAGTCCGAGACCGATTGCTATGCCGACGGCTGAAATGGACGAGATGGCTGCCACCAGAGAAGGCCAATGGATTTCTTCGACATCGCCCGGTGTGCCGGTTCTCGGCTGAGACATTTATCCATCCTTAGAAAGCTGCGCGAGCGAATCGACCTCTCGTCTCACATAGAAGGGACACAGATGTGCCAAATCCAGGTGACGGGCGGCGTTTCGCAGTATTTCCGATGTGATCTGCGGAATGTAAAGCCTGTTCAGACAAGAAAAGCTTACCGTGTCAAGTCGTTGAAGATCGTTGACTCCCGCGTGTCGGTGGTGGTCGGTGGAGCGCTGGCACTACACGCTAAATATGTCTGGAAGGTGAAGGCGCTCAATCCGGCCGGCGGGGAAGCTCGTAATCATCGGGACTGTCGCTCTCGCCGCCGAAACCATGCATGCGCAACGCCCATTGCAGGCCGATGACGCCGCCCTTGATCGGCTGGATCGAGGCGATCGCGGCGATGACCGTGATCGGCGCCCATATGGCAAGATGGACCCATACCGGCAACACGAAGGTCAGATCGGTCAGCATGTAGCCGCCGACGAGGACGTGGCCGAGGACCAGGATGACGATATAGGGCGGCAGGTCGTCGGAGCGATGGTGATGTATCGCCTCGCCGCAGGCGCCGCAATGATCGACCGGTTTCAGGAAGGCGCGGAAGAGCTTGCCGTTGCCGCAGGCCGGGCAGCGGTTCAACAGCCCGCGCATGATGGAACGCCCGAGCGGACGCTCGGCTTCGGGTCCATCCCCGTAGCGGACGACCGGATCGGTCGGTGTGTTCATTGCATCTTCCTCTTTCAGGCAAAAAGCATGAAGCGCCGCAATGGGACCATTGCTGCTTTCGACCCCGTGGCTTAGCGGCGCCCGCGCGGGGGACGCGTTCCCGGTTTCTTGCGGACCTGTCCCCTGTCGCGGCGGCCGGCCTTATGGAAGGAACGCACCGCCGTCGGCATCTCGCGTCCTTCGCTCAGCATCTCGAAACGCAGCGCGCCGGCCAGCGGAATTGCTTCCGCAAGCTTCACTGTGACGCTGTCGCCAAGACGATAGCCGAGGCCCGTCTTTTCACCCGACAGTGCCTGATGCGCCTCGTCATAGATGAAATAATCGGTCCCGAGCGTAGATATAGGAACGAAACCGTCGGCGCCATAGTCCGGCAAGGTAATAAAGAGCCCGGATTTCGTAACTCCGGAGACGCGGCCGGCAAACTCCTCGCCGACGCGGGTGCTCAAATGATGAGCGATCAGCCGGTCGATGGTCTCGCGCTCGGCCGCCATCGCCCGGCGCTCGAAGGTCGAGATTTCGGCGGCGATATCGTCGAGCGAGGCTTCTTCGTCGGGGGTGATGCCGCCTTCGCCGAAGCCGAGCGAACCGACCAGCGCCCGATGCACGATGAGATCGGCGTAGCGGCGGATCGGCGAGGTGAAGTGGGCGTACTTCATCAGGTTGAGACCGAAATGGCCGATATTCTCGGGGCTGTAGATCGCCTGACTCTGCGAGCGCAGCACCATCTCATTGACCATGGTCTGGTGTGCCGTGCCGTCCGCCTTGGCAAGGATGCCGTTGAAGCTGTTGGCGCGCATATTGCCGCCCTTGGCGAGCGAGATGCCGAGTGTCGCCAGGAACTCGCGCAAGACTTCCTGCTTGGCAAGCGTCGGGCCGTCATGAATGCGGTAGACCAGCGGCTGACGCTTCTTCTCGAGCGTCTCGGCGGCGCAGACATTCGCCTGAATCATCATCTCTTCGATCAGCTTGTGCGCATCGAGCCGCGGCGGCACGAAGACCCGGTCGACCGTGCCGTCCGGTTTCAGCAGGATCTTGCGCTCCGGCATGTCGAGTTCCAGCGGCTGGCGCCGGTCGCGTCCGCGCTTCATTACTCCATAAGCGTGCCAGAGCGGTTTCAGGATCGGCTCGAGCATCGGTCCGGTCTGATCATCCGGTCTTCCGTCGATCGCCGCCTGCGCCTGCTGATAGGAGAGCTTGGCGGCACTCTTCATCATGATGCGATGAAAGGTATGGCCGATCTTGCGGCCTTCGCCCGAGAAGCTCATGCGCACGGCGATCGCCGGGCGGTCGACGCCTTCCTTCAGCGAGCAGAGATCATTGGAGATGCGCTCCGGCAGCATCGGCACGACGCGATCGGGGAAATAGACCGAGTTGCCGCGCTTCAGCGCCTCGCGGTCGAGCGGCGAATTGGGGCGGACATACCAGGAGACGTCGGCGATCGCGACGGTGACGATAACGCCGCCGGCATTGTCGGGCGAGCGGTCGATCTCGGCGTAAACTGCGTCGTCATGGTCCTTGGCGTCGGCCGGATCGATGGTGATCAGCGGCACGTCGCGCCAATCTTCACGATGCGCCATCGTCGCTGGTTTTGCCGCTTCCGCCTCGGCGATCACGGCCGGCGGGAAGATATGCGGGATGCCGTGTGCATGGATCGCGATCATCGAGATCGCCTTTTCCGAGCCGACCGAGCCGACGACGGAAAGGACCTTGGCGCGCGGCAGGCCGAAGCGCCCGAGGCGCGCAACTTCAATCTCGACCAAGTCGCCATCCTTGGCGCCGCCGGTATAGTCGGGGTCGATCACCATCTCTTCGCCGCGCCGTTCGATTGGCAACAGGCGGCCGCCGCCGCCCGGCGCGCTGCGGAAAACGCCCATCGCCGCACCGCGGCGCCTGTCGATCACCTTGATGATACGCGCTGTATAAGCCGGCCCGCCGCGATCGACCGCCGGGAAGATCTTCGCCAAGATTCGGTCGCCGAGCCCGGCGACGGGCGCCTTGCCCTTACCCTGGCGGCCTGCCGGCGATTGCTGACGGATGGCGACGGCAGGCGCCACACCCTGCTCCTCTGGCCATTCCGCCGGCCGGCCGATCAGGTCGCCGTCCTTATCGCGCGTCGTGATATCGAGAACGGTGACGGGCGGAAGAGCGCCGGGACGAATGAGCGACTTGCGGCTCTTTTGCAGCATGCCTTCCTGCTCGAGCTCCTGCAGCATGTGCTTGAGCTCGACGCGACTGTCACCTTTCAGCCCGAACGCCTTGGCAAGTTCACGCTTGGAAGCCTTCTGCGGATGATCGGCGATGAAACGCAGGATCACTTCCCGCGAGGGCAGCGTGCCGTGGACGATGTTCAGCGGTTCGACGGCGGAAATATCCCTGCCGGCGCGGCCGATCTTGCCCGGGCGCTTGCCCGCGGGGTTCGTTCTGTCGCGCGGTGTCTTGCTCACGTCAGCTCTTTTTCGATTTCGCGGGCGCCTTCGCCTTCGTTGCCTTCGGCTTGGCGGCCGTCTTGGTTGCCTTGGCTTCGGCGGCGGCCGCCTTCGGCTTGGCTTTCGCCCTGGCCGTCTTGCCGGCCGGGGCCTTGCCGGCCTTTTCGGTGATCAGCGCAAGCGCCTCCTCGATGGTGATCGCCTGCGGATCCTTGCCCTTCGGCAGGGTCGCGTTGACCTTGCCCCAGTTGACATAGGGGCCGTATTTGCCGTCGCGAACGGTGATGGCGCCGCCGTCGGGATGGTCGCCGAGCGTCTTCAGAGCTGCCGGCGTACCGCGCGCGCCGCGGCCCGGCGCCTTGTTGGCTTTTTCGGCAATCAGCGTCACGGCTCGATTGAGGCCGACGGAGAAGACATCCTCGACGGTCTCCAGATTGGCGTAGGAGCCGTCATGCAGAAGGAACGGCCCGTAGCGGCCGATGCCCGACGAGATCATCTTCCCGGTTTCGGGATGTTTGCCGATATCGCGCGGCAGCGAGATCAGCGCCATCGCCTTTTCATAGTCGATATCCTCAGGCTTCCAGCCCTTCGGCAGTGAGGCGCGTTTGGCCTCCTTGCCGTCGCCGCGTTGGATATAGGGTCCGAAGCGGCCGGAACGCAGCGTCAGTTCCTCGCCGGTCGTCGGATCGGTGCCGAGGCTCTTCGGCTCGTTGAGCGCGACACCCTCCGCTTCTCCGCCGTTTTCTGAAGAAAGCTGGCGGGTGTAGTTGCATTCCGGATAATTTGAACAGCCGACGAAGGCGCCGTATCTGCCAAGCTTCAGGGAAAGGTTGCCAGTACCGCAGACCTGACAGATCCTCGGGTCGCCGCCATCCTCGCGCTTCGGGAAGACGAGCGGCGCCAGCGCCTCGTTCAAAGAATCGAGCACGTTGGTGACGCGCAGTTCTTTCGTGTCTTCGATCTGCGCGAAGAAATCCTTCCAGAAATCGCGCAGCACCTGCTTCCAGTTCAATTCACCGGCGGAAATTCGGTCGAGTTTCTCCTCGAGGTCGGCGGTGAAATCATATTCGACATATTTGGTGAAGAAGCTTTCGAGGAAGGCCGTCACCAGCCGACCCTTGGCCTGCGGGATCAGCTTGCGCTTGTCGATCGTCACATAGTCGCGGTCGCGCAGCGTCGCCAGTGTGGCTGCATAGGTCGAGGGACGGCCGATGCCAAGCTCTTCCATCTTCTTGATCAGCGAAGCTTCCGAATAACGCGGCGGCGGTTCGGTGAAATGCTGGGTCGAATTGATCTTCTGCTTGGCGAGCGTCTCGCGCGCATTGATCTCCGGAAGGCGACCATCCTCGTCGCCGTCGTCGCTCTGCTCGCCGTCCTCCTTCTGGTCGGTATAGGCGGCGATGAAGCCGTCGAAGCGGATGACCGAACCGACCGCGCGCAGGCCGGCCTTCTCGCCCTTGTTCTCGGCTGTGATTTCGGCCGTCGTGCGCTCGATCTCGGCCGAAGCCATCTGGCTGGCGATGCCACGCTTCCAGATTAGCTCGTAGAGCCTGATCTGGTCGGCGTCGAGGAATTTGCGCACGCGGTCCGGAGAGCGGTAAAAATCGGTCGGGCGGATCGCCTCGTGCGCCTCCTGGGCGTTCTTCGCCTTGGTCGAGTAGAAGCGGGCCTTCTCAGGCAGGTAGCGTTCGCCGAACTGGTCGAGGATGGCACGCCGCGCTGCGTCAATCGCTTCGGGGGCCATCTGAACGCCGTCGGTTCGCATATAGGTGATAAGGCCGACGGTCTCGCCGCCGATATCGACGCCCTCATAGAGCTTCTGAGCGATCTGCATCGTGCGCGAGGCGGAGAAGCCAAGATTGGAGGAGGCGGCCTGCTGCAGCGTCGAGGTGGTGAACGGCGGTCCCGGGTTGCGCTTGACCGGTTTTGCCTCGACCGTGTCGACGATATAGCTGGCGCCTTCGAGCAGGGCCTTCAGGCGGCCCGCATCCTCGCCGTTGCCGATCGCGCGCGGCTGCAGTCGCTTGCCGTGCGCAGAAACCAGCCTGGCCTCGAACTCGTCGCCGCGGGGAGTCTTCAGCAGCGCCGAAATGTTCCAGTATTCTTCCGATATGAAGCGCTCGATCTCGGATTCGCGGTCACAGACCAGACGAAGCGCGACCGACTGGACGCGGCCGGCCGAACGCGCGCCCGGCAGCTTGCGCCACAGCACCGGCGAAAGATTGAAACCGACGAGATAATCGAGCGCGCGGCGCGCTAGATAGGCGTCGACCAGCGGCACGTCGATATCGCGCGGATCGGCCATCGCATCGAGGACGGCCTTCTTGGTGATTGCGTTGAAGACGACGCGCTTGACGGACTTGCCGTTCAGCACCCGCTTCTTGTTCAGCATGTCGAGGACGTGCCAGGAAATCGCTTCGCCTTCGCGATCGGGGTCGGTCGCGAGAAACAGCCCGTCGGAGGACTTCACCGCATCGGCGATGTCCTTCATCCGCTTGGCCGAAGCGCCGTCGACCTCCCAGAGCATTTCGAAATCCTGATCGGGAAGAACGGAGCCATCCTTGGCAGGCAGATCGCGCACATGGCCGAAGGAGGCGAGCACTTTGTATCCCGAACCCAGATACTTATTGATCGTCTTGGCCTTGGCAGGCGATTCCACCACTACAACATTCATGATGATTCTCTAAAAACAGCTACGCCGGCGTGGAAGCCAGCGCAACGCGCAGCGCAACATTGGATACCGGCCCTCCGACATGGACAGGGAAATCGCTGCGGTCAAGGGGTTTGCAACAATTTTACTTCTTGCGTACGGTGCAAGCGAAACAAGATTTGCAGCAGAAAACAATGCTAGATTGCGCCAGTGCAGTTTTCAACACGCAGTTCCCCCGTTCCCCGCAAGCTTCAATCGGAAAGCGAGACGAGACCGCCCTGATGCCGATGCAGCCTGCCTGATATATCGAGTTCCAGAAGGATGAGATAGACCGCGGATGCCGCAAGGCCGGTGTGGCGGATGACGTCGTCGATCTCGACAGGCGTCGGCCCGAGCGCGCCGATGATGCGCATCCGGTCCGAATCGCCGGGTGGCATCGTTATTGCCCGGCTCTCGCGTGCCGGCTCCTCCGCCATCGACAAGGGGAAGAGGTCGAGTTGCGCAAGCGGCGCCAGGGCTTCGATGACATCGGCAGGTTCGGTAACAATCGAAGCGCCGTCCTTGAGCAGGCTGTTGGTGCCGTGACAGCGCGGATCGAGCGGCGAGCCGGGCACGGCAAACACCAGGCGGCCGAACTCACCGGCGAGGCGCGCCGTGATCAGCGAGCCCGAGCGCATCGCCGCTTCGATGATCACCACGCCAAGCGCGATGCCGGCAATCAGCCGGTTCCGGCGCGGGAAATCGCGGGCGCGGGGCTCCCAGCCGAAAGGCATTTCGCTCACCGCCAGGCCGTTGCCGCCGGTTATCTCTTCGATAAGCCCGATATTCTCCGGCGGGTAGGGCTTGTCGAGACCGCCGGCAAGGGCGGCGATTGTGCCCGTGCCGAGGCTTGCTCGATGCGCTGCCGTGTCGATGCCGCGCGCCAGGCCGGAGACCACCGTATAACCCGCCCGGCCGCAGTCGCGCGCCACCATCGCCGCGAATTTGGTGCCTGCGGCCGACGCGTTGCGGGAGCCGACGATGCCGACGGCCGGTCGTTTGGCGGCAGCAAGTGCGCCCTTGACGGCAAGAAGCGGCGGCGCGCCGTCGATCTGTTTCAGCGCCTGCGGATAGTCCGGCTCGCCGATGCCGATAAAGCGAGCGCCGAAACGATACGCCGCCTCCAGTTCCCGGTGCGCCTCGGCCTCGCTGGCAATGCGGATGGCCCGTGTCGCGCCGCCGCGCGCCGAAAGTTCCGGCAGCGCCGCGAGTGCGGCCTCGGCCGAACCGAAATGATTGATAAGATCGCGAAAGGTTGCAGGGCCGACATTGTCGGAACGGATCAGGCGCAGCCAGGCAATCCTCTGCCTTTCGCTTAGCACCGTACCTGTTGATCCCGCGCTCGGCGCGTCCATTATCCCTTCGCCCCGATCTTGCTTTCCGTTCCGCCCATCAGGCGTGAAATATTTGCCTTGTGCTTCCAGTAGGAGATGAGCGTCATGATCGCCATGACGGCCGCGACCTTTTCATTGCCGAGTATCAACAGGGCAACCGGAATGACGAGCATGGCGACGAGGGCCGACAGCGAGGAATAGCGGGTGGTGACCGCGACCGCCAGCCAGATGGCGGCGAATAGCACCACCATGATCGGCGCGACGCCTAGAAGTGTGCCGATATAGGTGGCCACGCCCTTGCCGCCTTTGAAGCCGATCCAGACGGGGAAGAGATGGCCGATGAAGGCGAAGAAGCCGGCTATGATCGCGGCCTCCTCACCGAGGAAATAGCCGACGATCCAGGCCGCCGCCGATGCCTTCAGGGCGTCAAGCAGCAGGGTTGCCGCGGCGAGCTTGCGGTTTCCGGTTCTGAGCACATTGGTCGCGCCGATATTGCCGGAGCCGATGCTGCGCACATCGCCGAGGCCGGCGGCGCGGGTGAGAATCAGGCCGAAGGGGATTGAGCCGAAGAGATAGCCGATGACGGCGGCCGCAAGTGCGATCGGCAGCGTGATCTGCCATGACATGAGATTGGATAACATGTGCCCCCTCAGCCCTCCTTATCGTCCCGATCGTCTCTTAAACCGCGTGGACAAGCTTTCCCGAAACGTAGGTCGCAACCGCTCGCCCGCTGAAGCGCGCGTCCTCGAACGGCGTGTTCTTCGAGCGGGAGAGAAGCATGTCTTTGGCGACAAGCCAAGGCTCATCGAGATCGATCAGCGTGATATCGGCCGCAGCACCCGGCTTCAGCGTGCCGGCCTCAAGGCCGAAGATTTGTGCCGGGCGGGTGGACATGGCGTCGATCAGCCGCATCAGGCCGACCTGGCCGCCATGGTGAAGCCTGAGGGCCGCCGCCAGCATCGTTTCCAATCCGACTGCGCCATCGGCCGCCTCGCCAAATGGCAGCCGCTTCGTGTCGACATCCTGCGGGTCGTGCGAGGAGACGATGATGTCGATCGCGCCGCTCGCAAGCGCCTCGCCCATGGCGACCCGATCGTCCTCCGGGCGCAACGGCGGATAGAGCTTGAAGAAGGTGCGGTATTCGCCGATGTCGTTCTCGTTGAGCGCCAGATTGTTGATCGAGATGCCCGAGGTCACCTTGGCGCCACGGCTGCGGGCGCGTTCGATGGCCTCGACCGACTCCGGCACGGAGATCATCGCGGCGTGATAACGGCCGCGCGTCAGCTCTGCCACCCTGAGATCGCGTTCGAGCGGGATCAGCTCGGCTTCCTTCGGAATGCCGGAGAGCCCCAGCCAGCTGGCGAAAAGGCCCTCATGCATGACGCCATTGGCGCCGAGATATTTGTCGCGGGTCTCGCAGGAGATGACGGCGCCGAATTCGCGCGCATAGGTCATGATCCGGCGCAGCACCTGTGTATTATGGACACTGGAATGAGCATCGGTGAAGGCGACGGCTCCCGCCTGCATCAACAGGCCGATCTCCGTCATCTCCTCGCCGGCAAGACCCTTGGTGAGGGCGGCTGCCGGATAGACGTTGACGGCGGCCGTGTCCCGCGCCGTCTTCTTGACGAATTCGACCAGCGCGATGTCGTCGATGACGGGATCGGTGTCCGGCATCATGATGATCGAAGTGATGCCGCCGGCTGCCGCCGCCCGGCTCGCCGAGGCGATCGTCTCGCGATGCTCGCCGCCGGGCTCGCCGATATGGACGCGCGCATCGACGAGGCCGGGCGTTGCCACGAGGCCGGTGCAGTCGCGCACGACGGCGCCTTCCGGCGCGCCCTGGTTCTGGGCCTCGCTGCCAGCGGCAAGAATCACGCCATTTTTAGCGACGATCGTTCCGATCTCGTCGAGATTGCGCGAGGGATCGACGATGCGGACATTCTTGAGGACGATCGAGTTGCTCATGCCATCATTCCGTCGGTTCGGGGACCTTGGTTCTGCGAGACGAGCAGCGTCTCCATGACGGCCATGCGGACTGCGACCCCCATTTCCACTTGTTCGGCGATCACGCTCTGCGGACCATCGGCCACCTCGGAGGCGATCTCGACGCCGCGGTTCATCGGCCCCGGGTGCATGACCAGCGCATCATCCTTCGCCGCTTTCAGCGTTTCGGCGTCGAGTCCGTAGAAGTGATAGTATTCGCGCACCGACGGCACGAAGGCGCCGGACATACGTTCTCGCTGCAGCCGCAGCATCATCACGACGTCGGCGTCCTTCAATCCTTCCTTCATCGAGTGGAACACCTCGACGCCCATCTCGGCGATGCCGGCGGGCAGGAGGGTGGCGGGCGCGACGACGCGCACGCGTGCGCCCATCGCGTTCAGCAGCAGGATATTGGAGCGCGCCACGCGCGAGTGCAGCACGTCGCCGCAGATCGCTACGATGATGCGCGAAAGCTTGCCCTTGGCGCGGCGGATCGTCAGCGCGTCGAGCAACGCCTGGGTCGGGTGTTCATGCTGACCGTCGCCGGCATTGACGACCGAGCAGGAGACTTTCTGGGCGAGAAGGGCGGCCGCACCGGCGCTTGAATGGCGGATCACCAGCACGTCCGGGCGCATCGCATTCAGCGTCATCGCCGTATCGATCAGCGTTTCGCCTTTTTTCACCGAGGAATTGCCGACCGACATGTTCATCACGTCGGCGCCAAGCCGCTTGCCGGCAAGCTCGAAGGAGGCCTGTGTGCGGGTCGATGCCTCGAAGAAGAGGTTGATCTGCGTCAATCCGCGCAGCGTCGACGTCTTCTTCTCTCGCTGGCGGCTGATCTTGACGGCTTCGTCGGCCTTGTCGAGAAGATAGGTGATATCCTGCTCGGTGAGGCCCTTGATGCCAATGAGGTGGCGGTGGGGGAAAAAGACCATGACCCTGCCTCTTGCTGTCTCTTGCGGGTCTATAATGAGTGCCGCCCGCCGGGGCAAGCACGCGCTGTGGGCAAAGGCTTATGTCCCCATGCATTTTCGCCCGAATTCCGATAGAGCAGAATAAAGCGAATCATAACTTCCGGTTTTCCTTGCCGGGTTCTTGCACTAGAAGCGAACAATGACCTCCGCAAACCGGACTGACGACAAACTCGCAGAACTCAACCAGCCGAGCCTGTGGTCCGGCATCAATGCCTATCGGTCCGATCCGCTGATTGTCGATCTGACGGCGGCCTTGCCGCGCGGCATCCGTGAAGACCTGGAAAATATCGGCCGCTACGTCACCTCGCCGGAGGCACAGGAGCTGGCGCGCATGGCAAACCAGGGGGCGCCACAGCTGCGCACCCATGGTCCGCGCGGCGAGCGCCTCGATGTCGTCGAGTTTCATCCCGCCTGGCACGCGCTGATGCGTCGCTCCATGTCGGTCGGCCTGCATTCCTCCGTCTGGGATCCGCAGGCCGATATTGAGGCGAAGGACGCGGGCCATAAGGTTCGCGCCGCGCGGTTTTACCTGACGGCGCAACTGGAATCCGGCCATCTCTGCCCGCTGACGATGACCAGCGCCTCCGTCGCGGCCCTCTCTGCTTCGCCCGCGGTGCAGAAGGACTGGGCGCCGAAGATCCTCTCGCGCAAATATGATTCCTCCAATCGCCCCGCCATGCAGAAATCCGCTGTGACCATCGGCATGGGCATGACGGAAAAGCAGGGCGGCACCGATGTCAGGGCCAATCAAAGCGCTGCCGAAAAGGTCAGCGAAGGCATCTATCGGCTCTCCGGCCACAAATGGTTCATGTCCGCGCCGATGAGCGATGCCTTCATCATGCTGGCGCAGACCAAGGAGGGCATGGGCTGCTTCCTTGTGCCGCGCCTGCTGGAGGACGGGTCCGCCAACGGACTGCAGTTCCAGCGGCTGAAGGATAAGGTCGGCAACCGCTCTAACGCCTCTTCAGAGGTGGAGTTCACCGACACCTTCGGCTTCCTGCTCGGCGGCCCGGATGCCGGCATCCGCACCATCCTCGACATGGTGACGTTGACGCGGCTCGATTGCGCGCTGGCCTCCTCAGGCATCATGCGCGCCTCGCTGGCCGAGGCCGTGCATCACACGCGCGGCCGCAGCGTCTTCGGCAGGATGCTCGTCAACCAGCCGATCATGACGCGCGTGCTGGCCGACATGGCGCTCGATGTCGCTGCCGCCACCGCGCTGTCCTTCCGCCTTGCGGATGCTTTCGACAAGGCGCGCGGCAATGCAGAGGAGGCGGCCTATGCCCGCGTCATGACGCCGGTCGCCAAATACTGGTGCTGCAAGATCGCGCCCGCGCTGATCTATGAGGCGATGGAATGCATCGGCGGCAATGGTTACATCGAGGAGCGCCCGATCGCCCGCCATTACCGCGAGGCCCCCGTCAATGCCATCTGGGAAGGCTCCGGCAACGTGATGGCTCTGGATGTGCTGCGCGTGCTCAACCGTGGCAAGGACCTGTTCGAGACGGTCTTCGCAGGTCTCGCCCGCGATCTCGGCCCTGCCGGCAAGAAGACGATCGACGTGTTGCGCGCAGCAATCGCGCTTTGCGAACAGGACGAGGGCGCGGCGCGCCTGCTTGTCGAGCAGCTGGCACTTGCCGCCGGCGCCGCCGAGCTCTACCGGCTCGGGGCAGGGCGCATCGCCGACGCCTTCATCGAGACACGCCTCGCCGGCGGCTGGCGCTCCACTTACGGCATGCTCGACTCCCGCTTCGACGCCAGCTACGTCGTCGATCTGCTCTACCCACCGGCCGCCTGATTGTCGGCGGGGGAATGACGTATCTCGTCGAGGTCGCCTTCCCAGTCGATCCCTGCGAGATCTGCGATCGCATTTTTCTGACGGTGCCTGTCGACGAGGCTTCGCAATGCCTGTTCGATCGTGGCCTTTTTCGTCGCCAATCCCGTAGGGGCCATTGCCGCTTCGAGCAAGCCCCTATCGATATCCAGAGTCGTTCGCACGGTCGCATCCCATGTGTGTAATCTCAACAATACACATACTCGCGCTGCCTTGCCGAAAATCGATGCTGATGCCGCCGCCATAAACGAAAATCCGGCCGCGTCGCCACGGCCGGATTTAGCTTCATTTACGTCCGAAAATCAGCGTTCAAAAGAAGCCACGGCGCTGCCACCAGCCGGCTTTCTTCGGCTTACCTTCGTCGCTTTCGCCATTTTCGGTACGGGTGGATTTCACCGTCGGCTCTGAGGAAGAAATATTGGATTCGCGGTTGGCGCGAACCGGCTTTGCTTCTTCCTGCGCGGGCGTTGCGAGATCGGCGGAGGCTTCGACCACCTCCGGCTCTGCTTCTACGGCGGGTGCCGATTCTGCGACTGGTTCTTCGACCGGCGCTGCGGCGGGCTTGCGGCGGCCGCGGCCACGGGCAGGCTTTACCTCTTCGGCGACGACGGCCACGTCCTCGACGGCAGCCGTTACAGCTTGGCTCTCGTCGGCCTGTTCGGCAACCGTCTCGACAATTGCGGCTTCACCGGGAGCGACGTCATCCGAAGTGCCGTCGTCTTCATCCTCGCTGCCGCTGTCTTCGCCGGCTTCATTCGCCGTCAGCTCGGAGCCGTCCTCCCGGTTGCGTCGACCGCCGCGCTTGCCGCGGCGACGGCGCTTGCGGCGCTGCGATTCCTCGTTTTCGGCGCGGCTCTCGGGTGCCGCGGCGGCGGTTTCGTCGCCCTCGGCGCCCGCGTCGTCGCCGTCTTCCTCTTCGTCGCCGGCTTCGCCTGCAGCGGCTGCCGGCTGCTCGGCATTGCCGTTGCGGCCACGACGGCGGCGGCGACGCTTGCGCTTACGGTTGCCTTCACCTTCGCCTTCCGAACGCGCCGCAGCGGGACGTTCGGTCGCGGCAGCCTTTTCCTCGAGTTCTTCGTCTTCGTCCTCATCAGCCTCGATGACGATGTCGTCGTCCTCATCCTCGGGGATGGCTGCGAAATTGAAGAGGCTTTCGATCTTGACCGGGTTTTCCACGGGCTCGCCGCGGTCGATCGCGAAGTGCTGCGCGCCGACCGAACCGTCAGCATCGATGATAATCGCTACGCCAAAGCGCGCTTCGTAATCGACGATCGTCTGGCGCTTGTGGTTGAGCAGGTAGAGCGCGATATCGGGCGTGGTGCGCACGGTGATGTTGTGCGTCGTGTTCTTGAGCAGATATTCCTCGATGCCACGCAGCACATGCAGCGCGACGGAGGACTGCGAACGGACGTGCCCGGTGCCGCCGCAATGCGAGCAGACCTGGGTGGTCGATTCGAGAACGGAAGCGCGGATGCGCTGGCGCGACATTTCGAGCAGGCCGAAATGCGAGATCCGGCCGACCTGAATGCGGGCGCGGTCGTTCTTCAGGCATTCCTTCAGCTTCTTCTCGACGGCGCGGTTGTTGCGCTTCTCTTCCATGTCGATGAAGTCGATCACGATCAGGCCGGCGAGGTCGCGCAGGCGAAGCTGGCGGGCGATTTCTTCCGCGGCTTCGAGGTTCGTCTGCAGCGCGGTGTCCTCGATCGAGTGTTCGCGCGTCGAGCGGCCGGAGTTGACGTCGATCGAGACCAGCGCTTCCGTCTGGTTCATGATCAGGTAGCCGCCGGAACGCAGCGTCACCTGCGGCTGCAGCATGCGGTCGAGCTGCGCCTCGATGCCGGAACGCGAGAAGATCGGGTGGATGTCGCGGTAGGGCTGAACCACCTTGGCATGGCTCGGCATCAGCATCTTCATGAAGTCTTTCGCTTCACGATAGCCTTCCTCGCCGGCAACGATGATCTCGCCGATGTCCTTGTTGTAGAGGTCGCGGATCGAGCGCTTGATCAGCGAGCCCTCTTCATAGACGAGGCAGGGGGCGGTCGACGCCAGCGTCAGCGTGCGGACATTTTCCCACAGGCGCATCAGATATTCGAAATCGCGCTTGACCTCGACCTTGGTGCGGTTGGCGCCGGCGGTGCGCAGGATGACGCCCATGCCCTGCGGCACTTCGAGCATGCGCGCGATTTCCTTCAGGCGCTTGCGGTCCTGCGGATTGGTGATCTTGCGGGAAATGCCGCCGCCGCGCGCCGTGTTCGGCATCAGAACCGAATAGCGGCCTGCAAGCGAGAGATAGGTGGTGAGAGCGGCGCCCTTGTTGCCGCGCTCTTCCTTGGCGACCTGAACCAGCAGGATCTGGCGGCGCTTGATGACTTCCTGGATGCGATACTGCTTGCGCGGCTTGCGCTGCACGCGGTCCGGCACCTCTTCCATCGCGTCTTCGGCGCCGACGGATTCGATGACTTCCTCTTCACCGTGATCATCATCGTCATCGTCGTCATCGTGGCGACGCTTGCTGGTGTCGATATCCTCGGAGATGGCGTCGGTTTCCACCATCGCGGCCATCGTGCCGCCGGCAGGGGCATCATCGTCGTTGTCGACGCTCGAAGCGCCTTCCGCTTCGACGTCGGTCGGAACGGCGTCTTCCGTCGCGGTTGTTTCGGCGACCTTCTTACGGCTGCGGCGTGGTTTGGCCTTCTTGGCCGGGGCTTCTTCGGCGGCCTTGGGCGAAGCTACGACCTCCGGCGCTGCAGCACCCTCTCCGGTCGCTGTCTCGTCGGCTGCGGCAACCGGCTCCGGCGCCTCCGGCGGCACGATACCGACATCCGGCTGGTCCTGGGTCGAAAGGTCGACCATCGGCGCGGTTTCGACGTGCTCGACGTCTTCGTCACGACGGTGCTCCTCGGCCTCGGCCCGAAGCAGCGCCTGACGGTCGGCGAGCGGAATCTGGTAATAATCAGGATGGATTTCGGCGAAGGCCAGGAAGCCGTGCCGGTTGCCGCCGTAATCGACGAAAGCGGCCTGCAGCGAGGGTTCGACCCTCGTTACCTTTGCAAGATAGATATTGCCGCGGATCTGCTTCTTGTGCTGCGACTCGAAGTCAAATTCTTCTATGCGGTTCCCGCGAACGACAACGACGCGCGTCTCTTCCTCGTGAGACGCATCGATAAGCATTTTGTCTGCCATGTAAGCTGTGCTCCTCGGCGTGGCCGCGAGAGCGCATTCCCGACTGCTGTTGAAACAGAAAGAATGCGGTCCACCGTGGCCGCGCCGGATAATGAAAGTCGCGCTTGACGCGAAGGGAAGAGCAGCAGCCAGACCGCAGCCGGAACCGTTTCGGTCCGGGGCCTGTACACTTCAGATAAAACCTGCTGCGAAACCATCAACAACCAAGCGTGATCGACAAATACGAAGACCCGGTTCGGGTCCGATGAGGTTGCTCCCTGAGAGCGTGGTGGCTGATCCACCGATGAAGTTCCGACAGAAGCCGGAAAATCAGGATCCAGTTCCCGGGTTGAAGCGCATGAGACGGCGGACGATGACCGATGTGGCGCCAGGTCCAGATCTGGCTGGCAGCCCTTGCGGCGACTCTATCCCGTCAACACTTCTACCCTAAAATGCGTTGTATGTTTTCTCTGTCACAATAGCAAGGGAAAAGCCAAATGTGCCATAATATTGATGGATTTCGAATCGCATAGAAACTGGGGGCAGGTGACCGCGATTCGGCAGGTCGCAAGGCGTTTCGCTCTCGAGCGTCCGTTCCGGCCATATCAGGTCCATCGTGGTTATAAATAGGGTGTGGCGGTTTATTGTTTAAGAGGGCTCGGATCGCGGTGCAGCCCGCAACGCGGCGATCGACATTCGCAAGGCGGGTTCAGACGGTGGTGCTCATTGCAGGTTGCCTCCTGTCTGGCCTCGCGGGTTCTGCCGAGACGAAGGATCCGCTGCTGGCTTATGGGGCGCGCATCATCGGCGATGACGCCAGGACGCGCATCGTCATCGATTTCGACCGCGAACCGCGTTTCTCTGTCCATTATATCGCCAATCCGGAGCGGATCGTCGTTGATCTGCCGGCCACCGCCTTCGGTTTTCCGGCGAAGGATTTGGCCGCTCGCGGCCTCTTCAAAGATATCCGCTACGGCAAGATGGATGAGGAGAGCGCCCGCATCGTGCTGACAGCGGCAAGGCCGGTGAAGCTCTCGCTCGCCAAGGTGCAGGCCGACGAGGCGGGCAGGGGCCATCGCCTGGTGCTCGACGCCGAAATGATCGATAAGCAGGCCTTTGCCGAACTGGTCAAGACACAATCCTGGGATGATCGGACCGAGGCGGCCCAGACGACGAGCGCCATTCCGGCGCCAGAGAAAGCCGCCCCCGGCGATTTCGTTATTGCTGTCGACGCCGGCCATGGCGGCATCGATACCGGCGCTGTCGGCGTCGATACGAAGACCGAGGAAAAGCAGGTGACGCTTGCCTTCGCCAGGGCTCTGGCCGACCGGCTGAACAAGGAGCCGGGCATCAAGGCGTTCCTGACGCGCAGCGACGATGAGTTCCTGTCGCTTTCTCAGCGCGTGCTGATCGCCCGCCAGAACCATGCCGGCCTGTTCATTTCACTGCATGCCGATACGCTGAAACAGAAAGATATCCGCGGCGCGACGGTCTATACGATTTCGGACAAGGCCTCCGACAAGCTCGCAGCCGATCTTGCCGATCGCGAAAACCTTTCCGACCAGATCGCCGGCAAGGAGGTAGTCGCCGAGCCGCCCGAGGTCGCCGACATCCTGCTCGATCTGACGCGGCGCGAGACGCAGGCCTTCTCGATCTCGCTGGCCGAGAGCGTGCTGAATTCCTTCAAGGACCAGGTCGGCACCATCAACAATCCGCACCGCCACGCCGGCTTCCGCGTGCTGCAGGCGCCCGACGTGCCGTCGATCCTGCTCGAGCTCGGGTTCCTGTCGAATGCCGAAGACGAAAAACTGCTGCTCGACGAAACCTGGCGCACCAGGATCGCCGATCTCCTGACCGAGGCGGTGAAGCGATACCGCACCGGCGTCGTGGCGAATGGCGGCTGATGGACGCCGTTCAAAAAATCCCTCGCGCCTGCTGGAACGGCGGCAGCCTGAAAAACAAAGACTTAGCCTGCCTCGCCTGACTCAAATTCTGAGTAAGATGTTTCAATCAGGAACAGAACGGGCGTTGCTTGGATGTGACAGTCCTGATGAAACGCTGCCGCGGCGGTGATTGCGGCGGGCAGAGCCCTATTTTGCTCACATTCGCGCCGTTACTCCGGCTTATGTTTCCTAGCTTGAGGCGCGGAAACGGCTTGTGGCGGTAGCGCTCATGGAGTAAGCCGCGCGCAACGTGCAAATTGTCTCGATCTGTGCAATCGTTGCGTCTGCGCCGATTGCAGATCGAAGAGACCGGTAGCTGAAAATATGCTTAGACTTCTTGGATATTTCTTCGGAATGGCCTGCGTCCTGTTTCTGGTCGCGGCGGCGGGTATTGCCATCTATCTCGCCAACGTCGCCAGGGATCTTCCGGACTATGCCGTTCTGAACAGCTACGCGCCGCCGGTGACGACCCGCGTCCATGCCGGCAACGGCGCTCTCATGGCCGAATATGCCAAGGAAAAGCGTCTCTTCCTGCCGATCCAGGCCATTCCCGACCGTGTCAAGGCCGCTTTCCTCTCGGCCGAAGATAAGAATTTCTACAACCATCCGGGCGTCGACCTCACCGGTCTCGGCCGCGCAATCCTCGTCAACCTGCAGAATTTCGGTTCCGGCCGCCGTCCCGTCGGCGCTTCCACAATCACCCAGCAGGTGGCCAAGAATTTCCTTTTGAGCTCGGACCAGACGATCGACCGCAAGATCAAGGAAGCAATCCTCTCTTTCCGTATCGAGCAGGCCTACAGCAAGGACAAGATTCTCGAACTCTACCTGAACGAGATTTTCTTCGGGATGAATTCCTATGGCATCGCCGGCGCAGCACTGACCTATTTCAATAAGTCGGTCACCGAACTGACCGTCGCCGAGGCCGCCTATCTGGCGTCGCTGCCGAAGGGGCCGGCCAATTATCATCCTTTCCGCCATCCTGAGGCGGCGCTCGAGCGTCGCAACTGGGTTATCGATCGCATGGTCGAGAACGGCTATGTCAGCCAGAGCGACGGCGCGGAAGCCAAGAAGCAGCCGCTCGGCGTTACCGCCCGCAGCAACGGTCCGTCGCTCTTCGCGTCCGATTACTTCGCCGAAGCCGTGCGCCGCCAGCTGATCGACCAATATGGCGAGAAGGTCCTCTATGAGGGCGGCCTTTCCGTGCGCACATCGCTCGATCCGCAGATGCAGCTCGCCGCCCGCAAGGCGCTGCAGGATGGCCTGGTGACCTATGACGAGCGCCGCGGGTTCCATGGGGCTATCAAGCAGATCGACGCAAACGGCGACTGGGGCAAGGCGCTTGCCGATATTCCCGCGCTGTCCGACGTTCCGGAATGGCGCCTTGCCGTCGTGCTCGCCGTCTCCGACGATAACGTCGATATCGGCCTGCAGCCGGCCAAGGACGGGAGCGGCAAGGTTGCGGCGGACCGTCTTCGCGGCACCATCGACGCCAAGAACATGCAATGGGCCTACCGTTCGGCGGATGGCTCGCGCAAGACAGCGAAATCGCCGGCCGGCGTCCTGAGCCCGGGCGATGTCATCTATGTCGAGAAGCTCGGTGACGACGCGTCGACCTCCTACCGTCTGCGCCAGCCGCCGAAGGTACAGGGCGGCCTTGTCGCCATGGATCCGAAGACCGGCCGCGTGCTCGCGATGGTCGGCGGCTTCTCCTATGGCCAGTCGGAATTCAACCGCGCCACCCAGGCGATGCGCCAGCCGGGCTCCTCCTTCAAGCCCTTCGTCTACGCAGCGGCGATGGACAACGGCTATACGCCGGCCTCCGTCATCATGGATGCGCCGATCGAGATCGTCTCGGGCGGCCAGGTCTGGAAGCCGGAAAATTACGGCGGCGAAGTCGGCGGCCCGTCGACGCTGCGCTCGGGCATCGAGCATTCGCGCAACCTGATGACGGTGCGCCTCGCCAACGATCTCGGCATGAATATCGTTGCCGAATATGCCGAACGCTTCGGTATCTACGATCACATGCTGCCGGTTCTCTCGATGTCGCTCGGCGCCGGCGACACGACAGTGCTGCGTATGGTCTCGGCCTATTCGGTCATTGCCAATGGCGGCAAGCAGATCAAGCCGACGCTGATCGACCGTATCCAGGACCGCTACGGCAAGACGATCTTCAAGCATGAGGAGCGCCTCTGCGAGGGCTGCAATGCCGGCGACTGGCAGAACCAGGAAGAGCCTAATGTCGTCGACAACCGCGAAACCGTCCTCGACCCGATGACCGCCTACCAGATCACCTCGATGATGCAGGGCGTCATCCAGCGCGGCACCGCTGCCGGCAAGATCGATCTCGGCGGCCGCGACGTCGCCGGAAAGACTGGCACCACCAATGATGAAAAGGATGCCTGGTTCGTCGGTTTCACGCCAGATCTGGTCGCGGGCCTCTATATGGGCTTCGATACACCGGCCCCGCTCGGCCGCGGCGGTACCGGCGGCGGTCTCTCCGCCCCGATTTTCAACGAATTCATGCAGGCCGCCGTTAAGGACATGCCGGAATCGAAGTTCGTCATTCCGCAGGGCATGAACCTGATCCCGATCGACCGCAAGACCGGCATGGCCGCCGCCGACGGCGATCCGAACACGATCGTCGAAGCCTTCAAGCCCGGTACCGGACCCGCCGACAGCTTCTCCGTCATCGGCATGGACAGCACCATGGCGCCGGAGGAGATCCTGAAAACCTCGCCGCAGGCCAACCAGGCGGTTCAGACCGGCACGCCTGGCCTGTTCTGAGCCTCACCCAGTTTTGGAAGCCCGCCACGGCTCTTTACATCCGCGGCGGGCGTCTCTATGTCACCAGCACTTGAAGAAGACCGTTACAGAGAAGCAGGGAAATGCGAGCCGAAATCGAAAACGTGGTCGATGAAACCAAGCAGGCTATCACCCTGCTGAGGAGGCATCTTTGACTGGGACCAGGCGATAAGACGACTGGACTGGTTGAACAACAAGGCAGAGGATCCGAACCTCTGGAATGACGCTGCCGAAGCCCAGAAGCTGATGCGCGAGCGCCAGCAGCTCGATGACGGCGTTAGCGGCGTCCGGCAGCTGGAACAGCAGCTGAAAGACAATGTCGAGCTGGTCGAGCTTGGCGAGGAAGAAGGCGACGAAGGTGTCGTCAAGGAAGCCGAGGATGCCTTGAAGGCACTGAAGGCCGAGGCCGCACGCCGCCAGGTGGAGGCGATGCTCTCCGGCGAGGCCGACAGCAACGACACCTATCTCGAAGTCCATTCCGGCGCCGGCGGCACCGAAAGCCAGGACTGGGCGAACATGCTGTTGCGCATGTACACCCGCTGGGCGGAACGCCAGCGCTTCAAGGTCGAGCTTCTCGAAGTCCATGACGGCGAAGAGGCGGGCATCAAGTCCGCCACCCTGCTCGTCAAGGGCCACAACGCCTATGGTTGGCTGAAGACGGAATCGGGCGTGCATCGTCTGGTGCGTATTTCCCCCTACGACAGCAATGCGCGCCGCCATACGTCCTTCTCGTCGATCTGGGTCTATCCGGTCGTCGATGACTCAATCAACATCGACATCAACGAAAGCGATTGCCGCATCGACACCTATCGTTCGTCGGGCGCCGGCGGCCAGCACGTCAACACGACGGACTCGGCCGTGCGCATCACCCATATCCCGACCGGGATCGTGGTCGCCTGCCAGCAGGAACGTTCGCAGCACAAGAACCGCGCCAAGGCCTGGGAAATGCTGCGTGCCCGGATGTACGAAGCAGAGTTGAAAAAGCGCGAAGAGGCCGCGAGCGCCGAAGCCGCTTCCAAGACGGATATCGGCTGGGGTCACCAGATCCGCTCCTATGTGCTGCAACCCTACCAGCTGGTCAAGGACCTGCGCACCGGCGTTGCCAGCACCGCTCCGGACGACGTGCTCGACGGCGATCTGAACGAATTCATGGAAGCGGCCCTTGCTCACCGCATCAGCGGCGCCGCCGATGCGGTCGTCGAGGATGTCGACTGACAATCAGCATCATGGAAATCAGAAAGCCCCGAAACGGGGCTTTCTTTGTTCAGCCTATCGCGCCGGCGTCGCCATCATGAACAGCGCTGCCGATAGAGCGGCAATCTCGTCATGAACGGCTCCCCGCTCGATGCCCGGCGGATCGGTGAAGAGCTCGGCGGCAAAGGCAAGACCGAGCCCTGTGCCCTCCGGCACAAAGACATAATGCCCGAGACCGCCGCCGAATATTTTCAGGGCGCTGCCGGTCAGCCGCTCATGCAGCCATGAAGAACATTCCTCGGCTGGTGCCGCCTTATCGGCATCGCCGACAAGGATAAGAGCGGGTGCCTCGACAGTTTTCAGGCTTTCCTCGCTGAAACCGAGAATGGAACGACCTGGTGCGCACAGGAGCGCCGCCGTGATCCGGTCATCCCGGTAGCATTGCGACATGCGGGACCAAGACTCGCGAAACACCTCGCTGGTGCGAAGTAAGGAGGGGATATGATCGGCAAGATCGGGAAATTCCCTTGGGCCGCGTGGAGCACCCGGCTTCAGCCTTGATGGTTCGAACTGGGAGAACTGGGTGACAGCGCCGACAAGCAGCATGACGCTATAGGCTCCGGCTGAGAATCCGGCCGCGAATACACGATCTGCATCGATCCGACCGGCGAGATCGCCAAGCCAGTCGCGACAGCGGTCGAGCATCAAGCTCAGATCCGGCGCCCGTTCCCAAAGACAGGCAAAACCTTCGGCGCGATAATCCTCACTGCCCGTATTGCCGTGATGGTCGACGCCGAGCGCTGCAAATCCGCGATCGACCAGGCGTCGCGCCAGCCATTCCAGTCCCGCCGCAGAACCGCCGGTGCCGTGTGACAGCAGCACCAGGGGATAAGGCCTGTCTGAAAGCCGAATCGGTGCATCGCGAGCGACCGCCGCCTTGCGAAACCAGCTTCTCTCCTGGATTTCACATTCCAGCGCGTCATCGGCAGCCGGATACCATAGCGACCAGCGGACGGGCCTTGGACCGGCAGCATCCCAATCCGGTCTCCGGTCGTCGTAAAGGACGCCCTCGCGAAAGCCGAGCTTCATCTTGGTCGCCTGTGCGAACAGCGTCTTGCTGCTCAATTGGTCGCTTTCTCGATGGTGACGTCGCCGAGTTCGTCGATCAGCACGGTCCAGCCGTCCGGCTCGGCCGCGGGATCGGTCTTCAGATAGATCGTGGCGAAGAGGCCGGGTTGCTTGATGATGCCGCTCGAGTTTTCCGGGCGGATATCGGTCACGTAAGGCTTCAGGTCGCTGATCTCCTGCAGTTCGATGGTCGAGGCAATCGTCGGACCGATCTCGGTCTGGGCAATCTGCTGAAGATAGACTTTCGACGTCCTGTCCGGCTGACGCACGGCAAAGAGCTTATAGTAACCATGGCGCTTTTCCTGGGTGTCGGAAACGCTTTCGGCCTTGGTGGGCGCCCGCTCGACATCAGGCGCGTTGCCGTCGTCCTCCCAGTAGCCGGTGCTGGTCGCAAAAATCACAGAAGCCGGCAGGATGACGTCCTGCGTGGGAGCAGCGATCGCGGCCGAGCATCCGACGAGGAAAATCGTAGCCATCAATGTCAGGCGCATTGCCATCATCTCAATCCTTGAACTGCTCGGCGAGAATGCGGTCGGACCAAGAGCGGTCCGGATCGGAGAGGATACGCGCCGTCATATGCTCCGACTGAGCGATGCGGACATGCAGCACCGATTTGACTTCCGTATTGTCTGCCACCGCATTCACCGGCCGCTTCACCGGCTCGAGCACGTCGATATCCACAGTCACCTTGTTCGGAAGCAGGGCGCCCCTCCAGCGCCGCGGCCTGAAAGCGCTGACCGGCGTCATGGCGAGCAGTGGCGCCTCGAGCGGCAGGATGGGACCATGGGCGGAAAGATTATAGGCCGTCGATCCGGCAGGGGTAGCCACCATCAGCCCGTCGCAGATCAGCTCCTCCAGACGCACGCGCCCGTCGACCACGACCCTGAGATTGGCGGCCTGATAGGACTGGCGGAAAAGATAGACTTCGTTGATGGCGAGCGCTGTCGAATTGGTACCGTCGGCATTGGCCGTCGTCATCTTCAAGGGACGGAAGGCGTTTTCGACGGCGACGCAGATACGCTCTTGAAGCCGTTCCGTGCTGTAATCATTCATCAGAAAGCCGACCGAGCCGCGGTTCATGCCGTAGACCAGCTTGCCCGAGTTCATGGTGCTGTGCAGCGTCTGCAGCATGAAGCCATCGCCACCCAGCGCGACGATGACATCAGCCTTGTCCTGCGGCACGTCGCCATAGATGCGAATCAGCTCTTCGCGCGCTGCGAGCGCCTCCATCGTCGGCGAGGCGATAAAGGAAAGCGTCTGGAATGAACGGCCCATACAATACCCTTTGTGAAGCTGCTCTAGCTAAAGGATAAATGGCAGTTGCGACAAGGCCGTTTTGCACGACAAGGCGGTTTGGACACACGCAGACTTGTCCGCGCCGGCACGGATTTTTCTTTACAGGATCGCAGAATCTGTTAGTTGGGCAGCTATTGCCCTTGTAGCTCAGTTGGTAGAGCACCTGATTTGTAATCAGGGGGTCGCGGGTTCGAACCCTGCCGGGGGCACCAGCCTGCGCTCTGTAAGCTTCGGCTCGGCGAGCCGAAGAGAGCGGCCAAGCGAAGGCTGTCGCGCTGTAGTTCCGTTGGGAACAAGGCTGATTGGTTCCGATAATGCTCCGGCGCTTTTCCTTGATGAACCCTATCTGAAGGACTGCTTCAGCAGCAGTTCAGCCGTGGTGGCGCAGTATCTCCTCATCGTCAATGAGGAAGCAGCCATGAAGTTCGCGCATATTTTCCTGACCGCAGCCATTTCCCTCGGTGCGGCCCTTGCTGCCGTTGCGCCCGCCGCCGCCATGCCTGTCGACCGGTCGCCGCTATCCGCGCAAAGCGACATCATCCAGATTCATGACAGCTGGCGACACGACCGTTGGCGTGACGATCGTGACTGGCGTGACGACCGTGATTGGCGGGGTAATCGTGACTGGCGGGATGGCCGCGATTGGCGCCGCTCCGAATGGCGCTATGAACGCCGCCATTGGCGGCCGTGGCGCTGGGAAGAGCGTCGCGAGTGGCGCCAATATGATCGCGACATGCCTCGGTTCTATCGCAGCTGAGGATAGTCGTTCGGTGGGATTAACGCGCAATCGCCGTCCGCGTTTCTCTCGACCTATTGCACCGGCCCCGGCGTCGCTGGGCCGGGCGCCGTCGGCGACAGGGGATCGGGCTGGTGAACGGGATGCGACGTGTCCACCCAGATGATGCTGAGGATGATTCCCACAAAGGCCGCGATGAAGAGGATACCGAAAATCAGCGGTCGAATGGCCATGATGGGAATCGCTCCTTCTTGCTTGTGACCGGTCGTTACGGATCGATCGCCGCCAGATCATAATGCTCCAGAAGGTCATTCCAAGGCAAAAAGTGGATTTCTCCGGATCGAGCCGTGCGCCGGGATCAGTGGCGCACGAGCGAAAGCGGCTTGCCGCCTTCTTCACTGGACTTATTGAAATTGCCGTCGGCGCGCATGTCGAAGCTGAGCGACGAACCGTCATGACTCATCAGAGTCAGCCCGAAACCTTCGATATTCCAGACGGCGAGCTTGAGCCTGGCGACATTGGCGGCGCAGTCTCGGGAAAGCGATAGGGGTGCGTGGCCGTCCGCATCGCTGGTGCCGTCGAGTGTCACGCTGCAGAGTTCTTCGCCGCCCGGTCTTTGCATCGCCCATGTCCCGGCAAGGCTCCTGAGGGTCGGCAGGCGATCGACACCGTCGGGTGCCGAGAGCAGCAGCAGCGGTGTTTCGTCTTCCGTTTTCATCGGCGAACCCTCATTCTCGACGAAACGGGCGATGGCCTTGCGCGTCGGATCGATCAGGATGAGGCCGCCATTGCCGTCGAAATTCCAGGCAGCGGCTTCGGCAAGCGCCGGCAGCGGCTTGGAACAATTGTCCTGGCCCGATAGCGAATAGCCGCCGATCGCAAGATCGGTTTCGAGCGTCAGCCGACATCCGGCGCGTCCGTCTTCGGGCGCGACCAGATAGGTTCCCGCCTGCGCCCTGAGAATATCGGGATCGATATCCTGCGCCCCAGCCGGACCGCAGTCCAGCAGCATGGCTGCTGGAATTGTGAGCCGAAGCATGAAACCAATCATGGCAATCCCCCTTTGCCGCGGCCCGTAAGCCGGCCTTTAACTCCAGCCTATGTCTTTAAGTAAAGCCGCGCCGCATAAAGCGCGATCGCCGCGGCGTTCGAAACGTTCAGCGATTTGATCGCGCCCGGCATATCGAGGCGGGCAAGTGCGTTGACGGTTTCGCGTGTTTTCTGCCTGAGCCCCTTGCCCTCCGAGCCGAGCACCAGCGCCACCTTGTCGCCTGAGAAGGTACCTTCGAGCGGCGCCGGCCCTTCCGAATCGAGGCCGATGGTGGAGAAGCCGAGCTTGTGCAATTCGCCGAGCGCGTCGGCGAGGTTGGTGATCTGTATATAAGGTATCAGTTCCAGGGCGCCGGAGGCAGACTTGGCGAGCACGCCTGACTCGGTCGGGCTATGTCTCTGGGTAGTGATAACGGCCCCGGCATTGAAGGCGACGGCCGAGCGCATGATCGCGCCGACATTGTGCGGATCGGTGACCTGGTCGAGCACGAGCAGGAGAGGGCTGTCCTTTAGCGCTTCGAGCCGGCGCACCGGTAGCGGCCGCGTTTCCAGCATGACGCCCTGATGGATCGCCTCGGGACCGAGCACCTTGTCGATCTCGTGCGGCGAGACGATTTCGAAGGGAATGCCCAGCATCTCGATGTCGATTTCCAGACGCGCGAGCGCATTCTGCGTCGTAAACAGCTTGATCTTCTTGCGCTCCGGATTGTCGAGGGCGGCGCGCACTGTATGCAGACCGTAGAGATATACCTGATCGGGCGCGAGCGCCGGCGGCTTCCAGTCCTCAGCCCCACGCCGGCGATTCTGTGGCTGGGGTGTCGGGATCTCGCCGCGTTCGCGCTTGGCGTCGCGGTGGGCGCGCCTCAGATTGGCGTAGTGCGTATCCTTGGCGGATGGGTCTGTCGCGGCCTTGCCGCCGGATTTGTTGTCTTTGCTCATGCGGCTTTATAGCCATGGCGTTCGCTGCCGCATAGGCTTTCTTTCATGTGCCGGCTTTCGGCGGCGAATGAAATTTTTCGTGTTTTTTCCATTGTCATCGTGTTGACAGACGGAAATGCTCCGGTCATATACGCGGCGCAGACGACGGGCGGCAACGCTTCGAAGTCTGACGAACTTGGTCTTCAAGATCCGGACGAAAAACTGGAGAGATGCCCGAGTGGTTAAAGGGGACGGACTGTAAATCCGTTGGCTCAGCCTACGTTGGTTCAAATCCAACTCTCTCCACCATTCGTCATCGGATCTGACCATCCCGCGGGTATAGCTCAATGGTAGAGCAGCAGCCTTCCAAGCTGAATACGCGGGTTCGATTCCCGCTACCCGCTCCAGTTTCTCTTAAAGCCGGTTGATGCGATCGCAGTCGCGATCGTCGTGCGCGCTGTTTCCAGCCGGGGGGGAGGCCGACCGCTGTTGCCGCAGGCGAGAGATCGTCAATGGCCGCGGTTCATCCTTGGTGATCCGTGCGAATTTCCCTGGGATTCCAGCGATTTTTGGAGGGGCTGCGGCGAATCGCCTTGCAGGCGGCGAATTGTCTCCCATATGCGCTGTCACGCCAAGATTGGCGTCTGCAATTAAGTCTTGCGCAATTTCGCCGAAAGCCTTAAACGGCGGCACTAAACCGGTTCGCCGGGGCCACCATTTCGTTCACAGGAAGCATTCAAATGGCAAAGAGTAAGTTTGAGCGCAACAAGCCGCACGTCAACATTGGCACGATTGGCCACGTTGACCACGGCAAGACGTCTCTGACGGCAGCGATCACGAAGTACTTCGGTGAGTTCAAGGCGTACGACCAGATCGACGCGGCTCCGGAAGAGAAGGCCCGCGGCATCACGATCTCGACGGCGCACGTCGAATATGAGACGCCGGCCCGCCACTACGCGCACGTCGACTGCCCCGGCCACGCCGACTACGTCAAGAACATGATCACCGGTGCGGCGCAGATGGACGGCGCGATCCTGGTTTGCTCGGCCGCTGACGGCCCGATGCCGCAGACGCGCGAACACATCCTGCTCGCCCGCCAGGTCGGCGTTCCGGCGATCGTTGTGTTCCTGAACAAGGTCGACCAGGTTGACGACGCCGAGCTTCTCGAACTGGTCGAGCTCGAAGTTCGCGAACTTCTGTCGTCCTACGACTTCCCGGGCGACGACATTCCGGTCGTCAAGGGTTCGGCGCTTGCCGCTCTTGAAGATTCCGACAAGAAGATCGGCGAAGACGCGATCCGCGAGCTGATGGCAGCGGTCGACTCCTACATCCCGACGCCTGAGCGTCCGGTTGACCAGCCGTTCCTGATGCCGATCGAAGACGTGTTCTCGATCTCGGGCCGTGGTACGGTCGTGACCGGCCGCGTCGAGCGTGGCATCATCAAGGTTGGTGAAGAAGTCGAGATCGTCGGCATCCGTCCGACCTCCAAGACGACGGTGACCGGCGTTGAAATGTTCCGCAAGCTGCTCGACCAGGGCCAGGCCGGCGACAACATCGGCGCGCTGATCCGCGGTGTGAACCGTGACGGCGTCGAGCGCGGTCAGATCCTGTGCAAGCCGGGCTCGGTCAAGCCGCACAAGAAGTTCAAGGCAGAAGCCTACATCCTGACGAAGGAAGAGGGCGGCCGTCATACGCCGTTCTTCACCAACTACCGTCCGCAGTTCTACTTCCGCACGACGGACGTGACCGGCATCGTGACGCTTCCGGAAGGCACGGAAATGGTCATGCCGGGCGACAACGTCACGGTTGACGTCGAGCTGATCGTTCCGATCGCGATGGAAGAAAAGCTGCGCTTCGCTATCCGCGAAGGCGGCCGCACCGTCGGCGCCGGCATCGTCGCTTCGATCGTCGAGTAACCTTTCAGGTTATCCACAATCAGGAAAACCCCGCTGGAAACAGCGGGGTTTTTCGTTTTTGATGCATCCGAGCCGTTTAACAGGTGTTGTAAAAATATCGTTAAGAATGCCCGTCACAGTATTTTGTTCATCTCACGTTCAGAAAGCAGTTGTGATTGGCTCATTTTAGTCCAGACTCCTCCTTGTAAAGAGGAGAGTCGGGATGATTCCAAAGGCCACATTCGTTGCGACGATATTCGCGATGTATGTTTTCACGATGTTTTTCATCGCTGCGATTCCGCAAGAGGTTGTTCAATCGGCCGGAGTGCAGATCAATGAGGTAAGCGTCGTCAAGTGACGACCTTACCAGTTCATCGCACGGGGCTGCGGTGATAGGGCAATAATGGGCCAGGTGCTCCCGGATAGGGTGCTCCTGGCGCGGCGGGGTGAAACCCCTCGCAGGACGCTCGCTTGCTCTTCGCGCGGAAGCGTCTAACTATGCCTCCGGTTTAATGATGCGGAGGACTTTTCCATGAAAAAGCGGATTCTGTTCACGGGCGGTTCCGGCAAGGCAGGTCGCCATGCCGTGCCATGGCTTGTCAATGCAGGGTACGAGGTTCACAACCTCGATCTCGTGCCTCTGGACAGCCCCGGCGTCACGAATCTCATCGCCGACATCACCGATAGCGGCCAGGTCTTCAACGCGCTGTCGATGCATCGCGATTTTCCCGATCTCGACGCGGGCAGGGGCGTTCAGCCCTTTGATGCGGTCGTGCATTTCGCCGCCATTCCGCGCATCCTGATCAAGCCCGACAACGAGACCTTCCGCATCAACGTGATGGGCACTTACAATGTCATCGAGGCTGCGGTGAAGCTCGGCATCCGGAAGATCATCGTCGCGTCGAGCGAAACGACCTACGGCGTCTGCTTTGCAGAAGGCCATCGCGACTTCCACCAGTTCCCGCTGGAGGAAGATTACGACGTCAATCCGATGGATTCTTACGGCCTTTCCAAAGTCGTCAACGAAAAGACAGCGCGCGCCTTTGCCGAACGGTCGGGTTTCGACATCTATGCGCTGCGCATCGGCAACGTTATCGAGCCGCATGAATATGAGAGGTTCCCAACCTATTTTGCCCATCCCGAGATGCGCAAGCGCATCGCTTGGAGCTATATCGATGCTCGCGACCTCGGGCAGATCTGCCATCTCTGCATCGAGAAGGACGGGCTTGGCTACCAGGTCTTCAACGCCGCTAACGACACGGTTTCGGCCAATACGCCGTCGAAAGAGCTGGCGAAGCGATTCTTCCCGAATGTGCCCTTCACCCGCGAGATCGGTGAATATGAGGGGCTGCTTTCCAACCGCAAGATTCGCGGGGTGTTGGGCTTCAAGGAAGAACACGGCTGGCGGAAATATGTGAAGGTCTGAATGCTCTCTGGTTACGCGATCGAAAAGCGGACGCTCGCAAATGAGCAGAAGGCTTTGAAAATCGAAAATCGTGCTTGCCAATCCGCTGCCGCCGTCTTAAAGGGAGCGCCATGCATTTCGGCAGCGATTTGCGGGTCTTGACCCGGGCGCTGAAGGACGGGCATGAAGGGGTATAGCTCAGTTGGTAGAGCGGCGGTCTCCAAAACCGCAGGTCGGGGGTTCGAGCCCCTCTGCCCCTGCCATCTTCCCTGATACGGACAGCGCGGCGTTGCTCGCGGCATTCCGGCTGGGGATTGATGGGTGGCAACTAATTTCGTTAAACTTCGGTTTCCCTCTTGTGCATTCGGAAATCGGTGTTTATTTAGGGTTCAACAGACACGCGGTGCGTGGGGCTGATAGTTTCAGCTTTACGCGCCGTAATTGCGTGGGCGGTCGATGGCATCCAAATCCAATCCATTTGCGTTTCTGCAGCAGGTTCGCTCCGAGACGTCCAAGGTCACATGGCCGTCGCGCCGCGAGACGATGATCTCGACGGTCATGGTGCTGGTGATGGTGGTTTTTGCCGCGCTGTTTTTCTTTGCCGCTGACCAGCTGATCGGCTGGGCCCTGAGCTTCGTGCTCAATACCGGCAACTGATACGGGTGGAGATGAAAATGGCGGCACGTTGGTACATCGTCCACGCGTACTCGAATTTTGAAAAGAAGGTGGCTGAAGACATCGAGAACAAGGCTCGTCAGAAGGGGCTTGAGCACTTGTTCGAGAAGATTCTCGTGCCGACCGAAAAGGTTGTGGAAGTGCGTCGCGGCCGCAAGGTCGACAGCGAGCGCAAGTTCTTCCCGGGCTATGTCCTGGTCCGCGCCAATCTGACGGACGAGGCCTATCACCTGATCAAGAATACGCCGAAGGTCACAGGTTTCCTCGGCTCCGACAATAAGCCCGTTCCGATTCCGGATTATGAAGCCGAGCGCATTCTCGGTCAGGTTCAGGAAGGCGTCGAGCGGCCGAAGGCGTCCGTTACCTTCGAGATCGGCGAGCAGGTCCGCGTTTCCGACGGTCCTTTCGCTTCGTTCAACGGTACGGTTCAGGATGTGGACGAAGAGCGTTCGCGCCTGAAGGTGGAAGTGTCGATCTTCGGCCGCGCAACGCCGGTCGAGCTGGAATATGCGCAGGTCGAGAAGGTCTGATCGCGAGAGATGGGAAGCTGGTCCTTGTGGCCCGCTTCTTGCGGACCTTGTCCGCATCCGCGTGGAAGGTGAGGGGTCTTAGCCGGACCCTAATGATCCGCACCACGCAACCGCAGCCGCCGGAGCAATCCGGCATCACGGGCCGGGCGACCGGCCGTTCATGAAAGGCAGAGAGATATGGCTAAGAAAGTTGCAGGCCAGCTCAAGCTTCAGGTCAAGGCAGGATCGGCAAACCCGTCCCCGCCGATTGGTCCGGCGCTTGGTCAGCGTGGCATTAACATCATGGAATTCTGCAAGGCGTTCAATGCCGCCACGCAGGAAATGGAAAAGGGTATGCCGATCCCGGTCGTCATCACCTATTACCAGGACAAGTCCTTCACCTTCGCGATGAAGCAGCCTCCGGTCAGCTACTGGCTGAAGAAGGAAGCGAAGATCACGTCCGGTTCCAAGACGCCCGGCAAGGGCGCCAAGGCCGGCTCCCTCACCAAGGCTCAGATCAAGTCGATCGCAGAAGCCAAGATGAAGGATCTGAACGCAGCGGATATCGAAGGTGCAATGGCGATGATCGAGGGCTCTGCCCGCGCCATGGGCCTGGAAGTGGTGGGTTAAGACCATGGCAGGCAAGCGCACTCGCAAAATCAACGAAGGTGTTGATCCGACCAAGCTCTACGCTCTGACCCAGGCCATCGGCATGGTCAAGGAACGGGCTGTCGCCAAGTTCGACGAAACCATCGAAGTCTCGATGAACCTCGGCGTCGACCCGCGCCACGCCGACCAGATGGTTCGCGGCGTCGTCAACCTGCCGAACGGCACGGGCCGTACGGTTCGCGTTGCTGTTTTCGCCCGTGGCGCCAAGGCTGACGAAGCCAAGGCTGCTGGCGCAGACGTTGTTGGCGCGGAAGATCTTGTCGAAATCGTTCAGGGCGGCAAGATCGACTTCGATCGCTGCATCGCTACCCCGGACATGATGCCGCTCGTCGGCCGTCTCGGTAAGGTTCTCGGCCCGCGCGGCATGATGCCGAACCCGAAGGTCGGCACCGTCACCATGGATGTCGCTGGAGCCGTCAAGGCTTCCAAGGGCGGCGCTGTCGAGTTCCGCGTCGAGAAGGCTGGTATCGTCCATGCCGGCATCGGCAAGGCCTCTTTCGATGCCAAGGCTCTGGAAGAAAACATCCGCGCCTTTGCTGACGCCGTCATCAAGGCGAAGCCGGCTGGCGCCAAGGGCAACTATGTCAAGCGCGTGGCGATTTCTTCGACCATGGGCCCGGGCGTCAAGATCGAAGTCGGCTCGGTCACCGCAGCTCCGACTGCATAAGTTTATGGCCGGGCTTCGGCCCGGTCACTGAATTTCCGGCCTCGCAAGGGGCCGGAATATTCCGGAGAAATCCGGAATCCTGTCCGAGATTGCAGGTGGTTTTCCCTTAATCACTTCGCCTGCATGAGACGGGTAAGACCCGAATTGCATGAAGTTCACTTCTCGTAACTCGGTTCGAGCCTTGGATGCCTTGTGCCTCTTTAGCCTTGATTGGCGCGGGAGCGCGGGGGGACAGGATCCTCAAGCGTCGCTTGGGATCTCGCATGATCCCGGGAGGCAAAAGGCAACCCGGCGGGCCCGTTTTCGGTCCCGCCAACTGGAGATAGGCAGTGGAAAGAGCGGAAAAACGCGAATTCGTCACGGAACTGAACGAAGTCTTCAAGGCTTCGGGCTCAGTCGTCGTGGCCCACTATGCTGGTGCTACAGTCGCGCAGATGAACGATTTTCGTTCGAAGATGCGTGCAGCTGGCGGTACCGTCAAAGTCGCGAAGAACCGCCTGGCCAAAATTGCCCTTCAGGGTACGGAAGCGGAAGGGATTACCAATCTCTTCAAGGGTCAGACGCTGATTGCATACAGCACCGATCCGATCACCGCTCCGAAGGTCGTCATGGATTTCGCCAAGACCAACGACAAGATCGTTGTTCTGGGCGGCGCCATGGGAACAACCACGCTCAACGCTGATGCAGTCAAGTCGCTTGCGACCCTGCCTTCGCTCGACGAGCTGCGTGCGAAGCTGCTGGGCATGATCCAGACACCGGCTACCCGCATCGCTGGGGTTGTTGCAGCACCGGCAAGCCAGCTTGCCCGCGTGTTTGCGGCCTACGCCAAGAAGGACGAAGCCGCTTAAGGCGGTTTTTCGCTGTTTATAATCAACCGGTTCGAACCGAACAAAAGGAACTAGTAAAATGGCTGATCTCGCAAAGATCGTTGACGACCTCTCCTCGCTGACCGTTCTGGAAGCTGCAGAACTGTCGAAGCTTCTCGAAGAAAAGTGGGGCGTTTCCGCTGCTGCTCCGGTAGCTGTTGCTGCCGCTGCTGGTGGTGCAGGCGCTGCTGCTCCGGCTGAAGAAGAAAAGACCGAGTTCGACGTCATCCTCACGGATGCCGGCGCCAACAAGATCAACGTCATCAAGGAAGTCCGCGCCATCACCGGCCTCGGCCTCAAGGAAGCCAAGGACCTCGTCGAAGGCGCTCCGAAGGCTGTCAAGGAAGCCGTTTCCAAGGCTGAAGCCGCCGACATCAAGAAGAAGCTTGAAGACGCAGGCGCAAAGGCCGACGTCAAGTAATCTTGAACTGCACGTGGGAGGCGGCATTTACTGCCTCCCATTTGCCGTTTTCCTGAACGAATTACCCAAAAGCCGCGTGAAAACGGCTTTTGGGTAATGGGTTCTTCAAGAGCATGGTCTCGAACCGAAGCGCCAAGGCAATCCGGCCTGGCTGTTTCGGGAGGTGGGACGAGGTTGAACTACTCATTGATCGGCGGGATCGACTGGCCATCGGTTCCCGTCCGTTGCAGGCCCGGATGCAATTTTTGAAGGAGCGACGATGGCTCAGACCCTTTCGTTCAATGGTCGCAGGCGCGTACGCAAGTTTTTTGGTAAGATCCCCGAAGTCGCAGAAATGCCGAACCTCATCGAGGTTCAGAAGGCGTCCTACGACCAGTTCCTGATGGTTGAAGAGCCGAAGGGCGGTCGCCCAGACGAAGGCCTTCAGGCCGTCTTCAAATCCGTTTTCCCGATCACCGACTTCTCCGGCGCCTCGATGCTGGAGTTCGTGTCTTACGAATTCGAACCGCCGAAGTTCGACGTTGACGAGTGCCGCCAGCGCGACCTGACCTATGCTGCGCCGCTGAAGGTCACTCTCCGTCTCATCGTGTTCGATATCGACGAGGATACCGGCGCAAAGTCGATCAAGGACATCAAGGAACAGTCCGTCTACATGGGCGACATGCCGCTCATGACCAACAACGGCACGTTCATCGTCAACGGCACCGAGCGCGTCATCGTCTCGCAGATGCACCGTTCGCCGGGCGTCTTCTTCGACCATGACAAGGGCAAGAGCCATTCTTCCGGCAAGCTGCTGTTCGCCGCCCGCGTCATTCCCTATCGCGGTTCCTGGCTCGATATCGAATTCGACGCCAAGGACATCGTCTACGCCCGCATCGACCGCCGCCGCAAGATCCCTGTCACGTCGCTGCTGATGGCGCTCGGCATGGACGGCGAGGAAATCCTCGACACCTTCTACACGAAGTCGCTCTACAAGCGCGACGGCGAAGGCTGGCGCATTCCGTTCAAGCCGGAAACCCTGAAGGGCGCCAAGGCGATCACCGAGATGGTCGACGCCGATACCGGCGAAGTCGTCGTGGAAGCCGGCAAGAAGCTGACGCCGCGCCTGCTGCGCCAGCTTTCCGATAAGGGCCTGAAGGCGCTGAAGGCCGGCGACGACGACCTTTACGGTAACTACCTCGCCGAGGATATCGTCAACTACTCGACGGGTGAGATCTATCTCGAGGCCGGCGACGAGATCGACGAGAAGACGCTCGCCGTCATTCTCGCGAACGGTTTCGACGAGATCCCGGTTCTCGGCATCGACCACATCAATGTCGGCGCCTATATCCGCAACACGCTTTCGGCCGACAAGAACGAGAACCGTCAGGACGCTCTGTTCGACATCTATCGCGTCATGCGCCCGGGTGAACCGCCGACGATGGAATCGGCCGAAGCCATGTTCAACTCGCTGTTCTTCGATGCGGAGCGTTACGACCTCTCCGCCGTCGGCCGCGTCAAGATGAACATGCGCCTCGACCTCTCCGTCGAGGACACCGTTCGCATCCTGCGCAAGGACGACATCCTGGCCGTGGTCAAGATGCTGGTCGAACTGCGCGACGGCAAGGGTGAGATCGACGACATCGACAACCTCGGCAACCGCCGCGTCCGCTCGGTCGGCGAGCTGATGGAGAACCAGTACCGTCTCGGCCTGCTCCGCATGGAGCGTGCGATCAAGGAACGCATGTCCTCGATCGAAATCGATACGGTCATGCCGCAGGACCTGATCAACGCCAAGCCGGCTGCCGCAGCCGTCCGCGAATTCTTCGGTTCCTCGCAGCTCTCGCAGTTCATGGACCAGGTCAACCCGCTCTCGGAAATCACCCACAAGCGCCGTCTTTCGGCCCTTGGTCCGGGCGGTCTGACCCGCGAGCGCGCCGGCTTCGAAGTCCGCGACGTGCATCCGACCCACTATGGCCGTATCTGCCCGATCGAAACGCCGGAAGGCCCGAACATCGGTCTTATCAACTCGCTTGCGACCTTTGCCCGCGTCAACAAATACGGCTTCATCGAAAGCCCGTACCGGCGCATTGTCGACGGCAAGGTGACGAACGACGTGCTCTACCTCTCCGCCATGGAAGAGGCCAAGTATTACGTCGCACAGGCCAACGCCGAGCTGAACGTTGACGGTTCCTTCGTCGACGAATTCGTCGTCTGCCGTCACGCGGGTGAAGTTATGCTCGCGCCCCGCGACAGCATGAACCTGATGGACGTTTCGCCGAAGCAGGTCGTTTCGGTCGCAGCGGCACTCATCCCGTTCCTGGAAAACGACGACGCCAACCGCGCCCTCATGGGCTCGAACATGCAGCGTCAGGCCGTGCCGCTGCTGCGTGCCGAAGCTCCGTTCGTCGGCACCGGCATGGAGCCGGTCGTCGCGCGTGACTCCGGTGCCGCCATCGGCGCCCGCCGCGGCGGCGTCGTCGACCAGGTCGACGCGACGCGTATCGTTATCCGCGCCACGGAAGACCTCGAAGCCGGCAAGTCCGGCGTCGATATCTACCGCCTGCAGAAGTTCCAGCGTTCGAATCAGAACACCTGCGTCAACCAGCGTCCGCTGGTCACTGTCGGTGACGTCGTCAACCGCGGCGATATTCTCGCCGACGGCCCGTCGACCGATCTCGGCGACCTGGCGCTCGGCCGCAACGCGCTCGTCGCGTTCATGCCTTGGAACGGCTATAACTACGAAGACTCGATCCTGCTCTCCGAGCGCATCGTTGCCGACGACGTGTTCACCTCCATCCACATCGAGGAATTCGAAGTGATGGGGCGCGACACCAAGCTCGGCCCCGAGGAAATCACCCGCGATATTCCGAACGTTTCGGAAGAAGCGCTGAAGAACCTCGACGAAGCCGGCATCGTCTATATCGGCGCCGAGGTTCAGCCGGGCGATATCCTCGTCGGCAAGATCACGCCGAAGGGCGAAAGCCCGATGACGCCGGAAGAAAAGCTTCTGCGCGCCATCTTCGGCGAAAAAGCCTCCGACGTGCGCGACACCTCCATGCGCATGCCGCCCGGCACCTACGGCACGATCGTCGAAGTTCGCGTCTTCAACCGCCATGGCGTCGAGAAGGACGAGCGCGCGATGGCGATCGAGCGCGAAGAGATCGAGCGGCTCGCCAAGGACCGCGACGACGAGCAGGCGATCCTCGACCGTAACGTCTACGGCCGTCTGATCGACATGCTGCGCGGCCAGGTCTCCATCGCCGGCCCGAAGGGCTTCAAGAAGGGCACCGAACTTTCGAACGCCGTCGTCTCCGAATATCCCCGCTCGCAGTGGTGGATGTTCGCCGTCGAGGACGAGAAGGTTCAGAGCGAACTCGAAGCCCTCCGCGGCCAGTACGACGAATCCAAGTCGCGCCTTGAACAGCGCTTCATGGACAAGGTCGAGAAGGTCCAACGCGGCGATGAAATGCCTCCGGGCGTCATGAAGATGGTCAAGGTCTTCGTCGCCGTGAAGCGCAAGATCCAGCCGGGCGACAAGATGGCCGGCCGTCACGGGAACAAGGGCGTGGTCTCGCGCATTGTGCCTGTCGAGGACATGCCGTTCCTCGAAGACGGCACGCATGTCGACGTCGTTCTGAACCCGCTCGGCGTGCCTTCGCGCATGAACGTCGGCCAGATTCTGGAAACGCACCTGGGTTGGGCTTGCGCCGGCATGGGTCGCCAGATCGGCGAATTGATCGAAGCGTATAAGGCCAACGGCAACATCGAGCCGCTGCGCAAGACCATCGGCGATGTCGTCGGCGACGGTCCCAAGGCCGAACAGGTCCAGGACTTCGACGACGAGTCCGTCCTGCGTCTCGCCGACCAGTGGAAGCGCGGCGTTTCGATCGCGACGCCGGTCTTCGACGGCGCCAATGAAGGTGACGTCAACGACATGCTGCGTCTGGCGGGTCTCAAGGACACCGGCCAGTCGACGCTCTATGACGGCCGTACCGGCGAGCAGTTCGACCGCCAGGTGACCGTGGGCTACATCTACATGCTGAAACTCAACCACCTGGTCGACGACAAGATCCATGCCCGCTCGATAGGCCCTTACTCGCTCGTGACCCAGCAGCCGCTGGGCGGCAAGGCGCAGTTCGGTGGTCAGCGCTTCGGCGAAATGGAAGTCTGGGCGCTCGAAGCCTATGGCGCCGCCTATACGCTGCAGGAAATGCTGACGGTGAAGTCGGACGACGTCGCCGGCCGCACCAAGGTCTACGAAGCCATTGTCCGCGGAGACGACACGTTCGAAGCCGGTATTCCGGAAAGCTTCAACGTTCTCGTCAAGGAAATGCGCTCGCTGGGCCTCAGCGTCGAGCTCGAGAACACCAAGCTCGATGAAGCGCAGGCAACCCAGCTGCCGGACGCGGCCGAGTAAACATTGATAGGGCGTGCGCTGCCAATGCGGCGCACGCCGGTCCCGCCGGGAGCCGCATCCGTGTCGGCCCGGAAGGGAAGTTTCGCCGCATCTTGCGGTTATTCTCGTTTAAGCGAGGGAGGCGGCTCCCGGGAATTGCCGCCGGCCATCGCATTTTGAGGGCGCTTTAGCCCATGAAGGAGACAGGCATGAACCAAGAGGTCATGAATCTTTTCAATCCGCAGGTGCCTGCACAGAATTTCGATTCCATTCGGATTTCGATCGCGTCTCCGGAGAAGATCCTCTCCTGGTCCTACGGTGAGATCAAGAAGCCGGAAACCATCAACTACCGCACGTTCAAGCCGGAACGCGACGGTCTGTTCTGCGCGCGCATCTTTGGCCCGATCAAGGACTACGAATGCTTGTGCGGCAAGTACAAGCGCATGAAGTACAAGGGCATCATCTGCGAAAAGTGCGGCGTCGAAGTCACGCTGTCGCGCGTTCGCCGTGAGCGCATGGGCCATATCGAGCTCGCTGCTCCGGTTGCCCACATCTGGTTCCTGAAGTCGCTGCCGTCGCGCATTTCGACACTGCTCGACATGACGCTGAAGGATGTCGAGCGCGTCCTCTACTTCGAAAACTATATCGTCACCGAGCCGGGCCTGACCGCTCTCAAGGAGCACCAGCTCCTCTCGGAAGAAGAGTACATGCTCGCCGTCGACGAGTACGGCGAAGACCAGTTCACCGCGATGATCGGCGCTGAGGCGATCTACGAGATGCTGGCTTCGATGAACCTCGAAAAGATCGCCGGCGATCTGCGCTCCGAGCTTGCCGACACCACGTCGGATCTCAAGCAGAAGAAGCTGATGAAGCGCCTGAAGATCGTCGAGAACTTCATGGAGTCAGGCAATCGTCCGGAATGGATGATCATGAAGGTCGTTCCGGTCATCCCGCCGGATCTGCGCCCGCTCGTGCCGCTCGACGGTGGCCGTTTCGCGACGTCGGATCTGAACGATCTCTATCGCCGCGTCATCAACCGTAACAACCGTCTGAAGCGCCTCATCGAACTGCGCGCTCCGGGCATCATCATCCGCAACGAAAAGCGCATGCTGCAGGAATCTGTCGACGCGCTCTTCGATAACGGCCGCCGCGGCCGCGTCATCACCGGCGCCAACAAGCGTCCGCTGAAGTCGCTGTCCGACATGCTGAAGGGCAAGCAGGGCCGCTTCCGCCAGAACCTGCTCGGCAAGCGCGTCGACTATTCCGGCCGTTCGGTGATCGTCACCGGTCCGGAACTGAAGCTGCATCAGTGCGGTCTTCCGAAGAAGATGGCGCTCGAACTCTTTAAGCCGTTCATCTATGCCCGCCTCGACGCCAAGGGTTACTCCTCGACCGTCAAGCAGGCCAAGAAGCTGGTCGAGAAGGAAAAGCCGGAAGTTTGGGATATCCTCGACGAGGTCATCCGCGAACATCCTGTTCTTCTGAACCGCGCACCGACGCTGCACCGCCTGGGCATCCAGGCCTTCGAGCCCACCCTGGTCGAAGGCAAGGCCATCCAGCTGCACCCGCTCGTCTGCACGGCCTTCAACGCCGACTTCGACGGTGATCAGATGGCTGTTCACGTGCCGCTGTCGCTCGAAGCCCAGCTCGAAGCCCGCGTGCTGATGATGTCGACCAACAACATCCTGCACCCGGCAAACGGCGCGCCGATCATCGTTCCCTCGCAGGACATGGTTCTCGGCCTGTACTATCTGTCGATCCTGAACCAGAACGAGCCGGGCGAAGGCATGGCCTTCTCCGATCTCGGCGAGCTGCATCACGCGCTGGAAAACAAGGTCGTGACGCTGCACACCAAGATCCGCGGCCGCTTCAAGTCGATCGGCGAGGATGGCAAGCCTTACTCGAAGATCTACGAGACGACGCCTGGCCGTCTGCTCATCGGCGAACTGCTGCCGAAAAATGGCAAGGTGCCCTTCGACATCTGCAACCAGGAAATGACCAAGAAGAACATCTCCAAGATGATCGACACGGTCTACCGCCATTGCGGCCAGAAGGACACGGTCATCTTCTGCGACCGCATCATGCAGCTCGGCTTCGCCCATGCCTGCCGTGCCGGCATTTCGTTCGGCAAGGACGACATGGTCATTCCGGACACGAAGGCCAAGATCGTCAACGACACCGAAAATCTGGTGAAGGAATACGAGCAGCAGTACAATGACGGCCTCATCACCCAGGGCGAAAAGTACAACAAGGTTGTCGATGCCTGGGGCAAGGCGACTGAAAAGGTCGCCGAAGAGATGATGGCACGCATCAAGGCGGTCGAATTCGACGAGAACACCGGCCGTCAGAAGCCGATGAACTCGATCTACATGATGAGCCACTCCGGCGCCCGCGGTTCTCCGAACCAGATGCGCCAGCTGGGCGGCATGCGCGGCCTGATGGCCAAGCCGTCGGGCGAAATCATCGAGACGCCGATCATCTCGAACTTCAAGGAAGGCCTGACCGTCAACGAGTACTTCAACTCGACGCACGGCGCCCGCAAGGGTCTGGCAGACACCGCCTTGAAGACCGCAAACTCCGGTTACCTGACCCGCCGTCTCGTCGACGTCGCGCAGGATTGCATCGTCACGCACGTCGATTGCGGCACCGAAACCGGCCTGACCATGACCGCCATCGTCGATGCCGGCCAGGTCGTCGCCTCGCTCGGCGCCCGTATTCTCGGCCGCACGGCGCTCGACGACATCGATCATCCGGTGACGGGTGAGCGCATCGTCGATGCCGGCAAGATGATCCTCGAGCCTGATGTCATCGAAATCGAGAAGGCCGGTATCCAGTCGATCCGCATCCGCTCGGCGCTGACCTGCGAAATCCAGACGGGCGTCTGCTCGGTCTGCTACGGCCGCGACCTCGCGCGCGGTACGCCGGTCAACATGGGCGAAGCCGTCGGCGTCATCGCCGCTCAGTCGATCGGCGAGCCGGGAACTCAGCTCACCATGCGTACCTTCCACCTTGGCGGTACGGCAACCGTGGTCGACCAGTCGTTCCTGGAGGCCTCGTACGAAGGTACAGTGCAGATCAAGAACCGCAACGTGCTGCGCAACTCTGAAGGCAGCCTCGTTGCCATGGGCCGCAACATGACCGTCCAGATCCTGGACGAGCGCGGCGTCGAGCGCTCTTCGCAGCGTGTCGCCTACGGTTCGAAGCTGCATGTCGACGAAGGTGACAAGGTCAAGCGCGGCCAGCGTCTGGCGGAGTGGGATCCTTACACCCGTCCGATGATGACGGAAGTTGCCGGTACCGTTCAGTTCGAAGACCTCGTCGATGGTCTCTCGGTTCTGGAAGCGACCGACGAATCCACCGGCATCACCAAGCGTCAGGTCATCGACTGGCGTTCGACCCCGCGCGGCTCGGATCTCAAGCCGGCGATTGTCATCAAGGACGCCAGCGGCAATGTCGCCAAGCTGTCCCGTGGTGGTGACGCCCGCTTCCTGCTCTCGGTCGACGCCATCCTGTCGGTCGAGCCGGGCACGAAGGTCTCGCAGGGTGACGTTCTCGCCCGTTCGCCGCTCGAAAGCGCCAAGACCAAGGACATCACCGGCGGTTTGCCGCGTGTTGCCGAACTGTTCGAAGCTCGCCGTCCGAAGGATCACGCCATCATCGCAGAGATCGATGGTACGATCCGCCTTGGCCGCGACTACAAGAACAAGCGTCGCGTCATCATCGAGCCGGCGGAAGACGGTGTCGAGCCTGTCGAATACCTGATTCCGAAGGGCAAGCCCTTCCACCTTCAGGACGGCGACTATATCGAAAAGGGTGACTACATCCTCGACGGTAACCCGGCTCCGCACGACATCCTGGCGATCAAGGGCGTGGAGGCTCTTGCTTCCTACCTCGTCAACGAAATCCAGGAAGTCTATCGCCTGCAGGGCGTCGTCATCAACGACAAGCACATCGAGGTGATCGTCCGTCAGATGCTGCAGAAGGTGGAGATCACCGATGCCGGCGACTCGACCTACATCGTCGGCGACAACGTCGACCGGATCGAGCTGGAGGACGTCAACGACCACCTGATCGAGCAGGGCAAGAAGCCCGCCAGCGGCGAGCCGGTTCTTCTCGGCATCACCAAGGCGTCGCTGCAGACCCCGTCCTTCATCTCGGCCGCGTCCTTCCAGGAAACGACCAAGGTGCTGACGGAAGCTGCAATCGCCGGAAAGACCGACGGTCTGCAGGGCTTGAAGGAAAACGTCATCGTCGGCCGCCTCATTCCGGCCGGCACCGGCGGCACCATGACCCAGATCCGCCGCATCGCCACGTCGCGCGACGAGCTCATCCTCGAAGAGCGCCGCAAGGGCACTGGGGCAGCGGTCGCCACCCCGATGCTGCAGGACATGGCCGAAAACGCCCCGGCTGCGGAATAATCCGCAGCTGAGGTCCACGAATTGAAAAACCGCCCGGAGCGATCCGGGCGGTTTTCGTTTGTGCTAGTCTTTGATTGATAGGGGAGGGAAGGCGTTCCCGTCAGTTGAACCGGATGATCGCGACCTCGCCGTCAACCGCACCCTGATAGGCCGAAGCGTGCGGCTCTTCCGCCGGAATTTCGGTCAGCATGCCGATCTGGTCGAGATCGGCCTCGATGAAACCCTCCTCGGCAAGGGCGTTCAAGGCTTCGCGCACGGCGGTGTCGTCATCGGGCGCCTGGAGCAGGATGTGCAGGTCGATGCCTTCGCTGGCCTCGGACTCATAGCCTTTGCCGATGATGATGAAGATCATCGGTCCGTCGAAATTATTGTCGTTATCAGGTGTCGTGATCATCGCCTGTCCTCGGTTCCTGGGGATTCGCTTTGTCGAATCCGCTGAGAGGACCTAACGCCGCAATTGCTGATTCCTTAACTGCTTTTGCTGCAAGGCCCAAGTTTTTATCTTGGCGCACGTCCCTGAATGCGTCTAGAAGGATGAAAACAGGGCGTTCGGCCCGCATATCAAGGTGATGCGGCCAAGTTTATTTCTTAACCGGCCTTGACGGGACGGGTGGAAACCAGTAGTACCCCGCCCATCAGATCCCATGTGAGGCTTGGCTGTTCGGGGCGACGCGCCCTGAAATTCACCTCAAACAAGGTTCTAAACGCACGTTGAAGTCATGATGCTGCACGCATGACGCAGGATATTATGCGTCCTCTGCTCCTTGTGGTCCATCTGCGGAAGCGGATCGGGCCATATTTTGCGCATTGACGGAAAGCATGCGTCATTGCCGGAGACGGCGTGAGTTCAAGCCCGCAAGGGTACTGAGATAAACGTAAGGGATGGTTGAATGCCTACCGTAAACCAGCTGATCCGCAAGCCTCGCCAGGCGAACGTAAAGCGTAATAAGGTTCCCGCTCTCCAGGAGAACCCGCAGAAGCGCGGCGTTTGCACGCGCGTCTACACGACCACGCCGAAGAAGCCGAACTCGGCTCTGCGTAAGGTCGCAAAGATCCGCCTGACCAACGGCTTCGAAGTCATTGGTTACATCCCCGGCGAAGGTCACAACCTTCAGGAACACTCCGTCGTCATGATCCGCGGCGGCCGCGTCAAGGACCTTCCGGGTGTCCGTTATCACATCATCCGCGGCGTTCTCGATACCCAGGGTGTCAAGAACCGCAAGCAGCGTCGCTCCAAGTACGGTGCGAAGCGTCCGAAGTAATTCGGATTTTGAATAATCCGGCGCTGCGCGAGGTCCTCCGCGTGATGAAGCGCCTTAACGGTTGAAGAGACGAAAAGTATGTCCAGACGTCATAAAGCAGAAAAGCGCGAGATCAATCCGGATCCGAAGTTCGGTGACCTCGTCGTGACCAAGTTCATGAATGCCATCATGCTCGATGGTAAGAAGTCCGTTGCTGAAAACATCGTCTATGGTGCGTTCGACGCCGTCCAGGGCAAGTCCAAGCAGGAGCCGCTTTCGGTTTTCCATTCTGCGCTCGACAACATTGCCCCGCACGTTGAAGTCCGCTCGCGCCGCGTCGGTGGTGCGACCTACCAGGTTCCGGTCGACGTCCGTCCGGAGCGCCGCCAGGCTCTCGCCATTCGCTGGCTGATTGCCGCTGCCCGCAAGCGCAACGAAACCACCATGATCGACCGTCTGTCCGGCGAACTGCTCGATGCGTCCAACAACCGCGGCTCCGCCGTCAAGAAGCGCGAAGACACGCACAAGATGGCTGACGCCAACCGCGCGTTCTCGCACTATCGCTGGTAATTCCGAACGGTATCGAAAGGCAGTCCACAATGGCTCGCGAATATAAGATCGAAGACTACCGCAATTTCGGTATCATGGCGCATATCGACGCCGGCAAGACCACGACCACCGAGCGTATCCTTTATTACACCGGCAAGTCGCACAAGATCGGCGAAGTCCACGACGGCGCAGCCACCATGGACTGGATGGAGCAGGAGCAGGAGCGTGGCATCACGATCACCTCTGCTGCCACCACGACCTTCTGGAAAGGCCGTGACGGCAAGATGCGCCGCTTCAACATCATCGACACCCCCGGCCACGTCGACTTCACCATCGAAGTCGAGCGTTCGCTGCGCGTTCTCGACGGCGCCATCGCGCTGCTCGACGCCAACGCCGGCGTTGAGCCGCAGACGGAAACCGTCTGGCGCCAGGCTGAGAAGTACAATGTTCCGCGGATGATCTTCTGCAACAAGATGGACAAAACCGGCGCGGACTTCTATCGCTCTGTCGAGATGATCAAGACGCGTCTCGGCGCGACCGCCGTCGTCATGCAGCTGCCGATCGGCGCTGAGAGCGACTTCAAGGGCGTTGTCGACCTCGTCGAGATGAACGCGCTGATCTGGCGCGACGAATCGCTCGGCGCCCAGTGGGATGTCGTCGAAATCCCGGAAGATCTGAAGGCCAAGGCTGAAGAATATCGCGAAAAGCTGATCGAGACCGTTGTCGAGATCGACGAAGCTGCGATGGAAGCCTACCTCGAAGGCAACATGCCCGACAACGACAAGATCCGCGAACTCGTTCGCCGCGGCACCATCGACGTCAAGTTCCATCCGATGTTCTGCGGCACCGCCTTCAAGAACAAGGGCGTGCAGCCGCTGCTCGACGCCGTGGTCGACTACCTGCCGTCGCCGCTCGACATTCCGGCGATCAAGGGCATCGATTTCAAGACCGAAGCCGATATCGAGCGGCATGCAGATGACGCCGAGCCGCTTTCGATGCTGGCGTTCAAGATCATGAACGACCCCTTCGTCGGTTCGCTCACCTTCGCACGCATCTACTCCGGCAAGCTCGAAAAGGGCTCTTCGGTTCTGAACACGGTCAAGGACAAGCGCGAGCGCGTCGGCCGTATGCTGCAGATGCACTCCAACTCTCGTGAAGACATCGAAGAAGCCTTTGCAGGCGACATCGTTGCTCTCGCCGGTCTCAAGGAAACCACCACTGGCGATACGCTCTGCGATCCGCTGAAGCCGGTTATCCTCGAGCGCATGGAATTCCCCGAGCCGGTCATCCAGATCGCCATCGAGCCGAAGTCCAAGGGCGACCAGGAAAAGATGGGCCTCGCGCTCAACCGCCTGGCAGCCGAAGACCCGTCCTTCCGCGTGAAGACGGACCAGGAATCCGGTCAGACGATCATTGCCGGCATGGGCGAACTGCATCTCGACATCATCGTCGACCGCATGCGTCGCGAGTTCAAGGTCGAAGCAAACGTCGGTGCGCCGCAGGTTGCTTACCGCGAAACCATCACGCGCCAGACCGAAGAAGACTACACGCACAAGAAGCAGACCGGTGGTACCGGCCAGTTCGCGCGCGTCAAGATCATCTTCGAACCGAACCCCGAAGGCGAAGACTTCAAGTTCGAATCCAAGATCGTCGGCGGCTCTGTTCCGAAGGAATACATCCCGGGCGTTCAGAAGGGCATCGAAAGCGTTCTGTCTTCCGGTCCGCTGGCTGGCTTCCCGATGCTCGGCGTCAAGGCGACGCTCATCGACGGTGCCTTCCACGACGTCGACTCCTCGGTCCTGGCGTTCGAAATCGCTTCCCGCGCTTGCTTCCGTGAAGCAGCCAAGAAGGCCGGCGCTCAGCTCCTCGAGCCGATGATGAAGGTCGAGGTCGTCACCCCGGAAGATTACGTCGGTGACGTTATCGGCGACCTCAACTCGCGCCGTGGCCAGATCCAGGGTCAGGAAAGCCGTGGCATCGCGGTTGTCATCAGCGCCAACGTTCCGCTGGCCAACATGTTCAAGTACGTCGACAACCTGCGCTCCATGTCGCAGGGCCGCGCTCAGTACACGATGACCTTCGATCACTACGCGCCGGTCCCGTCGAACGTCGCAACCGAAATCCAGGCAAAGTATTCCGGTCAGAAGTGACCGGCATACCTATTGACCGATAACAAGAATTAGCTCCCCTCGGGGACTAGCAAAACGGAGAGCCGAAAATGGCAAAGAGTAAGTTTGAGCGCAACAAGCCGCACGTCAACATTGGCACGATCGGCCACGTTGACCACGGCAAGACGTCTCTGACGGCAGCGATCACGAAGTACTTCGGTGAGTTCAAGGCGTACGACCAGATCGACGCGGCTCCGGAAGAGAAGGCCCGCGGCATCACCATCTCGACGGCGCACGTCGAATATGAGACGCCGGCCCGCCACTACGCGCACGTCGACTGCCCCGGCCACGCCGACTACGTCAAGAACATGATCACCGGTGCGGCGCAGATGGACGGCGCGATCCTGGTTTGCTCGGCCGCTGACGGCCCGATGCCGCAGACGCGCGAACACATCCTGCTCGCCCGCCAGGTCGGCGTTCCGGCGATCGTTGTGTTCCTGAACAAGGTCGACCAGGTTGACGACGCCGAGCTTCTCGAACTGGTCGAGCTCGAAGTTCGCGAACTTCTGTCGTCCTACGACTTCCCGGGCGACGACATTCCGGTCGTCAAGGGTTCGGCGCTTGCCGCTCTTGAAGATTCCGACAAGAAGATCGGCGAAGACGCGATCCGCGAGCTGATGGCAGCGGTCGACTCCTACATCCCGACGCCTGAGCGTCCGGTTGACCAGCCGTTCCTGATGCCGATCGAAGACGTGTTCTCGATCTCGGGCCGTGGTACGGTCGTGACCGGCCGCGTCGAGCGTGGCATCATCAAGGTTGGTGAAGAAGTCGAGATCGTCGGCATCCGTCCGACCTCCAAGACGACGGTGACCGGCGTTGAAATGTTCCGCAAGCTGCTCGACCAGGGCCAGGCCGGCGACAACATCGGCGCGCTGATCCGCGGTGTGAACCGTGACGGCGTCGAGCGCGGTCAGATCCTGTGCAAGCCGGGCTCGGTCAAGCCGCACAAGAAGTTCAAGGCAGAAGCCTACATCCTGACGAAGGAAGAGGGCGGCCGTCATACGCCGTTCTTCACCAACTACCGTCCGCAGTTCTACTTCCGCACGACGGACGTGACCGGCATCGTGACGCTTCCGGAAGGCACGGAAATGGTCATGCCGGGCGACAACGTCACGGTTGACGTCGAGCTGATCGTTCCGATCGCGATGGAAGAAAAGCTGCGCTTCGCTATCCGCGAAGGCGGCCGCACCGTCGGCGCCGGCATCGTCGCTTCGATCGTCGAGTAATTCCTTCGGCCACTCCGGTGGGGTGGCCGATTCGATGACAATATTATGATGCAGGCGGCGCAAGCCGCTTGCTTATTACACAGAAATGTAGCAAATGGCGCGCGAGCGCGATTTGCGTGCCGCTTTGGATGACGAAGCGGTGACTGAACAAGCAAATAAGGTGGGCTAGAAGGCCCTGAAGACTGGATAGGGACGCCGGCATCGGCGCCCTCTCGATCTTTGAAACCGGTGGTCCGCCTTAGGAAGAAAGAACAACCCGTGTCTTGTTGAGAGACATGTGGAAAACAAACACAAGGATAACGTCGAATGAACGGCCAAAATATCCGCATTCGCCTGAAGGCGTTCGATCACCGGATTCTCGATGCTTCCACGCGCGAGATCGTGTCGACGGCGAAGCGCACCGGTGCAAGCGTCCGGGGCCCCGTTCCGCTTCCGACCCGCATCGAGAAGTTTACGGTCAACCGGTCCCCGCACATCGACAAGAAGAGCCGCGAACAGTTCGAGATGCGCACGCATAAGCGCCTGCTCGACATCGTAGACCCGACCCCGCAGACGGTAGACGCGCTGATGAAGCTTGATCTCGCCGCCGGTGTCGATGTTGAGATCAAGCTCTGAGCTTGCTCGAGCTGAGTTGGAAGGATTGAACCGATGCGTTCAGGTGTGATTGCACAAAAGGTGGGAATGACCCGCGTCTACAACGACGCCGGCGAGCATGTCCCGGTAACGGTACTGCGTATGGACGGCTGCCAGGTCGTTGCCACGCGCACTGTCGAAAAGAATGGCTATACCGCAGTTCAGCTCGGTGCAGGCCAGGCGAAGGTGAAGAACACGTCGAAGGCGATGCGCGGCAACTTTGCCGTCGCCAACGTCGAGCCGAAGGCCAAGCTCGCAGAATTCCGCGTGTCGGAAGACAATCTGCTGGAGATCGGCACGGAGCTCAAGGCGGGTCACTTTGCCGCCGGTCAGCTCGTCGATGTGACGGGTACGACCATCGGTAAGGGTTTTGCCGGCGCCATGAAGCGCCACGGTTTCGGCGGTCTGCGCGCCACGCACGGTGTGTCGGTTTCACACCGTTCGCACGGTTCGACCGGCTCGCGCCAGGATCCGGGCAAGGTTTTCAAGAACAAGAAGATGGCTGGTCACATGGGCCAGACGCGCGTCACGACGCAGAACCTGGAAGTGGTTTCGACCGACGAAGATCGTGGTCTGATCCTGATCAAGGGTGCTGTTCCCGGTTCCAAGGGTGCCTGGATCATCGTGCGCGACGCCGTCAAGTCGGCCGCGAAGTAAGGGAGCCAGATCAATGGAATTGAACGTCAAGACCCTCGAGGGAAAAGACGCCGGGAAGGTCTCCCTTTCGGACGAGATTTTCGGCCTCGAGCCCCGCGAAGACATTCTCGCCCGCGTTATCCGCTGGCAGCTTGCCAAGAAGCAGCAGGGCACGCACAAGGCAAAGGGCCGCGCTGAAGTCTCGCGCACCGGCGCCAAGATGTACAAGCAGAAGGGTACGGGCCGCGCTCGTCACCATTCGGCTCGCGCTCCGCAGTTCCGCGGCGGCGGCAAGGCCCATGGCCCGGTCGTTCGCAGCCACGAACACGACCTTCCGAAGAAGGTTCGCGCACTCGGCCTTCGCCATGCCCTTTCGGCCAAGATCAAGGCTGATGACGTCATCGTCATCGACAACCTGGTTGCTGCCGAAGCCAAGACCAAGGTTCTCGCGTCCGCTTTCGAGACGCTCGGCCTGACCAACGCCCTCTTCATCGGCGGCGCAGAGCTTGATGGCAACTTCAAGCTCGCAGCGCAGAACATCCCGAACATCGATGTTCTGCCGATCCAGGGCATCAATGTTTACGACATCGTGCGCCGCGGCAAGCTCGTGCTTTCCAAGGCTGCGGTTGAAGCGCTAGAGGAGCGATTCAAGTGACCGATCTTCGCCACTACGATGTGATCGTCTCTCCGGCGATCACCGAAAAGTCCACGCTGGTATCCGAAAACAACCAGGTTGTTTTCAATGTCGCCAAGCAGGCGACAAAGCCGGAAATCAAGGCTGCTGTCGAGGCGCTGTTCGGCGTCAAGGTCACGGCCGTCAACACTCTGCTGCGCAAGGGCAAAACCAAGCGGTTCCGCGGTTTCGTCGGCAAGCAGAAGGACGTGAAGAAGGCTGTCGTGACGCTGGCTGAAGGCCAGACGATCGATGTCTCCACCGGTCTCTGAGGTATAAGAAAATGGCATTGAAAACATTCAATCCGACGACCCCGAGCCAGCGTCAGCTGGTCATCGTGGACCGCTCCTCGCTCTACAAGGGCAAGCCGGTCAAGGCGCTGACGGAAGGTCTGACCAAGAGCGGCGGTCGTAACAACCTCGGCCGCATCACGGCTCGCTTCATCGGTGGCGGTCATAAGCGCAGCTACCGACTGGTCGACTTCAAGCGTCGCAAGTTCGATGTCGAAGGCACGGTCGAACGTATCGAATACGATCCGAACCGCACGGCTTTCATCGCGCTGGTGACCTATTCGGATGGCGAGCAGGCCTACATCATCGCTCCGCAGCGTCTCGCTGCCGGCGACAAGGTCATCGCTTCGGAAAAGGCTGTCGACGTCAAGCCCGGCAACACCATGCCGCTGCAGTACATCCCGGTCGGCTCCATCATCCACAACGTGGAAATGAAGCCGGGCAAGGGCGGTCAGATCGCGCGTTCCGCCGGTTCCTACGCACAGCTCGTCGGTCGTGACCAGGGCATGGCGATCCTTCGCCTGAACTCCGGTGAGCAGCGCCTCGTCAGCGGCATCTGCCTTGCTTCGATCGGTGCCGTCTCCAACCCGGACCACGCCAACATCAACGACGGCAAGGCCGGTCGTACCGTCTGGCGCGGCAAGCGTCCGCATAACCGCGGTGTCGTCATGAACCCGGTCGACCATCCGCACGGCGGTGGTGAAGGCCGCACCTCCGGTGGTCGCCATCCGGTGACACCGTGGGGCAAGCCGACCAAGGGCAAGCGCACCCGGTCGAACAAGTCGACCGATAAGATGATCATGCGCTCGCGTCATCAGCGCAAGAAGTAAGAGAGGAAGTCTCCAATGGCTCGTTCAGTATGGAAAGGTCCGTTCGTTGACGGCTATCTTCTCAAGAAGGCTGAGAAGGTTCGTGAAGGCGGACGTGCAGAAGTGATCAAGATCTGGAGCCGTCGCTCCACGATCCTGCCGCAGTTCGTCGGTCTTACCTTCGGCGTCTACAACGGCAGCAAACATGTCCCGGTCAGCGTCAATGAAGACATGGTCGGTCACAAATTCGGTGAATTCTCTCCGACCCGCACCTACTACGGTCACGGCGCGGACAAGAAGGCGAAGAGGAAGTAACAATGGGCAAGGCAAAAGCCGAACGCCGGCTGAAGGACAACGAGGCGCAAGCAGTCGCCCGCACGCTCCGCGTCAGCCCCCAGAAGCTCAACCTGGTTGCTGCGGCCATCCGCGGCAAGAAGGTCGAGCGTGCACTCGCTGAGCTGGAGTTCTCCCGCAAGCGCATCGCGGGCGCCGTCAGGAAGACGCTCGAATCCGCGATCGCCAACGCCGAGAATAACCACGACCTCGACGTCGACGCGCTCGTCGTCGCCGAAGCCTACGTCGGCAAGTCGATCGTCATGAAGCGTTTCCACGCTCGTGGCCGCGGTCGCGCGTCGCGCATCGAAAAGCCCTTCGCGCACCTGACGATCGTCGTTCGTGAAGTGCAGGCAGCAGAGGAGGCCGCATAATGGGTCAGAAAATCAATCCGATCGGTTTCCGTCTCGGCATCAACCGTACCTGGGATAGCCGCTGGTTTGCGGACAATGCCGAGTATGGCCAGCTGCTGCACGAAGACCTGAAGATGCGCAAGTTCGTCATGAGCGAACTGAAGCAGGCAGGCATCTCCAAGGTGGTTATCGAGCGTCCGCACAAGAAGTGCCGCGTCACGATCCATTCGGCCCGTCCTGGCCTGATCATCGGCCGTAAGGGCGCCGACATCGACAAGCTCCGCAAGAAGCTGTCTGATATGACCAACTCGGAAACGCACCTCAACATCGTCGAAGTGCGCAAGCCCGAAGTCGACGCGACGCTGGTCGCTCAGTCGATCGCCCAGCAGCTCGAGCGCCGCGTGGCTTTCCGCCGCGCCATGAAGCGCGCCGTTCAGTCGGCAATGCGTCTTGGTGCCGAAGGCATCAAGATCACCTGCGCCGGCCGTCTCGGCGGTGCTGAAATCGCCCGTACTGAATGGTACCGCGAAGGTCGCGTGCCGCTGCACACGCTGCGCGCCGACATCGATTACGGCACGGCAGAAGCCGAAACCGCATTCGGTATCTGCGGCATCAAGGTCTGGATCTTCAAGGGCGAAATCCTTGAGCACGATCCGATGGCTTCCGAACGTCGCGCGCTGGAAGGCGACGCACAGGGTCCGGCAAGCCGCGAACGCGACCGTGGCGATCGTCGCCGCGAACGCGACAACGCGTAATTAGCGCTGGCGAAAGATAAGCTCGGAGAAGTAAGAAAATGTTGCAGCCAAAGCGTACTAAGTACCGCAAGCAGTTCAAGGGCCGCATCAAGGGCGTCGCCAAGGGCGGTTCTGACCTGGCATTCGGCGAATTCGGCCTGAAGGCTCAGGAGCCCAACCGCGTCAACGCACGCGAGATCGAAGCGGCCCGCCGCGCGATCACGCGTTACATGAAGCGCGCCGGCCGTGTATGGATCCGCGTGTTCCCGGACGTTCCGGTAACCGCAAAGCCGACCGAAGTCCGTATGGGTAAGGGTAAGGGCTCCGTTGAGTACTGGGCATGCAAGGTCAAGCCCGGTCGTATGATGTTCGAGATCGACGGCGTCAGCGAAGAGATCGCCCGTGAGGCGCTTCGTCTCGGCTCTGCCAAGCTCTCGGTCAAGACGCGCTTCGTACAGCGCATTGCAGAGTAAGGATTGAGCTCATGAAAGCCTCAGATGTTCGCGCGTTGACCGCCGACCAACTCAAGGACGAGCTTGCCAAGCTGAAGAAGGAGCAGTTCAACCTGCGCTTCCAGAAGGCGACCGGCCAGCTCGAAAAGTCCTCGCGCATCAACGAAGTCCGCAAGGACATCGCCCGCGTCAAAACCATTGCCCGCCAGAAGGCGGCAGAAGTTAAGGCCTAAAGGAAGAAAAATATGCCGAAGCGCATCCTGCAGGGCGTCGTCGTTGGCGACAAGAACGAGAAGACGGTAGTGGTTCGCGTCGAGCGTCGTTTCGCTCACCCGCTGCTCCAGAAGACCGTTCGTCGTTCCAAGAAGTACAAGGCCCACGACGAAAACAACCAGTACAAGATCGGCGATACCGTATCCATCGAGGAATGCGCGCCGATCTCCAAGGACAAGCGCTGGACGGTGATTGCCGCCCAGGGCAAGTAACAGAATTTTGTGCGAGGCCTTGCGTCTCGCCGAAATATCTGTATGAAGCAGCGTCAGAACGCTCGAATGCCGGGCGTTCTTTTGCTTTGAGCGCACGGAAGGTCCCGTTCGGGAAACCACCCTGGCACGATCGACCCCGCGCTATTCAGCTATGCCGTGTTTTTGCCTGCCGTTACGGCAGGCTGGCCGGCGAACATTTTCATAAGCCGGGGTAGGGGGCTTAGGCCCAACCATTCCGGTAAACCAAGAAGGCGACCTGATATGATTCAGATGCAAACAAACCTCGACGTCGCGGATAATTCCGGCGCACGTCGTGTCATGTGCATCAAGGTGCTGGGCGGCTCGAAGCGCAAGTATGCCTCGATCGGCGACGTCATCGTCGTTTCGATCAAGGAAGCGATCCCGCGCGGCCGCGTGAAGAAGGGTGACGTGATGAAGGCGGTTGTCGTTCGCACCGCCAAGGACATCCGTCGTCCGGATGGCTCGGTCATCCGCTTCGACACCAACGCAGCAGTCCTCATCGACAACAAGAAAGAGCCGATCGGCACCCGTATCTTCGGACCGGTTCCGCGCGAACTTCGCGCCAAGAACCACATGAAGATCATCTCGCTGGCTCCCGAAGTACTGTAAGGAGCGGAAGCGATGCAGAAGATTCGTAAAGGCGACAAGGTCGTCATGCTCGCTGGCAAGGACAAGGGCCGTACCGGCGAAGTCGTTCAGGTCATGCCGAAGGAAGATCGTGCGGTCGTCCGTGGCGTCAACGTCGTGAAGCGCCACCAGCGTCAGACGCAGACCCAGGAAGCCGGCATCATCAACAAGGAAGCCCCGGTCCACCTGTCCAACATTGCAATCGTCGACAAGGACGGCAAGCCGACCCGCGTCGGTTTCAAGGTCGTTGACGGCAAGAAGGTCCGCGTGGCCAAGCGTTCTGGAGAAGTGATCGATGGCTGAGGCAAAATACGAGCCGCGGCTCAAGAAGGAATATGTCGAGCGCATCCGCAAGGCGATGCAGGAGAAGTTCTCCTACGCCAACGAGATGATGATCCCGAAGCTCGACAAGATCGTGATCAACATGGGTGTCGGTGAAGCGACCGCTGACTCGAAGAAGCCGACGGTTGCTGCCGCCGACCTCGCAGCGATCGCCGGTCAGAAGCCGGTCATCACCCGCGCACGCAACTCTATCGCAGGCTTCAAGGTCCGCGAAAACATGCCGATCGGCGCAAAGGTCACCCTGCGCGGCGCCCGCATGTACGAGTTCCTGGATCGCCTGGTCAACATCGCGCTCCCGCGCGTTCGCGACTTCCGCGGCCTGAACCCGAAGAGCTTTGACGGCCGTGGCAACTTCGCCATGGGCATCAAGGAGCACATTGTGTTCCCTGAAATCAACTACGACAAGGTTGATCAGATGTGGGGCATGGACATCATCGTTTGCACGACGGCGACGACCGACGACGAAGCACGGACTCTCCTGAAGGAGTTCAGCTTCCCGTTCCGTCAATAACCGTAACGACGAGCGTAGAAAAGGAACCTGACATGGCGAAGACAAGCGCAGTTGAAAAGAACAAGCGCCGCCGTAATACGGTCGCTAACCAGGCCGCAAAGCGGGCTGCGTTGAAGGCGATCATCATGAACCAGGCTCTTCCGATCGAAGAGCGGTTCAAGGCCTCGATCAAGCTGGCATCCCTGCCGCGCGATGGATCGAAGACCCGCATTCGCAACCGTTGCGAAGTATCGGGCCGTCCGCGCGCATACTACCGCAAACTGCGCATGTCGCGTATCGCGCTGCGTGAACTCGGCAATCTCGGCAAGGTGCCGGGCATCGTCAAGTCGAGCTGGTAAGGAGCAGGTTAGATGACAATGACTGATCCGTTGGGCGATATGCTCACCCGTATCCGCAACGGCGCTTCCCGCCGCAAGTCGTCGGTTTCGACGCCTGCGTCCAAGCTCCGTGCCCGTGTTCTCGATGTCCTGCAGTCCGAAGGCTACATCCGTGGCTATTCCGTTGTCGATTTCGGCAACGGCAAGTCGGAGCTCAACATCGAGCTGAAGTATTATGAAGGCGCATCGGTGATCCGTGAGATCGGCCGTGTGTCCAAGCCGGGCCGCCGGGTTTATGTCTCGGTCAAGTCCATTCCGCAGGTCGCGAACGGCCTCGGCATCACCATCCTTTCGACTCCGAAGGGCGTGATGGCCGATCACCAGGCTCGCGAACAGAACGTTGGTGGCGAGGTTCTTTGCTCGGTCTTCTAAGATCGGGCAGGGATCTCCATAGCGAACAGACAGGATTGAAACATGTCTCGTATCGGTAAGAAGCCCGTTCAGGTGCCTGCTGGGATCACGGCTACGGTCGAAGGCCAGAAGGTTACCGCAAAGGGCCCGAAGGGCGAGCTGTTCTTCGTCGCTAATGACGAAATCAGCCTCAAGCTCGAAAACAACGCGGTCGTCGTGACGCCGCTGAACCAGTCCAAGGATGCGCGTTCGAAGTGGGGCATGTCCCGCACGATGATCGAAGGCATCTTCAAGGGCGTCAAGGACGGTTACGAGCGCAAGCTCGAAATCAACGGCGTCGGTTACCGTGCCGCCATGCAGGGCAAGAACCTGCAGCTGGCCCTCGGTTTCAGCCACGACGTGGTTTATGAACCGCCGGTCGGCATCTCGATCGCTGTTCCGAAGCCGACTGAAATCATCGTCAGCGGCATCAACAAGCAGCAGGTCGGTCAGGTTGCCGCCGAAATCCGCGAATATCGCGGTCCCGAGCCGTACAAGGGCAAGGGCGTCAAGTATGCCGACGAGCGGATCGTCCGCAAAGAAGGCAAGAAGAAGTAAGGATCACGCGAAATGGCTAGCAGGAAAGAAGCACTTGCACGTCGTGCCAACCGCGTGCGCCGTCATATCAAGTCGGTGGCCAATGGCCGTCCGCGCCTGTCGGTTCATCGCTCCTCGAAGAACATCTATGCTCAGATCATCGATGACGTGGCCGGCAAGACGCTTGCGTCCGCCTCCACCCTCGACAAGGATCTGCGCGGTTCTCTGAAGACCGGTGCCGATACCGCCGCCGCCGCCGCCGTAGGCAAGCTCGTCGCCGAGCGCGCCTCCAAGGCCGGTGTTACGGACGTCGTATTCGACCGTGGCGCCTTCATCTATCACGGCCGCATCAAGGCTCTCGCCGAAGCGGCCCGCGAAGGCGGTCTGACCTTCTGATCAGTTTCCGGCCGGGCGCTGTCGCTCCGGCCGGATTTTCGCCGGACCGCAGGCACTCCCCGGCAAGAAGGGGAGGCTGATGCGGTCCACATTCATTTGCCGATTGCACCCGGAAAAGAAAAAGGAAGAGGACAATGGCACAGGAAAGAAGGCCGCAGCGGGAAGACCGCCAGAGCCGTGAAGAGCGCGATAGCGAATTCGTCGACAAGCTGGTCGCGATCAACCGCGTCGCCAAGGTCGTCAAGGGCGGCCGTCGTTTTGGTTTCGCAGCACTCGTCGTCGTCGGCGACCAGAAGGGCCGCGTCGGCTTCGGCCATGGCAAAGCACGCGAAGTGCCGGAAGCCATCCGCAAGGCAACCGAAGCCGCCAAGCGCGAGCTGATCTTCGTACCGCTGCGTGACGGCCGTACGCTGCATCACGACGTCCACGGCCGCCACGGCGCCGGCAAGGTTCTGCTGCGCTCCGCCAAAGTCGGTACCGGCATCATCGCCGGCGGTCCGATGCGCGCCGTTTTCGAAACGCTCGGCATGCACGACGTCGTCGCCAAGTCGACCGGTTCGTCGAACCCCTACAATATGGTTCGCGCAACCTTCGACGCTCTGAAGCACCAGGTTCACCCGAAGGACATCGCAGCTCAGCGCGGCATCAAATATGCAACGCTGCAGGCTCGTCGTAGCGCCTCCGGCAACGCCTCTGAAGAATAAGAGGAGCTGACCAATGGCCAAGGCTACCAAGAAGGCTGAAGCGAAGACTGTCACGATCGAACAGATCGGCAGCCCGATTCGCCGTCCGGACGTCCAGCAGCGCACGCTGATCGGTCTCGGACTGAACAAGATGCACCGTCGCCGCACGCTGGAGGATACTCCTTCCGTTCGCGGCATGATCCGTGCTGTCCAGCATCTCGTTCGCATCGTCGACGAGAAGTGAGACGGAGGAAACGCTCATGAAACTCAATGAAATCAAGGACAACGAAGGCTCGACCCACAGCCGCAAGCGCCTCGGCCGCGGTATCGGTTCGGGCTCGGGCAAGACGGCTGGTCGCGGTGTCAAGGGTCAGAAGTCCCGTTCCGGCGTCGCCATCAACGGCTTCGAAGGCGGCCAGATGCCGATCTATCGTCGCCTGCCGAAGCGCGGCTTCAACAACATTTTCGCTTCCGATTTTGTTGTCGTGTCGCTCGGCCGCATTCAGGCTGCGATCGACGCCGGCAAGCTCGATGCAAAGGCGACTGTTGACGCAGCTGCCCTGAAGGCTGCCGGTGTTATCCGCCGCGCCAAGGATGGCGTTCGCGTTCTCGCCGACGGCGAGCTCAAGGCCAAGATCACCATCGTCGTCGCAGGCGCTTCCAAGCCCGCCGTCGAGAAGATCGAAAAGGCCGGCGGCACAGTGACGCTGCTTTCGGCTCCGGCTGCAGCAGAATAATATCTGATGATATATCGCCCGGAGTGCTTCACACCGGGCGATTTTGCTCCCATATGTGGGCCTCACAAAAACTTGGCTGGCGCGCCCGCGTCATGCCGGTAAGACTGGAAAACAAGGGTGAGGCATGGGGTTGCGCTGCAATCCGTCCAAAGCCCGGTTTTGAATTATTTTCATACTGATTCCGGGGCCGGTATTTCCCCAGGGACGCCGGAATTGGTAGGGCGGAGAATCGCATGGCTTCTGCAGCGGAACAATTGGCATCCAACCTCAATTTTTCGACCTTTGCCAAAGCCGAGGATTTGAAGAAGCGCCTGTGGTTCACACTGGCTGCTCTCCTCGTCTACAGGCTCGGCACCCATATCCCGCTTCCGGGTCTCAATCCCGAAGCCTATGCCCAGGCGTTCCGCGGCCAGGCAGGCGGTATTCTCGGCCTTTTCAACATGTTCTCGGGCGGCGCCGTTCAGCGCATGGCGATCTTTGCGCTCGGCATCATGCCCTATATCTCCGCTTCGATCATCGTGCAGCTGATGACTTCGGTTGTCCCGACGCTTGAAAACCTGAAGAAGGAAGGCGAGCAGGGGCGCAAGATCATCAACCAGTACACCCGCTATGGCACCGTCATTCTGGGTGCGCTCCAGGCTTACGGCATTGCCGCCGGCCTTGAGAGCGGCCAGGGCCTTGTCGTCGATCCGGGCTGGTTCTTCCGTATTTCCACCGTTCTGACGCTGCTCGGCGGCACGATGTTCCTGATGTGGCTCGGCGAGCAGATCACCTCGCGCGGTATCGGCAACGGCATTTCGCTGATCATCTTCGCTGGTATCGCAGCCGGCCTTCCGAGCGCTCTTGCCGGCACGCTTGAACTCGGCCGCACCGGCGCGCTGTCGACCGGCCTGATCCTGCTCGTCATCATAGTCGCGATCGCCGTCATCGGTGTCATCGTCTTCGTGGAGCGCGCTCAGCGCCGGTTGCTGATCCAGTATCCGAAGCGCCAGGTCGGCAACCGCATGTTCCAAGGCGATACCTCGCACCTGCCGCTGAAGCTGAACACCTCGGGCGTCATCCCGGCGATCTTCGCATCTTCGCTGCTGCTTCTGCCGGCGACAGTCGCAGGCTTTGCCAACACCACTGCGATGCCTGCCTGGGCGACCTCGATCGTTGCCGCCCTCGGTCATGGCCGGCCGCTCTACATGGTGCTCTATGCGGCGCTGATCGCCTTCTTCGCCTTCTTCTATACGGCCATCGTTTTCAATCCGAAGGACACGGCCGACAATCTGAAGAAGCATGGCGGCTTTATTCCCGGCATCCGTCCCGGTGAGCGCACCGCCGAATATATTGACTACGTGCTGACCCGCATCACGCTGATCGGCGCCATCTATCTTGTCTTCGTCTGCATCCTCCCTGAGATTCTGGTGTCGCAAACCGGCATTCCATTATCCCTTGGTGGGACTTCGCTTTTGATCGTGGTTAGCGTAACTCTTGATACGGTTGCACAGATCCAGGGTCACCTGATCGCGCAGCAATACGAAGGCCTGATCAAGAAATCGAAGTTGCGAGGAGGAAAGAGGGGGCGATGAGACTTATCCTTTTGGGGCCGCCGGGCGCGGGCAAGGGAACCCAGGCCCAGCGGATCGTGGAAAAGCACGGCATTCCGCAGCTTTCCACGGGAGATATGCTGCGGGCGGCGGTCAACGCCGGCACGGAGGTCGGCAAACGCGCCAAGGCGGTGATGGACGCCGGCAAGCTGGTCTCGGATGAGATCGTCATCGCCATCGTCTCGGAGCGAATCGATCAGCCCGATTGCGCCAACGGTTTCATTCTCGATGGCTTCCCCAGGACCCTTGTTCAGGCGGACGCTACGGAAGCGATGCTCAGAGCAAAGGGTCTCGATCTCTCCGTCGTCATCGAATTCCGCGTCGATGACGCTGAGCTCGTCCGGCGCGTTGCCGGTCGCTACTCCTGTGCGCAGTGCGGTAGCGTCTATCACGACACGGACAAGGTCCCGGCCAATGAAGGCGTGTGCGACAAGTGCGGCTCTACCCACTTCAAGCGCCGTCCCGACGACAATCCAGAGACCATGACGGCCCGGCTGCAGGTCTACTACAAGGAGACCTCGCCGCTGATCGGTTACTACCATGCCAAGGGCAAGCTCAGGTCCGTCGACGGCATGGCTGAAATCGATCAGGTGACTGGCGAGGTCGAAGCCATTCTTTCCAAGCTGTAAGGCTTGAAAATAAACTTGGCGGAAACGGTTGCTTTTCAGCAGTGATTCCGCTAAACACCGCGCCAACTCGCGACATTCCCTGCGATCGGCGCGGATTTCCCTGGGAAGTCCGGGTGCGGTCGTTTTGACATGTTACGGACATTAAATCTGAACGGGCGGTCCTGAGGGCCGCATAACGAAGCCCACTTGCCGGATGGCAACTGGAATGCAAGGAGAACAGGCGTGGCACGTATCGCTGGCGTCAACATCCCGACTGCAAAGCGCGTAGTCATCGCGCTGACCTACATTCACGGGATCGGTCCGAAATTCGCACAGGAAATCGTCGAGAAGGTCGGTATTCCGGCTGAACGTCGTGTGCATCAGCTGACGGACGCTGAAGTCCTTCAGATCCGCGAAGCCATCGACCGTGACTATCAGGTCGAGGGTGATCTTCGTCGCGAAACCGCGATGAACATCAAGCGTCTGATGGACCTCGGCTGCTACCGCGGCCTGCGTCATCGTCGCGGCCTTCCGGTCCGCGGTCAGCGCACGCACACCAATGCCCGCACCCGTAAGGGTCCGGCAAAGGCAATCGCTGGCAAGAAGAAGTAATTTCCGGGAAACCGGGGTGGGGAGGCTGGCGGTCCGCGCCGGCCTCTTTTGAGTTTGGAGCGGGACCATATAGGCGCCGTTCCGGTGTAGCCGCTGGTGTTACGGCGGTGAAGAGATCAACGAAAGGAATAGCATGGCTAAGGAAGCCGTCCGCGTTCGCCGTCGCGAGCGCAAGAATATCTCGTCGGGTGTCGCTCACGTCAACTCGACCTTCAACAACACGATGATCACCATCACTGATGCGCAGGGCAATGCGATCGCCTGGTCGTCGGCTGGCGCCAAGGGCTTCAAGGGCTCGCGCAAGTCGACCCCCTTTGCTGCCCAGATCGCTGCCGAAGACTGCGCCAAGAAGGCCCAGGAGCACGGCATGAAGTCGCTGGAAGTCGAAGTCTGCGGTCCGGGTTCGGGCCGTGAATCGGCTCTGCGCGCGCTCCAGGCTGCAGGTTTCATGATCACGTCCATCCGCGACGTGACCCCGATCCCGCACAATGGCTGCCGTCCGCGCAAGAAGCGCCGCGTCTGATCATCGCTCTCGTCACCGGTGAGCGCCTTGGTGCTCCCGGTGGTTTTCAAGCTCGGTTGTCACGATTGGATGGTGGCAACGAACGGAAGGCAAACTCATGATTCAGAAGAACTGGCAGGAACTGATCAAGCCGAACAAGGTGGAGTTCTCCTCGAGCTCGCGCACCAGGGCGACGCTTGTCGCCGAACCGCTGGAGCGCGGCTTCGGCCTCACCCTCGGCAACGCGCTGCGCCGCGTTCTGCTCTCCTCGCTGCGCGGTGCTGCCGTCACGGCGGTGCAGATCGACGGCGTGCTGCACGAATTCTCCTCGATTCCCGGCGTCCGCGAAGACGTCACGGATATCGTGCTCAACATCAAGGAAATCGCCATCAAGATGGATGGCGACGACGCGAAGCGCATGGTCGTCCGTAAGCAGGGCCCGGGCGTTGTCACGGCTGGCGACATTCAGACGGTCGGCGATATCGAAATCCTCAACCCCGAGCATGTGATCTGCACGCTCGACGAGGGCGCCGAAATCCGCATGGAATTCACCGTCAACAACGGCAAGGGCTACGTTCCGGCCGAGCGCAATCGTGCGGAAGATGCTCCGATCGGTCTCATCCCGGTCGACAGCCTTTATTCGCCGGTCAAGAAGGTGTCCTACAAGGTTGAAAATACCCGCGAAGGACAGGTTCTCGACTACGACAAGCTGAACATGACCATCGAAACCGATGGCTCGATCACCGGCGAAGACGCCGTCGCTTTCGCGGCGCGCATCCTCCAGGATCAGCTTGGCGTCTTCGTCAACTTCGACGAGCCGCAGAAGGAAACCGAAGAGGAAGCAGTCACCGAACTCGCTTTCAACCCGGCTCTCCTCAAGAAGGTGGACGAACTCGAACTGTCGGTCCGTTCGGCAAACTGCCTGAAGAACGACAACATCGTCTACATTGGCGACCTCATTCAGAAGACCGAAGCAGAAATGCTCCGCACCCCGAATTTTGGTCGCAAGTCGCTGAACGAAATCAAGGAAGTTCTCGCTTCCATGGGCCTGCACCTCGGCATGGAAGTGCCGGCATGGCCGCCCGAGAACATCGAAGATCTCGCCAAGCGTTACGAAGACCAGTACTGAGCGGCGTGAGGAAAAGTGTAAAGCGGTTTTCCGCCCGCACGCCGATCGCAAGAACATAACAAAAGGCAGGCTCTTTCGGCTGCCTTTCCCCGTCAAACAGCAGGCCGATCGCCTGCATGTGCCAGGAAACGGCAGGCCCACCTAACGTAAGGGCACTGCATTAAAGGAGAATAGCAATGCGCCATGGTAAAGCCGGCCGCAAGCTGAATAGAACCGCAAGCCACCGCAAGGCGATGTTCGCCAACATGGCGGCTTCGCTGATTACCCACGAGCAGATCGTCACGACCCTGCCGAAGGCCAAGGAAATCCGTCCGATCGTCGAAAAGCTGGTCACGCTCGGCAAGCGCGGCGACCTGCACGCTCGCCGTCAGGCGATCTCGCAGATCCGCGATGCCGCCGTCGTCTCGAAGCTGTTCGACACGATCGCAACGCGTTACGCCACCCGCAACGGCGGCTACCTGCGCATCATGAAGGCCGGCTTCCGCCAGGGCGACAACGCCGCCATGGCCGTGATCGAGTTCGTCGACCGTGACACCTACGCCAAGGGCGCAGCCGACAAGGCCCGCGTCGCTGCCGAAGAGCAGGCCGTCGCCGCCTAAGTCTTCCGCTTCGGCGGATAGAAAACAGCCGGGCTGCAAAGCCCGGCTGTTTTCGTTTGTGCATCGGTCGAAAACGGAAGCGGCGCAGCTTCTTTAGCGACGGAGCCATTCTTATGTCCGCCCAGAGCTCCAAACTGTGGAGATTAAGAGGGAAGAAGATTCTATGCGCGAAGCGCATTCTCGAGCGCAGTTCCTCCGTCTCGCGGCTGTGCTTGTGGTGATTGCGGCCGGCCTGGCGCTCAGGCGCTTCGGCTACGCGGTCGATCTGCCTTTTGTCGTCGTCAAATATGGCGGGTCGGCGCTGTGGGGAGCGATGGTCTATCTGCTGGTGGCGCTCGTTCTCGGAAAGTCACCGCGGGCAGTCATTGCGGTCATGGCGCTGTTCATGGCAATCGCAGTCGAATTGTTCCGGCTTTATCATACACCCTGGTTGGACGCGTTTCGGCTGACGACTGCAGGCGCCCTGTTGCTTGGCCGGATATTTTCCCTCTGGAACATACTGGCCTATGCGATCGGCATCGCTGCGGCCTGTGCCTTTGATCCCGCGCGCCGTTGACGGCTGGCTTCAGGAAACCGACGCCACCGCACGATTGCGTTGCCGCCCCTGGCTTTTCTTCCGACTGCGCGCGATCGGCCGCCAGGAGCGGTAAAGGATGAGCGCGATGATCAACCCCACATAAATAAACTGCTCGAGATCGAGGACCTTGGTCGAAAGCGCAAAATGCAGCGCCCCGGAGGCGGCAATGATGTAGACGAGGCGGTGCAGCCAGATCCAGCGATTGCCGAGGCGACGGATCGAGAAATTATTGGATGTCACCGCCAGGGGAATAAGCATCGCAAGGGCGGCCATGCCGAACATGATGAACGGGCGCTTCAGCACGTCATTGATGACGGCCTGAATATCCATCGCCTGGTCGAGCACCATGTAAACGGTGAAATGCATCAGCGCGTAGTAGAAGGTCAAAAGGCCGAGAGCGCGGCGGTAGCGCAAATAATTCCAGCCGAACAACTCGCGGGCAGGGGACACTGCAAGTGTCGCGATCAGGAAGCGGATCGTCCAGATGCCGAGGAAGAGCTCGAAGGTCTTGACCGGATCGGCGCCGAGCTGATCGGTCGCGGCGAGATAAAAGGTCCAGGCGGCAGGCACGAGCCCGACGGTATAAAGCAGCCAGACGGAGGCAGGCTGCCAGCGCTTCGGGATGGCAAGCGACAGTTCGGCCATCAGAAATTCGCCTTCAGGTCCATGCCGGCATAAAGGCTCGCCACCTCGTCGGCATAGCCGTTGAAGGGCAGGGTGGGGTGGCGACTTGCGCCGAAGAAACCGCTTTCGCCGATGCGTCGTTCGCTCGCCTGGCTCCAGCGTGGATGGTCGACGGCAGGATTGACGTTGGCGTAGAAACCGTATTCCTGCGGATTTGTCACCTGCCATGTGTTTTTCGGCTGCTGGTCGGTGAGCGTGATCCTGACGATCGACTTGATGCCCTTGAAGCCGTATTTCCACGGCACGACCAGGCGGATCGGCGCACCATTCTGGTTCGGCAGCGTTTCACCATAAAGTCCGACGGCAAGCAGCGTCAGCGGGTGGCGCGCCTCGTCCAGCCGCAGCCCCTCGACATAGGGCCAGTCGAGCGACTGGAAGAAGCCCTTCTGCCCCGGCATCTCCTCCGGCCGCACGACGGTTTCGAAGGCGACATATTTGGCGCTGCCGAGCGGCTCCACCTTGTCGAGTAGCGCCGCCAGCGGAAACCCGTTCCATGGAATGACCATCGACCAGGCCTCGACGCAGCGCATCCGATAGGTGCGCTCCTCGATTGGGAATTCCTTCATCAGCGCCTCGACGTCGAAGGTGCCTGGCTTGTTGACCATGCCGTCGACCTTGACCGTCCAGGGCAGCGGCTTGAAATCGCCGGAGAGAGCGGCAGGGTCGCCCTTGTCGAGACCGAACTCATAGAAATTATTGTAGGTCGTGACATCCTTGATCGGCGTCGTCTTCTCATCGACCTTGTACTTGCTCTCGACGGCGGAAAAGGCGGCCGCGCTCGCCTTGCCGGCGCCATAGAGCGCCATGGCGCCAAGCGCTGCGGCGCCCAGGAATTCACGGCGGCGCAGATAGACCTGACGCGGCGTGATCTCCGACGACGCGATCTTCGGGGGGCGGTAGCTTGGCATGTCGAAAACCTCCAGGGCGGATACTCCGAATATAGTCCTTAAACGAACTGCCCGCATGTTCGGATCAATCTCTATGCCTTGAATATTGCCGACGGGAAGCCAATTTTTTGTGTTCGGCTGTGATGGAATAGGTCGTAACCAAAGGTCCCGCCGAACCGTATATATTCGAATGGCGTTCGACGCGCTTCTCCCGGCAGCGTACCGGATTTGGCCTTGCCGGTAGTGACAGCTCCCATCGATTGGATTAGGACAATTCCAAAAAGCGGCGTTCGCCCGGCCCGCAGGCTTCATTGCCGCCCCGGCTTCGCCTGATGTTTCCGACATGTCGAGGAAGACACCAATGCCAGCTTACCGTTCCAGAACCACGACCCACGGCCGCAACATGGCGGGCGCGCGCGGCCTTTGGCGCGCCACGGGCATGAAGGATTCGGATTTCGGCAAGCCGATCATCGCGGTGGTGAATTCCTTCACCCAATTCGTTCCCGGCCATGTGCATCTGAAGGATCTCGGCCAACTGGTCGCTCGCGAAATCGAGGCGGCCGGCGGCGTTGCCAAGGAGTTCAACACGATCGCCGTCGACGACGGCATCGCCATGGGCCATGACGGCATGCTCTATTCGCTGCCGTCGCGCGAGCTGATCGCCGACAGTGTCGAATACATGGTCAATGCCCATTGCGCCGACGCCATGGTCTGCATTTCCAACTGCGACAAGATCACCCCCGGCATGCTGATGGCATCGCTGCGCCTCAACATCCCGACAGTCTTCGTGTCCGGCGGTCCGATGGAAGCGGGCAAGGTCGTGCTGCATGGCAAGCAACACGCGCTCGACCTCGTCGATGCCATGGTCGCGGCTGCCGATGACAAGATCTCCGATGACGACGTCAAGGTCATCGAGCGTTCAGCCTGTCCGACCTGCGGTTCGTGCTCCGGGATGTTCACGGCAAACTCGATGAATTGCCTGACCGAGGCGCTCGGCCTGTCGCTGCCCGGCAACGGCTCGACGCTCGCCACCCATGCCGATCGCAAGCGCCTCTTCGTCGAGGCCGGCCACCTGATCGTCGATCTCGCCCGCCGCTATTACGAGCAGGAAGACGTCAAGGCGCTGCCGCGCACCATCGCCTCCAAGCGGGCCTTCGAGAATGCCATGGCGCTCGACATCGCCATGGGCGGTTCGACCAACACGGTCCTGCACATCCTGGCCGCCGCTCACGAAGGCGAGGTCGATTTCACCATGGCCGACATCGACGCACTGTCGCGCCGGGTGCCGTGCCTGTCGAAGGTCGCGCCCGCCAAGAGCGATGTGCATATGGAAGATGTCCACCGCGCCGGCGGCATCATGTCGATCCTCGGCGAGCTCGATAAGGGTGGCCTGCTGAACCGCGATTGCCCGACCGTTCATGCCGAGACGCTCGGCGATGCGATCGATCGTTGGGACATCACCCGCACCACCAGCGACAGCGTCCGCAACTTCTATCGCGCCGCTCCCGGCGGCATCCCGACCCAGGTCGCCTTCAGCCAGGAGGCTCGCTGGGACGAACTCGACACCGATCGCCAGCACGGCGTCATCCGCTCGGTCGAACATCCCTTCTCCAAGGATGGCGGTCTTGCCGTGCTGAAGGGTAATCTCGCGGTCGACGGCTGCATCGTCAAGACGGCCGGCGTCGATGAATCGATCCTGAAATTCTCCGGCCCGGCCCGCGTCTTCGAAAGTCAGGATGCGTCGGTCAAGGCGATCCTCGCCAACGAGATCAAGGCCGGCGACGTCGTCGTCATCCGCTACGAAGGCCCGAAGGGCGGCCCCGGCATGCAGGAAATGCTCTATCCGACGAGCTATCTGAAGTCGAAAGGGCTCGGCAAGGCCTGCGCGCTCATCACCGACGGCCGCTTCTCCGGCGGCACCTCCGGCCTTTCGATCGGCCACGTCTCGCCGGAAGCGGCGAATGGCGGGACGATCGGCCTGGTGCGCGAAGGCGACATGATCGATATCGATATCCCGAACCGCACGATCAGCCTGCGCGTCGGCGAGGCCGAACTCGCCGCCCGCCGCGCCGAGCAGGACGGCAAGGGCTGGCAGCCGACCGAGGTTCGCAAACGCAATGTGACCACAGCGCTGAAGGCCTATGCGGCTTTCGCAACCAGCGCCGACCGCGGCGCCGTGCGGGATCTCAACGCCCGCTGAGTAGTCTCGAACCTACGACCCGCTGATTAAGAGTCAGCGGCTTTGCCAACCGGCCGCTGTCAAAGCGGCCGGTTGATGTTTTTGTAGGTCTCGCCGAGCTGCTTCATCCGCTCGTCATAGGCAGCCTTGATACAGGCCGCGTCGGCCCCGCATTCCTGTCGCTTCTTCAGCCAGGCGGTCTGCTCGTCCTGCAATGTTCCGCGCGAACCCATGGCCAGCAGCCCGGAGAGCAGCTCGAAGGTCGTCACCATCTTGACGTCGGCGTCGTTGAGGGCGCGGTTGTCGCAGATCGCCTTTTCGTCCGGCTTCAATTCCTTCGCATCACAATCGAAGCTCGCCGACCATGCCGGATCCGATGGGAAAATCAGGATCGCCAAACCAAGCGCGGCCGACATTCGCCATGTCATCATCATCTTCCTTTACTGCCGATCAAATCAGCTTGCGCACTGCCAGAGCCAGAAAGATGATGCAGGAGAGCCAGACGACAAGGATGAAGATCAATCCTGCCCGGCCGGCCGGGCGTTCGATCCGCCTCGCAGCTTCGACGCGAAGCGCAGCCATCACCTCTGCTGGGACAAGACGCGTCGCCAGCAGGATGCCGAGCGGAACGATGACGAGATCGTCGAGATAGCCGAGCACGGGAATGAAATCGGGGATCAGATCGATCGGCGAAAGCGCATAGGCTGCGACAGCACCGGCGACCGCTTTCGCATACCAGGGCACGCGAGGATCGCGAGCGGCAAGCCACAGCGCTACGATGTCACGCTTCAGTGACTTTGCCCAGATTTTGGCTTTTGATATCAGTTCCATGGCTGATCTTCCTGAATCAAATTCGCAGCGACCTCAGGGCATTCTCTTGCCTTATTCTTCCATGCTTCCGCCCTCTTTCCTTTCTAGCGTCGGACGCTACAACGTTGGTCAAGAGGATTCAAAAGGGATACCCATGCAAGGCCTGTTCAAGCGCGCCTCCGTTTCGCTGTTCGCTCTCATGCTCGTTCTGCCGGCTGCAGCCCAGGCGCAGACGGCAAAGACGGTGCCTGAGAGCCAGATGCAGATGCAGCTCTCCTTCGCGCCGCTGGTCAAGCAGACGTCGGGCGCAGTCGTCAACGTCTACGCGGAAAAGATCATCCAGCGCCAGTCGCCCTTTGCCGGCGATCCCTTCTTCGAGCAGTTTTTCGGCCAGCAGATGCCGAATCGATCCGAGAAGCAGTCCTCGCTCGGTTCCGGCGTCATCGTCGAGGCGAACGGCACCGTCGTCACCAACAACCACGTCGTCGAAGGCGCCGACGACATCAAGGTGGCGCTGTCGGATGGCCGCGAATTCCCCTGCAAGGTGGTGCTGCGCGACGACCGCGTCGACCTCGCCGTGCTGAAGATCGACACCAAGGAGAGCTTCCCGACGCTGCCGATCGGCAATTCCGATAACGTCGAGGTCGGCGATCTCGTACTGGCGATCGGCAATCCCTTCGGTGTCGGGCAGACGGTGACGAGCGGTATCGTCTCCGCGCTGGCCCGCAACCAGGTGGTCAAGAACGAGTTCGGCTTCTTCATCCAGACCGACGCGTCGATCAATCCCGGCAATTCCGGCGGCGCGCTGATGAACATCAAGGGCGAACTGATCGGCATCAATACCGCGATCTTCTCGCGCGGCGGCGGCTCGAACGGCATCGGCTTTGCCATTCCCGCCAATCTCGTCAAGGTCTTCCTCGCTTCCGCCGATGCCGGCGTCAAATCATTCGAGCGGCCCTATGTCGGCGCGAGCTTCGATGCGGTGACGTCGGAAGTCGCCGAAGCCCTTGGACTCAACAAAGTGCGCGGCGCACTCGTCGTCAAGGTTTCTGAAGGCAGCCCGGCGGCCAAGGCCGGGCTGAAGGCCGGCCAGATCGTCACGTCGGTCAACGGCATCTCCGTCGAGCATCCGGACGCATTGCTCTATCGCCTGACGACAGCTGGCCTTGGCAAATCGGTCAATCTGACCGTCATCGACAACGGTCGCGAGGAGCAGTTATCGCTGGCGCTGGATCGCGCCCCGGAAACCTCGCCGCGCGACCAGCGCGTTATCGGCGGGCGCACGCCCTTTACCGGCGCCGTCGTCGAAAACCTGTCGCCGCGTGTCGCAGACGAATTGCGTATGCCCTCGGAATCGGCGGGCGTCGTCGTTGCGGATGTCAAGGAGGATTCGCCGGCAGCCCGCCTTGGTTTTGAGCCCAAGGATATCATCGTTTCGATCAACGGGACGGACGTGAAATCGACCAAAGAGCTCTCTGAGATCGCCGATAGCGACCCCGGCCTGTGGCGGGTCGAGATCGAGCGCGACGGCCAGCGCATCAGGCAGTTCTTTCGATGAGCAATGATCTCTTCGCGCCGCGTGTTCCGGAAGAGGTTGCCGCCAGGCGGCCGCTTGCCGACCGGTTGCGGCCGAAGACGCTTGCCGATGTCACCGGTCAGGAACATCTGACCGGAGAGGACGGCGTGCTGAAGAGGATGATCGAAAGTGGTTCGCTCGGCTCAATGATCTTCTGGGGGCCGCCAGGCACCGGCAAAACGACGGTGGCGCGGCTGCTTTCCGGTGAGGCGGGGCTGGCCTTCGAGCAGATATCGGCGATCTTTTCCGGCGTTGCCGATCTGAAGAAAGTGTTCGAGGCGGCTCGCATGCGCCGCATGGACGGCCGCCAGACGCTGCTGTTCGTCGATGAGATCCATCGTTTCAACCGCGCCCAGCAGGACAGTTTCCTGCCTGTTATGGAGGACGGCACCGTCATCCTCGTCGGCGCCACCACCGAAAATCCCTCCTTCGAGCTCAACGCCGCTCTGTTGTCGCGCGCCCGCGTCCTCACCTTCAAATCACATGACGAGGAGAGCCTGGAGGAATTGCTGACGCGCGCCGAGGCGATCGAGCAGAGGCCGCTGCCCCTGACCGAGGAGGCCCGCGCCAGCCTGATCCGCATGGCCGATGGCGACGGCCGCGCGGTGCTGACGCTTGCCGAAGAGGTCTGGCGTGCCGCCCGCGAGGGCGAGAGCTTCGATACCGAAGGCCTGACGCGTATCGTCCAGCGCCGCGCCCCGGTTTACGACAAGGCGCAGGACGGTCACTACAACCTCATTTCGGCGCTGCATAAATCGGTGCGCGGTTCGGACCCGGATGCTGCGCTCTATTATCTCGCCCGCATGTTCGATGCCGGCGAGGATCCGCTCTATCTCGGCCGGCGTCTGGTGCGCATGGCGGTGGAGGATATCGGGCTTGCCGATCCGCAGGCGCTGGTGATCTGCAACGCCGCCAAGGATGCCTATGACTATCTCGGATCGCCGGAGGGGGAGCTGGCGCTCGCCCAGGCCTGCGTCTATCTCGCCACCGCTCCGAAATCGAATGCCGTTTATACCGCCTTCAAGGCGGCAAGCCAGGCCGCGAAGCAGAACGGTTCGCTGCTGCCGCCCAAGCATATCCTCAATGCGCCGACCAAGCTGATGAAAGGCGAGGGCTATGGTGAAGGTTATCGCTACGACCATGACGAGCCGGATGCCTTTTCCGGCCAGGATTATTTCCCGGAGAAAATGGGCCGCCAGACCTTCTACGATCCGCCGGAACGCGGTTTTGAACGCGATATCCGCAAGCGGCTGGAATGGTGGGCGAAGCTTCGTAAGGAGCGCAATCCGCGCTGACCCGTCCGAATGTCAGGAAGAACGCGGCGTCTTCTGATTGGGTGGCGCGGCGATCACCTTGACAGCAGATTCGGCAAGGCCGTGGTGGCCTTCCATATCGACGACGACGTGCCAGTGGCCGCTTTCCGGAACGGTGAGCTTGACGGGTGACTTGCGCGCCACGCCGCCAATATATTTGAAATCGAGAACCTCGGTGAACCGCTGGAAGTTCGGCGCCGTCATCAGACGAACATTGTTCACCGCATTCAGCGACACCTCGACGATCGTTCCGGCTCGCTGTTCCTTGAGATCGTAATGGGTGAAGCGGAAATTCGGTTTCGGCATCGGTCTCGTGGCATCTGATAACTTGGCGACGAGATTTTACCAGCATGCCGGTTAACGAAAAGTTGGAAATCGGCCCCTTCAGCCCATGCCTTCTCTCGCTGCGTGGAAAACACGCGCAGAGGGCTCAGAATGCGGAGTAGACGATGTAAAGTTCGACGCAGGCCAGCAGGACGCTGAAGGCGATGAGCGCCCAGGCGGTGCGCCTCTCGCGCATCCGCCGGTCGCCGCGCGTGATCCGATGTGGGCGAAGAGCGTGGAAGGCGGAGGACATGATATTTCGCATGGCGTTTGACCCTTGCCGTTACGGCGAGAATCTACAGCCGGCTGCGATAGGAAATCCATTCGGGGCGAGGGACAAAAATATAGGAATGGCATAAAGGCGGGCGGCGGAAATTTCGGCGCGCGGTGTCGGAAAGGGATGACCGCCTGATGGCTGCCGTTCTCCTCGTTTCAGTTGCCGCGCCGGTTTTCCCGATCCAGCTGCGTCACCAGCGCCAGGATCGTTTCCGATACCGGTGTCGGCACGGCGGTCAGGCGTCCAAGCGCCACCAGCATGCCCACAAGCGGCGTAATTTCGAGCGCCTTGCCGCCGATCAAGTCCTGCAGCATCGAGGTTCGAACGCCGCCGATGTGGCGCGATTGCTCCAGCCGCCGCTCGACTGACATGGCGAAATCTGCGCCGACCGCATCGCCGACGGCGCGCACTTCCTTCATGACCTTGCTGACCATATCCATCAGCGCCGGATCCGCCATGATGTCAGTCATCAGCGCCCGTGTCAGAGCACTGATCGGGTTGAAGGCGGCGTTGCCCATCAACTTGCTCCAGATTTCACTGCGGATGTCCGTCGTGGTCGTAATGCTGAGGCCGGCGCCGGTCAGCACTGCTGCTATGGCCGAAAGGTCGGCAGACATTTCGCCGCAGGGTTCGCCAAGCACGAAGCGGCCGTTATGAGAGAGCCGGATCTCGCCCGGGCTGACGACTTCCGCACCTTGATAAGCCACGCAGCCAATCACGCGGTCCGGCCCGATCAGCCGCCAGAGCCTGCCGCCGGGATCGAGCTCATCAAATTGCAGTTCCGCATGTCCGCTCCTGGTATCGCGATGGAAATACCACCACGGAATGCCGTTGAGGATCATGACGACGCGGGTGCCTTGCTTGAGCAGACCGGCGATCCCCTCCGCGGCAGGGGGCAGCTGGTGCCCCTTGAGGCCGGTGATGACGAGATCCTGCGGCGGCAATGTCTTCGGATCGTCGGTTGCTGTCACGTGCACCTTGAGCGGGGTTTCCGCATCGGCTTCGCGCAGGCTGAGACCGTGGCTGCGGATCGCGTCGAGATGCGCGCCACGCGCGACGACGGAGACGTCGTTATCTTCCCTGCCTGCGAGCTTGGCGGCGATGGTGCCGCCAAGGGCGCCGGCGCCATAGATACAGATGGTCTTGATGGACATGCGTTGCCTCTTCACGGGTCACGCTGACTACATAGGCCATCCCCGGCGAGAGGCGAATGCCAATTTGCCACAAGGTGTTCTTTCCATGATCATGGTGTTGCCGCCGCATCTCCAAGTTTGAATGCGACGGCATCGATCCTGGCTGCTCAGGCCCCAGCCATTGCATCGCTTGCGAAATCCGTGGAGACGGCAAGCTCGCGCCATGCGGCCAGTTCCCTTTCGACACTCGCACGCTGCGCCTCGATCATGGCGACCGTATCGCTGCCGAACGGCATGCGAAGCGGTGGGTTGGCCGAGTTGACCATCGTCATGATGCCAGCCGCGAGCCTGGCGGGGTTGCCGGGCTGGGCGTGATTGGCGTCGGCGGCGAAATTGCGCATGTTTCCGGCCGGCGTGCCCTCGTAATCGGCGATGGAAGCAGGGCTTATTGCCAGCGAGGTGTCGGCGAGGAAGTCCGTGCGGAAGAAGCCGGGCTCGACGATCGTCACCTTGATCCCGAAGGGTGCGAGTTCGGCGGCCATGGATTCCGACAGTCCCTCGACGGCGAATTTTGTCGAGCCGTAGACGCCCCAGCCGGGATAGCCGAAATAACCGCCGATCGAGGAGAAGTTCAGGATATGGCCGGAACGCTGGCGACGCATATAGGGCAGCACGGCGCGTGTCACCTTCAGGAGACCGAAGACATTGGTGGCATAGATCTTTTCGATCTCTTCGGCCGTGGCTTCCTCGACCGCGCCGAGGAGGCCGTAGCCGGCATTGTTGGCGAGAACGTCGATGCGGCTGAAGCGGGCGATGCCGGCGGCCGCAGCCTCCTTCGCCTGCGTCTCGTTGGTGACGTCGAGGGCGACGGCCAGCAGGTTCGGATGGTCCCCGAATTGCTCGATGATGGTCTTCGGGTTGCGGGCGGTGGCGATGACGGCATCGCCTGATGCAAGTGCTTCCTTGGTCATCAGCGCGCCGAAACCGCGGGATGCACCAGTGATGAACCAGACTTTCATGACGAATTCCTTTTGTTGGCGTCGCATCTTTGTGCTGACGGGCTGAATTTGACCGAAATTCCGGTGCTGTATAAGATTTGTTATTATTGAAACTATGATGAGTACAGTTCAATAATGCGTGCGACCGAACTTTCCGAACTGGCCGCCTTCGCGGCCGTGGCGCGGCACAAGAGCTTCCGCAAGGCGGGGGAGGAGCGGGGCGTTACTGCCTCTGCCGTCAGCCATGCCGTGCTCAATCTGGAAGACCGAATTGGCGTCCGCCTGCTTAACCGCACGACACGCAGCGTTTCGCTGACGGAAGCCGGCGAACTCCTTGTCTCGCATCTCGCCCCGGCTTTCGGGGAGATGGCGGCGGCCCTCGATGCGCTGAACCGCTACCGCGACACCCCCTTCGGCAGGGTGAGGATCAACGTGCCGAATTCGATCGGTCCTTTCGTCATCGGCCGTGTCATCGCACCGTTGATTGAGCGTAATCCCAATCTGCAGCTGGAAATCAACGCGACCGACAGGCTGGTCGACATTGTCGAGGAGGGTTTTGATGCCGGCATCCGTTTCGGCGAGCGCGTCACGGAAGGCATGATCGCCTTGCGCATCAAGCCGCGCATCCGCCTGGTCGTCGTCGGTTCACCCGGCTATTTCGAGAGGCGCCCGAGGCCGGAAACGCCTCACGAGCTCAAGCGCCACCTCTGCATCCAGAACATGTTTCCCTCCGGTGCGCGTTATGCCTGGGAATTCGAGAAGGACGGCCAGACGGTGAGTTTTCAGCCGACCGGTCCGCTGTCACTCGACGATCATGAACTGATGATGCAGGCAGCGCTCGGCGGCGTCGGCCTTGCCTATATCTGGGAGCCTCGCGTCGCAAAGGCCATTGCCGACGGAGAGCTCGTCCAGGTGCTCGATGATTGGTGTCAGCCGGAGGAACCGCTCTATCTCTACTATCCCAGCCGCCGCCACATGTCTGCGGGCTTCAGAGCGGTGATCGACGCGATCAGGGCGGAGTGAAGCGTGCAGTCCTACCCGCGCATGCCGGCGATCGTCTGAAGCGCCTGAAGATAAACTGTGAGGTCGCGGGCAGGATCCGCCGGCAGCGCGGTCGCACGGAATACCTTGCCTCCCGCCGCCTCGACGCCTCCGTCGATCATCAGGTTGTCGGCCATGCCGTGATTTTCGATGGCGATGCCGTCAGGCCCGCGCGGGCGTCCGCTCGTCTCGTCTATCTCCATTCCCGCATACCAGATCGAGCGGACGCGCAGCCCATAGTCGTCGGGGTGATTGGTATAGGCGAAGACCGATTTGCCGAGAGCAATCATGAAGCCGATCTCGTAGACTGTACCGGGATCGGCGCTGACGCCGCGAAAGGGCGTGATATTGGCGAGGCAAATTTCGGCCCGGCGCATTGCGACGTCATTGCGGGCGTAGATCTCTGCAGCCGTCCGCTTCACGGGTGTCTGGTTTTCGTCGCTGCCGGGACCGGTCGGTTCGAAGTCGAACTGACGCGCCAATCGGCGTTTTTCGGCCATGATGGGCAATGCATCGGGAAGAAAGACTTCCGGGCCGGCAAGGTAAATGGTGATCATCGGTATCCTTCATTCCTACGCGAACCGAAGCACGGGAGTTGAGGGCAGGGCGGCACCTATTTCCGATGGAAGCCTGGCAGATGGCAAGCCGCGCCGGCAGCAATTGTCGATTTTTTCCGATGACAGCCCGGTCAGCCCGCAGCAGGCCGCAGCTGCCGCGGGCCGGCATCAGGCTGCTCGTTGGAAGACGAAAAAGCGGAAGGTTGCGCTCGTCACCCTTTTGACTTCGCTGGGCGAAGCGGCCAAAGATACGGCCATCGGCAGCATCATCGGGAGAGATTGATGAAGGGGCGGATTTTGTCAAATGCTGATCGAAGAGCGCCGAAGCGGCTCGGATATCTGTTTCCCGTATTGGCCGCGCTGATCCTATCGGCACCGCTGGCGCTGGGAGAGGACATCGGGCCGCAAAGCCAGTCCTCGCGTGCCCAGGTCGAAAAACTGCTCGGCCTGTGGAAGGAGCACTTCGCCGGCGCCGACAGCCTGCAAGAGCGCAGGGCTGCTTTCGCCAGGCTGATGGAGACGATGCCGGGGCCGACGCGCATTCAGGTCCGGCAGGTCGATGCCGATGGTGTGGATGGCGAGCTGATGTGGCCCGCCCGGCTCCATCATCCGATCGGCAAAAGGGCGATTCTCTACATTCACGGCGGCGGCTTTTCCGGCGGTTCCATCCGCACGCATAGCCTGTTCGCCGGTTCGCTCGCCAAGGCCGCATCCAGCGACGTGCTTCTGATCAATTATCGACTGATGCCGGAATATACCTATCCCGCCCAGATCAACGACGCGCTGACGGCCTATCGCTGGCTTCTCGATAACGGCTATCGCAACGAGAATGTCGTCGTGGCAGGAGACGGCGCCGGTGGCAATATTGCGCTCGAGACGGTGCTGCGGCAGAAGCAGGCGGCCAAACCCTTGCCGGCGGCCGTGATTGCGCTGAGCCCGATCACCGATCTTGCCGCGACGGGCGGAACGATGACGGCAAATGCCGGCAGCGACCCGCTGGTCGATAAGGCGTCGATCGAGACCTTGCGCAAGACCTATCTCGGCAGCCGGCCTGCCACCGATCCTCAGGCATCACCGCTTTACGCCGACATGACCGGATTCCCACCGCTGCTGCTGCAGGTCGGTTCCGGCGAAGCCCTGCTTGATGACACGCTGCGCCTTGCCGACAAGGCGCGCCGGGAGGGCGTGGATGTCACCACCGAGGTGTGGGCGGGCATGCCGCATCAGTGGCAACTGTTTCCCGCGATGCTCGACGATGCCGATCGCTCGAGCCAGACTATTGCCGAGTTTGCAATCCGGCACTTTGCCGATAAGCCGGAAGAGTAGCGGTCACGGCAGCCGGCGTCACCGCATCATTGCGATGTGCCGCTGGCCGGTGAAGGCGCCAGAGGCCGTTCGACCTCCCGGCCGACGCTGAGCGCCTTTCGCACATTCGGCTCCAGCCGTTCGATATAGGCGTGGTCGGGGGCAGCGCCGAGCGCATCCAGCATTTTCGAGAAAGAAACAGCGGGCGGCTGCGGCGGCCGTGACGTCGAAGATCTCGGCGTCGCTCAGCCCGTGTTTTTTCAACCCGTCTATATCCTGCTGCGTGACCGACGTCGCATCGCGCGCCACCTTGGCCGCAAAGGCCATGATCGCACGTTCGCCGGCATCGACCGGCGCCTTTTCCGTCTCGTTGACAAGGGCCGTCAGCCCGTCGCTGGTAAATCCCTCGCGCAGCAGCACCGAGCCGTGCGCCAGCATGCAATAAGAGGATTTGAGCTCCTTGGCGGCCGCCAGCGTCACCAGTTCATAGCGCCTGGGGCTCATATGGCTGCGAATGCTCGAAAGCAGCCCCGCCCAGCTCTCCATCACCTCCGGCCGATGGCCGAAGGCACGATACATGTTCGGCAGATAACCATAATTCGCCTCGGCCGACGCGTACATCGACGTCGTCCTCTCGCTGGCGGATGCATCCGGGGTGTGAATGAAAGCCATGGCATGGTCCTCCTCTATTGCGAGAAGGATAGGGTAGATATGCCGGACAGCAATCCTGCGCCATCAGTTCGGGAACGAGCCATCGGCCCTAGAGGACGCCATTTGAGGATCTGAATGATCAGGCAACGTCGTTGCCCGCCAGAACGTCAGCGGCTCTCCTGATTGGAAGAGTGACCGTGAAGGTGGATCCGCACCCTTTTGCACTTCGCACCTCTATCGAGCCTTGATGCAGTTCGATGATCTGCTTCACAAGGTTGAGGCCGATACCCGTTCCGGCAATCCCCGTCGACGTGCGCGCCCGGAAATAGCGCTGAAACAACCGGGGCACGTCTTCAGCATCGATCCCCACGCCGTCATCGCTGATCGAAACCTTGACGTTGCCCGTCTCCTCCCATGCCGCAATCCGAATTTCGGATGTTCCTGGCGCGTATTTCACTGCATTCGAGAGCAGATTGGTAAAGACCTGGCTCAAGCTGCGGGGATCGGCATCGATGAATTCCGGCAACCCGTCTATGTCAAGCACGAAGCCATGCGTCTTCGAGATTGCCGACTGCCGCTCGCAGCAGGTTCTGATCAACGGTCCCAGGGCGCAGGCGTCGTAACTGATATCGATCTCCCCGGTATCGAGGCGTCCGTCCGACAGGATGCTCTCCATGAGATCGACGATCCGGCTCACCGATGCACGGATCTGTTCGACCTTGTCATTGAGAAAATCGGGCTCGACCGCGCCTCCCTTCCGCAACAGTCGCTGGGCGGCAGCATCGATGATTGCAAGCGGCGTACGGAATTCATGTGATGCCATCGCCACGAACTGCCGCTGCAATTCGTTGATGCTCCGCTCCTGGGCGAGCATCCGCTCAAGCTCGCGCGCCTGCCGCTCGACCTCCGCCGTACGGCTTTGCACGGTAACTTCGAGCCGATCGTGATGGCGGCGCAGCTCTTCCGCGAGCCGCACAGTCTTGGTGACATCCTCGTGGGTCGCCACGTATCCGCCGTTCTGCATCGGATTGTGGGTGATTTTGATGATGCGCCCGTCGGTGAGCGCGATGTTCTGGCTCGCCGGCGCGCCTAGTGCCGTCGCTTCGAAGACAACGTCAAAATAGGTGGCGGTGTCTGCCGGACCATTTCCCAGCCGGCTCCGATAGGCGAGGATGTCCACCAGCGACGTTCCGGGTTGAGTGAGAAAATCCGGCAGATCGTACATCCGTGCATAAGATGCGTTGCACAATATCAGCTTCTTCATCGAATCGAACATGCACAGTCCATGTGGCATGTTGCTGAGAGCTGCGTCGAACCGCTGATGTTGTTCGCTCAGACTGTCTGCGACGCGGCTGAGGGTCGAGATGTCTTCATAGCTCAGGATCCAGCTTCCCGCTCTCGACGGGGCGCAGGTCAATGAGATCATCCGTCCGTCGGCCAGTGCAAACTGCGAGGTGTGCGGCCTACCGGTCGTCAACCGTGAACAGGCCGCTGCACGGCAGGCGGCGGTGCCGGGCAGGCCGTCGATATTCATTCCCCTGCGCAGAGTGCCATCGGAAAGGCCGAGAATGTCGAGCGCGCGGGAATTGAAGGCCGTCACTGTATCGGCAGAATCGAGGAGAACAATGCCCTGCGGCAGGTTCTCCAGAATGGCTTCAAACGAATGCGGCATTTCCGGCCCCGCTTTAGATCTGGCACGTCCCCTATCCGTAGCATTAGCCACAAACGATAAAGTTTCGCTAATGCCTCTGGGCGGGAGTTCCTTGAGAGCAATTCCAGCAGAACTGCATCGCGATTCTGCGTCAGGCTATTGGATCCACGACATTGCCGCGCTTCATCTTTTGGCTTGAAGAATGAGAGATTTCGCAGGGTGGCCCGAGCTCGCAACGTTGGGAAAAGCCTGTCGGATTGATCCCATATTTTAAATCGTTCCAAAAATCGTCCCCGCCTCGCGGCGTGATAGGGCTAGAGAAAGGTCAATAAAGCGCAGCTTTAATTGAATTGGTTCTTGACATATTTGGAACGTTCCAAATAAATAGACATCAGTCGACGACGACGTCGGGAGGGTGAAGTGACAAAGGCGCGGGTGACCGTCATAGACATTGCGAAGGCCGCCAATGTCTCCAAGTCGACGGTGTCGCTCGTGCTTCAGGGATCCTCCCTGGTCAACGAGGCGACACGTGCCAAGGTCAATGCCGTGATGCGCGAGCTCGGATACGTCTATAATCGCGGCGCAGCCAATCTTCGGCAGGCCGGTTCCAAATCGAGGATCATCGGAGTCGTCGTGAACGATCTGACGAACAGCTTCTTTGCGGAGTTGGCGGTCGGGGTCGATATGGTCGTTCAGTCGGCGGGTTTCGTGCAGTTCCTGTCGAATACCGGTGAGAGCATCGACAGGCAGCGCGAGGTTGTCGCATCGATGCGCGAACATGGCATTTCGGGCCTGATCGTCTCGCCGGCGCGCGCCACCGATGCCGCCGACTTCAAGCCGCTGGTCGCGGCAGGCATTCCCGTCGTGGTCGTCGTTCGAAATCTGCCTGGCGCCAAAGTCTCGTCCATCGTCTCCGACAACCGGGCCGGTATGATGTCCGCCGTTCAGCATCTGGTGGGTCTCGGTCATAAGCGCATCGCATTTCTCGGTGGCTTTCCCGATACCGCTGTCTTCGACGATCGCCTTGCCGGTTACCGCAGCGGAATGGAGGCGGCCGGGCTCGGATACGACGAGGTACTCGTGATCTCGTCCGCCCCGTCGCGAGCGGGCGGCGTGGAGGCAATCGGAAAGGCGATCGCCCTTGGCGACCGACCCACTGCAGCCGTCTGCTTCAATGATGCCGTCGCCTTCGGAGTCTGCGACGGATTGCGTGCGCGCCGTCTGGAACCGGGCGCCGACTTCGCCGTCGTCGGCTTCGACGACGTCATCGAGGCTCAGGCGGCGGTTCCCGCGCTGACGACGGTCTCGGTCGATCCGCAGGGCATCGGGCGCCGCGGCGCGCAGATGCTCCTCAAGCAGATCAATGCCGGCAAGGCGGAAGCCGAGACGGTAACGACAGCCGTTCGGCTGGTCGTCCGCGAAAGTTGCGGCGCCGGTAAAGCCGCGCCGGCGAGAGCCGGCAGAGCGTGAAATTGAAACGGGGTTCGAAGTGACGCACATGAAGAAGCATCTCACACCAGCCGAAGCGGCCGCGCTGATCCCGGATGGCGCCATCGTCACGGTGTCGTCGTCGAGCGGTCTCGGTTGCCCCGACCTGATGCTGAAGGCGATCGGCGAGCGCTTCGATGCGACCGGTCATCCCAGTCACATTACCACCCTTCACCCGATTGCCGCCGGGGATATGAGCGGCATCAAGGGCGTCGACTATATCGCGAGGAAAGGTCTGCTCAAACGCATCATCGGCGGCTCCTATCCTTCAGGCCCGTCATCGGCCGAGCCGCCGTTGATCTGGCAGATGATCACCAACAACGAGATTCCGGCCTATAACATTCCCTCAGGTATCCTGTTCGACATCCACCGCGAAGCCGCCGCCAAGCGACCGGGTGTGCTGACCAAGGTCGGCATCGACACCTTCGTCGATCCGCAGCGGCAGGGCTGTGCGATGAACGGTCTCGCTTCGGACGATCCGGTGGTCAAGCGCGTCAGCTTCGAGGGCGAAGACTGGCTGTTCTTTCCCTCGATCGTTCCTCAGGTCGCCATCATCCGCGCCACGACCGCCGACGAACGCGGCAATCTCACCTATGAGCATGAAGGCGCCTATCTCGGCGGCCTCGACCAGGCGCTCGCCGCCCGCAACAATGGCGGCATCGTCATCGCGCAGGTTAAGCGGATCACCAAGGAAGGCTCACTGAAACCGCATGACGTCCGCGTGCCGGGAATGCTGGTCGATTATGTCATCGTCGATCCCGATCAGAAGCAGACGACGCAGACTGGGTACGACCCGGCAATATCGGGCGAGATCTTCCGGCCGCTCGATAGCTTCCGCGTTCCGGAGTTCAATGTTCAGAAGGTCATCGCGCGCCGTGTCGCGCAGGAGTTGCAGGCGGGAAGCTGCGTCAATCTCGGCTTCGGAATCTCGGCCAACGTCCCGCGGATTCTGCTGGAGGAGGGGCTTCACGGCGCTGTCACCTGGGTCATCGAGCAGGGCGCGGTCGGCGGTGTGCCGCTGCTCGACTTCGCCTTCGGTTGTGCCTCCAACGCCGACGCCTACATGCCGTCTCCCTATCAGTTCACCTATTTCCAAGGCGCTGGTTTCGATGCGTCGCTCCTGTCCTTCCTCGAAATCGGCAAGGACGGTTCGGTCAACGTCTCGAAGCTGTCGTTCCGGCCGCATGTCACGGCCGGCGCCGGAGGCTTTGTCGACATCACGGCGCGGGCGAAGAAGATCGTCTTCTCCGGCATGTTCAACGCCGGCGCGAAGCTTTCGATCGCTGATGGAACTCTTCTCATCGAGAAGGAAGGCAAGCTGAAGAAGCTGGTGAACGAGGTCGAACACGTCACCTTCAGCGGCAGGCGCGCGATAGAGCAGGGACAGGACATCACCTATGTCACCGAGCGGTGCGTGATGAAGCTGACACCTGATGGCATCGTGTTGACCGAAATCGCTCCCGGGGTCGATCTTCAAACCCAGATCCTCGATCAGTCCGAATTCCGGCTGATCGTCGCGCCCGATCTGAAGGTGATGGACGCCGCATTGTTCCGGGAGACTGAGATCGGGCTTTCGCTTTCGGCAAAGAGGGCGCGGACATTGGAGGGCACCTTCAATGGCTAGCGGAACGGTCAAGGTCGATATCGAAGGCCATGTCGCGACGCTGACGATCTCCCGGCCGGAGAAGCTGAACGCGCTCGATCTCGACATGCTGAAGGCTTTGGTGGAGGCGGCCGACGCGGTGGAGGCGAACCCGGACGTTCGCGCTGCCGTTCTGACCGGAGAAGGGAAAAGCTTTTCCGCCGGGGGCGATATCAAAGCCTGGGGCGGGATGCTGCCGCAGGAGTTCGGTCACGCCTGGGTAAGGCACGGTCACCGGATCTTCGAAAGGCTGGCGACGCTCCGGGTGCCCCTTGTCGCGGCCCTCAACGGCCACGCGCTTGGCGGCGGGCTCGAACTGGCGGGCGTTGCCGACATTCGCATCGCCGAGGAACACATCAAGATCGGCCTGCCGGAGACCGGCCTTGGCATGGTGCCGGGCTGGTCCGGCACCCAACGTCTCGTGCGCCGGTTCGGCGCGCAGGCCGTCCGCCGTATGGCGCTCGGTGGCGAGATATTCACCGCCGAGGAAGCCCGCCTGCTCGGTATCGTCGACGCGGTCGTTCCGACAGGAAATGCGCTCGCCGCCGCCAGGAAATATGCCGAGCGGATTGCCGTAAGAGGGCCGGCCGCCGTCGAGATCGTTAAGCTCATGATCGCATCGGCAAACGGCGAAGACAACGGAACCGCGGTCGAAGCCCTGGGCTCGATCCTCGCCGCCACGACTGGCGATCTGAAAGAGGGCGTCGCGTCGTTCAGCGAGAAGCGCCCGGCAACGTTCAAGGGAGAATGGTAATGACGGTCCTCGTCAACCCCACGGCGCTCAGCGACCACAAGGCGCGTGATTTCAAGATGCTGATCGACGGCAAATGGGAGGCCGGCGCCTCCGATCCGATCGAACGCATCGCGCCGAGCCATGGTGTGACGGTCAGCCGCTTCCCCGCTGGCAGCAGGACCGACGCCGAGCGCGCCATTGCTGCGGCACGCAAGGCCTTTGACGAGGGACCGTGGCCGCGAATGACCGCTTCCGAACGCTCAGTGATCCTGCTGAAGGCCGCCGATCTAATTGCGGCGCGCGCCGAGGAACTCGCATTTCTCGATGCCATCGAGGCCGGCAAGCCCATCACCCAGGTGCGAGGAGAAATTGCCGGTTCGGTCGATATCTGGCGATATGCGGCGGCACTTGCCCGTGATCTCCACGGCGAAAGCTACAACACGCTTGGCGACGGCACGCTCGGTGTCGTCCTGCGCGAAGCGATCGGCGTGGTATCGATCATCACGCCCTGGAATTTCCCGTTCCTGATCGTCGGACAGAAGCTGCCCTTCGCCCTGGCCGCAGGCTGCGCGACCGTCGTCAAACCCTCGGAACTGACATCGGGATCGACGCTCGTGCTCGGAGAAATCCTGCAGGAAGCAGGCATTCCGGATGGCGTCGTCAACATTGTCACCGGCACGGGACCTGAGGTCGGCGCGGTCATGACATCCCATCCAGACGTCGACATGGTCTCCTTCACCGGCTCGACCGGTGTCGGAAAACTGACGATGACGAATGCGGCGCAGACGCTGAAGAAGGTTTCGCTGGAGCTGGGCGGGAAGAACCCGCAGATCGTTTTTCCCGATGCCGACCTCGACGCCTTCATCGATGCCGCCGTCTTCGGCGCCTATTTCAATGCCGGCGAGTGCTGCAACGCCGGCTCGCGGCTAATCCTGCACAAGTCGATCGCCTCCGATGTCGTCAGGCGCGTCGCCGAGCTGTCGAAGGGGGTGAAGGTCGGCGATCCCCTCGATCCCCAGACGCAGGTCGGCGCGATCATCACGCCGCAGCATCTGGAGAAGATATCGGGATATGTCGCCGGCGCGAGGAGCAACGGCGCCCGCGTCGCCCATGGCGGCGAGACGCTCGACCTCGGCATGGGGCAGTTCATGTCGCCGACCATCCTCGAAGCAGTCACGCCCGATATGGCGGTGGCGCGCGAGGAAGTCTTTGGTCCGGTGCTGTCGGTCCTGACATTCGAGACGACTGGTGAAGCGGTCAGGATTGCCAACTCCATCGACTACGGCCTTTCTGCCGGTATCTGGAGCCGTGATTTCGACACCTGCCTGACGATCGGCCGGTCGGTGCGGGCGGGCACCATCTGGATGAACACCTTCATGGACGGCGCCTCGGAGCTTCCCTTCGGCGGCTACAAGCAGAGCGGCCTCGGCCGCGAGCTCGGCCGCCATGCGGTCGAGGACTACACCGAGACCAAGACGCTGAACATGCATATCGGCATGCGCACCAATTGGTGGATGCCGCGAACCTGAGGCTGGCTTGGCCGGCGAGAAAACTACGCCTGAGGAGGCGGGTGATCGGGTGCGGGAATGGTCCCGCATCTCCAAACGGGAACTGGGAGGTTCTTCGATGAATAAGTTCATGAGCTCGGCAGCGGTTGCTGTCGTGATGCTGGCTGGTTTGGGTGCGGCGCAGGCTGCCGACGTCAAGGAAGTGCAGATGCTGCACTGGTGGACGTCTGGCGGCGAGGCGGCTGCCTTGAACGTCCTGAAGGAGGATCTGGCGAAGGAAGGCTTTGCCTGGAAGGACGTCCCGGTTGCCGGCGGCGGCGGTGATGCGGCGATGACGGCGCTGAAGGCGATGGTTGCGGCGGGTACTTATCCGACGGCCTCGCAGATGCTGGGCTATACCGTGCTCGATTATGCCCAGGCCGGCGTGATGGGCGACCTGACCGAGACGGCCAAGAAGGAGGGCTGGGACAAGTCGGTGCCGGCAGCGCTGCAGAAGTTCTCCGTCTATGACGGCAAGTGGGTCGCAGCCCCGGTCAACGTCCATTCGGTCAACTGGCTGTGGATCAACAAGGCTGTCATGGACAAGATCGGCGGCAGCCAGCCGAAGAGCTTCGACGACCTGATCGCGCTGCTCGACAAGGCCAAGGCCGCAGGCGTCATCCCCTTGGCGCTCGGTGGCCAGAACTGGCAGGAAGCGACGATGTTCGATTCGATCGTGCTGTCGACCGGCGGCCCGGAGTTCTACAAGAAGGCCTTCAACGACCTCGACGAGGAATCGCTGAAGTCGGACACGATGAAGAAGTCCTTCGACAATCTGGCGAAGATCGTCAAATATGTCGATCCGAATTTCTCCGGCCGCGACTGGAACCTGGCGACCGCCATGGTCATCAAGGGTGATGCGCTGGTGCAGGTGATGGGCGACTGGGCCAAGGGCGAATTCGTTGCCGCCAAGAAGACGCCGGATAAAGACTTCCTGTGCTACCGCTTCCCCGGCACCGAAGGCAGCGTCATCTACAACTCCGACATGTTCGGCATGTTCAACGTCCCTGAAGACCGCAAGGCGGCGCAGGTGGCGCTGGCAACGGCAACGCTGTCGAAGAGCTTCCAGTCGGCTTTCAACGTCGTCAAGGGTTCGGTGCCGGCCCGCACCGACGTTCCCGACACCGACTTCGACGCCTGCGGCAAGAAGGGCATCGCCGACCTGAAGGCCGCCAATGAGGGCGGCACGCTGTTCGGCTCGCTGGCCCAGGGCTACGGCGCGCCTCCGGCGATCGCCAATGCCTATAAGGACGTCGTCTCGAAGTTCGTCCACGGCCAGATCAAGAGCTCCGACGAAGCCGTCACCCAGCTCGTCCAGGCGATCGACGACGCCCGCTAAGGGTCGTCGATGAACAAGGCTTCCCCGCTTGTCTCGCGGGGAAGCTTCAGCCCCTGACGGATATGCGGGGGCGATCATGCGGGGACAGGCATGCTGGCCACCCCCATGACGACATGCATGACGACATGCAGGGAGGAGATGACATTCCATGAGCACAGTTGCCACCACCGATCCGGTTCTGACGCCGCGGCAAGCGACGCGGGTCTCGCTGCGGGGCCGGCTGCAGGATGCGCTGCCGAAGATCGTGCTGGCGCCGAGCTTCGTCATCACGCTGATCTTCGTCTACGGCTTCATCGTCTGGACGGCCTATCTCTCCTTCACCAATTCCAAGACCTTTCCGTCCTATGCGCTGACCGGCGCACGCGCCTATCAGCGGCTGTGGCGCTGGACCTTCGAGAACGATCCGCCGTCCTCCTGGTATACCTCGATCACCAACATGGCGATCTTCGGCTTCCTCTATGTCGGCATCTGTTTAGGCCTCGGCCTGCTGCTTGCCATCCTGCTCGATCAGAAGATCCGCGGCGAGGGCATCTTGCGACCGATCTTCCTCTATCCGATGGCGCTCTCCTTCATCGTCACCGGGGTGGCCTGGAAGTGGTTCCTCGATCCCGGCCTCGGGCTCGAACAGACGCTGCACCACTTCGGCTGGACGAGCTTCCACTTCGACTGGATCAAGAACAAGGACTTCGTCATCTATACCGTCGTCATCGCCGGTGTCTGGCAGGCGTCGGGCTTCGTCATGGCGATGTTTTTGGCCGGGCTTCGCGGCATCGACGGCGAGATCATGAAGGCGGCGCAGATCGACGGCGCCTCGCCCTTCCAGCTTTATCGGCGCATCGTCATTCCGCTGTTGCGGCCGATCTTTCTCTCCGCCTTCATCGTGCTCGCCCATATGGCGATCAAGTCTTATGACCTGGTGGTGGCGCTGACCTCGGGCGGGCCGGGCGGCTCGGCCTGGCTGCCGTCCAACTTCATGTATGAATATACCTTCAAGCGCAACGAGATGGCCGTCGGCTCGGCCAGCGCCATCATCATGCTGATGACGATCTCGGCGATCATCGTTCCCTATCTCTATTCCGAACTGAAGGAGAAGGCGCGATGAGCAGCGTGACCTCTTCCATCGGCACCTCGACCGCAATGCTTTCGCAGAGCGGCGATAGCAGGACTAACAGCGCCCGCTGGATCGGCCGACTGGTCATCTACGGCCTGCTGGTCATCTTCGCCATCCTCTACCTGATGCCGCTCTTCGTCATGCTGACGACTTCGTTCAAGACGATGGACGAGATCCAGGGCGGCAATATGCTGGCGCTGCCGCAGGCCCCGACCTTCGATCCCTGGGTCAAAGCCTGGGGCGAGGCCTGCGTCGGGCTGACCTGCGCCGGCATCAAGGGCTACTTCTGGAACTCGATCAAGATGGTGGTGCCGGCAGTAGTGATCTCCACCATCATGGGAGCGCTGAACGGTTATATCCTGACCAAATGGCGCTTCCCCGGCCATACGCTGGTGTTCGGGCTGATGCTGTTTGCCTGCTTCATCCCGTTCCAGTCGGTGCTCTTGCCGATGGCGACCATCCTCGGCTCGCTCGGCCGCTTCGGCGTGACGCTGCAGAACGCCACCGGCTGGAACTTCGGCTTCGGCAATTCGACCGTCAATCTGGTCTTCGTCCATGTCGTCTACGGCTTGGGCTTCACCACGCTGTTCTTCCGCAATTTCTACGAGGCCTTTCCGACCGAGCTGGTGCGCGCCGCCCAGGTCGACGGCGCCAGCTTCTTCCAGATCTTCCGCCGCATCATGCTGCCGAACTCGCTGCCGATCATCGTCGTCACCGTCATCTACCAGTTCACCAATATCTGGAACGACTTCCTGTTTGCCTCGGCCTATGCCGGCACCGGCGACTCCATGCCGATGACGGTGGCGCTCAACAATGTCGTCAACACCTCGACCGGGGTGGTCGAATACAATGTCAACATGGCGGCGGCGATGATCGCGGCCGTTCCGACGCTCATCGTCTATATCCTCGCCGGCCGCTACTTCGTGCGCGGTCTGATGGCGGGCGCAGTCAAAGGGTAAGTCATGGCCTTCCTGGAAATCTCCGGTCTCAGAAAGCGCTTCGGTGCCGTCGACATCCTCAAGGGCATCGACATCGAACTCGAAAAGGGCGGCTTCCTCGTGCTGGTCGGCCCCTCCGGCTGCGGCAAGTCGACCCTGCTCAACACCATTGCCGGGCTGGAGACGATCACCTCGGGCGAGATCAGGATCGACGGCCGCGACATCAGCGGCCTGCATCCTTCCAAGCGCGACATCGCCATGGTGTTCCAGTCCTATGCGCTCTATCCGAATATGACGGTGGCGGGCAATATCGCCTTCGGCATGGAGATCCGCGGCGTTCCGAAGGAGGAGCGGGCCAAGGCGATCAAGCAGGTCTCCGACATGCTGCAGATCGGCCATCTGCTCGACCGCAAGCCGAGCCAGCTCTCCGGCGGGCAGCGCCAGCGCGTTGCCATGGGCCGGGCCTTGGTGCGCAATCCGCAGGTCTTCCTGTTCGACGAGCCGCTGTCGAACCTCGATGCCAAGCTGCGCGTCGACATGCGCACCGAGATCAAGCGGCTGCACCAGCGCATGGGCACCACCTTCGTCTATGTCACCCACGACCAGATCGAGGCGATGACGCTGGCGACCAAGATCGCCGTGCTGAAGGACGGGGTGCTGCAGCAGTTCGGCACGCCGGCCGAGATCTATAACAGCCCCGCCAATCTCTTCGTCGCCGACTTCATGGGCTCGCCGGCGATGAACCTGCTCAACGCCACCGTCGAGAACGGTGCGGCCGGGCTGGCCGTCTCGCTCGAACGGCCGAACGGCGCGCCGCTCAGGCTGCCGGTCGTCTCCGGCAATCACGGCCTGTCTGCCTATGCCGGCAAGCCGGTGATCTTCGGCATCCGCCCCGAAGCCTTGACCGATCCCGACGGCGCCGACCGCAAGGCGCGCTCGCTGACCGAGGACGATTGCCTGATTGAAGTCGTCGAACCGGCCGGCTCCGACACCTTCGCCGTCACCAAACTCGGCGGCAAATCCGTCGTCGCCCGACTGCGCGCCGATGCCGGCATTGCCCCAGGCCAGAACACTCGCCTTGCCTTCAATCTCGACAAGGCGGTGTTCTTCGACCCGGACAGCCAGGTGCGGATCGTGTGACGGGCAGGTGTTGACATGAGCAATTCGCCAGACATCGTCATCATTGGCTCGGGCGTCGGCGGCGCCACAGTCGCTGCCGGCCTGGCTGTGTCAGGTGCTGAGATATTGGTCCTCGAAGCCGGCGATCGTATCGCCGATCTTCCCGTCAATCGCGACCAGCGCGCCATCTTCCAGCATGGACATTTCCGGCCGAAGGAAACCTGGTACGAGGCGAACGGCAGGGGCTTCAACCCCGGCAACTATTACAATGTCGGCGGCAATTCGAAATTCTACGGCGCCGTCTTGTCGCGGTATCGCAGAGAAGATTTCGACGTCATCGAACATCGGGAAGGCGTGTCGCCGGCTTGGCCGTTTCCCTATGAAGAGATGGAGCCCTGGTATTCGCAAGCGGAGCTGATGTATCAAGTCCGCGGCAGTCTTGGCGAAGATCCGACCGAACCGCATCACTCGGTTGCCTACGAATTCCCGCCCGTGCCCGACGAGGCGCCGATCGCCGACATCAGGGCACGCCTCAAGGCGAAAGGACTGCATCCGTTTTCGCTGCCGCTCGGCCTGGATCTCGACGCCTGGCTCTCCAAGGCGCGCACGCCCTGGGATGCACATCCGAATTCACAAGACGGCAAGATGGATGCCGAAACCGCGGCACTCGCTGTGGCGCTGAAACACGAGAACGTGCGGCTCGAGATAAATGCGCGGGTGATACGGCTCGACACCGGGGCGGGGAGCCGGATCGACGGTGTCACCTACGTCAAGAACGGACAGACGCTGACTGTCTCGCCCAGGATCGTCATCCTTTCCGCCGGCGCGGTTCAGTCATCCGTGCTTTTGCTCCGTTCGAAAAACGACCGCTTCCCGAGGGGACTCGCCAACTCTTCCGATCAGGTGGGCCGCAACTTCATGAACCACAATGCCTCGGCCGTCATAGCGGTCTCGCCGCGCTTCAGGAACACCGCCGTCTACCAGAAGACTTTCGCTTTCAACGATTTCTATCTGTCGGACGGGGAGGGCGGACCGCCGCTCGGCAATGTGCAGTTACTGGGGCGCATTTCCGAAAAGGTCCTCAAGGGCTCTCTGCCGCAGGCGCCGGAATGGCTTCTGCGTTTCATGACGGACCATGCCATCGACTTCTATGCGATGAGCGAGGACGTACCGAATCCTGAAAGCCGCGTGATGGTCGACGGCGATCGGATCGTCCTCAAATGGCAGAGGACCAACTGGGACGCGCATCTTGCCCTTGTCGCCAAGCTGAAGGCGATCCTTCGGTCGATCGGTTTTCCGATCGTGCTGTCGAGACCCTTCGACAAACGCACGCCGTCCCATCAGTGCGGAACGATCCGCATCGGAAACGACCCGGCAACGGCGCCACTGGATCCATACTGCCGGTCCTACGATCACGGCAACCTCTTCGTCGTCGACGCCGGCTTTCTGCCCACATCGGCTGCGGTCAATCCCGCGCTCACCGTCGCCAGCCAAGCTCTCAGAGTTGCCCATCACATCGCATCGACGGACTTGCAGACACAGGCAGATCCATTGGTGCGCGCCGGCTTCAAATAGGACAGTAAAATGGGATTCGATTATATCATCACCGGTGCCGGTCCTGCGGGCTGCGTTCTTGCAAGCCGCCTCAGCGAAGATCCCGATGTCAAGGTACTGCTTCTGGAGGCCGGCGGAGGCGACTGGAATCCTCTTTTCCACATGCCCGCCGGTTTCGCCAAGATGACCAAAGGCGTCGCCAGCTGGGGATGGGAAACCGTTCCCCAGAGGCACATGAAGGACAGGGTGCTTCGCTACACCCAGGCAAAGATCATCGGCGGCGGCTCGTCGATCAATGCGCAGCTCTACACCCGCGGAAACGCGGCCGATTATGATCTCTGGGCCAGTGAAGACGGCTGCGAGGGCTGGGACTACCGTTCGATCCTGCCCTATTTCAAACGTGCCGAGGACAATCAACGTTTCGCCGACGATTACCACGCCTATGGCGGTCCGCTGGGTGTCTCGATGCCGGCGGCACCGCTGCCGATCTGCGATGCCTATATCCGCGCGGGACAGGAACTCGGCATACCCTACAATCACGATTTCAACGGTCGCCAGCAGGCCGGCGTCGGATTTTACCAGCTCACCCAGCGCAACCGGCGCCGCTCATCGGCATCGTATGCCTATCTCTCGCCGATCAAAAACCGGAAGAATCTGACGATCCGGACGGGCGCGCGTGTCGTCCGCATCGTGCTGGAGGCAGGCCGCGCCATCGGCGTCGAGATCGCCACCGGACACGGTCTGGAGGTCGTGCGTGCTGAACGCGAAGTCTTGGTCTCGTCAGGCGCGATCGGATCGCCGAAGCTCCTCTTGCAGTCCGGCATAGGGCCGGCCGACCATTTGACCTCGGTCGGCGTCAAGCCCTTCCACGATCTGCCTGGCGTCGGCGGCAATCTTCAGGACCATCTCGATCTTTTCGTTATCGCCGAATGCACCGGCGATCACACCTATGACGGCGTTGCGAAGCTCCACCGCACGCTTTGGGCGGGGATACAATATGTCCTCTTCCGCACCGGTCCGGTCGCCTCGTCGCTCTTCGAGACAGGCGGCTTCTGGTATGCCGATCCCGACGCACGGTCTCCCGATATCCAGTTCCATCTCGGCCTCGGTTCCGGCATCGAAGCAGGCGTCGAGCGGCTGAAGAACGCCGGCGTGACCCTCAACTCCGCCTATCTGCATCCGCGCTCGCGCGGCACGGTGCGTCTGTCTTCTGCCGACCCGGGTGCAGCACCCTTGATCGATCCCAACTACTGGTCCGATCCGCACGACAGGAAGATGTCGCTGGAGGGGCTGAAGATCGCCCGCGAGATCATGCAGCAGGCGGCGCTGAAGCCCTATGTCATGGCCGAAAGGCTTCCGGGTCCGAAGGTCATCACCGACGAGCAGCTTTTCGACTATGGCTGCGCCAACGCCAAGACCGACCATCATCCGGTCGGCACCTGCAAGATGGGAACGGGGCCCGACGCGGTTGTCGGGCTGGATCTCAAGGTCCATGGCCTCGAAGGCCTCCGGATCTGCGATTCCTCGGTCATGCCGCGCGTCCCGTCCTGCAATACCAACGCTCCGACGATCATGGTCGGCGAAAAGGGATCCGATCTCATTCGGGGTCTGCCCGCGCTGCCATCGGCGATCTTCGCCTATGAACGCAATGATACCAGGCCCCGGGCCCGCGCCGAGATCCGCTAAGGAGAGCGACAATGTCTGAAGTGAAAGTTGCAGTGCTTGGCGCCTCGGGCTGGATGGGAAAGGTCCACACGATGGCCTATCAGACCTTTCCGCATTTCTTCGGCGTCTCGGACGGAACGGCGCGGATCGTGGCGCTTGTCGACAGCAATCCTGACGTAGCGCAGGATATCGGCAACAGGGCGCCGGGGGCCAGGATCTACCAGGATTGGAAGCTGGCGGTTGCCGATCCCGAAGTCGATCTCATCGATATCTGCTTGCCCGACCATCTGCACTATCCGGTGGCCAAGGCGGCCCTGCTGGCCGGCAAACATGTCTATTGCGAGAAGCCGCTGGCAAATACCGCTAACGAAGCGCTGGAGCTGGCCGAGATCGCCAGAGAAAAGGGTGTCATCACCCGTGTCGGACACGCCTTTCCCCGAAACCCCGTTCATGATCTGGCGAAAGAGATCATCGAATCCGGTGAAATCGGTGAGATCAAGCTGTTTCGCGGCTGCCAACACGTCGACATGTATGGCGATCCCACAGCACCGTTCATGTGGCGCGCCGATGGCAAGCTCGCGCCGACCGGGATCGTCGGCGACACCGGTTCGCACATCTTCAGCTTCATGGATTTCCTCGTCGGCCGCGTCAGCTCCCTGATCGCCGACAATCTCATTGTCACTCCGCGCCGGCCGATCGTCGAGGGGCTTGCCTATGGCGAGCAGGTGAAACTGTCGGGCAACGAGGCCTGGGCCGATATCACCAATCCCGACGCGACCAACCTGCTGTGCCGGTTCGAAAACGGCGCCGCCGGCATCGTGGACTTCAGCCGCGTCGCCACCGGCCGCAAATTCATGCAGACCTACGAGGTCTATGGAACGAAAGGCAGCATCGCCTATACCTATGACGAGATAAACCGGCTGCGTTTCTACACCAACGACGACAGCACGGGACGGCGCGGCTTTCGCGAGATCGACGTCGGTCCTGAGAATGCGACCTTCAGGGCTTTCCTTCCGTTGCCGAACTTCGGCATAGGCTACAATGAAAGCAAGATCATCGAGGTGGCCGAGGTCATAAGATCGATCGTCGCAAACAGACCGATGTGGCCGACATTCGATACCGGCCACCACATCTGCCAGATCGTCGACGCCTGCATGGAGTCTTCCCGGCAGAGACGCTGGGTCGATATCCCGCTCAATTGATTGTGGTGCGCCGATGACGATAGATGTCCCGCAGGAAATTCTTGACGCACTGACCGATGTCGATATGCCGCGGCTTCCAGCCGAAGGCGTCGCTTCGGAAGAGGTCCGGCTCGCTGGCATCGCGACGCCGATCTACCGAGCCGGCTGCGTCGTCGTCGGCTCCGGCGCTGCGGGTCTGCGTGCGGCGGTGGAAATGAAGCGGCGCGGCGTCGATGTCGTCATCATCAGCCAAAGCGCATGGGGCGGAACCTCGGCCTGCTCTGGCTCCGACAAGCAAACCCTCCACACCGCGAACACGGCCGATCAGGGCGATAATTACCGGGCGATGGCCCGCGCCATCGGCAGCGGCGGCGCCATGGACGAGGACACGGCCTATGTCGAGGCGGTCGGCTCGTCACGGATGATGGCATCGCTGCAGTTCTTGGGCCTGCCGCTGCCCCAGGATCCGCTTGGCGGAACACTGAGATATCAGACCGACCATGACGAGGTCGGCCGCGCCACCAGCTGCGGCCCGCGCACCTCGCGGCTGATGGTGAAGGTGCTGGCGGAGGAGGCGATCCGGCTGGGCGTGCCGTTCTACAACCAGACCACCGCGGTGAAAATCCTCACCAAGGGCGAGGGGGCTGAGCGTAATATCGCCGGCATGCTCGTCATGCGCGCCGGCGACCGTACGCAGGAGAATCCGCTCGGCATCGCCTTGTTCGTGAGTGGCGTCATCGTGCTTGCCGCCGGCGGGCCGGGCGAACTCTATCGCGACAGCGTTTATCCCAACGGCTGCTTCGGCTCCCTCGGATTGGCGCTCGAGGCGGGCGTCGAACTCGTCAACCTGACCGAAAGCCAGTTCGGCATCGGAACGCGAAGAGAGGGATTTCCTTGGAATCTGTCCGGCACGTACGTCCAGGCGATTCCGCATTTCTATTCGGTCGACGGCGAAGGCGCCGAACACCATTTCCTGGCGAGATATTATCGAAGTACCCAGGAGCTGGCGTCGAACATCTTCCGTAAGGGCTATCAATGGCCGTTCCACGCGACCCGCATGCTTGATTTCGGCTCGAGCCTGGTCGATCTCGCCATTTACCGTGAGACCGCAGCCGGTCGGCGCGTCTTTATGGACTTCAATCGCAATCCTCTGCCCGTTCCCGGCGACCTGCCATTCAGCCTGGAGAGGCTGGACGAGGACGTTCGCCTCTATCTCGGCAAGGCTGGCGCCGATCAGCAAATGCCGATTCATCGATTGAAGCATATGAACCCGCTCGCGATCGAGCTCTATCGCCGTTACAAGATCGATATTGCCGCAGAGCCGCTGGAGTTCGCGGTCAACAACCAGCACATGAACGGCGGCATCATGGTCGACAGCTGGGGCCGCACCAATCTGGGTGGCTGCTACGCGGTCGGAGAGGCGGCTGGCACGCATGGGGTAACAAGGCCCGGTGGAGCGGCGCTGAATGCCGGGCAGGTCTTCGGAACCAGGGTGGCCGAACATATCGGCGCCGGCGGGGCAAAGCGGCCCGCCGCGGGACGTGTACCGGAGGCTGCAGAGGCGGGCATCGCCAATCTCCTCTCCGCCCTGCGAACCGAAAGCCCGCTCACTGTCAAAGCGGTCCGCTCGGCGGTGCAGGCACGCATGAGCGAGAAGGCAGGCATCATTTGCGATCAGGGGATCGTCCGCCAGGCCTTGATCGAAGCGCGGGCGCTGAACGCCGAAATCCGCGCCAACGGCCTCGCCTACGAGCGCGCGGCCGAAGCGGTCCGAGGCGTGCAATGGCGGCACATGGCGCTCGCCTCGGAGGCGGTGCTGAGCGCCCTGGACTTCTACATCGGCAGGGGCGGCGGCAGTCGGGGAGCACGGGCGATCTGCGATGCGGAGGGCGAATTCCTGCCGCTGGCGAGTGCCAGTCGGCTGGAGGACTATCGTTTCCGCAAGGAAAACGAAGCGCATCGCAAGGAGCAGATCGTCGTTCGGCTCGAAGGCGAAGAGGTCAGGCTTTCAACCCGTCCGAACCGCGAACTGGATAAAGGTGCCAGATCCTTTTTCGAGCGCGACTGGCCCGCCTGGTTGACGGGCCGCATCTATGATCTGGACGGCGGCGAATGAGGCGATGCTGTCATCGTATCAATCAGGATTGGCGACCGCTGGCGGAACCCGGATGCGCTCCGTATCGTCAGAGCCTTCGGCGACGGCTTCCTCGCTTTTGCGCACATGCCGTGGTGGATCTTTTCCTTCGACGGGTTTCGGCGACAATTGATCGTCGGCCTGGATTTCGTCGGTATTGAGATAATTCTTGCTCTCGCCCATGACGATCACTTCCGGTTGGAGAATTGCGGGGCAGGAATGCGCCCCTTCTGATCGACGCGGCCTGTCTCAGGATCGGAGCTGGGGACGCCGTCGACTGCCTCGCGGCTGCTGCCCATGCTGACGGGAGGCTTGCGCTGGTCGTCGACACCTGCCTCGGGCAGCTCATCGTCCTGAGTGTCCTCGTTCAACGACTTGGGCGGAAGCTTAGCGGAATCGGGAATGGGTTTTATACGCATCGGACAATCTCCTTTGCAGAGCTAACTCCAGCAGGCATCGCAGGTTCCGTGCTACTCTGCGACCGATGCATTGCCGCTCACACGGCTTCAGCTGCCGGAAGATCGAGCTCGATCATGACGGGTGCGTGGTCGCTCGTATGCTCCCAACTCCGGGGCTTGCGCCGGACGGTTGCCGATCGGAGCCACGGCGCCACTGTCGGGCTGAGCAGAAAGTGGTCGATCCGAAGCCCGGCGTCGCGCTCGAAACTGTTCCGCCAATATTTCCAGAAGGTGTAGATGCGCTCGTTCGGATGCAGATGCCGGATGGCATCCGTCCAGCCCTGGGAGACGAGCCGGGCGTAGGCGTCGCGGACTTCGGGCCTGAAAAGTGCATCGTCTCGCCAGCGCTCCGGCTTGTAGACGTCGATCTCCGTCGGCATGACATTGAAATCGCCGGCAAGGATGGAAGGCACCTCGATTTCGAGCAGTTCGGCGGCATAGGCGTGCAAGCGCCCGAACCAGCGAAGCTTGTATTCGAACTTGGCGCTGGGAAAAGGGTTGCCGTTCGGCAGATACAGGCATCCGATCAGCATTCCTTCGATGACGGCTTCGATATATCGGCTGTGGGTGTCGTCAGGATCGCCGGGAAGACCGCGCCGCGTCAGGATCGGTGTCTTGTCCTTTGCCAGGATGGCGACGCCGTTCCAGGATCGCTGCCCGTGCCAGACGGCGCCGTAGCCGGCCCGCTCGATCTCTTTTCGCGGAAACCTGGCGTCGTCGGTTTTCAGTTCCTGAAGGCAGGCTACATCGGGGGCATCCTCTTTCAGCCAGCGCAGCAGGTTGGTCAGTCTCCCGTTGATCCCGTTCACATTGTAGGATGCGATTTTCATGAGGGATCATGTCGAGGCGGTGCTGGCCAGATCCGAAAGCGCGCCGCGTTCTTCCAGGTTCTTTTGTCGCGCGCAGGATCCGTGCAGACAGCCAGTCCATTGACTCGCCATGGTGCCGCCCTTTCAGCGTGTTGCGCCGTACACGAAGGCGATGGCGGCGACGATCGCTGCGGCAGTCAGCGGCTGTCGGCGTATCCTGTCCTCCATATCCTTGACGAAACTCCTAGCTTCCGCCCTTGCCAGACGGGCTGTTCCGGACGCCAGCTCCGACGCGGACTCAGCCACCCGACCAGCTTCTTTCTGAAGCGCGCGCAGTTCCTCGCGGTCGGCATCGAATCTGTCCGAGGCGTGCGAAGTCTGCAGGGCCTGATCGACCAGCGGATACTCTTGGTCAATGGCGGTCGGATCCGGCTCCCGCTTCACCCGCTCAGCCGCCTCGACATCGCTGCGGCCCACGGGAATGGAGGTATGGGTGGCGGAAACAGGATCCGACGCGGGAAACGTGTCTTCGATCGCTTTGTCGAGTTCGCCCTTTCCGGACTGTTTTCGCTGCTCTGCCTGCTCTTTTCGCAGGGACTGGACGGCGGGTGAATCATTCGGGTTCGGCATCGCGGTTTCCTCTGTTGCAATTTGATAATCAAAGCGGTGACGAGGAAAGAAGTTCCAGAAAAATGCGTCTGCGCCTTGTCCAGCAACACCATGGCGACGATGTCGACAATATACGCGCCGAGGCAGTATTTGTGATGACATTGCTCGTATTTTTGGGGGCGCATCCACTGCATGCCGGACCAAAGTCCTGCCTTTTCTTAGTACCTAGGTCCGGTTGCATTTAGCCCTCAGAAAGGCGAAAATTCTCAAGGCGTCCAATAGGCGTAGGAACGGCGAAGAACGGATGAACAAGGCAATGGCATTGACTATCTCGAAACGGGGTTTTTTGAGATTGGGCGGCTGCGCTGCCGTCGCCCTCGTGGTTGCCGCATCGCCTGTGACAATCAATCTCGATGGCTCCCTTCGCGTTCTGACGGTGAAACACGCAGCGGCAAAGGACGGCAATAACGGCGGCGGCAACGGCAACGGCGGAGGAAATGGCAACGGCGGAGGGAATGGCAACGGGGGAGGCAATGGCGGCGGGGGCGGAAACGGCAGTAGTGGTTCCGGCAGCAGCGCAGGAAGCTCCAACAACAACGCCGGATCCTCTTCATCCTCGGCCTCGTCGTCGACGGGATCAAAGGCCAGAGCCACCGAAGGCACCGATGGGTCGATCAACGTTCGCCACGCGAACGGCATCACCGAAAGCCTGCGCAGTGGCCGCTATATCATGAAGGACTCGAAGGGCAGGACGATCATAAGCCGGCAGGCGACGGCCGGCGACGCAAACCGGCTGAGCAATTTCCTTCGCTGAGGCAGAATGCGGAAAACGGCGCCGTAGAGCCTTTCCGGGTTGGATTGCAGCATTCTGTTGGCTCAACTAACCCGGAAAAGCTCTGGATCGCAGGTCGAGCCGGCGCTATCGCCGTTCGCGCCATTGCAGGGCCGCTTCGGTCCTGTTCGAGGCGCCGAGCTTGCTCAGGATCTGGGTCATATGGTGCTTCACGGTCTTTTCCTGCAGGTTGAGGCGCAGGCCGATATGCTTGTTTGACAGACCTTGGGCGACGAGATCCATCACCTCGCGCTCCCTTGGCGTCAGACTGTTCTTGTCGGAGTTTCCGTTTTGTAGCGAATTTTCCATCGCCTTCGCCGACATCATCGGCGAGACATATCGCGACCCGCTGAGGACGGTTTTAATCGCTTCGGCGAGGCCGCGTGAACCGACACCTTTGAGAACGTAGCCCATCGCGCCCTGCTGCAGGGCTCCGAGCAGCGTGTCCACCTCCTCGGATACCGTCAACATCAGCACTTTCGTCGTCGGGCTGAGCGCCAGGACGTCGGCGATCGCAGCCAATCCGCCGCCGGGCATCGAGACATCGAGAAGCATCACGTCGGGGAGGTTGTTCGATGCGATCATGGCGGCATCTTCGCTGCTGGCCCCTTCGCCAATGACCACGAAGTCGCTCATCTCCGACAAGCTGCGCGTTACACCCTCGCGAAAAAGCGGGTGGTCGTCCACGACGCCGACGGTGATTGGTGTCATCTCTATTCTCCAGCTTCCATAGGCTCGAAGGTCATGGTCACGGTCGTTCCTCCTTCACCCGTCTTGATATCGAAAGATCCCCCCAGGCTGTCGATGCGTTCGCGCAGCCCCACCAGGCCCAGGCTTGTCGGCCTCACCTCCGTCGGGTCGAACCCATCGCCACGATCACTGACCTCCACACAAACATGACCATTATGCGACACGGCTTTCACGGTCTGCTGAACGCCGCCGCCGTGGCGATAGGCGTTGTTCAAGGCTTCCTGAACGAAGCGATAGATACAGATCTTTACGGCAGCAGCGAGCTCGGGTCCATCCTCGTCGATAATCGCTTCGACAACGGTTTCGGTCTTGTGCCGGTGCGCTTCGACGACCCGCAGCACGATATCGGTGATGGAGGACTTTTCGATCTGCGGGAGCACCAGTCCGCTGCAGATATTGCGGATTTCCGTCATGGCCTCCGCGAGGCTCGAGCGTATCCAGGCAAGTTCTTTTTCGCGCGCTTCGGGTTCGGTGGATGCGTTGATCAACAAGTCGCTGTCCAGTCGCAGTGAAGCATAGGCAATGTGCTGTGCCGGACCGTCGTGAAGATCGGCGCCGATGCTGCGCAGATATGTTTCGTTCAGCGCCGCCACGCGCTGCGAAGCGCGCTGCAGCCGCCGCTGGAGTCCGCGATTTTCCGCCAGCAGCGCAGACAATTCCTTGACCCGTTCCTTGAGATCCCTGCGCTGCGCTTCTATCGTGCGGCTTCCGCGAAACACCAGGGCGGAGAGAACGAGGAAAAAGACGCCTGTGAGAGCGGCGACTGCTCCCCAGCTCTGCAGCCTTGCGTGCGCCAGACTGTCGCCGAGGCCTTCCGCGGTCTCGTAGAATTCGAGCACAGCAACTGCCTGGCCGGACCACGGCTGGAGAACCGGATTGTAGATTTCCATCAGCGGCTTGCCGAGCGCGCGCTCGGCACCGCTTTCCGGGTCGTCGGCGACTTCGTATCGCGCGACGAGCGAGCCGGCGAATGCCTTCTGCAGCTTGGCATTTATGGGAAACTTCTGGCCCACCAGCTCCTTGTCCTTCGAATAGAGGATGGTGCCGTCGTTCCGCCACAGCCTGAAGGAGACAAGGCGCCTGCCAAGCGCCCCTTGACCGAGTGTTTCGTCGAGAGCCTGAGCGCTGCCTTCGTCCAGCAGCGATTCCGTTTGCATGTCGGGAAGCAGCGGCGCCACCACACTGTCGACGTAAAGCGCTGTCGCCGCGCCGGAATTATGAATGACGGCTTCCTCGATCAGATGGGTGACAAGTAAGCCCACCAGAAACATGGCGGCGATCGAGACCAAGCCACCCGCGATGAAAAATTGCGAGGCGAGTGAGCGGGCATTCCAGCGGCGCAGCCAATTCATTTTGATACCGGCAAGAGACTTTGCCGATTAACCTACAGCGTCTTTGGAGTTTTTCCAGACTGTTTCAGGGCAGATTCCTGGTATCGAAGACCTCGGCGCCTCTGATGCTCTCGGTCAAATGAATGCTATCGCCTGACATGGCTGCGCCGAAGACATAGAGGAGACCGGCCAGAACGATGACGAGGGCAATGACGGAGGCGTTCCAGGCATCGTTGACATGGGATCTGTTCTTTTGGGGCATAAGCGGATCTCCTTCCATATCGCTCAAACGACGCGGTCAGGCGACCGTTCCGCTTCGGGGACTTCGGTCGAAGAGGCCTGGGACCAAGGTCCGTCCCGGTGGACAACATCCGATTCAGCCATATTTCAACTTCGATTGAGCTGTGTTTGGAGACGTGTGGTGATAGTTTCTGCGAACATCGATGACGGTGCAGATGCCGCATCTGTCGCGCCTCCCCCTCCGTTCGGGGCAGGCGTCGCCGATCTTTACCAAGCCCTTCTCGTGCCGATTCTCTTTGAGCCCTATGCGTTGGAAATGGCAAGCGTCGCCGAACGGTCGAAGCCGGTCAGCGTGCTCGAAGTCGCGGCGGGGACCGGCGCCTTGACACGCGCTCTGCGGGCGAAGCTCGATCCGGCCGCCGAGATCGTTGCCACCGATCTCAGCCAGGCGATGATCGACGTCGGCGCACCATCGGTGACGATGTCGCGAACGCATTGGATGCACGCAGATGCGCAAGATCTGCCGTTCGCCCCTTTGATGTTCGATCTCGTCGTTTGCCAGTTCGGCGTCATGTTCTTTCCGGATAAGCCGAAGGCCTATCACGAGGCGAAAAGAGTGTTGCGGAGCGGAGGCCATTTCCTGTTTTCGACGTGGGATTCGCTTGCTGCCAACGACTTCGCAAGATGTGTGGACGAATGTCTGACAAGCCTTTTCCCGTCGGATCCCCCCGATTTCCTCAGGCGCTTGCCATATTCTTACTTCGACCCCAGCCCGATCAAGGCTGAAGTATCATCGGCGGGATTCGAGGCGGTTTCCTGCGAACGGCTCGAACTGACCTCTATCGCGGCCACAGCACAGGATATCGCGACCGCTTTCTGCCGGGGCACGCCGCTCAGCGGAGAAATCGAATGGCGGGCGCCGGAGCGCATGTCGGAGATCGTTAATGAGGTGGCCGAGCGGGTGGCGTCCCGCTATGGCGCCCGTCCTCGCGGCAGCATGAGCGCCCTGGTCGCCTCCGGCCGGGCCCCTTAACCGATTCCGGCAATCTTCTCGCGCGCCGATTACCTGTGCTCGGGGCTCGTGCGGACAATCATTCCCTGGCGCCCGGATTAAAGCTGCGGTCGCCGATTACGGGATGAGGCAGTAGTGGGGGTAGTCAGGCGCGCGCATCGCGCCGATGACGTGCTGTTCGATCTCGACGCAGGTCTCGTCATATTCCCGCACCAGCTTCAAATTGAACCGGCGTCTTCGAAGCCGATCACGCGCTTCGACTGCCATCTGGTAGGCCTCGAAAAGCTCGAGCTGCCACGGGTCGCGCGCCTGCATGATCAGCGCCCGCATTTGCGGCAGACGCATGGCCAGGCGCCTGCGTCCTGCTTCCCGACGGTTGGATCGTGTCATCTCCCTCGGTCTCCTGCCCAGGCCCGCGATGGGATGGCGTTCGGCTCGAGAATAGCGCGGCTGACGAATAATGAAATCCAGACCAAGGGCTGGGATGCCTCAGACCGAGGTCCGGGGCGTGGAACGACCTCGTTGCCAGCAAGTTGGTTTGGCAGCGGCAAGCAGGCCGCATTGAAAAGCAAGGAGGAAAAGATGCTCTTCAAGTTTATCGCAGGCGCCGCAACTGCCATGACCGTGATGTCGGGCGTCGCATTCGCCCAGTCCTCGACCGTCAATGGTGCGGCCGGTGGCGCAATCACCGGAGCAATCGTTGGTGGTCCGGCCGGTGCTGCTATCGGCGGCGTTGCCGGCGCAGTCGTCGGCACGGCGATCGATCCGCCGCCTGAAAAGGTCGTCACCTATGTCCGCGAGGCTCCGGCACCGTCGGCACGCGTCGTTGTGAAGGAAAAGGTGGTCGTCGGCCAGCCGCTGCCGGAAACGGTCGTCGTGACTCCCGTTCCGGACGATCCGACATATGCCTACGCGGTGGTCAATGACGAGCGTGTCATTGTCGAACCGTCGTCGCGCAAGGTGATCCAGGTGATCAAGTGACCTGATCGTTCACGTGGCTCTGCCGCGTCTTCCTTTCGCAAATCATCTTCAGATCAGCCGCACGATGGACGGCAGCGTCGTCGTGCGGCCGCACGGATCGAGGAGAGGGAACATGATCTATTCCGAAGAGAAATCCGCTGGTCTCGCCGTGCCGCTGATCGCCATTCTCTTGTCGATCGTCGGCATTATCGCCGTGCTGGTCGCCACCGGCGGTCACAGCAGCGCCGGGCCGCGTGTCTGGGTTCCCCAGGCACAACAGCAGGGAGCGGGCCAATGAATGCCATTGCAAGCGTCGCCTTCGGCATTGCCAGCTCGGTTGGCGCCTGCATGGCAGCGGCCTCCGTTGCCTCGCATGTGGTGGCGGATTCCGGACCACCCGCGCTCACGGATCTTGCCGCCCCCGATCTATGGACGACGAGTCCGGTGAAGGTCGATCCCCATCGGCAGCATTATGAACGAATTCCGCCTGTGTATTCCAGCTATGTCACCGAGGCTGCGGCGACCGTCGCGCCAAGGGTGACTTCGCAACCCGCTCGTTCGTCGACAGAACTGCAGCCACCGCAGCCAAAATTCGCCGCCGAGCACCTTGCCTGGTGCGCCAAGCGTTACCGTTCCTTCGATCCTGCGACCAACAGCTACCGATCCTATAGGGGCGAGATCCGCGAATGCGCCTCGCCGTTTCAGCAGAATATCGCTGCAAGCCCTGAAGCCGGCGGCACAAAAGTCAATGCCCAGGCGGCAGCCCGATGTGCCGCCCGATACAGATCGTATCGGCCGGAAGACAACACCTATCAGCCGTGGGAGGGGCAGCGCCGAAGCTGCGAGATGTCGGATCTGGTCGCGACGAGCAATTAACCATGACCGGGTACGGCGTACAAAATCGTACCGTGCTGGCGAGCCAGACTAAAGTCCGTGTTGTAATCGCATCGGTTGTGATATCCGGTTGTATTTGAGGGGCGGAGAGCGGGGATGGCGACGACGCTGATAGCAGAAATCCACCAGGCGCAGACAAGGCTTCCGTTCTTGAGCAGGGCGGAGCGCGGAGCCCTTATCGTTCGCATTCTTCGCGAGTTGAAGATACTCCGTCGCGAAGTTCTCGGGAATGTGTCGGCCGATCGCTGCGTTTGGATCGATAAACTGATCGCGTCAGTTTCTTCGACAATATCGGAAATCGTCACGATGCCGGACGCCGAGTTCAACCGTGTCTTGAACGAGTTCGAAAAGCTCATGGCAACGCTGCATAACATTTCGCACCCGCAGAAGCCGTCGAAGACAGTTCACTAGCGTCGTTAAGGCGACGTACGGCCGCGCCGGAAACCGATCCCGGTGCGGAAGCGTTCTCCTCCTATGACAGAAACAAAATCGCCTGCTGACCAGGACGAGATGTCGCCCCGTGACGATGAGCCGAAGCCAGGCGCAGAGGTTTCCTTCCCTTACGACAGGATGACTGTAGAGCAGTTCCGAAACCGCTTCCCGCGTGCCCGCTGGAACGACGTGCGAAGGGCCTGGTTCGTTCCCGGCCGAACCGCGTCCCGTCGCATCGGCCGATGGCTTGCCGAGCTGGAGGCCGAAGCCGACGCGCATGCGGATGTGAAGGGGCGCGATGCCTTCGCCTTCGATCCCATCGACAGTCCATATCTGGAACTCGGCAAGGACGGCTTTCGAATCCGCACGCCCTATTCAAAAACCGTCGTCGACGAGCTTCGCGAGGTGCCGTTCTCGCGATGGGACGGCGATCTTCGAATATGGCACGTTCCCTTTCGATCCTATGAGGAACTGAGACGCAGATGGCCTGACATCGAAGCGGCGGCTCGCAGAAACGAACCGGAGGAGAGGCGACGGCGCGCCGAGGAGCGGAAGGGAACCGAACGGGAGATGCGCAGCAAGCTTCGCACAGCCGAACGCAAGCGCCGCCGTTACCCGCTTCCGACCGACGACCTGCCGCCGACAGGACGCCCGGTGGCCACCTCGTATGGGATCGTCGTCTTCACAGAAATCACCGGCGAACTGGTCGATCCGGCTCTCGTCGCGGATTTCTATCCCGGGGTCACGGAGGATTATCTCTGGGGGTATTGGCGGGTGCCGACATTCGACGAACTTGTCCGTACCTGGCCTGCGAAAACGCCTCCCCGTCGAGATGCCGAATGGTGGCAGCCGACGATCGAAGAACTGAGGCCCGCCCGCCGCGCGGCAAGAGCACGCGAAGCCAGGAAGCAAGCGAAGGCGCCGTGACCGGAACCTGCCACCGGTCGTGCGGACTTGTAGCAGATGCTGTGTCGGAGGATGCCCGGCTGGTGTGGGAACAAATTCCCACGTCGGCCATTTGTTGTCCATGAAAACAGCCCTGCCGATCTCGCTGCTCGCTCTGGCCCTTTCCGTTGGCGGCGCTTCCGCGGGGGAGCTTCGTCCCGAAGCGATCAATGCCGCTTCCCTTGCCGATATCGGGAAAGGAAAGCTGCCGCCCGCAGATTCGGACCCGGCGATCATCCGCCTTCAGGTCCTGCTCGACCGTGCGGGCTCGTCTCCCGGCGTGATCGACGGTCTCTCCGGCGAGAACGTCGACAAGGCGGTGGCCGGCTTCGAGGCGATGAACAAGCTTCCCGTAGACGGCAGGCCGGATCCGGATGTCGCCTCCCGGTTGGAAGACAATTCGCCCATCATCGAGAGCTATGTCGTCTCGCCGGAGGACGCCACGGGGCTCGTTGACAGAATCCCTGAGGATTACGGCGAGAAGGCAAAGATGCAGAGCCTCGGCTATACCAGCGTTGCGGAGAAGCTGTCCGAGCGCTTTCACATGGATCTCGATCTCTTGAATGCGCTCAACCCGGGTTCGCAGTTCGCGCCCGGCGACAAGGTGTGGGTCGTTGATCCCGGCCCTCCCAGAGAAGGCAAGGTTAGGAGTATCGAGGTTGACAAGAAGACAGGGCAGGTGCTGGCCTATGGCGAGGATGGATTGCTGCTTGCCGTCTATCCCGCCACGATCGGCAGCGAGGACAATCCGGCGCCCTCAGGAAAGCACAAGGTCAAGGGCGTCGCGCGAATGCCGGTCTACCGATACGATCCGAAGCGAAATTTCAAGCAGGGAAAGAACAACAAGGTCCTGACGATCCCGAAGGGACCGAATGGCCCGGTCGGCACCGTCTGGATCGACCTGACCGAGCCGACCTATGGTATACACGGGACGCCGGAGCCGAAGCTCATCGACAAGGTCGGCTCGCATGGCTGCGTGCGGCTGACGAACTGGGACGCGGAGGAGCTGGCCGGCATGGTCAAGCCGGGCGTCCCGGTCGAATTCGTCAATCGCAGTCCCGCCGATCCGAAGTGAAACGCAGGATCTGACGAATACCCACACGCTATCGCAGCGCAGGATTACGAAGCCTTGGCTTCGAAAGCCGGGGCGAAATCCCCCAGCGATTTCGCCTTGAGGATCGCGCCGCCGATATCCTGCTCCACGATCGCCTCGAGATCGGCAAAGCTGTCGATAACATAGTAGATCGGCTGGAGGATATCGATGCGGTAGGGCGTCCGGAGCACGCTCAACAGATCGAACGGCCGGAATTCGCATCCCGTGCCTTCCGTTGCCGCCTTGGCTTCACTCGGAGAAGAGACGATGCCGGCGCCGAAACAGCGGCGGCCTTGCGGCGTGTTGATCAGGCCGAATTCGACTGTGAACCAGAAAATCCGGAACAGATGCCATGAATAGCCCTTGCCGAGGCGCATGGCAGTTTCGCCGAAGTGCCGGACGAAATTGGCATAGCTCTGATTGGTCAGCAGCGGGCAGTGGCCGAACACTTCGTGGAACAGGTCCGGTTCCTCGATATAATCGATATGCTCGCGGCGGCGCAGGAAGGTCGCCAGCGGGAACTTGCCCTGCGATAGAAGTTCATAGAAGCGCGAGGGCGGAATGAGCGCCGGCACGCCTTCCACGCCGAAACCGGTGGTCTCGTTCAGGCGTCTGTTCACATCGAGGAGCTGCGGCACTTTCTCCGGCCTGAGCCCCAGCAGTTTGACGCCGTCCAGATATTCCTGGCAAGCCTTATCGGCCAAGAGCTTCATCTGACGCCGGTAGAGTTCGCCCCAGATCGCATCTTCTTCGGGGGTATAGTCATAAAGGCCGTCCGGGCCGGGCAGTTTGGCGGTGTAGCTGCTTTCCTTGGTCATCGATTGATCCTCCCGGGAATGGCAATATCTCTGTCATTATGCTCCGTGTTCGACGGATTTTCTTTTCTTTCATGCCGGCTGTCGCCATAGTGGTGGGAGATATTCTCGAATGTGGTGGCGAAAATGAAAGAAACTGGGAATTTCCGCCGCAAGCTTCTGCAGCTGATCCAGGCCGACGGCACTCTGTCGTTGGCGGACCTGGCGGAAAAGGCCGGCATGTCGCAGAGCTCGGCCTGGCGGAAGATCCAGGAACTCGAAGCCGACGGCGTCATCCGCAAGCGCGTGACGCTGCTCGATCCCGGCAAACTCGATCTCAAGCTCTGCGTGATTGCGCACGTCACGCTGGAGGATCACCATGAGGAGGCGGTGGCTTCTTTCGCTTCAGTGGTGCTGGAGCGGCCGGAGATCATGGAGTGCTACGCCTTGTCGGGCGCCTTCGACTACATGCTGAAGATAAGGGCGAGGGACGTCGAAAGCTACGAAGCCTTCATGACCCGCTATCTGATGCGCAATCCGCATGTGCGCACCGTCGTATCGAGCTTCGTGTTGCGCGAGCTGAAATTCTCCACCGAACTGCCGCTCTGACCGTTATCGCGCGCTGTCGCCATGCCGGCTGCCCGGCATCATCACCGGATAGCCTTCGAACGTCTTCAGCGTGTCGAGCACGATTGACGTTTTCACGTGCTGCACGGATTCGTGCGGCAGCAGAACGTCGTTGACGAACTTCGACAGATCGGCGAGCCCACGGGTCGCCACCTTCAGGTGATAGTCCATCTCGCCGGTCAACGCGTAGGCTTCGAGAACTTCGGGCAGGCCGTTGATTAGTTGCGAAAATCGGCGGGCATTGTCTCGGTTGTGGGTCGCAAGCGTGACGGAAATGACCACCAGCATATCAAGGCCCAGCTTCTCCCGATCGAGGTGGGCACGGTAGCTGCGAATATATCCCTCGGCCTCCAGTCTGGTGCGCCGGCGTGAGCATTGCGACGGTGAGAGCGCGATGCGCTCACCAAGCTCGTTGTTCGTGAGCCTGCCATCCTTTTGAAGTTCAAGGAGGAGGCGCAGGTCTAGTTTGTCGAGGGGCTCATCCATTGCGCGAAATCTCCAAAATGCTCACAGGTCGTGCATAAAATGTTCCTTACGCATCAAGAACGCAAGAACTTTGCACGTGTTTTGAGCCATAGTTTGCATAGAAAATGCAATCTCCTCTGGAGGAAAGAAAATGGGTCCGTTCCCGCATGATGCGCCTCCGTCGGAAATCACCGCCGACAATCCGGCCGGCACCGACGGCTTCGAATTCGTCGAGTTCGCTCACCCCGAGCCTGAGAAACTTACCGAGCTCTTCACACGCATGGGCTATGTCGCGGTCGCCAGGCACAAGACGAAAGACATTACCGTCTGGCGCCAGGGCGACATCAATTATGTCGTGAATGCCGAGCCCGGCAGTCATGCCGCCCGTTTCGTCGCAAAGCATGGTCCCTGCGCCCCGTCGATGGCCTGGCGTGTGGTCGATGCCAGGCACGCCTTCGATCACGCCGTGTCGAAAGGCGCCGTTCCCTATGAAGGAAATGACAAGGTGCTCGATGTCCCGGCGATTGTCGGGATTGGCGGTTCGCTGCTCTATTTCGTCGAGACCTATGGGGCAAAAGGATCGGCTTACGAGGCCGAGTTCGATTGGCTTGGCGAGCCCAATCCGAAGCCGCTCGGGATCGGCTTTTACTATCTCGACCATCTCACCCACAACGTCTTCCGCGGCAACATGGACAAGTGGTGGGATTTCTACCGCAACCTGTTCAATTTCAAACAGATTCACTTCTTCGATATTGACGGCCGCATCACCGGTCTGGTCAGCCGCGCCATCACCTCGCCCTGCGGCAAGATCCGCATTCCGCTGAATGAATCGAAGGACGACACCAGCCAGATCGAGGAATATCTGAAGAAGTATCGGGGCGAGGGCATTCAGCACATCGCCGTTGGCACGGAGGATATTTACGAGGCAACCGACCGGCTTGCCGATAACGGCCTGCGCTTCATGCCGGGGCCTCCCGAGACCTATTACGACATGTCCTATGAACGCGTGCATGGCCATGACGAACCGATCGACCGCATGAAGAAGCACGGCATCCTGATCGACGGCGAAGGTGTGGTGAACGGCGGCATGACAAAAATCCTGCTGCAGATCTTCTCCAAAACGGTGATCGGTCCGATCTTCTTCGAATTCATCCAGCGCAAGGGCGACGAGGGTTTCGGCGAAGGCAACTTCCGTGCGCTGTTCGAGTCGATCGAAGCCGATCAGATCAAGCGTGGTGTCATCGGGACGGCAGCGGAGTAAACTCTACGGCGCAGTAGAGTTTTCGGAGAGGAGTTGAGCATGGACCAGGCAACGATCCAGGCCGCCGATGCGGAAGCGGCGACCGCAAACAGACTGAAATATATGCCGGGTTTCGGCAACGATTTCGAGACGGAGTCGCTGCCCGGCGCTTTGCCGCAGGGCCAGAACAGCCCGCAGAAATGCAATTACGGCCTTTATGCCGAGCAGCTTTCCGGCTCGCCCTTCACCGCGCCGCGCGGCACGAATGAACGGTCCTGGCTGTACCGCATTCGCCCGAGCGTGCGTCACACCCGCCGCTTTTCGAACGCGTCCTATCCGCTCTGGAAAACCGCGCCTTGTCTCGACGAGCATTCGCTGCCGCTCGGCCAGCTGCGCTGGGATCCGATCCCCGCGCCGGAGCAGAGGCTGAGCTTTCTGCAAGGGGTGCGGACGATGACGACGGCAGGCGATGCCGCGACCCAGGTCGGCATGTCGGCGCATGCCTATGTCTTCAATGAAGACATGGTCGACGACTACTTCTTCAACGCCGACGGCGAACTGCTGATCGTGCCGCAGCTCGGCGCCATCAGAGTGTTCACCGAAATGGGCATCATGGATGTCGAGCCGCTGGAGATATGCCTCATTCCTCGCGGCATGATGTTCAAGATCATGACAGTGGGCGAGCAGACGGTCTGGCGCGGCTATATCTGCGAGAACTATGGCGCCAAATTCACATTGCCGGACCGCGGGCCGATCGGCGCCAATTGCCTGGCAAACCCGCGCGACTTCAAGACGCCGGTCGCCGCCTTTGAAGACAAGGAAACACCCTGCCGCGTCCATGTGAAATGGTGCGGCAAATTCTATGTCACCGAGATCGGCCACTCGCCGCTTGATGTGGTTGCCTGGCACGGCAATTACGCGCCTTACAAATACGACTTGCGGACGTTTTCGCCGGTGGGCGCAATCAGCTTCGATCATCCCGACCCGTCGATCTTCTCGGTGCTGACGGCGCCGACCGAAGATGCCGGCACGGCGAATGTCGATTTCGTGATCTTTCCGCCGCGCTGGCTGGTCGCCGAACACACCTTCCGCCCGCCCTGGTATCACCGCAATATCATGAGCGAGTTCATGGGCCTGATCCATGGCCAGTATGACGCCAAGGAGGAGGGCTTCGTGCCTGGCGGGATCAGCCTTCACAACATGATGCTTCCCCACGGCCCGGATGCGCTCGCCTTCGAAAAGGCATCCAACAGCGAACTCAAACCGGTGAAGCTCGATCACACCATGGCCTTCATGTTCGAGACCCGCTACCCGCAGCAGCTGACCAAATATGCGGCCGAGCTCGAAACGCTGCAGGACGATTACCTCGAATGCTGGGATGGCCTCGAACGCAAGTTCGACGGAACCCCCGGAATCAAATGAGGATCGGCTCCTACGGCAGTGGAATTGAGACATGAAACTAGCGACCTTGAAGGACTCCACCAGGGACGGCCGCCTGGTGGTCGTTTCCCGCGATCTGACCCGCTGTTCGGAGGTCGGCCACATCGCCCGCACCCTGCAGGCGGCGCTAGACGACTGGGAGCATGTCGCTCCGAGACTTCGTCTGGTCGCCGAAGGCATCGAGACGGGCGCCCAGCCGACGATGCGGTTTCACGAACATGACGCCGCATCGCCTTTGCCGCGCGCCTATCAATGGGCCGACGGCTCGGCCTACGTCAACCATGTGGAGCTGGTGCGCAAGGCGCGCGGCGCCGAGATGCCGGCAAGCTTCTGGACCGATCCGTTGATGTATCAAGGTGGCTCTGACGGTTTTCTCGCACCGCGCGATCCAATCCTGATGGCGGACGAGGCCTATGGGATCGACATGGAGGGCGAGGTTGCCGTTATCACCGGCGACGTCGCCATGGGTTCTAGCCCGGAAGCCGCCGTAGGCGCCATTCGTCTGGTGATGCTCGTCAACGACGTGTCGCTGCGCGGCCTCATCCCGGACGAGCTGGCGAAAGGCTTCGGTTTCTTCCAGTCCAAGCCGGCCTCGGCATTCTCGCCGGTCGCGGTGACGCCGGACGAGCTAGAAGAGGCGTGGGACGGCAGCAAGCTGCACCTGCCTTTGCTCGTGAGCTTGAACGGCAGGCTATTCGGCAAGGCGAATGCCGGCATCGACATGACCTTCGACTTCGGCCGGCTGATTGCCCATGCCGCGAACACCCGCCACCTGGTGGCTGGAACGATCATCGGTTCCGGCACGGTCTCGAACAAGCTCGATGGCGGCCCCGGCAAGCCGGTGGACGCGGGGGGAGACGGCTATTCCTGCATTGCCGAACTGAGGATGATCGAGGCGATCGAGAGCGGATCACCGAAGACCCCCTTTATGAGGTTCGGCGACCAGGTCCGCATCGAGATGAAGGACCATGCCGGCCATTCGATCTTCGGAGCGATCGAGCAGACGGTCGGACGATATGAGGGAGCCGACCGGCGATGAACGAGATCATTCTCTACGACTACTGGCGGTCATCGGCGAGTTATCGCGTGCGGATCGCGCTCAATCTTCTGGGCCTCGACTACCAGACCGTGCCGATCAACTTGCTCGACGGTGCGCACAGAATGCCGGACTATCTCGCGCTCAATCCGCAGGGGCTCGTGCCGACACTTGTGATCGATGGGAAAACGCTGACACAGTCGCTGGCCATCATCGAATATCTGGCCGAGTCTCGGCCGGAATACGGGTTGCTGCCGTCCGATAGCTCCGATCGCCATAGAGTGCGCGCTCTCGCCTATGCAATTGCCATGGACATCCATCCGATCTGCAATCTGCATGTCGTCTCGCATCTTCTGACGCTGACCGACAAGGCGGAGGCTCGCGAGGAATGGATGAAGCATTTCATCGGCGATGGACTTCGCACGCTAGAGATCATGCTCGGGGAATCCGATGGCGCGTTCAGCTTTGGCGACAGGCCGTCGATGGTCGATCTCTGCCTTGTTCCCCAGGTCTACAATGCCCGCCGCTGGGGAGTTGATATGACTGCTTTCAGACGCATCAGCGATATCGACGCCAGATGCGCCGACCTCCCCGCCTTCCAGGCAGCGCATCCGGACCGCGTGAAGCCGTAGGAACTACGCGTCCCGCCACGATGAAAATATCGCCGCCTGGCCCAACCGCTTTCCCGTCTCATCGATGAGCTGCCAGACAGTGAAATTTTCGACCCAGAAACGGCGCCCCGATTTCGCCACCCTGAGGCCGCGGCCATTATCGAGGAAACCATCGCGCGCGACGGCATCCAGCAGCCGCTGGCGTTCGGCGCGATCAGGCTGCTCGGCCGATAGTCGCGACGGCAGCATGATGAATTCGTCCCAGCTATATTCGAAGCAGTTCTGCGCAGTCCGGTTTGCGTAGATGAAGCGCGGGTCGGGCAGTGTATTATGCGCGAGGACGACGAAAGGCGCATGGCTGTAAAGCCAATCCGGCCCTTGCCCATCCTCCACAAGACGGCGGCCGACAATGCGCTGGTAGCTGCCGGCAAGAAGGGCGAAGAAATCGGGATCATTCCTCAGGTCGAAGGCGTGATTGTCATAGGTGGAAGTCACGAACTGCCTCGCTGGTCAAATGTGTCGGTGCAGGCGACATAGCCGATATCAATTGCTCGCGTCTATGATGGCAGATCGAGTCCGAGACCGGAAAGGTGCTCGCCACGGACAAGGGAGCCAAGCCCCCGGACCGGTTGATCCATCTGCGGACAGGACAGGACGACATCTGTCGCACGAGTCGATCGCTGGGCACCGAGACGCAAGTGGCGTGCAAACGGCGCGACGAACTCGGTCCGCTGCTCAATCGCGTCGACTGGTGTTACGGCCTGAAGGCGAAGCCGGAGTAAACTGGAGTGGCACAAATGCGATGCCAACTCACGCAGCTATGCAGAATAGATATCACCGGTCCGCCGATAAGGTGCGGCAGTTGTCTGAGCAAGCCGGCATCTCTAAGACTTTCAATGTACACGTCCTGCTTTCCCGAAAATCGTTCCGATTTACGGGCCGATGCGCTAGCAGCCGTCAAGCGCCTTGATCCTGGAGACCAGGGTCTTGCCAAACACGTAGGTGGTCAGGACATCGGCGCGACCCTGGCAGCGACGGCCCTCATTGGTGACGTATTCGTAGGAAACCCGGACGTCATCAGTGCCGCGCAGCGCCGTGCCTGTGAGTTTGAGCGGCTGCGACATCGCGCCGAAGAAGGCGTGGATTGATGCTTCATTGAAGGGCCCCTGGCCACGCTTTTCCGGAATGACCAGCGCCGAGGCGGTTTCACCATCGGCTGCTGCGAGCGCCGAGTAGAAGGCCGTCACCGTGCGCATAGGATCGTGCGGAAACGTCTTGCCCGCCTCAGACGCCGGATCAGGTCCGTCCTCGTCAATCGCGTCATAGGTAATGCCCACGGCCTGTGCCTTATCGGCCGTCAGCCACGCGATGCCTTCAGGCGGTGCCGACGTCACGTAGGCGATGGCGGTGTCGGATAATCCCAGCTGATTGAGGTAGGCTCCGACCAGAGCGTTGGCGACGCCGCTCTCGCTGGCCTTGCCGTCCACCACCCGATAGGCGGCATGAAAGCCGATATTCGATTCGGGCTGAAGAAACCGGGGCGATCCGGCAAGCCAGGTGAGGGCGCAGGCTGACGCGCACAAGGTGCCCGGCGGGGTCGCCGTGGCAAAGCCTCTAAGGCGGACGGCCCGCCCGATCTCGATCCCGGCTTTGAGATCCCCGCCTTCGCTGTTCAGAAACACAAGTGCCTTGCTGGAGGCGGCAGCGAGGTTTCTGAAGACGATTTCGTCACCGTCGTTCAAGACGCCCGTGACCGAGATCAAGTCCGTGTCACCTTCCAACGGCTCTCGCGTGATCTCTGCCGCAGACAGAGGAAACGCGCATAAAAACAACAACCCAGCCACGATGTGACGCATCGATTCCCCCACTTTCGCTAGTGTTATTGAACATCGCGAAGGATGTTTTGCAAGACAGATCGTGCAACCCTGCAGAGGGCTTGGCCTGTGGATCGAAGTGAAAGAGGACGCACGCCGATCTCGTGGTAAATCCGCTATGACATTTCTTCGCGCGGGTCTCGATCTGATATACAGCGAATGTCGCCATCCTTCTTAACGTGATACGACATGTCAGAAGACGAGCATCCTGAGGAAAACAGCGTCCTCTCTGGATCTGACGACCCCGAGGAGCCGGCCGCGCGCTACCAACTCGGTCTTTGCCTTTCGGGCGGCGGCTACCGGGCCATGCTCTTCCATGCGGGATCGCTTGCGAGGCTGAACGAGGCGGGTCTTCTGCCGAAGCTCGATATGATCTCCTCGGTATCGGGCGGATCGATCGCCTCCGGCCTGCTGGCCTATGTGTGGCCGCGGCTTGTCTTTCAGGACGGGGTCGCCGTCAATTTCAAAGCCGAATATCTGGATCGCATTCTGGCTTTCAGCCAGATATTCGCCGATGGGCCAAGCTTTTTGAAGGGCGTGCTCAATCCCTTCTCGAGCGCTGCCGAGGAGGTCGCGAAACTCTACGAGCGACATCTGTTCGACGGAAGGTCGCCAAGCCTCAGCGATCTTCCGGGCGAGCCTTGGTTCGTATTTTGCGCCAGCAATCTCAGCACCGGTTCACTCTTCCGGATGTCGAACCGCTATATCGCGGATTACCGGATCGGCCTGTCGTTTCATCCGGCACTTTCGCTCGCGACCGCGGTTGCTGCTTCGGCGGCATTCCCGCCTGTGCTGTCGCCGCTGCGATTGGACCTATCGAAATTTTCCTGGAAAAGGGAAAAACTCGATGACACCGTTGGCGATCCCGTTGCACCGGAAAGGGCAATATTGAGCGACGGCGGGGTCTACGACAATCACGGCATCGAGCCGGCGCTGAAACGCTGCGACTGTCTATTTGTCAGCGATGCCGGCGCGCCTTGGCGCTCCTCGACCCGCGGATACTGGAACTATCTCTCGCAGCTCAAGCGCGTTCTCGATACGACGGACAATCAGGTGAGGTCGTTGCGGCGGCGAGACCTGATCGGCGGCTTCAAGGCTGCAAAACAGGCCGATAGGCTTGGCCTCGACGATCTCGCGAAATCGGCGCTGCGCGCAAGAACCCATGGCGTCTACTGGTCGATCGACAGCAAGGACGCCGAACTCAAACCCTACGCCTCTTACACGCTGCCGCCGTCCTCGGTCGTTCCGTCCGAGGTCGGCACCTATCTTCACTTCCTCGGCACCAGGGAAACGGAGCATCTGACGAACTGGGGGCACTATGTGTGCGACGCGATGCTCAATCGTTTCTATCAACCGCTGCTGGCGCCGTCCTCCGGCCCGCCGTTGGCATCCGGGACGGTGAAGCCCTCCTGGGCGGCGAGAGCGAGCAGGCGTCTATTCGACATTTTGCCCTTTTGACAATAGCCGGAGGTGCCGGCCAATGGAGCCCGGAGGCGGAACTCTGACGGGGTGAGGGAAGGGCTGCCCGGCGTGTGGCAATCCACGATATAGGGAAAGAGATGTCCGCAATGGATTACCTTGGCGAACCGATCCCATCTCGTTGAAGTGAACGGGTTCTCCGGCGAAGTCGGCGTTGTCGAACCATTCTGTCGCGAACGACCCGTTCGAACCGGCGCGGACAAAATCAGGGCCATGCACCATTATTATCCCAAGGATCGCGGGGTTACGAACCGCTCGAGATAACCGGTGCTCGCCGCAATCTCGTCCCATCCGTCGAGATCGAGGTCAATGACGGCGAGTCCCCCCGTCGGGAACTTCTCCCGCATGCGTCCCACGGCAGCGGCATCGCCGTCTGCCACGATCAGCGAGGCCGCATTCTCCATGCCGGGATTGTGGCCGACGATGAGCAGCGTGCGGATGCCAGGTTCGACGGCCCGGATCACATCGAGCATACGCTCGGCCGGCACCTCGTAGATATCCGCCGCCTCGTGTTCGATCTTTTTCAAAAGGGCCCCGCGGACGAGCTTCCAGGTTTCCCGCGCCCGGCGGGCCGGCGAGACGAGGACGAGATCGGGGATCAGTTTTTCGCGCACCATATAGGTGCCGATGACGGATGCTGCCTTGCGCCCGCGATCCGCCAATGGCCTTTCACGGTCGGCCACACCGCCGGGCCAGGCGGATTTGGCATGGCGCAAAAGGATGAGGCGGCGTTTCGGCAGCATGGGTTTCGGCGTCATTTTATCGCGAGGCCGATGTCGTCGGTTAGAGCTTCGTTGCGTGTTGACTCCTGGAGCATGAAGGGCCTCCGATACAGCTCGCAAACTAGGCGGACGTCAGTGGGAGGTCAGTCGTCGTTTCGTCCCACTTTTGCGAAAAGAGCATCCCGCGGATTTCGGCGTGACCGTGTTCAATCGAGCCTGGAACGCGTCTTGTCCGAAATCGAAATTAAGCTCGACCTCGCAGACGAAACTCTGGACGACGTCCTGAGTTCCGATCTGCCAGGAGAACCGCATTAGGTCTTCGAGCAGGCATCAACCTATTGCGATATCCCAGATCGCAGGCTGATGCAGGGAGGCTATTCGCTGCCAATTCGCAAAACGGGTCATCGTCCGGGCACTTTTAGTGCCCGGACGATGACCATTTCTTCTGTCGGAAATGGCCAATTTCAGAGGCTATTGGCCGGAACTAGCTTCGATTTCTCAACAGCCACTGAAGAACCGCAAGGCTACTCAGCTACAGCCGCTCGTCGCACCACACGTGTCGCACTTCTCGCAAGTGCCGTTCCGGACCATCGTGAAGTTCTGGCACTCCGAGCACATGTTGCCCGTATACCCTTGCATGATCGAGCGCTGGCGGCGTTCGGCTTCCACCTTCTTGGCTTCGGTCTTGGCCGTTGCCGCATCGGCCGCCGCCTTGTCGGAGAAGAGGGCGGTGGCGTCGCTGGTGATTTCTTCCATCACCTCTTCGGCGATCTCCTCGGCCAATTCCTTGGCGCGTTCCTCGTAATCGCGCTTGAAGGCGACGATTTCGGAGGTGGAGATGGCGGCGGCCGGCTCCAGCTTGCGGGCAGCGCTGCCGGCAAAGGCGGTGACCGTGCCGGTGGAAGCGGCGCGGGCAGGGGCTGCGGTAGCGGCCCCCTTGGGCTCGCCCGCCTGGCGTTCGCCGCCGGTGCCGGAAACCAGCGTCGGCTTGTAGCCGCGGGTCCAGCCGGTCGACAGAAGGTTGGTCTTGCCTTCCTGGATGCCCTTGCCGAGCGCGGTGTTGGAGAAATCCGACGTATCGACATGGGCGAGGTCATGACGGCCGAGATAGGAGACGGCCAGTTCGCGGAAGACATAGTCGAGGATCGAGGTGGCGTTCTTGATCGCGTCGTTGCCGATGACCATGCCGGCCGGCTCGAACTTGGTGAAGGTGAAGGCCTCGACATATTCCTCGAGCGGCACGCCATATTGCAGGCCGAGCGAGATGGCGATGGCGAAGTTGTTCATCATCGCACGGAAGGCAGCCCCTTCCTTGTGCATGTCGATGAAGATCTCGCCGAGGCGGCCGTCGCCGAATTCGCCGGTTCTGAGATAGACCTTGTGCCCGCCGACGGCCGCCTTCTGGGTGTAACCCTGGCGGCGGTTCGGCAGCTTCTCGCGTTCGCGCGAAACCCGTTCGATCACCCGCTCAATGATCTTCTCGGTGATGGTGACGGCCTGGGCGGCGACGGGCGCCTGCAGCAGTTCCTCCAGCGCATCCTCGTCGTCCTCGTCTTCGATCAGCGAGGCGTTGAGCGGCTGCGACAGCTTCGAGCCGTCGCGATAGAGGGCGTTGGCCTTGAGGCCGAGCTTCCAGGACAGCATGTAGGCGTTCTTGCAATCCTCGACGGTCGCCTCGTTCGGCATGTTGATCGTCTTGGAAATCGCGCCCGAGATGAAGGGCTGGGCAGCCGCCATCATGCGGATATGGCTTTCGACGGAGAGATAGCGTTTGCCGATCTTGCCGCAAGGATTGGCGCAATCGAAGACCGGCAGATGCTCTGCCTTGAGGAAGGGCGCGCCTTCCAGCGTCATCGCACCGCAGACATGGATGTTGGCGGCTTCGATGTCCTTCTTCGAGAAGCCCATGTGGTCGAGCAAGTTGAAGCTCATATCGGCGAGCTGCTCGTCGGAAACCTTCAGCGTGTCCTTCAGGAAGTCGGCGCCGAGCGTCCACTGATTGAAGACGAACTTGATGTCGAAGGCGCTCTTCAGCGCGGCGTTGACGGCTTCCACCTTTTCGTCGGTCAGGCCCTTGGCCTTCAGCGTCGACGGGTTGATCGCCGGTGCCTGGTTCAGGTTGCCGTGGCCGACCGCATAGGCCTCGATCTCGGCGATCTGGCTTTCCGAATAGCCGAGCGTGCGCAGCGCTTCCGGCACGGCGCGGTTGATGATCTTGAAGTAGCCGCCGCCGGCGAGCTTCTTGAACTTGACGAGGGCGAAGTCGGGCTCGATGCCCGTCGTGTCGCAATCCATGACGAGGCCGATCGTGCCGGTGGGCGCGATGACCGAAACCTGGGCATTGCGGTAGCCGTGCTTTTCGCCGAGCTCGAGCGCCTTGTCCCAGGCCGATTTGGCATGGGCGGCGAGATCCTGATCGGGGTTTTCCGAATGGATCAGCGCGACCGGATCGATCGACAGCGCCTCATAGCCGGAGGTTTCGCCGTAAGCGGCGCGGCGATGGTTGCGGATGACCCTGAGCATGCTCTCGCGGTTCGGCGCGAAGTTCGGGAAGGGGCCGAGTTCGCCGGCGATCTCGGCCGAGGTCGCATAGCAGATGCCGGTCATGATCGCAGTCAGCGAACCGGCGATGGCGCGGGCCTCAGTGGAGTCGTAGGGAATGCCCGACGACATCAGCAGGCCTCCGATATTGGCGTAGCCGAGGCCGAGCGTGCGGTATTCGTAGGAGAGTTCGGCAATGCGCTTCGACGGGAACTGCGCCATCATCACCGAGATTTCCAGCACGACGGTCCACAGGCGAACGGCGTGTTCGTAGTCGCCGATATTGATGCGCTTGGTGGCCTTGTCCTTGAACTGCAGGAGGTTCAGCGAGGCGAGGTTGCAGGCCGTGTCGTCGAGGAACATGTATTCCGAGCACGGGTTCGAGCCGCGGATCGGGCCGCCGGCCGGCGAGGTGTGCCAGTCGTTCATCGTCGTGTTGAAGTGGATGCCCGGATCGGCCGAGGCCCAGGCGGCATAGGAAATCGTTTCCCAGAGATCGCGCGCCTTCAGCGTCTTCATGACCTTGCCGTCCTTGCGGGCGGTCAGCTTCCATTCGCCGTCATTTTCCACGGCGCGCAGGAAGTCGTCCTTGATCGAGACGGAGTTGTTGGAGTTCTGGCCCGATACCGTGAGGTAGGCTTCCGAATCCCAGTCCGTGTCGTAGGTCTTGAATTCGAGGTCCTTGTAGCCCTGGCGAGCGAACTGGATGACGCGCTGGACGTAGTTTTCAGGAACCTGGTCCTTCTTGGCGGCGCGGATCTCGCGCTTCAGGGCAGGGTTCTTGGCCGGGTCGAAGCAATCGCCGTTGTCGCCTTCGCAATTGAAGCAGGCCTTCATGATCGCCTTCAGGTGCTTGGCGACAATCTTGGAGCCGGTGACGAGAGCCGCAACCTTCTGCTCTTCCTTGACCTTCCAGTTGATGTATTCCTCGATATCGGGATGGTCGATGTCGACGACCACCATCTTGGCGGCGCGGCGCGTCGTGCCGCCCGATTTGATAGCGCCGGCGGCGCGGTCGCCGATCTTCAGGAAGCTCATCAGGCCGGAGGAGCGGCCGCCGCCGGAAAGCTTTTCGCCTTCGCCGCGCAGCATCGAGAAATTGGAGCCAGTGCCGGAGCCGTATTTGAACAGGCGCGCTTCACGCACCCAGAGATCCATGATGCCGCCTTCGTTGACGAGATCGTCCTCGACCGACTGGATGAAGCAGGCATGCGGCTGCGGATGTTCGTAGGCCGACTTGGATTTGGTCAGCTTGCCGGTGAAGGGATCGACGTAGAAATGGCCTTGACCGGGGCCGTCGATGCCGTAGGCCCAGTGCAGGCCGGTGTTGAACCATTGCGGCGAGTTCGGGGCGACGCGTTGGGTGGCGAGCATATAGGCAAGCTCGTCCTTGAAGGCGGCAGCATCTTCTTCCGAAGAGAAATAGCCGCCCTTCCAGCCCCAATAGGTCCAGGTGCCGGCGAGACGATCAAATACCTGGCGCGCATCGATTTCGGAGCCGGTCTGCTCTTCCCTGGGCAGGGTCTTCAGCGCTGCATCGTCGGGAACGGAGCGCCACAGGAAGGAAGGAACGTCGTTTTCCTCGACCTTCTTCAGCCGGGTGGGAACACCGGCCTTGCGGAAATACTTCTGCGCCAGAACGTCGGTCGCGACCTGGGAGAACTGCGCGGGAACGTCGATATTCTCGAGGCGGAAGACGATCGACCCGTCCGGGTTCTTGATCTCGCTCGTCGCCTTGCGGAATTCGATATCCGCATAGGCGCCTTGGCCGGCTTTCGTGAAACGACGTTCGATGCGCATAGTCTTGACCTCGCGTTGGCGCCCGTCCCCAGGGCGCAAATTTCCTATCCGGCGGCACATTGTCGTCGTGCAGCCAGTCTCGTTTCCGTATCGTGACAGGGGTGTCATCCGGAGATGTCCTTCCTGTATCTTGTGGTGATGGTGGCTGCAAACACTAAATATAGTATTAACAGCTTATTATCGCCAGCCCCGATGTCACTTTTTTTGGAGGCAGAAAACCGCGCAGAAATCCTCTCTGGCCTGGGCCGGTTCCGGCACGACAGCCTCAATCTGCGTCTTGTTTTTCAAAGGGAACCGGGCTCGTACCTCCGGTCCTGTCGCCGCCGCAACATCAGGAACAGTAAAGTTGGAAACCGCTGATTCCGTCAAGGGCTGGTTTTTAATTGAATGGTAACCACAACATCTTGTGGATGCGCCTGTGGAGATTGGGGAAAGCCGGGGAGCGCTGAAAATACAATGACTTGCGGGCGTTGCCGGCTAAGGAAAATGCCGCAGCGGCAAAAAAGTGTCCTGCGGCAAATCTTATGATGGCATTTCCGGCGCAAATGCGCATGCCGATTCGCTGAGGAAATCAGCGCTGTCAAAGTGCGCCGGGATAGCGGCGCACTGCGGATTTGCGGCGATCAACGCGCGCCCTTGGCGATTGGTTCCTGGTAGGTGAAGCCCATGTCCCAGGGGAAATAGATCCAGGTGTCCTGGCTGACCTCGGTGATGAAGGTATCGACGGTCGGCACACCCTTCGGCTTGGCGTAGACGCAGGCGAAATGCGCCTTCGGCAGCATGGTGCGCACCTGCGCGGCTGTTTTGCCGGTATCCGTCAGATCGTCGACGACGAGCACGCCTTCGCCGCCGTTTTCGGCAAGCTCGGGCGCAATTCCCTTGAGCAGCACCATGTCGCCCTGGTTCACATAGTCATGATAGGAGGCGATGCAGACGGTCTCGATCAGGCGGATATTCAGCTCGCGCGAGATGATTGCGGCCGGAACAAGGCCGCCGCGGGTGATGCAGACGATCGCCTTGAAGGCCTGATTGAGGCCGGCAAGCCGCCAGGCAAGGGCACGCGCATCGCGGTGGAATTGATCCCAGGAAACGGGAAAGGCTTTATCGGGAAGGGACATTGGGGCTGCTCCGCGGCATGAATAGAGACGAAACGCCGTTCACCGGCGACCGGACGGCTTCAGCGGCAAAACGCAAATCGCGCAGCCGGAACTGCGCGAGATCGCCAGCTGCTGCGCGAGATCGCACCTGCTACTGCGCGAGGCGTGGCCGGGGCTGAAAGCCTTCATCGGTGGCAGCAATTAGCGGGATTTGCCGGTAAAACGCAAGAGCAGCCGCTCATCGCGACAACAGGGTCAGCGCCGTCATCGATTGCAGCAGGCTCTTCGTCGTGCCGCCGAAGATCGCCTGCCAGAGCCGGGAATGGGTATAGGCGCCCATGACGAGAAGATCGATGCTGCTGTCCGACAGCCGGTTTTCGATGACATGCGAGGCATTCCTGTCGACGCTGTGGCCCGTCGCAAGCGTCGTCTTCACGCCATGGCGGGCAAGTGCGGCGGCGATCTCGGCGCCTGATGTGAGCGGCGATTGCAGGGTGGTATCGGCCGGGTCGACCGAAAAAATCTCCACCTCCTCGGCCGCTTTCAGGAAGGGCAGCGCATCGAAGGTCGCGCGCGCCGCCTCCTTCGAGCCATTCCAGGCGATCAGCACGCGCTTGATCGGCTTCGGCTGGCGGATAACGTAAGGGATCATCAGCACCGGTCGCCCGGTCTCGAAGAGGAAGCTGTCGACGTCGACATGGCTGTCGGAGGGATTGGCCGGGTCGGCCTGCGATGCGATCAAAAGATCGGCGCTGCGAGCGCTTTCGATGAGCGGTGCGGAACCGTAGCCGGTGGAGGTGGTAAAGCTGCGCCATTCCGAGGAGGCGCCGGCGGCCTGCGCTTTCGCCTGAAAGATGCGTTCCACGGCGACCGTTTCACCATGCGCCATATCCTGCAGCGCCTGGACGGCGACCGGATCGGGAATTTCCATCGGTGCCACCAGCGGCACGGCCGATATGGTTTCGGCATGCAGGCCGATCACGTGTGCACCGCTTTCCGCGGCAATGGCGAAGGCGAAATCGGCAACGGCGGCGCTATTGTCTGCCGTATCGAGAATGGCGAGAATGGTTTTGTAGGACATATCAATTCTCCTTGCGCTGAAATGACGTGCGCGAGGGACGGAATGCACCGGACCGTTCTCCCGTTCCTTGACGGGGATCAAGTCCGGCTCCTCAAGCCTCGGCGGAATGGTTTTCTGCGATCTCCTTGTTCCGGCGGATGGCGTCGATCAACGCGTGGACCTCGGCGCCGGCTGCATCGATTGCCGGTTGCGAGCGGCCGCGCACGACGATCTCGGTCGAGAATTTCTGGCCGACATAACGCGGATAGGAACCGATGCTGGTATCCGGATGCGCTTTCTGGATTGCGGCAAGCGGCGTGCCGATATCACCCTCGCCATAAGGGCAGGCGATGGCGAGCGAGAGCACCGGCGTGCCGGTTCGAAGCGTCGGCAGCACATTGTCGACCATCGCCTGAAAGACCTGCGGCACGCCGGCCATAACATAGACATTGCCGATGATGAAACCCGGCGCCGTCGACACCGGATTGGGGATATGGATGGCACCCCGCGGCATGCGGGCCATACGCTGGCGCGCCTCGGTGAATTCCATCTCGCGGCGACGGTACATATCGGCCAGCAGGGTCATTGCCGCTCCGTCATATTCGCAGGGCAGACCGAAGGCCTTGGCGATCGCATCGGCGGTGATGTCGTCATGCGTCGGCCCGATACCCCCCGAGGTGAAGACGTAATCATATCGGGCGCGAAGCGCATTCAGCGCCTCGACGATCACCTCCTCGTCGTCGGCGACGATTCGCACTTCCTTGAGATCGATGCCGGAGAGCGTGAGCAGATCGGCGAGGTGGCCGATGTTCTTGTCCTTGGTGCGGCCGGAAAGGAGTTCGTCGCCGATGGCGAGCATGGCGGCGGTGACGACGGTGTCATGGCTCATGGGATGTTCCGTGATGTGAGGCTGGTCAATAGGTAGCGTCCTTGGGCCGCTTTGCAAACACGCGCGCGTGGTGCCGAAAAGTGTCAGCGGTTTTCGGACGATATCATGCTCGTTAGCACCGGCCGATGCGTCACTTTCGCGCCAAATCGGGGACGTTGAACACTGAGTTCTCCCGCGCAGGGCTGCCTTCGCCTTGGGCGCTGGTAGAAATCCGCCGGTTACGAAATTCCCGGTGTTTCAAGGAAAATGGAAGATGGCGAAAGTTCTCGTTCTTTAATTACTCGGCCTACGACCATATCGAAACCATGGCCTATGCCGTTGCTGAAGGCGCGAGGTCGGCTGGTGCCGACGTCACCGTCAAGCGCATCCCGGAACTGGTTCCGGAAGAGGTCGCCAAGGCTTCCTTGATCTCGATGCGTAAACGATGAAGGCGCGATGGGCGTGAGCCCGCCGCGCCTTTTCCAGTTTCTTGGGCCAGACGAAACGAGCGGCGCTGACGCTCGATTTCTCCTTGATATGCCTGCTCATTCATTCCGTGGCGGCGGCCGGCAGAGCCGATATTATTTTTACGCCCTACGGCTCTTCCCATCGCCCATGACGCAAGATATTGAAAACGCCGCAAGCGGGCGTGGCGAAACTGGTAGACGCAAGGGACTTAAAATCCCTCGGCCTTAGGCTATACGGGTTCGATCCCCGTCGCCCGCACCAGCCTACGCTCTGTGAGCTTCGGCTCGGCGAGCCGAAGAGAGCAGCCAAGCGAAGGCAGTCGCGCCGTAGTTCTGTTGGGAACGAAGGCGGACTGGTTCGATAATGCTCCGGTTAGCTGCAACAATCTTCATAATCGTGTTTGAATATGCCTGTATATTGCGCGCAAAAGCGCGTTATTGCTTGACAATGACATTTTCGGTGCAAGGATTGCGCCGCGGCGAGTAAGTGTTGTCTTCTGGGAGTAAGACGATGGTTTACGATTGGAGCGGGACCAGGGTTCGGCGCGTCCGGATATTCAAGACGAGCGTCGCACTTGTTCTTGCAACTGTTGTGGCTGCGATACCGCTGTTTTTCTGGGCATTGGATTTGCCGGGTTTCTGATCCGCAATAATCAGCGTTCTGCGAAAGGCAGGCCGTTTGGAGCTCTGCTCTCGCGCCATCTGTTGATCACCCAGCCGGCGACGAGGCCGAGAGCGGCGCCCATGGCCTTGATGCCCGCATCATGCAGGCGCGGATGGCGGGTCGGCGAGAAATACTGCAGATATTCGATGCCAACTGCCCCAATGATCAGCAGCACGGCCACCAGTTTCCACTGTTTCGGATAGGCGAGCGCAAAGGCGAGGCCGAGAAGAACATAGGCGGCGCCGCGGTCCGTATCGACCGTCGTGACCGTATCCGGTCTCAGCCCGATCGGCGAAACCGTGACAAATAGGATGAAGGCGAGCAGCAGCCAGGCGAGCGGTCTTGCGAATTTGAAGATCATCATCGCTCCATATAAGTGGCAAGCCTTTCCAATGACAGTTAAAATCAGTTCATCTGCCGCCGATTTTGCGATTGGCTTAAGAAAGGCTCTATGGGCTGAGCCGGCCGGTCAGTGAATCCTTTCCTTTGGCCGCCGGCCTGTGCCATAGCGGCGGTACCAATCATGAGAATGGATCACGCCCGTGACGAGACTTGAAGTCGAAAGCGCCGAAGAGGCAATGCGTAGCCTCTTTCCGGCAACGCCGCTGCAGCTCAATGATCATCTCTCGGCCCGCTACGGCGCCGACATCTGGCTGAAGCGCGAGGATCTATCGCCGGTGCGCTCCTATAAGATCCGCGGCGCCTTCAATTTTTTCCGCAAGGCGATCGGGCAGGGGGCGGCCGGCAAGACCTTCGTCTGCGCCTCGGCCGGCAACCATGCCCAGGGCTTTGCCTATGTCTGCCGTCATTTCGGCGTGCCAGGCGTCGTCTTCATGCCGGTGACGACGCCGCAGCAGAAAATCGACAAGACCCGCATGTTCGGTGCGCAATTCATCACCATCCGGCTGTTCGGCGACTTTTTCGATCAGTGCTATCAGGCGGCGCGCGAGCATGTCGAGGCGGTCGGCGGCGTCATGGTGCCACCCTTCGACCATGCCGATATCATCGAGGGGCAGGCGACGGTCGCTGCCGAGATCATGCAGCAGCTGCCTGAGGGAACGGTGCCCGATATGGTGGTTCTGCCGGTCGGCGGCGGCGGACTGGCCGCCGGCATCACCGGTTATCTCGACGGCGTCGTGCCGAAATCGTCCTTTGTCTTCGCCGAACCGTCCGGCGCGCCGAGCCTCAGACGCAGCATCGAGGCAGGCAAGGTGACGACGCTTGCTAAGGTCGACAACTTTGTCGACGGCGCAGCGGTCGCCCGCATCGGCGATCTGAATTTCGCCGCTCTTCGCGATTTTCCGGCAAGCCAAGTGCAACTGATGCCGGAAAACGCCATCTGCGTCACCATCCAGGAGATGCTGAACGTCGAGGGCGTCGTGCTGGAGCCGGCCGGCGCCTTGTCGCTGACGGCAATCGCCGCGATGGATCGGCAGGCGATCCGCGGCAAGACCATCGTCGCCGTCGTCTCCGGCGGCAATTTCGACTTCGAGCGCCTGCCTGACGTAAAGGAAAGAGCCATGCGTTACGCAGGGCTGAAGAAATACTTCATCCTGCGGCTTGCCCAACGTCCCGGGGCGCTCAGGGATTTCCTCAATCTGCTCGGACCCGACGACGACATCGCCCGCTTCGAATATCTGAAAAAATCGGCGCGCAACTTCGGCTCGATCCTGATCGGCATCGAAACCAAGGCGCCCGAGAATTTCGCCCGGCTGATTGCAAATTTCGAAGCCTCCGGCATGGGTTACGAGGATATCACCGAAAACGAGATCCTCGCTAACCTGATCATTTGACTTGGCGATCGTAATGCCGCCGTGCTAGAGACACGACATGGCTTCATTCATTTCCAATCTTTTTTCGATGTTCTCCGGCGGGGCCAAACCGGCCTCGCAGGCGGCGGGCCCGTCCGGCGAGCCGCAGCTTTACGGCGATTGCACGATCTATGCGGAGCCGCGGAAGGAAGGCAGCCAGTATCGCCTTGCCGGCCGCATTGAAAAGAAGGTCGGCGACGAGGTGCTGGTGCGCAGTTTCATCCGCGCCGACATGTTTTCCTCCTCCGACGACGCAATCGAATGCACGGTGCGCAAGGCGCAGCAGATTATCGATCAGCATGGGTCGTCACTCTTCAGTGATGGCGAGAAGATCCGTCAGGTCTGAAGTCGGAATCCAGTCCCGTTCGGCGATTGCCTTTCAATCGTATGTCGTCGGTTCTGATTCCGGTCAGGTGATCTTGCACACGCAATCTTAAAGGATTGCGGCGAAAGCTATCGTTTGCAGGATTTGCGGGGCCGCTTTTGTGCTTCAATTTTTCAGACGATCGATCAAAGGATCCGCTGTCGTGATCGCAGTGCCCGCCCGGCCGCGAAGACGCCTGCCGGACGTCTCGGTGCCGTGATGGAGGCACTCAACCTCGCGCTCTTCGTCGTCGAAGCCATCGCCTATTTCGTGCTGATGGTGACGCTTCTGCATTTCCGCCATCGGCTCGGCCTCGGGGTTTTCTTGACGGCGCTCGGCGTCATGCATTTCATGGAGACCTACCTAGCGGCGGTCTTTTACGTCTCGCTGCCGTTCGGCGATGTGTCCCCGGGCTCATCCGTCTTCTTCTCCGGCAAGCTGATGATGATCCTGATGCTGTATCTGTGGGAGGATGCCGCGACGGTGCGCCAGCCGATCTACGGCTTGTTTCTCGGCAATCTGCTTACCGTCGGCATCGCCTGGGTGCTGCAGTTGCATCAGCCGCTACAGCTGTCGTCGAACAACACGCCCGACGTCGATTTCCTGAAGGAGATGGGCTGGCTGATGATCTGGGGCACGGCGCTGCTCTACGTCGATTCGCTCGGCATCATCCTGCTCTACGAAAAACTCGGCGATTTCTTCCGCAGGCGTGTCGTCCTGCGTTTCGTGATCTCCGGCTTTGTGCTGCTGACTTTCGATCAGGTCGGCTTCTTCGCCGCGCTGCACTATTTCCTCGATGTTCCGGTCGCCGTATTCTGGGGTGGCTGGAAGGCGAAGATGCTCTCCGTCTGCCTCTATGGGGCGATGTTTGCCGTCTATGAATATCGGATCCGCCGCCTTGGCGCCGACGCCGCCGCGCGCTCCATCAGCGACATCTTCGGTGATCTCACCTTTCGCGAACGCTATAACGACCTCCTGGAGCGCACCGGCCGCGATATGCTCACTGGCGTCTATGACCGTACGCGCATGGAACTCGAAGCGCCGCTGATGCTACGCGAGGCCTTGAGGCAGGGGCTGTTTGCCACCGTCCTCATTATCGACGCCGATCACTTCAAGGATGTCAACGATGGTCACGGCCATCTTCAGGGCGACGAGGTGCTGAAGGCGATCGCCGCTCGGCTCGGCACGACGCTGCGGTCCAGCGACCGCATCTTCCGCTTCGGCGGGGAGGAATTCGTCGCCGTCTGCCCCGGCACAAGCCATGAGGAGGGGCTGCTGCTTGCCAATCGCCTGCGCTGGACGATCGAGACCAGCGTCAAAACGCCGGATGACAAGCCGGTGACGGTCAGCATCGGCGTTGCGACAGCTGACGAGGACGGCATCAGCTTTACGACGGTGCTCACCGCCGCCGACGGCAGGCTCTACGCGGCAAAGAAAAGCGGCCGCAACTGCGTCGTCGGCCGCTCCGGCATGGTGCAACCGGGTTAGGTGGCTGATCGTGTCGATCACCGTAGCAGGATGGCCGGTGTTCGCGATGGTGCGACAATCGCAACATGTTCCTTCGAGCCTGTGGTTTTTGCCATCCTTAATGTGCTCACCGCGCCATGCGTAAGAGTTGGGACAATGTAACCGTAGCAGGGACGGGGGGCTGGGCAAGTTTTGCCAGCCCCCACTGCAGTCAGGCGGCGCGGAAGATCTTGGCGCCGGATGGCGCGCCCGTCATGCCGCCATCGACGGTGATTTCGATGCCGGTGACGTTGGCGGAATCATCCGAGGCGAGATAGAGCGCTGCCTTGGCGATTTCGTCGGCTTCGCTCATGCGGCCGAGCGGGCTTAGGCCGCCCATCCGAGCTTCGAGCGCCGACATCGCATCGTCCGTTGGCGCCATCGGCGACCAGATCGGCGTCTTCGTGCCGCCTGGTGTCACCTGGTTGACGCGGATGCCGCGCGGCGCAAGTTCCGACGCCATATTGCGCGTCATGGCGCGCACCGCCGCCTTGGTCGCCGCATAGGCCGACCAGCCGGGAGCGCCGAGCACGGCATGCACCGAACCGTTGAGAACAACCGAGCTGCCGTCGCTGAGATGCGGCAGGGCCGATTGCACGGTGAAGAATACTGCCGTCAGATTGGTGCTGATGATTCGATTGAACTGCTCCGGCGACGTGTCACCGAGTGGTGTTGCGCCGCCGATGCCGGCGTTGGCGAAGACGATGTCGAACTTTCCGACCTTCGCGGCAGCTTCCGCAAAAGCCTTCTCGGTGGCGGCGGCATCGGTGACATCGACCTTCAGCGCCAGCACACCGCTCCCAAGCGCCTTTTCGGCAGCGGCAAGCGTTTCCGGGTTGCGGCCGGTGATCACCACCTTGGCACCCTCGTCGATGAAGACTTTGGCGGTCGCAAGACCGATACCGCTGTTTCCGCCGGTGATCAGGGCGACCTTGTTTCTTAGACGCATGATTCATGCTCCTCTTGGAAATGGCAACGATCTCGATTATGATCGTTATCTATAAGGATTATGATTGTAATCCATGGGAGTCAACAGACAATTCGATGAGGTTCCGATGGGGCGTTCGCAGCTGGAAAAACAGAAGACGCACGAGAAGATCGTCGAGACCGCGTCAAAGCGGCTGCGCGAAGAGGGGCTTGATGGCATTGGCGTCGCCGACCTGATGAAGGAAGCCGGTCTGACCGTCGGCGGCTTCTACAAGCACTTCGCCTCCCGTGACGATCTCGTCGCCGAAGCGATCGAGTCCGCCTTCGATTCATGGGGGCGCAGGCTGGAAGCAGAGGGGGTTGACCCGGCGAAGATGACGGCTGCCGATGTCGCCGATCGCTATGTCAGCGCCTATCACCGCGACAATCCGGGCGAAGGCTGCCCTTTCGCCGCGCTGACCTCCGATATCGCGCGCAGCGGCGAGAAGGCGCGGCGCATTGCGACGGAGCGGCTCGAGCGTAATTTCGAGGCTTTGGCCAGCAAGGCCACGGGAGCGAATGAAGGGGAAAGACGGCAAAAGGCCATCATGGCTTTCGCGATGATGGCAGGCGGCGTCGGCCTTGCCAGGGTTTCCTCGGATGAGGGGCTTTCGGGCGAGATCCTGGAGACGATCCGGGATTTTGTCGCCGATATCGGCAAATGACGAACGGCCGGCACGTGCCGGCCGTTCAATGGAGGGTTGGGCAGCCGATCAGGCTGCGAGTGCGATTTCCTCGACGCGCGACTTGGCGGCGCCGATGGCCTTTTCAGCGGCTTCCGGGCCGAAAGCCAGGCCTTCGACATAGATGGTCTCGATATCGGTGATGCCGAGGAAGCCGAGAACCGATTTCAGGTAAGGCACGGCATGGTTCAGGGGAGCAGCCGGTCCCTGCGAGTAGACGCCGCCCGAAGCAAGCACCACATAGACTTTCTTGCCGGTCACGAGGCCGACCGGGCCGCTTTCCGTGTACTTGAAGGTCACGCCCGCGCGGGCGACATTGTCGATCCACGTCTTCAGCGACGAATAGATGTTGAAGTTGATCAGGCCGGTGCTGATGACGATCGTGTCGGCGGCAAACAGTTCGGCGACCAGTTCGTCGGAGGTCTTGATGGCGGCGATCTCTTCGGCGGTGCGGGCTTCCGCCGGCTTGCGGATCGCGCCGGTGAAGAGGTCGTCGATATGCGGCAGCGGGGTGGCGGCAAGGTCGCGGCGGACGACGACACTGCCCGGCTTCTGGTTTTTCAGCTTTTCGGCGAGATCGGCGGCGATCGGCGTCGAGAGTGATTCGGCACGCGGGCTGGACGTCAGAAGAAGAATGGACGACATGGATCATTTCCTTTCGAATTGAACGGAACGGCTCGTTGCTGGGAGGTGAGCCGCGGTGTCGAACAGGAAAATAAGTCTGGCCTGCTATCGAAAAAACGGAGATAATGTCGATCGAAACTATCGATGGAATGGATGGAAGATGCTTCCGAACCCGACCCTGGATCAATTGCAGGTGTTTTTGACGGTTGCCGAAACCGGCAGCTTCTCGGCCGCTTCAAGGGCATTGAACCGGGCGCAATCGGTTATCAGCTATACGATCGCCAACCTGGAGGCGCAGCTGGAAGTGGCGCTTTTCGAGCGTTCCGGCGCGCGCCAGCCGAAGCTGACCGAGGCGGGCAAGGCGATGCTCGAGGATGCGCGCCGTATTCTGGGTGACCTGCAGGTCATGCGGGCGCGCGTCAAAAGCCTGAGGGAAGGGCTTGAAGCGGAGGTTTCCGTGGCCATCAGCGTCATGGTGCCCTCGCGGGCCGTGGTGGACGTGCTGCACGAATTCCGCGAGACGTTTCCGACCGTTTCATTGAACCTCAATGTCGGCGAGCTCGGAATGGTCATGGATCTCGTATTGAGCGGCAAGGCGACGATCGGCATTGGCGGCGCTGTGCTGAAGCAGGATGATTCGATCATCACGGAGCGGATTGGCCATTCCTTCATGTTGCCCGTTGCCGCACCCGACCACCCGCTTGCCCGCATCGACCGGCCGTTGACACTCGGCGACGTGCGCGAGGAAGTGCAGCTCGTCGTCACCGACGCCTCAGGCCGCACCAAGGGACGGGATTTCAATGTCTTGTCGTACAAGACGTGGCGGGTCAGCGATATCGCGACGAAACACCAGCTTATCAAGGCCGGACTCGGCTGGGGCGGACTTCCGGCATCCATAATGCATGACGACTTGCGCAGCGGCGCGCTCGTCCATCTCGATCTCGAGGCCTATGAACAGGGCGAGTACGCCATCTACTCGATGCGCCAGCTCGCCAACCCGCCCGGACCTGCCGCCAGCTGGATGATCGACGCGTTCCGTACGCGGTTATCAAACTGCCCGAACCAGGCCGATTTTCATGCGCAGATGGCGGAACTGCGCGATACCATTCCACCGCTTGCAGCCGAGTGACGAAGGCGCGGGTGTGCCGCGCCTTCGTCGGGATTTGCCTGCCTATAGAACGAGCCTGAACTTCGAGAAGCCATCCGCTCCTTCGCCGGCCTCCTCGATCTTGACGCTCTTGACTGCGGCGAGGAACTGCTTTGCTTTCGGCCCGCTGTCGAAGGTAACGGTCGTGCCCGGCAGCGGCTTGAAGGTCCAGTTTGCATCGGCCGACGGATTGATCGTGCCCTGGTCGTGGACGTAGCGGACGATGACGTCGCGATTGGTATCAGGCGCCTGGAAGATCACCTTGTCCGCTGCGATCTCCGGGAAACTGCCGCCGCCGCCGGCGCGGTAATTGTTGGTGACGACGACGAACTTCTGAGTCGGATCGATCGGCTTGCCATCAAAGGCGAGGTTCTGGATGCGGTTGGCATCCGGATTGATGGCCTTGCCGGAGGAATCATATTTCGGCGGCTGCGACAGGTCGATCTGATAGGTCACGCCGTCGATGACGTCGAAATTGTAGGATGGGAAGTCGTTGTTGAGCAGCGGCGCGTCTTTCGAGCCGGCTTCGATGTGATTGAACATGCCGGCCGACATTTCGAGCCAGTTCTTCACCTGCGCGCCGGTGATGGCGACAGCCTGCACCGTGTTCGGATAGAGGTAGAGGTCGGCGACGTTCTTGATGGCGATATCGCCGGCCGGAACGTCGGTATAATATTCCGCGCCGCCGCGACCGCCGGCCTTGAAGGGAGCCGCAGCTGAAAGCACCGGCAGATCCTTGAATTCGGTGTCGGCGAGCATCTGCTTGATATACCAGGTCTGGGCCTGGCTGACGACCTGCACGGAAGGATCGTCGGCGACCAGCGCGAAATAGGAATAGAGCGGCGCGGAGGTCTTGCCGACGGGCGTGCGGACATAGGCGAGCGTCGCCTCATGCTCTGATTTAGCAGCCTCGATCACCTCTTTCTTGTCGGCGTAATCGGCGACTACTTTCTTCTTGTCGTCGCGATGATAGATCGGCCGGGCTTCCGAGGTGAAGTCGACGATCTTCCAGCTGTTGCCGTCCTTTTCGAGCAGCAGGTCGATAAGGCCCAGATGCGAGCCCCAGAAGCCTGCCATCACAGCCGGCTTGCCATGCAGTGTGCCCTTGACCGGGTCGGCATTGGCGACGCCGTCCCAGCTCTTCGGGCCGGGGAAGACGAGATGCTGGTGACCGGTGAAGATCGCGTCGATCCCCTCGACGGCGGCCAGATGCAGTGAGGCGTTTTCCATTTTTTCGGACGGCGCGCTGCCGTCGATGCCGGAATGGGAGAGTGCGATGACGATATCGGCGCCGGCCTCCTTCATCGCGGGGACCCAGGCCTTGGCGGCCTCGACGATATCTCGCGTCTGCGCCTTGCCCTCGAGGTTCTTGATATCCCAGAGCATGATCTGCGGCGGCACGAAGCCGATGAAGCCGATCTTGACCGGGCTTTCCTTGCCGGCGCCGTCCTTGATCTGCTTTTCGACAATGACGTAAGGCTTGAAGAAAAGGTCGTCCTGCTTCGGGTTCGAGGCGAGCTGGCCTTTGGTCAGGTTGGCGCAGACGAAGGGGAAGTTGGCGCCCGACAGCACCTTGAACATGAAGTCGAGGCCGTAATTGAACTCGTGATTCCCGAGCGTGCCGACAGTATAGCCGAGCGTGTTCATCGCCTTTATCACGGGATGGACGTCACCGTCCTTCATGCCGTGCTGATAGGCCATGTAGTCGCCCATCGGATTGCCCTGCAGCACGTCGCCATTGTCGATCAGCAGCGAGTTGACGGCTTCCGCACGGATATTGTCGATGATCGTCCCGGTGCGCGCCAGACCCATCGTGTCGTTCGGCTTGTCGGCATAATAGTCATAGGGGAAAACGTTGACGTGAATGTCCGTCGTTTCCATTAGCCGGAGATGCGCCTGGTTGGCGCTGGCACGCGCACTGAATGGGTGCAGCAGCACCAGGGCGGAGGTGGCGGCAAGGCCGCCAAGCAGGGAACGACGGCTCATCAGGCCGACATCGAAAATGGAAGACATGGAAGCTCTCCTTCAAAGATCATGCATCGTCCGGCCCCTCAGCATTAGGACGATTTGGCGAGGAGTACACTGCGAAAATGACAGGACGGAAACAATCCGTGGCAACGGCGAAATGGTTTAAAACGCAACTTATAGCGAGATCTTCCGACCGAATCCCTCGGGGAAGGGCGCGAGCAGGGTCGTCATTGGAAAGGGTCAAAGATTTCGGGCGCACCGCGCCCGGTGTGGTCGACAAAGCGCAGGCCTTTACGGCCGCGATGTGCCTCGGCGCAAAAGCGGTGCGGCCTTACGATTTCAGCGTTGACGTCGCCAAATGAGGCGGGCGGTCGCCGCTGGTCGCGGCTCTCAGCTGACGAACCGCCAGCACCGGCCGTATTTCCTTATGGAAAAAGCGGAAATAGGAGGCGACCTGTGCCCGCGCATTCGAATTCACATCGAACTGCACGCCGATGCGGCCATTGTGCTTCCAGCGGATGATGCCTTCGAGCAGTCCGATATTTTCGGCTTCGATGCGCACCTTGCTGCCGGAAGCGGCATGGAGCGGCGTCTTCGTCTCCAGGGCGGCGCCGGTCACCGACAGGTTGAGAATGCGGACATCCACTTGGCTGTTCAGATATTTGACGCTGCCGAAGACACGGCAGTTTTGCCGGTCGGCCTTTCTCGCCGTGATTTTCAAGTTGCGGGTCATACTGTCTCCCTCGGATACAGTCGGAGAGCATACCGCCCGAAAATTGAAATGGTTTTAGTGGCTTGGCTAAAATTGCAATGAAACTGTCGGTTGGCGCTACTGCATGTTGCCGAGATACGTGCAGCGATTCTGGAAAGCCAATGGTGTACCGCCGGCTAGCGCAGGTCGCCTGAATCAAATGCGGCGCCACGGGCGGCGGCCGTTCTGCGCGCCACCACATGTTCGCGCCAGACAGTGAAGATGCCGGCGGCGACCACGATCGCCGAGCCGACGATCGTATTGAGACTGAGCGTTTCGCCATAGATCGTCACGCCGATGATCGAAGCGTAGACGAGGGACAGATAGGTCAGCGGCTGAACGGCGGCCGCATCGAGACTATCATAGGCGCGGATCAGGAAATAGTGGCTGGAAATGCTGGTCACGCAGACCAGCGCCATCCAGCCCCAGTCGCCTGATGACATCCAGCTCCAGTAGAACGGCCCGATCAGCGTCATCGCGACGGCGCCGACGACACCGGTATAGAAGAAGCTGGTCGTCGAAGAATCGTCGCGGCTGACGAGCCGTGTGGCGATGACGTAGAAGGCGAAATTGAAGCAGGAAGCGACGGCGAGAAGCAGCTTCAGGTCGAAAAAATCACCTTCCGGTTTCAGGATCAGCAGCACTCCGAAAAGCCCGGCGCCGATTGCCGCCCATCGCCGCCATCCGACTCGCTCGCCGAGGATCGGCATTGCCAGCAGTGCGATCAGGATTGGCGTCGCGGAGAAGATCGCCTGTGAACGGGCAAGGCCGATCACGGCAAAACAGGTGATGGCCAGAACCACCTGAACCGCAAGCAGCAAGCCGCGCGCCACCTGCAAGGCGGGTCGTTTGGTGCGGGCCGTCGCCTTGAGACCGCCGCGCATCTTCGAAGCGAGAATGACTGTGAAAAGCCCGAAGGCCCAGTAGCGGATCATCGTCACGAAGATCGGCGGATAGGTGGATGCCAGGTGTTTGGAGATGGCGTCCTGCAACGAAAAGATGGTGAGCGCCAGCAGGGCGAAAATATAACCGTGGGTCTTCGATTTCATGACATGCCAATAAGCGGGAGATGCCCGCGCGCGCCGAAAGTCTGGTCAGGCATTCGGAAAATAAGCAAGGCCTCAAAGCCCCACATTCGGCCTGTCGATGATTTCTCTGAGCGCGAAACTCGAATTGATCTTGACCACATGGGGGAGGGCCGACAGCCAGTCGCGATGGATGCGCTCATAGTCTTCGAGGTCACGGGCGGCGACCCTAAGGATGTAGTCGTATTCGCCCGACATCAGGTAGCAGACGAGCACGTTGGGGCAGAGCTTCACCGCCGACTCGAACTCCGCCAGCGTCTTGGCGAACTGGCCTGAGAGTGAAATATGCACGATGGCGATCATCTTGTAGTCGAGCGCCTTGTGCGAAAGCCGCGCATGGTAGCCGTCGATGACGCCGCTTCTTTCAAGAATGTCGAGCCGGCGCGAACAGGCCGAAGGGGAAAGCCCGATCCTCTCGGCGAGCTCAGCATTGGTGATGCGGGCATCGGCCTGCAAAACCTTCAGAATCGCAAGATCGATGGTGTCGAGATCGGCCATTCGAAGAACCTTCGAAGATAACAGTTGAAGACGCAATAATCACCGAAAAACCGCGTCTGCGCAAACCGTCTTTGCAAGGACATTTCGCAGCCTTGGTGGTTGGATCGGTCGCAGAGGAGATCCGCGATCGCGGAGACAAAAGAGAGAGGAACGCGAAATGCGTGTCGGTTGCCCGAAGGAAATCAAAAATCATGAATATCGCGTCGGCCTAACGCCTGCTTCGGTGCGCGAATATGTGGCGCATGGCCACGAGGTCTGGGTCGAGACCAAGGCGGGCGCCGGCATCGGTGCCGATGATGCCGCCTATGCCGCGGCTGGCGCGAAGATCGCCGCCTCCGCCAAGGATATTTTCGAAAAGTGCGACATGGTCGTCAAGGTCAAGGAGCCGCAGCCCTCCGAATGGGCGCAGCTTCGCGATGGTCAGCTGCTCTACACCTATCTGCATCTGGCGCCCGATCCCGACCAGACCAAGGGTCTTCTCGCCTCCGGCGTCACCGCAATCGCCTATGAGACGGTGACCGACGAGCGCGGCGGCCTGCCGCTGCTGGCGCCGATGTCCGAAGTCGCCGGGCGCCTGTCTATTCAGGCCGGAGCGACAGCCTTGCAGAAGGCCAATGGCGGTCTCGGTGTCCTGCTCGGGGGCGTGCCCGGCGTGCTGCCGGCCAAGGTCGCAGTCATCGGCGGCGGCGTTGTCGGCCTGCATGCCGCCAGAATGGCCGCCGGACTCGGCGCCGATGTCAGCGTCCTCGACAAATCCCTGCCGCGCCTGCGTCAGCTCGACGACATCTTCGCTGGCCGTGTCCACACGCGTTATTCCAGCATCCAGGCATTGGAGGAGGAAGTCTTTTCGGCCGACCTCGTCATCGGCGCCGTGCTCATCCCCGGGGCGGCTGCCCCGAAGCTCGTCACGCGCGAAATGCTGTCCGGCATGAAAAGGGGCTCCGTTATCGTCGACGTCGCCATCGACCAGGGCGGTTGCTTCGAGACCTCCCATGCGACGACCCATTCCGATCCGACCTACGAAGTGGACGGCGTAGTGCATTACTGCGTCGCCAACATGCCGGGCGCTGTGCCCGTCACCTCGGCGCACGCGCTGAACAACGCCACGCTGGTCCATGGGCTGGCGCTCGCCGATCGCGGCCTGCGCGCCATTGCCGAAGACAAGCACCTGAGAAACGGCCTCAATGTGCATAAGGGCCGCATCACCAGCAAGCCGGTCGCCGAAGCCCTCGGCTACGAAGCCTTCGCGCCGGAGAGTGTACTGAACGTAGCGTAAGCTGCCTGACTCCGGGTTAGGTAAGGGCGCCGGTCTCCGCAAGGGCCGGCGTTCGTACCTTCTCGATCCGGCACTGGAAGCAGTTGTTGCGCGCCGAGCGCACATGCACGTAGGCAATCTCCGACCGGGCCAGCAATGTCTCGGCATAGGCCGGTATATTGGCGATCTCGGTCACCGCGCCGGTGCCGTAGACGATGCGGTCGTTCTCGCCATAGCCGCGGACGATGAAGTCCGGACTCGTCGTCAGCACCGGCGGCAGAATCTCTTCGGCGCTGTAACGCCGGCAAGGCTGCTTGTGCAGGAAAATCGGCCCGGTCTCGGCATAGGGCTGCAGTTCCGGGAAGGGCCGGTAGGCGAAAACCAGAAACTCGTCGCCCTCTTCGATATTCTGCAGGCAATGGCGGCAAGGATTGCCGTCACCGTCTGATGTCATTGTCTCGGGCAGGTTATCATAGGCGTCGCGGCCGCCGTTCCAGAGGACTCTGGCATCGGCAGTCGGCATGGCGGCAAAACGAATGGCGGTCATGGCAGATCTCCTTTGTGATCGCCATGAAACTGCGCCCGCACCGCCGTCCAAGCCACCCGTTTCTTGCGTGTTGCCACTTGGTCCGGCTCATCAACAATTGATGGGAGTTTGCACCTTTCCTCCTTCATTCCTGTGCTCGTCACAGGAATCCAGTGCGCCCAAGTCCTTGGGTGCGATAGACTCTTCCCTTGAAGTGTTGCTTCATTCACGGCGCAGACGCGCCGTGGCTGGATTCCTGTCACGGGCACAGGAATGAGAGAGGAGAGGTGGGGCATTCACTACATAGCCTGGGTACCTGAGATGGTCAGCACGCAAAGAGATGCACCAGAACAGCAACCCAAATCATCAGCCCTTCCGCGCGATCTCCAGCAGTTCCTTGTCGCTGAGCGGCCGGACGATGCCGGTGCCGGTCGAGACCGGGGAGAAGCCGTACATCTGATAGAGCTGCAACGCGCGCGGATGGTCGAGATTATTGGTGGTTGTGGTGACGCGCTTCGGATCGAGCGCCCAGATGGCATAGAGCGCCTGCAGCAGAAACCATTTGCCGATGCCGAGCCCGAGGGCATGTTCGATCAGGCCGAAATGGCTGAGTTCGATCGTCTCCTCGTCCTCGCAGAAATATTCGTAGAAGCCGGCCGGTGCGCCGTTCACGTAGAGGACGCTGATATTGTTGCGCTTGTCGTTCAGCATTTCTGCCAGTTGCTCGTCGCTCATCCGCAGCCGGTCCACCCATTGCCAGCGCGCGCCCACCTGTCGGTAGAGATAGCGGTAGAAGGGCAGCGGTATGCCAGGCGCACGCATGATCGCCGTCTGTATATTGACGGGCACCGGCATGCTGGCCTTCGGCGGCGCCGTCATTTCAAGACGGGTGATATGCGCTTTGAGCGAAGCGGGCGTCTTTCCCATGGCGGTCAGGCTTTGACCGGCGTCGGTGGACCGGTGACAACAGGCGTATCGTCACGGCTGCCCCATTCGCTCCATGAACCGTCATAAAGCTTGTTGTCGTGGTGGCCGAGGGATTCCAGCGCCAGCGTGATGATCGCGGCCGTGATGCCCGATCCGCAGGAGGTGACGACCGGCTTGGAGAGATCGATCCCGGCATCTTCGATCGTCTGCCTGAGTTCGGGCAGCGACTTGAACCGACCCTGGTTGGCGAAGACACCGGAGGGCAGGCTTCGGGCGCCGGGCATATGGCCGGAGCGCATGCCGGCACGCGGCTCGGGTTCGGTAGCGGCGAAGCGGCCGGCGCTGCGGGCATCGGCGATCTGCATCGCGCCGCTCGAGACAATGTCGCGCATGGTATCCAGCGTCACGACGCGGCTGTCGTCGAAGTCAGGCGTAAATGTCGCCGGGGCATAGTTGGGGGCCGCTGTTTCGAGCGGACGGCCCTCGGCCTTCCAGCCGTCGAGACCGCCGTCGAGGACGAAGACGTTCTTGGCCCCCATCACCCGGAACAGCCACCAGACGCGGGGCGAGGCAAACAGGCCGATACCGTCATAGACGACGATGCGATCGTTCTCGCTGATGCCGAGCTTGCCGACTTCGGCGGCGAAGTAATCGGGCGAGGGGATCGTGTGCGGCAGCGCCGTCGAGTGGTCGGCGATCTTGTCCTGATCGAAGCGGATGGCCCCGGGGATATGGCCGGCCGCATATTCGGCATCGGCGTCACGCTTCTGCGCCGGCAGGTAGAAGGAGGCGTCCAGCACGCGCAGGTCCGGCTTGCCGAGCTCGGCCTGCAGCCATTCGGCCGAAACGACGAAGCGGCTCTTGCTCTCAGTCATTATGGTCTCCCCTTGTCAGGCTTCTTCGCCGGGCGTGCCGAAGCGGATGCGGAAGCGCCGGTTCTCCTTGCCCTTCTTTTCAATCTTGGCGATATGGATCTGACCGACTTCCTGCGTCTCCGAGACATGTGTGCCGCCGCAGGGCTGGCTGTCAATCGAGGAGTTCTCGCCGATACAGACGAGGCTGACCCGACCGAGCCCCACCGGCGGGCGCACGTTCTTCGACTTGACGATATCAGGATTTGCCGCAAGCTCGTCGTCGGTGATCCATTGCAGATAGACCGGGTGGTTCTGGCCGACCAGTTCCATCAGCTTGGCCGTGACCTCGTCCTTGTCGATCGTCTCGCTCATGTCGAAGTCGACGCGGCTTTCTTCCTCGCCGACCGCCGCCCCGGTGATTGGATAGGAGCAGATGACCGACAGCAGGTGGCAGGCCGTGTGCATACGCATCAGCCGGTAGCGACGCGGCCAGTCGACATGCAGCACCAGCGTCTCGCCAACCTCCGGCCGCGGCTCGTTTTCGAGCGGCACGTGGATGATGACATCCTTGCCGGCGCCGTGTTTCGTCTGGCCGAGTGCTATCTTGGTGCCGTCGGCGCGTTCAAGCTGGCCGGTGTCACCGGGCTGGCCACCCGATGTGGCATAAAAGCAGGTCTGGTTGAGCTCGATGCCCCCGTCATCGTGAACGGCAGTGACGACCGCCTCGCACGTGGAGAGATAGAAGTCGTCGCGATAGAGGGCATTGACGCGCATGAGGTCTCACACGGGCTCGTAGGGAACGTCTATGTCGGACGAACCAATCATCCAGCCCGGAACGGGCAGTCCCTTCGACCGCAGAAAATCCGGATTGAAGAGCTTCGATTGGTAGCGGTTGCCGTAGTCGCAGAGGATTGTCACCACCGTGTGACCAGGCCCGAGATCCCGGGCGAGATTAACCGCGCCGGCAATGTTGATCGCGGTCGAGCCGCCGAGGCACAGCCCCTCGTTTTCGACGAGGTCGAAAAGATAAGGAAGAGCTTCGGCATCGGAAATTCGATAGGCATAATCGGGCGTGAAACCCTCGAGATTGGCAGTGATGCGACCTTGGCCGATGCCTTCGGTGATCGAGGATCCCTCGGATTTCAGTGCACCGTTCTGATAGAACTCATAGAGCGCGGCGCCGTCGGGATCGGCAATGCCGATCTTGACGTCCGGCTTGAAGGCCTTGAGGCCGGCCGCCACACCCGCCAGCGTGCCGCCGGAGCCGACGGAGCAGATAAAGCCGTCGATCTTGCCGGCGGTATCGTTCCAGATTTCCGGCGCCGTCGTTTCGATATGCGCCTGGCGGTTGGCGACATTGTCGAACTGGTTCGCCCAGATCGCTCCGTTCGGCTCGCTCTTCGCCATTTGCTCGGCAAGCCGCCCTGATACCTTCACGTAGTTGTTCGGGTTCTTGTAGGGAACGGCCGGCACTTCGACGAGTTCGGCGCCGAGCAGTTTCAACGCGTCCTTCTTTTCCTGGCTCTGCGTTTCCGGGATGACGATAACGGTGCGGTAGCCGAGCGCCTTGGCGACCAGCGTCAGCCCGATGCCGGTATTGCCGGCCGTGCCTTCGACGATGACGCCGCCGGGCCGAAGCAGCCCCTTCCGCTCCGCATCGCGGATGATGTAGAGCGCGGCACGGTCCTTGACCGACTGGCCGGGATTCAGGAACTCGGCCTTGCCGAGAATGGTGCAGCCGGTTGCCGCGGACGCGCCCTTGAGTTTGATCAGGGGCGTATTGCCGATTGCTTCGAGGACGGAGGGATGGAAGGTCATGGAATCTGCCTCTTTCGAACTCTTACTTTAGGAACGGTCTTTTCCCTTCACAAGGCTGTGTTGGCAAGAAATGCTATTCCATGCCCCTGGCGGTCACGATAAAATTTCGCTTTCCTTGCCCGATATGGCGCGCGACCGCGATCCCACCGTGCCGCGGTGATCCGAAGATTGACTTTCCCCGTACGGATGATGACAAAGCGACAACGGAACACGGGCAGTGGGGCGTGGCCGAAAACCGACATGATTCACGAGCAGATCGACACGATTGACGCATTGATGGCGCACTATGTCGCCGGCTCCCTGCCCGAGCTGGCTCGCGTGCTCATACGCTCCCATCTGGAAATAAAGCTGGACAATCGCAGCCTGGTGAACGCCCTAGAGCTGCTGGCCGGAGAGGCGCTGGAAAACACGCCGGAAGCCGCCATTGCCGACCGAAAGCAGCGCCTTGCGGCAATCTTCTCCTCCATTTCTCCCGATTCTGAGCCGCAGGCCGCCAGCAGACCCGAAACTGCTCTGTTCCCCCGGGCATTGCGCGCTCTTGTCGGCTTCGAGGTCGAGGACGTCCCCTGGCGCAGGCGGCTGCCCGGATTTAAGGAATATTCGCTCGACATGGACGGCTGCGAGGTCCGTCTGATGTGGATCCGCCCTGGTCGCGCTTTGCCGGCGCACACTCATAAAGGCGTGGAGCTGATCCTCGTTCTCGACGGGGCTTTCAACGATGCGCGCGGCCATTTCGGCCCCGGCGACATTTCGATTGCCGACGAAACTGTCGATCACCGGCCGGTTGCCGAGAAGGACAGGCCTTGCATTGCCTTCGCCATTTCGGACGGACCGATCCGGCTGACCGGGTCCTTTCGTCAGATGATCGGCGACCTGATCGGCTGAAAGCAGCCACAATGGTGTGATAGAGCCGTAAATCCGGGAGGCGCAAAGAACTTCCGGACCTGTTTTCGTGCTGGTCAGGCTGAGCCGGAGGAGCATGTCATGAGTAATTTCATCGCCCGCCCCGAACATGGAATCGTCTGGATCTCAGGCGCGAGCTCGGGTATCGGCCGGGCGCTTGCGCTGAAGCTTGCCGGCGAAGGATACAAGGTCGCCGTCACCGCCAGAAGCCACGAAAAGCTGGTCGAGCTGCAGGCCGAAGCCAGCGGTCTTTCCGGCAATATTATCGTCCTCGACGGTGACGTCACCGATGCCGAGGACATGGAACATGTCCTGGCCTCCATCGAATATGAGCATGGCACGCTCGCCATGGCGATCCTCAATGCCGGTATCTATCTGCCGGTTCATGCCGAAGACCTGAACCGCGCCGATTTCGAAAACAGCTTTGCCGTCAACCTTTCCGGCGTCGTCAACTGTCTGTTGCCGGCGATCCGCCATATGAAGGCGAAAGGGCAGGGACAGATCGCCATCGTCTCTTCCGTCACCGCCTATGGCGGCCTGCCGACGGGGGCTGCCTATGGCGCCACCAAGGCGGCGTTGATCAACATGGCCGAAAGCCTGAAATTCGATCTGGACAAGATGGGCATCCGCATTCAGCTCATCAGCCCGGGCTTCGTTGACACGCCGACGGTGGGCAAGAGCGCCTTTCCTATGCCGGCGGCGCTGGTGTCGTCCGAAGAGGCTGCCCGCCAGATTGCCGCCGGGCTGAAATCGCAGGCTTTCGAGATCGCTTTCCCCAGACGCTTCACCACGATGTTGAAGCTGGCGCGTCTGCTCCCCTATGGCGCTTATTTCCCACTGATGAACTATCTGACTGGCTGGCGGCAACGGCCGCCGCTGGATGGTCACCATCCGGTGATGCCGCACCCTGCGGAATGATCAAGGGCGCGGGAATGGCCGAAACGCGCGGATCAAAAGCCTCTGCGGAGGCAGTCTTTATCTGCCACGACATGAAAAGGCCGGCATAAACCGGCCTTTTCCGAAGTGGTGCGCTTTTGCGCGACATGTTTCAAAGCGGGCGATTGCCTGCTCAGTTGTCGTATTCGCGGCAGGCTTCGCTGATCGATGCGCCGCTCTCACCGCCGCGCGTATCGACACCGGTCCCCTGCTGCGGCATGCCGGCGCATTCCATCGCCTGCGGCGGTCGGATGCTCTGGGTCGTGGTCGGATCGACGGGTGCGACCTGGACAGGGTGCATGCCATTGTCGCTGTTGGTGTAATCGGACGAATAATTACCCGAACTTGGATCGGTCGAGCCGCCATTCGTCGGTCCGACAGGATCCGGATTCGACTGGGCAAAGGCTGACGATGCCATGCCGATCGCCAGCAGCGAAGCGGCAATAAGGGATTTGGTCATGAGGATATCCTCCTTTGATTTTCATCATGGATGACCTCTGAGTAACCACTTGCAGGAATCATTGTTCCGATCTTTTTGAAAAACCTGCACGTGCACTTTGCATGGTTGCGCGTAAATCTTAACGGCCGACGCGGCAGCCTGCCTCTAGTGGCATGGGGAAACGCTGGAAATCAGTAGTACAGGCCTATCTGCGCGCCGATCCGGTCACGGCGCCGAAGAACTGTGCCGTGACCGGATCGGCTTGCGCCTCTCCTGCGACTTGATCACCGCCTTGAGCACCACGGCTTTCTAAAGCATGCCGCGTCGCTGTCCTCCCCAGGCTTGCAAAACGCAGCGATTTGCCGTTTCATCGGCTCCAGCGACGACCATCCGACACTCCTCCTTAATGAGATACGCCCTTGTACCCGCCGATGCCCCACGGCTTCGAGAAGTCTTATGCCGCCTTCCTCTTCGATATGGACGGCACCATCCTCAATTCGATTCTCGCCGCCGAGCGTGTATGGAGCGACTGGGCCAGACGCCATGGGCTCGATGTCGCCGCCTTCTTGCCGAAGATGCACGGATCGCGCGGCATTGACACAATCACCCGGCTGAACCTGCCGGGCGTCAATCCCGAACACGAGGCAAGGCTGGTGACCGAGGCCGAAGTTGCCGATGTCGGCGATGTCGTTGCCATTCCAGGCGCAGCCGCCTTCCTGGCTTCGTTGCCGCCGGATCGCTGGGCGATCGTCACCTCTTCGCCCTTGCGTCTTGCCCGCCGCCGGCTGGAAGCGGCTGGCCTGCCTCTGCCGAGATTCATGGTGACGGCGGAGGACGTGACGGTCGGAAAGCCCGATCCGCAATGTTATATTCTCGGTGCCGAACGCCTCGGCGTCAGCACGCGGGATTGTCTGGTGTTTGAGGACGTCGCAGCCGGCATCAAGGCCGGCGAGGCGGCGGGCGCCGATGTCATGGTCGTTACGGCAACCCATCACCATAAAATTGAGACGCCGCATCCGACCATTTCTTCCTATGACGAGATCGCGGTCCGCATCTCAGCCGACCATAAAATGCTTGTCGTCCCGAGCGCAGCCTGACATCCGACGTCAGCATCGACGGTTGCGCATTCACTCCGCGGCTGCGGCGAGACAGCGATCGATGATCCTGCCGATCTCGCTGCGGCAGGAGCCGCAATTGGTTCCGGCACTCGTTTCCTTGCCGACCGCTTCGACGCTGTGGCATCCGCCGCGCACCGCGGCAGCGATCTGGTTGACCCCGACACTGAAGCAGGAGCAGACGGTGGCACCGGGATCCGGTCTGCCGGCCCCTGGACGGCCTGCGACCAGCGCAAAGCGCTTCCTCAGATCGCCGTGGACGGCAGAGAGTTGCGAGATTGCCCAGTTGCGTGCGACGGCAACCGGTTCGCCCGCAAGAAACAGCGCGGCAAGCAGGATCTCGCCATCGAAGAAGGCGAGCCTGAGATCGCCCGATTGCCGGTCGGCGTAACCCAGGGGTTCGATCTCGGCCGGAATGGCGAACACCCTCCGGCACCAGGCCGTCCAGTCTTCGACAGCCTCGGTGAAGGCAAGTTCCAGCCGCCAGCCGCCGGCAGCCTTCGCCACCGCCCAATAGGCCGCGTCGGGTTTGTCCGGTTTGATGGCCGAGACCGCGAAACCGTAATGGCTGGCGCGGAAGGGCCGAACGGCGACGGCAACGTTCTTCGACGCCGGCTGGCCGGAAAGAGGGTCGGTGATCGGCGCGACCACGGCGTCGATCCGCGCTTTTGCTGCGAACTGGTCGTTCCAGTGCATGGGTGCGAAAACACCGCCGCGCGCCTGGCGGTCGGTCACCAGCGCTCGCACGATCGCTTTGCCATGGGGGCTCTCGATCTCGACGAGGCCGGCGCTTGATATGCCGTTCTCGATCGCATCGCGCGGATGGATCTCGGCAAAGGGTTCGGCGATATGGGCGGAAAGCCGCGCGCTCTTCCCGGTTCTTGTCATCGTGTGCCACTGGTCGCGGATGCGGCCGGTGTTCAGGGTGAAGGGAAAATCGGCATTGGTGCGATCGGTTGCCGGTGGTTTGACCGCAACGAAGCGCGCCTTGCCATCGGGATGGAAGAAGCCGCCCTCGGCGAAGAAGCGGGTGACGCCGGGTACGACGCCTGCCGGCTGCGGCCATTGAAAGGGCGACAGCTCGTCGTAGGCGCCGCCGCTGATACCGGCGCGGGCGCCGATATCGAAATCGCGGCTGCCGTCATTTTCGAAGGCGGAAAGGGCGGCATGTTCCGCAAAGATCTCGACCGGCGCCTCGAAATCGAAGGCCTCTGCAAATCCCATGCGGCGGGCGACTTCCGCAAGCTGCCACCAATCGGCCTTTGCATCGCCGGGGACGTCAAGGAATGGCCGCTGCCGTGAGATGCGCCGCTCGGAATTGGTGACGGTGCCGTTTTTCTCGCCCCAGCCGAGCGAGGGCAAAAGCACGTGCGCGTGCCGAGTCGTATCGGTCTCTCTCAGAATGTCCGATACGACGACGAAGGGGCAGGCGGCGATGGCGCTTTCGACGTTGTCGGCATCCGGCATCGAAACGACCGGATTCGTGGCCATGACCCAGAGCGCCTTGATGCGCCCGTCTGCCACCGCGCGGAACATGTCGACCGCTTTCAACCCGGGCTTTGCGGCGATGATCGGCGAATTCCAAAAGCGCTGCACGCGGTCGCGGTCATCCGCATTCTCGATCGCCATATGGGCGGCAAGCATATTGGCGAGGCCGCCGACCTCACGCCCGCCCATGGCATTGGGCTGGCCGGTCAGCGAGAACGGCCCCATTCCGGCGCGGCCGATGCGGCCGGTCGCCAGGTGGCAATTGAGAATGGCATTGACCTTGTCGGTGCCGGAAGAGGATTGGTTGACGCCCTGGCTGTAGCAGGTGACGACTTTCTCAGTCGTCTCGAACAGGCGGAAGAACTCCCGGATCTGCATGACCGGCAGGCCGGTCCGTTCCAGGAGATCATTGATGTCAAGCTCGGCTGCTGCCGCGAAAGCGTCGCCGAAGCCTTCCGTATGGGCAGCGATATAATTCTGATCGATCGCCGGGCTCGTGGCGAGATGGGCAAGCAGCCCCATGAACAGCGCGATGTCGCCGTCCGGGCGAATTGCGAGGTGCAGGTCGGCGATATCGCACGTCATCGTCCGGCGCGGATCGATGACAACGATGCGCATGTTGGGTCGCGCCGCCTTTGCGGCGGCAAGCCGCTGGTAGATGACGGGATGACACCAGGCGAGGTTGGAGCCGGTCAGAACCACCAGATCGGCAAGCTCGATATCCTCATAGCTCCCGGGCACCGTATCGGCACCGAAGGCGCGGCGATGGCCGGCCACAGACGAGGACATGCAGAGCCTGGAATTGGTGTCGATATTGGCTGAGCCGACAAAACCCTTCATCAGCTTGTTGGCGATGTAATAATCTTCGGTCAGCAGTTGCCCCGAGACGTAGAAGGCAACCGAATCCGGCCCGTGTTCGGCGATCGTTTCGGAAAAGCGCCGGGCGACGAGATCGAGTGCCTCGTCCCAGCCGCTGCGCGCGCCTACGATTTCGGGATAAAGAAGCCGGCCGTCGAGATCGATGGTTTCGGCAAGCGCCGAACCCTTCGAGCAGAGCCGGCCGAAATTCGACGGATGCTCGGGATCTCCCTTGACGCTGACGGCGCCGGCCTCGTCGACGGTGGCGATGACGCCGCAGCCGACGCCGCAATAGGGGCAGGTGGTCTTGACCTCAGCCGCCATTATTCAGCCGCCATCAACAGGCTTTCCAGCGCGATGAAGAGGGCGCCGTCCTCGTTGCGGACGGGTATGGTCCGCACCTCGCCCTCATCGGCGCCGAGCGCCTTGCCGGTTTCCAAGGAGATCACCCAATTGTGCAGCGGGCAGGTGACGGCCTTGGCATGCACGATGCCCTGGGAGAGCGGGCCGCCCTTGTGCGGGCAGTGATCCTCGATGGCAAACACCTCGTTTTCGGCCGTACGGAAGACGGCGATCTTGCCCTGCGGCGTCTTTACGCAGCGCGCGCCCCGCAGCGGGATATCGGAGATGTCACCGATCGAATGCCAGTTTTCATTGGGCCAATTCATGTTCATCTCCTTATTCGGCTGCCTGCGGATAGCCGATCGTCGCCATCGGCTTGAATTCGTGCTTGTCCTTGCCGGAAACACGCTCCGACCAGGGATCGACCTGGGCAAATTTCTGGGAGAAGACGAAGCGGTCGTAATAGGCCTTGCGCTTTTCGGCATCGCCCATGATCTGGCGGCGGATTTCGTCCAGACCGACCCTCTTGGCCCATTTGTAGATGCGCTCGAGGTAGCGGGCCTGCTCGCGGTACATCTGCGTCAGCGCCACGATATGCTCCAGCGCCTCGTCCTCGGTCTTCACAAGACCGAGCACCTCGGTGCCCTTGATGTCGAGACCGGCTGCACCGGCGAAATGGATCTCGAAACCGGAATCCACGCAGATCACCCCGATATCCTTGCAGGTTGCTTCGGCGCAATTGCGCGGGCAACCGGAGACGGCCATCTTCAGCTTGGCCGGCGTCCACGAGCCCCACATGAATTTCTCGATGCGGATGCCGAGACCGGTTGAATCCTGGGTGCCGAAACGGCACCAGTCCGAGCCGACGCAGGTTTTCACCGTGCGCAGGCCCTTGGCATAGGCCTGGCCGGAGACGAAGCCGGCCTTGCCGAGATCGGCCCAGACGGCGGGCAGGTCTTCCTTCTCGATGCCGAGCAGGTCGATGCGCTGGCCGCCCGTCACCTTCACCATCGGGATCTCGAACTTGTCGACGACATCGGCGATGGCGCGCAGCTCGTTCGAATTGGTGACGCCGCCCCACATGCGCGGAACGACGGAATAGGTGCCGTCCTTCTGGATGTTGGCGTGGACGCGCTCATTGATGAAACGCGACTGGTAGTCGTCCGCATATTCGTCCGGCCAGTCACAGACGAGGTAATAGTTGAGCGCCGGCCGACACTTGGCGCAGCCGCAGGAGGTCTTCCATTCCAATTCCTGCATGACCGCGGGAATGCTCTTTAGACCCTTTGCCTTGATCAGGCGGCGAACGTCGTCATGGCCGAGTTCGGTGCAGGTGCACATCGGCTGAACGGCGGCCGGATTGTAGCCGTCGCCGAGCGTCAGCGCCATCAGCTGTTCGACGAGGCCGGTGCAGGAGCCGCACGAGGCGGAGGCCTTGGTATGGGCGCGCACGTCGTCGAGCGACGTCAGCCCTTTGCTCGTGATCGTCGAGGTGATCTTGCCCTTGCATACGCCGTTGCAGCCACAGATCTCCGCGTCATCCGGCAAGGCTGCAACGGCCGCCATAGGGTCCAGCGGCGACCCTCCCTGGTAGGCCTGACCGAAGATCAGCGTCTCGCGCATCTCCGAAATATCGGTCGCTTTTTTCTTCAGATCATTGAACCAGGCGCCGTCGGCGGTCTCGCCGTACAGCACCGTGCCGATGATCTTGTTGTCCTTCAGCACGAGGCGCTTGTAGACGCCGGCGCTGGCATCGCGCAGGACGATCTCCTCGCGGTCATCGCCGTCGGCGAAATCACCGAGCGAATAGAGTTCGATGCCGGTGACCTTCAGCTTGGTCGGCGTGTCCGCATGCACGAATGCAGGCGTGCGGTCGTCCGAGAGATGTGCCGCGGCAATGCGGGCCATCTCGTAAAGCGGCGCGACGAGGCCGTAGACCATGCCGCCCACCTCGGCGCATTCGCCGAGCGCAAAGATATCGCCGTCCGAGGTCTGCATGCCGGCATCGACGACGATGCCGCGATTGACCGCAAGGCCGGCGTCCTTCGCCAGGCCGACGCTCGGACGAATGCCGACGGCCATGACGACGAGGGTTGCCGGGATGATGCGGCCGTCGTCGAGCTCGATGCCCTCGACCTTGCCATTGCCGACAATCGCCTTGGTATTGGCCTTGCAGATGACCTTGATGCCGCGTTCCTCGACCGCCTTCTGCAGGAGATAACCGGCGGCGGGATCGAGCTGGCGCTCCATCAGCGTCGGCATGACGTGCAGGACGGTGACGTCCATGCCGCGCTGGGCAAGGCCGGCCGCCGCTTCGAGGCCGAGCAGGCCGCCGCCGATGACGACCGCCTTTTCGCGCGACTGGGCGGCAAGCAGCATGGCCTGCACGTCGTCGAGATCGCGATAGGTGATGACGCCGGGCAGATCCTTGCCGGGAACCGGGATGATGAAGGGCACGGAGCCGGTGGCGATCACCAGCTTGTCGTAGCTTTCGGTGACGCCGTGGTCGGAAGTGACCGTCTTGGCGGCGCGATCGATGTTGATGATCTTGTGGCCCTTGTAGAGCGTGATGCCGTGCTTGATGTACCAGCCGTCACCGTGAATGATGATCTGCTCGTAGTCCTTTTCTCCGGAGAGAACCGGCGACAGCATGATGCGGTCATAATTGACGCGCGGCTCGGCATTGAAGATCGTGACTTCATAGCGTCCGGGCGCCCGCTCGAAGAGGTGCTCCAGCATGCGCCCGGGCGCCATGCCATTGCCGATGATAACCAGTTTTTCAGTCATATTTACAGTCCTTGGATCAGGTTGCAGCCACGGGCGCAGGGTGCCCTTGGCGCGACAATTGCTTGACGGACAGGTGCATCCAGATGAGCGAGATCGCCACGATCGCGAAAAGCAGCAGGAAACAGCTGGACCAAAGGCCGGTCATATCCTTGAGGAGGCCAAAGGCGATCGGCAGAATGAAGCCGCCGAGCCCGCCCATCATACCGACGATGCCGCCCACGGCGCCGACGCTGTCGGGGTAATAGGCCGGAATGTGCTTGTAGACGGCGGCCTTGCCGAGGCTCATGAAGAAGCCGAGCACGAAGATGACGACGATGAAAATGACCGGAGTGATCGCTGTGGCCGGCAGCGAAAGGATGAGGGTGGCCACAGCCGACACGGCAAACATCGCGTACATGACGCTGCGCGCGCCTTTCTTGTCCGACAGTACGCCGCCGAAGGCGCGGAAGATACTGCCTGGGATGGAGTAGGCGGCCGCGATCATGCCGGCCGTTTCCAGGTTGAAGCCGTAGACGCCGACGAGATAGCGCGGCAGCCACAAGGACAGGGCGACGAAGCCGCCGAAGGCGAAGAAATAGTAGAGCGAGAATCGCCAGACCTGAACGTTCTGCAGCGGCGCGAATTCCTGGGCCAGGCTCTTGGAGGCGACGCCGCGTTCGCGGCGCAGACGGAAAGCCGGGTCATCGGTCGTGGTGAACCAGAAGACGATTGCCATCAGCGCCAGACAGACGGCCCAGATCTCGGCAACCGCCTGCCAGCCCCAGGCGAGCAGAACGAAGGGGGCCGCGAATTTGGTGACGGCCGCACCGACGTTACCGGCGCCGAAGATGCCGAGCGCCGTGCCCTGCTTCTCGGCCGGAAAGAAAGGCGAGACATAGGCGACGCCGACTGCGAAGGAGCCGCCGGCAAGGCCAACACCGAGGCCGGCGATCAGCATCTGAGTGTAGGTGTGGGCGTAGGAAAGCAGGAACGTCGCCACTGCCGCGGCAAGCATCGTCAGCGTGTAGACGAGACGACCGCCGTAACGCCCAGTCCAGATGCCAAGAACGATGCGCACGATCGAACCGGTGAGCACGGGCGTGCCGATCAGCAGGCCGAACTCGGCCTCGTTCAGCCCGAGTTCCTGTTTGATGCGGATGCCGATGATCGCGAAGATCGTCCACACCGCAAAACAGAGGGTGAAGGCCACAGTGGAGATCCACAGTGCTTTGGCTGGTTCGCCGGCTGACATGGGCTGCACTTTCTCAATGGCAGACATAGCTTCTCCGTGGCCCGACAAGGTCGTGCCGATCCATTGCTGGGGGTTAAAACAAAAAGCCGCTGGTCAGGACGCGCTTGCACGAGGCGCGCGAATATCCTGATCAGCGGCTTTGCTGGTGGCGCCCGCCGTTGGACGCCCAATCATTGGCCTTCCGGCCTTTCTACCTCAAAGCAATCCGAACACCGGGTTGCTGAATTTGATCGGCTACCGTTTGCTCTGCATGTCGCAACGTAGCCCGTGTCTTGATGAGCGCCTGCGTGTGCCCATTTTGCCCCGATCGCCGTTGATCCGTGCAATACAAGCAATGCAAACCGCGTGCCAATTTTCTACGTGTTACTCAAGTCTTTGAAATAAAAGCTTTTCGAGGGAGATTTTAGCTTTGCCTGTTTTTCGAGCAGCTGCAGAGGTGCAAATCTTTTGTGCGTTGCGATAGGGTGAGTGCCGATCCGTGCTGGCGTTTTGTGCAGGCCGGCATGGCATCAGGTTTCGTCGTTGCCGGAGAAGAAGGGCAGGGTGCTCCTGACGGCAAAGCCCGCGACATAATCCGGCAGCTCTGCGGGATCGAAGATCCGACCATCCATGAAGCGATCGTTCTCTTCGCCGCCTTCGACGCGGATATCGGCGTCAACAGGCGCGTTGTTGTCGCCCAGAGCTGCGCGATAGAGATCCGGGCGATAGGCGGAGGTGGCGGCCCGTGCCTTGTTGAGGCTGGTCTCCGCCTGTCCCCAGCGGATCATCTGGCTGTAAATCCAGAGGGCATGGCTCGGCCTCGGATAGTTGGCGAAACCGGAATGGAATTGGAAATAATCCGGGATGACGCGGCGGTTGCTCCTGGCATCGAGGTTGAATTCGCCGGCGAGAACGCTGCGGATGATGTTTACCGGGGCGGCGATGTAACGGGGATCGGCAAGGGCGGCCGCCAACGCGTCGTGATTGTCCGGGCGGTCGCACCAGCGCGCTGCAGCGTCGAGCGCCACGATCAATCGGGAAACGGTCTCGGGATGGCTTTCGGCCCAATCCGGCCGCATGCCGATCACCTTTTCAGGAGCCGAGGGCCAGATATCCTGCTTGGCGGCGACGATGCGGCCGAGCCCACGCTCCGAGGCAACCATATTCCACGGGGCGCCTACACAGAACCCGTCGATCGCACCGGCCGCCAGCGCGTCTGATGTCATCGGCGGCGGCACGACGACGAGCTTGACGTCGTTGTCGGGATCGATGCCGCCCGCCGCCAGCCAGTAACGGAATTCGTAATTGTGGGAAGAGAAAGGATAGGTAACGCCGAAGGTCGGCAGCGGCTCTTCGCGCGCCTTCATTGCCGCCAATGTCATTGCCAGGGCGCGGGCATTGTCGAGCGCGCCTGCCGTTTCCGGCAGGCGCGCGTCCTCGCGCATCCTCTCGAAGAACCGGGCCGATAGGGTGATGGCGTTGCCGCCGCGCCCCAACGAAAAAGGTGTGATCGTCGGCGATGGGTTGGAGCCGAGGCCGATCATCGAGGCGACCGGCATCGGCGAAAGCATATGGGCGATGTCGAACTGGCGAAACGCCAGGCGGTCGCGAACATTCGCCCAGGAAACGTCCTTGACGAGATCGAGGGTCAGGCCTTCTTTCCGTGCAAAACCGAATTCTGCCGCCGCAATCAGAATCGATGCGTCGACCAGCGGAATGAACCCGGCTCGCAGCACCTTGGGGCCTTCGTTGTTCACGCGTGCGGGCAAGGGCAGCCCGCCGGAATTGGCGGTCTTCGTCATCATATCCACTCCGGTTTCCTCCGGAAATTCGCACAGTCGGCCATTACATCAAAAGCCCCGCGGCGGTGACAACGCTCTGGGCGATTTCCGACATCTTCTTCTTTTCGTTCATCGCCGTCTGACGCAGCAGGGCGAAGGCCTCTTCCTCGGAGAGGCCGCGCATCTTCATGAGTATGCCCTTGGCGCGCTCGATGAGCTTGCGTTCTTCAAGCGCCGAGCGGGCATCGGCGAGTTCGCGCCGCAGCCGGCTGAAGGCATTGAAGCGGCTGACGGCCATGTCGAGGATCGGCTTGACCCGCTCCTTCTTCAATCCGTCGACGATATAGGCCGAGACGCCGGCGTCGACGGCGGCCTCGATCGAGGCCGTATCGGAGCGATCGACGAACATGGCGATTGGGCGGCTGACCGTGCGCGTCAGCTGGAACAGGTGTTCCATCATGTCGCGGTTGGGATTCTCGATATCGATGATGATCACGTCGGGCATCAGCGTTTCGATCGTTCGCGCGATGCCGTTGACCTCATGCACGACGGTGACGCGCGCATGCCCTGCCTCGCGCAGTCCTTCCTCGATGATGGAGGCGCGTATGGCATTTTCGTCGATCACCAGAATTGTCAGATCGCGATGCGTCATTCGTATATTTATGACGCGCTGCAGCAATTTTTGCAAGGTGTTCGCCTGAAAAATGTGCATAAAATGGTATGCATAAAAAATAATCAAATGCCGCAGTTTCGGGCTCGGCGACGAGGTCGATCGTCACCGTACGGTCAGCGCTGGTCGTGTGCTTTGGCGGAGGCGATCTTTCGCCCGCGTCTCTTTCGTCACGCATCTCTGCCGGAAAAATAATGCCGCAGCAGGCCGGAAATCGAAAGAGCATGCCTTCGGTTATCGTGGTATATGACTTACTTAAAATCCTGGGCTGGGAAAAATTTGCCTTCGGCGGGTGCGATTAAAGAGTCGCAATCTCACGGCCGCTTCCGGCGGACAGATCCTGTGGCCTCGATTTGAGATGAATAAGATTGGACACAAGGCTTTGGAGGGCCGACCATGAGCTTACGTATCAACGATATTGCCCCCGATTTTACCGCCGACACCACACAGGGACCGATCAGCTTCCATGATTGGATCGGCAGCGGCTGGGCCGTCCTGTTCTCGCACCCGAAGAATTTCACGCCTGTCTGCACGACGGAGCTGGGCGCCATGGCCGGCCTCGCCGACGAGTTTTCCAAGCGCGACGTCAAGATCATCGGCATCTCCGTCGATCCGGTCGAAAGCCACGCCAAGTGGAAGGGTGACATCAAGACCGCAACCGGCTTCGACGTCGATTATCCCCTGATCGGCGACAAGGACCTGAAGGTCGCCAAGCTCTATGACATGCTGCCGGCCGGCGCCGGCGACAGTTCCGAAGGCCGCACGCCTGCCGACAATGCGACGGTGCGCTCGGTCTTCGTCATCGGCCCGGACAAGAAGATCAAGCTGATCCTGACTTATCCAATGACGACGGGCCGCAATTTCAATGAGATCCTGCGCGCCATCGACTCCATCCAACTGACGGCCAAGCACCAGGTGGCGACGCCGGCAAACTGGAATCAGGGCGAAGATGTCATCATCACCGCCGCCGTTTCCAACGACGACGCGATCGCGCGTTTCGGCTCCTTCGATACGGTTCTGCCCTACCTCAGGAAGACGAAGCAGCCATCAGCCTGAAAACGGCTTTCAAATCCGTTCCCGAAGCCGCCGCGGCGATTGCCCGGCGGCTTTTTTCATGCCGCATTGCCAAATGGGGAAGCTTCGCGCCCTGATCGATGTTATCTAACATGAGCGTCGCGATGGAAGTTAACCTGCTGAGATCCGATGATAGGGCGAAAGCGTCAGTCCGGCATTTTGAGGAGATCGGCGAAGGCCCTGCTTTCGCTCTGTTTTCTATTTTCCGTCATCGATACGCCGAAAGCTCAGCCGGAAGAGAGTGCTGCCGAGCCGGCCTGTCTCTATTCGGGACCCTCGGCCTCGGGATCGGGCGAGAGGCTCTGCATCCGCAAAGAGAGTTTCAATCGTGACCTCTGCAATGCGATCGAGCATTTCGCCGAGGCCAGTCGGTTGCCGCCAGCTTATTTCGCTCGGCTCATCTGGCGCGAAAGCACTTTTCGCCCCGACGCGGTCAGCTTCAAGGGAGCGCAGGGCATTGCGCAGTTCATGCCTGGAACGGCCAAACTTCGCGGCCTCGAGGACAGCTATCAGGCGCTGGAAGCCTTGAGGAAATCGGCGCAATATCTTGACGAACTGCGCAACCGTTTTGGCAATCTCGGCCTTGCCGCCGCCGCCTATAATGCCGGCGAAAACGGTCTTGCGACTTATCTTACGTCAGGGAGGTTACCCTACGAGACGCGGGGCTACGTGATGGCGATCACCGCACACACAGTCGAGGAGTGGAAGGACAATCCGCCTCAGGATGCGGCCGTCCCGCTCGACAAGGACAAGCCCTTCCTTGACGGCTGCGTGGCGCTTGCCGAAAGCCGAATATTGAAGGACACGCCTTGGCGTCAGGAGGGCATTTGGGCTCCCTGGGGCATTCAACTTGCGGCGAATGCCGATATAGCGGTGGTCCGGCGGATGTTTCGCGATGCCGTGCAGGATCTACCGGCGCCATTGAATGCGGAGCAGCCGTTGATCTTGCGCCAGCGCGATCGCAGCTTCGGCTTTCGACCGCGTTATGCCGCCCGTATCGCCCGGCAGACACGCATGGAGGCCAACGACCTCTGCAATCAGATCCGCAAGCATGGCGGCACCTGCCTCGTTTTCAGGAACCAATAGCGGGCCTGCCCCATTCGCAGCGAAAAGTCTGCTTGCAGGATCGCCGGACGGCGCAGCATAGTCGCAGCGCGTCATGCCATCGGGAGGGAAGACAATGCGCGTTTTGGTCATCGGGGCAACGGGCCACGTCGGAACCTATCTCATTCCCCGTCTGGTGGAGGCGGGTCACGACGTCGTCACCATCAGCCGCGGCGCGGCAAAGCCTTACACGGCAAACCGCGCCTGGGCCTCCGTCGATCAGCGACAGATGGATCGGGTAGAGATGGAGCGGGAGAGTGATTTCGGTCCGGCCGTGCGGGGAGTGAAAGCCGATGTCGTCATCGACATGATCTGCTTCACGCTGGAAAGCGCCGAGCGGCTGGTGACGGCGCTGTCAGGGCATGTCGGCCATTTCCTGCATACCGGCACGATCTGGACACATGGATATCCGGTGGCCGTGCCGACACGAGAGGAAGCGCCGAAGTCTCCGTTCGGTGACTATGGCATCCGAAAGGCGGCGATCGAGACCTATCTGCTGCAGCAGGCAAGACTCCGGGGCTTTCCGGCGACCGTCATCCATCCCGGCCACATTGTCGGCACCGGATGGGCGCCGCTCAATCCGGCCGGCAATTTCAATCTGCAGGTCTTTTCGACCCTTGCCCGCGGAGAGGCTCTGGCGCTGCCCAATTTCGGTCTGGAGACCGTTCATCATGTCCATGCCGATGATGTCGCAGCGATGTTCATGGGTGCGATCGCCCATTGGAACGCATCGATCGGCGAGAGTTTCCATGCGGTTTCGGAACAGGCGTTGACGCTTCGCGGCTATGCGGAGGCGATGTCGCGATGGTTCGGGCATGAGCCGAAGCTCACCTTCTCGCCCTTCGACCGCTGGGCCGAAGGCCAGACGGCCGAGGATGCGGAAGCGACATGGGAGCATATCGCCCGCAGCCCGAATTGCTCGATTGCCAAAGCCGGGCGCCTGTTGGGCTACGCACCGAGATATACCTCCCTACAGGCGGTGCAGGAATCAGTCGGCTGGCTGGTCGGGCAGGGGCGGATCAAGACCTGATCGCCAGTTAATCGTTCATGGGCTCTAACGGATGAGGATCGCTCGGAAATCGTTGACGTTGGTTCCGGTCGGACCGGTCTCGAAGAGATCGCCGATCGCCTGGAACGCCGAGTAGCTGTCATTGCCGGCGAGCAGCGGGCGCGGATCGAGCCCGGCGGCGCGCAGACGCTTCACCGTGCCGCCATCGGCAAAGGCGCCGGCATTGTCTTCCGAGCCGTCGATGCCGTCCGTGTCGGCAGCCAGCACATCAATGCCGTCTTGCCCATCGATCGCAAGCGCCATGGCAAGGGTGAATTCGCCATTGCGCCCGCCTTTGCCGCCCTTGGCTCTCAGCGTCACCGTCGTCTCGCCGCCGGACAGGATGACGACCGGCTTCGAGAATGGCCTGTTCCGCCCCAGGACCTCGCGGGCGATGGCCGCATGCACCAGCGCCACATCACGTGATTCGCCTTCGATGGCATCTGAGAGGATTGCCGGCGAGATCCCTTGCGATTTCGCCTTGGCGGCGGCCGCCGCCAGCGAAACGCCGGCAGAGGCGATGATGTGATGCTCGTGCCGCAGGAATACCGGATCGTCCGGCCGCGGCGCATCGGCTTTCGGCGAGTTCAGGTGGTCGAGCGCGGCCTGCGGCAGCTGCAATCCATATTGCCTGATAATCTCGAGCGCTTCGTGCCGTGTTGAACCGTCAGGCACCGTCGGCCCCGAGGCGACATGGGCCGGGTTGTCACCTGGAATGTCGGAAACAATCAGGCTGACGACTCTCGCTTTCGTCGCCGCCGCCAGCCTTCCGCCCTTGATGGTGGAGAGATGTTTGCGCACCACATTCATCGCCGAGATCGGCGCTCCTGAAGCAAGCAGCATTTCGTTAAGCGCAATTTCGTCTTCGAGCGTCAGCCCCTCCGGCGGAGCGGGCAGCAGTGCCGAGCCGCCGCCGCAGATCAGCGCGATCACGAGATCGTCTTCCGTCAGCCGGTTCACCGTTTCCATCAACCGTCTCGCGGCAGCAAACCCCGCAGCGTCGGGCACCGGGTGGGCTGCCTCGATGATCTCGATGAAGCGCGTTTCGCAGCCATAGCCGTATCGGGTGACCACCAATCCCTCGATCGGTCCCTCCCATGCGCTTTCGAGCGCCCGCGCCATCTGCGCCGCGCCCTTGCCGGCGCCAATCACGACGGTTCTTCCTTTCGGTTTCTCCGGCAGATGCGATTTGATGCCGGTCAGCGGATCGGCGGCGCGAACCGCCACGTCGAACAGGCTTTTCAGGAAATCGCGGGGGGCGGTTATCGTCATCGGTGGTCTCTGCTGCCTCAATGTGTCGATCATGATGGGGACTGTCGGCGCATCGGCGTGGCGGCGTCAAGGCCGAAGATGCGATGATCTGACGGCAGTGACGCAGAGTCTGGCCATTGAAAGAGGCGAACGAATAGAAAGCATTAACCATCGTCCCGTAGACAGCATATAGGATCAAAGGAAACCTGTGTTCGATGGCCACTGAAACGACCTGCCGCCCCGCCGCCTCTCACGACGGCAAGATTATTGCTTTTCCCTCCGCAACCGGAACTGCCAATGTCGAGCGCTGCGCTCGGGAACTCGGCCGCCGGCATGGCGCGGACGCGATCGAATTCTGGAAGACAGAGTGCCGCAGGCTTGCCGATCAGCTTCTCGCCGCGGGAATGCCGGAGAGCGATGTCGGCCAGCGGGTGATGGAGTTTCAACAAGATGTCCAGATCGAACTGGTCCTCAGCCACCAGAAGCAGGCCGTTGCCAAATCGCGGAAACGCTGATTCATCAGGTTGAATCCGACGCGTCTGACCTGCAATCTCATGCATTGAGCAGACGGTCCGGATCGACCTCGACGGCATGAGGAACTTCCGCCCGGATCTGGAGTTGATGTTGTCGATTGACAGCATTGACGCTGCGGGAGCCTACTCGAATGTCGAACAAATCCAACTTCTTCTCATCCTTCGCAACCGCCGTCGCCGAGCTGTCGGGAAGGCCGTTCACCTTTGTCGCAGCTCTGATGCTCGTCCTCCTCTGGGCGATATCAGGCCCTTATTTTGACTATTCCGAAACATGGCAGCTCGTGATCAACACGACGACCACCATCATCACCTTCCTGATGGTGTTTGTGTTGCAGAACAGCCAGAACCGTGACGGAAAGGCTCTGCAGGCCAAGCTTGACGAGCTCATTCTGACGAGTCAGGCCGCCAATAAATTCGTCGGCATCGAAAAGCTGGACGAGGGCGAGCTCAGGGAAATGAGCAAGACGCTTGCAGAAAAGGCCGAAAGCGTCGAGGAAAAGGCGGAGGAGAAATCCGCCGCAGAGGCGTCCGGCTAGCGCATCGGCTCGTCCGAAAGGACGCACGCCGCTCTAAACGCGGTGCACTGCTTCAGGCGCGATTCTGCGAAATCTGATCTTGATGCTGCTGGCGCATGTCTTCAATGGCGCCGACATCTTTCTTCTCCGCCGCAATCCAATGGTTCCCCGCCTCACTTGATCGGATCAGTTCGTCGAGCTTGGTGTGGAGTGCCTTCATGTCCCGATTTTGGGAGTGCTGCACCAGCAGCAAAATGAAGAATGTAATGAGTGTCCCCACCATGTTGGTCAGCAAGAACCACTGCCGGGGAAAGGAAAAGATCAAACCCACCGCGGTCCATATAGCTGTGAACGCGATCAGCGCGGCAGGAAGCACATGATGCCCTGCCCATGATACGGCGAGGTCAGAAATCTGTCGAAAGCGCCAGCGCATACGGCTCTCCACAGCCCGTATAAGGGAAGATGGAGCAGATCGGGGCCGTGTCCATCAACCAAGGCGCGTTGCATGTCGTTACCGCAAAACGCGGCCTGGTTTTGCGCGGCAGTTGCCCGGATGGTCGCGGATAATCCAACTTCGGGAAAGCCGGGATATCCAACTGAGGGGCGCAGCATTCAGCTTGCGCCCCATGGGTGCATCCATCAGATCCGGGAAGTGACGACGAGATCTTCCTCTGCGTCGCGTTGCGAACCTCCCAGGGCCGCGGCCGCAGCGGCTATGAAAGCGCCGACCAGAAGCGATAAGGATCCAAGCAATGCCGTGGTCGCGGCGGCTTTTCGTGCCTCGTCGGCAGCCTTCTGGGTGGCGGCCTTGGCATCGTCGATACGTTTCAGCACCGTATCGACACGGGCGCGCGCATCGGCTTCGGAAAGACCGGTCCGGGCAGAGACGATGGTGGCAAGATAGGCCTTGTCGTCATCCGGAATTTGTCCTTCGGCAGCGCCATTGAGGAGGATGCGGGAGACCTCCGATGTTGCCGCAGCATCATTGGATGTCGCTGCCGCACGCGCCTGGTCAGGACGCAGCAATGCATCGGTAAAATAGGCGGTGGAAAGATCCAGCGGCGAAGTTGCCGACGATGCCGCTGCCGTACCGGCGGCCGAGCCTACGGCTTGCGCGGTCGATCCCACCGCCTGTGCACCGGCACCGGCAAGCGATGTCAGCGACGATGCTAGAAAGCCGGCGACGAAGATCGTTGCCAGAGCCCAGCTTATGAAACCATGCGCGGTATCGCGGAAGAAAACCTCATCGGTATGGACGGCGGCCCATTTTGTGCGCAGACGGCCGGTTACATAGCCTCCGAGTGCGGAGGAGAGCCATTGCACGACGACGAGCCAGATCGCCGCTGTGATGCCGAGCGTGCCGAGCGAACTGCTTTGTCCTGACCAGGGCGACACCATCGTCAGCCCAAGCCCGGATCCCAGAAGCAGAAGGATGAGGGTCACTCCGATCGCGGCGGCTGCGCCACCGAAGATGGGACCCCATGTCATGGCGGATTTGGAGGATTCGACCGGAGCAGCAACCTCTCCGGAATCTGTTATTGAAACCGACATGATCCGTTCCTATCGCATAAACAGAGCCAGAAGAATGATGATAGGCAGTGGAACACCGAGCAGCCAAAGTAGAATACCGCGACCCATGAGAGACCTCCTGTCAAAGGCGACGTTACGTGGTTGATGCCACACAACTTTTAAGCAAAGCGTTTGTTCCCGGCCGGTGAGAGCGGTCGGTTTGACGTGCGCGATTTCCTGTCAATCGCGCGGCAGCATTTGAAGGAGCAGCAGATTGCCGGAGCGGTTGCCGCATCCTTGGCATTGAAGGCGTTTGGCCAGACTGGCGAGAGACAGGTTCTGGCCGCAGCGCCGGGCAATATCCCGCCGGTCGATAAACGTCTGGCGGCGACATGCGCGGCAACGGGCATAAATGACGAACCACTCCGGTAACGTCGCCAATGTTGCCTTTTCGATTTCGACGGCGTGGCGATCAGGGGGCGCGAGGCCGATACCGCGACGATGTCTCATGGTCCTTCAAAACGTGTCCGTTCACATGCCATGCCGCGGCTCACGTCCTTATCTCTCAGGGCAAGCTGAAGTCGCAGATGATGGCAATCCAGCAGCAGCGTCGTAATGGCGGCACGGCTGTCCCCTTGGTGAAAAGCGACAACTGCGTCGACTTCTTCTCTCAGTGTTTCTTCTGCCAATTTCTCGGCTGCCTGCGGACGCACGACCTTTATCTCCTTCAGAGCTTTCAATCCGATTTTCACCTGCCGCCTCGCCGATGTTCCTATTATGTTCTCATCGGTCTCCGAGTCAAGAATGAAGGCCTTTCCGCGGACCGTTCGGTCAGCAACCGAGGCGGTGCGCGACGCAGGGACGTTCCTGTACGCTTTCGAACTGAAACAATCTCTAGAGGCTTTTGTTTGCTGCCTATCGGCAATGAAGCAGCGAGGAGGATATCCAATGCTTCTGAGAGTGATGGCAGTAACAGCAATCACGATTGGCCTGGCAACGTCGGTAATGGCGCAATCAGGTGGAGGCTCGGGATCGGGCAGCGGCAGCGGAGCTTCAGGTTCCGGCAGCGGCACCATGTCTGGTTCGGATACTGGCGGTTCCGGCAACACCAACTCCAATGGTGCCGGCGCAAATACGACTATCGGCGCCGGTGCGACCGGTGCGACCGGCTCCGGCGGCGATCCGAACGACTGTCAGCGCCAGCAGGCCGGCGGCACCGGCAACCCGGCTCCCACCTCCGGCAATAACTCGACACAACCCGACGCGGCAAATGCATGCCGTTGAACGTTGGCGTCGCTTCGTCAATTTGCCCCGGAAATCAGTATCGCTTCCGGGGCGTCGTTTGCGTCGTGGTATCTTGTAATATCGGGGGAACGGCCAGCGATATCAGCGTATTGCACGCAAATTTATCCCGACTGGCACGAATTTTAGCGGCTGGGGCTGACGTCCGTTGAAAGGCGCGCCTATATCTTCAGGCGCAGAGCGATTTCGGAAAAGATGACCCCGGGAAACACGTCCGTGGTTCTCGAAGGAGCGGCTCTCGCTAATCGAGCGCAGCGGAATGGGAGAATCATCCATGAGCAGATTTCGAGCATTTTTAGCAGCCGGAGCAATTGGCCTGTCTGTCATTGCCTCAGCTTGCTCGACACCGCCAAATTCATATGGCTCGGCATCGGGATACCAGCCGGGCGATTCCATGAACCCGGCCTGCGCGGACGGCTTCCGACCCGGCGACGGCCGTTCGTGCAGCTATTAGGTCAGGCGCCGCTTCAAATCTGATGCGGACATAGAACCCGATATCGAGCCCTCCGGCGGCATGAGCGATCGAGGGCGAATCCTGTCACCCGCTGGTTCTGCAATGGTTGGCGACTTGCCGAAGCGGAACCCTTATCGCTCCTCTCCGTTCCTCTATCCTAACAACAGGAGGAATAAGCCATGGATTGGAACCGCGTCGAAGGTAATTGGAAGCAGATGAAAGGCAAGGTCAAGGAGCAGTGGGGCAAGCTGACGGACGACGATCTTGACGTCATCAACGGTAAGCGCGATCAGCTCGAAGGCAAGATCCAGGAGCGCTACGGCTACGAGAAAGACCGTACCCGGCGAGACATTGACGATTGGTACAATCGCCAGACCTGGTAATTCGCATCATCGGGGGAACGGATCGGTCAATCGACACGCCCAATTTGATGGGCGTGTCATTTTCGCATCTATATCCGACAGATGCCAGCAGCGCGTGCGCGCCGCGTCGATAGCCAGTCGCGGCCGGCTGACTGCCCGTGGGCGCTTGTTCTGTCGCCTGCGCACAGCATGAACACTAATGGCCTGCTCGAGCATCACAGCGTCCACACCAGCGGCGCGTCGGCTGGTGTTTTTTGTGAGCGGGCCGTCGTTCATGGGAGGTTAATGCTTATTAACCCAGAATCGCGGCTTGAAAGGATGCGCCGATGAAGATGCTTTTTGCCTCGCTTGCAGCCATTGTCTTGTCTGCATCTTTCGCCCTGCCGCTAAACGCCGCGCCGATTGTCGTGTCGAAAGCGGTAGCTACGCACACCGCCGACGTCGAGCAGGTCAAACACCGTCGCCACGGCAATAGACATGCGTATGGTCACTGGAAGAAACACCGGTACGCTTACCGCGACTGCCGGTATTACGGCTCGTGCTATCGCCCGCGGTATTACGGCAGCCGCGACTATTACGGCTATCGCGACTATTATCCCTATCGTCATCAGTCGGGTGTGACCGTGTATTTCGATTTTTAGTCGGCAATGCCACGGAAGCGCGCCGCCGGTCTCACCGGCCGGCGGCTTTGCCGATTCTCGCTCTTGCAATAAAGGGGACAGATGAAGGCACCTCCATCCATCTCCGACAGATAGCTGCGGCCAATGAGACTGCCCTGTTCGCGCTCGATCCGGTCCCAAAAATTCGTTCGTTGATGCTTTCGCCCGCCTCAGCGATAACCGCTGACAGCCGGTTCCTCATCCGCACGCCATCAGGCAACAATTCGCTTCGCTTGACGTGATCAACGAAAAACGGCTGGCAAAAGTGGGTAGGGAAAGCGGGCGAAGTAAGTGCCTGCCTTCGGATTGCTCAACAAACAGGCACTTATTTCTAGAATTGGCTCCCCGGGCCGGATTCGAACCGGCGACCTGTCGATTAACAGTCGAATGCTCTACCGCTGAGCTACCAGGGATCACTGCTTGGCGCGGTGTGAGTGGGCTAATACAAATGCTTGCCCGATTTGCCAAGCGGTTTTTTCAAAAAAATGAAATGAACTTGTATTTGGACGGCCTGTGCCCATCTCTGGGAAATGACAATTAGGAATGATCGCCAAGAGACAATGGGCAACGAAAAGCGCAGAAGGCGGGGAGGGCGCTTCGGTATCGACCACGTAAACCACAGGCTTGTGCTCGGCTCTTTCAGCATCGGCATGCCGCGCTCACGCATCGGGCGGATGGCAATCGGCACGGCCCTCGTTTTCTGTGGCTTGCTGGGTTTCCTGCCGGTCCTCGGTTTCTGGATGCTGCCGCTTGGCCTCCTGGTGCTCTCGCATGATCTTTCCATTGCCCGCCGGCTTCGGCGCCGGCTGGCAGTCTGGTGGCACAGGCGGCGAAAGCCGGCCGGGTAGCGGCGGTCGCCGGAGACGTCCTGCGGGAACCGTGGATCGTTTTCTGCATTGGTGGTTTATGGAGCTGAAACGCACCACGATGATCCGGGTGAGGATATGAAGCCGTTGTTTATTGCAGTTTTCTCGGTGGCAGCGATCGTCTCAGCCACATCAGCCGAGGCCCAGGCCGTCGACAGTCGCGGTTTTGACGCAAGCGGTATCTGCCGCCGCCCCGAAGGCTGCGTCATCGATCAAGGCCAAGGCGGCTATAACGGGCCTCGCAACTATCGCAATTTTAACGGCCGCAACGAGCGCGACGGCAGCAACGATCGTGGTCGGGACGATCGCCGCTTCCGTTCCCAGCACAGGACCTCGCTTGAGAGCGTCGGTATCATCGTTGGCTGATCACGCAGGTCCGGTTGTCAAGTTCGATCTGTATGCATCCGGATGAATGCGATTCTAATTCGATCGCAGTTCGCTTTCCTCGAAAATCCCGCCATGGCCCTGATCGAGCTCGGTTGCCGTCAAGAGACTGCAGGCGGCAAGAAGCAGAACGAGCTTCAGTCCGTGGACTGCCATCGAGACCGGTTGTCGACGGGCCGGTGAGACGCGCGATGGCGCGATATAATACCGGTAATAGAAGTGTGGATCGTCCGTTTCCAGAAGGTTCTGGTAGACATGTGGCGGAATGTTCGCATGTCTCACCGGCGCGGAACCAGCGAACTTTACGTGGAGATCCCGGGTCTCGACATCATATGCCGCACGTCCCTGCCTTTCTTTGAGGGCAGCCCATTCCATCGCAGCTCCTATCCCTCCCACGGCGATAAGATGGCGGGCAGGCGCTCTAAGTCAAGTTGGGAATTTGTTCAAATGCCGCCGGTGGTTCTTCGTGTCCCGAGTGGCAGGCAATTCACCAGGATCGGCCGGCGTCGAAATCTTCGCACTCTTCCTCTGTCATCTGGCGGTGGACAAACTTGCCGTCGACGACCTTGCGCATCACGTGGCCGGTAATCGGCATCTTCGTGTTGATGTCGGTGACAGGTTCGGTAACGAGGGCATAGCCCCACTCGTCTTCCTTGCCTCCGTTCACATAGATCATCGAGATGCGTTTGAGCGTGGCAAGCAGTGAAAAGAAGATGTCTTTGGCGGTCCCGCCGAATGTCGCGTCGTGCATGATTTCTCCCCAGAAAATGGGGATCAACCAAATCGGTTCGCATTACAATCGTAACTATTTGGGGTGATGCCGAGAGGCCGGACTTTTATTGGTGTATAGTTAATCGGCTATCATCATCCAAGATAGAGCCGGCCACGCAGGATTGTCCGCAAACGCCTATTGGAAATGAAAAAAGGATCACATTCAGAATGAAAGGTCTTGCGCTCATTCTAGAGCTGGTCTAAATCGCGGCCACCACACGATATTTTTCGATGTCGGTCACAGGTGAGGCCTCGTGGCGGAGTGGTGACGCAGAGGACTGCAAATCCTTGTACCCCGGTTCAATTCCGGGCGAGGCCTCCAAAAAATTCCCTAAGAAAAGCAGCGGCTTAGCAAAAGCTCCGGGCTTCCGGGGCCTTTCATGTGCCATTCATGCGTGCCACAAAATTTTACCAACAATTAAAACGAATTTCCCGCGAGGCACATTTGGCTCCCGGCAGCTCCACGGCACATGCCTGAGGGTGATGTTCAGCGGCGCGATCCGCCGTCAACATCTATCGAATGAACGGGGAGGAGATCGGGAAGAAGCTGCTGACGGAAGGCATTGCTCGCAGCTGGAACCCGAGGCGAAGCAACGATTGGTGTGGCTGAGGTCGAAAGGGGATGGCCGCCCACCCTCTAAGCTGCGGCGGGGTTTTTTTGTCCAGCTCCGGAACCGCATCGGGACAATAATGGTTAACTCCCCGGATCGCGGGAGAAAGCCAGTACCTTCAGATCGCATAATGCCTTCCTCTTAGCGATCCACCCCATCCTAGAGTTGGGTCGTGCGGAGGCAATTTTCCGGTCAGCTCCCAAAGCGACGCTCCGCGCGACCCGGCACTTTCGATATTTTCACACACCTTGTTTTTCGCCAGTGACGCGATGATGGCGTCGAGCTGTCGGGTCGTTTCCTTCGGCCGCGCGCTAGAAATCGACCCTAAAACGTTAAGGAAGCGCTATCGCCGCGAGCTGGTCATCGGCGCCCCGAAACTGGAAGCTGCTCTGATCGACCACCTTCTCCGCCTTGCCGACGACAAAGGTGATGTTGCGTTGGAATGTCGATGCCGGATCTATCGACCATGTTCTGCCGAAACGCCAATGACAAAAAAAGCCCCGCCTTAGGTAGGACGGGGCTGGTTATGGGTTGCGATGGGCCGCACATCGAAGTGTCGAGCGGCTGCTGTGGAACAAATCTCAGCACGGCCCGAGGTCTTACGATCGGCGGTGCCTATGTAGTTCTTTTTATAAGCCTTTCGGCCGGCCATGTAATTCCAGCAGCTTTTCGTAGTGCTCCTCGACCCTCCTACATGCCTCCGGGACTGCACTTCCACCGCCGGTAATACATCAAAAGGACGCCCCGATCGTCCTTTGAGCAATCTGGCAAAAGCGCATCGTCAGAACTAAGCTGTACGAGTTCGCGTTTGGAGCAGGGCCATGGAGCTGGTCGAATACTGCCTGCACAAGCTTGGAAGCTTTTTTTACGGCACTTACTATCTGAATGGTAGGGCAATGGCGCTCAGTTTCGCCATTTCCATTGGCCTGGTTCTGACGGTTTTCGCGGTGGAACTCACCTATGTGGGGTTCGGCAATTCCGGGTTCCGTCGGGTTTTCTTCGAACGCAGCAAATCCACAATCACCGACATCGTCTATTTCGTCCTTCAGGCGACGGGAATGATTACGCTATTCGCGGCGCTCGCATCATTTGGTCTGTCCTATGCCATCATCCGCGCGGCTCAGGATGCCCCCCACCTGGACCTTGCCCGGAGGCTGCCAGGCTGGGCACATGTTCTCTTGTTCCTAGTGCTGTCAGACTTCTTGAGCTACTGGCAGCATCGGTTGATGCACCAGCTGCCGGTACTATGGCGGCTGCACGAATTTCACCACGCAGCCGAAGAGTTCAACGCGCTGACTTCGTCGCGGGAGCATCCGCTGGAGAAGGCCATAAACATGGCCATTATGGTCGTTCCGGCGCTGCTTATCGGCCTGCCAACAGCCGAATTCGCCATCGTGACCATCACCTTTGGCGCCATTGGTCTGGTCAAGCACAGTGCCATTCCCTGGCATGGATGGTTTGGCAAATACGTGATCCAGTCACCACGCGACCACTTCATCCATCACTCCCGAGTGCCGGAACATCACGACAAGAATTTCGCCAATTATTTCCCGATCTGGGATCATTTGTTCGGCACCTATTACGAGGGCGATGCAGACGGTGCAAAGCTCGGTCTGGACCGCGACTACTTCAACCAAACTGATCCGTTCCGCGAAAGCATCGCCACAGAAATCCGTTTCTTCCAACGCGCGGGGCAAGCTGCCAAGGCCAAGTGCGGCATAGGTCCCATAAGCGGAAAACCTGCCTCGCCGCCGGGGCTGTCGGGCCCGGAACAGCGCCGATAGCGCGAAGCTGGCATCGCTCTGTTGTGATAAACGGCAGCTTTCTGGAATCCACGAACTAGCTCCGATTGACAGAAATGGGTCGATTCCAGCCGCCGCTTCCGCTCCAACAAACCCGGGTTTAATGCGTTGATGTGGAGCCGATCGCAAATCCGTTGGAAAGGCCGCCAAATTCATAATACCCGTGCACCTCTAGCCGATAAACTGTCGCCCCTCGGGCAAACATATCAACATGCTCTGTCGATACGTATTCACACTGCCGGATTTTGTCGCCAGCGGGGAACTCCGACCGCTGCGCGATCCATCAACCCCGATGGGCATGACGCGTGAAATCCTTATGTAGGTTATCTGCTCCGTTGCTACTCGGACCCCTTATCGTCTTAGCCGAAGTCAATAACACGTATTAGGCAATTGCTTTTTAAGTAAGCGGGCTTGCACGCGCTCCGCCATTTCTATGCGAGCTGGCTGGTCAACCGCAAAGAGGATGGCTGTCTCGGCCTGCCGGCGAAGATGGTGCAGGATCGGCTAGGGCATGCTTCGATCGTCATGACGACGGATGTCTATGGGCATCTGTTCCCGCGTTCTGATGATGGGAAAGAAATGGAGCAAACGGCAAACACCTTGTTCAGTGCGACATAACTGCGACATGGCGGCAAAAAACGCTTTGAAAACAATGGCGGAATAAATTCTGCAAATCCTTGTACCCCGGTTCAATTCCCGGCGAGGCCTCCAATTTCTCCTCATCGCTGCTAAAGAGTTGCGAAACCTCGCTGATTTTGGAGGCGATTGCTCGGCCGCACTATTTTAAGGGCAAGCGCACGCAACCGCGTCGCCCGCCTCGGATTGTCGCGGGCTTCATGCAAGCTTCGCCGGAGTTGCTTCGGCGCTCGATCTCCTCAGGTCGTTTCACCGTCCAGCAGCCCGCAGCAGAAGATGCCGACGAGCGCTGCGACGATAAGGAAATCGAACAGCGTAAAATATTCGAAAATCGCAGACATTGGCCTGCTCCTCCTAATTTCCTCCGCTGCAAATCATAACATGAAGGGGCAGGGCGTTCCACGCTTGCGTTGCAGCCCTTGCCCTCCTGTGTGGCGCGAAAGAGCCGCCTGGCGGATTCTTTTCGCCGACCGTTGCCAAGCCTTGAAAGCATCCGTGGCGGAGATTAAGAGACAAGGGACAGGAACCGCTTTTCAAGAGCGAGAGGACATGATGGATTTCGAAGCAGCGCGCGCAAAGATGGTCGACACCCAAATCCGCACCACGGATGTTACCTCGCATTCCGTGCTGACAGCTTTTCTCACGGTGCCGCGCGAGGCTTTCGTGCCGGAGAAGTCAAAGCTTCTCGCCTATATCGACAACGACGTCGAAATATCGGCCGCCGCACCGGGCAAGCCGGCCCGCTTCCTGATGGAGGCCTCGCCGCTCGCCAAGCTGCTGCAGCTGGCCGCCATCGGCAAAGACGATTTCGTGCTCGAGGTCGGGTGCGGCACGGGATATACATCGGCGCTGCTGTCGATCATCGCTGGCTCGGTGATTGCACTCGAATGCGACGAGGCGCTGGCTGCCGAAGCGAAGGCAAAGCTTGCCGGCTATGGCAAGGTCGAGGTTGTGACCGGCCCTCTCGAAAAGGGCTACGCCGCCGGCGCCCCTTATGATCTGATCTTCGTCAACGGCGCGGTCGAGGAGGTTCCGGCCGCTCTTCTCGGTCAGTTGCGCGATGGCGGCCGTCTGGTCACCGTCGAAGGGCACGGCAATGCCGCTCGTGCCAAGGTCTTCGTCGCCGAGCGCGGCGCCATCTCGGAGAACGTCTTCTTCAACGCTTCGGTCAAGCCGCTGCCGGGTTTCGCCAAGGCGCGCGAATTCGTTTTCTGACACTCTTTTCCCAGTTGGATTCGAGCGACGGGCGCCATTGGCGCCCGTTTTTGTCAGTGCTGCGGAAAAGCCTTCACAAACATCATTTATTCTGAGGCTGTCGTCTCCGAATGCCGGCGGCAAGCATTGGGTAACAAAACTGTGCATGGCCGCATTCAATTGATTCGCGATGATTTTTTTCGCGTCTGGGGTATTCTAAAGTCGTGGTGATTCGGATGAACGCTCCACACCGTCCGATCGTTGTGTTGGGATAACGGGGATAGATATGGCTCAGCCAAGTGTAGCGCGTGAACCGTCCATGGAAGAAATTCTGGCCTCCATCCGCCAGATCATCGAAAGCAATGAACCCGGCGCCGGCAAGGCGATTTCAGCTTCCGTGCCGCCGGTTTACGGCGCCGACGACGACGAAAACGGCTCCGAAATCCATCTGACGGTGGATGACACCTATGCCGGCGTGGAGTTTTCCGAACCGGCCATGCGCTCTTCCGATCCGCGTTTCGTGGCCGCCAATTCGGCCGGCACTGCCCCTGAGGCCGAAGCTCCGGCCCGCGCGCTGTCGCTTGCCGATGTCGCAGCCCGCGTGCGCGCCGCCTCCGAGCGCAGCGCCGTGCAGGCCGGTCAAGCCTTGCGAGAAATTCCGAGCGGCTTCCGCCAGCCGGAGCCGCAGCCGGCCGTGATGCCGGAGCCGCCGCGCGCTACAAGTCCACAGCCGCAGCCGACACAGCCCGTTTTTGCCGCTGCGGCAGCACCCGTTTCCTCTGGTCCCGTCCAACAGCCGGCAGAACCGACGCTTACCGAAACACCGCGTGTCGCCGTCGCCGAGCAAGCCGCTGCTGCCGCCGAAACTGCGCCGCCGGCTTTGGAGCCCGCTCCTTCGTCGACCGAGCGTTTCCTGCCGAGCGTTGTCGAGGAGGTCCAGCCGGCCCTGCTTTCGGAAGATGCCGGTCTGCAGATCAGCCGCTCCTTCGAGGAGCTTGCCGCGGCGATCGACGGTGCCGAGCGCCGCTCGCTGGACGAGATTGCCGAGGACATGCTGCGACCGATGCTGCGTGAATGGCTTGATGACAATCTCCCGACTCTGGTCGAACGGCTGGTGCGCGAGGAAATCGAGCGCGTGGCGCGCGGCCCGCGCCGCTGATCGGATTGATTTTTCCTGGAAAAGCCGCTCCGGTTTCCGGGGCGGCTTTTTTATTGACTTGGCCGTGGCCATCCTATTTACAAACGCCCATCCTCGAACCTCGAAATTGGTCAGAAAATGCTCGACAAGACCTATGATTCCGCTGCCGTCGAACCGAAAATCGCCGCGAAATGGGATGAGGCGGATGCCTTCCGCGCCGGCGCGAACGCCAAACCGGGGGCCGAGACCTTCACCATCGTGATCCCGCCGCCAAACGTCACCGGTTCGCTGCATATGGGGCACGCGCTCAACAATACGCTGCAGGACATCATGGTGCGCTTCGAGCGCATGCGCGGCAAGGACGTGCTCTGGCAGCCGGGCATGGATCACGCGGGCATCGCCACCCAGATGGTCGTCGAGCGCAAGCTGATGGAGCAGCAGCTGCCGGGCCGCCGCGAGATGGGCCGCGAAGCCTTCATCGACAAGATTTGGGAGTGGAAGGCAGAATCGGGCGGCCTGATCTTCAACCAGCTGAAGCGCCTCGGCGCGTCCTGCGACTGGTCACGCGAGCGCTTCACCATGGACGAAGGCCTGTCGCAGGCCGTTCTCGAGGTTTTCGTCACACTCTATAAGGAAGGCTTGATTTACAAGGACAAGCGCCTCGTCAATTGGGACCCAAAACTCCTGACGGCGATTTCCGACATGGAGGTCGAACAACACGAGGTGAAGGGCCATCTCTGGCATCTGCGTTATCCGCTCGAGCCGGGTGTCACCTATCAATATCCAATCGCCTTCGACGAGGAAGGCAAGCCGACTGAGTTCGAGACGCGTGACTATATCGTCGTCGCCACGACGCGGCCGGAAACGATGCTCGGCGATACCGGCGTTGCCGTGAACCCCGAAGACGAGCGTTACAAGCCGATCATCGGCAAGCACGTCATCCTGCCGATCGTCGGCCGCAGGATTCCGATCGTCGCCGATTCCTATGCTGATCCGACGGCCGGCACAGGCGCGGTGAAGATCACACCTGCCCATGATTTCAACGACTTTGAAGTCGGTAAGCGCGCGAAGCTGCGGGCGATCAACGTCATGAACGTCGATGGCACCATTGCCATCAAGGACAATGAAGATTTCCTTGAAGGTCTCGACAATCCTGCGGCGCTGCATGGCGCCTGGGACCGTCTGGAAGGGCAGGACCGCTTCTATGCGCGCAAGGTGATCGTCGAGATCTTCGAAGAGGCCGGCCTTGTCGACAAGATCGAGCCGCACAAGCATATGGTCCCGCATGGCGACCGCGGCGGCGTGCCGATCGAGCCGCGGCTGACGGAACAATGGTTTGTCGACAACAAGACATTGGGGCAGCCTGCCCTGGAGTCCGTTCGGGAGGGAAGAACCAGATTTATTCCGAGGAATTGGGAAAACACTTATTTCAACTGGCTGGAGAACATCGAGCCCTGGTGCATTTCCCGCCAGCTCTGGTGGGGCCATCAGATTCCCGCATGGTATGGTCCCGACGGTCAGGTCTTCGTTGAAAAGACCGAGGAAGAGGCGCTGCAGGCTGCGATCCAGCATTACCTCTCGCACGAAGGGCCGATGAAGGCCTATGTCGAGGACCTGCTCGAAAACTTCAAGCCCGGTGAGATCCTGACCCGGGACGAGGACGTGCTCGACACCTGGTTCTCTTCTGCACTCTGGCCTTTCTCGACGCTCGGCTGGCCCGACGAGACGCCGGAACTTGCGCGTTACTACCCGACGAATGTCCTCGTCACCGGTTTCGATATCATCCCGTTCTGGGTGGTTCGCATGATGCAGATGGGCCTGCATTTCATGAAGGACGAGAATGGCGACCCCGTCGAACCCTTCCATACGATCTATATTCACGCACTGGTGCGCGATAAGAACGGGCAGAAGATGTCGAAGTCGAAGGGCAACGTCATCGACCCCCTGGAACTGATCGACGAATACGGCGCCGACGCGCTGCGCTTCACCCTGGCGATCATGGCCGCACAGGGCCGCGACGTGAAGCTCGATCCTGCCCGCATCGCCGGCTACCGCAATTTCGGCACCAAGCTCTGGAACGCCACGCGCTTTGCCGAGATGAACGGTGCCAAGAGCGATCCACACTTCGTGCCGGAGGCCGCCGAGCTCACCATCAACCGCTGGATCCTGACGGAGCTTGCCCGTACGGAACGTGACGTTACGGAAGCGCTTGAAGCCTTCCGCTTCAACGATGCCGCCGGCGCGCTCTATCGTTTCGTCTGGAACGAAGTCTGCGACTGGTATCTCGAGCTTCTGAAGCCGGTCTTCAGTGGCGATGACGAGGGCGCCAAGGCCGAAGCCCAGGCCTGCAGCGCCTATATTCTCGAAGAGATCTACAAGCTCTTGCATCCCTTCATGCCCTTCATGACCGAAGAGCTTTGGGCGCATACCGCAGGCGAAGGCAAGGAACGCGACATGCTGGTCTGCCATGCCGAATGGCCGGCGCCGTCCTATGCCGATGACGCAGCCGCTGACGAGATCAACTGGCTGATCGATCTCGTCTCCGGCATCCGCTCCGTGCGCGCCGAAATGAACGTGCCGCCGTCGGCGACCGCACCGCTGGTCGTCGTCAAGGCCAACAATCTCACGCGCGAAAGGCTGTTCCGCCACGACGCCGCCATCAAGCGGCTTGCCCGCGTGGAAGCAATATCGCTCTCCGACGATGCGCCGAAGGGCGCGGCCCAGATCGTCGTCGCCGAAGCCACCGTCTGCCTGCCGCTCGGCAATCTGATCGACCTTGCTGCCGAAAAAGCGCGCCTGGAAAAGGCGATTGCCAAGATGGACGGAGAAATCGCCCGCATCAATGGCAAGCTTTCCAACGAGAAGTTCGTCGCCAATGCCAACCCCGAGGTGGTCGAGGCCGAGCGCGAGCGTCTCGATGAGTTGAAGGGGCAGATCGCCAGCTTGAAAACCGCGCTTTCCAGGGTCAGCGAAGCCGGATAAATTTCATTGTCGATTTTGGTAAGTTATTTCAAAGGCGCGCCCGCTTCGGGCGCGTCTTTTGTCGTGTGAGGCACGCTTGATTCGGTGTGGAGCGCGGCTGATTTGAGGCGCTGAGCCTGTGGATTTTGGCTTTACGACTATCCATTTGGTGAAAACTGCCACTGTTGTCGGATTGATACAGCTTCTGCAATGTTTGGAATGAAAACCCAAAAGCCCACCTCAAAATCGATAGCTCTAGAATAAAATTTTATTAACCAGATTTTTTGACGTGTCCGTCAATTTCTTTACGTAAGTTAGCCACTGCAATGCCTGGGAGCGCCGCCGTGGGGCGCGTTGCCATGTCGAGTGAACGCTTACTAAAGTGGCGTGCATCAATTGCTGGAGTGGGGGAGACACAATGGCATCGCGTATGTTTTCCAAGGGCGTAACGTCGCTCGTTCTTCTTTCGTCGCTTGCCTCGCCGTCCTTTGCCGGCGGCCTGGAGCGCGGCGGTTATAACATCGATCAGCTGTTCGATACGTCGCCTTTCTCGTTTCAGTCGGGCGTGACCTACGTCACGCCGCAGCGCAAGCTGAAGGATGTCCGAGACACGAATACGTCGATACTGACAGGAGGCGGCAATCTGAACAGCCGTCCAGACACGGCTGACGATACCTCAAATTACACCATCCCCTATATTGGTTTTAAGGCTGGTTTTGGCGATGCAGTCGACTGCCTCGTTGACTATTCGGAGCCCTTCGGCGCACATACCGACCCCGGCGTGAACTGGGCCGGCGCCAACGATAACATTGAGACAGAGATCAAAACCCGCAATTATGGCGGCACCTGCTCCTATCGTTTTGATGTCGGCCCTGGGCAGCTTCGCTTCATTGGCGGCGCTTTTTATCAGGAAGTCGAAGGCTTCAAGGAACGTCTGGTTTCAACGCTTCCGCTTCTGCTCGGGACTGGCACCGGCGTCGGTCGCCTGGATATCGACGATAGCGGCTGGGGCTGGCGCGCCGGTCTTGCTTACGAGATTCCGGAATATGCGATGCGTGCGAGCCTCGTCTATAACAGTCGCGTCAAGTACGATGACCTGTCCGGGACTGTTGATCTCCGTCAGGTTCCGGTTGTGCCGCTATATGGCGGCCTAGTCACACCTGTTTCCGGTTCCGCCGAAGCGCCGGATTCGCTGGAGCTGAAGCTGCAAAGCGGTATTGCTCCGGATTGGCTTGCATTCGGATCGGTTAAATGGACGAATTGGAGCGTCCTGCAGTCGGTAGCATTCTGCCCGACCAACGGCTTGCCTTGCCCCGCGGGTGGTCTAACCTCGCTCGACCTTCTTTATCGTGATGGTTGGACGATCTCCGGCGGCGTCGGCCACAAGTTCAATGAGCAGTGGGCCGGTGCAGTCAGCCTGACATGGGATCGCGGCACCAGCCAGGGCTATGGCGCGCAGACAGACAGCTGGACGCTCGGTCTCGGTGCGGCCTATACGCCGACCGAACATATCGAATGGCGCTTTGCAGGTGCCGTGGGCGTGTTGACGAGCGGTTCGTCTGGTGCTGTGACCCGGAATGGCGTCACATACGGAGATGATGTCTCCTATTCCTTTGACGATGATCTGGTCGCTGCACTGTCGACAAGCATAAAGATCAAGTTCTAATTCCACGTTTTGAAGAATTGAGGAGCCCGGCACTGCCGGGCTCTTCTTTATGTGCACCCATTAATCATGTTATTTTCTGGTCTCGTTTTGTGACGATTCAGCAACAGTTTTTTACGATGAATGGCGTATGGTGGCGATGGGGTGAATTTGTCCATTTCCCGCCACAAAGAGAGCGCAGCGGTATTTGCGGGCGAGGTGATGGCAGACTTACGGTGCGTGTAATCAGTAGCATGAGTCGATTTTTTTCCGGTAACAGCAGATCATACGGCGCAAGTGGCGACAGCCGCATGATTGCGGCCGTTTTTCTTTCCGGACAAGGCTATTGCGACCATAAATTCGACCTCACGATCATGCCATCTATCCATCCATTGCCGTCGTTCTCTGCCCGTTCGAACAGGCAGGCGAGCTTAACGGCAGATGCCGATACCGGTTTGGTCACATTTGGTAATTACGAATGCGATAAAGGCGGGAAGGCGGATGGCGCCCCCGTCGAAAGAGCGCCGAGAAGGTTGCAGGCGGGCCGTGCCGGGAGCCGGGTGGTCCTGAATGATGTGCTGAAAATTCGGCCTTTTAGAAAAGGCCTATGGGCTGGATGCGACGCGGGCAAAGGGGCCATGGAGCTCACCGCGGGATCGCTCGCCTTGAAAGAACACATCCGCGGTATGCCCGGCGTCAGCGCCGGCTGCGCGCGATGAACGAAAGAAATCGGTTGAAATGGTAACGTCCGAGTTCAAACTGTTCAAATTCATGCTGGTGAGCATGTGGGTGGCAATATCGCTGTCCGGCCCGGTTTACGCTTTCGACATCAAGAGCGACGTCAGCAAGGAGTCCGGTCCTTTCGATCTGTTCAAGTTCGGCTTCAAGGCCTACAAAAACGGACAGAAAGAGGAGGCGGTCGAAGCCTACAAATACGCCGCCGAAAAAGGCCATACCGGCTCGCGCTGGGCGCTCGCCAACATGTACGCCGACGGTGACGGTGTGACCCAGGACGATTTTGAAGCCTTCAAGATCTACAGTGAGATCGCCCAGCAGGGTGTCGAACCCGGATCGGAAGATACCGGCTTCTTCGTCAACGCGCTCCTCTCGCTCGCCAATTACTACAAGCATGGTATTGCCGGCAGCCCCGTCAAGATCGATCTCGCTCAGGCGCGCCAGCTCTATTTCCAGGTGGCCTCCACCTTCGGCGTTCCCGAAGCACAGTTCCAGCTGGCGCAGATGATGCTGGCCGGCGAGGGCGGCAACGCTAGTCCGCAGCAGGCGAAAAAATGGCTGAACCAGGCTCGTAAGAGTGGCCATCCCGGCGCCATGGCGATTTTCGGAAATATCCTATTCGACGAAGGCCAGACGGCCCGCGGTCTCGCGCTGATGACCGCCGCTCTCGACCGCTGCAAGCCGAAGGATTGCAGCTGGATGGAGGCGCTGCAGGAGCAGGCCTTCTCGGTTGCCAATGAGGCCGACCGTCGCACGGCAGTTTCGCTGTCGCACGCCATTGCGAGCGGTTCCGACTGACGCTTCCGTTCAGCGCCACGCGGCATTCAACGGTGCATCTCCATCGCGCGCAGCCATGGGCTCGGAATGTCATGCTGCGAAATCGAAATAGGCGATCACCGGTACGTGGTCGGACGGCTTTTCCCAGGCCCGTACATGTTTTTCGATTGCCGCCGACGTCATCCGGTCGGCCGCTTCCGGTGACAGCAGCAGGTGGTCGATGCGGATGCCGTTGTTCTTCGGCCATGCACCTGCCTGATAATCCCAGAAGGAATAGAGACGCGTCGCGTCCGTCGTCGCGCGCACCGCATCGGTCAAGCCGAGATTTTCAAGTCTGCGGAATGCCTGCCGCGTCTGCGGCAGAAACAGCGCATCGCTTTCCCAGACCCTGGGATCGAAGCAGTCGTGCGGTTCGGGGATGACGTTGTAATCGCCGGCAAGCACCAGCATCTCTTCATAGGCCAGCCGTTCGGCCGCAAAGCTCCTCAGACGCTCCATCCAGGCGAGCTTATAGGGGTATTTCTCGGTGTCGGCGGGATTGCCGTTCGGGAGATAGATGCAACAGACGCGCAGGATGCGCGTGTCGGGCAGCGTGAACACCGCTTCCAGGAAACGCGCCTGTTCGTCCAGCGGGTCGCCGGGCAGGCCGCGGTTGACTTCAAAAGGTGAAGTCTTGGAGAGGATCGCGACGCCGTTGAATCCCTTCTGGCCGTGCGTCTCGACATGATAGCCGAGCGCTTCGATCTCCAGCCGGGGAAAGCCTTCGTCGATCGTCTTGATCTCCTGCAGGCAGACGATATCGGGATCGGAATCCTTGAGCCATTGTGTGAGATTGTCGATGCGCGCCTTGACGCCGTTGATGTTCCAGGTCGCGATCTTCATGCTCTGTCCCGTTCGCTAGGGCATGTCGCGCAAAACTGTGCGGCGGTTTTTGCGATTCACGACACGCGGAAAATCAAAGAGCTAAAGCGTGGTAAGCGAATCTGAAAGATCGCGACGCGCTTCAGTGCGCTCCTTTTATCGCGGTCTTTCGCCGCTGGACAAGCCGATAAACCGGCTGGAAGCAATTCTTCCGCCGGTCGTTGGGGACAACGCTGTATGTTCGGATATTCAGATCGAGAAGCTGGTGCCGCAGCCGCAGCTTGCCACCGCATTCGGGTTCTTGATCTGAAAAGATTGGCCAAGCAGGTTGTCGACGAAGTCGATCTCGGACCCTGCCATATAGATGAGCGACAGGCTGTCGATCAGCACCTTCGCGTCATTCTTTTCGACGACGACGTCGTCATCCTCAGCGCTGTCGGCAAGGTCGAACTTGTAGGAAAAGCCCGAACAGCCGCCGCCTTCGACGGAAACGCGCAGTGCGCTCTTGCCGGCCTCAGCACTGATGATGGCGGCGATACGCTTTGCCGCGGCATCCGAAAGAGTTACACTCGTATCCGTCATATTTCCTCCTGCCGGGGTCAAGATCCGGAGAGAATGGGTTTTGGCACTCGAATGTTCAAATGCCTGATATCAAAGGAACTTACCATGATCTTCGCGAAAAGGCCATGATGCGCCGAAGCGGTCGGCGAACACCGCTTTGCCGTTTCGTCGGGCTATAGGTATGAAGAGGGCAACGCGGCGTCAATGGGCAGATGCGGCAACAGGCAGAATGACGGTGAAGAATGACGGTTGACAGGCGAGCTTTAGGTTTCGGCGGCAGCGAGAGGGCGGTCTATGCGGCCGACCCGTGGACGACGCGTGGGCGTCTCTATCCGGAAGACAGCAGTCCGACTCGCTCCGATTTCCAACGCGACCGCGACCGCATTGTCCATACCACCGCCTTCCGCCGGCTGAAGCACAAGACCCAGGTCTTCATCGCCCAGGACGGCGATCACTACCGCACTCGGCTGACGCATACGATCGAGGTGGCGCAGATTGCCCGTGCGCTTGCCCGCGCCCTGAAACTCGACGAGGATCTGGCCGAGGGCGTGGCGCTGGTGCACGATTTCGGCCACACGCCGTTCGGCCACACCGGCGAGGACGCGCTGCACGAGGTGCTGCTGCCCTATGGTGGCTTCGACCACAATGCCCAATCGCTGCGCATTGTGACCAAGCTGGAGCGGCGATATGCCGAATTCGACGGCATCAATCTGACATGGGAAAGCCTCGAAGGCCTCGTCAAGCACAATGGTCCGTTGCTGACGCCGGAAGGGGCCGGCACGCGGGGCCCGGTTCCGCAGCCGATCCTCGATTATTGCGAATTGCACGATCTCGAACTCGCGACTTATGCCAGCCTGGAAGCCCAGGTCGCGGCGATCGCCGACGACATCGCCTATAACACCCATGATATCGACGACGGCCTGCGCTCCGGCTATCTGAGTTTCGACATGCTGGAGGAAATTCCCTTTCTTGCCGAGTTGATGGCGGAGGTGAGGGGGCGTTATCCGCATCTGGAACCGAGCCGATTCACCCACGAGATCATGCGCCGCCAGATCACCCGCATGGTCGAGGACGTCATCGGCGTCGCGCAGCAGCGCCTTGCCCTTCTTCGTCCCGAGAGTGCTGCCGACATCCGCGGCGCCGACCGGGTTATCGCCACCTTTTCCGAAGAGATGGCCGAAACCGACAGGCAGATTAAGGCTATGCTCTTCAAGCGCATCTACCGCAATCCCGATATCATGCGCATCCGCGCCGGTGCTGCCCAGATCGTCACGGACCTCTTTGCCGCCTACATGGCCAGTCCCAAGGAGATGCAGAGCCATTATTGGGTCGATCATATCGCGGGGCTCGCCGATGCGCCGAAGGCTCGCCATGTCGGCGACTACCTCGCCGGCATGACCGACACCTATGCGATCAGTGCCCACAGGCGATTGTTTGACCACACTCCGGATTTGCGATAGGCAGCGGTCGCCCGCCGAAGGCCGATTAGCGCCTTTGGCACAGCCTATGCATGGAAGAGTGCGATGAACCTTTTTACCGACTTCGAAGCCAGGATCAAAACCGCCCTTGAACAGATCGATCTGGTCAGGGAAAAGCGATCTGAACTCGATTTCGGCCGCATCGCAGTCGAACCACCGCGCGATGCGAGTCACGGCGACGTTGCGACCAACGCCGCGATGGTGCTGGCAAAGCCGCTCGGCACCAATCCTCGGGCCCTTGCCGACGTCATCATCGCCAAGCTTAAGGAGGATGCCGACGTCGCCGATGTTTCCGTGGCAGGTCCCGGTTTCATCAACATCCGTCTCGCCGTCGGCTATTGGCAGCGGCTGCTGACTTCCATCATCGGCGCCGGCATCGACTATGGCCGCTCGACCCTCGGCGAAGGCCGCAAGGTCAATGTCGAGTATGTCTCGGCCAATCCGACCGGCCCGATGCATGTCGGCCATTGCCGTGGTGCCGTCGTCGGCGATGCGCTCGCCAACCTGCTCGCCTTTGCCGGTTACGGCGTCGAAAAGGAATATTACATCAACGATGCCGGCTCGCAGATCGACGTGCTGGCCCGCTCGGTCTTCCTGCGTTATCGCGAAGCGCTCGGTGAACGGATCGGCGAAATCCCGTCGGGTCTCTATCCGGGCGACTATCTCGTGCCCGTCGGCCAGTCGCTTGCCGCCGATTACGGCGTCCGGCTGCACAATATGCCGGAAGAGGAATGGATGCCGATCGTCAAGGATCGCACCATCGACGCGATGATGGTGATGATCCGCGAAGATCTGGCGGCGCTGAACGTCCATCACGACATCTTCTTTTCCGAGCGCACCCTGCATGCCAATGGAGCGGCGGCGATCCGCACGGCGATCAACGACCTGACCTTCAAGGGTTACGTCTACAAGGGCACGCTGCCGCCGCCGAAGGGCCAGCTTCCTGAAGACTGGGAAGATCGCGAGCAGACGCTGTTCCGCTCGACCGAGGTTGGCGACGACATGGACCGGCCGCTGATCAAGTCGGACGGCTCCTATACCTATTTCGCCGCCGACGTCGCCTACTTCAAGAACAAGTTCGATCGTGGTTTCGACGAGATGATCTATGTGCTTGGCGCCGACCATGGCGGCTACGTCAAGCGACTGGAAGCGGTTGCACGCGCCGTTTCGGAGGGTAAGGCGAAGCTGACGGTGCTGCTCTGCCAGCTCGTCAAGCTCTATCGCAACGGTGAGCCGGTGAAGATGTCGAAACGTTCGGGCGATTTCGTCACGCTTCGGGACGTCGTCGAGGAAGTCGGCCGTGATTCGGTCCGCTTCATGATGCTTTACCGCAAGAATTCCGAACCACTCGACTTCGATTTCGCCAAGGTGACGGAGCAGTCGAAGGATAATCCGGTTTTTTACGTGCAGTATGCGCATGCCCGCTGCATGTCGGTCTTCCGGCAGGCAAGAGAGGCTTTTCCCGGCCTCGATGTTTCGCCCGAGGATCTTGCGAAAGCCGTTGCAGGCATTGGCGATCCGGCCGAATTGCAGCTGGTCGCCAAGCTTGCCGAATTCCCGCGTATCGTCGAGGCGGCAGCCCAGTCGCAGGAGCCGCATCGCATCGCATTTTACCTCTACGACCTCGCCAGTGCGTTCCACGCGCACTGGAACAAAGGTAAAGATCAGCCGGAATTACGATTTGTTAATGATAAAAACCGAGAATCAAGTATTGCCAGACTTGGGCTGGTGTACGCCGTCGCGTCGGTTTTGAAGTCGGGACTTGCCATTACAGGCACTGCCGCACCTGACGAAATGCGATAACGTCACCATTTACCCACAATGCGCTGGCATTTGAGCGTTGGCGTTTGCGAGTGGGATAGGCATGGCTGAGAAACAATTTGCGTATGATACGCGCGGAAAAGACGATCTGTTTGCCGACGACGATCCGTTGGCCGAACTTGCCCGGATCGTCGGTTTCGAGCCGCGTGTTGCAGCGAATACCGTAAGCGACGCCGCCCGGCGCGAACCTGCCTTCGATCTGGAGGATGAGCTCGGGCGGGAATTCGATCGCTACGATTCACCACGTCCGCTGGCCGAACTCGATCGGCCGGCCGAGCCGATCTCCGACGGCGTCGCTTCCGAAGACTATGTCGCGCCCATTCTCGATGCTTCTCCCGCTGCCGTAAGCGTGGATGTTCCGGAGCCCGTCTCCGTTGGTCCCGTCGCCGCAGAAGCAGCTGCCCAGCCTTCGGCAAGGAACTGGGACGTTGCCGCTGCCGACTGGGCGGCCGGTCCGCAGCAGCTGTCCGTCGATCCTGTTTCCGAGGTGCCAGCTCAAACCGCTTTCGGCGGCGCCCGCGACCTGATCGAGGAACTCGAATTGTCGATCGGTACGGCGCCGGTCTCTTCGCTGGCGCAGTCCGCCAAAGCCCCGCAATGGTCGGCTGCGAGCATCAGGCTGCCGCTCGCCAATTTCCACGCCCCGAAACGTGAGGAGCCGGTGACGGTTGTCGAGCCGGCCCCCGAAGCAGTCGCTGCGCCTGCGACCGAAGCAGTCGCTGAACCGATGGCTGAAGCAGCGGTTGCCGATCTTGCCTCGTCGGAGCCGGAGCCCGTTATCGAGCAGTCGGCGCCCGTTGCCGCTGTCGAACCTCCCGAGGAGTTCGAATCCGCGACGCCGTCGTTCGGCTTCCCCGCCGAGCTCGATCGCCACGATGAGGCAATTGCGCCGCAAGAAACTGCTGAAGCCGAGGAATTCGTTGAAGTCGAGGATGATCTGGAAGAGTTCGGCTCCGACGCCGGTTTCGATCTTGCAGCCGCCATCGACGGCGAGATCCAGGCCGATGCCGCGCTGACCGAGGTCGGACCTGAAGTTCCGCATACCGCCGGCACCTTCGATGTCGACGACCTGCTGGCCGACGTCTCGCGCTATCCTGTGCCCCGCCCGGTATTGCAGCGCGCCAATCTGGCGCCGGCTGTGCCGGAGCCCGCTCCCGTCGAAGTCGCCCCGGTAGCTGCCGCACCGGTCCAGCCCGAGGCGATCGCGCCCGCGCCGATCCTGTCCGCTCCGATCGAAATGGCGCCTGCCTATGCTGCCGAAGCCGCAAGGCCGGTCGAGCCACAGCCTGCCGCGGTCACGCAGCCCCGACCTGTCGCAACGGCCTATTCACGGGCGCCGCAGCCCGCGCCGGAAGCCGATGATCCCTTCGCGGGCCACGATTTCGAACTGGACCTCGCCGGTATCGAGCTGGAACTTGCCGATCTCGATTTTTCCGAAGCAGCCGAGCCTGCGCCGCGGCCAAAGGCGCAGCCGGCGCCCGCCGCGCCCCAGCAGGCAACGCCTGAGTACCCGCAGGCCACTGTCCCGGCGCAGCCCGCGCCGGCCCCGGTTTCCGAGCAGCCGGCCCCAGCTCCGGCTCCGGCTTTCAACTGGGCACCTGCCGCAGAGGCGTCCGCCGCTGAATCGACCGAAGATCTGCCCTTCGATCCGGCGATGATCTCCGATCCGGAGGATCGTCCCGAGACGGTGGACGACATGCATGTGCCGGCGCTGCCGCCGGTCGAGCAGCCCGCTCCGATCGCGAAAACCGCAGATTTCGATTTCGATCTCGATGCAGAGATTGCGAGCTTTTTCGAGCCGGCCAAACCGCGCCAAACGGCGGCGTCCGCCCGTAATATGGCTGCCGCTGCGGCAACGCCGGTCAAGCCGACCATTGCCGACGGTCTCGACGATTTCGAACGGGCGCTGGAGGAGGATTTCCGCCGCAGCGTGCGCGAGCCGGTCGAACGCCGGGAGACCTCCGAGGTCCATATCGAGTCGGCAAGCCAGGCCGCTGATTTCAGCCGCGCCCGGTCGATGCGCCGGCTGCTGGCCGGGGCCGTCGTGCTGGTGGTCTTCGCTGGCGTCGGTTATGGCGTCTATTCCTCCGTCTGGAACGGCGAAGGGCTCGGCATTGTCTCTTCCGGCGAGCCGCGTGTGATCACGGCCGACAAGGAGCCGGTCAAGGTCGTTCCGGAAAATCCCGGCGGTAAGACGGTGCCGAACCAGGATAAGGCCGTCTACGACCGCGTTGCGGGTTCTGCCGAGGAGCCGAAGCAGAAGGCGCTCGTCTCCTCGGACGAGGCGCCGGTCGATGTTGTCCAGCGCACCTTGACGCCGGAAGCATTGCCGGAAGATGACGAGAGCGCCGGCGCTGATGATCGGGTCACGCCGACCGCAGTTGGCGAGACGGAGGATCCGCGTCTGTTGCCGAACCACGCCAACGCCGACGACGCTTCTGCAAGTGACGCCGACAAGACGCCATCCGTTTCGCCGCGCAAGGTCCGCACGATGATCGTCAAGCCTGACGGCACACTGGTCGCCCGCGAGGAGTCCGCACCGGTCGACCAGCCGGCGCCGCCTCCTCAGCCGATGCCGTCAGTTACGGCGCAGTCGGCCCCGTCTGCGCCGCCGGCTGCCGGATCGGCTGCGAGCTTCCCGGCAAGCGCCGAGATTGCTTCCGCCGATGCGCGTTCTGCAGCACCAGTTCAAACCGCGCCGGCACAGCCGTCGCCTGCCGCAAGTGCCGATGGGCAGGCGGCAAATCCCGCACCGGTCGATGCGCCGGTACGGCCGGTCAAGACGGCAACGATCGCCGATACGGCCCCGGTTCCGATCGCCCGCCCGGCCGATCAGCCTGTCAACGTCGTTAGCACTGTTACCGATAAGGGCAATGTCCGCACGCCCGCGCAGCAGCCGAAGCCGACGCAGGTCGCCTCGGCAACGCCGGCCGCCGCCCAGCCGCAGCAAGCCGCATCCGCAGGCGGCTACGGCCTCCAGATCGCTTCGCTGCCTTCGGAGGACGAGGCGAATAAATCTTATGCAAACCTGTCGAAGAAATTCGCGGGCGTGCTTGGCGGCCGCGCCCATGAGATCCGCAGGGCCGATATCGCCGGCAAGGGCACTTTCTACCGTGTCCGCATCCCGGTCGGCTCCAAGGATGAGGCCGCAGCGCTCTGCGAACAGTATCGCGCAGCGGGCGGAAGCTGCCTGATCTCCAAATAACATCGGCCATTGAGTTATGAGAGCGGCGAGCCGGATCGGCCCGCCGCTCTTTTTTGTGCATCGCGCCCGCGCTTGCTCGCATTTGGCCAGCCGCTGTTTATGATTCTTCTATGACCGAATCAAAAGCGATGATCCTTGGCTGCAGTGGCCTTGCCCTCACATCCGAAGAAAAGGCCTTTTACCGGGACGAACGGCCCTGGGGCTTCATCCTCTTCGGGCGCAATATCTCCGAAGCGGGCCAGATCACCGATCTCGTCGCCGAACTGCGTGACAGCGTCGGCTGGCATGCGCCGGTGCTGATCGATCAGGAGGGCGGTCGCGTCCAGCGCATCCGTCCGCCGGTTCTGCCGCGTTATCCCTCAGGCCAGGCGCTCGGCGATGTCTATCGCCGCGACCCGGCGCTCGGGCTGCGCGCCGCCTGGGTGATGTCGCGCCTGCATGCCTTCGACCTGTCGAACCTTGGCATCAATGTCGATTGCCTGCCGGTTCTCGACGTGCCGGTCGAAGGCAGCAGCAACGTCATTGGCGACCGCGCCTATGGTGGCGATCCAAAGACGGTTATCGCAATGGGACGGGCGGCCGGCGAGGGGCTGAAGGCCGGCGGCTTGCTGCCTGTTATGAAGCATATGCCCGGCCACGGTCGCGGCTTTGCCGATTCACATCTGGAGCTGCCTGTCGTCACCGTCTCGCGCGATGAGCTGGAGGCCCATGATTTCCCGCCTTTCATCGCGATGAAGGACGAGTTGATGGCAATGACCTGCCATCTCGTCTTCACATCAATCGACCCTGGCAATCCGGCGACGACCTCGCGCAAGGTGATCGACGGCGTTATCCGCGAGCACATCGGTTTTAGCGGTCTGCTGCTTTCCGACGACAGTTCGATGAATGCTCTTTCCGGCACGATCGGTGAACGGGCGGCGAATATCATTGCAGGAGGATGCGATATCGTGCTGCATTGCAATGGCCATATGGACGAGATGCGGGATGTCGTGGCAAATGTTCCGCCGCTCACCGGTTTTTCGCTTGCCCGCGCAAAAGCGGTAGAAGCAGGCTTTGCCGCTCCGGATGCTGCCGATGAGGCGGAGTTGAGGGCGGAATTCGAGGCGATGTTTGTGTCGGTGTGATCGTAGGAGAGCAGGGTGGTGAGCACGGTCAAGGGCTCGGAACGTCCGCAGGCGGCAACGCCGATGGACAAGCTGTGGCAGGACAACGGCGCCGAGCGTGCCAGCCACGAGCCGGCGCTGGTGATCGACGTCGCCGGTTTCGAAGGCCCGCTCGACCTGCTGCTCTATCTCGCCCGCAACCAGAAGGTCGACCTGTCGCGCATTTCCGTGCTGGCGCTCGCCGAACAATACCTGCAGTTCGTCGAAAGCGCTCGGCGCATCCGCATCGAGCTTGCCGCCGATTATCTCGTCATGGCGGCCTGGCTTGCCTATCTCAAGTCGCGGCTGCTCATTCCTCAGCAGGTCAAGGATGATGGCCCCTCGGGCGAGGAGATGGCGGCAACGCTTGCCTTCCGCCTGAAACGTCTCGAAGCCATGCGCCAGGCGGCGGAAGGCCTCGTCAACCGCAACCGTCTCGGCCGCGATATCTTCGCGCGCGGCGCGCCCGAGCATATTCCCGACCGGCAGCAGTCGGCTTATGTGGCGAGCCTCTACGATCTCCTGACCGCCTATGCGGCGCTGCGCCAGCGCCACGCCATCACCCAGGTGACGATCGAGAGGCGCAATGTCTGGTCGTTGACCGATGCCCGCGAGCTGCTCACCCAGATGATCGGCGAGGTCGGCGACTGGACGGCGATGGAGCATTATCTGCTGCGTTATCTCGCCGCGCCCGAGGAGCGCGTCACGGCGATCGCCAGCGCCTTCGCTGCGTCGCTGGAACTGGTGCGCGAGGGCAAGCTCGAAATCCGTCAGGACGGAGCCTTTCAGCCGATCTATATGCGCCGCGGCCCGAAACATGCGACTCTGCAGGTGGTTGAACAGGAGCGGCCGGCTTGATCGATCTGAAGGGTGAAGAGGATTTCGAGGAAGAGGGCCGCGATCTGCAGGCCGAGATCGAGGCCGAGCGTACTGCCGAGGCGCTGGTCTTCGCCTCCTCGCAGCCGGTTTCCGAAGCTTTCCTCGCCGAGCGCCTGCCGAGGGGCGCCGACGTGCATGCGATCATGCTGCGCCTGAAGGAGCAATATGCGCCGCGGGGCGTCAATCTTGTCCAGGTCGAAGGCGCCTGGGCCTTCCGCACCGCCGCCGATCTTTCCTTCGTCATCCGCCGCGACGACAACGAGGTGAAGAAGCTTTCGCGCGCTGCCCTAGAAGTGCTGGCGATCATCGCCTATCACCAGCCGGTGACGCGTGCCGAGATCGAGGATATCCGCGGCGTTCAGACCTCGCGCGGCACGCTCGACGTGCTGATGGAAGCCGGTTGGGTGCGGTTTCGCGGCCGCCGGCGCACGCCCGGCCGGCCGGTGACTTTGGGCACGACGCGCGATTTTCTCGACCATTTCGGCCTGGAAGAATTGCGCGATCTGCCGGGTCTCGAAGAATTGAAGGGAGCGGGCCTGCTGTCTGGCCGTATCCCGGCGAACTTCAATATTCCCTCGCCGTCGATGAACGACGAATTGACCGAGGACGAAGACCCCATTACCCAGATGGATCTCGAAGAACTGGGGTTGCTTGCCCCGCGTTCTACCTCCGACGATTGAAGGACTTCGTCTTGCTTTTGCCATGCATGACGAAAACAATGGTGCGCACGATTTTTCGACGGGTCAGTGGCTTGTCATAAAGGGCTATACCGTGACATTAAGCGCAGTTCAAAGGGCTTGATGTTGGAAACGGTGTTAGAAATCCTTACATCGTGGGAACATCGAAACAGGGAGTTAGAGTGATGGGTTCTCTTAGCATGTGGCACTGGCTGATCGTTCTGGTCATCGTGCTGTTGTTGTTCGGTCGCGGCAAGATTCCGGAACTGATGGGCGATGTCGCCAAGGGCATCAAAAGCTTCAAGAAGGGCATGACGGACGAGGACGCGCCGGAAACGGCAAAGACCGTCGATCACAAGGCCGACGAAACGAAGTAATCAAGTCCGGGAAAAAGCGCAGCCCCCGCGCTTCCCGTCCAGGAGCCTTGCATGTTCGATATTGGCTGGACCGAGCTTTTGGTCATCGCGGTCGTGCTGATCGTCGTTGTCGGTCCCAAGGATTTGCCGCCGATGCTGCGCGCTTTCGGCAAGATGACGCAGCGCGCCCGCAAGGTCGCAGGTGAGTTTCGGGCGCAGTTCGACGAAGCGTTGCGCGAAGCCGAGCTTGACGACGTGCGCCAGACGATCAGCGACGCCCAGAAGCTCAACCCGGTCAACAGCCTGCGCGAGGCGATGAACCCGCTTCGCCAGATGGGCAACGAGATCAAGGCCGACTTGCAGAAGACGACTGCGGCTCCGGAAAACAAGACCGAAGTGCCGCCGGCTGCCGTCTCGGCCCCGACGCCGTCGATGAGCCTGCCGGAAACGCCGCCCCTGGTGCCGGCGCCTGCGCAGCCTGAGCCCGTCGCAGCAGCGATTGCCCGGGCCGATACCGTCGCCGACAAGCCGAAGGCCGTGCGCAGGCCACGCGTCAAGGCTGCCGACAAGGTCGATGCTGCCGCAGCCGTTGCCCTACCGGTGGAAAAGCCGAAGCGGGCCGCGGCAGTCAGGAAGCCTGCAACGCCGAAGAAGCCGGCGCAGACGAAGAAGAAGGACGAGGCATGAGCGGTGACATCGAAGACAAGCCGCAGCCGCTGATCGAGCACCTGATGGAGCTGCGCACGCGGCTGATCTGGTCGATCGGGGCGTTCTTCATCGCCTTCATTGTATGCTTCTTTTTTGCCAAGCATCTCTTCAACTATCTGGTCATCCCCTACAAGACGGCCGTGGAATGGGCGCATCTCGACGTCGAGAAGGCCCAGCTGATTTATACCGCGCCCCAGGAGTTCTTCTTTACCCAGGTCAAGGTGGCGATGTTCGGCGGCCTGGTGGTCGCTTTCCCGATCATTGCCGCCCAGGTCTATAAGTTCGTGGCGCCCGGCCTCTACAAGAACGAGCGCCAGGCCTTCCTGCCGTTCCTGATCGCGTCGCCGGTCCTGTTCCTGATGGGGGCTGCGCTCGTCTATTTCTTCTTCACGCCGATGGTCATGTGGTTCTTCCTGTCGATGCAGCAGGCGCCGGGTCATGACGAGGTGGCGATCTCGCTGATGCCGAAGGTCTCGGAGTATCTGAGCCTCATCATGACGCTGGTCTTCTCCTTCGGCCTCGTCTTCCAGCTGCCCGTCATCACGACCCTGCTTGCCCGCGTGGGTCTGCTGACGTCACAATGGCTCGCCGAGAAGCGCAAGTTCGCCATCGTGCTCGCCTTCGTCGTCGCCGCCGTGCTGACACCGCCGGATCCGATGTCCCAGATCGGTCTTGCGCTACCAACGATCCTTCTCTACGAGATTTCCATCTATGCGGCGCGACTCGTGGAGCGCCAGCGTGCCCGGCAGGCGCTCGAAAAGGAAACCGGATCCGCGGACGTTGCCAAGACCGACAGCGTCTGAGGCGATCCGGAAGCCCTTTTATGACGCCGTCTCATCCGGTCGAGGCCCGGTCAGGCTTTGGCCGGGTCATTTCTGTTGCAACGACCTGGAACGACGATGCTCGATATCAAATGGATCCGTGAGAATCCCGAAGCGCTCGATGCCGCCCTTGCCAAGCGCGGCGCGGAGCCTCTGGCCCAAAGTCTCGTCGCCCTCGATGAAAAGCGCCGCGCGGCCGTGCAAAAGGCGCAGGATCTGCTCTCCCGCCGCAACGCGGCCTCCAAGGAGATCGGCGCAGCGATGGCCCAGAAGAACGGCGAGCTTGCCGAGAAGCTGAAGGCCGAGGTCGCCGAACTAAAGAACCTGCTGCCGGCGATCGAGGAAGAGGACCGTCAGCTGACGGCCGAACTCAACGACGCTCTCTCGCGCATCCCGAACGTGCCTTTCGACGACGTTCCTGTCGGCAAGGACGAGCACGACAATGTCGTCAGCCGCATCGTCGGTGAAAAACCGCGTTGGAACCACACGCCGAAGGAGCATTTCGAAATCGGCGAAGCGCTCGGCTACATGGATTTCGAGCGCGCTGCCAAGCTCTCCGGCTCGCGCTTCACCGTGCTGACCGGGCCGCTCGCCAGGCTCGAGCGCGCGCTCGGCCAGTTCATGATCGATCTCCACACCCGTGAGCACGGATACACCGAAGTCAGCTCGCCCCTGATGGTGCGCGCTGAAGCGCTGTTCGGCACCGGCAATCTGCCGAAATTCGAAGAGGATCTCTTCAAGACGACGGATGGCCGCTATCTCATTCCGACCGCCGAGGTGACGCTGACCAATCTGGTGCGCGAGGAAATCCTCGACCAGGAAAAGCTGCCGCTGCGCTTCACTGCATTGACGCCGTCCTTCCGCTCGGAAGCGGGCTCGGCCGGCCGCGACACCCGCGGCATGCTGCGCCAGCACCAGTTCTGGAAATGCGAACTCGTCTCGATCACCGATGCCGAGAGCGCCATTGCCGAGCATGAACGGATGACCGCCTGCGCGGAGGAGGTGCTGAAGCGCCTTGGGCTGCATTTCCGCACGATGACGCTTTGCACCGGCGACATGGGCTTCGGCTCGCGCAAGACCTACGATCTCGAAGTCTGGCTGCCGGGGCAGAATGCCTTCCGCGAAATCTCCTCCTGCTCGGTCTGCGGCGATTTCCAGGCGCGCCGGATGAATGCGCGCTACCGCGGCAAGGACGACAAGACCAACAGGTTCGTCCACACGCTGAACGGTTCCGGCACCGCCGTCGGACGCTGCCTGATCGCTGTCCTCGAAAATTATTTGAACGAGGATGGTTCCGTCACGATTCCGGACGTTTTGCTGCCTTATATGGGCGGACTGACCAAGATCAAACGGGCGGCCTGAGGCGATGCGCATCCTGCTTACGAATGACGACGGCATTCATGCGGAAGGCTTGGCCGCGCTGGAGCGGATCGCCCGCACGCTGTCCGATGACGTCTGGATCGTCGCCCCCGAGACCGACCAGAGCGGTCTTGCCCATTCGCTGAGCCTCTCCGAACCTCTGCGGCTGCGCAAAATCTCTGACAAGCATTTCGCCTTGCGCGGCACGCCGACCGATTGCGTCATCATGGGCATCCGGCAGGTGATGGACATCAAGCCCGATCTCGTTCTCTCCGGCGTCAATTCGGGCTCGAACGTCGCCGACGACGTGACCTATTCCGGCACGATCGCCGGTGCCATCGAAGGCACCATGCAGGGCGTGCGCTCCTTCGCACTCAGCCAGGCCTATCTCTACGAGGACGGCGCACGCATCGTGCCGTGGGAAGTCTGCGAGACACATGCCCCGGCTCTTCTGGAAAAGCTGATGGATCTGGACCTGCCGGAGGGCACGTTCCTCAACCTCAACTTCCCGAACTGCCGTCCCGGCGAGGTCGACGGCGCCGAAGTGACGATGCAGGGCAAGCTGGCCTTCAATCTGCAGGTCGATGCTCGCTCCGACGGCCGCGGCTTTCCCTATTACTGGCTGAAATTCGGCGAACGCGCCGGCGCCTTCATCGAAGGCACCGATATTCACGCTCTGAAGCATAACAAGATTTCGGTAACGCCTTTGAAACTGGATTTGACCGATTATTCCGTGACGGACCGCGTGGCGCGGGCCCTGGGATACGGAGCACAGGTTTGACGGCAAGACTGGCGGAGAAGGAGGGCTTTGCGGCGCTCGTCCTCAGATTACGTGCCGAAGGCATCTCCGACCTCGATCTGCTGACGGCGGTCGAGCAGACGCAGCGCTCGCTGTTCGTGCCGGCGCAATTTGCCGACGATGCCTATTCGAGCCGCACGATTCCGATCGAATGCGGCTCCTTCCTCGAAGGCGTCGATTTTGCCGTCCGCATCCTGCATCACCTGAAGCTCAAGCCGGGGCAGCGCGTCCTGGAAATCGGCACCGGCAGCGGTTTCACTGCCGCCGTCATGGGGCGCCTGGCCGAGCGTGTGCTGTCCATCGACCGCTACAAGTCGCTGACGTCGGCAGCGCAGCGGCGCATGGAATCGCTTGGCATGCGCAACGTCGTCATCCGCCATGCCGACGGCAGCGCCGGCATGCAGGGGGAGGGCACCTTCGACCGTATCCTGGTGACGGCGGCCTTCAATGCGATGCCGCGCTTCTATACCGACCAGCTCGTTTCCGGTGGCTCCATGATCGCGCCGCTGATGATTTCCGAAAACGAGTGTCGCATGGTGCGACTGACGAAAACCGGCAGCCGCTTCGAACGCGAGGAATTGTTCGAAGCGCCTTATCTGCCGATCATTCCGCGGCTTGCCTCGCTGCTCTAAATTAGGCTTTTTTCGGGACTTACGTCGGTGCTCGCCGTGCGGACTTTCCGCAACGGATGGCGAGCTGCAAGGGAAGGTTACTGGTCCCCGCTGCCGGAGCAAATCTTCAATCGCTCGATCAGCCAACGGCCTGCAGGCCCTGGTGGACCATCCGAGCGATAAGCCGCCGACATCGGCAGCCTCAGCCCGCCGACAGGTATTTCTTCGACCGCGAGTTCCAAGAGACGCCCGGCCTCGATCTCCGCCCTGACTGCATGCTCAGGCATTCCGCCCCAGCCAAGTCCGTTGATCAGGAACGTATGTTTGGCGAACAGGTCGGCCAGTCGCCAAGTATGAGGCGACATTACACCGAACTCACGCCCCTTCGACAGCTCGGTTCGATCGGTCAGCACGAGCTGGACATGCTTGGCGAGTTCGCTTCGGGGGATTGTTCCCTTGATAGCGGCAAGCGGATGATCCGCCGCAGCAACGACCAGGAACGTTACGCCGGCAAGCGGCTCCGTCACGACGCCGGGCGGCATTGCAGGCAAGGAGCCCACGATGCCGAAATTGGCTCGTTGTTCGAGAACGGGTTGGACGGTACCGCCGAGCGCCTCCACGAACAGCCGCAGCGGCACCTCGGGAAACTGCTGCCGGAAATCCTTAGCGGCCTCCGCGACGACATGAATGGGGAAAAATACGTCGACGACGACGGACAGCTCCGGTTCGAGTCCCGCAGCCATACCCTTTGCCTGCGATTTGAAGAAATCGACCTTGGCGACGACCTCACGGGCAGTCGCGACCAGCATATTTCCGGCTGCCGTCAGCTGAGGATAGCGGCCACTTCGGTCAAAGAGGGTGACGCGGAGTTGCGTCTCGAGGTTGCGAACCAGTTCGCTGACGGCCGATTGGGCTCGCCCGAGCTTGCGCGCAGCGGCGGAAAAGCTGCCTTCGTCAACGGCAGCAATAAATGTCCGTAATTGATCAAGCGACAAACCATCCAGCACAGCCGATCTCCGGTAACATTGATGATGGATTCCTGCGGCCACACTAGCATGTATCGGACCAACCGATAGATTGTCTAAGAAAATAACGGCTTTTCGGTTGGGTGCAATCGTGGCATCGAAACGCCACGCGAGCGTCGCGGCTCGGAAATACCCGAGCCGGCCTCCGGTTGAAGCGCACCAACCGCGCCAATACGCGGCAACACAGGAAAAGGTCACCGAAGTTGGCATCATCGGCTCAATTGAACAAAACTGAAAAGATCGTCTCCTGGAGCTTCCGCGGTCTTGCCGCTGCCGCGTTTCTCGCGGCCGGCGGCGCCAAGCTCGCGGGCGTGTCGATGATGGTCGCGATCTTTGATCAGATCGGCGCCGGTCAGTGGCTCCGCATCCTTACGGGGGCCGTGGAAGTCTGCGGCGCGATTGCCCTTCTGGCTCCGACGACGGCTGCATTCGGCGCCTTAGTCCTTGCTGTCACCATGATCTTCGCCGTGTTGACCCATCTCTTCGTCATTGGCGGTAGTCCCGTGCCGGCTATTCTTCTGCTTCTGCTCACGGGCACGGTTGTGTGGCTGCACCGTCGCGCCTTCGCAACGATCCTTGACCCGTTCCGCTGAGCCAGGACGCCAAGTTGCGTCGGTCCCGTTAACGCCGCAGCCTTTCTTCGAGGCTTCAATGTTTCGCTTCGCCATCCTCCTGCTTGTTTGCGTCTCCGTCGCCGGATGTCACACGACGCAGTTTGGCCAGTGGCTCGGCTGGCCAGAACCGCAGCGCACTCCCAGTGCCTATTGAATGGGATGCGTATATCCGAACAACCGAACCCGAAGGACTGAGCAGTGGAAATCGGTATCGACAGTTTTGCTATGCTTGCGAATGACCCGAAAGCGGGACGGATGCAGTCTGCAGCCGACCGTATGGAAAGTGTGCTTGCCGAGGTGGAACTCGCTGATCGCGTCGGTCTCGACGTCTTCGGCATGGGTGAGCATCACCGCGAGAACGCGCTCGATTCGGCTCCTGCGGTCATCCTTGCTGCTGCGGCCGCGCGAACGAAAAGGATCAGGCTGACAAGTGCTGTTGCTGTCATCAGTGCTGCCGATCCGGTGCGCGTCTTTCAGGAGTTTGCGACTCTCGATCTTATCTCCCGGGGACGTGCCGAACTGGTGGTCGGCCGCGGCTCCTTCATCGATGCCTATCCGCTTTTCGGTTACGATCTCAGGAACTATGACGCTTTGTTCGTCGAAAAGCTCGATCTCCTGCTCAAGCTCAATGAGGCGGCGCATATCAAATGGCAGGGCCGCTTCCGTCCTCCGCTGAATGGCGAGGGGGTCTATCCGCGTCCGCATCAGGACCGCCTGCCTGTCTGGCTCGGCGTCGGCGGCACGCCCGAATCTTTTGCCCGCGCAGGTACCCTCGGCCTGCCACTGATGGTCGCCATCATAGGCGGCAGCTTCGAGCGCTTTCGACCTCTCGTCGATCTTTATCGGCACGCCTGGGCTGCCGCCGGCCATCCGCCCGAACAGCAACGGGTCGGCGTGCACGCAATGGGCTTCGTCGGCGACACTGACGAAGCCGCCAAGGACGCCTTCTTTCCCGGCTGGCAGCAGATGATGTCCCAAGCCGGCAAGGAGCGAGGCTGGCTGCCGCCGTCCCGCGCCCAGTTCGAGGCGACGTGCGGCCCTCAGGGAGCATTCCTGATCGGCAGTCCGCAGACGGTCGTCACCAAGACGCTCGCAGCGAGCGTGGCATTGGGCGGCGTTTCCAGAGTGACGTTTCAGATGAGTACCGCCGCGCTCGAAACGGCAGCCATGGCTCGCTCAATCGAATTGCTTGGCACTGAGGTCGCGCCATCGGTGCGGCGAGCCTGCGAATAAACGGCTGCATGCCGCTTTCCAGAAACACGCTGCCAATTCCCGGCATCATGCTCAAGGCACTGCGATTTTTCACCCGTAAGCTATGGTTATCAACTTCTCAAAAATATTGCACTGATTCCAGCGTCTTAACCGCGTGGTAATACTAACGCGTTTTAATAGACCCACAAATGGTTGCGTTCTCAGTGGGTCGAGTCAATGCGTTTCAGTCTTTCGCCGAAGTTCGGTAAGTCGGCCGGTAATCTTCTGGTTGTGGGCCTGCTGGCGAGTGCCGCAACGGGCTGCAGTTCCGATGTGACACGGTTTGGCGGTTTGTTTTCCTCCTCCGGGCAGGACCAGATCACCACAAGTTCCATTCCGCGCCGGGGCGGCGTTCAGGGCGATCCGGTGCCGCGCGCCGATCTCGGCGGTTCGGCTGTCGCCAGCCGGTCCGGCTATGGCGGCAACAATGCGATGAACCAGCCCTATTCGGCGAACCCGGGTTACGAGCCGGTCCGTCCGTCCAACGCACGCCTGGCTTCTTCGCCGGTCTCGATCCAGCGTTCCGAGCTTGCCGCGCCGACGGCTGTCGCGCCATCCCGCCAGCGGGAAAAGGAAGTGGCGCTGGCCCAGCCGTTCCCGGCTTCGCCGCAGGCTCAAAAGCCGCGGCTCGTAGCGCCGGCGGCACCGAAGGCAACGCCCGATTCGTTGACAACAGGCACGACGCCGAAGATTTCCGGCTGGTCCTCGACCAATGCACCTTCGGTGACGCTGCGCCCGGGTGAAAACATCGCCACGCTGTCCCGGCGCTTTGGTGTTCCGGAAAAGGAAATCCTGCGCATCAACAATCTGAAAACCGCCTCTGCCGCTCAACCCGGCCAGGCGATCCTGATCCCGACCTTCAATGGCGGCAATGCCGCCAAGGCGGCGTCGCAGGCGGCCGATCTTGCCAAGCCCGGCAATATGCCGGAGCCGACCAAGGCGCCGGAGCAGAAGGTGGCCGTCGTCCCTGGCGCCAATTCCGCCCGCGACAAGACCATGGCGAGTGCCGATCCGGCCGCAAAGGTTCCCGCCGGCGCTGGCAAGGATCCGAAGGCGGCTGCCGGTACTTATGTGGTCAAGCAGGGCGATTCGCTGGCAAAGATCGCCAAGGCGACCGGCGCCAATATCGACGATCTCAAGGCCGCCAACAATATCTCGGCGACCACGCTGCGTGTCGGCCAGGCCCTGAACATCCCGAACGGCAAAACCGACACGATCAAGACCGCCTCGATCCCGGCAGAGAAGGTCGAGTCGAAGCCGGCTGATCCGGCGCCTGCCCAGCAGACGGCGTCCGTTCAGCCCGCGCCCTATAAGGCGCCGGCCGCCACCCAGACCGTCGACGAGGTCGAAAAGAAGGCCGACGTCAGCTCGGACGCGCCGGAATCGACCGGCATCGGCAAATACCGCTGGCCGGTACGCGGCCAGGTCATTGCCGCCTATGGCGCCAACGTCAACGGCAGCCGCAATGACGGCATCGATATTTCGGTCCCGCAGGGCACGCCGATCAAGGCCGCCGAAAACGGCGTCGTTATCTATGCCGGCAACGGCCTGAAGGAACTCGGCAACACGGTTCTCGTCCGTCACGACGACGGTACCGTCACCGTCTATGGCAATGCCGACACGCTGAGCGTGGCCCGCGGCCAGAAGATCCAGCGCGGTCAGACCGTCGCCGTCTCCGGCATGAGCGGCGACGTCAAGCAGCCGCAGGTCCATTTCGAGGTGCGCAAGGATGCATCCCCGGTCAACCCGATGACTTTCCTGGAATAGGTAGAGCGTACCAGGAGGCGCAAAAGCCCGGCCACCAGCCGGGCTTTTGTCATTTTGGACCGTCTTGTATCGAACCGGAAGCCTGTCTACGCCCGGTCGATATGAACGCGCATGCGCCCCGCCAGATCCTGGATGTATTGCCAGGCAACGCGGCCCGAGCGCGCACCGCGCGTCGTTGCCCATTCCAGCGCCTCGGCGTGCAGCGTGTCGCGCGCGAGCCCGAGCTTGAAGTGATCGGCATAGCCGTCGATCATGCCGAGATAGTCTTCCTGGCTGCATTTATGGAAGCCGAGCCAAAGACCGAAACGATCGGACAGCGAAACCTTCTCCTCGACGGCTTCGGACGGATTGATCGCTGTCGACTGTTCGTTTTCCATCATGTGACGCGGCAGCAGATGGCGCCGGTTCGAGGTGGCGTAGAAGAGCACATTGTCCGGCCGCCCTTCGACGCCGCCGTCGAGCGCCGCCTTCAGCGACTTGTAGGCGGTGTCGTCGTGATCGAAGGAGAGATCGTCGCAGAAGACGATGACGCGATACGGCGTGTCTTTCAGGAGGTCGAGCAGGTTGGGAAGGCTGGCAATATCCTCGCGGTGAACTTCGACCAGCTTCAGCGCGACGCCGCTTTCGCGCCTGACATCCTCGTGCACGGCCTTGACCAGCGATGATTTGCCCATGCCGCGCGCACCCCAGAGCAAAACGTTATTGGCCACATAACCTTCAGCGAAACGCACCGTATTTTCGTGCAGGATATCGCGCACATGGTCGACGCCGCGGATGAGTTTCAGCGCCACCCGGTTGGGTTTCTTGACGGGTTGCAGATGCTGGCGCTGCGGCGCCCAGACGAAACAGTCGGCCGCGTCCCAGTCATTGACGGCGGGTGCCGGTCCGGCAAGGCGCTGGACGGCATCAGCGAGCCGTTTGAGCTCGCCAAGCAGGGCGGTGTTGATTTCCTCGGTCATAGCAAGCTCCTCCTGATTTCTTGCTGCGGCAATCCGCTTTATCTTTCGATGCGGGGTAGCATGGCGTTTTGTCGCCGGAAAGGTTATGAGGCAGGGGAATCGGTGCTGTTTCCGGCTGTTTCTGTTGCATTCATCGAAGCGGCAACTATAGTCCGGCAACCTGAAAAATGAGGCGCAGTTCCGCCGCCAAGCCTGAGGAGTTTAGCATGTTCATCACCCCGGCATTCGCCCAGAGTGCGACCGATACCGCAACCGGTTTCGGCGGCTCCGGTTTCGAAATGATCATTCTGTTCGTGCCGCTGATGGTCGTCTGGTACTTCCTGCTGATCCGTCCGCAGCGCGCGCAGGCCAAGAAGCGTGAGGAAACCCTGAAGGCGATCCGTCGCGGCGACCAGGTCGTGACCGGCGGCGGTCTCGTCGGCAAGGTGACGAAGGTCGTCGACGACAAGGAAGTCGAAGTCGAGATTGCCGAAGGCGTTCGCGTGCGTATCGTCCGCAGTGGCATTTCGGAAGTTCGCGTCAAGGGTGAACCTGTCAAGGCCGACGCGGCGTAACAAGCGATAGCGGCAAACCGCCGGATCGGAAGATCGTCGAGAGAATGTTGCATTTTTCCCGCTGGAAAACACTTCTGATTTGGCTGGTTGCGTTTGCGGCCGTCGTCATCGCTGCGCCCAATCTGCTGAGCGAGGCACAGCGTGCCTCGCTGCCGGACTGGCTGCGACACGATCGCGTAATGCTCGGCCTCGATCTGCAGGGCGGTTCGCATATCGTTCTGAAGGTCGAGCGTTCCGATATCGTCAAGGATCGCCTGGAAGAGGCAGTCGCGAATGTGCGCGACGCGCTGCGCGGCGCCGGCATCCGCTATACCGGGCTGACCGGCAACGACCGGACCGTTAGTGTCCGGATCACCGATCCTGCTGAGACGCAGAAAGCGGTCGATCGTCTGAAATCCCTGACGACGACCGGCAGAGATTCCGCGCCCGAGCTCACGCTGCAGCAGGGCGGCGAAGGGCAGCTTTCGCTGCGGATTTCCGACGCCGGCATTAACGCTGACGTTGCCTCCGCCCGAACCCGGTCGCTGGATATTGTCGGCCGCCGCATCGCCGGATTCGGCTACGAGAATTTCCTCGTTCGTCCCGAGGGCGACGACCGGATCACCGTGCAGGTGCTGGGATCGGTCGATGCCGAGCGGCTGAAGAATCTCCTCAACCAGCCGGCCAAGCTTTCTTTTCATTTGATCGATGAAAGCATGTCGGGGCAGGAGGCGCTGAACGGCCGCTGGCCGGCGACATCGCAAGTGCTCTATTCGCTGGACGATCCGCCGGTTCCCTATCTTGTCGATCGCACGGCTTTCGCCAGCGCCGGCAACATGGTCGATATCCAGCCGGTCGTCGATCCGCAGACGCAGGATACCTCCATCGCCTATCGTCTCGATGCCGAAGGCACCAAGCGGTTGGCTGAGGTGACGGGACAGAATATTGGCAAGCACCTTGCCATCGTCTTCGACGATCAGGTCATGTCGGCGCCCGTCATCGATGCCGCCATCACCAACGGCGAGGGCCGGATTTCTGCGAATTTCTCCGAAGACGGTGTTCGCGACCTTGCCGTGATGCTGCGTGCCGGGGCCTTGCCGGCGACGCTGACGAGCGTCGAGGAGCGCAGCGTCAGCCCGACCTTCGGCGGCGAATCCATCGTCTCCGGCCTTGTTGCCGGCCTCGTCGCCGTCGTGTTGGTCGCAGCGCTGATGATCGCGCTCTACCGCATCCTCGGCGTCATTGCTGTCGTTTCGCTCTTCTTCAATCTGATCCTCATAATCGCGGCGCTCAGCCTTGCCGGCGCGACGCTCACCTTGCCCGGCATTGCCGGCATCGTTCTTATCGTCGGCATGGCGGTCGATTCGAACGTGCTGATTTACGAGCGCATCCGCGAAGAAGAGAAAACCGCCCATTCCTTTGCCGAGGCCGTCGGTCGCGGTTTCTCGCGTGCCTTTGCGACGATCGTCGATGCGAATGTCACGATCTTCATCGCCGCCGTCATTCTCTTTTTCCTCGGGAGTGAAGCCATTCGTGGATTCGCCGTGACGCTGGCGGTTGGCATTCTGACGACCGTCTTCACGGCATTCACGCTGACCCGCTCGATCGTCGCCGTCTGGCTGGCGCGACGCCACCCCCGGCACCTGCCAAAAAGCGTCCTCACCCATCTCTTCGAGCACGCCAATGTCCGGTTCATGGGGATCCGCCGCTATGTCTTCACCGCGTCGGCTGCGATTTCGCTGATCGCCATGGCGGCTTTTGCCACCGTCGGCCTGCAGCTCGGCATCGACTTCACCGGCGGCTCGCTCATCGAGGTGACGGCGAAACAGGGCAATGCCGACATCGCCGATCTCAGATCGCGCCTCAACGATCTCAATCTCGGCGAGGTCGGGGTCGAACGCACCGGCGGCCCGGCGAACGCGCGGATCCGCATCGCCTCCCAGGGCGGCGGAGAGAATGCCGAGCAATCGGCAGCGACGCTGGTGCGCGGCGAGCTCGAGGCGGATTATGATTTCCGCCGCGTCGAAGTCGTCGGCCCCGCCATCTCGGGCGAATTGACGATGATGGCGACGCTCGGCATCGTTGCCGCGCTCGCGGCAATCCTGCTCTACATCTGGATCCGCTTCGAGTGGCAGTTTGCCGTCGGCGCCATCGTCGCAACGCTGCACGACGTCATCATCATGCTGGGGTTTTTCGTGCTGACTGGCATCGAATTCAATCTGACGAGCATCGCCGCGGTCCTGACGATCGTCGGCTATTCCCTGAACGACACTGTCGTCGTCTATGACCGGATGCGCGAGAACCTGAAGCGATACACGAAGATGCCGCTGCCGATCCTGATCGATGCCTCGATCAACCAGACGCTGTCGCGCACCGTCCTGACGGCAGCGACGACGCTGCTTGCCTTGCTGGCGCTCTACCTGTTCGGCGGCGACGTCATGCGCTCATTCGCCTTTGCGATGCTCTTCGGCGTCGCTCTCGGCACTTTCTCTTCGATCTATATCGCCGCTCCCGTGCTGATCGTCTTCCGGCTGCGGCCGGAGAGCCCGGACGGGGAGGAGAGCAACAAGACGGATGCCGGTGTAAAATCCGGCACGGTGGTTTGAAAACATGGCCAAAGGCATAGAAATCCGCGCCGCGCATTTTCCCGGGCGCGCCCCGATCGATACTTACGGCAATGGCGGTTTCCGTTTTGCCGACATGTCGCATCGCGGCTCGATCCTTTGCCTGCCCTCCGGCATTCACGGCTGGGACATGGACATGTCGAAGCCGCTGTCGCCTGAAAATTTTCGCCGCGTGCTGGAGGAGGCCGCCGATATCGAGGTTCTGCTCGTCGGCACAGGAACTGAGCTTCGCCGTCTGCCCGAGGAATTGAAGCAGGCGCTGAAGGCGCGCGGTATCGCCTCCGATCCGATGAGTACGGGTGCCGCAGTGCGCACCTTCAACATCATGCTCGCCGAGCAGCGCGCCGTCGCGGCGGCATTGATTGCGGTCTGACGATGGCGGAAGAAAATATCGCGACGAACCAGGATATCTGCCTGGCGATGTTGCGCGACAATGATCGCGACCGTTATCTCGCCTGCCTTTTGTCACCGCAGGACAAGCGCGGCGCGCTTGCGGCGCTTTACGCATTCAATGCCGAGCTTGCCCGCATCCGCGACCTGGTGCACGAGCCGCTGCCGGGTGAAGTGCGCATGCAATACTGGCGTGACCTGCTGGAAGGCAGCGCGCATGGCTCGACGGCGGCCAATCCCGTCGCCGCCGCACTTCTGACCGCGATCGAAACCCATCGCCTGCCGCGCAAGACGCTGCTCGATATGATCGAGGCTCGCACCTTCGACCTCTACGACGATCCAATGGAGACGCGGATCTCGCTCGAAGGTTATGCCGGCGAAACGGCCTCCGCGCTGATCCAGCTCGCAAGCCTCGTGCTTTCGCCGGAGGAGGCCCCGCGATCAGCGAATGCGGCCGGCCATGCCGGCGTCGCACAGGCGATTGCCGGGCTGTTGCTGCTGATGCCGCTGCATCGCCGCCGCGGCCAGCTCTATATTCCGCTGCAGATCCTTTCCGCCACCGGGCTCGACCGCGGTGCCTTTCTCGCCGGCGAAGACCGGCCGCGCGTCTCCGCCGCCATCGAGGCCTTCGCCGGTCTCGGCCTTGAGCATCTGGCAAAGGCGAGAGGGGCAGGGTCGATTGCGCCAGCCGTGTTCCCTGCCTTCCTGCCCGCGACCCTGGCCGAACCGGTGCTGCTGAAGGCGCAGAGGCGGGGCGCTCTCCTGTTCGACCGGCCGCTGCAGTCGCCGCAATGGCGCCGCCAGCTCAGAATGGCGCTGGCGGCGGGCCGCCGGAAAATCTGATATAGGTCAAATTCGCGCAAGTCTCGCGCGCTACAAGGCCCTCACCACTATGCTTTGAACGGAGACTCGGCGTGGGCATTATCGTCTGGTTCGTCCTTTTCGCCATCGTCATCTTCTTTGCTTTCGTGGCCACACGCATGGCCGCGCAGAACAAGGAAGACAGTCTGCACGACACCGGTCTGGCCATTATCGAGTTCGGCCGCGCCTTTCCCAACGAGGCGATCCGTCAGCTGCAGGCGACGGAAAACAGTCAGGCGATCTTCGTGCGCCTGCACGACAACAAGGCCGGCCTCATGCGCAACATGGCACGCCATTTCTCCTGTCATCTGATCGAGCCCGGCCGTGTGCGTGCCGTAAGCACGGAGACGGGCAAGGGGTTGATGATCGAATTTCTGGATGCGCCCAGTCACAACGGCAGATTCGAGTTTGCTTCGCCGAAGGAGGCTTCCGAAGTGGCGCTCTGGCTGCTCGGCAATTACATCGCCGAGCCGGATAAGGATCTGCCGTCCGACAGTATTTCCGCCGCCAACAAGCAGTAGAACAGCTGCTTAGGCACTCTCGGCAAAGGTCGGTGTCTGACCGAGCCAGGCGGCGCAGTCTGCAAGCGCCCGACGCGCGATCAACTGCCGTTTCATGATCGTTTTGTCCTTGCCGCGAAAGCGCTTGACGCCTTCGGGCTTGACGATCGAGCCGGGCTCGAGCTCCGGAAACAGCCCAAAATTGATGTTCATCGGCTGGAACGATCGCTTGCCGGGCTCCTCGTCGGTCACGATGTGTCCGCCGGTTATATGACCGAGCAGCGAACCGAGTGCCGTCGTCGCCGGCGGCAGCGAAATCGCCTCGCCCTTGCGTTCGGCAGCGGCGAAACGCCCGGCCATCAGCCCGACGCTGGCGCTTTCCACATAACCCTCGCAGCCGGTGATCTGGCCGGCAAAGCGCAGGCCGGGCCGCGATTTCAACGTCAGCGACGGATCGAGCAATGTCGGCGAGTTGACGTAGGTGTTGCGGTGCAGGCCGCCGAGACGGGCAAACTCCGCATTTTCCAGACCTGGGATCATCCGGAAGATTTCCGCCTGCGCGCCGTATTTCAGCTTCGTCTGAAAGCCGACCATGTTGTAGAGCGTGCCGAGCGCATTGTCCTGGCGCAGCTGCACAACGGCATAGGCCTTGACCGTCGGATTATGCGCGTTGGTCAGCCCCATCGGCTTCATCGGCCCGTGGCGCAGCGTCTCGCGGCCGCGCTCGGCCATCACTTCGATCGGCAGGCAGCCGTCGAAATAGGGCGTGCCTTCCCATTCCTTGAAGCCGACAGTATCGCCAGCGATCAACGCGTCGACGAAGGCGTTGTATTGCGCTTCGTCCATCGGGCAGTTGATGTAATCCTTGCCCGTGCCGCCGGGACCGACCTTGTCGTAGCGCGACTGATACCAGCAGATATCCATGTCGATGCTCTCTCGGTAGACGATCGGCGCGATAGCGTCGAAGAAAGCAAGCGAATCCTCGCCCGTCTGGGCCTGGATGGCGCTGGCAAGCGACGGCGCTGTCAGCGGTCCGGTGGCGACGATGGCAAGATCCCAGTCGCGCGGCGGCAGGCCGGTGATTTCCTCGCGCACGACGGTGATCAGCGGGTGGTCGTGGATCGCCTTGGTCACGGCTTCGGAAAAGCCGTCGCGATCGACGGCCAGCGCGCCGCCGGCCGGCACCTGATGGCGATCGGCGGCTGCCATGATCAGCGAGCCCGCCATGCGCATCTCGGCATGGATAACGCCGACGGCATTGCTGGTCGCATCGTCGGACCGGAAGGAGTTGGAGCAGACGAGTTCGGCGAGGCCGTCGGTTTTGTGCGCATCCGTGCCGCGCACGCCGCGCATTTCATGCAAAATGACGGGAACGCCGGAACTGGCGATCTGCCAGGCGGCTTCCGAACCGGCAAGCCCACCGCCGACGACGTGAATAGGAGCATAGGAAATCGTGTTCATTCCGGGCTGATATCATGTCGGCAGATGCGATCCAACACCTGGAATCAAAAACGGCGCCTGATGGCGCCGTCTTGAAGCATCGTGCCGGTTACCCGCTATTAGCGGAACGAGCGGGATGCGATATTGCGGATGTCGTAGCGGCTGACGCCGATGTCGGACAGGGTCTGGTTGGACAGGCTGCCGAGTTCGTTGAGCGTACGGCGGTAGCTAATCCAGCTCTTTGCAATGCGGATCGGGTTCATTGTCATCTTCCTCGAACAAAAGTCCGCTTGACGGCGGGATCGCCTGTCTCTCTGCGGTTGATGTTTATATAGGCGAAAACCCTCTCATTGTGCAGTGCAAATAAAAGGCGTCTGCCATGCAAATGTGCAATATGATGCTTGAGAAATAAGCGGTGAACATTTTTTGAGCGGCCAAAGAACCCGGAAAGATCCTGCAACCGCGACGGCCGGCAATCGCCGTAAACGAAAACGCCCGCTGCGGTACAGCGGGCGTTTTAAGCTTGGGCGGATCTGCTTGGAAGGAAGCAGAAACCTTTGAATTAACGCGAAGACGCTTCGCGGGCGACGCGATGGATGTCCGAACGGTCGATGCCGAGGTCATGCAATTCGCGGTTGGTCATGCGGCCGAGTTCGGTGACCGTCTGACGATACTTGCGCCAGTTGTTGAAAGAGCGAGTGATGTTCATGTTAAGCCCCTTTCCGAGGGTTTGATCTGCCAGCAGCCACCCATCGGCGCTGACCTCTATTTGATGACCGGAATATATGTTGCGGTGCAAAGAAGGAAAACAGCCAAGTTTTCAGGTCACCTATGCGACTTATGCAATGCTTTATACAATGTTACCGCAGTGTGGCCAACGAATAGGCAAAGTGACTCTAGGGAGTACTCGACTTTTGAAGCCGCGCGAGGTTGCGACGAGGAAATACCCCAGCCTCTGGCGGGTTAGGCGCTGGACAGGCGGTTCGTCGCCGGTTCGACAAGCTGTCAGTCGTTGCGATGGCCCCGCAAAGCGGCGCGATCACGAATGCGGCGCCGCGACTTGAGGTGAAGAAAAATCCGGTGGACCTTGCTTTTCCGGTGGCACGGCGCAGCCCGCCACGCGTGTGCTAACGCCTTGAAACTGTATATAATATTGTCATCAAATAAAACGCCCGCCGGGGGAGGATCCGGCGGGCGCATTATAGTGACCGGCAACTGGGAGGAGGAGTGTTGCCAGTCCATCGCAGCGCGCTTGGGAGGAGGAGTGCGCGGCTGCGAATCTCGTCACGGACAAAGCAATCCGCGGGCGTCCGGCGGTGCCGGGCCGGGGCGCCATCCCCGTGCTTCGATATTTCTGTAAATAGTATGACTAATTGATATTTTGCAGTGCAATAAATACATGATTGGTATGCGAAGCGTGCATACCTGTTCCTTCATATGCTCATATTAGCGGTTCCGACGTTAGCGCCCGGTTAACACCTGACCCAAATTAGACCAATGAGGAATTTGCATATTTGACGCTGAGGCGTTTGCGAAGCCGCCTGCTGCGTCTATAAATGTCGGTAGCCGCAGCGCCGGAGCGAGCGTCGCGGAACTGAGGGGTGGAAGCATGTATCGCGGCAGATTGGAGCGGGATCTCTCGCTCTGGGTGGGCAAGGGTCTGCTTGGAGAGGAAACGGCCGGCGCGCTTCTCGCCGAATATGACAGCCGCCCGGCCAGCTTCAGCCTCGGCCGGGTGCTGATGGCGCTGGCGGCGGTGCTGCTTGCTGCTGCCGTTCTGCTGGTCGTCGCCTCCAATTGGGAGGCCATTCCGCGCCTCGTTCGCGTCGGCGCCATCCTCGCGCTGATTTGGTCTGTGCACATTGCCGCCGCCTCCACGTTTGCCCGGGGTGCGACAGCGGCAGCAAGCGGGCTGCTGGTCATCGGCACGATAAGCTTCGGTGGCGCGATTTCGCTGGTCGGGCAGATGTATCATCTCTCCGGCGACGAGCAGACCGTGATGTATCTCTGGTTCGCGATCGCGACGATCTCGGCGATCCTGTTCCGTTCGGGCGCGGTGGTCGTCGTCGCGGGCTTTCTCTCCTGGGCGTCCTTCGCCGTCTACCTCGAGAACAACGACACGCATTGGATCGGATTTGATCCCTGGACGGCGCCGGTCATGGCGGTGATCACAATCGCGCTGGTGCGTTATACCGGTGCCGAGCGGGCCCGTCATCTCGCCTATCTGCTGCTGATCGGCTGGCTCGCCTGGCTCTACACTCTTTATGAGGAGATCGCGGTGGCGCTGGCCTTCGCAATCGGCGGCATGGCGGTTTTCGCGCTGACGGCGTTGCCGCACCCCCGTATCGCTTCCCTCGTCAGGAGTGCCGGCGCAGCGCCGGCTTTCTACAGCTTCCTTATCGCCGTGATCGGCTTGCTGCTGCTGCATATCGAGATCGAGCAAGGCTGGCGGCTGGTGGTGCTCGGGGTGGCGACGCTCGCCGCTGCCGTGCTGGCGATCGCGCTGCATGGCAGGGATAACGGCGCGGTGCGTTATGTCGCCTATACGACCTTTGCCGCCGAGATGCTCTATCTCGCCTCCGTCACGGTCGGATCGATCCTCGGCACGTCGAGCCTCTTCCTGTTCTCCGGTCTCGTGGTGGCGCTCGTCGCCTGGATCGTCATCCGTCTCGAGCGACGCTTTTCACGGGAGGCGCGCGCATGAGCTCGTTGATGGCAAGGCTGCAGTCCGGCAAGGGATATCTCATTTCGGCGATCATCGTCGCCGGCTTGCAGACTTTAATACTCGGCACGATCATCCAGAGCCGTGCGTCGATCCTCAGCAGCGGCGCTGAGGTCCTGCTGAAGACCGCCCCGGTCGATCCTCGCGATTTCCTGCGCGGTGATTATGTCGTCTTGAATTACGACATTTCCACCGTGCCGGTGCAGACGGTCTCCGGTGGCATTCCCGCAGAACCCGGCGAACGCACGCTGTGGGTCCGGTTGAAGAAGCAGGCGGACGGTTTCTGGACGGTGACCGAATCGTCTTTCCAGGCGCTGCCGCCGCAGCCGGAGACGGTGATCCTGCGCAGCAGGCCTTTCTACAGCGGCGGGCTGGCCGCGGGCGACAGCATCCGCGTCGAATACGGCATCGAACGTTATTACGTCCCCGAGGGTCAGGGTAAACCGCTGGAGGAGGAGCGCAATGATGGCAACGTCGCCATCGCGGTGCGCGTTTCGGCGGACGGAAGGGCGCAGATCCGCAGCCTGCTGGTCGATGGCAAGCCGGTTTACGACGAACCGCTTTACTGATCCCGCAAGCCTTCGGGGCAGGGCGGCTTTTGGGCCTTGAATAGCCTGTCATTGGACGTTCATTTTTCCTTTGCCTCGACCAAATCGGGTGATATAGAGACGCCGCGCTCCGGAAGGCCTCATGCGCAGGCATAGGCATGCGGTTCTGTGAACGCGGGTATGGTGAAATTGGTAGACACGCCAGATTTAGGTTCTGGTGCCGCAAGGCGTGGGAGTTCAAGTCTCTCTACCCGCACCAGGCTGTTTGCAGGGGGAGGCTAAGAAAATTTAGTCCCCCGATACCCGGAAGCGAATGCCGTTCCCCCTTGGGCGGAATGATGCAGGAATTGGGAAAAGCCACGCGCGGCACGCAGCCGGCGTCGTGCTCAAGGAAACGAACGGCGTCTGGGCACGGCCGCCACGACATGAAGGTAGGAAGACATGCAGGTTATCGAAACGCTCGCTGAAGGGCTGAAGCGCGAAATCAAGGTCGTTATCCCGGCCAAGGACATGGAAGACAAGATGAATGAGCGTCTTGCCGATGTGAAGGACAAGGTCCGCATCAACGGCTTCCGTCCGGGCAAGGTCCCCGCTGCTCACCTGAAGAAGGTCTATGGCAAGTCGATCATGGCCGATCTCGTCAACGAGATCGTCCGCGAACAGCCCGCCGCCATCCTGTCCAGCCGCGGCGAAAAGTCGGCCACGCAGCCGGAAATCGCCATGACGGAAGACAAGGACGAGGCCGACAAGATCCTCACCGCCCAGCAGGATTTCGAATTCACGCTCTCCTATGAAGTGCTGCCGCCGATCGAGCTGAAGTCGGTCAAGGGCATCAAGGTCACGCGCGAAGTCATCGATATCTCCGATGACGAAGTCAACGAACAGGTCCTGAAGGTCGCCGAAAGCGCCCGCTCCTACGAGAGCAAGACCGGCAAGGCCGCAAACGGCGACCGCATCACCATGGATTATGTCGGCAAGGTCGACGGCGAAGCCTTCGAAGGCGGCACCGACCAGGGCGCTGAACTCGTGATCGGCTCCGGCCGCTTCATCCCCGGCTTCGAAGACCAACTCGTCGGCGTCAAGGCTAGCGAAGAGAAGACCATCACCGTGACCTTCCCGGCCGACTATCCGGCCAAGAACCTCGCCGGCAAGGAAGCGACCTTCGACATCACGGTCAAGGATGTCGCAGCCCCCGGCGCTGTCGAAATCAACGACGAACTCGCCTCCAAGCTCGGCATCGAATCCGCCGACCGCCTGAAGGAGATCGTCCGCGGCCAGATCGAATCGCAGTACGGCTCGCTGACCCGCCAGAAGCTGAAGCGTCAGATCCTCGACCAGCTCGACGAGATGTACAAGTTCGAGACCCCGGCTTCGCTCGTCGACGCCGAATACAACGGCATCTGGAGCCAGGTGAACAACGACCTCGCTCAATCAGGCAAGACCTTCGAGGACGAAGACACAACCGAGGAGAAGGCCCGTGAGGAATACAAGACGCTCGCAGAGCGTCGCGTCCGCCTCGGTCTTGTCCTCTCCGAAATCGGCGAAAAGGCCGGCGTCGAAGTCACCGAAGACGAGATGCAGCGCGCCATCTACGACCAGCTGCGCCAGTATCCCGGCCAGGAAAAGCAGATCCTCGAATTCTTCCGCAGCCAGCCGGGTGCCGCCGCTTCGATCCGCGCGCCGATCTTCGAAGAGAAGGTCATCGATCACCTGCTGACCGAAATCGACGTCACCGACAAGAAGGTGACGAAGGAAGAACTACTCGCCGAGGAAGAAGGCGAAGCCAAGGCTGAAACCAAGAAGGCCGCCCCGAAGAAGAAGGCTGCCGCCAAGGCTGAAGCTGCTGATGCCGGCGAAGGCGAGGAAGCTGCTCCGAAGAAGAAGGCCGCTCCGAAGAAGAAGGCTTCCGAGGACGGCGCCGAGTAATCGCTCGCCCGTTCTGAAAGTTTGGAAGGCCCCGCCAATCGTGCGGGGCCTTTTCCTTTTCCGACTACCCGGACAATTCCTTCCCTTCTCCACGATGGAGTCATCCCTAGCTGCAACAACAAATAGTTGAAATAAACTATAATTCGATGCAGATTTACTAGGTGGCGGGGAGGGCCTGAAAATGACTGCCAAGCAAGACATGAAGAAACTGGTAGAGGAAATCTATGCTGTGCGCGACCGCGGCGATGTAGAGGGTACGCTCACGCTGATCGGCGACGATTGCACTTTCCGAATGGTCGGCAATACACGGCTGGCGCCTTTTTCGACTGAAGCGAGCGGGAATGCCTTTCGTCAGGCGATAACGCAGCTTATCACAGCGTGGGATCTATCCAACGTCAGGACAGCCGGCATCTATGTCGACGAGGACGAGGATATGGTCTTCGCCCATCGCGAGGGTGAAGTAAGGCACATTCCGTCGGGTGTGAGCTTCTATACGGAATTCGTCGACAAGATTCATTTCAGGGATGGAAAACCGGTCAAGATCGTCGAATTCGTCGACACGCTGCAAGTGGCCGAGACGACCCAGATGATCCAGATCGCTTAGACGCCTGCAAGACCGGAGCTTCCGGGCTTCGACCTTGACGCCGCTGCGATTTCGGATCAGCTGGCATCAGCCGCCGTTGCGTGAATTGCAACTCAATTCGCGCTTCGTGTCAGTTGCGCGACTTTCCTGACATGACTGACGGCTGCGGTTCCGCCGGATGTTTTGGTGAAGAGGCTGAGCGTGTCTTCCTCATCATCGGCGACCGGCGTCAGCGCCTGATCCATGTAGCTCTTCGATTTCGCATCTCTTGAGATCAGGAACGCCGAGATCGTCAGACCGATGATCGTGCCGGCGAGTGAAGCATGTTTGCGGACGGTTTCCCATGCAAAGCGCGGCCAGAAAAGCAGCGGATGTTCGCGCGGGAGTTCCGGACGCCGCTCCGACGGCGTCTTCAGGCGAAAGAGGCCGCTCTGCAGCGGATGCACGTTTTCCAGCGGCACCGTGGTTGCGAAGGAGACGAGAACCTTGACGAGCCTTGCCAGCGGCACCCCGGTCGCCACGGCGCGGCGCAGCAACGTCTTCATATGATGAGGCGAATAATAGAGCGACCAGGCCTCATGGTAGATGTCTTCCCATTCCTGCTTGCTCATTTTGGGGTGGGCGGTGCAGACATGCTCGACATCGTAGATGTTGAGATCATCATTCATCTCGACACCCTTCTTCCAGAGAACTTGATGGTCCTCGGAACCGGGCAGCGGCGTCAAGATGAAGAATTCGATCACGTCGAGCGGCAGCTCTTCCTGGATGATGGCGATGTCGCGGCGGATCGATTCCGGCGTATCGGCAGGAAAGCCCAGGATATAGCCGGCAAGCGTCATGATGCCCTGCGCCTTCCAGGCGAGCAGCATCTTGCGATATTCGGTGATCTTGTTCTGGTTCTTCTTGGCGGCGGTCAGATTGTCCGGATTGACATTTTCGAGGCCGATGAAGACGCGGGTGACGCCGGCGCGCTTGGACTTTTCGATGAAATTGGGGATCTTGTGACAGAGCGTGTCGACCTGGATCATCAGGCCGAGCGGAATGCCGTCCCGCTCCTTGAGCTCGATCAAGCGGTCGAAGATCGCCTCCCAGTCCTTGTTGCGGGCGAAGTTATCGTCGGTAATGAAGAACTTGTGGATGCCCTGCGCCCAGTTCATCCGCACGAGTTTTTCGACGTCGTCGGCCGAGCGGAAGCGCGATTTGCGACCCTGCACGTTGATGATGGTGCAGAACGAGCACTGGTAGGGACAGCCGCGTCCGGCATCGAAGCTGGTGCTGAGGCCGAGCGTGCGCTGGATGTTGTCCTTCGGCAGGAAAGGAACCGGCGTGCCGCCAATGCCGGGAAGGTCGTTCATGAAATTATAGAGCGGCTTCAGCTCGCCGGCAGCAGCATCGCGCAACACCATGTCCAGCCGCCCCTCGGCCTCGCCGGCGAACATCGAGATGCCCATGTCGCGGCAGGCGTCGAGCCCGACCGCCTGGCCGTCGAGCATCGACAGGCAGCCGGACACGTGGAAGCCGCCCATCGAAACCGGCAGGCCGGCATTGCGGAAGGGGCGGGCAATATCGAGGGCGCGCGGATATTGGTTGGACTGGACGCCGACCAGCGCGACCATGCCGAAATTGCCGTGGCGCCTGAACTGGGCGAGCAGCCCGGCAAAATCGATTCGCGTATTCGTTTCATCGATCACGGTAATGTCGATCGCGGTATCTGGCCCGAGCACCTTGCGCTCGGCGCATTCGGCAGCGATGCCGTATATGGCCGCGAGCGAATTGGAAGGGATCATCGCCCGCCACCAGCGGATGACGTAGCCGTCATCGTCATAATGCGACGGCTTGATCAGGATGAGTTGAAAACGTCTGCGCACGGTTTCCGAAGCATGGGGCAAGAGTATCTATCTTTCTTTAGAAACGTCTGCCCGGAGGCAAAATGGCGTTGAAGGCACAAATCAGGCACGGCGTATCAATGCGATTGATCAGGGTTCAAACTAAGGCGTAAAAACAGGAAACTGCGCGCAGAAGTTTCGCACAGCGCATCCCTCAATATACTACGCGATATCGAGCAGCAATGCGCGGTGGTCGGAGACCTCGGGCGCCTCGACCACCTCGAACTTGGCAACCTCCACGTCAGACGTAATCAGCATGTAGTCCGCAAAGCGGCCCTGCTTCAGATAGTGGGAGGTTCGCGTGTCGACAAGGCCGTTTCCCGTGACGAGATCGGAAAGACCCAACCGGGCAAGGACCCGAAAGGTCGCGCTGCCGGGCAGCACATTGAAGTCGCCGCAGACCACGAGTCCTTCGTCGCCGGGCCAGATCCGCCCGATGAGGCCGGCCAATGCCAGCGCCTGCTGTTCGCGCTGCGCCGTATCGCCTTTGCCGGCCGGATCGCGCAGACCATGCATATGGGCGATCGTCACGATGCGGTCGTGCGCATGGTTGAAGAGGCGGATGCAATGGGCGTTGCGCGGTCTGGGATGGTCACCCCAGCCATCGGCGGAAAAACTGCCATGCACGAAGTCCAGCGCCTGGGCGATGACGGAATGCGATTTTCGGACGAAGGTCGCCAACCCGAATTCCGCGACAATGGCGGCGTCGCCATCGAAAAGCTCACCTCTCGATGTCGGGCAGAAGAAGGCGTCGTGGCCGGGCAGGGCGGCGCTGATTTCCTGAAACAGATTGACACGTTGCGGCAGTTCCAGCCCCGCATCCCGGTATGTCGACCATCCGCTATCCGCATTCGGCGCCCGCAGCACCTCCTGCAGGCACAGCACATCAGGGTCGGCCTGCTTGACATAGGCGATCAGGGCCTCGTGCAGTCGGCCGCCCCATGCATTCAGCGAAATGATGCGCAAGCTCTCGGCTCCATCTTATAGCTGGCGGAATCAGATGGTGGCGCCGCCTTCAGAGTTCCGACTTGATGTCACCCATCCGGTTCCAGGCGTCGAGGCCGGCAATCTTGTAGGCTTCGGCGAGCGTCGGATAGTTGAAGGTGTTTTCGACGAAATACTCGACCGTGCCTTTGAGGTTGAGCACCGCCTGGCCGATGTGCACCAACTCGGTGGCGCCTTCGCCGACGATATGCACGCCGAGCAGTCGGCGCGTCTTCAGCGAGAAGATCAGCTTTAACAAACCGGTATCGAGGCCCATGATGTGGCCGCGTGAGGTCTCGCGAAAGCGGGCAATACCGCATTCATAGGGAATGCCGCGCTCCTTCATTTCTTCTTCGGTCAGGCCGCAGGTCGAAATTTCCGGCACGGCATAGATGCCGTAGGGGAAATATTTCTGCGGCTCCTTGGCGACTGCGCCGATCGCCACTCGCGCGGCGATGCGGCCCTGTTCCATCGAGGTCGAGGCGAGGCTCGGGAAGCCGACGACGTCGCCGGCGGCATAGACGTTGGCAACCGATGTCTGGAAGGTCTCCGGATTGACCTTGAGACGGCCACGGCTGTCGGCCTCAAGTCCGATGGCCGGAAGGTTCAGCGCGTCGGTCGCTCCCATGCGTCCGGCGGCAAAGAGCACCATGTCGGTCACTAGATGACGGCCGTTGTCGAGCGTCAGCTGGACCTTGCCGCTATCCAGCCGTTCGACCTTCTCGGCCGTCGTGCCGAGCAGCAGCTTCATGTTGCGGTCGCGCAGCTGATAGGTGAAATCCTCGACGATTTCCTTGTCGATAAAGTCGAGCATCGTCGACTTTGGATCGATCACGGTCACGGCAGTATCAAGCGCCGAGAAGATCGTCGCGTATTCGATGCCGATAACGCCGGCGCCGATGACAACCATGGTGCGCGGCAGCTCTTCGATATCAAGCAGCTCGTCGCTGTCGAGCACGGTCCTGCCATCGAATGGCATGTAATCCGGGCGGAAAGGTTTCGTGCCCACCGCAAGCAGAATGCTGGCGCCGCTCACCGTCAGCGCTTCGCCGTCATCCTTGATGACCTGCAAGGTGGTGGAATCGACGAAACTCGCCTTGCCGCGCATGTGGTGGACACGGTTGCGAGCGAACTGATGCTCGAGCACTTCCACTTCATGGTTGAGCGTAATCAGCAGGCGGCGACGCAGGTCTTCCGCACTGATCTCCTGCTTGACGCGGTAGGATCGCCCGTAGAAGCCGCGCTCGCGCCAGCCGGAGAGATTGAGCGCGGTCTCGCGCAGCGTCTTCGAAGGGATTGTGCCGGTATGGACGGACACGCCGCCGACGCGCTTGCCCTGTTCGATGACAAGCACTTTCTTGCCGAGTTTCGCAGCCTGGATCGCGCCGCGGCGCCCTGCGGGACCGCTACCTACCACAACGAGATCGTACTGAAACATCCTCTAGCCTCGGATTGGAAATGGAATCATTTTGCGACAAAAATGTCGCTCTTCTATCGGTAGCCGGTCAATGTTACAGATTGTTTTACGGCTGCCGATTCAGCCGGACTGTGTTTTTCAGATCAGCTTCAGCCCTTTCAGGCTGACATAGTCGTCCTTGCCGATGATGATGGGGTCGTGGACAGTGATATCAAGTGCCTTCGCCGCGTCGATGATCACCTTCGTCATATCGATGTCAGCGCGCGACGGTTGTTCATGCGCGAGTGATGTAGTCCGCGGAAATATCGCTCACCCCAGTGACCCCGAGTAACGCCATATTGCTATGCAGTTCCGTCTTCAGGATATCCGCCGCTCTGAGCACGCCCGGTAGCCCCGCGACGGCTGCAGCATAAAGGAATGGCCTGCCCACGAACACGAAACAGGCGCCAAGCGCGAGGGCCTTCATGATATCCGTTCCACGCCGGATGCCGCCGTCGATCATGACGGCAATGCTGTCTCCAACACGTGCGGCAATCTCCGGAAGGACCTGAAGGGGAGATGCGGTGCCGTCGAGCTGGCGACCGCCATGATTGGAGACGATCACCCCATCCGCCCCGGTATCTGCAGCCCGTGCCGCGTCGTCAGGGTGCATGATCCCCTTGACCACGAGCTTGCCGGCCCAGCGCTTGCGTATCCGCTCCAAGTGGCTCCAGTTGAGATGGTCACGCTTGCCGAAATCGCGCGTGACGTTCGAGGAGATGATCGGCGCGCCTCTTGTGGCGTAGGAATTTTCAAAATGCGGAATGCCGTGCCGGACGATCGTGCGCAGGAATGTACCGGTAGTCCAGCGGGGATGCGAGATGCCCTGCCATGCCAAACGGAGCCCGGGACGCAAAGGCGTCGAAAACCCGGCCCTGACATTGTTTTCGCGGTTGGGCAGCGTCGCCGTGTCCACGGTCAGCAGAAGCGTGTCGATGCCGGCCGCCGCGACGCGATCGATCAGAGCATCGATACGATCGGGTTCGCCGGGCAGATAGGCCTGAAACCATGCCTGCGGGGAGGCCGCAGCGATCTCTTCCAGGGGGATGAGTGACGAACCGCTGATGATCATCGGGATACCCGATTGGTCCGCGCCTTGCGCGAGCACGATGTCCCCCCGATAGGCCATCAGCGCGCTGATCCCCATCGGCGCGATGCCGAATGGTGCGGCATGGGTCTTGCCGAAGAGGCTCGTCTCGGTGCTGCGCCTCGAGACGTCCCGAAGTACACGGGGCCGAAAGGCATAGGCCTGGAAGGCCTCTGCGTTATGCCGCAGCGACGCATTGGTCTCGGTCGCGCCGGCGATATAACCGAACAGAGGCTTCGGCAGATGTCGCCGCGCCCTCATTTCAAAGTCATCGAGGCAGAGCGCATCGCGGCAGAGCCGGGTCGATCGATCAGTGTTACCGCTGCGGATCGTCATGAGGTTTATCTTCTTGGTCCCCGGCGGGCATTGTTCAGCGAATGGGGCGCTGATTGCATACAATCGCGCACCACCGACTGCTGTCAACTCCAGCCTTGCTCAATCTTCGCTCGGCTCGAATGCTATCTTGCGACCTCGCTGGATCGGCGGCTTCGCCAGGACAGGCCGTGACATTGTCGGCGCGAAGGGCTCTGCATCCCGCCGGCGATCAGCCCCGGTGCTTTTCAGATCAGCTTCAGCCCCTTCAGGCTGACGTGATGGGTGCGCCCGACAGCGAGGAAAGTTGCGTTGCGAGAGTGTCAATGACGACACGCAAACGCATGGGGACGTATGGTGCGGTTGGCCAGACCGCATAGGTGTCGAGGCTGCGCGAGGAATATTGCTTGAGAATGGGGATCAGCCGTCCAGTCTCGATATGATCTTGGACGAGCCAGCCTGGCAGGGAGGCAATACCTATGCCACGCACCGCCGCATCGACGATGGCTTCCTGGTTATCGAATTGCAGCCGCCACTTGAGGCGCGGTTCGGTTTCCACGCCATTCGCATCGATCAAAGGCCACGGAAAAGGCTGTTCGTTGCGCCAGTAGACCAGGGCTTCATGCTCGCCCAAGCTTTCGATATCTGCCGGTTCGCCATGCGTGGCGAGATAGGACGGCGCTGCACATACGACCTTGCTCTGAGTGAATATCCTTCGACTGCTCAGTCCCTTGCTGTCGCCGGGCGTATGATTGCGAATTGCAAGATCAAAGCGCTCCCCAATGAGATCAACGACAGAATCGCTGAAGCGCAGATCGAGTTCGAGAGCCGGGTGCTGTTGGGCCAAGTCGAGAAGGATCGGTTCAGCGCAGTATCGGCCAAACAATACAGGCATCGTGACTTTCAGCTTGCCTCCGACTTCACGTCTTCCGGATTCGAGCAGGACTTCTCCCGCTCGAAGCTCTTCCAGGGCACGCAGACACCGCTCGTAGTAGACTTGGCCGTCCTCTGTGAGACTCAAGCTGCTTGTCGTCCGGTGAAACAGGCGGACGCCCAAGCGCGCCTCCAAACGCGCAATCGTCTTGCCCACCGCGGAGCGCGAAAGCGCCAGTCGCTCTGCCGCACGCGCGAACCCTCCGGCTTCAACCGCTTCCACAAAGACCGGGACACCATCCAGACTGTTCCGCACAAAGCGCTCCTGTAGAAATTTTCGCTACATGTAGAGGAGAAAATATCGCCCAATGTAAACCTTGAAGCGACACTACAGTGCGACGATTATAAATGCCAGATGGCATCGAGGCACAGCTTCGTTGCGATTTTCAAAGAGCAACGGAAGAACAGATGCAGATAGCGATCGTGTACGACAGCCAAATGGGGCACACCGCCAAGCAAGCACAGTCTGTCGCCGAGGGTGTCGGGTTAGTCCCCGGCGCCGAGGCGAGACTGCTCCCGGTCACCGATGGCATTCCTTGGGACTACCTGGAAACCTGTGATGCGATCATCTTTGGCTCCCCCACCTTCAACGGCTCGCTTTCGGCTCGCCTGAATCAGTTTATGGAGGATTCGAGCAAGCCGGCCTACGTTACCAAGGCGTGGCGCAACAAAATAGCCGCAGGATTCGCGAACTCAGGCGCTCCATCGGGCGACAAGCTGAGCACTTTGATTTCGATGGCGCTGTTTGCCGCCCAGCATGCCATGATCTGGGTTGGCGTAGACCAGTTTGCGAGCCTCAGTCGCGAAGAGGACAACTACCTCGGCGGTTGGCTGGGCGCGATGGCGCAGTCCAACTACTTGGAACCTCCGGAAATTAGCCCCGGCGCCCCCGACCTGCGGACTGCGGTCAACCTCGGCAAGCGCGTAGCCGAAATCGCCAAGTCTTTCCAGGCAGGCCGAGCAGCGCTGCAGCCGGCGTAAGACAATCGAAAAGCTGCCTGAGTGCGCGCTCACCCTGTGTTTCTCGCGCCCGGCAAGCCTTCAACACAATCAAAAGCAGGCACTATGCCTGAGGAGAGACAGATGCGGAAAGTTGTACTCAAAGAATTCGGTGGTCCCGAGCAGCTAATTGTCGAGACCGCCGAGGACTTACACCCTGGTCCCGGCCAGATCCTGGTCGATGTCGAAGCCGCCGGGATCAATTACCTTGACCTCACGCAACGCAGCGGCGCATCGCGAGTGCATCTTATCGAGCTTCCAACCGTGCTGGGTCTGGAAGGCGTCGGTAGCGTGCGGGCATTGGGCGACGGTGTCGCAGCATCTTCCGGCCTCAAGGTGGGTGCTCGCGTTTCCTGGATGGATGCGCGCGGCTCCTATGCGAGCCAGGCGGTCGTTCCCGCCGAGCGGGCGATCCAGATCCCGGATAACTTCACCATCAGTGAAGGTCTGCTGTTTCAGGCATTGACCGCTCACTATCTGGTTCACGAATACCGGGACATCCAGCCGGGTGATCGCGTGCTGATCCATGCGGCAGCCGGCGGACTGGGACAGCTTCTCGTCCAATGGTTCAAGCATCTTGGCGCCTGGGTCGTCGGCACCACTTCCAGCGACCGCAAAGCGGAGATCATTCGCGCGCTGGGAGCCGACGCCGTGATCGTCTACGGCGACGACTACGATTTCGTCGACCAGCTTGCGAAACTCACGGATGGCAAGGGCGTGGATCTGGCGATTGACAGTTTGGGCGAGAAGACGCTTCTCAAGACGATCACAACGCTTGCTCGCGGCGGTACCGTCGTGGCGATCGGCTCAGCCTCCGGCCCGATTCCAATGGTCAATCCGACCGTGCTTACCCTGCGTGGCCTGCGGCTTGCCGGGGGATCGGTGTTCTCCTATGTGGCCGATCCCGCGGAATTGCAAAAGCGAGCCTCGGACGTGATCGCGGCCGTTCAGGCAGGATGGCTGAAGCTGGACGAAGCAACCGGCTATCCTCTGGACCGCACCGCAGATGCGCATCAGGACATCGAAAACCGGCGGGCGAAGGGAAAGCTCTACCTCGTTCCCTAAGCGGATTGCCGCCGCAAGTGAGACCGGTGGCGCGTCCATCCGTCCTCCCGACATACCAAAACCTGAGAAGCAACTCACCCTCGTGTGCAAGGAAAGATCATGCGCAAACTACTTCTCGCGGCGGCAATCGCTTTAGCGCCGGCGTTCGCAACGTTCAGTCTGGCTCAAGCGGCTGTGGCCGCCGAAAGCGGCCCAGCGATGGACGAGCAGGCGATCCGCAATATTCATGAACGCATGGCCGGGCTGGTCCAAGGTCAGGATGCGGATGCGATTAAGCAACTTTATGCAGGCGACGCCGTGCTTATGGCGCCCGGCGAAAAGGCAGTCGTGGGCAACGATGGAATTGGCGCGCGATGGGCCCGCCAATTCGGACTGCAAGATCTCAAGTTCAGCTTGCGCACGGAGCAATTGATCGTCTCCGCGTCGGGGGATCTGGCGCATGATCGCGGAACCTATGATTTCGCGGCGCCCCTCCCGCAAGGCCCGATCAAGGACACGGGCAAGTATGTTCTCGTCTGGCAGAAGATCGATGGCCAGTGGAAGATCATCGCCGACATCTTCAACAGCGATCCGGCTTCCGCGGCGAAATAATCAGGGGGCCTCCGGAGCCGACCTTAAGGCACCGGCGATCTGCTCTGGCAAACAAGCAACTTTGTTGGCTCCGGGAGGTGGTCGTACTTCTCCAGCGAAGTCTCGCAGCACCAAATGGGGAAATGTACCATCGACGTGCTCGATTGTAACGAGCGGGCTGCCCCGATGCGGGAGTCAATGACGTTAAGACAATTCGGAAGCGGACGGGCAGATGAACTGCTGGCCGGATGGCTTGAGCAAATACAGACCGCAAAGCCGCACGCGTCCGCAGTGCATAGGGCGTCACTGAGCTTTGAGCAACAGAGGAGCAAAACATGATGGTTGGTTTGAACGGTAAGACGGCGCTCGTCACAGGTGGCGGCACGGGAATTGGCCGCGGTATCGCAAAGCGCCTGGCGCACGAAGGCGTCGACGTGATTATCATTGGTCGCACGGAAAGCGCTCTCAAGGAATCAGCAAGCCAGCACGACAGGATTTTCTATGTCACGGCCGACATCGGCAAGCCTGCGGATATCGCGCGTGTCCTGTCGGAAATCAGCGCACGCCATGGGAAACTGGACATTCTGGTCAACAATGCCGGCGTAGCGCCGGTGACGCCGTTTTCCGAACTAGACATGAGCGAGTATGACAATGTCTTCCTGGTCAATGTGCGCGGCTTGGTGGATTTGACGAAACAGTCGCTGCCGCTGCTGAAGCAGGCCAAGGGCAACGTCATTAATATCTCCACCTCGGTCGTGGCCAAACCTCTGCCAAATATGTCCACCTACGCGGCCAGCAAGGCTTCGGTGAATATGTTTACCCGGGTGTGGGCGAAGGAATTGGCCAAGGATGGCGTCCGCGTGAACTCGGTGGGCGTCGGCCCGATCGAAACACCGATTTACGAGAAGACGGACCAATCGCCGGAAGAGGCTCAGGCACACATCGACAGAGTGAAGCAGATCGTGCCGATGGGGCGCTTTGGTACGGTAGAAGAAGTCGCGTCTGTCGTGGCGTTTCTCGCTTCGGATCAAGCAAGCTTCGTCACCGGTTCGGACTATGCTGTCGATGGGGGCTTCGCCGCCTGATGCTGGACCCGCTGGACAAAAGCACGCGCGAGTTCGAGCGGGCGATCGGTTCGGTTCGGCTTCAATCCAGCCTTGCTCAATCTCCGCTCGCCTCGAATGCTATCTGGCGACCTCGCGGGATCGGCGGCATCGCGCGGACAGGCCGTGACATTATCGGCAGGCCGGGCTCTGCATCCCGTCGGCGATCAGCCCCAGTGCTTATCAGATCAGCTTCAGCCCCTTGAGGCTGACATGGCCGTCCTTGCCGATGATGATGTGGTCGTGGACGGTGATGTCGAGGGCCTTGGCCGCCTCGATGATCACCTTCGTCATGTCGATGTCGGTGCGTGAGGGCGTCGGGTCGCCGGAGGGGTGGTTGTGGACGAGGATGATCGCTGTTGCCGAAAGCTCGAGCGCGCGTTTGACCACCTCGCGGGGATAGACCGGCGTATGGTCGACCGTGCCGCGGCCCTGCACCTCATCAGCGATCAGCACGTTGCGCTTGTCGAGGAAGAGGATGCGGAACTGTTCGCGTGTCTCGTGCGCCATGGCGGCGTGGCAATACTGGATAACCGAGGACCAGGAGGATAGAACCTGCTTGCTTCTGATCTCGCTCTTCAGGGTCCGGTGAGCGACGGTGGCGATCAGTTTCAGGTCGAGGGCGACATTCTCGCCGACGCCCTTCACCTCCGTCAGTAGCGCCGCCGGCGCGCCAAAGACGCCGGCGAGAGAGCCGAATCGTTCGATGAGCGCCTTGGCGATCGGCTTGGTGTCGCGTCGCGGGATCAGCCGGAAAAGTAGGAGTTCGAGGATTTCGTAATCGGCAAGCGCCGTATCGCCGAGTTCGCGGAAGCGGTCACGCAGCCGCTCGCGATGACCGTGATAATGTTCCGGCCTGGAAAGCGAGGCGGGTAGGGCGGTCCGGGCGTTCGGCGCGGCTGATTTTTGCGGCCGGCCGCCGAAGAACGAGCGTTCGTCGACAACAGGCTCTTCAGTCTCGAAAAGCAGCTTGTCGTCGGAAGATGTCGCAACAGGCCGCTTCGCCATCAGATCGTCACCTGGCAAGCGGCGGCAGTCCGGGCCGGTCGAGGCCACCCGGTGACAGCGTGAAGATTTCGCAGCCATCGGCGGTGACGCCGACCGTGTGTTCATACTGCGCCGAAAGCGAGCGGTCGCGGGTCACGGCCGTCCAGCCGTCGGCGAGCACCTTCACATGCGGCCGGCCGAGATTGATCATCGGCTCGATGGTGAAGATCATGCCTTCACGCAGCTCCGGCCCTTCATTGGCGCGGCCATAATGCAGGATGTTCGGCGAATCGTGAAACAGCCGGCCGACGCCGTGGCCGCAGAAATCGCGCACCACCGAACAGCGCTCGGCCTCCGCATAGGCCTGGATCGCCTCGCCGATCGCGCCGGTGCGGGCGCCGGGCCTGACGGCTGATATGCCGCGCATCAGGGATTCATAGGTGACCTCGAGCAGCCGCTCGGCGGCGCGCTTGATCGTGCCGACCGGATACATCCGGCTCGAATCGCCATGCCAGCCGTCGAGCACGAAGGTAACGTCGATATTGACGATATCGCCCTCGCGCAGCGGCTTGTCGTTTGGAATGCCGTGGCAGACGACGTGATTGATCGAGGTGCAGGTGGATTTGGTATAGCCGCGATAATTCAGCGTCGCCGGATACGCGCCGTGGTCCATGCCGAAATCGAATACGAATCGGTCGATCTCGTCGGTAAGCAGGCCGGGCCTGACGATATCGGCAAGCGCATCGAGGCAGCGCGCGGTCAGCTGGCACGCCCTGCGCATGCCTTCGAACGCCTGCCCATCGTAAAGCCGGATGGCACCCGTATTCTTCGGCGGCGCGGAGGAGGCTTCGATATAATTCACCATTGCAGGGCCTTAGCGGAGATTGTTAGATTTGTTCATAATGCAGCTATGCGGGGTTCGTCCATCGCGATCAACCGTCGGGACGAGATTTCTGAAAGGATTCGCGCCGTCTCCCGCGCCCATCCGACGCCGGATTCTGAGTGCATGGAAGAAATATCCACAATCTTCCCAAGGGGATAGGATTGATCGGATAAGGTCTCCCCGCTACTCACCGATTGGTGACAGCGGGGAAGGGTCGGTCATGCTGAGTGAAGCTGAAAATCTTGATAATTCGCCCGGGGTTGGTGCGGAGGCGGAACGGCGCGTGCGCGATCGCGGCGCCACCGAGCGCGCCATCCTTGCCGCCGCCAAGAGCCTGCTGGCGCAGGAGGGCTTCCAGAATTTCGGCATCAATGCGGTCGCCCGCCGCGCCGGCTGCGACAAGCAGTTGATCTACCGCTACTATGGCGGCCTTGACGGTTTGGTCGAGGCGATCGGCGCGGATCTCGGCACATGGGTGAGGGATCGCATTCCGGAAGATGCCGGCGGCATGTTCATGCTCACCTACGGCGATCTGATGGAGCGGCTGGCGCTTCTGCTGCTCGACGCCTTGAGAAATGATCCGCTGATGCGCCGCATCCTCGCCTGGGAAGTATCGGAAAATACCGAGCAGGTGAGGCGGCTGTCCGAGGCCCGTTCGAAGGCTCTTGCCCTTTGGCTGGATCGCATGCGCGGTTCGCTGGCGCCACCGAAGGGCGTGGATGCGGCAGCCGTCAATGCCGTCGTGATCGCGGCGATCCAGCACCTCGTGCTTTCCGGCGCAGCCGGCGGCCAGTGCGCCGGCCTATCGCTGAAGACGTCGAAGGACTGGGAGAAGGCAGCGACGGCACTGAAGCGTCTCGTGCGCGGCGTGTACGGCTGACACCCTTTCATCCATAGGCTCCATTCATCCACAGGGAGGAGGCCCGGCGTTAACCTTAACGAATGGTTTACGTTGCGTGGGGCTGGTTAACCCGACAGTGTGGCGGGGAGCAGAGATGGTACGAGTGAGAGTCCCGAGTTGACGCCCATGGGAAGCAAGATCGCGAAAGCCACAATTCTGGTGACGGCAATGATGTTCTTCGCAATCCTGGCGCTGGATATTGCAATTCCCACGCTGGTGCTTTGCATCATGGCGTTGTCGACCTGGCTGGTTTCCCTCGATCTGCCCATCGCCCGCAAGCAGGGAGGAGAAGCCGCATGAAGTGGTTTCTAGTCTTCTGGGCCGGTCCTATCGTCTTTCTGGGCGCATGGTACTGGCTCTCCTATTACGACATGAATTTCGGCATCTTCATGCTGACACGGCAGGTCCATGACCTGACTTTCGCGATTTATGGCGAAGCCCTCGGCATTCCGCCGGAAACCATTCCGCCGCTCGTTGCCCGCGCCATTGCGGTGGACAGTCTCGTCGTCTTCGCCATCCTGGGCTTCAGAAAGCGTAAGTTGATCGCCGCTTGGTGGAAGGCGCGTCAGGCGCTGAATTCGTCTCCCGCAGACCTTGCGAGCGAGGACAGCCTGTCGAGGGCCCCCTGAAGGATGAAGCTTGCCGCGGCCGAATCGATCCGTTCGGCTCGCTTGGCACGAGAGACGTCCATTTCGATGAGCGTCCGTTCGGCCGCGACCGTCGAAAGCCGTTCGTCCCAATAGACGAAGGGCAGCACCGTTTTCTGCTCCATATTGCGCACGAAAGCGCGCGTCGCCTGTACGCGCGGCCCCGCCGATCCGTCCATATTCATCGGCAGGCCGATGATGAAGCCGGCAACCTTTTCCGCCGTCGCGAAGTCCAGCAGCGCCTGCGCATCGATTGTGAACTTGACGCGGCGGATCACCGGTCGCGGCGTGGCGAAGCGCCGGCCGAGATCGGACATCGAAAGCCCGATCGTTTTGGTGCCGAGATCGAGCCCGGCGATCGCCTGCCCGGGGGCAAGGGTTTCAGCCATTTCCTCGATCGTCAGCACCGTCATTGCCGTTTCATCCCGTCAAAAGAAATTGAAGCCGCCGCCGCTTTCCTTTGCCGGGGCATGAGATATGTCCTTACCATCGAAATCAGATTTTGCATCACGTAAGGAGAGATTTCATGAAGATCACCTGGCTTGGCCATTCCGCCTTCCGCATCGAGACATCAAAGGCGAAGATCCTGCTCGATCCCTTCCTCAGCCATAACGCCTCCTTTTCCGGCCAGGACATCAAGGATGTGTCCGCAGGCATCACCCATATCCTGCTGACCCATGGCCATGGCGACCATGTCGGCGATACCGTAGCGCTTGCCAAGGAAACCGGCGCCGTCGTTCTTGCAAATGCCGATCTCGCCGCGTGGCTCGGCTCCAAGGGCGTCGACAGGATCGAGATGGGCAATACCGGCGGGACGGTCACGTTCGGCGGCTTCTCCGCCACGTTCACCAATGCGCTGCATTCCTCGGCCCAGATCACCGAGGACGGCGTCTCACATGCGCTCGGCAGCGCCAATGGTCTGATGCTGCATTTCGACGACGAAGCCTCGATCTTTGCCATGGGCGACACCGACATCTTCTCCGACATGGCGCTGATCAACGAGTTGCACCAGCCCGACATCGGCTTCGTGCCGATCGGCGACCGCTTCACCATGGGTGGCGCGGTGGCGGCACTCGCCTGCCAGCGCTATTTCAGCTTCAAGACCGCGATCCCCTGCCATTTCGGCACCTTCCCGATCATCGACCAGACGCCCGATAAATTCGTTGCCGGCATGGAGGGATCGAAGACTGAGGCGAGGGCGCTGAAGCCTGCCGAGAGCCTGTCGATCTGACGAAACCCCGTTGCACCGGGCGGACATGGCCTTTATAGCGGGTAGGAAAAATCCTATCCGGAGAATGCCATGTCCGTCGATCTTGCCACCGTGAAGCGCGTCGCCAAACTTGCCCGTATTGCCGTCTCTGAGGATGAGGCAAATCGCATGGTCGGCGAGCTGAACGGCATTTTGGGCTTCGTCGAGCAGCTTTCCGAGGTCAATGTCGATGGCGTCGAGGCGATGACATCGGTGACGCCGATGGCGATGAAGAAGCGGACCGACGAGGTGACCGACGGCAACAAGGCCGCCGATATCGTCGCCAATGCGCCCGTCACCGACCATAATTTCTTCCTGGTGCCGAAAGTCGTCGAATAAGGCTTCGAAAGCCTCTTTCCGACCCTGTTGCCATTTTCAAGATCTGAAGCGAAAACACGATGAGCGAACTCACCAGCCTGACCATTGCCGAAGCCCGCGAGAAGCTGCGCGCCAAGGAAATCACCGCAATCGAGCTGACCGAAGCCTATATTTCGGCGATCGATGCGGCCAATGAGCGGCTGAACGCCTATGTGAAGGTCACGCCTGATCTGGCCCGCGTCATGGCGAGAAAATCGGACGAGCGGATCGCCGCCGGCACGGCGGGCGAGCTCGAAGGCATTCCGCTTGGCATTAAGGATCTCTTCGCCACCGTCGGCGTCCACACCCAGGCCTGCAGCCATATTCTCGATGGTTTCGAGCCGCGTTATGAATCGACCGTGACGCAGAACCTCTGGGATGATGGCGCCGTCATGCTCGGCAAGCTGAACATGGACGAGTTCGCCATGGGCTCGTCAAACGAGACGTCCTATTACGGTCCGGTGATCAATCCCTGGCGGGCAGAGGGCTCCAACCAGCAACTCGTCCCGGGCGGCTCCTCCGGCGGCTCGGCCGCTGCTGTTGCCGCCCATCTTTGCGCCGGCGCCACCGCGACCGATACCGGCGGCTCGATCCGCCAGCCGGCCGCCTTCACCGGCACCGTCGGCATCAAGCCGACCTATGGCCGCTGCTCGCGCTGGGGCACCGTCGCCTTCGCCTCCTCGCTCGACCAGGCGGGCCCGATCGCCCGTGATGTGCGTGATGCCGCTATCCTGCTGAAGTCGATGGCAAGCGTCGACGCGAAGGACACCACGTCCGTCGATCTGCCGGTACCGGATTATGAAGCCGTCCTCGGCCAGTCGCTGAAGGGCATGAAGATCGGCATTCCGAATGAATACCGCGTCGATGGCATGCCCGAGGAAATCGAGACCCTCTGGCGCCAGGGCATCGCCTGGCTGAAGGATGCCGGCGCCGAAATCGTCGATATCTCCCTGCCGCACACCAAATACGCGCTTCCCGCCTATTACATCGTCGCGCCTGCCGAGGCGTCCTCGAACCTCGCGCGTTACGACGGCGTGCGCTACGGCCTGCGCGTCGACGGCAAGGATATTGTCGACATGTACGAAAAGACGCGTGCAGCCGGCTTCGGCAAGGAAGTCAAGCGCCGCATCATGATCGGCACCTATGTGCTGTCGGCCGGCTATTACGACGCCTATTACATCCGTGCCCAGAAGGTCCGCACGCTGATCAAGCGCGATTTCGAACTGGCCTTCGATGCCGGCGTCGACGCCATCCTCACCCCGGCAACGCCGTCCTCCGCCTTCGGTGTTGCTGACGAAAACCTCGCGGCCGATCCGGTGAAGATGTACCTGAACGACATCTTCACGGTGACGGTCAACATGGCGGGCCTGCCCGGCATCGCCGTGCCTGCCGGCCTCGACCATAAGGGCCTGCCGCTCGGCCTGCAGCTCATCGGCAAGGCCTTCGACGAGGAGACCCTCTTCAAGACCGCCTACGTCATTGAGCAGGCCGCCGGCAAGTTTACGCCGGCCAAGTGGTGGTAACGGGTCTCACGATCCGAAAGATGACATCCGCCGACCACGAAACGGTCGGCGCCGTCGGCTTCGCGGCATGGGCCGCAGCCGACGCCTTCGACGACAGTTATCGCGACCCTGAGGTGATTGCCAAAGTCAGACACGAATTCAGCGTTTTTCCGCGAGAGACAAAGGGTGAGATCTTCGTGGCCGAGCTCGACGCGGAGATCGTTGGCTGGGGCGCTCGTGAAGGCGAACCCAACTATGTGTCCGATCTCTGGGTGCATCCCACTCATCAGGCCAAGGGGGTGGGCGGGGCTCTGCTGTTGCATCTGTGCGAGCTGATGGCGGCCGAAGGACTGACGACCGTCCGGATCGACACGCATGCCAGAAACCTGGGCGCGATCCGGCTTTACAAACGCTGTGGTTTCACCATCATCTGGCACGGCATCGAATTCTCGAGGAGCATGGGCGTCCCACTCGAAAAGGTGCATCTGGAGAAGCTGCTAGGCTGAACAATAGCCGAAACTGGAGGGCTTCATGGCAGGCAATGATCTTATGCGCCTGATCGAGGCAATCGATCGCCTTGCCGCCGGCGGCTTCGCCATGGGCGCGGATTGGCAGGCGGTTCACGATATTTGTCAGCGCCACGAAGGCGAACAGCCGTTCGACTGGGGCCACGCCCTCTGCCATCGCATCGAGGGTGACGACTGGAATGCCGACTACTGGTATCGCCGCGCCGGCAAGACGCGCGGCTCGGGCGCAATGGTCGACGAGTGGGCGGCGATGCGGGCGGAATTGTCCGCAAAGGCTTGAGCTTTGCCCTGACCGTGTCGGTTTAAGGCGCGGCCAAAGTGAGTTGGTCGCCTAGCCCTATTTATGTCCGGCTGCAATCTGACTGCCCCCAGCTGCTATGGGCTTCTTGTCTCCCGCGTCAAAGGATGCGCTATGGGCGACAGTCTTCAACCTGCTTCAAGACTAAAAATCGTGGGCACCTACCGTTATTCAGAAAAGGTCGGAATGCGGGACTGAACGACTCCACCAGCTACGAAGCCGACGGCCAGACGATATCGATCGCCTACATCCAATGCGTGACGACCATCTTCAGCTATCCGCCGACCCGGCGCTGGCTGGATCGGGTGACGACGGCTATGGGCACGACGGTGCTGATGGACAATCAGTACACTCGTGACAAACTAGGCCGGATCAAGACGATCACCGGTCTGGCAGGCAACGACAACTGGACCTATGGCTATGACGATCTCTCTCGTTACCACCTCGCTACAGATAAGGAGTATGGGATGGGCAGTTCAAAGTTCGAAGATCCGCGATTGGGCGTCTACTGCTGCGGCCATATGTTCCGGCGTGAACGGCCTGCGCGCCTCGTTATTAGAGAAGAGGGTGACTGGCAGTTTTTATGCGGGGGTGTTGATCACAGTGATCCGCTTGAACCATATCACGTTAGCGTCGGCGTCTTGCTCGATGCCGACTCGACGCTTAATCAAATCGCAGATCTTCCGCCAGAGTGGGAAGCTGAGCGTGCTGAAGTTGGAGGCGCCTGGCTGAGAACTGTCGGGAAGCAATAATTAAGCGCCGATTAGGATGGCCGCGCTTCAGGTCTGGCCATTCATACCTGTTTGTCTCAGTGGTAAGTCATGCGTAGTCTACCGCCGTTACTCTCCGGGACTACACACGTAGCGGTATGTGCTGTTGACCTTTGGATCGAGCTATGAGTATCGCGCCTACGACCCACTCGGCCGTCTGCTGGGAGTGCGTGACCCGAAGGCGCGCAATGGACCTACACCTACGATCTGCTCGGCAACCGGCTGACGGCAAGCGATCCGGATCTCGGCAACTGGTCCTATGACTATGACGATGCCGGCCGGCTGATCCGCCAGACGGATGCGCGGCGCGGTGACGACGATCGCCTACGACCAGATGGGCCGGGTGCTCCGCAAGGAGGTGACGGAACCGGGTGCGACGGTGCCGACGCTGCTGGCTGAGAACAGCTATGACGAGCCCGCCGCCAGCGGTTCGTTGCACAATGCCGGCATGCTGACCAAGGCTGAGAATGCCAATGCGACGGTGACCTACAGCCGCTTCTACGATGGCGCCGGTGACAAGAGCATCACCAGCACGACGATCGACGGAGCGACGAACACCACCACGGTTGAGCACGGGCCGACCGGCAAGACGACGGCGATGAGCTATTCGCCGACGACTGTCGCCGTCGGTGAGACGATGTCGCCCTGGCTCTATAACGAGGCCGACCCGCTATCGAGCATTCCCGGACTGGTCGATGCGACGAGCTATGAAGCCGATGGCCAGACGACGTCGATCGCCTATAGCAATGGCGTGACGACGAGCTTCAGCTATTCGCCGACGCGGCGCTGGCTACAACGGTGCTGATGGACAATCAGTACGGCCGCGACCGGCTCGGCCGAATCAAGACGATTACCGGCCTGGCGGCCAACGACAACTGGACCTATACCTATGACGATCTCTCCCGTCTAACCGGCGGCGACAACAGCCTCGACGAGACCTACAGCTACGACACCAATCACAATCTTCTCGCGCGCAGCCGGATCGGCGCCTATCCCGGCTCGATTGGGCGAGATGGTGAAGCCGCTGTCCGCGCTCAGGTTGACATTGGGGCGAAGGAGAAAATCACCGTAAATGGAAGGGTTCGAATTCCTGATGGGATCACGCGATCAACGCTGTCAGAGGTGAAAACGTCGGAAAGCTGAATTTCACCCAGTAGTTGAGAGATTACATCGACATTGCCATTTCTCGGGGTTTGCGCTTCGATCTGTTCGACCGACCAACGACACAGAGATCAGGGCCTCTCCGAAGGGCAATTGAAGACGGCTTTATAATCGAAGGGACATAGAACGGTGATTATTGAAGGAGTGGGTCAGATATAGGAGAATGAAATGGATATTTGGGCCATTCGCGATGCTCGGTTGCTTGAAGAGGAGCAACCTATTGTCAATGACCTGCGGGAGGCGGGCGCGAACATCACGTCTGTTTGGGACCTGGTTAACAGCAGGAGTGGACATCCAACCCTGGTGCCGATCTTGATGAAGCATTTGCAATTACCTTATTCCGATCGAACACGAAATGGGATTGCCAGAGCTCTAGCGGTTCCCGCGGCCAGTGAATATTGGGATTTCCTTGTTCAGCAATACATCAACGCAAAACAGGGCAAAGGCCCCGTTTTCCCCGGTGAGGAGACGGAATTCGTGCTGGGTTTTAAGGAGGCGTTAGCTTGTGCGCTTTCCGGATCAGCAACTGAAGACACGCTCCCCCAGCTTATTGAGCTGGCAAAAGATCCCGCCCATGGAGAAAGCCGCCTCTTGCTGATCGGACCTTTAAGACGCTCGAAGGCTGCTATCAGCAAAGATGCGGTTGACGAGTTACGACACGACCCGCAACTCGCTAAGGAAATTAACTCCTGGCGTAAGAAGTAATGACGGCGTCAGCTCCTAAACCACAGCCGTGACAAACTAGGCAGGAACAAGACCATCCCCGGCCTGACACGCAACGAAAACTGGAGCTATGGCTATGACGATCTCTCTCGCGTGGCCGGAGCCGACAATGCCGGCGACAACACCCTCGACGAGACCTACAGCTACGACACCAATCACAATCCTCTCTTACGCGCACGGATCGGCGCCTATGTCTATCAATGACGGCATGAGCGATCCGTCCGCATGCGGCAACGCAGATCGGCGCCAAGACCATCGACTATGCGACTATGACGCCAACGGCAACATGGTCTCAACGGCAGCCGCACACTGACCTGGGACGGCGCCAATCGGTTGTCGAGTGTCACCCCATAGGTCGCCTGCGAGTAGAAGCTGGGCCCCCGACCGCGCCGGTCTGAGGCGCGACCAGGGTTGGGCACTTGACCTATCTGTTGTCCAACTGCGATCTGACCAGCCTCAGCCCCCTTTCGGTGATCCGGTAGGGCTGGCCGCCTGAAGACCTGATCGCCTTCAGCCGTTTCAATCTCCTGAAGAGATCGAGGTCGACGCCGGGATAGAGCCAGCCGTCGCGGGTGAAGCAACTGACGTTTTCGATCTTTCTGTAGTCGTCGCGGGTAATTTCGATGCGGCCGCCTTGGGCCATGAGATGCAGGATGCGCTGCTCCGTGCGGGAAATGTCCATGTTGTGAGATCCGGTATCGCGCCGTAGGGGCGCACAAAAACGATCTGGCGCTCATTCGAACGTCAGGGCTTCGTTTTTTTCGGGCCCATGCGCGCAAGACAACTTGCGGGCAGGGCCTTTACCGGGTCTCAGGCAGGCTCAACATAAAACACCTCGACAAGATCTATTATTCAGCCCGGAAAAAGCGGTCAAGAGCATCCTTGTCGGTGAAAACCGGTCAAAAACACTGGTTTCGGTTGATCATCCCTTTGCAGCTACTGGTAAATTCCGCGACTCAGTGATCTAGCTAGAGGGGTAACGCGGAGGTGTCGTTGATCCACATTCGCAATGCCCGAGACGGGGAAGCGGAGCTCTTGAGCGAGATCGGGCTCAGGGCCTGGCAGAAGGCGATGGCCTCGATCGGCGAATCGGATGCGATGATCGACGCGGCGCGCAACGCCTTTCGCCACTTCGTGGAGAATGACTGGCTGACCATCACGGTCATCGAGCAGAACGGCCAGGTCGCAGGCTGGGCTGCACGCGAGGGATTGGACGAAACCATCTCGGATTTCTGGATCGATCCCATCTTCACCCGGCAGGGACTCGGCTCAGCCCTTCTCGAACGCATCGAGAAGGATATCGCCGGCCGAGGCTTCGAGACGGCGGCGGTGCAGACTCATTCCGGCAATAGCGAGGCAATCGGCTTTTTTCGGAAGCACGGTTACGGCATCCACTGGCTGTCGGTCGCCTATAATCCGAAGCTTGACCGCGACGTGCCCTCTGTCGGGCTGACGAAGCCGCTGGTTTCGGGCAGCCCAGGCGGCTATGGGCAGGAATTCTGAAGTTTAAAAATCCAGATGAAGGCGAGGGGCCCATAACGGCGCGAAGACCAGCGCCGCGGCCAAGGCGCCGTGGAGGACCAGGATCGCCGCCAGCATCGACCGGAACGGCTCCTTCCTCGTCTTGTGGCGCAGGAGCTGCTGTGCCGCCACCGCACCGAGGCTGCCGCCGATCAGCGCAAGGGTCAGAAGCGTACGCTCGCTGATGCGCCACCCGCCCTGGCGCGCCGCCTGCTTGTCGAGGAAATAGACCGAAAAGACGATCAGGTTCAGCGCCAGAAACAGTGCGGCCAATTTGGTGATGTCGGTCATCGTCATGCGGCTACACTGCCATGCCCCGGTTAACCCAAGGCAAATGTCGCCGCCCTTCGTCAAACCGCCGTGTGCGATGGGGAAAGCCTTGCACCGGAATGCCATTTCCTTTACCTCACCAGTGGAAAAGAACAGCCTGCAAAGAGCATCAGATGACCATTGTCGACGTCCGCACGCCCGATCCGAAACGCTTCATCCCCGGCGCCACCGGCGACTGGGAGGTCATTGTCGGCATGGAAGTCCACGCCCAGGTGCTGTCCAATTCGAAGCTCTTCTCCGGCGCTTCGACGGAATTCGGCAAGCCGCAGAATTCGAACGTATCGCTGGTCGATGCCGCCATGCCCGGCATGCTGCCCGTCATCAACGAGGAATGCGTCAAGCAGGCCGTGCGCACCGGTCTCGGCCTCAAAGCTGAGATCAACAAGCGTTCGCTCTTCGACCGCAAGAACTACTTCTACCCCGACCTGCCGCAGGGCTATCAAATCTCGCAATACAAGGATCCGATCGTCGGCGAGGGCAAGATCGTCATTTCGCTCGGACCGGATCGCCAGGGCCAGTTCGAGGATATCGAAATCGGCATCGAGCGCCTGCACCTCGAGCAGGATGCCGGCAAGTCGATGCACGACCAGCACGCGACCATGTCCTATGTCGATCTGAACCGTTCCGGCGTGGCGCTGATGGAGATCGTCTCCAAACCCGACATGCGCTCATCCGATGAAGCCAAGGCCTATATGACCAAGCTGCGTTCGATCGTGCGCTATCTCGGAACCTGCGACGGCAACATGGACGAAGGCTCGATGCGCGCCGACGTCAACGTCTCCGTGCGCCGTCCGGGCGAGGCTTTCGGCACGCGCTGCGAAATCAAGAACGTCAATTCGATCCGCTTCATCGGCCAGGCGATCGAATACGAAGCGCGCCGCCAGATCGGCATTCTGGAAGACGGTGGCACGATCGATCAGGAGACACGCCTCTTCGACCCGAACAAGGGCGAGACCCGTTCCATGCGCTCCAAGGAAGACGCGCATGATTACCGCTACTTCCCCGATCCGGATCTGCTGCCCCTCGAATTCGACGATGCCTTCGTCAAGGCGCTCGAAGCCGATCTGCCGGAACTGCCCGACGACAAGAAGGAGCGCTTCGTGCGTGAACTCGGCCTGTCGGTCTACGATGCCTCCGTGCTCGTTTCCGAAAAGGCGATCGCCGATTATTTCGAGGCAGTGGCCGCCGGCCGCGACGGCAAGACGGCGGCAAACTGGGTGATCAACGACCTGCTCGGTGCGCTCAACCGTACCGGCAAGGACATCGAACAGACGCCGGTCTCGCCGGCTCAGCTCGGCGCGATCATCGACCTCATCAAGGCCGGAACCATCTCCGGCAAGATCGCCAAAGACCTTTTCGAGATCGTGCTGACCGAAGGCGGCGATCCCGCCGAGATCGTCGAATCGCGCGGCATGAAGCAGGTGACGGATACCGGCGCCATCGAAAAGGCCGTGGACGAGATCATCGCCGCCAATCCCGAACAGGTCGAAAAGGTCAAGGCGAAGCCGACCATGGCGGCATGGTTCGTCGGCCAGGTGATGAAGGCGACCGGCGGCAAGGCCAATCCGCAGGCGGTCCAGGCGCTCGTCAAGGCGAAGCTCGGCATCGAGGAATAACCGTGTATTTCGTCCGCACCGCCGGAGAGCGCGACCTCGAGAAGGTGCGCGCTCTTCTGGTGGAGAGCTTTCACGCCACCTATGACGAACTCCACGGCAAAACAAAGGTGGACGATCTGATCGCCCATCTCTTTACGCCGGCAGCGCTGAAGGCGCGGCTGGCGCGCAAGGATGCCGAGTTCCTCGTCGCCGATAATGGCCGCAACATCGGCGGCGTGGGGTATGCAGCGATGTCGCAAGCGTTGACGAAGACGGTCATGCTGCATCTCCTCTACGTCAATCCGTCGCTGCAGCGCCAGGGCATCGGCCGCGATATCTTCGCCGAGCTCGAAACCTGCTTTCCGGACGCTGAGATCATGCGTCTGGAAGTCGAGCCGCAGAATGCGGCGGCGATCGCCTTCTACCGGGCGCATGATTTCACCGAAATCGGCCGCAACGAGAACAGCGCACCCGGACAATCCGGCATTCCCTCGCTGATTTTCGAAAAACCGCTGGAAGGGCATTAAGACCGTGGCGGTCGAGTTATCCGATATTCTCATTCGCCAAGCGCAGGGGGACGATCTGCCGGCGCTTGTGGCGATGTTTGCCGCCGATGCTCTCGGCGGTCACGGCGATACGTCGGATGCCGAGGCTTTTGCCGATTATGCCAAGGCCTTCGCCGTCATTGAGGCTTCGCTGAACCAGACGCTTTATGTCGCAGAGTGCGGCGGCGAAGTGGTCGGCACGTTCCAGACGATGCTCACGACCTCGCTGACAGGCCGTGGTTCTTCGACGATGATCATCGAGGCGGTGCAGACGCGGGCCGACATGCGCGGGCAGGGCATCGGCACTGGAATGATCGAATTCGCCATATCAGAGGCAAAAGGCCGCGGCGTGCGGCTGGTACAGCTGACCTCGAATGCCATACGCAAGGATGCCCATCGTTTCTATGAAAGGCTTGGCTTCAAGCCTTCGCATCTCGGCTTCAAGATGGCCTTGAAATGACCCTTGCCTCTCGTGGAATCGCTGGACAATTCGGCTTGGCGACGGCATAAGCGAGGAGCTAAATTCTGGTTTGGCCCGCACTGGCGGGCACAAGGAAAAGACATGCGGAATCTTCTGGTTCAAATCTTCACCTGGTGGAACAGTCAGACGATAGGCACGCGTTTTGCGACCTGGCGTTTTGGCAAGCGCGTCGGCGAGGATGAGTTCGGCAACGTCTATTATGAAGGCGGCATGTCTTCCTATGGCCTGCCGAAGCGCTGGGTGATCTACAAGGGTTATGCCGAAGCCTCCGCCATTCCGCCGGGCTGGCATGGTTGGATGCATCATCGCACCGATGTTCCGCCGTCCAAGGAAGACTACGTCGCCAAGGAATGGCAGAAGACGCATCGTCCGAACCTCACCGGTTCGCCACAGGCCTACCGTCCGCCGGGCTCGCTCGCGGTTCCGGGCGAGCGGCCGCGTGTCACCGGCGATTACGACGCCTGGACGCCCGGCAACTGAGACGGCCCGACCGGGCGATCGCAAGCCCGGCTTTTGGCCACAATTGACCTTTACCCGCAGGTTGGCCGCGCTTGACAGCGGCCGTGAACCGAAAATGTCTGGAGACGGGTGCATATGAAGCTCTTCACGCGGTACATGGTCCTGCGTGGCGCCGGATCGCTGCTGGCGCTCTCGGCTCTGCTTCCACCGGTTGCGGCGCATGCCGCCCGCATTGACAATCCGGTTGCCGTCTTCTCTGGTCTCGACAAGATCACCGGCCGCATCACGACGTTCGATGTCTATGTCAATGAGACGGTACAGTTCGGCGCCCTGCAGGTGACGCCGAAGGCCTGCTATTCGCGCGACCAGGCGGAAGCGCAGAAGATCGACGGCTTTGTCGAAGTCGACGAAATCACCCTCGACCGCAAGATCCGCCGCATCTTCACCGGCTGGATGTTCGCCGACAGCCCCGGCCTCAACGCCGTCGAGCATCCGATCTACGACGTCTGGCTGAAGGACTGCAAGACAAGCTCGGACGTCCCGGAACCCGACAGCGCCAAGGCGCCGGCTCGCTGATTGATATCAGCTAGGCAGACGCCAAAAAAGCTTCACAATTTCGGCGCCGTCTCCTGGTTAAGCCGCGAGCCTATGCCGTGGGTGTCTTGTTTCGCGTGAAAAGACCTTTGGCAAACCGAAGCGCACCGCCAAGCACGATGACAATAAGGATACCGGCCTTTTTCAGAAAGGCGGCGGCAAGCGCCAGGAGCCCCACCTTTGCGGCGATCTTGGCGCCCGCACCCGCGGCGATCATGCCGGCCATTCCGTAGGCCGCGATCTTGTCGCCTTCGACGAAGTCGGTATAGGCCATTCCCTTGTCGAACTGCACGAGCGTCGTGACGGTCGGAATGACCTGCTCGATCTCCTTCAACTGGTTCAGGCCAGCCACGAAATCGAACTCGAATACGCCCTGGCGACCAAGAACGCGCACGGAGTAGTTAAGCGTATGTGGGGCTTGCGCATCATCACCGAAAAGCAGATCGCGCGCCCAATGCATCGCATGCGCAGATTTGTCGTAATGCGGCGTCGAGGCCCAGCCGACAAGCGTGATCTTTTGAAAACCCTGCTTTTCGCGCTCGACGTTGTTTTCCCGAATGGAATCCTTGATGTTCTGCAGCAGTTCATCGTAATCGGTCGTGGCGGCATCGGCGTCTGAGACATAGCCGTCGGCGCTGTATTCGACAATGGAACCCCAGGCCGCGATATCGGTCGGCGCGTATTTCGCCGGGAAGATCATCCCCATCGTTCCCTCAGCAGCCTGCGGCGGATTTCCCCAGATATCGACCAGCACCTTCTTCGTATCTGCGGAATTGAGATAGTAGAAGCCTTCGGGCACGTTCAGCATTGCCTTTGCAGCAGGCAGCTTGATTGCACCCTGTTGAAAATCGAGCTTTTGCAGCAGTGGTTTTTCTGCGTCCGAAAAAGCCCTGGCAGGGAACATCTCCTGGTAAGGGCGTGCCCCGGCTTGACCCGTGAACAAGGCGAAAAGGATTGCGGCCGCAAAATATCGTTTCAAAATTCTATCCCCCGTTGCATGGCCGAGCCTATTCAAATCGGCCTGAAAATCAACGCAAGGATGAAACGATCACATTTAAAACTTCAGGTGTGGCGATTCCATCGCGTTGGCAAGCAACAACGCATATTCGGTCTTCGGCACGTCGATCGCTCCGAACGTCTTCAGGTGCTCGGTGGTAAATTGCGTATCGAGCAGCGTGAAGCCCTTTTCCCTCAGCCGGTCGACCAGGTGTACAAGGCAGATTTTCGAGGCGTCCGTCCGGCGTGAAAACATGCTTTCGCCGAAGAAGGCCGAGCCAAGCGAGACGCCGTAGAGGCCGCCGACCAGTTGATCGCCGTCCCAGGCTTCGACGGTATGGGCATGACCGATTTCGAACAGCGTGGAATAAAGCGATCGGATCGTCTGGTTGATCCAGGTGCTCGGGCGTCCCGATGTTTCCTCCGCGCAAGCCGCGATCACCTGGTCGAAATCGTGATCGAAGCGGATTTCGAACGGTTTCCTGCGCACCGTTTTTGCGAGGCTTTTCGAGATATGGAAATCATCGAGCGGCAGGACGCCGCGCAATTCCGGTTCGACCCAGAAGATCTCCGGGTCATCGGCGGACTCGGCCATCGGAAAGAGGCCGATGGAATAGGCGCGCAGGAGGATGTCAGGGGTTATGCCTGGTGACTTCCTGCGCGATCCTGCCATTCCTGTCCTATGCCGCCGGCGTGTTGGCGAGGTAATGTTCCAGCCAGTGGATATCGTAGTCGCCGTTGGCGATATCCTGGTTGGAGACGAGATCCTGGAACAACGGCAGCGTCGTCTTGATGCCGTCGACGACGAATTCGTCGAGCGCGCGGCGCAGGCGCATCATGCATTCGACACGGGTGCGGCCGTGCACGATCAGCTTGCCGATCAAGCTGTCGTAATAGGGCGGAATCTTATAACCCTGATAGGCGCCGGAATCGATGCGCACGCCAAGGCCGCCCGGCGCATGGAAATGCGTGATCGTGCCGGGGGAGGGCACGAAGGTGCGCGCGTCCTCGGCATTGATCCGGCATTCGATCGCATGGCCGGAAAAATGCACCTCGTCCTGCGTCACGGAAAGACCGCCGCCGGAGGCGACGCGGATCTGCTCGTGCACCAGGTCGATGCCGGTGATCGCTTCGGTGATCGGATGTTCCACCTGCAGGCGGGTGTTCATTTCGATGAAATAGAACTCGCCGTTCTCGTAGAGGAATTCGATCGTGCCGGCGCCGCGATATTTCAGCTTCTTCATGGCATCGGCGCAGATCTGGCCGATCTTCATGCGCTGCTCGACGTTGAGCGCCGGCGAATTCGCCTCTTCCCAGACTTTCTGGTGGCGGCGCTGCAGCGAGCAGTCGCGTTCGCCGAGATGGATGGCATTGCCTTCACCGTCACCGAAGACCTGGATTTCGATGTGGCGCGGCTTGCCGAGATATTTTTCCATGTAGACGGCATCGTTGCCGAAGGCGGCTGCCGCCTCCGTGCGCGCCGTCGACCAGGCCTCGATCAGATCGGCCTCGCTCTTGGCGACCTTCATGCCGCGCCCACCGCCGCCGGCCGTTGCCTTTATCAGCACGGGATAGCCGATTTCGGCCGCTGTCCGCAGCGCATCCTCTTCGGTCTTCACTTCGCCATCCGAGCCAGGAACAACGGGAATGCCGAGTTCCAGCGCCGTCGTCTTGGCGGTGATCTTGTCGCCCATGATGCGGATGTGATCCGCCGTCGGCCCGATGAAGGTGATGCCATGGGCGTCGAGAATATCGGCGAACTTGGCATTCTCGGAGAGGAAGCCATAGCCCGGATGCACGGCGTCGGCGCCGGTGATCTCGCAGGCGGCGACGATCTGGTGGATATTGAGATAGCTCTCGCGCGAGGAGGGCGGACCGATGCAGACGCTTTCGTCGGCAAGGCGCACATGCATGGCATCGGCGTCGGCGGTGGAATGCACCACGACGCAGGCAATGCCGAGCTCCTTGCAGGCCCTAAGCACGCGAAGGGCGATTTCCCCGCGATTGGCGATGAGGATTTTCGAAATCATGGGCTTGGGCCTATTCGATGACGACGAGGGCTTGGCCGTATTCGACGGGATGTCCGTCGTCGACGAGGATCTCGGTCACCTTGCCTGACTTTGGCGAAGGAATTTGGTTCATCGTCTTCATCGCTTCGATGATGATAAGCGTCTGGCCTTCCTTGACGGTGGCGCCGATTTCGATGAAGGGACGTGCGCCCGGAGCCGGCGCCATGTAGACGGTGCCGACCATCGGCGCATTGACGACATTCGCCGGGTTGCGGCCGGGTGCTGCGGCGGGCGCGGCAGCGGCGGCTGCGGGAGCGGCGGCTGCGGCCGGGGCGGCAAAGGCCGGTGCAGCAATCGGCGCCTGGACGTATTGCGGCGTGCCGCCGCGCGAAACGCGGATGCGCAAGTCGTCCTGCTCGACCTCGATCTCCGTCAGATCCGTCTCGTTGAGAATATTGGCGAGATCGCGGATCAGTGCCTGATCGATACCCGATTTCTTTTCAGCCATGGTGTTGCCCTGTCTTCTTCTTATGCCGTGATGTTCTTCAGCGCATGCAGCGCCAGGATGTAGCTGTGAGGCCCGAAGCCGCAGATCACGCCCTTGCATGCCGGCGCGATCATCGACTTGTGGCGAAATTCTTCCCGTGCATGGACGTTGGATATGTGGAGTTCGATGACGGGAATTGATATAGCGCGGATCGCGTCGTGCAGCGCGACTGACGTATGCGTATAGGCGCCTGCATTGATGGCGACGCCGGCAGCCTTTTCGTCGGCCTCGTGGAACCAGTCCACAAGCGTGCCTTCGTGGTTGCTTTGACGGAAGTCGATATCAAAGCCGAGTACGCGCCCGGCTGCCTTGCAGTCTGCCTCGATGTCCTTGAGCGTCTTGCCGCCATAAATGCCGGGCTCTCGTTTACCCAGCATGTTCAGGTTTGGGCCGTTCAGGACAAAAATCGTTTGCGTCATCGAATGTTCCGTAAATGCACGACGGCAACCTATAGACTCCGCGAGGGCTGAATGAAAGCCCTTAAGGGTTGGCCGACAGGAATCGCGCCACATTTGTCCACATGGCTGAAACGCTTCGATTCTGGCGATTTGATGAGCGGCCGGTCGGCTGCCTGATTCCTCAGCAGGCGGTCTTACCGCAGCTGCGCATGTTCTTCACCTTGGCTTCGAGATCGTCGAGCCCGACGGCGCCCGGGACCAGCTCGTTGCCGATCACATAAGAGGGCGTGCCGCTGATGCCGAGGCTGGAGGCAAGCTGATAGGTCGCCTGAACGATCCCATCGTTCGGGCTCTTCGCCATCTCGGCGCGAATCTTGTCTTCGCTGACGCCGAGAGAGCCTGCGACAGCGATCGCACTGTCTTCCGAGGCGCGGCCTTCGCTGCTGAGAAGGGCGACATGGAAATCGGCATATTTGGCAGGCGCCAGCCTGCGGAAGGCGTCGGCCACTTTGTGGGCGGCAACCGAATCCGGCCCGAGGATCGGGAATTCCTTGAGGACGAAGCGGACGTTCGTGTCCTTCTTCAGCATCGCCTGCATGTCGGGAAGCGCGTGGCGGCAGTAGGTGCAATTGTAATCGAAGAATTCGACGACGGTCACATCGCCCTTGGGATTGCCGAGCGTGACGTCATCCTTTGAATTGAAGATGTTCGCGGTGTTCTCCTCGATCGCCATATTGGCCTTCACCAGCCGCGCGGCTTCCTGCTTCTTCTGCAGCGCGTCCTGGACGTCGAGCATGATCTCCGGGTTTTCGATCAGATATTGCTTGATGAATTCGCCGAACTCCTTCTTCTGCTGATCGTCGAGCGCTGCCGCCGGAAACGGGAGCGCGATCGATGCGGCGAGCGCCAGTGCGGTGAAGCTTTTTGAGAAGAAGGCCATGATATCCTCGTCATCGGCGATGTGGTCTTGGTCGAGAAAACCGTCGCCGGGTTATGGACTTGAACGCGTCGCGTCAAGGTACGGGGTGTCGAGTTCTGTTCAAACAGGAATTTTCATCCCTGCGCCGCCCTCGCGGGATTGTGATGAGCCGATTAATGCGGCAATTGTCTGGCCAATAGCGAAGAAGCCGAGCGAGAAGCGATCTTGTTTTCCATATCGAAACGCAGCGAAGTCGAGCCTTTTCATGCCATGGACGTGTTGGCGGAGGCGACGAAGCGGCGGGCAGCCGGCCACGCCGTCATCTCGATGGCGGTCGGCCAGCCCTCGCATCCCGCGCCTCAAGCTGCGCTCCAAGCGGCACGCGCCGCCCTTGTCGAAGGCCGGATCGGTTATACGGATGCGCTGGGGACGGCGCGGCTGAAATCCGCACTGGCCTGGCACTACAGGGACCGTCACGGCTTGGAGATCGATCCCAAGCGCATCGCCATAACCACAGGCTCCTCGGCAGGGTTCAATCTCGCCTTCCTCACGCTTTTTGATGCCGGCGATGCCGTGGCGATCGCAAGACCGGGTTATCCCGCTTATCGCAACATTCTCGGCGCGCTGGGGCTGAAGGTTCTCGAAGTGCCGGTGACGGCCGAGACCCACTTCACCCTGACACCCGAGAGCCTCGAGGCGGTGCAGCAGCAAAGCGGCGTCAGGCTCAAAGGTGTGCTGCTTGCAAGCCCCGCCAATCCGACCGGCACCGTGACCGGCCGTGACGGGTTGAAGGCGCTTGCGGATTACTGCGCGGCCCAATCCATCGCCTTCATCTCCGATGAGATCTATCATGGGCTGACCTTCGCGGGAGAGGAGGCGAGCGCGCTCGAGCTGACGGACGAGGCGATCGTCATCAACTCCTTCTCCAAATATTACTGCATGACCGGCTGGCGAATCGGCTGGATGGTGCTACCGGAACGGCTGGTGCGGCCGATCGAGCGGGTGGCGCAGAGCCTCTATATCTCGCCGCCCGAGCTCTCCCAGATCGCAGCGGTGGCTGCGCTTGGCGCAAGCGAAGAGCTCGATCATGTCAGGGCGAGCTATGCCGCAAACCGCGCGCTGCTGCTCGACCGCCTGCCCAGGATCGGCCTTGCGCCCGCTTCGCCGATGGACGGCGCCTTCTACGCCTATGTCGATGTCTCGCGCTTCACCAATGACAGCATGGGCTTTGCCAAACGCATGTTGGCCGAAATCAACGTCGCGGCGACGCCGGGCCTGGATTTCGATCCTCTGGAGGGACACCGAACCCTGCGTCTCTCCTATGCGGGTTCGCAAGGAGAGATCGCCGAAGCGGTGGAGCGGATAGCAGTCTGGCTGAAGTAGGGCTGCGGGGCAGGCGGCTGCTTGCCTCCTGCTCCTTAAATTAGCTACGCGACGAAAACAGCGAGGCGAGGGTCGAGGCGGGCTTGTTGTTCAGCCGCGGCACCACCACGAGCTGCTTGATCTCGCCGCGTTTGTAGGCGGCCAGGAAGCGTTTGTAATCCTTGAAGGAAACGCAGCCATTGGAATCGCCGTTCTTGCCGAGCATATAGGTGTGGGCAAGCAGGCCGACGCGGTCATAGATGGCATCCGAGCCTTCCACCGGTGTCAAGCGCAGCGCTTCGACACCGTGAAAGAGGGCCTCGCGCATCGTGAGGACATAGGTATGCGGCGGCGTCGGTCCGCGCATCTTCTTGTCCACGTAACGCGGATTGTCGCGCATCTTGCCGAGACCGGAATGAGCCTCCAGCCGTTCGCCGTTCGGCAGATAGACGGTGCTGTTTTCGATGTCGTAGATCGCGACACCTGCCCGCAGTTTTGGCGAGAAGACCGGCTTGTCGTAGCGCGGCACGGCATCGTCCTCATCGTCCTCGATCGGCGAGTTCGGCTGGGCATAGGCCAGGACAGGCCCGGCAGAGCGCTGTGCACCCTTGACGGCCGGCGCCGGTTTGCCCACGAGTCCGTCCGGACGCGCCATCGGCAACGGCACGGAACCTGCATCGGGCGACAGGACGAGATCGAAGGGTTGATCCTCCGCCGCTGCGACCTCCACCGGTGCGGATTCTGTTGCAGGAACCGAGGCGGTCCTGACATGAGAGGCGGCCGGCTCGATCAGGGCGGGCGCGATCTGCCGGGGGTCGGCATCAGCAAGCGCGAGCATTGCCTGGAGTTGGGCCGCGGCGACGGCCTCCTTTGACGGAACGATGATCCGGTTGCCGTCGTCTTCTTCAATCTCTGCCGAGGCGAGTTCGACCGGCGGCGGCGCGATCGCATCATCCTTGCGGAACTTGGCACTGTCGGAAATCGCGGCGACGACCGGTTGCTCGGCAGCCATGACGAGCCGATTGTTCTTCGTAAGAGCCGCCAATGCCGTTGCGGCAGCGGCAGTCTTTTCGGCGTGAGACTGGATGAGGCTTGCCGTCAGCGGCATCTTCGGCTTCGCGTTGAAGGCGGTCAGCCGGTCACCCTTGCCGACATGGATCAACCTCTCAAGGCGAGTTGACGGCGCCGCCTTCGAGGCGGCCCGGATCTGTGCCAGGCTATCGGCTGGAGAAAAGGGCGCCGCGACCGAATGCATCGTTGCCAAGGTCGCGATCAGCCATGTTGAGGTTAAAAGCCCGGCGCCGATGACACCGTAAAGAAAACCGCGAGATCTGTGCGAACGCAAAGCAGATCCGCCAAGAGGGGCGACGTTATCCAACGTCCCTACCGCAAACGCCATACTACACTCGTCTTTCAAACTCGCTACGCAGGCCGGCGGCACTGACTGACTAAAACTTCGCCGGGGCCGGTAAGGGCGCAAAGGGGCCGAATTTAGGCCGCTTGCGACTTCCGACTGTTTCGCGAGGATGACGAATTATGGTTTCTAATTTGTTTACGCGATATCGCTGTTTCTTGGGATGTCTCAAAAAGAGATGCCTGCCGGCGTCTCAGGTGCGTTCCATCACATAACTTCCCGGTGCTTCTTCGATCGCGTTCAGCGCATCGCCGCCGGGTTTGCGGGCCGCAACGCGTCTGCCGTCTTGCGTCTCGATCCAGGCTTGCCAATGCGGCCACCACGACCCCGCCGTCTCGGTGGCCCGCTCGAGCCAGGTCTCGTAGTCGCCCTTGGCCGGGCCACCCGTCCAGAACTGGTATTTCTTCTTGTCGGGCGGGTTGACGACGCCAGCGATATGTCCCGAGCCGGTGAGGACGAATTCCACCTTGCCGCCGAAGAACTGACTGCCGAGGAAGACCGATTTTGCAGGCGCGATGTGGTCCTCGCGCGTGGCGAGATTATAGATCGGGATCTTCACATCCTTCAGCGATACGCGCTTGCCGTCGAGGATCATCTCGTTCTGCGTCAACGCATTGCGGAGATAGCAGTTTCGCAGGTAGAAGGCGTGGTTTGCCGCCGCCATGCGGGTCGAATCGGCGTTCCAGAACAACAGGTCGAAGGGCAGGGGCTCCTGACCCTTGAGGTAGCTGTTGACGAAATAAGGCCAGATCAGCTCGGAAGCGCGCAGCATGTTGAAGGCCATCGACATCTTCGTGCCGTCGAGATAGCCGGCCGCCTTCATATGCTCTTCGAGCGCGGCAAGCTGCTCCTCGTCGACGAAGACCTTGAGATCGCCGGCATGGGTGAAATCAACCTGCGTTGTGAAGAGCGTGGCGGTCTTGATGCGCCGGTTTTTCTCCTTGGCGTGCAGCGCCAAGGTTGCCGCCAGCAGCGTGCCGCCGACGCAGTAGCCGACGGCGTTGACGTCCTTCTCGCCGGTCGCCTTCTCGATCGTATCGAGCGCGAAATCGACGCCCTCGCGGGCGTAGGCCCCCCAGTCCTTCTCGGCGTGACGCGCATCCGGGTTGACCCAGGATATGACGAAGACGGTCTGGCCCTGGTCCACGCACCATTTGATGAAGGATTTCTGCGGGTTGAGGTCAAGAATATAGAATTTGTTGATCCAGGGCGGGCAGATCAGCAGCGGCCGCTTCAGAACTGTTTCGGTCGAGGCTTCGTACTGGATGATCTGGCAGATATCATTCTGGGCGATGACTTTGCCCGGTGTCAGCGCCATGTCGCGGCCGACAGCGAATTTTGTCATGTCGGTCTGTCGAAGGCGAAGCTCGCCGTTGCCCGCAGCGATGTCCTCGGCGAGCATCTTCATGCCGCGCACCAGGTTTTCGCCGTTGCTTGCGATCGTCTCGCGGTAAAGCTGCGGGTTGGTAGCGATGAAGTTGCTCGGCGAAAGGGCTGCCGTGATCTGCTTCACGTAGAATCCAGCCTTGTGCTTGGTATGCTCGTCGAGGCCGTCGGTCTCCGACACTAGCTTGTCCACCCAGTCGCTCGTGACGAAATAGACCTGGCGGAGGAAATCGAAGAACGGATTTTTCTGCCAATCCTCGTCCGAAAAGCGCTTGTCCTTGCGGGTGTCGGGCTCGGGCGGCAGGGGTTCGCCCTGCACGCGCTGCATCGAGCGCATCCAGATGCCGAAGAACGAGGACATCAGCTGGGTCTGCGCCTCGAAGGTGCGACGGGGATCGGAAATCCAGTATTCGCTGACCTTGGAAAGCGTTTTGACCATGTCGGTCATCGGATCGATGGCGGTTTCGGTAATCTCGCCGCGTTCGCGTGGCGCAAGCCAGGCCGAGGCGGCCTGGCCGAGATTTTCGAGCGCCCGGGCGAAATTCATCGCCATGGTCTCGGGATCCTTCAACAGATAGGGTTCGAGATCGGTCGCGTCGAAACCGGTCTTGTCGCCATTCTTCTGGCCGCCACTCTCCTGCTTGCTGTCGGTCACCATTTCCTCCGGCGGCAGCACTCTTTTTATCCGTTTGTTGTACATCGTGACCGAACGAGAAAACAAGTTCCACCCGCATCGGCTCGTGCTATTGCTTTGTGGCTGCGACAAATTTAACAGTCGAAGCAATCAGAACTGGATTTTGAGGCATGATCGAGAACGACATTCGGCGCATCGCAACCTTCAACCGCACCGCATTGATCTGCGCCGCGGCGGCGATGACCCTTGCCGGATGCAATCTGACGGCGGAGGAAAAAGCCGCCGCCGCCGCCAAGCGAGCGGCGCCGACCGCCGTCGTCATGCCGGCAACCAAGGGCGAGGCGGTTGAAGGCGGTCTGATGAAATCACCGGACGGCTATCCGAATTTCGGCGCGCCCCTGACGGCCGCCAATGTCCAGATGAGCGATGAGCAGGCGGCCGAACTGCAGCATCAGTTGACCGCGCTTGCAGCCCGGCGCAAGGCGGGCACGATCTCGGAAGCCGAATATCAGGCCAAGGTCACCGAAATGCGCCGCCTTGCCGCCGAGCACGGTGCGCAGACGCTCTCTGAAATCTCCAAATAAGCCTTGCCTTTCAGGCAAATTGGACGCAAAGCCTTCCGGATGGATCGGAAGATGCGATTTTGCCGATAATGCGTGGTTGTGCGGCCTTTCCGTCAAAGATTTGCCGCTTGGCTTGGGTCTGATGAATACGGCGCTGCGATTGTGAAGTTCGTGTCGCAGCCGCCGGGAGACGGAACGAACTTCGACCGCGGCCCGAAAGCCGCCTTTCCATGGGGAATGAAATGGAAGAGTTTCACAAAGTCCGGCGTTTGCCGCCTTATGTTTTCGAACAGGTCAACCGTTTGAAAGCAAGCGCGCGAGCGGGCGGCGCCGATATCATCGATCTCGGCATGGGAAACCCTGACCTTCCGACTCCCCAGGCGATCGTCGACAAGCTGTGCGAGGTTGTACAGGATCCGCGCACGCACCGTTATTCCTCCTCCAAGGGCATTCCGGGCCTGCGCCGCGCCCAGGCCGCTTATTATGCCCGCCGTTTCGGCGTCAAGCTCAACCCGGATACGCAGGTGGTCGCCACCCTCGGCTCTAAGGAAGGCTTCGCCAATATGGCGCAGGCGATCACCGCTCCCGGCGACGTGATTCTCTGCCCGAATCCCACCTATCCGATACACGCCTTCGGCTTCCTGATGGCCGGCGGCGTGATCCGCTCGATGTCGGTGGAGCCGGACGAGACTTTCTTCCCGCCGCTTGAGCGCGCGGTCCGCCATTCGATCCCGAAGCCTTTGGCGCTGATCCTCAACTATCCCTCGAACCCGACGGCCTTTGTCGCGACGCTCGATTTCTACAAGGACGTCGTCGCCTTCGCCAAGAAGCACGACATCATCGTGCTCTCCGACCTCGCCTATTCGGAGATCTACTTCGACGGCGCTCCGCCGCCGTCGGTTCTCGAAGTGCCGGGCGCAATGGATGTGACGGTCGAGTTCACGTCAATGTCGAAGACCTTTTCCATGCCTGGCTGGCGCATGGGCTTTGCCGTCGGCAACGAGCGGCTGATCGCTGCGCTCACCCGCGTCAAGTCCTACCTCGATTACGGCGCCTTCACGCCGATCCAGGTGGCGGCGACGCATGCCCTGAACGGCGACGGCTCCGACATTGCCGAAGTGCGCAACGTCTATAAGCGTCGCCGCGACGTCATGGTCGAAAGCTTCGGTAAATCAGGCTTCGAAGTGCCGCCGCCGGCGGCCACCATGTTCGCCTGGGCGAAAATCCCGGAAAAGTTCCGTCATCTCGGTTCGCTGGAGTTTTCCAAGCTCCTGGTCGAGAAGGCGGACGTCGCCGTTGCTCCGGGCATCGGCTTCGGCGAGATGGGCGACGACTATGTCCGTCTGGCGCTTGTCGAGAATGAACACCGCATCCGTCAGGCTGCGCGCAACATCAAGAAGTTCATGTCGACCGCAGACGAGACGATGCATAACGTCATCTCGCTCAACGCCCACCGTTAATTCCAACTCTTGGGCAGCCGCGTTTGGCGGCTGCCGCCACACAGACATTTCAGGATCGATCCATGGCAGATGCCCTCAAAATCGGCATTGCGGGCTTAGGCACCGTTGGCGCCTCGCTTGTCCGCATCATTCAGCAGAAGAGCAACGAGCTTGCCGTCACCTGCGGACGTCCGATTACGATCACCGCGGTTTCCGCGCGCGACAAAACGCGGGACCGGGGCGTTGATCTTTCTGCCGTCACCTGGTTCGATCGGCCCGAGGATCTGGCCGAAAAGGGTGATATCGACGTCTTCGTCGAGCTGATGGGCGGCGCCGAAGGGGCTGCCAACGTCTCGGTGCGTGCCGCACTTCAGCGTGGTCTCCATGTGGTGACAGCCAACAAGGCGCTGCTCGCCTATCACGGCGTCGAGCTTGCGACCATCGCGGAAGAGAAGGGCTCGCTGTTGAATTTCGAGGCTGCGGTCGCCGGTGGCATCCCCGTCATCAAGGCGCTGCGCGAATCGCTGACGGGCAACACCGTCTCGCGCATCTATGGCATCATGAACGGCACCTGCAACTACATCCTGACCAAGATGGAGAAGGAGGGGCTTTCCTTCGCCGAATGCCTCAAGGAAGCGCAGCGGCTGGGTTATGCCGAAGCCGATCCCGCCTTCGATATCGAGGGCAACGATACCGCCCACAAGCTCGCCATCCTGACGACGCTTGCCTTCGGCAATCGCATTGCGGCCGACGACATCTATCTCGAAGGCATCACCAATATCTCGATCGAGGACATCCACGCCGCCGCCGAACTCGGTTACCGCATCAAGCTGCTCGGCGTTGCCCAGCGCACCGAGACCGGCATCGAACAGCGTGTACACCCGACCATGGTCCCGGTCGATTCTGTCATCGCGCAAGTCGACGGCGTTACCAATGCGGTAGCAATTGAGTCCGACGTGCTCGGCGAACTACTGATGGTCGGTCCAGGCGCCGGCGGCAATGCGACGGCCTCGTCCGTGCTTGGCGATATCGCCGATATCGCCAAGAGCCAGCCGGGCGCTCAGCGCGTGCCGGTGCTCGGCCATCCCGCAAAGGCGCTGGAGCCTTACCGCAAGGCGCAGATGCAGAGCCACGAGGGCGGATATTTTATCCGCCTGACTGTGCTCGACCGCACCGGCGTCTTTGCAAGCGTCGCCACCCGCATGGCGGAAAACCACATCTCGCTCGAATCGATCGTCCAGCGCTCTACACAGCACCTGGCCCCATCGCATCACCAGACGATCATCCTCGTCACCCATGCAACGATGGAAGAGTCCGTGCGCAAGGCGGTCGCCTCGATAAAGTCGGAAGGCTATCTCTTCGGCGAGCCGCAGGTGATTCGCATCGAACGGCCGAAAGAAGAAGCTTAAGCATTTTTCGCTTGGGAGTATGAGCCGCTCTGTCTCTGGCAGGGCGGCTTTTTCTGTTCATCGTCTATATTACCAAATGCCGAAATATTGATATAAATAAAACCATAGATGGTGAGTCGCCGGCGTGGAGTATTTCATGAGCAAGGACAGCCACGCCGGAAAGGAGGATGGCAGCCCGAGCAAGGTGCCGCCAGCCCGCCCTGATATATTTGCAGACATCCTCAAGCCGGTGCGCCCTGACATTCTGGACGACAGCCATGACGGGCCCTTTGACGATGAACACACGGAAGGCCGCAACTGGGCCATTCTGCTGACGCTGTTTTCGGTCTTGTTGGTGCAGATCGGTGGCATCGCCGTGATCGTCTGGCTGATCTTCTGGTAAAAATGCGTGTCCGCAAATCCGTCGCTATGTTATCTCCGCTGCTCCTGTAGAAAGAACAGATGAAGTCAGCGGAGTTTGGAATGGCAGATCTCGTCGATCCGGTACAGCGCGCGTTTCTTGGCGTGGAGAAATCCGCACTCGACAATCGCTGGGTTGCAAGACTCGACCAGGCCGGCCAGAACCGGGCGCTCGCCATGGCGCAGGTTCACGGGCTGCCGGATCTGATCGCCCGGGTTCTCGCAGGACGCGGCGTCCCGGTTGACGAAGCGATCGAATTCCTCGATCCGACAATCCGCGGCCTGATGCCCGATCCCCACACACTGACCGATTGCGAGAAGGCGGCAACCCGCCTCGTGCGTGCGATCGAGCGCGGCGAAAGCGTGGCGATTTTCGGCGATTATGATGTCGACGGGGCGGCCTCCTCGGCGCTGATGTTCCGCTTTCTCAGCCATTTCGGGGTCAAGGCGAACATCTACATTCCCGACCGCATCTTTGAAGGTTATGGCCCCAATCCGGCGGCGATCAACCAGCTGATCGACAATGGCGCCAGGCTGATCGTCACCGTCGATTGCGGCTCCACCAGTCACGACGCGCTTGCCGCCGCTGCTGCGCGCAATATCGATGTCGTCGTCATCGATCACCACCAGGTGACACATGAGCTGCCGCCCTGCCATGCGCTCGTCAATCCCAATCGCGAGGACGATCTGTCGGGGCAGGGGCATCTTTGCGCGGCCGGCGTCGTCTTCATGGTGCTGGTCGCGACATTGCGGCTGCTGCGCGCGGCCGGCAACAAACACATCTTGGCGCTCGACCTGCTGCAATGGCTTGACATCGTGGCGCTTGCGACGGTCTGTGATGTCGTGCCGCTGAAGGGGCTCAATCGCGCCTATGTGGTCAAGGGGCTGGTTGCTGCCCGGCACCAGAGCAATGCCGGGCTTGCCGCACTCTTCCGCAAGGCGGGGCTCGCAGGCCCCGTGACGCCTTATCATTTCGGCTTTCTGATCGGCCCGCGCATCAATGCCGGTGGACGGATTGGTGACGCCGCACTTGGAAGCCGCCTGCTGACGCTCGATGATGCCGGCGAGGCGGAGGTGATCGCGCAGCGCCTCGACGAGCTCAACCGTGAACGCCAGGCGATGGAGGCGATGATGCTGCAGGAGGCGGAAGCCGAGGCGCTTGCCGAATACGGCGACGGCGAGGGCGCCTCCGTCATCGTCACCGCCCATGAGAAGTGGCATCCAGGCATCGTCGGGCTGATCGCCGCGCGGCTGAAGGAGAAATTCAAACGGCCCGCCTTCGCGATCGCTTTCGATCCCTCCGGCCGCGGCACCGGCTCAGGCCGCTCCATCAATGGCTTCGACATGGGCAGGATGGTGCGGGCTGCGGTCGAGGAGGGCATCCTGGTCAAGGGCGGCGGCCATGCCATGGCGGCGGGGCTGACGGTCGAGCGCGCCGACCTCGGCAGGTTGAGAACCTTCTTTACCGAGAAGGCCGCACGGACAGTGGCGAGCCTCGTCGCCAACGAGACATTGAAGATCGATGGCGCAATCGGCGCAAGCGGCGCCACGCTTGAACTCATTGACCGCCTGGAAGCCGCCGGCCCCTATGGCTCCGGCCACGCCCAGCCGCTTTTTGCGGTACCGGCGCATCGGGTACGAGATGCGCGCCTGGTCGGCGAGAAACATGTGAAGGTGACGCTGGAGGCGATGGACGGGTCGCGGCTCGATGGAATCGCCTTCCGCGCCGCCGATACCGGCCTCGGCAATCTTCTCATCAATTCACGCGGCGCGAGCCTCCATGTCGCAGGCTGGCTCGGCGCCGAACATTATCAAGGCGCGCGCCGCATCCAGCTGCGCGTCTGCGACGCAGCGCCAGCGAGATAGCACGCTTGCGAAAGCCGCCGTCGGATGAACGAATATAAGGAAGTAAAGTGGCACGCCCTAGGGGAGTCGAACCCCTCTTCCCAGAATGAAAATCTGGTGTCCTAACCGATAGACGAAGGGCGCTTCCTTCGTGGTGGCGCCCTTATAGTCAGCACCTTCGAAAGCCGCAAGCGCCAAGGCGCGAAAAAATCACAGTTTTTGCCGATTTTTTTTAGCTGTGGAAAACCATGGCGCTACGGGGCGGCGGATGGCTGGAAATATCGAACCGACGGGTGTTTGGCGGCAATCATAAGCTCGATGGTACGCCCTAGGGGAGTCGAACCCCTCTTTACAGAATGAGAATCTGTCGTCCTAACCGATAGACGAAGGGCGCAGGCCAGCCTCGTTAAAATAGGCGTACGCGCCGGCTTCTGCAAGCGGATGTGATGGCTTCTATATGGAGGGAAAGTGGCACGCCCTAGGGGAGTCGAACCCCTCTTCCCAGAATGAAAATCTGGTGTCCTAACCGATAGACGAAGGGCGCTTCCTTCGTGGTGGCGCCCTTATAGTCAGCACCTTCGAAAGCCGCAAGCGGCAAATGCGATTTTTTTCAAAAAAGTGACAGATATTCCGACGGCCGTGGTATTTCAGATTACTGCTGCCGAATCAAAGGCTTGTACGGCCTTCCAGAAGCAGATGAAGTTCAGCTGACCTTAGGTGAGGGAACTTCGCGCCGACGATGTTAGATCGCTCTTGCGGTGGTTACGGGCGCCCGTTTGCCGCCGCAGCCCCAGTTCCAGTCGCGGGTCTTGCCGGTGTCGAGGTGGACCGAGTCGGTGTGGCAATAGGTGCCGACCCCGCCGCGATCCGGCAAGGAGCGGATATAGGCGGCGATATCCCACTTGGACACGCCGTCGATCTGAATGTCTGCGGCCTCACAGCTCTTATGCATCGATTCATCAGCACCCCCGACCAGGCGGTTATGTTCTTCGTCGCGATAGCCTGATGTGACGATGACAGGCCGGCCGAAATGGTTCTCGACCGTCTTGATCACTTTCAGCAGGTCCGGCTTGAAGCAGCCGACCTCGACATTGTCGTTCTGGACGTGCAGCCCGTTCGGCGCAACTCGCGTCATGCCGGGCAGGGCGGCTTTGTGCAGGAGGCCGGAAAGACTGCCGAGCAGGTTCTGCTTCGGTGCGCTGTAAAGCGCGTTTGTCGTCGAGGCCGGGATACCGCCCGTCGCCAGCGAGGCTGTTTGTACGGGCGCAGGCTGCGTGCCGGAATTTTCAGACGATTGCTGCGGCAGCACGGGCGCTGCCGGCTGCGAGGGCATGATCGGCTGGCTGTAGACGCTGCTTTTTGCGGGTGCCACTCCTTCCGTCGGCGCAAAGGCTTGCGGCTGGATGACGGTAGACGTGCTGTTGTTCTGCGGCGGCGGCTGGTGATCCGAAAAGATGCTCATCGCCTGGGCGTTGATCCGTGTCGACTGCATGACGAGCCCGCCTAGATTGGCAGGCGCCGCCATTGCCGGATCGGCCGGCGGGACGGCGGCATTCGCATCCCCTGCCACGACCTGTGGCGCGGCCTGAGCGCCGGAGACATTGACGAGCCGGGGGTCGGTATAGACCGAGCGCGGGGCAGATTTCACCGGCGCCGTTGCGCCAAGTTGTGGCGCTGCAGCCACCGTCGCCGGAACCGCAGGGGTCGCCGCTGCGGAATCGAGCGTCTTCTTGTTCGATACGCAGCCCGACAGCGCCAATATCGAGGTGGCGATCAGCAATGCGCCGGTAATGGGCATCCGCGTCTCAATATTACCCAAGCAATCTGTCTCCGGTTGATGCGAAAAACAGCGAAATATCGCCATCCTCCGCTTCGATTCACCGGGAGATTGCCTGCGGGGCCGGGTCGCGGCAAGCGCCAAGGCGCCGGCCGGACCCGAAATCGCAAAAGCCGCAAGTTTCGCAAAAGCCTTGCGGCCAAAACCCTTACCAGGCGCCGGTATTGCCCATGGAAGCCCAGGGTTCGGCGGCCGCAAGCGGGCTTCCCTTCTGCAGAATTTCGATCGAAATGCCGTCGGGCGAGCGCACGAAGGCCATGTTGCCGTCGCGCGGCGGCCGGTTGATGGTAATGCCGTTATCCATCAGCTTTTGGCAGATCGCGTAAATATCATCCACCTCATAGGCGAGGTGGCCGAAATTGCGTCCTCCGCTATAATCCTCCGTATCCCAGTTGTAGGTGAGCTCGAGGCAGGGGGCTTTTTCGCTGCGCGCACGGTCGAGATCGTCGCGAGCGGCCAGGAAAACCAGGGTAAAGCGGCCCTTCTCGTTTTCGTGGCGGCGAATCTCCTCCAGTCCGAACAGCGAGGTATAGAAGGCAAGCGAAGCGTCCAGATCTTTGACGCGAACCATCGTATGAAGATAACGCATTCTATCTACTCCTTTATAGGGGCTGGCCTTTTTGGCGAGCCGAGGTCAGCTTCGGGCAAGTCATCTTTATAAAATGTGCAGCTGGGAATAACCGAAAACTAGGACTTGCGCTTATCCGTTACCAAGATGTTAATCTTGATTTCAAGAATCAGTTAACCGTAACAGTGTGACGCGTATTCGAGGGGCTGGCGATAATGGCTGATAGGATTTCATCGAACGCATACACCGATGTCGACGAGCTGTCGTCAGAAGCGGTCGATCTTGTCGAAATCACCGGTGTCGTCAAGTGGTTCGACGTCGCCAAGGGCTTCGGCTTCATCGTGCCTGATAACGGCATGCAGGATGTTCTCCTGCACGTGACGTGCCTGCGCCGCGACGGCTACCAAACGATCCTCGAGGGCACGCGCATCGTCGCTCTCGTCCAGCGCCGCGAGCGCGGCTACCAGGCTTTCAAGATCCTCTCGATGGATCAGTCGACTGCCATTCATCCCTCGCAGTTGCCGCCGGTGCGCACCCATGTGCAGGTCACCGCCACGAGCGGGCTCGAGCGTGCGCTTGTCAAGTGGTTCAACCGCACCAAGGGCTTCGGTTTCCTGACGCGCGGTGAGGGCACCGAAGACATTTTTGTGCACATGGAAACGCTGCGCCGCTTCGGGCTGACGGAGCTGCGCCCCGGCCAGGTGGTCCTCGTCCGCTTCGGCGATGGCGAAAAGGGCCTGATGGCCGCAGAGATCCATCCCGACGTTCCGAGCCCGGCAAGCCGGTCGCACTGACATGCGCGGCATCGTCCTGTTTCATGCGATCAGAAGCGCCGTCATGGCGCTTTTTTTCTTGGTCGCCCTGCCGGCTTTGGCTGAGGAGGAGATGCGGTTCGACAAGGAGCCGCTGCTCATCCAGACAGCCGCGGGCAAGATGCTGCATTTTACCGTCGAGGTCGCCGCCACCGGTGATCAGCGCGCCCGCGGGCTGATGTTTCGCAAGTCGATGGCTGATGACGCCGGCATGATTTTCGATTTCGGGCAAACACGGCGCGTTGCCATGTGGATGGAGAACACCATCCTGCCGCTCGACATGCTCTTTGCCGACGACACCGGCACGATCCGCCACATCAAGGAAAACGCAAAACCCTATTCACGCGACATCATCGATTCGATGAGCCCGGTGAAATACGTCGTCGAACTCAATGCCGGCATCGTCGGCAAACTCGGAATCAAGCCAGGCGACAGAATCGTCAGCGCCACGACGACGAAGGCGAAGTGACGGTACGTAAGCTCGCGGGTGCACCAGCTGCGATGCAGGTATCAAGAAATTGATGGATATCAGGATATTGAATGGTCGGAGTGGAGAGATTCGAACTCCCGACCCTCTGGTCCCAAACCAGATGCGCTACCAGACTGCGCTACACTCCGTGCCGTGATTGGCAGCGGGAATACACGGTTCGCTTCACCGTCGCAACCCATAAATCCAGCGGTCGCCGGAGATTTCTCACCATGTCTGTGGACGCAGGGGGAAATCTCGGGTCGGCCGTCAATTTACCTGTGAGGCGCAATTGGACGTCAGGGCGATCAGCCTTAGCCGCGGGCGATCAGGCCGATATATTGGGCATAGCTGATAGCGATATAGAAGAAAGCGGTGATGCCAGCTCCTATCATAATGGCATTGAACTCTGTCGAACGTCTCATCATGCGTGCATCCACTGAAGCCGATTGAGCCGCAAACTAGTGCTCATGGCCGACTGCGGCAATCAGCTTGTGATCACAACATGAGACAATTGGTAATATTACGCAATGGCCTGGAATTCCTGTGACATGAGGGATGAATGTGCTGAGCCGCCCGAGTTAACGATAAGCCTTGCTCCCCAACACATTGGCGCATTGTCGGTGTGGCTGTGGCGGCGGCGTCGCGATCCGCTTTTTTCTTGAAAAAACGGGGATTCGCGGATAAGCAAAATTCAACTCTTCGCGTTATCACAAACGACGAAGCAAGGGCCCGGCAACGGGATTGAGACCATGAAAGGCGGGGCGCTCTGTCCTCGCATATTCGGAGATGCCGCAGTCATGTCTGCCAAGATCTATCGTCCTGCTAAGACCGCCATGCAGTCCGGCAAGGCCAAGACCCATCTCTGGGTGCTTGAATTCGATCAGGAGTCGCCGCGCAAGATCGATCCGATCATGGGCTACACCTCCTCGGGCGACATGCGCCAGCAGGTAAAGCTCACCTTCGAAACGCAGGCACTTGCCGAAGCCTACGCCCAGCGCAACGGCATCGAATACCGCGTCATCGCGCCGAAGGACCCAGCGCGTCAGGTTGTGGCCTATCCGGACAATTTCCGCTATACCCGCACGCAACCCTGGACGCATTGAAATTTCTCGTCCACATATGGCGCATTCGGTCGCGCTCTTTAAACGTGACCGCCGGACGGCCCCTTAGCTCAGCTGGATAGAGCACCTGCCTTCTAAGCAGGTTGTCGCAGGTTCGATTCCTGCAGGGGTCGCCACCATCTTTCAGATATCTGTTTTTACGCAGTTTTTGAGAAACCCCTTATCGGAGTTGTTTTGAGGGCTAGGCTTTTAATATGCATCCGGCAATGCTGGTAATCGGCTTTTGGGCAAATCTCACCGAAATGGGCGCGCAGTCTGTTTAACATTTATCGGCCATGAACTCGCGGACACCCTAGTACTGATTTCTATGGAGGGAAGGTGACAAAGCGCGCAAGTATCATCTGCCTAGTAGGTTTCATCCTCTGTTTCGTAGGCGTGATTGCCCTAGGAATTTTCAGCGGGGGTGTGGAGTATATGCATGGCTCCAGCAGATATACCTACAACATTCTTTGGACACTTCTTGCTGTACTATTTCTGCCAGGCCTCATGAGTTATTTATTTTCGCGGTCGTGGCCGGAATTTCGCAAGGATAAGGCCAATAGAGAATTCGTGCGCAAGAACAAATTGTTAACATTTTTTATTTGGAGCGAAATCAGGGATGAAGGAATGGACAACGGGCAGCATCAGTAGCGGTCATGCGGATTTGGCTGCCATGGCAGGATGCCGACCGATAATAACATTCTGAAACGCGACATCCGAGTTATTGCCACAGCCAGAAACAGTTGGCTATTCCGCGATACCGTCGACGGTCCAAGGCCGGCGCCTTGGGCGCCTGACCGGCGCTCCACTCGACCGCGTCAAAAATCGCGAGATGTACGGGGACCGCTATCGCCTCGCGCAAAGCGGCACCGGAAAGGCCGGCCGACACCGGCCGAAAATGACAGCGCGCGGAGGGGATCGCCGCTCGGGCTACGCCCTCCCAGCTTGCTCATCCACGCGCTGAAGTAACCGAAGTTTGCGTGCTGTGTGGCGGATTTTACTCCGCCCACGTTGGCACGATTGTTGCGGCGGTCGGGCGACCGCCGCAACGGGTATGATTACAGGAGAAAATCACCTGCGCCCAGCTGGACGTGACCCTGCAGCTGAATCTCGAAGTCATGAACACCGTCGCCGTTCAAGTCGGCCTGGATAACGGTATGGTCGTCCTCGTAGTGCCACGCGAGCGCGCCAGCCTTCTTGTCGAACAAGGCATTCTCCTGCGCCTGGAAATGGAAGGCTGCATCGCCCTGCGCAGATCCATTCGCATCGATCGCCGAGAGGTCGATCTTATCGACGCCATGCTGGAAGTCGGTGATGACGTCGCGGTTCGAGCCGGACCCAGTTTCCGTCGCCGTTTTGAAGGCAAACGTATCCGCGCTGGTGCCGCCGGTCATGATGTCCTTCCCGGCACCGCCAATGATGACGTCTGCGCCGGCGCCGCCGTTCAGCTTGTCCGCGCCGGCCCCGCCATTGAGAACGTTGCCGCCGTTATTGCCGCCGGTCAGCACGTCGTCGTAGCTGGAGCCGGTCACGTTTTCGATGCTGACGAGCTTGTCACCGGTGGCGTCCCCGCCCGATGCTACCTTAGTCGCCAAGTCGACGTGGACCCCCGCGCTGGAGCCCGCATAGCTGGCGGTGTCGTTGCCATTGCCGCCGTCGAGCACGTCCGCGCCGGCGCCGCCCTTCAACATGTCATTACCGGCGAGACCCTTGAAGGTTTCGTTGCCGCCGTTGGACTGACCGGTGTGCGGCATGATGTCATTGCCGTTGGTGCCGGTGTACAGCTTCGTGGTTGTGGTTGGCGTTCCCGTGGTGGGGGTCTCCGTAGTCGGCGTAGTTGGCGTTCCCGTGGTCGGCGTTCCCGTGGTCGGCGTCCCCGTGGTGGGCGTTCCCGTGGTGGGCGTTTCCGTAGTGGGCGTCTCCGTAGTCGGCGTACCGGTGGTTGGCGTTGTCGGTTGCGTTGGTGCGGTCGGTGTTCCCGATGCCGGGGCGGAGCCGGATTCGTAAGCACCCATATCAACAGTTCCTACGACGCGCGCGTCGCCGTCCAGATCGACCGAGCTGACGCCGTACTTGGTGGTTCCGCTGTCAACCGCCGCCGAGCCGGAGCCGAGGTGGAAGTCGTCGCTCGATGCCCCCACGAATTTCGGGTCAACGCCGAGCTTGTTGCCGTCCGCCGAGCTAGGCATCGCGTTGCCGCCATCGGTTTTAACCGAGGCCTGGCCGGCCGTGCCGTTGTAGGTGATGTTGTTGGCCCAGACGACGTTTTTGTTGGTGTAGGCGTCGGTCGACGTATTATCGATCGCAGTATTGTTCTTGTTCAGCGATGGGTCGGCTACGGCGACATTATTGACCCAGGTGTTGTTGCTCGACGCCGAGTTGCTCAGCTCGCCCCGCCAGGTGCCGGTGTTCTGTGGGTCCTGGTTGTTGTGGTAGGCGGTGTTGTTCTTCACGGTGACGGAGTCGCTCCAGGTAACCTGAATGCCTTTGCCGCCGTTCCCATAGACGAGGTTGTTGTCGACCAGGGTCTTGAACGTGTAGTTCGGATTACCGCTCGCCTGCGTGCTCTGGAAATCGTCGATGATGATGCCGTTGCCGTCGGTGTGTTCACCAGACTTTGTGACGTTGTCGTGCGAGATGTTGTTGCGCACGATGTTCCGGTAGCCATCCGTCGAGGTATCACCGGTGATGTTCCGGTTCTCGTAGAGCGAGATGCCCGAGAACCAGCCCGACGACGCGTTATTATAGGTCTCGTTGCCTTCGACGTGGATGAAGTCCGACTGGTTGAACTGGATGCCCGACTCCCCGTTGCCGTGGACCTTGTTATTGAGGATCTGGACGTGGTGGACACCGCTCGCTTCGATGCCGTCGCCGCTGGCGCCGCTGATATCAAAGCCGTCGACGACCACGTGGTTGGCGTTGACAGTGATCGCGTTCCACGAGCCCGCGGGGGGCCGGATCAGCGCCCCGCCGGGCACTTCCGAGCGCAGCGTGATGTCGGCTGCCGCCGAGCCGTCCTTGTCGATGTTGATGCTCTCGTTGTAGGTCCCCGGTTTCACCACGACCTCGTCGCCAGGCTTAAGGTTCGAAGCCATCGCCTCACTGATCGTGCGAAAAGGAGAGGAGGCACTGCCGTTACCGCCGCCGCTGCTGCTCGAAGCTACGTAGTATGTTGTCATGGTTTTGTTCCTCAACTTCAGCGTTGTCTAATATTTTGTGGTTAATCATGTCTTGCGGCGGGGTTTATAGGACGAGGTTCTGAAGGGCGCAACAGCATCTAAACAGTAAGTACTTGAGAAACATAGCCATATTGCTGCCACAATATCCAGATCACTGCCAAGTTACATTTTGAAATATTTGCGGAAATCCGATTCGCCCAAATTGGGACAAAATATATATCTCGCTTCCCGCGAATTATTCTTTCTGCAACCATGGCGACGCCCGCCCATTGAAAAGATTAGGAAAATCTGATGGACGTGACTGGGATCCTGCCGCCAAGGCGGGATCAACATTTTTTCTGAATTTTTCAATTTTTGGCCGCTTCGCCTTCACGATTGGGGCTAATTGACATGGCCGTGGCAAGGCCAGCACCCTCTCCGGGGTGCTCGATTCGATCATGAGTCGCTTTCAAGACTGATTAGATAATGGGCACACCGCTCCTCCGCAGACACATGCCAGCAGGTGAAATTCGCCTTCGAAGCGCAGGCTCTGGCGGACGCCTATACTCAGCGCACGGCATCGAATGCGTGTGATCGCGCCGAAAGACACCGCTCAGGTGGTGGCGTATCCCGAACAATCCTGAACTCGAACCCCCGCCACTTTGGAGAGGGTGGGCGGGGCAATTCATCCATGGCTGGGGTCACATCGCTAGATTACAAGGGAAATTTGCTCGGACACCTCATCTGGCGTGGAGGCGGCCGAACCCAATTGCGGCGCGGGGTCCTTTGGCGGCACATCGAACGGCACGGAGATGTTCAGACGCTCTCGGCCTCGCAGTTGTTGTATAGCGAGGGAAAGATCCATCTTCTTCGTGGCTGGTCTTTCCGATACCGGAGCCATGACGATTTCGGTTTGGCTGTCACGTCGTCATGCAGGCGGCAAGCAGTTTTATGGAGATCATCTTTGATACATCGCAGACGTGAATAATATTACCCAAGGCGGCAAAGTAATCATCGCAAGTGGGTTATTTCGTGTGGTGCGTTGCAGCCAAGACAAAGACAGAAATTCTGAGGATGTCGCCAGAAAGTTGAAATATCGTGGGATTATATATGTTCGATCTGCGCTATACTGCCTCTAGCCGCAATAGGTGGGATGCTGCTGCCGTCGACAACGTATACCCTCCCTGGTCAATTCTTAGGGGGCGAGTATGAGAACGATCTTTGTGAGCATCAGCGCCGCTGCATTTCTAACTGCAATGAATGCCTACGCGGTTGATCTTCCTGCAGGGGCCAAAAAGGCTACTATGGACGAGTTCAAAGCTTTTGCTGATGGCAAGCATGTGAAGGTAGAGATTGTCGATCTCGAAAAGCCTGTGACCGCCGAACTCGTTTGGAGTTGGAAGAAGGGGACCATTACCGGCAAGGCCGATGTCGGCGGCAAAACGATCGACGTGAAAACGAAACTCACCTTCAAGGGGGATAAGGCCTGTTCTGCCGGCAAAGGCGAAAAGCCAAGCTGCCATTTTATCTATATCGACGGCAGCAAGTTCTACGAAGTTCGAGATGACATGAAAGTACATGCGGTGTCGACCGTCGGTTGAGGTTCGCATCCATCCCGCAGCTCCCGATCTCCGCACTTATGGAGCTCGGTCCAATCCCGCTGCTCCGGTTGCCCTGAAAGCCGCGCTGCAGCTTCCACCATCCCCGTGGTAAATGCCGGACGGCAAGGGCCGGCCATCCGACAGCGCCAAAAGCTGATATGCGCCCGCCGTCGACAAGCCACGCCGATACAGCCGGGCTTGTGTTCCCGGCTTTTGAAGTCCTATGGCAAATTAGAACCGTTCGGATCTTCTCAGCGATCCAGGAAATGATCGAAGTAAATCTTGGGGATGGGGTAAGCGTAGACGCCTCGATCGACAAAGCCGCGCCTGTAGAGGCAATTTCTAAGCGCCGCGTTATAGTGCAGGCTCTGCGGATCCGGCGACCCGCGTCGCCATGAGCCTGCCTCCGGCACGCACCACTGAAGAGCTTTGTCGTATCGAGAGAGGAGGGCAGGGTCTGTTTCGACCCGTACGCCACTGTAGGATTGATAGTTTGAAGGAGATTCTGCGGCCGAAATACAGCCCAGGCTAAGTGCAACGCCAACGACTGCCATCAATCTCATTGGGTTTAGTTCTCCTCTGGTTGATCATCGAAGTAATCGAGCGGGAGGTTATTTGTTTCAACGCCTGCGGGCAAGAGGGATGGGGTGCTGGAGCAATTCCAGTCCCGGAATTGTGTAAAAACAAAAATTTAGAGCGGTTCTGCGCTTCCATGCAAAAGCTGAACCGCTCTCGGCATGGCCGGGACCGCCAGCGCGGCGGCCCCTCAATGGATCAATCCAGGAGATCGGCCCGCACCTTCCGCCGGGCGGCGGCGATTCCCGTCCTGCCGGTGTCTGCAATCTGTTGCAGGCCGCCGCCGCCCGCTGAACATGAAAGACCCGCCGAACCCAAAAGGTGCGGCGGGCCTCCAACAAGTTCAGCATTCGGGGTCAGTGCAGGATTTGGCTGAGGAACAGCTTGGTGCGCTCGTGCTGCGGATTGTCGAAGAATTCGGCTGGCGAATTCTGCTCGACGATCTGCCCCTGATCCATGAAGATGACGCGGTTGGCGACCTGGCGGGCAAAACCCATTTCGTGGGTGACGCAGAGCATGGTCATTCCTTCCTCCGCGAGGCCGACCATGGTGTCGAGCACCTCCTTGATCATTTCCGGATCGAGCGCCGAAGTCGGCTCGTCGAACAGCATGATCTTCGGGTTCATGCAGAGCGACCGGGCGATGGCCACGCGCTGCTGCTGACCGCCGGAAAGCTGGCCCGGATATTTGTTGGCCTGTTCGGGGATCTTGACCCGCTTCAGGAAGTGCATGGCGATTTCTTCCGCCTGCTTCTTCGGCATCTTGCGCACCCAGATCGGCGCCAGCGTGCAATTTTCGAGGATCGTCAGGTGCGGGAAGAGGTTGAAGTGCTGGAATACCATGCCGACCTCGCGGCGCACCTCGTCGATCTTCTTCAGATCGTTGGTGAGTTCGGTGCCGTCGACGATGATCTGGCCCTTCTGGTGCTCTTCGAGACGGTTGATGCAGCGGATCATCGTCGATTTGCCCGAACCGGACGGGCCGGCGATGACGATGCGTTCGCCGCGCATGACCTTCAGGTTGATGTCGCGCAGCACGTGGAAATCGCCGTACCACTTGTTCATGTTGATGATTTCGATCGCCACTTCCGTTGCGGAAACGGTGAGCTTCTTAGCTGGAGCTTCAGCCATGATTATTTCCCTCATTCTTATCGTTTGTGGCCGGTGTCGAGGTGACGTTCGATGAATGCTGAATAGCGCGACATGCCGAAGCAGAAAAGCCAGAAGGCGAAGCCAGCGAATATCAGCCCCGTCAGCGGCGTTACTGCGGTTGCCCAGTTCGGATCGACGAAGTTGAGGCGAACGATGCCGAGAAGGTCGAACATACTGATGATCGATACCAGCGAGGTGTCCTTGAACATGCCGATGAAGGTGTTGACGATGCCGGGGATCACCAACTTGATTGCCTGCGGCATGATCACCAACCGCATCTTCTGCCAGTAGCCCAACCCGAGCGAATCCGCGCCCTCGAACTGGCCCTTGGGAATAGCCTGCAGGCCGCCGCGGATGACTTCCGCCATATAGGCGGAGGCGAAGATCGATACCCCGATGATCGCGCGCAAGAGCTTGTCTACCGTCCAGCCGGCCGGCAGGAAAAGCGGCAGCATGACGCTCGCCATGAACAGGACGGTAATCAGCGGCACGCCGCGGACGACTTCGATGAAGACGACGCAGAAGGTGCGGATGACCGGCATCTGCGAGCGCCTTCCGAGCGCCAGGATGATGCCGAGAGGGAAGGAGACGGCGATGCCGACGAAAGAGAGCACCAGCGTCACCAGCAGCCCGCCCCAGAGTGGGGTCTCGACGATATCCAGGCCAAATCCGCCGTAAAGCAGAAAGAAGGAAACGATCGGCAGCACGCCGAAGAGCAGGAGGGCGTTGACGCCCTTACGCGGCGCCGAAGGGATGAGCATCGGCACCAACAGGAGTACGAAAAGAATGCCGACCAGCGTCGGGCGCCAGCGCTCGTCGAGCGGATAACGTCCAAAGATGAACTGGTCGAATTTGGCATTGACGAAGGCCCAGCATGCACCGCTCCAGCCATCCGGTTGGATGCCACCCTGTACGGCAGTGGCGCAGAAGGTGCGGTCCGGGCCGCTCCAAACCGCCTGCACGAAGAGCCAGTCGAGCGCGTGCAGGAGGGCCCAAACGACAAAGACCAGCGCCAGGATGGTAAGGACCATGTCCTTGGGGGTCGCAAGCAGGTTACGCCGAATCCAAGCGACCGGGCCTTTCTCTGCCGAGGGCGGCGGTTCCGGCGCCAGTATGGCGGTTCTGACGAAAGCGTTGCTCATCTTACCTCTCCACCAGCGCCATCTTGGCATTGAACCAGTTCATCAACAACGAAGTTACGACGCTGAGGCTGAGGTAAATAACCATCCAGATAAGGATCACCTCGACAGCCTGACCGGTCTGGTTCAGCGTCGTGCTGCCGACGGCGACGAGATCGGCAAAACCGATGGCGATCGCCAACGACGAGTTCTTGGTCAGATTGAGATACTGGCTGCTCAGCGGCGGAATGATGATGCGGAAGGCCTGCGGAATGACGACCAGCCGGGTGATCGACGAGGGGTGAAGCCCGAGTGCGGCCGCAGCTTCGGTCTGTCCCTTCGGCACACCGCGAATGCCTGCGCGCACGATTTCGGCGATGAAGGCAGCGGTGTAGAAGGAAAGTGCCAGGAAGAGCGACATGAATTCAGGCCCGACGACGGAGCCGCCGGTGAGGTTGAATTTGCCCGCGATCGGATAATCGAAGGAAAGCGGCGCGCCTGCGACCAGGAAGACGATCAGCGGCAGGCCGATCAGCAGGCCGATCGAAGCCCAGATCGTATGGAACGGCTGACCTGTCGCTGCCTGCCGGCGATGCGCCCATCGGACCGTGACGATAACGGCGATGATCGCGACGACGAAGGCGACGCCGACGAGCCAGAAAGTCTCGCCGAAAATCGGTTTGGGGAAAGAAAGCCCACGGTTGTTCAGATACGCCCCGAGCGGCAGATGCAGTGACTCGCGCGCATTCGGGAGAACCGCCAGAACGCCCGAATACCAGAAGAAAATGACAAGCAGCGGCGGGATATTGCGGAAGACTTCAACGTAGACCGTGCACAGCTTGGCAATCAGCCAGTTCCTCGACAGGCGGCCGATGCCGATGATGAAGCCGATGATGGTGGCGGTGATGATGCCGGTAACGGCGATCAGGATCGTATTCAGAAGGCCGACGACCAGCGCCCGGCCGTAGGTCGAATCGCTTGAATAAGCGATCAGCGACTGACCGACCTCGAACCCGGCACGGCCGTTCAGAAAACCGAAGCCCGACGCGATGTTGGCGCGCGCCAGATTGACGGCAGTGTTGTGCGCGACCCACCAGACGAAGACGACCAGCAGGACGATGGTGAGAACCTGGAAGAAAATGCCCCGAATTGTCGGGTCGTAGAGGGCGGACTGAAGGCTCCAGCCGCTCCTGGATACACGTGTTGAATCCAAAGCCTGATGCGTCATGCTTGGCCAATTCCCCATTACGCTCCTTTTCGGAGCTTTTTTATTGGAGGGGAAAGGCGGTCGCCCGCCTTTCCGGCTTCATGCGTGATGCCGCTCAGCGAACCGGCGGAGCGTACTGAATGCCGCCCTTGTTCCACAGGGCGTTAAGGCCGCGCGCAATCTTGAGCGGGCTGCCCTGGCCGATGTTACGCTCGAAGACTTCGCCGTAATTGCCGACGTTCTTGACGATGTTGTAAGCCCAGTCGTTGGTCAGACCGAGATCGGTGCCGATCTTGGTATCCGCCTCGACGCCGAGGAAGCGCTTGATGTCAGGGTTCGGCGAGTTCTTCATGTCGTCGACATTGGCCTGCGTGATGCCGAATTCTTCAGCATTGATCATGGCATAGCCGACCCAGCTGACGATATCGAACCACTGGTCGTCACCCTGACGAACAGCCGGGGCGAGCGGTTCCTTGGAGATGATTTCCGGCAGGATCGCGTGTTCGTCCGGGTTCTTCAGCGTCAGGCGCAGCGAATACAGACCGGACTGGTCGGTGGTGTAGACGTCGCAACGGCCGGCATCATAGGCGGCGTTGACCTCGTCCAGCTTTTCGAAGACGACCGGATTGTACTGAAGATTGTTCGCCTTGAAATAATCGGCGAGGTTGAGCTCGGTGGTCGTGCCCGACTGGACGCACACGGACGCGCCGGAGAGTTCCAATGCCGACTTCACGTTCAGGCTCTTGCGGACCATGAAGCCCTGGCCGTCATAATAGTTGACGAAACGGAAGTTCAGGCCGAGTGCCGTATCGCGGTTGATCGACCAGGTCGTATTGCGGGCAAGGACGTCGATTTCGCCCGACTGCAGGGCAGGGAAGCGATTGGCGGCGCTGAGCGGCGTGAACTTCACCTTGGTGGGGTCGCCGAACACGGCCGAAGCGACAGCCTTGCAGAAGTCGACGTCGAAGCCCGCCCAGTTGCCGGAAGCGTCAGGCGCTGCGAAGCCGGCGAGACCGGTGTTGACGCCGCACTGAATGAAACCCTTTGCCTTTACATCACCGAGAGTCGTGGCCGAAGCAGCCGAGGCGCCAAGAGCGAAAACTGCTGCGCCGATCGCGGCGGACAGAAGCTTGTTCTTCATTTTTTTCCCAACCTTTTCCGTTGTATTATATTTTCTTGTGGGGCGTTCCGGCGGAAAACTCTGCCACCCCCATCGTCTCGACACCCTCCCGGCGCGAGTACCCTATCACAGTCGCAAATGTCACCATGGTCAAGTGTCGCCATCAATAATTGCGGCAAAATTCAGCATTTTGCCGGATTGCGCCACATTCGAAGGCGGTTGGCTAGGAAATGAGCGCCCAATTGCGGAAAAATAACGCGAATTTAGAAAAACCTCGCGACTGGTGTCCCCCTCCTCGAGGGGTTGACCGGACCGGTCGAGGCGTCCAAAAGTCTGGTTTTGCGCCCCTCGCCAAAGGCTATTTCCGACATGAAAGACAAAGACAGCTTGCTGCAGACCGCCGGCATCAACACCCGCCTGACCCATATCGGCAACGACCCCTTCGACTATCACGGCTTCGTCAATCCGCCGGTCGTGCATGCCTCGACGGTCCTGTTTCCGAATGCGGCGACGATGGACACGCGCTCGCAGAAATACACCTATGGAACGCGCGGCACACCGACGACGGACGCGCTCTGCGAGGCGATCGATGCGCTCGAAGGTTCTGCCGGCACGATCCTCGTCCCCTCCGGGCTGGCGGCCGTCACCATTCCGTTCCTGGGGTTCGTCGCCGCCGGCGATCACGCACTCGTCGTCGATTCGGTTTATGGCCCGACCCGCCATTTCTGCGATACGATGCTGAAGCGGCTCGGCGTCGAGGTGGAATATTACGATCCGGCGATCGGCAGCGGCATCGAGACGCTGTTCCGGCCGAACACCAGGCTCGTCCATACCGAGGCTCCCGGTTCCAATACCTTCGAAATGCAGGATATTCCGGCGATCTCGGCGGTCGCCCATCGCCATGGCGCCGTCGTCATGATGGACAATACCTGGGCGACGCCGCTCTATTTCCGGCCGCTCGATCACGGCGTCGACATCTCCATCCATGCAGCGACCAAATATCCATCCGGCCATTCCGACATCCTGCTCGGAACGGTGTCGGCCAATGCCGAGCACTGGGAGCGGCTGAAGGAGGCGAACGGCGTGCTCGGTATCTGTGGCGCGCCCGACGATGCCTATCAGATCCTGCGCGGACTGCGCAGCATGGGCCTGCGCCTCGAGCGCCATTATCAAAGCGCGCTTGATATCGCCGAATGGCTGGAGGGCAGGGAGGATGTCGCCCGCGTGCTGCATCCGGCGCTGCCGAGTTTCCCCTCTCACACTATCTGGAAACGCGATTTTACGGGCGCCAGCGGTATCTTTTCCTTCGTGCTTGCCGCGGAGAGCCCCCAGAAATTCAAGGCGAAGGCCCACGCCTTCCTCGACGCGCTCAGGATTTTCGGTCTCGGCTATTCCTGGGGAGGCTTTGAAAGCCTCGCGCTACAGGCCAATCTGAACGACCGCAAGGTCGCCAAGGCGCCGAAGGAGGGGCCGGTCATCCGCCTGCAGATCGGCCTAGAAGATGTGGCCGACCTCAAGGCCGATATCGAACGGGGTTTCGCGGCGGCAAGCGCCGTCTGAGCAGTTGCGGCTAAAGTATGTCGCGCAAAAATGTGCAGCGGTTTTGCGGCAACAAATGCGTAGAACAAATACCTAAAGCGCATGAGCGAATCTGAAAGATCGCGATGCGCTTTAGGGGCTGCGGCCGCTTGCGGCGCCTTACAGCGTGCTCCGAGCCCGGTAGCCGTAGATCCAGTCGAGATCGGCCGCCAGGCTTTGCGGCGGCTTGAGGCCGAGCACCAGATCACGGCCGATCCGGATCGGCCCCTTCGCATGATAGGCAAATTTGTTGAAGGCGCCGCGCTGGCGAAGCTTTGCAATGCGCGGCGCACGATGCCTTTCAAAGAGCGCCAGTGCTTCCGCCACCGGACGGTTTGAAAGAACCGCGGCAAGTTCGTAGGCGTCTTCGATCGCCATGGCCGCTCCCTGGGCGGCAAAGGGCATCATCGCATGCGCGGCGTCGCCGATCAGAACCGTCTCGCGGCCGTCCTGCCACGCGCCCGACGTGGTTTCGAAGAGCGGCCAGAACGTCAGCTTCGGCTGTTTTTCGAGCAGCGACATGATCGCGCTGTTCCAACCGGAAAGCTGCGCCCGGAGCCGCGCGCGCTGCTCTGCCGTCGGCTCGTTCCCCCAAGCCTGCGGCGCGGCATTGCCGGCGGTGATCGCCACCATGTTGATGCTTCCGGTCTCTTTCAGCGGATAGCAGACAAGATGCGCCGATCCGCCGAGAAAGGCCGAAACGCTTGTCCGGTCGAGAAAACCCGGCGCCTCGTCTTCGGCAATGGTGAAGCGGTAGGCGATGTTGCCGGAAAAGCGCGGTGAGGGGCTGCCGGGTATGGAGTGCCGGAGTTTCGACCAGACGCCATCCGCGCCAATGACCACATCGGCGGCCCGTTCGACAGGTGGCGAATTCGATTCCATTCGCGCGCCGAGATGAAGCCGGCAGAGCGGATCGGCTTCGACTGCGGTGAGAAGCGCATTCTGCAATGTGGCGCGGTGCAGCACGCCATAGGGTGCCCCCCAGCGCTGCCGCGCGAATTTGCCGGCCGGCACGGCCGCAAGCTGGCGCAGCGAACCGCCTGACATCAGCCGGATCGCCTCCGGTTCGAGCCAGACTTTTGAAAGTCCCTCGAGGACGCCGAGTTCTGCCAGGATGCGGGAGGCGTTCGGCGAAACCTGCAATCCTGCGCCGACCTCGGCGAGTTCATCCGCCTGCTCGAAAATCTCCGAGCTGATGCCCCGCCGCGAAAGCGAAAGCGCAGCGGTCAGCCCGGCAATACCGGCGCCGATGATGGCGGCATGTTCGACCGGCATTATCAAGTCCGATCCGGATTCTGGACGGTTTACGCCGCCTTCACATGGAAAACGCAGCCGGCCGGATTGGTCTGGCTCGGCTTGAGAGAAGGATTATAGCGGTAGAGCGTCGAGCAGTAGGAACAGACCTTCTCGTTGTCGTCGCCCATGTCGATGAAGATATGCGGATGGTCGAACGGAACCGAAGCGCCGGTGCACATGAATTCCTTGACGCCGACCTCGATGACGCGATGACCGCCGTCGTTCTGGAAGTGGGGAATGTTATGGCCGGCCATGTCGCTCTCCGAATGCTTTGAAAGTGCGCGGACCTTATAAGCCTTCGCCGCAAATGTGTAGAGCCAAAGCGCCGCTCCGGGCACAGTTTTTACCCACTATTTTGGCTTCACGCCGAGAGGCGGCTCGACTATGGTCGCGCCAAAAGGAAGGCCCGATGAACCTGAATACACCTGCATTTTCAAGCTTCACTCATGACGGATTGGAGATCGCCTTTTTCGATGAGGGCGACCCGTCCGGCGTGCCTGTCCTGCTGATCCATGGTTTTGCCTCGACGGCGAACGTCAATTGGGTGCATCCGGGGTGGTTGAAGACGTTGGGAGATGCCGGCTATCGGGTGATTGCCATCGACAATCGCGGCCATGGCGCGAGCGACAAGCCGCACGATGCCGAAGCGTATCGCCCCTGGGTCATGGCCGGCGATGCGATCGCCTTGCTCGATCATCTCGGCATCCCTGAGGCCAATCTCATGGGCTATTCGATGGGCGCGCGCATTTCCGTTTTTGCAGCACTCGCCAATCCGCACCGCGTCCGCTCGCTGGTGCTCGGCGGCCTCGGCATCGGCATGACCGATGGGGTCGGCGACTGGGACCCGATCGCCGATGCGCTGCTGGCTCCGTCGCTGGAGGTCGTGACGCATGAGCGCGGCCGCATGTTCCGCGCCTTCGCCGAACAGACTAAGAGCGACCGCACTGCGCTTGCCGCCTGCATCCGCGGCTCGCGCGACCTCGTCGCTCGCTCCGATATGGGCAAGCTCGACATGCCGACCCTGATCGGCGTCGGCACCAAGGACGATATCGCCGGCTCGCCGCAGGAACTGGCTGCCCTGATGCCCGAGGCCGAAGCGCTCGATATTCCCGGCCGCGATCATATGCTCGCCGTCGGCGATAAGGTTTTCAAGCTGGCGGTGCTGGCCTTCTACGCAAGGGTCGCCGAGCGGTGACATCATCGTGATGCCGAAAAACCATGCTAAAAAACCATGGCGACGGCACCCATTTATGTTATTGCCGTTTTCCTCTATATATCGGTATTCCGAAAACGGCATTCCGGCTGGCAACGAGGAGAGCGGCGATGGTCGCCAAGACAGATATCCGTGCTTTTGAGACCGGCCATCCGCTGAAAGTGATGGATCCCATCTGGGACAGCCTGCGCGAGGAAGCACGGATCGCGGCCGAAAAGGATCCGGTTCTCGCCGCCTTCCTCTACTCGACGGTTATCAATTACCATTCGCTTGAGGAATGCGTCATCCACCGCATCTGCGAACGTCTCGATCATCCGGATATGCAGGCGAACCTGCTGCGTCAGACCTTCGAGGAAATGCTGCTCGACTGGCCGGAGTGGAGCTCGATCCTGCGCGTCGATATCCAGGCAATCTACGACCGCGATCCCGCCTGCCTGCGCTTCATGGAAGCGGTGCTTTATTTCAAGGGCTTTCATGCGCTGCAGACGCATCGTCTCGCCCACTGGCTGTTGAACCGTGGCCGGCGTGATTTCGCGCTGTACCTGCAGAGCCGCTCCTCCAGCGTCTTCCAGACCGACATCAATCCGGCCGCGCGTATCGGCAAGGGCATCTTCCTCGATCACGCCACCGGCCTCGTCGTCGGCGAGACGGCCGTCATCGGCGACAATGTCTCGATCTTGCACGGCGTGACGCTCGGCGGCACCGGCAAGGAGGGCGCCGATCGCCACCCGAAGATCGGCAGCGGCGTCATGATCGGCGCCGGCGCCAAGATCCTCGGCAATATCGAGATCGGCTACTGCTCGCGCGTCGCCGCTGGCTCTGTCGTGCTGAAGGCGGTGCCCCCCAAGAAGACGGTCGCAGGCGTGCCGGCCAAGGTCGTCGGCGAGGCCGGTTGTTCCGAACCGTCGCGCAACATGGACCAGGTGATCGGCGCCGATATCTGAGCGCCTGTTCGAAAGGAAAGGAAAACCGGCAGGAACCGAGCGGGGACAGCCACTGCCCAAGCAGCAGCCCGCCTTTACACCGCTGCTTTTCCTGTGCAAGAAGCGGCCAATCAAGACCGCTTACGGAGATGACAGAGTGAAGCCTGAAGAAATCAAGAAGCTCGACGCCTATTTCAAGCGCATGTTCAACCCGCAGATCATCGTCAAGGCGCGTCCGCGCAAGAACGATTCCGCGGAAGTGTATCTCGGCGAAGAATTTCTGGGCGTCGTCTATGTCGACGACGAAGACGGCGATCGCTCCTACAACTTTTCGATGGCGATCCTCGACGTCGATCTTTGATCGCGCATGAGAACTTGAAGCGGACCGGGCGGCGCATCCGCCCGGTCTTTTTTGTTTTTTTGCTGCCGAATCAAATTTTTTTTAAAACGCGTGGTTGTGGCATTGTGATATATATTAGCAAAAACCGTTAAAGAGGTACGTTCACAGGCGCGCCCGCTTTGTCTTATCGCTGTAACGCAACCTGTAGATGTTTTGCGCCGCACAAGACTACTTGACTATTTGTGCGTTGCGGCTACCCTGCCGCCATCCAACAGCCCAACGGAGGACGGCCATGTTCAACTTTGACGAAGCAAACAGGAAGAGCAAGGAAGCCGTCGATACGGCGTTGAGAACCTATTCCGATACGGCGAGGGGCTTTCAGGCAATCGCCGCCGAAGCTGCTGATTATTCGAAGAAGTCCTTTCAGGATGCGGTGACGCATTTCGAAACGCTGGCCGGGGCCAAGAGCTTCGAGGCCGTGTTCGAGCTGCAGACCAGCTACGTCAAGTCCAGCTATGAGAGCTTCGTTTCCGAAGCCACCAAGCTCGGCGAAATGTACGCCGATCTCGCCAAGTCTGCCTATAAGCCTTACGAGGCTCCGATCGCCGCTGCCGTCGCCAAGACGGGCAGGCAGGCGCCGGCGGCAACGCCTGCCGCCGCATGAGTTGATTGCGCCGGCGCAACCTGCGCGACATATTGAAATACCGGGACCGGCTACGCATCTGTAGCCGGTCTTTTTTGTTTCCACCTTCGCCACAGCGTCCGCTCGGATCGGCCCCGGGGACTTTTTTGGTCTTTCCCGTGCATGCCGGCATTTCTTGATTGCAGTGTCTGAAAGGGGGCTTAAAATCGGCCCATTATGAACTAAGTTAGTGTTTCAGATATTCGGCGGGAAAAGCACCCTCCCATGCTCCGCCGGATTGATCGAGGAATGAATGACAATGATCGCAAAGCCGATCCGGATGCAGAACGACAGCGAAAGGAACGGGGACAACGGAAATCGCGGAACCTCGGTCATCACGCGCACCAAGCCAAAGACCAAGAAGCCCAACCTCTATCGCGTGCTGCTTTTGAATGACGATTATACGCCCATGGAATTCGTCATTCATATTCTGGAGCGTTTTTTTCAGAAGGACCGTGAAAGTGCCACCCGCATCATGCTCCATGTCCACAATCACGGCGTCGGCGAGTGCGGAATATTCACATACGAGGTAGCGGAAACGAAGGTCAGCCAGGTGATGGACTTCGCCCGGCAGCACCAGCATCCGCTGCAATGCGTCATGGAAAAGAAGTGAGGATCTGAACGTGCCAACATTTTCGCCTAGCTTAGAGAAGGCGCTCCATCAGGCACTGACCTTTGCCAACGAGCGGCATCATGAATATGCGACGCTCGAGCATTTGCTGCTCGCACTGATCGACGACGCCGATGCGGCCGCGGTCATGGGCGCCTGCAATGTCGATCTCGATGCGCTGCGCAAGACGCTCGTCGAATATGTCGATAACGAACTTTCCAATCTGATCACGGGTTACGACGAGGATTCGAAGCCGACCTCCGGCTTCCAGCGCGTCATCCAGCGGGCCGTTATCCATGTGCAGTCATCTGGCCGCGAGGAAGTGACCGGCGCCAACGTGCTCGTTGCGATCTTCGCCGAGCGCGAAAGCCATGCCGCCTATTTCCTGCAGGAGCAGGAGATGACCCGCTACGATGCCGTCAACTACATCTCCCACGGCATCGGCAAGCGGCCGGGCGCGTCGGAGACCCGCACTCCGCGCGGCGCCGAGGAAGAGGCCGAGAGCAAGCCGACGGCGCGCGGCGGCGAGGAAGAGGGCGGGCCCAAGAAGCAGCAGGATGCGCTTAAAGCCTATTGCGTCAATCTCAATGAGAAGGCCAAGGGCGGCAAGATCGACCCGCTGATCGGCCGTCATGCCGAGGTCAGCCGCACCATCCAGATCCTGTGCCGCCGTTCGAAAAATAATCCGCTCTACGTCGGTGATCCCGGGGTCGGCAAGACGGCGATCGCCGAAGGTCTTGCCAAGCGCATCGTCGAAGGCAAGGTTCCCGAGGCGCTCGCCGATGCTACGATCTTCTCGCTCGACATGGGCACGCTGCTTGCCGGCACACGCTACCGCGGCGATTTCGAGGAACGTCTGAAGCAGGTCGTCAAGGAGCTGGAAGAATATCCGGGCGCCGTCCTCTTCATCGACGAGATCCATACAGTGATCGGCGCCGGCGCCACCTCGGGCGGGGCGATGGATGCATCGAACCTCTTGAAGCCGGCCCTGTCGTCGGGCGCCATCCGCTGCATCGGTTCGACCACCTACAAGGAATACCGCCAGTTCTTCGAGAAGGACCGGGCGCTGGTGCGTCGTTTCCAGAAGATCGACGTCAGCGAGCCGTCGATCAATGATGCGATCGAGATCATGAAGGGCCTGAAGCCCTATTTCGAAGAGTATCACCACCTGCGCTATTCGAACGATGCCATCAAGTCGGCCGTCGAACTCTCGGCCCGCTACATCTCCGACCGCAAGCTGCCTGATAAGGCGATCGACGTGATCGACGAAACGGGTGCGGCCCAGATGCTGTTGCCGCCGTCGAAGCGCCGCAAGCTGATCACCGAAAAGGAGATCGAGGCGACGATCGCGACGATGGCCCGCATTCCGCCGAAGACCGTCTCCAAGGACGACGAGGCGGTGCTTGCCAATCTCGAGCAGGAACTGCGTTCGGTGGTCTACGGACAGGACATCGCGATCGAAGCGCTTTCGACCTCGATCAAGCTGGCGCGTGCCGGCCTGCGCGAGCCGAACAAGCCGATCGGCGCCTATGTCTTCTCCGGTCCGACCGGTGTGGGCAAGACCGAGGTGGCAAAGCAGCTGGCTGCGTCGCTCGGCGTCGAGCTCCTGCGCTTCGACATGTCGGAATATATGGAGCGGCACACGGTCTCGCGTTTGCTCGGCGCACCTCCCGGCTATGTCGGCTTCGACCAGGGCGGTCTGCTGACCGATGGCGTCGATCAGCATCCCCATTGCGTGGTCCTGCTCGACGAAATCGAGAAGGCGCATCCTGACATCTACAACATACTGCTGCAGGTCATGGACCACGGCACGCTGACCGACCATAACGGCAAGAAGATCGACTTCCGCAACGTCATCCTGATCATGACGACGAATGCGGGCGCCTCCGAAATGGCCAAGGCCGCGATCGGCTTCGGCTCGTCCAAGCGCACCGGCGAGGACGAGGAAGCGCTGACCCGTCTCTTCACGCCGGAATTCCGCAACCGTCTCGACGCGATCATTCCGTTCGCGGCGCTGCCGACGGCGGTCATTCACAAGGTCGTGCAGAAGTTCATCATGCAGCTGGAGGCCCAGCTTTCCGAAAGGAATGTCACCTTCGACCTGCACGAGGATGCGATCGCCTGGCTCGCAGAAAAGGGTTACGACGAGAAGATGGGCGCCCGCCCGCTGGCCCGGGTGATCCAGGACACGATCAAGAAGCCGCTCGCCAACGAAATCCTCTTCGGCAAGCTGAAGAAGGGCGGCGTCGTCAACGTCACCGTCGGCCCGAAGGAAGACGGCAAGCCCGGTATCCTGCTGGAAGCCATTCCGGATACGGCGCCGATCAAGCCGAAGCCGGAAGCCGAGGTCGTGCATCCCGAAGCCGACGACGAGGATGATGGCGAGCTGAAAACGAAGACGGCCCGCAAGACCCGCGCCAAGACGGTCCCGCAGGCCGAGCCCGAGGTCCGCGACGCCCCCAAGAAGGGAAGCACGGTTCCCAAGGTTCCGCGCAAGAAGTGAGACCTCGTCACCGAATTAAAAAAGGCCGCGTCACCCGCGGCCTTTTTTGCTTCCCCTCGTCGGCAGAGATCCGTGTTACGCCAGGGCCGCCCGGATCTTTTCGGCATGGGCGGCAAGCACAGCGCCGTCTTCCATCTTGCCGGAATGCGGCCTGAGGGCCACGCCCTCATGGCGGGGAATGATATGGAAATGCAGATGGAACACCGTTTGTCCAGCCGCCGGTTCGTTGAACTGGGCGATGAACACGCCATCGGCGTCGAAAACTTCCTGGACCGCCCGGGCGACCTTTTGAACGACGGTAATGGCATGGACGAGGGTGGCGGGATCGGCATCGAGGATATTGCGCGAAGGCGCCTTCGGAACGACGAGCACGTGGCCCGGCGCTTGCGGCATCACATCCATGAACGCCACCGTATGCTGGTCCTCGAAGATTCGGTGCGAGGGAATTTCGCCGCGCAGGATCTTGGCGAAGATATTGTTGTCGTCATAGGCGCTGGTCATCGCAAAATCTCCTCACGTTCCATTTGATCGGGTAGCGCGCTCGCCGGGGCCGCGTCAATCCTCCTGCTGACGCTCACCCTTGCGAAAGGGGCTGTGCTCACTCAGCAATTCACTCATCTGTTCGACATCGGCGCGCTCGCGCGCGAGATAATCGCCGATCGCGCGGCGCAGCCCGGCATGGGCGACATAATGGGCGGAATGCGTCGTCACCGGCAGGTAGCCGCGAGCGAGCTTATGTTCGCCCTGGGCGCCGGCCTCGACCCGTTTCAACCCCTTCGCCAGGGCGAAGTCGATCGCCTGGTGATAGCAGACCTCGAAATGCAGAAACGGGTGGTCCTCGATGCAGCCCCAGTGACGGCCGTAGAGCGTATCGCCGCCGATGAAATTGATCGCGCCGGCGATATAGCGCCCGTCGCGCTTGGCCATGACGAGCAGGATATCGTCGGCCATGCGCTCGCCGATCAGCGAGTAGAATTTGCGGGTGAGATAGGGCCGGCCCCATTTGCGGCCGCCGGTATCCATGTAGAATTTGAAGAACTGGTCCCAGATCCGCTCCGTCAGATCGCGCCCCGTCAGCCAGTCGATGCTGATGCCGTTTTCGAGCGCGGCGCGGCGCTCCTTGCGCAATGCCTTGCGTTTGCGCGAAGCGAGCGTTTCGAGGAACTCGTCATGATTGGCATAGCCGTCGTTGATGAAATGGAACTGCTGGTCGGTGCGGTGCAGATAGCCATCCATCTCGAAGACGCCGATCTCTTCATCAGGCACGAAGGTAATGTGCGCCGAGGAGATGCCGAGCCGGCGCACGACCTCTTTGAGGCTTTCGGCGATCGCGCTCTGGATCGGCAGCCGCTGCAACCCTTCGGCGACGAGAAGACGCGGGCCGGTCGCGGGTGTAAATGGAATCGAGCACTGCAGCTTGGGATAATAACGCCCGCCGGCCCGCTCGAAGGCGTCGGCCCAGCCGTGGTCGAAGACATATTCGCCCTGGCTGTGGCTCTTGAGGTAGCCGGGCAGGGCGCCGATCAGCTCGCCACCATCTGTTTCGAGTAACAGATGGTGGCCGAGCCAACCGGTTTCGGCCGTGGCCGAGCCGGATTCTTCTAGCGACGATAAAAAGGCGTGCGAAACGAAAGGATTATAGGCGAGCGTGCTGCAAGCTTTCGACGCCCCGGAAAGCCTGGACCAGCTCTCCGGGGAAATCGCGGTGAAGGAGCGTTCTACGCGAATGGACAATTCATCGGTCATGCGGCGGATGCGAAGCCTGTGGGAGGAGGGTTTCGGCTCTGTTTCAGTCTGCGCATGATCTTGGCCAAAAAGCGAGCGTCAAACCGCACGCGGGTCGAAACCTTCAAAGGTCATCTGGTCTGCATTGGCGAAAGTGCGCCGGCGCGCCTCTTCGTCACGCACCGTCCAGGTCATCACCGGAATGCCCTTGTCGCGTTCGCCCGTGATGAAGGCATTCGGCAGGTCGTCATAATAATAGGAGATGAAGTCGAGACCGATCTCCATTGCCTTGGCATGGGTCTCAAACTCTTCCGGCGTGTTGCCATTGGCGGTCAGCCCGAGCGGGTAGGGCGAGCCAAGCGCCTTCAGATCGCGCAACAGCCAATGGTCGAAGCTCATCAGCGCGACCTTGCCCTCATAGCCTTCGAGCACTTCGAGCACGGATTCGGCAAAGCCTTCGTCGTCGGCCTCACGGCCCTTCAGCTCCAGCACCAGCGGAACCTTGCCCTTGACGAGGTCGAGGAGCTGGCGGAGCGTCGGCACCTTGTCTCCCGTGCCGCCGACGGCGATCAGCCCGAGTTCCCGGGAGGTACGCTCGCGGACGTCGCCGTTCAGATTGCACAGACGCTGAAGATCCTCGTCGTGAAAGATGATCGGCACGCCGTCGGAGGCGTAATGCAGGTCGCATTCGATCGCAAAGCCGGCTTCGACAGCGCGCGAGAAGGCCGAAAGCGTATTTTCCCAGACAAGCTTATTCAGGTCGTGATAGCCGCGATGGGCGACCGGCACGTCCTTGATCCAGTCCGCATTGGTCATTCTGCGATTTCCATGATAGCGTCGATCTCGACGGCGGCGTTCAGCGGCAGAGCGGCCATGCCGACGGCGGCGCGAGCATGTTTGCCCGCCTCGCCGAGCACGCCGGCAATCAGGTTCGACGCGCCGTTGATGACGAGATGCTGCTCGACAAAGTCGGGCGCCGAGGCGACGAATCCGTTCAGCTTTATGACGCGCCGGATGCGGCCGAGGTCGCCGACGAGCGCAGCTTTTGCCTGGGCGAGGATGTTGATGGCGCAGAGCTCGGCGCCGCGCTGGCCGCTCGCAACGTCGACCGTTTTGCCGAGATGGCCGGATACGGCGACTTTGCCGCCGTCGAGCGGCAGTTGCCCGGAGATATAGAGAAGATTGCCGCTGATGACATAGGGAACGTAATTTGCGGCAGGTGCTGCGGCTTCGGGCAGGGTTATCCCCATCTCAGTCAGGCGCTCTGCAATTTTGTCGGACATTTTCGTCTCCGCTTTTGTTGTCAATGTTTCAAAAATTATGCATCAAGACTGGAATCTTTATTATGACAGCTTCGAGCCTCGATTTGGCCGAAAGAGTTCATATAACATCGCGGCTGAGTCCAACAGGAGTGAATGAATGTTCCGATCGTCGCTTGCCGCTCTGCTTCTTGCCAGCGTATCCGCCAATGCATGGGCGGGTGCGCCTGCGGCAAGCGCTGCGATCGCGACCGGTCTCGTCGCCCATCGCGCGGTCTACGATCTGGAATTGAAGGATGCGTCGGACCGCTCCGGCATCGCCTCGATGTACGGCCGCATGGTCTATGAATTCGACGGCAGCTATTGCCAGGGCTTCACCACCAATTTCCGCTTCGTGACGCAGATCGACACCGGCGACAGCGTGCGCGTCAGCGATCAGCAGACAAAGACCTTCGAGAACCTGAAGGACCGCAAGTTTACCTTTGACACCAAATCCTTCACCGACGACCAGCTCGACAAGGAGGTCAACGGCGCGGCCGAGAATCAGGCCAATGGCGTCAAAGTCGATCTCAAGCAGCCGGCGAGCCGTGAGCTGCAGCTTGGCGAAAGCCGCTTTCCGACAGAACATATGCTCGATGTGATCCAGAACGCCAAGGAGGGAAAACGTTTCTTCGAAGCCCGCGTTTTCGATGGTTCCGATGACGGCGACAAGTCGCTGGTGACGACGACGATCGTCGGCAAGCAGGAAACGCCCGCTGCCGAGGAGGCCGATGCCGGCAATGCCGGCGCCTTCTCGAAGACGGCCTTCTGGCCGGTGACCATCGCCTATTTCAACGAGAATGCAAAATCGGATTCGCTGCCGGTCTATCGCATGTCGTTCAAGCTTTACGAGAACGGCATCACCCGCGACCTGACGATGGATTATGGCGATTTTGTCCTGACCGGGAAGCTCGCCAAGCTCGAGCTGCTGGATCACAAGGCTGAGGTCTGCAAGTAGGCCGCGGTTTCTCCGCTGTCATAAAACTGTATCATAAAGTTCATTATTGTGTCGGCGACCAGCGATGATTGAGTCGCCTTCTGTCGTCCTGCTCTTGTGATCGGTGCGACTCCAGCGGCCAGTCCAATGCGACGGGGCCTGCAGTTGCGAAATAGGCCTCCAGACCATCACGCGCCGCAAGCCTGGAAAGCCTCACTATGGCCGATACCGATCTCGCGACTGTACAGAACGCCGCCCTGCCGGTTGTCGCCGCCGATCCGGCGGAAGTTGCCCGCATTTCCGATAGCATCGATATCACCGATCGAGCCGGCATTTCGGTCTACGGCGACCGCGCCCAGCAGGCTGTCAGCGATTATGCCGACAGGATCCTGCGCGAGGTCCGCAACAAGGATCTCGGCGAGGTCGGTCGCCTGCTGACCGACATCATCCTCAAGTCGAAGAGCCTCGATCCGGCATCGCTGAAAGACAAAGGCTTCCTCAGCCGCATGTTCCTCTCCGCAAAAGCGCGGCTCGAACGCTTTAAGCAGGAGTTCGAGGACGTCGCCGGCCAGATCGACCGGATCGGCCTGGAGCTCGACCGTCACAAGGACACGCTGAGGCGCGACATCGCGCTGCTCGACGACCTGCATGAGGAAACCAGGCAATCGATCACACGGCTCGATTCTTATGTTGAGGCCGGCAAAACCTTCGCCGAACGTTTCCGCAGCGTCGACCTGCCGAAGCTGAAGGCGCAAGCCGAAGCGGCGACGACCGGCCCGGGCGGCGGCATGCTGGAGGCGCAGACCTATCAGGACAGCTTGCAGGCGCTTGATCGGCTGGAAAAACGGGTCTTCTACCTGCAGCAGGCGCGTCAGCTCGGCATTCAGCAATTGCCGCAAATCCGCATCGTTCAGGCAGGCGACGAGACGCTGATCGAGAACCTGCAGGCGACGTCTGCGCTGACGGTGCCGGCATGGAAGCAGAAGATGGTGATTCTGCTTGGCCTGACGCGGCAGAAATCGGCGCTCGACCTGCAGAAGGCGGTAACGGACGCCACCAACGACATGATCCGCCAGGCATCAGAGATGATGAAGGGCCAGGCGATATCAATCGAGCAGCAGTCGCAGCGCGGCATCGTTGATATCGACACCCTCGCCAAGGCGAACAGGGATCTGATCGATACGATCTCAGGCGTGCTTCGGGTTCAGGAGGAGGGACGTCGGAAGCGGGCGCTCGCCGAGCAGCAGATGGAGCAGATGACGATCGAGCTCAAGAAGGCGATGACTGAGGCGTGATCGACAGGATGACGATGCGAGCGCTGCTCTCAGGTCTGGCACTTCTTGCCGCTCTGGCCCTTGCCGGCTGCAATCCCTTCGACCAAGGGCCGGAGTTCTCCATCGTATCAGGCTCGGAGAACACCGTCCTGCAGCCGATCGTCGAGGAATTCTGCAAGCAGAAGAACGCCACCTGCACCTTCAAATACGAAGGCACGCTCGATATCGGCCTGGCGCTGCAGAGCGACCAGGGCGTCGCACAGGATGCTGTCTGGCCGGCCTCCAGCGTCTGGGTCGACATGTTCGACACCAGGCGCCGCGTCAAGAACTTGACCTCGATCGCGCAGACGCCCGTGGTATTGGGGGTGCGCAGGTCGAAGGCCGAGGAACTCGGCTGGGTCGGCAGGGAGGTGTTCACGAAGGACATTCTGGCTGCCGTTCAGAGCGGATCGCTGAAATTCCTGATGACTTCGGCGACGCAATCCAATTCCGGCGCCAGCGCCTATCTCGCCATGCTGTCGAGCGCGCTCGGCAACAAGCCGGTGATCGAGCCCGGCGATCTCGATGACAAGAACGTCCAGGACAGCGTCAGGGCGCTGCTTTCAGGCGTCGTGCGCTCTTCCGGCTCATCGGGCTGGCTTGCCGATCTCTATGTCGATTCCGCCGGCAAGGGCACCGTCTACGACGCGATGTGGAATTACGAGGCGGTGCTGAAGGAAACCAACGACAAGCTGGCCGCCCTGTCGCGGGAGCCGCTTTACGCGATCTATCCGGCCGATGGTGTCGCCATGGCGGATTCGCCGATCGGTTTCGTCGATCATGGCCGCGGGCCCGAAGTCCAGAGCTTCTTCAACGATCTGCTTGCCTATTTGAGCTCAGGCCCCGTGCAGCAGCGCATCGCCGATACCGGCCGGCGCATCCCGCTGACCGGCGTTGCCGCCAAGCCGGAGCCGAAGTGGAATTTCGATCCCGCCCGGCTGGTGACGGCAATCCGCATGCCGGAGCCCGGCGTCATCCGCCAGGCGCTCACCCTTTACCAGGCGGCGCTGCGCAAACCGTCTCTGACGGCGCTCTGCCTCGATTTTTCCGGCTCGATGCAGGGTAATGGCGAGGACCAGTTGCAGAAGGCGATGCGTTTCCTGCTGACGCCAGATGAGGCGAGCAAGGTGCTGGTGCAATGGTCACCCGCCGACCAGATCATCGTCATTCCCTTCGACGGCAGCGTGCGCAACGCCTTCATGGCAAGCGGAAACCCGCTGGAGCAGGAAGGCTTGCTGAAGGAGATTTCGCTGCAAAGAGCGGGCGGCGGCACTGATATGTATGCCTGCGCCGAACGGGCTCTGCAGCAGATCGCCGGAACCGACAAGCTCTCGACTTATCTGCCTGCCGTCGTCATCATGACCGACGGCAAGTCAGACGATCGAAGCCAGGCCTTCATAAGCGAATGGAACGCGACCGAGCCGCACGTGCCGATCTTCGGCATCACATTCGGCGACGCCGACAAGACCCAGCTTGACAGCCTTGCCAAGCTGACCTCGGCGCGCGTGTTCGACGGCGGTTCCGATCTCGCCACCGCCTTCCGCACCGCGCGCGGCTATAATTAGGACGAGCATGCACAATTGGCTCGGCAATGACGGCAACTGGATCGTGGCGGGACTGGCCGCGGCGATCACCGTGCCGCTGTTGAGCCTTGCCGCCGGCATGCCCTTCTGGATCGCCGCCATCATCGCCCTTCTGGTCTTTGCCGGGCTCGTCATTCTGCTCGCGCCGCGCCGGCTGTTCGAAGGTGTCGATCTCAAGCGCATCGGCAGCGGGCGGGTCGCCTTTGCCCGCGACCTCCTGGAGGCGGCCGTTCCCTTTGCTGAGAGGCTGGAGACCGCCGCCGATGCGATCGTTGACAAGTCTGCGGCCGCCGCTGCCCGGCATCTTGCCGAAATCGCCGCCGATGTCTTTCGCAAGGTCGAGGCCAAGCCCGAAAGCGCCAACGCCGTTCGCCGGTTTCTCTCCTATTATCTGCCGCGTGCCGCCGAGGTGGCGGAAGGTTTTGCCGTGATCGAAGCCAAGCGTGTTCCCGATCCGAAGCAATTGGGGGAGGTGCGCGGCGTTCTGGTGAAGCTCGAGGAGGCGTTTATTCATTACGCCGACAGCTTGGTCGACGAGGAACTTGGCACGCTCGACACCGACCTGCGCCTCATCCAGGCATCGCTCAAAGAGGATATTGGACGCTGATGGCCCTTTCTCGTCGCGCCTTCGGAGTGGGGTTGCTTGGAGCCGGCATCGTCGGCACCGGCGGTTATTTCGCTGTCCGGGACCGGCCGGAATTGCAGGGCCTGCTTGGCGCCCGCACGACGTTCTTCGGCTTCGTCGGCGGCGAAAAGGAGGCCTTCGTCGCCGACCCCGACGTGATCAAAGCGCTTGGCGCATACGGGTTGACGATGGACAGCCGCGTCGCCGGCTCCGTCGAGATGGTGCGCGAACAGGCGCTGCTGTCGCAGCATCCGCAATTCCTCTGGCCGTCCTCCTCGATCATGGTCGATATCGCCAGACAGAACGGGATCGGTGTCCGCAACGACCGCGTCGTACTGAACACGCCGATCGTCGTCTATTCCTGGCAACCGGTGGTCGATGGGCTGACGAAGGCGGGATTGGTAACGGTCACGAAGGACGGCCACCATCAGCTCGATCTCAAGGCGCTGCTCGACGCGATCCTGTCCGGCGCCGACTGGTCGAAGCTGGGTGTCAACTCGCTCTATGGACGCGCCCGCATCGTCTCGACCGATCCCAACCGCTCCAATTCCGGCTTCATGTTTGCCGGCCTCGTGCTGAGCCTTTTTAGCGGCAATGTCGCGACAACGGCTGATCTTTCCGCATCAGGCGGCAAGGTCCAGGCGATCTTCCGCAATATGGGCTTCAAGTCGCCGTCATCAGGCAAGCTTTTCGAGCAGTATCTGGCAGGCGGCCTCGGCGGCGAACCGATGATCGTCGGCTACGAGAATCAGCTGGTCGAATGGATCCTCGCCGATCCAGAACGCTGGGACCGCATCAAGACGAGCGCAAGCGCGAAGCCGGTCGTGCTCTATCCGCGCCCGACCGTTTACTCCTCGCATCCGCTGATCGTCGTTGATGAAAATGCCAATCGGCTGATCGAGGCGCTGATCAGCCCGCGGTTGCAGGAACTCGCCTGGACGCGACACGGCTTCCGCGGTCCGCTGGGGACGGCGACCGGAAACGCCGACAGCGCAATCGCCAGCCTGCTGCCCGCCGAGATCGACGCCGTCCTGCCGATGCCCGACGCCGGCGTCATGCTGGCGCTGCTGCCGACGCTGGCAAGCTGAGCGGCGCGTTTTCAGGGCAGGGCAGTCGGCCGGAAGTTCGGCATGATCCTTGTTTTTAGGCCGAATGGAATGTTTTCCTTGCTTTTATGCCGAACCGAATGTATGGGCACCGGCATTCCACACGTAAGGCTTGGGATCGTCCGGGAGAAATCCGGGCTGTTCCGCCGGTGGCATTCTCGAAGAGGGTGCTGTTCGTCTTGCGGAGGTTCAACCGGAAAAGGAGTAACAAGGCATGGCATTGCCTGATTTTTCTATGCGTCAGCTTCTTGAAGCAGGCGTCCACTTCGGCCACCAGACCCATCGCTGGAACCCGAAGATGAAGCCGTATATCTTCGGCGATCGCAACAACATTCACATCATCGATCTGGCCCAGACGGTTCCGATGCTGTCGCGCGCTCTTCAGGTCGTCAGCGACACCGTCGCCCGCGGCGGCCGCGTTCTCTTCGTCGGTACCAAGCGCCAGGCGTCCGAAATCATCGCCGACAGCGCCAAGCGCTCGGCACAGTACTACGTCAACTCGCGTTGGCTCGGCGGCATGATGACGAACTGGAAGACGATCTCCAATTCGATCCAGCGCCTGCGCAAACTCGACGAGATCCTCAACGGCGAAGCCCAGGGCTTCACCAAGAAGGAACGCCTCAACCTCGAGCGCGAGCGTGAAAAGCTCGACAAGGCTCTCGGCGGTATTCGCGATATGGGCGGCACGCCCGACCTGATGTTCATCATCGACACCAACAAGGAAAAGATCGCGATCGACGAAGCCAAGCGCCTCGGCATCCCGGTCGTCGCCATCATCGATTCGAACTGCGATCCGGACCTGATCGACTATCCGATCCCGGGCAACGACGACGCATCGCGCGCCATCGCCCTGTACTGCGAGCTGATCTCCCGCGCTGCCATCGACGGCATTGCGCGCCAGCAGAGCTCTTCCGGCCGTGATCTCGGCGCATCTTCCGAAGTTCCGGTCGAGCCGGCTCTCGAGGAAGCAGCCGAAGGCTGATGAAGGCGGGCGGAGACAAAACTCCGTCGAAGCTTGCATAGACTGGGAAGGCCGCTCGCGACTCATCGAAGTTCGGCGGCCTTACCTGTTTCAAGGCGGAGGCGTCAGGCGCTCCGCCAGTAAAGTTTCGTTATGGCGCGTCTTCATCACGCTGTCATACATACAGGTACATTTCGTGCCTCAATCCGGTGTCGCGCCGCTTTGCGGTCCACCGTTTGAACCGACAAGAGGAAGATAATGAGCGAGATTACGGCTGCAATGGTGAAGGAACTGCGCGAAAAGACAGGCGCAGGCATGATGGACTGCAAGAAGGCTCTTGCTGAAACCAGCGGCGACATGGAAGCGGCGATCGACTGGCTGCGCGCCAAAGGCATCGCCAAGGCCGACAAGAAGTCGGGCCGCACCGCCGCTGAAGGCCTCGTGGGCGTTTCGAGCCAAGGCACGAAGGCCGTCGTCGTCGAAGTCAACTCCGAAACCGACTTCGTCGCCCGTAACGATGCCTTCCAGGATCTCGTCCGCGGCATCGCCAAGGTCGCCGTTTCCACTGACGGCACGGTCGACGCCGTGGCTGCCGCGACCTATCCGGCATCCGGCAAGTCCGTTTCCGACACGATCAAGGATGCGATCGCAACGATCGGCGAAAACATGAACCTGCGCCGTTCGATCGCTCTCTCCGTCGAGGACGGCGTCGTCGCCACCTATATCCACAATGCGGTTTCCGACGGCCTCGGCAAGCTCGGCGTTCTCGTCGCCCTGAAGTCGACCGGTGACAAGGAAGCCCTGAACGCAATCGGCCGCCAGGTCGCCATGCACATTGCAGCGACCGCGCCGCTGGCGATCCGCCCGGAAGAAGTCGATGCTGCCGTCGCCGAACGCGAACGCAACGTCTTCATCGAGCAGTCGCGCGCTTCGGGCAAGCCCGACAACATCATCGAAAAGATGGTCGAAGGCCGCATGCGCAAGTTCTTCGAGGAAGTCGCTCTTCTCTCGCAGTCTTTCGTCATCAATCCGGATCTCACCGTCGCAGCCGCTATCAAGGAAGCTGAAAAGGCCGTCGGCGCCCCGATCGAAGTTGCCGGCATGGCACGTCTCCTGCTCGGCGAAGGCGTCGAGAAGGAAGAGACCGATTTCGCAGCTGAAGTTGCGGCTGCCGTCAAGGGTTGATCTTTCAGCCATAATTGGGAAAACGCCAGGGCATCGCGTGACAACGCGGTGCCCTTCGTGTATCGGGCATTCACGGCAATTTACGAGGAGCCAAGATGTCTTTAGAGCCTGTCTATAAACGCGTTCTGCTCAAGGCTTCCGGCGAAGCGCTCATGGGTGGCCAGGGTTTCGGGATCGATGTCACGGTGGCGGATCGCATTGCATCCGATATCGCCGAGGCAAGGCATATGGGCGTGGAAGTCGGCGTCGTCGTCGGTGGCGGCAATATCTTCCGTGGTGTCGCAGTCGCATCCAAAGGTGGCGACCGGGTGACCGGCGACCATATGGGCATGCTCGGCACCATCATCAACGCGCTGGCGCTCGCAACCTCGCTGCGCAAGCTGAACATCGATACGGTGGTGCTTTCGGCCATCTCCATGCCGGAAATCTGCGAAAGTTTCTCGCAGCGAGCGACCCTTTATCATCTGTCGATGGGACGCGTGGTGATCTTTGCCGGCGGCACCGGCAATCCTTTCTTCACCACCGATTCCGCCGCCGCGCTGCGCGCCGCCGAAATGGGCGCGCAAGCGATCTTCAAGGGCACGCAGGTGGACGGCATCTACACCGCCGACCCGAAGAAATATCCCGATGCGACCCGCTTCGACCGCCTGACGCACCAAGAAGTGCTGGACAGGGGGCTTGCGGTGATGGACGTTGCCGCCGTGGCGCTTGCCAGGGAAAATTCCATTCCGATCATCGTCTTCTCGATCCACGAGAAGGGTGGTTTTGCTGAAATCTTGACGGGCGGTGGCCTCAAGACCATCGTCTCCGACAACTGATACAAGCCGCGCCGCGGTTTCGGCGCAGCCCTCGCTAGAACATGATTGAGCTTTAGGTCCGGTTGGCCTGAAATCTGAAACATGTTCTACATTAAAGAATTAGAGCCTGAGACGTTCCGAAAACCGCTGACTTTTCGGCATCGCTCTAAACGGGAGCATCAACATGAGTGAAGGTATCGATATCAAGGAACTGAAGCGCCGGATGGACGGCGCGGTCTCCGCATTCAAGAGCGACATCGCATCGCTGCGCACCGGCCGTGCTTCGGCCAACATCCTCGATCCGGTCACGATCGAGGCCTATGGTTCGCGCGTGCCCTTGAATCAGGTCGCCAACATCACCGTGCCCGAGCCGCGTATGCTGACGGTTTCCGTCTGGGACAAGTCGATGGTCAGCGCCGTCGAACGCGGCATCCGCGAATCCAATCTCGGCCTCAACCCGATCGTCGACGGCCAGAGCCTGCGCATTCCGCTGCCGGAATTGAACGAGGAGCGCCGCAAGTCGCTCGTCAAGGTGGCGCACGACTATGCCGAAAAGAGCAAGGTCGCGATTCGCCATGTCCGCCGTGACGGCATGGACGGCCTCAAGAAAGCCGAAAAGGACGGTGTAATCGGCCAGGACGAGAGCCGTGCGCAATCCGAACGCGTACAGAAGATGACGGACGAGACGATTTCCGAAATCGACCGCTTGCTTGGCGAGAAGGAAAAGGAAATCATGCAGGTCTAGTGGACCTGTGCCTTTGCCTGGAAAGACCGGACGGGAAATGTCGGAATCTGTATTTGTGACTGTGCCAGAGCATGTTGCCATCATCATGGACGGCAATGGCCGTTGGGCCAAGCAGCGCGGCTTGCCGCGCACGATGGGCCATCGCAAGGGCGTCGAGGCGGTCCGCGAGACAGTACGCGCTGCCGGCGCGGCCGGCATAAAATATCTCACCCTCTTCGCCTTCTCCTCGGAGAACTGGCGCCGGCCCGAAGCCGAGGTTTCCGATCTGCTCGGTCTGCTCAAGGCTTTCATTCGTCGCGACCTTGCCGAGCTTCATCGCCAGAATGTACGCATCAAGGTGATCGGCGACCGCCACAGCCTGCGCAGCGACATTCTCGGCCTGCTGCTTGAGGCGGAGGAGACCACCAGGAACAACACGGCGCTGACGCTGGTCATCGCCTTCAATTACGGCTCGCGTGATGAAATCTCGCGCGCCGTCGTGAGTCTCGCGAGGGATGTCGAGTCCGGCCGCCTGCGGGCACAGGACATCACCCCCGCGCTGATCAACGCCCGTCTCGACACGGCCGGCATCCCGGATCCGGATCTCATCATCCGCACCAGCGGCGAGGAACGGCTTTCCAACTTCCTGCTTTGGCAGGCCGCCTATTCGGAATTCATCTTCATCCCGGAATATTGGCCCGATTTCAGTCCGGAGATTTTCCGCTCCGCGCTGGAAAAATTCGCCTCCCGCGACCGGCGCTTCGGTGGCCTGTCATCGCAGGCAGCCGCGGTCGGCACCTGATGCAGAGGGAATTGAAGCTCCGCATCGTTTCAGGATTGATTCTCGCGGTCATCGTTCTTGTCGCCACCTGGTATGGCGGCCTTGCCTTTCGCACCTTGGCCGTGGTGATCGGTCTGCTGATCTACTATGAATGGTCTAAGATAACCGGCATTGCGCGGGATTGGGTGGCCAATGTGGTCGGTTGGATCGGCGAAGCGGCGATCGCCTTCCTCGTGCTTGTCGGCAATTTCGAATTCGCCGCCGGCATGCTGGCCGGCGTCACCGCCGTCGGCATAGCCCTGATCATCCTGCACGGCACGAGTCGCTGGCTGCCGGTCGGCCTCTTCTATGCCGGCGCCACAGGCCTGGCGCTCGCCGCGATCAGAGGCAACGACCAGCCCGGTCTTTACGCCATGCTTTTCGTCTTTGCCGTCGTCTGGGCGACCGATATCCTCGCCTATTTCGTCGGCAGGGCGCTCCGCGGACCGAAGCTTGCCCCGTCGATCTCGCCGGGAAAGACATGGTCTGGCGCTATCGGCGGCGCCGTTTTCGCGGTCGCAGCCGGCGTCCTTCTCGCCCATTTCCTCCTTCCGGGCACCGAAGTCGTCGCCGCCGGCGTGGCGCTCATCCTGTCGATCTGCAGCCAGTCGGGCGATCTTTTCGAATCCTTCATCAAGCGAAAATTCGGCGTCAAGGATTCGAGCCGTCTCATTCCGGGCCATGGCGGCGTCATGGACCGCGTCGACGGACTGATTTTCGCCTGTTTTGCTGCGTTCTTGCTTGCTGTATCATTTTCCCTGATAAAGGGAGCTGGCATGACGTCGCTCGGAGCGGCATTGTTTGGCCTCTGATGACGCGGTAGCCCGACGGAAGGAACCATGGACGTGATGACCGGCATATACGCATTTGTGATGGGGAATATCGTCACCTTCATCCTGGTGCTCTCGCTGCTCGTCTTCGTGCATGAGATGGGCCATTACCTTGTCGGGCGCTGGAGCGGAATCCGTATCCTTGCCTTTTCGGTCGGCTTTGGTCCCGAGCTATTCGGCTTCACCGACCGCCATGGAACACGCTGGAAGATCTCCGTAATCCCGCTTGGCGGTTACGTCCGCTTCTTTGGCGACGAGGATGCGTCGAGCAAACCGGACAGCGACAAGCTTGCCGCCATGTCCGAAGAGGAGAGGGCGCGCTCCTTTGCCGGTGCCAAGCTGTGGAAACGTGCCGCGACCGTCGCAGCAGGTCCGATCGCCAATTTTCTGCTGGCGATCGCCATCTTTACTGTTCTCTTCACCGTCTATGGCCGCATGATCGCCGACCCGGTCGTTGCCGAGGTCAAGCCGGAGAGCTCGGCGGCCGCCGCCGGCATCCTTCCCGGCGACCTCCTGGTTGCCATCGATGGCGGCAAGGTCGAGACGTTTGAAGATGTGCGCCGCTATGTCGGCATGCGCCCCGGCCAAAGGATTGTCGTTACAGTCGAGCGCGGCGGCCAGAAGCTTGATGTGCCGATGGTGCCGCAGCGCGTCGACCAGACCGATCAGTTCGGCAACAAGATGGAAGTCGGTCAGATCGGCATCGCTACCGACAAGAACTCCGGCAATTTCCGGCTGCAGACCTACACTCCGCTCCAGGCGCTGCGTGAGGGCGTGATCGCCAGCGGGCAAATCGTCACGGACACCTTCAAATATATCGGCAACATCTTCAGCGGATCGATGCGGGCCGATCAGCTGGGCGGACCGATCCGTGTGGCGCAGGCTACCGGCCAGATGGCGAAGCTTGGCCTGGGGGCAGTGTTGCAGCTTGCTGCGGTGCTGTCGGTTTCGATAGGATTGCTTAACCTGATGCCGGTTCCGGTACTTGATGGCGGCCACCTGATGTTCTATGCGGTGGAAGCGGTCAGAGGAAAACCGCTGGGTGCCAAGGCACAGGAAATTGCATTTCGTATAGGCCTGGCAATGATATTGACATTGATGGTTTTCACGACCTGGAACGACATCAGCCTGAGCTGAAGGTAAACGCGTAAGGCAAGGGAATTACTATTTATTTACGATGTTTCAAGGCTGTAGTGGCGAATGGGTCACGCTTGGAAATGAAGTAAACAGAAATTAACGCCCTCCCTTGCTTGTATGTCAAAAGCGGGTAAAACGACACACGTGACCGGAATCGGGTTCTCCCGGGGACGGGGACGAGGGAAAAAAGGTAATAGGTGAAATGAAGGCTGGTTCAAAGTTTTTGAACGCAGTATCGGCGATTGCGCTGTCTGCTAGTGTTGTTGCTTCGGGCGCAGGTGCTTTGACGTTCGTTTCCGCTACGGCCGCCGAGGCCGCGGTCATCCAGCGCATTGATGTGCGTGGCGCAAGCCGCGTCGGCGCGGAAGCCGTCCGGTCGAACCTCACCATCACGCCCGGCAAGAGTTTCTCGAACACTGATATCGATAACTCGGTCAAACAGCTTTACGGCACGGGCTACTTCTCCGATGTGAAGATTTCGGTTTCCGGCGGCACGCTCGTCGTCAACGTCCAGGAGGCTCAGCTCGTCAATCAGGTGGTCTTCAACGGCAACCGCAAGATCAAGGACGACAAGCTCGCGACGATCGTCCAGACGCATGCTGCCGGTCCTTACAGCGACACGCAGATCCAGTCCGACATCCAGGCGATCAAGGATGCCTATGCCGCCACCGGCCGCAGCGAAGTCGAGGTGACGACGCAGGTGGTGCCGCTCGGCGAAGGCCGCGTCAATCTCGCCTTTGTCATCAACGAGGGCGATCGCACCAAGATCGATTCGATCAATTTCGTCGGCAACAACGCCTATAGCGCCGGCCGCCTTGCTGCCGTAATTCAGACAAAGCGTTCGAACTTCCTTTCGTTCCTGACCCGCAAGGACGTCTACAACGAAGACAAGCTCCACGCAGACGAAGAAGCGCTGCGCCAGTTCTATTACAATCGCGGCTATGCCGACATGCGCATCGTCTCTTCCGATGCCAGCTTTGACGAGGCGACCAACAAATACACGCTCACCTTCAATATCGAGGAGGGCCAGCGCTACAATTTCGGACCGGTGACCGTGCAGTCCACCGTCGAGGGCGTCGGCTCGGATCAGCTGCTGCCGCTGGTGCGCACGAAAGAAGGCCACCTCTACAGCGCCAAGGAAGTTCAGAAGTCGATCGAAGCGATTTCCGATCAGGTGGCCTCCGCCGGTTATCCCTTTGCGCGCGTCACGCCGCGCGGTAACCGCGACCTCAACAACAACACGATCGGCGTCGAATATCTCGTCGACCAGGGCGAGCGCGCCTATGTTGAGCGCATCGAGATCCGCGGCAACAGCCGTACGCGCGATTACGTCATCCGCCGCGAATTCGACATGAGCGAAGGCGACGCCTTCAATCAGCAGATGATCACCAAGGCCAAGCGCCGCCTGGAAGCGCTCGGTTACTTCTCTTCCGTCAATATCTCCACGCAGCCGGGCAGCTCCCCGGACCGCGTCGTGGTGGTGGTCGACGTGCAGGATCAGTCGACCGGTTCGTTCGGTGTCGGCGCGGGTTATGCCGCTGGCGGCGACGGTCTGCTGCTCGAAGCATCGATCGAAGAAAAGAACTTCCTTGGTCGCGGTCAGTACATCCGCATCTCGGCCGGCGGCGGCCAGGAAGGATCGCGCGCCTACGGCGTCAGCTTCACCGAACCCTATTTCCTCGGCTACCGCCTGGCGGCGGGCTTCGACGTCAACCACAGCGAGACGTCGAGCAACGACAATTACGACTATGAGGAAACCAGCGTCGTTCTGCGCGTCACGGCGCCGATCACCGAAGATCTGGCGACGACTTTCCGCTATAACTACAAGCAGATGAAGTACGACGCTGACAACAGCGATCTTTCCGATCTGTCCGCTCCGTATCAGCACCTGGTTGAGGACAGCCCGTGGACACGTTCTTCCGTCTCGCAGACGCTGACCTACAACACGCTCGATGACACGGTTCTGCCGCGCGAAGGCATCTATGCGACGGCGACGCAGGAAATTGCCGGCCTCGGGGGCGACTCGCAGTTCTACAAGATCTACGGCAAGGCCCGCTACTACCACCTGCTCGCCGACGATGCCGATATCATCGGTTCGGTTTCGGCTTCGGCAGGTTATGTCGTCGGGTTCGGTGAGCACCTGAATGTCTTCGACCAGTTCACGCTGACCAATGGCGACATTCGCGGCTTCGAGAACAAGGGTATCGGCCCGCGCGTCAGGGGTGACAACGACGATCCGCTGGGCGGTACAACATACTTCACCGCATCGGCCGAAGCGACTTTCCCGATGCCGGGCTTCCCGCGCGACTTCAACCTGCGCGGCGCGGTCTTCGCCGACGCCGGCACGTTGTTCGGCAATGACGTTGACCTGAGGGGCGACGGCATTGAGGGCGAAGACGCCTCGCTGCGCGCTTCCGTCGGTGTCGGTGTCGTTTGGCAGTCTCCTTTCGGTTCATTGCGTCTGGATTACGCAATCCCGGTCCTCAAGGAAGACTTCGACAAGACGCAAAACTTCAAGTTTGGCATCAACAACCAATTCTGATATCGGCAGTCCGGAACTGTAAGACTCAATTCCGTTCTGGAGCGTTGCCGATGGAGCAAAACGTTTTTTTTCTGCCCCATGAAGGTCTGAAGCTCGCTGAGCTGGCAGAGTTTCTTGGGGCGGAACTCGCCAATTCCGATCATGCCAATGTCATCGTCAGGTCCGTCGCACCGATCAGCCGGGCGCGGGCGGGCGATGTCTGCTATATCCTGTCGCGCCGTAATCGCGAGGAGTTTGCGACCTGCGAGGCCTCGGCGGTGATCTGCGACAAGGCGCTTGCCGATCTCATTCCTCCGCATCTTCCGGTTATCTTCTCGTCCAATCCGCATGCCGCCTTCGCAATGGCGGGCGGCCTGTTCTATCCCGCAGCATTGCGTCCGATCGCTCTTTCGGGTGAAAGCGAGATTGCTGCGAGCGCAGTGATCGATCCGAGCGCCAAACTTGAAAAGGGCGTGATCGTCGAACCGTTGGCCGTCATCGGTGCGCATGCCGAGATCGGGGCGGGAACGCGTATCGGCGCGAACAGTGTCATCGGCCCGAATGTCAAGATCGGCCGGGATTGTTCGATTGCGGCTGGAGCAAGCATTCTTTGTGCGCTGATCGGCAATGGCGTCATCATCCACAACGGCGTTCGGATCGGCCAGGACGGTTTTGGTTATGCACCGGGTCCGCGCGGCATGATCAAGATCGTTCAGATCGGCCGGGTGATCATCCAGGACAATGTTGAGATCGGCGCCAACACCACCATCGACCGCGGCGCCATGGACGACACGGTAATCGGCGAGGGGACCAAGATCGACAATCAGGTCCAGATCGGCCACAACGTCCAGATCGGCCGCCATTGCGCCATTGTTTCGCAGGTCGGCATCGCCGGCAGCACGAAGATCGGCAATGGCGTGCAGATCGGCGGCCAGGTGGGAATCAAGGGACATGTGACGATCGGCGATGGCGTGCAGATAGCTGCCAAAAGCGGTATCATGACTGACCTTGCCGCGGGCGGACAATATGGCGGTATACCTGCCCGTCCGCTAAAAGACTATTTGAGAGAGGCCGCGCAACAGGTGTCGAAGTCCAAGTTGCGCGGGAGGAACCCTGGAGGCAAGCAAAATGACTGAGGAAGCCACGACGACGCTTTCTTCGGCTGATATTACCGAGATCATGAAGCTGCTGCCGCATCGCTATCCGTTTCTCATGGTCGACAAGATCATCGGGATCGACGGCGACAACACGGCAATCGGCATCAAGAACGTCACGGTGAACGAACCGCATTTCACCGGCCATTTTCCGGAAGCGCCGATCATGCCCGGGGTTTTGCTGATCGAGGGTATGGCTCAGACGGCGGGTGCCATCTGCGCCAAGAAGGAAGGTCAAACCGGCAACCTCGTCTATTTCATGACCATTGAGAATGCGCGCTTCCGTAAGCCGGTTGTGCCCGGCGACCGCGTCGAATTCCACGTCAAGAAGAACAAGCAACGCGGCAATATCTGGAAATTCCATTGCGACGCCAAGGTTGACGGCGCACTTGTCGCCGAAGCTGATATCGGCGCGATGATCGTTCGTAAGGATCAGGCATGAGCAATATCGCCGAAAGCGCCCGTATTCATCCGATGGCTGTCGTCGAAGACGGGGCTACCATCGGCGAGGGCGTCAAAATCGGTCCTTTCTGCCATGTCGGGCCGCATGTCGACCTGCATGCGAATGTTGAGCTCCTGGCGCATGCGGTCGTCACTGGCCGCACCGTGATCGGCAAGGGCACGCGCATCTTTCCGATGGCCGTCGTCGGCGGTGATCCTCAGAGCGTGCATCACGGCGGCGAGGAAACGACGCTGACGGTCGGCGCCAATTGCACGATCCGTGAAGGTGTGACGATGAACACCGGCACCGCCGATTTCGGCGGCCGGACGATCGTTGGCGACAACAACCTTTTCCTTGCCAATTCTCACGTCGCGCATGACTGCCGGGTCGGCAACCATGTGATCATGTCGAACAACGTCATGCTCGCCGGCCATGTCGTCATCGAGGATCGCGTCATCCTGGGTGGCGGCTCGGCTGTTCACCAGTTCACCCGCGTCGGCCGCCACGCCTTTGTCGGCGGCCTGTCGGCGGTGAGTTACGATGTCATTCCCTATGGCATGCTGAACGGTAATCCCGGTCTGCTGGGCGGCCTCAATGTCGTCGGCATGACGCGGGCCGGCATCGACCGCGCCGTCATCCACCGGGTGCGCCGCGCCTACAAGGCGATCTTCGAAGGAACGGGCTCAGTGCGCGAAAACGCCGCCGCGATCCGTGATGAATATGCCGATTGCGAGCAGGTCGTGCAGATCCTCGACTTCATTGCAGCCGAGAGCGACCGCGCACTGTCCTCGCCGACGCGGGGGCAGAAGGGCTAGTCCGTGGCTTTAACAGGCGACACCGCTGCGGGCCGGTTGGCGATCATCGCCGGCGGTGGCCTTCTGCCTTCCTATGTCGCCGAAGCCGCGCGCGCGGCTGGCGAAAATCCCGTTATCGTCGCGCTGAAGGACGAGAGTGATCCACGCTGGGAAGGCTATGATCACGCCGTTATCGGCATCGGCGATTTCGCCGCCCTTGAGGGTCTCTTCAACCGATATGGCGTCGGACGTGTGGTGATGTCGGGAAGTGTGCGCCGCCGGCCGGAATGGCGCGAGGTGCGCCCGACGCTGCGCATTCTGATGAAGGTCCCGGCCGCCATTCGCACACTGCTCTCCGGCGGCGACGATACCGTTCTGCAGATGGTGATCCGGTTGATCGAGGGGAACGGTCGGCGCGTCGTCGGCGCCCACGAGATCGCCCCCGACCTGCTCGCTTCCGTTGGCCCGCTTGGTGCCGCCGCGCCCGGCGAGGAAGACCGACGCGATATCAGCCAAGCCGCCAATGCCGCCGAGACGCTTGGCCGGCTGGATGTCGGGCAGGGTGCCGTCAGCATCGGCGAGCGCGTCGTCGCGCTGGAAGGACTTGAGGGCACAGATGAGATGCTGGACCGTGTCGCCGGCCTCAGGGCCGCCGGACGGATCTCGCCGCGCCGCCGCGGCGTGCTCGTCAAGCTCTGCAAGCCGCAACAGGACATTCGCGCCGACCTGCCGGCGATCGGCGTTGCCACAATCCAGAATGCTGCGAAAGCCGGCCTAGCTGGCATCGCAATCGAAGCCGGTCGCTCGCTGGTGCTTGATCGGACCGCAGTCATCAGCGCCGCCGACGAGGCTGGGTTGTTCGTCTGCGGCATCGATCGCGGTCTGCCGGCATGGGGGCTCGAATGAATGGGGCGCCGCTGAAGATCGCCGTCATTGCCGGGGAAGTGTCGGGCGATCTGCTCGGCGCCGATCTCATCGCGGCCCTCAAGCGGAATTACAGCGGACCGGTGGAGCTTGTCGGCGTTGGCGGCGAGGGGCTGCAGGCGGAGGGATTGAAATCCCTGTTCGATTTTTCCGAGCTGTCGATCATGGGCGTCACCCAGGTGCTGAGCCGGCTGCCAAGGCTGTTTGGCCTGATCCGTCGAACCACGGCTGAGATCATCGCCGCAAAGCCGGATATCCTTGTCATCATCGACAGTCCCGATTTCACCCATCGCGTCGCCAAGCGCGTGCGCACCGCGTTACCCGATCTGCCCGTCGTCAATTACGTCTGTCCGAGCGTCTGGGCCTGGAAGGAATATCGCGCCACGCGAATGCTCGGCTATGTCGATCACGTGCTTGCCGTTCTGCCCTTCGAACCGGCAGCCATGCAGCACCTCAATGGTCCGGCGACAACCTATGTCGGGCATCGTCTGGTCGCCGACCCAGCACTGCTGGAGACACGTCGCCTGCGCCTGGGAAGGCAGCCAGGCAACCGCCCGATCCTGCTTCTTCCCGGCTCGCGCTCCTCCGAAATCCAGAAGCTTCTGCCTTACTTCGAGGTCGCCACGAATGAACTCGTCGCCCGCAACGGGTCCATGCGCTTCATTCTGCCGACGGTGACACACAGGCAAGCGCTTGTCCGCGAAATCACGGCGGGCTGGGCGGTAAAGCCGGAGATCGTCGTCGGCGCGCAAGCAAAATGGAAGGCCTTTGCCGAGGCCGATGCAGCCATGGCGGCGTCCGGAACCGTTATTCTCGAGCTCGCACTTGCCGACGTTCCCGTCGTCTCCGCCTACAAGGTCGACTGGATCATGCGCATGCTGACATCGGGCATCAAGACCTGGACCGGCGCGCTGCCGAACCTGATTGCCGATTACCCGGTCGTGCCGGAATATTTCAACGATGTCGTTCGCGGCGCAAGCCTTGCACGCTGGATGGAAAGGCTGTCGGCCGACACCTATCAGCTGAAGGCGATGAAGGAAGGCTACGAGCTCATCTGGCAGCGCATGCAGACGGAAAAGCCGCCCGGCGAACATGCCGCCGAAATCCTTCTCGACGTTTTGAAAAAGAAAAAACCCGGCCATTCCTGACCGGGTTTCTTTTGAGCTCTGAAGCGATCAGCGCTTCGAAACCGGGATGTAGTCGCGCTTGGGCTCGCCGACATAGAGCTGGCGGGGACGGCCGATGCGCTGTTCCGGATCCTCGATCATCTCGTTCCACTGCGCAATCCAGCCGACGGTGCGGGCAAGCGCGAAGAGCACGGTGAACATGGTGGTGGGGAAGCCCAGAGCCTTCAGCGTGATGCCGGAGTAGAAGTCGATGTTCGGATAGAGCTTCTTCTCGATGAAATATTCGTCGGTGAGCGCGATACGCTCCAGCTCCATCGCCACTTCGAGCAACGGATCGTCCTTGATGCCGAGTTCGCCCAGCACTTCATGCGTCGTCTTCTGCATGATCTTGGCGCGCGGATCGTAGTTCTTGTAGACGCGGTGACCGAAGCCCATCAGACGGAACGGGTCGTTCTTGTCCTTGGCGCGGGCAATATACTCCGGAATGTGATCGACTGTGCCGATTTCGGTCAGCATGTTGAGCGCTGCTTCATTGGCGCCGCCGTGAGCGGGGCCCCAGAGGCAGGCGATGCCGGCGGCGATGCAGGCGAACGGGTTGGCGCCCGACGAGCCGGCGAGGCGGACGGTCGAGGTCGAAGCGTTCTGCTCGTGGTCGGCGTGCAGGATGAAGATACGGTCCATGGCGCGCGACAGAACCGGATTGACGACGTATTCCTCGCACGGAACGGCAAAGCACATGCGCAGGAAGTTCGAGGCGTAGTCGAGGTCGTTCTTCGGGTAAACGAAGGGCTGGCCGATATGGTACTTGTAGGCCATGGCGGCAAGCGTCGGCATCTTGGCGATCATGCGCAGGCTGGCGACCATGCGCTGGTGCGGATCGGTGATGTCTGTGGAGTCATGATAGAAGGCCGACAGGGCGCCGACGCAGCCGCACATGACGGCCATCGGGTGCGCATCGCGGCGGAAGCCGGTGAAGAAGCGGCTCATCTGCTCATGCACCATCGTATGGTGCGTGACGCGATAGTCGAAATCCTTCTTCTGCGCGGCCGTCGGCAATTCACCGTAGAGCAGGAGGTAGCAGACCTCGAGAAAATCGCCATGCTCTGCGAGCTGCTCGATCGGATAACCGCGGTGCAGCAGCACACCTTCGTCACCGTCGATATAGGTGATTTTCGATTCACAGGATGCGGTCGAGGTGAAGCCCGGATCGTAAGTGAAGGAAGCGGTGTTCTTGTAGAGAGCACCGATGTCGATGACGCTCGGGCCGATCGTGCCGCTTTTAACGGCGAGGTCGACTGATTTGTCACCGATTTTTATTGTAGCGCTTTGATCCGTCATGCTGATCCTCCGAAATGTCGGTGGCGCCACAAAAGCGCCATAGGGGTTAAGCGTCCTTTCCGATAGCTATATGATCGCAACGCTAATGCCAAGTTACCGTGACGGCATTTTGTGCATTGCGGCATCACCTTTTAGGCACTGCAGCGATGAGCCGCACGCATAGCGGAAGCCGATGATTCGACTGGCCTTTTGCCGCTTAAGATTTTCCCTCATATTTCAATCGATTATCCTTGCCGGATTTGCTTGAAGGTTGCATTCTGGCGACTTTACGGGGTGATCTTGGGCGGGGCATGCAGGAATTGACGACAGCCGAATTGCGGCCGCAAGCGAGCGTCGGCCTTGCCGATCCGCCGGATTTTCCTGCGCCTGCGGTGGTGACTCAATCGGTAAGGACGCAGTCGCAGACCCCATTGCGTCGTCGGCTGCTGGCCACCGGCCGGCAATCGCTGCGTGCCGGAGCCTGCATGCTGGGCGAAGAGGCCGATCATGGCCGCCTGCTGCTGTTCTCGCCGGTCTTCCTCGGAGCCGGCTCGGCCTTCTGGTTTCTCGGCAGATCGGATTTTCCCCTCGTTGCATCGCTGCTCTGCCTGCTGGTGTCGGCGACCGCGGTTTTCCTCACCGGTCCCAGCCGGCCGGTCTTGCGCGCAAGTTTCATGGCGCTGGCACTTTTCGCCGGCGGCATGCTCTCGGCTCAGTTCGAGAGCTGGCGGGCTTCGACGGTGATCCTCGATTCATCCGTGACGACGACGGTGACCGGCCGTGTCGAACGGCGGGAAGGCGACGGCCGCGGGCGCTGGCGCTACATTCTTGCCGTCACCGGCACCGAGGCGCCGGAGCTGAAACGGCCGCCGAGACGCATTACCGCGATCGTCCGGGGTGCCGATGCGCCTTTCGAGATCGGCGACATCATTACCGGCAAGGCACGGCTGACGCCGCCGGCCGGCCCCGCACTTCCCGCGCTCAACGACTTCTCCTTCGGTGCCTATTTCGACGGCATCGGCGCCAACGGTTTCTTCTACGGTGCGCCGGAGAAACTCGACTTGGAGGCAGGCCCGCAGGCGGACAGGTCGACGGACGCGCTGCTCGAATGGCTCTACCGCCTGCGCAGCAGCATCGGCGACCGCATAAGATCGATCCTGCCCGGTGACACCGGCGCTTTTGCCGCTGCCCTGGTGACGGATGAACGGCGCGCCATCTCGAAGACGACGACGGAGGCGCTGCGCCAGTCCGGCCTTGCCCATGTCGTCGCGATCTCGGGCCTCAACATGGCGCTGTCGGCCGGCATCTTCTTCGTCGGCTTCCGGATGCTGCTCAGCCTCTTTCCCGGTGTCGCCCAAGCCTATCCGACAAAGAAATTCGCCGCCGCCGGCGCGCTCATCGCCGTCACCGCCTATTACCTGATCTCCGGTTTCGGCGTTTCGGCCGAGCGCGCTTTTATCATGATGGCCATTATGCTGATTGCCATCTTCTTCGATCGGCCGTCGATCAGCCTGCGCAATATCGTTCTCTCTGCGCTCATCATCATCGCCATTTCACCTTCTGAAGTATTGGGACCGAGCTTTCAGATGTCCTTTGCCGCGACATTGGCTTTGGTATCGGGCTATCAGCTCTGGAAGGACAGGCGTGTCCGCGAAAACGCTTTTCTGAAACTGCCGATCATCAGGCCGGTGGTTGCCGTCGCCGGTTTCTTCGGCGGCGTCTTCCTGACCTCGCTGATCGGCGGCTTTTCCACCGCACTGTTTTCGATCGAGCATTTTCATCGCCTGACGGCTTACGGCCTGCCGGCAAACCTTGCGACGATGCCGATCATCTCCTTCATCGTCATGCCGGCCGGGTTGCTGGCGATGTTGCTCATGCCTTTCGGTGTGGACGCTCCGCTCTGGAAGGTGGTCGGATTCGGCCTCGATCTGGTGATTGCGGTCGCCAAGACGGTGTCCGGCTGGGGCGGTGATATCGGCGTCGGCCACTTGCCCGCCTGGTATTTCGCAGTGGCGGTGGCAGGCTTTCTGCTGCTGACGCTGCTGCGCACCCGACTGCGCCATGTCGGCACATCGATCATCGCCATCTCGACGCTCATCGTGCTGCTTCTGCCGGCTCCCCGGCCGCCGGATCTGGTGATTTCGGAGGATGGCAGTCTGGTTGCGGTTGTCGCGGCTGAGGCAATAGCTTCCAACCGTGAAAACCCGCCGGATTTCATCTTCGACCAGTGGCAGCGAGCGCTGGTCCTGCCGACACATGATCCGCCGAAGATGCTGGATGGTCCGGCTATCCCGCCGGAAGGAGAAGACCGCCGTGTCAGGCTTTCCCGCGATCAGCAGAACGAAGCGAGCGCAGCGATGCGGGCAGCCGCAGCAGGCGGTGAAGCAAACCGCTTTTCCTGCGTCAAGAAAGCCTGGTGCACATCAAGACTCGGCAATGGCCATATCGTGACCGTCATCGACAATGCCGCCTATCTCGGCCCGGCCTGCGATACGGCCGATATCGTCGTGACCTCGGTCCGTCTGCGCTTCGACAGCTGCCGCTCAGGCGGCACGCTTTTCACCGGCGAGACGCTGCGCAGGACCGGTTCCGTCGAATTGCGCTTCGCCGGTGCCGACCTGGAGGTCACCACCGCCTTCGATGCTTTGTCGCGACCATGGATGCGCCACCGCGCCTATGATTGGCGCAACGATCGTTTTACCGATTCCGGCCCATCCGGCGTCAGTGATAGCGACGGATGAGGCCGACGAGCTTGCCCTGCACCTTGACGCGGTCGGGTCCGAAGATGCGGGTCTCGTAGGCCGGGTTGGCGGCCTCGAGCGCGATCGAGGCACCCTTGCGGCGGAAACGCTTCAGCGTTGCTTCCTCGTCGTCGACGAGGGCAACGACGATATCGCCGGGACTTGCGGTGCTGCCGTTGCGGATGATCACGGTATCGCCGTCGAAGATGCCGGCATCGATCATCGAATCGCCCTTGACCTCCAGCGCGTAGTGCTCACCGGAGCCGAGCATATCCGCGGGAACGACGATGTCGTGGGTGTTGTTCTGGATCGCCGAGATCGGAACGCCGGCGGCGATACGTCCCATGACCGGCACGGAGATGGAGTTGCCATTGTCGGCGACCGGCTTTGGCGCAGCGGGGGCGGCGACCGGCTGGGGCTTGCCGAGGCTGCCCTCGATGACGCTCGGCGAAAAACCGCGCCGCTGTTGAAGGCTGGGGTTATAGGCCTCCGGAAGTTTGATCACTTCAAGCGCCCGGGCGCGATTCGGTAGGCGGCGAATGAAGCCGCGCTCCTCGAGCGCCGTGATCAGCCGGTGGATTCCGGATTTCGAGGCGAGATCCAGGGCATCCTTCATTTCGTCGAAAGAGGGAGGGACGCCGGATTCCTTCATGCGCTCATGAATGAAAAGGAGAAGCTCCTGTTGTTTGCGCGTGAGCATCGACGTCAGACCCCGTGATTGAAACAAATCCAGAACGGACACTATATGTTCCATATGTGTTCCGCAAGTAGCTAAATTTCCGTAAAACTTCGCGTCAACTCGTCGAGATTTTTATTTTCATTCGCCGGATTGGTGCACATGTCTTGCATTGAGCGAGGTGCTGTCGCACATCTCTTGCCGGTTTCAGGAGGGATATTCATGAACGCGCATTCCGCCAAGTCGCACCCGCTGGATCATGTCGTGCTGCCCGTGGTCAATATCGATCTGGCGCGTGAAAGGCTCGGCAAGCTCGGTTTCACCGTCGCCGCTGATGCGCGCCATCCCTTCGGAACGGAGAATGCCTGCGTCTTTTTCGCCGACAAGACCTATCTGGAGCCGCTTGGCGTTGCGAGTGTCGAGGAGAGCGAGGCAGCGGCCCGCCAGGGCAATGTCTTCATTGCCCGCAATCGCGCCTTCCGTTTCCGCTGCGGCGAGGAGGGACTTTCTGCGCTGGCCTTCCTCAGCGAGGATGCCGGCGTCGATCATAAGCGCTTGGTCGGCAACGGCGCGAGCGCCGGTGAGATGTTGCAATTCAGCCGGCCGATGCGGATGCCGGATGGTTCGGAGAGCGTCGGCAGCTTCAAGCTGGCCTTTGCAGCTGATTTGCGCGCCCCCGATTTCTTTCTCTTTACCTGCCAGCGCATCAATTCGTTCCCGACAGATCGCGCCGCGCTGGAGACGCATGCCAATGGCGTGATCGGTATTGCCGAGATCGCGCTTTGTGCGCCGGACCCGGCGGCATTCGCCGCTTTCGTCGGACTTGCGATAGGGCAGGCGGCGGCGGAGAAAACCGGTTTCGGCGTGAATATCGCGGCATCGAATGCGAAGATCAGCCTGATGACGCCGGAAGGGCTGGAGGCCTATTTCGAGCTTGTCGTCTCCTCCGCCGATCGTGGCCTGCGCGGCCGGGCAATCCTCTTCACTGTCGCCGATCTTGCCGTGACAGAAGCGCATTTGGCTGCTAACGGGGTGACCTACACGCGCAAGAACAACCGCATTCTGGTGAAGCCCACGCCCGGGCAGGGTGCGCTCTTCGCCTTCGAGGAAAAACGATGAGCACCGACACGAATTCCGAAGTCAGGATCGGCGAAGGCGAAGGCCAGGTCACCTTTTCCAATATCGCCCGCCTGTCGCTGATTGCCGGCCCATGTCAGATGGAGAGCCGCGATCACGCCTTTATGGTCGCCGGCACGCTGAAGGAGCTTTGCGGCAAGCTCGGCATAGGCCTTGTCTACAAGAGCTCCTTCGACAAGGCGAACCGCACCTCGCTCTCGGCAGAGCGCGGCATCGGCCTGGAAAAAGGCATGGAGGTCTTTGCCGACCTCAAGAAGGAATTCGGTTTTCCCGTCATAACCGACGTCCATACGGCCGAGCAATGCGCCGAGGTGGCCAAGGTGGTCGATGTCCTGCAGATCCCGGCCTTCCTCTGCCGTCAGACCGACCTTCTGATCGCAGCAGCCAGGACCGGCCGCGCCGTCAATGTCAAGAAGGGCCAGTTCCTCGCCCCTTGGGATATGAAGAACGTCCTGAAGAAGCTCAATGCCAGCGGCAATCCGAACGTGCTGCTGTGCGAGCGCGGCGCCTCCTTCGGCTACAATACGCTGGTTTCCGACATGCGCTCGCTGCCGATCATGGCGGCGATGGGCGCGCCCGTCATTTTCGATGCGACCCACTCCGTCGCTCAGCCGGGCGGGCAGGGCGAATCCTCGGGCGGTCAGCGCGAGTTCGTCGAGACGCTGGCACGCGCGGCAGTGGCGACGGGTATTGCCGGCGTCTTCCTCGAAACACACCAGGACCCTGACAACGCACCATCCGACGGCCCGAACATGGTCTATCTCAAGGACATGCCGCGGCTGCTTGAGAAATTGCTTGCGTTTGATGCGGTCGCCAAGGCCTGACCTTCAACAGGATGACATGATCGTGGTCTAGGCCACTTGGGAACGCCGATTCGAAGGCTGGTAATTGCGCATTGTAATTTGCACGCCTTCGATTATGACAGGCTTCGAACGTTTGATCACCCACCGAGCAGGAAGAACCCATGACTGCAATCACCGATATCATCGCCCGCGAGATCCTCGATAGCCGTGGCAATCCCACCGTCGAAGTCGACGTCTATCTCGAAGACGGCAGCATGGGCCGCGCGGCCGTTCCCTCGGGCGCCTCGACGGGCGCGCATGAGGCGGTCGAGCTGCGCGACGGCGGCAAGCGCTATCTCGGCAAGGGCGTCGAAAAGGCGGTCGAGGCGGCCAACACCGAGATCTTCGACGCGATCGGCGGCATCGACGCCGAAAACCAGATCCAGATCGACAACATCATGATCGAGCTCGACGGCACGCCGAACAAGTCGCGCCTCGGCGCCAATGCGATCCTCGGCGTGTCGCTCGCCGTCGCCAAGGCTGCCGCCCAGGCATCCGGCCTGCCGCTTTACCGTTACGTCGGCGGCGCTTCCGCGAGCCTCCTGCCGGTGCCGATGATGAACATCATCAACGGTGGCGCCCATGCCGACAACCCGATCGACTTCCAGGAATTCATGATCCTGCCGGTCGGCGCCGATTCGATCGCCGAAGCCGTGCGCATGGGTTCGGAAGTCTTCCATACGCTCCGCAAGGAGCTTGCCGCGCAGGGCCACAACACCAATGTCGGCGACGAAGGCGGCTTCGCCCCCGGCCTGAAGAGCGCGCCCGAAGCCCTCGACTTCATCATGAAGTCGATCGAGAAAGCCGGCTACAAGCCGGGCGACGACATGTGCCTCGGCCTCGACTGCGCCTCGACGGAATTCTTCAAGGACGGCAAGTATGTTCTCGAAGGTGAAGGCCGCACGCTCGAATCAGGCGCCATGGCCGAATATCTGGCCGAGCTTGCCGGCAAATACCCGATCATCTCGATCGAAGACGGCATGGCCGAAGACGACTGGGATGGCTGGAAGGCACTGACCGATCTGATCGGCAACAAGACCCAGCTCGTCGGCGACGATCTCTTCGTCACCAACTCCGCGCGCCTTCGCGACGGCATCCGCATGGGCGTCGCCAACTCGATCCTCGTCAAGGTCAACCAGATCGGTTCGCTGACGGAAACGCTCGATGCTGTCAACACGGCGCACAAGGCGGCCTATACCGCCGTCATGTCGCACCGCTCCGGCGAAACCGAAGATTCGACCATCGCCGATCTCGCCGTCGCCACCAACTGCGGCCAGATCAAGACCGGTTCGCTGTCGCGTTCCGACCGTCTTGCCAAGTACAATCAGCTGATCCGCATCGAGGAAGGCCTCGGCCCTCAGGCGCAGTACGCCGGTCGCTCGATCATCAAAGGCTGATCCTTCCGATTTTTACGGCTCGACCCGCGCCTCCCGGCGCGGGTTTTTTCTTGCGCGCTTTTTACGGTCAATGAACGGTTAATCTCTGTGCGTTATGCTGAACGAATTGGTAATGCGTTCAAGAGCATGCGTGTATGTGGACAAAGCATCATAAGAAGAGAAAGCTCGGCCGCTTCGTCATTCCGGCCATGACGGTCGCCTTCCTTTCCTATTTCGGTTATCATTGCATCCATGGCGATTATGGCCTGCGGGCGACGGAGACGTTCGAGCGTCAGCGCGTCGCGCGCGAACGAGAGCTTGCCGTCTTGAAGGCGAAGCGCGAACATCTGGAGAGCCAGGTGGCGCTGCTGAGTGATGGCTCGCTCGACAAGGATATGCTGGACGAAAAGGCGCGATATCAGCTGAATATGTCGCGTGCGGACGAGATCGTCATATTCAACCATTATTCCAATTAACCGGAATTCGGTTAATTGAAATTTCTGATTTATTTCCAATAATTTAGCGCCGAATACGAGCCATGCAATTATGGCATTGCTGTGGTCATATTTCTTCCCTATGGTACGCGCCACCGAGAAACGACAAACCCATAGGGAGGGTTGAATGGCGCCGCGAAAGACCGCGACCGTTTCCAGCCGCAAAACTGCAGCAAAACCAGCAGCCAAAGCATCGAATGGAGGCCCGGTAGCCGACTTCGATCGGGATGAGGAACTCAAGGCCTATCGCGAGATGCTACTGATCCGCCGCTTCGAGGAGAAGGCCGGTCAGCTTTACGGCATGGGCTTCATCGGCGGCTTCTGCCATCTCTACATCGGTCAGGAAGCTGTCGTCGTCGGCATGCAGATGGCACAGAAGGAAGGCGATCAGGTCATCACCGCCTATCGCGACCACGGGCACATGCTGGCAACCGGCATGGAGGCGCGCGGCGTCATGGCGGAACTGACCGGGCGCCGCAGCGGCTATTCCCACGGGAAGGGCGGCTCGATGCACATGTTCTCGAAAGAGAAGCATTTCTACGGCGGTCACGGCATCGTCGGCGCCCAGGTTTCGCTCGGAACAGGGCTTGCTTTTGCAAACCATTACCGCGGCAACGGCAATGTCGCCATCGCCTATTTCGGCGACGGCGCTGCCAACCAGGGCCAGGTTTACGAGAGCTTCAACATGGCGGCTCTCTGGAAGCTGCCGATCGTCTATATCGTCGAAAACAACCGTTACGCAATGGGCACCTCGACCGCCCGTGCGACGGCTCAGTCGAACTACTCGCTGCGCGGATCCGGCTTCGGCATCCCCGGCATTCAGGTCGACGGCATGGATGTTCGCGCCGTCAAGGCCGCGGCCGATGAGGCGCTCGAACATTGCCGCTCCGGCAAGGGCCCGATCATTCTCGAAATGCTGACCTATCGTTATCGCGGCCACTCGATGTCCGATCCGGCGAAATATCGCACGAAGGAAGAAGTGCAGAAGATGCGCTCCGAGCAGGACCCGATCGAGCAGGTCAAGGCACGCCTCATCGAAAAGGGCTGGGCCTCCGAAGACGATCTGAAGGCGATCGACAAGGATGTTCGCGACATCGTCGCCGACAGCGCCGATTTCGCCCAGGCCGATCCGGAGCCGGATGCATCCGAGCTCTACACCGACATTCTGCTCTAATCGGGGGAGGGAACCCATGCCTATCGATATCCTCATGCCCGCCCTCTCTCCGACGATGGAAGAAGGCACGCTGTCCAAATGGCTGAAGCAGGAAGGTGACAAGGTCACTTCAGGCGACGTCATTGCCGAAATCGAAACCGACAAGGCGACGATGGAAGTCGAAGCCGTCGACGAAGGCGTCATCGGCAAGCTGCTGGTCGACGCCGGCACCGAAGGCGTCAAGGTCAACACCAAGATCGCCGTGCTGCTGCAGGACGGCGAATCGGCCGACGCGATTTCCGCTGCTCCTGCTGCTCAGCCGGCTCCGGTCGCTGCTCCGCAGGTTGCTCAGGAAGAAAAGCCGACAAATTCCGGTTCGGCTGCTGCTCCCGTACCCGCAGAGCCCAAGGCTGCGGTTCCGAACGACCCGGAAATCCCGGCCGGCACCGAAATGGTGTCGATGACTGTGCGCGAAGCGCTCCGCGACGCCATGGCCGAAGAAATGCGCGCCAGTGACGACGTCTTCGTCATGGGCGAGGAAGTTGCCGAATATCAGGGCGCCTACAAGGTCACTCAAGGGTTGTTGCAGGAATTCGGCCCCCGCCGCGTCATCGATACGCCGATTACCGAACACGGCTTTGCCGGTGTCGGCGTCGGCGCCGCCATGGCCGGCCTTCGCCCGATCGTCGAATTCATGACCTTCAACTTCGCCATGCAGGCGATCGACCACATCATCAACTCGGCCGCCAAGACCCTCTATATGTCCGGCGGCCAGATGGGCGCTCCGATCGTCTTCCGCGGCCCGAACGGTGCGGCCGCCCGCGTCGGCGCCCAGCACAGCCAGGATTATGCCGCCTGGTACAGCGCCATCCCCGGCCTGAAGGTCGTCATGCCCTACACGGCATCCGACGCCAAGGGCCTGCTCAAGGCTGCGATCCGCGACCCGAACCCGGTCATCTTCCTCGAAAACGAAATTCTCTACGGCCAGCATTTCGATGTGCCGAAGCTCGATAATTTCGTCCTGCCGATCGGCAAGGCCCGCATCCATCGTTCGGGCAAGGACGCCACCGTCGTGTCCTTCGGCATCGGCATGACCTATGCGACGAAGGCGGTTGCCGAACTCGAAAAGATCGGCATCGACGTCGAACTGATCGACCTTCGCACCATCCGCCCGATGGACCTGCCGACGGTTATCGAATCGGTGAAGAAAACCGGCCGTCTGGTAACCGTCGAGGAAGGTTATCCGCAGTCTTCGGTCGGCACTGAAATCGCCACCCGCGTGATGCAGCAGGCCTTCGATTATCTCGATGCGCCGATCCTGACGATCGCCGGCAAGGACGTGCCGATGCCTTACGCCGCCAATCTTGAAAAGCTGGCACTTCCGAACGTCGGCGAAGTCGTCGATGCGGTGAAGGCTGTCTGCTACAAATAAGGGGAGGGTATCTCGATGCCGATCAATATCACGATGCCCGCCCTCTCTCCGACCATGGAAGAAGGCAATCTTTCCAAGTGGCTGGTCAAGGAAGGCGATAAGGTCAAGTCTGGCGATGTGATCGCCGAGATCGAGACCGACAAGGCGACGATGGAAGTCGAAGCCGTCGACGAAGGCACGGTCGCCAAGCTCGTCGTTCCTGCCGGCACCGAAGGTGTCAAGGTCAATGCGCTGATCGCCGTTCTCGCCGCCGATGGCGAAGATGTTTCCGCTGCTGCGAGCGCCGCAGGTTCCGCCGCTCCGGCCAAGGCAGAGGCCGCACCTGCGCCGAAGGCCGACGCTGCGCCGGCGAAGGCTGAGGCCGCTCCGGCCGCGGCACCGGCGCCTGCCGCGCCCGCGGCCGTTTCGGCTGGTGGCAACCGCACCTTCTCTTCGCCGCTCGCACGCCGCCTGGCCAGGGAAGCCGGTATCGACCTCTCTAATGTCGCCGGTTCCGGTCCGCATGGCCGCGTGATCAAGAGCGATATCGAAGCTGCTCTTGCCGGCGGCGCCAAGCCCGCTCCGGCGCCTGCCGCTGCTTTGGCTTCACAGGCTGCCGCGCCGGCTCCGGCCGCCGCGAAGGGTGGCTCCGAGGACGCCGTGCTCAAGCTCTTCGAGCCGGGCTCCTACGAGCTTGTGCCGCATGACGGCATGCGCAAGACGATCGCCCGGCGGCTGGTCGAATCCAAGCAGACGATCCCGCATTTCTACGTCAGCGTCGATTGCGAGCTCGATGCTCTGATGGCGCTCCGCGCCCAGCTGAATGATGCGGCTCCGCGCAAGGACAACGCTCCGGCCTACAAGCTCTCGGTCAACGACATGGTCATCAAGGCCATGGCGCTGGCGCTGCGCGATGTTCCGGACGCCAATGTGTCGTGGACCGACAACAACATGGTCAAGCACAAGCACGCCGACGTCGGCGTCGCTGTCTCGATCCCCGGCGGCCTGATCACGCCGATCATCCGCAAGGCCGAGCAGAAGACGCTGTCTGTCATCTCCAACGAGATGCGCGATCTCGGCAAGCGGGCCAAGGACCGCAAGCTGAAGCCCGAGGAATATCAGGGCGGCACCAGTTCGGTTTCGAACATGGGTATGATGGGCGTCAAGAACTTCGCCGCCGTCGTCAATCCGCCGCATGCGACGATCCTGGCCGTCGGCGCCGGCGAGCAGCGGGTCGTGGTCAAGAACGGCGAGATGGCCATCGCCACGGTGATGTCGGTGACGCTGTCGACCGACCATCGCTGCGTCGACGGCGCCCTCGGCGCCGAGCTGCTCCAGGCCTTCAAGGGCTACATCGAAAACCCGATGGGCATGCTTGTCTGATAGCGAAACGGAGGCGGAAATGACCAAGACCGTTCTTTGCTATGGCGACTCGCTGACCTGGGGTCATGACCCCGAGACAATCGGCCGTCATGAGTACAAGAATCGCTGGCCGAGCGTGCTTCAGGCAGCGCTCGGCAGCGAGGCGCGTGTTATCGCCGAAGGGCTGAACGGTCGCACCACCGCTTTCGACGACCACCTTGCCGATTGTGACCGCAACGGTGCGCGCGTCCTGCCGACGATCCTGCAGACGCATGCGCCGCTCGACCTCGTCATCCTGCTGCTCGGCACCAACGACATGAAGCCCGTTGTGGCCGGCTCCGCGTTTGCCGCCTGCCAGGGCATCAGCCGCCTCGTGCGACTGATCCGCAATCACGCCTGGCCCTTCGAATTCGACGGGCCGGAGATCCTGATCGTGGCGCCGCCGGCGATCTGCGCGACCGGCAATGTGCCCTTCGCCGCATCCTTTCCCGGCGGCATCGAGGAATCGGCAAAGCTTGCGACACTCTATCGCGATCTTGCCGACGAGCTCGGTTGTGGCTTCTTCGACGGCAATTCCGTCGCCAAGACCACGCCGATCGACGGCATTCACCTTGATGCGGAAAATACCCGCGCACTCGGACGCGGACTGGAATCGATCGTGCGGATGATGCTGGGGATCTGAGCATGACCGCCTTCATCGCGCTGCGGCAGGCCTCACGGCGGGATGCCTCGGAGCTGGCGATCCTGGCGGATATCGCATCGCACGGTTTTGCCTCCTGGCTCTGGTTCGCCGATGTCGCGAAAGACGTCAGCGATACGCCGCTGGAGCGGGGCAGGCTGAAGATGAGCGAGGAGGAAGCCATCGGAGGCTGGCGGGATGCGGTCATCGCCGAGGCCTATGGCGAGGTCGCAGGTGTCGCGATCGGTCATGCGCTGGATGAAGGCATAAGCGATATCGAGGCGACGATCGCGGCGACGGAGCCGATGCTCGCCTTGCAGAAAACGGTTGTGGGAAGCTGGTTCATCGGCAGTCTCGGCGTTTACCGCCATATGCGCGGCATTGGCATCGGGCGCAGGCTGCTGGGCGATCAGATCGAAAGGGCGGGTTACCGCCCCGTCAGTCTCATTACCGCAAGTGATAACGAGGCGGCTCTGTCGCTTTATGCAAGAAACGGATTCCTGGAGGCTGCGCGCGCTGATGCCGTGCCGCTCTTCGAAAACAGCAAGAGACACGCGTGGGTGCTCATGACCCGCAGCGCAGCGTAACAAAAGGGCAGGAAACACATGGCTGAATCCTACGACGTCATCATCATCGGCTCCGGCCCCGGCGGCTATGTCGCCGCCATCCGCGCAGCTCAGCTCGGCCTCAAGACCGCGATCGTCGAGCGCGAGCATATGGGCGGCATCTGCCTGAACTGGGGCTGCATCCCGACCAAGGCGCTGCTGCGTTCGGCCGAGGTGCTCGATCACGCCAATCACTTCAAGGATTTCGGCCTTGTTCTCGAAGGCACGGTCAAGCCGGATGCCAAGGCCGTCGTTGGCCGCTCGCGCGCTGTCTCCGCCCGCCTCAACGCCGGCGTTGGCTTCCTGATGAAGAAGAACAAGATCGACATCATCTGGGGCGAAGCAAAAATTACCAAGCCAGGCGAGATCGTCGTCGGCAAATCGTCGAAACCGGTGGTCGAGCCGCAGCACCCGCTGCCGAAGAACGTCAAGGGCGAGGGCACCTATTCCGCCAAGCACATCATCATCGCGACCGGCGCCCGTCCGCGCGCGCTGCCGGGCATCGAGCCCGATGGCAAGCTGATCTGGACCTATTTCGAGGCGCTGAAGCCGGATGCGCTGCCGAAGTCGCTGATCGTTATGGGCTCGGGCGCGATCGGCATCGAATTCGCAAGCTTCTATCGTTCGATGGGTGTTGATGTCACGGTCGTCGAAGTCATGCCGACCATCATGCCGGTCGAGGATGCCGAAATCACCGCCATCGCCCGCAAGCAGCTGGAAAAGCGCGGCCTCAAGATCTTCACCAGCGCCAAGGTCACGAAGGTCGAGAAGGGTGCCGGCAGCATCACCGCCCATGTCGAGACTTCAGATGGAAAGGTCCAGCAGATCACCGCCGACCGGATGATTTCGGCCGTCGGCGTTCAGGGCAACATCGGAAACCTCGGCCTCGAGGGACTTGGGGTGAAGACCGACCGCGGCTGCGTCGTTGCCGATGGTTACGGCAAGACCAATGTCGCCGGCATCTATGCGATCGGCGATGTGGCCGGCCCGCCGATGCTGGCCCACAAGGCCGAGCACGAGGGTGTCGTCTGCGTCGAGAAGATCGCCGGCCTGCCGAATGTTCATCCCACCGACAAGGGCAAGGTCCCGGGCTGCACCTATTGCAATCCGCAGGTCGCTTCCGTCGGCCTCACCGAAGCCAAGGCCAAGGAGCTTGGCCGCGACATCCGTGTCGGCCGCTTCTCCTTCGCGGCAAACGGCAAGGCGATCGCGCTCGGTGAAGATCAGGGCATGGTCAAGGTGATCTTCGACAAGAAGACCGGCGAGCTGCTCGGCGCCCACATGGTCGGCGCCGAAGTCACCGAACTCATCCAGGGCTTCGTCGTCGCGATGAACCTCGAAACGACAGAGGAAGAGCTGATGCATACGATCTTCCCGCATCCGACGGTATCCGAGACGATGAAGGAAGCGGTGCTCGATGCTTATGGTCGTGTGCTGAACGCTTGAGAATTTTCGGGGCGCCGCCCTGTTCCCGGAATGGAAAGCCACTCCGGCAGGGTGGAAAAAGCGAAAGGAAATCATCATGTCTATGGAGGCGCAGGCGTTGCTGGTGTTTTTGCTGATCGGCCTTGTTGCGGGCTTCCTGGCAAGTCTCGTCGTCGGTGGCGGCGGTTTGATCAGATGCCTGCTGAGCGGCATCCTCGGCGCCTTCGTCGGCGGCTATCTGTTCAGCGCGCTGGGCATTTCGCTGGGCATTGAGAATGCGCTGGTCGTGCAGATCATCCACGCCACCGTCGGCGCCATCATCGTGGTGCTGGTCGCAAGGGCGGTCGCTTAGGGCAGTTTGAGGGCAGGACAGGCATGGAAGGCGTGGGCTGGATTTCGGCAATCATCATCGGCGGACTTGCAGGCTGGCTCGCCGGCAAGCTGATGGATGCACGATACGGGATTTTCCTCAACATCGTGCTCGGCATTGTCGGCTCGGTCGTCGCCACTGCCATCCTCGCCCAGTTTCACGTCCAACTGGCCGGCGGACGGATCGGTTATTTCGTGACGGGTTTCCTCGGCGCCTGCCTGCTGATATTCGTTGCGCGGCTGGTGCGGCGCTAGATCAAGAGATGATGCCGCTTTAAGGGCGACGGAAAGCTGAAACTGCAATGGTGACCATTCTCGACACGATCAATCCCGACGCCAAGCGCGTGCGCCATCCCGAAAAGGCGCATCGGCCGGATACGGAAGTCATGCGCAAGCCGGACTGGATCCGCGTCAAGGCGCCGACCTCCAAGGGTTATGCCGAGACACGGGCGATCGTGAAGGAGCACAAGCTCGTCACCGTCTGCGAGGAGGCCGGCTGCCCGAATATCGGCGAGTGCTGGGACAAGAAGCACGCCACCTTCATGATCATGGGCGAGATCTGTACCCGCGCCTGCGCCTTCTGCAATGTCGCCACCGGCAAACCGAACGCGCTCGACATGGCCGAGCCGGAGAACGTCGCCAAGGCGGTCAAGGAGATGGGCCTATCCCACGTCGTCATCACCTCGGTCGACCGTGACGACCTGGAGGACGGCGGCGCCGAGCACTTCGAAAAGGTGATCTGGGCGATCCGTGCCGCCTCGCCGGCAACGACGATCGAGATCCTGACGCCTGATTTCCTGAAGAAGCCGGGCGCCCTGGAGCGCGTCGTCGCCGCTAAGCCCGACGTCTTCAACCACAATATGGAAACGGTTGCCGGCAACTATCTGACGGTTCGCCCCGGCGCTCGTTATTTCCACTCCATCCGCCTGCTGCAGCGGGTGAAGGAACTCGATCCCACCATGTTCACCAAGTCGGGCATCATGGTCGGCCTCGGCGAGGAGCGCAATGAAGTGCTGCAGCTGATGGACGACCTGCGCACAGCCGATGTCGACTTCCTGACGATCGGCCAATACCTGCAGCCGACCCGCAAGCATCACAAGGTCGAAAGCTTCGTCACGCCCGAAGAGTTCAAGTCCTATGAGACGGTCGCCTACAGCAAGGGTTTTCTGATGGTCGCCTCCAGCCCGCTGACCCGCTCGTCACACCACGCCGGCGACGATTTCGCCCGGCTGCGTGCGGCGCGCGAAAAGAAGCTGCTGATGGCTGCTGAGTAAGATCGGCGTTTGCTTGGGGAAGCGGCTCTGGCGATCTTTCGCTGCGGTCAGACCGCTGGTAGACAATGCCTGCCAACCTCTCTTTAGTCATGCTCGGGCTTGACCCCGGGCTTGTCCCGAGCATCTGCTCCTAGTCGAGAGGGCAGCAGATCCTCGGCACAAGGCCGAGGATGACGCCAAGTAAGAGCACGTTAGTTACCAAACTGACCGCAATGGTTTTTATCGCGGTTTTTTCCACGGGCTGCCGCCGATGAATGGCGCATCCAGTTCGAAAGCGATGCTGGCCGAAGCCGATCGTATCCTGGTGATCGGCTGCCCCGGCAGCGGCAAGAGCACGCTCGCAAAACAGCTCTCGCGATCGCTTGATCTTCGCTACATCTCCATGGATCGCGACTTCTACTGGCTGCCGGGCTGGATAAAGAGGCCGCGCGATGAGATCGACCGCTTGATCGCCGAAGCCGTTACGGAAGAGCGCTGGGTCATGGATGGAACCGGTCTCAGTTCCTTCCATCTCCGCCTGCCGCGTGCCGAAGCCGTCATTTGGCTGCGTCTGCCAAGATATGCGTGCTTGTACGGAGCCATCTCAAGAACGTTCCGTTATTTCGGGCGTAGCCGTCCAGAGCTGCCTGCCGGCTGCCCTGAACGCCTTTCGCTGGAACTACTCACTTATATCTGGAATTTCGAGCGGGACGCCGTCCCCTTGATTGAGGCTGCACTTCGCAATTATGCCGCCGGGATCGCCGAACATGGTCCCGATGTGCCGGTCCTTCAGCTAAAATCCCGCCGCCGGATGCGCGAACTCCTTGATCTTCTGGATCGGCCCGCTTAAGTGCCGCCTATGCCTCAATTCGAAACGCACCGTTCCGTCCCGCACACGCCCGACCAGATGTTCGATCTCGTTGCCGATGTCGAGCGTTACCCCGAATTCCTGCCGCTCTGCGAAGCGCTTTCGGTCAGGAGCCGCAAGGAGCGCGAGGGCAAGATCCTGCTCCTTGCCGATATGACGGTCGGTTATAAGGCGATCCGCGAGACCTTCACGACCCAGGTGCTGTTGAACCGGGCCGAGCGTGTCATTGAGGTCAAATATATCGACGGCCCGTTCAAATATCTCGAAAACCGGTGGCATTTTGCCGAAACGCCGGCCGGCGGCTGCACCATCAATTTTTTCATCGATTATGAGTTCAAGAGCCGCATTCTGGGCGCGCTGATGGGCTCGATGTTCGATCGCGCTTTCCGCATGTTCACCGAAGCCTTCGAGACAAGGGCGAACAGGATCTACGCCTCGGTGTGATAGACGATCGCAACCGGCGTCAGTCGGGCAGCAGAGAATGCACCAATTCCAGCGCCGTCCGCACCGTTGCCAGTCTGACCGCGCTGCGGCCGATATCGCCGTATAGCATCTTTCGGTGGATGAATGCGCCGGTCCGCGATCCGGCCGCAAGATGCACGAGCCCGACTGGTTTCTCCGCTGACCCGCCGCCGGGACCGGCAATGCCGGTGACCGCGACGGCAATCGCGGCCCGCGAGCGGAAGAGGGCGCCATGCGCCATTTGCCGGGCCGTCTCTTCGGAAACCGCCCCGAAGCCGAGCAGCGTTTGCTCCTGCACCCCGAGCAGTTCCATCTTCGCCGTGTTCGTATAGGTGACGAAGCCGCGATCAACGACGGCCGACGAACCCGATATTTCAGTCAGCGCTCCGGTGATCAGTCCGCCGGTGCAGGATTCGGCCGTCGAGATCATCAGCCCGGCAGCCGCGAAGTCGCGGATAATCGCTTCTGCCGCCGAATGAATATCCGCGGGAAAAAGGCTCATCGCTTCATTCTCCGATAGACGACTGTCGCCGTGGCGATCGCCGCGATGCCTTCGCGCCGCCCGACGAAGCCGATCTTCTCATTGGTCGTCGCCTTGACAGAGCAGCGTTCGATGTCGATTCCGAGATATTCGGACAGTTTTGCCCGCATGGCCTCGCGATGGGGACCGACCTTCGGCGCCTCGGCGATCAGCGAGACGTCGGCATTCATGATCGTGCCGCCGCGTTCACGCACGATCCGAGCGGCATGCTCGATGAATATCTTCGAAGCCGCTCCCTTCCATTGCGGATCGGACGGCGGGAAATGATCGCCGATATCGCCGGCGCCGCAGGTGGCAAGCAGCGCGTCTGTCAGCGCATGCAGCGCCACGTCGGCATCGGAATGGCCCTTGAGCTTCTGATCGTGCGGAATGAACACGCCGCAGAGTGTCACGCCGTCGCCCGGCTCGAGCTGGTGCACGTCATAGCCGTTGCCGGTGCGCACGTCGGGCAGCAGCGAAGCCGAGAGTTTGTCGTCGGCCATGGCGATATCGCGCTTGACCGTCAGCTTGACGTTATCGGGCGTGCCCTCGACGATCGTCACCGGAATGCCCGACCACTCGGCGATCGAGGCGTCGTCAGTAAAATCGCTTCGCCCGCTCGCCGCCGCCTTCTCATGCGCGTCAAGGATTGTTGCGAAGGCGAAGGATTGCGGCGTCTGCGCCGCGTAGAGGTGCTCGCGCGAGACCGTTGTCAGCACGGTGCCGGCGCTGTCGGCGCGTTTCAGCGTATCCGTGACCGGCATCGCCGGCAGCACCGCCGGCGCGCCGTCGCCAAGGCGCTCGGCAATGCGGTCGAGAAGAACATGGTCGAAGAACGGCCGCACTGCGTCGTGGATCAGCACATGGCTGACATGCTTGTCCTTGAGGTGTCTCAGGCCGGCAAGCACGGACTCCTGCCTTGTCGCACCGCCATGTACCGTTTCGATCGGCGTTGCCGAAATGATATGGCGAAACGCCCTCGCAAACAGCGCCTCGTCGTCGGGATGAATGACGACGACGATCTGTTTGGCGGCTTCCCATGTCATCAAGTTTTCAAGCGTATGAACGATAACCGGCTTGCCGCCGATCATGCGATATTGCTTGGGGCCTTCCGTGGAGGATCCGGCGCGCTCGCCGCGACCGGCGGCAACGATGACAATTCCAGCCGATATCGGTTGCTTGGACGGCATTTGCAGCATAAATCCCCTAAATTATGCGGAATTGACCGGAGTGCTCTAACCTCTTGCTTTGGCCTTTTCCAGCGTCTGCCCCGAAAAATATCGATTCCGATCCGAGCCCCCTTGGCAAAGGCATGGATCTGTGGCTAAAAATAATGCAGTTCTATGGTGTGCCTGAAAGATAATCATTTGATTTGCAAGAATCTCGCAGCGTCTTTCCGAATCGGACCCGTGTCCGTGCGGAACCGCGTTGTGCTGGCGCCTATGTCCGGCGTCACGGACATGCCCTTCCGTGAGCTTGCCTGGCGCTTCGGCGCCGGCCTCGTCGTCACCGAGATGGTGGCGAGCCGCGAGCTGGTCAACCACACCGCCGAATCCTGGTCGCGGCTCAAGGCTGCCGGCTTTCGGCCGCATATGGTGCAGCTCGCCGGGCGCGAGGCGCATTGGATGGCGGAAGCGGCGAAGATCGCGGCCGATCATGGCGCCGATATCATCGACATCAACATGGGCTGTCCGGCAAAGAAGGTGATCGGCGGTTATTCCGGCTCGGCGCTGATGCGCGATCCCGATCATGCGCTCGGTCTGATTGAGGCAACGGTCAACGCCGTCGACATTCCGGTGACGCTGAAGATGCGCCTCGGCTGGGATGAGAATTCCATCAACGCGCCCGACATTGCGCGCCGCGCCGAGGCGGCCGGCATCCAGCTCGTGACCATTCATGGCCGCACCCGCATGCAATTTTATGAAGGCCGCGCCGATTGGGACGCGATCCGTGCGGTCCGCGAGGTGATCTCCGTTCCGCTGATCGCCAATGGCGATGTCGAGAGCGCGCACGACGCGCAGGAAATCCTGCGCCGCTCCGGCGCCGATGCCGTCATGATCGGCCGAGGCTGCCAGGGCAGGCCGTGGCATGCCGGCGTCCTCGCCGGAGCAGCGGAACCGCGACGCGAAGATATTGCCGATATCGCCGTCGAACATTATCGGATGATGCTCGATTTTTACGGCGAGGCGGTGGCGATCCGCCATGCCCGCAAGCATCTCGGCTGGTATCTCGAGCGGTTTGCTCCCGGCCTTGCCGGCGGCGAGAAGGCTGACATCATGACCTCGCGCGACCCGAGCGAGGTGGCTGCGCGCCTTCACGATGCACTCGATACAGCCACTGTCGACAGCCGGGAGGCGGCATGACGAAAGATATGACATCTCCGCCCGACCACGCCGGCGGAACCGTCGCCATGGCCGTGCTGAACGCCATCCAGAACCCCGTCGTCATGGTCGACGAATCCGGTTTCGTCGCCTTCGCCAACTGGGAGGCGGAGGCCTTTTTCGGCGCCAGCGCCTCGCATCTGGCGCGATACCGGATCTCGACTTTCATCCCCTTCGGCAGTCCGCTGCTCGCCCTGATCGACCAGGTGCGTGAGCGCAAGGCGCCGGTCAACGAATACCGTGTCGACCTGAGTTCGCCGCGCCTCGGCCAGGACAAGCTCGTCGATCTCTATGTCGCTCCGGTGCTGAGTGAACCCGGCGCCGTCGTTATCGTTTTCCAGGAACGCTCGATGGCCGACAAGATCGACCGGCAGTTGACGCATCGCGCCGCCGCCCGTTCCGTCACCGGGCTTGCCTCCATGCTGGCGCATGAGATCAAGAACCCGCTCTCCGGCATCCGTGGCGCCGCCCAGCTGCTCGAACAATCGGCGATCGATGACGACCGGGCGCTGACCCGGCTGATCTGCGACGAGACCGACCGCATCGTCTCGCTGGTCGATCGCATGGAAGTCTTTTCCGACGAACGGCCGGTCGACCGCATGCCGGTCAATATCCATTCCGTGCTCGATCATGTGAAGGCGGTCGCCAAGGCGGGATTTGCCCGCAATATCCGCATCACCGAGAGTTACGATCCGTCGCTGCCGGCCGTCTATGCCAATCGCGACCAGCTCGTTCAGGTGTTCCTCAACCTGGTGAAGAACGCCGCCGAAGCAGTCGGCGACCGGCCGGATGGCGAGATCATGCTGACGACGGCCTATCGTCCGGGCATTCGTCTCTCGGTCGCCGGCACGCGTGAAAAGATCTCGCTGCCGCTGGAGTTCTGCGTCCACGACAATGGCCCCGGCGTTCCCGCCGATCTGTTGCCGCACCTCTTCGATCCGTTCATCACCACCAAGACGAACGGCAGCGGTCTCGGCCTGGCATTGGTCGCCAAGATCATCGGCGATCACGGCGGCATCATCGAATGCGACAGCCAGAACAGCCGCACGACTTTCCGCGTTCTCATGCCGGCGTCGAAGGATGCCTCGCTCGAGGATGCCTCTTCCGTAAGCTCGACAGGACCTTCTCGATGACAGCCACGATCCTCGTTGCAGATGATGATGCGGCCATCCGGACCGTGCTCAACCAGGCTTTGAGCCGCGCCGGCTATGATGTTCGCATCACCTCCAACGCCGCAACCCTCTGGCGTTGGATTTCGGCGGGCGAGGGCGATCTTGTCGTCACCGACGTGGTGATGCCCGACGAGAACGCCTTCGACCTCCTGCCGCGCATCAAGAAGGCCCGTCCCGATCTCCCGGTCCTGGTCATGAGCGCGCAGAACACCTTTATGACCGCCATCAAGGCGTCCGAGAAGGGCGCCTATGATTATCTGCCGAAGCCCTTCGACCTGACCGAACTGATCGGCATCATCGGCCGGGCGCTCGCCGAGCCGAAGCGCAAGCCCGCCAAACTCGAAGAGGACATGCAGGACGGCATGCCGCTCGTCGGCCGCTCGGCGGCGATGCAGGAAATCTATCGCGTGCTCGCCCGCCTGATGCAGACCGATCTGACGCTGATGATCACCGGCGAGTCCGGCACCGGCAAGGAGCTCGTCGCCCGCGCCCTGCATGATTACGGCAAGCGCCGCAACGGCCCGTTCGTCGCAATCAACATGGCGGCGATCCCGCGCGACCTGATCGAATCCGAACTCTTCGGCCATGAGAAGGGCGCCTTCACCGGCGCGCAGACCCGCTCGACCGGTCGCTTCGAGCAGGCCGAAGGCGGCACGCTCTTCCTCGACGAAATCGGTGACATGCCGATGGACGCCCAGACGCGGCTTCTGCGCGTGCTGCAGCAGGGCGAATACACCACCGTCGGCGGCCGCACGCCGATCCGTACCGACGTGCGCATCGTTGCCGCCACCAACAAGGATCTGAAGCAGGCGATCAATCAGGGCCTGTTCCGCGAGGATCTCTATTATCGGCTCAACGTGGTGCCGCTGCGCCTGCCGCCGCTGCGCGACCGTGCCGAGGACATTCCAGATCTCGTGCGCCATTTCATCCAGCAGGCCGAAAAGGAGGGGCTCGGCTCCAAACGGTTCGATCAGGAAGCGCTGGAGCTGATGAAGGCCTATGCCTGGCCGGGCAATGTCCGCGAGCTGGAAAATCTCATCCGCCGCCTGATGGCGCTCTATCCGCAGGATGTCATCACCCGCGAGATCATCGATGCCGAGCTGCGTTCCGACGTGCCCGACAGCCCGATCGACAAGGGGCCGATCCGCAACGGCTCGATGACGATCGCGCAAGCCGTCGAGGAGAACATGCGCACCTACTTCGCCAGCTTCGGCGAAAACCTGCCGCCGCCGGGCCTCTATGACCGGGTTCTGACCGAAATGGAATATCCGCTGATCCTCGCGGCGCTCACGGCAACGCGCGGCAACCAGATCAAGGCGGCCGACCTTCTCGGCCTCAACCGCAACACCTTGCGCAAGAAGATCAGGGAACTCGGCGTCTCTGTTTACAGAAGCTCCCGCACCGCCTGAAAAAAGGCGGTGAGCCCCTCGTTGGCCCACCGCCTCCTCCTCCCAGTATCCGCCGCCACGGTCGGGAACAGAGTAAATCTATCCGAGCCCGATCGCGGTTTGTATCTGCGCCCGCAAACAAAAGCGCAGTGTCATTTGATAGTCACATAGTATTTGCGAGCTATTGTTTGCCGCCGGGCAATGTCATTGAAGTTGCTGCGGTCGCCGCCACCACGCCTGTGGATAAGCTGTGGATAACAGGTGGATGACATGGGCCGGTCAGCGGGCGAAGGCGGTCCGATTTCGCCCGGATGTTGCTAATCCGTTCCAAGTCGCGTCATCGCCGTTGCTTCCGTCGGCTTAGGCCATTGAGGATGTAGTTCTTCGCGATCAGCGTGACGTGACAACCGCTGAAACCGCCCGTTTCGCAGCGGCTACGGCCCCGGCAAGGAAGCCGGGTTCAATCGAGCTCGTCTCGCTGCCGGCCATGGCCAGCCGCCGGCTCCAAGGTCCCGACACCCAATTCGTATCCTCGGCCGATAGGTGTCCCACCGCGACGCGGTCACGGCTTGTGGCAGTCAATGGATCGGCTGCCCAGTCTTTCAAAATAGTGCTGAGCGGCTGCAATGCGCCAGCGCCGAAAATTCGCCCGAACTGAGCAAGGCAGGCCTTGTTCAACACCTCCTCGCCGAGTGCCGCTCGCTGATCCGCGCCGGTGCCGATGAAGCCGAAGAGGGCTGCCTTTCCATCCGCGAGGGTCGCGTCATGCATTTCGACCATGGGGCCAACCATGCTCTGGGCGGTTCCCGATAACCCGCTGTCGCGCCAGAAAGGCCGATCATAGATCGCGAAAAACTTGGCGTGCGGCGCCATCCAGGTCGGCGTATCCCGCCAGCGAGCCAAGGTGGATTGGTCCTGCTGCGGCGTGAAAGTCACATTCGCCTCAAGCAGTCGAGGCGGCAGGGCGCAAATGACCTGCTGCGCCTTGATCACTGCGGCCGTGCCGTCGGCAGCCTTCGAGGTAATCTCGACACCGTCACCGGTAAGCGCCATCGCCGACACATGGGTATTGAGTCGAATTCTGCCGGCAGGAATGTCTCGTTCCAAAGCACGCACCAGCGCCGCCGACCCGCCGATCAAGCGAAGAGATTTTCCTTGCTGTTCGACAGGGCGATACCTCTGCGGTCCTTCACGCGACATTCGCTCGAAGATCACATCGCCGTCGTTGGCTTGCGCGAACGACAAAAGCCCAAGTTCCAGCACCAGGTCGGCAAGCTCCGGTTGCATCATCGGCCAGAACCAGGACGGACCGAGATCGAACCCGTTGTCGGAGGGAATCCCATGTTCATCTGTCGTCAGGATGCGACCGCCAAGTCGATCTCTCGCTTCAAACAAAAGGAAGTCGACGCCCTTCGAATTCAAGGCCCGTGCGGCGCAGAGCCCAGCGAGCCCTCCACCGACGATCGCGACTTGGCATCTTTTCATCAACATACCTCTGGCTTGCCGGCAGAATGCGGATGCGGGCGAATTCAGCTCGGGCTTATTACAGGGCCCCACGGGCCGGCGTCTAGTCAAAGACAGAGGTTGCCTTGCTAGGGGAGTTTCAAAACATCGGCATGCTGCAATGGCGCGTCCTTGATCCAAGCATAGGCGCCCTGTACCCCGGCGTTTGTCATCAGGTTTTCGCCTGCGGGCAGCCGCATCCAGCTCTGGGATACAAGCCGTTGCGTGCCGACGGACAGCTCGCCTTCGAGAACCAGCAGCTCCAATCCACGATGATTCGAAAGATTGATCGAGGCGCTGCTGGCCCACCTTTGCAGATAGACCTGCTCATGGCCGTCATCGAACAGGATTGTTGCGGTAACGGCATCGTTTTGAAATCCAGGTTCTCCTTCACCCGGTCTGCGCACGATTTGAGCCTCGTCGCCCTCGCGAAACTGCCAGAGCTTGACGAAGATGGTGCACCCGTCAGCGGATGCAGGCGCATGCGACGTACCCGGCGGATTGCGAAAGTATGATCCGGCCGGGAAGCGACCGTGTTCGTCCTCGAATATGCCATCGAGCACCAATATTTCCTCACCGCCCGTGTGTGTATGAGACGGAAATACGCTGCCTGCGGCATAGCGGACAATCGACGTCGCCCGAGCCACTTCCTCGCCGACGCGATAAAGCATCCGGCGATCGACCCCGCGAGCCGGACTGGCGACCCAATCCAGTTTCGCGGCGTGCACGACCGTCGGCTTGGTGAAATCATCATTCAGACGCATCGGTTTTCTCCATGGTCAACACCACCCGAAACTTGACGCCACCGGACTTCATCTTTTCGAAGGCGCTCGTGGCCTGTTCGAACGGCATCGTCTCGAACTGGGGACGCACGCCAACGAGGACGGAAAAGTCCAAGGTTTTTTCGTTCTCGAAAGGCGTCCCGGTGATCGAACCCAACACGCTGCGCTCACCGCCGACCAACGGTCCTGATGACACCGCCAAAGGGTCCTTTCCGATTCCAAGGACGACAAGCCGGCCTTGAGCCGCGACACCTGGTATGAGTGCCGAAACCGCCTGGAGATCTCCGATGGTGGAAATAACGGCCTTCGCACCACCCAGGCGCTGCAGACATTCTACTGCGTTTTCCCTCGCCGTATCGATATAATCATGAGCTCCGAGCGATCTGGCGTCGTCGGCAATGTCGTCGCCCCGTCCGATGGCAATCACCTTGAAACCCATCTTGCGGGCATACTGCAGCGCCATGTGGCCAAGACCGCCTATGCCGACAATGGCCACGACGTCGCCGGCTTCCGCGCCGCATTTCTTCAGTGCGTTGAAGGTCGCCAGCCCCGCGCACAGGATCGGCGCTGCCTCCTCGGCCGTGAGTTCGTCGGGGATCGCCACAAGCCCGGTATTGCGGGCGATCATCATCTCGGCATAGCCGCCGTCACAGGTCGCGCCGACGATCGGCTGGTTCGTGCACAGCTGAAATTGGCCGCGTCGGCACTGGTCGCATTCGTTGCAGTGACCGCCAAGGCGGCCGACTCCAACTCTTTGGCCGATTTTCCATCGTCCGGGTGTCCCCCGTCCTATGGCCGCAATCCTGCCGACCACCTCGTGACCCGGGACCCGAGGCAAACGGCCATTGGTGTCCGGCCCCTCAATGTCTTTGGCGTCCGCACCGCAGATTCCGCAGGCATCGACTTCGATCAGCACCTCGCCATCGCCCGGCGTCGGAATAGCTCTTTCCACCAGCTCAAGCGTGCCTGGACTCGTCACCTGCATCGCGCGATATGTCCGTTTCATTTGAACCTCCAGGGATTTCACAAGTGGGATCCCGATGCCGAGCGCTTGGAAAAGCTTGGCCACATGCGTTCGATGTCTGCCGCAACACGCAGAGCCGCTTCAGCTCCGCCTTCCAAATAACCCGGGTTCGTCATGCTGGTTTCGGAACCAGCCAGCATCAGCACTGGCGCCCAGTCTCCCGATACCCATGGTCGGCTATCGGAGAGGGGGTGGCCGGTGGCAATCAAGTCGTCCTCGGTTGCCGTCAACGCGTCGGCGGCCCAATCTTTGTATAAGGTCGCCACGGGTGTCCAAGCCTTGTCTCCGAACAGCCGGACGAGCTGTTGAACCGCTGCTTGAATGATTGGTTCCGGCCCAATCCGTCGACGCTCTGCGGCATTTATGCCGATGAAGCCGAACAGAGCTGCCTTGCCGGACGATGTCGTCGCGTCATGTATTTCGCCGAGGGGGCCAATCATACTCTGCGCCGCACCGGAGAGCCCATCTCCTCGCCAAAATGCTTCGTCGTAGATTGCGAAAAACTTGGCATGCGGAGCCATCCAGGTCGGCGTCGAACGCCATCGCCGGGCCAGCGCAGGATCGACGGGCGGTTCGAACTTGATCGAACGATCGATGAGGCGGGGCGGCATTGCGAGCACCACGATCGCCGCCTCCATCGTCTCGGCCGTTCCATCCGGCCTCGCAAGCGTTGCCGACACCAAGCCGCCCCTACGCGCAAGCCCGGTCACTCCAGTGCCGAGCCGTATATGTTCAGCGGCAATTCGGCTTTTCAACGCCGCGATCACGGAGGCCGTGCCACCCGCAATCCGCATGGAACGCGGTTCGCGTTGAAAGGCTGGAAAGCGTTGAGGCGCGACGCTTGCCGACCGTTCAAAGACGATGTCGCCCTCTTCGTTCTGCGGAAAAAGCTGGACGCCCAAACTCTCCGCCAGAGAACAGAGGACAGGCTGCATCTCCGGCCAAACCCAGGATGGGCCGAGATCGAATCCGTCTTCGGATGGCAATCCATCGATCCCCGCCGAAAAGATCCGGCCTCCCAGCCGGTCGCGCCCTTCGATGAGAACGAACTCGATGCCGGCCGAATGCATGGCATGAGCAAGCGTCAGCCCCGAAATGCCTCCGCCGACAATCATGACTGGAAGGCTCATCGGCCGCCTCGAAGATAGGTCTCTTTGTTCAACATATCCGCTTTCCCGAAACCCGCCGCGCAAGGGGAGGGTTTGATCGAAAGAAAAACTTTCGGTCTCCGCAAATCGCAATTGCCAAGCGACGCAACGCCTTATCCCCGTGGGAGACACGCCTTCGATGTCAGGATTGACCGAAGCTCACCAACTCGCAAACGCGAAGTTCTTCGTCTGTGGGAAAGAAAAACTATTCAGGTGAGGAACGCTCGCTGAGCGCTTCCTCGAAAAGCCAGTCCCGGAATGCGGCAAGACGCGGCAGTGCGGCAAAATCAGGGCGATAAGTGACGTAATAGGCCAGTGACGAAGCGACGGATCGATCGGGAAACAACCTGACCAGCCGTCCGGCCGCCAAGTCATCATGAGCCAGGATGCTCCGGGCCAAAGCGACGCCGCGTCGATCGATCGCGGCTTGGAGCACGGCGGCCGAATTGTTAATTGTTAAACCCCTCGGCTGCGCCGTTTGACTGAGGCCGATCGTCTTGAACCACAAATCCCATGTCATGAACCCGGAATTCGGATCGACCGAGACGTCGTGGATAAGCGTGCAGGCAGCCAGTTCGTCCGGCCGCCGCAGTGTCAGGGAAGCCTTCAGCGCTGGAGAGCATACCGGAAAAACCTCTTCCTCCATCAACTTTTCCGAAACCAGCCCGGGCCAGTCGCCGGCGCCGTACCGGACGCCGATATCGATGCCCTGCGCAGCATAGTCGGCGAGCTTCAGGCTGGTGTCGAGGCGAATATCGACGTCCGGCACTTTCGCTTGAAACCGCTCGAGCCTCGGAAGCAGCCACTTTGCCGCAAAAGCGGGACTGACCGTGACCGTGAGAACCCGGCCAACTGATCCTTCCTTCAGGCGCTCAAGTCCGAGGCTCAGTCGATCCAATCCTTCCCGGATGTCAGGCAAGGCTCGATTTGCTGCTTCCGTCGGCAGCAGCCGGGTTTTGCCGGTCGCCGTTCGATAAAAGAGGGGCGCCCCTATCCATTCTTCAAGGCCGCGCACGAGCTGCCCGACGGCAGGCGCCGTCACGTGGAGCTCGGCGGCGGCTTCGACGAAGCTGCCATGTCTGGCGCTGGCCTCGAACGCGCGCAGAGCATTGAGATAAACGGGCGATTTCATGGAAACCTTTTCTTTGCCGCGAGCGGAGTTTTTCGATGTTGTCAGCGTGGGGTGAAACTTTAAATTGCCTCGGCCGTCCCATGGCGGCGGGCCGCATTGTCGGCTGAGGAGGCGTCGCCCCTCCTTGCATTATGGGTCAGTTTTTCTATTCCAGACAAGCCCGGCAAATGCGTGGCAATAAGCTGCCTGGCCTAACGAATTGCAGGTGAACCATGATCGATGACCGCGCCAAGAACCGAAACACGTACATCCTGGGGGCAAGCCAGGTGTTTGGTGGCGCCAATGGTCCGATTGTGATTTCCCTGGGTGGATTGGTCGGACAGCATCTGTCGCCCAACCCGGCGCTCGCGACGCTTCCCGTCAGTCTCTACAATGTCGGTCTGGCGCTCGGCACTCTTCCAGCCGCTTACTTCATGCGCCGTCTTGGCCGACGCAATGCATATATATTGGGAGCCTTTCTGGGTATCGCCGGCGGTCTGATTGCCGCTGTGGGGATCGTCGCAAAGCTGTTCTTGATCTTTTGCCTGGGAACAATGGCGGCCGGCTTCTACGGCTCTTATGTTCAAAGCTACAGGTTCGCAGCCGGCGATGAGATGTCGGGGGCGCAGCGCGACAAGGCCATTTCCCGGGTGATGGTGGGTGGCCTGCTTGCCGCTATCATTGGGCCTCAGCTCGTTATCTGGACGCGTGATTCATTGCCCGGCTTTCCCTTCGCCGGCAGTTTTATCAGTCAGGCAGGGCTGGCGCTCCTCGCAATCCCACTGCTTCTGACCTACCGCAGCACGAGCCCTGCCGCGAGGGCCGATCGAGGCGATGGCGGACGTAAACTATCCGAAATCCTCACCACGCCCCGCTATGTCCTGGCCGTCGCGGCGGGCGTGGTTTCCTACGGTCTCATGACCTTCGTCATGACGGCCGCACCGATAGCAATGGTCGGTCATGGCCATTCGATGGACAATGCGGCGCTCGGCATCCAGTGGCACGTTCTTGCCATGTATGGCCCGAGCTTCCTGACGGGTCGTCTGATGGCGCATTTCGGCAAAGAGAGAGTCACCGCCATCGGGCTGGTTTTAATCGGCGGATCGGCGATGACGGCGCTAGCCGGCCTCGATATCGGACATTTCTGGGGCTCGCTTATCCTCCTGGGCATCGGCTGGAATTTTGGTTTCATCGGAGCGACGGCAATGGTGTCGGATTGCCACACCCCTGAGGAACGCGGCAAAGTCCAAGGGGCAAACGACTTCCTGGTGTTCGGCACCGTGGCGCTGGCTTCATTCTTTTCGGGCTCGCTGATGTTCAGCTCCGGCTGGGAGACCGTGAACTGGTTCGTGTTTCCGGCCGTCGCCTTGGTGCTCGTTCCGCTCGTATGGCAATCGGCGCGACTGCCAAGAACTGCATGATCTGAGATTGCGGGCCGGTGCTCATCTTTGAAAGCGGGGAGGTGTTGCGCTGGGCGTCGGCACATCAAACTTTCTCAAATTGAGCTTTGCTGCCGCTGGGCGGCATCGATGAAGCCGCTGATATAGGAGACGGTCTCCTCTCCGCGACGAATTCCGAGATTTATGCTTTTTCGGATTCCTGCATCGCCAAGGCGGAGCGTTTTGATCGGCAGGTTGGCCGCCTCGTCTTGCAGCAGCCAATCAGGAAGCACCGTCACGCACCGCTTGGCGGCGACCAGCTGGAGCATGAGATCGACTGTTTCCGCCGTTCTGTGCCGACGGGGGCGGCAAAGCGCTGGAACCAGAAAGCGCGTATAGATATCCAGGCGCTCCAAACTCACCGGAACGGTAATAAGCTCCTCGTCGAGAAGGTCGTGGGGGTCGACAATGGTCTTGGCGGCCAACGGATGGTCTTCATGAACCATGAGAACCAGTTCGTAGTCGAAAACCGGGGTGAACATCACATCCGGCAAATCAACCGGATCGGGCGTAATCAAAACGTCGATCTCATGCCCGATCAGCGCCGCGACGCCATCGAAACGGAACGCCGTGCAGACCTCGAAATCAACGTCCGGCCAGGCCGCAAGATAGGGCGTCGAAATCTTCGTCAACCAGCGCTGACACGGGTGACACTCCATGCCGACGCGGATTGCCCCGCGCCGGCCAAGGGCGAAATCTCGTAGGACCCGCTCGGCGTGGTCAATTTGTGGAAGCAGACGCTCCGCTACACCAAGGAGATATTCTCCAGCCTGGGTCAGGCGCAGGCTGCGCCCTTTCTTCATCCAGACCTTGATGCCGTGGCGTTCTTCGAACTTCGCAATGGTGTGACTGAGCGCTGATTGGGTAACGTTGAGCTTGTCTGCGGCCGCTGTGACGCTGCCGCAACGGTCTACTTCCCGCAGGATGGAGAGGTGATGCCTGTCAATCATCTATGATCTCTGTTCATTGATCGATGAATTCATACCATTTCCGCTCATAATGCGTTGCGGCTAACCTCTTCGTCAATCTCACCGCGGACCGCGTGAGTGAATGATTGAAGGGAAGCTCGTGAACCAGCAGGCTCTAGCAAAACACCTCGACCGGACTGAGGCGCTCGCGCCATCGATCTTCGATGAGGTCGTTGATCGCAAGAACAGCAATTCGATGAAATGGGCCTATGCCGGCAAGATGCTCGCCGCCGATGAAGCGGCCGCCGATCCCCTGCCGATGTGGGTTGCCGACACCGATTTCAAGGCGCCGCAGGCGGTGATCGACGCCCTCCACGATGCGGTGTCGCACGGCGTCTTCGGATATCCGGGCGGAGCCACCGCTTCATACGTCGATGCCGTCGTTGGATGGCAGCAGAAGCGGTTTGGCTGGGACGTCGCCAAGGAATGGGTCCTTCAGACGTCGGGCATCATCACGACGCTCAAGACTGCCATCCAGGCCTTCTCCGCTCCCGGCGATTCTATTCTGATCCAGCCGCCCGTTTACGCCCATTTCCACAACGACGTGCTTTTAAACGGGCGGCGCCTTGCTTTCGCACCACTCGACTACGATGGCACGCACTACGCCTACAACGAAAAGACCTTTGAAGCCGCGATCCGGCCCGACACGAAACTCTTTATCCTGAGCCATCCGCACAATCCGACCGGCAATGTCTGGTCGGAGGCCGAGCTGCGGTCGATGGGCGAAATCTGCGCCCGCCACGACGTGCTGGTGATATCAGACGAGATTCACGAAGACCTCATCCTCAACAAGGCGAAGAAGCATATTCCCTTCGCCTCTCTGTGTGAGGAATTTGCCCAGAACAGCATTACCTGCACGGCGCCGAGTAAGACCTTCAATCTGCCCGGCCTGCAGAGCGCCAACGTCTTCGTGCCCAACAGGAGACTCCGCGCCGAACTGCAGCGGCAATACGAGCGAAATGTTTTCCACCTGGTGAACGTGCTTGGAATGGTCGCTGCCGAAGCTGCCTATCTCAATGGCGAGCAATGGGTCGAGGATATGCTCGAATATCTGCGCGGCAACCACAAGCATTTTGCCGATGCCGTCAACGGTGCCGAACTTCGGTTGAAAGTCCTTCCGACGGACTCCCTCTATCTGGCCTGGATGGATTGCCGTGGTCTCGGCATGGACGCGGAAGCGTTGAACAAATTCATGCTGACCCGGGGACGGGTTTGGCTCGATAAGGGCCAGAAGTTCGGCATCGAAGGACACGGCTTCATGCGCGTTAACCTGGGGTGCCCTCGCTCCACCGTGGACGAAGCGATCCGCCGTATCACCTCTGCCGTCGCGGCAATCTAGGGAGCTTCGACCATGATCAACTCCGTCGAGCGCCGCCTGGAGAAGCTTGAAATAGAGCTTCCCGAACCGGCGAAGTCAGTCGCCAATTGAGCCGCTGACCGCACGAGCAAATCCAAAATAGAAATCCGGGGAATGCGAGGCGCCCGCCATGGGCTCCTCATAAGGAAACCGCCGTCGATGAACGGCTCAACTGGGAGAAGTCAATGAAATACAAACTTATACTCGGAGCGCTTTGCGCTGTTGTCGCCTCTTCGGCAGCGGCCAAGGCATCGACCCTCGAGGACGTCAAGGCGCGTGGGCTATTGAACTGCGGCGTCAACACCGGTCTGGTCGGTTTTGCAGCCCCTGATGCCACCGGGAAATGGACCGGATTTGACGTTTCGATCTGCAAGGCGGTCGCCGCGGCGGTGCTCGGCGACGCGAGCAAGGTCAAGTATGTTCCCACGACCGGTCAGACCCGCCTGACGGCGCTGGCATCCGGCGAAATCGACCTTCTTTCCCGCAACACGACCTGGACCTTTTCGCGCGACGTCGATCTGAAGCTCACATTCGCCGGGACGAATTTTTACGATGGCCAGGCATTCATGGTCCCGAAGTCCGCCGGCATCAACTCGGCCAAAGACTTGAACGGGGCGACGATCTGCATCCAGACCGGCACGACGACGGAGTTGAATCTGGCGGAATACGCCAAGCTCAACGGGATCACCTACGATTCCGTTCCGGTGGAGTCGAGCGCTGAGGGACAACAAAAGTACATCGCCGGCGCGTGCGATGTTTACACAAGCGACGCATCCGACCTGGCCTCCGTACGCTCGAGCTTCAAGAACCCGGACGATCATGTCATCCTGCCGGAAATGATCTCGAAGGAGCCGCTCGGCCCAATCGTTCGCCAAGGTGACGAGCAATGGGCGGATGTCGTCCATTGGACGCTGAACGCTCTGATCGCGGCCGAAGAATTCGGCGTGACCAAGGCGAATGTCGAAGAGATGGCGACGTCGTCCAACAACCCGGAAGTGAAACGCATATTGGGGGCCGAGGGCGATCTCGGCAAGCAGTTTGGCCTCGACAATGCATGGGCCAAGCGAGCGATCGCCGTTGATGGCAACTACGGCGAGATCTTCGAGGCCAATCTTGGCGAGAAGACGCCTATCGCCATGCATCGCGGCCCGAATGCACTGTGGAACAAAGGCGGCCTTCAGTACGCCCAGCCATTCCGTTGAGACGCCTTGGGCGCGGATCAGGGTCCGCGCCTTTTCTGCGCGATAAAGCGCGCGCGATCACAGATCGCGGCGGTCATCCCCGGAGGAATGAATGGTGACTACCGATCTTGGTGCTCCGAGCGAGCCGTTTCGACTGCGAATGCTGCTCGATGATGTGCGATACCGGTCCTATACTATCCAGATTTTTGCGCTGATGTGCCTGATGTTGGGGGTGGCGTGGCTGGTCGACAATACCGCTCATAACCTTGCCGCCATGGGAAAGGACTACTCGTTTTCCTTCCTTTGGGCTCCTGCCGGTTACGACATCAATCAACGCCCGATCGAATATTCCAGTCAGATGAGCCATGCCCGGGCGGCTTTGGTCGGTTTTCTGAACACGATCATTCTGGCGGCCATGTCGTGCGTGACCGCCACTGTCATCGGCATTTTTGCCGGCGTCCTCAGGCTTTCCAACAATTGGATCGTTGCGCGGCTGATGACCATTTATGTCGAGCTGTTCCGAAACATCCCGGCACTGCTCTGGATTTTGGTCTTCGGCGCAATCATGACCGAGGCGGTGCCGGCGCCGAATGCGTTTCGCGGAGATCACCCCTCGGCAAGCATGATTTTCGGTGCCATAGCCGTCACCAACCGCGGAGTTTACGCCCCGTCACCGGCCCTGGCGGCTGATCTTGGCGTCATCGATCTTGGGTTTGTTCAGCTCAGCGTCGGTTTGCTCGCCGTTATTGCGGTCGTCGTGCTCTGTCTTTTCCTCAACCGCGCGCTGGTGAACCGTGCGCAAAGGGTTCAAAGCGAGACCGGAATACGGCCGAAAATCTGGTGGAGAAGCATTGTCGTACTTCTCCTGCCGCCGCTCATTCTGCTTTGGACCCTCGGGTTCCACTGGGAATACCCGGCGCTGCGGGGACTGAATTTCCAAGGCGGCGTTCAGCTGCGGAACGCGCTGATCGCCATGTGGCTCGGGCTCAGCATCTATACCGGCGCTTTCATCGCCGAGATCGTCCGCGCCGGTATCCTTGCCATCTCCAAGGGCCAGTCCGAAGCAGCGCACGCTTTGGGGCTCAGACCTGGCCGAACAATGCGGCTGGTCATCCTGCCGCAGGCCCTGCGCGTGATCATGCCTCCGCTGATCTCCATGTATCTCGACATCACGAAGAATACGTCGCTCGGTTTGGCCGTGGGATATATGGACCTTCGCTCGACGCTCGGCGGCATCACCATCAATCAGACCGGAAGAGAGCTGGAGGGAATGACCCTCATGATGCTCGTCTACCTGCTTGCCAGCCTGTCCATCTCCGGTGCGATGAATGTCTTCAACAACAGCGTCAAACTCAAGGAGCGATGAAATGGCTCGGCAAGAGATGGCGTTTGTTCGCCAGGAAATCCTTCCTGCCGCAGCGCCGCCGGCACGCCAGGCGGGCGTGATCCGCTGGTCGCGAAAGAACCTGTTCAGCGGCTGGATCAATACAAGCCTGACCGTCCTGTCGGCATTCACCATCTTCTGGCTTGTCAGCGCGATCGGGCCCTGGCTCAGGAATTCGATCTGGTCGGCTACCTCTCTTGCCGAATGCCGCCAGATCCTCGGTGACTCCGGCGGCGCTTGTTGGGGCGTTATCCGTGATCGCTGGCCTCAGCTCCTGTTCGGATTCTATCCCGCACAGATGTACTGGCGCCCGGTTCTCGCATTCCTTCTCCTCTTCGTTGCCCTTCTGCCGATCCTATTTTCAGGTGCTTCCAGAAGGCTGGCCTGGTTCAGCACCGTTTTTCCCGGGCTGGCTTACTTCCTGATCTGGGGCGGCTCCATCTGGTTCCCGGTCTCCGTCTACGCCGGTTTCGTTTTTGCCGTGCTTATCGGCACCGCGACAAAAGGCATGAACACCGGCGTTCAGGCCGCACTGGCCCTTCTGGGTTGCCTATTCTGGTGGTTTGCTGCGGCGACGCCTGTGGAAAGGCTGCTCGAAAACGCGATCCCGCTCTCGCTTTCTGCCGTGCCGTCACACGAATTGGGCGGCTTCCTGCTCTCCGTCGTGATCGGCGTCACCGGTATCGCCCTTTCGCTCCCGATGGGCATCCTGTTTGCGCTTGGCCGCCGATCGCGCATGCCCTTCATCAAAGCAGTGAGCGTAATCTTCATCGAGTTCATCCGTGGCGTGCCGCTCATCACTCTGCTCTTCACGGCCTCCCTGCTCTTGAACTACTTCCTGCCACCCGGGACTAACTTCGATCTGATCCTGCGCGTGATCATCATGGTGTCGCTGTTTGCAACGGCATACATGGCGGAAGTTATCAGAGGTGGATTGGCGGCGCTGCCGCGTGGCCAGTATGAGGCAGCCGAGTCGCTCGGACTCGACTACTGGCAAGCGCAGCGGCTCATCATCATGCCGCAGGCCCTCAAGATTTCGATTCCCAGCATCGTCAATACGTTCATCGGTCTGTTCAAGGACACCACTCTCGTCGTCTTCATCGGCCTTCTCGATCCGATTGCATTGACGAACTCCATCCGGGCGACGACCGACTGGCAGGGAATCTATTGGGAGCTGTTCATCTTTGTCGGTGCACTATTCTTCGTGTGCTGCTTCGGGATGTCCCGCTACTCCGTCTATCTCGAACATCGGCTTAAGACCGATCATCGTTAACAAAGAGGGGAGCCGGTGAAGATGAATGCAGCTCGAAATAGTGTCGAACGCAATCCGGTCGCAATCGACATCAGCGGTCTGAACAAGTGGTACGGATCATTTCATGTTCTTCGAAACATCGATCTGACCGTACGGCGGGGCGAACGTATCGTCGTCTGCGGGCCGTCCGGCTCCGGTAAATCGACGATGATCCGGTGTATCAATCGCCTGGAAGAGCACCAGCAGGGGCGTATTGCCGTCGATGGTATCGAACTGACAAGCGATTTGAAGAACATCGACAATGTGCGTCGGGAAGTCGGGATGGTATTCCAGCATTTCAATCTCTTCCCGCACCTCACGATTCTTGAAAACTGCATGCTCGCCCCGGTATGGGTTCGAAAGATGCCGAGAAAGCAGGCGGAGGAGGTTGCCATGCACTTTCTCACGCGGGTGAAAATTCCGGATCAAGCTCGCAAATATCCGGGTCAGCTGTCAGGTGGACAGCAGCAGCGCGTCGCGATTGCGCGTTCGCTGTGCATGAATCCCAAGATCATGCTTTTCGACGAACCCACCTCGGCGCTTGATCCGGAGATGATCAAGGAGGTTCTCGATACGATGATCCAGCTCGCCGAGGACGGTATGACCATGGTCTGTGTCACCCATGAGATGGGGTTTGCTCAGGCGGTGGCCAATCGCGTGATCTTCATGGACCAAGGCCAGATCGTCGAGCAAAACGAACCGGCGGCATTCTTCTCGGCCCCTCGATCCGAGCGGACGAAGTTGTTCCTTGGCCAGGTCCTCAAACACTGAGAACCGTATTCGCTGCCGCATTTATGATGAAAGGACATTCCGTGCTCTCCATGAAGACAACGCGCATCGGTCTTGGCATCGCCGCGATTGCTGTTGCGATGGCGCTCTTCCCGATAAATTCGCGAGGGGCGGATCTTCTCGAACCGATCGGCCGTATGGATCACCCGATCGGCTCGGCCTCAGCGCCGGTTACAATTATCGAGTATTCGTCTCCGACCTGTCCTCATTGCGTCGACTACCGAACGCAGGTTGCGCCCGAGATCGAGAAGGAGTTTATCGAGCGGGGAAAGGCGCGCTTGATCTTCAGGCCGTTCGTTCGCAACAATGTCGATATGGCGATATTCATGCTGTGCGAGTGGCAGGAAGGCTCGAAATATCAAGAGCTAACGAAGCTTTTCTATTCCAAATACGATGAGATTGCTCAGACCGGCGATATTGAGAAGGAACTTCGCGATATTGCCGCATCAGCCGGTATCGATAAGCCGACATTCGACCGGCTGGTTTCCGATCAGTCGATCCTCGACGGATTGAGCAAGCTCACGTCTCAGGCGCGGGACGACTTCAAAGTCGAGGGTACGCCGACGTTCTTCGTTAACGGCAAGAAATTTACCGGCGCGCAATCGGCCGAGGAAATGAGAGCCAATATCGAGGAGGCATCAAAACCGCATTGAGCGCTTTTCGGGGCGGCCTTAGGCCTGACTGAGGCGCTGGCCTTGATCAAGGCGACATTTCTCCGCCTGCGGTAGCGGAACTGTTGCACCAGGCTCGCATATTGGTGTTCATGCCATAGATTAGAGCGGTCGGTCGCTGATCGATCGTGTGATGTCGAGGCCGGTTAATGATCGGCCCATGTTCTAACCTGCGGGAGCTGCGTGATGGAATATCGTCGTTTGGGAAAGTCGGGTCTGAAGGTGAGCGAGTTCTCCTTCGGCTCATGGGTCACTTTCGGCAAGCAGGTGAACGGCGGCGACGCCGTCGATCTCATGCGGCTTGCCTACGACAATGGGGTGAATTTCTTCGACAATGCCGAAGGTTATGAAAGCGGCAAGTCGGAGATCGTCATGGGCGAGGCGCTCAAGTCGCTCGGCTGGAGCCGCGACAGCTTCATCGTCTCGAGCAAGGTTTTCTGGGGAGGTGAGAGGCCGACGCAGCGCGGTCTGTCGCGCAAACATGTGACCGACGCCTGCCACGCCGCGCTGAAGCGGCTTCAGGTCGATTACCTCGACCTCTATTTCTGCCACCGCCCGGATATCGACACGCCGATCGAGGAAACGGTGCGGGCGATGCATGATCTCGTCGCCCAGGGCAAGGTGCTCTATTGGGGGACCTCCGAATGGTCCGCACAGCAGTTGACCGAAGCCTACGCCGTTGCCCGCGACCTTCGCATCACGCCGCCCACCATGGAGCAGCCGCAATACAATATCTTCGAACGGCAGAAGGTCGAAGCCGATTATCTCCCGCTCTATGACCTGATCGGCCTTGGCACCACGATCTGGTCGCCGCTCGCCTCCGGCGTCCTGACCGGCAAATACAATAATGGCGTGCCGGCCGACAGCCGCATGAATCTGCCCGGCTACGAATGGCTGAAGGAAAGATGGTCGAGCGATGCCGGCCGCGCTCAGCTCCGACAAGTCGGCGAACTCGCAAAACTCGCGGACGAGATTGGCTTGTCGATCACCCATCTCGCGCTTTTGTGGTGCCTCGCCAATCGCAACGTCTCAACCGTCATTCTCGGCGCCTCGCGCGCCAGCCAGCTGCAGGATAATCTCGCGGCCCTTTCGCACAGGCACAAGCTGACGGCTGATGTGTTGGAGCGTATTGACGCGATTGCCGGAAACAAACCCGAGGGGCCGCGTCGCTTCTAAGCGATACAAAAACTGCTGCCACGGGCCTGACTAAGGCTCGTGGCCGGAAACACGTCGGGTCTGCCCCGGCAGCTCGCTAATCTGCTTTGCCAACTGTTATCGACGTTCGGGCCTGCCGTCCGGCCCGCGCCTGTTGTCGACATCGCCATAGCGAAACGCTATAGCGGCAGAATGGAGTTGTGTTGGCCAAACTCCGAGACATGAACGTACTGTGACGCTGTCGGCTGGGAGCCGGCCTGGAAGAACCGCATAAGCGGCGCCAGGGTCATCACCACACGGAGCGGAACATGATATATTCTCTATCTCGCAGAACGCTTTGCATTTCTACGGCAATCCTGTCGCTCGTTGCCATGGTCCCGAACCTCGCGGCCCCGGCATTCGCCGCCGACGAAACCATCAAGCTCGGCATCGTTTCGCCGATGAGCGGCCCGAATGCCCGTTATGGCGCCTTCTCCATGCATGGCGCCGAACTCGCCGTCGACGAGATCAATCAGGCCGGCGGGGTCGATGGCCACAAGATTGAGATCTACTCGGCCGACAGCCAGGGAACGCCCGTCGAAGGCGTCTCGGCGACGCGCCGCCTGATCGACGAAGACGAGGTCTCTTTCATTATCGGCGACGTTTCCAGCTCGGTCACGCTGGCGATGCAACCGGTCGTCGAAGACGCCGGCGTGCTTCTGCTGAACGCCGCGTCCTCCAATCCGAAGATCACCTACGGCGCGGGCGTCGGCGGCTACAAGTGGACCTTCCGCAACTATCCGACGGATGAAAACCGCGCTCTGGTCGTCGCCAAATACGCCGCCGAGCAGCGCGGCTTCACGAAATATGCCGTCCTCTCGGTCGATACCGATTACGGACGCTCGGCGATCGAATTCACCAAGAAGTATCTGCCGCAGTTCAAGGGCGTAATCCTCAGCGAGGACTATTACAAGGAAGGCGAGGTCGACTTCCGCAGCGTATTGTCGAAGATCCGTGACAATGGCGCGCAGGCGATCATCATGTACGGGCTTGCCGATACGACGCCGATCGTCGCGCGACAGATGGTCGAGCTCGGTCTGGCCGGCAAGGTGACACTGATCGGCAACGGCGAATTCAATACTGCGAAGACCATCGCCTCGGCGCCGACGGCTCTCGAGGGCGCCGTCGAGGCGGCAGCCTGGCTGCCGGCCTGGGATTCTCCGGAAAGCAAGGCTTTTGTCGAGAAGTTCACGAAGGCCTATAACGAGGCGCCGAACAACCACGCTTACGTCCATTGGGACACCGTCCACCTTCTGGCCGAGGCGATCCACGAGGCCGGCAGCACGGATCAGGAGAAGGTGCGTGACGCGCTGTCGAAGATAAAGCACAAGAGCCCGGTCGGCGAGGTCACCTTCGACGATCACAACCAGGCGCGTCTGCCGATGATCCTGCTGCAGATCGAGAACGGCAAACCCAGCATCAAGGGCGCCTACGCCGCAGACATCAAGTACCCGACCCAGTAATCCGGTCGCGAGGAGCACCACCATGTTCTCGACCATTCTCGAGCAGGTCGTCAACGGGATCGTCACCGGTTCCGTCTATGCGATCGTCGCCGTCGGCATGACGATGATCTTCGGCGTCCTCCGGGCGATCAACTTCGCCCACGGCGAATATTATATGCTGGGAACGTTCGGGGCGTGGTTTGCGATCGATTATCTCGGTCTGTCCTACGAAGCATCCATCGTGGTCGGCGTATTGTCCACGATCGTCATCGCCTATGTCGTCGGGCGCTTCGTCATGCAGCGCATGGTCGGAGCCCCGGCCGAGGCCGGGGTGCTCGCCACGCTCGGCATCGCGCTGGTTCTGCAGAACACGGTCATCCTGGTCTTCGGCGGCGGTTACAAGTTCTTCTCCGGCGGCTATATCGAACCGGTGTCGATCCTCGGCTTCAGCCTTGCCGAACAGCGCATTCTGATCCTTGTCGTCACGCTTCTCGTCTTCATCGGCCTCGAACTGATGGTCACCTACAGCCGCATGGGCAAGGCCATGCGCGCCGTCTCGCAGAACGTCGAATGCTGCGAAGTCGTCGGCATCGACGTTTCGCAGGTGGTGTTGCGCACCTTCATTCTGGGCGCGGCGCTGGCGGCTCTATCGGGCGTTCTGACGGCGCCCGTCAACGTCAGCGTCTATGGTGGGATGGGGGAGCTCATCACCTTCAAGACGCTGCCGATCATCATCATGGGCGGTCTCGGCAATGTTCGCGGCACCTTCTTCGCCGCAATGATCCTTGGCATCGCTGAAAGCCTGGTGGCGACCTATGTCGGTCTCCAGTTCCGCGACACCGTCGGCTTTGCGACCTTGATCCTGATGCTGATGTGGCGGCCCTACGGTCTCTTCTCGACGCAGGCGCGCTTCTGAGCGCAGCGCCGGTCCATTCTCGAACTCCGAGGACACGACATGTCTCTCACAGAAACCACTTCACAGGCGCGGCGGCGTGATCTGCGCATCCCGCTGGCAGCCCTGCTGATTGTTCTCGCCGTGGCAGCGCCCTTCATCGGCAGCCGCTATGTCACGCACGCCCTGATCATCGCCCTGATTTTCATGCTGCCGGCGCACGGACTGAATCTGCTGGTCGGCTATACCGGGCTGCTGTCTCTCGCTCAGGCGGCCTTTTTCGGCATCGGCGCCTATGCCTCGGGTCTGCTCGCCGTCCATTACGGCACGCCCTTCTACGTGAATCTGGTTGCCGCCGCTGCGATTGCAGGCGCGCTGGCACTCCCGCTCGGCATTCCCGCCCTTCGCCTGCGAGCGACCTCCTTCGTCATGTGTACGCTCGGATTCGTGATCATCGGGCAGGCGATTGCAAAAAACTGGATTTCGCTGACCCGCGGCGACATGGGTCTCTCCAGTATCCCGAAGCCGCATTTCGCACTTGGTCCGTGGTCGTTCACCGTGTCCGGCACCACCAACTTCTACTATCTGACCCTTGCGGTCGCCGCGCTCGCCGCTCTGGCCGTCTGGGCAGTCGTCCGCTCGCCCGCCGGCCGCAACATGATCGCCATTCGCGAGAACGAGACGCTGGCCGAATCCGTGGGAATTCCGACCTGGCGCTACAAGCTGATCGTCTTCATGATCAGCGCCGCCTTCGCCGGTGCCGGCGGCAGCCTCTACGCCCATTATCTGACAGTGGTCAGCCCTCTGACCTTTCAGATGTACTACTCCACGACCGTGCTCATCATCGTGCTCGGCGGCGGCGCCGGAACGATCTCCGGCACGATCATCGGAAGCCTGCTTTTCGTCGGCCTGACGGAAGCGTTGCGTGTGGCTCCCGAGCTTAGAATGATCGTCTACGGGCTCTGCCTTCTGGTGCTCGTCTTCTGGTTCAGGAAAGGTTTCGCGCCTTTGATCAACCGGTTCTGGGGCGCGATCGGAGGTGCGAAATGACATCCCATCTTCCCATTCTCGAGATCAGGAACCTCAGCAAGTCCTACGGTGCCGTCAGAGCGGTCAACGACGTCAGCATGCATATCGAACGCGGTGAGATCGCCGGGCTCATCGGCCCCAACGGTTCAGGCAAGTCGACCTTCTTCGACTGCTCGACAGGCCTCGCACGGCCTGACACCGGCGCGGTCATCCTCGACGGCCAGGACATCACCGGCTGGTCGCTCAACAGGATTGCCCGCGAAGGGCGGATGCTGCGCTCCTTCCAGAAGACAGTCACGTTCAGATCGCTCGATGTCGAGGAGAATCTGATCATCGCAGGCCAGATGTTCACCTTTCCGTCGCTCTGGTCGACCTTCGCTCTCGGCTCGACGTCGAGCAGAAGGGTGGCCGGGCTCAGGGAGCGGGCACGCGACCTTATCAAGATGGCGGGGCTGTGGGACGTGCGCCACCAGCCGGCCGGAAACCTGTCCGGCGGCCAGCAGAAGCTGATCCAGTTCGCGTCGATGCTGATGCCGGAGCCGAAGCTCATTCTCCTCGACGAACCGATGGCGGGCATCAATCCGAAAATCATCGAGCGGGTGGTTGAAACCATTCTCTATGCGAACAAGAATCTCGGCGTGAGCTTTCTCGTGATCGAGCACAATATCGACGTCGTGACCAGCATCTGCCAGCGTGTGATCGTCCTCGACCAGGGGGCGAAGCTCGTCGAGGGATTGCCTCAGGATATCATCCAGGACCAGCGCGTGAGGGAGGCCTATCTTGGAGGCTGATTCCAATCTTTGCATCGAGGGCCTGCGGGCCGGCTACGGCAACCTCGATATTCTCAACGGCGTCGATCTGGACGTGCCGCCCGGCCAGTTCATCGCTCTGATGGGCCCGAACGGCGCCGGCAAGTCGACTCTGCTCAAGACGCTCTACGGCATGACCACGATCAAGGACGGCAGCATCGGCTGGCAGGGCAAGAACATCGCGGGTTTCAAATCGCCCGCCATTCTCGGGGAGGGAATCTCCTTCGTTCCCCAGGGCCGATGCAACTTTCCGCTGATGACGGTCGACGAGAACCTGCAGATGGCCGCCTACACCATCCGCGATGCCAAGGTGAAGGCGGATCGGGACTATGTCTACGATCTCTTTCCGATCCTGAAGACCCGCCGATCGACCTTGGCCGGCAATATGTCCGGCGGCGAGCAGCAGCTGCTGGAGGTGGCGATGGCCGTGCTGCAGCGTCCGAAAGTGCTTCTCGTCGACGAGCCGTCGGTAGGGCTTTCTCCTGCGGCGATCGGCATCGTGTTCGACGAACTGCTTCGCCTCCACGCTGCCGGGCAGACGATCCTGCTCGTCGAGCAGAACACCAAGAAGGCGATGGAGGTGGCCGAACGGGCCGTGATCCTCCGTCTCGGCAAGGTGATCTGGGACGGCCAGCCCAAGGACATCACCCACGAGGAACTGGGCGAGCTATTCCTGACCGGCAAGATGCGCGGCGAGCTCGAAACCACGCACTAGACCAAGGAACAATCATGACCAATTTCGTTGCCGCGTCGCGTGTGGCGCGCATCAAGATCTCGCCGAGTACTGCTGCGGCCGCAAGGGCTCGCGAGCTGAAGGCGGCGGGCAAGGACATCGTCGACATGACAGTCGGCGAGCCGGATTTCGACACGCCCGAGAACGTCAAGGCCGCGGCACACGCGGCCATTGACCGGGGAGAGACGAAGTATACCGCAGTGAACGGGACGCCGGCACTGCGCAAGGCCATCATAGGCGACTTTCAGCGGCGCCTTTCCCTGCAATATGCCGACAATGAAATCTGCGTCGGCGGCGGCGCCAAACAGATTTTGTTTCTGGCATTGATGGCAAGCGTCGAAAACGGCGCCGAAGTGATCGTGCCGGCTCCCTACTGGGTGTCTTATCCGGACATGGTGATCGCCAATGACGGCAAGCCCGTCATCGTCGAGTGCCCGCAGGAGCAAGGCTTCAAGCTGACGCCGGAGGCACTTGAAAAAGCGATCACGCCGAAAACCCTGTGGCTGATCCTGAACGCCCCGTCGAATCCAACAGGCGCCGCCTACACGAGGCAGGAGCTGGAGGCCCTTGGCGAGGTGCTCCTGCGGCATCCGCATGTCTTTATCCTCTCGGATGATATTTACGACCAGGTCTGGTTCCGGGACGAGCCGATGACGACGTTGGTTGCGGCCGCACCGGCCCTGAAGGACCGCGTGCTGCTGACGAACGGCGTATCGAAGTCCTATGCGATGACCGGCTGGCGCATCGGCTATGCGGCCGGACCGGCGCCGCTGATCGCGGCCATCAACAAGCTGCAGTCGCAAATGTCCTCGTGTCCCTCGTCAGTCAGCCAGGCGGCGGCGGCCTACGCGCTTTCCGCCGACCAGACTTTCGTGCATGACAGCGTCAAGGTTTATAAGGACCGCCGCGACTATGCCTGCGCACGCCTCAACGCCATTCCCGGTCTTTCCTGCCAGGTGCCCGACGGCGCCTTCTATCTTTTCCCGAACTGCGCCGGTGTGATCGGCAAGACGACGCCGGAAGGCCGGGTGATCGAGACCGACCTGGATTTTGTGCTCTACCTGCTCGATGGCGTGGGCGTCGCAGCGCTGCAAGGCGCCGCTTACGGCCTCTCACCTTATTTCCGGCTGTCGATCGCGACGTCGATGGAAGCGATCAGGCAAGCATGCGACCGGATCGAGAGCGCCGTGCGGGCGCTTCGATAAGGCCGGCTCACTCGGGCAGGGGCCTCTCGGTGCGTCCTGCCCGAAAGACGACAATGTCGCTCTTCCTTCAGACGCGCCAAGGCTGCTGCAGCACTTTGAATTGCTGCGTCATTTGTCCCTAAACCGATTCCGATTTGAGGAATTATGCAGTAGGGTCCACCAAAAGAGCGTGGAACCATGAGCGTTGACTTCCGCAAGCTGCGAAGCTTTGTAAAAATCGTCGATACCGGCAGCGTGTCTCGCGCCGCGGCGATCCTTCGAACCGCGCAGCCGGCCCTGTCGCAGCAGATCGCGTCGCTTGAAACGCACTTCAAGCACAAGCTCCTGATCCGCAGCAATGTCGGAATCACGCCCACCGAAGCGGGTCTCATTCTCTATCGCCATGCACAGCTGATGTTGAAGCAGATCGATCAGGCCCAGACCGACATGAACCAGGCGGCACATTCGCTGGCTGGCCGCGTGTCGATCGGTCTGGCGACCTATTCCACCTCCAGCTCGCTTTCGCTGCCGCTTCTGCGGGAAATGAAGAACAGGCACCCGCAGATCGTCGTGCACATCAACGACAGCTTTGGCCAGATCCTCAGCGAGCTGATCATGACCGGCAAGATGGACATGGCGCTGATCTATGCCTCCGATCCGATCAAGGGCGTCACGCTGCAGCCGCTGTTCAAGGAGGAGATGTTTCTGGTTTCGCCGCCGGATACGAAGCTCTCGGGCGGTGCCGGCGAAGCTCTTCCCTTGGGCTCCCTCGCGGATACGCCCTTGCTCCTTCCAAGCAAGAACCATCTGCTTCGCCGCCTGATCGACGATGCTCTCGCCCGCGCACGGGTGACGCCCGCGGTCGTTTCGGAGATTGAATCAGTGCCGGCCCTCAGTGCCGCCGTCCTCGATGGCCTGGGCTCGACCATTCTTCCGGCGTCGGTGGTCACCGCAACACCGTCTTTTGCCGGCGCGCAGGTGAGGGCGCTCACGCGACCGGTTATCGACGCCACCGTTTCCTTATGCGTATCGGATCATCTTCCGTTGTCGGAACCGGCACTTGCGGCTAGGGCGGTCCTTCTCGAAATCGTCGGCCACATGACGGGCAGCCAGCATCCGGGCATCCGCGCCGTCTGACATCAAATCTGGATTCGGGCGCGGACGCCTCGCAGCCGCCTGCGAGCGCGGTCCTTCTTTTTGCGGGAACCGCTACTGCATTCGCCATAAGCAAACCCTATAGCGGCAGACAGTAGTTGTGTTGGCCAAGCGCTGCGGAACTCTCCTAACCTTGTGGAAGATAAAGGGTTCGACCGTCGAGCCCGCGGCAACCGGCGCATCCGGCGCCAAGCTTCTGCTTCGAGGGAAACATGGCAAAACTGGCTTTCGACACTGGCGGCACCTTCACCGATTTCGCGCTTCTCGACGATCTCGGTGAACTGCACCTTCACAAGGTCCTGAGCACGCCGCACAACCCCGCCGAGGCTGTGGTCCAGGGCGTTTCGGAGCTTCTGGAAATGCACGCTGGATCGATCGAAAAGGAGCGGCTCCAGGTTCTCGGAGCCACGACGGTCGTCACCAACGCCGTGCTGGAGCGCAAGGGCGTCGAAACGGGGTTCGTCACCACCGACGGCTTTCAGGACATGCTCCGCATCCGCAACGAAGGCCGTTATGACCTTTATGATCTGAACATCAAATATCCCGATCCGCTGGTGGCGCGCGCCAATTGCCACGGCGCCGAAGAGCGGATCGCCGCCGACGGCGAAGTGATGACGAAGCTCAGCGACGAGAGCGTGCGCGAGATCGCCGGACGGCTGCGCGAGAAGGGCATCCGCTCCGTCGCCGTCTGCCTCCTCCATGCCTATAAATATCCCCAGCACGAGAAGAGGGTGGCCGCTCTCCTTCGGGAGGAGAATCCCGACATATTCGTTTCGATCTCCTCGGAGGTCTGCCCGGAAATGCGCGAGTTCGACCGCGCATCGACGACCGTCGTCAATGCCTATACCCGTCCTCAGATGGCCGGTCACGTCGCCCATCTCGAACGGGAATTCGCCGAGAGAGGGATCGATCGGCAGGTCCTGTGGATGACGTCATCCGGCGGGCTGGTGCCCAGCCGGCGCGCCGCCGAGTTGCCGGTCCGCCTGATCGAGTCCGGGCCTGCGGCGGGTGCGGTCGCTGCCGCCGAGTTCGGCCGGGTCGCGGGGGAGACCAGCGTCCTGTCGTTCGACATGGGCGGGACGACGGCCAAGCTCTGCCTTATCCCGAACGGCGAGCCGAATGTCGGCACCGATCTGGAGGTCGCCCATTACCAGCGCTTCCGCAAGGGATCGGGCTTCCCGTTGAAGATTCAGTCGATCCAGATGATCGAGATCGGTGCCGGCGGCGGCTCCATCGCCGCCAAGAATTCGCTCGGCCTGCTTGATGTCGGCCCGCATTCGGCAGGCGCGATGCCGGGACCGGCCGCCTATCAGCGCGGCGGCACGCAGCCGACCGTTACGGATGCGGACATTCTGCTCGGGTACATGGGCACCGGCTCCTTCGTCGGCGGCTCCTTCAAGGTGTCGAAGGACGCTGCTCACGAGGCGATGGCAAAGCTTGCCGCCTCGCTTGAGGTATCCGTCGAGAGATGCGCCTGGGGCATCCATGACCTCGTCAACGAATCCATGAGCAAGGCGGCCGCGATGCACGCGACCGATCTCGGCGTTGATCCCCGCTCGCTGCCCATGGTCGCCTTCGGCGGCGCCGGTCCGGTCCATGCCTACGGCATTGCTCGCAAGCTCGGGATCAAGCGCATCATCTGCCCGACGGGCGCCGGCGTCAGTTCGGCCATCGGGCTTCTGATCGCGCCCGTCGCGGTCGATCTCTCGATGAGCCACCCGATGCCGGTGAATGCCTGGGACGTCGATGCGATGAACCGGATTCTCGATGACCTCGCCACCGAGGGCGCCGAAGTGGTTTCGGCCGCCGGCGTGGCGAAGGAAACGATTGCCAATCGCTTCACAGTCGACATGCGCCACGTCGGCCAAGGCCATGAAATCACTGTCGCATTGCCAGACAGAAACCTGCCGAAGGAAGAGTTCCTGAAGCAGCTCACCGACAATTTCTTCAAGCTCTACCGCGAACTCTTCGGCCGCACGGTCGCAGCCTCCGTCGAGGTCATCACCTGGCGTCTTCGCGCGAGCGGAGAGAAGGATCAGGTGACCCGCCCGCATCAGACCCAGGTGGCAGAAGCCAGGAAAGGCAGCCGCCAGGTCTATTTCCAGGAGCTCGGCGCCTATGCCGAAACGTCCGTCTACGACCATTACAAGCTTCCGGTGAACCACGAGATCCAGGGACCCGCCATCGTCGAGCAGCGTGAATCGACCGCGGTCGTCGGCCCGAGCGGCGTCTTTCATGTCGATGCCGGCGGCAATCTCGTGATCAACATTCTCTAGGGAACATCCGATGTCGAAGCCCGTCACCGATTTCAACGATCCGATCAATCTCCAGGTCATGTGGAACCGCCTGATCTTCATCGCGGACCAGGCCGACAACGTCCTCGGCAAGACGGCTTTCTCGCCAATCGTGCGCGAAAACCACGATTATGTCACCGTGCTGCTCGACAGCAGGGGCCGGGCGCTTGCCCAATGCACCTGGTCGATCCCGGTCTTCATTACCTCGCTGCCGGCCGCCGCGCAGAAATTCTTCCTGCCCAAATTCCCGGTCGAGATGCTCGAGGAGGGCGATGTCCTTGCGACCAACGACCCCGAGATCGGCACCGGCCACCTGCCCGACGTGACGATGATCACGCCGATCTTCAAGAATGGGAAGGTCGTGGCCTATGCCGGATCCATCGCGCATCTGCCCGATATCGGCGGAGCGCCGCTCCATTCCGAAGCCAGCGACATTTTTGAGGAGGGCATCCGCTTCCCGATCGTCAAGCTGCTCAAGGCCGGCGTACCGAACAAGGATGTGTTCGACATCGTCGAAGCCTCGGTGCGACTGCCCACCGAGGTGCGCGGCGACCTCGAATCGATGATCGCCGCCAACAACGTCATGGGCCGCGAGCTGGTAAGGTTCCTCGATGAATATGGTCTCGACGACGTCGATGGTCTGGCAAACGCGATTCACACGCGCTCGGAAGCCCAGACCCGCAAGGCGATCCGCGAATGGCCGAACGGCAGCTACACGGCCGAGATGCTTCTCGACGGCTACGACGTCGACATCAAGCTCAAGGCGACGGTGATCGTGAAGGACGACGCCATCCATGTCGACTACACCGGCACGTCACCCCAGGTCCTGCATTCCATCAACTGCCGCACGAATTATCGCTACGCCCATTCGGTCTATGCGCTGAAATGCCTGCTCGATCCCGACACGCCCAACAATGAAGGCTGCATCACGCCGATTACCGACGATGCGCCGGTCGGCTCGATCCTCAACCCCGAACAGTGGACGGCCGGCAATTCCCGCAACCTGATCGGCCACGCGATTCCCTCGCTGATCTTCAAGGCCCTGGAAGGCGTGGTTCCCGACAAGGTCATGGGTGATAGCGGCGGCGCGCCGATCTGGGCGGCCAATTGCGTCGGCCGGCGTGACGATGGCTCCCAATACGGCTCTGTCCAGAATTTCCATGGTGGGCAGGGCGCCCGAGCCGAGTTCGACGGCCTCGACACGCTGAGCTTCCCCTCCAACTGCAAGGTCACCGCGATCGAGATGTTCGAGATTGCCGTTCCAGCGCTGACGGAACGCAAGGAATTGATCGCCGATTCCGGCGGCGCCGGCAAATACCGCGGCGGCCTCGGCCAGCGCGTCGTCCTGCGCAATCGCGGCACCTCGCCGATGAATATCTATCTGGCCTCCGAGCGTGTCCGCCACCCATGCTTCGGCGTGGTTGACGGACAGAGCGGATCCGCCGGCAAGGTCATGAAGGATGGCAGGCCGCAATTTCCGAAGGGCAAGGTCGTTCTGAAGACAGGCGAGCGGCTGGAAGTGGAGACGCCCGGCGGCGGCGGCTGGGGACGCGCAAGCGAGCGCGCCGTCGCCTTTATCGAGCAGGATCTGGCCGAGGGCTTGATTACGCCGCAGGCAGCGAGAACCATCTACGGCTACAAGGGCAGAAGTGCTGTGGCCGCAGAATAGGAGGCGTTGGAATGGGTTTGCTTGATGGAAAGGTCGCTCTCGTAACGGGAGCCGGAACGGGCATCGGCAAGGAAGCGGCACGGCTTCTTGCCAGGGAGGGCGCCAGAGTCGTGCTGACCGGCCGCCGCATCGAGCCGCTGCGCGAGGTCGCCGAGCTGATCGCCGCCGAGGACGGCGCGGCATTCGCAAGGGCGCTCGACGTCGCCTCGCGCGATGACATTTTCGCAGCTGTGAAATCGGTGAAACAGGAAATTGGTCCGGTCGGCATCCTCGTCAACAATGCCGGGAGCGCCAGCAAGGTACTGAATGCGAGATTTCTGAGCGAAGAGGAATGGAATGCCACCGTCAACATAAACCTGACGGCGGTTTTCAATCTCACCCAGGCGGTGCTTCCGGACATGCTTGCCGCCGGCGAGGGAACCGTCATCACGGTGTCGTCGCTTGCTGCGCTCAACCCGAACCTGCTCGGCGGCGCCGCTTACGGCGCTGCCAAGGCGGGCGTCAAGAACTTCATGACCTTCCTGCACAATACCTATCGCAATCAGGGCATCCGGGCGACAACCATTCTGCCCGGCGAAACCAATACGCCGATCCTGAACAACCGTGCCCGGCCGCCGCTGGAGAGCGAGCGTGACGTCATGCTCGATCCCCATGACGTCGCAAGGGCGATTGCGCTCTGCGCGAGCCTGCAAAGGGGCGCGATGATTCCGGAGCTGCATATCTGCCCGACCTTCATGCGCGACACGTCGGCCGACATCGAAGTCGCGCGCTGGGTAGGCGCACCCGCCGACACGCCGGACCTGCCAAAGACATAATCAGGAGGAGCACATCATGAATGGTGCAAAGCTGCGCGCCCGGCTTCAAGCCGGCGAACCCATAACCATGTTCACGCCGCACCACGCGTCATCAGGCCTCGCCGCCCGGCTGGTGGAGCTCGGCGCCGACTCGGTTTTCGTCGACTGCGAGCACGGCACCTGGAGCTTCGAGGATGTCCGCGAGACGGCGCAGATCGTCCGCTCGGTCGGCGGCGCCGCGATCGTGCGGCCGCATTCCCATGAACGTCCCGTCCTCATTCGATATCTCAATGCCGGCGCGGATGGGATCATGGTGCCGATGGTCGACAATGCCGACCAGGCACGCGCCATTGTCGAGGCTGTCCGCTACGCCCTTCCGTCGGATTTCGGCAAGCGCCTGGTCGTCGCGATGATCGAGACCGTCGATGCCGTCGACAATCTCGACGAAATGTTGAAGGTCGACGGCATCGACGTCTTCTTCATCGGTCCCGGCGACCTCTCGCAGAACATGGGTTTTCCGCCGGCGCCGCCTTTCGGTGAGCCGCGTCCGATTGAGGTCCGCGAGAAGGTTGGCGAAGCGGTACGCAAGATCCTCGCTGCCGGCAAGGTCGCGGGAACGCTGGTGACGGCCGACGAACTTCCCGGCTGGCTCGAAATCGGTGTCCGGTTCTTCTACATCCATTCGGACCCGTTCCTGCGCCGCGGCCTCGCCGGCATCAAGCAGGCACTGACCCGGTAAGAACCTGTCATCAAGCCGATCATTCCGTCTCTCCGCCTTCTGCGGTCCGACCGCGCTGAAGGCACTTGTGATCAACGTCGTCAGACGGCCGCGCGCAGCTTGACAATGTAATGGGGCGCGTTGCATTTTCGCCACAATGCGTTGCTTAAAGGTCACGCAAGGGTTTTGGACATTTCGCTCCCGATCGAGTCGTTCCGACGCTGGCTCTCCTGAGCCGGCGTTCTTTGGTTTCGGTCGGATGGCGGGACGGCGGGGTGCCGTCTGGAGAGAGGCCGAATGACGCAGGATGGGGTAGCGCCGGCGGCGGCGGGCGAGACGGTGACGACGGTGACCGATCGCCGCGCCCTTTTCGCCGTGCCCGGCCTGGTGCTCGCCGGCGGCGCGCTTCTCTGCGCCACGATCACACTCTTCATCCTGCTTGGCCTGACGCCGATCGCGCCGACCTCGCATGTCGTCATCACCTCGGTGATCGTCAATTCCTTCTTCGTCCTGACATTGCTGGCGCTGATCGCCCGCGAGGTGTCAAGGCTGCTCAAGGCGCGCACACGGGGCAGGGCGGCCGCGCGCCTGCACATTCGTATCGTCGTGCTCTTCTCGATCGTCGCGATCACGCCGGCGATCCTCGTTGCCATCTTCGCCAGCATCACGCTGAATGCCGGCCTCGATCGCTGGTTTGCGCTGCGCACCCAGTCGATCGTCAGCTCGTCGCGCAATATCGGCCAGGCCTACATGATGGAGAACGCCAGCTACCTGCAGGGGCAGACGGTCTCCATGGCCAACGACCTGGAGCGCAACCGCGCCCTCTACAGCCTCGACAGGACGGGCTTTGCCGAACTGATGACGCGCCAGGCAAGGGGCCGCGGCCTGCTCGGCGCCTTCCTTGTCGAAAGCGACGGTTCGGTGGTCGTCCAGGCCGATATCACCACGGAAAAACCGTTGCCGGCCATTCCGCAGGATGCGCTGGAAAAGGCCGCGGCCGGCCAGCCGACGCTCATTCCGCCCGGCGTCACCAACCTCGTCGGCGCCATCATCAAGCTCGATGCCATTCAGGGCACGTTTCTCTATACGGTGCGGGCCGTCGATCCCAAGGTCATGGGCGCCATGCGCATGATGGAGGAAAACGCCACCGAATACCGCTCGATGGAGGCCAACCGCTTCTCGCTGCAGATCGCCTTCGCCGTGCTCTACATCGGCTTCGCGCTGATCGTGCTGCTTGCGGCGATCTGGACGGCGATTGCCGTCGCCGACCGCATCGTGCGGCCGATCCGGCTGCTGATCACGGCGGCCGACAGCGTTGCATCGGGCAATATGGATATCGTCGTGCCGGTGCATGCCGTCGATGGCGACGTCGCCAACCTGTCGCGCACCTTCAACAAGATGATCTCGGAAATCCGCACCCAGCGCGACGAGATCCTCGAGGCCAAGGACGAGGTCGACGACCGCCGGCGCTTCATCGAAGCGGTTTTGTCTGGCGTGACCGCCGCCGTCATCGGCGTCGAACAGGATCGCCGCATCGCCATCGTCAATAGCTCGGCCGAAACGCTGATGGCGCTGCCGGCCGACGAGATGCTCGGCAAGCAGCTGGCCGATATCGCGCCCGAGGTCGATCAGGTGCTGACCGAGGCGGCGGTGCGTCATCGCGGCGATTTCCGCAAGCAGATCGCGCTGGTGCGCGGCGGTACGGTGAGGACGCTGAGCGTGCAGGTCACCCGCGAGGAAGTGCGCGACATGAGTGAATCCTACGTCGTCACGCTCGACGATATCACCGATCTCGTCATCGCCCAGCGTTCGACCGCATGGGGCGACGTGGCAAGGCGCATAGCCCACGAGATCAAGAATCCGCTGACGCCGATCCAGCTGTCCGCCGAGCGCATCCAGCGCCGCTACGGCAAGCAGATCAACCAGGACGACCGCACCGTCTTCGACCAATGTACCGATACGATCATCCGCCAGGTCGGCGATATCGGCCGCATGGTCGACGAATTCTCCGCTTTCGCCCGCATGCCGAAGCCGACCAAGGAGCCGAGCGACCTGCGCGACATCCTGCGCGACGCGATCTTCTTGCGCGAGATGGGCAATCATCACGTCACCTTCCTCTCGGAGTTTGGCGATAAGCCGCTGGAGGGCCTGTTCGACAGTCGCATGCTTGGCCAGGCTTTCGGCAATCTGATCAAGAATGCCGTGGAATCGCTGGAAGCCGTTCCGAGTGATGAGCGCGACGAGCGCAAGGTTCTCGTGCGCGCCGCGCTCGATGTGGCCCGCGACCGTTTCACCGTCGACGTGATTGACAATGGTCGCGGCCTGCCCGTGGAAAACCGCCACAGTATTCTGGAACCCTATATGACGATGCGCGAGAAGGGCACCGGCCTCGGCCTCGCCATCGTCAAGAAGATCATCGAGGAACATGGCGGGCAGCTCGAGCTACACGATGCGCCCGCAGATTTTGACCGGGGAAGAGGGGCCATGATCCGCGTGCATCTGCCACGCCTGGAGCCAGCGCCCGCCGCTCCCGCAGCCAATGACAAGGAAAGCGCTTATGGCCTCTGATATTCTCGTCGTCGATGACGAGCACGATATTCGCGAGATCGTTTCCGGCATTCTCTCCGACGAAGGCCATGAGACCCGCACGGCCCATGACAGCGACAGCGCACTGGCCGCGATATCAGATCGCGTGCCGCGGCTGATCTTCCTCGATATCTGGATGCAGGGCAGCAAGCTCGACGGACTGTCGCTGCTCGACGAGATCAAGACTCGTCATCCCGATCTCCCCGTCGTGATGATATCAGGCCACGGCAACATCGAAACCGCGGTCTCGGCGATCAAGCGCGGCGCTTTCGATTTCATCGAAAAGCCCTTCAAGGCCGACCGGCTGATCCTGATCGCCGAACGCGCTCTGGAAAACTCCAAGCTCAAGCGCGAGGTTTCCGAGCTGAAGCGGCGCACGGGCGACGCCCTGGAGCTGATCGGCACTTCGGTCGCCGTCTCGCAGCTGCGCCAGACGATCGAGAAGGTGTCGCCGACCAACAGCCGCATCATGATTCTCGGCGCATCCGGCTCCGGCAAGGAGCTGGTGGCGCGGATGATCCACAAGAAGTCGGCCCGCGCCAACGGCCCGTTTGTCGCGCTCAACGCTGCCAACATCACGCCCGATCGCATGGAAGTGGCGCTCTTCGGCACCGAAGGCACGCCCGGCCAGGCGCGCAAGATCGGCGCACTTGAGGAAGCCCATCGCGGCATTCTTTATCTCGACGAGGTCGGCGAGATGCCGCGCGAGACGCAGAACAAGATCCTGCGTGTGCTTGTCGATCAGCAGTTCGAGCGGGTCGGCGGGTCCAAGCGCGTCAAGGTCGACGTCCGTATCATTTCCTCGACCGCCTATAATCTCGAAAGCCGCATCGCCGAAGGCTGGTTCCGCGAGGATCTCTATCATCGCCTGGCCGTCGTGCCGGTGCGCGTGCCGCAGCTTGCCGAACGCCGCGAGGATATTCCCTTCCTCGTCGACCAGCTGATGCGCCAGATATCAGAACAGGCCGGCATTCGTCCGCGCCGCATCGGCGACGACGCCATGGCGGTGCTGCAGGCGCATGACTGGCCGGGCAATATCCGCCAGCTGCGCAACAACATCGAGCGGCTGATGATCCTTGCCCGCACCGACGGCCCGGATACGCCGATCACCGCCGACATGCTGCCGACCGACCTCGGAGACATGCTGCCCAAGGTTTCGGCCAAGAACGATTATCACATCATGACGCTGCCGCTGCGCGAAGCCCGCGAGATGTTCGAAAAGGATTATCTGATTGCCCAGATCAATCGCTTCGGCGGCAATATATCGCGCACCGCCGAATTCGTCGGCATGGAGCGCTCGGCGCTGCACCGCAAGCTGAAGTCGCTCGGCGTCTGATCCTGTCGGCGCGGCCCGCCGCCGCGCTGCGTCCCTCCCACATCCCGAAGATCAAGTTTCCCATGCCGAGAATTGCCTATGTCAATGGCCGCTACGTCAAGCATTCCGATGCCAGCGTGCATATCGAGGACCGCGGCTACCAGTTCGCCGACGGGGTCTACGAGGTCTGCGAGATCCGCCACGGCTATATCGTCGATCTCACCCGCCATCTGAACCGGCTCGGCCGTTCACTCGGGGAACTCAGCATCGCCTGGCCGATGAGCCGGGCCGCACTGACGCAAGTCATTCGCGAGACGCTGCGCCGCAATCATGTGCGCAACGGGCTTTTCTACCTGCAGGTGACGCGCGGCGTCGCCCGCCGCGACCATGTCTTCCCGGCTGAGGGCACACCGCCCTCGCTCGTCATCACCGCAAAGAGCACCGATCCGAAGATCATCGCCGCCAAGAATGCCAACGGTATCAAGGCGATCACCGTCACCGACAACCGCTGGGACCGCGTCGACATCAAATCCGTCGGCCTGCTGCCGAATGCCATGGCCCGCCAGCAGGCTAAGGAAGCCGGTGCCCAGGAGGCGATCTATGTCGATGGCGACGGCATGGTGAAGGAAGGGGCGGCGACCAATGTCTGGATGGTCGATTCGGATGGAACGCTGGTGACCCGTCCGGCCGAACACGGCATCCTGCGCGGCATTACCCGCACCACATTGATGGATGTGGCAGCCAAGCTGAGCTTGAAGATCGCCGAGCGGAATTTCTCTGTTTCCGAAATGCTCGCGGCCCGCGAGGTCTTCCTGACGGCGGCCACAAGTATCTGTTTTCCGGTCGTTTCCGTCGATGGTCTGCCTATCGCCAACGGCCATCCCGGCAGCGTCTCGCAGAAAATCCGCGAAGCCTTTTTCGACGTTGCGGAAAAGATTGCGATTTGATACCAAGATTTGCTGGACCGGTGGAATGAGGGTGTTGCCGGTCTCGCATGGAGAGGTTGATTGATATTCTACCGGCCAACACGGGTCGGCAATAAAGAAAGAAGCGGCGCGATGGCGGAACGTTCTCAGAATTTGCAGGACTTATTTCTCAATACTGTTCGCAAACAAAAGATTTCCCTGACAATCTTTTTGATCAACGGCGTGAAACTCACGGGTGTTGTTACCTCCTTCGACAATTTCTGTGTTCTGCTTCGCCGTGACGGCCACTCGCAGCTCGTGTATAAGCATGCGATCTCGACGATCATGCCGGGTCAGCCCATGCAGATGTTCGAGAGTGAAGAAGCCGCGTCCTAACAGGATCAGCCGTCATTTCGACACGCGATACCAAGAACGATTCGATCATCCCTGAGGCCGCCAAGCACAGGGACGATATGCGCGCGACCGTCGTCGTGCCGGTTCTGAAATCGCGCAACCGCGGCGGCCAGACCGAATCGGCCTCGACCCGCACCCCGGAAAGCCGGCTTGAAGAGGCAACGGGCCTTGCCCAGGCTATCGATCTCGACGTCGTCAACGGTTCGATCGTGCCGGTCAATGATCCCAGGCCTGCGACGCTGCTCGGCACCGGTAAGATCGAGGAGATCAAGGCGCTTCTCGACGAGCGCGATTCCGGTCTCGTCATCGTCGATCATCCGCTGACCCCGGTGCAGCAGCGCAATCTCGAAAAGGAATGGAACGCCAAGGTCATCGACCGGACGGGCCTGATCCTCGAGATCTTCGGCCGCCGCGCCTCTACCAAGGAGGGCACGCTGCAGGTCGATCTCGCCCATCTGAACTATCAGAAGGGCCGGCTGGTCCGCAGCTGGACCCACCTCGAACGCCAGCGCGGCGGCGGCGGCTTCATGGGCGGCCCGGGCGAAACCCAGATCGAAGCCGACCGAAGGCTCTTGCAGGACCGCATCATCAAGCTCGAACGCGAACTGGAGCAGGTCGTGCGCACCCGCCAGCTCCACCGCGCCAAGCGCCGCAAGGTGCCGCACCCGATCGTCGCGCTCGTCGGCTACACCAATGCCGGCAAATCGACCCTGTTCAACCGCATTACCGGCGCCGGCGTACTGGCCGAAGACATGCTCTTTGCGACGCTCGACCCGACGCTGCGCCGCATGAAACTGCCGCACGGCCGCACCGTCATCCTGTCCGACACGGTCGGTTTCATCTCCGACCTGCCGACCCATCTCGTCGCCGCCTTCCGCGCCACCCTGGAAGAGGTGCTGGAAGCCGACCTCATCCTGCATGTCCGCGACATGTCCGATCCCGACAACCAGGCGCAGAGCTCCGATGTGATGCGCATTCTCGGCGATCTCGGCATCGACGAGGCCGAAGCGGAGAAGCGGCTGATCGAGGTGTGGAACAAGATCGACCGGCTGGAGCCAGAGGTCCACGACACCATGGTGCAGAGGGCGACGGGCGCCAGCAATGTCGTCGCCGTCTCGGCCGTCAGCGGCGAGGGCGTCGACACGCTGATGGATGAGATCAGCCGCAGGCTTTCCGGCGTGATGACCGAAACGACCATCCGCCTTCCCGTCGACAAGCTGGCGCTACTGCCCTGGCTCTACGACCACGCCATCGTCGACGGCCGCGAGGACAATGAGGACGGCTCGATTACGCTCGACCTGCGGCTCTCCGAAACCGAGGCCGCCGAACTCGAACGCCGCATTGGCAACGGCCCGAAGCCGCCGCGTGAGGATTGGGAGCGGTGAGGCACTCCCTTCTCCCCAGCGGGGGTCCGAAGGACGGGTCGAGACCTGTGGCTCGACCCCGGTCGGTGGCCCGAAGGGTCGGATGAGGGGGCACACGGCACGCCCTTCATGCTCTTCTTCGCTCGCGCTGAGGGTGAGCTATCTCCGGCGACTTTAACCCACCCTCCGTCATGCTCGGCCTTGAGCCGAGCACGCGGCATCCGCCAGCAGTCGTGGCATGGGTCCTCGGCTCAAGGCCGAGGACGACGGAGAGTGGAGTTGGTTCCTCGCCAAACTCAGCCTGACCTACCCAGCCACGAGCGCTCTTTCGATCGCCTTTGCAGCCTGCCATATCTCTTCCATCCGCTCAAGGCTGGCCGCCTCCAGCGTCTCGCCTTCCGCTTCAAGAACGTTCTCGATGTGCTTGAAGCGACGCCGGAATTTCGTATTCGTGCCACGCAGTGCATCTTCCGGATCAGCCTTCACGTGCCGGCCGATGTTGACGACCGCGAAAATCAAATCGCCGAGTTCGTCGCTGACCTTCGCCCGGTCACCTTCCCGAAGCGCCACCCGCAATTCGCCGATCTCCTCCTCGATCTTGTCGAGGATCGGCTCGGGCGCCGACCAGTCGAAGCCGACCTTGGCGGCGCGTTCCTGCAGCTTCAGCGCCTCGGTCAGCGCCGGAAAGCTACGCTGCACCGAGCCTAAGAAGCCGCCCTTGAAATCCTCGGTGATGCCGCGCCTGGCCCGGCGCTCGGCGCGCTCGCGTTTTTCCGCCTGCTTGATTTCGTCCCACTGGATCTTGACTGCATCGGGCGTATCGGCTGCCGAGCGGGCAAAGACATGCGGATGGCGGCGGATCATCTTGGTGGTGATGGCGTTGACCACGTCGCCGAAGGAGAATTCGCCGGCCTCCTCGGCCATGCGGGCGTGAAAGACGACCTGTAGAAGCAGGTCACCGAGTTCATCACAGAGATCGTCCATATCGCCGCGCTCGATCGCGTCGGAGACCTCATAGGCTTCTTCGATCGTGTAGGGCTTGATCGTCTGGAAATTCTGCTCGATATCCCAAGGGCAGCCGGTTTCGGGATGGCGCAGCGCCGCCATGATCTCGATCAGCCGCGAAATGTCTTTGGAAGGTTCCATGGTGCCTCAGTTCAGGGGAATGTCGTTGGCGCTCTTCGACGACTGGTAGGTGGAAGACAGCACATCGTAGCGCACCTTGATGCGGGCGGTCTGCGCCTTCAGCGCCGTCTTCCGGGAAGCCTCCTCGGTCTCGACCAGATCGGCGATGGCAAAGCTGTTCCAGAAGGCGTTCTGCCTGCGATAGCCGCCGGGTTCAAGCCCGAAGACCTCCTTCAGGATCTTCAGGTCGTGCGGAATGGCGAAAGCATCGCGGGAATCCTCGTGGCTGAACAAATAGTAGAAATTGTCGAAGCCCGCCCAGGTGATCGCCGACATGCACATGGTGCAGGGTTCGTGGGTCGACAGGAAAATCAGCTCCTTGGTCGCCAGCTTGTCGCCGAGCTCGTAGAAGCGCTTCAGCGTATGCACCTCGCCGTGCCAGAGCGGATTGTCGAGCTCGTTATTGGTCTCGGCGACGACGAGCGACAGATCGGATTTGCGCAGGATTGCCGCGCCGAACACCTTGTTGCCCAAGGAGACGCCGCGTTCGGTCAACGGCAGGATATGCTCTTCGATGACCGAAAGCAGGCGGGCGGCAATGGTCTTGTCGGGCATTGATGGTCTCCGGTTTTGCCCCAGTCTATCGCCTTGGCGGCACGAGCGAAATGCGGCAAACGCCGGTGGACGACGTTTGTCACAGGCTTTACACTGCACCGCAACAAAGAGAGTGGGAACAGGTGGTTGTCGTCGGCACGGTTGACTTTTCTCAAATCGCCGATGAGGCGAGCAAAAGAATACGCGCTTGCCGGGGCTTTCGAATTTCTGTTCCTTCAATCGCTTGTCGATCACGGGCATATTCTGGCAACTTCGAAGTGGATTGGTAATGTCTCCCAAGACTGAGCAGCTTTCGGTATTTCCAGCTTTCTTTCGCGTGGAAGCCCAGAAGACGGCTGTCTTCGGCAATGGCGATGAGGCTTTCGCCAAGGTGCGGCTGCTCTTGAACACGAGGGCACGGATCGTCGCCTATGCCGAGCGGCCGGAAGCCGATTATCATGCCTTCCTGATCGCCAACCGCATCGAGACGGTGCGCGCCGGCTTTGCCGCCGGCCAGGTCGAGGGTGCGGCCCTCGTCTTTGCCGCCACCGGCGATGAGGCCGAAGATCGCCGGATCGTCGATGCCGCCCGCGCCGCGAAGATCCCGGCCAATGCCGTCGATCAGCCCGATTACTGCGATTTCTTCACGCCGGCGCTGGTCAATCGCGCCCCGGTCGCCGTTGCGATCGGCACCGAAGGCGCGGGACCGGTTCTGGCGCAGATGATCCGCGCCCAGATCGACCAGCTTCTTTCCCCTTCGCTCGGGCGTCTGGCCGCGCTGGCGACGAGCTATCGCAAATCGGTCGATCAGCTGGTTCCCCGTGGTGTTTCCCGCCGGGTCTTCTGGCGCCGATTCTTTTCCGGCCCCGTTGCCGACGCAGTCGCCAATGGCAACCTGCCGCAGGCCCGCCATGCCGCCGACCGGCTGCTCTCTTCGATGGATAAGGTCGCCGGCCATGTCTGGCTTGTCGGCGCCGGTCCGGGGGCTGAGGATCTGCTGACGCTGCGCGCCCAGCGCGTGATGATGGAAGCCGATGTCATCGTCTACGATGCGCTCGTGCCGCAGGCGATCGTCGATATGGGCCGCCGCGATGCCGAACGCCTTTCAGTCGGCAAGCGCAAGGGCTGTCATTCCAAGTCGCAGGAAGAGATCAACGAGCTGCTCGTCGATCTCGGCCGCCAGGGCAAACGCGTCGTCCGGCTCAAGTCAGGCGATCCGCTGGTCTATGGCCGGGCAGGGGAGGAGATGGCCGCCTTGCGCGCCGCCGGCGTTACCTATGAGGTCGTGCCCGGCATCACCTCGGCCTTCGCAGCCGCTGCCGATTTCGAGCTGCCGCTGACGCTGCGAGGCGTCGCCTCCTCGCTCGTCTTCACGACAGGCCACGATCTCACCGGCGACGTGCTGCCCGACTGGGCAAGCCTTGCCGTCTCGGGCGCGACGATCGCCGTCTATATGGGCCGCACGGTTGCCGCCTCGGTCGCCGAGCGGCTGATGCAGGCCGGCATTCCCGCCGAGACCACCGTCGCCGTCATCGAGAATGCCAGCCGCACCGAGCGGCGGCTGCTGCATGGCACGCTCGCCGATCTGCCCGATTTGCAGCACCGCGACGAGCTGACTGGCCCTGTGATGGTCATTATCGGCGATGCGGTCGCCGGCGCCAATTTCGAACTGTCCGAGCCGCTAGTGCGTGCGAACGCCCCGCTCGAGGAACTTGCAAGGAGCTGAATATGGGTGACAAGGTCCTGACCGCCAACCGGCTGACGGACGGCATTGCCGTCTGGCTGGATGCCAACGGCAAATGGTCGACCTCGCTGCAGGAGGCGCTTGTCGCCCGTCACAACGAAGCCGTCGAAGCATTGGAAGCCATTGGCAAAAAGTCCTATGCCGACAATGAGGTCGTTGACGTGGCCGTCGTCGACGTTCAGGAAACCAACGGCATTCTCTGGCCGCTTCGCCTGCGCGAGCGCATCCGCGCGCAAGGGCCGACCATGGAATATGCGCCGGGCTACGCTCCTGCCGATCCCGAATTCATTGCAGTCTGAGGAAGACGATGTACCGTTACGACGAATTTGATCATGCCTTTGTCAGCGAGCGCGTCGAGCAGTTCCGCGACCAGGTTCAGCGCCGCCTTTCCGGCGAGCTAGCCGAGGATGCGTTCAAGCCGCTGCGCCTGATGAACGGCGTCTACCTGCAGCTTCATGCCTACATGCTGCGCATCGCCATTCCCTACGGCACGCTGAGCGCACGTCAGTTGCGCATGCTCGCCCATATCGCCCGCACCTATGACCGCGGCTATGGCCACTTCACTACGCGCCAGAACCTCCAGTTCAACTGGCCGAAGCTGTCGGACATTCCCGATGCGCTGGCCGATCTGGCAAGCGTCGAGATGCACGCGCTGCAGACCTCGGGCAACTGCATCCGAAACGTCACCGCCGACCACTTCGCCGGTGCTGCCGCCGACGAGATCGCTGATCCCAGGCCCTATGCGGAAATCCTGCGCCAGTGGTCGTCCGTCCACCCGGAATTCTCTTTCCTGCCGCGCAAGTTCAAGATCGCCGTGACAGGTGCCGAGCGCGACCGCGCCGCCATCCAGGTCCATGATATCGGCCTGCACCTGAAGAAGAACGACAAGGGCGAGATCGGCTTTGCCGTCTATGTCGGCGGTGGCCAGGGCCGCACGCCGATGATCGCCAAGCTGATCCGCGACTTCCTGCCCGAGGAAGATCTGCTCTCCTACACCACGGCGATCGTGCGGGTGTACAATCTGCACGGCCGGCGCGACAACAAGTACAAGGCCCGCATCAAGATCCTCGTGCACGAGACCGGCGCCGAGGAACTGGCGCGTCAGGTCGAGGCCGAATTCGCCGCTCTGAAGGATAGCGAGCTGAAGCTGCCCGAACAGGATGTCGAGGCGATCGCCGCTTATTTCGCGCTGCCTGACCTGCCCGAGCGTGCCGAGGGCTGGGAAAATCTCGCCCGCTGGAAGAAGGCCGATCCGGCTTTCGCCCGCTGGGTCCAGCAGAATGTGCAGCCGCACAAGAACCCCGATTACGGCATGGTGACGATCTCGCTGAAGCCGATCGGCGGCATTCCGGGCGACGCCACCGACGCGCAGATGGATGCGATCGCCGATCTCGCCGAGGAATATGCCTTCGACGAAATCCGCGTCAGCCATGAGCAGAACCTGATCCTGCCGCATGTGGCGCTGGCCGATCTCGAAGCCGTTTATCGCGGCCTCGTCGCCATCGATCTGGCCGAAGCCAATGCCGGCCTGATCACCGATATCATTGCCTGTCCGGGGCTGGACTACTGCGCGCTCGCCAATGCGCGCTCCATTCCGGTCGCGCAGGAAATCTCCCGTCGTTTCGGCAATCCCGAACGCCAGGCCGAGATCGGCGAGCTGAAGATCAAGATCTCCGGCTGCATCAATGCCTGCGGCCATCACCATGTCGGCCATATCGGCCTGCTCGGTGTCGAGAAGAAGGGCGCCGAACTCTACCAGATCACGCTCGGCGGTTCCGGCGACGAACATACCTCGATCGGCGAGATCATCGGCCGCGGCTTCGAGCCGGACCGGGTGACCGATGCGATCGAGACGATCGTCGACACCTATCTCGGCCTGCGTCTGGATCAATCCGAAACCTTCCTCGCCGCCTATCGCCGCGTTGGGCCGCAGCCTTTCAAGGATGCGCTCTACGGCTCGGCCGCCGAAGCGGCTTAAGGAGGGGATGATGACGAAGATCTGGAGAGAAACCGGTTTTGTCGACAACGATCCCTGGCTGATCGAAACCGACGAGGTGAAGGCAACAGGCGAGCAGAAGCCGCTGCTCAGCCTCGATGAACTGATCGCAAAGGCCGATGGAAGCAACGATGCCGGCCTCGGCGTGCTGATCAAGCCGGCCGACGACGTGCGCCGGCTGGAGCCTTATCTCGATCGCCTCGCAATCGTGGCGGTCGCCTTTCCTGCCTTCAACGACGGCCGCGCCTTCAGCCATGCCTCGCTGCTGCGCCAGCGCCTCGGTTACACCAGCGAGCTGCGCGCCGTCGGCGACGTGCTGATCGACCAGGTGCCGCTGATGCTGCGTGTCGGCATCGACAGCTTTGCCGTGACCAACGCCACGGCGCTGAAGCGGCTTGCCGAAAACCGTCTGCCCGCCATTCCCCATCATTATCAGCCGGCGGTGCGTGACGCCGAAGCCGGCAAGGGCTATAGTTGGCGCCGTCAGGCGAAGCCGGCCGCATAAGCGACGGGTCCGCCTCTTTACGATGGCGGAATATAGCATGAAGACATTCGAAATCGCGGTGATCGGTGGCGGCCTCGCCGGCATGATCGCCGCCATTGCGCTTGGCCGCGGCGGCCGCAGCGTGGCGCTGGTGGCTCCCGTTGCTGCAAAGGAGGACCGGCGCACGACGGCGCTGATGGATCAGTCGATCCGCTTCCTCGACCGCCTGACGCTCTGGGAAAAGCTGCGCTCGGCGGCGGCGCCTCTCACCAGCATGCGCATCATCGACGGCACCGACCGGCTGCTGCGCGCGCCGACCACCACGTTCCGCGCGGCCGAGGTCGGCCTCGGTGCCTTCGGCTACAATTTCCCCAACAAGGCGCTAACCGAGATTCTCGAAGCGGCCACGGCCGGCGAGGGCAATATCACCCGCTTCACCGATATGGCCGAATCGATTGAGATATCAACCGAGAGAGTGTCGATCACGCTTGCCGGCGGCGAGACGCTGACGGCAGATTTCGCCGTTGGCGCCGACGGCCGCGGCTCGAAGCTGCGCGAGGCGGCAAGTATCGGCGTGCGCAACTGGTCCTACCCGCAATCGGCCATGGTGTTGAATTTCGCCCATTCGCTGCCGCACCAGAACATTTCGAGCGAATTCCATACCAAACACGGCCCTTTCACCCAGGTGCCACTGCCAGGAAGCCGCTCCAGCCTTGTCTGGGTGCAGGATCCCGCCGAAGCGGCCGCCCGCCTGGAGCTGCCGCTGGCCGAGCTGGGCTCTCTCGTCGAGACGCAGATGCAGTCGATGCTCGGCAAGGTGAGCATCGAGGAAGGCGTCCAGGTCTGGCCGCTGTCGGGCATGATGGCCCATCGTTTCGGCAAAGGCCGCATCGCGCTGATCGGCGAGGCCGCCCATGTGTTCCCGCCGATCGGGGCGCAGGGGCTGAACCTCAGCCTGCGCGATATCCTGGCGCTCACCGACATTCTCTGCGACCGGGCGGAACTGCCGGTGCCGGCCGATGCCGGCGAAAGCTTCGACCGCCGCCGCCGCGCCGACATCATGACGCGCACGGCGAGCGTCGATCTGCTCAACCGTTCGCTGCTTTCCGATTTCCTCCCCGTGCAGGTGCTGCGCGCCGCAGGCCTGCACATCCTCTCGGCCATTCCGCCGCTGCGCAACCTCGTCATGCGCGAAGGCATCGAGCCCGGCCGTGGTTTTCGCGATATTCCCGATGCTCTACGGGAAAAGCTGAAGCGAAAGAAGGCCTGAGCGGATCGTAATCAGCCAGAGCGAAACGGTGGCCACCGAAAGCACTGTCGTGATCAGGATCGTCGCCGAGGCGCGCTCCTGCCACACCCCATATTGCTGGCCGATGACGAAGACATTGGTCGCCGTCGGCAATGAGGCGAGCAGCACGGCCGCCTGGATCCAGACCGGCTCGAAACCGCCGACAGCGGTCAGCGCGATGAAAACCGCGATCGGATGCAGGATCAGCTTCGCCGGCACGATATAGGAAATCTCCGCCGGAATCCGCTTCAGCGGCCTCAGCGCCAGCGTGACGCCCATGGCGAAGAGGGCGCAGGGAGCAGCTGCCTGAGCGAGGTAGTCGACAAGCCGCTGAAAGGCCAGGGGCTGGTCGATGTGAAAGGCGGCGACGGCAAAGCCTGCCGTCGTCGACAGGATGAACGGATGCAGCGCCACCTTGCGGGCGATATCGGCGGCGAGCCGGCCGGGCGAGCGCTTGTCGTCGCCGGCTGCCGCCATAAGCGCTGGCGCCACGATGAAATGCAGCGCGTTTTCGAAGCAGATGATCAGCGCCACCGGCACGGCAGCGCCTTCGCCGAGCGCCAGCAGCGCCAGCCCAGGCCCCATGTAGCCGATATTGCCATAGGCGCCGGCAAAGGACTGGATGGTGCATTCATCAAGCGGATTGCGGCGCACGAAACAGCCGATGACAAAGAGCAGGACGAAGACCGCATAGGTCGCGGCGATATCGGTGACAATGAAATCGACTCGCGTCAGCTCTTCGATCGGCGTGCGCGAGACGAGCTTGAAGAACAAAGCGGGCAGGGCGGCGTAGATGATGAAGGTGTTCAGCCAGCCGAGCGCCGCGGCCGGCTGCTTCGTCGCCTTTGCGGCGACGTAACCGATCAGGATCAGGCCGAAGAACGGCAGGAGCAGGCTGACGATATCGGCCAAAGGTCTTCCTGAATGGGCTCGACACAAATGTCATTTTGATTTTGTCGGGCATCGATTGCGAAGCATTATTTTTCGGCTGCATCGCAGAAAAGTTGCTGTTTGTCCCGTTAAAAATGTCACGCCCTTGAATTCGAAATTGGCACCCATAGACGCGCCAAGGGCTTGAGGCTTGGTTTTACTGCCCCGTGAATTTGATGCTTGCTTGTGGGCAGAATCCGTCGAGCCTCCTAGACCAGAACCCACCTCGATACTTCCCGCGATATTGGTCTTCCACGCGCGAGCAATTCGCATCGGTATGGGCTAATATGAGGTCGACGGCCGAGTTCAGCCTTTGGAGAGTTGCTATGGACGTTGCCGATTGGCTGCAAGGTCTCGGGCTGGAGCGCTACGAGCAGGCGTTTCGCGACAACGCGATTGACGCCGAGGTCGTGTCCGAGTTGACCGACGCCGACCTCCAGCAGCTCGGTGTGCTACTCGGCCATCGCAAGCGCCTGCTCAAAGCGATAGTGGAGCTGCGGTTATCGACCAGCCATCCGCGTCCCGGCCCTGAGGAGCCAGCAGATCAAAGTCGTGCTGCAGAACCCGTCGCAGAGCGTCGACAGCTGACGGTCATGTTCGTCGATCTTGTCGGCTCGACCGCTCTCGCGTCGCGCGTGGATCCTGAGGACCTGCGTGAGATCCTTGGAGCATATCACTTATCTGTGGCCAATGCGGTCTCCCGCTTCGGCGGCTTCGTCGCCAAGTACATGGGTGATGGGGTGCTGGTGTATTTCGGCTATCCACAGGCAGATGAGAACGCGGTGGAGCAGGCGGTGCGCGCCGGCCTTGCGCTCGTCGACGCTGTCGGGCGGCTGCAGGGGTCGGAGAGATTGCAGGTTCGCATTGGTATCGCAACCGGTGAAGTCGTCGTCGGCGATTTGATCATTTCCGGTGAAGGGCAAGAGCGCGGTGTCGTTGGCGAGACGCCTAATCTCGCCGCCCGCCTTCAGGCACTGGCCGAACCAGACGCGGTAGTGATCGGGCCGCAGACGAGGCAGTTGCTGGGTGATCTTTTCGAATACCGCGATCTTGGGGCCGTCGAAGTCAAAGGATTTGCCTATCCTGTCCATCCCTATCGAGTGCTTCGCGAAAGCGTTGTCGAAAGCAGGTTCGAGGCGCTGCACGGAGCAACGCCGATGCCGCTGGTCGGGCGTGAAGAGGAGATCGAACTGATGCAACGCTCTTGGCGGCGCGCCAAAAGTGGTGAAGGGCGCGTCGTGCTGCTGTCAGGCGAACCGGGCATCGGAAAATCACGTCTCACCGTCACTTTGCAGGAGCGTATCCAGAATGAGCCGCACACCCGGCTACGTTACTTTTGCTCACCGCACCACCAGGACAGTGCACTCCGTCCGATCATTGTGCAGCTCGAACGCGCCGCCGGATTGGAGCGCGACGACACCCTCGAGAGCAAGTTGGAAAAGCTTGCGACGCTGCTGCCCCCCACCTCCCCGGAGGACGGAGCGCTGCTGGCCGAGCTGTTGTCCTTGTCGACCGAGGGCCGCTTCCCACCTCTTCTGCTGACGCCCCAACGTAAGAAGGAGAGAACCTTCGAGGCGCTGCTCGAGCAGCTCGAACATCTGGCGCGACAAGGTCCGGTTCTGATGATTTACGAGGACGTGCACTGGATCGATCCCAGTTCGCGCGAGCTGCTCGACCTTGTTATCGACCGTGTGCAACGCTTGCCGGCGCTGCTTGTCGTGACCTTTCGTCCCGAGTTTCAGGCGCCGTGGACCGGGCAGGCCCACGTCACGATGCTCGTGCTCAATCGGCTCGATCGCCGGGAACGCGCTGCGCTCGTTCAACAAGTGGTCGGCAACGGAGAGCTGCCGAACGAAGTCGTCGCCGAGATCATTGAGCGTACTGATGGGGTGCCACTCTTCGTCGAGGAACTGACGAAGGCAGTGCTGGAGAGCGGCAGCACCAGTACTGCACCTTCGCGGGCGGACATGACCGTGTTGAACGTCCCGGCTACACTACAGGCGTCACTGATGGCGCGGCTCGATCGTCTTGGCCCTGTCGCCAAGGAGGTTGCCCAGATCGCCGCTGTTCTCGGGCGTGAATTCTCCTACGAATTGGTGGCCGCAGTTGCACGGCGGAACGCGGTTGAGCTGGATGGCGCCCTGGATCAGCTAGCTGCCGCAGGCCTCGCGTTCTGTCGCGGGACGCGACCACTGGCCACATACCTCTTCAAGCACGCCCTCGTTCAGGACGCAGCGTATGGCACCCTGTTGCGTGCCAAGCGCCAGGAGTTGCACAGGCGTGTCGCAATCGCGTTGGAGGAACAATGGTCTGAAATCACGGAAGTGCAACCCGAATTGCTTGCACATCACCTTCACAAAGCCGGGGATTTGGCGGGCGCACTCGATTACTGGCAAAAAGCAGGTGCAGCCGCCTTGGCAAGGGCTGCCACACGGGAAGCAGTTTCGCATTATGCCAGTGCTATCGAGTGCTGCAGGCGGCTAGGCAATGTCACCGGCGGCGCGGAGCGGATGACAACGCTCTACCTTGCGATGGCGAATGCCTTGATGCAGGCGGAAGGCTATCGTTCCGAGCGCCTTGCTAAGACGCTCGAAGATGCACGTCTTGCCGCCGCAAACACGACAGGCGTCGAATTGCGATGTGAAGCTGCGCTTTCACTCGCGCCATTTCATTATGCTTCTGGCCACAACCACGATTACCTGGCTTTGGTACAAGAGCAGCTCGCAAACACTTCCACTCTCCTGCCAAAGGCCTATCTGAGTGGCCTTCTGGCCTCAAAGGGAATGGCTCATTTCAACCGGGGAGAACAGTCGCTGGCGCAGGATGCCTTGCGGAATGCGCTGGATCTGCTTGATGGTGTCGACCCAGACCGTCGTATTTTGTTCGCCGGCGCGGATCAGCGTATCTCGGCCCTGGGCTATTTTAGCGAGGCACTGATGATATTGGGTTTCTTTGACGCTGCAATCGAAGCGAAGCAACGCGCGTTTCAAAATGTCGGTCAGCTCGATAAGCCCTTCGACATCGCCTGGTATCTTCTTGAGCGGTGCCAATTGGACGCGCTACTCGGCCAATATGAACAACTGCTTGAAAACGCTAGGGAGATAGTCGAAATTTGTGAACTGCACGGCTACACGGCACGTCGAGGCAGCGGCCTTAGGTGGCGTGGCCATGCCCGCGCGCAACTGGGCGAACTAGACGCTGGTATCGATGATGTCGGGGAGAGTATTATCCTTTGGCGTGGACAGGGCGTTGTTTTTCATACTCCCGAGAAAACATGCGCACTGTGCGATCTACTCCTGCGAGCCGGTCGCCTCGAAGAGGCGTCTCAAATGCTTGATGACATCGACACACTCGTTTCCGATACGGATGAAGCGAGCTACTTGGCAGAATGTGTTCGCCTTCGTGGCCAAATCGCCGCGGGCAGAGGCGACCTGACGGGTGCGACACAGCTATTCGAACAGTCAATTGCGATTGCCCATCGGCAGCAGGCGAGGTTCTTCGAGCTTCGCGCCACAACCCAACTCGCACCAGTTTTAGCGGGACAAGGTCGTGTTGACGAGGCGACGAGGCGTCTGCAATCGGTGGTCCGCACGTTCAACACCAAGTATCCAATCGTCGACCTCATTGCGGCGCAAAGGGCGCTGGCCACCCTCGGCGATTAAAGTGGCACCGCATGCGTTCGTCTTCGCTTATGTAAGGCCACGCCCACGCTGGACCAATCGGTAGGATCGCGGATTGGAACGGCTATTTGGGCCTCAGGCGGCAATGTGCATTGTTATCTGGACACCGCGCTATTTTTAAGCAGCCCACGCACTTCCCGGGGATGTTCAGTGGGTAAGACGGGTTTAGCCGATTTGCATCAGGATCGGAAAGGTCTGCTGGAACCAGATCGCCACATCGCTGACCCAACCGAACAGGAAGGCGAGGCCGGTGAGATCCACCGTGCCGAGATGGCGGCGGAAGCGCGGCAGGAAGCCGGGCAGTGCACCGCGGCGACCCAAGCAACCACGTCCTGTCCCCCGAATGTCATTATCTCGGCAAGAAGCTATCCAATTCGCTTGCGACCAAAAGGATACGGAGAATCATTCGTCGTGTAGTCCAATTGTGTAGCTTTAGCTGATATGAACGGCTGGCTATAATCAGTGGCGGTGCTCTCTAGGAGCATGGGCTCGTGGGCGCGCCTTTGCGATCCAGCCGCCGACCGCACGTTTGGGTCGCCCCGCCCTTCTTTGGTCTCAGTATATCGATGTGCGTCGGCGTAGAGGCGCCTAGTACCTCTAATCAATTTTGGCATGACAATTCGGATAGAATTGAGGGGGGACAAGAAATGCCATCGAGAACCCTGACCACCGCTAGCGACATCGTAACTCTCAGAGGAGCCGCCTCGAACTCCGTGTTCGGAACGATCGGCGCGGGCGCGACCCTCAACAGCGGCGACCGTCTGACCGGTGGCAGCGGGACCGACACGCTCGTCATCTCCGGCGCGGGCTCGTTCGACCTCAACAGCCTCGCCACCTTCACCGGCTTCGAGAATGTCAATCTGACCGGCACGGGCGAGAGCCTGACGCTGAAGAACGGCCAGAACCTGGTCGTGAATGCGGGTAGCGGCAACACGGTGGCCCTCGGGACCGGCAATGACACGGTCAGCTTCACCGGCGGGGCCAACACGGTGAACGGCACGATCGGCGCCACGCTCAACAGCGGCGACCGTCTGACCGGCGGCAGCGGGACCGACACGCTCGTCATCTCCGGCGCGGGCTCGTTTAACCTCAACAGCCTCGCCATTTTCTCCGGCTATGAGAACGTCAACCTGACCGGCACGGGCGAGAGCCTGACGCTCAAGAACGGCCAGAACCTGGCTGTGAACGCGGGCAGCGGCAACACGGTGGCGCTCGGGACTGGCAATGACACCGTCAGCTTTACCGGCGGCACCAACGTGGTCAGTGGCACGATCGGCGCCGGCGCGACATTGAACAGCAGCGACCGTCTGACCGGCGGCAGCGGGACCGACACGCTCGTCATATCGGGCTCGGGCTCATTCGATCTCAACAGCTTCGCCGTCTTCACGGGTTTTGAGAACGTCAATCTGACCGGCACGGGCAAAAGCCTGACGCTTAAGAATGGTCAGAACTTGGCTGTGAACGCGGGTAGCGGCAACACGGTGACGCTTGGGACCGGCAATGAGACGGTCAGCTTCACCGGCGGCACCAACACGGTGACCGGCACCATCGGGGCCGGCGCGACATTGAACAGCAGCGACCGTCTGAGCGGGGGCAGTGGCACCGACACGCTCGTCATCTCCGGCGCGGGCTCGTTCGACCTCAACAGCCTCCCAATTTTCGCCGGCTTTGAGAATGTCAATCTGACCGGCGCGGGGGTGAGCCTGACGCTGAAGAATGGTCAGAACCTTGCGGTCAACGCCGGTAGCGGCAACGCGGTGACGCTCGGGACCGGCAATGACACGGTCGGCTTCGCCGGCGGCACCAACACGGTCGGCGGCACGATCGGCGCCGGCGCGACGCTGAACAATGGGGATCGCCTCACTGGTGGCCTCGGCACCGACATGCTGGTGATCTCCGGGTCGGGGTCTGTCGACCTCAACAGCCTTATCGCTTTCACCGGTTTTGAGAACGTCAACCTCACTGGCACGGGCGAGAGCCTGACTCTCAAAAATGGGCAGAACCTGGCCATCAACGCGGGTAGCGGCAACACCGTCACTTTGGGAGCATCGGACAATGGAGTGACTATCAGCATTGCCGGTGACACCGACACGATCAACATCATGGGCTCCAACGATACTGTCTCCGTTGCAGGCACCCACGACCGTGTGACCGTTTCAGGTGACAACAATGCCATCACGGTAGGAACCTACTACGACAATCCCGACGCGAACGAAGTCCACGTCACCGGCAGCAATGACAGCTTGGTGTTCCAGGGTGGCTTCGGCAACGTCATCAGCATGGAAGGTGCCAGCGATCAACTGCTGGTGAGCGGTTTCTACAACACCATCAACATCTCCGGTACCGACGGCACCTCAAAGCTCTACGGCTACGGGCACACGGTTTCGGTCTCGTCCAGCAACACGACGCAGACCCTCTATGCCTATAACGATACGATAAGCGTCAGCGGCAACGGTCTCACTCTAAACTTCATCACTGACCCGAACCCTGGCAACCCATCCGGCAGCAATCACCTCACCGTGACCGGCGGCGGTGATACAATCTCGCTCGTCGGTCCGCAGAACACCGTGGATTTCACGGCCCTGAATACGACCCTTAACCTCACTCTGAGCGATAGCACCGCCAACATCATCGGCTCCAACGACGCCGTCTCCGTTGCAGGCTCCCGCGACCGTGTGACCGTTTCAGGTGATAACAATGCTGTCACGGTGGGGACTTACTACGACAATCCCGACGCGAACGAAGTCCATGTCACCGGCAGCAACGACAGTCTGGTGTTCGTGGGCGGATTCGGCAATATCATCAGCATGGAAGGCGCCAGCGACCAACTCCGGGTGATCGGCTTCTACAACACCATCAGCATCTCCGGCACCAGCGGCACCTCAAAGCTCTACGGCTACGGGCACACGGTTTCGATCTCGTCCAGCAACACGACGCAGACCCTGTATGCCTATAACGATTCGATAAGCGTCAGCGGCAACGGTCTCACGCTAAACTTCATCACCGATCCCGACCCTGGCAACCCATCCGGCAGCAATCACCTCACGGTGACCGGCGGCGGCGATACAATCTCGCTCGTCGGTCCGCAGAACACCGTGGATTTTACAGCCCTGAATACGACCCTTAACCTCACTCTAAGCGACAGCACCGCCAACATGATCGGCTCCAATGATACCGTTTCCATTGCGGGCACCCACGACCTTGTGACCGTTTCAGGCGACAACAATGCCATCACGGTAGGAACCTACTACGACAATCGCGACGCGAACGAAGTCCATGTCACCGGCAGCAACGACAGCTTGGCGTTCATAGGCGGCTTCGGCAATATCATCAGCATGGAAGGTGCCGGCGACCAACTGCGGGTGGGCGGCTTCTACAACACGATCAACATCTCCGGCACCGACGGCACCTCAAAGCTTTACGGCTACGGGCACACGGTTTCGGTCTCGTCCAGCAATACGACGCAGACCCTGTATGCCTATAACGATACGATAAGCGTAAGCGGCAACGATCTAACGCTAAACTTCATCACCGATCCCGACCCAGGCAACCCATCAGGAAGACACCACCTCACCGTGACCGGCAGCGGCGATACAATCTCGCTCGTCGGTCCGCAAAACACCGTGGATTTCACGGCCCTGAATACGACGCTTAACCTCACTCTGGGCAACAGCACCGCCAACATTATCGGTTCCAATGATACGGTGACACTCTCGGGCAACAGCAACATCGTGAAACTGCAGGCTGATGGCGACGTTGCAAACATTACCGGTGACGGTAATACCGTGAACGTCTCGGCGAACAGTGACAACGTCGTCCTGAACGGCGCGGGAAACACCGTCAATCTGCTTGGCTCCAACACGGCCATTCGGCTCGGGTCACCCGATGATGGACTGGATTACGCGATTGGTTTCACGTCAGGCGATATCTTCCAATTCGGCCACACCCAATACGGCGGGGGTCTTGCAGGGGGCGGCGCCGATGTTGGTATCTTAGACTCGTCCCACTTCGTTGCGAACGATACAGGATCGGTCAATGCGGACCAAGTTTTCTGGTTCAACACCGCCAATGACGTCCTTTACTACGATGCGGACGGCAGTGGCTCCGATCAAGCTTTGGAGCTCGTTGCAATGGATGCAGGCCATTTGCTTAGATATACAGATATATTCATCGTGTGATTATCGCAGCTTAGGGCCAATTTGTCTGCGGCGGGGCAGCTTCCGTGTTGTCTCGCTCAGTCTGTGGGCTGCGGCTAGTCTGACTTTTTTATCGGAGCAATGTGCACTGTTATCTGGGCACCGCTATTTCTGAGGAGTCCACGCATTTTGAGTGCGCGGCGATAATCGGTGGCTAACACCGGTTTAGCCGATTTGCATCAGGATCGGAAAGGTCTGCTGGAACCAGATCGCCACATCGCTGACCCAGCCGAACAGGAAAGCGAGGCCGGTGAGGATGAGGAAGACGCCCATCACCTTTTCCACGGTGCCGAGATGGCGGCGGAAGCGCGACAGGAAGCGCATGAAGGCGCCGGAAAAGCCGGCGGCGATCCAGAAGGGAATCGCAAGACCCAGCGAATAGATGGCGAGCAACCCGGCGCCGGAGCCGACCGTCTCGCGCGAGGCGGCGACACCGAGAATCGCGCCGAGCACCGGCCCGATGCAGGGCGTCCAGCCGAAGGCGAAGGCAAGGCCCATGACGTAGGCGCCGGTCAGTGTCGCCGGTTTGCCGCCGCCCTGGAAGCGCGCCTCGCGGCCCAGAAATCCGATTCGGAAGAGGCTGAGGAAATTCAGCCCCATGACGATGATGATCAGTCCGCCGATCTTGGAGAGCAGGTCGAGATGCTGGCGAAGCGCCATGCCTATGCTGGAAGCTCCGGCGCCGAGCGCCACGAAAACGGTGGCAAAGCCGAGCGTGAAGAATAGCGCCGAGAACAGCACGCCGCGCCTGACGTCGGGCGCCACCGCCACCGCGGAGCCTCCCCGGAACTGCTCTACCGATATGCCGGCCATATAGCAGAGATAGGGCGGGACGAGGGGGAGTACGCAGGGTGAAAGGAAAGAAAGCGCCCCTGCTATCAAGGCGCTCCACAGGGAAATATCGGCAATCGACACGCATTCTCTCCGGCTGCATCTGCGCCCTGTTCCTAGCGTCGCAGGCTCGGGATTGCCAATCACCTTTTTGCGTGGGCGAGAAATCTGCCTTTGCGTGCGAGAGAAATATGCCCTAGCTTCGCAAAAGCCGAATTTTTCGGTTGACCGCAATGGGTCACCTGCCTATGTTCCGCCCACTTCCAGCCGCGGTGCCTCACACCTGCGGAGAGGGAGAGCGTAGCTCAGCCGGTAGAGCAACTGACTTTTAATCAGTAGGTCTCGGGTTCGAACCCCGACGCTCTCACCAAATATTTCAATAACATAGGTAGATCATGCGGCGTCAGTGGATTTATGCCGGCAACCACATGGCAACCAATCGCAGCCGAAAGCCCAAACGAAATGCACGCGTTGCCCAATGGCAATGATGTAATTCCTGCGACTTCTTTTAAAATCCCTGGACCAGCAATCGGTCCCATAGCTGCTGCGCTCGCGGGCGATGAGGCGGCTGCGGTCACCAAGCTCAACCAGCTAAATCGCTGAAGTGTCGTAGCGGCTGACGATCGAAACTCGGCCACTGCCAGCGGTTAGATACGGCGGCGAACGATGCCCTTGAGATACATTTGCTTTCGCCAAAAGAAAGCGGCGAGCCGCTGGCATATTTCATGCGAGACTCAGGCGCCTTAGACCGGCGCACCCCGAGTCACGTGCCGCGCGAAAACGCAGGAACCGCATCCAGCCCGGATCGCCCAGTACCCGAGCGGTCATTTCAGTAGCCAGCTATTGGCCCTTTGTTCAGAGTTCGCAAGCAAGTTAGGTTTCCCTACCCGCCTTTGAGGAAACGTTTTGTCACGTATGCGGTGTGAGCAGCTTCGATACGCGTTACGACACCCATCATCAGGTCCTTCAGGATGGTTACATGCTCATCCTCTATGAGAGTGTCTCTGCCTTCGTTGTCGCGGCCACTCCTATGTACGAGGTCATGACGCATCTTGATGATGTCGAGTAATTCCTTCTCGTGTTCCTCGTTCTCAAACAGTTTGATTTTCAGCACTGCCTTGTAGAATTCGGCAACTTTGGCGAGGTCGTGGAATGAAAAGCGCTGCAGGTAGTTCTTAGTAGCGGTCGCCACATAGTTGGGGTCTTTGGCGATATCGATGAGTTTTGGTTGCGTATCACGAAGGGCAGGAGTTGCCCCGACCAGCGCAAGCAGTTTGTCATTATCGCTGGTTACCGTCTTGATGAGCCGGTCGCTTAGATACGCCTCAACCGCGATAATGTGCTGGAGGCAGACCATTTTGTAAAACGCAGGTCGAGCGCTTGGCATGATCTCGGAGCCGTGTTGGAGATTATCCAACTCCCGGATGGTAGCGTTGTAGACGCCATACGGGTCGTCAGGCTTGTACTCGGCAAGATAGTCGTCGTACTCCTGCTCAAAGGTGTTGTCGGAGAATTCTACCTGCGTGTCTGGATACCCTTTAATGGAGACCTCTTTGCCAACGCCAGAAGCGCGGACGACTACTGCAAATTGCTCGTTACAATCTTCACAAACAATGCTGGTCTCAGCATAACCTATTCCGTCAGAGGCCCGATCCGTTGTGATGTCGAACGTTGCATCCTCAACGTGGTATTCCAGAATGTTCTGACAACCCGCGTTAGGGCAAGTGAAGTTCACGAGCAGACCTGCGTCGGCGGCGTGCATCAGGTCTTTTATGCTGACCATATTAGAAAATTCCATCTGCTGCTCTTTGGTCGTCCTGACCCGAAGCGTATTAAAACAAGAGGGATTATAATCAGCCCCTAGTGGTTGTAACTACGCAGACCTATATTTTGCTGAGACAATTTGAGGGGGATATATGGGTTTGCTGGCCGACATACAAAGCGACGCCGTTTCCGACAATGCCAACGTCGCTACGCTTCTCCGAAAGTGCATGTTGCTTGCACATCAACTCGACAGTGAACTTTTGGAGGACTGGGTTCGTTACGAATTAAAGGGCTATCCCGAGAATGCCGAAGTGCCCGACTATCGGGAAATGGGCCTAAACTTCAAAATTAGCGCAAGTAACCGAGCGTGGCAGGCGACAAATCAACCCGTCCCGCAATTGCTTGTAAATCAGGCCGTGGGCAATGATCAATTTCACATATTTAAATGTCGCCAAGCAGTTGGCACGATAGACGTCGACAAGATCAAAGGCAGCGACAACAAGGTGACGATTAATTTGGACAACTACGCACTGATATTACATGGGAAGGTGTACGATGAGAGTTATAGTATTCAACGGTTCTGGGCGGAAGTGCCATCATCGGGGGTTATCGGCATAATCGACGCTGTAAAGAACCGAGTTCTCGAATTTACATTGGCATTACAAAAGAGATATCCCAGCGCAGGCGAGGTGGACGGCATGAAGACGAGCGAACCAGCGGTACAACAGGCCATCAGCCAAATCTTTCACACCACCATTAATGGGAATGCCGGTGTGATCGGAACGGCCAATAATTCGACGGTGAACGTCACTGTCAATAAGGGGAATATGCAAGACCTTCGCAACCAACTCGCTCAACATGGCGTGGAAGAGGATGACCTGATCGAACTTGAGGCCGCAGTCAATGCAGAGGGGACAATCGAAGGAAATAAGACGTTTGGTCCAAAGGTAACGAAATGGGTTGGCAAGATGTTGGGTAAAGCGGCATCAGGAGCATGGTCTGCTGGATTGGGTGCAGGTGGCGCATTGTTGGAAAGAGCGCTTCTTGGCTATTACGGATACTCTTGATGTAGCGTTTGTGGATTGGCGAGCTAAAGTCGGGCTAAACTGAGCGGTCGACTGTTCAGCTTATCGTCCAGAATTCTGACGCGGATGACGCCCGACGCATTGTCCTGTTATTAAGCGTCTTACTCCGTCTATCTCTTCAGACAAGCTTCGGATCATCTCGATCGTAAGAGTGTGCACTGAGCCATCAGTCGCCGCACAGACCACCACTGCGCTACCTATTTCCCATGGGTCGGAACGCCCAAAGCTCGTATGGGCACAAAAGCACAATGACTCCAATTGCAATCCAGCCCTCTGCACACTGCACTGCCACATCGGGCCCCTGACGGGTTTCGTATGGCCACGCGCGGCATCCTGAGGCTACCAGCCAAGCGCTTTCTTTGCAGCTTCTGTAACGATGCCAACAAGAATGTCTTTTATACCACCTCCAATGATGGGACCTGCCTTCTCAAGCATCTTCTTCACACGCACGACCGCCACAGCAGTCTGTGGGGTATCTGAAGTGAGCGCTATGAGAGCTGCCTTTGCTCTATCAAGGTCAGCTCGATCAATTTCCACGATCTCATCCGCCAATTCTTGGGCTGCCTGAATCTGGCGCTCTGTCCAGGGGAAGGGTTTGCCGCAGTCATGGCAGAAGCTTGTCACCTTAAATGGGTCGGTGAACGAGACGTATCCGTCGTAGATGTGATCGCCGCGCAACTTACTCTCGCAATTGGGGCAAGCATGAATTTCGGGTTCGCCGCAGGTAGGGCAAAATTTCGAGGTGTCGGCGTCGCCGTACTCCCCAGTGATTTTATGGCCATTGAGGCAGGCTTGACCAATTCTGAAGTACTCGGCCACCGGGAATCGCTCGCTAGTTGAAATTAATCAAAGGTAATCAAACGTGGCACGCGGTGGCAAGAGAAAGGGCGTCGGACGCCTCAGTTGCATGCTTCATTCGCATATTCTGAGGGCGTGACCATATGTCGTTGCATCAATGTTATCGTTCCGTTACATTGCATTATGCAATCTAACAAGGAGAATTGATATGAGCTTTGGAATGGATCGCTTTAAGAATACGACTCTTGGCACGAAAGTGGGTGAATTGCTGAGCAATCCGAGGGTGGTCACCGATATGATCGCACTAAGCCGCCATGGTATTCCCGCCGTGCAGGATTTGGGAAAACCCATTATGGCGTTTGGGATGCCAGTGACAGACAATGATAAAAAGCAAATCGGGCGCTGGGTGGGCGAAGTGATGGAGAAGCACGGCTGGACTACGGACGCTTCTGCAAAGAAGCGTGTTGCAAAAGGCAACTTGTTCTCGACGGGGGCCGTCTACTATCTAAAGCCGTCAACCTAATCACATTAAGGGCTGGGTTCGGTTGTTCACAATATGCACTCGCACCGGTAACACCTATAAGTAGAATATTTACCAAAGCATGTTGTTCTCACATGATCCGCGGTGGGAGTGGACATGCAGCTGATTTTGAACGGCCTAAACGGCAATTATCTCAGGAACATTCTGCTAAATGCGGTAGGTCACTGCGAGCGAGTCGACGCCGCGGTTGCATATGCAACCGAGAACGATCTTCTATTTGAGTGGTGCTGGACTAATAAACTACCGCTGCGTTACTGGGGACGATTTGACGATCAGGTTCCAGTTAGCATCCATGTTCTAGAAAAGTTTCTAACCCGGCGATCCGGCAGTTACGTTTGCAAGCTGCTGAGGCATTTCCACCCTAAGGTAATATGGTGGCGCGGATACGGCGTCTACTTAGGCTCCGCGAATCTGACGCAAAGCGCTTGGTACAATAATGTGGAAGCGGGAGTTTTCATTCCGGAGGGGGAATTGGTCCTTGCAGGACATGATCTTGAACTCGAAGACCTTTTCCATGGAATTGACAAACAGGCTGCTCCGCTCACGCAGGAGCTTTTCGACTTTCTTAAAAACCGTGCAAGTGAACTGACTCGTATTAAGCAGGATGACAAGGATGACGCCAGGCGGTTCTGGGCAACGGGCTTCGTTCCGCCCTGGCAAGGCTTGGCGCACCAAGACAAGAAATCTGCCCGCGATCGACAGAAGGCGGAGTTCCTGAAGGAGTGGAACGAGACGCTGCAGGTCATCAGGAATATTTCTGCTAGATTGGTCCTCGATAAGAACCGGCCTAACTGGATTGGGCCAGCAGCGCCTTCAGGCGCTCAGGCTGACCAGTTCCTTCATGCTCATTACTACCAACGGACTTTTGACGGTCGGCGAGCGGACTATGAGCGGTTTTTCGAGCTACACCGAAAAGACCCCGACGGGGCTGTCGAAGAGGCGATGAAATGGTGGAAGACACTTCCGCCGTCGTCCGCAGAAAATACGATGCTGAACCTGATCGCACCCCAGCTTCAGAATGCCTTTTCTGAATCTAGCGTGGGAAAACTAACTGAAGTCGAGTTCGCGAACGCCTTAGGAAAAGTTCATGCCGTCAGGGAATACGCCAGGCGTGCATCAAACAAATTGATTGGCCTTAAGGATGGCCGATCCTATGACATTCCGGAGAAAGTGAAGGCGCTGACCACCCAAATATATCGAGCCCCCTTGCGCGGCGGAAACTCAGCGATCAATACGCTTTCTTATGTTCTGTATGGCGGCAAGCCCGACGATCTCCCGCAACGGCTTTGGGACGCCCTGACGAATCCCAAACTTAAGATCGATTTGCTTGGCGTCAGCGCATTCGGTGAAATCGTTGGCTGGGCGATGCCTGAGAGGTTCCCGCCGCGAAATGGTAGAACAAGCAAGGCTCTTAGGTCACTCGGTTATGACGTAAGGGTGCACGTTACCTAGCTCTTCTTTCTTAGTGGTGTGCTAACCGCACTTTAATTGCGGCCAAATTGGCCGCATGAGCCACTGATCTACAATCTGTGTGGACTTATTGGAACGGCTGAGTCGAGGCGGGGCGAAATGGCAAGAACAAAGGGGCACGGCAACCCCAACTGGACACGCGACGAGACAATCCTAGCGCTGGATCTGTACTTTCAACTTGGCGGGAACATTCCATCGCCGAGTGATAAGCGCATAGCGCAGCTATCAGAGCTTTTGCGATCAATGCCCTATCATCAAGAAGCAGCGAAACAGCCGTCCTTCCGCAACGCTGACGGCGTAGGCTTTAAGCTGATGAATCTTCGCCAAGTGGCGACTGGTAAGGGTCTAGCCAACGTGTCCAAAATGGATCGCGATACATGGGCGGAATATGAAGATCGACCCCAGGAGGTACATCGAGTCGCCGCAGCTATTCGCGCAGGCATACCTACGCTGCGCCCGGAAGAGGCTTCCATTGACCTGGACGAATTCTGCGAAGGCCGCGTCCTCACGGCGCTACATTTGCGGCGTGAACGTCATCCAAAGATGCGAATGCTCTTGCTTCAAGAACGGCGCCCAAAGGGGCTCGTATGTGAAATGTGCGACTTGCGCAGACCCGAAATGCCACTCGAATTTCAGGAGGCCCTATTTGAAGCGCATCACATACGACCACTTGCCGAGACCGGAGAACGTCTGACGAAGGTGTCGGACCTGGCATTGCTTTGTGCGTGTTGCCACCGTCTAATTCACAAGGCGATTGCCTCTACTGGGCAATGGCTCAGTGTCGGCGACATTAAGAGGCAATTTTCTTTAGGCAGCGCAGGACTAGAATGACGATGCTCGATCCTGAGTGCAATAAAAACGTCTTTCAGCTTTGGAAAGAAGGCGGGGAAAGGCTTCCTTTCAAAGTGGTCCGCTGGACATGGGGGCCGACCAGCTACTTCATTGTCGAAAAGATCGAGGTTGGAAAATGGCCCTATGGTAAGGCATGGGGCCGATTTGTTTGCGACGAGGTAGCTGGAGCGCAGCAGAAGATGGCAAATGCCGGCTCCTACCAGTGGAAAATCCTCGAGTGACTGCCATGCCGGACCCTTGGCTCGCCACCACCGCCGTCCGGCCGATAAAAGCCCGACGGCCGCCAATCGCTGTACGCGGGTAAATCGGGCAGGCAGCTGAGATTAGAGCGCCGCGTCGTCGCGTCTGTCGTCAAACGTCAAACAGCGAGCCAAGCTAGCTACATTACAGGCGGGGTCATGCCAAGCTCTGATCATGCTTCTGCTGGCGTCGCGGAGTTGCGCTGCTATCGCGATGTGACAGCATCTCACAGACCGGCGATTTGTCCTGTGATTAAGCGCCTTACTCTGTCTATTTCTTCAGACAAGCTACGGATCATCTCGACTGTAAGCCTGTGCACTGAACCATCGGTCGCCGCACAGGCCACCACTGCGCTACCTTTTTCCCATGGGTCGGCAGTCACAGATTGAATGCCATGCGCGAGAAGATTGCGAGGGGCCGCGACCTCTTCGACCGCCTTGAGGTGAGACGCGGTTACAGCGAGATCAGCTTTGGACGAGAGCTGCTTTTGCATGTGGATGCGCCAACGAGAAATGATAGGACCTTTCGCTACCTGTACCCCTGCTGCCTGTAGTTGGGCGAGCATCGCACTCTCGAGAAAGCTCCAGTAGATCTGCACGTAACCGATCTCAGATGCCAGGTCGCGCAAGGTTGGATTGGAAGCATCGTCATTATTCAGCGGCGTCACTCTCAACAAAAACTTGACGGCAGCCGTCGCAATCGCAACCGATCCGGCGTTGAAGGAATTGCGGGGATGCCGGGGACATCGCCGGTGCGCTTACGAAATCATCTGACATCTAAAGAGATCACAGAGCGCCATGCGCTATCGGGTTTTATGAATGCCCCCTGGAAATTCCGTAAGAATGAGTTTTCAAAGACAGTATTTCCATCCACAAGCGTAATTCTTCCGCCTTCTATATTATAGTATGCTTTGAAATCAAGTCCACGGCTAAGATCGTCAATAATGAAATCAGAATCTTTTGTGTGTGCAAGTGCATCCTGCGCCGTTTTGAAACAAAGTATGTGACGTTCGCTGCCATCGTCGTAGAGAAATCCGTTGGCGTGGGGGCTGCGTGCATTTGTTATGGACATTCCGCTTATGTAAACAATGCCGACGTAAGGGTTCATTTCCGAGTTTGTTTTTTGAACGTCGATATTTATTCTCGTATCCTGCTGGAGTTTTTGCGCGGCATATGTGTTGTTCGCGCATTTCTGCACAAATACCTCGCCAGATGCGGCAAGACGTGCCCAAGCCTGACCTACATTCCTCATGCCCTCGATCAGTCTCTGCGCAGTTTGATTAGTATCATTAACTCGGAATACTCTCCCTTGTTTTGGTATCTTCGCTGACCTGCTTTCATGCAGCGGCGCAATTGGAGAGTCTTGTGCGATGCTGTGGGTGCCATTTAGGGCAACAATAATCAAGCCCAAGCATATCAGCGTCACGCGAGGGATAATGGCCGAGCTATCTGATTGCTTTCTTCCTGTGTGATGCGCCACGTGCATTTAGCGGTCTCCTCTAGAAGTAATGCTGAAATAGTGCGCCTGTCTCTATTGCGCAAAGTACAAGTACGCGAGGAAATAACCAAGTAAGTAGAAATAGTTATTCATTGGGGCGAGATGCCACGTCGGCCAATAAGTGCAGCAACACATTACGAGAACGGCGTCGGCATTCGGCGACAAAAGCCCGACAGCCGCGATCAGTGTGTCTAGGCGGGCCAATGTGCAGCTTAGGATCAAAGCGCCACTGTGGGCGCTGCTCTCGCCATAAGAAGGAGGCTCCCTACGTTGAGCGGTGTGATTGTCAGGAAGCGAGAAAAAACCGGTCACGAATGTCGGAAGGGCGACTGCGGCAGGGCGTGGGTATGCCTCCCCCAATCCGACCGCCCCCCTCCACCGGGGCGGCCAGAGGGATGGACGATGCATAGTAAAAAGATGCATAGTAAAAAGCCGCTCGCACGTTCCTTGCCTCTGCGCTAAGGCCATGTGCAGCCCCAGCTGTCGATTCACCCTTGCGGCCAATGTTGCAATTTGCCCGGTCTAGTAGGCGAGCCATCCCGGATCACCGGCGGCGACAAGAGGTAGCTGATAATTCCCAGGGCCAGAAAGAGTATTTCGCTGGTCTGTGTTCGGCGTGATGGCGCCAACTCTTTCATGTCGGTTAGCACGTGTAGTGGTCAGCAGTTGGGATGATCCGGGAAGTCGTTTCCTTTTTTAAACTTGTACTTTTCAGTAGAAATTATTCGTCCGACATGCACGGCTTGCTCGGTCTATGTCCCTGAGTCCATTTGACTATTCCACTACGAAAGGTGTCGGGCACTACATTAGGGTCTGGATGTAGCGCTTCCCCGAACTTCCCGCTACGCCAACGGCACCCGAATAAAACACGCTTGCAATTTTTCTATCGTGAGCTTGTTCTTCCTGCGGCGCTTGGTCGTTATGTTCGCCGCCGGGCGCTTTCTCCGACTTTTCAGGTGATCACGTATACGGCCTTTTATCTGCGCTGGGGAAGAACGCCAGACTTCCTCCGGGATCGGCTCTCGACCCTCATTTGATGACCAGCGACGCTGTTCAAATATTTGAATGGCAAGATGCGCGATACGGGTTAGCCTATAGTTCTCGGCGCTGAGGAATTGGCGCAAAAGCGCCGCTTCCGAATGATGCCGGTTAAGGATTTGGTAGCGAGGTCCAATAGCTTGTGGAGAAAACAGTCTCCCGAGTTTTGCATAGTCAATTTCCTCAACGACAAGGAACTTACGAACAAAAGCAACGAGGTCGGTATGAAGCAAATCGAATAGTTGATTGCCATTAAAGTGTCTCTTAACCGCTCGGCTTCCGACTGAAGTCCATTCAAGGCGCACGACGTAGTCACCACCATGGTTGTGTTTCGCGAGCTTCTCACGCCTGATGTAGACTTTCAGGCTGTGAGCGGCCGTCCTGTCTTTCTCGAAATACACAGTTGGTTCATCTAGCAGCCCGCGGCGGGCCAACTGATCTTCGGAAAGACGTTGCCCGTCGCCGAAGGAGTCCGTGAACGAGAGGTGGCCTCGTTGATGGTTTACCTTGTCCATCCGTTGGATCAACCAGTCACGATGCCACTTGGTCTCGGCAACCGAAGACCGCTTTACGTCTGCTGCGACTTCGACCCTCGTGATTTCATACTTACCGAGAACGGCCTCATGCTCGCGGAGAAGGTCTAGGGCCTTTCCATCTGGTAACGCTATGAGGACCAAACGACTTCCGCGTTTTCCGGTCCTCTTCTCGATTTTAAAGGCATAGCTGCAAGCCTTCAAATCTTCGAGAGGCAGTCGGGTCGCTAGGATGCTTTTTGGCGTATTGGTGCAGATGTTGATCTTGTCGAAAGTGGGCCGGATTCGTCCGATACCCCGAAGAAAAAGGCCTTTACACATCATTACACCGTGCCCTTGCCGCTTTCGCCGACAGAGGTGCTTGTGTAGCATTGCTTTTCAGCGAAAGCGTCCAAGTCAGCGCGGGAGTAACGCACCGCTCGTCCGAAACGGTGAAAACGGAGTCCCTCACGACCTTTGACGCGCCAGTTATGCAGCGTCTTGGGGCTCACATTCAGGTACTCCGCAGCCTGCTCGGTTGTAAGAAAGACAACGCTCGTTGGTGCCCAGGTCTTTCGGGAGGAAGTCCTTTTGCGGCTTCCGCGCTCGTTCAACCGAACGCGTTCGCGGCGCATTTCCTGCCCTGGGCGGCGTAGTGCGAGAGATCTGTTGGTGTCTTCGTGCGATTTCATATCCGCTCCTTTGAGGTGTTGCTTTCAACACTATACGTTGGGCGATATTCAAGCCGCGCAGCGACGCGTCCCAACCCTCGCAGGAACGAGAAAAAGTAAAGAATTCAGAAAGCTGCAGTGCGCTACAGCCGGACTCTTTTTTTCGTTTCCCGGCTAACTTTTTCGTCAGGATTCATCGCAGAGCTCACCGCGGCCCCAATGGCATTAGATGCGGCGCGAAGTGGGTCCATTTGCAAATGAGCGTACCGTGCCGTCGTCTGTGTCTGCGTATGCCCCAGCAGTTTGCCGATGATTGGAAGGCTTTCCCCCATACCGGCAGCAACCGATGCGAAGCTATGCCGCAAGTCATGGATGCGCAGATCATCAAGGCCAGCCTTCTTCCGAAGACGCCCCCATGGTCCTTTCACGTTTACAAGGTGTTGACCACTTCGCCCACCGACAATGACGTAGGGGTTGCCCGACGCCCTAGGCAGTTTCTTGAGGACATCGAGGGCGGCGTCGTTCAGCACGATGTCTTTTTTGCCTGTCTTGGAGTCCGGCAGGCGCAGCAGGCCATGCTCCAGGTCAACATGTTCCCACTGAAGCTTTGTTATTTCAGATAGGCGGGCACCTGTCAGGATCAGAAGCCGGATCGCCGCGATCGTGTGAGGACTTTCAGTATTTGACGTTTCGGCCTGTGCGAGCACCTCACCTAGGCGCTTCAACTCACCGTTGGTGAGATACCGTTCCCGCTTGCTTTCCCGGAACTTAGGCACGTGGCGGCATGGATTGGTGTTGTCATCACGAAGGCCCCACTGCTCGGCAAGGTTAAACATCTTAGACAACACTGCCAATGCACGGTTTCCAAGATATGGCCTATCTCGAAGGTCGTGGTGAAACTGGCTGATATCTGACCGCTTCAGATCTGCAATCCCATGCCGGCCCAGCGCGGGAATGATCAGCTTCCGGATAAGCTGTTCGTAGTCCTTCGCAGTCTTCGCTTTGACATGCGTCTCGGCATAGTCCGCTAAGAACCGCTCGCACAGTTCCCTAAGGGTGGTGACCGCTTGCTTCCTATGGTCACGTTCGCTGGCGGGGTCTTTTCCAGCAGCTTTCTGGCCGAGAAGACGTAATGCGTCTGCGCGTGCACCATCAGTTGTCCAAGGTGATCCATGACGGCCAATCGTAATCCACCGCTGTCGGCCACCGATGCGTGTTTTAAGTCCATAGTATTTCGCGCCAGATGGGCGGCAGCGAACACCGAACCCTTTTATCTCTGTGTCCCATACCGTCTCACCAGGTGTTAGCTGGTCGACAATCCGTTTGGTAATCTTCTGCAGCACGTGCCACCTCAAAAGATAGCTGCCATTTCCCGCTGGCAACCACCTGGCTACCATTCTACAGGGATTGTGCGGTGACGCCAAGGAACAAAAAGCGCTACAAATACAATGAAAAAGATAATTGAGAGATCACCAGGGAACATGCAGGAACAATAAGAATCTGACTTTTAATCAGTAGGTCTCGGGTTCGAACCCCGACGCTCTCACCACAAGCAAAAGACAACCACAAATAGTATATCGGATGCGCGGAGCGATTGCTCCGGCGGATCGGCTGGGGAAAATCGACTCACCGTTTCCCCGGAGTTGTCGTCCTTCCTCAATGCCCGTGCCGTCGAAACGAACGCCGCCCTCAAAATCGCATAACTTCTCGCCGGCGGTGACGGTTGCGAATAATCGTGTTTGCGAAAATACGCTCGTCCCCGCAAGAGCTATCCGGCAGGCGAGCACCGAGCCGTACACATACACCAAACGGAGTAAATTTCGCCTCGGCGGTGCGCCTATAGGATAATTGACATCTGCGTGCATTCCGACACCCTGCAGCTATAGGGAGTGGTCGTGACAAGCGGGGAATTCATGAGTGTTTCTAAGCACGCAAAATCAGTTTGCTTATTTGCTTCTTTGACGTTGCTTTCGGCTAATCAAGCATTCGCGTTCACTCTTAACCGCCGTATCAAGGTCCCCGACTGGATGGATCCCTATATGGCCATGTTTTTGGTTTTCTCATTGTTTGGTTATCTGGGATTGGTAGTGACGAAACCGCGCGGCGTGCCTGTTAAGCAGCTTTCCAGGGTCAAAATTTCACCCCTCGCGAACTTCTTTCGCGTCTTCTTTGGCACCATGCTTCTCATATTCATGGCTATGCTGTTTGTAGGCATGGCCCTTCGTCGGTACGCAGAATAGAGCCGCACCGGTCTCCCATGGAATCATCTTACCCGAGGCGATGGTTGCGCCCCGAGGTTGAAATCATGCGTCAGTTCCTCTTTGATGGCAGGGGCGATCATTGCTCTTTAGCCCGGAGGCTGCGATGGATATGATCACCCCCAGCGGACGTCTCTTTGGACTGTCCTTCCTGATATTCTGGGTGTTGCTGGTAATCCTGATCTTTAGCGCCGTGCGTCATGGGTTGAATGCAGAGCCGAAGGACGATGATCGGTCACGCGCGCAGGATCGGTCACATGGACGCATAGTCCGGCATCTCCTGGAAGACGACAGGCGGAGAAGGGCCATGGCCCAGGCTGTCGAGGCCAAGGCCAACTCTTATTTCGCGCGCCGCATCGGCAAAATCCATCTGGCAGCGCTCGCTTTCTTCATCGCGACAACCCTGGTTCTGGTGCTCTGGAATCGCTATGAGGCCAAGATGCAACGGGCATCCCATTTCCAAGTTACGTCGCCGTTGCAGCACGATAGATGACGGATTTGGTGGCAATCGCTATTCCGGCGAAATACAGCCCAGCTGATGTTTCGTCAGCGTCACCTCCAGGGCTGCGACGCACCCGATCCGATCACCGCTGGACGATCACGCGGGTCCCCGGCTGGACCATGTCGTAAAGCTCCTCGACGTCCTCGCGGTACATCCGGAAGCATCCGCTTGATGCATTGGTGCCGATGGAGGAGGGGTCGTTGGTACCGTGGATGCGGAGAAGTCCGTCGGCAAGGTAGATCGCGCGGGTTCCAAGCGGGTTTGCGGGCCCGGGCTTGACCACTGCCGGGAGCCTTGGGTTTTTCTGGCGCATGCTGGCTGTTGGCCGCCATTCGGGATGCAGTCGTTTCGACACGACACGCGTCGTCCCATACCATTGTTTGCCTTCCCGGCCGACGGCGATGGCGTAGGCAAACTGCTCACCCTCTGATGTCGTGTAGATAAGCGTGTGCTCACGCGTGGCAATGACGATGGTTCCTCTTCCAACGCGCGTCGATGGCTCCCGACGTTCTGGAAAGGGTTCCGGGTAGGCAGGCTCTGGCTCGTAGTCAGGAGGAGGGGGATAGGGGCTGTAAGGGTCATCATATCCAAAGCCGTCGTATTCATCGTATCCATCATACGGCGCGTAAACTTGGGCTTGGGCATGCACCACTGTCAGAAATAGGGTCGCAGCAAGGAGAACCAGCAATCTCATTCTTCGCATCCGCTTGTTATACAATCATGATTGGGCCGAATTCTATGGCGGCACTATGGCGGGGTAGGTAGCGATTTGACGGTGATCTTTCGTCGCTCCGAGAAGCCGACCAGCCAGAAGTAAAATGTGCGCTTGCCTGCCGGTGGCATGGCGACGGAGATGCTCAATAAGCGACTGGTTCAAACCTCGCAGAATCTCGGTTCGATACAGTTCCGCCCAACGCGCGAGCGTCACACCCGGACACGGCATCCAAATGGGCTTCGTGCAGACGTCGACGGGCGGTCCTAGACTTTCCTTCACGGAACCAAAAGCGCCCGCATCGACTTTGACCACTGAGTTACCTTGGAGGTCCCCCTGATGGACAGAACACCGAAAACGGCCATTCGCGGAATGTTGTCCTACGTGATCGCTCTTCTCGTCCTCGGCATTCTGGTGGGCGCCGTTTACACGCTCTACGGCCATCCCGCCGATCCGTCCGAGCAACCAGCGGCTGAGTCCATTCCGCAAAAGGCGACAGCTCCGCAGTGAAAGGCGACACAACAGCAATTGAATCGGTCGCCCTTTGAGAACAAATGGTGAAAGGGAAAGCGTCCTGCCAGATCCGGCGCCCACCCGGTCCGGTCGTGCTGAAACACCCGCGCTCCACCGCGAGGCAGCCCGCAAGCGGCAACCAACTGGGGCTTTGGAAAGCAAGGCAGAAATTCTGTCGCAAGTCCTTCCCACCAGTAGAGAGCTTATATTTATGGGGGGAACAACCTGCGACAGGGGAAATCGGACCCGCGCAGGCATTGCGAAATAGGGGGAGGCAGCGGGGCCGGGACGGCCCGCTATGCCGGATTTTGCGCTCGGATAGGGTGAACAAAGGAGCTCGCGGATGAGAGACCATGCGGTCGTGATATCGGGAGGAGGGCCGACGGGCCTGATGCTGGCGGCCGAATTGGCCCTGGCGGGCGTCGATGTCGCCATCCTCGAACGTCGCGAGAATCAGGAGATCGTCGGTTCACGTGCTGGTGGTTTGAGCTCGCGCACGCTCGAAATGCTCGATCAGCGCGGCATCGTCGATCGGTTCCTGGCGGAGGGGCAGATCGCCCAGGTCACCGGATTTGCGGTCACGCGGCTTGACATCAGCGATTTCCCGACGCGGCACAACTATGGGCTGGCGCTGCGGCAGAAGTATATCGAGCGCATCCTCGCCGGCTGGGTCGGCGAGCTGCCGGTGACGATCTATCGCGGCCGCGAATTGACCGGATTCGCGCAGGACGAGGTCGGTGTCGTCGTAGAACTCTCCGACGGATCGTCGCTGCGCGCGGGCTATCTCGTCGGCTGCGATGGCGGCCGCAGCCTGGTTCGCAAGATCACCGGCATCGCCTTTCCGGGATGGGATGCGACCACCAGCAATATTCTCGCCGAGGCCGAGATGGAGGAGGAGCCGCCGCTCGGTGTCCACCGCACGGCGCTCGGCCTGCATGCCTTCGGCCGCGAGGAATATGAGATCCGCGACGGCAAGGTGGTCTTCGCCAGCGAAGGTCCGATCAACGTCATGGTCACGGAACAGACGGCCGGCGGCGCAGGCGAGCCGACGCTTGACGATCTCAAGCAAGCGCTCATCGCCGCCTGCGGAACCGATTACGGAATCCACGGCCTGAAGTGGATTTCGCGGTTCACCGACGTGTCGCGGCAGGCGGAGGTCTACCGCAAGGGCAGGGTGCTGCTGGCGGGTGACGCCGCGCATGTGCATTCCCCGGTGGGCGGGCAGGGCCTCAATACCGGCGTGCAGGATGCCGTCAATCTCGGCTGGAAGCTCGCCCAGGTGGTGAAGGGCATATCGCCCGAGGCCCTGCTGGACACCTATCACGCCGAGCGTCATCCGGTGGCCGCCCGCGTCCTGCGCACGACGATGGCGCAGGTCGCGTTGCAACGGACCGATGATCGCACCGAAGCCCTGCGCGACATCGTGTTGGAGCTGCTTGGCCTGGAGGAGGCGCGCAAGACGATCGCCGCCGAGATGTCCGGGCTCGGCATCCGTTATGATTTCGGCGAGGGGCACCCGCTGCTCGGCCGCCGCATGCCTGATCTCGACCTCGTCACGCCGGACGGCCCCTTGCGTGTCTTTACGCTGCTGAAAGATGCAAGACCGGTGTTGTTGAACCTCGGGCCGCGCGGCAGCCTCGACACCGGCCTAGGGTCAGACCGGGTGCCTCTGGTCGATGCGCGCTATGACGGGCCATGGGAACTGCCGGCGCTGGGGGCGGTTGCGGCGCCGACCGCGGCGCTGATCCGGCCAGACGGATATGTGGCATGGGTGGGCGAGGGATCCCGGAATGGCCTCGACGCAGCGATGAGCACCTGGTTCGGGCCGCCTCGCTAATAGGGAAAAGCGGCAGCGCTAAGCGGCCAGCGAAATCGGCGCGCCGTCTGGCATTGGCTCCGGCATCGGTTTGCCGCGGCGCTCCCAGGTGCGGCGGCTGATGCCGAAGGCCTCCCAGGGGCGGGCTGCGCTGAGGGAATTGTCGAGATAGTCGGCCCTGGTAACGGCGCCGGCGGCCCGCCGCTGCTCTTCCTTTCGGCTTCGGTCGCGCTGGCGCCGCTTTGCCTTCTGCAGTTTCGCCCTTTTCGCCTTCGGCACGTCGAAGGCGCCGATGGTGCGAATGTCGAGCGCGCTGCGTTCCGCATAGCTCAGATGCAGGGCGTGACCGAGCGCATCGGCGGTGAGGGGAGAAAAGCGCAGTTTCGTCCGCTCATAGATGATTTCTTCGATCGCGGCTTTCCGAGCCCAGGGCAGCCATCGCGCCGCCCAGCCGAGAACCACCTCGACAAATCCTTCTCCGAACTCGACAAAGGCGAGGCCGGCGATCACCTCGACATAGATCAAGGCGTCATCCGCCTCGGGCACGATCGCGCCATGACGATGCCGGATCAATTTCTCGATCTCGCGCATCCGGCCGCGGAAGTGATTCCAGCGGCCGCCTCGCATGCGGCGCTGCACGGCCTTGTAACCGAGGAGGCAGTCGCCGATTTTGACCGCGGTAACGTCCCGCGCAAGACCCTCCGCACGCCCGGCCTCGTCAGCCCGATCTGCCGAGCTCGCCCCTTCATCCGCGCCGACGAGACGATCCACCGTTTCTCCTTTGCGACCAGGTCCGAGAGGCCGAAACGTGTTAATGTAGCGGAAGTGGGGGCGGTGAAGCTCGCGTTTTCTGCATTGTTCCCTGGATTTCTGCAGCGGAGCGTCCGCTATCCGGGCAGCCCCGCAATATCGAGCGCGGCGCCGAGAGAGGCCGCCAGAGCCGGGTCGCAGTCGACGCCGGAAAATTGCATGTTGTAGCGAAACGCAGGCTGCAGCTCCAGAACGCGAGCCGCAGCACTTCTGGCGTCGGTGAGACGTCCGAGTTTTGCGAGCGAGGCCGCCAGGAGCATGTGCGAAATGCTATGGCGCGGATTGTGTTGAACCGCCCTGTAAGCCGCTTTGACGGCCTCGTCATCATGTCCCAGGTGAAAGTGACCAAGCACCAGCGCATGGAAAGCCGACCACGCCCAGGGGTCGAACGGGCTGAGACGCAGAGCCCGCTCGCCCCATTCGATGGCGCGCTCGGCCTTTCCAGCCCAACCGAACATCACGCCGCCGACGATATAGGTGATCGCAGAAGACGGGCTGACGGCGAGCGCCGCCTCGGCCGCGGCGAAGGCGGCATCACGGTCATGTTCGTCCATGCCGATAGAAAAGGCTGCAAATGTCAGGGCAAGCGCATCGTCCTGGCCGTAGAGAATGGCTGCCCGCGCATGCCGGACCGATGCCAGACGATGGTCTTCAAGCAAGCCGGCGCGCAGGAAGAGGCAATGATGGCACATGGCTGCGAAGGCATGGGCCAGCGCATAGCCGGGTTCGAGTGCAAGCGCGCGCTCAACCAGCGCCAATGCCGTTGCTGCCTCGGTCGGCATGCCGCAATAGACGTCGGGCTGGGCCTGTAACACGAGGTCGTAGGCGTCGAGATTATCGGGCCGCTTGCGCTTGACGCGCTCCAGTTCCGCCCGGCGCAGGCGCGGCTCGATGGCGCTGACGACGTTGAGGGCGATTTCGTCCTGCAGATCAAAAATGTCGGCGAGCGGGCGGTCGAAACGTTCCGTCCACAGCAGGCTTCCGGTTTCGGCCTCGATCATCTGCGCCGACAACCGCACACGACCGCCGGACCTGCGCACGCTGCCTTGCAAGAGATACCGTGCACCGAGCTCCTGGCCGATCTGTTTCAGGCCGAGCGTTTGAGCATCGTAGGTGAAGCTCGATTTTGGGGCGACCACGAACAGCCAGTTCACCCGGGAAAGCCCCGCCGCGATGTCTTCGACGACGCCGTCCGCGAAATATTCATCTTCCCCGTCGCCATTCGAATTCGAGAAGCGGAGCACGGCGACGGACGGTCTGGATGGACGAGCAGACACCGGTGCTGTCGGATGCGCCGCGCCGGCGGGCAGACTTTCGCTGGTGACCGCCGGCCCGATATAGCGGTAGCCCCGCCGCGGCAAGGTTTCGATCCAGTCCGATCCTCCGTCCGCCGAAAGAGCCCGGCGTATGGCGGCCATTTGAACCGTAAGATTGCTGTCCTCGATGGCGAGGCCCGGCCATGCGGCTTCAATCAGCGCCCCCTTGCCGACCGGCGTTCCCGCCCGTTCCAGGAGCACTCGCAACAGCGCCACGGCGCGTCGCCCCAGCCCCAGCGGCTCTGCTCGGTAAAACAGGATTTCGGCGCCCGCATCGAGGCAAAACGAACCGAACTTGTGGATCGCAGCCATAGCCGGAGGAAATATCATTCGCAGAAATTTTGCAACAATTTCGCAAGCCCTTTGCGACTTCGAGGCGGGAAGGGGGCATCGTTGAAGCGGCTGAAAAGGCCGAATGTTGCGAAAAATGGAGGAGAGTGAAATGAGCGCGAAAGCCGTTGTTCGAATGCCGGGTGAGGGCAAGGAACTGAGCCTGGCCGGCAAGCCCTTGCGGTTCCTCGTGGCTGGGGAAGACACCCGGCATACCTCGATGTTCGACTGGACATTGCCGCCAGGCTTTTTCACCGGACGCCATGTTCACCGCGTCCAGGAAGAAACCTTCTTTGTGCTTGAAGGCGAATGCGAATGGGAGGTCGGCGGCCGAAAGATCACGGCGACGCCCGGCACCTATGTCTTCATCCCGCCGGGCGTGCCCCACAACATCGGCAATGCCAGCGGCAAGACGGCAAGGATGATCATGACGGTCTCGCCGCCCGGACACGAACACTATTTCGAGGAGCTCGCAAAGCTTGTCGCGCAAAGCAGCCCGCCGGATGCGGCCGCGATCGCGGAACTGCGGGAGCGGTATGACACGACACAGATCTCGAAGCTGCAGAAATAGGACGTGATCGGCGGTTCCCAGCTGCCGGCGGCTGGTCTTGCCGGCAGAGATGGCCGGCCAGCAGATCGCGAGCGAGCGGCATCCCGGTCCCTTTGATTTCTATTGGCAACGTCCCGTGTTATGATCACGGGACTGGCCTTATCGGCCGTGTTGTCAGTACAGAGACTTGTCCGATGAGCGAAGTGGACGTGCTTTTTGCCAGCCTGCGACAGGCGGCTGACCCGCAGACGGTCGAGTGCATCGAAAATGTCGTCAAGCACGGCGCCGATCGTGATCTCAATCGCGTCAATGCGCTCGCCTTCGCCGCCAAGCACCATCTCGATGAAGAGAAAACCATCGCCGCCTTTCTGCATGCAGCCCGCATCGGCGCCTTCGAGATGACCTGGAACGTGCTTTGCCCGGGATGCGGCGGCGTCCTCGACAGCGGCGCAACCCTCAAAGGGGTCAACCAGGATACCTATCATTGCGCCCTCTGTGCGGCCGGATACGAACCGACCCTCGACGAGATGGTCGAGGTCACCTTCACGGTCAGTCCGCGCGTGCGCAGGATTGCCGCCCACGAGCCCGATCGGCTGCCGCCGCTCGAATATTACCGCCAGATTTTCTTCAGCTCCGGCGTCGACCTGCCGCAGGATCTGGAAGCCAGGTTCGACCGCATCCTGTTGGAACTGATCGAGCTGGCGCCGGGTGAGAAGGCCTTCGTGTCGCTGCAGTTGCCGGCGCAATTCGTCATCATCTTCGATGCGGCGACCCATTCGGCGCAGTTCATCGATGTGCAGGGGGAACCCACCGACGAGCGCCAGAACCTCTCGATGGTCATCAGCCGCGGGCATGCGCTGAACGAAACCGTGACGTTGCGTCCCGGCTTGCTGAGGCTCACGCTCGAGAACCACACCGATCGCCGGGTGGTGCCGAATGTCTGCATCGCCGGCGATGAGCTGCACGATCTCCTCGGCCGCAGGCGGCCATTTCTGACGGCCAAGCGCCTGCTGACGAACCAGAGCTTCCGCGGCATCTACCGGACCGATACGCTCGACGTCGACCAGCGCCTGAAGATCACCAGCCTGACGTTCCTCTTCACCGATCTCAGGGGCTCGACCGCGCTCTATGAGCGCGTCGGCGATCTTGCCGCTTTCGATCTGGTGCGGGCGCATTTCCGCGTTCTTCACGAGATCGTCGCCACCGAGGCCGGCGCGGTCGTCAAGACGATCGGCGATGCCGTGATGGCGACCTTTCCGAGCCCGGACCGGGCGGTGGCGGCGGCGCTCAGGATGCGCGAGGCAATGCGCCGGCTGAATACCGAACACGGCAGCGAAGACCTCCTGCTGAAGATCGGCATCCATGAGGGACCGTGCCTTGCCGTCAACTTGAACGACAGGCAGGACTATTTCGGCCAGACGGTCAATATCGCCTCCCGCGTCCAGGGCCTTGCCGACCCGAATGTGATCATGACGACCGAGGCGATCGTCGAAGATGCCAATGTCTCGGAGATCCTGCGCGACAGCGGCGTCACATCGGCCTCACGAATGGCGGAGCTTCAGGGCATCGGCAGGGAGGTCAGGATCTTCGCCCTGTCGTGAGCGTCATCCGCTGACCGCATATGCAGAAGAAGAGACGCCAGGGTACCAGCTGGCTGCTGAAAGACCACTGCAAAACCCGCAACGTCATCCTCGGCCTTGTGCCGAGGATCTGCGTCGGCCAAATTAAGTGTCTGAAAATAAATGTCTTCCTGTCAAACAATCGCCGTGGTCAGATGCCCGGCACAAGGCCGAGCATGACGGAGGAGACTTTGTCAACGAACCGCGCCAGAGCATCAGCCCTGGCGCTCCTTTACGCCACCAGCCCCTTGGTCAATTCCAGCGCCTGGCGCTCGAACAGCCGGCGATAGATGCCACCATTGAGCCGGATCAGTGCCTGGTGGTCGCCTTCTTCGACGATCTTGCCCTTGTCGAACACCAGCAGCCGGTCGAGCGCCCGCACCGTGGACAGCCGATGGGCGATCACAAGAGTGGTGCGGCCGTCCATCAGCCGTTCCATCGCCTGCTGGATCTGCACCTCGCTTTCGCTGTCGAGGCTCGACGTCGCCTCGTCGAGGATCAGGATCGGGGCATCGGCCAGGAAGGCGCGGGCGATGGCGACACGCTGCCGCTCGCCGCCAGACAACTTGACGCCGCGTTCGCCGACCATCGTCTCATAGCCCTTCGGAAGGTCCATGATGAAGCTGTGCGCATTGGCCTGTTTCGCCGCCTGCTCGATCTCGCGCCGCGAGGCGTTAGGCCTGGAATAGGCGATATTTTCCGCGAGCGTCCGGTGGAACAGGATCGGCTCCTGCTGCACGATGGCGAGTTGGCCGCGCAGGCTCGATTGCCTGACCTCGGCGATGTCCTGCCCGTCGATGCGGATGGCGCCCGAGTTCACATCATAGAGGCGCTGGATGAGCTTGACGAAAGTGGTCTTGCCCGAGCCAGAATGTCCAACCAGCCCCACACGCTCGCCCGGCCTGATGGTGACCGAAAAGTCCTCGTAAAGCGGGTCGGGATGAGCTCCATACTGGAAGGTGACGCTATCGAAGACGATCTCGCCCGCGCCGATCGCAATCGGCTTGGCGTGCGGCTTGTCCTCGATGCCGAGCGGCATCCTGTCGAGCAGCACCAGCTCCTCCATGTCGTTGACGGCACGCTGCAGATTGCGGATGTCCTGGCCGACATTGCGCAGATAGCCTTGCAGAACGAAGAACATGGCGAGCACGAAGGTGATGTCGCCCGGGCTCGCCAGCCCCTGCCGCCACATGATCAGGCCCGTTCCCAGAATGCCGGCCTGCATGGATACCATCATGAAGCCCTGGATCGTGCCGCTCAAGGTGCCGCGCTTCCATGTTCTGCGCGTGCGGCTGTCCCATTTGCCCAGCACATGGCGCAAGCGGGCTTCTTCGCGGCTTTCGGCGCCGAAAGCCTTGACCACCGAATTGCAGCTGATCGCATCCGCCAGCGCGCCGCCGAGCCTGGTGTCCCAGGCATTGGCAAGCCTTGCCGCCGGCGATACGAAGCCCATGGAAAGCGCCACGGTGACGCCGATATAGACCAGCGATCCGAGAGCCACGATCAGGCCCATGACCGGCCAGTAGCTGCCGAGCACGATACTGGCGCCGACCAGCATGACGATGGACGGCAGCAGCGCGACAAGCAGCAGATCATTGAGCGAGTCGAGCGCCCACATGCCGCGGGTGATCTTGCGCACCGTCGAACCGGCGAAGCTGTTGGCGTGCCAGTCGGTCGAGAACCGCTGCACCTTGTGGAAACCGTTATTGACCACATCCGCCATGATGCGCAGCGTCAGCCGGATGATGCCGTTGAAGATGAACCAGCGCAGTGCCACGCTGATAAAGCCGAGAACGACGACGACAACAAAGGCGCTGAGCGCGCCGTCAGCCGCATTGCCGCCGGCAATGGCGTCGACGATCCGGCCGGAAAACACCGGCACCATGACTTCGGCCAGCGTGCTCGAAATTACCAGCACGATGATGATGCCGACCAATGCAGGCCGGTGGGTCCAATGATGAAAAACAAAGCCGAGCACGTGACGATAGGCATCGGCGCGGAAATCGAGCTTCTTGCGAGTCATTTTAACCAGTCCGGCTCGTATCTGAAACCGGTCCTCAAAATCGAGAGTTGAAAGGCACAGCCCGCGCGGAAGACGAAATAATGCCGTCAGATCAATCGGGCTGAAGAAAGAGAAAACCGCATCTCGCGCGCGCTTAAGGCGGGGCGCGAATGGATATGACCTAGCGTCGAGACATACCACACGGGAAGACTTCGATGATTGCTGGTGTCATTCAACGCCTCCCTTTGGTTCGATCTGAGCGGTAGCGTTTTGTAGCGAAGCAATTGCGCATTGCCAAGAGGGAATTTGCAACCCTACGGAAAGTGATGCGGAAACGACACAATTTACGGATTGGGAAAGCTCGTGCGCGCCGAGGGTCGCGGGCCGGATCATGTCGAGGCGCAACGCCCGATCGTCAAGAGGTCGCCCACTCCATGAGTGCGTTCTGGGCATGCAGCAGGAATGCTTTTGCGGGACGGCTTTGGCACGCAGGGTGCAACATCGCATCGGCCGTTACTTCCTGTCCCCTTGCGACTGGCGGGCAGGGCAAAAAGATCAGGTCGCGCCGCCCTTTGTCGAGGAGTGTTGCCGTTACCTGGTACTCGACCAGCTCATTTTCCCTCGCGTCTTTCGGCCACGAGTCCGTGATGATGACATCCGCGTCAAGGGCATGCCTGATATCCCGGCTGATTTCGAAATTCGGGTTTAGGAGATTGGCATCGGCCACGTGCCAGGGCTCCGGATAGACTTGGACGACGCGGATGGGCATGGATTTCGATGCCTCGACCCAGGAACGAAGAATGTTGGCATCCGGCGCGATCCCGACCACCTTGAGGCCTTCCAGTGATCCCCTGACGCTCTTGATATAGGCGAGATCGCCGAGCGTTTCACACGGATGATTTAGCTTTGTCCGGGCATTGATGACGGGCGCATCCATGACCGCCGCGAGCTCTTGCAAGGTAGCAAGTTCCTTCGTCCTGACGACGAGAAGATCGAACAAGTTATCGAGATAGCCCGCAAGGTCCGCTGTGGCCTCACGGGTGTTGAAGCTAATCGGCGGTTGCACGCAGACGCCACCCATGGCCTTGACGCCGAGATCGAAGGCCGCCGTGTTCCGCCATCCTGTGTCGTCGACGATAACACCAACTCGCTTGCCCAGCAGCGACTGTGGCATGGTGCGGTCCGCCCAATGCTTCGCAAGCTGGCCGGCTCTGTCGATAATTGCAGTGACGGTGTCCAACGGCAATGAGTGGAACTCGAGGAAGTCTCTGTTCGGCATGGAACTCACGGTGTTTCCAATGTTTCTCTTGGCGATCGAGCGCTCGGCAATGGTTGTTTCCCGGCTCCTGATGCGCCAAACCGCCCATTGGCGGAACGGATCTTTCAATAGCTGCACGAGCGAGCATTGCCGGGTCTGAATCCGCTCGCACAGGCCGGGTTCCTCGAAGTATCCAGCTGATATTGATAATCCTCCCGGTCCTGCCTTGCTGGCGAGGTGCAGGAAGCCGTGAGCGTGGACAAGCCGATTACCGCGCTGGTCGCGAACAAGGTGAGGAATCGGGTCATCTGCGCTTCTCCTGAGGTTGGTCTCGGCAATCTATCATGCCGGCACAAACAGATGCGAGAACCAGTGAGATCAATCACGCTTATCTGATGGGAAATGGCTTCGATGATCGAGGGACCGTTCTTCGCTCCATGGGAAAATTCGCGGATAATCTGGCCGGACTATTCTGCGGTTATGGAAGTAAATCCGCAGTGTCGTAAAGCGAGTGATTCCCGATTTTGTCTTGAACAAATCGCCGATTTTCAGTAATATAAATCCATAAAAAAGTAATATAAATGGGAGGTTACTATGTCGGAAGCTCGGTTCGAGCCGGTTTTTCTTCATCGTCAGCATTTCGTCGCCGAGATCACATGTCTCGACGAAATCTTCGAACTTCTGGATGAGTGGCCGCAGGACAAGCGAGGTCTGGCATATGACACACTGCTGAAGGCGTGCAGGGATACCGCCAAGGGGGCATTTCCTCTCAGCGCCGCACGCGAGAATTTCCGCCGTTTTCTGAAGATGTCGGGCATGCTCGACAGCGGCCCCAAATTCGAGGGGATGGGCGATCGAAACGTCGGCAATGCTTGAAGAGCCAAGTCTGCTCGTGACGATCTGAGCCGGCGTGCCGCCATGTCATAAGCGGCGCGTCCGGTCGCGAATCTCCAGTCATAGCCAACCGCGGCAAGCCGCGGGAAACGGCAACAGTCTCAGCGGATTTCACCGGATCTATGCGCGTCGCACCGATCGCGAGGCGCTTTAGCCAAGGCCGGCACCTGCCCAATCGCAGCGGAAGACCAGCATGGGTTTCGAAAATCCCTTGATGCGCCGGCGCGTCGCGTGGGCGAAGAGGTCGCCGGCGCCATATTCCCGGAATACATTCTCCGACACGAGGATCTGGTCACTGGCTGCGGCCGCGCAGAGGCGGGCTGCGAGCTGCACGGTGGAGCCGAACAGGTCGTTGCTGTCCTCGACCGGCTCGCCGCAATCGAGCCCAATGCGAACATGGATCGGCTCGGCCTTGCTGCCGTTGTAATGCTGGAATTCCTGCTGGATAGCCATGGCGCATTCGACGGCGGCGGTCGTCGCCGCGAAGGCCGCCATGATGCCGTCGCCGGTGTGCTTCACCTCGCGGCCGGAATTTTTGCCGAGGCACCGGCGTACGATCGCGTCATGAGCCCTGACCAGCTCCGTCCCCATGCGGTCGCCGAGGCGCGCCGTCATCTCGGTCGAGCCGACAATATCGGTAAAGAGGATCGCCCGGTGGCCGGCATCCATCTGCGGCGTGGATTGGCCTGGCGCCGGATCGGGGTCATTGATGCGACCGAGAAAAGCCTCGACGGCCGACAGTGCCACCTCGACGACCTCATTGGCGACGAAACCGTGCGCCTCGCGATGGACGCAGTGGACGGTTTCGACATCGGGCGCATCCACCAGGCAGAAGGCCGTCCCGCGCCGCTCGTCGAACCAATACGTCAGAAACTTGACGCCGTATCGATCCTGAATGTCGATATCCATGCGATGCGCCTGCGCAACCTCGGCGGGCGAAGTACCTTCGAGAAAGTGCCGGTCCATGAAGATGGGCATCGCGCGTCCTCCCAGATCCGCCGCGTGCAGGAGGTGGCATTGTACGATCTGGAAGCATTCCCGTCCACCTTAGGGACAATCAAAGGCTGATCGTCGCAAGGCGTTGCTTCCGGAAACGCAACGCGTTGCTGCACATTCGAGAGAATGTGCATGAATACTGCGGTTTTAATGAGTAGGCGTGGTGGGTTCTGTCTGATATTTACCATAATCGGTCGTTTAATGCTGATAGCCAGATTTCCGGAACCCCCTCGAGAAGCTTCAGACGTTTCCCGTTTCAAGCGTCGCCTGCCGGATCCCACCGTGAGAGACAGGTCTGTCACGGTCATGGTGCCAAGGATCGAAGGCCGCTGCCAACGGCATGCTAATTGCATATTATCGGTTAGCTCGCCGAAATTAGGAAAAGCTGTAGCAAAGTGAGACAGACGGCAAATTTTCGACCGGTCGGCCTGGCCTCCATGGGGCTCGGCCATTATGCCGTTATTAACTCAGTGTGGGATGCCGCGCGCACGCTGCTTCGTGACTGGCCGGTGGATGACGGCGAAGAATATTTCGAAGCGGTCAAAGCCTGCCTGGATGCGATTACCGGCGATCTCCCGCCGGATCATGTGCGCGCCGTCTTCATCAGGGCTGCGCAGGAGGCGGGCATCGCTGTCATAGAAGCTGCCGACTGACCAGCGGCCGCATCCTAGCTCCCCGTTTCTCCTCCTGTTTCCACGACAAGCTCGTCGTCGCGCTTGACTTCTTTGGGCGAAGGTCTAAATTAGAACAAAACAGGAACATTGGAGATGGTCATGACACATACGGAACAGGTGATCGCCAACGCCCTAGCCCTTGTCGAAGCCTCTCGGGCGGCCCGCGAGCGGGATCAGCAGCGCCGCGCCGCCTGGCAGAAAAAGGTGGAACTCAGCCGACCGCTGCCGCCTCTGCCGCGCCCGGTCCAACTGCCGCTGGCGTTGAACTGATGCAGCCGGCAAAGACATCCAAGTCCGATGAGCCGCCGCCAGATCCGGCTTGCTCTGATCCTGCATGGGAAGTGGAAGCCGTGCTTGCCTGGCACGACGACGATGCCAAGGCGGCGATCCGCTCGCTGCTCGACGACTGCAGACATCTGCGCCGGCAACTGGCGCTGGCGGAAAGCGTAATGAGCCGCGGAATGGCCCGCGGCTGGACGCCGCGATACGAACGCGACTCCCTTTGAAACATGCCTGCGGCGACCTCTGTTGCCATCAGCACAATCATGGCCATCAAGACGGTTATTCGACAGCAGGCCGAGGCCGACGATCGACCAGATAGGCCTCCAGCGCTGAGGCCTTACCGAAGACGACATAGCCATCCGAACACACGAGCACGCCAGTCGCCGGGCTCCACATCTAGGCGACCGGCGTCACACGGGTCCAAAAGGCGTTGAACGCGATCGAATCGAAGAGGGCCGAGGCACGGACGATACGGCCGTCGCGCATGTCGAGAAACCACGCATAGGTGTTTGCGTAGGGCTCTCCGTCGCGGGCGATGCCGCGGGCGTCGAAAAAGACGATCACGGTGTCGCCGTCGGCATATACGTTGCGGATCGCCGGCTTCAGCGGTGCCTTCATTCGAGCATTAAACGGGCGGATCACCTCACGCAGGAATGCCTCGCGGCTGGGGTAGGTCTTCGAGGCCAGCGAATAGCCCTCGATTGTCCAGCGGGCGTCGTCGGCGAGGAGATCATAAGGACTGCCTGTTCCGGCCGCCCAGGCTTCGAAGCCAGCCTCGACGGCTGCCTTGTTGCGGCGTTCGGTTTCGGTGAGAGACTGCGCTGCGGCGCGGGCTTCGAGCCCGCCCAGAGCAAGGATGGTGGTGGCGATGCCGAGGATTGCATTGAAGACGCGCATCGTCAGGGATTGCGGCCGACAGATGGCTGCCGTTGCGGTGTGGGACATGGTTATCTCCAGAGGGTCGAGTGAGTGGGGCGACACCCGCTGGCCGGGTGCCGCTTGCGGGCTCGCCGCCAGAAATCTGCTTAGATCTGGTTTTCCCAAGCTCTCAGCTGATGCTCCTTCAGCATGTCCTCGATAACCTTCGGAACGACATTGCGGAACCTGCCGGTGTCGGCCGGAACGACTTCGATCATCCGGTCGATCATTTCCTTCGGATCCATCTTGCCTTCGGGCGTCGCGAAGAAATCGTCGAAGCCCTTTCGCAGATCTGCGCGCTTGGTGAAGTTCTTGCTGTCATCCAGCCAGCGGAACGGATTGTCCGCCATCGTCTCATTGTAGCCGGTGTAATAGGCGCCCGGATTGATCGTCTGGACCTTGATGCCATAACGGGCGAGCTCCTGCTGCAGCGCCTCGGCGATCGATTCCAACGCGTGCTTGGTGGAGACATAGGTGCCCCAGTTGGCCGGGGTGAACAGGCCGCCCATCGAGGAGGTGAAGACCACCTTGCCCTTCTTGCCTTCGCGCACCCATCTCTGGACGACGCCCTGAGTCAGCACCAGCGGCAGAAAGACGTTGACTTCGTAGTTCTTGCGAACAAGTTCGATCGGGATTTCCCAAACCGGGCCGGCTTCGCCCATACCGGCATTGTTCCAAAGAACGTCGATATCCCATCCCTGCGCCTGCTTGATGTCGTAGGAATCGGTGAGGTCGAGTCGCTCGACACGGATGTTCTTCAGGCCGAGGGCGGCGACCTCCTCACGCAGCGGCGTTACCTGCGAGGAAACCTGCGTGGTTGCGATGATGCTGTGGCCGTTCTTGGCCATGCCGATGGCGGCACCCTTGCCGAAGCCGGAGCCTGCGCCGGTGATCAAAATGGTCTTGGTCATGAGACATTCCTTTCGATGGTTCGGGTTGGTCGAAATCAGTCTTGGCACAGCATCACGCGGCGGCTGCAGCCGCTGCCTGCGCTATTTCGAGATCCTGTGGAACCGCTCCTCCGGAGACGCCAACGGCGCCTATGACCGTTCCGTCGCGGGCAAAAAGCGAGATGCCGCCGGCAAAGGGAGCGAGGCCGCCGTTGGATAGTTCGAGGCCATGGGCGGGAGCCCCGGGCTTGCAATAATCCCAGACGGCCTCGCTTGTGGTTTGAAACAATACGGCCGTCCGGGCTTTGCCCATAGCGAGGTCGATCGAGCCGAGCACTGCGCCGTCCATTCGGCTGAACGCCTTGAGATGGGCTCCGGCGTCCAGGACCGCGATATTGACCGGCACACCGATCTCATTGGCCCGCGCCTCACCTGCGGCGATGATCCTGCGAGCTTCGGCAATAGTAATCATCTCCTGTCTCCTCTTTTCAGCTCGGGGCTAACTCGACGAGACAGGTGTATAGGCGGAACCGGTATTGCGGTATTTTCAGCTCTTGCTGCGCTATGCGCAAATCTTGCGCTCCGGCGTGCCGGCATGCACGAATGGCGAATTATCTCCGGCAGGCGGAACCCGCTAACCGGTGACGAGCGCGCGATAGTGGCCGGGCGTCAAGCCGGTCGTCTTGCGGAAGACCCGGGTGAAATTCGCCTGCGAGCCGAAGCCGGTATCGAGCGCGATCTCCACGAGCGAGGACCGTGCGAGCCTGAGCTTTTCCTTGGCCGCTTCGATCCGTCGCTCGGTGACGTAACGATGCGGCGTCAGGCCGGTAGCCCTGCGAAACATGCGGGCAAAATGAAAGGGGCTGAGGCAAGCCTCCGCAGCAAGGTCATCCAGCGAGATTTCGGCTGCGATGCGGGCTTCAATGAAATCGAAGACCCGTTGCAGCCTTTTGGGGTCGACAGTCGGCGCCCGTGCGGCAGGTTGCCAGCGAACAGACGAATAGGTGCTGAGCAGGTGCGCCGCCAGCGCCGTCTGAATGCCGTCCAGATAGAGGCGATCAGTCGGTTCAAGGCTTCTGTTCAACAAACCTCGAAAGAGTTGACCGAACTGCAGCACCATGGGATCGGGGACGCCTCCCGCATAGGCGAGCTGCACCTTGGCCGGATCGATGTCGAAGTTTGAAAGTGCGCTCTCACCGACGAGCGACGGCGGGAGAAAGATGTGGAGGGACTCGGGCATGGTACCCATGATTTCCACGGCACTCTCATGGACACCCGCCGGACAAACCCAAGCGACACCGGGGCGGGCAATCGCCTCCCGCCTGTGGCCGTCACCCGTCCACCTGATCTTCGACTGCCCCGAGAGCAGGACAGCTATTTCCGTGCATTCGAGTGTAAGGTCGACCTGCCAGCCGGGATCGAAATGTCTGAGCTCGACCTGTAGCGATGAGCAATCAACAAGCCCACCCACTCGCTCGCTGGTCCGATACTTTCTGTCACCTTGCGATTCCACGAAAGACATGTCGCATCCATGCCGCCAATGAAACAAATTCGCATTGTTCAGTCCGGGTAGGCAGATTGCCGCCGTCACGCTGTGAAATCCGCACTCAACGTTGATTTATCGAATGAATGCGTAAAGGAGGATTGCTGTCGGAGCACAAGTATTCGATCAGTATTTTTGGCTAAATTGCAGAGGAGCGCAAGACCTTGGCGCAATCGATATGGCGCCTCATTTTGCGGTTTCCGCCGCCAGAGTGTCAGGCGTTCCGGTTGGATGTTCGTTCGCCTTTTTTCGATGGCCGACCGCATCGATGCCGCACGCGAAAGCGTCGGACGCTCTTCGAAAGCTTGGAGGAACACGATCTCAATGAATTGGTACGCGCTGATGCGCAAATTAGCAGATGAGATCAGCGGCAAGATAAGCGTCAGCGCCCGTAAGCCGCAGGAGGATGGCGACTGACAGGTGGGGGGTCGAGAAAGCGCCTTGTCTCAAAATACTTTTGCGGCCGTAACTTCGACTTCCACAAGGAATTCCGGGCGGGTAAAACCGGCGACGACGATTAGCGTCGAGGTCGGCTTCGGCTCGAGCGTGTATCGATCCCGGACCTCCATATAGTCGGCGAAGTGCTCGCGCTTCGTCACAAAACCCGAGATGCGGATAACGTCGGCAAAACTCATCTCCGCCTCGCCAAGAATCGCCTTGATCGCCTCGAAGCAAAGTTCTGCCTGCGCGCCGACATCCTCCGTCACCTCCTCCTCGAGGCTAATGCCAAGTTGCCCGGAGGTTACGAGCAACGAGGCGCCCGGTGGGACCAGCAAACCGTGATTGTAATTTCCGAAGGGGCGGCGAACGGAGGAGGGATTGAAGATCCTCTTCATCTAGAACCGCTCCATCGCCGTCTTCACCTTTTCCAGAAACCTCGCCCGTGTCTGCGGTGTGCAATTGTTCATGTCATAATGCGCAAGAAAGGTGACCGATCTTAGCGGGTTGATCTGCGCTCTCAGCACACGTTTGACAATCTTCTTCGGCGGATTGCCGGCGGCGAAGGCGCGAAACGGCGTGGCGCCGTATGTCAGAACGGCGGCGAGCTTTCTGATATGGCGCAGCCGCGATTCGACCTTTCCATCGACGAGATCGAAGGAAACACCGGGAAGCCAGACGCGGTCGAAATAGCCCTTCAGGATCGCCGGGAACCCGAAATTCCAGATCGGCGTCACCAGCACTAGGCCCTCGGCCCGCTTCAGCCGCTCGACATAGGATTTCACCAGATCAGAATTGGCGGGATAGTCGTGATAGCTGAGCCGGTCGCTGCGGGAGAGCACGGGGTCGAATTTCTCGGCATAGAGATCGCAGGCATCCACCGCATGGCCGGCTTTCTCAAGGCTTTCCAGCGTCTGTTTGTAAAGCGCCTTGCCGTAGCTTTCCTCGACCGGGTGCGAATGAAGGACGAGAACGTTCATCAGGCCTCCATGACGCTCGCAAGTCCCGGAAACAGATAGTTTTTGCCGGCATTGAAATCGAAACTAGGATTCTCCCAGGCAATCATCTTGCCGGGGTTCAGCAGCCCGCGGGGATCGGTCTCGTGCTTGAAGGCGAGCTGCACCTTGTCGGTGCGCTTCATGCCGCCTTCCTCCAGCGTGTAGCGGTGCGGATTGAAGATCGGGCAGCCGTGATCCTGGTGGATCTTGATGATCTCCTCGAGCCGCGCCTCTGTGGTGTAGCGTACCAGCGGCAGGCCGGAGCACTGGATCTGCCCGTCGAACTTGATGAATTCGAGATGCCCCGGCACTTCATCACCGAAGATCTCCACCATTTTGGCGACCTTGGCCACATGATCCGGCCCCGGATACTGCACTTGCAGATAGGTGAAGTTGGGGTCGACCTTGAGAGCACGCAGCGTCGTGTGGTTCCAGGCAAGCTCATAGGCATGCGGAATGCCTTTCATGCTTTCGACCCTGTCGGAGCGGAAGATGACCTCGCCCTTGTGAGCGGCGGCAAAGGCGAGGAACGCATCCATGGAATGCGGCGCGATCATCAGCACCACCACGGACTGGCCCTTGCTGATATAGGATTTATGCCGGGTGAAATAGTCGTGCGGTATGGGGGCGGCGATCGGTGCGATCTCCTTGACGAGGATGCCGTTGCATTTGGCGAGCGCATCGGAGAAGCGCACGGCAGCCATGAAGTCGTCATAGCCGACGAGAACGTCCACCCAATCATAGGCGGGCGCCAGCGGCATTTCGATCTCGGTAATGATGCCGTTGGTGCCATAGGCATGGCTGACCTTCTGCAGGTCCCAGCCGGTGAGATCGAGCACGCGTGGCTCAGCCTCCATGGTGACGACGCGCAGGCGCAGGATATTGCCGAGGTCGCGCAGGCCGCCCCAGGTGATCGAGCCGACACCGCCGGAGCCGCCGGCAATGAAGCCGCCGACGGTTGCCATCTGCGCCGTGGACGGGTGGAACCGCAGCTCCTGGCCGGAATGGGCCTTGGTCTGCTTGTCGAGCTGGGCGATGATGATGCCAGGCTCGCAGATCACGCGGCCGGGATGGATTTCCTTGATCTTGTCCATGGCCGCCAGATTCAGCACGATGCCGCCGGAAAGCGGCATCGCCTGGCCGTAATTGCCGGTGCCGCCGCCGCGGGGCGTGACCGGCACGCCATGCGCGAAGGCAACCTTCAGCGTCCGGATGACCTCTTCTTGGTTTTTTGGCGTGACGACGAGATCGGCCGTCACGTTGTCGAGCTGCGCCTTCAGTATCGGTGAATACCAATAGAAATCACGGCTCTTCTGGCGCACCAGCGCCGGATTGTCTTCGATGGCGATGCCTTCGAGTTCTTTCTTGATCGACTGATAATCCGGCATGTCAGGCTCCAACGACGCTGTCGAGTTCACGGTAGTCCGGCAGGCGGCGGTCGATCACCTTGCCGCGGCGAAGCACGACGCGGTCGGACTGCGGACGGGAAAGAAATTCGCTCCAGCGCCGGGCGCTGAAGAGCACCAGATCGGCCGAGGCGCCGGCGGCGATGCGCCCCTTATCGGGTCGGCCGAGAATCTCGGCAGGTGAGGTGGTGACGACGCGCGCCGCCGTATCCAGCGGATGGTCGAGATGCAGGATGCGGACCGCCTCGCGGAACACCTCCACGGGGTCGAGATCGCCATAGGCATAGAAGGGGTCGCGGGTATTGTCGGAGGCGACTGCCGTTGCCACGCCGGCCGCGGCCAATTCCTTGAACAGGGTAACGCCGCGCCAACGCGGTGTGCGGCCGGGGTAGCGGTCCTGCAGATACATGTTGCACATGGGTAGCGAAACGACGGCGATACCCGCCTCGGCGACGAGTGCGACCGTGCGCTTTGCCGTTTCTTGGTCGTGACGGGCGAGCGAGCAGCAATGGCCGGCCGTCACCTTGCCGTCGAAACGGTTGCGCAATACGGCTTGCGCGATCGCCTTCAGTGTTTCAGCGCCCCGATCATCTGTCTCGTCGACATGCAGATCGACATCAAAGCCATTATCGGCCGCGGCTCTGAACAGCGTATCGAGCTGGCTGTCGAGATCCGGGCTCATCCGGGTGACGCCGCCCATCAGGCCACCCTTGTCGCGAACCACCGCGACGAGCTCGGCGAAATAGGCGGCATCCGCCATATTTTCCATCGGAAAGAGCGCCACCGCCTGCAACGCAATCCTGTCCTTCCAGGCCTCGCGCATCTCGGCGAAGACCTCGAAGGAAATGCGATGCTGTGGCGCCAGCGAATCGAGATGGGTTCGAATGAGGCTTGTGCCGTGCGCGTAGGCGCAGCGCAGGGAAAACTCCATGCGCTTCTTCACGTCGCCAGCCGACCAGTTCGCTTCGCGGTCTGCGCGCACGGCCTCCAGCGCTCCCGGAAAGGTGCCGTCCGGATTGGCGTTGCGTGGCCAGATATGACCCTTGTCGAGATGCGTATGCATGTCGGCGAAGCAAGGCCAGACCATGCTCTCCTTCAGGTCGGACTTCGCCAGTTCCACGGGCGCTTCCCCGGGCGGCAGTACATCGGCAATGATGCCGTCGGCGATGACGATATCGGCCCTGACGAGCCCCTCGACAATAGGCGCCTCATAACCGGTGACGGCGGCGCTAGGCAGGGTCGCATTGCTCAGCACGAAGCGGCCGGAATTGGGCGGTGAAATGAAGGAATAGGTCATCAGTTTTCCCGTTTCAGGCTACTCTCGTGCCAGCGGTGCAGGGCAAGCCACGAAATGAATGAGGTGACGGCGAAGATCGCCACACCGAGCAGCGAGAGCATCAGCAGGGCCGCAAAGAGTCGTGGAATGTTGAGCCGGTATTGCGCTTCGAGAAGCCGGAAGGCGAGGCCTGAGCCCGCACCCGCCGAGCCTGCGGCAAATTCCGCGACGACGGCAGCAATCAGTGCAAGGCCGCCGCCGATCCTGAGGCCGGTCATGAAATAGGGCTGGGCAGCCGGGAGCTTGAGAAAGAGCAGCGTCTGCCAGCGCGAGGCGCCGTAGAGCTCGAACAGATTGATGAGATTGTGATCGACGCTTTTCAGCCCCTGAACCATATTCGAAAGAATAGGGAAAAAGGCGACGAGGAAGGCGCAGATCAGAAGCGCCACCTGCGTTGACGGCGCATAGATCAGGATCAGCGGCGAAATCGCGACGATCGGCGTGACCTGAAGGATGACGGCGAGCGGATAGAAGGCGAGTTCGATCCAGCGCGACTGCACCAGGAAAATCGCGAAGCCGACGCCACCGACCAGCGCCAGCATCAACGATATCAGCGTGATTTTGGTGGTGACCCAGAGGGCAGGGGCAAGCGTACCCCAATCCGTGACGAAAGTGCTGGCGACGGCCGCCGGACCGGGCAGGATATAGGGCGGCACGCCTGACAGTCTGACATAGGCATACCAGATCAGGACCAGGCACGCGATGACCAGCAAGGGCGTCAGGACGCGCAGCGCCAGTTCGCGACGACGGGCGCTTGCAGTCGCTTTGACAAACAGCGGCGCCGCGGATTTTTCGTCACTCATCGACGATCCTCCGCCGCGTTGATCGCTCCGATGAGCGCGTGCGAGACCGTCTCGCAGGCTTTGCGGTATTCTTCCGAAGTGCGATAATGGGCGTCGCGTCCCAGACTGGTCATCAGCGGCAGATCGGCATGTACACGCCCCGGCCTTGCCTTCATCACGACGATGCGGTTGGAGAGATAGGCGGATTCGAAGACCGAATGGGTGACGAAGATGACGGTGATGCCGGTCGTCTTCCAGAGCCTGAGCACGTCATCATTCAACTTCTGTCGGGTGATCTCGTCGAGAGCCGCGAAGGGCTCGTCCATCAGTAGCAGCTTCGGCTTCGTCACCAGAGCCCGGGCAATCGAAACACGCATCTTCATGCCGCCGGACAGTTCGCGCGGATAGGCCTTGGCGAAATCCTGGAGGCCGACCGTGGTCAGCGCTTCCACGATCTGATCATGTGCCGCCCTCTTGGAGATATGTCGAAGCTTCAGCGGCAGATGAACATTGTCGAACACGGTCTTCCAGGGCATCAGCGTCGGCTCCTGAAAGACGAAACCGATATCCCCCTCCGGAAGACCCTTGGAGTTGATCCGAGAACTCGGCCAGTCGATCGCGCCCGACGTGACATCGCCGAGCCCGGCGATAATCCGCAGCGCCGTCGACTTGCCGCACCCGGACGGGCCGAGCAGGCTGATGAACTCGCCGCTCTCCACTGTGAGCGACATCTCCGAAAGGGCAACGGTTCCGCTAGAGAAGGCTTTCGAAACAGCTTGCATGACGACCAGCGGCCGCTTGCGCAACTCTTTCGGGGATAGGGCCTGAGCTTCTGCTGGGGGCATTGGCTGTCTCGTTCATCAGGGAATGGAATCCGCCGTATGAGGTGGATCTCCGACGGAGTCTTCGGCTTACTTCTTCATCGCCATTCCGGTGCCTTTGCAGACGAATTTCGTCGTGAAGGCTTTGGTGTAATCCGTTTCCGGCTTGAACACCTTGATCGCTACCATTTCATTGAAGAAGGCCTTGTAATGCGCCTCGGTCAGGCAGCCGATGCCTTTGTCGAGGCTGTCGCCGGATTCGATGATGCCGTACTCCTTCATCTTGGCGATGGAATAGGCGATCTGACCATCCGTCATTTCAGGATTGTCCTTCTTGATCAGCTCGTTGGCCTTGGTGTTGTCACCGTAGAGATAGTGGTACCAGCCTTCGATCGAGGCATCGACGAAGCGTTGGACGACATCGGGCTTGCTGTCGATCATCGCCTGCGTGGTGGTGATCATCGTCGAATAGGGGGAGTAGCCGTTGTCGGCGAGCAGGAAGACTTTCGGCTCGAAGCCGGCCTGCTTCTGAATCTCGTAGGGTTCCGAGGTGAGATAACCTTGCTGCGCGGAATCCTTGTCGGCAAGGAACGGCGCCGGGCTGAAATTATAGGGCTTGTACTGTTCGTCCCTGAAGCCTTTGAAATTCGCCTTCATCCATTCGAAATAGGTGAGATAGCCGTCCTTGCCGAGAAACAGCGTCTTGAGCTTGGCGAGATCTTCGAATTTCTCGATTCCGGCATCGGGATGTGCGATCAGCACCTGCGGATCCTTCTGGAAGATCGCCGCGACGTCGACGAGCGGAATGCCCTGCTCGACGGCCGAAATCTCGCCCTGCGGCCCGCCCATGTAGAAATCGATCTTGCCGGAGATCAGCAGCGCGCTGTTGGCCGCATTCGGACCGCCCTGGACGATGGTGACGTCGAGTCCGTGCTTGGCATAAGTGCCGTCGGCGACCGCCTGGTAGAAGCCGCCATGCTCGGCCTGCGCCAGCCAGTTGGTGCCATAGGTGACCTTGTCGGCCGCCTGAGCGGAGGCGATGGAGGCAATCATGCCGCCAAGCCCGGCCAATGCGGAAAAGACCCTGTTCTTTTTTGTCATGGGCATGATCAACGTTCCCCTTCTGATTTCGCAGCCGTCGCAGCGACGTCCGATTTTCTTCATAGGAGCCGTTGCTTTGCTCTTTGAAAAGCATCAAATTTCGTGCGCAATGATGCCTTTTCGGCATCTCACCGAAAGCCTGTGCCTATTTTGCGCTGCGTGCCTGATATTTGTGCAACGAGGTTCTGATGCTGCATTCCAGAAAGCTTCTCTATATCAACGAGATCGCGCGTTCGGGCTCGATCCGCAAGGCGGCGGCACGACTGAACGTGGCGTCTTCGGCGATCAACCGGCAGATTTTGGCCTTGGAGGAGGAAATGGGCGCGCCACTCTTCGAGCGCTTGCCGCGCGGGCTGCGGCTGACCGCCGCCGGCGAGCTCTGCATCGAACATATCCGCGAGGTGCTGAAGAACTACGAGCGGCTGGAGGGGCGTATCCGCAGCCTGAAGATGCAGCAGGCGGGCAAGGTTCGGCTGGTGACGACCGTCGGCCTTGCGGCAGGGCCGCTGCCGGAAATCATCGCCCGCTTCCAGTCGGAACATCCGCGCGTCTTCATGCAATTGCGGAACGACGCCGGCACGATGACGGTCAACCCGGTGCTTTCAGGCGAGGTGGATATCGGCCTCGGTTTCAATATTCCGGCAACGCCCGGCATCCGCACGCTCGGCAATTTCGACATTCCGATCGGCGTGGTTCTGCCGCCCGGTCACCATCTGATCGGTTCCGGCCCGATCAACCTGGCCGATATCGTCCAGGAGCGCCTGGTGCTGGCGCAGCAAGGGACCAGCCTGCGCGACGTGATCAATCTGGCTTTGGCGCGCCTCGACGTGCATGTCGAACCGGTACTCGAAACCAATGCCTCGGAGATGCTGAAAAAACTGGTCAAATCGGGGGCGGGGCTAACGATCCTGAACCCGCTCGACGTCATCACCGAATGCCGGCAGGGCGAACTGGTCTTCCGGCCGATCGCGGAGCCGCATGCGCGCCACCAGCCGATGAAGCTTTTTGCCCGCGCCCGCGCGCCGCTCGACTCCGCCACCAGCCTGTTCGTCGAATATCTCCTGGCCGAGCTGGCCGGCCTGGTGCAGGAACTGCAGGCCAAGGGGCACATCGCGGCGGATACTTCCGCGATCTGAGCCGCGGTTCGGCAGGCCCTACTTGGAATAAAGACTGGAAAGCGGATAGCGCTTCAGGTCGCAGAGCAGTTCGATGAACCCCTTGACCTGATGGCGGCAGATCGCTTCGCCCTTTTCGGCCATCCCGCGCGACGCGTCGCCGACGACCCCGTTGGGATTGAGATCGTGGGCGATCCAGGCGAGCGAATGCGGCGGCAGCGGCTGAATGTAATTCGATTGCTCCCGCATCCATACCGCCTTGGATTTGAAATTCTGCGCCTTCTCCATCCGTACCAGGTCAGGCCGGAAATGCAGCATCAGCGACGTTTCCACCTCGCCGCCATGGATGCCGTATTTCAGCTCATGCTCGCTGATCATGCCCCCGGGGTGACCGAAGCGGCCCCATTGCGTGGAGATGACGGCCATCGCGTAGCGCACGCGCAGCTCTCGCGCCACGATGCTCATGATATCGACATTGCCGCCATGCGAATTGATGATCACCATCTTGCGGATGCCGGCTTCGGCAACCTTTGCGCCAATCGCGGTCCAGACCGGAATGAGCAGTTCGGCGCTGAGCGACAAGGTACCCGGTCCGTAGATATGTTCATTGGCCTTACCGATTTCCTGCGTCGGCAGCACCAGACAATCGAGATCGACGGGTTTCTGCTTGCGTAATTCGGCGAGCATGCCTTCGGCGATGGCCACATCGGTCGCGATCGGCAGATGCGGCCCGTGCTGTTCCGTCGAGGCGATCGGCAGGATGGCGATCGTGGTGTCGGGAGACAGTCCGGCGAAGTCGTCGCTGACCAACTCGTTCCAGTAAAATGGCACTGTCATTGCCGTTCGCCTCTCATTGCCGTTGCAGACAGTGAGTAGGGAATAACGCTACCTGCGAAAAGCATCAATTTGCGGTCGCACCGATGCCTTTTTGCGGATGATGGAGCAACGACCCCGTCGAGCGCGGCTCTTTGCCGTGATGTCTCCGGGCATGTCTTGCCGAAACCATTGCGCAAGTGCGTCCGCAATGGTTTTCTACCGCCTCTGCAATTGCAACGCTTTCCGGTGATTCCCGATGTTCGATATTCTGTGGCGCGGTCTGGTGATCGGCGCCGGCGCAACCATCCTCATGGACCTCTGGGCGATCGTACTCACGAAGGTCTTCGGCCAGACGCCGCCGAACTGGGCGCCGGTCGGCCGCTGGTTCTGGCATCTTGGTCGCGGCAAGGTCTTTCATGAGAACATCGCCGATGCAGCGCTTTATGCGAATGAACTCGCTCTCGGCTGGATCAGTCACTACGCCGTCGGCATTGTCTATGGCGTGATCTTTGCGATCATCATGGGGCAGGAGTGGTTGGCCGCACCGACATTTCTCGCCGCCTGGGTTTTCGGCATCATCACCGTCGGGGCAGGGTGGTTCCTGCTGCAGCCCGGCCTCGGCCTCGGCTGGGCGGCTTCCAGGCATCCGAAGCCGATGAAGGTCCGATGCTTCAATCTGCTTGCGCATACGGTGTTTGCGCTGGGGCTATTTGGGACGGCGTTGATCATTCGCTGAGCCAAAAACCCCTCCCCAACCCTTCCCTCAAGGGGGAGGGACTAAGCTGTGGCGTCCGGCGGCGACCAAAGCAGAGGTCTTGCTGGCTGTTACCGTTCGACGGATTGAAACGATAGAGTTTATGTGAAGCGGTGCGGCATCTTAGCCCCTCCCCCTTGCGGGGGGGATGGGTCTATTGGTTCCCTGCGAAAATCCCTATCTCACCGCGCCGCCCAATTCGCGCCGCGGCGGAAGATCGTCTTCATCTCGGGCACGTCGAACTCCTTGGCCTGGTGGCCGAGCGAGGAGTAGAAGACGCGGCCCTTGCCGTATTTGCGCTTCCAGACGACGGGCATGACGACGCCGTCGATCCAGTAGGCGTGCTCGCCGGTGAACTTCGTCGTTGCCAGAACCTCGTTCGAGGGGTCGACATGCATGTAATATTGCTCTGACGTATAGGGAAAGTCGGCAATCCCTTCCATCAGCGGATCGTCTGGGCGGGTAATGTTGACGGTATAGTCGATGATGTTGCCGGGATGGGCCACCCACTGGCCGCCGATGATGAACTGATAGTCGACGGAGTCGCGGAAGGCATCGCCCGCGCCGCCATGATAGCCTGATATGCCGACGCCGCTTTCGATCGCGGCGGCGAGGTTCTTGACCTCCTCCTTTTCGATCTTCGACATCGTCATGATCGGCACGACGAGGCTGAGATCGTGGACGGAGGGGTCGGCGAGCGCCTCGGTACCGTGTTCGAGATAGACCTTGAAGCCGTCTTCCTCGAGCATGGTCTTGATGATTTCGGCGCATTCCTGCGGCTCGTGCCCGCTCCAGCCACCCCAGACGATCAGTGCTTCACGCATTCTCTTTCCTCCTGAAACTTATTTCGCCAGCCGTCCGTCGACGATGGATTGGGACAAGGGGGCAGGGCGTTCCACCGCCGTGGTGATCGTCACCGTCCGGCCGGTCTCGGACGCGGTCTGGAAGGCTTCCATGACTTCGAGCACATGCAGCGCCAGATCGCCGTTGGCGCGGTGCGGCCGGTTCGCGCGGATCGCATGCGCCATGTCGGCAACGCCGAGCGAGCGGAAATTGCCCTCGGCATAGGGCGCGGTGACCGGCTGGTCCTCGAAGGCGCCGCCCTTCTTCAGATATTCGACGGGGCCGGCGAATTTGTTGGGGTCGGGGACAATAAGCGTGCCCTCGGTTCCATAGACCTCCAGCGGCACATGCTTGTGGCCGGCGACGTCGAAGCTCATGGCGATCTGGACGACCGCGCCGTTGGCAAAAGCCATCATGCCGGCGACATGGGTCGGCACATGCACGGGGATGCGCTCGCCATTGCGCGGCTCGCTGGTAATGAGCCGTTCGGCCCGCGGCGTCGTCGCAAAGCCGGCGACCTGGGAAACCGGCCCAAGCAGATTGACGAGATCGGTGATGTAGTAAGGGCCCATATCGAGCATCGGCCCGCCGCCGACCTCGTAATAAAAGGCCGGGTTCGGATGCCAGCGCTCGTGCCCAGGGCACATGAAGGTCGCCGAGCCGCCGACCGGCTGGCCGATGACGCCCTGGTCGATCAGGGCGCGCGCCGTCTGGTGACCGCCGCCGAGAAAGGTGTCGGGGGCCGCGCCGATGCGCAGATTGCGCGCGCGTGCCGCCTCGGCCAATTTTTTCCCTTCCGCGAAATTAATCCCGAGCGGCTTTTCCGAATAGGTGTGCTTGCCGGCCTCGAGCGCCTGCAACGCGACGGCGACATGGGCTTTGGGGATCGTCAGGTTGACGATGATCTCGACCTTGGGATCGGCGAAAAGCTCCTCGACGGATTTGACAAGCACGTTGAATTCGGCAGCTTTTGCCTCTGCCAGTTCCCGGTTGAGATCGGCGACGCCGCGAATGTCGAGAATGGGGAAGGATGCCATCGCCGTGAGATAGGCGCCCGAAATATTGCCGCATCCGATGATGCCGATACCGACCTTGTCCATGAATTCCTCCATTGATCTTGAGTGTGCGCTCCTCAGAGCGCCGGCCCTGTGGTGCTCCAGGGCGATTCGTAGAGTTCGTAGAGCGCGACTGCGGCAGCACCCTGTGCCCAGAAATCATCACTCGAATCGTCGAAGACGAGTTCGCTGACGCCTTTCAGCGACGGCGGAATGGCGAGCGCATAGGCATCGCGCAGGCTGTTCAAAAAGGGTTCGCCGAGCGCCAGGCTGGAGCCGACCAGGATGACCCGCGGCGGCGCAAACAGCGTGACGATATTGGCGATGGTCAAGCCGACTGCTTCACCGGCGCGGATGGCGGCGCCGATCAGCCGGTCGTCATCGGCCTTGATCAGCGCCTGGGCATGGGTCATGCCGCGCCCGAGGCGGATGGCTTCGGCAAAACGCCCGTCGGTCTGATGCTCGCCGAGGATCGCGCTTTCGCCGGCCTGGCTGAAAAGCCGCACCACGCCATTCGGTCCCATGCCGAGCACGAGGTCGCCGAGATTGTGGCTGAGGCCGCCGGCTCCGCGGAACAGGCGATTGCCGTGCAACACGCCGAGCCCCAGCGTTTGTTCCAGCGAAATCAACACCATATCTTCGAGATCCCTGGCTCTTCCGAACCAGTGATGGCCGAGCGTAATGGCATGCGCGTCGCTTTCGACGATGGTCGGCGTCGACAGCCGCGTCGACATTTCGGCGGCGAAATCGACGTTGGTGTCGCGAAAGATCGGGCTGCTTCTGATGTAGCCGGTGCGATGTTCGACAACGCCGGGAAAGCCGAGGCAGATGCTGTCGACATCCTCCAGCGACAGCCCGGCATCGACGACGCAACGCCTGACCCCGTCCTCGACGAGATCGGCGATGACGCCGATCGGCTGCCGGTCGATGCGGATCGGTAAAGCGAGCTTCGACAGCACGTCGCCGCGAAAATTGGTGACCACGAACACCATGCGGCTGGCGGCGATCTTGCCGCCGACGACGCGGGCGGCGTCGGGATTGAGCTCCAGCGCCACACGCGGCCGCCCGCGCACCGCCTCATTACGGATATCGCCTTCGTGGCGCGGCAGGATCAGTCCGTCGTCGAGCAGCGAGGCGGTAATGGCGGAAACGGTCGTGGTGGAAAGCTCGGTGCGTTCGCTGATCTCGATGCGCGAGATCGGACCGTGCCGCCGGATAGTGTCGAGCACGTTCAAGCGATTGATCGCGCGCATCAATTCTGGATCTGCGGTCTTCATGAAAAACTAGCCGGCATTGTTCGTTGGGCGGAAGCCAATATTTTTAACGGGTTACGAAATAAATAGCAGGCAATTCCGTGGGCCTGTCAAGCGCATTTGCTAAAAATAGCCGAAGTCGGGTTGACATCCGGCGCAAGCTCCGCTGAATTATTCCGCATAGGGGAAAAATTGTGAGGATAGGTCCCCTGGGAGGAAAATCATGAATTTTATGCTGAAGAACGCCGCTTTCGGCGGCAGGCGCATCGTATCCATGGCCGCGGCAGCCGGCATGTTGCTGGCCGGAGCAGGAACTGCCTCGGCGACGACGGTGGTCAAGTGGCTGCATCTCGAAACCGATCCGAAAAATGTCGCGGCCTGGGAAGACATCGTCAAGAAATACGAAGCTCAGCATCCCGATGTCGATATCCAGATGCAGTTCCTCGAAAACGAGGCCTTCAAGGCCAAGCTTCCTACGCTGCTGCAGTCCGACGACGTGCCAGATTTCTTTTTCAGCTGGGGCGGTGGCGTCCTGAAGCAGCAGTCCGAGACCGGCGCGCTGCAGGATGTGACGGCAGCCCTCGATGCCGATGGCGGCAAGCTGCGCAAGGCCTATACCCCGGCCTCGGTCGACGGCCTGACCTTCGACGGCAAAACCTGGGCGGTCCCCTACAAGGTCGGCCTGGTCAGCTTCTTCTACAACAAGGCGCTCTTTGCCAAGGCAGGCGTCAAGGCCGAGGACATCAAGACCTGGACCGATTTTCTCGCAGCGGTGAAGAAGATCAAAGCGGCCGGCATCGTGCCGATTGCCGGCGGCGGCGGCGAGAAATGGCCGATCCACTTCTACTGGAGCTATCTCGTCATGCGCGAGGGCGGCCAGAAGGTCTTCGATGCGGCCAAGAACGGCGAGGGTGAAGGTTTCCTCGATCCAGCGATCATCAAGGCCGGCGACGATCTCGCCGAGCTCGGCAAGCTCGAACCTTTCCAGCCCGGCTATCTCGGCGCAACCTGGCCGCAGACGCTCGGCGTCTTCGGTGACGGCAAGGCGGCGATGATCCTCGGCTTTGAAGCGACCGAGGCCAACCAGCGCAAGAATGCCGGTGACGGCAAGGGACTTTCGCCCGACAATATCGGCCGTTTCGTCTTCCCGACGGTTGAAGGCGGCGCCGGCAAGCCGACGGATACGCTCGGCGGCCTGAACGGCTGGGCGCTTACCAAGAAGGCCTCCAAGGAAGCGGTCGATTTCCTCGCTTTCCTGACGAATGCGGACAATGAGCGGGCGATGGCCAAATCAGGCATGCTTCTGCCCGTCGCCGTCGGCGCCGATGACGGCGTGGTCAATCCGCTGCTGGCTGAATCGGCCAAACAGCTTGCTGGTTCGACCTGGCATCAGAACTTCTTCGACCAGGATCTCGGTGCGGCCGTCGGCCGTGTCGTCAACGACGTCTCGGTAGAAATCGTCTCCGGACAGATGAACTCCAAGGACGGCGCCCAGATGATCCAGGACGCTTTCGAACTGGAACAATAACCAGCGCCCGCAGAACCTTCCGGCGCTCCTGCCAATCGGGAGCGCCGGCATCGCTGCCGACGAAAGGCGAAAGCAGGAACCATGGCCAATATCTCAGTCCTATCGACACCGAGCGCAGCAAGGCCGGCAAGGCGAGCCGCAAACCGGAAGAGCTCGGTCGCCCACGACCGCCTGACCGTGCTGTTGCTGTTTCTGCCACCGGCGCTGCTGCTCTTCACGCTCTTCGTCATCATGCCGATGGGCGAGGCGGCCTGGTACAGCCTCTATAAGTGGAACGGGTACGGCACGCCGACGGAGTTCATCGCGCTCCGTAATTTCCAGGTCCTGTTCCGCAACGCGGCGTTTACCCAGGCGCTGGTCAATAACGGCCTGATCATCATCATTTCGATCTGCATCCAGGTGCCGCTCGCCATCTGGCTGGCCACGATGCTGGCGCACCGCATTCCCGGTGTCGTCGCTTACCGCCTGATCTTCTTCCTGCCTTATGTGCTGGCGGATGTTGCCGCAGGCCTCATCTGGCGCTTCGTCTATGACGGCGACTACGGCCTGTTTGCCGCCATTTCCAGCTTCTTCGGTTTCGCCAATCCTTACGTGCTCGCCGACAAGGACGTGGCGATCTATGCCATCCTCGGGGTTATCGTTTGGAAGTATTTCGGCTTCCACATGATGCTGTTCATCGCCGGCCTTCAATCGGTGGACAAGAGCGTGCTGGAGGCGGCCGAGATCGACGGCGCCACCGGCTGGCAAAAATTCCGTTACGTCACCCTGCCGCTGCTCGGCTCCACCCTGCGCCTTTCGATCTTCTTCGCCGTCGTCGGCTCGCTGCAGCTCTTCGACATGATCATGCCGCTGACCGGCGGCGGACCGTCCAACTCGACGCAGACGATGGTCACCTTCCTCTACACCTACGGCGTCATGCGCATGCAGGTCGGCCTCGGCAGCGCCGTCGGCGTGGTGCTGTTCATCATCTGCGTGACGCTCGCCTTCGGTTACAAAAGGATTTTCATGCGCCATGACTGATATGAGCTCTTCCGTCCGCATGAGGACATCCACCCGGATCTATCTCTACGTGTCGCTGAGCCTGATCGCCGCGATCGTGCTGGTGCCGCTGCTGACGACGGCGCTCGGCGGCTTCAAGACCCTGGGCGACCTGCGCACCAACCCCTTCGGCCTGCCGACGGAATGGCAATGGGCGAACTATACCGACATTCTTTTCGGCGAGCGCTACTGGCTGCAAATCGGCAATTCGCTTGTCATCGCAGCCCTCACCGTGCTCTTGACGCTGATCGTCTCGTCCATGGCGGCTTTCGCCTTCGCCCATGTCCGCTTTTTCGGCTCGTCCTTCCTGCTCAATTATTTCCTGCTCGGCCTGATGTTTCCGGCCGCAACCGCGATCCTGCCGCTTTTCATCCGCATCCGCGATCTCGGCCTGCTCAATACCTATTGGGGCGTGGTGCTGCCGCAGGTGGCCTTCGGCCTCGGCATGAGCATCCTGTTGTTCAGGAATTATTTCCGCAATCTTCCGGAAGAATTGTTTCAGGCGGCCTTCGTCGACGGGTGCGGTTATATGAGATTCTTCTGGCATATCTCGCTGCCGCTCTCCCGGCCGATCGTCGCCACCGTCAGCATCATCTCCTTCGTCGGTAGCTGGAACAGCTACATCCTGCCGCTGATCATGCTGAACTCGGAATCCAAATATCCCTGGCCGCTGGGCATCATGGTCTATCGCGGCGAATACGGCACGGAGTGGCAGCTGGTGCTGGCCTTCATCACGCTGACCATCCTTCCCACCATCATCGTCTTCTTCGTCGCGCAGAGACACATCATCGCCGGATTGACCGCTGGCGCCGTGAAGTCCTGAGCCGAACCATTGGAGTGCAATCATGGCATCCGTTGAGCTGAACAATATTCGCAAGGCCTATGGCGCCGTCGACGTCATCCACGGCATTTCGCTTCAGATCGAGGATGGCGAATTCGTCGCCCTCGTCGGCCCGTCCGGCTGCGGAAAATCGACGCTGCTGCGGATGATTGCCGGCCTCGAGGAGATCACCGACGGCGAGATCGCCATCGGCGGCAACGTCGTCAACGCGATGACGCCGCGCGAGCGTAACATCGCGATGGTCTTCCAGTCCTATGCGCTCTATCCGCACATGACGGTGGCCGAAAACATGGGTTTCAACCTGAAGCTTGCCGGCGTTGCCAAAGCGGAGATCGGGGCCCGCGTCGCTGAGGCCGCCCGCATGCTCGATCTCGCCAAGCTGCTCGACCGCAAGCCGGCCCAGCTTTCGGGCGGCCAGCGCCAGCGCGTCGCCATGGGCCGCGCCATCGTCCGCAATCCGGCCGTCTTCCTGTTCGATGAGCCGCTCTCCAACCTCGATGCGAAACTGCGCGTGCAGATGCGTTCGGAGATCAAGACGTTGCACCAGAAGGTCCGGACGACCTCGATCTATGTCACCCACGACCAGATCGAGGCGATGACACTCGCCGACCGCATCGTCGTGCTCAATCACGGCAGGGTGGAGCAGTCGGGCACGCCGCTCGAACTTTACAAAAAGCCAGCCAACCTCTTCGTCGCCGCCTTCATCGGCTCGCCGGCGATGAACATGCTCGACGGCACCGTCGATGGTGAAAACGGCGCGCCCGCCGCCCGCCTCGAAGACGGCACGGCTATCCGCCTTGCGCCCGACCGTCGGGTCAGACCCGGCCAGGCCGTCACCATCGGCCTGCGCCCCGAACATCTCGTTCCCGGCCTGTCGGCCGGCACGCCGCTTGCCGGCCGCACCATGCTGGTGGAGCCGACCGGCGCCCAGACCCATGTCGTCTTCGATCTCGCCGGCCAGCAGGTCACGGCCATCGTCGACGGCGAATATCCCGCCCGCTACGGCGAGGTGTTCGAAGCGAGCATCGCCAGCGACCAAGTGCATGTCTTCGACCGCGGCAGCGGGGTGGCGCTTTAGGCGGCCGACGCTGGACGCATGGCGAGCAATGGTCTATAGCCTATACCATGAGTAGGCTTCAGAACAAATCAGTCCTGATCACCGGCGGTGCCAACGGCGCGGGTGCGGCGAGCGCAAAGCTGTTTGCCGAAGAGGGTGCTCGCGTCATGATCGCCGACCGGGATGCGAAAGCGGCAGGGACGCTCGTGGCCGCCTTGCGGGCCCGCAATCTCGATGTCCATTTCGTTCATGCCGATATTTCCAGGCCGCAAGAGGCTGAAACCGCCTATCGGGCGGCGCATGACGCTTTTGGTCGTGTCGATATCCTTTTCAATCATGCCGGGATCATCATCGTTAAGCCGTTCCTGGAGTGCACGCTGGAGGAATGGGACGAGCTGATGGACAACAACGCCAAGTCGGCGTTCCTGATGACCCGGCTGGTGCTGCCGGAAATGCTGGAGCGCGGCAAGGGCGTGTTGATCTTCACCTCGACAACAGGCGTGCGCGCGGCGACACATCTGGAGGCGCTTTATTGCGCCTCGAAATCGGCGATGCATCAGATGGCGCGCGCCCTGGCGGTGGAATATCGCGATCAGGGGATCAGGGCCAACCTGATCTGCCCCAGTTTCGTGCGGACCCATCACGGCGAGCATGAGATCGAACAATTGCGCAGCTATGGTGTCTTTGCGTCGGAAAACGATGTCAACGCCATGCAGGGGCGCATCTGCGAGCCCGAAGAAGTGGCGGAAGTCGCGCTCTTCCTTGCTTCCGACGCGTCCAGTTTCGTCAACGGCGCCGAGATCTTCGTCGACAATACATTCACGGCGGTGTGAAGCGTGCTTTGGGGATTGAGACAAGTCGAACCGCAGGCGGCGCACGGCCTCGCCGTCGATCTGCTGCAGCGTCAGATCCACTCCGGGCTGCTGCTGCCGGCCGAGCGGCTGCCGGCCGAGCGCCAGCTGTCCGACCGCTTCGGCATCAGCCGCGTGACGCTGCGAGAAGCGCTGCGGGTTCTTGAGACCAATCAATATATTACGGTTCGGCGCGGCGCCCAGGGCGGCGCCTTCGTGACCGACGAGGAGCGGCTGAGCCAGCTCGCGCGCCGCCGGATGACCCGAGCGCCGGCGACGACGATGCGCGTGGTCGAGTTCCTGACCGTCAACCAGCTGGCGGCCGCCCGGCTGGCAGCGGTTCGGCGCGGTACCGCCGACCTCAAGCGCATGCGCCAGGCGATGGATATGATGACATCGGCCGAGAACGGGCCGCAGCGCAAACAGTCCGAAGCCCTGTTCTTCCTCGCTCTCGGCGACGCAGCGCAGAACCCTCTGCTGTCGCGCGCCATCGAAGATGGGCTAGCCGAGCTGTTCCTGCCCTTCGAAAAGACCGGCTCCGAAGCGACCGCGTCCACTGCATTGAAATCCTTCGAGCATTTGTTTCAAGCGCTCGGCAGCGAGGACGTCGCCTCCTCGGAGGCTGCAATGACGGATCTGCACGCCCAGCTCTGGGATACCGTCCGTCGGTTGACCCGAAACGCCGCCTAATCTTTTCACGACAGCATGCCGAAAACTGCGCGCGGTCTTCGGACGACGTCATGCTTTAACTCGTTCATGCAGAACAGGATTTGGATTTCGGGCCGAACCGGCCTGAATTCATCCTGTTTCCCGCATTCAAAATGCGCTTGACAACTGCCTTCTGATTTAATGGTATTAACCTCATACCATTGATCCATTCTGGGAGGCATCATGAACGTCGCGGCGAACATGTCGAAGGAGCTGGTGGTGACCGGACGGCTGCGCGGGCGCACGGCCATCATCACCGGCGGCGCAAACGGGATCGGGCGGGCCGCCGCGCGCATGTTCGCGGCCGCCGGCGCCAGAGTGGCGATCCTCGACATCCAGGCGGAGGCCGGCCGCAGCGTTGCTGCCGAAATCGAAAAGGCGGGCGGGCAGGCGATGTTCCTGCAGACCGACGCGTCGGATACGGCAGCGGTCCGTGCCTCGCTTGCGGCAATCATCGCCAAATGGGGCGTCGTCGATACGCTTTTCAGTCATGCCGGCACGATCATCGTCAAGTCGCTGCATGAAAGCACCGACAGCGATTACGAGCGCCTGATGAACATCAACGTTCGCTCATCCTTCGTGGTCTGCCGCGAAGTAGTCTCGCACATGCTTGAAAGCGGCGGCGGCTCGATCGTCATCACCTCGTCGATCGGCGGCGAGAAGGGTTTCGGCCTCGAAAGCCTCTACTGCATGACCAAGGGTGCCGTCCTGCAGCTCGCCCGCTCCATTGCCATCGAATATCGCGACCGGGGAATTCGAGCCAACGCCGTCTGCCCGGGCTTCGTGAAGACGGCCCACGGGCTTCGCGAAATCGATGAACTCGACGGGCTCGGCCAGAAGTGGAACGAGGCCGACCTGCATTCGGTGCAGGGGCGGCTTTGCGAGCCGGAGGAGGTGGCTGCGGCAGCACTCTGGCTTGCTTCGGACGAGGCGAGCTTCGTCAACGGGTTGGCGCTCTACGTCGACAACGGTTGGTACGCCAAGGGTTGAACTGCAATACAACACGAAAAGGGGAATGCAATGAAACGGCTTATCACTTCTGCAATCATGGCGCTCAGCGTCATGACCGCCTCTCCCTCGATGGCTTTCCAGCCGGAGTCCGACCAGACGATCAAGCTGATGATCGCCGACTGGTCGTCAATGGCGATCGACACCGAGATCCTCAACATCATCCTGTCGACGTACGGGTACAAGGTGGAAAAGGTGGTCGCCGACGATACCGCCCGCTATCCGGGTTTCGAGGCGGGCGACCTGACGATCGCGCTGGAGACCTGGCAGACCACGCAGAACGAGGTCTTTTCCGCGTCGCTCGCGACGGGCAAGATTCTCGACATGGGCGAGCTCGGCCCGCATGCCAAGGAGGACTGGTGGTATCCGGCCTATATGGAGGAGAAGTGCCCGGGACTGCCAGACTGGCAGGCGCTGAAGAACTGCGCCGAAGCCTTCTCGACGCCGGAGACTGCGCCGAAGGGACGGTATCTCGGCGCCCCGGTGAGCTGGGGTGGCTACGACGAAGAGCGCATAAAGGCGCTGGATCTGCCCTTCGAGGTCGTCCATGCCGGCACGGATGCGGCGATGTTCGCCGAGCTGAAATCGGCCTATGAGCGCAAGGCGCCGATCATTCTGTGGGTCTATGAGCCGCACTGGGCTCCGACGGTCTTCAGGGGCTCCTTCATCAAATTCCCTGCCTACGAGCCGGCCTGCTATTCCGATGCGGCCTGGGGCGTAAACCCGAAAGCGGCTTATGACTGCAGCAAGCCGGAAGGCTGGATCAAGAAGATGGCCTGGGCCGGCGGCGAGAAGGTCTGGCCCTGCGCCTACGACATCACGCGCAAGTTCACCATAGACGGGAAGGAACTCGGCCAGCTGGTCTACGAGGTCGACGTCAACGGCCGCACAGTCGAGGACGTCGCGATGGAATGGGCAAAGAAGAACGAAGCCACCTGGCGTTCCTGGGCTGCCTGCGCGGAAAAGTAGGATAGCGGCGGGAGCCGGCGACCCCGGCTCCCGCTATCGATTTGGGAGGACGAGATGACCCATAGCCTCGCACACAGCAGGGAGATGACGCTTGGCGCAGCCATTGGGCCTATGTCGCCGTGCCTCTTGCGATCATGGCTGCGGCGTTCTTTCTCCCCGGACCACTGGTGCATTTGCCCGATTGGGCGGTTCTGCCGCTGTCGGATTACGTCGGCCGCGGACTGAACTGGTTCGCGCGTGACGCGGCGATCGGAGAGGTGAAGATCGCCGACGCCACCCGGGCCCTTGCCGCAATCGCCGAGACGCCGATCCTGTGGCTGAAGATGCTGCTGGTCGACGGCTGGGTGAAAGGCGCGGGCTTCAACAAGGTGCATATTGCTCCGCCCTTGAGCTGGGTCGGCGTGATTTTGGTGACCGCACTTGTCGCCTTGCGGATATCAGGGCGTTCTCTGGCAATCCTGACGCTGGCGGCGGGCGCCTATCTCGTTGTCTTCGGCCTCTGGGTCTCGGCGATGATCACGCTCGCCTCCGTCCTGTTGTGCGTGCTCACCGGCCTTGCCTTGGGACTGGCGATGGGCATCTGGGCCTATCGTTCGCCGGGCGCGGAGGCCGGTTTGCGGGCGGTCATGAATATCATGCAGACCGTGCCGATCTTTTCCTATCTGCTGCCGACGCTGCTTCTATTCGGCTACGGACCGAGTGCGGCCCTGTTTGCCACCGTGGTCTATGCGCTGCCGCCCATGGTGCATGCCACCGTGCTGGCGTTGCGCTCCGTGCCTTCGGAAACGCTCGAACTGGCGCGGATGACGGGATGCAGCCGCCGGCAGACCCTTTGGAAGGTCGAATTGCCGGTGGCGATGCCGCAACTTGCGATCGGCCTCAATCAGGTGGTGATGATGACGCTGAACATGGTGATCATCGCCTCGATGATCGGCGCCGGCGGCCTCGGCTACGACGTGCTGCGCGCGCTGCGCCGGCTCGATTTCGGCGCCGGCTTCGAGGCGGGTATGGGGATCGTTGCGCTGGCTGTCGTACTCGACCGGCTGACGCAGGCCGCCGCCCGCAACCAGTCGACGGGCCGCCACAGGCTTTGGCGCCGCCGCGATACCGTTGTCGCCCTGTCGCTGCTTGCTGTGCCGACGGTCGTCAGCTTGGCGGTGCCGGCGCTTGCCGCCTGGCCGGCCGGCTGGACGTTGACGACGGCACCTTTCTGGAACGCCGCCGTGAGTTTCATCAACCAGACCTTCTATGGGCCGCTAGAAGCCGTGCGCACCGCCATGCTGCTCGGCGTGATGAACCCGTTCCGCGATCTGCTTCAATCGGCACCATGGAGCGTTGTTGTTCTCCTGCTGGCTGTGGCGGCTTACGCGCTGGGCGGTCTGCGCACCGCCGCACTCGTCGTGCTGCTGATCCTTTTCATCGTCGTCACCGGCTATTGGCAGGCGGCGATGTCATCGGTCTACCTGACGGTTCTCTCCGTCGCCATCGCCCTTGCCATCGGTCTGCCGCTCGGAATCTGGGTTGCGGGGCATCCGAGGCTGCACGGGCCGGTGCAGTTGGCGCTCGATACGCTGCAGACCCTGCCGACCCTGGTCTACCTGCTGCCGGCCGTCATGCTGTTCCGCAACGGCGACTTTTCGGCGCTGATCGCCATTGCCTCTTACGCCATAGCGCCGGCCGTGCGTTATGGCATGGCGGGAATGGCGCATGTGCCGCATGAACGCATCGAGGCCGGGCTGATGTCGGGCTGCACGCCATGGCAGACTTTTCGCTTCATCAGCCTCCCATCCGCCTTGCCGACGCTTATTCTCGGCGTCAACCAGACAGTGATGATGGCATTGTCGATGCTTGTCATCGCCGCTCTCGTCGGCACGCGGGAGCTGGGGCAGGAGGTCTATACGGCGCTCGCCCGCGGACAAACCGGGCCCGGCATCGTCGCCGGTCTCTGCGTCGCCTGCATCGCGCTGATCGCCGATGCGCTGTTGAAATCCGGAGCCGCGCGTGCTGCCGGGCGTGAAGGAGATATCCATGTCTGATGCCTATCACCATGCACCGGGCCGGACGGCGCCTGTTGCGCTCGAAGCGAGCGGCGTCTGGAAAGTCTTCGGGGCGGATGCCGCCTCTTTTGGCCAGCGTCCCGCCTCCGCCCGCACGCCGGAAGCTTTGGCCGCCGCCAAGGTCGTGGGCGCGGTGCAGGATGCGACCTTCCGGATCGCGCGCGGCGAGGTCTTCGTCATCATGGGCCTTTCCGGCTCGGGAAAGTCGACGCTTCTTCGCTGCCTCACCCGACTGATCGAACCCACCGAAGGTGAGGTTCACTATGATGGAGAGAATATTCTGAAGCTGAGCGACAAGGCGCTGGTCGATATCCGCCGCCGCCGAATGGGCATGGTGTTCCAGCATTTTGCGCTGCTGCCCAATCGCACCGTTCTCGGCAACATCGCCTTCCCCCTGGAGGTCCAGGGAATGCCGCGCGCCAAGGCCGAGGCGCGGGCGCGGGAGCTGATCGACACCGTGGGACTGGCGGGGCGAGAGGCCCGCTTTCCCGCCGAACTTTCCGGCGGCCAGCAGCAGCGCGTCGGCATCGCCCGCTCGCTCACCACCAATCCGGAATTCTGGTTTCTGGACGAGCCGTTTTCGGCGCTCGATCCGCTTATCCGTGCCGATCTGCAGGCGGAGGTGCTGCGGCTGCAGCGGACCCAGACACGCACCGTTGTTTTCGTCACCCATGATCTGGACGAGGCCATTCGGCTCGCCGACCGGATCGCCATCATGGAAGGCGGGCGCATTGTCCAGATCGGAACGCCCGAAGAACTGGTGACGCGGCCGGCGACCGATTATGTCCGCCGCTTCGTCGCCAAGGTGCCGCCGGCCCGCGTGGTGCGGGTGTCCTCGCTGATGAGCCCGGCACAGGGGCAGAATGGCGGCTTCGGAGTAAGCGCCGGTTCGACGATTTCCGAGATCGCGCCGGAGCTTGTCTCTGGCGCCGGCGCTTTGCCGGTTCTCGACGCTGGCGGCAGACAGATCGGATCGCTCGACCGCCAGCAGGCGCTCGCGACGCTGGCGGCGAGCGGCTGATCGCGGACTTGCCTCGATCAGCCGCTTGCGCTATTCCGCCGCGATCTGCGAAATGCCGTTGGCCTGCACGATTTTATCGAGCAGCGCGAGCTCTTCCTGGGTGAGATCCGTCAGGGGCGGCCGCACGGGGCCGGGATTCTGGCCGAGCACCCGGAGCCCCGCCTTGATGATCGAGACGGCATAGCCTTTCTTGCGGTTGCGCAGCGCGACGAAGGGGAAGAAGAAGCCCTTCAGGATTTCGTCGACGGTCGCCTGGTCACCGGTGCGCAAGGCGCCGTAAAAGCGCTGGGCGAGGGCGGGGACGAAGTTGAACACGGCGGAGGAATAGGTGGTCACGCCGGCGGCGAAATAGGCTTGCGCGTAGACCTCGTGGGTCGGCATGCCGCCGACATAGACGAGGCGGTCGCCAAGCCGCGTGGTGATCTCGATGACCTTGTCGACATCGCCGACGCCGTCCTTGAAGCCGATCAGGTTCGGGCATTCCTCCGCAAGGCGCGCGATGCTGTCGGCGGTCAGGATGGCGTTGTCGCGATTATAGACGATGACGCCGATACCGACCGATTGGCAGACCGCCTTGACATGGGCGATCAGGCCGGCCTGTTCGGCAAACATCAGATAGGGCGGCAGCAGCAGCAATCCGTCGGCGCCGGCCTTTTCCGCCGCCTGTGCGATCTCGATGGCGAGCGACGTGCCGTAGCCGGTTCCCGAGATGATCGGCGTATTGCCGGCCGATGCCTTGGCGGCGCGCACGACCTGAGGGATTTCGGACGGATTGAGGGAGAAGAACTCGCCGGTGCCGCCAGCGGCAAACAGCGCGGCGGCGTCATAACCGGCAAGCCACTCGACATGACGGCGATATTTCGCCTCGTCGAATTTCAGCTGGTCGTCGAAATGGGTGACCGGAAACGAGAGCAGGCCACTGCCGACGGCCTTCTTCAATTCAATCGGATTCATCATCAAGTCCTATTCCTTACGTGTTGAAAATCGTGTCAGGCGTTCTCGAGCACTTGCAGAAGTGCCGCGATGTAGCCGTAGCAGAAGGCAAATGCGGTGGCGGACGGATCCTGGCCGCTGACGGTCGGCACATGGTCGGGCATCAGCATGTATTTGTAGCCGACTTCCTTGTAGATCCTGGCCGAGCGGACCATGTCCATGTCGCCCTCGTCCGGGAAGGTCTCCATGAAGGAGAGCTTGCCGCCGCGAATGTTGCGGAAGTGGACGTTGAAGATCTTGTTGCGCTCTCCGAACCAGCGAATGATGTCGTCGATCTCTTCGCGTGGATTTTCGAGCATCTCGCCGACCGAGCCCTGGCAGAAATTGAGGCCGTGATAGGGGTTCTCGCGCATTTGCACGAATTTCTTCAGCCCCTCCACCGTGCCGAGCACGCGCGTGACGCCGCGATAGCCGGGCGGCGTATAGGGGTCGTGCGGATGGCAGGCGAGCCTGACGCGATTGCTTTCGGCGACCGGCACGACGCGTTCGAGGAAATAATCGATCCGTTCCCAGTTTTCGTCCTCGGAGAGCACGCCGGCAAGGCCGGGGGCTGCCTGCTGATCGGTCTTCTCCCAGCGGAAGCTGGCGTTCAGCGAGCCGCCGCGTCCGGGTTCATCAGGCGTGCGCGGAATGCCGATCAGGTTGAGATTGTATTTCACAGCCGGAATGCCGGCCGCCGCGACATCCTCGATCATCTGGCAAACCGCGTCGATCTGCCGGTCACGCTCAGGCCCGGCAAGCAGGATGTCGGGATAGGAAGCCTTCTCGATCGGCTGCGAGGGCAGGGGCAGCTGGATCATGTCGAGGATCAGGCCGAAGCTCTCGACCTTGTCGCGATGGCGTTCGATGTCGGCAAGCGTCCAGCTGCTCGGCTGTCCCGGCGGATCGGCGCTGATATGCTTCACCCCCAATTGCGCGAAGATCCGATAATCGTCATCGTCGCGCGCCGCCACCTGTGTTCCAAGATACATTAGAGACCCTCTCCAAATTCAACAATGTCATATGACATAATATGAATTTTTGAGAGTGTCGAGCCCTATTGCTGTTCGGCGAGCATCCGATAGCGACGTTGGCTCGCCATCAGATGCGCGCGCATCGCCTGGCGGGCACGGTCGGGATCCTGATCGGCGATTGCCGACAGGATTTCCACATGCTCGGCATAGACCTTCTGCAGATACTCGCGGTCATTGGCTTCCGGCAGCGTCGGAAACTGCCCGCGGGGAATGGCGCGCGGGCCGAAATGACGGAGAACATCGACATAGAACCGGTTGTTGGTGGCGGCGGCGATCGCCATGTGAAAGGCATAATCAGCCTCGACCGTCTGCTGTCCGCTTTCGATCAGTTGCGCCATTCGGCGGTTGGCCTCGCGGATTGCCGCTTCCTGCTCGGCCGTGCGGCGATAGGCGGCAATCGCTGCCGCTTCACCCTCGGTCGCCATGCGAAACTCCAGCAACTCAAGAGTTTCCGGAATGCTTTTAATTTCCACCGGCGTCAGCGACATGACCGAATGAACCTTCGGATCCGCGACGAATACGCCTTTGCCCTGGATCGGCCGGACAAAACCCGCAGCCCTCAAATCCGCAATCGCCTCGCGCACCACGGTGCGGCTGACGCCGAAGGTCGATTCGAGCTGAGGCTCGGTCGGCAGCTGGTCGCCGACGCGCAATTTCCCCGTCTCGATTTGCGCGCGCAATTGATCGATGACCTGCTGCGCCAGTCTTTGCCGACCACGGCCAAGTGTCGTCATTCTCGTTTCCCCAGTTCCTTTGCCTCACGTCTTCCGCACGGGTCTTGCAAATCAAATCGGACTTCGATAAATCATAATACGACATACGGACGACATAATATGTCTCTTATAGTAATCCAGGGAGGAGTTACAATGAAGCATTTTTCGAAAGGCCTGTTCGTCGGCGCCGTCATCGGCGCTCTGACGATCGCTGCGCCGCTCTCGCACGCCGCCACCCCTAGGGATCAGCTGGTGATCGGGACATCGCTGGCGCAGGTCCTGTCGCTCGATCCGCATCAAGCGACCGAGGGCAAGGCTGTCGAGATCATGTCGAACCTCTACGACCGCCTGGTCAACAGCACGCCGGATGGCAAGATCGTGCCGCAGCTGGCCGAAAGCTGGAAGGTCGATGACAAGGGCATCACCTTCACGCTGCGCCAGGCCAATTTCGCCTCCGGCAATCCGGTAACAGCGAAGGACGTCGTCTATTCCATCGGGCGGCTTCTGAAGCTCGACCAGGCTGCTGCGGCGAACCTCAAGCGCGTCGGTTATGACAAGAACAATGTCGACAAGCTCGTCACCGCAGTCGACGACAAGACGGTGCGCATCGATTTTTCCGGCCAGGTGACCGCCGAGATGCTGCTCTACCGGCTGACGACCTCGACCACCAGCGTCGTCGACAGCGTCGAAGTCGAAAAGCATGTCGCTGACAACGATTACGGCAATGCCTGGATGCGTACGCATTCGGCCGGCTCCGGTCCGTTCACCCTGAACCGCTGGTCCCCGAACGAGCTTGTGATCCTCGACGCCAACAAGGATTATGTCACCGGCGCTCCGAAGATGAAGCGCGTCATCGTCCGCCATGTGCCTGAAAGCCAGGTCGAGCGCCTGATGCTCGAACGCGGCGACATCGATATCGCCAGCGCCATGACCGCAGCCGACCTCGCGACCTTCAAGGACAAGCAGGGCTTTACCATCCAGCGCATTCCCACAGGCGGCTTTTACGTGCTGTCGATGAACGCCGGCAACCAGTACCTGTCCAACCCGAAGGTGCGTGAGGCCATTGCCTATGGCATCGACTACAAGGGCATCGAGAAGACGATCATGGGTCCCTACGGGCGGGCGAGAAACGTTCCGGTTCCGGAGAATTTCGAATCTGCGATCCCGAATCCCGACTGGCATCTCGACGTCGAAAAGTCCAAGCAGCTGTTGGCCGAAGCAGGGTTCAAGGACGGCTTCTCTCTGACGCTGAAGACGATCGCGCAGACGCCGCGCATCGATCTTGCCACGGCCATCCAGGCGTCGCTCGCCCAGGTCGGCATCAAGATCGACATCCAGCAGGGCAACGGCTCGGAAATCATCGCCGCCCATCGCGCCAGGGACTTCGATCTGCTGATCCCGCAGACCAGCGCCTACATGCCGAACGTGCTCGGCTCGATGGAGCAGTTCTCGTCCAACCCCGACAACTCGAAAGAAGCCAATAATGCCGGCAACTTCGTCTGGCGCTCGGCCTGGGACATCCCGGAGCTGACGGCGCTGACGGCCAAGGCATCGATGGAGCCGGACGCCAGGAAGCGCGGCGAGCTCTACGTCGAGATGCAGAAGATGTTCGTCGAACAGAAGCCTGCGGTGCTGCCTATGTTCGAACGCTTCGAGCCGATCGTCCTGTCGAGCAAGGTTGAGGGATATGTCGGCCATCCGACTCAGCTGACACGCCTCGAAGGCGTCACCAAGTCTGAAGCCCAGTAATACTCCCGAGGCAGCCGATCATGAAGGAACTCTCTGTAGCCGAATTCGGCCGACGCCTGGCGCATCTGCTCGTCAGCCTGTTCATTCTCCTCTGCGTCACCTTCGTGATCGGCCGCGTCCTGCCCACGGATCCCGTCGGCGCGATCGTCGGCGAACTCGCCGATCCCGCCGCCTATGCCGCGATGCGGACGCGTCTAGGGCTCGATCTGCCGATCTATCAGCAGTTCTTCCTTTATCTGAACGGGCTCGCCCATGGTGATTTCGGCACGGCCGTGCTCACCGGCAACCCCGTCTCTTCCGATCTCGCTCAGGCCTTTCCGGCGACCTTCGAACTGGCCACGCTTGCCGTGATCATTTCGACCTTTGTCGGCGTCCCGCTCGGCCTGGTCGCGGCGCTGTTTCGCGATAGCGTGATCGACAAGGTCGCGCGCGTAGTCGCCCTCGTCGGTCATTCGATCCCGGTTTTCTGGTTCGGCATCGTCGGCCTCGTCATCTTCTATGCCGGCCTGAACTGGGTCGGCGGGCCAGGCAGGATCGATGTGTTTTACGAAGGCCTCGTCACCCCGCAGACCGGGCTGCTGCTGGTCGACAGCCTCCTGCAGGGCGAGACGGAAATCTTCTGGAATGCCCTCGGCCATATCATCCTTCCTGCCATCATCCTCGCCTATGCCGCGATGGCCTACATCACCCGCATGACCCGCAGCTTCACCCTCGAGCAGTTGAGCCAGGATTACGTCATTGCGGCCCGCGCCAAGGGTGTGAGCCCCTTCGGCACGATCTGGCGCCACGTCCTGCCGAACATCGCCGTGCAGCTGATCACCATCCTGGCCATTTCCTACGGCGGATTGCTCGAAGGCGCCGTCGTGACGGAAATCGTCTTTTCCTGGCCGGGCATCGGCCAATACATGACGAATGCGCTGATGATCGGCGACATGAACGCCATCGTGGCCGGCACCATCATTGTGGGTTTCATTTTCATGCTGTTGAACTTCCTCGCCGACGTCGCCTACGCCATATTTGATCCGCGCATGCGGGAGGTGGCGCGATGAGCCCCAGCCCGATGAGCAATGTTATCCGCGGCGAGATTCAGATCCGTCCTCCGAGCGTGCCGAGCCGCATGGCGGCGTCGTTTGCCCGTGCCGGCCGTAAGCTGGCTGCCGAGCCGCTCGGCCTTGCCGGCTTCGTCATCCTCGGCCTGCTTTGCCTGATTGCGATCTTCGCGCCGTTGCTGGCGCCTTATGACCCGGTCATCCAATCGCTTGGCGACGCCCTGCAGCCGCCGAGCCTCGCACATTGGGCCGGCACCGACGAATTCGGTCGCGACATTCTGAGCCGTCTGATCTTCGGCACGCGCATCACCATTCAGACCGTGCTGTCGATCTCCCTGATCGTCGGGCCGATCGGACTGTTGATCGGCGTGGTCGCCGGTTTCTTCGGCGGGCGCACCGATGCGCTCTTGATGCGCGCCACCGATATCGTTCTGTCCTTCCCGTCGCTGATCCTGGCGCTCGCCTTTGCGGCAGCACTCGGCGCTGGCCTGACCACGGCCATCATCGCCATCTCGCTGACGGCATGGCCGCCGATCGCCAGGCTCGCGCGCGCCGAGGCGCTGGTCGTCAGAAATGCCGACTATGTCGTCGCCGCCCGCCTTTACGGCGCCTCGCCGATCCGCATTCTTCTTCTCTATATCGCGCCGATGTGCGTGCCGTCGGTCATCGTGCGCCTGACGCTCAACATGGCGGGCATCATCCTGACGGCGGCCTCGCTCGGCTTCCTCGGCCTCGGCGCCCAGCCGCCCGCACCGGAATGGGGCGCGATGATTTCCAACGGCCGCAAATTCATGCTCGATTACTGGTGGGTCGCCGTCATGCCCGGTATCGCCATCCTGCTGACCAGCCTTGCCTTCAACATCGCCGGAGATGCTCTGCGCGACATTCTGGATCCCCGCCATGCCAGATCTTGAAATGAAAGATCATGATTCGCAGCCCGTTCTGTCCGTCAAGGACCTGAGCGTTCGCTTCGGGCGAGGGGCCGTGCCCGCCGTCTCTAATGTCAGTTTCGATGTCGGGCGGGAACGGGTCGGCATCGTCGGAGAATCCGGTTCCGGCAAGTCGACGACCGGTCGCGCCATCATGCGTCTGCTGCCGCCGGCCGCGGTCGTCACCGCCGAACGTCTGGATCTCGGTGGCGATCCGTTGCTGTCGAAGAGCGAGCGCCAGATGGGCGCGCTTCGCGGCAAGGATATCGCGCTGATCATGCAGGATCCGCGCTATTCGCTGAACCCGGTGCTCTCGATCGGCAAACAGATCGCCGAAGCCGCACGCCTTCACCTCGGTCTTGGCAAGAGCCAGGCGTTGGATGCAGCCCGCGCCATGCTGGAGCGCGTGCGCATCAGCGATCCCGACCGGGTTATGGCGCTTTATCCTCACCAAATATCGGGCGGCATGGGCCAGCGCGTGATGATCGCCATGATGCTGCTGGCCCGGCCGAAGCTTGTCATTGCCGACGAGCCGACCTCGGCGCTCGATGTCAGCGTCCGCAAGGACGTGCTGCTGCTGCTCGACGAACTGGTGCGCGAGAACAATTCGGGCCTGCTCCTGATCAGCCACGACATCCGCATGGTGGCAGCCTTCTGCGAGCGCATCATCGTCATGTATGCCGGTCGCATCGTCGAAACGCTGACCAGTCTCGAAGAGGCCCGCCATCCCTATACGCGCGGGCTGATAGCGGCGCTGCCCGACCCGAAGCACCCGGTTCGCCGGCTTGCCGTTCTCGACCGGGCGAAACTCGATCTGGAGACGGCGCAATGATCAATGTCCGTGACCTCGACGTCGTCTTTTCCTCCGGCAAATCAAGCAATCATGTCGTCAGGAGCATCAGTTTTCAGGTGGGCCAGGGTGAGACCCTCGGCATCGTCGGCGAATCCGGCTGCGGCAAATCGACGGTGCTGCGCTGCCTCGCCGGCATGGAGGCCGGTTGGACCGGTCAGATCGAGCTTCGCGGAAGGCCGATCGGCAAGAAGCGCTCCCGCGAGGAATTGACCTCAGCCCAGATGGTTTTTCAGGATCCCTACGGATCCCTGCATCCGCGCCACCGCATCGGCACCGCGCTCGCCGAGCCGCTGCGCGCCATGCGCCATTCCGACATCTGGTCGAAGGTGGAAAGGGCGTTGATCCAGGTTGGCCTGCCGGCAAGCTTCGCCAACCGTTTTCCGCACGAACTTTCCGGCGGCCAGCGGCAGCGCGTGGCGATCGCCCGGGCGCTGATCCTGTCGCCGCCGATCCTGCTGCTCGACGAGCCCACCTCGGCGCTCGATGTCTCCGTCCAGGCCGAAATCCTCAACCTGCTTGCCGATCAGCGTGAGGAGAAGGGGCTGACCTATCTGCTCGTCAGTCACGATCTCGCGGTCATTGCCCATATGTGCGACCGGGTGCTGATCATGAAGAACGGCGGCTTCGTCGACGAACTCACAAAGGCGGATCTGCAGGCCGGCACGACGCATGATGCCTATGCGCAGGAGCTGTTCGAGGCGAGCTTCATGAAGGCTTGACGGGGTCGTTGCGCAGCCGAGCCTCAGGCTGCACTGCAATAGCGTGCGAAAGCCTCGAGGAAATCGCGCATCTCCTCCTGATGCCGGGGCGCGGAAAGATGCTCGGCAATTTCTTCCGGGGAAAGCTTCATCAGATGGAGGCGAAGAAAGAGCTGCTCGTTGAAGCGCTCGCTCAGCGTGGCAAGAACGGTGCGAAGCTGCTGCAGCATGTCGTCGCCGCGATGCGACGCGTGCACAAGCACGATCGGTTTGCCGATCACTTCGTTGCGGGAGACGAGCCAGTCGATGGCGTTCTTCAGCCCGCCGGGGATTGACCTGATATACTCGGGGCTCGCCAGGATCAGTCCATCCGCATCCGCGATCGCCTTTGCAAGAGCCGCCACTTCGGAAGGAGGCTCGGGAAGTTCGAGATCGGGCGAGAAGACCGGGAGCTCGCCAATACGATCATAGACCGAGAGCGTATGCGCCGGCCCGGTAGCCGACTGGAGGGCATATAGCATGGCCGTATTGGTCGAGGCTCTGCGGGCGCTTCCGGATATCGCCAGGAATTTCATGATCGGCATAACCTCATGCGATTGGCTTGATGTGATCCATGGCAACCGGATGGCGGACGGCTGCGACGCTGCCTCTTTCGACGACATGGCAGGCAAGCTCGACACGGCGGCGCGGCAAGGCAAGGCCGAGCATCATATCGCGCAACAGGTCGAGCGCGGTGGCGCCGAGTTCGCGCATCGGGATGTGCACCGTCGACAGAGGCGGATTGAGAAAGGCCGATTGCGGCAGGTCGTCTATGCCCATGACGGAGACATCCTGCGGCACTGCATAACCCATCGCCTGCAATCCGCGCACGGCGCCGTTTGCGAGACTGTCGCCTGCCGTCAGAACGGCGGTGAAGCAAAGACCCTTGTCGCCGACGAGACGGGTGATCGCCTCGGCGCCGAGTTCCGGCAACCAGTCTTCGACCTCGAGCACCAGGTCGGCATCGGCCGTCAGCCCATGATGCTGCAGCGCGTCGCGCCACCCCTCCAGGCGCCGCTCGATCGTCCGCCGTCCCGGCCGCAGCATGAACAGGATGCGCTGATGCCCGGCCTCGATCAAGCGCTCGGCGGCGATGAAAGCGGCCGAGCGGTTGCAGGGCGTCACACTCGAAAGCCGCATATAGGGATCGTCGCTGTTGACGAGCACGACGGGCTTCCCGAGATCGGCGGCGGCCGCCAGCATGTCCTCCTCGTCGACCGTCAGGATCAGCATGCCGCCGAAACTTGCATCATTGCGCATCTCAGCGATGACGCGGGTTTCATCGGCCTTGTCGGCGACCGGGCGCATCGCCATCTCGATGCCGAGGGCGGACGCGCGCGCGTTCAATCCTTCGAGCACGTGGAGCGTGAACTGGTTGCGGACATAGTCGATCATCGCCGCGCCGGAGGCGACGAGCATGACCTTCTTGCCGGCGACGCTCGCCGGTAGCGCGTAACTGACAGCGCTCGCCGTTTCCAGCACCAGCTTGCGGATCTCGGGCCTGACGCCCTTTTCGCCGGCCAGCGCCCGCGACACTGTGCTGATCGAAACGCCGCAGCGGGCGGCGATGTCGTCGAGGCGTGTGCGCCTGCCTTTTTTCTGCTCCGCGGCCATCACATCTCCTCGCTCCCTCTTGAAGTATGCAAAAATCTTTCAGATTGCGCAAACGGAATGGCTATGCACAATTGACGTGTCAGCGACAGGCGGCAGAGCAGGGAGGCTTTGAAGATGCGGTTTGACGGCAAGTCCATGCGTCGGCATTTTGCCCGGCGTGTTAAAGCTCAAGCGGGCTGAAGCATGGCCGCCGAGCAGTCCTATCTCCGCCGCAAGACCGCGAAACAGAGTCCGATCGTCTACTGGCAGCTCGGCTCGCTCTCACAGGCGCGCTACGACGTTGCCGACCGGCCGATGGAAGGCAACATGGATCCGTTTTTCTTCGTCACCAAGACGAAGAATTTCATCCCGCATGAATATCCCTGCCGCACCGAATTCAAGGCATCCTTCTCCGGACGGCGGCCGCAGCCGGCTGCCGAATTCGAGGCCGTCCGCTGGTGGCTTCCCTTTTCATCGCCCCGCGTCGATCTCTCCGGATTCTGGTTTCGCCCGACGCGCATCGGCTGCTGGGCGCGCACCGTTCTCGACGCTCGCGCCGCTGGTTCCGCCACGTTGCGCCTGTCGACCTGCGGCGGCGCCATCCTCTTCGTCAACGGCCGCGAGCAGGGTTTCATGGCGCCTTACGTGCGCAATCTGGAAGCCCAGCAGACCTTCGAAGTGGAGTTGACGGCGGGGCACAACGAGATCCGCATCTATTTCGACGATCTCGCCGAGCGCGATGCCCGCTTCTATTTCCAGCTGGATTATCTCGATGGGCCGGAGGTCGAAACATCGGTGCCTGTCCCCATCGCGGCCGGTGACGCGGACGAGCTGGAAGCAATCCTCGAAGGCATGCGCTTCGACCGCACCGCCTATCTCGGCGAAGACGTGACGATCCTGTTTCCCGCGCCGCTGCCGGTGGCGTTGAGCTGTCATGTCGAGATCGAAGGCGACTTCATGTCGGTCGAGCGCTTCGATTATGAATTCGCGCTGAAAGCGGGAGCAACGAAGCTGGAACTCGGCCCCTCGGCCGATATGCCCGCCGATTTCCGCCATTTCCGGATCACGTTCAAAGCAGGCGAATTTTCTATCAGCCGCACGCTCGGTGTCGAGATCTGCCATCCCCAGCGCCAGGGACTGGCGCCCGCCGCGCTCGAGGATCGCGTCGCCGAGGCGCTTGCCGAGGTCGCCGCCCATTCCGAGCCCGATACGGTCTGCGCCTTCGCGCGCCTGGCTTTGGGGCAGGGCGGCGAGGAGACCGAGGCGATGATTTCGGCCATGCTGCCGGTCATCGAGGAATGTCACGATTGCGCTGATTTCGTGCTGGTTCCACTGTTGTTTGCCTATACGCGCTGGAGCGATCTGCTGTCGCAAGCCCTGCGGCAGCGGATCGAGCGTGCCGTTCTCAATTACCGCTACTGGATGGACGAGCCGGGCAACGACGTTCAGTGGTATTTTTCGGAAAACCACGCGCTGCTCTTCCACACTGCCGCCTATCTCGGCGGCAGGCTGTTCCCCGATGCCGTCTTCGTCCGTTCCGGCCGCACCGGCGCCGAGCAGATGAAGGTTGGTGAAGAGCGCGTCCGCGCCTGGCTCGATCATTTCGAGCGCTGGGAAATGGCCGAGTGGAATTCCGTTCCCTATTTTCCGATCGACCTCAAGGGTCTGACGGCGCTTGCCGCCTGCGCCCCGGATGAGGCGATCCGCGCCCGGGCGAGCGCCAGCATCGTCCGCCTGATGGAAATTGTCGCCCGCTCGGCTCATCACGGCATGCTGACCGGCAGCCAGGGCCGCTCCTACGAACACACGCTGCGTCCCGGCCGCTCGGTCGAGCTGTCGGCCATCGCCCGGCTACTCTGGGCCCGCGGCTGGTACGGCCGCCGCGTCCACGCGCTGCCGCAGCTGGCCGTCTGCATCCGCGATCATGGTCTGCGTTTTCCGCAAGAGCTCGCGGCCATCGCTGCGCACCAGTCCGACGGCGCGCAGGAATGGACCTTTTCCCAGGGCGAGAACCGCTTCGCCGCCCTCTATCACTACAAGACGCGCGACACCGCACTCGGCACCATCGCCCATTATCGCCCAGGCGCCTGGGGTTATCAGGAGACGGTTCTGCATCTGCGTTTGGGCGAGCGGCCGGAAGCGCAGATCTGGATCAACCATCCCGGCGAAACCATTCAGTTCGGCTACGGCCGGCCGAGCTTCTGGGGTGGCTGCGGAACGCTGCCGCGCGTGCATCAATATCGTGACCTCGCCATTCTCGATTTCGACATCCACGAGGGCCAGCCGGATTTCACCCATGCCTGGTTCCCGCTCGAAGCCTTCGACGAGAAGCTGGTCGACGGCAAGCTGGCGCTCGCCCGCTCCGGCAATGGGCTTGCGATGCTGGTCGGCAACGGCCTGCTCGAACCGGTGAAACACGGGCCGGCGACGGATGTCGAGTTGCGCCTGGCCGGCCGCACGGGGCGCTGGATTGTCCGTCTCTCCGATCTCGGGCGCGAAGACGGCCTCGACGGCATGCGGGCGCGCTTCGCCACGCTTACAGCCCGCCGCGACAATGAGGGTGCACTGATCATCGTCGATCCAGATTACGGTCAGGTCGTCTTCGAAGAGGACGGCACCGTGCGCGCCGAAGGCCGTATTCTGAGACCCTCGGACTGGTCGGTGCGGGGAGAAGCGATACATCTGGAGATACCGGGCAGGCAGCGGCGGCGCGCTGCCTCGTAGACGACTGTTCGGCCGGTGGAGGACCCGGCCGGGCGCAGGAATTCAGCGGTCAAGAGGAGGAGACTATGACCAGAATGAAATCGATCGGCGCGGCTTTTGCTGCGGTTCTCTTGAGTTCCGTTGCCGCCCATGCCGGCGACGTGCGCATCATGTGGTATTCCGACGGCGGCGAAGGCGAGGTGATCAAGGATCTGCTGGCGCGTTTCTCCAAGGCCAATCCCGATGTCAACGTCATCCTCGACGAAGTCTCCTATGACGTCGTCAAGGAACAGCTGCCGGTGCAGCTGGAAGCCGGGAAGGGACCGGATATCGCCCGCGTCACCAATCTGAAGGCGCAGGCGCAGCATTGGCTCGACCTTCGCCCGCTCCTCGCCGATGCGAAATACTGGGACGAGAATTTCGGCGCCCAGGCCGATTGGATGCGCCCCGATGGTTCGAACGCCATCACCGGCTTCATGACCCAGCTGACGCTGACCGGCGGCTTCGTCAACAAGACGCTGTTCGAGCAGGCCGGCGTCGAAATTCCCGGTCCGAAAGCAACCTGGGATGACTGGGCGGCGGCGGCCAGGAAGGTCGCTGACAGCCAGAAAGTCTTCGCCATGGCGATCGACCGCTCCGGCCACCGTGTCTCCGGCCCGAATATTTCCTATGGCGCCAACTATATCGCCGCTGATGGCAAGCCGGCGCCCATCGATCAGGGCTCCAAGGAATTCCTCAGCCGCTTTGTCAAATGGAACGAGGACGGCACCGTCAACAAGGACGTCTGGGTCAGTGCTGCCGGCAGCACCTATCGCGCTGCGGCCGAAGATTTCATCAATGGCGGTCTCGCCTATTATTATTCGGGCAGCTGGCAGGTTTCGGGCTTCGCGCAGAAGATCGGCGACAGTTTCGACTGGATCATGGCCGGAAGCCCCTGCGGCACGGTCGCCTGCACCGGCATGCAGGGCGGTGCGGGTCTCGTCGCCGTCAAGTACACCAAGAACCCGAAGGACGTCGCCAAGGTGATGGACTACCTGGCAAGCGCCGACGTGCAGAAGGAATTTGCCGAGCGCAGCCTGTTCATTCCCGCGCATAAGGGTGTGGCCGCCGGCCAGGTGGACTTCAAGACCGATAATCCGCATGTGAAGGCGGCGCTGAAGGCCTTCGTCGAATCGGCCGGCCAGACAGCCGCTCCTGCGATGAAGCTGCCGGGCTGGAAGTGGTCGGATGCCTATTACAGCGCCATCGTTGCCCGCATCAGCCAGGTCATCGCCGGCGAAATGAAGCTCGACGACGCCTACGCCCGCATCGACGAGGACATCAAGGCCAAGGTTGGCGGCAACTGACGGACGAACGAATGGCGGAGAAGACGGTTTCTTCCGAACCACCGGCGAAAGCCGGTCTGCGGCAGGCGCTCCTTGCGCCTGTCAGGCTCGTCATGGGGATGATCGACATCCCGATGCGCGCCTGGCAGAAGCTGACGGGGCTGAGCGGCATGGCGGGCGTCTTCCTGGCGCCCAACATGCTGATCTTTTCAATCTTCGTGCTCCTGCCGCTGGTCATCAACTTCATCTATTCGACGACGAGCGGCGGCGCCATCTTCCTGCCGAACAGGACCTATGTCGGCGCTGAGCAGTACCGCATCCTCTTCGATTGCCGCTCTTATCTCGACCCCTCCACTTGTGCTGCCGACACCTTCTGGGCCGCCGTGCGCAACACCGCCGTCTTCGTCGTCTTCCAGGTCTCGGCAATGCTGGTCGCGGCACTCGCAACGGCGTTGATCCTCAATCGCGAACTTTCCAATCGCGGCTTCTGGCGCGCTGTCTTCTTCTTTCCGGTGCTGCTGTCGCCCGTGGTCGTCGGCCTGATCTGGAAGTGGATCCTTCAGCGCGAGGGCCTGTTGAACTATGCGCTGAGCCCGTTCGGCTTCGAACCCTTCTCCTGGCTCAGCGATCGTTTCTGGGCCTTCTTCTTCGCTGTCTTCGTCTCGGTCTGGGCGCATATGGGTTTTTACGCGCTGATCCTGCTCGCCGGCCTGCAGGCGATCCCGAGGGATCTCTACGAAGCGGCGGCGATGGACAAGGCGAGCCCCACCCGCATCTTCCGGCGGATCACCCTGCCGCTGCTGATGCCGAACCTCATCGTCGTCCTGGTCCTGGCACTGATCCGCGCCGTGCAGATCTTCGACGAGGTTTTCGTGCTCACCGGCGGCGGGCCTGGCACCAGCACCATGTACATCACCCAGTTTATTTACGAGACCGGCTTTGCCAGTTCGTTGCGCAATCCCGGCCTTGCATCGGCCGCCTCGATCCTGATGGGCATCGTGCTCGTCATCCTGACGCTGGTCCAGCTCGCCGCAAGCAGCCGCAACGAGAAGAAGGGGAAACGTCTATGAGCGCCGTCGCCACCTTCCTGCTTCGCCGCCGCGGCCGCGGCTGGCACTGGACCGATGTCGTCACCTGGATCTGGCTGATCTCCGGCGTCATCCTGATGTTCGGCCCGGCCATCTGGCTCGTCTTCTCCTCGTTCAAGACACCGGCCGCCCTTGCCGAGTTCCCGCCGTCCGTCCTGCCCTATGTCACCGAGCAGGCCTTGGTGCCGGGTTACGACAAGCCTTTGCCGCTCTATAATGTGACGATGCCGGATGGCAGCACCCATGTTCTCGCCGAAGTCCGCCGCATCGGTATCATGGGCCAGATGGTCGATCCGAAACAGCCGGGCGAAATCGTCAAGGTCAACATCAAGGACCGCACGCCGGTGCGTGAGGTCGAATTCGCGACTAACAACTACACCGAGCCTTTCCAACGCTTCGACTTCTTCCTGTTCCTGCGCAACTCCGTCTTCGTGACGGTGGTGGCGACGGCCATCACCCTGCTGGTCAATTCGATGGCCGCTTTCGCGCTGTCGAAATACCAGTTTCCCGGCCGCACCGCCGTCATGCTGATGATCCTGGCGACGCTGATGGTGCCGCTCTCGGTGATCGTCGTGCCGCTCTATTCGGTCATCGGCAGCTTGAACCTCTTCGACAGCCTCTGGGGCGTCATCCTGCCGACCGTCGCCACGCCGACGGGCGTCTTCCTGCTGCGCCAATATATGCTGACGATCCCCGACGAGCTGATCGATGCGGCACGCATGGACAAGGCCAGCGAATGGCAGATCTACTGGCGCATCATCCTGCCGCTGTCGGCCCCGGCGCTGGCGGTGCTGGCGATCTTCTCGGTCGTCTGGCGCTGGAACGACTTCCTCTGGCCGCTGATCGTGCTGTCGCGCAAGGAACTCTACACGCTGCAAGTCGGGCTCAACGTCTATGCCGGCGAGCTCAATGTGCAATGGCACTATATCCTCGCCATGACCGTCGTCTCGATGATCCCCGTCGTGCTGATCTTCGTCTTCCTGCAGCGCTTCATCACGACTGGTATCGCCGGCTCGGGGCTGAAATAATATGAAACAGGAGAGTGCATGAGCGGACTCGAGCTCAGGAACATCGTCAAGAATTTCGGCGCCGTCGAGGTCATCCGCGATGTCTCGCTTGAGGTCAATGACGGCGAGTTCGTCGCTTTCGTCGGCCCGTCCGGGTGCGGAAAATCGACGTTGCTGCGCCTGATCGCCGGTCTCGACAAGCCCACAGGCGGCAGTATCGCCATCGACGGCAAGGACGTCACCGCGATCGGTGCGGCCGACCGCGGCCTTGCCATGGTTTTCCAGTCCTATGCGCTTTATCCGCATATGAGCGTGCGCGAAAACCTTGCCTTCGGCTTGGAGAACACCAAGGTGGCGAAGGCCGAGATCGAAGCACGCATCGCTGACGCCGCCCGCATGCTGGAGATCGAGCCGTTTCTGCAGCGCCGTCCGGGCCAGCTCTCCGGCGGTCAGCGGCAGCGCGTCGCGATCGGCCGCGCCATCGTGCGCCGGCCGGATGCCTTCCTGCTCGACGAGCCGCTCTCCAATCTCGATGCCGAGCTACGGGTGAGCATGCGCGCCGAACTCGCCGCGCTCCACGCCCGCCTGAAGGCGACGATGATCTACGTCACCCATGATCAGGTCGAGGCGATGACCCTCGCAAACCGCATCGTCGTGCTGAGAGGCGGCAGGATCGAGCAGGTGGGAACGCCGCTGGAACTCTACAACAAGCCGGCCAACCGCTTCGTCGCCGGTTTCATCGGCGCGCCGCACATGAATTTTCTGGAAGCCTCGATCGTGGGTCACGAGGACGGTTTCGCGCAAGTCGAAACCGTCGGCGGCCACCGTCTTTCCGTCATTGCCAAGGAGGCGGGCCCCGTGGGCGAAAGGATCAGTATCGGCATCCGGCCACAGCACATCAGCCTCGCCGATGCAGCCGCCGCAGCCAGGCTGGACACGCGGATCACCCTTGTCGAGGAGCTGGGTTCTGAAACCGTCGTCCACACCGAAGCCGCCGGCAAGAAGCTGATCGCCGTCTTTGCGGGCCAGCAGAAGATGAAATCGGGCGACAGCCTGCCGCTGCATCTGGACCCCCAGGTTCTCCACCTCTTCGGTGAGGACGGCCGGCGTCTGTCTTGAAACAAAAAGCCCGCGCCGGAATGGAGGGCGCGGGCCGAGTTTCATGTCGCGACAGCTTTAGTGGCTGTTCTTGTGACTTTGTTGACCAGCCTTTACATGCTGCTCATGGCTGCCGCCGCGGCTTCCGCTGGACTGCGCGTCGCGGCTGCCTGAAGAGGCGCTGCGGGTATTGGAGTCGTTCTTGTGACTCTGCTGCCCAGCCTTGACGTGCTGTTCATGGGTTCCACCTTGGTTTGCCATTTGGTTTCTCCTTGGTTTTGAACTGAGGCCACGTCGACCTCGTCTTGACAACCTCGCCCCGGCGCATGCGTTCCGCATTTTAACATTTCGTGATCTCACCCGAGAATGAGGATGAGGAAGCGGACCGGGCGGGTAGGGAGCTCGCCTGCCATTTCGTTGGCCATCGGGAGAAAGCGGAAAAATCCCGATGTTCTCCAGCGCCGCCGCGTCCGCTTGGCGCGGCCCGCAGCCTCGCTTCGAAAACCGTCTCTCGGCAAAAAGGTTCCAGGAAAATCAGCCGCATCCGTCCCGGTTGACGGCCCCGCCGAGGCCGCTCGACTCTTTTCAAATAGATGGGCCGCTCTAACTTACAGGGAAGCTGAGGAAAGGAGAAAACCATGACCGACGCACCGAAAACGGCGACCCCGGCGCGAAGAGTGTTGCGTGGCCGCCCCTACAGCATGAGCGAATTTGCCAGAAAATACCGGTTGGACGACAAGGAGGCCAAGCGCCTCTATGACAAATTTGGCCCCTCCGCCACCGAGCTCGACCTGTTGATGGCGGCCAAGCGGCGCCCGCCGCGACTCCCCACCAAGCTCGACTCCTGACGGCAGTCCATGAGCATCAGAACGGGAAGCTGCCTTTGCGGAGCGATCGCCTACCAAGTGAAGGGCGAGCCGCTTCGCGTCGGCCTCTGCCACTGCGCCAATTGCCGCAAATCGAGCGGCTCCGCATTCGTCTTCTTTGCGCTCTGGCCTCGCTCGGCTTTCTCCCATAGCGGCGAGATTGCCACTTTCGCCGGTCGCAGCTTCTGTCCCATCTGCGGCAGCAGGCTTTTCTGCCTTCAGGAGGCGGCGGTGGAAATCCGCCTCGGCTCGCTCGATAGCCCGCCGACGGATCTTGAGCCGAGCCATGAAGTCTGGATCAAGCGGCGCGAAGCGTGGCTGCATCCGCTGCCGGGTGCCGGGCAACATGCCGAGGATGCCGATTGACCGTCGGCGATTGCTGCCTATGGGGAGCCGAAAGCACTGCAGAATTTTGCGCGATAGGCTCCGCCGTGCGGAAACTTGAGTTTTCTTACCAATATTTCATTTCACCTGTCCGCAATTCCGTGCCAGTTCGGCGGCAACGCTAATTCCCGGTTCATCTGCGGTGTGATTATTTCATTGCAGGCCGATGCGGCCACTGACTGATCGAGGATGACATGAACAAAATCGTAAGCGGCGATGAAACCGGAGCAAAGGCCGGCGCGACGCCCGACCTCGCAGCGGTTCTTGCCGCGTCGGCAAGGCAGAACAAGCGAGGCCGCTGGCGCGGGCGTCTGCTCGTTCTACTGATTATCCTCGCTGCCGCCGCGGGTGCCGCATACTTCTATGCTGGCCGGGGGGAAAGCGAAGTGAGCTACGCCACCCAGCCGGTAAAACGCGGCGACCTGACGGTACTCGTCACAGCCACGGGTTCGGTGCAGCCGACCGAGCAGGTGGACATATCGAGCGAACTTTCCGGCACCGTCCGCGACGTCAACGTCGATTATAACAGCACGATCAAGGCAGGCGACGTGCTGGCGCTGCTCGACACCAACAAGCTCGAAGCGGATGTGAAGAGCTCGCGCGCCAAGGTCAATTCGGCCAAGGCGAATGTCGCCAAGGCCAATGCCGATCTCGAATCGGCAAGCACCTCGCTCGAGCGGCTGAAGAGCCTGGTCAGGGGCAATGTCTCCACCCAGCAGAGTCTCGACGACGCCACCTACAAATATGATTCCGCCGTCGCCGCCAAACAGATCAACGAAGCCGAGGTTCTCGCCTCGGAGGCCGACCTGCAGCTTGCCGAGGTCAATCTCGCCAAGGCAAAGATCGTCTCGCCGATCGACGGCGTGATTCTCACCCGGTCCGTCAATCCGGGCGCCACCGTCGCCGCCTCGCTTTCGGCGCCAATTCTCTTCACCATCGCCGGCGATCTCAAGAAGATGGAGCTGCAGGTGGATGTCGACGAGGCCGACGTCGGCAAGATCGCCGTCGGCCAGAAGGCGAAATTTACCGTCGATGCCTATCCCGACCGGTCCTTCCCCGCCGAGATCGAGCAGATCCGCTTCGCCTCCGAAGTGGTCAATAACGTGGTGACCTATAAGGCGGTGCTCTCGGTCGACAATGCCGACCTGCTGCTGCGCCCTGGCATGACCGCGACCGCCGACATCACCGTCGAGGCCGTCAAGGATACGCTGATGGTGCCGAACGCCGCCTTGCGTTATGCCCCGCCGCAGGCGGAACGGCGCGGACGCGGCATTCTCGGGATCTTCGGGCCGCCACGCCGGCGCGGCGGCAATTCCGGTGAGATACTGACCGGAGCGCAGCGCCGCGTCTGGGTGCTGCGCAACGGCCGCGCCGCGCCCGTCATTATCCAGGTCGGTTCGTCCGACGGCCAGTTCACCCAGGTGGTCTCCGGCGACCTCAAGGCAGATGACGCATTGGTGACCGACGCCACGGTGCGGACGAATTAGGCGGAGACACGGATGACAAACCCGCCGCTGATCGAATTCAGGAAGGTCTCGAAAATCTACGGCGAGGGCGAGGCGGCGATCCGCGCGCTCGACCATGTCGATCTTGCGATCGATGTCCATGAGTTCGTCGCGATCATGGGGCCGTCAGGCTCCGGCAAATCGACGGCGATGAACATTCTCGGCTGCCTCGACGTGCCGACATCGGGCGATTACATCTTCCAGGGCGTTCCGACCAGCGGCTTCGACCGCAGCCATCTGACGCTGTTGCGCCGCCACATGCTGGGCTTCGTCTTCCAGGGTTTCAACCTGTTGTCGCGCACCTCGGCGGTCGAGAATGTCGAGCTGCCATTGATCTATCGCGGCATGGCGGTGCGCGAGCGGCGTGAACGGGCGCGTGAGGCCCTGGCGCTGGTCGGCCTCACCGGGCGTGAGCACCACAAGACGCAAGAACTGTCCGGCGGTCAGCAGCAGCGCGTCGCCATCGCCCGCGCCATCGTCACTGAACCGGCGCTGCTGCTCGCCGACGAGCCGACGGGCAACCTCGACACCAAGACCAGCGTCGAGATCATGGATCTGATGACGCGGCTGAACCGCGAGCATGGCATCACCATCGTCATGGTCACGCACGAGCCCGATATCGCCGCCTATGCCGGGCGGCTGCTGCGCTTCGTCGACGGCAAGCTCGAGACGGAGCTGGAGCATCGGAGGAGGGCGGATCATGTTCTTTGAGACGCTGAAGCTCGCGCTGCGCGCCATCAGCCGCAACATGCTGCGTTCGTTCCTCACCGTGCTCGGCGTCGTCATCGGCGTTGCCGCCGTCATCGCGCTGGTGACGATCGGCAACGGCACGACGGCACAGGTTTCGACCGAACTGTCGCGGCTCGGCACCAACATGCTGTTTGTCCGTCCCGGCCAGTTCGGCCCCGGCCGGGCGAGTTCCGAGGCCAAGCGCTTCAGCGTCAAGGATGTCGCCGCCATCCGCGACCAGATCGGCGGCTTGAGGGCGGTGGCGCCGCTCAACCAGTCGACGGCAACGGTGATATTTGGCGGCCAGAACCATTCGACCAGCGTCTCGGGCACTACCAACGACTATTTCACCGCGCAGGACTGGAGCCTGGCGCTCGGCCGCACTTTCACCCCCGCCGAAGAGCGCGGCCAGTCCCGCTGCATTATCGGCGAGACGGTTCGCTCGCAGCTCTTCGGCGCCGGCGATCCGATCGGCCAGCAGATCCGCGTCGGCAAGGTTTCCTGCCCAGTTATCGGGGTGCTTGCCAAGCGCGGCCAGTCCGGCATGGGCACCGATCAGGACGACGTGGTCATCATGCCGGTCAAGGTGTTCCAGCGGCGCATCAGCGGCAACAGCAACGTGCCGCAGATCATCATCTCGGCGCGCGACGGTGTGCCCACGGCCAAGGTGCAGGCCGATGTCGAAAATCTGCTGCGCGAACGCCGCAAGATTATTCCCGGCCGGCAGGACGATTTCAACGTCAACGACATGACCCAGATCGCCGAGGCGATGACCGGCACGACGACGCTGCTCACCGGCCTGCTCGGCGCGGTCGCCGCCATCAGCCTGCTCGTCGGCGGCATCGGTATCATGAACATCATGCTGGTCTCCGTCACCGAGCGAACCCGCGAAATCGGCATTCGTCTCGCAATCGGTGCGCTCGAAAGCCAGGTGCTGACCCAGTTTCTGGTCGAGGCGGTGGCGCTCTCGCTCTTTGGCGGCATCACCGGCATCGTGCTCGGCCTGAGCCTCGGTCTGGTGGCGGTCACCCTCCTGAAAGTGCCCTTCGTCTTCAGCCCGATGATGGTCACCGTCGCCTTTCTTTTCTCCGCGGCAATCGGCATGATTTTCGGCTATTTCCCGGCGAGACGGGCAGCGCATCTCAATCCAATCGAGGCGCTGCGGCACGAGTGACGCATGATAAATGCGCCATCGGAAAATGCCTCTGTAGGCGAGCGAGTTGGAGAGAAGGCCAACCCCACCCTCCGTCCTCCTCGGCCTTGAGCCGAGGAGGACGGAGGGTGGGGTTGGCCAATGAGTTCCTTCGGAGCGTAGACGCCTGAGGCCCCGAAGCCCATGGCGCTGTTATCTATTTGTCTCTTTTTTGATATTTCAATGGCGACTTGTCACCGGTTTTCGACCGTGCCAAAATGTGATATATCAGTTCGGCGGGATTTTCGGCATGGAGACGTCACAGAGCCACCGCGCCTATCTTGCGCTGGAACGCCTGATCGTCACGCTGGCGCTGAAGCCCGGCGCGCTTATCACCGAAAAGAAGCTGATCGATATGGCGGGCCACGGGCGGACGCCGGTGCGCGAAGCCATTCAGAAACTCGCCTGGCAGGGGCTGATCCTGGTGAAGCCGCGGGTTGGACTGCAGGTTGCCGAGATCGCGCCGGAGGATCATGGCAATGTCATGCAGGTGCGCCGCGAGCTGGAGCCGATTGCGGCAAGCCTGGTTGCCGAACATGCGACGGACGAGCAGCGCCTCCGCCTCGGCGCTTGCGCCGACGCCATGGAGGAATGCGCCGCCACCGGCGATCTCACCGGCTTCTTCGCCGCCGACAAGACCTTTGACGAGATCCTCGAGGATGCCTGTCCGAATGGCTTCATCACAGCCGCGCTCGGCCCGGTGCAGACGCATGCGCGTCGCCTCTGGTATGCCACCGCAAGCCCCGAGCGCCTGGACCGCGCCATCGCGCTACATGTCGCCGTCATTCGGGCCATCCAGCGGGGCAGACCGGATGAGGCGCATGCGGCTATGGCGGCGCTGATCGATTATCTCGCCCGCAAATAAAAACGGCCCCGTTTCCGGAGCCGCTTCAGATCTGCTTGTCGCAAAAAGACGTCAGCCGACGAAAGCGCGTTCGATGACGAATTCCGCGGGCTTGCTGTTGGCGCCCTCATTGAGGCCGGCCTTTTCCAGCAGCTCCTTGGTATCCTTCAGCATGGCCGAGGAGCCGCAGATCATGCCGCGGTCGATTGCGGGATCGAGCGGTGGGACACCGAGATCGGTAAAGAGCTTGCCGGACGAGATCAGGTCGGTGATACGGCCGCGATATTCGAAGTCTTCGCGCGTGACGGTCGCATAATGGCGCAGCTTGTCGCCGACAACTTCCTTCAGCAGTTCGTCATTCTGGATTTCATGCACCAGGTCGAAGCCGTATTTCAGTTCGGCGACATCGCGGGTCGTATGGGTGAGGATGACTTCCTCGAACTTCTCGTAGGTCTCGGGATCGCGGATCAGGCTGGCGAAGGGTGCGACGCCCGTTCCCGTCGAAAACATGTAGAGACGACGGCCGGGGGTCAGCGCATCGAGCACCAGCGTGCCCGTCGGCTTCTTGCGCATCAGCACCTGGTCGCCGGGCTTGATCGCCTGCAGATGCGAGGTCAGCGGGCCGTCCGGCACCTTGATCGAGAAGAATTCGAGCTCCTCGGCCCAGGCGGGGCTGGCGATCGAATAGGCGCGGAAAACCGGCTTGCCCTCGACCATCAAGCCGATCATCGCGAATTCGCCGGAACGGAAACGGAAGCCCTGCGGCCGGGTCATCGTGAAGCGGAAGAGCCGGTCGGTGTAATGCGTCACGCTCAGAACCGTCTCGGCGTAGACGCCGGCGGGGATGGACGAGGCGAAGTCTTCGGTCTTTGCAGGCGCGTTCATTTCGGTAGCGGATCCCGTATTTCGTCGGATGAACTGTCGGATTGGGAGCGAGATATTACAAATCCGGCCGGAATTAAAGGCATTCCATTCCACGCGACGCTTCAGAAGGGAAATATGCATGTCATTGTCAGGATTCAATGGCGAGCGGAGAATGTCATATTTCCCGCTGGCGAAGCCGGACAAAGGATGCATATTAGAGCGGCGGACCGCAGCGTAATGCTGATTTTCGGCAAAAGCGGTGCGACAACAAAGACCTACGGCGTCGAACCCAACCCGATTCAGGAACAGGGTCCGGTGATGATGGCGAAAAAACACGCTTGCCGGGGCGAGCGCGACAGGCGGTCGGGGGACTATGAAGATTTTCAACTACAAGCGTGTTCCTTACGCCGAGATGCGCGCCTTTTCCGTTCATATCCTGACGGCGTCCGGCTCGTTCCTCGCCTTTCTCGGCGTCGTTGCCGCCGCCGAGCATCGCTTCATCGACATGTTCTGGTGGCTGGGACTGGCGCTTCTCGTTGACGGCATCGACGGGCCGATCGCCCGCAAAGTACGGGTCAAGGAAGTGCTTCCGAACTGGTCGGGCGATACGCTCGACAATATCATCGATTACGTCACCTATGTGCTGCTGCCGGCCTTCGCCCTCTATCAGAGCGGCATGATCGGCGAGCCCTGGTCCTTCGTCGCCGCAGGCATGATCGTCGTCTCCAGCGCCATCTATTACGCCGATATGGGCATGAAGACCGACGAGTATTTCTTCTCCGGCTTTCCTGTCGTCTGGAACATGATCGTCTTCACCCTGTTCGTCATCGATGCGAGTGCGACGACGGCGCTTGTCGTCGTGACGATTTCGGTGGTGCTGACCTTCCTGCCGATCAATTTTCTCCACCCGGTCCGGGTGAAACGACTGCGCCCGCTCAATCTCGGCGTCTTCCTGCTGTGGTCGGCGCTCGGCGTCTATTCGCTGCTGATGCATTTCGAAACGCCGGAATGGGCTCTCATTCTCTTTATCGTGACCGGGCTGTATCTTTACGTCATCGGCGCGGTGCTGCAATTCTTCCCCTCCCTTGGACGCGAAGCTTAGGACAGGCAATATGACGAAGACGCATGCGGTTTCATTCTCGCAGACGGGCGGACCTGATGTTTTCGACTATGTCGAGATCGATCTTCCGCCACCGGCGGCAGGCGAGGTGCAGATCCGGCAGGCGGCGATCGGCCTCAACTTCATCGATGTCTACTTTCGCAACGGCTCCTATAAGGTGCCGCACTTTCCCTTTGTCACCGGCAAGGAGGGCGCCGGAACAGTGACGGCGGTCGGGCCTGATGTTGCCGATTTCAAGCTCGGCGACCGTGTCGCCTATGCCAGCGCCGACGGCGCCTATAGCGTCGAGCGCAATATCGAGGCGCGCCATCTGGTGCATGTGCCTGACGGCATAGAGATCGAAACGGCAGCGGCGATGATGCTGAAGGGCATGACTGCCGAATATCTCTTGAACCGCACCTTCAACGTCGGTCCGCAGACGGTGCTGTTGTTCCATGCTGCCGCCGGCGGCGTCGGCCTGATCGCCGGCCAATGGGCAAAAGCGCTCGGCGCCACCGTCATCGGCACGGCCGGTTCCGAGGACAAGATCGAGCTGGCGCTGGCCCATGGCTACGACCATGTGATCAACTACAAGAGCGAAGACTTTGTCGGCCGCGTCCGCGAAATAACGAGCGGCAAGGGTGTCGATGTCGTCTATGATTCGATCGGCCGGGACACTTTTCCACAGTCGCTCGATTGCCTGAAGCCACGCGGCCTTTTTGCCTCCTTCGGCCAGTCTTCCGGGCCGATCGAGAATTTCACCCTCGCCATGCTGGCTCAGAAGGGTTCGCTCTTCGCGACGCGGCCGTCGCTCTTCGCCTATATCGCCACGCGGCAGGAATTGGACGACAGTGCAAAGGCGCTATTTGATGTTGTGCAAAGCAACAAAGTGCGTATCAATGTCAACCAAACCTATCCGTTGCGTGAGGTTGGGCGGGCTCACGCGGATCTGGAAGCAAGAAAAACAACAGGAACGACGCTGCTGATTCCATGAGATCCGAACGGACCGGTCGGCAGAAGAAATGAGGGGAACGTGTCTGCATTGAATGTGCCGGATTCCGGTGCGTTGTTATCCGTCCAGAAGCTGACGAAGTTTTTCGGTGGCTTTGCCGCCTGCAATGACATCGATCTCGACATCGCGCCGGGCGAAATTCATGCACTTCTCGGCGAGAATGGCGCAGGCAAATCCACATTGGTCAAGATGCTGTTCGGCGTGCTGGAGCCGACGCACGGGCAGATCCGCTGGGAAGACAGACAGGTCGCCATCACCTCGCCGGGCCAAGCCCGCAAGCTTGGCATAGGCATGGTCTTTCAGCATTTTTCGCTGTTCGAGGCGCTGACGGTGGCCGAAAACATCGCGCTTTCGCTCGACGACGCCATCCCGATCGACAGGATCGCCGCGGAGGCGAGGGCGCTGTCGCACGCCTACGGCCTGCCGCTCGATCCGCATGCCCATGTCGCCGATCTCTCCGTCGGCGAGCGCCAGCGCATCGAGATCGTCCGGGCGCTGCTGCAGAACCCGAAGCTGATTATTCTCGACGAGCCGACCTCGGTGCTGACGCCGCAGGAAGCCGACAAGCTGTTCGAGACGCTGTTCAAGCTGCGCGCCGAGGGCCGTTCGGTTCTTTATATCAGCCATCGCCTGGAGGAGGTGCAGCGCATCTGCGATCGCGCCACCGTGCTGCGCCATGGCCGGGTGACCGGCGCCTGTGATCCCAGGCAGGAAACCCCTGCTTCGCTCGCCCGCATGATGGTCGGCAGCGAAGTGGCGACCGTCACCCATCCCGAGCGCAGCGACAGGGGCGAGGTGCAGCTTGCCGTTTCGAATCTGTCGGTTGCCGCGCGCACGCCCTTTGCCATGCCCTTGCGCGACGTCTCCATGACGGTGTGTTCGGGTGAGATCCTGGCTATTGCCGGTGTGGCGGGCAACGGCCAGAGCGAGCTGTTCGACGCGCTGTCGGGCGAGTATCCGGTTGCCTCCGCCGAAGCGATCGTCATCCGCAAGAAGCCCATAGGCACTCAGGGCATTACCGCCCGTCGCCTGCTCGGCGCCGGTTTCGTGCCGGAGGAGCGGCACGGGCACGCGGCCGTTTCCGCCATGAAGCTGTCCGACAATCTGGTGCTGGCCCGCAGCCAGTCGGATCGCAAAGCCTTTCTGGGCGTCCTCGGCATCATCAGACAGGGCGCGGTAAAGTCTGCGGCGCGGCGCATTTCCGAAGCGATGGATGTCCGCAAGAGCGGTGACGATCCCGCCGCCGGCTCGCTCTCCGGCGGTAATCTGCAGAAATTCATCGTCGGCCGCGAGCTCGACCGCCAGCCGGCCGTCCTCGTCGTCAACCAGCCGACCTGGGGCGTCGATGCGGGAGCCGCAAGCCGCATTCGCCAGGCGCTCGTCGATCTGGCAAAGGCCGGCTCCGCCGTCGTCGTCATCAGCCAGGACCTTGACGAAATCTTCGAAGTGGCAACCGATATCGCCGTCATCTCCGAGGGGCGCCTTTCACGGCCCTATCCGGCCGGCGAACTCACCCGCGAAAAGATCGGCCTGCTGATGGGCGGCCTGCATGAGGGCAGCTCGGCCGCGGAGACTGCCCATGCGCATTGAACTGGAAAAACGTCCCGACGTCTCGAAGCTCTTCGCCTTCGTCTCGCCGCTCCTGGCCCTTGCCCTGACGCTCGCTTTCGGCGCCATCATGTTTGCCATGCTCGGCAAAGACCCCGTCGAGGCGCTCGATGCATTCTTCGTCGAGCCGCTGCTCGAGGTCTGGTCGCTGCACGAGCTGGCGATCAAGGCAGCACCGCTGATCCTGATCGCCGTCGGCCTTGCCGTCAGCTACCGCTCGAACAACTGGAATATCGGCGCCGAGGGGCAGTTCACCATCGGCGCCATTACCGGCTCCTATCTGCCGATCGTCTTTTACGACTGGCATTCGCCGCTCGTCCTGCCGCTGATGCTGCTGCTCGGAGCGCTCGGCGGCGCGCTTTTTGCCACCATTCCGGCGCTGTTGAAGGCCCATTTCAACACCAATGAGATCCTGACATCGCTGATGCTGGTCTATATCGCTCAGCTCTTCCTCGACTGGCTGGTGCGCGGCGCCTGGCGCGATCCGCAGGGATTCAACTTTCCGGTCTCGCGGGATTTCGCACCCGAAGCCGTGCTGCCGGCGATCTGGGAGGAATCCGGCCGGGCCCACTGGGCTTTCATCTTTGCCATCATCGCGGCAATCGGCGTCTGGTTCATGCTGCGCTATACGCTGAAAGGCTTCGAGATTGTCGTCCTCGGCCAGTCGGAGCGGGCAGGGCGCTTTGCCGGCTTCTCGTCGAAGAAGATGATCTGGTTCAGCTTTCTCTTCTCGGGCGCGCTTGCTGGCCTTGCCGGGATATCAGAGGTCTCCGGTTCGATCGGCCACCTGCAGCCGGCGATCTCGCCGGGATACGGCTTCACCGCCATCATCGTCGCCTTCCTCGGCCGGCTCAATCCGCTCGGCATCATCGCGTCCGGCCTGGTGCTGGCGCTGACCTATCTCGGCGGCGAGGCGGCGCAGCTGTCGCTCGGCGTCTCCGACAAGGTCACGCGTGTTTTCCAGGGGCTGCTGCTTTTCTTTGTGCTCTCCTGCGACACGCTGATCTACTACAAAATCCGCATTGTCTGGTCTCGGGTCAGGGGCGTGGGGGTATGAGCATCTTCGAAGCCATTCTGCTGACGGTTATCACCGCCTCGACGCCGCTCGTCATCGCCGCGCTCGGCGAACTCGTGGCGGAACGCTCCGGCGTTCTCAATCTCGGCGTCGAAGGCATGATGATCATGGGCGCGGTTGCCGCTTTTGCCGGCGCGCAGCTATCGGGCTCGCCCTATGTCGGGATCATCTGCGGCATAGCGACGGGTGCGCTGTTCTCGCTGCTGTTCGCCTTCCTGACGCTGACGCTGGTGGCCAACCAGGTGGCGACGGGACTGGCGCTTACGCTTCTCGGCCTCGGCGCATCCGGCATGCTCGGTGAGCCCTATGTCAGCGTTCCCGGCATTCGCCTCGAAGAGATCGTCGTTCCCGTCCTGTCGGATATTCCCGTCATCGGCCATGTGCTGTTCAGGCAGGATCTGATCTTCTACCTGTCGATTGCGCTTGTGATCGGCGTCAGCTGGTTCCTATTTCGCAGCCGGGCCGGGCTGAAACTGAGAGCGATCGGCGACAGTCATACGTCGGCCCATGCGCTCGGCATCGGTGTCATCCGCACGCGGTACCTGGCGGTGATGTTCGGTGGCGCCTGCGCCGGTCTTGCCGGCGCGCAGCTGTCGCTCGTCTATACGCCGCAATGGGCGGAGAACATGTCCGCCGGCCGCGGCTGGATCACCTTGGCGCTTGTCGTTTTCGCCTCCTGGCGGCCATGGCGGGTCTTTGCCGGCGGGTATCTCTTCGGCGCGGTCACCATCCTGCAGCTGCACGCGCAGGCCTTCGGCCTCGGCATTCCCTCTCAGTTTCTGTCGATGCTGCCCTATGCCGCGACTATTGTGGTTCTCATCATCATTTCTCATAATCGGCGCACGACGATGATCAACACGCCGGCATCGCTTGGAAAAGCTTTCGTGCCGGAGCGATAAAGCAACAACAACAGACGGGTTTCCGGAATAACTTCAAACCAACAGGGGTTACCATGAAGAAGTTCGCACTCACACTTGCCGCTTCGGCAGCCGCCATTATCGGCGTCTCCTCAGCCGCTCAGGCCGCCGAGAAGACGAAGGTCTGCTTCGTCTATGTCGGTTCGCACACCGACGGCGGTTATTCGCAGGCCCACGACCTCGGCCGCCAGCAGGTCCAGGCAGAATTCGGCGACAAGATCGAAACGCCATACCTCGAAAACGTCCCGGAAGGCCCGGACGCCGAGCGCGCCATCGAGCGCCTTGCCCGCTCCGGCTGCAAGCTGATCTTCACGACCTCCTTCGGTTTCATGGATGCGACTGTGAAGGTCGCCGCCAAGTTCCCGAAGGTCAAGTTCGAGCATGGCACCGGCTACAAGACTGGCCCGAATCTCGCGACCTACAACTCGCGATTCTATGAGGGCCGCTATATCCTCGGCCAGATCGCCGCCAAGACCTCGAAGAACCACGGCGCCGCCTACATCGCTTCCTTCCCGATTCCCGAAGTGGTGATGGGCATCAACTCCTTCGAGCAGGGTGCGAAGTCGATCGACCCGAGCTTCAAGCTGAAGGTCATCTGGGTCAACACTTGGTTCGACCCCGGCAAGGAAGCCGATGCCGCCAAGGCAATGGTCGACCAGGGCGTCGACGTCCTGACGCAGCACACCGATACAACTGCGCCGATGCAGGTTGCCGAAGAACGCGGCATCCATGCCTTCGGTCAGGCGTCCGACATGATCGCAGCCGGCCCGAAGGCGCAGCTGACGGCGATCGTCGACACCTGGGGCGCCTACTACTCCAAACGTGTGCACGCGCTGCTGGACGGCACCTGGAAGTCGGAACAGAGCTGGGACGGCCTGAAAGACGGCATCCTGAAGATGGCGCCCTATACCAACATGCCTGACGACGTGAAAAAGATGGCCGAGGAAACCGAAGCCAAGATCAAATCGGGCGAGCTGCATCCCTTTACCGGCCCGATCAACAAGCAGGACGGCACGCCTTGGCTGAAGGCCGGCGAGAAGGCAGATGACGCCACGCTGCTCGGCATGAACTTCTATGTCGAAGGTGTCGACGACAAGCTGCCGGCGCAATAATTCCGCAGGCTTTGCAACTTTCAAGGGCGTCCCGGTGGGCGCCCTTTTTCTTCTGTAACGCTAAAAAAAGTGATTGCCAAAAGTAATACTATATGATTTTTTGACCCTGCGCCGCGAAGGAGCGGCATTGGGAGGATATCATGAAATTGAAGACTGCACTTTTGAGTGCCACGGTTCTGGTCGCCTGCATGTTCGGTTCGGCTTCGGCCGGTGGCTTGACGGTCGGCTTCTCGCAGATCGGCTCGGAATCGGGCTGGCGTGCGGCTGAAACCACTGTCACCAAGGAACAGGCCAAGAAGCGCGGCATCGATCTGAAGTTTGCCGACGCGCAGCAGAAGCAGGAAAATCAGATCAAGGCTTTGCGCTCCTTCATTGCTCAGGGCGTTGATGCCATTCTGATCGCTCCGGTTGTCGAAACCGGCTGGGACGACGTTCTGAAGGAAGCCAAGGAAGCCAAGATCCCGGTCATCCTTCTCGACCGCACCATCAAGGCCCCCGACGATCTGTACCTGACGGCCGTCACGTCGGATCTCGTTCACGAAGGCAAGGTCGCAGGCGACTTCCTGGTGAAGACTGTCGGCGATAAGAAGTGCAACGTCGTCGAACTGCAGGGCACAACCGGCTCGTCGCCGGCGATCGCCCGCAAGAAGGGTTTCGAAGAAGCTCTTGCCGGCCATGACAACCTCAAGATCGTTCGTAGCCAGACCGGTGACTTCACCCGCACCAAGGGCAAGGAAGTCATGGAAAGCTTCCTGAAGGCCGAGAACGGCGGCAAGGATATCTGCGCTCTTTATGCCCATAACGACGACATGGCCGTCGGCGCCATTCAGGCGATCAAGGAAGCCGGCCTGAAGCCCGGTAAGGATATCCTCGTCGTCTCCATCGACGCCGTGCCCGATATCTTCAAGGCGATGTCCGAAGGCGAGTCCAATGCCACCGTCGAGCTGACGCCGAACATGGCTGGTCCGGCCTTCGACGCGCTCGATGCCTATCTGAAGGACAAGAAGGCTCCGCCGAAGTGGATTCAGACTGAGTCCAAGCTCTACACGCCTTCCGACGAGCCGATGAAGGTCTACGAAGAGAAGAAGGGTCAGGGCTACTGATTTGAACCTGGAACCGCACTGGCCCATCATGGGCCGGTGCGGAACTGCCGGTGCCGGATCGGGCGTCATGCCCGGTCTCGGCGCGGGCACACGGCGCAATATCAGGACACAGCAGCCCTCATGGTTCACAATAACGAGAATATTCTCGCAGCCTCGGCCATATCCAAGTTTTTTCCCGGCGCCGTCGCCTTGGACAAGGTGGATTTCACGCTGCGCCGCGGTGAGGTTCATGCGCTTCTCGGCGAGAACGGTGCCGGAAAATCAACGCTGATCAAGTGCATCACAGGCGCCTATCATCGCGACGGCGGCAGCATGGTGCTTGACGGCCAGGAAATCAATCCGGCCAACACGCTCGCCGCCCAGAAGCTGGGTATCGGCACCGTCTATCAGGAGGTCAACCTCCTCACCAATCTGAGTGTCGCCGAAAACCTGTTTCTCGGACGCCAGCCGAGGCGGTTCGGTATGACCGACGTGCGCGCGATGAACCGCAAGGCGCGCGAACTGCTCGCCGGCTACGGCATCGATATTGACGTCACCGCCGAACTCGGACGTTTCTCCGTCGCCGTCCAGCAGGTCGTCGCCATCGCCCGTGCCGTCGATCTCTCCGGCAAGGTGCTGATCCTCGACGAACCGACGGCCAGCCTCGACAACCAGGAAGTGGCGCTGCTCTTCCGGATCATTGAGGGCCTGAAGAAGCGCGGGCTCGGCATCGTCTTCATTACCCATTTCCTCGAGCAGGTTTATGCGATCAGCGACCGAATCACTGTGCTGCGCAACGGCAAGCTCGTCGGCACCCGCGATGCTGCCGAACTGCCGCGCCAGGGCCTGATTGCCATGATGCTCGGCCGGGAACTCGCCCAGGCCGAAGAGACGGTCGGGGAGCGCAGCATCGCAGCCGGCGAGGTCCGGTATCGTTTTTCCGGCTACGGCAAACGCGGCAAGGTCAAGCCCTTCGATCTCGATGTGCGCGCCGGTGAGGTGGTTGGCGTGGCCGGTCTGCTCGGTTCCGGGCGCACCGAAACCGCCGAATTGCTGTTCGGCATCGAACATGCCGACAGCGGCAGTGCGACGATCGATGGCCAGCCCGTCACCCTTTCCAGCCCGCGCGCTGCAATCGAAAAGGGTTTCGGCTTCTGCCCTGAGGACCGCAAGACCGATGGCATCGTCGGCGACCTGTCGATCCGGGAAAATATCGCGCTGGCGCTGCAGGCTCGCCGCGGCTGGACCCGACCACTGTCGCGCGCCGAGCAGAATGCGCTCGCCGACCGCTATATCAAGGCGCTCGACATCCGCACCACCGACCGCGAAAAGCCGATCCGGCTGCTCTCCGGCGGCAACCAGCAGAAGGCGATCCTCGCCCGCTGGCTGGCAACCAATCCGAAGTTTCTCATCCTCGACGAGCCAACTCGCGGCATCGATGTCGGCGCCCATGCCGAGATCATCCGGCTCATCGAACAGCTCTGCGCCGAAGGCATGTCTTTGATCGTAATTTCCTCGGAACTTGAAGAGCTTGTCGCCTATAGTTCACGTGTCATCGTGCTTCGCGACAGGCAGCATATCGCTGAACTCACGGGCGAGCGCATCACCGCCGCCGCTATCGTCGATGCCATCGCCGCCGCCGAGCACAAGGAGGAAGCATGAAATCCTCCCGGAATGCGCTGGCTTATCGCCTGGCGCCGCAGTTGATCGCTCTCCTGGTCATTCTTCTGTTGAATTTCATAACGTCACCGCAGTTTTTTAATGTGGTGGTTCAGAACGGACGCCTCTATGGCAGCCTGATCGACGTGCTCAATCGCGGCGCGCCGGTGGCTTTATTGGCGATCGGCATGACGCTGGTGATTGCCACCAAGGGCATCGATCTTTCCGTCGGCGCGGTCATCGCCATTTGCGGTGCCGTTGCCGCATCCTCGATTGTTTCGGGAAATTCAGTCGCTTATACGGTTCTCCTGACGTTAATGATCGGGCTTGCCTGCGGCGTTTGGAACGGCTTCCTGGTGGCAATCCTCAACATCCAGCCGATCATTGCCACTCTGGTGCTGATGGTGGCCGGCCGCGGCATCGCCCAGCTCATCACCGAGGGCGCCATCCTGACCTTCAACGATGACGGTTTGATCTTCTTCGGCAGCGGCTCCATGGCGCTCCTGCCGATGCCGGTCGTCATCTGGCTGCTCGTCGGCCTGCTCGTCATCCTGCTCGTTCGCCGCACGGCGCTCGGCATGCTGCTCGAGGCTGTCGGCGTCAACCGCCGTGCCAGCACGCTCTCCGGCATTCAGACGCCGGTGCTTCTGATGGCCGTCTATATGCTGAGCGGGCTCTGCGCCTCGATCGCGGGCATTATCGTCGCGGCCGACATCAAGGGCGCCGATGCCAATAATGCCGGTCTCTGGCTGGAGCTTGATGCCATCCTCGCCGTCGTCGTCGGCGGCAATTCGCTGCTCGGCGGACGGTTCAGTATTGTCGGGTCGCTGATCGGCGCGATGATCATCCAGGCGGTCAACACCGGCATCCTGTCCTCCGGATTTCCGCCCGAGTTCAACCTGATCATCAAGGCGGTCATCATCATCGTGATCCTCGTCATTCAGTCGCCGGCGGTGCAATCGCTCGCCATCTTCGCCAGCCGCCGGCAGGGCGGAAGGGAGTAGCCGAAATGAACTCCAAATATCTGCCGCTGCTTGCGACCATCGTCATCTTCGTGCTCGCCTATGCCGGCTGCACGCTGCAATATCCGAACATGCTATCGACGCGCGTCATCGGCAATCTTCTGACGGACAACGCCTTTCTCGGCATTGCCGCCGTCGGCATGACCTTCGTCATCATTTCCGGCGGCATCGACCTGTCGATCGGTTCGATCATCGCCTTCACCGGCGTCTTCCTCGCGGTGATCCTGCAGAACACCTCGATCCATCCGCTTCTTGCTTTCGCGCTCGTTCTCGTCATCACCACCGCCTTCGGCGCCATCATGGGCGCGATCATCCACTATCTCGAAATGCCGGCCTTCATCGTCACGCTTGCCGGCATGTTTCTGGCGCGCGGCATCGCTTTCGTGCTCTCGATCGACAGCATTCCGATCAACCACGACTACTATTCGACGCTGACGAGCCTCTATTGGCGGCTGCCCGGAGGCGGGCGGCTGACGCTGATCGGCGCCATCATGCTTCTCGTCTTCGCCGCCGGCATTTTCATTGCCCACCGCACCCGCTTCGGCACCAATGTCTATGCGCTCGGCGGCGGTCCGCAGACGGCGCGGCTGATGGGCGTACCGGTCGGCCGCACGACGATCCAGATCTATGCGCTGTCGGGTTTTCTCGCCGGCCTATCCGGAATCGTTTTTTCGCTGTACACCTCTGCTGGATATTCTCTTGCGGCGGTCGGCGTCGAACTCGACGCCATCGCGGCAGTCGTCATCGGAGGGACGCTGCTGACCGGAGGAGCTGGATTCGTGGCGGGAACCTTGATCGGTATCCTGATCCAGGGGCTCATTCAGACCTACATCACCTTCGACGGCACGCTGTCGAGTTGGTGGACGAAGATCCTGATCGGCCTTCTGCTGTTTGCATTCATCCTGATGCAGAAGGCGATCCTGTTCCTTTCCAGTCTGAACAAGAGGTATGCCTGAGGAGGAGACGGATCGCTTGCGCAACAAATTGATCGAGACACGCAAGACAGGGCGCCGGACCCGGACGAGCCATGCCCAGGTGGTCGACGAGCTCGGCAAGGCGATCGTCGCAGGCACCTATCCCGTCGGCTCGATCTTGCCGGGCGATACGGAACTGGCGCAACGCTTCAAGGTGTCGCGCACGGTCTTGCGCGAGACGATGAAGACGCTCGCCGCCAAGGGCATGGTCGTCGCCAAGGCGCGCGTCGGCACGCGTGTGACCGAGAAGAACCTCTGGAACATGTTCGACAGTGAGATTATCGCCTGGCACTTCGACAATGGTGTGACGGAAGAATTCCTGTTGCAGCTTTACGATATCCGCCTTGCCGTCGAACCCTTCGCCGCCGGCCTCGTCGCCGAGCGGGCCAATGCCGAGGAAATCGAGACGCTGCGCGGGCTGGCGGAGGAGATGGCGGCGAGAGACCATACGGCCGACAGCCTGGCGCTCGCCGACCTGCACTTTCACCTGGCGCTCGCCGAAGCCTCGCACAATCCGTTCATGCGCACCCTCGGCAGCCTTATCGAGGCGGCTCTCGTCGGCATGTTCCGCATCAGCACGCCGCCTTCCGAAAACGGATTTGCCAATATTGCCGAGACCCATATGCGCATCGTCGATGCCATCGCTTCCGGTGACAGCGCCGCCGCGCGCCGGGCGATGGAAGTCGTCATCCTGGACGGCCGCGATCATGTGCGCGAATCCTTTGCGGCCAGCGGCTCTCCTGATGTCATGGAGCCGCTTTCGCCGGAAATTTCACCTAAGTAAGGGCTTTGCCTGAGCTGTGACTTTGCCCTTCTTTGGAGACGCGCAAAGCACGCCAACGCACTTTCGATCCTTCCATCGCGGCTTCCGAAAATCGATTCCGATTTCAGGAATTATGCAGTATGAGGCAACAAAGCCGCCTCATGGCGCGGATTCGCGGAGCAGATCATGGAACGTACTTGCCTTGCCGTCATCCTAGCTGCCGGTGACAGCACGCGGATGAAATCCTCGAAATCGAAGGTGCTGCATCCGGTCGCCGGGCGGCCGATGATCGCCCATGTCGTCGAGGCAGTCGCCTCCGCCGGCATTTCCTCTGTTGCCCTTGTCGTCGGTCGCGACGCCGAGGAGGTGGCAAAGGCTGCAAGCATCGACGGTGTCGGCGTCGAATCCTATCTGCAGCAGCAGCGCCTCGGCACCGGCCATGCCGTGCTGGCGGCGCGCGAAGCGATCGGCAGGGGTTATGACGATATTCTCGTCACCTATGGCGATGTGCCGCTGCAGACCGACGGCCCGTTGAAAGCCGCCCGCCGGGGTCTTGCCGATGGCAGCGACATCGTCGTCATCGGTTTCCACACCGACCGCCCGACCGGTTACGGCCGCCTGCTTGTCAAGGACGGCGAACTCATCGCCATCCGCGAAGAGAAAGATGCGACCGATGCCGAGCGGGCTGTGACCTGGTGCAACAGCGGTCTGATGGCGATCAACGGCCGCAAGGCGCTCGACCTGCTCTCGCGCATCGGCAATTCCAATGCCAAGGGCGAATTCTATCTGACCGATCTCGTCGAGATCGCCCGCTCGCTCGGCGGTCGCGTCACCGCCGTCGATGCGCCTGAAATCGAGATGACCGGCTGCAACAACCGCGCCGAACTCGCCGTCATCGAGCGCTTCTGGCAGGAGCGCCGCCGCCGCGAGATGATGCTGGCGGGCGTCACCATGATCGCACCGGAAACGGTGTTCCTCTCCTACGATACGGTCATCGGCCAGGATGCGCTGATCGAGCCGAACGTGGTCTTCGGTCCCGGCGCGGTGATCGACAGCGGCGCAGTCATTCACGCCTTCTCGCATATCGAAGGCGCCCATGTCAGCGAGGGCGCGACCGTCGGTCCCTTCGCCCGGCTGCGGCCGGGGGCCGAACTCGCCAATGGTTCCAAGGTCGGCAATTTCTGCGAGGTCAAGAATGGCCGGATCGGTGAGGGCGCCAAGGTCAACCATCTCACCTATATCGGTGACGCCGTCGTCGGCGCCGGCAGCAATATCGGCGCCGGCACGATCACCTGCAACTATGACGGCGTCAACAAGAGCGAGACGGTGATCGGCGAAAACGCCTTCATCGGTTCCAACTCGTCGCTGGTCGCGCCGGTGACGATCGGCGACGGCGCCTATGTCGGCTCCGGCAGCGTCATCACCGCCAACGTCCCGGCCGATGCGCTGGCGCTCGGCCGCGCCCGCCAGGAGATCAAGCCCGGCCGCGCATCCTTGCTGCGCGAACGCGCGCTCGCCATCAAGGCGGCGAAGAAGGCCAAGGCTTGAGGCCGCTTTCCGTAACCGGCGGAAATTGAAAGTGACCGCCGAGGCGATTGAGAAATAAGCGAAAATCGTTAGGACTGGCCTCGTTGTCAGAGGCTCATGGGGACATTGCATGTGCGGAATTGTGGGGATCGTCGGAACTCAGCCTGTTGCCGGGCGCTTGGTCGATGCGCTGAAGCGTCTCGAATATCGCGGCTATGATTCCGCCGGTGTCGCCACCATCCATGAGGGCGTGATGGATCGCCGCCGCGCCGAAGGCAAGCTGTTCAATCTGGAAAAGCGCCTGGATGTAGAACCGCTGCCGGGTCTGGTCGGCATCGCCCATACGCGCTGGGCGACGCATGGCGTTCCGAACGAGACCAATGCCCATCCGCATTTCGTCGAAGGTGTCGCCGTCGTCCATAATGGCATCATCGAAAACTTCTCCGAGCTTCGCGACGAACTGACCGAGGAGGGCTCGGTCTTCGAAACCCAGACCGACACCGAGGTCGTCGCCCAGCTGATGGCGAAATATCTGCGCGAGGGCCTCGATCCGCGCGCCGCCATGCTGAAGATGCTGAACCGGGTGACCGGCGCCTATGCGCTGGCCGTCATGCTCAAGGCCGATCCGGGCACGATCATGGCCGCCCGTTCCGGCCCGCCGCTTGCCGTCGGCCATGGCCGCGGCGAGATGTTCCTCGGCTCGGACGCCATCGCGCTTTCGCCCTTTACCAACGAGATCACCTATCTCGTCGACGGCGACTGCGCCGTCATCACCCGCGATAGCGTCTCGGTCCTCGATTTCGCCGGCAAACCGGTCAAGCGCGCCCGCCGGATCTCGCAGGCGACCGCCTATGTCGTCGACAAGGGCAATCACCGACACTTCATGGAAAAAGAAATCTACGAGCAGCCGGAGGTCATCTCCCATGCGCTCAGCCATTATGTCGATTTCGCCGAGAACACGATCGGCGCCAATGCCGCGGCGATCGATTTCAAGGCGGTGAGCGGCTTGGCGATCTCGGCCTGCGGCACCGCCTATCTCGCCGGTCTCGTCGGCAAATACTGGTTCGAGCGTTATGCCCGTCTGCCGGTCGAGATCGACGTCGCGTCGGAATTCCGCTACCGCGAAATGCCGCTTTCGCCCTCGCAGGCAGCGCTCTTCATCTCGCAGTCCGGCGAAACCGCCGATACGCTGGCCTCGCTGCGTTATTGCCGCGACAACGGCCTGAAGATCGGCGCCGTCGTCAATGTCCGCGAATCGACGATCGCCCGCGAATCCGATGCCGTCTTCCCGATCATGGCAGGCCCGGAAATCGGCGTCGCCTCGACCAAGGCCTTCACGTGCCAGCTCGCCGTGCTGGCGTCGCTGGCGATCGGCGCCGGCAAAGCGCGCGGCACGGTGAGTGTCGAGGAGGAGAGGGCGCTGGTGCGCCATCTCGCCGAGATGCCGCGTATCATGAGCCGGGTGCTGAACCTCATCCAGCCGCATATGGAAAGCCTGTCGCGTGAGCTCTCCAAGTGCAAGGACGTCCTTTATCTCGGGCGCGGCACCAGCTTCCCGCTTGCCATGGAAGGCGCGCTGAAGCTCAAGGAAATCTCCTATATCCACGCTGAAGGCTATGCCGCCGGTGAGTTGAAGCACGGTCCGATCGCGCTGATCGACGAGAACATGCCGGTTATCGTCATTGCCCCCTACGACCGCTTCTTCGAAAAGACCGTTTCCAATATGCAGGAGGTCGCAGCCCGCGGCGGCCGCATCATTTTCATCACCGACGAGGCGGGTGCGGCGGCCTCCAAACTGCCGACCATGGCGACGATTGTTCTGCCTGTCGTCGACGAAATCATCGCGCCGATGATCTTTTCGCTGCCGATCCAGCTGCTCGCCTATCACACCGCCGTCTTCATGGGCACCGACGTCGATCAGCCCCGCAATCTGGCGAAATCCGTGACTGTGGAGTAAGCCGGCAAGGTCGGATCTCGGCGCCGAAACATATTGTGCGGCGCCTGGAATTCTGGCAATTTTACCAAATGGACAAGGGGGAAGGGTCGGCGTTCCGGCCCGTCCAGGACTGAGATGGAGTTCATCAGGAAACGATGGCCGACAACGCCCCCAGAATGCCGGTAGCGACCCGGCTGAGGAACAATTTTCTCGCAGGCCTGATCATCTGCGCGCCGATTGCGATTACCATCTGGCTGACCTGGACCTTCATCCACTGGTCGGACAGCTGGGTCAGGCCCTATATCCCGGCGCGTTGGAACCCCGAAAGCTATCTTAATTTCGCTATTCCCGGTTTCGGCCTGCTGATCGCCGTCGTGCTGATCACCGTCGTCGGCTTCCTCGGCAAAAACCTCATCGGCCAGAGCATCGTCCGTTTCGGCGAGTCGATCGTCCAGCGCATGCCGCTGGTGCGCACGATCTATAAAAGCGTGAAGCAGATTTTCGAAACCGTGCTGAAGGAGCAGGCGAACTCCTTCAAGAAGGTCGGCCTCATCGAATATCCGGGTCCCGGTCTCTGGGCGCTGGTCTTCATCGCCACCGACGCCAAGGGCGAGATCGCCTCGAAGTTCAACGCCATGGGTCAGGACATGGTGGCCGTCTTCCTGCCGCCGACGCCGGTGCCGACGGCCGGTTTCCTCATTTTCGTGCCGCGCGAAAAGATCGTCATGCTCGACATGAGCCCGGAAGATGCCGCCAAGTACCTGATATCAGGCGGCCTCGTGGCTCCCGAGCATAAGCCGTCCGAGCCGAAGCAGAAGCATTTGCCGCGGCCGAAGCCGGTAGCCGTTTCGAAAGCCGATTAACCAGCCCTCAGGAAGCGGATCGCCTCATCGCGGCGGAAGAGATAGAGCAGGGTGCGGATCGCCTGTCCTCTTTCGCTGGTCAGCTCCGGATCGCGCTCGATGAGATAGGCCGCATCCTTGCGGGCGATCTCGAGCAGGTCGGCATGCGCCTCGAGGCTGGCGATGCGGAAGCCTGGCGTGCCGGACTGGCGGGTGCCGAGCAATTCGCCTTCTCCGCGCAGCTTCAGGTCCTCCTCGGCGATACGGAAACCATCCTCCGTCTCCCGCATGATCGACAGTCTGGCATGACCGGTCTCGCCGAGCGGCCCCTTATAGAGCAGGATGCAGGTCGAAGCCTCGTCGCCGCGCCCGACCCGGCCGCGCAGCTGGTGCAGCTGCGCCAGGCCGAAGCGTTCCGCATGTTCGATCACCATGATCGTCGCGTCCGGCACGTCGACGCCGACCTCGACGACGGTGGTGGCGACGAGCAGCCGGGTCTCACCGTTCTTGAAGGCCATCATCGCCGCATCCTTCTCGGCACCGCCCATGCGGCCATGGATGAGACCGATATCGGGCCCGAGCGAGGAGACGAGTGTCGCATGCCGCTCTTCCGCCGACATCAGATCGAGCTCCTCGGATTCTTCGACCAGCGGGCAGATCCAGTAGGCCTTCTTGCCCTCGGCGATTGCGCTGCGCAGCCGCCCGACGATTTCGCCGGTGCGCTCCATCGGCACCGTGATCGTCTGGATCGGCTTGCGGCCGGCCGGTTTCTCGGTGAGCTTGGAAACATCCATATCGCCGAAGGCGGCCAGCACCAGGGTGCGCGGGATCGGCGTCGCGGTCATCACGAGCATATGCGGCGAGATGCCTTTGGCCGTCAGCCGCAGGCGCTGGTGAACGCCGAAGCGGTGCTGCTCGTCGACGACGGCGAGCATCAGATTGGCGTAAGTGACGATCTCCTGAAACAGCGCATGCGTGCCGATGATGATCTGCGCGGCACCGGAGGCGATGCGCTCCAGGATGTCTTCCCGCTCGCGTCCTTTGGTGCGCCCGGTTAGCACCTCGATGCCGAGGCCGGCGGAGGCGGCGAATTTCGAGATGGTCGCGTGGTGCTGCCGCGCCAGGATTTCGGTCGGCGCCATCAGCACGGCCTGGCCGCCGCTCTCGATCACCGCCGCCATCGCCATCAGCGCCACCAGCGTCTTGCCGGAGCCGACATCGCCCTGCAGGAGTCGCAGCATGCGCTCGTGACCGGCCATGTCCTTCAGAATTTCGGCGATCGCATCGTTCTGGCTTGATGTGAGGGAAAAGGGCAACGCCTTCATAATCTTGCTGCTGACCGCGCCGGTCGCATGCACCGGCCGGCCCGCCACTTTGCGAAGCCTCTGGCGCACCAGGCTGAGCGATAGCTGGCCGGCCAGGAATTCGTCATAGGCGAGCCGCCGGCGGGCAGGGGCCTGCGGGTCGATTTCGGCGGGGTCGCGCGGCTCATGCAGCATATGAAAGCTATCGCGGATCGACGGCAGCCCCTGCTTCTGCGTCAGCGTCAGGTCGATCCATTCCGGCATCTCCGGAAAGCGCGGCAAGGCGGCGTCGATGATCTTGCGCAGCGTTTTTGGCGAAAGCCCGGCCGTCAGCGGATAGATCGGCTCGACCAGCGGCAGGTTCTCCGCTTCCTCCGCTCTGACGATATAGTCGGGATGCACCATCGAGGCGCGGCCGTTGAACCAGTCGATCTTGCCGCTGACCGTCACCTCCGCATCGATGGGCAGCTGCTTTTCCAGCCACGCCGCCTGGCCGCGGAAGAAGACCAGCGTCAGCTCGCCGGTGTCGTCATGCAGGAAGACCCGATAGGGGACATTGCTTTTGCCGCGCGGTGGCACCTGATGCCGATCGACACGTGCGGTGATGGTGACGATCGCGCCCTGCGGCGCCTGGGCGATCCCCGGCTGGTTGCGGCGGTCGATCAGTGAGAAGGGGGCGTGAAACAAAAGGTCGATGACCCGGCAATCCTCCGGCGTCTCGCATCCGAGCAGCTTGACCAGCAGTTCGGCGATCTTCGGGCCGACGCCCGGAAGGCCCGAAATGGAGGAAAACAGCGGATCGAGAATGGCGGGGCGCATGCGGTCAAAATGCGATGAACAATGCGGCCTTGGCAAGGCTGACAAGCCGCTTTCCAGGGTCTATAGAGGCGCATCAACAGGAAGGTAATGCCATGACAGGTGTCACGCTCACGAGTGCCGGTCTCGACCCGCGCCGCCGCCGGATCCTTTTCCGCTGCTGGCATCGCGGCATCCGCGAGATGGATCTGGTCTTCGGCCAGTTCGCCGAAGCCGAGATCGCGACGCTTTCGGACGCCGAGCTCGACGAGTTCGAGACGATCATGGCCGAAGAGGATAATGACCTGGTCCGCTGGATCATGGGAACCTGGCCGGTGCCTGAGCGTTTTCAGACACCGATGTTTGCCCGCCTTGCCGCCTATACGCCCGATTTCGACAAGCCCCTCAGGACGCCGGAATGATCCCTGGTTTCGATGCGAAGAAGCTTGCGGCCATTGCCGAGCCGCTGACGATCGGCAATGTGCCTGCCGGCCTCGAACCGCTGCTGCTCGCCGAACTCGCCCGCACGGGAGAGCCGGTCGCCTACGTCATCTCCGACGGCCACCGCATGGCCGATCTCGAGCAGATGCTGGGTTTTGTCGCCCCCGACATTCCGGTTCTCACCCTACCGGCCTGGGACTGCCTGCCCTATGACCGCGTCTCGCCGAGCGCCGATACCTCGGCCCGCCGGCTTGCCGCACTCGGCGGCCTCATCGCCCACCGCAAAAAGCCGCATGCGGCCGTCGTGCTTGTCACCGCCAATGCCATGCTGCAGAAGGTGGCGCCGCAGGATGTCATTGAAAGCCTGAGCTTTTCGGCCCGTCCTGGCAACCAGCTGCGCATGGACGATTTGGCCGGGCGCCTGGAGCGCAACGGCTTCGACCGCGTTGCGACCGTTCGCGAGGTCGGCGAATATGCCGTGCGCGGCGGCATCCTGGACGTCTTCGTGCCAGGGTCGGAAGAGCCGGTCCGCCTCGATTTCTTCGGCGACACGCTGGAATCGATCCGCAGCTTCGATCCGGCGAGCCAGCGCACCACCGGCCAGGTGCGCTCGCTCGATCTCAATCCGATGAGCGAGGTGACGCTGACCCAGGATACGATCAGCCGCTTCCGCAAGAACTACCTCTCGGCTTTCGGCGCGACGACGCGCGATGATGCGCTTTATCTCGCCGTCTCCGAAGGTCGCCGTTATCCCGGCATGGAGCATTGGCTGCCGCTCTTCTACGAGAAGCTCGATACCGTCTTCGATTATCTCAGCGGTTTCCGTGTCGTCACCGACCACACGGTGCGTGAGGCGGCGGAGGAGCGCTCCAAGCTCGTCCTCGATTATTTCGACGCCCGCCTGAATTCCGGTCAGCCGGCCAAGGGCCACATGGCGCAGGGGACGCCCTACAAGCCGGTAACGCCGGGCCAGCTCTATCTCGACAGCAAGCTTTTCGCCAAAACCCTCGACGCGCTACGCGCGATCCGCGTCAGCCCCTTCAACGAGATCGAGGGCGAGGCGAGGCGGGTCGTCAATATCGAGGCCCGCCAGGGCCAGCGCTGGGCCCGCTCGAATGCCGAAGGCGGCGGTGACGCCGAACGCGTCAATATTTTCGACGTCGTCGTCAAGCACATCGCCGACCGGCGCGCCGGCGGGGCGAAGGTGCTGGTCACCGCCTGGACCGAAGGTTCGCTGGAGCGGCTGCTGCAGGTGCTGAACGAGCATGGCCTCGAAAAGGTCAAGCCGGTCGAGGCGCTGAAAGATCTCGCCACGCTGGGCAAAGGCGAGGCGGCCGCGGCCGTGCTCAATCTCGAATCCGGCTTCGAGGCCGGCGATCTCGTCGTCATCGGCGAGCAGGATATTCTCGGCGACCGCATGGTGCGCCGCTCCAAACGCCGCAAGCGCGCCGCCGATTTCATTGCCGAGGTCGCAGGCCTCGATGAAGGCTCGATCGTCGTCCATGCCGAACATGGCATTGGCCGCTTCATCGGGCTGAAGACCATAGAGGCGGCAGGCGCCCCGCATGCCTGCCTCGAACTGCAATATGCCGACGAGGCCAAACTCTTCCTGCCGGTCGAAAACATCGATCTGCTCTCGCGCTACGGCGGCGAGGGCACCGACGCCCAGCTCGACAAGCTCGGCGGCGGCGCCTGGCAGATGCGCAAGGCCAAGCTCAAGAAGCGGCTGCTCGATATGGCGGACGCACTGATCCGCATCGCCGCCGAGCGCCTGACTCGCCATGCGCCGGTTCTGACGACCCCGGATGGGCTTTACGACGAGTTTGCTGCCCGCTTCCCCTATGACGAAACCGAAGACCAGGACAATGCCATCGACGCGGTGCGTTCCGATCTCGGCGCTGGCCGGCCGATGGATCGCCTGGTCTGCGGTGACGTCGGCTTCGGCAAGACGGAGGTGGCGCTGCGCGCCGCCTTCGTCGCCGCGATGAACGGCGTCCAGGTTGCCGTCGTCGTGCCGACGACCTTGCTTGCCCGCCAGCATTTCAAGACTTTTTCCGAGCGGTTCCGTGGCCTGCCGGTGCGTGTCCAGCAGGCCTCCCGCCTTGTCGGCGCCAAGGATCTGGCGCTGACCAAGAAGGAAGTGGCCGAAGGCAAGACCGATATCGTCGTCGGCACCCATGCGCTGCTCGGCGCCGGCATCAAATTCGCCAATCTCGGCCTGCTGGTCATCGACGAGGAGCAGCATTTCGGCGTCAAGCACAAGGAGCGGCTGAAGGAGCTGAAGAGCGACGTGCACGTGCTGACGCTGTCGGCGACACCCATCCCGCGCACGCTGCAGCTTGCCATGACCGGGGTGCGCGAACTGTCGCTGATCACCACGCCGCCGGTTGACCGCATGGCGGTGCGCACCTTCATCTCGCCGTTCGACAGCCTTGTCATCCGCGAGACGCTGATGCGCGAGCACTATCGCGGCGGCCAGAGCTTCTATGTCTGCCCGAGGCTTGCCGACCTCGCCGATGTGCATGCCTTCCTGCAATCCGACGTGCCGGAGCTGAAGGTTGCCGTCGCCCATGGCCAGATGCCGGCCGGCGAACTGGAAGACATCATGAACGCCTTCTATGAAGGCCGCTACGATGTGCTGCTGTCGACAACCATCGTCGAATCCGGCCTCGATGTGCCGACAGCCAACACGCTGATCGTCCACCGCGCCGATATGTTCGGCCTTGCCCAGCTGTATCAGCTGCGCGGCCGCGTCGGCCGCTCGAAGGTGCGCGCTTTCGCGCTCTTCACCCTGCCTGTGAACAAGGTACTGACGGCGACGGCCGACCGCCGGCTGAAGGTGCTGCAGTCGCTCGATACGCTTGGCGCCGGCTTCCAGCTGGCGAGCCACGACCTCGATATCCGCGGCGCCGGCAACTTGCTCGGCGAGGAGCAGTCGGGTCACATCAAGGAAGTCGGCTTCGAACTCTATCAGCAGATGCTGGAAGAGGCAGTCGCCGAGGTCAAGGGTGTCGACGAGATCCACGACACCGGCTGGTCGCCGCAGATCTCGGTCGGAACGACGGTGATGATCCCGGAAGACTACGTGCCCGACCTGCATCTGCGCATGGCACTTTACCGCCGTCTCGGCGAACTGACCGAACTCAAGGAGATCGACGGCTTCGGCGCCGAGATGATCGACCGCTTCGGGCCGATGCCGATCGAAGTGCAGCATCTCCTGAAGATCGTCTACATCAAGTCGCTCTGCCGTACCGCCAATGTCGAAAAGCTCGATGCCGGCCCGAAGGGCGTGGTCGTGCAGTTCCGCAACAAGGAATTCCCCAACCCGGCAAACCTCGTCGGCTACATCGGCAAGCAGGGTACGATGGCGAAGATCCGCCCCGATCACAGCCTGTTCCTGACTCGCGACCTGCCGACACCGGAAAAACGCCTGCAGGGTGCTGCCGTGATCATGACGCAACTGGCCGAGATGGCGAAATAACGGAGCGAGACTGATATGGCGACATATGGCGCGACAATTGCCTGGGAACGACATGGCGAGACCTTCACCGACAACCGCTACAGCCGCGCCCATCGCTGGACCTTCGACAGCGGTATCGAGGTGAGGGCATCCTCATCCGCGCATGTCGTTCCGCTGCCTTATTCAGCCGAAGACGCAGTCGATCCGGAGGAAGCCTTCATTGCCTCGCTTTCGAGCTGTCACATGCTCTGGTTCCTCTCCCTTGCCGCCAAACAGGGCTTTTGTGTCGACAGCTACACCGATACCGCCGAGGGCGTGATGGAGAAGAATGCCGAAGGCCGTCTCGCCATGACTGTCGTGACGCTGAGGCCACACGTCGTCTTCAGCCGTGAAAAGCAGCCCGCTCTGGGCGAACTCGAAGCTCTGCATCATCGCGCCCACGACGAATGTTTCATCGCCAATTCGGTGAAGACCGAAGTGCGCTGTGTTCCGGTTCTGGGCTGAGTTAAAGTCGCGGCTTCAGTCGCCCGGTGGCTCCGACCAGCCAATCAGCTTTGCCCATTCATTGGCGCCGTCCATGATGATGTCGAATACCGGGTCCTTGATGTCGTAGTAGAAATCGACGTCCTCGGGGAAACGCTGGGCGAGCCGCTGTTTGATCAGCGCATAGGCGTTGGCTGCCGTCGGATGGGCGCGCAGGAAGTCTCGGCAGAGCAGGGAGTAGCGCTGATTGAAACGGCCTCTTTGCCGGATATGCAGATTGGCCGGGCGTCCTTTGCTGCGATAGAAGGCCTTGCGCAGTTCGCCTTCCGCCAGTTCAAGTCCCGGAGGGCAGTGGTCGATGGTGATGGGCCGGCGCTCGAAACCGGCCTGTTCGAATGCGTCGGCATCGACCTCGGCCAGATCGTTGACCGTAAGCTGGAGATCGATGATATCCTTGGCCGGAAGGCCGGGAATGGCCGTCGAGCCGATATGATGCAGATAAGCTCCGGCGGGTGCTGCGCCCATGAGGGCGCGCTTGAGCGCTGCGAAATCCTCGATCCAACTTTGTCGCGGCTGTTCGATCTCGATTCGCATCGATTGACTCAGTTCAATCCCGATCGCGCCTCGGCCTTTGCCTTTGCGATGTCGCGCAACGCGTTCGCCAGCACGTCAGGCGTCTGAGCGCCGCTGACGGCATACTGCTGGTCGAAGATGAAAAACGGCACGCCGTTGACGCCCATCTCCTGCGCGGCCTTGATTTCGGCGACGATCAGATCGCTATCGGCATTGGACGCAAGCAGCGAGGCGATGACCGAACGGTCGAGGCCGGCCTTCTCGGCGATGTCGAGCAGCACCGCATGGTCGCCGACATTGCGGCCTTCCTCGAAATTCGCCTTGAACAAGGCGGTGACGACCTTGTCCTGCTTCTCGCGGCCTTCGATCATCGCCCAGTGGATCAGCCGGTGGGCGTCGAGCGTGTTCGGGCCGATCTTGATCGCTTCGAAATCGAAGGCGATGCCGACCTCACGACCGTAATCGGTCAGCATCTTGTGCGCCTGCGCCACGCGCTCCTCGCCGCCGAGCTTCTCCGCCAGCGCCTTCTTCTGGTCGACACCTTCCTTGGGATAGTCGGGATTGAGCCGGTACGGCCGCCAGTTGATGTCGACGCCGATCTCGTCCTGCACTTCCGCAATGGCAAGCTCCAGCCGCGCCTTGCCGAGATAGCACCAGGGGCAGACGACATCCGAGACGACGTCGATGGTGATGCGCTCCATGATGATGTTCCTTCTGTGTGTCTCCGGGGGAGACATAGGTCCGAAGTTTTTCGGCCGCTTCTATTGGGCGCTTGTATCCCACCAAACCGGCAGCTGGTAGCCGTAAAGCGGTACCGCGTCGGGATGGCCGATGCGCTTGCTGCGCGCAACCCACTGCTGGTCCATATGATATAGCGGCAGGACGTAATGGCTGGATAGCAGCAGCCGGTCGTAGGAGCGCACCGCCGCGGTGAAATCTTCCGCAGAGCGTGCCCTCAGCAGATGGTCGATCAGCGTATCGAGATCGGGATCGTTGGCGCCGGCAAAACTATCGGTCCCCTCGCGGGTGCGTGCAGCCGAAGACCAGCGGCCGAGCTGCTCGTTTCCAGGTGATAGCGACGAGGTATAGGACTTCATGATCATGTCGTAATCGAAGCTGTTCGTCCGGCTCTGATACTGCGAATCATCGACAGTGCGAATCGAAGCCGCAATGCCGATCGTCTGCAGCGAACGCTGATAGGCGACGGCAAGCTTCTCCTGGTCGGCATTCTGCGTCATGATCTCGAAAGCGAGCTGGCGGCCGGAGGCGTCAAGCATCTTGCCACCCTGAATCGCATAGCCGCCCTGTTTCAGAAGCGCGACGGCCTGCTTCAGCACATTGCGGTCTCGTCCGGAACCGTCGGTGACCGGCAGCTTATAGATGCCCTCGAGAATTTCAGGCGCGATTTTGTCCTTGATCGGCCCGAGCAGCGCAAGCTCGGCCGCATTCGCGGGAACACCGAAGCTCGAGAGTTCCGAGTTCTGCCAGAAACTCTGCGTCCGCTTGTAGGCGCCGGAATAGAGATTCTTGTTCGCCCATTCGAAATCGAACACCAGCGACAGGCCTTCGCGCACCTTCGGATCGGCAAAGATCGGCCGGCGCGTGTTGAACACGAAGCCGAGCATGCCGCTTGGCAGTTTCGGTGTGAACACGTCCTTGATGACGGCCCCGGAGGTGGCGGCCGGGAAGTTATAGGCATTGGCCCAATGGCCGGGATTGCCGTCGGGATAGAGGTCGACATCGCCCTTCTTGAAGGCTTCGAACAGCGTCGTGTCCTGCAGGAAATACTGGACGGTGATCTGGTCGTAATTGTCAGTGCCAACCTTGGCCGGAATGTCCTTGCCCCAGTAGGTCGGATCGCGCTCATAGGTGATGCTCTCGCCGGGCTTCACCGTCTTCACCTTGTAGGGACCGGAACCGACCGGCGGCGTCAGGGACGTGCGGTCGAAGGTTTCCGGATCGACCGCGTGTTTCGGCAGCACCGGAAAAAGACCGAAAATCAGAGGCGTCTCGCGGTCTGCCTTGTCGTTGAAGGTGAAGCGTACGCTGTGCTCGCCGACCTTCTCCATCTTGGCGACGACGTTGATGCGGTTGGAGTAGGGCACGCGTCCCTTGTCGCGCATCAGTTCGAAGGTGAACATCACGTCCTCCGGCGTCACCGGCTGACCGTCGGACCACTTCGCTTTCGGATTGAGGTTGAACTGGATGAAGCTCCTGTCCTCATCCCATTCGACCGTTTCGGCAAGCAGGCCGTAAAGCGTGAAAGGTTCGTCCCGGGAGCGCTGCATCAGCGATTCGTAGACGAGGTTTCCATATTCCGGATCCCACATGCCGCGCGCCGTCGTGCGCATGCTCTTCAGGATGAACGGGTTGAGATTGTCGAAGGTGCCGACGACGCCATAGGTGATCTTGCCGCCTTTCTTCACGTCGGGATTGACGTAGGGAAAGTGCTTATAGTCAGGCGGCAAGGCCGGCTCGCCATGCATCGCGATGCCGTGCAGCGGCTCGGCGGCGACGGTGCCGCATAGCAAGGAGAGGACGAGGGGGACGATGATCCGGAGCATTCGGCAATCCTTGATCCGCGAAAAATAAGTGCATGATTCATCGCGAGATTAGCATGGGGTCGACTAATTCCAACACGCAGGCGCGATTTCTTTGGCCTGCCGATGAAATTGACTCTAAAATTGCCAAAGAAAAGCTGGATATCTTGAACGCTGCGATGTAACAGGTGAACCCGAAGTTTCGGGGTCATGCATTTGCCTTATTTTTCCATGAGGTGGAGTGCCGAACGACCCGATGGTTGGGGCAGCACGTCGCTGCTCCGAACGGATATCAGGAGACGGAATTCGTTATGATGTTCAAGTCTGAAAAGAAAATGCGGGCAGCACTGTCCGTTCTGGCAGTGGTGTTCGGCGCTTCGGCACCGGTCTCCTCCTTCGCACAGGATGCGGCGGCGCAGGCTCCGGCCGATGCCCCGGCACAGGCCGCTGGCGCGCCGAAGCTCGGCTGGTACAAGACCTGCAGCAAGCAGGAAGACAACGACATCTGCGTCGTCCAGAACCTGATTCTCGCCAATGGCGGCCAGCTCGTCACGGCTGTCGGCCTGATTTCGGTCACCGGCAAGATCAACCGCAAGCTCCTGCAGGTCTCCGTTCCCACGGCACGCCTCATTCCTCCGGGCATCAGCATGCAGATCGACGGCGGCAAGGGCCAGAAGCTCGATTATGCCGTCTGCCTGCCGGACAAGTGCACCGCTGAAATTCCGCTGACCGACGCGATGATCGCCAGCCTCAAGAAGGGCAGCGACGTGATCTTCACCTCGATCAACTTCCGCCGCGCGCCGAACCCGATCAAGATCTCGCTCGAAGGCTTCACCGGCGCTTACGACGGCGAACCGGTTTCCGAATCCAAGCTCGCCGAAAGCCAGCGCAGCCTGCAGGAAGGCATGCAGAAGAAGGCTGAAGAGGCTCGCAAGAAGCTGGAAGACGCTCAGAAGGCTGCCAAGGCTCAGTAATCTAGCCGACAGGCTTGAACAAAAAACCCGGCTTCGTGCCGGTTTTTTTGTTTCTCGCCAAGAAAAAGGCCTCGCCGGGAGATGCGAGGCCTCGTTTCATCGATCGGCGTGTCTGATCTTATTAGTGGGCGAAGCTCATCTTGGGTTTGAACTGCCCGGACGGAGCCTGATCGAAAATCTGGTAGATCTGCGGGTTGCGAAGCGGCGTGCCGCTTTCGTCATTCACCAGGTTCTGCTCGGAGACATAGGCGACATATTCGCTTTCGTCGTTTTCGGCGAGCAGATGGTAGAAGGGCTGGTCCTTGCTCGGGCGCACTTCGGCGGGAATGGAGTTCCACCATTCCTCGGTATTCGCGAATTCCGGATCGACATCGAAGATGACGCCGCGAAACGGAAAAACCTTGTGCCGGACCACTTCGCCGATACTGAACTTTGCTAGTCTTTCTTTCATGGTACGACTTCCTTTCATCACCAAATTTGGTGATTGGTGCGGTGCAAATCAAGAATTTTGCACCAGCGCGTCACATGAACGTCATATCCTCCTTCTGCCGTTCATGACCGGGGAGGTAAAAGTCCCGGCGAACCGGGACTTTCCGCGTGGCGGCCGATCAGGCCGAATAATACATGTCGTATTCGACAGGATGCGGCGTCATTTCGAAACGCATCACCTCTGCCATTTTCAGCTCGATGAAGGCATCGATCTGGTCGTCGTCGAAGACGCCGCCGGCGGTCAGGAACTTGCGATCCTTGTCGAGGCTTTCGAGCGCTTCGCGCAACGAACCGCAGACGGTCGGGATCTTCTTCAGTTCCTTCGGCGGCAGATCGTAGAGATCCTTGTCCATGGCCTTGCCGGGATGGATCTTGTTCTTGATGCCGTCGAGGCCGGCCATCAGCATGGCGGCGAAGGCGAGATAGGGGTTGGCGGTCGGATCCGGGAAGCGGACTTCGACGCGCTTGGCCTTCGGGTTGGAGCCGAACGGAATGCGGCAGGAGGCTGACCGGTTGCGGGCCGAATAGGCGAGCAGAACGGGCGCCTCATAACCCGGGACTAGACGCTTGTAGGAGTTCGTCGACGGATTGGTGAAGGCATTGATCGCCTTGGCGTGCTTGATGATGCCGCCGATATAGAACAGGCAGGTCTCGGAGAGGCCGGCATATTCGTCGCCGGCAAACGTCGGCTTGCCGCCCTTCCAGATCGACTGGTGCACGTGCATTCCCGAGCCATTGTCGCCGAAGATCGGCTTCGGCATGAAGGTCGCCGTCTTGCCGTAGGCGTTCGCCACCTGGTGCACGACGTATTTGTAGATCTGCATCTTGTCGGCGTTACGCACCAACGTGTCGAACTTGATGCCGAGTTCGTGCTGGGCGGCGGCGACTTCATGGTGATGCTTTTCGACGACGACGCCCATTTCCGAGAGCACCGTCAGCATTTCCGAACGCATGTCCTGGGCGCTGTCGACCGGGGGAACCGGGAAATAGCCGCCCTTGACGCGGGGGCGATGGCCGAGGTTGCCGGTTTCATAATCGGTGTCGTCGTTCGACGGGAGTTCGGTCGAATCGAGCTTGAAGCCGGTATTGTAGGGATCGGCCTTGTACTTGACGTCGTCGAAGACGAAGAATTCGGCTTCCGGGCCGACGAAGATCGTGTCCCCAATGCCGGAGGCCTTGAGATAGGCTTCAGCCTTCTTGGCGGTGCCGCGCGGATCGCGGTTATAGGCCTCGCCGGAGACCGGATCGAGAATGTCGCAGACGATGACCATGGTCGACTGGGCGAAGAATGGATCCATATGCACCGTTTCGGTATCGGGCATCAGCACCATGTCGGACTCGTTGATGGCCTTCCAGCCGCCGATCGAGGAGCCGTCGAACATCACGCCGTCGGCGAACATGTCTTCGTCGACGACGGCAACATCCATCGTCACATGCTGCAACTTGCCCTTCGGATCGGTGAAGCGCAGATCGACGAACTTCACGTCGTTTTCCTGGATCTGCTTCAGAATTTCGCTTGCGGTCGCCATTAAATACCTTCCTCCAATTAGCAATGACAATAGGTGGGCGCGGTGACGGTATCGGACTTTGCGCGGTAGGCAAAGTGGTCAGATGGCATCGATGCCGGTCTCGCCGGTGCGGATGCGGATAACCTCTTCGACATTGGAGACGAAGATCTTTCCGTCGCCGATGCGGCCGGTCTGAGCCGCCTTGCGGATCGCGTCGATGACCGCCTCGGCGTTTTCGTCGGCCAGCACCACCTCGACTTTCACCTTCGGCAGGAAATCGACGACGTATTCGGCACCGCGGTAGAGTTCCGTGTGGCCCTTCTGACGACCGAAGCCCTTGGCTTCCGTGACTGTGATACCCTGCAGGCCGACTTCCTGAAGGGCTTCCTTCACTTCGTCCAGCTTGAAGGGCTTAATGATCGCTTCGATCTTTTTCATGAGAAAATGTCTCTCCGCTTCTCCTGTTATGGCAGGGATGTTCCCGCTCGCGGATATGATGCAGATATCGTGCCAGTTTGAAATCCGTCTTATCGAAAAAAGACGTCGATTTTGTCGAAACCGGCGCGTCTGCGGGGAATTTAATGTCGATTTGGTGACGAGGGGGGTGGAAAAACGTCGGCTATCGGAGAAAAATCGGCCGAAAACCGGAAAAGTCAGGTTTTCCTTCGATTGCAAAACCAAGTTGCGAGTCGATTAAAATATAAGCAAGTGCACAAATTTAGATCTCTTTCGCTTCTCTCCAGACGGTTGTTTTTTGTGCGTTTTTTGAATTGAATAGGCTGATGAGCAAACATCTCTCCGAGCTTCTGGTGACGCCTGCCGAAATGAGCGCCATCGATGCTGCCGCAGCTGCCTCCGGAATCGATTCCTTCGGCCTGATGGAAGGGGCAGGGGCCGCCGCCGCTGCTGCCGCGCTCAGGCTTCATTCTGGGGCGCTGCGGTTCGTCGTGCTCTGCGGCCCCGGCAACAACGGGGGCGACGCCTATGTCGCGGCAAGGTATCTCCTGGAGGCCGGAGCGACCGTGGCGCTTTTTCATCTCGGCGATCCCGCAAAGCTGAGAGGCGATGCCGCCCGCGCTCGGGCCGGCTGCGCATTGCAGGGCCAAGAACTCGGCCGCTATCTGCCGGAAGCCGGCGACGTCGTCATCGACGGTCTGTTCGGAGCAGGCCTCGGGCGCGCGGTGCCGGCCGATGTGGCTGCCTTGACCAAGCGTGTCGCCGAGGCCGGTATTGCGGTGCTCGCCATCGATCTGCCCTCAGGCGTCGATGGCCGCACCGGCAAGGTGCTGGGTGCTGCCTTCCAGGCTCGCAATACCATCACCTTCATGACCCGCAAGCCCGGCCATCTCCTGATGCCGGGCAGGGAGCTTTGCGGCGAGTTGGAAGTCTTCGACATCGGCATTCCCGCCCGGATCATCCGGGCTGAGGCGGGCGGCGCCATCGCCGAGAACACACCTGACGCCTGGAAGGGCGTGCTGCCGGCCGAGCAGCTGGAAACCCACAAATACAAGCGCGGCCATCTGGTTGTTTTTTCGGGCGAGGCCGACAAGACCGGGGCTGCCCGCATGTCGGCCGTCTCCGGCCTGAAGGCCGGCGCCGGCCTGGTAACGATCGCCGCCCCCGGCGCAGCGATGGCCGCCAATGCCGCGCAACTCACAGCCGTCATGCTGCATGCAGTCGACGACGCGGCGGATCTGACAGAGTGGCTGTCCGACAAGCGGCTGCAGACTTTCGTCCTCGGTCCCGGCTTCGGTGTCGGCGCGAGAGCCCGCGGCTTCGTCACCGCGCTTGCCGATCGCCGACTCGTGCTCGATGCCGACGGCATCTCTTCGTTCAAGGACGATCCGCAACAGCTTTTTGACCTTTTCCAAGGCGAGCCGCGTCTGGTGCTGACGCCGCACGAGGGTGAATTTTCGCGGCTCTTTCCGGATATTGGCGACGACGAAACGCTGGGGAAGGTAGACAAGGCGGTGGCGGCCGCCCGCCGGGCCAATTCCGCGATCGTCTACAAGGGCGCCGATACCGTAATCGCCTCGCCGGACGGGTGCGCGCTCATCAATACCAATGCGCCTGTCTGGCTTGCCACGGCAGGTTCCGGCGATGTGCTTGCCGGCATCATCGGCGGATTGCTCGCCCAGGGCCTGCCGACTTTTGAAGCTGCGGCCGCCGCCGTCTGGCTGCACGGAGAGGCTGGCCAGCGCGCCGGCAAGGGGCTGACGGCGGAAGAGCTTGCAGCCGAGGTGTTGCCGCTTTAGCCCGGGCTAAGTCTCAATCGCCTATTTCGCCAGCAACTGCTGCAGCGCGATCGCCCCGTGCGGCGCATTGACCTTCCCCTCGTGGATCATGAAGGCGAAGACGTCGCGCGGCTCAGCCTTCACCTGACGATCCCCGTCGATCAGCGGCAGATCGTCCGGAACTTTGCCCTCGGCCCAGGTCTCGAGCCGCTTTGCCCAGGCCTTCAGATCCTTGTCGGGATAGCAGGTCGGAATATCATCCGATCCCTTCTGCAGTCGGGCATAGACGAAATCTGCCGTCACATCGGCGATCATCGGATATTCGAAATGTTCGGCACAAACCGGCGCCACGCCATATCTAGCAAGCAGAGCAACGAATTCCGGCACCTTGAAGGAATCGTGCCGCACCTCCACCACGTGACGGAGCGCCAGTCCGTCCTGCTTTGCCGGCAGCAGCTTCAGGAAGGCTTCGAAATCGTCCGGATCGAATTTCTTTGTCGGCGCGAATTGCCAGAGCAGCGGCCCGAGATGATCGCCGAGCTCGCTTATTCCGGATGTGAGGAAGCGCTCCATCGATTCACCGGCTTCCGCGAGCACCCGCCGATTGGTGACGAACCGCGTTGCCTTCAGCGAAAAGATAAAGCCATCGGGCACATCCGCTGCCCATTTCGCAAAGACCGCAGGCTTTTGCGTGCTGTAATAGGTGCCATTGACCTCGATGACCTTCAACTGACGGCTGGCATAATGCAGCTCGTCCTTCTGTTTCAGATCGGCGGGAAAGAAATGCCCCCGCCAGGGCTCGAAGGTCCAGCCGCCGACGCCGGTGCGGATAGTGCCGGATTTCGTCATGTCGTCCTCCCAGTTCGCGGCAGTCAAGCCGCATGAATCTCTTTCGTCATGTCGATGAGCGTCCATCCTGGCCGATAAGGGTTCGGCCTGCGACCCGTTTTCCGGAACCCGAAGACACTATAGAGCGCGATATTCCGTTTGGAGATCGTCGGGCGACGCCAACCTCATGGTCATTCCGCCGCGACCGCCTTCTTCGCCGGCCGCCGCTCCAGCAACTCCTTCAGGAACTGGCCGGTATAGGAGCGCTTTTCCCTGACGATCGCTTCCGGTGTGCCGGTCGCGACGATCTCGCCGCCGCCATCGCCGCCTTCGGGGCCGAAATCGAGCACCCAGTCCGCTGTCTTGATGACTTCGAGATTGTGCTCGATCACCACGACGGAATTGCCCTGGTTGACGAGCTCGTGCAGCATTTCCAGGAGCTTGGCGACGTCGTGGAAGTGTAGGCCGGTCGTCGGCTCGTCGAGAATGTAGAGCGTGCGTCCGGTCGAACGTTTCGACAGTTCCTTGGCGAGCTTGACGCGCTGCGCTTCGCCGCCCGAGAGCGTATTGGCCTGCTGACCGACCTTGATGTAACCGAGGCCGACATCCTTCAGCGATTGCAGCTTGTCGCGCACGGCGGGGACTGCCGCAAAGAAATCGACGCCTTCCTCCACCGTCATGTCGAGCACGTCGGCGATCGACTTCTGCTTGAAGGTCACGTCGAGCGTCTCGCGGTTATAGCGCTTGCCGTGGCAGACGTCGCAGGTGACGTAGACATCGGGCAGGAAGTGCATCTCGATCTTGATGACGCCGTCGCCCTGGCAGGCTTCGCAGCGTCCGCCCTTGACGTTGAAGGAGAAGCGGCCCGGCTGGTAGCCGCGCGCCTTGGCTTCCGGCAGGCCGGCGAACCAATCGCGGATCGGCGTGAAGGCGCCGGTATAGGTCGCCGGATTCGAGCGTGGCGTGCGGCCGATCGGCGACTGGTCGATATCGATCACCTTGTCGATATGCTCGAAACCGTCGATCCGGTCGTGGTCGGCCGGAATTTCGCGCGCGCCCATGACGCGGCGAGCCGCCGATTTATAGAGCGTCTCGATCAGAAAAGTGGATTTGCCGCCGCCGGAAACCCCGGTCACCGCCGTGAAGACGCCGAGCGGGATCGACGCGGTGACGTTCTTCAGATTGTTGCCGCGTGCGCCGATCACCTTAATTTCGCGGCCCTTCTTCGGCTTACGGCGCTCTTCGGGAACGGGAACGCCGAGTTCGCCGGAGAGATATTTGCCGGTCAGCGACTTCGGATTGTCCATGATGTCCTGCGGCGTGCCATGGGCGATAACCTCACCGCCATGGATGCCGGCGGCCGGACCGATATCCACCACGTCGTCGGCCGTCAGGATCGCATCCTCGTCATGCTCGACGACGATGACGGTGTTGCCGATGTCACGCAGGTGCTTCAGCGTGTCGAGCAGCCGGGCGTTATCGCGCTGATGCAGGCCGATCGACGGCTCGTCGAGCACGTAGAGCACGCCCGTCAGCCCCGAACCGATCTGCGAGGCGAGCCGGATGCGCTGGCTCTCGCCACCCGATAGCGTGCCGGAATTGCGCGAAAGGCTCAGATATTCCAGGCCGACATCGTTCAAAAAGCGCAGGCGGTCGCGGATTTCCTTGAGAATGCGGACGGCGATTTCGTTTTGCTTGGCGTTGAACGTCGCCGGCAGTGCCTCGAACCAGTCGCGCGCGATGCGGATCGACATGCCGGTGACTTCGCCGATATGCAGCTTGTCAATCTTCACCGCCAGCGCTTCCGGCTTCAGGCGGAAGCCGTTGCAGGCCGGGCAGGGGGCGGCCGACATGAAGCGCTCGATATCCTCGCGCGCCCAGGCGGAATCGGTCTCCTTCCAGCGGCGTTCGAGATTGGTGATGATGCCCTCGAAATTCTTGTGCGTCGTATAGGAGCGGGCGCCGTCGGCGTAGTGGAACTCGATCTTGTCGTCGGTGCCGTTGAGAATGACGTCCTTGGCCTCGTCGGACAGGTCGTTCCAGCGGGTGCCGAGCTTGAAGCCGTAATGTTTGCCGAGCGCTTCCAGCGTCTGGTTGTAATAGGGCGAGGTCGACTTGGCCCAGGGCGCGATCGCTCCGTCGCGCAAAGTCCGCTCCGGTTCGGGCACGATCAGGTCGGGGTCGATCTTCTGCTGGGCGCCGAGACCGTCGCAGGTCGGGCAGGCGCCGAAGGGATTGTTGAAGGAGAAGAGCCTGGGTTCGATTTCCGGGATGGTGAAGCCCGAGACCGGGCAGGCGAATTTCTCCGAAAACAGCACGCGCTCATGCGTTTCGTTCAGCGACTTGTTGGCCGAACCGCCGGCCGAGGTCTCTTCCGGCGGCAGCGGCTTGTCGGCGAATTCGGCGATCGCCAGCCCGTCGGCGAGCTTCAGGCAGGTTTCAAGGCTGTCGGCCAGGCGTGCCGAGACATCCGGGCGCACGACGATACGGTCGACCACCACGTCGATGTCGTGCTTGTATTTCTTGTCGAGAACAGGCGCCTCGGCGATCTCGTAGAACTGGCCATCGACCTTGACGCGCTGGAAGCCCTTCTTCATCAGCTCCGCCAGTTCCTTCTTGTATTCGCCCTTGCGGCCGCGCACGAGCGGCGCGAGAATATAGAGACGAGTACCCTCGCCGAAAGCGAGGATGCGGTCGACCATCTGGCTGACGGTCTGGCTCTCGATCGGCAGGCCTGTCGCCGGCGAATAGGGAACGCCGACGCGGGCAAAGAGCAGGCGCATGTAATCGTAGATCTCGGTGACCGTGCCGACCGTCGAGCGCGGGTTGCGCGAGGTGGTCTTCTGCTCGATCGAAATGGCAGGCGACAGCCCGTCGATCTGGTCGACATCGGGCTTCTGCATCATTTCCAGGAATTGCCGGGCATAGGCCGACAGGCTTTCGACATAACGCCGCTGGCCCTCGGCATAGATGGTGTCGAACGCGAGCGAGGATTTGCCGGATCCCGAAAGCCCGGTCATGACGATCAGCTTGTTGCGCGGCAGATCGAGATCGATGCTCTTCAGATTGTGCTCGCGCGCGCCGCGGATGGAGATCGTCTTCAGTTCGCTCATCGTCTCTGCTTTGGTTTTCTGGATAACAGCCCTTATTTAGTGATGCCGACGGGCGAGTCGAGGCTGAATATCCTGGATGGCTCAAGGTTTTCGATTCTGTTGACAGGATCATACGGATAAACTAGAACAAATAAAGAACAAAATTCCTGATGAATGCATGCGGCTTTCTGATGGATAAACATGTGGATGAACGACCGTTTACGCGCATTGGCGGTCCGCGATGGTTTAAGGTGCGCCGATCGATCAACGCCGCCGGGCAGGGCGGCAGGCAGGGTGAAAAGCATGGCTGGTAGCGTGAACAAGGTAATTCTGGTTGGAAACGTGGGTGCAGACCCTGAAATCCGCCGCACTCAGGATGGCCGGCCGATCGCCAACCTCCGCATCGCGACCTCGGAAACCTGGCGCGACCGCAATTCCGGCGAACGCCGCGAAAAGACCGAGTGGCATACTGTCGTCGTCTTCAACGAAGGCCTCTGCAAGGTCGTCGAGCAATATGTGAAGAAGGGCGCCAAGCTCTATATCGAAGGCCAGTTGCAGACCCGCAAATGGCAGGATCAGCAGGGCCAGGACCGCTACTCGACGGAGGTCGTGCTGCAGGGCTTCAATTCGACGTTGACGATGCTCGACGGCCGCGGCGATGGCGGCGGCGCGAGCTCCGGCTTCGGCGGTGGCCGTGGCGGCAGCAGCAACAACGATTACGGCGATGACTACGGCGCCCCGGCTCCTTCATCATCGCCGAGCCGCGGCGGCGGCGGCAACTTCTCGCGCGATCTCGACGACGACATCCCGTTCTAAAGAGAATTGTGCGAACCCCGGCGGATCAGCATTGGAAGAACGGATTGAAATTGTCCGACTTCCTTGCTCGGGCTCGGTCGGCGAGACGCCAAGTGGTCTTTTGCGAGATTGGTTCCAGATGCTCCGCGAATAAAAGCGGGTGATCGGGCAGAACTGGTGTCGGGGATGAACGGAACCGCCTTATGCAGGTGGAGATTTCAGGCTTTCGGGGGATTTGCTGATGGGATCGTTTTCTATTTGGCATTGGTTGATTGTTTTTCTATTTTTCGGAGTGCCAATTTACTTTGCTGTTAGATCAGCCAGGAGAACAACAGACCCAGTCAACGGCCCGTCGGGTTTCGGTGGGTGGCTTCTGCTTTTAGCAATAGCAGAGGTCGTAGGACTACTTAAAACACTGGGAGCTGTTGCGAAGTCGATAGAAAATTATGCTGAATATGATGGTGGCGGAGGAGGCCAACTGGTGTTTATTGGCGAGGCCGCCTTGAACTTTGCGCTTATGGCGCTTCAAGTAGTGGTAGTCTGGTTTATGTTTAAAAAGGACAGAATATTTCCGAAGTTGTTCTTCTATCAGTGGATAGCTATCCCAGTCGCCCTCGTACTCGATATTGCCTTCGTTTCCACCGCCCTAGGTATCGGTGTTAATCAACTTCTGACAGCCGAGATTGTTGCCCCGAGCGTATTTGCGACTATCATCACCGGCCTGTGGGTGTGGTACGTGTCCAAATCGGTAAGGGTTCGGAACACATTTATCCAGCAAGTCCGCACTCGGAGCGAGATATTTTCGTAGAAAGCGACGATTTGATCCTCCCATTCAGTCTATACGCGCGTTCTGATTTTCCGTTCTGACCGGTGGACCTCCGTGGTAGTACTTCGGAGCAGGAGGTTCGAAGACGGCGTCAATGCTCTCGTTGATTATCCGATCAATGCGGCGTCGCGCTGATCAGATTGAGCGCCGCCTTCGCACCGTCGACGACGAACTGCACTGCAAGGGCGGCGAGGATGACCCCGAGCAGCCGCGTCAGGATCGCCCGGCCAGTGACGCCGAGGAAGCGGTCGAGCCTTTCGGCGATCAGTAGCATCAGGAAAGTCAGCAGCAGGTTGGCGGCGATGACGGCGATCAGCTGCGCTTTTTCGACCGAGGACGGCAGTGTGCCGGCAAGCAGAATCGTCGCCGAGATCGCGCCCGGGCCTGCGATCAGCGGCAAGGCGAGGGGAAAGACGGCGACATTCTCGATATGATCCTTGGTGACCGCAGCCTCCGAGGCCTTCTCCTTGCGCTCCTGGCGCCGCTCGAACACCATCTCGAAGGCGATCCAGAAGAGCAGCAGGCCGCCGGCGATGCGGAAGGCGCCGATCGAAATGCCGAGCACGCCGAGCACGCCGGCCCCGAACAGCGCGAAGACCGCGAGGATGATGAAGGCGATGGTCGAGCCGCGCAGCGCCACCTGCGTACGCTGGGCTCTGCTCATGCCGGTGGTCAGCCCCAGGAAGATGGGTGCGAGCCCCGGCGGATCGATGGTGACGAGAAGCGTCGTGAAGGCGTTGATCAATTGGTCGGCGCTTGCCATCGTCTCTCCGAAAGCCCATATGGGTGCGTGATTTTCTGCGATTGTGAAGCGGGGATTTGGATTTGGCAAATATGCCGCGGCGGCCCGCGGCGGATTTGTCCGGTCCGGCCGCACAAGTCCTGTGCTTTACCCTTTTTCGGCCGCAAAAGCCTGTTCAAAACGCGCTCGGAAATTGGCGTGGGAACAGGCTTTCCGCTATAAATCTTCAAGTGATTCTAGAAGAGATCGTGATCTGTTTTGACTGAGCAAACACCCCCCGGCGGCGGGAAGCTCCCGCCAGGCATCGAGCCCATCTCCATCATGGAGGAAATGCAGCGGTCGTATCTCGATTACGCCATGAGCGTCATCGTCAGCCGCGCGCTGCCCGACGTGCGCGACGGCCTGAAGCCCGTGCACCGGCGCATCCTCTACGGCATGTCCGAGCTCGGCATCGACTGGAACAAGAAATACGTCAAATGCGCCCGTGTCACCGGCGACGTGATGGGTAAATACCATCCGCACGGCAACGCCGCGATTTATGACGCGCTCGCCCGCATGGCGCAGCCCTGGTCGCTGCGCCTGCCGCTGATCGACGGTCAGGGCAATTTCGGCTCGGTCGACGGCGATCCGCCGGCGGCCGAACGATACACCGAATGCCGCCTGGAAAAGGCTGCCCATTCGCTGCTCGACGATCTCGACAAGGAAACCGTCGACTTCCGCGACAACTATGACGGCACGCTGTCCGAGCCGGTCGTGGTTCCCGCCAAATTCCCGAACCTGCTCGTCAACGGCGCCGGCGGTATCGCCGTCGGCATGGCGACCAACATTCCGCCGCACAACCTGTCGGAAGTTATCGACGGCTGCATTGCGCTGATCAACGATCCGGCGATCGAGCTGCCGGAACTGATGCAGATCATTCCCGGCCCTGACTTCCCCACAGGCGCCAAGATCCTCGGCCGTGCCGGCATCCGCTCGGCCTACGAGACCGGCCGCGGCTCCGTCATCATGCGCGGCGTCGCCACCATCGAGCCGATGCGTGGCGACCGCGAGCAGATCATCATCACCGAAATTCCCTATCAGGTGAACAAGGCGACGATGATCGAGAAGATGGCCGAGTTGGTGCGTGAAAAGCGCATCGAAGGCATCTCCGATCTGCGCGACGAATCCGACCGCCAGGGCTATCGCGTCGTCATCGAATTGAAGCGCGATGCCAATGCCGAGGTCATCCTCAATCAGCTTTACCGCTACACGCCGCTGCAGACCTCCTTCGGCTGCAATATGGTGGCGCTGAACGGCGGCAAGCCGGAGCAGTTGACGCTACTCGACATGCTGCGCGCCTTCGTCTCCTTCCGCGAAGAAGTCGTTAGCCGGAGAACGAAATTTCTGCTTCGCAAGGCGCGCGAGCGCGCCCACGTCTTGGTTGGTCTCGCCATCGCCGTCGCCAATATCGACGAAGTCATTCGCGTCATTCGTCAGGCGCCGGATCCGCAGTCGGCCCGCGAAGAGCTGATGACGCGCCGCTGGCCGGCCGAAGATGTCGAAAGCCTGATCCGTCTGATCGACGATCCGCGCCACCGCATCAACGACGATCTCACCTACAACCTCTCGGAAGAGCAGGCGCGCGCTATTCTCGAGCTGCGCCTTGCCCGCCTGACTGCACTCGGTCGTGACGAAATCGGTGATGAGCTCAATAAGATAGGCGAGGAAATCCGGGATTATCTCGATATTCTTTCCTCGCGTGTCCGCATCCAGACCATCGTCAAGGACGAGCTTTCCGCCGTCCGCGACGAGTTCGGCACGCCACGCCGCACCGAGATCGTCGATGGCGGCCTGGAGATGGACGACGAGGATCTGATCGCCCGCGAAGACATGGTGGTCACCGTCTCGCATCTCGGCTACATCAAGCGCGTGCCGCTGACCACCTACCGCGCCCAGCGCCGCGGCGGTAAGGGCCGCTCCGGCATGACGACCCGCGATGAGGATTTCGTTAGCCGGCTATTCGTGGTCAATACCCATACGCCGGTCCTGTTCTTCTCCTCCCGCGGCATCGTCTATAAGGAGAAGGTCTGGCGTCTGCCGATCGGCACGCCGACCTCGCGCGGCAAAGCGCTGATCAACATGCTGCCGCTCGAACCCGGCGAACGCATCACCACCATCCTGCCCTTGCCCGAGGACGAGGCGAGCTGGGACAATCTCGACGTCATGTTCTCGACAACGCGCGGTACGGTTCGCCGCAACAAGCTGTCGGACTTCGTCCAGGTCAACCGCAACGGCAAGATCGCCATGAAGCTGGAGGAGGAGGGCGACGAAATCCTCTCCGTCGAGACATGCACCGAGCGGGACGACGTTCTCCTGACCACGGCGCTCGGCCAGTGCATCCGCTTCTCCGTCGACGACGTCCGCGTCTTTGCCGGCCGCAACTCGATCGGCGTGCGCGGCATCAATCTCGGCGAGGGCGACCGCATCATCTCGATGACGATCGTCGGCCATGTCGATGCGGAGCCGTGGGAACGGGCCGCCTATCTCAAGCGTTCCGCCGCCGAGCGTCGCGCGACGGGCGTCGATGAAGAGGATATCGCGCTTGTCGGCGAGGAAGTCACCGAGGAGGGACAGCTCTCCGACGAACGCTACGAAGAGCTGAAGGCACGCGAGCAGTTCGTGCTCACCGTCTCCGAAAAGGGCTTCGGCAAGCGTTCGTCTTCCTACGACTTCCGCATCTCCGGCCGTGGCGGCAAGGGCATCCGCGCCACCGACACGTCGAAGACCGGCGAGATCGGCGAACTCGTTGCAGCCTTCCCAGTCGATGACGGCGACCAGATCATGCTCGTCTCCGATGGCGGCCAGTTGATCCGCGTACCGGTCGGCGGCATCCGCATCGCCAGCCGCGCCACCAAGGGCGTCACCATCTTCTCCACGGCCAAGGACGAGAAGGTCGTTTCGGTCGAGCGCATCAGCGAGCCGGAGGAGGATGAGACGGAAGGGACCGTCGAAGGCGCCGATGAGACGCCTGTCGCCGATGGCGATCCGGGCGGTGCTGCCGAAGAATGATCGAATGAACGGGGCGGCTTCCAGCCGCCCTTTTCTGTTAGGGCCTTGCTTGCAGGCTGAAGCATTCAGTTGGCTCACTCACTGCCCAAGAAAAAAGCCGGACGCTGTTTGCATCCGGCTTTGAAAGGCCCAGGCGGCGAATGGTGCCGCTCATGGGAGGGGAAGAGAGGAAATGTCAGAACGCGCTATGCTTTTCGTTCAGCGCCTTCACCTCTTCGCCTTCGCGCCGCAGCGCTGATATCGTCGAGGCCACAGACACGATGAACATGACGCTGATGAGGGCGGTGAGCACTGTCAAGATCGTGAACATAGGCATTCCTTTCCCGGGGAGTTGCGTACTCGCTCCTCAGTACTGGCCCAGTACGGCCGTGCGAGCCGAAGCATAGGGACCATAAACCTTGGAGGTATCGACCTTCTGATCGTAAAGAGCGACAGTTGCGGTGAGCATGCCCGTGACCATGACCATCCAGAGCACGTTAATCATCGTAATCTTGCCGGGCATTTTTGGTCCTTCCTGCCGCGCTTTGACGCATTTCTGTGTCGGTTAAGTGAACGCATCCGTTTAAAAATGGTTCCGCCGGATGTTGAGCGGGTGTTTACCAATGGCGATCTGAAGCCTCCTTGAATGTCTCGTTCATCTGGCGTTCAGATTCGAAGTCCGTTTTTCCTAGCGCAGTCGGTCTTCATTTCCGCGCAGCGGCCTTTGGGCGCGCACGATCGCCGCATGTTCGGCAAGCTCCGGCCGCACCCAGCTCACCTCGTAGCGATCGGCGAAGTGGCCATAGGCTATCTCGGCGGCGAGGGAGAGAACAGTGGCGAGTGCAACGAGCACGATCAGCATGGATTTCGGTCTTTCGGGGAGCGCCGGCTGCCGGAATGGCATCGGCTGGGTTGATGATCCGAGTTAAACAGATCCCCTCTGAAACGGCCTTGAATGGCATGTTCATCCGCTGTTCAGCCGTGCGCCACGGCCGGGTAAATCACTTGCGACAAGTCCGCATCCGTGACAAAAGGCGTCAAACGAATGGCCGGGCCAGATGACGACAGCTTTTTATCCTGGGTCCTTCGACCCGATCACCAACGGACATGTGGATGTTCTGGTCCAGGCGCTGAACGTCGCCGAAAAAGTCATCGTCGCGATCGGCATCCATCCCGGCAAGGCGCCGCTCTTTTCGTTCGAAGAGAGAGCCGAGCTGATCCGCCTGTCGCTGGCCGAAGCCTTGCCCGGCAAGACCAGCGACATCACGGTCGTCGCCTTCGACAATCTGGTCGTTGATGCCGCCCGCGCCCATGGCGCCACCCTTCTGATTCGCGGCCTTCGCGATGGCACGGATCTCGACTACGAAATGCAGATGGCCGGCATGAACCGAACGATGGCGCCCGACATCCAGACCATCTTTTTGCCGGCCGGCACGGCGTCGCGGCCCATTACCGCCACATTGGTCCGCCAGATCGCCGCCATGGGCGGCGATGTCAGCGCTTTCGTCCCGGCCGCCGTCCTGCAAGCCCTCACATCCAAGCGCCCAAACTAGCAAGCGCAAAAGCCTAGGCGGATAACGCCGCAACGGAGCTCACATGAAACTCTTCTATCTCGCATTTGCCGGCGTGCTGTATCTCGCCTCCTTCGCGGGGGATGCGTTGGCCCAGTCGGCCGATCATTATCTCACCGTTCAGCTGAAGAACGGCCCGGTGGTGATCCAGCTGATGCCGGATGTAGCGCCGAAACATGTCGCCCAGATCGAGGCGCTTGCCAAGAAGGGCGAATATGACAACGTCGCCTTCCACCGCGTCATCGACGGCTTCATGGCCCAGACCGGCGACGTCAAATACGGCAACATGGAGAAGGGCTTCGATGCGAGCCTCGCCGGCACCGGCTCCTCCGACATGCCCGACATCCCGGCTGAATTCTCCAAGACACCGTTCGTGCGCGGCACCGTCGGCATGGCCCGCTCGCAGGATCCGAATTCCGCCAACTCGCAGTTCTTCATCATGTTCGCCGATGGTTCCTTCCTGAACGGTCAGTACACCGTCGTCGGCAAGGTCGTTTCCGGCATGGAGAATGTCGACAAGATCAAGCGCGGCGAAGGCCGGAACGGGGAAGTCAAAAATCCCGACCGGATGATCAAGGTCACCCTGGGCAAGAAGTAAATTACGAGAGAAACAAGAGGAGAAGACAATGGCCGAGATCAAGGATCCCGAAAACACCATCATTCTGGAAACCACGAAGGGCAAGGTTGTCATTCAGCTTCTGCCGCAGGTCGCCCCGGAGCACGTCGCCCGCATCAAGGAACTCGCCCGCGAGAAGGCCTATGACGGCGTCGTCTTCCATCGCGTCATTCAGGATTTCATGGCCCAGACGGGTGATGTCGAATATGGCAAGAAGGGTTCTGAAACCTTCAATCCCGGCCGCGCGGGCATGGGCGGCTCCGCCAAGCCGGACCTGAAGGCGGAATTCTCCGCCACCTCGCATGTTCGCGGCACTTGCTCGATGGCCCGTTCGCAGAACCCGAACTCGGCCAACTCGCAGTTCTTCATCTGCTTCACCGACGCACCGTGGCTGAACAAGCAGTATTCCGTCTGGGGTCAGGTGATCGAAGGCATGGACAATGTCGACAAGATCAAGCGCGGCGAGCCTGTCTCCGATCCGGACTCGATCGTCTCCATGCGGGTTGCCGCCGACGTCTGATTGTGATTTCTGCTGAAACCCGCCCTTGCGCGAGAGCGCGGGGCGGGTTTCGCTTTGCCTGAAAGTGCACTTATGCGCGTAGACCTTTTTGATTTCGATCTGCCCGAGGAGCGCATCGCCTTGCGGCCCGCCGAGCCGCGTGACAGCGCGCGGCTGCTCGTCGTGAATGCAAATGCGGCAAGCACCCTCTCGGATCATCGCGTTTCCGATCTGCCGTCGTTCCTGCGCGCCGGCGACGCGCTTGTCTTCAACGATACGAAAGTCATTCCCGCCCAGCTCGAGGGCATCCGCCATCGCGACGGCGCCGGCGGGCAGCAGGTCTCGGCAACGCTGCACATGCGCGTCGGTCCGAGCCGCTGGAAGGCCTTCGCCAAACCGGGCAAGCGCGTTAAGGAAGGCGACCGCATCGCCTTTGGCCACAGCGGCGAAAGCTGCATGATCGGCTCGCTCGATGCGACCGTGGAGGAAAAGGGCGAAGCCGGCGAAGTGACGCTCGCCTTCGATCTTTCCGGTCCGGTGCTCGACGAGGCGATCGCCGCCGTCGGCCATATTCCCCTGCCGCCCTATATCGCCGCCAAGCGCCCCGATGATGATCGCGACCGCGTCGATTACCAGACGATCTATGCCCGCGAGGAGGGCGCCGTTGCAGCCCCCACCGCCGGCCTGCATTTCACGCCTGGCCTGTTCGAAGCACTCGACAGGGCCGGCATCGAACGTCATTTCGTTACGCTGCATGTCGGCGCCGGCACCTTTCTGCCCGTCAAGACCGATGATACCGACGATCACAAGATGCATCTCGAAAGCGGTTATGTCAGCGCAGAAACCGCTGCCCGGCTGAACGCGGTAAAGCAAAGAGGCGGGCGCATCATCTGTGTCGGCACCACCTCGTTGCGGCTGATCGAGAGTGCCGCCGAGGAGAGTGGAGAGATCAAGCCCTGGGCCGGGGCCACGGGCATCTTCATCACGCCCGGTTACCGCTTCAAGGCGGTCGACATGCTGATGACCAATTTCCACCTGCCGCGCTCGACGCTGTTCATGCTCGTCTCGGCCTTCGCCGGCTTCGAAACCATGCACGCGGCCTATGAATACGCCATTTCCACGGGCTACCGCTTCTACTCCTACGGCGACGCGAGCCTTCTTTTCCGGAAAGACTAGATGACAGAGAACTTCCAATTCACGCTCGAGAAGAGCGATGCCGGCGCCCGTCTCGGTGAGATTTCCATGCCGCGCGGCACGATCCGCACGCCGGCTTTCATGCCGGTCGGCACGGTCGGAACCGTCAAGGCCATGTATCTCGACCAGGTGCGCGAAACCGGCGCCGACATCATCCTCGGCAACACCTACCATCTGATGCTGCGCCCGACCGCCGAGCGCGTCGCCCGGCTTGGCGGCCTGCACAAGCTCATCCGCTGGGAACATCCGATCCTGACCGATTCCGGCGGTTTCCAGGTCATGTCGCTCGCCGGCCTGCGCAAGCTCGACGAGCAGGGCGTCACCTTCAAGTCGCATGTCGACGGCAGCCTGCATCACATGTCGCCGGAGCGCTCCATCGAAATCCAGGGACTGCTCGGCTCCGATATCCAGATGCAGCTCGACGAATGCGTGGCGCTGCCGGCCGAGCCCAAGGAGATCGAGCGCGCCATGGAAATGTCGCTCCGCTGGGCCGAGCGCTGCAAGGTGGCCTTCGGCGACCAACCTGGCAAGGCCATGTTCGGCATCGTCCAGGGCGGCGATATCCCGGCGCTGCGCATCCGTTCGGCCGAGGCGTTGACAAAGCTCGATCTCAAGGGCTACGCCGTCGGCGGTCTTGCGGTCGGCGAGCCGCAGGACGTGATGCTGAATATGCTGAAAGAGACGCTTCCGGTCCTGCCCGTTGAAAAGCCGCGTTACCTCATGGGCGTCGGCACGCCCGACGATATCCTCAAATCCGTCGCCCGCGGCATCGATATGTTCGACTGCGTCATGCCGACCCGCTCCGGCCGCCATGGCCTGGCCTTCACCCGCCGCGGCAAAGTGAATATCCGCAATGCCCGCCATGCCGAGGATATGCGCCCGCTCGACGAACAGTCGAACTGCCCGGCCTCGCGCGATTATTCGCGCGCCTATCTCCATCATCTCGTCCGCGCCAACGAAGCCCTCGGCGGCATGCTGCTCTCCTGGCACAATCTCGCTTATTACCAGGAACTGATGCAGGGCATCCGCAAGGCGATCTCCGAGGGCCGCTTCGCCGATTTCATGGCGGAAACGATGGAGGAATGGTCGAGGGGTGATCTCGACCCCGTTTGATCGGCCGAACGCAGTTTGATCAGATTCCCTTGCTGTCCGCATCCGGCATGATCTGCACGCCGTTGATCCGGTAGCTGCCGTCGGGCTGGCGCGTGACCTGGTAGATCGCCGTCCAGTCCTTGCCGTCGCGGCCCGAAATCAGCACCTCGTGATAGATCAGCGCGCCGTTGTCGATCGAGCGGCTGCGGCCGAAGGCGTAGTTGCCGGGATGATAGACCGGTTCGTAGCTCTTCTTCACCATGGCGAAGAACAGGTTCTTGTCGGGGTACATCGCCTTGATGCCGGGAGCGGCGAAGGAATAGGCGGTCTCGGCATCGTCCTTGAGGAAGGCTTTGATCTGTTCCTCGATCATCGTCCGCGTCGCGTCGATCGGATCTTCGGCGCGGGCCGAGACGGTGGAGAGGAGGGACGCGGCACACAGAAAGACAACTGCGAAGAAGGCGCGCATGGGTTTGTCTCCAGCTCTATCGGGGAATGATCCACGACAGAGAGGAAGTGTAGGCCATTTCCAGCGCAAGGAAAGCGGACTTATGACCAGCGTCGAAAGAGGGCGCTGGCATTCACCCCGCCGAAGCCGAAACCGTTGGTGATCGCATAGTCCATTGCCACGGAGCGCGCCGTCTTGCCGACGATATCGATGCCGTCGGCATCAGGATCGACCTTTTCCAGGTTGCGGGTCGGCGGCGCGATCTGGTCGCGCAGCGCCAAAATGGTGAAGATCGCCTCCAGCCCGCCGGCGGCCCCGAGCAGATGGCCGGTCGCCGATTTCGTCGCGCTGACGGCAATGCCGCCATCCCGCCCGAAGACGGTGCCGATCGCCGCGATCTCGCCTTTGTCACCGACCGGTGTCGAGGTGGCGTGCGCGTTCAGGTGTTTGACCTCGGACGCCGGGATCTTGGCCTGCCGGAGCGCTGCCTCGATCGCCCGGCGCGCGCCGTCGCCATCTTCGGGGCCTGAGGTCATGTGGTAGGCATCCGCTGCCGTGCCGTAGCCGACGAGTTCGGCAAGCGGCGTCGCGCCGCGGGCAAGCGCATGCTCCAGCGTCTCGATCACCAGGATGCCGGCGCCTTCGCCCATGACGAAACCGTCACGGGCCGTGTCGAAGGGGCGCGAGGCGAGTTCCGGCGTCTCGTTGAAGCCGGTGGAAAGGGCGCGCGCAGCGGCAAAGCCACCAAGGCTCACCTTGTCGATACAGGCCTCGGCGCCGCCGCAGATCACCACATCAGCCTCGCCGGAGCGGATCAGCCGTGCAGCATCGCCGATCGCCTGGACGCTGGCAGCGCAGGCCGTCACCGGCGCGCCGAGTGGCCCCTTGAAGCCGTAGCGGATGCTGACCTGGCCGGCGGCGAGATTGACGAGGAAGGAAGGCACGGTGAAGGGCGAGAGCCGCCGCACGCCGCGCGTCTCGCCGATCCGCACCGCTTCGGCGATCGCCGGAAAGCCGCCGACGCCGGAGGCGATGATCGTTGCAGTGCGTTCGCGCTCACCTTCGTCGGTTGGCATCCAGCCGGCCTGCTTAACCGCTTCTTCCGTCGCTGCCATGGCGAAATGGATGAAGCGGTCCATCTTCTTCTGGTCCTTGGGTGTGATGTAGCGGTCGGGGTCGAAGCCCGCCTCAACATCCTCGGCGATGCCGGGAACGATGCCGCCGGCCTTGGCCGAGAGTTCGCCGACGACATCCTCGTGCAGTACTCTCAGACCTGAAGCGCCGCCGACAAGGCGTTTCCAGGCGGGTTCGACGCCGGTGCCAAGTGGCGAGACAAGTCCCATGCCGGTGACAACAATGCGATCCATGATATTTTCCTCTCTATGCGTCGATGCCGAGATACCAGGCGCGCATGCGGGCGATCCGCGCACGCACCTCGTCATCGGCTGCAGGGCCCGCAAGCAGGCCGGTGTTTTCGGGTGTCACTTGTTCGCCGGTCCGCGCATCGACCAGCATGGTCTCGCGCGCTCTGCCGGAGGCGGCATCGCTGAGAAGAAAGGCGAGATCCTCTTCCGGAATATGGCGGCTTCCCCAGGAAAACAGCGCCATCAGCACCGGAAAGAAATCACGGCCCTTCTCGGTCAGCAGATATTCGTAGCGGGCAGGGCGCTGCTGGTATAGCCGTCGTTCGAACAGCCCCTGATCCGTCAGGTGTTTGAGCCGCCGCGTCAGGATGTTCGGCGCCACGCCGAGGCTTTTCTGGAATTCATCGAAGCGCGACAGCCCCTGGAAGGCATCACGCACTATCAGAATGCTCCACCAGTCGCCGACGCTGTCGAGCGCGCGCGCCGCCGGGCATTTGAATTGACTGAAGCTAGTCCGTTGCATGATGATAGTCACTACAGCAGTAGCTATCATCATGCAAGTTACCTTGCGTTGAAAGCTGACTGCCGTCAGCGAGGATCGCGCTTTTTGCGACCGCGGACTTCAAATTCGACGAGCAGCGACTTGAGTTCGATCTCGCGAACGCGTCGTGCCGCTTCATCGGGGCTGACCCATTCGAGAATACGCTGTCCTTGTTCCTTGAAGTCATCGTTGATCTCGATGACTTCAACTTGAAACAAGTCGACGATGCAGGGGGCTATGTCGCCATCGTCGAGTTCTTTCAGATAGGTGTAGCGGCCGACCGGCTTCTTCCTCACGGCTCCGCGCACACCTGCTTCCTCCCAGGCTTCGATTGCCGCCGCTTCAAACGGCTTCTTCCCCTTCATAGGCCATCCTTTCGGAATGACCCAACGGGCACTCTCGCGCGATGTAATCACCAGAATTTCGATTCCCGGTCTGTCATCGGTGTAGCGGAAGCAAATCGCGCCGTATTGTTGGCGGAATGCACCGGAAAACAGCTTCGCAGGAACGGCGGCGAGCTGCCGCAGCAATGGCTGGGACTTGTCTGGTCGAGGTTTGCTGCGCTTTCTCGGAGTCTTCATGGCGATTGGGGCTGTTGGGTTTGCTTTATTCCTACTCGCCTGAGCATGCTCGCGACCAGATTATGACAACCAGTTGTATGGGCAACCATTCGCCCTCGGCAGGCGTGGCGCTCGCCGCCACGCTGCGTCTCTCCCGTCTTATTGCCGTCGGAGGGAATTGTGAATCTCCAATAGCTCCGGATATGCGGTACCGTTGCTGGCAAGGACAGGATGCCCCTTAAACAAATCTTCCCCTTCGGTAGGGAAGGGCAGGTACTCGCCCCCAGCTTCTTTCACAAGGCAGTAGCCCGCCATGCAGTCCCAAGCCCGCATGTGAGGTTCATAGTAACCGACAAGACGCCCTGCAGCCACATAGGCAAGCATAAGCGCTCCGGAGCCGTTCCGAATGAACGTGCCGCCGCTGGCAAGCAAGGCTGTTATGATGGCGCCGACAACGTCCGGAGCGACGTGCGTATTGCAGCCGATACCCGTCAGGGCATTCTGTATTGTGCGGGAGGGATCGAGCAAAAGCGTCTCACCGTTCAAGCTCGCCCCAAGGCCACGGGCTGCTGCATAAAGCTCGTTCGCACAAGGCACCTGGATCACGCCGACCACCGGGACGCCCTGGTGCAGGACAGCGACCGAAACGCACCAGGTAGGCATGCCATTGACGAAAGGCGCGGTGCCGTCGATTGGATCGACAACCCAGATGTAGCCGGAACGTCCCGCTTGATGGCCAAACTCCTCGCCGAGGAAACCGTCCTCGGGAATTGCTGCCGCAACCCGCTCGCGCAGGAAGGTTTCGACGTTGCGATCCGCGATCGACACGACATCCTGAAGATCGCGCTTGGTCTCGATCACAAGAGTCTCGCGCTTATTGAAATAATCGAGTGCCAAAGCACCAGCTTCCGCAGCAAGGGATTTGGCCAGGGCGAAGCGTCGTTCCAGGTCGCTGTCATGCATAGTCATATTGCTATCCTTTATTCGCATTCCAAATGTTTCAGGCCCAAATATTCAGGCATTGATCAGCGCGATGCCACGGTTCTCGAACCCGAGTGTGACATCGCTCGCAGGCGCCAGGTTTCTTTCGACGGCATGGTCGATGATAAAGAGCGTGCCAACATCGGTTTCGATCTCATATTCGACATGTCCGCCGAGATAGGAACTATGGAGCACGCGTCCCGGCAGGCCCGGCTGGCCGGCTGCCGCTATGGTGATCGATCCGGGCCTGACGGCAAGTTTTGCCATGCCGGGTTTTGCGCTGCGGCTTGGCAAACGATGGTCCACACCGGCCACGCGGATAAGCGCCTCAGTACCTTCAACGCCGATCACCTCGCAAGGGATGACATTGGCCTCGCCCATGAAATCGGCGATGAAGGACGATGCCGGTGCTTCATAGAGCTCACGCGGCGTCCCGGACTGGGCGATCTCGCCATCTTTCATGACGATGATGCGATCTGACACCGCCAGAGCCTCATCCTGGTCATGGGTGACGTAAACGGCGGTGAAGCCGAGCCGTTGCTGCAGTTCGCGGATTTCCGTGCGCACCCGGCGGCGCAGGCGTGCATCGAGGTTGGAGAGCGGTTCGTCGAGCAGCAGCACCTGCGGCTCGAGCACCAGCGCGCGGGCAACCGCGACGCGTTGCTGCTGGCCGCCGGAAAGCTCGGCCGGCAGGCGATGGCCCATGCCCGCAAGGCCGACGAGATTCAATCCTTCCTCGGCCTTTTCCCGCGCTTCCTTCTTGCCGAGGCCCGACGACTGCAGGCCGTAAGCGACATTATCCAGCGAAGTCATATGCGGAAACAAGGCATAGGACTGAAACACCATCGAGACATCGCGCTCATTGGCAGGCAGCATGGTAACGTCGGCACCGCCGATCAGAATACGCCCGGATGTCGGATGCTCGAGCCCGGCCAGCATGCGCAGCGTGGTGGTTTTGCCGCAGCCGGACGGGCCGAGCAAGGTCACCAGTGTGCCTGGCTCGATGGAGAGGGAAAGGTCCGGAATGGCCGTGAATGCACCGAAAGACTTGCGGACATTCTGGAAGGTGACGGAACCGGGTTTGACGGTGATCATGCGGTTTTCTCCTGACCGAGAGGAACAGAGGGAGCTGAACTGGTGCCGGCGACGCGATTTTCGCGGCGTAGGCGGCGCTCGCCGACGACGAGCTGGAAGCCGGCGATGACAATGCTCATGACCACGATCAGCATGGATGAATAGGCGATCGCCACGCCGTATTCGCCATTCTCGACGAGGCCGACGATATAGGACGTGGCCATGTTGTATTCCGCGCTGACGAGGAAAATGACGGCGCTGATCGAGGTTATGGCGCGCACGAAAGAGTAGACCAGGGCAGCGGTGATGGCTGGCCGCAGCAGCGGCAGGATTACCTTGCGGATCGTGCGGAAACTGTCCGCACGCAAAGTCAGCGACGCCTCGTCCAGGCTCTTGTCGAGCTGGCTCATCGCCGCGATCCCGCCGCGTACGCCGACCGGCATGTTGCGGAAGACGAAGCAGAGGATGAGGATCAGCGCCGAGCCGGTCATCTCGATCGGAGGCAGGTTGAAAGCCATGATGTAGCTGACGCCGATGACCGTTCCGGGAATGGCGAAACTCATCATCAGCGCGAATTCGAAGACGTTCCGCCCGACGAATTTCTGCCGTACGATGATATAGGCCGTGAGCAGGCCCACCGCAGCGGTCAGGGGCGCGGAGACGAGCGCGATTTCCATCGTCGTCCAGAAGGAGTTCCACGCCACGCCGCTCCACGCGACCCCGCCATTGTCGAAGCCGATCGAGAAGGCGCGAGCGTAATGGTCGAGCGTCAGCGAGTTGTCGAGGCCCCAGGTTTTCACGAAGCCGCCGACCAGGATCATTCCATAGACGACGACGGTAAAGACCATCCACGGAATGACTACCGCATGCACGGCAATGGAAAGGCCGCGCGGCAGCGCGATGTGAGCGCCGCTGTCGCCCTTGCCGGTGACCGTGGCAAAGCTCTTGCCGGATAGCCAGAGACGCTGAGCGAGGAATGCCGAGAGCGTGAAGCAGAGCAGCACGATGGCAAGAACGGCCGCGCGCGACGGATCGTTCTGCGATCCGACGACCGCAAAGAAGATTTCCGTCGAAAGCACGCCATGCGTGCCGCCGAGCACGAGCGGATTGCCGAAATCGGCCATGCTCTCGATGAACCCGATCAGGAAAGCGTTGGCGAGACCCGGCTTCATCAGCGGCAGGGAGACGCGCAAGAACGTGCGCCAGCGACCGGCACGCAGGGTCTGCGATGCCTCCTCCATCGACGGGCTGACGCCTTCGACGACGCCGATAAGAACGAGGAAGGCGATCGGCGTAAAGGAGAGCACCTGGGCGATCCAGATGCCCGTCAGCCCATAGAGCCAGCGGCCTGGCTCGATACCCAACAGGCTGGACAAGGCCTCGGTGATGACGCCGGCGCGGCCGAACAGCAGAGTCAGCGCCAGGCCGATGACGAAGGGCGGTGTGATGATCGGCAGGACCGTCAGCAGGCGTAATCCCTTTTTGAACGGAAAGCGCGTGCGCGTCGCCACCAGCGCAAAGCCGAGGCCGAGCAGGGTCGAGCCGGAAGCGGTCATGACGGCGAGAAGGAGTGTGCGCCAGGCAACGCCGCAACGTTCTTCGCCCGCTATGCAGCCGAGGCTCCAAATGCCGGGGTCCTGAATGTTGCGTATAAGGCCATTCGGATTGAAGGAGCCATCGAAGTCCTGCACCGAAGCGATGAACATGCTGCCGATCGGGTAGAAAACGAAGACGATGACGAGAAACGCGAGAATGCAAATCGAGCCGACGATGAAGGCATCTCCCTTCATCGCCCCGCGTTCGGCCAGTCCGAATGCAAAGAGGAGAACGAAGACGAGCGCCAAGAGGACCGCGCCGGCACCCATCGATGGTTGACCCTCGGACAATATGCCGAACAGGTTTTCACTGATTGCCCAGGTCCAGCCGGAAAAGCCGATCGCCAATCCCTGCAGAGACAGGAAGACGAGGCCGACGGCGCCGAGTGAGGCGAGCAAGGTTCCGCGCCGCATCGGATCGCGCACCAGGCGCGCCAAACAGCCGAGCAAAAACAGCAGGACCACGCCGGCAAGCCAAGTTCTTCCATGCTGCAGGATTTGCAGCAGCCCTGGCGCGGTATCGGCGGAGAACGGGAAGGCAGACAGCCACTTGAATCCGAAGAAGCCGCCCTCGATGCGATACCACGGGACCAGGATCAGGGCGGCTGCCCCCAGGCCAAGGACGATGTCCAATCGGCGATTGCCACGTCTCATGGCATACCTCGCTTATTTCACGTTGATGAAATGGGAGAATGGAGCGGCAACCCGGATCCCTCCGGGATGCCGCGCCGCTCATCGATCCTCAGTTGGCAACGGCGCCGACTTCCCGGTCCCAGCGCTCCAGCAGGGCCTTGCGCTTTGCCGGATCGCCATAGGTTTTGAAGTCGTAGTCGATCAGCTTGATGTCCTCGAACTTCGGCGCCTCCTTCGGCACCTCCGCCGATTTGTTCGACGGCAGCTGGAAGGACTTGGCATCCTTCATGCGCGATTGTACTTCGGGCCGCAGCGCCCAGTCGTACCAGATCTTGGCGTTGTCGAGATTGCGGGCGCCTTTGATGATCGACATGGAGCCGATTTCATAGCCGGTGCCCTCGCATGGCGCGACCGATTTGACTGGAAAGCCTTCGGCGGTCTGGGCGACGGCGTCATGCATGAAGACGATGCCGAGGGCGGTTTCGCCCCGCGCCGCCGCCTTGACCGGAGCCGAACCGGACTTGGTGTATTGCGAGACGTTGGCGTTCAGTTTTTTCAGATAGTCGATGGCCTGGTCTTCACCCATGATCTGCACCAGCGAAGCGAGAGCCGTATAGGCCGTGCCCGACGAGTTCGGATTGGCGATCTGGATTTCGCCCTTCAATTCCGGCGCCAGGAGATCGGCCCAGCAGCGGGGCTCCTTGTAACCCTTGGTCTTGAAGATCTCGGTGTTGTATCCCCAGCCGAGCGCACCGGCATAGACGCCGACCGTCTTGAAGCCGGTGCTCTCCGCCTGCTTCTTTGCCCAATCCTGCAACTGGTCGAGCATCGGCGACTTGTATTCCAGCGTCAGGTTTTCCGATGCTGCCTGGACATGCGGATCTCCCGTGCCGGCCCACCAGATGTCGGTCTTCGGGTTGCGAGCCTCGGCGCGTATCTTGGCATAGGTCTCGCCCGACGACAGGCGTACCATATTGACCTTGATGTCGTGAGCCTTTTCGAAGTCGCCCTGCATCTGCTCGCAGATGACGACATCGGCCGAGCAGATGAGGTTGAGCTCGCCGGCGGCCTGGACCGAACCGGCAGCCAGCGCCGTTCCGGCAAAGAGAAGCGTGGAAAGAACTGTCAGTCGCATGGGTATCCTCCTGTTGCTTGCGTCTGAGAGGGTGTTGGGTCAGCGGCACAAGCGCTGCCCGTCGCGGCGCGTCCAGCGCAGCGTGTTGTTAAGTTTCGGATGGAAGTTGGATCCCGGCCTATTGGGTCGGGGAGATCTCGCTGTCGAAGCGCGTCAACAGCCGACTTCGCTCATCCGACAAGCCGAACGTTGCAAAGTCATAATCCACCATCTTGATCATGGTGATGTCGGGCGCGGCCGGCGGCAAAGCCGCTTTGGCGTTCGACGGAACCTGGTTCTGGCCGGCCGCAGCGCCTGTCGCCTGGCCTTCGGGACTGAGGGCGAAATCGACGAATGCCTGGGCGACTCTGGCATTGCGGCTACCCTTGACGATGCTGACCGCACCGATTTCGTAGCCCGTTCCTTCGCAAGGAGCGACGATGACCAGCGGCGCGCCTGCCTCCTTCAGGGTTACCGCGTCATGCATGAACGAGATGCCGATCAGGACTTCACCCCGGGCGGCAGCCTTTACCGGCGCCGAGCCGGACCTGGTATACTCGACGATATTGCGGTTGAGGGCAGCCATGTACCGGAACGCCTCCTCTTCGCCGAGGAGCTGCACGAGTGTGGCCAGCATTGTGAAAGCCGTTCCGGAGGAATTCGGATTGCCGGACTGGATATGGCCGCGATAGACCTCTTTCGTCAGGTCCTGCCAGCAGGTCGGGGCCGGAAGCTTCAGCGCTCCGAGCAGATCGGAATTGTAGGCAAAACCCAAAGCCCCAGCATATATGGCGGCCGACCGTGAGCCGGACATGGCAAAAAAGTTCTGCGCCCAAGGCAGCATATCGTGTTCATGGTCGGGCTGGTATCGATCGAGCAGATCCTCTGAGGCAGCCTGCAGATGGGCATCACCGGTTCCACCCCACCAGACATCCACAGTCGGATGTGATTTTTCGGCACGGATCTGATCGAGTATGTCGCCGGTGCTCTTGCGAACCATGGAGATATCGATACCCGCGCGGGCTTCGAACGCTTTTTCCATGGTCATGCACCAGGCTTCGTCAACGCCGCACAGGACGTTCAATCGTGCCTCGCTCATGCCTTGGCTTGCGCCGCATAGCCAGAAAGCCATGCCCGCAGCAAAAGCGGTGAATATCCTCACGCAAGCCTCCCTTGGAACCTCCCGTTCCAATCTCCACAGCCAGCATGTCAGATCTTCGCGTCACCGCAATCGAAGAATGGTTACCGATTTTTCATCGCCGGGCGGAGCGACGTTACATTCATTACAAATGTGACAAACCTCATCATCAGAGTGTCTTTGAACATTGGCGGCGTCATGCCTATGATGGCGCCGGGAGGATCAAGCGGTGCTGAATCAGAAGGTTCGAATTCTGATCGTCGAGGACGATCCGGATATGGCGGAGCTTATCTCCGATCTCATCGAAGCCGAAGGGTGGATTCCGACCTGCGCGGGATCCGCCGAGGAGGCGACCAATATCCTGGCGCGAGAGCAGATGCATCTGGTGCTGGTCGACCATAACCTGCCGCGGACATCCGGCCGGGCTTTCGCCCAAAAGCTGAGGTCGGAGACCAATATCGGTATCGTCATGGTGACGGCAGCCGGCAGTGCCGCCGATCGTGTTCTCGGCCTGGAAACTGCTGCGGATGACTATGTCGTCAAGCCGTTCGAACCGATCGAACTGACGGCCCGCATCAAAGCTGTCTTGCGGCGAACCGTGCCCTCACTGAAACAGGAAAAGGAGAGTGAGCGGGAGCACGAACGTCCCTCTCTGCTGCTTGGCGATTGGGCCATCGACCTGATGGGCCGCCAAGCCGTCTGCCTCGCCGACCGCAGCAAAACGCTGACGACGGCCGAATTCGCCCTGCTTGAAATCCTTGCGCAGACCCCCAACCAGCCGGTGAGCCGGGCGCAGATCCTCGATCGGCTTGGCTCGGAAAGCGATCGCTACATCGACCGCAACGTCGACGTCCTGGTTCTGCGGCTCCGGCGGAAAATCGAACGCAATCCCGACCTCCCGCGGCATATCAAGACACGACGCGGAAAGGGCTATGTCCTGCATACCGGCGACGGCGAGCCGTCCGCGTGATCAGCCGCTCCTTTCTGTCGTCGATTGCTTTTCGCTTGCCGTTCGCGATTGCGTTTATCTGCTTCCTGGTGTTCAGCCTGTCGGCGATCGCGATCTACGGGCTGCAGCGCGCCCGTGACGAAATGGCAGCCTACGGCCTGCAGGCCTTCACGAGCCTCGCCAAGGCCTCGCTCGTTTCCCGGCAAGTCTCCGATCTGGTGTCGAGCGCGCCCTTCCTGATGAACTCGACCTCGCCATACCGGGTGGCGAGCGAGAGCCGCGCTGTCGTGCTGCAGGTCGACAGCCTCCTGAAGACGGCCGCGCCTCATGGAGCTGACCAGGCTGCCCGCGGCTTTGCGAGCCCGAGGATGGTTGAGCTTCTCGATCTTATCAGGACACAGACGCTTGTGCTTGCCAGGGACGCCGACGCCGCCCAAAATCACAAGGCTGAAGCTGCCGCGGCGCTAGGGGAGGTGGCGACCGGCAAAGGCATCGTCGATCACGAGCTGCGCCGTCAAGTGAATGGAATCGTGCAAGCGGCTTCCACCTCCGACAGTCTTTTCCAGCTCGGTGAACTTCGCAGACGATACGTGGCGGATACGATGGCCGCGCAGGGAAGACCCGAGGCATCCGAGCTTCAGCCGTATGAGCGTGTATTCGAAGCTCAAACACGATACCTCTTGAACATGTTTGCGATCCGGGCGGCGGTCGCAAAACTGCATTCCGTCTCCCGTGACCTTTCCCACGCAACGGAGACGCAAAGCGATGCAGTTGCACGCCAACTGAACGACGATCTGCTTTCGACCTCCGATGCCTTGAGCCGGCTGCTGGTAACCGTGGCCTTGGCTTTCCTGCTCGTGCTCGTCATGGCAATATTCTCCATCCGGTCGGTCATGCGTGTGTCACGGGGCATCGTGGCGCTGTCGAACGGCATGAATGCGCTCGCCAAGGGCGAAAACGAAGTGGGTCCGCCAGCCTACCGTGGAAATGAAACCGAGCTTGTGCGTCTGCTGGACGCCTTCCGCGCCTTCAAGGACAGCGTGGATCGCGTGTCTCGATTGAGACGCACGGCAGAATCCGCCGCTCGCACCATCCGTTCAACCTTTCGCAATATGAACGAAGGGATTGCGCTTTTCGACAAGATGGGGCGACCGATCACCATGAACAGGCGGATCATCGAATTGTTCGGCCATTCGGGTTCCGCGCGCAAATTGCCGCTGCGCCGGTTTGTCGAGCCGGTGCCGGAGATCGATCCCGCCCTGCTGCCCTCCGATCCGGAGCGCGGCACTTTGTTAGAACGTGCAGTCATCCGCCATCGCACCGGCGACCAGCGGGTGATCGAGATCTCCATGTCACGACAGCCGGAGGGCGGCATTGTTCTGCTGGCACGCGACGTCACGTTGATGGATCGACAGGAGGCGGAAGCGGCAAAGGTTCAGCGACTGGACGGCATTATGCGCATGACGCATCAGGTGAGCCACGAAGTGGGCAACATGATCGGGATCATCACCGGCAGCCTCGGCCTTCTCGAGCGTGAAACCGGCTTCAACGATCGGCAGAAACGCAACATTGCGCGGATTCGCAAGGCTGCCGAGAGAGGACGGTCGCTGGCCGGCAGCATGCTGTCGATCGGCAGCCAGCAGCCGTTCTATCCAAGCGCGGTGGATGTCGGCAGCCTCCTTCGCGGAATGGCCGATATCCTGGAGATCGCTGTCGGCGCAAAGTGCCACATCAAGCTGGAACTGGATGCCGGCCTGCCGGTCGTATCGCTCGACGCGGCCCTCTTGGAGCAGTCCGTTCTGAACCTCTGTCTCAACGCTTCGGCAGCGATGCCGACAGGAGGAGTTATCGTTATCGGTGCAACGGCAACCAGAGACACATTGGTGATCTCGGTGACCGACAACGGCATAGGCATGAGCCCAGAGGTCGTAGACAGAGCTTTCGAACCCTACTTCACCACACGAGGCGTACATGGTGGAGCAGGGCTTGGCCTGGCCATGGTTTACGGATTCGTCCGTCAGAGCGGCGGAGAGGCATCTATCTGTTCCTCTCCCGGGCAAGGAACGACCGTCAAGCTGAGCTTCCCCACAGATTTGCGCTAGTTCGCATCGCCGCCGAAAATCCGTGCGAGCAGGATGCCGGTGACGAGCATGCCGGCCGCCACGAAGATCGTATCGCCCGGCGTGCCGATATAGAGCGGCCCGACATTGGCAAACAGCAGGAAGGCAATGAGGAAATTCGCCCAGCCCCAGACGACATTCGCCGTCGGCGAACTGGGCATTGCAAATGGAGTGCGGAAGCGCCGGCCGCTGACACCGTTGACGAAATGCGGGATGCCGTTGGTCAGAAAGGCGGCTGCAATGAAATGGGCGATATAGGCGATCCAGGGCAAGGGCTTCTCCGTTGCTGCGAGTGGCGTCAACGGAGAATGTGGCCGGCAATGTGATGCCGGCAAGAGGAGCCTGGAAAAGCGCGTTCGCGCAATATCCCGTCCCCTGGTTCACGACGAAAATCGGGTCATTGCCTTTCATCGCTGGAACGACGGCGAAGAGTTTCTCGTCGTGGGATCATTGAACGATGCTCATCTCCGATGACGGCTACTGGCTGCACAGCGAACGGGTGGGGGATGGTCTTGGCAGGAGCTCTTCAATACTGACGCCGGCCAATATAGCGGCTGGACATCGGCAATCGCGGAGACAAGATCAGAGCCACGGCAGAAGCGCTGCACGCCGTATTGGCTGCGTCAGGCGTGCTGGTCTTCCGCAGGCTTTGATGGGAGGCGGGAGCGGTCAGGCGAAGCCGAGCGGCAGGTTTTCCGGTTTCCTGTCGGCCCCATAATCGCGCTCGTGTGGCGAGCGGCGGCGGCTGTCACGGCGTGAGGAAAGGTCGATACGGTTTTCGGCGAAGATCCCGTCGGCATAGGTGCCGGTAGCAGGGCAATCGGCGTCGATCTCAGGAGCAAAGATTTTCAGGATCATCGGGGTTCCTCCACGGCGCAGCATCAACACGCGGAAAGGCCGCGTGGTTCCGATTATAGAAGCCGAATTATTAATAAATTAACCATAAATGGCGACCAAGAGTGAGCTGGTGCGCCCCCGGCGCAACATGCACCCGATCGAAATGCTATGCTCGCTGGAACTCCTGATGTTGCTCGCCGTTGATCCGGCATGAACACAGGAGGTTTCCATGCAATTGATCGACGCACGCGTGACACAGTCGGGCGACTTTTTCATCGTCGAATTCCTGGGCGAGGGAGGAGAATCGGTTACCGTCAAAATCGATAATTCCCATGGCGAGCTCGACGGCTCGACGGCGCTCGACCACGCCAAGGTGATGATGGTTCAACTGACTGCCTTTCCCGTCCGCAACGCCGACGGCAGCATCAACCGTTACGACGCCTTGAGCAACGGCAACTTCGACGAAGGCAGCAAGGGTTTGGTCGGCCAGCCGAGCGCACGTTCGACCCGTGATCGTGAAACGCTGGAAGAGGAGCTGAACGAAGGCCTCGAGGATAGCTTTCCGGCCAGCGATCCCGTTTCGGCGACGGTGTCGTCCATTCCGCCAACGCGCCGCGGCACTGATCTTGGTTGACCCAGCCGCCGGCCGCCCCCATTCGTGGGCGGTCTAATTCGCCGCGGGCTGTTTCAGCCCGGAAAAATACTGGCAATTTGCAGTGCTGCCAGCGGCGGTGCGCTATGACCAGTGAACACGTGCTTGAGCCGTAGGAAACGCTCGTTCAATTGACCCTTTCAAGTGGGACGCTTGACTACGCACATGTTCATCTCCGACCGAACGACGAAGCCGTGGGCCATATAGAGAGAAATGGCCGATGTGTTGCCCGCATAGGCATGCAGATAGGCGGTGTCGCCGCCGGACGCTATTTCGTCGGCCACGAAGCGGAAGAGCAGGCTGCCGAGGCCGCGCCCCTGGAAGTCGGGATGGGTGCAAAGCCCGCTGAGCTCGATAAAGCCGATCTGCCGCATGCGCTGACCGGCCATCGCAACGAGACGACCTTCTTGCCTGATCCCCCAGAAGCGGCCAAGGCTCTGCGCACGCAACGTGAATGGACCCGGTTTGGTCAAGGTCGCCAATTCGAGCATATCGGCGGCGTCAGCCTCTGTCAGCGGCTGGATGTGGGGATCCGAAATTTTCTCGTGAGGCCGCTCGGCCACCATCTGGGTGACCGGTGCCTCCATTAACACAACAAGACTTGGGGGAATGGCGATCGGTGCGGCCTCGACCAGAAACATCCTTTCCTCGCCTGATGGCAGTTTTTCCAGGGCCCCGAGGCTTTCCGGCGTATCGTCGGCGGAGGCCGCGAAGGGGACGATGGACGGCGGATATCGCCGTGCGTGCTGTCCGCCTTCGGCGAAATCGGCATGCGCAGTCTGCAGAGCGCTCCAGATCGGCCGGTCGAGCACATGGTTCATTGTCATTCCTCCTCATTGGCGTCTGAGGGTAGGCGCGACGTCCTATTTGCGCCGCGGCGTATGAGCGGCGCCGCCGCAAGCCCATCCTCGATCGCCGCAAGTTGCTCGAGGATCGGTCCATCGAGGTCGCCGCAGAGATCCGCAACGGCAGCCGCCACGCGCGGCCAGATCGTCGTCTTCGAATGGTCGACGAGTTTCCGGCCCTCGTCGCTCAGCGAAACCAGCTTGCGTCGCTGATCGTCCGTCGCCGGCTGCATATTGACGAAGCCCAATTCGAGAAGCTGGCCTATGGTCCGCGTCACGCCGGGCTGGCTGATACCTACCGCCTGCGAAAGCTCGCCGACCGTCAGCGGTCCGGCCCGGTCGATTGCCGCCAGGAACGGATATTGGCCGGCCTGAATGCCCACTCCGCCTCGTCGATGACCTGCTGCGTATCTGCCTGCAATCTCTCCCCGATGCGTCGCAGCCGACTGCCCAAACACAGAAAACCCAGTGTTCGGACCACATCCTCGACCATGCCACCCTCCTATCTGGTCCAGAATTATATAACGTGTTATGTATTTGGCCAATTGGGACAGGGGAGCCTGAGCGGCGTGAAGCGAAAAACCTTGCCGCTGCCTGATAAACCGTCGATCGCCGTGCTGCCCTTCCTGAATATCGGCACCGATCCCGAACAGGAATCCTTCGCGGACGGGCTGACGGAAGACCTAATCACCGACCTCTCCAGGATGCCCGGCCTGTTCGTCATCGCCCGCAACTCGGTCTTCGCCTATAAGGGCAAGGCGATCGAGGTACGAGGGATCGCTGAAGAGCTCGGCGTGCGCTACTTGCTTGAAGGCAGTGCAAGACGTGCTGCCGGGCGCGTTCGTATCAACGCCAAGCTGATCGACGCCGTCAGTGGCGATCATCTCTGGGCGGAACGTTTCGACCGCAGCCTCGACGACATCTTCGCGGTTCAGGACGAGGTGACGGGCAGGATCGTCGAGGCGCTGCTCGGCCGGCTGCACGCACCGCCGCCGCGAAATCGGCCGAAGAACCTCGAGGCCTACGATCTTTGCGTGCGGGCGCGCAAGCTCATGGACGATTCCCCGCAGGCGGCTGAGGAAGCGTATTTGATGCTGACGCGCGCTGTCACCCTCGACCCCCACTATGCCGAGGCCTATCGCTGGCTTGCCACGAACCACTGGATGGGATGGGTCCATAGCGGCGGGCCGACGGAATCGAACCGCGACGTTGCTTTGCAGTTGGCGCGCAAGGCTGTTGTGATCGATCCCAACGATGCCGGCTGCCGTTGGGTTCTGGCCTATCTGCTTGCCTATGAACGCGATTTCGCCGAGGCGGATGCGCAATTCGCCAAGACAATCGAACTCGACCCGAACGAGGCCGACACCTTTGCCGCATTATCCGACATCACGGTCCTGGCCGGGCGGATTGACGAGGGCCTCGAACATGCTCGCAAGGCGTTCCGGCTGAATCCCTTTCCGGCAAGCTGGTATTATCTGGCGCTCGGCCAGGCGCAATATGCAGCCGGACAATATGAGGCCGCTGTCGAGACGCTGCGTCGCGACGAAACCGATCGCACGAGCTCCCGTCGTTTCCTGGCGGCAAGCCTGGCTCAGCTTGGACGGCTCGACGAGGCGCGGGCGGAAACCGAGCTCTTCCTTGTCGCCAACCCAGGCTTTTCCACCCGCCGCTGGGCTGCGACCGAACCGTTTCGCGACGCCCGGACGCTTGGCCATTTCGTGGACGTCTACCGCAAGGCCGGCCTACCGGCTTGAAGCGGCCGGCCCGCCCAAGGGCCAGGGAAGTCGCGTCAAACAGCCATGTTCGCCGCTGCAGACATCACATCCCGAGGCGCTGGACCACCGAACAAGTTGCGGCCACCTTCCTCGACTTCCGTGAAACACCAGCGCACGACGCCATCGCGGTCGAGCAGGAATTCGCCGACAAGCTGGCCATGGCCGGTGGCGATCATCCGCGTGTCATCCTCCGTGAATTCGTAACCGTCGGCCTTGTCGAGATATTCGGTCGCCGCCATCACATCCATAGGCTCCGGCAGCTCGCCCGGCATGTCGATCCGCATTGAGGACATCGTGCTCATGCTGACCTTGTGCGGCCATTCATTCTCGGATTCGGTGAACTCGATATTCGGCAGGCCGAAGGCTCTGTGCGATACCCGTTCGGGGTCGGAGGCCGCCAGCAAATTGGGAAGCGGGTGGTAGCGGAAATAGAGGCGCGCTCGCTCGATCGGCGTATTGACGACTGTCAGGCTGTCGATGCCTTTCTCCTGCAACGCATCGGTGAGCTCGGCCATGGCGGCGATCTGCCGGCGGCAGAAGGGGCAGTGCAGGCCGCGAAACAAGCCGACGAGCACCGGCTTCTGGCCGCGAAAATCATCGATGGCGATCTTGCCATGGCGGGTGATCGCATCCAGCACGACGTTGGGCGCGCGATCCCCAGGCTGTAATGGTTTATCGGCGTGGTTCTCCTGCATTGTTAGTTCCTCCCTTTATGTTCTTGAATCGTTTGGTCTAATTGATGCAGAGCGAGATACGAAGCCTTCAGTCGAGAAACGGCAAGACGACGAATGTGCCGGGGTCGAGCTTGTGGCGGATGCACACATCCTGCGCCAGCGCAAAATACCGTTCCGCTTCATCCATGTCGTCGTGTTCAAGGCTCAGTGTCGCCAAGCCATCATAACACGGAAAGAGCAGTTGCGGCTCGTCAATTTCCTTCGCAACCTCAAGGGCTTCCTCGTAATACTTACGAGCTAGCTTCGGCTGCCCATGACATTGATGTATCTGCCCGAGCACGATCAGCGGTACGGAGAGATGGTCGCGCTGATCGAGCGCCCGGTCGATTTCCACCGCCTTTTCGGCCGCCGGGACGCCTTCGGCTCCGCAGCGATCGGTGAAGGTGCAGCAGGAGACCGCGAGATTGGCGAGAAGACGCGCCTGGAAGCCGAGATCGCCGATACGGGTGGCGACCTCCAACCCGCGCCGGCAGATCCTGATGGCGTTGGCCGGATCGACGATCGTGTAGAGAACGCCGAGGTTGGAATAGGCGCGGCAGGCGGCGCTTTGCAGATCGGCCTTTTCGGCGACCGAAAGGCTGCGCTCCACTTCCTGCACGGCATCACGGCGGCGTCCGAGCCGCGCGAGCGCTGCACCCTTGGTGTTCAGTGCCTCTGCCATCGCCCGCGCTGCCTCCCGTCCAGCCTCCGTCGTTCCATCGATCGGCAGCGTTTGCAGGCATTGCAGCGCCTGTGTCGCCCATTCGGCAGCAGCAGCCTGGTCGCCGGTGCGGAAGGCGAGGTGGCCGCGTTCCTGCAGGAGATGGGCATGTTCGACCGGCGCATCGATCGGCGCGATCATCGCTTCGGCTTCGGCGCAATGGGCCTCCGCCTGATCGCGGCGCCCCGCATCGAGATGCAGGCGGCTGATCTTGCGCAAGATCCTCGCCACGGCGATCCGATCATCTTTCGCGCGATGGTTCGCAAGTGCTCGCTGATAATGGTTCAGGGCGGCCTCGCGCCGGCCGGCAGGACCACAGAGATCGCCAAGGCGCTCCAACAGTGCCGATTGCTCCGGCGTCGCCTCCGGCTCGTCGGCAAAGGCAGCAAGAGCCTGGCGGTAGAGACGCATGGCATCGTCATTGGCGTAAATCTTGCGCGCCATATCGCCCGCCGCCATAAGATAGCTGGCGCCCTTGGCCTTTTCGGTGGTCAGGCTGAAATGATGGCCGAGCTGCGCCAGATGCTCCGCCCGATCGGGCGCCACGCCATATTGACGTTCCAGCGCCCGGCCGATCCGTCGGTGAAGCTCCATGCGCCGTTGCAGCAGCAGATTGTGGTAGATGACATCGTGCATCAGCGTCTGGCTGAAGCGGTAGCCTGGCGCTATCTCGGCGTCCGGCCCGCGCAATTCCTCGATGATATTGGCATCGCAGAGATAATCCAGCGCCGCATCGATGCCGGCCGGGTCGGTCGCGACGGTGCGGAGCAGGGCGGTATCGAACTTCGGGCCGACGACCGCCGCCTCCTGCGCCAGACGCCTGATCTCCTGCGGCAGCCGGTCGACACGGGCAAGCAACAGGGCCTGTAGATTGACGGGTATATCGACATCCGTGTCTTCGGCCGCGACATGCCAGCGCTGGCCGTCATTGTGCAGCGTACCCATGTCGATCAGCCCGCGCAGGATTTCTTCGATGAACAGCGGATTGCCGCCGGCGCGATCGAGGATGCGCTTGCGCATCGGCGCCGGCAACTTGCCGTGACCCTCGCCAAAAAAGGCGGCAAGCAGCTTCTGCCCATCGGCAGCGAGGAGGGGACCGAGACGCTGGACGGTGACGCTGACGCGATTGGAGTCCAGCGGGTCCGTCTGCGACGTCGGCCGATAGATCGCAAGCAGCATCAGCCGGCTGCGCTCCAGTCGGTCCATCATGAAGCGCAGCACCTCCAGCGAGGCGGCATCCGCCCAGTGGAGATCCTCGATGACAAGAAGGAGAGGGCCTTGCGCCAGCCGGCGCTCGAAAACGGTGCGGACCGCATAGAAGATTTGCCGCCGCAATTGTTCCGGCTCGATGTGCCGGAGCGCGCCATCAGGATCGCCGAGGCCGAGAACATGCAGAAAGAGCGGCAAAAGCGCCTCGATGTCATCAGGCCTGAGATCGAGGGCACGGAACCCTGTTGTCAGCAGTTGCCGTGTCTTGTCGGGATCGTCGCGCTCGCCGATTCCGTAAGCGCTCCGCACGACCGCGGCGAGCGTGCCGTAGGATTGTTCGCCGAGGGGAGAGCAGCTGGCTTTGCGGATGGCAAGGCCGGGGAAACGGTCCGCATCGGCGGCGACGCCGACGAATTCGCTGGCCAGGCGCGATTTGCCGATGCCTGCTTCGCCGATCAGGCGGACGAGCTGCGCGGCCCCGCCACAGGCAAGATCGAGGCAGGTCAGCAGGCGCGACAATTCCGCGTCCCGTCCGACCATCGGCGCCTGAAGGCCGAAACTTTCGAGCCCGCGTGCCGTATGCGGCGCTTCCAGCAGCCCGCTCAGCCGATGCACGAGCACGTTTCCACTCTTGCCGCGCAATGCCTGCGCGCCGAGGCTGTCGAAGGCAAAGGCGTGGCGGGTGAGGCGATAGGTCAGCGGACCGACGAGAATATCGTTTTCGCCAGCCATGGATTGCAGCCGTTGCGCGGTGTTCACCGTGTCGCCGGTCACGGAATAGGATTTCGCACCGGCGGCGCCGAAACCGCCGGTGACGACAGGGCCGCTGTTGATGCCTATATGCAGACGCAGCGGCACGCCGGCGCGCGATTGCCAGCGTTTGCCGACTGTAGCGGCGCGGTCGATCATATCAAGTGCGGCGCCAAGCGCCCGCACCGGATCGTCCTCATGGGCGGCAGGCGCACCGAACAGTGCCAGAAGCGCATCGCCGACAAATTTGTCGACGAAGCCGCCATAGGCTTCCACCGCCCGGGTCATCTCTTCGAACAATTCGTTCTGCAGCGCCCGCATGACTTCAGGGTCGATCTGCTCGCTCAGCGTGGTGAAGCCGCAGAGATCGGCAAAGAGCACCGTCACCGGCCGCCGGTCGGCATCGCTGTCGGATTTCGTTGGCACCACCTCAATAATCGGCTTCGGCGCAGGCGAGGCTTTGCCTGAAATCGATGCGCCGCATTTGGGGCAGAAGGCAAAATCGGGCTGGCACGCATAACCGCAGGCGGCGCAAGAGAGAGGCTGCCTTGCGCCGCATCGCGGACAGAAAGCAAAACCGCTCTGAATATCGAAACCGCAGCCGGCGCAGTCCATCGCTGGCATCTCACGAACCCGGCATCCGACGGCTATATCAGCCGGAACCAACGGGCCTCAACAGAAGAGCAGCATGAACCTGTTGCCCCGTGCCCGCAAGCGTCAAACAGGCGGCAGAACAACGATCGCCGTTGAACGCCTGAGTTTCTTGAGATCCGCGTCGGAGGTCAAACGACGTCACCTCGTCCCTGCCAGAAACTGGCGGAACCGTTCCGATTTCGGATGGGTGAAAAGCTCGGTGGGCTCCCCTGTCTCTTCGACGACGCCCCGGTGAAGAAAAACCACTTTGCTCGACACGTCTCGCGCGAAGGCCATTTCATGGGTGACAACAAGCATGGTTCGACCTTCCTCAGCGAGCGAGCGCATCACTTTCAGCACTTCGCCGACGAGTTCGGGATCCAGCGCCGAGGTCGGTTCGTCAAACAGCATGACCCTCGGCCGCTGCGCGAGAGCGCGGGCGATCGCAGCCCGTTGCTGCTGCCCGCCAGACAAATGCGCCGGATAGAAATTTCGTTTTTCGGCGATGCCGACCCGTTCGAGCAGAGCTTCGGCCTCCGCGATACATTCCGCGCGGTTGCGCTTCTGCACGTGCACCGGTGCTTCGATCACATTTTCAAGAATGGTCATGTGCGACCAAAGATTGAAATTCTGAAACACCATGCCGATGTGTTCGCGCATCCGATCGACTTGCCTGCGGTCAGCCGGCACCGTTCTGTGCCCCGATTTCTTCAGAGCGTACATCTCGCGGCCGATGCGAATTTCCCCGCTGTCGGGGATTTCGAGCATATTGAGGCATCTCAGCATCGTCGATTTGCCGGAGCCGGATGAGCCGAGGATGGAAATCACGTCCCCCTCATGCGCTTCAAGCGAAATTCCCTTCAGCACTTCCAGCGGGCCGAAGCATTTGCGGAGATCCTTGACCGAAACGGCAGCGCTTTTGTTCTTGTTGTCGCCGACCAAAACTGTTCCCCTGTCAGACATGCACACACTCCCGTTTAAGATTGCAGCCGCATACGCATATGAGGCGAAAGCCAGAAATCCACCGCCATGAGCATCCGTGTGACGATGAAAATGATCGCGAGGTAAATCGCGCCGGCGACGATGAAGATCTCGAAAGCGCGGAAGCTGTCGGCGATCAGTTTTCCAGCCAGACCGGTGACTTCCATGATCGTGATGACAGACGCGAGCGCTGTTGCTTTGATCATCAGGATGATCTCATTGCCGTAAGCGGGCAGCGCATGCCTGATGGCGATCGGCAGGATGATCCGTCTGAACAAGAGAATGCCCGACATGCCGCAAGCGCGAGCCGCCTCGATCTCCTGAGCGGACACGGCCAGCAGTCCTCCCCGGAAAATTTCGCTGCAGTAGGCGGCAGTATTCAGAGTGAGGGCGAGCACCGCACACCAGTAGGGTTCGCGAAAGAACCCCCAGACGCCGAGGTCCTGCAGGCCGTGTCTGAATTGGCCGAGGCCATAATAGATCAGGAACATTTGGACGAGGAGCGGCGACCCTCTGAAGACGAAGACGTAGGCACGGGTTATGGTTCGGCCTATTTCACCGCCGGTCACGGCCAGGAGCGAGATCGCCAGCGCCAGCGCGCTGCCCGCCACGACGGACGTGACGGCAAGCTCAAGCGTCAGCGGCAAACCGGTCAGAAGCGTGAGAAACGTATCCCACATAAAGCCCAGATCCATCACAACGCTCTCCTTGTGCCTTGGGTCGTTCGCGCTTCCATGCGTCTGAACAGGATTGATGAAAGCCAGGTGATGACGAGATAAAGCACGACCGCCGTCAGGTAGAACTCGAACGGCCGGCGCGTCGATCCGGCCGCGATCTGCGATTGGCGCAGGAGTTCGACGAGACCCGTGACGGAGATCAATGCCGATTCCTTCAAGACGAGCTGCCAGGTGTTTCCGAGGCCCGGAATAGCGTAGCGCAGGACGAGGGGGGCAACGATGCGCCAGAATTTGGGCCATGGCCGCATGCCGACGGCGCTGGCGGCTTCGAGTTCGCCGCGTGCAACCGACCTGTAGGCGCCGCGAAATACCTCAGCCTGATAGGCCGCCGAAACCACGCCAAGCGCCAGGGTTCCGGTCAAAAATGCCGGCATTCCAATGAAGCCTTGATAGCCGAACAGGCCGCCCAAGGATCCAAGCAATGCGCTGCCGCCGAAATAGAAAAGATAGATGACCAGAAGGTCGGGCACGCCGCGCAGAACGGTCGTGTAGCAATCCGCAAGCCACCGGATGGTCAGGTGGCGGGACAGCTGCATGAAGGTAATGACGGTCCCGATCAACGTTCCGGTCAGGAAGCCGCAGACGGACACGCCGATGGTCATCGCAGCCGCAGTCAGTAGTAGCCAACCCCAACCCGTCTGCTCGAAGCCGACGAGAGCCAGGTAACTGTCGATAGGTGCCATGCGGGGACCCCTTGGTAAAAGATCGGGTTGCGCGTCAGTCGGCTGCGCGCCGATGCGCCCAGATGCGCTGGAGCTTCGACATATTTTTGAGCGAGCTTTGCACATGCGCTCTTGCTGCTGCGGCCGCCGCCTCCCGGTCGCGTGCACAGATGGCGTCTGCGATCGCCCGGTGTTCGTCGAGATCGGTGTGCTCCAGATCCACCCAGAGAACTTCGAGCCACAGGGCCAGGCGAAGCTGCTGATAAACTTGATCCGTCACCCTGACGAGGGCCTCGTTTCGGGTCGATTCCACGATGACGCGATGGATGTATAGTCCAAGGTCGAGGTTGCGGGCCGCGTCAGAGGGCGTCTTGTTCGTCGTATCCTTCAGTTCAACCATCTGGGCAATGACGTCACGGAGCCGATCGAGGTCTTCCTCGCTCGCTACCTCGCAGGCGAGTTGCGCGGCGCAAACGTCGAGCGCTTCGCGAACGACCAGCAGATTGCAGAATTTGGTGACGTCGAGGTCGGTCACCGTGTAGCCGAAATTCCGCTGACCGACGATAAGCCCTTCTTCTTCCAGCTTCATCAGCGCTTCGCGCAGCGGTGTTCGGCTGACGCCGAAGCGCTTGGCGAGCGTCACTTCCGACAGGCGCTCGGAGGGGCGAAGCTGGCCGGTGAGGATCAGATCCTTCAGTTGCAGATAGGTGCTCTCACGCAACGATCCTCGCTGTTCTGTCTTGGTCGATGCCAATCGATTCCCCTTCCGTCTCTGGTCCATTCGCCCCTCGGTGAACGACACCATAACTTTTTCCCTCTTGCTCGATCAAGCGGAATACGATTATGTATACAATGTTGGCTACAACAAGCAATCGTCTTTTCGCCGGCGTTCAAAAGTCGCCCGCGATCTGGTCGCAACATCTGGAGGTCCGATGCCGGAGATTCTCAGTCTGGACGAACTGCGGGAGCGCTTTTCGAACGCTTCAGGCGGTGAGATGTTCGATCCGGAGTTTCGCAAGGTGGCCGACCTGGTCTTCGGCGAGGGCGATCGTCGCCAGGCGCCTTACTGCGGCGTCCCGACATTGCTGAAGGCCCCGTATCGTCCGGACGCCGCGCCCAGTTTTGCCGATATAGATATCGCGCTTTTCGGCATTCCGATGGATCTCGGGGTGACGAACCGGTCGGGCGCGCGGTTCGGGCCAAGAGCCGTACGCAACGTCGACCGCGTTGGCCCTTATGATCATGTCCTGCGGACCGTCCCGACTGCCCATGCCCGTGTTGCCGATGTCGGCGATGTCCCGTTCAAAAGCCGCTTCGATCTTCAGGCATCCCATGACGATATCGAGGAATTTGTCGGCGGCATGATAAAAGCGGGGGTCGTGCCCCTGGCCGTCGGCGGCGACCACTCGGTCGGCCTTCCCATCCTGAGGGCCGTCGGCAGGGATCGCCCTGTGGGGATGATTCATATCGACGCCCATTGCGACACGGGCGGTTCGTTCGAAGGATGCAAATTCCACCACGGCGGACCCTTTCGCCAGGCGGTTCTGGACGGTGTGCTTGATCCCAGGCGGACGATCCAGATCGGAATTCGCGGCAATTCCGAATATCTATGGGAATTCTCGTATGCATCAGGCATGACCGTCATTCATGCGGAAGACGTCGGTGATCTCGGCATCAGCGCCGTCATCGCCAAGGCGAGAGAGATCGTCGGGGCGGGGCCGACCTATGTCAGCTTCGACGTCGACTCTCTCGATCCCGCATTCGCGCCAGGCACGGGAACGCCGGAGGTCGGCGGCCTGACCTCGGCGCAGGCGCTTGGCATTCTGCGCGGTCTTATCGGCTTGAACATTGTCGGCGGCGACGTTGTCGAGATCGCTCCGCAATACGACCCGACGTCGAATACGGCACAAATTGCCGCTCAGATTTTGTTCGAACTCCTCTGCCTTGCGGCCGAGGCAATCAAGATTCGCGCGTCCTAGCAAACGGACGTCGCGGAGTCTGCAACCGCCTCGCTTGGGAAAAGGGCAGGGCGCACCAAAAAGGGGAATAAAAACATGCGAGTATCAAAACTTTTGCTGACGTCCGCTTTGCTCGGCGTCATCTCGGCCGGCGCTGCCGCTGCGCAGACGAAACCAACCGAAATCACCATCGCGACCGAGGGCGCCTACGAGCCCTGGAATTTTACCGGTCCTGACGGCAAGCTGGCAGGGTTCGAGATCGATCTCGCCAATGACCTCTGCGCCCGCATGAAGGTGAAATGCACCATCGTGGCGCAGGACTGGGATGGGCTCATTCCATCGCTCACGGCCAAGAAGTTCGACGCCATCATGGCCTCTATGATCGTGACCGAAAAGCGCCTCGCCGTCATCTCCTTCAGCAAACCGTACGCTCCGACCGCCGCCGCCTTCATGGTCGAGAAAACCGGTCCTCTTGCAGATCTGCCGGGGACCGGGACAACGGTCGACCTCGCTGCGGACAAGGCGAAGGTAGAGCAGGAATTGCAGCCGCTTCGGGACGCTCTCAAAGGCAAGGCCGTGGGCGCCCAGGTGTCGACGGCGAACGCAGTCTTTCTCGATACCTATTTCAAGGGCGTTGTCGATCCAAGAGAATACAAGACCGTCGAGCAGCATGATCTGGACCTCCAGGCCGGTCGCATCGACGCCGTCGTTGCCCAAAAAACGTCGTTGACTGCAACGCTCGGCAAGGACGACTTCAAGGACTACAAGATCGCCGGCCCGACCTTCAAAGGCGGGGTCTTTGGACAGGGGATCGCGGCAGGTCTTCGCAAGGACGATACGGTGTTGAAGTCGATGTTCGACGCGGCCATCGAAGCGGCGGAAGCCGACGGCACGATCAACAAACTTGCTCAGAAATGGATCAAGACATCCCTTGATTGATTAAGCGGCAAAGCTCCCACGGCAGCAATTGGCAGCCGGCGCACCGAGTAGGTCGCGCCGGCTGACCGGCGCAGCTTTACCGCGCGTCGCCATCAAATAGACCCACATTTGGAGAACCTCTGTGACCATCCTTCTCAACTCCGTCGAATCCCGCGACGCTGCGTTTGTTCTTCATCCCTATACGAACGCTTCGCAGCATCTGAAGGACGGCCCGCTGGTGATCACCAGGGGCGAGGGGATCCATATCGTCGACAGCGAAGGCAACAAATACATCGAAGGTCTTGGTGGGCTGTTCTGCGCGTCGCTGGGCTTCAGCGAACAACGTCTGGTAGACGCGGCGACCCGCCAGATGAAGCAATTGCCCTTCTATCACAGCTTCGGCGGCAAAACGCATGAGACGGCGGTCGAGCTTGCCGAACGGCTCATTCAGCTTTCACCGGTTCCCATGTCGAAAGTGTTCTTCGCCAATTCGGGTTCCGAGGCCAACGACACGGCCATGAAGCTTGTCTGGTACTATCACAATGCCATCGGCATGCCGGAAAAGAAGAAGATCATCTCGCGCATGCGGGCTTATCACGGCGTGACCATTGCTTCGGCCAGCCTCACCGGGTTGCCGAACAATCACCGCGATTTCGATCTGCCGATTGATCGGGTGCTGCATACCGATTGCCCGGAGTTTTATCGCTATGGCCGCCCGGGCGAAACGGAGGAAGAATTCGCGACGCGCTGTGCCAACTCGCTTGAACAGATGATCCTTGCCGAAGGACCGGAAACCATCGGCGCATTCTTCGCCGAGCCCTTGATGGCATCCGGCGGCTGCATCGTTCCGCCGCCGACCTATTACGAGAAGATCCAGGCAATCCTCAAGAAATACGACGTGCTGCTGATCGCCGACGAAGTCATCTGCGGCTTTGGCAGGCTCGGCACGATGTTCGGCTCCGAAAGCTTCGGGCTTCAGCCGGATATGATCGTCATGGCAAAGCAGCTTTCCGCCGCCTACCAGCCGATCTCCGCCCTGATGATCAATGAAAAGATCCATTCCGCTGTCGTTGCCGAGAGCGAGAAGATCGGAACATTCGGACATGGTTTCACCTATAGCGGCCATCCGGTCGCGACGGCCGTCGCCCTGGAAACCCTGAAAATCTACGAGGAACGTGACATCGTCGGCCACGTCCGCACCATCGCCCCGGTGTTCCAGCGGCGGTTGAACGAGCTTGGCGACCATCCGCTCGTCGGCAACGCCCGCGGTCGTGGGCTCATCGGCACCCTTGAACTGGTTCGCAACAAGGAAACGAAAGAACCGTTCAAGCCGACGGACGGCATTGCCATTCACGCAGGCAAGCGAGCCCAGGTCCATGGCGTCATCACGCGCGCCCTTGGCGACAACTACTCGCTTTGCCCGCCGCTTATCATCACCGAGGCGGAGATCCACGAATTGTTCGATCGCTCCACGCGCGCATTGGATGATACCTATACATGGGCGAGGGCAACCGGCCTCTATTGAGCGAAGGAAGCGACGATATGCGAAATTTCGAATTGCCGGGAAGATCGATGGCCGTCGGCCGCAATGGCATGGCCGCGACATCGCACCCGATGGCGACTTTAACAGCGATCGAGATCCTGAAAGCCGGCGGCAGGGCCATCGACGCCGCCGTCGGCGCCTGTGCCGTCCAATGCGTCGTGGAGGCTGGATCCACAGGCATAGGCGGCGATTGCTTTGCGCTGCTGGCGTCGAATGGAAATGATGATGTCCTTGCCTATAACGGCTCGGGGCGGACGCCGGCGGCGGCGCATTTTGACTGGTTTCAGGAAAACGGCATCACTTCGATCGAGCGGTCATCGCCGCATGCGGTGACCGTTCCTGGGGCGGTGGACGCCTGGACCCGCCTCGTTGCCGATCACGGCAGGATGCCGCTGTCGGAAATTCTTGCGCCGGCAATTGCACTGGCTCGCGACGGCTATGCGATCACGCCACGGGTTGCCGCCGACATTTCGAACCAACGAGACTTGCTGCTGCGCGATCCGTCGACCCGTCGCCTTTTCCTGATCGATGATCAGGCGCCGCCGGTCGGATCGGTTCAATATCAGCCGGAACTGGCGCAGACGCTGGAAACGATCGCAACGTCGGGCCGTGACGGCTTCTATCGCGGTCCGGTGGCAGCCGACATGGTGACCCGGCTGAATTCCCTTGGCGGCCTCCATACAGTTGAGGATTTTGCCTCAGCTGCCGGCGAATATGTGAAGCCGGTCAGCGCGACATATCGCGGATGGACGGTGCATGAATGCCCGCCGAACGGGCAGGGCATCGTCGCTCTGATGATCCTGAAGATCCTGGAGCGGTTCGAACGCAAAGGCGACCCGCTTGGTGTGGACAATCTGCACATCGAAGTCGAGGCCACGCGGCTGGCTTATGCGGCTCGTGATCGATGGGTCGCCGACATGGCCGCCTCAAACGTTCCGGTCGACTTCCTGTTGTCCGATGAACTCGCCGACAGCCTTGCCGCCAGGATCGACCTGAACACCATCGCCGATGCCGGGGCCGTTATCGACGGCGTCGAGCATGCCGACACCGTCTACATTTCCGTTGTCGACAAGGATAGAAATGTCGCCAGCTTCATCAACTCGATCTTCCATTCCTACGGAAGCGGAGTGATGGCACCGAATTCCGGCGTCTTGTTCCACAATCGCGGCCAGAGCTTCAGTATGAAGCAGGGGCATCCGAACGCGATGGGGCCGCGCAAGAGGCCCATGCATACGATCATCCCGGGTCTGGTCACCCGCAATGGCAGAAGCGTCTTGTCGTTCGGCGTGATGGGTGGACACTATCAGGCGATGGGCCATGCCCACTTCCTTTCCAAGCTGTTCGATTTCAATCTGGACATACAAAGTGCGATTGATCTGCCTCGGCTCTTTCCGCTGCCCGGCACGACATCAATCGAAACCGAAGCGCTTCTGCGAACCTCGATCGGGCATGATCTCGAAGCTCGCGGCTTCAAGGTCGTCGCACCGAATTGGGCGATCGGCGGCGCCCAGGCGATCTGGATAGACGATCAAAACAACACGCTGCTGGGCGCCTCCGATCATCGAAAAGATGGTTGCGCGCTCGGCTACTAGAGGCGGTGGAGAGCTGAATGTCGGCATATCCGAATACCCAACTTTATATCAATGGCCGCTGGAGGCGGGGTTCAAACGACGATCTGACCGTCGTCAATCCGGCCTCGGGCGAAGTCATCGGCCGTGTTTCCAATGCCGGCGCTGGTGATCTCGACGAAGCGCTTTCGGCCGCCGCCGCCGGGTTTGAGCAGTGGCGGCGCATAAGTGCGTTCGAGCGGGCAAAGCTGATGCATGCGGCGGCGGAGATCCTGCGGCAGCGCTCTGCGGCGATCTCTCGAATAATGACATTGGAACAAGGCAAACCGCTCGCCGAGTCCGAGGCAGAGGCAGCCGCGGCTGCCGACATCATAGACTGGTTTGCCGAGGAAGCCCGCCGTGCCTACGGCCGGCTCGTCCCGCCACGAGCGGCCAATGTCAGACAGATGGTGGTCAAGGAGCCTGTCGGCCCGGTGGCGGCCTTCAGCCCCTGGAATTTTCCGCTGAACCAGGCCGTGCGCAAAGTTTCGGCCGCGCTTGCGGCCGGCTGCTCGATCATATTGAAGGGACCGGAGGAGACGCCGGCAAGTTGCGCTGAACTGGTTCGCGCCTTTGCCGAGGCGGGCCTGCCAGCGGGCGTCCTTAATCTCGTTTTCGGCATTCCGGCCGATATTTCAAATCACCTGATCCCGCACCCCGTTATCCGAAAAATTTCCTTCACCGGATCGACCGTCGTCGGCAAGCAGCTTGCCTCCCTGGCCGGCGCCCACATGAAGCGGGTGACCATGGAACTCGGAGGCCATGCGCCGGCAATCGTCTTCGATGACGCTGATATTGATCTCGCGGTCAGACTGTTAGCCGCTGCGAAGTTTCGAAATGCCGGGCAAATCTGCGTGGCGCCGACCCGGTTTCTCATCCAGGAACCCGTCTTCGATAAATTCCTCGATGGCCTGGTAAAGGCGGCCGAGGCGATTAAGGTCGGCGATGGATTGAGCGACGGCGTAACCATGGGACCGCTTGCCAACGCGAGGCGGGTAGGGGCCATGGAGGCACTGACAGCCGACGCGGTGATGCACGGTGCGAAGATTGCGACCGGCGGCAAAAGGATCGGCAATCTCGGCAACTTCTTCCAGCCGACGGTTCTCACCGACGTTCCACAACATGCCCGCGTGCTCAGCGAAGAACCATTCGGCCCCTTGGCGATAGTGAGTGCATTTTCGGACTACGATTCTGCCATCGCGGAAGCCAATCGCCTGCCATACGGCCTGGCGGCCTATGGCTATACGACCTCCGCTAAGACCAGCGCAGCCCTTGCCCGCGATATCGAGAGCGGCATGTTATCCGTCAATCATCATGGGCTGGCGCTGCCGGAATTGCCTTTCGGAGGCATAAAAGACTCCGGCTACGGTTCGGAAGGCGGTTCTGAAGCAATGGAGAGTTACCTCAATACGAAGCTCGTCACCGAGGCGGCTTGAGCAGCTATCGGCCTGCCCTTGCTGTTCCCTTGCCCTTCATCCGGCAAAATTCGATCAACTGATCCGAGTTCATGGGTCGGGCCAGGGCGTAACCCTGGAGCAAATGGCAACCGAGATCTTTCAGGATCTTCGCGTGCTCCACTGTCTCCACGCCCTCGGCAACGATGTCGATGTTCTGCGACCGGCCGATTTCGATGATGGAGGAGACCAGACGGCGTTGCGAGGGGGAGGCGATGATCGGCTTGATGATCTCTCGGTCGATCTTGAGCCGTCGCGGTTCAAATCGAAGCAGGCTGACGATACTGGCATGTTCCGTGCCGAAATCGTCGATCTCGATTTCTATGCCCAGCGCTTTGATTGCCGGAATGACCTCGTTGAGAGCAGGCTGAAGCTCGTCGAAGGAGATTGTCTCGAGCAGCTCGAAACATAGGCGACCCTTCGCTGCGGGAAGCGCGGACAGCTCGGCGAGCAGATTTGCCTGCGCCAGCCGGCGCGCTGAAATATTGACGGAGACCCTTGGAATATACATTCCCAAGCCGTCCCAGCGCGTCAGCTCGAACAGCGCCTTTTGCAGGATCAGCTTGTCCATATCGCCGCTGCGCCCCAGTTTTTCCGCAGCATCCAGAAATGCGTTCGGGCCGAGCAGACCTTTTCGCGGATGATCCCAGCGGGCAAGCGCTTCGACACCTGCGATATCAAGCGTGTTTGCATTGAACTGCGGCTGGAAGAATGCAACGAGTTCATCGCGTTCGAGCGCTTGGTTGAATTCATCCGCCAGTTCTTTTGCATGGATTGCCGCGCTGCGAAGCTCCTCGGTAAAAACGGCCGCGCGGCCGCGGCCGGCTTTCTTCGCCTCGTACAGCGCCAGATCGGCATTCAGAAGCAGCTGGCCGAGGTCGCGGTCGCGGGCGCTTTCAGTCTCCCAGGCGACACCGACGCTGGCGCCGACCACATAACCAGCTCCATCGATAAAAATGGTCTGCTGCAGCGCGTCGACAATCTGTCTGGCCAATTCGGCTGCTTTAGGCTCGGGATCGGTGCTCCAGCTGGCGACAACGAACTCGTCTCCGCCGATGCGCGCTGCGACATCGTTCGGGCCGGTCAAATCGGCAAGCCGCGAAGCGGTTGTCTGCAGGACCATGTCACCGCCGGCGTGCCCCTTCGTGTCGTTGATCTCCTTAAACCGGTCAAGGTCGATATGGATGAGGATCAGACGGTCCTGCGGATCGGGCCTCGGCGGCTGCGAAATCATCTGGTCGACAAACCGCCGATTGGGTAACCCGGTGAGGGCGTCATGCAGCGACAGGTGCTCCAGCCTCTGTCGGGCTCGGACGAGCTTGCTCTTGTGAAGGCGAAGTTTTTCGATGGTCTTCTGGCGGGATTTGGTCAGAAAGCCCACCCAGACGATCGGTGCAACAACGCACAAGGCCAACAGACTGGCATAGAGCTCAAAAGTGCCGATGCCGTTATTCTGGCCCCAGCCATTCCTGGGAAGTGCGGCGAGGGACCATCGGCCGTAAGTCATATCGACGGAGGCGACGACCGGCTTCTTCCCAAAAGTTTCCAGGCTGCCGAGAAAGACCTGTTTGGGCGAATTCGGCTCCGGCCTCGTGCTGATGGCGATCTCAAGGTCGGTCGAACTAAGGCCGCTATCCCGGTATAGCCTCGGAATATCGACGATTCCAGAAAGCAGACCCCAAAAGATCTGGCTGTTTCCGTCGTCGACGTAAACCGGACACCTGACAACGAAAGCCGTTCCGCCTTGGACAAGTTCCACCGGGCCCGTGAGGACGATATTGTGGGTGTTGCGCGCAAGCATCGCAGCGGCCCGTTGCTTCTCATTTTTTCGGTAGTCGAGTCCGATGGCTTTTTCGTTTCCTGTTTCCGGATAAACCCACTGGACCACCATGTCGGGCGCTGCAGCGAAGCTTCGCAATTGTGAATCAGGCTGCAGAATCTGCGCGGCAAGTTTGGAAAATTTGTTCTGGCCCATCGCCGGATCGACCGCGATACCCGCCGCCAAACCTTGCAACAGCTTCACATTGCTGTTGAGGTTTGTCTGAAGTCGAGACGATATCGTCGCAAGCTCGCCGGCAACAACCGAGCGTTCGTCGGCCAACGACCGCTCAAGCCGCCAGTTCGTTGCCACCCAGACGACGATGGCTGCGATAATGGCCGCAAATAGTGCCGGAGCGAAGGCGCTCGCATGGCTCATCAGGGAGCCCGCGAGGCTGCGAATTGCCTTTGTATGTCTTCGAAACTTCATCAGGTCGCCAGTGTGAATGACAGGCTTGCATCATTGCACAGTTTCTTTAAGGCAACGCTAAACCGTCGATCTGGTTGCAGGAAAGACAATCCAGTGGGGAATATCGTCAGTCGGCACGCACAGGTGCGTCCATCTTTGTAGAGCCGGGCGGGTAAGCGAGGAGGCGAGATTGTCGCATCTCTGACTGGCCCAACTGTCGCTACTAAATAGCTCCTACACATGTGGCGGGGAAGTTGGAATGTCCGCCGTTGTGCAAAGTAGAAATGTCCGCGAGGTTGCTACGCGGCACACCGATCAGCCCCGATCTGAGCGGCTGATACCGGTTGCAAGAGCAGATCGGGGCGGGTGAGAGACACCCCTTCGGCTTTAGATCCCATGAGGAGTGAACAGCGGCCGCCGCTCTGGCAGAGTGAGGTTGCATCAAAACACTCGCTCAGGAGGAGCAGTTTATGGAACCTGCATCCATTCATCCGACCGCTGTCCGCATTGATCTTGGCGCAATTTTTGTATCATTGGAACTGAGCCGATCGACCTGGTTGATCACTTCGCTGTCGCCTGGCAGTGGCGAGAAGATGTCGAAGCACGTAGTGGCCGGTGGCAATGTAGCCGAGCTGCTGGATCGATTTGAGCAGCTACAACAGAAGGCGCGGTTGAGAACAGGGAAGTTATTTCCCATCGTGACGATCCAGGAGGCAGGATTGGACGGCTTCTGGATACACCGCGTGCTGGAGACTCACGGCATCGAAAGTTACGTCGTCGACGCAGCTTCGATCGCGACTTCCCGTCGACGTCGGCGTGCCAAGACCGACAAGATCGATGGAGAGGCTCTGACGCGCACATTGCTTGCATTCAAGCGCGGCGAGCCTCGCGTATGTGCGATGGTCAGAGCGCCAGATCCGAAGGACGAAGATCGACGTCGGATTTGCCGGGAACGCAAAGTTTTGATTGCTGAGCGGGTCAGGCATGTCAATCGCGTGAAGGGGCTACTCTTCGCTCAAGGCGTCAGCGGCTATCAACCGCTCCGTAAGGATCGCCGTCAGCGGCTGGAGGAACTCCAGACCGGAGATGGGCGCGAGTTACCGAAACACCTGAAGGCTCAAATCAATCGCGAACTCGACCGTCTCGAGTTGCTGCTAGAACAGATCGCTGCAGTGGAGAGCGAGCGTAATTCTCTCCTATCGATGGACGAGCAGCCAGCGGTTGAGGCAACCTCGCCCGCAGCGATGCTGCTGTCCTTGAAGGGTGTTGGCGCTGAATTTGCCGCCGTTCTTTGGACCGAAGCCCTGTCCCGGCATTTTGATAATCGGCGGCAGATTGCCGCCTATGCAGGTTTGACACCAACCCCATGGATGAGCGGGACCATCGACCACGAACAGGGTGTCTCAAAGGCAGGAAACCCTCGGCTGCGCACCACGATGATCCAACTGTCTTGGTTGTGGCTACGCAATCAGCCAGCATCAGCGCTTAGCCGTTGGTTTGTGGATCGGGTTCAGTCGAATGGTGGACGCTTAAAAAAAGCCGCGATAGTGGCCCTGGCGCGCAAACTCCTTATCGCACTGTGGAAGTTTGTCACCGCGGGTGTTGTCATCGAGGGGGCTGTCATGAAGACCGCCTGACGACCCCAAAAGATTGCCGAATACACAAATCTTCCAGGACTGATCACTCCTGGCGGATCCAGGTGAGCGAACCGCCTCAAAGTCGGGCTTTAAATGCCGCGCTTTAGATTGGTCCCGTTCTCCTGAGCCTTGCCGCTACGCAAGCGGGATAATGGTGCTGCCGGACAAAACGGCGACCGTATGTGAGTTTGAACCGGTGACGGAAACGTGCCGCGTCAAGCAAAGTGGCTCAGACCATGGGTTCGAAACGAAATTGAAGGGAACAAGCTATGAAACTATGATTGATCTTGACGGCAAAATCCTCATGTGAGCTTTGAGACTATCCGATCGACGGTTCACTCGGCAGCCTGCTGCCTCAACAGCGCTTTCTCTCGCCGCGCAATCACCGCCGGATCATTCATGTAGTCCGTGCGCCTTCCGGGCTTGCGACCTCTCGGCTTATAGCCATTTTTGTCGCTGTTGCTCTTCACGACCGGCTTTTCCTGCTGGTCCTGACGCTCCTTGATATAGGCCAGAACATCACCGAGCCGCTTGTTCTCGGTAATTGCCGCATGCGTCACCCGCTGGTCCTTGTCGAACACCGTGTAGGGCAGGGAATGTCCCTTCCAGCGCACATCCAGGCGGCCGTCAGCATAGGCATAGGTCTCGACATAGCGGCCCACCAGACCGCGCGTCACCTCGGCCTCCTCCAGCATGATCCGCTTGCGTTCAAACGAAAACGTCAACTGCGCCCCGACGTAACGCTGCTCGCGCTTGCAAAGGATCTCAGTTAACCGACCCGGGGCCAGATTCAGCGGCCGGTGCAAATCCTCGGACCGGGCAGGGATGATCGCAAACCGCGCATTGTAGTGCTCCATGAAGCCAGGCAAAAACGCATTGCCAGTCTCCATGTCGCAGATCCCCGCCAGCCGTAATTCCTTGACCAGCCGATCCTGTAGCGTCCGGTTCATGCGCTCGACGCGACCTTTGGCCTGGCTCGAATTTGCGCAAAGAATCTCGATGTTTAGCTCGCAAAGCGCCCGCCCGAACTGGGTCATCCCCTGGCCACCCTTGGCGTCCTTCTTCGCCACCCGGAATACCGAATGCTTGTCGGAGTAGAAGGCCACAGGCGCGCCGTGACGCCTGAGGTATAGCGCCAGTGCCTCGAAATAGCTGAAGGCGCTTTCCGAGCGCACAAACCGCAACTGCATCAATCTGCCAGTCGCATCGTCGACAAACACCAGCAGCGAGCACGGCGGCCCGCGATCCTCGAACCAGCGGTGTTCCGACCCGTCGATCTGCACCAGCTCGCCATAGGCCTCGCGCCGCAGCCGCGGCTGATGAAACGTCCGCCGCTGCTTGGCAGATAGCCACAGGCCAGCCTCCACCATCCAGCTGCGCAACGTCTCGCGCGACACACGCAATCCATCGCGTTCGGCCAGCTTCTCGGCCGCCAGCGTCGGACCGAAATCCGCATAGCGTTCGCCAACCAACGTCATCGCATAATCGCGAACGCCGTCGCTGATCCGGTTGTTCGATGGCCGACCGATCGCCTTGTGCCTTATCGATGCCGCGCCGTCAGTGCGGATCCGATCCAGCAGCCGACGCACCTGGCGCTCGCTCAGATCAAGCACATGTGCCGCCGACACCAACGTCATGCGGCCGTCGACCACCTTCGACAAAATCTCGATCCGCTGCAGATCGCGCTCGCTCATCGCTATCAATCCCATCCGCAATCTCCACCGTCATCAAAAACGGGAAGAGAGTGACATTCTAACTTTGCAGAAACAGGACACTTTAACTTTGCGGCTACACACAAAAATCGCATAAGGTAGATTATGGAACACAAGGCGGTGCGACCCAGTAAGTCCACTGGAGAAAAATTCCATCCGGCGGTCGGCCGTTGCGGCGCGTTCAGAGTGGCCTCTGCAGCGAAACTCCCGGAACGCATGCAACGCTCGCGGCATAGCCTATAGCCTGATGCGACAGACATGGCGTTGCCTTCTTTTCGCATGACCGACGCATTCGTCGGATCGGCGCGCCGCATGTCTCAGACCGCATTATTTTCCACACAATCAATAGGCTATGCTTCATAAATGATAAATCAATAGTTGTAATTCTAGCCCTTGCCACTCAAGGAGGGGCTTGTGCGGGATACAGCCGAAGAACTGACATCTCCAACAAGTGGAGAAAGTGCAGTCGCGAGTCTCCGTTTCACGACCACTGACGCTCCCTCTCCCTTTGAGGCGTGGCGCTCTCTTCTCATTATACTGTTCGACAGCCTCCTGCCCGGCGCATCGCCATCCGCCCCGTTCAAAGCCAACCTCATCGTTCATCACTTCGGCACGTTTCTGCTGTGCCAGAGCGCCGTCGACGGCGGGCGATATCGGCGGACGCCGGCCCGCCTTGCACATGACGATACGGACCACATCGTCATTTCCTGCCTGCAGCGCGGCGCCCTCACGCTGGCCCGCCCTGCAGCGCGTCGGCTGCGCCCGGGCGACGTGGCCGTGCTGGATCTCTCGGCCCCGGTTGTTTTTGCCATGAAGGCGGCCGAGTCAACGCACCTGATCCTTCCGCGCACCCTGCTACCAACAGCAGTCGCACCGGCGCAACCAACGACCGGCAGGATCCTGGCCGGGGATGCGGCCATGGGGATCATCATGCGAAAGTTTCTGGAAGCGCTGTGCGAGGCCGCGCGCAGCCTGAGCGCTGGCGAGTTGCTGGCTCTCGGGGCCTCTGTGCCCAATCTGCTCGCATCGTGCCTGGGCTCCGGTTCTGCGGTCACGCCAAAGGAAGCGCGGGGGGACCTCGGGCGTCGGTTGCGCCGTCACATCGAGGAAAACCTGCATCGCAGTGACTTGAGCCCTTCAGCGTTAACCCGCGACTTGGGTGTTTCTCGCAGCCAGCTCTACCGGCAATTTGGAATAGGCGGTGTCGAGACCTACATCCGCCGCCGCCGTCTTAGACGCTGCCTACTTGCCCTTTGCGATCCGCGTCACGCCGACCGCCGCATCGGCGACATCGCCTATGAAATGGGCTTCGCCGACGAGGCTCATTTCAGCCGTCTGTTTCGCCGAACATTTGGGCTCTCACCGAGAGCGGCCCGCACCGCCGTCCGCCTGGGCGAGGAACCGGGGCTGGGAAGATTGTTGCCGCCGCCGGGCGACGCCTCGTTCGCACATTGGCTGGCCGGGCTCGGCGCCGGCTGAAAGTGCAACTGCGATCTTCGGGACGCTCGTCCAGGTTTTTGGAACGCCAGTCCACAGACACCCTCGGATGGACCACATAGGATCAGCTTAACGTAAAAGAACAGCCCGAGCGGCCAGCCTCCTGAAAGGAAACGAACCGATGTCTAAACCGACGGCAAAAACCGGCGCGCCGAGCAACGCGCCCATGGGAAACGATATCACCTTCAGCCTGACTGCCACCAACCAGTCGAGCGTGCCCGGTTCGCGGTTTTTCAGTGTCTTCCCGCCCGAACTGAAAAGCGTCACGCCAAAGCAGAAGCAAATCGTCACGGCGCTTGTTTCCGGCGCGACTACCCAGGGCTCGCCTCCTCAGACCCTCACCTGGAAGGGCGGCAGCGGCGCACTAAGCTTGCTGGCTTTTCGCGGTACAGATCTCGCCAGTGCGCAGACAACCCCGGTTTCGCTGGGCGACAGCGTCGTGTTGTCCTGGAGCCAGGGCGCTTTCGCCTTCGCCCGGACCGCAGGAACTTCGAAGGAACAGGTGTCCGTGACCTTCGATTCTGGAATTCCGGCGGACGGCTATATCGGCCTCAGCGTCGGACCGGCACCGATTCTCCTATCGATTCCGAAAAGTCTGAGCCAGCTCAGCCTCGAACCCGATCTGTCGCCGACGGCAACGGTGATTTTCGGTACGCGCTTCGAATTCCCTGCTCCCGATCAATCGGACCTGAGCATGGCAACGAGCGTTCGCTTTACCCAGGGGTCCGGAAGCGACCTTCTGACAAACAGCGCACAGATCAATGTGGGGCCGGATAACGTGATCGTCCAAACCGGCTGACCCCACCGGTCTTCCCGGCCTCACCTCGCGAGCCGGGCAGCTCCCTTGCCGCTATTCCTCCAGACGCGGCGAGGGATACGCCGGCACCGTCCCAGCCCCGGGGACGGTGCCGGTCCCCCCATCCCGGGCAATCCTCAAACGAAAGGCAGTGGAAATGACCAAATACTCTCTGACCTGCATCAACAACTCGCAACTGCACGGCAGCTTCGCCGTGTTCCAGAAGGCACCGCCAACCACGATTCCCGGCAACGTGTTTTCGCTCGCCTGGTTCGCCCGTCCGACGGCGCCGGGAAGTCGGGTGACGTTCACCTGGGGCGTCGAATATAGCTTCGTCTGGTCGGAAACCGGCCTGCTGCAGCCGGGCATCAACTTCTCGGCCAGCCAGACCGTGCCGGCCGATCCTGATCGCCAGAATCTGATCCAGCTGACGAAGGACCAGTACGGTGCGACGACCTTCGGCAGTCCAAGCGGTACGGGCGCGCTCGGCTCGCTTACCATCCAGCAATTGTCCAATATCGCGCCGAACAAGACGTCCGTCGGCATCGGCATGTCCGGTTCGGGCACCTTCGCCGTTCAGGCGGCTCCGAACATGACGGCCGTCTTCACCCCGCATCCGAATTACTGGGTGGTCTTCGGTAACTACGAGACAGGCGACGTGATGGACATCCAGGATGTGACCGAAGCCGTCGAGGTCACCTATGGCGGCTCGCTGACGTCGCGCACTGCGGTACTCAACATCGAAAACCTGATCGGGGTTTCCTGATCACGGACAGACGGCGGCTGACAAGCCGCCGTCACCTGGGACCATATGCCAGTGTCAACAGGCTGAGAGGTCCCTCACCCTACTCCTGCGGCACCGATCTCGCCTTAACCGCTCAACAGGCGGTCTGAACCGGTCCCGCGAAAGACACCCATGCGGCGCAAGCCCGCGCTTTCGTCTCAACACCTGTCATCCGGCGGAACACGCCGCCGGTCAGCGTCCCCGCATGGCGCGGAGGCGTTTACCCTATCGTGAAAGGAACCGCTATGAACAGCAACAAACGACCATGCAGTGTTATCGCAACCACCTTCGCCATCCTTGCCGCGCTCGGCGCAGCAAGCCCTGCAAGCGCCTATTCCGTCTACCGCGGAGTGGTGGCCGACCCCCAGCACCATGTGATCTGGGAGGCCGGGAACTTTGGAGTGAGCGGCGGCGCACCGAGCCTCTCGTTTTTCCATTATGCGAATGACGCAGCCGCAAGAGCCGCGATGAATAACTTCCAGTGCCTGGTCAAAATCGATCTTGGCAACGTCGCGCCAGCGCCAGGCGCCAACTTTCAGGTCGGTAACGCGGGTATCGCTGTAGGCGCCTTCGCCATCGATCAGCCCCTCGCTTTTCCCTGGCAGATCGACTTCGACAACAACCCGCCCGATCACTGGAGCATAGCAAGAGCCCAAATCTCGACGGGCAACAATGCCGCAGCTTCCAGGGTGGCGGCGGCCGGCGCAGCCAATCTTGCCTTCAACGATCCGGACGTTACCGTGATCAACGGGAATAAGACTGGCTGCGCCCGGTAGACCAAGCAATGAAATAAGACCGGCCAATAGGATGGCCTTGCTGCCGGGTGTCATGACCCGGCAGCATGTTTCAAGGACCGCCCCGTCGGGGGCAGACGCAAAGTGCGGGTCACTTTCGCCAGACAAGATGTGGGGACAAGCGGCCCGAAGACCATCCGTGCCGGTCACTGATGCCGTTCAGGCGGCGAGAAGGCGCGCCGGCCCCGAGATCGTACACCACCGTCTCGCCTGCGAAGCATGACCGGCAAGTCCGGCCAGCAATACGCCGAACGGTAAGTTCCCGATGGCCCTCGCTACCGCGAAGGCTACACCGGTGGCGATGGCGAGCTTTAGCCAAGGATAGTTGCCGAGCTGGACATGGGCGCTTGCATCGATCAGGTTGCCTGGGCTTTCAGCGCCGACCCGCAAACCGCCTTTAATCCAAATGACCCTGCGCAATGCTCAGAGTTGTCAGTGCCGATCCTTGCCTTTGCACGCTACTTTGAATGGTGTGTCGCAACGGATGTGTCCGCAATGGTCAGCAGGATTTATCGCTGAACGAGATTATCGGATAAAAGGCCGACATGCCTAGTTCGGTCGGTCGAATGAAAGTAGCAGACTTTCCACTCCGCTCTCGATGACGTCTCGATACGGCAGAAACCCTGCGGACAGCGAACCCCGAATAGCTGTTTTGTTCTCTTTAGCGTGACAAATGAAACATTTGCAGTCTTGGGGAAAAAGCGAAGGAACCACGTTCAGCACATATGAGCGAAGCATAGCTTTCCCCAAGCCTCTCCCTATGAACTGCACATCTCCGATAAATAAGTCGACCGCTACGCCGTCGTGCTCGCCCATCTCAGACGCGAATTCGGGATAGTCGCGAAGCAAATAGCACTGCAATTTTCCGAAAGGCTCACCATTATAACAAGCTATATGGCAATGGGTAGGATGGCTTGGGCTCAGGCGCTCAGAATACTTCCTCTGAACTTCCTCGATCGTTATCGGCGTCTTCTGGTAGTGAGCACGCATATGAGGGCTATTTAGCCACTCACATAACATCGGAAAATCTGCTTCGGTGAGTGACCTGAAATCAATCATCTGGCTGAATCTTTAGGTTGATTGCTCGACAAGTTCTACTCGTACATCGCTCGCGGGCATTCAAACAAGGGGCATGGAAGCCCTGTTTGTCACTCCTCAATCGGCAAGATGGGTTTTGTTGGTCTCTGGAGCTCCGACGCGGCGGCTGATGACGCTGCATCGGCCGTTCCGCCGGAGACATGCACCGTCGGTGTTGCAAACTGAATGCCCTTTTCGGCGAAGGTCTTCTTCAGCATGGCAAGCGCCTTTCGGCGGACGCCAAACTGTTCGCCCGGTTTGGCCATGAATTTCAGCCTGATCTGCACGCCATAATCCGCCATTTGCTCAATGCCCTGCATTTTCAAGGGCTCGATGATATTGGGCCCCAGCTCGGCATCGTCCAGAAGCTCGACGCCAATGCGCTTGATGGTCTTGCGGACCTCCTCGAGGTCGCTGTCATAGTTCAGCGTAAGCGTGATGATGTCGATGACCCAGTCGCGGCTCAGATTTTGCACCGCGCCGAGTTCGCCGAATGGAACGATGGTGACAGGACCGCGGTGGTGTCGCAAGCGGATCGATCGCAGCGAAAATCCTTCGACAGTACCTTTGTATTTTGCCGCCTGGATATATTCTCCAATGCGGAAGGCATCGTCGAACAGATAAAACACCCCGGAGATAATGTCCTTGACGAGCGTTTGCGCACCGAAGCCGACAGCTATGCCGACGACACCGGCGCCCGCAAGCAGCGGTCCGATCTGAATGCCGACGGCATCCAGGATCATCAGGAAGCCGACGGCGCCGATCGCGAGGAACAGCACGTTGCGAAGAATGGGAAGAAGCGTATACAACCGCTGACGGCGGCGCGCCTCTGGCCCCTCCTGATGGCCTGCATTCACGCTTCGCGACGCCACTTCCATCTGCGTGTCGATCAGAGTGCTGACGAGCTTCCAGATGACGTCGGTCACCAGCAATACGATCACGATCCGGATTCCCGCCCGGATCAGACGTGTGGTCACCGTTTCGGCTGCGGCAAGATCGCCGAGATTGACATCCCACGAGCGGGCGATGAGCAGCGCGGCAACCACGATAAGGCCGTTGCGCAACGTCTGCATGATAACGACCGACCATCCCAAGATGGCCGGATCCTCCACGGCACGCTCATCCTGCGAATTTATGATGATGCGCCGAGTGATATCGCGCGCTACCGATACCGTCAGCGGCAGAAGCGCAATGACGATCACCGTCCAGAATGCAGCCCGCATTCCCGACACCCATAACAGCCACGAGAGAATGATGCCTGCGGTGAATCCGACGCTGATCAGCCGGTTCACCGGCGGCCCGTCGGAACGGAACTGCCGCAGCCAGATCATCGCGATCAGCGCGATCGAGACGGCCGCGAGCCATGCCGCGGTAAAAAGATCGATCAATATGGCCGGAGCTCTTATCGTCCGCATCACTTCGATCGTGGCCCAGCCGGCTGCTAACAGCGCGGCCGTTGCAAGGAGCCAATAGTACCAGAACCACGCAAGCGACGTCACAAGGGTCACAAGCCGCATATGCGGCAGGCGGGCGCCCGGCGCTATCACGATGCGGCCCACCAGCACGCCGAGGCGCACCATGAGCGCAGCTGACAGCAAAATAAGCGCAACATCGCGAAACACAGCGGGCCACGGAAACAGGATGAAGGCGCCGAGGCTTCCGATGAGGTAGCCGATCAATGCGAGAAGCCCCATCGACAGCCGCCCGGCGTGCAGTTTGATCCGCTGCCGGACCGTGTCGGCAGGTGCGGTCAGTATAAAATGAAGAAGCCCTCGCCCCGACCACCAGGCGATGCGCTGCGCGAGAAATCCGCCTGCTATGAAGAGTGTGACCGCCAGGATCAGACCGACAGGGTCGATACGATTGTCTGTCTGGAAGAGCCGGATCGCCGCCTGGATCTGTCCCGGAAGGGTCGGAACTGCGTTGACGAGCGAGAGCAAGCGCTGGCGCAACTCCTGCAGTGAGGTCGCGATCGAAGGCGACGCTGGCTCTGGTGAGACGGCGGCTGGCGGCCTGGGCTCCTGATTGCCGGGAACGATCCGATCGACCAGAGCGCGACCGGAATCGTCGTTCGGCAATTCGATAATGACCCGGATCGGCGCCGAGGACCCGGATGACTCGGCCGAGGAAGCAGGATTGATGCCGATTGGCTGCAGCGTCGAAAACACGACCGTCAGGATTGTGAATATTTTCCGCAAGGGATGGCGGTCGTCGTTGCTGCGCATGTGTGGTCCCCGAGACGGTGCCGCTTCTACTGTAGAGGCTTGGCACTTTGTGAAGCGTCACGCCATCAACGTCAATCGACGAACCTGGCCGAGGCAGCTGATCGTTGCCCCAGCTGCGATCACTGCCGATCCTTGTCTCGGTGACACATCATCGGGGCGCCTCCCCCGGCCTGCAGGCTCCCTGCGGCACAGTGCCGGTTGGTAATGTCAGAAATGAATCTGGGACAACAGCTGCGAAGTGCGGCCCGCAGTCAGACTACGGGCCGCACATCGGGCTCTCCCCGAGTTGTCGGAGGACCGAGCGTATCAGATGGTCAGCCCTTCAGCACCGTCTCGTCTGAGAGAGGTGGCCGGCAAATCCGGCCAGCAAAACGCCGAACGGAAGGCTGCGAACGATTCTGGCGGCGATGAAAGCCGCACCGGTGGCCAAGGCGAGCTTTGCCCAAGGATAGTTGCCGAGCTGGACATGGGCGCTTGCATCTATCAGGTTTGCCTGGGCTTTCAGCGCCGATTCCGCATCCTCGCGCAAAATGCCGATCCGGGCGCGCAACAGCCTTACTTCGTGCCGAAGGATATCGAGATCGTAGTCGGCCTTCTCACGCGCAGTCGCGCTGGCGGCATCGGCAAAGGGCGGCTCACCTTCTGCGACCAGCTCATCGGGATCCGGCGGAAAGAAACCGTCGCGATTGATGGATGATTGCATGGACGTCTCCTCGATTATCAGCAAGAGCGAACGAGGCCTGCTCTCATGCCAGGCCTCTGGACATCAGTGATCACGTCGGAATCCCTGATTCTGGTTCGATCCGCTTTGCGATTGCGTCTGCGTTTGCCGGCCAGGATCGGTCGATGGCGAGCCGCCTCCGGGATAAGTATAGGCGCGGATCTTGGCGCTTCCATGCGTGGTGTCGCGCATCGCCACCGGTCGGGTTTCATCCTCTGATGATGTTTCGAACGCGCTTTCGGACACGGCCAGGTCGTCCGCGGCTCTGCCGCCATGCGCCAAGCCGGCAAAACCGGTATTCGACCCGCCTTGACGGCCGCTTTCCGATAACCAGAGATCCGCCCGCTCATCGATGTCGATGCTGCCCTCGTCGTCCAGAATATCGTGAACGGTCTCATAGAGCGCGTCGTCGATATCATTGACCTGAACGAGGAAGCCGCCTCGCCGCAGCCCTTCCGCGTACATCGCGCGGTCTTCGTCCGGGAAGAAGAAGTCGGCCAGCGCGTCGAAGAAGCCGCTGCGGTCGTCTCTGACGACGCCGGCATTCTTCCCATCCGCCTCATATCCCGGCATCAATCTTATTCTCGCGACCGGCACGCCGGCGTCCTCGAGACGGGAGATCGCAGATTCGGCTTCGGACCGGCTGTCGAAGAATGCGGTAAGGCTGCCGCCGCCCACCGGGCCTGAAGAACCCGGGTTGGTATCGTGGTGAATGTTGCTCACGGAACGCTCCTCTCGATGTCTCCTTCCAGCCGTCGACCCGACGCTGGTTTCTGACTTGAAGAACCGGCAGCCGAGATGAATGTTCCACGGCAGTGGGACGGATCGGCCGCATTCCGTGGCAGTTCCATAACGTTGCCGCCTGTCCTTTTTCAGATAGACCAGGCAGTGAATCGCACCGTCTGTTGCCGCCTTCGGCGGTTGACGTCAAACCATCGAGACGCTAGCACGGCTTTCGACGCATTGGGGACATTTCATATGGACATCTTCACGGCAGCCGGTCTGACGGCTTTGCTGCAGGTCATTGCTATCGACCTTGTTCTCGCCGGCGACAACGCTGTGGTTATCGGTCTTGCCGCTGCCGGCCTCGAGGCCACGCAACGGCGCAAGGCGATCATCGTCGGCATTCTTGCCGCAACGGTTCTGCGTATTCTGTTCGCCAGTGTCGCCGTCTATCTGTTGGCGATCGTCGGCCTGCTGCTGGCCGGCGGCCTGCTGCTGCTTTGGGTCTGCTGGAAGATGTGGCGCGAGCTTCGCGACGGCCACAACGAGGATCGCGTAGCGGAAAGCGGCGAAGGCGCGCCGAAAAAGACCTTCTTCCAGGCGGCAACCCAGATCGTCATTGCCGACGTTTCGATGTCGCTCGACAACGTGCTCGCCGTTGCCGGTGCTGCGCGCGAACATCCAAGCGTCTTGGTCATCGGCCTCGCACTGTCAATCGCGCTGATGGGTATTGCCGCGAACCTGATCGCCCGGCTACTCGGCCGCCATCGCTGGATCGCTTATATCGGTCTGCTGATCATCCTCTACGTCTCGCTCGACATGATCTATCGCGGCGCCGTCGAGGTTCTTCCCTATATGCAGTGACCTGTGCCAGGATCGGGGCTCAGTCCCCGATCCTTCTGCGCCGCGCGTCTTTTTGGATGTAAAAGCACGCTGCAGCGCCGGGCTAGGCGCGAAACTCCGTCTCGAAGCTCATCTGATCAAACGCCGGCACCACGTGGTCCGGCGTCTGCGCCATCACTGCGTCGTAATCCAGCGGCGTATGCATGTGGGTGAGAATCGCCCGTTTCGGCTTCAGCCTGCCGATCCAGTCGAGCGACTGTTCCAGCGACAGATGGCTTGGGTGATAGGTGTACTGCAGGGCGTCGATGATTAGCACGTCGAGATTTTGCAATTTCTCGACGGTCTGGGGCGGGAAATCGCTGATATCGCTGCAATAGGCTACATCACCGATGCGGAAGCCGAGCGAATTGATATCACCATGCTGCTGGATATGGGGGAAAAAGCCGATCTTGCCGCCGGGGCCGCGGATCTCGACGGGTTCGTCAAGATTTTCAATGACGACAGGCAGCACGATCGGCGGATAATTGCTGCCCGGCGGCGTCTCCAGGCAATAGCCGAAGGCTTCACGCAGTCTGTCCATCGTAAATTGGTCGGCGTAGATCGGCACTCGCCGGCGCGTATTGTGAAAATAGCCGCGCAGATCGTCGATGCCATGAATATGATCGGCATGCGGATGGCTATAGAGCACCGCATCGACATGGTCGGCCCCTGCCCTGATCATCTGCTCGCGAAAATCCGGCCCGGTGTCGATGACGACAGTCGTCACACCGCCATCAGGAGCGAATTGCTGCACCATGAACGAGGCGCGCGTGCGCCGGTTCTTTGGGTTGTCGGGATTGCAGGCGCCCCAATCCCCGGTGATACGCGGCACGCCCGGTGACGACGAACAGCCGAGAATGGTGAAGCGCCGCCGATAGAGCACCTGCTAAATCCTTGGCATTTTCGAGAACAGGCGCAACGCGTTCTCCGTCGTGATCCGTGCGACGTCCGCATAGGAAAGACCGATCGTCTCGGCGAGCACTTCGGCCGTGTTGACGACATAGGACGGCTCATTGCGCTTGCCGCGCCAGCGCTTCGGCGCCAGATAGGGCGCGTCCGTTTCCACCAGCAGCCGTTCATGCGGGATGGTCTTGGCGATCTCACGCAGCTCTTCCGATTTCGGGAAGGTCAGAATGCCCGAGAAAGAGATGTAGCCGCCGAGTTCGACACCGGTCCGCGCCAGATCCGGTCCTGCCGAGAAGCAATGCAGGATGAAAGGGAAGGCCCCCTTCCCCGTTTCCTCGGTCAGGATGTCAGCCATATCGGCATCGGCGCTGCGGCTGTGGATGACGAGCGGAAGCTGCGTTTCTCGAGCCGCGGCAATATGGCGGCGAAAGCCGGTCTGCTGGTCCTCAGGTGTCTGCGTGTCGTAGAAATAATCGAGGCCGGCTTCGCCGATCGCCACCACTTTCTCATGCGCGTTCGCCAGGCGCACCAGCTCTTCGGTTTGAATGTCCAGCTCGTCGCCGGCATTGTTCGGATGAGTGCCGACGGAGCAGAACACCGACGGATATTTCTCCGTGATGGCGAGCAGCCCGTCGAGCTTACGCACGCGCGTCGAGATCGTCACCATCTGTTTGACGCCGGCTTGGTGGGCGCGCGTGACGATCTCGTCGCGCTCCGCCTCGAAGTCGGCAAAATCGAGATGGCAATGGGTATCGATCAGCACGGCCTCAGGCCTCCGGAGCCACATAGCGCGGGAAGACCGGCGCCGGCGCTTCGAGCGCCGTCCCGGTAACAAGACGGCCAGCCTCGCCAAGCGCGGCAAAATCGCGCTTGTCGGCAGGCGCGGCCACGAGATCGAGCAGCTTGCCGGATGATTCCGGCATGAAGGGCTGCAACAGGATGGCGATCTGGCGCACCACCTCGGCCGTGACGTACAGCACCGTGCCCATCCGCGCCGGATCCGTCTTCTTCAGCGCCCAGGGCGCCTGGCCGGCGAAATAGCGATCGGCCTCCGAAACGACTGAAATGATCGAGGCGAGAGCGCGATGGATGAGCTGCTTGCCCATGTCCTCGCGCGTCGATGCATGCAGCGCGTCAGCCTGGGCCAGCATCGCCTTGTCCTCGTCGGTCAGCGGCCCGCATTCCGGGATCTTGCCGTCGCAATTCTTGACGATCATCGACAGCGACCTGCTGGCGAGATTGCCGATGCCGTTGGCGAGGTCGGAGTTGATGCGTGTGCCGATCGCCTCTTCGCTATAGCTGCCGTCCTGGCCGAAGGAAACTTCGCGCAGGAAGAAGTAGCGCACCTGATCGAGACCGAAATGATTCACCAGATTGACGGGATCGACGACGTTGCCGAGCGACTTCGACATCTTCTCGCCCTTGTTGAGCAGGAAGCCGTGGGCAAAGACCCGCTTCGGCAGCGGCAGCTTCGCCGACATCAGGAAGGCCGGCCAATAGACCGCGTGGAAGCGGATGATGTCCTTGCCGATGATGTGCACATCCGCCGGCCAGTACTTCGCCCTCGGACCATTCTTGTCCTCGATATAGCCCGTCGCCGTGATGTAGTTGGTCAGCGCGTCCACCCAGACATACATGACATGCGACGGGTCGTTCGGCACCTTGATGCCCCAATCGAAGGTCGTGCGCGACACCGACAGGTCCTTGAGGCCCGACTTGACGAAGGAGATCACCTCGTTGCGGCGTTCGGCCGGACCGATGAAATCGGGATTGGCCTCGTAATGGGCAAGCAGCCTGTCCTGGTATTCGGAGAGCTTGAAGAAATAGCTTGCCTCTTCCACCCACTCGACGGGCGTGCCTTGCGGGCCGTAACGTACGCCGTCGGCGCGCAGCTCCGTCTCATTTTCCTGATAATAGGCCTCGTCGCGCACCGAATACCAGCCGGCATAGCTGTCCTTGTAGATGTCGCCATTGTCGGCCATCAGTTTCCAGATATTCCGCGACGTCTCGTGATGACGCTCCTGCGTGGTGCGGATGAAGTCATCGTTGGAGGCGTTGAGCAGCTTCGCCATCGCCTGGAATTCGCCGGAGTTGCGGTCGGCAAGCGCCTGCGCGGAGATTCCTTCGGCGCGCGCCGTCTGCTGCATCTTCTGGCCGTGTTCGTCGGTGCCCGTCAGGAAGAAGACATCCCTGCCGTCCAGGCGCTGGTAGCGCGCCATCGCATCCGTCGCGATCAGCTCATAGGCGTGGCCGATATGCGGCTTGCCGTTGGGATAGGAAATCGCGGTGGTGATGTAGAAGGGTGTCTTGTCTGTCATGGCGGCCAATGTCCGGCTTATTCTATCAATGGTCAGCCGCTCTTAGCGCATGTCACCGTCAAGCGAAACATCAAGTTTCGCCGCTGTCCATGATTTCCGGGACACGGGGGTCGTGAGCTTGACTCCGTCTCGCACGCAATTTACCGGTCGTCAGAAAGAGAGGCGGGACCGAACGAAGTGCCAGTTTTCACCTACCACAATCCCCGTGGCCGGGCGCCGTTGGAGGCGCTTGCTTGACATTCGAGCCTCTCTATTCAATTTCGGGACTGTTTGTAGGCGCCCTTGTCGGCATTACCGGCGTTGGCGGCGGTTCGCTGATGACACCCCTGCTGGTGCTGCTCTTCGGCGTCCATCCGGCAACTGCCGTCGGCACCGATCTTCTCTATGCGGCGATCACCAAGACGGCGGGCACCGCTGTTCACGGCGTGCATGGGCGCATCAACTGGAAGATCGTCGGCGGTCTCGCCGCAGGCAGCGTCCCGGCCGCCTTGCTGATGCTCTGGCTGTTGGCAGGCGTCGATCGCAAGAGCATCGGCGTGACCAACACCATTACATCAGCCCTCGGTTGGCTTCTCGTCATGACCGCGATCATGCTGATCTTTCGCGGCCCAATCCTTCAATTGGCGCGCCGCGCCATCGGCGAACGCAACCCGCCGCGGCCGACAACCATCCTTGCCCTCACCGTCATTCTCGGATTCTGTCTCGGCGTGCTTGTCACCTTGACCTCTGTTGGCGCCGGTGCGCTGGGGGTGACGATCCTGCTCGTGCTCTATCCGAGGCTCGATGTGCGCGAAATCGTCGGCTCCGACATCGTCCACGCCGTACCCCTGACCCTGATCGGCGGCACCGGCTATTGGCTGATCGGCGAGATCGATTGGGCGATGCTCTTTGCCTTGCTCGTCGGCTCGATTCCCGGCATCATTCTGGGAAGCCTTCTGGCGCCGAAGCTGCATGAACGCATCATTCGCATTGTCCTGGCCATCACCCTTGCGCTCGTCGCATGGAAGCTGCTGGCCGGCTGATCCGCCCAACCTTGGCTGAAACTTTGGCTAGAGTCTGGGCTGCTTGATGTCGGCGAGAATACTGATGATCGTCTGCTTGCGGTCGAGATTATAGGCGTCGGAAACGGTAAGCCGCTCGATAATCTCCGAGTAGAGCCGCGCCAGCCGTTCGGCCGTGGCGATCTGCCCCTCGCCTGCCGCCGCGCGAGCGCGGCTCATGATGTCGTCGCCGACGTGACTGACGAAGAAATCGAAAATCGTATCGCTTTCCTTGCCCGAGAGCGCCTCGGCCAGCCGGTGCATCGCCTTGCGGGCGGTTGGCCCTTCGGCGGAAAGCACCTCGTCATAACCGGCGATGATTTCGCTGCCGCCATAGTTCAAGATCTTCAAGGCTTCGCCGACGCTGCCCTTGGCGGCCGAAAGCACGCTGCCCTCGCCTGCTATGCCGAGATGGGCAAGGGCCGCAACGAGTGCTTCGTCGGCAAGCGGCGCCAGTTTCAGCGGCAGGCAGCGCGAGCGGATCGTCGGCAGCAACCGCCCCGGCGCATGCGACAGCACCAGGAACAGCGCCCGCTTCGGCGGCTCCTCGAGGATCTTCAGAATGGCATTGGCTGCATTGCGGTTCATGTCGTCGGCCGGGTCGATAATGACGATTCGCCAGTTGCCGGTGCCCGAGGTCTGCGAGAAGAACTTGCCGGCGCGGCGAACCTCGTCGACGGTGATCGCCGATTTCACCTTGCCCGTCTTTTCGTCCACCGGCCGGGCGAGATGCAGGAGATTGTGCGAGGCGCCGGAGGCGATCTGCCGGCTGACGGCCGAGGCGGGATCCGGATCACCGATCTTCTCTGGCGCTGCGTTGGGATCGGGATGCGAGAGCACGTGGTTGGCGAAGCGGAAGGCGAGCGTCGCCTTGCCGATGCCCTCCGGCCCTTCGATCAGAATGGCGTGATGGCCCTTGCCGGATCGGTAGGACTGGGCAAGGAAGGATTCCGCCTCCTCATGGCCAAACAGCCTGGTATTTTCGGCGGGCCAGATGGCGCCGTCCAGCAGTCCCGGCCGATCTTCACTCATAATGGACTTCACTCATAATGGGCGGCTTCCGGCATCCGAGCCCGGTCTGCGGGCGACATCAGCCGCTTGACGATCGCCAGAATTTCGGCGGCGATCGCCTCTTCCGTCCGCATGGCGTCGACCACGTGGCAGCGCTCCGGCTCGCGGGCGGCGATATCGAGAAAGGCTTCGCGCCGTTTTTCGTGCGTTTCGAGCCGCTCCTTTTCGAAGCGATCGGGACCTTCCGAAGCGCTGCGCTTCTGCGCCCGCTCCAGGCCGACCTTTGCGGGAATATCCAGTATCAAGGTGCAATCCGGCATGACGCCGTTGATGGCGACCCGCTGCAGCATCTCAATGAAATCGGGCTCGAGATTGCCGGTGATACCCTGGTAGACACGCGAGGAATCCATGAAGCGGTCGCAGAGCACGATCTTGCCTGATGTCAGGGCCGGCCGGATCACCTCTTCGACGTGATCGTTGCGCGCCGCCGCAAAGAGGATCGCCTCCATCCGCGTGCCGAAGGCCTCGGCAGCGCCTGACAGAAGCACATGGCGCACGGCTTCCGCGCCCGGCGACCCGCCCGGTTCCCGCGTCACCAGCACGTCATGCCCTTCGCCTTTCAACGCCTCGGCGAGGCGGCGGATCTGCGTGGATTTCCCAGCGCCTTCCCCGCCTTCAAACGTAACGAATAGTCCCGTACCGGATGACAATGACAACTTCCCGCATTCCGGACGCCGCACGCCCGCGCGCCCCGCCTCTTCTATCTATCCGAAGACATCGGGAAGGAAAACCTTTCGCGGCGGCGACATAATCACCTTCCCCGCAAATTGTATCAGAAGGTCAGGCATTCAAGTCTGGAGCATGACTGTGCGGCAACAGCACGCGGGAAAAGAAGCGCTGTGCGCAAGAGCCTCATCCCGGCGTTCAGCCGGGGGCGGACTTGTCCCAGAGCCAGGAGAAGAACAGCGATTCGCCGAGTTCCAGCACTGCGTCGACCGCCCGGCTGCTGAGCGAGCCTTCCCCGACCGCCTGCGCGGTATAGAGCGGCACTTCCCTGAGCAGCCGGCTTCCAGCGAAAATCCTGAGCGTGCCGGCCTGATAATCCGGCTTCACCGGCGCCGTCAGCGGCCAGTGATAGACGATGCGCGCCGAAAGCCGGTCGGGGTTGCTGATCGGAATATAGACACTGACCGGCGCCTTGGCGACCAGATCGACGGTGCGCGCCGAGCCGCCATAGACGCTGGCTGCGCCGATCACTTCATGCTCGGTGAAGATCTGACGGCTCTCGAAGGCAGTCAGCCCCCATTCGAGCACGCGCTTGGCCTCCTCCGTCCGCTCCTTGTCGGAAGCGATGCCGGCAAGCGCCAGAAACAGCCGCCGGTCGTCGCGCTGGACCGACGCGACGATCGAATAACCTTCTCCCTCGGCAAAACCGGTCGCAAGCCCGTCGGCGCCGAGATCGAGCCCGAGCAGCGGATTGCGGTTGCGCTGGAAGATCTTGTTCCATTCGAAATCCAGCTGCGCGAAATAGGGATAGAGATTGGGATAGGATTGCTGGAGAGTGGTGGCAAGCGTCACCATCTCGCGTGCCGTCACTTTGCTCTTGCCGTCCGGAAGGCCGGTGGAATTGCCGAACACCGCTTTCTCCATGCCGAGTTCGCGGGCGCGGCGGGTCATCGACTGCGCGAATTGCTGCTCGCTACCGGCCATCCCCTCAGCGAGGATGATGCAGCTGTCATTGGCGCCCTGGATCGCGACGCCCTTGATCAGATCCTCGACGCGCACGCGCGATTTGAGGGCGGCGAACATTGTCGCCGTCCTCGACGGCGCGCCGCCGGTGCGCCAGGCATATTCGGAAACGGGATATTCGGTATCGAGCGTGATCTGGCCCTTGGTCACTGCCTCGAAGACCAGATCCATCGTCATCAGCTTGGCGAGCGAAGCCGGCGAAAAGCTCTGATCCTCATTCTTGGCGAGAAGCACCGTGCCGGTGGAGGCCTCGATCATATAGGCCTGCGCCGCCTTGGTGGCGAAACCGGCTGCCCCCCCGTCGGCGGCGTGTGCGCCGGCGGCGAGCGGCATCAGGCATGCAAGCAGACGAAGCACAGGCCTCAGCATCGCAATTCCCATCGGTCAACGGCGTTTTGAGAAGGTTAGAGCGCGGCGAAATTCGATGCAATCGCCATGCTCAACGCGCTGCCGATTTTGCCTGCTGGCGCTTGGCCGAGGCAAGGATGGAAGCCTGCGTCAGCCCGTCATTGCGCACCATCACCGCGTCGAAAGCGAGATCGACCGTTACCGTCTTCACCGCCTCGTTCTGGTAGCCGAGCGCGAGGGAGCCCTGCGAACCGCCATAGGGCCGCTCATAAGGCATGGGACCGATCTCCGGCAGCACGACCATCTGATCGAAGGCCGGCGCGGCACTGGAGGCAGAAGCCGAGGGAGCCACCAGAACATGGGCGGCCGGCGCAAGGCCGGGCGCCGCGTTGTAGCGTGCGCTCGGCGTCGAACCCGCATAGGAGGTCGCCGACATCGGCACCGGCACATTCGCCGGCTGCGTCTCGTAGTCTTCGGCACTCTGCAGCTGGTCACGGGTGATCTTGCGGCTGTTGGAAGCGACCATCACGCCGGTAGCGATCTGCCCTTCCGGATTGACGCCGGGGATGCGGCCGCCCTTCGGCACGTAAGAGGCCATCAGATAGGGCATGTCATGGCCGTCCATGCGGGCGCGGCCGACATATTGCACACGCACCTTGCCTGTGCCGCTATGCTGCAGATCCAGCATGTCGGCGGTCTTGTTGGAAAGGTCGATGATGCGGCCTTCGTGATAGGGACCGCGATCGTTGACGCGCACAATGATCGACGAGCCGTTCTCGACGTTGGTGACACGCGCATAGCTCGGCAGCGGGAAGGTCGGATGCGCGGCGGAAAGATGCATCTGGTCGTAGACTTCGCCATTGGCCGTCAGCCGCCCGTGAAAGGCCGAACCATACCAGGAAGCGATGCCGACCTTGTTATAGGAGAAGTCTTCCTTCGGATAATACCATTTACCCTTAACCACATAAGGATTGCCGACCATGTAGCGGCCGCCGCCCTTCGGGATGTTGTTGCCGGTGGCGACCCGCGGGCTGGCTTTCACGCCATATTCGGATTCAGAGAAATATTCCTTGCCGTGAGATCTCTTTTTCGGCACGGCCTGTGTGGTGCCGCACGCTGCAACCGTCGCACACATCGCCGATATCGCCAGCCACCGCCCTGCCGTTGCGAAAGACGCCCCGTATTCCAGTTTCATGTGCCCCACGCCGCTTAAAGATCGTTATGGTTAAGGAACCCTGCCCCATCCTGGGTCAACAACGCCTTATCCCCGCCCGCCTAACGAGACTTTAATCTTGCTGAGTTCGTGGCAAATTTACGAACGATTTCGCAGCGATAGCGACAATTCTAATGATTATGGTTTATAAACCGCTAACGCAAGGCCCGTTGCCCTGCCCTCTCGCTGTTGCAATGAGAGCCGAAATCGGCGTGCCGATGCGGGGCACATGGTAAACGTTGGCTGGATTTCTGAGGCCGAGAAGTACCGGATCGAGACACCGACGACAGCAGCAGCTGTTCTCCGGACGCCGGCTGCAACTGGAGCCTTTGTCCCAAGGTAGTAGATCGGCTTTTGCTCTCTTGTTTACGTGTCCTTCACGGCAATGGCATCGGCCGTCACTCCCCTAGCGCGTGTAGTTTGTTGCTTGACTCAAAGTGGAGTAGAAAGTTTATTTGCAGCGTTCGGGTCGCAGCCCGGCGTCCTTTCCACGCTCATCTTTAGGAGACGAGCCATGGCAAATCACAAACCAATAGTGCCTGACGTGTCGGTCCACGACTACGCACCAGCGGAGGCCATCGAAGGAAACCTTCTCGACAACGCCTCGGATTCCGACGGCGATCTGCTTCAGGTTCAGTTCGTCAACGGGATGAGAATTCCTAATAAGGCGGGCGAGCCGGGATATCTTACCATCGAGGGTGAGCACGGAACGCTGACGATTTGGAGCAACGGCAGCTATAGTTACACGGTCAATGATCCGAGCGCGCTTGAGCCCGGCGGGATCTTCGGCGAGAATTTTTCATTCAAGATCTCGGATGGAAAAGGCGGCACGGATGTCGGCAGTCTCAACATCGGAGTCCACACTCCTCCGCAAGGACAGTATTCCATCGATTTCGAGAATGCTCCCACGGAATATCCCGGGCTGCCTGACATCGCCTCGGGCTATGCAGGATTCAAATTTGGCGACAAACTCGATGGCAACCTTTGGGCGGTCGCCGAATCCGCCGGCAACGAGTACGTCGTCACCAATCCCTACAATCCGTTTTTCGAACGCGTTGACGGCAAGCTCTTCACGATAGAGGGCGTCGATGTCGCAACCAATTTCGACCCAGCCTATGAAGGTGTCGATGCCCTCGTAACCTTCGAGGGTTATATCGGTGGCAACAAGGTGAGTGAGATGTCGCTGACGGTCTATGGTGACACCATTGCCGACGGCCAGCACATTTCGTTGGCAGCCCTGGGAGCGGTCGATTTTGTCCGCTTCGATATTCAGCCCGACGTCGAGCCAACCGGCTTTCCGCAGCTCGCATTCGACAACTTCACCGTCCTGGTCTGACGGCGGCAGAGAGAAGCGGCTGCCAAAGCCGCTCCAGCTGCCGACAAACCATTGCAAACCCGCGACGTCATCCTCGGTCTCGTGCCGAGGATCTGCGCACATCAACTAAGCATCTGAAGATAAACGTTTTCCTGTCAAGCAATTGCGGTGCTCAGATGCTCGGCACAAGGCCGAGCATGACGGAGGAGACTTTGTCAACAAACTGAAGCGGCTGTCAAAGCCGCTTCTCTGCAGAACAAGTTGACGCTGCCATCAAAGCTGCTAAAAAGCCGGCCTGTGAGTGAATGGGCAGCAAATCGGCAGAAACCACCGATCCACCGGAAAGACCGAAACGGAATTTCTTCAGGCTTCCCAAATACTTGGAAGAGTGTCCGAGTGGTTTAAGGAACCGGTCTTGAAAACCGGCGTGCGGGAAACCGTACCGTGGGTTCGAATCCCACCTCTTCCGCCACTTGCAATTTCTCGCCCAACCAGCCGACAGTTCAGCCGTCGCGATAAGCGGTATTATGCCGAATGCGGGCGGCGGGTGAAAACGGCGGAGCCGCCGTTTTCTGCGGCCGCGCCATCCCTGGTCGGCATCGCTGCTGCCGCGCCGGGCGCTCGGCCCGAACGTCCTCGGTCGTCTGGAGTTGCTGGGCAGCGTCTTATCCAGAGCCGGTGTCGAGGAGGCGGATTTGAACGGCGCGATATGGTCCCTCTGGAACTATGTGATGGGCGCGACCATCACTCGTGCGAACTTCGACCTTTCGGACGAAGACATGTTCGCCGGGCAGCAGCGCCTTGCTCATCTCAGCGCAGAATACCCGACGATCGAGCGTGCTCGTCTGCTGTTGGACAATGACTGGGACGGCGTTTTCAGGAAAGGTCTGGGCTTGCTGCTTGACGGGCTTGTTCCGAGCCGATGAACAAGGGCTCAGCTCCCGAACAGAAAACTCGGTCAGGATACTGACCAGCTGGTCTTTCACGATCTGTACCCGGGGCGTCCGAGCCGCCTGATTCTGCACAAGAAGCCACAGATCTACTAGCGTATGCCTGGGAATGTCTTTGAGGATGGGCACCAGCCAGGTTCAACGCGCTCCTCAAGTCCGCTTCTGGGCCGCGAACGAAAGTGCAACATCCGTTCACGACAACATCGAGTATATCAGCGCACCGATGGAACCCCAGAAAATAACCGGCGTCAGGATCATCCCCACAACGAAGATTTTGGTCACCGCTAAACTCCGCAAGTTCGTTCCACCGCGAAAACCTATTGCAGCGACCGAGGGTTTGGTATCGGCATGAAGTCCGGGGCGGATCGGACCTTGGTCTCAGTCTCGACGGCGCTCTGCTTCAGCGGCCGCGGCGGCAAGTCACGGCCGCAATGGCGAGTGCCGCGGCGATCGCCATGGCGGCGACGGCAAAGGTGATCTGCATCCCTGAGTGAATGGCCTCGGGGGCCTGCCACGGCGACATCCGACTTCCCGATCCCGCGCATCGCTGGCTGCGCAGCTGTGTTCGTGAGGTCTGTTCAGCCGCGGATCGGGGGCAGGAGAACGAGAATCGGACGGGACGGGCTGGTGATTGACTCTCCCCTGTTGTCGTGATTTCCCCTCTCGGATCATCAAGCGAGGACATCATGGCCGAAGACATTATTGTAAAGGACAGCAACGGAGCTCAGCTTCACGACGGCGATTCCGTGACGTTGATCAAAGACCTCAAGGTCAAGGGCACCTCGGAGACGCTGAAGCGTGGGACCTTGGTCAAAGGCATTCGTCTGACCGACAATCCCGGCGAAATCGAGTGCAACACCAAGCAGGTCAAAGGCCTCGTGCTGAAAACGGAGTTCCTGAAGAAGGCGTAGGATCTACCTGCTGCGGCCCGTGGGCCCCTGGCTGCAACTTACGGCACTTCCTCGGTGATCACTTCGAAGCGGGAAAGCTTCGCCGGGCCGAAAGCCGTCGACATCGCGACGTCTGTGGCATCTCGGCCTGTCGCCATCAGAATTCTGCCGATACGCGGGGTGTTGTGGCGGGCATCGACCGTGTGCCAGTGGCCGCCGAGAAAGACCTCGAACCAGGCGCTGAAATCCATCGGATTGGGATCGGCTGGGACGCCGATGTCGCCAAGGTAGCCGGTACAATATCTGGCGGGAATATTCATGCATCGGCAAAGCGCCATAGCGAGATGAGCGAAATCGCGGCAGACGCCGCTCTTGTCGGTAAATCCGCCATGAGCGGTCCGGAGAACGTCGGCCTTCTGATAGTCGAAGGTGATGTGGTTATGCACAAAATCGCAGATCGCCTGCACACGCGCCCAGCCGAGCGGCGTCGATGAAAAGGTTTCCCAGGCAAAATCCGAGAGCCTGTCGGTGTCGCAGTAACGGCTGCCGAGCAGGAAGACGAGCACCTCGTCAGGCAAGTCCTTGATCGCGTGCTGCACGGCCTCGGTGGGCACGACGTCGGCTTGTCCCGTATCGTAGATCTCGAAGCTGGTTGAAATCGTCGTCAGCCCCGGCGGAGCGACGATCCGGCTGCAGGCGTTGTTGAAACTGTCGGTATAGTCCCAGGCTTCGATCGGCCGATCGAATGTCAGGACCTGCTCGCTTAGAAGATCGGCGCGACGCGAGGGGTGAATGTTGAGGACCAGCAGCATCGGCGTCGGCTGGATGCATTCATAGCCAAGATGAAATCCGGCGCGTATCTTCATTGCGGTTTCCTCGCCCTCTCCCAGCATGGGTGGAGGTGAGTATGGAACGTCGGTCGGGCTGCCCGGTTCCGCCGACCGTGGCTGTCGTTCGGCGCCGATCCGGCATCCCCGGCTGGCAATCGACCGCTACCCCTCTTTGATCCATGGCTGCCGCGTGGTCACGTTGACCTGCACCGTCATGCTGTCGAAATCCGAGCCATCGCCGTCATAGCTGCCGCTCAGGGGAATTGCCTGGCGCGGGTCGCGGGCAACGGCCACGCGGATGAGATCGCGATTGCCGACGATGCCGTTGGTCGGATCGAACTCAGCCCAGCCCGCACCGGGAAGATAGACCTGGCACCAGGCATGTGTTGAGCCGCCGCCGAGCACGGTGGAGCCGTCCCGGTCGGGGACATAGACATAACCGCTGACGAACCGGGCGGCCAGACCGAGCGTGCGGGCCGCCTCCATCATCAGAAGTGCGAAATCCCGGCAGGTGCCGGAGCGAAGCTGCAAGGTTTCGATCGGCAACTGCGTCCCGTGTTCCTGGCGCCGCGCATAAACGAAGCTTTCGCGAATGGCATAACACATCGTCATCAGCAGGTGCCCGGTCTCAGTCGGGTGGCCCACACGCACGAACCGCCGCGCCCAGCGGCCGACCTCATCGCCTGGATCGGGATAGTGGCGCTGCATCGCCGGCGCGAGATCGGCGACTTCGTCCTTGTCGTAAGAGAAGGGATAGGACAGCGCCGCCTCGTCGATGCGGATATCGGGAGCGAGTTGAGGTGTGTGATCGAGCGTGATCCAGGTTTCGAAACGAAGCTCCGCCGACGGCCGGGAAAAATCGACCAGCGCCACGCAATTGCCGAAAACATCGTGGATCCAGCGCACATGGCTTTGCTCCGGATAGGTCGTCAGCGACGCCTCGATCAGCCGCTGGTCGAAACTGTCGCGCGGTCGGAACATCAGGCGATGCTCGCCGAAATCGACATCTCGGCGGTAACGATAGGAGGTAATGTGTCGGACGGAGAAAATCGTCATGGGTTGGCGCCGGCTGATTTGTTCACGTTGCTGCTCCTACAGCGCCGCGCGTCTTATCAGACGCCGCAAGCGCCCTGCCCCTTTCCCGGCTCATCCCGATTTCTTGTCATATAAGCAGGTTCGAAAGATTGCTATTGTACCTTCACCGATCGACGGCAGAGCCGTCCAACCTAAGAGGATAACATGCATATCATCTGGGACGTACTGACGCTTCTGCTGACCATCGGTTCGCTCTATGGCGGTCGCGAATACCGGATTATTCGCGCCCGTGCCCGCGCTCAGAATTGGGGCAACTTCTGACCCGATTCTGACGCCGCTGCCGGAACCTTTCGGTCGCGGTTACGTCGAATGACGTACGGCGGCGCCTTTAAGGAAATGCTGTATCAGTCGGGACGGTTTTCGTCCGTCCATTCTCTCTGTTGTGCTAAGCCCGCCTCACCCCAGGCGGGCTTTTTTTCATGCAGGATTTGCCGCGTGTCGCCGGCAGTCGCCATTACTTCTTGGCGCCGGCCGAAAGCACCCGATGGGTCGCATTATCCATTGCGTGGCTCGCCTCCTGTCCATCCTTCTTCAGCCCGTATGCGGTATTGCCGCAGCCGGAGAGCGTAAGCAGGCAGAGGCAGCAGGCGATGGCGATTGCAGCTTTTGGCATCGAGGTTTTCCCTGATTGAACGAACCCCCGGAAAAATGACGCAGTCCGAGCCAAAATCAATCCGCCGGCGGCCGAACATAATTCAGCACCTGCGCCGAATTGGTGCATCCGGCCGATCCCTGTTCGTCAAGAAACGAATTACTCCAGTTAAAACTCTCCGAATTGTAGAATTGTTGGTGGGAAGTGAGGCGGATGCCAGTCATCCGTGTATTTAATCCTCATATCTCCGGGATTTTCGCGACTGCACACCTGAACTTTATCATTTTACTTAAATATCGCACTTAACCAATTATTAGTAATAACCTTGCGTAACACGCGCTTCGGCTTATGCTTTACTTCAAATGGGAGAGGAAAGAATGTTTAGCAAAAGCCTGATCATGCCTTTCGGCTTCGCAATTCTTGCCATTGCCGGCCTGCTGTTCCAGCTCATCGCTTACTTGCTCGAGACGCCGGTCACCCTGCTGCATCCGTGACCGCTTCAGTTCCTCCAGGAGTGGAACTTTCTTTGGTTTCGTGCATTCTTGCGAGTCGTTTCACCAGGAGGGATCACCATGGAAAACGCAGGCGTGGGTTGGATTGCGGCCATCATCATCGGCGGCATCGCCGGATGGCTGGCAGAAAAGGTCATGAGCAGCAATATGGGCGTGCTCATGAACATATTGCTCGGCATCGTCGGCGCGATCGTCGCCAACTGGATTTTGGGTCTGTTGCACATCCAGCCGCTGGCGGGGTGGCTTGGTTACCTGATCACAGGCTTCATCGGTGCCTGCATTCTGATCTTCATCGGCCGCGCCATCCGCCGCTGATTGTCCAGGCATAACTGGCAGACATGACTAGAAGCCGGGCGCGCCTTGCGTCCGGCTTTTTCTGTCCAGAATTCCATGTTCAGCGGCGGCTCAGCAGGCCGAAAAGATAGGCTATGCCTGCCGTTACCGCGAGCGCCATGAACGGTTCTTCGCGAACCTTGTCGCGCAGCCGTTCCGTCATCAGCGAAGCTTCGTCCGTAACCACCGACTTTGCCCCCTGCCCCAGCGCCCGCACACTGTCCGTCAATCTGGAGAGATCTTCACGGAGTGCTGTAACCTGCGCCGACAGATCGTCTGCTGCAATATCCGCTTTGACGCGCGCAGCGGTGGATTCGGCGGAAGCGGTTTTCATTTCTGCCATGGTCTGCTCCTGTTTCATGGGATGCCGCTTCAACGAAATGGCGGCCTGAAAGGTTCCGCCGCGAGCCGATCTTTTGTTCACCATCAACGCCTTGCGTCGCCCTCGCGGCCATGCGCAGCTTTTCGCGTGACAAACCCTTCATTTCCTGTCGGCTTTGTTTTAAGGAACGTCGAATGTCTGCCCGTGCGCGGGTCAATAAATACTGCGAGGTTTGCGTTTCCATGTTCCATCTTCTGAGAAGAGCTGCTCAGACCTGGGTTGCCAAGCTGCTCCTGCTTCTCCTGGTGGCCTCCTTCGGCATCTGGGGCATATCGCGTGAGCTGATATCGGGCGGCAGCAGCACCACGGTCGTGACCGTCGGTGATCAGAAGGTGGGGGTCAACGAATTCCACCTTGCCTATCAGCGTCAGGTGGCAAGTGTCGGCCAGCAGTTCGGCATGCGCCTCACGCCCGAGCAGGCCCGCGCCTTCGGAGTCGAGCAGCAGGTGCTGTCGCAGCTTGTTGCCGGCGCCTCACTCGACCAGCTCGCCGAAGATATGAACCTCGGACTGTCCGAGGATCGTCTCGCCCAGCTCATTGGCGACGATCCGGCTTTCAAGGCTGTCAATGGCCAGTTCGATCGCGAGCTGTTCGTTTCGCGCCTGCGCAATGCCGGCATCCGCCAGGACGATTACATCAAGGAGCGCAGCAAGGTCGCCGTTCGCAGCCAGATCGTCGATGCCGTTTCCAACGGCTTTACCGCGCCGAAGACGCTGATCGATGCACTGAAGCTCTATGGCGATGAAAGCCGCAGCATCGACTACCTCTTGCTGACCAACGCCAATATTGAGCCGATCAAGGCCCCCGCCGACGACGTGCTGGCGAGCTGGTTCGAAGGCGTCAAGCAGCGCTACCGCGCACCGGAATACCGCAAGCTCATCTATCTCAAGCTGCAGCCGGCCGATATCGCCGATGCCGCGACCGTTACCGACGACCAGATCCGCGAAGCTTTCGAAAAGGGCAAGGATAGCTATCGCACGCCGGAAAGCCGGACGATCGAACAGCTGACCTTCACCAGCAAGGATCTCGCCACCGCCGCCGAAACGGCGCTGAAGGGCGGCACCAGCTTCGACCAGCTGGTCACCGACCAGGGCAAGACGGCAAGCGACGTGCTGCTCGGCGAGTTCACCAAGGACAAGGTTCCCGACCAGGCCGTCGCCGATGCCGCCTTTGCGGTGTCGAAGAATGGCGGCACGACGCCTGTCGTCGACGGCTCGTTCGGCCCGGTCATCCTGCGCATCACCAACATCAAGCCGGAAACGGTCAAGAATTTCGACGAGGTGAAGGAAGACATCCGCAAGCAGCTGGCGCTTTCCAACGCTTCTCAGGAAGTGATCAACGTTCATGACCGTATCGAGGATATGCGCGCCGGCGGCTCCACGCTCGAGGATATCGCCGGTCAGCTGAAGCTTAAGGCGGTGACCGTCGACGCCGTCGATGCGACTGGCGCCGACAAGGACGGCAAAGAGGTCAAGGATCTTCCCGCCAAGCAGCAGCTACTCGGCGAAGCCTTCAAGACCGAGGTCGGCGTCGATGCCTCGCCGCTTCCGATCGGCAATGACGGCTATGTCTGGTTCAACGTCCGCGAAATCACGCCGGACCGGGACCGCCCGATCGCGGAGGTGCGCGAGAAAGCCGTCGAGGACTGGACAGCAGAGCAGCAGAAGGCCGAACTCGCCAAGAAGGCCGAGGAATTGAAGGCTGAGGCGCAAAAGGGCACTGCCCTTGCGGACATTGCAGCGCCGCTCGGCATTGCCGTCGAAAGCAAGAGCGGTATCACCCGCTCCACCGATGATCCGGTTCTCGGACGCGCCGCCGTCAAGGCCGCCTTCTCCGGCCCGGTCGATACGGTTGCGAGCGCGGTCGGTGCCGATCCCTCGACGCAGATCCTGATGAAGGTCACAGAGGTCAACAGCCAGCCGACCGGCGACGTGCTGAACAACCGCGACGCCCAGCTCACCGCCATGGCCAATGCCGCCGGCGATGATATCCTCGACCAGATGGTCAACCTGCTGCAGACGCAGTATGGGGCTTCGATCAACCAGACGCTCGCCGAACAGGCAACGACCCGCTAGGAGGTTTTATGACCGATCTGAAGCCGTTCCTGGCCAAGGCCGCAAGCCGCGAGCCGCTGACGCGTGACGAGGCCCGCGATGCCTTCGACATCCTGATGTCGGGCCAGGCAACGCCCTCGCAGATCGGTGGCTTCCTGATGGCGCTGCGCGTGCGCGGCGAAACCGTCGACGAGATCGTCGGCGCCGTCACCACCATGCGGTCGAAAATGCTGACCGTCGAGGCGCCGGCCGATGCGATCGACATCGTCGGCACCGGCGGCGACGCCAGCGGCACCTATAATATTTCGACGCTGGCAGCGCTGATCGTCGCCGGCGCCGGTGTTCCCGTCGCCAAACACGGCAACCGGGCGCTGAGCTCGAAATCGGGCGCAGCGGACAATCTGGCGGCTCTCGGCGTCAATATCGATGTCGGTCCCGAGGTCATCACGCGCTGCATCGCCGAAGCCGGGGTTGGCTTCATGTTCGCGCAGCTGCATCATTCCGCCATGCGCCATGTCGGCCCCTCCCGGGTCGAACTCGGCACACGCACCATCTTCAACCTGCTCGGGCCGCTCTCCAATCCGGCCGGCGTCCGTCGCCAGTTGCTCGGCGTCTTCTCGCCGCAATGGCTGGTGCCGCTTGCCGAAGTCATGCGCGATCTCGGCTCCGAATGCGTCTGGGTCGTCCATGGCGATGGCCTCGACGAAATCACCACGACCGGCATCACCAAGGTGGCGGCGCTCGAAGACGGCAAGATCCGTACTTTCGAGCTATCGCCCGCCGATTTCGGCGTCAGCCCCTGCATGCTTGCCGATATCAAGGGCGGTGACGGCGTCGCCAATGCCGCAGCGCTTCGCGAAGTGCTCGGCGGCGCCAGGAATGCCTATCGCGACGTCTCGCTCGCCAACGCGGCCGCCTCGCTCGTCATCGCAGGCAAGGCGGAAACGATCCGCGACGGCATGGCGCTGGCCGCGCATTCGCTGGATAGCGGCGCCACGGCCCTCGCCCTCGACAAACTCGTCGCCGTTTCCAACGATATCGATTAGGATTGGCGGATGACCGATATCCTGAAGAAGATCGAACGCTATAAGCGCGAGGAAATCGCCGCCGCCAAGGCGACGGTATCGCTTGCCGATTTGAAGGCGATGCAGGCCGGTCAGTCCGCCCCGCGCGGCTTTTACAAGGCGCTCGTTTCCAAGCTGGAGGCTGGCCATTTCGGTCTGATCGCCGAGATCAAAAAGGCAAGCCCGTCCAAGGGGCTGATCCGTCCGGATTTCGATCCGCCGGCGCTGGCAAAAGCCTATGAAGCCGGTGGCGCGGCATGCCTTTCCGTGCTGACCGACACGCCGAGTTTTCAGGGCGCGCCGGAATTTCTGACGGCGGCGCGGGCCGTCTGCGCCCTGCCCGCCCTGCGCAAGGATTTCATGTTCGAGACTTATCAGGTCCACGAGGCGCGCGCCTGGGGTGCCGATTGCGTTCTGCTGATCATGGCGTCCCTGAGCGATGACGATGCGGAGCGTCTGCAGGACGAAGCTTTTTCGCTCGGCATGGATGTGCTGGTCGAGGTTCACGACGCGCCGGAAATGGAGCGGGCGCTGAAACTCTCCTCGCCGCTTATCGGCATCAACAACCGCAACCTTCGGACCTTCGAGGTCAGCCTGACGGTCAGCGAGACACTTGCCTCCATGGTTCCGGCGGGCCGGCTCCTCGTCGGCGAAAGCGGCATCTTCACCCATGCCGATTGCCAGCGCCTGCAGGCCGTCGACATCAATACCTTCCTTGTCGGCGAGAGCCTGATGCGCAAAGACGACGTGGCCGCCGCCACCCGCACGCTGCTCTTTGGCGAAGCCGCCATCGCGGCCGAATGACATGAGCGGCGGAAAGCCCGGCCTCACCCATATCGATGCCTCCGGCGAGGCGCATATGGTCGATGTTTCCGACAAGGCCGAGACGGTGCGCATCGCCACCGCCGAAGGCCATGTAAAGATGGCGCCGGAAACTCTTCAACTCATCCGTCAGGGCAATGCCAAGAAAGGCGATGTCATCGGCACGGCGCGCTTGGCCGGCATAATGGCGGCAAAGCGCACCGCCGATCTCATCCCGCTCTGCCATCCGCTGATGCTGACGAAGGTCACGGTCGAAATCGAGGAAGATGCCGCCCTGCCCGGCCTGCGCGTCACCGCCACCGCCAAACTGACCGGCAAGACCGGTGTCGAGATGGAGGCGCTGACCGCCGTCTCGGTCGCCTGCCTGACGATCTACGACATGGCCAAGGCCGCCGATAGGGCGATGGAGATTAGCGCCATCAGGCTGCTCGAAAAGTCCGGCGGCAAGTCAGGCGACTTCCGTCATCCGGAGGCAAGATGAACCTTCTGCCGGTCGCCGACGCCTTGGACCGCCTGCTCTCCCGCGCAAAGCCCGTCGCGGCGTCCGACACGCTGCCGCTTGCCGAGGCTGAAGGCCGCGTTCTGGCGGTTGATCTCACGGCGCGCCTGACCCAGCCGCCCTTCAATGCCTCGGCCATGGACGGCTACGCATTGCGCAGGGAAGACGCGCCGGAGCCGGGCGCCGTGTTGAAGGTCATCGGCACGTCATCCGCCGGCCACGGCTTCGAAGGAAGCGTCGGCCAGGGAGAGGCCGTGCGCATCTTCACCGGCGCGCCTGTTCCGCCAGGCGCCGACAGCGTCCTGCTGCAGGAGGATGCGGAAAAGATCGATGGCGGCATCAGAACCAGGTTCCCGGTGCGGCAGAGCCAGCATGTGCGCCCCCGCGGCCAAGATTTCGCCGAAGGCGAAGCGGTGCTGCCTGCCGGCACCGTGCTCGATTTCTCCCGGCTGACGGTCGCCGCCGGCATGAACCGGCCCGATATCGAGGTTCTCAAGCGCCCGCTGATTGCCATCCTCGCAACCGGCGACGAGTTGCTGCCGCCCGGAAGCCAACCCGGCCCTTCGCAGATCATCGCCTCCAATACGTTCGGTATCGCAGCCCTTGCCCGCAGAGCCGGCGCCAATGTCATTGATCTCGGCATCGTGCCGGACGACAAGACGAAAATCATCGCGGCGGTCGACAAGGCACGGGATGCGAAGGCCGACGTCATCGTGACGCTCGGTGGCGCGTCCGTCGGCGACCATGATCTGGTGCAGGCCACCTTGATCGAGGCCGGCATGCAACTCGATTTCTGGCGCATCGCCATGCGCCCCGGCAAACCGCTGATGGTCGGCAGCTTCGGCCAAACCCATGTGCTCGGCCTGCCCGGCAATCCGGTCTCGAGCCTCGTCTGTTCGCTGCTGTTCCTCGAGCCCCTGATCCGCAAGCTCGCCTCCCTGCCCCCAGTGCAACGCGAGACAGTAGTCGAGGCGGCCGTCACGTTGCGCGCCAATGATCACCGGCAGGACTATATCAGGGCGAGGCTTGCGAAATCCACGACCAGAAACTGGCTGGCCGAACCCTTCGGCAAGCAGGATTCCTCGATGATGAAGGTGTTTGCGCAAGCCGACTGCCTCATTATCCGCCCGCCGCATGCCCCGGAGCTGCCGGCCGGAGCGCCCTGCCCGGTCATGCTGCTGCGGCCGGATCTCCTGACCTGAGGCTGGCCAATCCTTTCCCCTCCTGCCAGGCTGATGAGGGCAGCGGGAGCCACATTTGTAGGTGATGCTTATGTTACCCAGGTGCACGATATTGGCTGTCCTCCTTCTCTCAGCCTGTTCGTCCGCCTTTGCGGCGGCACAAGGAAGCCCCGCGCTGGAGCCGTCTCCCGATCCCGGTGCCCCTTGGGCGATTGAGTGGAGCATGCCTGATCGCAAAGACGAGATGACGCCAAAAACCCTTGTTCTTTGCTCGGACCATATGGACGAGCATCTCAGGCGGTATCGGTCGCTGATTAAAAAGCTCGGCGTGTTGAAAGGCTATACGATCCTGGATGGAAGCAAGCCTGTGGCATACAAGCCGGTGGCCGGCACCATCGGCCACATCTTCTCTGCACATAAAGGTAACGAGGACCGGACCGTAAGCGATTGCATCGCGAACTACCCGGAACTCCAGCCTATTGTCGCTGACTTTATCGAAAAGGCGATGTCGGCTCAACAAAATGATATGCAGAGTTTGGTAAAAGCTGGCGCGCTCCCCAAAGAAATACTGCCGCTCCAATGTTATTCGAAGTTCTACTATCCGACAGGAGACTATTTTCCCACCAGAAATACAAAGAATTGGTTCGCGTTGATCGATGTGGACGACTCGGCCGACAACAGATGTTTTGACGTGACCCTTCCATCAACTTTCGGCATTTCTCCTGACTCCTGTGAATCAGCCGGAATCTGCGTTGATGACAGGAAATAAAGGCACCTCGTCTACACGGGCCAAGCAGTCGGTCGGATAGAGGGTACGGCGGCAGACAAGTTAGCTGTTAATTCGCTTCCGGCTATTGCCGGAGCGAAAAGACGCCCGCCTGCACCGCTTTGCCCTCGGTACTTGCGCCGAAATCGGCAACCGCGTGGGTAGCGACGCGGCTGAGATCGCCCAGCGGCAGATAGGCCCGCTCCGGATCGCCGATCAGCACCTCGATGCCGCTTGCCTGGCAACGCCGCAAAAAGGCCGTTACCCGCACGGCAAGAACGGGATCGTAGAACAGGTCGCCGACCACGAGAACATCCGTCTCCGGCGGGGACGCCTCGATGATATCGGCGGCGATGACCGCAATAGTGGCCCCGTTGATCGCCGCGTTGAGACCGATCGCTGCAATCGCATTGGCATCAACATCGACCGCTGTTACCATTGCTGCTCCGGCCTTCGCTGCTGCGATGGCGACCAGTCCGGAGCCGGCGCCGAGATCGAGGACGCGTCGGCCGGCAACGATTTCCGGCCGGTCGAGCAGATGGCGGGCAAGCACCACGCCGCCGGCCCAGGGATAGGCCCAGTAAGGCGGCGCGTCGGCTTCTCGACGGCCGGCAAGCCGCCAGAGCCCGCTCGCAGGCCCGGCGGTGTGGAGCAGGATCTCGGGGATTGAGGGGACCGGTGAGATCGGCAGATTGGCCGTGATGAAGGCGGCCGGATCGGGACGCGGCGTTCCGGAGCGTTTCATCGTCGTCTGATCCTGTCGGTCAAGAAGTCACGCGGCGATCAAAATCAGCCGGACTTCTTCTTCGAGAATTTGCCTTTCGGCCCAGCGCCGCCTTTGCCCTCATGCTTGCCGCCTTCAAATTTCGGCTTTTCATATCTGGGCTTGTCGGATTTCGCGCCATCGTAGCCGGGCTTGGTCGTCTTCTTGCTCCAGGGCTTGGCGTCGCGCCGTTCCCCGCCGCCATTCTCGGCTGCGGCATAACCGCCGCTCGAACCCTTGCCGAACTTTTTCTTCGGCCGCTCGTCGCGGAATGCCTCGCCCGGCCGTTCGTCACGGGACGCCTTGCCGGCATAGGGTTTCGGCGACGGTGCGCGGCTGAAATCCGGCGTGCCGGCAAGCCTCGTCACGCGGATGCCGCGTTCGAGCGCCTTGTTCGGTCCGATCGCATTCAGGAAGCTCTCGGCGCTCGCTGCCGCGATCTCCACATAGGTTTCCTCGGGTTGCATCTTGATCGCGCCGATCTCGCGCTTCGTCACGTTGCCGTTGCGGCAGAGCATCGGGATCAGCCAGCGCGGCTCGGCGTTCTGTTTGCGCCCGACCGAGACGGAGAACCAAACGCTGGGGCCGAAATCTTCGCGCGGTCCCTTTTGCGCCGGCTCGAAAGGGGCGGCATTGTCGCGGCGCTTACGGCCGCGATCGTCCTGAACGGTAACCTCGATCAGATCTTCCGGCGCTGAATGATTGGTGCGGTAGAGACGCAGGAAAGCGGCTGCGAGCTTGTCGGCGCCGTGGCTCGCGAGAAGCTGCTGCACCAACTTCTGTTCTTCCTCCTGTGGCGCGTCGTGGAAGATCGGGTCGGCGAGCAGCCGCTCGTCGTCGCGCTCGTTCACCTCCTCGGCCGACGGCGGCCGTGCCCAGGCTGCCGAAATGCCGGCATTCTCCAGCAAACGCTCGGCCTTGCGCCGTGCACTCAGCGGCACGATCATGGCGCTGATTCCCTTGCGTCCGGCCCGGCCGGTGCGGCCGCTGCGATGCAGCAGCGTTTCCGGATTGGTCGGCAGGTCGGCGTGGATGACGAGATCAAGGCCCGGCAGATCGATGCCGCGGGCAGCGACGTCGGTTGCGATGCAGACGCGGGCGCGGCCGTCTCGCATCGCCTGCAGCGCGTGGCTGCGCTCGTTCTGCGTCAGCTCACCGGACAGCGCCACCACGGAGAAATTGCGGTTGTTGAAGCGTGCGGTCAGGTGATTGACGGCGGCGCGCGTCGAGCAGAAGACAATGGCATTGGTCGCTTCGTAATAACGCAGCACGTTGATGATCGCGTTCTCGCGGTCGCTCGGGGCGACGACAAGCGCGCGATATTCGATATCGACATGCTGTTTTTCCTCGGCCGCGGTGCTGATGCGCACGGCGTCGCGCTGATAGCTCTTGGCAAGCTTGGCGATTGCCGCCGGCACGGTCGCCGAAAACATCAGCGTCCGCCGCTCGTCCGGTGCCGAATCGAGGATGAATTCCAGGTCCTCGCGGAAGCCGAGGTCGAGCATCTCGTCGGCCTCGTCGAGCACCGCGGCCTTCAGCTCCGACATGTCGAGTGCGTGGCGGCGGATATGGTCGCAGAGCCGTCCGGGCGTGCCGACGACGATATGGGCGCCGCGCTCAAGCGACCGGCGCTCGCTCCGGATGTCCATGCCGCCGACGCAGCTGGCGATCACCGCGCCGGTCATCTCATAGAGCCATTCGAGTTCACGCTTTACCTGCAGGGCAAGCTCCCGCGTCGGGGCGATGACGAGGGCAAGCGGGGCGCCGGCAGCACCGAAGCGCTCGCTGCCTTCGAGCAGTGTCGGCGCCAGCGCCAGGCCGAAGGCGACAGTCTTGCCGGACCCGGTCTGGGCCGAGACCAGCGCGTCCGAAGCGGCAAGCGCCGGATCGAGCATCGCCTGCTGCACCGGGGTAAGTTCGGCGTAACCGCGCTTCTGCAACGCCTTGGCGATCGCCGGAACGACGCCGTTGAATTCTGTCATGAGTTCGATCTTTCGGAGCTGTCAGGCGCGAAATGCGCCATGGCCGGAGCCAGCCGGCGGGATATTTGCGCCGTTCCTAGCCGCTCCCGCAGCGATTGTCAAAGCGTGCGGCTGCGCCACAGCCAGGCGTCGATGTGGCTGGCCCGGCCGCGCAGTTCCGTTTCCAGTGGCCCTTCGATCCGGCCTGATTTGAGGAGCACGCTGTCCGGGCCTGCGGCGCCGACGATTTCGGCGCTGAGCGCCAGCTCGACGCCATGGCGGGCGGCGACCTCCATCAGGCGGCTCCCGACGTTCACCGTATCGCCCGCCGCCGTGATCTGCTGCCTGTCCCCGGTGCCGAGCCGCGAGGCTACGATCGGCCCGCAATGGGCGCCAACCTTGAAGCCGATTTTTTTCCCGGCAAAGCTCCCCTGCGTTCGAAGCCAGGCGCGGGTGCGCTCGCAGAGTCTGACCGCGCAGGCGATGGCCTGGGCGGCATCGTCGTTGGTCGGCTCCGGCAGGCCAAACAGGATCATCGCCCCGTCGCCCATGAAGCTGGTGATGGCGCCGCCGTGGGCGTGCGCCTCCTCATCGATGATTTCGAAGAAACCGCTCAGCACCTCGCTCACCTTAACCGGCCCGAGGGTTTCGCTGAGGCCGGTGAAGCCCGAGAGATCGATGAAGACGACGGCAGCGTTCTGGCGCACCGGGGCGGCAAGGAAATTCGGATGGCGCGCCAGCCATTCTCCAAGGCCGGGCGCCTCGATACGCTGCAGCAGCGCGCTTTGTTCGGCGAAATGGCGGGCGCGGCCACGGTCGAGCCAGAGCTCGGCTGCGCCGAAGATCAGCGCCGGCGGCAATGCTGCGGCGATCGGCAGGGCGGCACTCAGCCAATAGCCATGCGCAAACGCCGCCAGATTGAGCATTGCCCAGACGACCAGCGCCAGCACGATGATGGCATAGCCCGCAGCACTTCGCCGCCAGGCGGTCAGCGAAACCAGCATGATCGCCAGCCCGACGGCGATGGCGGCATCGATCAGCCTGATCCTGTGGTCGCGCACCATGCCGTCGCCGGTGACGAGATGGGTAATCGCGGTCGACATCACCTCGACGCCCGGCATGACGGGATCGAACGGCGTCGGGAAGACGTCGCCGCCGCCGGTGACGGTCGAGCCGATGACGACGATGCGGCCGGTGATCGCGTCCGCCGCCAACTTGCCGTCAAGCGCGTCGGCGGCGCTTGACGTGGCGATGCTGCCGCGCCGGCCATAAAAGGTCACCGGCAGGCGCTGGCCGATATCCGTCGGAATGCGCAATGCTCCGAGCATGATCGCATCGCGTTCGATGCTGGGATCGACACCGAGCGCCACCGAGGCGGCGCGCAGCGGAAAAGCCGGATCCAGCCGGTCTGCGGCGCGCGAAATCAGTGGAATGAAACGCGGCGTGCCGGTCTGGTCGGTAGCGACATTGACGACACCGACCGCGGCCGCGCCGGCAAAGCGGGGAAGCGGCAAGAGAAGCTGATCTGCCTCAGGGATGGCGGCAAGCGGATCGTCCGCCAACTCGGTAACCCGCTGCCGGCTCTGCGCAAAGGTAGCCGCCGCAGCAATCACGCTCGGTCCCGCTCCAAGGGCAGCGGTCACCGCCGCATCGCCCTCCTCCGGTCCCGGATCGACGAGCAGGATGTCGAGAGCCAGAGCCTTCGGCTTCAAAGCGTTGATCGCATTGATGAGGCGCGCCAGTGTCGCCCGGTCAAGGGGATAGCCGTGGGCCGCCGCCGTACGGTCGTCGATCGCGACGATCGAGACGACGGGAGGCGGCGCCTTCGCTCCGACGACGATGCTGCGAATGTCGGCGAGCGAGGCCTCCATCCGATCGAGAAGGCCTATCCCGCCATTGAGATTGAGATAGCCGAGCGCCGCGCCCCAAAGACCGGCGAGCAGTAGCGCGATCACGGTCAGCAGGCGATGATTCATGGCATTTATTGGCCGAGCCGGGCGAGAAGGGCGGCGACACGCGGTGCGGGCCAGCGGCGCACGACCAGCGATTCGGTTCCGCTGCTAACATCGACGCCCTCGCCTGGTGACAGCACCACCGGCTCGCCGGCGGGCCGGCGGACGGCCACGCTGCCTCTGACGACGAAGACCGAGGTCTTGCCGCCGGCGACGTCGACAGCCCATTGTGTGCCGCGCACGGCAGCGATCGCCTGCGGTGTCACCACCTGGAAACCACCGGCATGCTGACTGCCGTCAACATCGACGAGAATGGCCTTGCGCCGCACCGAGGCCGAATCGGGACTGCCGTCACGGTTGCGGTCGGAGAGTTGGAAAGACGCGCCGGCCTCCGCCGTCACCTTGACGCCACCAGGGCAACTGAGCGTCTGGCGGGCGCCGGCATCGCGCGAGATCGCGCAGCCCGCAGGTTGCGCGAGCGCCGCGTCATGCGGAATGAGGCAGGCAACGAGCGCGGCGGCAAACAGCTTGAGAAACGTCATATTCATGGAAAGCCCCCGTGACCGTGCGGAACTGCTTCTGCGAAAGCACCCGCCAACCGTCTTCTTCCATGCGAGGCATGATAGCCGAATTCGGATATTTCCATAGGCGAAAAAAGCAGGCCGCGCATCCTCAAGTGCTGCTCTTCATATCGGGCACCGGTCCGGTATACCGTGCCCGTGGCCGGATCAATTCGCCGCTTTCAATCTGCTCCATCGCATGCGCAAGCCAGCCGGTGCAGCGTGCAAGCGAAAAAATGACGATCGGCGCCTCTCTCGGCAGATCGAAGGCTGCCGCCATCGCGGCAAGTGCGAAATCGATATTGACCTTTTCTCCGACGATCTCCTCGCCCCTGTCCCTGACCTCGGCGAACTCAGGCGGCAGTGAAAATTGCGAAAGCAGCGCCAGCGCCCGGATATCGCCGTCCGGATAGAGCGGGTGACCGAAGGCGGATAAGCGATTGCCCTGTGCAAGGGTGCGGCGGATCGCCTGCGCCGGACCGAGGGCGCAAGCCGCCTCGATCAACGCATCGACGCTCTGCCAGGCGGCGCCATGCAGCGGTCCCGTCAGCGTCGCCAGACCGGAAAGCACGGCGGCCGATAGCGCCGCACCCGATGACGCGGTGACTCGTGCCGCAAAGGCCGAGGCGTTGAGTTCATGATCGGCAAGCAGCACCAGCGCGCGACGCAGGCAATCGCCGGCCTCCGGCCGCTGCCAGCTTGCCGCGAGCCTGAGATGCAGCGGCCGCTCCGAAGCGCCGGGCGCCAGCGCATCCGCGATCGTTGCAAGAATCCCATGCGCCTCGCGCCGGAGTGCCGCTGGCGAGCGGCCAAGCGACGGCAGGTCCGATGTCACCCGCCCGGCAAGCGCCAGGAACGCGGCCTGAAGCGATGGAAGGCCATGCGCGATCGCGGTCGAGAAGGCAGGCGTCTCCACTCCATTCCAAAGCAATGCCGCCGTCTGCTCCAGCGTCGCCGTCTCGGCAAGATTGGCCACGTCCTGGCCGCGATAGAAAAGGCGTCCGCTCGAAACGGTGGAGATTGTCGAGGAGAGAACGGGATCGCCCCAGCGGATCGTCTCGGCCGCGACCGTTTCCGCCTTGCGGCGGCCGGCATGGCGATCGGCAAGCCGCCGCACGTCTCCAGCGTGATAGAGGCTGCGGCGCGGATCGGCGGGATCGGGCTTCGCGCGGATGCGCCCTCGGCTGACATTGGCGTAGAGCGTCTGCGGTTTGGTCTTCAGCGTCTGCAACGCCTCCTCGGCGGTCAGCCACGGCATCACGGCCTCACATTGATCAATTGCGTCAAGATTGACGTCAATGAAACTAGGTCGGATCATCCTCGCGGTAAAGGAGAAAACATCATGCAGAACGGCTTGGAAGACGTCATTGCCGCCGAAACGCAGCTTTCGGATGTTGATGGCGAAGCGGGGCGACTGATCATTCGCGGCGTGTCGCTGGATCACTTGGTCGCTGGCGGAACCTATGAGCGCGTGGCCGCCCTGCTGCTCGACGGATTGATGGAACGGAGCTTCGATGAAGCGCAATTGCGCAACTGGCTGGCGGAAGCCCGAACAAGGACCTTTGTCCACGCCGAGGCCGCCGACGCCGCCTTGCTCACCCTGCCGCCGGTCGATGCGATGCGGGCGCTGATCGCCAGGCTGCCGGACGGCGAGGATTTCGACACCGCCCTCGCCCTGCTGGCAGCACCGGCAGTCTTCCTGCCGGCGATTCTCCGGCTGCAGCGCGGTCAAAAGCCGATCGCGCCCGACGCCTCGCTGCCGCAGGCAGCCGATATCCTGCGCATGCTGACCGGACGATTGCCGACCCAGGAGCAGACGGCGGCGCTCGACACCTATCTCGTGACGATATCAGACCATGGCCTCAACGCCTCGACCTTCGCATCGCGCGTCATCGCCTCGACGCAGGCCGGCCTCACCTCTTCGGTTCTGGCGGCGTTGAGCGCGCTGAAGGGGCCGCTGCATGGCGGCGCGCCCGGTCCGGTCCTCGATATGCTGGATGCGGTGGGAACGCCTGATAATGCTGGCACATGGCTTGCCGATGCACTCGATCGCGGCGAAAGGCTGATGGGCTTCGGCCACCGCATCTACCGCGTCCGCGACCCGCGCGCCGATGCGCTTAAAGGCGCGCTGAAGCCTTTGATCGCGTCAGGCCAGGTCGACAGCGCCCGCGGCGAACTCGCCGAGGCGGTGGAAGCCGCCGCATTGGCGATCCTGAAAGCGCGCAAGCCGAACCGGCCGCTCGACGTCAATGTCGAATTCTATACCGCGCTGCTGCTCGAAGCGCTCGGCTTTCCGCGGCAGGCCTTCACCGGCGTCTTTGCGATCGGCCGCACGGTCGGATGGCTGGCGCATGCCCGCGAACAGGCGCTCGACGGCCGGCTGATCCGCCCTCGTTCGGTCTATATCGGGCCGTTGCCAGCCGCTGCCTGAAAAGGAATGGCCGATTAGCCAGATCGCGCATAACCGCGCGATCTGGCGCCGCATGCGTCAGACGAGACGGCTCTGTTCGGTCGCCGCTTCGATGAAGCTTGCAAACAGCGGATGCGGGTCGAGCGGCCGGCTCTTCAGTTCCGGGTGATATTGCACGCCGATGAACCACGGATGATCGGGGTATTCGATCGTCTCCGGCAGCACGCCATCCGGCGACATGCCGGAGAAAACGAGGCCGCAGCTCTCGAGCCGATCTTTGTAGTCGATATTGACCTCGTAGCGGTGGCGATGACGCTCGGAAATATCCGTCGAGCCGTAGATATCCGAGATCTTCGTGCCCTTCTTCAGCGCCGCCTTGTATGCGCCGAGACGCATGGTGCCACCGAGATCGCCGGCTGCCGTCCGCTTCTGCAGTTCGTTGCCCTTGACCCATTCAGTCATAAGACCGACCACCGGCTCCTTCGCCGGGCCGAACTCGGTCGACGACGCGTCCGGCACATCGGCGAGATTGCGCGCCGCCTCGATGACGGCCATTTGCATGCCGAAGCAGATGCCGAAATAAGGCACCTTGCGCTCGCGGGCGAAGCGCGCCGCATGGATCTTGCCCTCGGAGCCGCGCTCGCCGAAGCCACCGGGCACCAGGATGCCATGCACCTTTTCGAGATAGGGCGCCGGATCTTCCTTTTCGAAGACCTCCGACTCGATCCACTCGAGCTTGACCTTGACGCGATTGGCGATACCGCCATGATGCAGCGCCTCGATCAGCGATTTATAGGCATCCTTGAGGCCGGTATATTTGCCGACGATCGCGATCGTCACTTCGCCTTCCGGTGTGCGGATGCGATTGCAGACCTCTTCCCACTGGTCAAGGCGCGGCTTCGGCGCCGGCTCGATCCCGAAGGCGGCGAGCACTTCGTCGTCGAGGCCTTCCTTGTGGTAAGCCATCGGCACGTCATAGATATTGGCGACATCGAGCGCCTGGATGACGGCCGACGGACGCACGTTGCAGAACAGCGAGAGCTTGCGGCGCTCGGCTTCCGGAATTTCGCGGTCGGCGCGCACAAGCAGGATATCGGGGTGAATGCCAAGCGCCTGCAGTTCCTTGACCGAATGCTGGGTCGGCTTGGTCTTCAGCTCGCCGGCCGCCGGAATGTAAGGCATCAGCGTCAGATGGACATAGACGGCGGTGCCGCGCGGCAGGTCGTTGCCGAGCTGGCGGATCGCCTCCATGAAGGGCATTGCTTCGATATCGCCGACCGTGCCGCCGATCTCGCAGATGACGAAATCGTAGTCCTGATTGCCCTCGGTGACGAAATCCTTGATCTCGTTGGTGACGTGCGGGATGACCTGCACCGTCGCGCCGAGATAGTCGCCGCGGCGTTCCTTGTCGATGATGTTCTTGTAGATGCGGCCGGTGGTGATGTTGTCGGTCTTGGTCGCCGAACGCCCCGTGAAGCGCTCGTAGTGGCCGAGATCGAGATCGGTTTCCGCGCCGTCGTCGGTGACGAAGACCTCGCCGTGCTGGGTCGGACTCATCGTGCCCGGGTCCACGTTCAGATAAGGGTCGAGCTTGCGAAGCCGGACCCTATATCCACGGGCCTGCAGCAACGCTCCGAGAGCCGCGGCCGCAATTCCTTTTCCGAGGGAGGAAACCACGCCGCCAGTGATGAATACGTATCGCGCCATGGGCTTCACCGGATACCTTTTCAAAAACGATTCCGCCAGCCCCAAAAATTCTTTTCCGGAATTTTCGGAGAGTGGCGCGGGAATCTGCACAAAAGAAAACCGGCAGACCCGAGGGCCTGCCGGCGGTTTATCTCGAAGTCCGGTTTACTGTCCCGTCGGGACGCCGGAAGGCTGAGCCGGCGCCGGCGCGGCCGGAGCTGCGGGCGCTGCCGGAGCAGTCGTTGAAGGCGCGGTGGCTGCCGGAGCCTCTGCTGCGGGAGCTTGCACGGCCGGAGCCTGTGGTGCGGGCACAGCCGCACCGCTGCTTGGGACACCGTTGCCGGCCGGCTGGTTCGCCGGAGCCTGTGCACCGCCGCCGAGCGAATCGAGAATGCCGTTGCCCTGGCCGCTCGTCGCGGGGATGCGGTTGAGGATGTCGCTCGGACGGCCCTCGTAGCGCGTCAGTATGCCGAGGCCAAGCGAGGTGAGGAAGAACAAGGTCGCAAGAATCGCGGTCGTGCGGGTCAGCGCATTGGCCGTGCCGCGGGCCGACATGAAGCCCGAACCGCCGCCGATGCCGAGGCCGCCGCCTTCCGAGCGCTGGATGAGCACGACGCCGACGAGGGCGAGCACGATCATGAGATGGATGACAATCAATACTGTCTGCATGGGTCCAGTCCTGCCCGTCTGGAGACGGACATAAATAAGAATTCTGGCGGCTCTTTACATGAGGCTCTCGCCTATTCCAAGCCCTTCTGCCGGAATAAACCGAGCTATGAACAACGCGTCAGGCGAGCAGCGCCTCATAGGCCCGGTAGATGGCGAGGAAGTCGGCGGCTTTCAAGCTCGCCCCACCGATCAGCGCACCGTCGACATTAGCGATGCCAAGCAGTTCTCCGGCATTGGCGGGCTTGACAGAGCCGCCGTAGAGAAGCCGCATCTTGCGGCCCTCGTCGCCGAAGCGGGACACGAGCTCCGCCCGCATGAAGGCATGCGCCTTCTCGACATCGCCCGATGTCGGCGTCACGCCGGTACCGATCGCCCAGATCGGCTCGTAGGCGATGACTGTGTTCTCGGCGGTTGCGGCATCGGGAACCGATGCGGAAAGCTGGCGCTTGATGACGTCGAGCTCCTGCCCGGCGCGGCGTTCGTCGGCCGTCTCGCCAATGCAGATGATCGCAGTGAGCTCGGCAGCGAAAGCCGCCTCCGCTTTAGCGCGGACCAGATGATCCGTCTCGGCATGGTCGGTGCGACGCTCGGAATGGCCGACAATCACGTAGGTGCCGAAGCTATCGGCGATCATCTCGGCGGAAATGTCGCCGGTATGCGCGCCCGACGGCTTCTGGTGGCAGTCCTGCGCTCCGATCGCCAGCGGACTGTCGGTGCAGAGCGCGGTTGCCACGTAGAGCAGCGTCGTCGGCGGGCAGATCAGCGCCTCGACCTTGTCGGCGAGCGGCGGGCGAACACCCTCGGCGATCGCCTTGATCTGATCCAGGGAGGCACGCGTGCCGTTCATTTTCCAATTTCCCGCCACCAGCGGGCGCACGTCAGGTGTCATGCCGGCCTTCCACAAACTTCATATCCCTGGCCGCATATCAAAAGCTTGCGCCAAAGAAAAGCATCATGCCCCTGACGTAACGGGAATCTCTGCGATCCCGAGCATATTTCTGCCGGAAAACGCCCGTTAAGCCGCAAGAATCCAGTTCAAGACCCTGCGCCAGTCGACCATTCGGATCGGCGTTCCGTGATTACCGGTCTGAAACAGCGTGAAGCGCGTCGGATATTTCGCCTTGAGCAGGCTCTCGAACAGCGCCTGCTGGTCGGCGGCGGCATAGACCGGATCGCGGCTGCCATGCGCGAACCAGAGCGGCAGCTTCGCCTTGTAGAAGGCGCTTCTGGTGAAATCCGGATCGGTGACGCCGCTCATGATCAACATGCCCCTCAACCGCTTGACGCTGGCCTCGTCACGCGCGATGCCCCAGCAGACCTGACTGCCCATGGAGGCGCAGGACAGGATCACCGGCCGGCCGGGCGATTGCGCGCTGGCATGGCGGATGAGGCCTTCGATCGCGGCAACGCCGTTGCTGTCGAAACTCCTGACTGTCGGCGAATAATAGACGCCGCCATTACCGGCGACGAGGTTCTTCAGCCGGTTGAAGTTGCCGCCGAAGCTGTAATCATTGGCCCCGAGCCGGCGGTCGCCGTCGCGGCCGTGGATGAAAATCACAGTGAAGGCGGCATTCGCGACCGGTCCCACCCTGGTGACATCGAGCCTGATGCCTTCGAGTGAGAGGGTTTCATCCGCCTGGGCCTTGCGGATGCCGAGCGACACATATTTCTGCTGCGCCCGCTTCTCCGGGATCTGGTCGCGGCCGTTGATATCGCGCATCTCGTCATAGTCGATGACCTCTAAGGCGCCGCCCTCGCTGGTCTGCAGCACAGTCTGCTTCGAGAACAGATCGTCCTTGAAAGGCGGCAGCGCGTCGGCCGCCCATGTTGGTCCGCCGGCGGAAAGAACGGCTGCGGATAGGAAAAAGGCCGCAATTGCTGATATAACGGTGTAATCACTTGTGGACATTCGCATGCGGATGGTTTCCTGAAGCCTGCCGCCGCTTGCCATTCCGCGCCCGGCAACGCAAATCATGTGTCAAAGCCCGCCAATCCGGCGGTGTCGCGTATCGCGGTGCTTTCTGGCAGAATCTGCCTGATTCGCAAACGTGACATGAAATGCGGTGATTTTGGGTCGGCGGCTGATGCAAGCCCCAAGCCAGACCCAAGACAGGACGAAGATCTGAACGGCTCCATGGACGACAGCAACGACCTTTTTTCCGGACTGCCCCTCTCCGAAAAACGCGAGGAGGCGCAGAAGCCTGCCGCGCCGAGCGAACGTCCGCCGGCGGCCGCTCCCTTGACGGCCGTGCCCTCGGCGCCGGCGCGCCCTGCGCCTGTCGCCTCGAACGCGGATGACTATGGCGCCTCGTCGATCCGGGTCCTGGAAGGCCTCGAGCCGGTACGCATGCGCCCGGGCATGTATATCGGCGGCACCGACGAAAAGGCGCTGCATCACCTCTTCGCCGAGGTCATCGACAACGCGATGGACGAAGCGGTTGCCGGACATGCCAATTTCATCGAGGTGCATCTCGATCTGCAGGGCTATCTCACCGTCACCGACAACGGCCGCGGCATTCCGGTCGAGAACCATCCGCAGGTGCCGGGCAAGTCGACACTCGAAGTCATCATGACCAAGCTGCATGCCGGCGGTAAATTCGACGGCAAGGCCTACGAGACATCGGGCGGCCTGCACGGCGTCGGCGTTTCGGTGGTCAACGCGCTCTCCGACTTCCTCGAGGTCGAGGTGGCGCGAAACCGGAAGCTTTACCGCCAGCGCTTTTCCCGCGGCCTGCCGCAAGGTGGGCTCGAAGAACTTGGCGACGTCCACAATCGCCGTGGCACCCGGGTGCGCTTCCATCCCGACCCCCAGATATTTGGGGACCACATGAAGTTCGAGGCCGCCCGCGTCTTTCGCATGGCGCGCTCGAAGGCCTACCTCTTCGGCGGCGTCGAGATCCGCTGGAGCTGCGAGCCGGGCGTACTGCCCGAAGGGTCGGAGGTGCCGGACAAGGCCACCTTCCATTTCCCCGGCGGCCTCAAGGACTATCTCCAGGCGACGATGGGCAAGGAATTCACCGTCACCCGCGAGATCTTCGCCGGCAAGACGGAGAAGGCCAGCGGCCACGGTTCGATGGAATGGGCGATCACCTGGTATGGCGGCGACCCGCAGGTGCATTCCTATTGCAACACCATCCCGACGCCTGAAGGCGGCACACATGAGGCCGGCCTGCGCATCGCGCTGACCAAGGGCCTGAAGGCCTATGCCGAGCTGACCCAGAACAAGCGCGCTGCCCAGATCACCACCGACGACGTAATGATCTCGGCCGTCGGCATGCTGTCGGTCTTCATCCGCGAGCCGGAATTCGTCGGCCAGACCAAGGACAAGCTTGCGACGGTCGAGGCCCAGCGCATCGTCGAGAACGCGCTGCGCGACCCCTTCGACCACTATCTTGCCGACAACCCGAACGAAGCGGCCAAACTACTCGACTGGGTGATCGAGCGCGCCGAGGAGCGGCTGCGCCGCCGCAAGGAAAAGGAAGTCAACCGCAAGACGGCGGTGCGCAAGCTGCGCCTGCCGGGCAAGCTTGCCGACTGCTCGCAGAACACCGCCGAAGGCGCCGAACTCTTCATCGTCGAGGGCGATTCGGCAGGTGGCTCAGCCAAGCAGGCGCGCAACCGCGCCAACCAGGCGATCCTTCCGCTGCGCGGCAAGATCTTGAACGTCGCCAGCGCCGGCCGCGAGAAGTTCGGCGCCAACCAGCAGCTCGCCGATCTGATCCAGGCGCTCGGCTGCGGCACGCGCTCGAAATACCGGCAGGAAGATCTGCGCTATGAGCGCATCATCGTCATGACCGATGCCGATGTCGACGGCGCCCATATTGCTTCGCTGCTCATCACCTTCTTCTATCAGGAGATGCCGGAACTGGTGCGTGGCGGCCATCTCTTCCTCGCCGTGCCGCCGCTCTACAAGATTACTCAAGGAGCGAAATCCGCCTATGCCCGCGACGACAATCATCGCGCCGAGCTGATGCAGACGGAATTCAGGGGCAAGGCCAAGGTGGAGATCAGCCGCTTCAAAGGTCTCGGCGAGATGATGCCCGCCCAGCTCAAGGAAACCACCATGGATCCGGCCAAGCGCACCCTGCTCCGGGTGCTGATCGACGAGGTGGATTTCGAAGGCACCCGCAGCGCGGTCGACGATCTGATGGGCACCAAGCCCGAAGCCCGCTTCCGCTTCATCCAGGAGCGTGCAGCCTTCGCCGAAAACCTTGATATTTAAACACGTCTCAGGCGCGCCGAATGATCTGACAGATACGCCCGGCGCGCCGCATTTTAGCATCTGCGATTTCACGGAACTGACGAAGAACCGTAACAACTCCGTCAAATAACCGGTGCATGAAGCGGACGGCGCGCGACCTCCCCCGGGGAGAAGCGCCTGCGCCGGTTCGAGCCGTTTTCAACCCTTGCCGGATTTTGCCATGACCAAGCGTTTTGCCGCGACTGCCGCTTTCGTTCTCCTGTCCAGCACCGTCCCCGTCAGCGCCACCGATATCGGCTCCACTTTCACAAGCGCCTGCCCCTTCGGCGATTGCGCCGCCGGCATTTCGCTCTCCTATCTCGGTGAATTCGTCATCCCCACAGGTCAAATGGAAAACGGCGTCGAGTTCGGCGGCATCTCAGGCCTCGATTTCGATGCCGCTACCGGCCACTTTATCGCCATCAGCGACGACCGTTCGGACAAGGCGCCCGCCCGCTTCTATGAACTCGACATCGATGTCGATGCGTCGGGCCTCAAGGGCGTTTCCGTCGTCAAGCATGTGACGCTGAAAGACAAGAACGGTGAGCCCTTCGCCGCCAAGACCGTTGACCCGGAATCGATCCGCCTCGGCAAGGACGGCATCTACTGGGGCAGCGAAGGCGATGCCAAGGTGCTGCTGCCACCCTTCATCCGCGTCACAGCGCCGGACGGTTCTTTCGTGCGCGAGTTCAAACTGCCGGAGGGCTTTGCTCCGACCATCGACAAGTCGACCGGCATCCGCGACAACCTCGCTTTCGAAGATCTCGCGGTCGCGCCCTCGGGCGACGTTTTCGTCGGCGTCGAAGCCGCCCTCTATCAAGATGGCCCGAAGCCGTCGCTGATGACGGGCAGCCTGTCGCGCATCATCCGCTATGACGGCGCAACCGGCGAGCCGAAGGCTGAGTATGTCTATCCCGTCTCGCCGATTCCGCAGTCCGCCATCAAGGCCGACCGCGGCAACGACAACGGCATGTCGGAAATACTCGCCCTTGACGATCACCGCCTGCTCGCCATCGAGCGCAGCTACGCCGAAGGCTTCGGCAATAACGTCAAGATCATGATGATGGATCTCGCCGATGCGACCGACATATCCGCCATCCCCTCACTCGCCAAGAACGACCTGCCAGTCGTCCCTGCCCGCAAGAGCCAGATCCTCGATCTCAGAGCAATCGGCCTCATTCCCGACAATATCGAGGCGATGTCGCTCGGCAAGGCCAAGGACGGTACCGACGTCCTCATCCTCGGCTCCGACAATAATTTCTCGACCACTCAGAAGACGCAATTCTACGCGTTCAAGGTTCTCAGCCGCCCGCGGCAGTAAGACGCCGTGTCTGACGGCCGAACAGTGATGCTTTATATCAGCTTTCACGGCGCGGACCTTGAAACCGCCGGGTTCATGGCCCATAACCAGAGTACAAGAATAAGAAGAGGCGCGCGTGGGTGTGTTCGACCGTCAGAAAACCAATCATGAGCCGCGATGGCTGGGGTCGTCGGCGCCGACACGCACGCCGCTGATTCCCTCCATCTCGGCGGCGCGCTGGCTGCTGGTGCTGGTCGCCGCCGCCGGGGTGTATTTCTTCTACGGTTTCCTCGTGCCGGTGCTGGCAGCTCTCGTCATCGGCTTTGCCAGCTGGCCGCTCTATCGCAAGCTGCTTGCCCGCGTCGGCGGCAATACGACGGTCGCCGCGACCATCGCCATCCTCATGATCCTTACCTTCCTGGTCATCCCGATCGGGCTCGCGGTCACTTATACGACCGGCGAAGTGCGCACCTGGCTCGCCTGGGCGATCCACGCCAACCGCGCCGGCGCCTCGACACCGAATTGGATCGTCGCCTTGCCGTTTGCCGGCCCCTATCTCGATGATCTCTGGACCAAATATGTCGGCAGTCCCGGCGCGCTCGGCGAACTCATCCAGGCGATCAGCGGCGCTCATATCGGCAACATCTATCGCGCCGTGCTGGCAGCCGGCGGCGGCGCTTTCCATCTTCTCCTCACGCTGCTCTTCATGCTGATCGCGCTGTTCTTCGTCTATCGCGACGGCTTCTCCTTCTCCAAGCAGATCGACATGCTGGGCGAGCGCATCCTGCCGAACCGCTGGGAGCGCATTTCCCGCGTCGTGCCGGCAACGATCAGCTCCACCGTCATGGGCATGACGCTGATTGCCATCGGCGAAGGCATCGTGCTCGGTGTGGCTTATTGGATCGCCGGCGTGCCGTCGCCGGTAACGCTCGGCGTGCTCACGGGGGTGATGGCCCTGATACCGGGCGGGGCGCCGCTCTCCTTCACGCTGGTTTCCATTTATCTCCTGGCGAGCGGCTCGCATGTCGCCGGCGTCGGCCTCTTCGTCTGGGGCACGGTCGAGCTTTTCATCGTCGACAAGACGCTGCGGCCGAAGCTCGTCGGCGGCCCGATCAAGCTGCCCTTCCTGCCGACCTTTTTCGGCCTTGTCGGCGGCGTCAAGACGATGGGTTTTCTCGGCCTCTTCATCGGCCCGGTGCTGATGGCGCTGATCGTCGCCATCTGGCGCGAATGGATCCATGAGGCCCGCAACGCCGAGAGCAGCGAGAGGGTGCCGCAGATCGTCATCGACGAACAGGCACCGCCGCCGTCCAAGCCGATCCCGCGCGTCGCCGAAGGCTGAACTGCCTTCGTGAAGCCTATCCCAGCCGCTTTTCCATGAACAGGCTGAGCGGATCCGGCAGATAGGTGCCGAAAGCCTCGATCTCCCGATATCCGTATTTGCGGTAGAGGGCGATCGCCTCCGGCTGATAGATGCCGGTCTCGAGCCGGATCGCCGTCAGCCGCTTTTCCCTCGCGATCGCCTCCAGCGCATTCATCAGCCCGCTCGCGATCCTCAATCCCCTCGCCTGCGGGTCAACGAACATGCGCTTGATCTCCGCCGTGCCGTCGCCGGCCTCGACCAGCGCGCAGCATCCGACGATCGGCCCCTCATTGCGGGCGACGAAGAAGCTTACCGAAGGTTTCTCCAGCAAGGAGAGGTCGACCAGGTGGTTGCTCTCCGCCGGATAGAGCGACGCTGCATAGGCGTCGGAAAGATCGAGAAGGCGGATGACGCCGTCCTGGCGCGGCGGCTCCTGGGCGATAGTGACGGACATGATGGTTTCCAGTGTTTGCGGGAGGCGCAAATTTTTGCCGAGATGACGAAGAGTTAATGCCTTCGCCTTGTTTCGGTTGGAATTGCGCCGTCTAAGGCGATATCGGGTTCAATAGCCAAGGAAGCAGAATATGCAAGCGGTGCTCATCGCGATGACGATTCTCGGTTGCGACGATTCCGTCAGCCAGTGCAGCTATGTCGCGACCGTCGACAAGCGCTGGGAAACCGTCGCCGCTTGCGATGCCGAAGCCGAACGCCGGCTCAAGGCCTATACCAATGTCAGCTATCCCTCGGTGATCGCCGTGTGCGAGGCGCCGAAAGCGCTTGCCGTCGCCGAACCGCCGAAACCGGCGCCCTTGCCTGCGGCCGCGGCCGACACCGCTCCCGTGGCACCCGAGGAACCAACAGGCCTCGCCGGCTTTGCTGAAAACATCGCCGGCCAGGTCCGCGCACATCTGCCATCCGGCCGAGACGTCAAGGAGACGCTTTCCAAACCTGTGCATTTCGTATCCGCCAGCTATTCCTGGGTTGTAACCAGGCTGAACGACTAAGCCGCTGCAAGCGCGGCATAGACACGGGCCGATTGCCGCTGTTCGGCGACGTGCAACTTCTCCACCATGTCGAGCAGTTCGCCGGCCGCGCCGTGTGCGCCACTGTGATGGCGGAATTTTTCGAGAAGACGGCCTCCGACAGTGCCGAGCACGCTGCCCGGCGCCTTTCGAACGGCCTCGCGCCACAGAAGCGTCGCCTCGACGAAGATCACGCTGATATCCCGCGGCAGGCCGGCGGATTCATAGAGCGCGCGCACGGCATGCATGCGCCCGGTTGCCAGGATCGAGCGCACCCTGCGCTCGCTGCACGCTGTTAGATCGACGATTGCAGCGGCGAAGAAGTCCAGCCTGCCGACGCAGAGCGCATGCATGAGCAAGGAGGGCGTCAGCCGGCCGTTGAGGCGCAGATGCTCGACGAGATCCGGTATCTCCCGCGGCGCGATATCCCCGGCGATCGAAACGATGGCTGCCTCGGTCGCCTCGCGGCTGATGCGCTGGAGGCGCTGCAGGCCGATCGCCGCCTGCGCCAGCGGCAGCCCGACCAGTGCATTGCTGACATGCTGGGCGAGCAGCTGGCGGGCATCGGCCGGAAGGTCGCTGCGGTCGAGCAGCAGGTTGCGAATATCGCAGCAATCGCCAAGCCGCTCAGCGATGCGTTTCAACGATTGGCTGGAGATGGCCGCGCCGTCGTTTTCAAGCAGGCAGAGCACTTCGTCTTCATCGCCGACCTCCGCGAGTGCAGCCGAGACCGGGCGGGTGACATGGCCTCTGGCCGCGATCAGCATGCGGGTGGCGCCGTTGCCGCGTGCGGCGAGGTCGACAAGATCGGCGTCGCTGAGAAGCGGCGAACAGGTAACGGCGTGGCAGGCAACCTCGGGCTGGTCCGCGGCAAGCGAAAGGATCAGGCTGCGCGGCGCGTCGGGCGACCAGGCGATCGCCTCGGCCAGCGCAAGCCGCACACGCGGCGACGGGTCATCGAGAAGAAAGGTCATCGCCATCTCGGCTGCCGCCCGCTCCTCGCCGCTCATCTCGGATTGCAGATAGGCTCGACCGAGTGCGTTCGCGGCCCGGGCCCGATCACCGGTCTTGGCCGTTTCGATCCAACGAAGGAAAGCTTCTACGATCACGCGACGCCCCAGCACTTGAACGCGATTCCTTCGCGTTTCATTCAATGCTGTAACCGTAGCGACAAAAGGTTTAAGATTGGTTCACCATATTTCTTAAGCCTTTGCATGCCTTGCGCTCAGGCTTCCGCCTTTGGTATCTGCGGCCGAAACATCTCGAAAACATCGCTGCCTTCGCTGTAATCCATGTAGCCCATGCGGGCCACAGGTCGGGCGATCGACATGTCCAAGCGGCCGTCCCTGACGATCGCCTCGTCGATATGGATGCCGACCACCTCGCCGAAGACGAGAACGTTTTCAGACGGCGCGCCCGATAACGTCTTCGGCTCGATGATTTCGGTGACCCTGCATTCGAGCACGGCGTAAGCCTCGCCGACATAGGGGGCGTCGATCAGTTCGGACTGTTTCGGCGTCAGCCCGGCGAAATCGAATTCGCTGTTGCCGTAAGGCAGCGCCGCCGAGGAGAGGTTCATCTTTTCGGCGAGATCGCGGCTGACGAAATTACAGGTGAAGGCGCCGGTTTCCGCCGCATTGCGCTGGCTGTCCTTGCGTCCGGCGGAAGAAAACATCACCAGCTTCGGCCGGTCGGCGACGGCGTTGAAGAAGGAATAGGGCGCAAGATTGATCGAACCGTCCCGGCCCTTGCTGCCGATCCAACCGATCGGCCGCGGCGATACGATCGCCTTGAAGGGATCATGCGCGAGGCCGTGCCGGTTGCCGTCCGTCGTGTAGAACATCAGTCCTCTCCACCGACCCAGGTCACGGTATCGGCAAGCTCCGGCCGCGGCCGCTCGATCGCCGGGAATGTCGTCGAGCCGATATGGATGAAACCCGCCACCTTTTCGCCGGGCTCGACGCCGAGCAGCGGATAGGCGCGCTCGTCATAGGCGAACCATTCCGTCAGCCAGTTGGCGACATAGCCGCTGGCATTGGCGGCGAGAATGACATTGAAGCAAAGCGCGCCCGCCGACATCAGCTGCTCCCATTCCGGGATCTTGATATGCGGCCCCGCCTTGCTGACGACGGCGACAACGACCGGTGCGCGGGTGAAGCGGGTGCGCTCGACCTCGATCATCTCTTCGGAAAGCTCCGGCTTTGTCTCGAGCGCCAGCTTGAGAAGCTCCTCGCCAAGGCGCGCACGCTCATCTCCGCGATAAACGATGAAGCGCCAGGGAGCGATCTTGCCGTGATCGGGAACACGCGAAGCAAGCCGCAGGATCTCCTCGATCTCGGCCTTTTCAGGGCCGGGTTCGCACATCTGGAAAGCGGGAATGGAACGGCGCACGGCGAGGTAATCGATCAGCTTGATATCGGATTTCATGCGGGAGAAACTTTCATTTTTATGCTGCTGCAAAGCGTGGGTCTTGAATTTGCCATCGCGTTGGTCTTGAAGTGGCCTTTGCGATTTCAGAAGTCAATCGGTTCACGAAACAGATGTTTGGCATTTCGCCTCTTGCACGCATCGGCCTCGCCATCGCTCTGATGGTATTGATGCCCATCGGCGCCGGTGCGCAGGATGCCTTCAAGGACTTCAAACAGCTCGATTCGACATCGAAGATGCCGAAGCTCAACGCCTTCATTGCGCCCGGCACCGCGCCCGAAGGAGCCAAGCTGCGCGACATCGAAATGGAAGCCAAGCTGACGGCCGACGGTACGCCTGTCGAGGACGGGCTTTCCTGGTATGTCTTCAGCCCGATCGCCGGCACCGACGGCAAGCTGCCGCTGATCGCCAGCGCCAAGGGCGGACCCGCTGCCTTCCAACTCGCTCCGGGCGATTATTTCGTCAATGTCTCCTTCGGCCGCGCCGGCGTCACAAAGAAGCTGACCGTGCCCGCTGACGGCGAGGTCGACAAGCAGGTGATGGTCCTCGATGCCGGCGGCCTGCTGCTCAATGCCGTCTCCGGCACCGATGCCCGCATCCGCCCCGACCAGTTGAGTTTCTCGATCTATTCCTCGGAAGTGCGCGACGACGGTGAGCGCGGCCTCGTCGTGGCCGATGTCTCGCCGAATACTGTCGTGCGCCTCAATGCCGGTACCTATCACATCGTTTCCGAATATGGCAGCGTCAACGCCGTCATTCGCGCGGACATCCAGGTCGAGGCCGGCAAGCTCACAGAGGCAACGATCCAGCACCGCGCCGCCCAGATGACCTTCAAGCTGGTCTCCGAAGCCGGCGGCGAGGCGATCGCCGACACCGCCTGGTCGATCTTAACGGCAGCGGGCGACAGCGTCGGCGAAAGCGTCAGCGCCTTCCCGACCATGGTCCTTGCCGAAGGCGAATACTCGGCCGTCGCCCGCAACAAGGACAAGATCTATCAGCGCGATTTTACAGTGGTTGCCGGCCGGAATACCGACGTCGAAGTTCTGATGAAGGACCAGCAACCGCAACAGCCCGAGAGCCCGGCGGCCCGCACGGTGCAGCAGGCGCCGGCCGGCACGCCGCCACCCCCGGGTGTCCAGCCGGCTCCGGAGGAGCCTCTGCCCTCCTACGAACAGCTCGTGCCGCAGGGCGGCGGCGACGGCGCCAGCCTGGATTGATTCTGCCGGGCACGCTTCTCCGGCGTACCAGCGATCAAGCCGATCGGCCGGCGCTCTGTAGCGCCGCGCGTCTGATCAGACGCGCAAACGACGCTATCATTTTGGATCTACGCATCGGCCGATGCCGCTAGACCAGGCGCGGATTTCATTCATTGGCAGGAAGATTTGAAAGTGGAGACGGGAGGCGCACGAGTGGCTGCCCCTCGCGAAAGACATTTCCGACAGCGCCGAGGTCGGCGCTGTCGTATTCCCCCTATTTTCAGGCCGCCTTGGCTTTCTTTGCCTCGGCCTTGCGACGGACGTCGGGCGGCGTCGCCTCGAGGGTGAGGCTCTCGACGGCGGCGTCAAGCTGCATCGAAACCTGGTCCTGACTGCCGAGGCGGCGGATGTTGACCGTGCGCTCCTCGGCTTCCTTCCTGCCGCAGACGATGATGACAGGAACCTTGGTGACGGAATGCTCGCGGATCTTGTAGTTGATCTTCTCGTTGCGGAAGTCGGTTTCGACGTTGAGACCGGCCTCGCGCAGCGCCTCGGCCACTTCAAGCCCATAGGCATCAGCCTCCGAGGTGATCGTTGCGACCACCACCTGTAGCGGCGATACCCAGAGCGGCATATGGCCGGCGAAGTTCTCGATCAGGATGCCGAGGAAACGCTCCATCGAGCCGCAGATGGCGCGGTGGATCATCACTGGCTGCGTCTTTTCGGAGTTGCTGTCGATATAGAAAGCGCCGAAGCGTTCCGGCAGGTTGAAGTCCACCTGCGTCGTGCCGCACTGCCATTCGCGGCCGATCGCGTCCTTCAGCGTATATTCGAACTTCGGACCGTAGAAGGCACCCTCGCCCGGCAGGATGCCGGTCTTGATGCGGCCTTCGGACTGCGCCTCGATCGTCTTCAGCACATCGGTCATCACGGCTTCGGCGCGATCCCAGAGCGCATCGGAACCAACACGTTTGTCCGGCCGGGTGGAAAGCTTGACGACAATTTCCTTGAAGCCGAAATCTTCATAAACCGAGAGGATCAGGTCGTTGATCTTCAGGCATTCGGCCGCCATCTGCTCGTCCGTGCAGAAGATGTGCGCGTCGTCCTGGGTGAAACCGCGCACGCGCATCAAGCCATGCAGAGCGCCCGAAGGCTCGTAACGATGCACCAGCCCGAATTCCGCCAGACGGATCGGCAGCTCGCGATAGGACTTCAGGCCATGCTTGAAGATCTGCACATGCCCGGGGCAGTTCATCGGCTTCAGCGCGAAGACGCGGTTATCGGCTTCCTTGTCATCCGGATGGGTCATCGCATGCGCCGATTTCACGGCGAACATGTTTTCCTGATACCAGCCCCAGTGACCCGAGGTTTCCCAGAGCGAGGTGTCGAGCACCTGTGGTGCGTTGACTTCTTCATAATCGATGGCAAGCCGGCGGCGCATATAGGCGACGAGCGTCTGGAAGATGCGCCAGCCCTTGCCATGCCAGAAGACAACGCCCGGCCCCTCCTCCTGGAAATGGAACAGGTCCATTTCGCGGCCGAGCTTGCGATGATCGCGCTTTTCGGCTTCCGCCAGCATATGCAGGTAATTATCGAGATCGGCCTGGTCTGCCCATGCCGTGCCATAGATGCGTGACAGCATGGCGTTGTTGCTGTCGCCGCGCCAGTAGGCGCCGGCGACCTTCATCAGCTTGAAGGCAGTGCCGACCTGGCCGGTGGAGGCCATATGCGGGCCGCGGCAAAGGTCGAACCATTCGCCCTGGTTGTAGATCTTCAGATCCTGGCCTTCCGGGATCGCATCGACGAGTTCGACCTTGTACTGTTCGCCCTTGGCGGCAAAGACTTCCTTGGCCTTTTCGCGCGACCAAATCTGCTTTGTGAACGGCGCGTTGCGGGCGATGATTTCCTTCATCTTTTTTTCGATCTTCGGCAGATCGTCGGGCGTGAAAGGCTCGTTCTTGGCGAAATCGTAATAGAAGCCGTTCTCGATGACGGGACCGATCGTCACCTGCGTGCCGGGCCAGAGCTCCTGCACGGCTTCGGCCATCACATGCGCGGCGTCATGCCGGATGAGCTCCAGCGCGCGCGGGTCCTTGCGGGTGACGATCTCGATCTTGCCGTCGGTGACGGCATCGGAAAGATCCTGCACGGCGCCATCGAGGGCAATGGCGACGGCGCTCTTGGCGAGCGACTTGGAAATGGATTCGGCGACATCCTTGCCGGTTGCGCCAGCCGGGAAGCTGCGCACGGAACCATCGGGAAATGTCAGGGAAACGGATTGGGACATCGAAATTCTCCTTGTCCAGTCCCGCCAACGAATGCGGGTGGTTGAAATGGAAGCGTCATCCCTTTGTTGGATGCGCTGCCGCCTGATACTCAGATTTCACTTGGGAGTAAAGAAGCAGCCGGCTCACATGATCATTTGCGCAAGACCGCAAACGGTGTTCCAGTTGCGCATCGTTCCGACGCCGAGCCGCTGGGTCGTCAGCGCCGAAAGCAGTTTCGATTGACTCGGTTTGCCGGCGAAATCGATCCAGAGATCGCCGCCGACGACGGCGATACGTTGCCCTTCCGCCATCAGCGGTTTCAGCGCCTCCACCTTCTCAGGATCGATCGGCAGGCGCATCACCCGGACGATTACCTGGTCTCCGCTGCCGTCCCGGAAGGGATTGGTGCCGCAGAGCGCCATCCAGGTGCAGTCGCTGCGCACGATGATATCGACATGTTTGCCGAACTTCTCTTCGAAACCCTCTTCCAGCGCGACCTCGAGTTCATGCGGACGTATTTCGTCGGCCTCGAAAATGAGATTGCCCGTTGAAACCAGTGTGCGCGGCTCGCGATAGCCGAGCTCTCTGGCAAGCGCGCGCAGGTCTTCCATGATCACCCGGCGGTCGGGCGAGAGCACGATGCTATGCAGGAGGGCGACAAACATGCTCATAGCAACTCGCTCTCCTCCTCGCGATCGTAGTCACCGAACAGTGACCGCGCCTCACGCATCCTCGCTGCCCTGACCTCCGAAACACAATGATGTTCGCCGGGCATCGTCACCGCGGTCACCCTCTCTTGCGTCCAAGTGCGAGATAGCGCCATGGGGTCCACCAGTGAAACTCGTTGCCGAGTGTCTCGGGCACCTGGTCGAGGCCGCTGGTGCCGCCCGGACCACAGCGGCCGACGCGAAACAGCGTCATCCAGCCGCCGGCCCATAATCCGTGGCGGGCGATCGCCTCGTAACCATATTCCGAGCAGGTCGGGATATGGCGGCAGGAATTGCCGACAAAGCCGGAAAGCGTCAGCTGATAGAGGCGGAGGAGCCCCATGCCGAGCAGGCGGTCCGGAGTCTTGCGGAATGCTCCGGTGTAATTGCGGGAGTAGCGCGCAGTCTTTGCGTGCGGCTGTCTCGATGCGGCCGCGCCGCCATCGTCCTCATCGTCAGCCTGCCGGACGCAGAACTCGCACATCTCGGTTACGCCTCGACAACTTCCGCCCGTTTCGCCTCGATCTGCCCGATCGCGTCGACGACCGCGTCGAAGGTCAGCATCGTCGAAGCATGGCGGGCCTTATAGTCCCTCACGGGCAGGAGGTAACGCATATCTTCGAACCGCCCCGTCGGCCCTGCCCCGTCCGCCTTCAACATGGCGAGCATGTCCAGCCGCGCCTGCCGCAATTCACCAGATGTTGCGCCGACGACATGGCGGGCCATGATCGAGGACGAAGCCTGGCCGAGCGCGCAGGCCTTCACGTCATGGGAAAAATCTGTCACGACATCGCCATCCATCTTCAGCCAGATCCGTACCTTGGAGCCGCAAAGCCTGGAGTGCGCCTGGGCGGTCGCATCGGCATCATCGAGCGTCCCGGTCAACGGAATATTGCCGGCGAATTCGAGGATTTTGCTGTTGTAGATGTCGTCCATGCTGGATTTCCGCTCCAAAATCGCTGCGGATCGGCCTAAATGGTGCTGTTATTGTTATTGAAACAAAAAACACACCGTGTCATCTGAGGATACTTACATATAATGGCCGTCTTCCTATATGTATGTCGTTCCAAGGCCATGAAAATGCAATGGCCTTGTGTAAGTTTGATTGGGAAACCGTGCCGGACGGGCATTGAATTTGCCCTGAAAGCCCCGGAGCCTGCCAAAGGTGCATGAATTCCCGCATGGGACTGACCAGTGGCAATTCCGACAGATGGGTCCGCGGTGCGGACCAGGAGACCATTGATCATGGACGCCATCGTAAAGAACTTTCCGCAGCCGAACCGGGACTCGGACCGCCCTTCCCAGCAGGAGGCCGAGGAAGCCGTGCGCGTTCTGCTGCGCTGGGCCGGTGACGATCCGACACGCGAAGGCCTCATCGAGACCCCAGCCCGTGTCGCCAAGGCCTATCGCGAGCTGTTCGCCGGTTACGATATGGCGCCGGAGGACGTGCTCGGCCGGACCTTCGAAGAGGTCGCAGGCTACGACGACATGGTCCTTGTCAAGGACATTCCGTTCTACTCGCATTGCGAACACCATATGGTGCCGATCATCGGCAAGGCCCACGTCGCCTATATGCCTGATGGCCGCGTGCTCGGCCTGTCGAAGATTGCCCGAGTCGTGGAGATCTATGGCCGGCGCCTGCAGACCCAGGAAACCATGACGGCCCAGATTGCGCGGGCCATCGACGATACGCTCAATCCGCGCGGTGTTGCCGTACTGATCGAGGCCGAACATATGTGCATGGCGATGCGTGGCGTTCAGAAGCAGGGTTCGACCACCTTGACCACGACCTTTACCGGAACGTTCAAGACCGAACCGGCCGATCAGGCCCGTTTCATGAGCATGGTGCGGAGCCGCTGATACCGGCTCCCTCAGGAGGGCCGCAATGAGTCAACTGATCTTCAATCAACCATCCGAAGACAAGTCGGCGTTGGAAGACGCCGGCGATTTCACGCCGCGTTTCGACGACCGCGGCCTGATCACTGCGATCGTCACCGACGCCGGCGATGGCGAACTGCTGATGGTGGCGCATATGAATGCCCAGGCCCTGGCGCTGACCATCCAGACGGGCACGGCCCATTATTTCAGCCGGTCGCGTGGCAAGATCTGGAAAAAGGGCGAGACCTCGGGCAACCTTCAGACGGTGAAGGAAATTCGCACCGATTGCGATCAGGACGCCATCTGGCTGAAGGTCGAGGTCGCCGGCCATGACGCCACCTGTCACACCGGCCGCCGTTCCTGCTTCTATCGGACGGTGACGCTGCGCCAGGGAAAACCGATGCTGGACATCGTCGACGACGAGCGTCATTTCGATCCGCAGGACGTCTACGGAAAATAGACTGACCGTCCCGGGCATTTGCCCCTTATTGTGCCAGAAACCGGTTCTATATACCATTTGGCAACCGATCGGGCACACTATCGTAACATACGTGTTCTGCTGGAGGGGAGAGCGCAATGCTGAACTGGAGTCTGCACCGTCAAAGCGCTGAAGGCGAAGGTTCCGGTTCCGGCATGTCGACGATACTCGAGACAATCCCTGCGCCCGCGCCTGTCAACAGAATCAAGATCGCGCTCGCTCTTGGCGGCGGCGCAGCCCGCGGCTGGGCCCATATCGGCGTCTTGCGCGCTCTGGACGAGGCCGGGATCGAGATCGGCATGATCGCCGGCACATCGATCGGCGCGCTGGTCGGCGGCTGCTATCTCGCCGGCAAACTCGATGAACTCGAAAGCTTCGCACGCTCGCTGACCATGCGCCGCATCGCCAGTCTGCTCGATCTGACGATCGGCGGCAGCGGGTTGTTCGGCGGCATGCGGCTGACCAAGCGCATGCAGGAGCATCTCGAGGGCCTGAACGTCGAGGATCTAGACCGGCCGTTCGTCGCGGTCGCGGCCGAGGTCAATACCGGCCACGAGGTCTGGATCGCCAATGGTTCGCTGATCACGGCGCTGCGCGCCTCCTATGCCCTGCCGGGCATCTTCGAGCCGGTCCGCAGCAATCATCGCACCCTGGTCGACGGCGCGCTGGTCAACCCGGTTCCCGTCTCCGTCTGCCGTGCCTATGAGCAGCCGCTGGTCGTCGCCGTCAATCTCAATTACGATCTCTACGGCCGCTCGGCCGTGGTCCGGCACAATGCCAGCCTCTCGCAGCAGGAATTGCAGAAACAGGAAGAGGCGCCCTATGCCCGCCTCGGCATGACCGGCGTGATGGTGCAGGCTTTCAACATCATCCAGGACAGGATTGCCCGCGCCCGCCTTGCCGGCGATCCGCCCGACATTTCGCTGCAGCCGCGCCTGAGCTATATCGGCCTCTCGGAATTTCACCGCGCCGGTGAGGCGATCGAACGCGGCTACGAGGAAGCGAGAGCCAGGCTTCCCGAGATCAAGCGCATGCAGGAAGTCTACGCCAGTCCCCCGTGAAGCGACGCCGCGACGGGCACGAGGGCACGTCTAAACAAACAGCCGAACCCTCAGCCGGCAATATAGGCCTTGATATCCTCGGCCTCGCGCTCCACTTCGGCGATCCGCGACTTCACCACGTCACCGATCGAGATAATGCCGGCAAGCTTGCCGTTGCTTTCCACCGGAACGTGGCGAAAGCGGCGGCTGGTCATCAGTTCCATCAGCTCGTTGACAGTCGTCTCCTCGTGGCAACGGTAGACCTTTGAAGTCATCACCTGCGAGAGCGGCTGATCGAGGCTATCCTTGCCGTGCTTGGCGATGGCATGCACGAGATCGCGCTCGGTGAACATGCCGGAAATCCGGTTTTCCATGCCGACGACCACGATGGCGCCGATCTTCTTCTTGCTCAGAATTGCGGCCGCCTCGGCGACGGTGGTGTTCGGCCCGGCGGTGATGACGTCCCTGCCCTTCAGGTCGAGGATTGCTTTGACTGAACTGGTCATTCGAACCTCCTATGTCGAGCCCGTGACATCTGTCACAGGCGTCCGCGGCGGTTTCTCCCCCCAATCGCGGATCGTTCGATGGTGCACCGCCCCGCTCAGGATTGCAACATATCCTTCGCCGCTCCCGTCGGTTCTGCAGGCGGCCGTGGCGCCCGGTCGAACAGCGAAAACAAAAGGAAGCCGAAGACGAAGCCGCCGATATGCGCATCCCAGGCGATCTCCTGGTCGCTGTCGCCGACGAGCGGAATGCCGACGGCGATGAGCGCGTTGCCGACCAGCCAGAGAAGCATGAAGATGACGACGGTCCGGCTCTTCAGGGCGTCGATGATGGAAAGCCGGGCGTTGAGATGCGCCACCGGCATCGGTCGCCGATCGGCCGGAAAGGCGAATCGGCAGGCGGCGCCCATCAGCCCGGAAATGACGCCCGACGCGCCGATCAGCAGCGATACGTCTCCCCAGTTGAGGATCGCGTGCAGGGCGGCGGAAGCGACGGCGGACAAGATCCAGAAGAACAGGAACCGCAACGTCCCGATGCGGCGCACGACCGGCGCGCCGAAGGCCATCAGCCAGAAGGCGTTGAAGACGATATGCTGGGTGCTGCCGTGCAGCAGCGAATAGGTAACGGGCGTCCAGAACAGTTCCAGCCCCTGCTGCGACAACGGAATCACGTAGCGAGCGGGGACGAAACCGAAGGTAAACAGCAGCCAGCCCACCGCATCGTCCGAGAGAACGAGCGCCTGCACCGCGTAGATAAGGATGAGCAGGCAAAGGCTGAAGAGCAGCGCCGGCGGAAGGTTGAAGACCGGTACGCGCGGGGGCCGCGCCGGCGGCCGGGCCTCGGAAGGTTCGGGCGCCTTGTCTGGCTCGCCCGTCTGCTCGTTCATTTTTATCGCCTCGTTGAGGCCTCAGCCATACAGGAGCGCCTGTCAAAAAAAAAGCCGCCCGTAGTGCCGGGCGGCGTAACCCGAATTCCTGGAAAGACCCGGGATCGGCAGATCGTGCTGAACTCCGAAAGTCGAAGCGATGGCTGGACATTGTCACGATAGACGCCGCGCCTCAACCGAAACCCTTTCTTAACCTTAACGGCCTGGATCTGGCATGAAATCCGCAAGGTAGAAGCTGTACGGGCAATGACTGCCCGAAAATGCTCCGGAATGGGACAGGTTGGTGTGAAATGCGTGTGCAAACGACCATCGAAATTTTTGACTATTGGAACCGTATCCGCGGCGCTGCCGATGCGCCGCTGAAATCACAGGTCGAACCCTCTGCCGTTCCCCATCTACTGCAAAGTCTCTTCATCCTCGAGACGCGCGACGGCGGAGACATTGTTTTCCGGCTCGCCGGCACTCGCATCTGCGATTTCTTCGGGCGCGACCTGCGCGGTGAACGTTTTTCGTCTCTTTGGGCGCATGGCCAGCACGCTGATATCGAACGCACGGCGATGGGCGTCATGGACCATGCCATGCCGGCCCTGTTCAACACCACCGGCTACAGCACCGTCGGTCATCAGGCCTCCTTCGAGATCATCATGATGCCGCTGCGCTCGTCGGACGGCGCCTGCGACCGGCTGCTCGGCGCGATCGCACCGAAGGCGCCTGCGAGCTGGCTGGAGATCGTGCCGCTGGAATTCCTGGCGCTCGACCGCAGCCGTCTGCTGCCCGAAAAATTCAGCAACGCCACGCCGGCCGAACTGCGCTCGATCAACGAGGTCGTCGCGGCAAAAGGCATCGGGTTCGGCCAGGCCATGCGCCGCATGGTGTCACAGCTGCTGAGTGCCGAGGCGCGTTAAGCGTCTCGTTTCAGCACAAGGCGCGCACTCGTTTTCGGCTATGTCACAATAAGGCGAAACAACCTTCTGTTAATGGATTGGAGGTAAGGATTGATCTCTCCAGTTTTTATGAAGAAGCCCTTTGATGCACTCGTTCCAGCCAGCTCAGACGCAACGACCTGCGCCGCGCCCTGAACAAGGCGTTTTCCAGCGCGTGCCGATCAATATGCAGGGCCGGTTGATGCTTGCGAATTATGAGGAATTCGAATGCATGGTGATCGACATGTCGCCCGGCGACATGTACGTCATCTGCTCCGGCCGGCCGCGCGCCAACGAACGCGTCGTCGCCTATATCGACCATCTCGGGCGCGTCGAAGGTTACGTCCAGACCCTCGACGGCCGCGGCTTCACCATGTCGATCAATGCCACCGAGCGCAAGCGCGAGAAGCTCGCTGCCCAGCTCACCTGGCTTGCCAACAAGCACGAGCTCGGCCTGCCGGAAGATCGTCGCCACGACCGTCTGACGCCGCGTGATACGAAGACCGAACTCACGCTCGAGGATGGCACGCGCTATACCTGCCGCATCATGGACCTGTCGCTGTCAGGCGCCGCCATCGACGTCGAAATGCGTCCCACGATCGGAACGGCGGTGCGCCTCGGTAACATGCGCGGCCGTGTCGTGCGTCACTTCGTCGAAGGTGTGGCGATCGAATTCCTGTCGATCCAGTCCCGCGAGACACTGCGCGAATTCCTTTGACAGCCTGAAAAATCACGATGCCTTGCGGCGGATCAATTCGAGGCCGATTGCTCCGAAAGCGCTTGCCAGGTCCGGAGCACACCGGGTCGGGTCGTGTTGAAAGCGCGAGCCTCACGGCAAGCGATCTGCAAGCGGCGGTAAATCCGGCTTTGGAAGGCCGGTGCCAAATCCTGTCGCAAGTCGTTCCAACCAGTAAGTCATATAGAGTTATGAGTGGAACAAGCTGCGACACAGGTCGGGCGGAGCAGGCCGCGCGAAATTGGGCAGAATCTTGGGTCGAGGAATTTCCGGCCGTCGTCCGTCTTCCCTTCGTTATGAAGATGATGGATAAGGTCCGCCTCGACCGCAGGTGCACCGATGCCAGCCCTCTACCCGGAAATCGAACCCTATGATCACGGCCTGCTCGATACGGGCGACGGCAACCTGATCTATTGGGAAGCCTGCGGCAACCCGAGGGGGCGGCCGGCACTCGTCCTGCACGGCGGGCCGGGCTCGGGCTGTTCGAGCGCGGCGCGCCGGCAGTTCGATCCGGACGCCTATCGGATCATCCTCTTCGACCAGCGCAATTGCGGCCGGAGCCTGCCGAGTGCTGCAGATCCCGAAACCGATCTCTCCCTCAATACGACCTGGCATCTCGTGGCCGATATCGAGAAGCTGCGGCTCTTTCTCGGCATCGACAGATGGCTGCTTTTCGGCAACTCCTGGGGCTCGACGCTGGCGCTCGCCTATGCCGAAGCGCATCCGCAGCATGTCACAGCGATCATCATATCGGGCGTGACCACCACACGGCGATCGGAAATCGACTGGCTTTGTCGCGGCATGGCGCCGCTCTTTCCGGAAGAATGGCACCGTTTCCGCCAAGGGATACAATCCGGCGCGCCACGATTGGATGAGGACATGGCCAGCGCCTATCACCGCCTCCTCAACGATCCGGATCCTGAGACGCGCCTCAAGGCGGCGCAAGACTGGCATGATTGGGAATCAGCTTCGATCCTGCTCGCCGGGGAAGAACTGCCGCGCCGCTGGGCCGATCCGGCTTATGTGCTGACGCGCGCCCGCATCATCACCCACTACTTCGTCAACGGGGCCTGGCTGGAGGATGGCGTGCTCTTGAAGAACGCCGCGCGACTTGCCGACATTCCCGGCATCCTGCTGCAGGGACGGTTCGACATCGAGGCGCCGCTCGTCACCGCCTGGGAACTGGCCCGCGCCTGGCCGCAAAGCGAGCTCGTAATCCTGCCGCGCGCTTCCCATTCCACTGCAAACCCCGATATGAGCGCGGCAATCGTCGCCGCTACCGATCGATTTCGCGATTTTCCTCAAAAATAATTTTAATGCCGCCCCCCGGAATCCGAGCGATATTCTGCTTTCGGCAGGTTCCAACCGGCCGATTCCGCCGGCATCGCCACCGCAAGCATCGCGCCGCAGCGCCGCAGGCATTTTTCCGGCTCAGCGACAGCTCTTAACGACGCGACGGCAGCGCAGGCTTTCCGTCGGCGAAGTCCTTGCCGCGTCCACTACAATTTTAATCGACTTCGACACAAATGCGTGCCGAATTTTATTCGTATTCGAGCCAAGTTTTATCGGCATTTGATTCAACTAAGCATTTAATTCTATTACGTAATTTTGCGTGAGATAAAAATGTCCGTGTCATTGTCACCTCAACTTAGGGGAGACGGCAATGACAGCTGCGAATATCCTGAAAGGCGGCCTTTTGGCCGGTGCGCTTATGATGGCACTGACGGGCGCGGGACAGGCAACGCCCGCCAGCATGGCACTGGCAGGCAATGCCAGCCCGCCGATCGGACACTATGAATTCTGCAAAGCCAATCCGGCGGAATGCACCTATGCCGGCGGCGATGCCGGGCCGGCCGTGCTCACGGAGGATCGCTGGAAGGAAATCCTCAAGGTCAATTACACCGTCAATTCGTCGATCCAGCCGGAGACGGATGAACAGATCTACGGCGTCGAAGAGCGCTGGGCCTATCCGACCACCGTCGGCGATTGCGAGGACTATGCCCTGCTGAAGCGCAAGATGCTGATCGAGGACGGCTTCTCGCCATCCGACACGCTGATTACGGTCGTGCTGCAGCCGAACGGCGAAGGCCATGCGGTGCTGACGGTCCGCACCGATCACGGCGACTTCATTCTCGACAACATGCGCAACAAGGTGCTGCTGTGGTCGGACACCGAATACACCTATCTGAAGCGCCAGTCCGCAAGCGATCCGGCCCGCTGGTCGAAGCTTCAGGACGGCCGCGCTGTTGCGGTCGGTAGCGTCAAGTAGGCCACCGCCGGCCAAGCCGGCACAGGTTTCGGCCCGGTCAGTCCCCGCATCCCGTCCCCGACCGGTGCCCAAGAGCCGTTCCCGCTGTCCCGGGAACGGCTCGCTCCTTTTTGGGACAAGGGGTCCATCCCGGCACAACTGCGCCCCGAAATCTTAGCGAAGTATTAACCGTGCCGGTTCGATCATGTCGATGAGATTCATCATCGGCACCGGCGGCTCACGTTCATCCTGCGGCGGACCGAAACGCGAAGAACCGCCATGAGCCAAGCAGCCCAAAGCGCACCCGACGAGCAGCCGCTTCTTTCCACGAGGTTTCTCCTGCGTACGATGGTGGCGATATCAGTCCTGGCGGTCCTGACCGTCGCCATCAGCATCGCCGGCCGTTCGTTCGGCCGACACATCTCCCTTGCCGGCAATACCGACAGCACGGCTGAAATCACGCTGACCATCGGTCGCGACACAGTGAAATTCCCCGAAAATACCATCCGCTTCCCGAGCCAGAGGCATGACGGCGGCACCGAGCGCGTCGATCTCTACCTCGCCTGGCCCTCCATGCAAGGTTACGGCAAGGACAACCATCTGCGATTCGACGATGTCGCCCAATCGTCCGGCCTCATCTTCCTGCAGATCGCCCAGAGCACCATGTCACGCGACATGTCCGGCCGGCTGGAGCCGATCTATTCGCATCTGATCGAAGGAACAGCCGAGCCTTTCCGGGACGGATTGACACTCCATCGACTTCGCGCCGACGCCGGTTATGGCGGAGAAGTGCTGCTCACGGCACCGGTCAAAGGCGGGCCGGACTACGTCGTGCGCTGCATATTGCCTTCAACTCCGGACAAGGCTGCAAGCGGAGATTGTCAGCGCGACATCAAGGTCGGCAAGGATCTCAGCGTCCTCTACCGCTTCTCCAGCAGCCATCTCGCCGACTGGGAACATATTGATGCCGCGATCAGACTCTTTGTGGAGCCGCGTCTTGTGAACCGTTCTGTGACAGGTCCCTAAAATGCCGGCGGAGAAGGCATGAAACGATTCATCATAAACGGATTGGTAACGCTGAATCGGTAATTTCAAAAGACGAGCTGTGCGGCGGGGGGTGTGCGGTTCCTGCCCAATATCTGAAATGCAAAGCGAAGAGTGGAATAGTGTCAAGGTCAGTCTCCTCCGTATCATCGTCCCGGTCCGGCAGCTTTTTCGCAAAGCTCCTGGCGATCCTTTCGATGGCTCTCACGGTCGTCCTGGTTGATTCGGTCAATGCCGACGCGGAGGCGGCCAATCCGAAATATGCGGGCATCGTCGTCGACGCCAAGACCGGCAACGTTCTCTACAGCGAGAATGCTGATCGGCTGCAATATCCCGCCTCTCTGACCAAGATGATGACTCTTTATATGACTTTCGAGGCCTTGGAGCAGGGTCGCATCCGCCTCGATACGCCGGTTCCCTTCTCCGCTCACGCGGCCGCCCAGGCGCCGACCAAGCTTGGCGTGCGTGCCGGCGGCACCATCACCGTCGAACAGGGCATCCTCGGTCTCGTCACTCTGTCGGCTAATGATGCGGCAACCGCGCTTGGCGAGATGCTCGGCGGCAGCGAAGACCGATTCGCCCAGATGATGACCGCCAAGGCCCATGCGCTCGGCATGACGCGCACCACCTATCGCAACGCCAACGGCCTGCCGAATACGGCGCAGATGACGACGGCGCGCGACCAGGCCCGCCTCGGCATCGCCCTTCGCCAGCATTTCCCGCAATATTACGGTTATTTCTCCACCCGCGCCTTCAAGTTCGGCACTCGCACGATCCGCAGCCACAACCGGCTGGTCGGCTCCGTGCGCGGCGTCGACGGCATCAAGACCGGTTATACGCGCGCCGCCGGCTTCAACCTTGTGAGTTCGGTACAGGTCGACGGGAAGTCGATCGTCAGCGTCGTGCTCGGCGGCACTTCCGGGTCGGCTCGCGATGCCCAGATGCGCAATCTGATCGCCGCCTACCTGCCGAAGGCGTCGAGCCGCGGCGGAAATTCGGCGCTGGTGGCCCAGGCAGCCCCTGCCCCTGAAATGATCGAAACGCCTGCTCCGGTTCAGCCGCAGAAGGCTCGGCAGCAGGTCGCCCCGGAACAGGTCGCAAAGACGATCACTGCGGCGCAGCCACCAGTTTCTGCCGCTGCCGCCGACCTCGGCCTGCCGCGCAAAGGGCCGCTGCCGGACGCCCGCTATCAGGTGGCCGAGACCGAAGTCGCCTTTGCCGAAACCTCCGCGACGAAATCCGACAATCCGCTGGTTGCCCAGGCCATGCCGGCGCCGACCAAGGTCAAGACCACGAGCTTCAAGCAGCAGGCTCCGGTCGCCGCACCCGCTGCACAGGATAACGCCGCCGTCGATCACGTCACGACCGCATCGACCAACGCCACCCCGGCAAGTGCTGCGCCTGCGGGCTGGGTCGTCCAGGTCGGCGTCTCGCCGAGCCGGCAGATGGCCATGGACCTCCTGGAGAGCGCCAAGAGCAAGGGCGGCAAGGCGCTGGCCTCGGCAAAGCCCTTCGCCGTCGCCTACGGCGCTGGCAACGACCAGGTCTACCGCGCCCGTTTTGGTGGCTTTGACGATCAGCGCGATGCGGTCAATGCCTGCAAGGCCTTGAAGAAGGCCGGCATCAAGTGCTGGGCCGCAGCACAATGAGTTATTCGGTGCTGCCTGCGACAATGCCGGCGGCATCCGTAACGGCCGGAATCGGTGTTTGCGTTTCCGGCCATCGGTTTGAACTCGATCAGTAATGCGTACGGGGAAAACTATGGCGATCAATGAGAATGTTCCGGGAATGCCAGGCGACCGCCGCGGCGGGGCCAAAGGGCGTTCATCCCTGCATCCGCTGCACGAAGCGGCTCTGCGACTTGCCGAAATCGGTCTGCAACGGCCGAGAGCGAAGTCTGCCAAGACCCGGGATCTCATCAATCTGCTGCTTTGCCATGGCGCCCGCGCCTGGCGCTATTCGCAGCCGGAAGCCCGCATTCATCTGCATGTGACTTCACCGGGCGGCAGTGCGCCGGTGCAACTGCGGCTGCGCTGACATCCGGTCTTCCGGAATCGATGTTTCGGGCGATAAGGATTAGAGCAGGCCGAGTTCGGTCAGCTCGCGGCGCAGGTCCGCCGGCATTTCGGCGATGCCGGCGCCCAGACTCGTAAGATCGGCTGGGACGTCGTCCTGGGTATAGTAGCGCCAGCCCTGGAACGGCCGCTTCGGCTGCACCGCCGTTTCGATCACCTCGGGACCGAGCATCAGACGGCAGCGTGAAATCCCTTCGTCGTCTGTGAACGTTTTGATGTCGAGCAACCTCTGCCTCGCCTGCACCTGTCCCTTGATCACCCAATAGAGCGAGCCGCCGTCGAGAAGCTCCTCCATGCGTTTGGGCACCATGCGCGTCGTGTGAACCGAATGCGGTTCGAGCCCGGCGGCAATAGCGCGCAGCGAGCGCTCCGCCACCCATTCGCGCAGATCCTCGATCGAGTCGGCGCCGACACAGAGTTTGATGAGATGCAATGCCATGCCGCCGTTGAAATCCTTTTGGCGGCAGGCGTCAAGCGTCTAAAGCAATTCCAGGAAAAGTGTGAAGCGGTTTTCCCAGGCAAAGCGCCAAGCGTTTGCCGATAGTTACGCAAAATCAAGAACTTAGATCGGTTCAGCGCTCGCGTGAAGCGCTCAACCGCTCTAGCGAATCAGTTCGCACGCTCAGCATTCGACGACATTGACGGCGAGGCCGCCGGTCGAGGTTTCCTTGTATTTCTCGCTCATGTCATGGCCGGTCTGGCGCATCGTCTCGATGCAGGCGTCGAGCGGTACGAAATGCTGACCGTCGCCCTTGACGGCAAGCGATGCCGCCGTGACGGCCTTGACGGCGCCAAGCGCATTGCGCTCGATACAGGGAACCTGCACGAGGCCTGCGACAGGATCGCAGGTCATGCCGAGATGATGTTCGAGCGCGATCTCGGCGGCATTTTCGATCTGCTCCGGCGTGCCGCCCATCACCGCTGCCAGGCCTGCAGCCGCCATCGCCGCGGCCGAGCCGACCTCGCCCTGACAGCCGACCTCGGCGCCAGAGATCGACGCATTGTGCTTGATGATGCCGCCGATCGCCGCAGCCGTCAGCAGGTAATCGCGGATACCGTTCTGGTCCCAGTCTTCATGAAAGTGCTCGTAATAGCGGATCGTTGCCGGAATGACGCCGGCCGCGCCATTGGTCGGCGCCGTGACGACGCGCCCGCCGGCGGCATTCTCCTCGTTGACGGCCATCGCATAGACGCTGAGCCAGTCATTGGCGAGCAGCGGATTGACGCGATTGCTGCGCCACTCCTCCTGCAGCTTGTCGTGAATTCGGCGGGCGCGGCGCTTGACGTTGAGGCCGCCCGGCATGACACCCTCCACCTTGAGGCCGCGCTCGATGCAGGAGCGCATTGCCTCCCAGATGCGGTCGAGCCCCTGATCGAGCTCTTCTCGGCTGCGCTGGCTCTCCTCGTTCGCCCGCTTCATCTGCGCGATCGACAGCCCGGAGCGCTCCGCCATCTCCAGCATCTGCTTGGCGGTCGAGAAGGGATAGGGCACGCGCACGCCGCCCGTGGCATTCTTCTTCGCCCGCATCTGTTCCAGCTCGGTATCGGTAACGACGAAGCCGCCGCCGACCGAATAATAGATGCGCTTGAGGAGCAGCCGGCCGTCCTTGTCAAACGCCGAAAAGATCATGCCGTTGGCATGGCCTGGCAGCGGCTGTTTCTTGTCGAATATCAGATCGGTCTTCGGCTGGAACTGGTAGGCCGGATGGCCCGCAGGCGTGATGCGGCCGGTGCGCTCCACGGTATCGATGATGCCGTCCATCCTGTCGGGATCGACACTGTCGGGCGCCTCGCCCATCAGTCCGAGAATGACAGCCCTGCCCGTGCCATGGCCGATCCCTGTATGGGCGAGCGAGCCATGCAGGCTGACCTTGATCGCGACGACCTGAGCGCCCGATGACGGACGCGGCCATTCATTCGACAGGATCAGGTCGAGAATTCGGTTGGCGGCCGACATCGGACCCATCGTGTGCGAGCTCGACGGTCCGACACCGATCTTGAACACGTCGAATACCGAAAGAAACATGGATGCGCCTTCTGAACACTGGAATGCAAATTTAAACGCCGCCGGCGCCGGATCCAAGCGGCGAACCGACATCGCCTGGAGTCGGTGCGACATTTCACACTAGCGCAGAGCCATGAAAATCGGAATCGCTTTTCAGAGCTATATCGCCGTGAGTGTCCCCTTATGGACGCGCAGCGCTCTAAATCCGTGTGAGCCCGGCTTACCGGTCATTGCAGCATCTCAGCGCATATGTAAGGTGGCCGCAATCATGCGGAGACTGAATCATTGATGACGACGGCGGATTATATCGCTCTGGCTTTCTTTGCCTGTGTCTGGATGGGCTACTCCTGGCTGCTGAAGGGTCGCACCTTCTTCGGCCGCACCAGCCTGACCCATGCGATGACCGAACGGCGGCGGGAGTGGATCTATAATTCTCTGCGGCGCGACCTGAAGATGATCGACACGCAGATCATGTCCGGCCTGCAGAACGGCACCGCCTTTTTCGCCTCGACCTCGATCTTTGCGCTCGGCAGTTGCTTTGCCCTGCTCGGCGCGACGGAAAAGGTCGACGCCGTCTTTGCCGACCTGCCCGTCGTCTTCCATGGTGGCCATGCCGCCTTTGAGATGAAGGTCGGCGGTCTGGCGGCGCTGTTCGGTTATGCCTTCTTCAAGTTCGGCTGGTCCTATCGGCTGTTCAACTATTGCACCATCCTTTTCGGCTCCATTCCGATGATGCGCGAAGCCGACAGCGACGTCATCGCCGCGGAGCGGGCCGCCGAACGCGTCATCCGCATGAATGTCATCGCGGGCAGCAATTTCAACGAGGGCCTCAGGGCGATCTTCCTGTCGATCGGCTATCTCGGCTGGTTCATCAATCCCTACGTCTTCATGCTGACGACGGCGACCGTCATCTTCGTGCTGACACGGCGGCAGTTCTTCTCGCAGGCGCGGCTGGCGATCATGGATGCCGGCCCGCCATCAAATCCACACCTTTCTGCTATTCGCCACGGCACGCCGTCGAACGACGGAAGTGATTTGACCGGGGGACTTTGATGACAATGCCGGCAATGCAGGCAGATGCGGTGGCAAGACCGCCGCGCATCGGTCTATTGGATACGGCGCGCGGCGTCGCATTGATCGCCATGGCGAGCTACCATTTCACCTGGGACATGGAGTTCATGGCCTATCTGGCGCCGGGCACGGCCGAGACCGGCTGGCTGAAGATCTATGCCCGGGCGATCGCCACGACCTTTCTCTTCATCGTCGGCATCAGCCTGGCGCTCTCCAGCACGCCGACGATTCGCTGGCCGTCCTTCTGGAAACGTTTCGGCATGATTGCCGCGGCGGCCGCGGTCATTTCAATCGCCACCCGCGTTGCAATGCCGGACACCTGGATCTATTTCGGCATCCTGCATTGTATTGCGGTGCTCACGCTCATCGGCGTCGTTTTTGTCAGATTGCCGATCGCTTTCACGCTCCTCGTCGCAGTCGCGCTCCTTGCCGCCTGGATCCTCGATAATTTCGGCACACCGGGCCTGCTCCGTTCATCCTTCTTCGATCCGAGATATCTCGCCTGGATCGGCCTTGCCGAAACGCCGCAACGCTCCAACGATTACGTGCCGCTGTTTCCTTGGGCTACGCCGTTCTTCGTGGGCTTGAGCATCGCCTTGATTGCCATCAGAACCAGGCTGCCGCATCGGCTCGCGGCCATCGGCACAGGCCCCTGGTGGCCGGCGAAGCTTGGCCGCCACAGCCTTGCCTTCTACCTCATTCATCAGCCGGTGCTGATCGCGATCGCTTACGGTCTTTCCCTTGTCGTCCCACCGCCGCAGCCGGATCCGGTCGAAACTTACCTTAGGCAATGCAACTCCGCCTGCGTCATGCAGCAAGGCGAAGCGCTTTGCCGCAGCTTTTGTCAGTGCACGCTCGACAGATTGCAGGCGCAGTCGCTGCTGACACCGCTGCAGGCGGGCAAGATCGATCTGCAGAACGATGAGCGGGTCCAGACGATTGCCGGCGAATGCAGCGCCGAGGCGCAATAAAGGACCGGCAACCGCCCTGCGGCAATTCTCAGGTGGTGACGCCGATTTCGGCAAGACGGCCCAGGCAGGCCTCTTCGATATTGTCGAGTTCCGTCAGCGTGTCGTCTATGTCCTTGCGCTTCTGGCGCAGGTCCTCACGCTTCTCGTCGACGCGCTTCATCAGGAGCTTCAGCTGGCCGAGCTCGCCAGGCGGCTCCTTATAGACCTGGATGATCTCGCGGATTTCCGCGATGGTGAAGCCGATCCGCCGGCCGCGCAGGATTTCTCCGATGAGCCGTCGGTCCGCCGGCCGGAAGAGACGCGTGCGCCCTCGCCGCTCCGGATGGATCAGTCCCTCGTCTTCGTAGAAGCGGAGCGTGCGCGTCGAGACACCGAATTCGCGCGTCAGCTCCGTTATGCTATAATATTTGTTCACCGGCATGTGTTCCCCGTCATCGAACCGGCAATAATATTGACTTTTACGTAATAGTCAATTTCGGCGAACCGTCAGATGCCGAACCACCAGGTGGCGATACCGAGAAAAGCGAAGAAGCCGGTGCAGTCGGTTACCGTCGTGACGAACACCGACGAGGCAATCGCCGGGTCCGCTCCCACCTTGTCGAGCAGCAGCGGCAGCAGGATGCCGGCAAGCGCGGCCGCCATCAGGTTGATGATCATCGCCGCCGCGATCACCCCGCCGAGCTGATAGTCGTGAAACCAGATGCCGGCGATCGCGCCCATGATCGTCGCAAAGACGGCGCCGTTGAGAATGCCGACGCCTGCCTCCCTGCGAATGATGCGGCCGGCATTGTAGATGTCGAGATCGCGGGTGGCGAGCGCACGCACGGTCACCGTCATCGTCTGCGTGCCGGCATTGCCGCCCATCGAAGCGACAATCGGCATCAGCACCGCAAGCGCGATCATTTTCTCGATCGAAGCGTCGAATAGGCCGATGACGCTCGCCGACAGCATCGCCGTGCCGAGATTGATCAGAAGCCAGAGAAACCGCGATCGCGCCGTCGAGATCACGTTGTCCGACAGCTCTTCGTCGCCGACACCGCCGAGGCGCTTGATGTCCTCGTCCGCCTCTTCGTGGATGACGTCGACGACGTCGTCGATGGTCAGCACGCCGACCAGCCGGCCGTTCTCGTCGACGACGGCAGCCGACAGAAGATCGTATTGTTCGAAAAGCTGGGCGGCCTCCTCCTGGTCCATCTCGGCGGGCACCGGATGGTTGGTCTCCCGCATGATCTGCTCGATCTTCGTCTGCCGCTTGGTGCGCAGGATCTGATCGAGATCGACGGCGCCGAGCAGCTTGAAGGTCGGATCGATGACGAATATCTGCGAGAAGGAATAGGGCAGATCCTCCTCGTCGCGCATATAGTCGATCGTCTGGCCCACCGTCCAGAATGGCGGCACGGCGACGAACTCGGTCTGCATGCGGCGGCCGGCCGAGCTTTCCGGATAGTCGAGCGCCCGGCGCAGCCGCACCCGCTCGGTAAACGGCATCTGGGCGAGGATTTCTTCCCGGTCCTCCTTGTCGAGGTCTTCGAGAATGTAAACGGCATCGTCCGAGTCGAGCTCGCCGATGGCGGCCGCGATCTGCTCGTTCGGCATCTGGTCGACGATCTCGCGGCGAATTGCCTCGTCGACCTCGGTCAGCGCCGTCATGTCGAAATCTTCGCCGAGCAGCCGCACCAGCGCCAGGCGCTGATCCGGCTGGATCGATTCGAGCAGGTCGCCTATCTCGGATTCATGCAGGCGGGCGACATTCCCGCGCAGGAACAGCGTGTCGCGATCGGCGATCGCCGCACCGACGAGCGCCAGGAAATCGCCGCGGACATTGCCGTCCTCGTCGTAAATATCCGCTTCTTCGTCATCGCGCCGGCGAATGCGGTCTTCCCCATCGGTCGTCGTCATCTGCCGCCCTCGCACCTGGTTCGAATTTCAACGACTGCCGCACCGCATTCGCAAATGTCGGCCGAAAACACATTGTCAACAAGCGGATAAGCGAATCCCGCGCGAGGCTCCCGCAGTCGGAATTCTTGGCCCCTGCTAGCTCAAAGCATCCTTGTCGTAAAGCGCCAACCGTGCTTCGTGATGACAATGTCTGCGGCCGGCGATAGTTTCCCCGCCGCTCAAAGAGAGGGGAACCCGCTTCATGCCCATCCGTCCGATCCTGCACTATCCGCATCCGGGCCTGAAGACCGTCTGCGAACCGGTGACGGACTTCGATGCGTCGTTGGCCGCGCTCGCCGACGACCTGCTGGCGACGATGCGCGCAGCCCCCGGCGTCGGCATCACCGCCGCCCATATCGGCGTTTTCCGCCGTGTGACGGTGCTGGAGCTCGATCGGGCCGACGGTGTGCGCCTCTACGTCAATCCGCAGATTACCTGGATGTCGCAGGAGACGATGAACCATGCCGAGGGCAGCGTCTCCATGCCCGGCGCGACCGAAGAGCTCACACGTCCACGGGCGATCCGCTTTCGCTATCAGGATGCCGGCGGCATCGTGCACGAGGAGGCCGCCGAAGGTTTCCTCGCCATCTGCGTCCAGCACGAGGTGGACCAGCTCGACGGCATCTTCTGGCTGCAGCGGCTTTCGCGGCTGAAACGCGAACGCCTCGTCAAAAAATGGGAGAAAACCCAAGGCTGACAAATCGCCCGCCACACCGAACCATTCGCCCCTGTCGGCGTTGTCCCGAGAGAAACTAGGAGCGACTATAATGGCAAGGATCGGTGACAAGACCCCGATTTCACGCGAGGCCCCCGAGCTTTCCCGTGAAGAAGAATATCGCGACCTCGAAGAACGCAATCTCGATGACGGCTGGCCTTATGCCGACGGCACCGCCGCCAGCGACCCCGCCAACCGGCCCTATGGCGAGACCGCGGCAAATTTCGACAGCGATCCCAACACAGGTTTCCGAATCGACGGCACAGACCAAGACGGCAACGAGAATCGCCTCAAGGATTCGTTGCGCGCCGGCATGATCGATCGCGATGAAAGCGACGAGCTCGAGGCGCGGGTGAACGACGCTCTCGAAAATATTCCCGAGGTCGATATCAACAGTATCGAGGTTCATGCGGACGGTCACGTCGTCACCCTCGAAGGCTCGGTCGAGACGATCGGCATTGCCCGCAAGGTCGAGCTCGGCGCGCTATCGGTCGACGGCGTCCACCACGTGCGCAACAGGCTGCAGCTGACCGGGGTCGACGCGCATATCCCGAACGAAGACTGACCAGAGGCGCATTACGATGACCATCGCCAGGAGGCGGGCACACTGCCTCCTATTGGTTCCTGACATTACCAAAAGTTAACAATTTCCGATTGCAGCAGGAGCAGGTAGCCTGCCGTCTGTTTTGCTACGCGGCTGCCGTAACAGAAACGTCACGTTCGTTGACAACACCGTGATTTCATTTGAACAAAAGGCAATGAAGCGACCGGCTTCCGTTCACAATATCGCCGCAATTGGCGCGCGAAATCTTATCTGCCGGGGATGGTTTATGTTGTTGAATGCAACAACAGATTGAGGAGAAGAACCATGCGCATCAAATTTGCCCTCGCCGCATCCCTGTTTGCCGTCAGCCTTGCCGGCGCGGCCTTCGCCCAGCCGACTTATTCCGACGATTATACCAACGACAGCGATGGCTTTGCGCCCTCCAAGATGGCGCAGCCTGCCCCGGTGCACTATAGCAACAACCACAAAGCTCCGGCCTATTCCAGCGACTATACCAATGACAGTGACGGTTTCGCGCCGACGGCGATGGCAGCGCCCGCGATCGACAAGACCGCGACCGCAAGCATCAAGCCCCTGCCCCCGTGCCACAGCATGGTCGGCCCGAGCGGCTCCCATACCAAAGGTGCCGACAGCGGCGCCTCGCGCACCGAGGCCTGCCGCGCAACGCATTGATCGGCTATAATATGCGATCGAGACGAAAGGGCCGCAGTCGGCCCTTTTTTCTCTTCAGCTGTGCGGTAGTGTGGCCGCGAACGCCTGACTTCCGGCGCGGCGGGACTCTTGCGTAAACTGGGAAAATGGAGACATAAAAAACCTCGTGGATCCAAGCGGTCACGAGGGTTTTTAAATAATCTGGTGCGGTCGAGAAGACTCGAACTTCCACGGGTTGCCCCACAGCGACCTCAACGCTGCGCGTCTACCAATTCCGCCACGACCGCATCGTGGTAGGTGCCGATTTGCGTCGGCGGGGCAGCATGTAGCAAAAGCATTTGGGGTGCACAAGGGCGATATGACAGTTTTTTTGAAAACCTTTCACGGCATTTGAATTGGCCGGAAAACGGGTCCATATAGGTCTCCTGCCGCCCCTATATCGTCAGGCATTTCGGACAGGCGGTAAGGAATGGCCATGCTTCGCACCGATCTCGAATTCTCCATGCTCCCGAAACTCGGTACTCGGCCTGTGCGCTGGCGTATCGCCGACGGACTCGTTGCCTATGAGGCGGCGGTGGAGACGATGGAGCGCGAGGTGGCGGCGATCGGAGAAGGCGGCGACGAACTTGTCTGGCTCGTCGAGCATCCGCCGCTCTATACCGCCGGCACCAGCGCCAATGCGGGCGACCTCGTCCAGCCGGATCGCTTTCCGGTCTTTGCGACAGGACGTGGCGGTGAATATACCTATCACGGACCCGGTCAGCGCGTCGCCTATGTCATGCTCGACCTGAAGCGCAGGCGCCAGGACGTACGCGCCTTTGTCGCCGCTCTCGAGGAGGTCGTCATCCGCACGCTCGACATGATGAACGTGCGCGGCGAGCGGCGCGAGGATCGCGTCGGCGTCTGGGTCCGCCGCCCGGAAAAGCCGTTGCTGCCGGACGGCACGATGGCTGAAGACAAGATTGCCGCCCTCGGCATCCGGCTGCGCAAATGGGTGACCTTCCACGGCCTGTCGCTCAACGTCGATCCCGATCTCGATCATTTCAGCGGCATCGTGCCCTGCGGGATATCGGCCTACGGCGTCACCAGCCTCGTCGATCTCGGCCTTCCCGTCATGATAGCGGATGTCGACATCCGGCTGCGCGCCGCGTTCGAGACGGTTTTCGGTGAAACGGCGAATGATCTCTGACTGCTTGAGCGGTTTCACGGGCTTGATTTGCCCGGCTTTCCCGTGATTGATGGACGCCGTTCCCACAAGAATCGGCAGCCATGTCAAAGCCCCATCAAGATTCCCTGCAGGGCATGGCCATCATGTCCGGCGCTATGTTCATCCTGCCGATCATGGATGCCATCGCCAAATACATGGCGACCTTTGAATCGATGTCGCCGGGTCAGGTCACCTTCTACCGCTTCTTCTTCCAGATCGCCTGCACCCTGCCGATTCTCTTTGTCATTTTTGGACGCAAGGCGCTTTCCGCCAAGCGGCCGTGGATGAATCTGCTGCGCGGCGTGCTGCATGGGGCGGCGAGCCTGCTATTTTTCGTCGCCGTCAAATACATGCCGCTTGCCGATGTCTTTGCCATCTATTTCGTCGAGCCCTTCATGCTGACCGTCATGTCGGCCCTGCTTCTCGGAGAGAAGGTCGGCTGGCGGCGCTGGATGGCGATCGTCGTCGGTTTCGGCGGCGCGATGATCGTCATTCAGCCGAGTTACGAGATTTTCGGCTTGAAGGCGCTGCTGCCGGTGGCCTGCGCCTTTCTCTTCTCGCTCTATCTTTTCCTCAATCGCGCCATCGGCGAGGCCGACTCGCCCCTCACCATGCAGACCATGGCCGGCATCGGCGGAACGATCTTCATGGCGGCCGCCCTTCTCGTCGGCAGCAGCGCAGGCAATGGGGATTTCGCCATTTCCCTGCCCTCCTCCGGCCTCGGCCTTGCGCTGCTTGTCGCCCTCGGCTCGATCTCAGGATATGCGCATATGTTGGTGGTGCGGGCTTTCCGGCTTGCACCGCTGTCGCTGCTTGCCCCGTTTCAATATTTCGAGATCATCTCGGCCACCGTGCTCGGCTATGCGCTGTTCAATGATTTCCCGAATTTCTCCAAATGGATCGGCATTTTAATCATCGTCGCATCCGGCCTCTTCATCATCTGGCGCGAGCGGCTGCAGGCACAGTCGCTAAAATCGTCCTGATATCCGCAACAGCGGGTTAACTCCTCTTCTTGAGGGATCGTCAATTCGCAGCCGCTAAAACGGTTTCCGGCTTCATGATGAAGCCTGGAGTTAAAACATGAGCGAATTCCGTCTCGCTTTTCCGGCCTGCGTCGTGGCCGGCAAGCATCGGCTGACGGCCGAAGATATCGTGCTGCTGCGCAAACATGCTTTCCCCGAGGGGATCCGGACGTCCCAGGATGTCGTCGCAATGTTGGCGCTCAACAATTCCTGTCCCGAAAAATGTGCCGAGTGGAACGCTTTCTTCGTGGAGCAGATCGCCGGTTTTATCGTCCATTACACCTATCCGCAGGGCTCGCTTGATGAAATCAACGTTGCCTGGATCATGCGCATGTTCACGACCGACGGCGTCGTCAACTCGGCGCTGGAGCTCGAGCTCATTCTCCACGTCATGGAGATTTCGGCCGATGTGCCGGGTGAATTGAGAGCGCTTGCCCTCGACCAGCTTCGCCTAGCGATCACCGACGGCATCGGCGGCTACAAGCTGTCGCGCGCCGTCGACCGTAAGAACATCACACGCCAGGACGTCGATTTTGCGATGCGCATCTTCAGAAGCATCGCCGCAGGCGGCGTCATCGCCGTGTCGCCGGCCGAATATGGCGTCCTCCATCAGATCGAGCAGGCAACGCTGCCGGGCGCCAACCATCCGCACTGGGCTGGGATCATGGCTGCCGTCACCCTGCGCGATCGACCGGAACCGCGGCGCAGCCGCTGGCTGCGCATCGTCGACGAGGAATCCGTCGCGGAAGCCGCCGTCGCCTGACATTCCGCGACGTCATCCCACGTCTCCTGAGTGCCGGCGCCAAGCCCGATTGTGCGTTCCTGTGTTTTATGCGTAAAACTCCGGAACGCATTTCTGGGTGGAGTCTCGATGTTCAAGAAAATCCTGATCGCGAACCGCGGCGAGATCGCCTGCCGCGTGATCAAGACGGCGCGCCGCATGGGCATTTCGACCGTTGCGGTCTATTCGGATGCGGATCGGGATGCGCTGCATGTCGAAATGGCCGACGAGGCCGTCCATATCGGCCCCGCCGCAGCGTCGGAAAGCTATCTGGTTGCCGAAAAGATCATCGCCGCCTGCAAGGCGACCGGCGCCGAGGCGGTGCATCCCGGTTACGGATTTCTCTCCGAGCGCGCCTCTTTCTGCGCCGAGCTGGAAAAGCAGGGCATCGTTTTCATCGGCCCGAAGCCGAAGGCCATCATGGCGATGGGCGACAAGATCGAATCGAAGAAGTTCGCCAATGCGGCCGGCGTCTCCACCGTGCCGGGCCATCTCGGCGTCATCGAGGATGCCGCGCATGCGGAAACGATCGCTGGCGGGATTGGCTATCCGGTCATGATCAAGGCGTCTGCCGGCGGCGGCGGCAAGGGCATGCGCATTGCCTGGAACGAGGCCGAGGTGCGCGACGGCTTCGAGCGCGCCCGCTCCGAGGCGAAGAGCTCCTTCGGCGACGACCGCGTCTTCATCGAGAAATTCGTCGTTGAGCCGCGCCATATCGAGATCCAGGTGCTGGCCGATGCGCATGGCAACGTCGTCTATCTCGGCGAGCGGGAATGCTCGATCCAGCGTCGGAACCAGAAAGTGGCGGAAGAGGCACCCTCACCTTTCCTCGATGAAAAAACTCGCAAGGCCATGGGCGAACAATCGGTGGCGCTGGCGAAGGCCGTCGACTACCAGAGCGCCGGCACGGTCGAATTCATCGTCGACCGCGACCGCAATTTTTACTTCCTCGAAATGAACACCCGCCTGCAGGTCGAGCATCCGGTGACCGAACTCGTCACCGGCATTGACCTCGTCGAACAGATGATCCGCATCGCCGCGGGAGAGCCGCTGAGCTTCAGCCAGGACGCTATCAGGCTTAATGGCTGGGCGATCGAAAGCCGGCTTTATGCCGAAGATCCATACCGCAACTTCCTGCCTTCGATCGGCCGCCTAACGCGCTACCGCCCGCCGGCGGAAGGCAGGACCGGCAACATTGTCGTTCGCAACGATACCGGCGTTTTCGAGGGCGCCGAGATCTCGATGTATTATGATCCGATGATCGCCAAGCTCTGCACCTGGGCGCCGACGCGTAGTGAAGCGATTGAGGCCATGGGCCAGGCGCTGGACGGCTTCGTCGTCGACGGCATCGAGCACAATGTTCCCTTCCTGTCGGCGCTGATGAAACATCCGCGCTGGCGCGAGGGCCGGCTGTCGACCGGCTTTATTGCCGAGGAATATCCTGACGGTTTCGCGCCGATGAAGCCGGACCGGCAGGAGGAAGCCACGCTTGCCGCAATCGCGCTGTCTGCCTCGCTCATTGAAGCGAACCGCCGCGAACGTTTCGCCGATCGCCTGCGCGCCGCATCGGCCACGCTGCGGGAGCATTGGGTGGTCAAAACAGCTGGGAACTACGTCGCTGTCAGATTGCTCGATGGCCTCGTCACCATTCCTTTCGATATGGAGATGGAGATCGAGGGCGAAAGCCGGAGCGTTGTCACCGATTGGAGACCGGGTGATCCGGTCTGGAGCGGCAGGGTCGGCGACCAGGATATTCCCGCGCAGATCCGTCCCGTCCTCAACGGCCTGCGCGTCGACTGGCAGGGACTGTCGGTGACCGCCAAGGTCTTTTCGCCGCGCCATGCGGAACTCGACAGGCTGATGCCGGTGAAGCTGCCGCCGGATACCTCCAGGCTCCTGCTCTGCCCGATGCCCGGCCTCGTCGTATCCATCGCGGTCGCCGAGGGCCAGGAGGTCAAGGCCGGTGAGACGCTTGCCATCGTCGAGGCGATGAAGATGGAAAACGTCCTGCGCGCCGAGCGCGATCTCGTTGTCTCCAAGATCAATGCCGCGGCCGGCGAAAGCCTGGCCGTCGACGCGGTGATCATGGAATTCGCTTGAGCCGGCCTCGCCGGCCATGCCAAGCTTGCCCGGATACAGGCAATCAGAAACAGAGAAAATCAGGGAGATCTAAAGATGGACGTTCGCGCCGCCGTAGCCGTTCAGGCCGGAAAACCGCTTGAAGTGATGACCGTGCAGCTGGAGGGGCCGAAGGCCGGCGAAGTGCTGGTGGAGGTCAAGGCGACCGGCATCTGCCACACCGACGATTTCACCCTGTCGGGAGCAGATCCGGAAGGCCTGTTCCCGGCGATCCTCGGCCATGAGGGCGCCGGCATCGTCGTCGATGTCGGCCCGGGTGTGACCTCGGTCAAGAAGGGCGACCACGTCATTCCGCTTTATACGCCGGAATGCCGCGAATGCTATTCCTGCACGTCGCGCAAGACCAATCTCTGCACCGCCATCCGCGCCACCCAGGGTCAGGGCGTGATGCCGGACGGCACCTCACGCTTCTCGATCGGCAAGGACAAGATCCATCACTATATGGGCTGCTCGACCTTCGCCAATTACACGGTGCTGCCGGAGATCGCGCTGGCCAAGGTCAATCCCGACGCCCCCTTCGACAAGGTCTGCTATATCGGCTGCGGCGTCACCACGGGCATCGGCGCGGTGATCAACACCGCCAAGGTCGAGATCGGTTCGACGGCGATCGTCTTCGGGCTCGGCGGCATCGGCCTGAACGTGCTGCAGGGCCTGCGGCTTGCCGGCGCCGATATGATCATCGGCGTCGATATCAACCCGGATCGCAAGGCCTGGGGCGAGAAGTTCGGCATGACGCATTTCGTCAACCCGAAGGAGGTCGGCGACGACATCGTGCCCTATCTGGTCAACATGACCAAGCGTAATGGCGACCTGATCGGCGGCGCCGACTACACCTTCGACTGCACCGGCAACACCAAGGTGATGCGCCAGGCGCTGGAAGCATCGCATCGCGGCTGGGGCAAATCGGTCATCATCGGCGTTGCCGGCGCCGGCCAGGAGATCTCCACCCGGCCGTTCCAGCTGGTGACCGGCCGCAACTGGATGGGCACCGCCTTCGGCGGCGCGCGCGGCCGCACCGATGTTCCGAAGATCGTCGACTGGTACATGCAGGGCAAGATCCAGATCGACCCGATGATCACCCACACGATGCCGCTCGAAGACATCAACAAGGGCTTCGACCTGATGCACAAGGGCGAAAGCATCCGCGGCGTGGTGGTCTACTGATGGCGGCAGCCAACTACCAAGTCGATCTCAGGCATTTCGATGAGCTCCCCGCGCGGGAGCTCTACGATCTCCTTCGAATGCGCGTCGATGTCTTCGTCGTCGAGCAGAACTGTCCCTATCCGGAACTCGACGGCAAGGACATCGATGCCCTGCATCTCAGACTGTTGGAGGGCGGTGACCTCCTGGCGGCGGTGCGGATCCTGAAACCGCATGAGCCGCAGGACCCGTCAAAGATCGGCCGCGTCGTCGTCTCGCCTGCCCATCGCGGCAAACGTCTGGGCGATGCATTGATGCGCGAATCAACCGCCGCCTGTGAGCGGCTTTATCCGGCAAATCCGATCGCCTTGTCGGCGCAGGCCCATCTGCGCCGCTTCTACGAATCCTTCGGTTTTGTCGGGACGTCGCAGGAATATCTGGAAGACGGCATTCCCCATATCGATATGGTCAGACAGCCGGCCAGTCAGCCGGTATGAGGACACCGCCATGATCTATGTCGACGCCGATGCCTGCCCGGTAAAGCCGGAAGTTCTGAAGGTTGCCGAACGCCACGGCCTCGAGGTCACCTTCGTCGCCAATTCCGGCCTGCGCCCGTCCCGCGATCCGATGGTCCACAACGTCATCGTTTCCAACGCCTTCGATGCCGCCGACAACTGGATCGCCGAGCGCGCCGGCACGGGCGACGTCGTCGTTACTGCCGACGTGCCGCTCGCCGTGCGCTGCGTCGCGACTGGCGCCTTCGTCAGTGGTCCGACCGGACGTGTCTTCGACGAGACCAATATCGGCATGGCGAGCGCCATGCGCGATCTCGGTGCGCATTTGCGGGAAACCGGGGAAAGCAAAGGTTATAATGCCGCCTTCAGCCCGAAGGACCGCTCGCGTTTTCTCGAGACGTTCGATCGCCTCTGTCGCCGCGCCAAGAACCTTTCCGGTGAGGCCGGTGGCAGGTCATAGGGCCGGCAAGAAACGGGTGGCATGGCCGCCATGCCGATTCTTATCTTGAAGCCGGCCGCTTCCTCACGCATATAGGTTCCATCGCAGACGACTGCGGCATCCCAAGGATGCAACCGTCGCGGGGACGGCCTCGCTCTTGAATACGGAGAGGCGTATGGCCTGGTTTCTGCTTTTTCTCGCTGGTCTTTTCGAATGTGGCTGGGCGATCGGCCTTAAATACACCGAGGGTTTCACGCGGCCGCTGCCGACGACGCTGACCGTCATTTCCATGGTGGTGAGCGTCGTGCTGCTCGGCTTGGCAGTGAAGCACCTGCCGATCGGCACCGCCTATGCGGTCTGGACCGGCATCGGCACGGTCGGCACCGTGCTCCTCGGTATCTGGCTGCTCGGCGATCAGGCAAGCGTCTCCCGCCTTGCCTGCATCATGCTGATCGTCGGCGGCATCGCCGGTCTCAAGCTGACAGCCTGAAATAAGCTTGAGGGGCGTCGTCGACGCCCCTCAGCAATCGCTCAAGCTGCCTTGCGGTTGTCGACGGAGAAAGCGCCGGCACCCGAGAAGAACAGGTAGAGGAAGACGAAGCAGAACAGAATTGCCGCGTCGCCCTGGTTGAGGGCCGGGAAGAAGCTTTTCGGCGCATGCGCCATGAAATAGGCGACCGCCATTTCGCCGGCCAGCAGGAAGGCCACGGGCCGCGTCAGCAGGCCAATGAGAATAAGGAGCCCGCCGACAAGCTCCAGAAGAGCCGCGAAAAGCATCAGCGGCGGCAGCGAGCCCGCCATCTGTTCAGCCGGGAAGGCGAAAAGCTTCATGGTGCCGTGCTCGATAAACAGCAGCGCGGTGATGATTCTGAGAGCGGCCAGCCCATAGGGGCGATAGGCGGAAAGACGCTCGAAAGTTGACATTAAACCTCTCCATTAAAGAAATTGCAGCCGAGCGTTAGCCCGTCCCCGGCCCTGATTGAACACACGGATCGCTGACGGCCGTTCACTTTTTCGACAGCAGGCAACACGCGGCCAAATGTCAGAGCGGGATGTTGTCGTGTTTCTTCCAGGGATTGGCGAGATCCTTGTTGCGCAACATCTTCAGTCCGCGCGCCAGCCGCCGCCGGGTCGAATGCGGCATGATCACCTCGTCGATATAACCGCGCTCTGCAGCGACGAAGGGAGAGAGGAACCTGTCCTCGTACATTTTCGTATGGGCGGCGATCTTCTCCGGATCGGCAATATCCTTGCGGAAGATGATCTCGACCGCGCCCTTGGCGCCCATCACCGCGATCTGCGCCGTCGGCCAGGCATAGTTCAGGTCGCCCCGCAGATGTTTTGACGCCATAACGTCATAGGCGCCACCAAAGGCTTTCCTGGTGATGACGGTGAGCTTCGGCACCGTCGCCTCGGCATAGGCGAAGAGCAGCTTGGCGCCATGCTTGATCAGGCCGCCATATTCCTGCGCCGTGCCCGGCAGAAATCCCGGCACGTCGACGAAGGTGACGATCGGAATGTTGAAGCAGTCGCAGAAGCGCACGAAGCGCGCCGCTTTGCGCGAGGCGTCGCTGTCGAGCACGCCGGCCAGCACCATCGGCTGGTTGGCGACGAAACCGACGGTGGAGCCTTCGACGCGGCCGAAGCCGCAGACGATGTTTTTGGCAAAGCTCTCCTGGATTTCGAAGAAATCCCCCTCGTCCGCCACCTTCCGGATGAGTTCCTTGATATCGTAGGGCTTGTTGGCGCTCGCCGGCACCAGGGTGTCGAGCGACGCATCGGTCTCGGTCACCGACTGGTAACATTCGATCTCCGGCACCGGCGAAGTGTTCGAAAGCGGCAGGAAATCGATCAGCCGGCGCACCTGCAACAGCGTATCGACATCATTCTCATAGGCGCCGTCGGCAATCGACGAGCGCACCGTATGCACCACGGCGCCGCCGAGCTCTTCAGCCGTCACTGTCTCGTTGGTCACAGTTTTCACCACGTCGGGGCCGGTGACGAACATGTAGGAGGTATCGCGCACCATGAAAATGAAATCGGTCATGGCAGGCGAATAGACGTCACCACCGGCACAGGGACCCATGATCACCGAGATCTGCGGGATGACGCCGGAGGCCAGCACGTTGCGCTGGAAGACTTCGGCGTAGCCACCGAGGGCCGCCACACCTTCCTGGATTCGGGCGCCGCCGGCATCGTAGATGCCGACGATCGGCGCGCGATTCTTCAGCGCCATGTCCTGCACCTTCATGATCTTCTCCGCATGCGCTTCCGAAAGCGAGCCACCGAAGACGGTGAAGTCCTTGGCGAAGACGAAGACCGTGCGGCCGTTGACCGTGCCCCAGCCGGTGACGACGCCGTCGCCGGCGATACGGCTCTTATCCATGCCGAAATCGGTGGAGCGGTGCTCCACGAACATGTCGAACTCTTCGAAGGAGCCCTCGTCGAGAAAGAGGTCGATGCGCTCGCGCGCCGTTAGCTTGCCGCGCTTGTGCTGAGCATCGATGCGCTCCTTCCCGCCGCCGAGGCGGGCGATGCCACGGCGGCGTTCCAGTTCTTCGAGAATTTCCTTCATGCGATCTCTCCTCGCCGCTCTCGCGGTCGATATGCGCTAGCGGCTGCGTCCGCTAAGTGAGAAAACCGAGCGAATCCGTGCAGCGACGTCCTCGGCCATGATGTCGTCGGCAAGTTTCGGATCGGCGGCGATACTGGTTACGTCGAAGGCGCTGACGGCAATCACCGAGCCATCCTCGACCGAAGCCGCGTCGACGCTGATTTTGGCGACGTTGCGGTCCTTTTGGAAACCGAGTCCCTTTTGAATCGAAACCACGCGGATTGTCAGCACCACCCGCGGCAGCACGGTGTCGCGCATCGTTGCATTGATCGCGGCATTGACGCGGTCGTTGATCCCGGCAAGCAGCTCGGCCGGGATGTTCGGGCCGGAGAGAACGACGGCGCTGCGCACATCATAGAGCGGCGCCTTCGGCTTGTTGGCCGAGAGGCTGCCGCAGGCCGTCAGCGCAATACAGACGAGCACGGTCCGGCAAAAACACGACCTCAGCCAATCCATCGCAAAATCCCGCACCACCCCGTTGGAGTCGCAGATTTCGCCATAATGTCTGAGAAGGCAATATGTTTCAGGCGCTTAGGGCGAAAAAAACATCCGCTGCCGCCTTGAACTCGGCAAAGCGCTTGGCTCTTCGCTCCTCGGCTTCTTCGTCGCGCCCCCAATGCTCGATCGTCCAGTCTTCGTCGAGATGAGCAAGCGACCACGCCTCCTCCACCGTCACCCGGCCCTCGGCCAAGGCAACCGCCAGGATCGCCGAGCCGGTCAGCGTCGTGACCGTATGGAGGGCGGCGAGCGCCATCGGACTCTGATGCCGCGCCAGCGTCACGGCAAAGGCCGCGGTCGCCTCACGCGGCTGTTCGTGATGCATCACCCCCTCGACGAGAATGAAACGGGCGCCGAGATCGCTGGCCGCCCAGTCGATGATCGGGTCCCAACGTTGCCTCTGGCGCTCGACCAGCAGCTCCGGCCCGTCGGCGCGGTAGCAGATGAGGTCGCTCGAGGAAAAGCGGAGAATATCTTCGAAGATCGCCTGCGTATTGGTTGCCACGCCGTCGAGCGCAGTGTTGACCAGCCGGGTCACCGGCATGGTGGTCGGATCGATTTCCTCGCCCTGCTCCCGCCATTCGGCGGCGACAAGCCGTGCGAGCGCCTCTGTGGGAACGGCAAGAACCTGCCGTGCCGGCGTGCGCACCGACTTGCCGTCGAGCGTGATCGCGAAACTGCCCCCGTCCTCGGCGACCGCCACGTCGGTGTAGAAACGCTTCGGCAGCGGCTTCTTCATCTGGATCTGGGCCCGGCGGATGGGATCGGGATGGCTCAGGCCCTCGGAAAGATCGTTCAGCAGATCGCGCATGGGCTCACCTCAGGAAAAATGGCGCAATATCTCGTTCGGATGGTAGGCGATCGCATCGGCGCCGTTGGCGATCAACTCATCCACACTGGCATAGCCCCAGGCAACACCGATCGCCTTGGCGCCGGCAGCCTTTGCCATCTGCATATCGTAAACCGCGTCGCCAATGACAATGGTATCGGCGGCATTCGTCCCGGTTTCGTCGCAACATTCCGTCACCATGGCCGGATGCGGCTTGGAGGGGCAGTCGTCGGCGGTGCGCGCAACGACAAAATGCTTGTCGAAGCCGTGCGTCTCCATCACCAGCTTCAGCCCGCGCCGGGATTTGCCGGTCACCGCCCCGATCAACAGATCCTCGCGGCCGCTGATCGCGTCGATCATCTCGCGGATGCCGGCAAACAGCGGCTCTCTGTGGTCGAGATCCTGACGTACGATCGTAAACAGCGATTTATAATGCGCCGTCATGTCGATGTCTTCCTGCTCGACATGCGGCCTGCCCTGCATGCGCGCGATAGCGATATCCAGCGACAGGCCGATAATGGCCTTGGTGTCGTCAAATCGAGGCTCCGCCTTGCCGAACTTCGAGAAAGTGCGGCGCATGGTTTCGTGGATGAGCCCGGCACTGTCGACCAACGTGCCGTCGCAATCAAAGAGCGCAAGTTTCATGCTTCATCGTCCAGGATAGGGGCCGAATTTTCATCGAAGCCGAGCAGGTTCCAGCTCTGCACCATATGCGGCGGCAAAGGCGCGGTGACGCGCAACCGGCCGCCCGAGGGATGCGGAATGTCGATATGGCGGGCGTGTAGATGCAGCCGCTTCTGGATACCGCCGGGAAAATCCCAGTTCGGATCGTCGTCGAAATACTTGGGATCGCCGATGATCGGATGGCCGATGTGCAAGGCATGGACACGAAGCTGGTGGGTGCGCCCCGTATAGGGCTCCATCTCCAGCCAGGCGAGACGTTGCGCCGCCGTCTCGACGATGCGGTAGTAGGACACCGCATGATCGGCGCCCTCTTCGCCATGCTTGGCGATGCGCATGCGGTCGCCATCGGCGGTCGGCTCCTTGACGAGCCAGGTCGAAATCTTGTCCTCACGCTTGCGCGGCACGCCCTTGACCAGTGACCAGTAGGTTTTCTTGGTATCGCGCTCGCGAAAGGCCGCCGTCAGTTTCTGGGCGGCGCCGCGGGTGCGGGCGATGACGAGAACGCCTGACGTGTCGCGATCGAGGCGGTGGACGAGCCGCGGCTTCTCACCCTTGGGGCTGATCCAGGCTTCGAGCATCTGGTCGATATGCCTGGCGACGCCCGAGCCGCCCTGCACCGCAAGCCCGGGCGGCTTGTTGAGAACGATCACCTTTTCGTCCTCATGCAACACCATGCGCGACAGGAGTTCGAAATCGCTGGAATGCTTGAGATCCTTGCCGGCGATCGGACCGGATTTCAGCTTTGCATCGACATCGAGCGGCGGCACGCGCACCATCTGGCCGGCCTGCACGCGCGCATCCGATTTGACACGGCCGCCGTCGACACGCACTTGGCCGGAGCGCAGAAGCTTCTGCAGCGGACCGAAGCCGAGCCCGGGAAAATGCACCTTGAACCAGCGATCGAGCCGCATGCCCGCCTCGTCGAGTTCAACCTTGATATGTTCTATGCCAGCCATGGATAGTCTTTCGGAAGTTGCAGCGCGGGCCAAGCCGGCGTTCTTGCCGCAGCCTTAGAGCATTTTCATGCAAAACGGAAACCGGAATCAGACCAAAGCGCGCATGATGGCGAGGCCCGTGAACACTGCCGCCATCGAAAGGCCGACGCTGGCTGCTATGTAGATGCCGCCGGCGACCGCCTCGCCGCGTTCGAAGAGCGAGATGGCGTCGAGTGAGAAAGCCGAGAAGGTGGTGAAGCCGCCGAGAAAACCGGTGATCAGCAGCAGGCGCAGTTCCATCGATGCGTTGAACTTCCGCGCGACCAGTTCGGCAAAGACACCGATGACGAAACATCCGACGACATTGACGGCGAGAGTCCCCCAGGGAAAGGCCGGCCCCATGAGCCTCAGCGCCCATTGGCCGACAAAATATCTGAGGACGGAACCGATGGCGCCGCCGACGGCGACGAGGAGAGCCTGGATCATGGGCGGGATATCCGAGTTTGAGAGCGCATCCGAACGTGACGGACTGAAATTCTTTTAATTCAGTAAAATGCCAGCGACTTTCTTATGCCGGCGCCAAGATCCTGTCGATACTGTGCCGGCATGACCCAGCTCCTGTCCATTTCGGCAAGCACCGCCGCCATTGCCCTGGAAACGCTGAGAATACCGCAGCGCGTCGCCACGAGCACCGCCGCCCGCGACTCCCGCCGTCTCGCCGACCGGCAGTTGAAGGCCGAAGGCACCGAAGGAATCGACGATCCCTCCAGCATCATCCAGTCGACCGAAGTGGCGCTCGATCTGATGGAGAAGGGCAATCGCCAGCCGCAGGCCGGCCTCAAGCAGGCGCTGCAGTCCTACGAAGACGTCTGAGGAAACCGCCTTTCCAGCGAAAAGCCCGCGCCGCGGGCTTTTCTGTCTTAACCGGCCTGTACTCACTTGCCTTGCGGCGAAAGTACCTGCAACACCAAGTCAATCTTGCCGGCTTTCTCGAAGCTCAGCGTCACCGGCACCGTATCGCCCTGCTTGAACGGGGTCTTCACCTTCTGGAACATCAGATGCAGGTTGCCGGGCTCGAGCTTTAGGGTCTCGCCCGCGGCAATGGCGACGCCATCCTTCAGCTGGCGCATCCGCATGACATTGTCCTTCGTCGCCATCTCGTGAATCTGAACCTCGCCGGCCACCGGGGAAGACACCGATACCAGGCGATCATCCGTCTTGCCGTTGTTCTTCACCGTGAAAAAGCCGCCGCCGACCGGCTGGCCGGGCAGCATCGCCTTGGCGAAGGCGCCGGAGATTTCAAGGTCGCCGGCCTTGACCGTTTCTCCGGCCTGCGCCCCAGCCGCCATGGCGGACATGTCCATGCCGGCTTTGCCGGTCGTGTCCATGCCGGGCATGCTCATCCCAGCCATGTCGTCATGGTCGTGGCCATGATCTTCGCCGGCAACCACTTTCAGCAGCGGCGCCGGACTTTTCAGCTCATGCGCATCGCCGCCGGCCGTTGCTACCTGATCCCAGGCCGTGACCGCATCGCCGCACAGCTGCGTCACCGGAAAGGCGAGCGAGCTGCCGGCTTCGACGCCCGAAACCTTCCCCTGGATGACGAAGGTATCGTAGAAATCATCAGAAAGATTGCCGTTCTTCCAGCGGATCTCGATGGCGCCTGCCTTCACCTTGTCGCCATGATTGTCGTAGGTCTTCTGGTAGTCGCCCTTGATCACTTCGAGCTCCCAGCCAGCCTTTGGCTGCGGTTTGGCGAAGACGAAACCTTCCGGCAGTTTCACCCGCACTTCCGTGGTCGCCTTGCCATCGCAGCCATGCGGCACCTGCAGCGTGGCGAGAATCGTGGTGTCCAGCGGCACCTCGCGGTCGAGGAAGCTGACATGCGCCTGGGCGCCGGCGAAGGCGGTTGCGGAAAGAAGCGCGGCAAGCGCGAAAGTCTTGATTGTTTTCATCGGATATCTCCTCGCCGGCCGCGATCTTCTTTTGGGCGAACCGGCATTCTGCGTCTTAGGTTGCGGAGGCAGATCAGATGAGGGAAGGAGGCGCACGCGAATTTGCCCGGCTGACGGCGCTGACGCCGGCAACGGCTGCGGCCTCGATCGGGGCATTGACGAGTGAGGCGAGCTTGCGCTCGAGCCACGAACACGCATCCGGTGTCGGCAGAATCACCGAGGCAGACAGCCGGCAGGCTTCGCAATTCGGCTTGAAACCGACAGTCTTGCCTTCGGCCTCCTTCACGGTGACGCAGAGCGAGGCAAAGGTGCCATCCGGCAGCATGTAGGCCGCGGCATCATAACCATCGGAAGCGATAGCCTGCGGCGCTTGATGGGCGAATCCGAGCAAAAGCAGGCCCAAGGCGCAAAGCATGCGCAGGAAGAGCGTCGCTTTCAGTCCTGTCCGCCGCATGAGATCCCCTTCAACAGCATGTCGCGATAGCCGTTTTCCCAGCCGAATGCAAAAGCAGATTTGCCGCAGATCGCGCCCTCCCCTGACTATGGCGACAAAAATTTGTCAGGTCACGACATTTGGCCTTGCCAAGCGCTGCGCCCGCCGGATAATTGCGGCCAACCCTGTTGGGAGAATCCGGTGCTTGTGCCACCGGTGCCGAAGGAGCAACCGCCCCGGAAACTCTCAGGCCAAAGGACCAGCAAGGGGGCAGACGGAACTCTGGAGAGAAGCGTTCTCGAAACGCTCGCCGAAGGGATAACAATCTCAGGCAAAGGGACAGAGGGGGCTCAGGAGAGAAGCGCGCAGCCGCGCCTTCAGATTTGAGCCCGCGCCTTAGCAAAAGGCGCAAACCCCGGAGGCGTCGTTTGGACGATACTGCTGCCCTGAAGAAAACCCCGCTGCATGCCCTGCATCTTTCGCTCGGCGCCCGCATGGTGCCGTTTGCGGGTTACGACATGCCGGTGCAATATCCGGCGGGCGTCATGAAAGAACATCTTCATACCCGCGCCGAGGCTGGCCTCTTCGACGTCTCCCACATGGGCCAGGTCATCGTGAAGGCGAAGTCGGGCAGCTACGAGGATGCGGCGCTGGCGCTCGAAAGCCTGGTGCCTGTCGATATTCTCGGGCTCCCGCAGGGCCGCCAGCGCTACGGCTTCTTCACCGACGATACCGGCGGCATTCTCGACGATCTGATGATCACCCATCTCGATGACCACCTTTTCGTCGTCGTCAACGCGTCCTGCAAGGAGGCCGATCTCGCCCATCTGCAGGCCCATATCGCCGACCAGTGCGACATCACCCTTTTGAACCGCGCGCTGATCGCGCTGCAGGGACCGCGTGCGGTCGAGGTTCTCGCCGAACTCTGGGCCGACGTCGCGGCGATGAAATTCATGGATGTGCGCCACTGCCGCCTGCATGACGTTTCCTGCCTTGTCTCGCGCTCCGGCTATAGCGGCGAGGACGGCTTCGAAATCTCGGTCCCGGCTGACAAGGCCGAAGATGTCGCCATGCGGTTGCTTGAACATCCGGACGTCCAGGCGATCGGCCTCGGCGCCCGTGACTCCCTGCGACTGGAATCCGGCCTCTGCCTTTATGGCAACGACATCGACACCACCACCTCGCCGGTCGAGGCAGCGCTCGAATGGGCGATGCAGAAGGCGCGGCGGGCCGGCGGCGCACGCGCCGGCGGCTTTCCGGGCTCCGGCCGCATCCTCTCCGAACTCGAAAACGGCGCCGCCCGCCGGCGGGTCGGCCTGAAGCCGGAGGGCAAGGCGCCGGTGCGCGGCCATGCCAAGCTTTACGCCGATGCCGAGGGCAAGACCGAAATCGGCGAAGTCACCTCGGGCGGCTTCGGCCCCACCGTCGAAGGTCCCGTCGCCATGGGCTATCTGCCGGTCTCGCATGCGGCGGCAGGCACCCAGGTCTATGCCGAAGTGCGCGGCAAGTTCCTGCCCGTCGTTGTCTCCGCCCTGCCCTTCGTTACACCGACCTACAAACGCTGAAACCCTGTTTTCCGAAAGGATTTTTCCATGCTGAAATTTACCGCTGAACATGAATGGCTCGAACTCGACGGCGATGTCGCAACCGTCGGCATCACCACCTACGCCGTCGAACAGCTCGGCGATCTCGTCTTCGTCGAACTGCCCGAAGTCGGCAAGAGCTTTGCGAAGAACGACGATGCGGCAACCGTCGAATCCGTCAAGGCAGCCTCAGAGGTCTATTGTCCGCTCGACGGCGAGATCACCGCGGTCAACGAAGCGATCGTTGCCGATCCCTCGCTCATCAACTCCGATCCTCAAGGCGCCGGCTGGTTCTTCAAGCTCAAGCTCAAGAACCCCGCCGATGCCGACGGCCTGCTCGACGAGGCCGCCTACAAGGAGCTCACCGCGTAATGACGACGCCGACCGAATTCCAGTTCACCGACTATCAGCCCTACGATTTCGCCAATCGCCGTCACATCGGCCCCTCGCCGGCCGAAATGACCGACATGCTGAAGGTGATCGGCTATAGCAGCCTCGACGGCTTGATCGACGCGACGCTGCCGTCCGCGATCCGTCAGAAGGCGCCGCTCGTCTGGGGCGCGCCGATGACCGAGCGTGAGGCGCTCGACAAGCTGCGCGAGACGGCCAACAAGAACAAGGTGCTGGTTTCGCTGATCGGCCAGGGTTACTACGGCACGATCACGCCGCCTGTCATTCAGCGCAACATCCTGGAAAACCCCGCCTGGTACACGGCCTATACACCTTACCAGCCGGAGATCAGCCAGGGCCGCCTGGAAGCGCTCTTGAACTACCAGACGATGGTCTGCGATTTGACCGGCCTCGATGTCGCCAACGCCTCGCTGCTCGACGAGGCGACCGCTGCCGCCGAAGGCATGGCGATGGCCGAGCGCGTCTCCAAGTCGAAGGCCAAGGCCTTCTTCGTCGATGCCGACTGCCATCCGCAGACCATTGCCCTCATTCGCACTCGCGCCGAACCGCTCGGTTGGCAGGTCATCGTCGGCAATCCCTTCACCGATCTCGATCCCGTCGATGTCTTCGGCGCGATCTTCCAGTATCCCGGCACGCACGGTCACGTGCATGACTTCACCGGCCTGATCTCCCGCCTGCACCAGACCGGCGCAATCGCCGTGGTCGCAGCCGACATTCTGGCGCTGACGCTGCTGAAATCACCCGGCGAAATGGGCGCCGATATCGCCATCGGCTCCTCGCAGCGCTTCGGCGTTCCCGTCGGTTACGGCGGTCCGCATGCCGCCTATATGGCGGTCAAGGACGCCATCAAGCGTTCCATGCCCGGCCGCCTCGTGGGTGTGTCCGTCGATGCCCGCGGCAATCGCGCCTACCGCTTGTCGCTGCAGACCCGCGAACAGCATATCCGCCGCGAAAAGGCGACATCGAACATCTGCACCGCCCAGGTGCTGCTCGCCGTCATGGCCTCGATGTACGCCGTCTTCCACGGTCCGAAGGGCATCAAGGCGATTGCCCAGCAGGTGCACCAGAAAGCCGTGCTGATGGCCAAGGGCCTGGAAAAGCTCGGCTACAAGGTGGAGCCCGAAAGCTTCTTCGACACGATCACCGTCGATGTCGGCCATATGCAGGGCCTGATCCTGCGCGCCGCCGTCGCCGAGGGCGTCAATCTGCGCAAGGTCGGCGAAACCGGAATCGGCATCAGCCTCGACGAGCGCACGCGCCCCGCGACACTCGAAGCCGTCTGGCGCGCCTTCGGCGGCAATTTCAAGATCGCCGATTTCGAGCCGTCCTACCGCCTGCCGAAGGGCCTGCTCAGGACCAGCGAGTATCTCACTCATCCGATCTTCCACATGAACCGGGCCGAAAGCGAAATGACGCGCTACATCCGCCGGCTGTCCGATCGCGACCTCGCGCTCGACCGTGCGATGATCCCGCTCGGCTCCTGCACGATGAAGCTCAATGCCACGGCGGAAATGCTGCCGATCACCTGGCCGGAATTTTCCGATATCCATCCCTTCGTGCCGGCAGACCAGGCGCTCGGCTACCGCGAGATGCTTGATGATCTCACCGAAAAACTCTGCGCCGTCACCGGCTACGACGCCTTCTCGATGCAGCCTAATTCCGGCGCGCAAGGCGAATATGCCGGCCTGCTGACGATCCGCAACTACCACATCGCCAATGGCGAAGGCCATCGCGACGTCTGCCTGATCCCGACTTCGGCGCACGGCACCAACCCTGCCTCGGCGCAGATGGCCGGCATGAAGGTTGTCGTCGTCAAGGTGCGCGAAAACGGCGACATCGACATGGAGGATTTCCGCGCCAAAGCCGAGGAGCACGCGGCCAATCTCTCCTGCTGCATGATCACCTATCCCTCGACGCACGGCGTGTTCGAAGAGACGGTCAAGCAAATCTGCGAACTGGTGCATCAGCACGGCGGCCAGGTCTATCTCGACGGCGCCAACATGAACGCCATGGTCGGCCTGTCCCGCCCCGGTGACATCGGCTCCGACGTTTCCCACCTCAACCTGCACAAGACCTTCTGCATCCCGCATGGCGGCGGCGGCCCTGGCATGGGCCCGATCGGCGTCAAGGCGCATCTGGCGCCGCACCTGCCGGGCCACCCGGAGACCGACGGCCGGCCGGGTGCCGTTTCGGCGGCAGCCTTCGGCTCGGCGTCGATCCTGCCGATCTCCTGGAGCTACTGTCTGATGATGGGTGGCGAAGGTCTGACCCAGGCGACCAAGGTGGCGATCCTCAACGCCAACTATATCGCCGCCCGGCTGAAGGGCGCTTATGACGTGCTCTACAAATCGAAAACCGGCCGCGTCGCGCATGAATGCATCATCGACACCCGCCCGCTGGTCGACAGTTCAGGTGTCACCGTCGACGACGTCGCCAAACGGCTGATCGACTGCGGCTTCCATGCGCCGACAATGAGTTGGCCGGTCGCCGGCACGCTGATGATTGAGCCGACGGAAAGCGAGACCAAGGCCGAGCTCGACCGCTTCTGCGAGGCGATGCTGGCGATCCGCGAGGAAGCCCGTGCCATCGAGGACGGCCGCATGGACAAGGCCAACAACCCGCTGAAGAACGCCCCGCACACGGTGGAAGACCTTGTCGGCGAATGGGATCGGCCTTACAGCCGGGAACAGGCCTGCTTCCCGCCCGGCGCTTTCCGCGTCGACAAATACTGGTCCCCGGTCAACCGCGTCGACAATGTCTACGGTGACCGCAACCTGATCTGCACCTGCCCGCCGGTGGAAAGCTACGCGGAGGCTGCGGAATAACAGCAATTGTACAGGCCCTCCCGCGCCGTTCGGGAGGGCTGACACGCCGCCTTGCGCAGGTTGCAACCGGCGCAATGAACCAATGTACCTTTCGCGGCATTGGATTCAAATTTAACCTTTCTTAGCAAGTCTCTGTTAGCAATTCAAAATGGGCAGTTTTCCTTACCGAAAACGTCACCGTCGATCTTGGTCTTGCGTGCAGGTTCTTATGCGTTCATCGGCTGTATCAGCAATTCTCCTCGCCGCCGTGATCCTGTCGGGATGCTCCACGAGCTCTGGCGCCGAAGACGTGCTCACCCCTGTACCGTCCAAGGAAACCACAAACGCCATCGCGAAGCCGAGCGGTCCGATACCGTCCGCCGCCGTTGGCGAAGCTGCCCCACAGGCAAGCCCGCCGCAGGAAGCATTGAGCTGGACGGGACCGGTTCCGGAGCCCCAGGCGCTCGTGCCCGCAGACAGGCCGGTCGGCATGCCGATGCCGACGGAACGGCCGGTGGCGATGCTCATGCCCGCTGACCCGGCGATCGATCCGGATGCCGGCCCGAAATCACCGACGCGCTCGCGAATTTACGGCCACCGCTTCCGCGATGCCAAACCGATCAACTTCGGCAGGACTTCGCCGAGAAAGCTTGCCGTGCATGGCGTCGACGTCTCGCGCTGGCAGGGCGAGATCGACTGGGAAACTTTGCGCCAGCAGGGGGCCAACTTCGTCTACATCAAGGCAACGGATGGCGGCGATCACCTCGATCCGATGTTCAAGAAGAACTGGCGCCGCGCCAGGGAAGCCGGCCTGAAACACGGCGCCTATCACTTCTTCTACTGGTGCCGGACGGCCGGCGAACAGGCCGACTGGTTCATCCGCAACGTTCCAAAGGAAGCCAACGCGCTTCCGCCGGTCATCGACGTCGAATGGAACGGCGAATCGAGCTGCAAGCGGCGCATTTCCCCGGCCCGCGTCCGGGAAAAGATGCAGGTCTTCATGGACAAGCTGGAGCGTCATTACGGCCAGCGCCCGATCATCTACACGGCACCGGACTTCTACCGCGACAATTTGAAGGGCCAGATGCTCGACTATCCCTTCTGGCTGCGCTCGGTCGCGGCTCACCCGTCCAAGGTCTATCCCGGCAGGAAGTGGCTCTTCTGGCAATATTCCGGCTCGGGCCTTTCCGATGGCGTCGACGGCAAGATTGACCTCAATGTGTTCAACGGCAGTGAAAGCGATTGGCACGACTGGGTGGCATCGCGATAGCAAAGGCCGCCTCCAGATCCCGCTCTGTGCCAATTCGGAGCAGATGCAGCGGCAGGACTTGCTCGTCTGCAGGTCTTTGCTAACGCAACGGCTTCAGCATTCCCTAAGCCTTGCATGTACAAGAATTTCATCCAGTCCTGGGGAAACAGCGATGAGCATATCGGGTATTACGAGCACGGCGCTTTCGGGAATGCGGGCACAGACCGCACGGGTCGGCGCGATTGCCAGCAATATCGCAAACAGCAGCACGTCAGGTTATGCCAAGCTGAGCACCAGCTTCACCTCCGTCGAACCAAGCGGCGTCCAGGCGAGCGTCGATCCGACGGATTCGGACGTCGATCCCGCCACAGAACTGACCTACCTGATCGAAGCCGAGCAGAGCTATAAGGCAAACGCCGTGGTCTTCGAGACCGGCGCTGATATGTGGGAAATGCTGATGAGCATCAAGCGCGACTGAGCGCCCGTATTTCACCGGGAGCTAGCCGGCTGAGAATTCTCGCCAGCCTGAACGGCTTAGGAATGCGCCGGCTCGTTTTGGCGCTGTGCAGCAAGGGCAGCGAGATCGGCGGGTTTCAGTTCGACGGATTCACCGCAGCCGCAGGCCGATGTCTGGTTGGGGTTGGTGAAGGTGAAGCCGGAGCGCAGCGTCGTCTGCTCGAAACCCATTTCGGTGCCGAGCAGGTAAAGTACGGCTGAGGGTTCGACCCAGACCTTGGCGCCGTCGCGCTCGATCAGATCGTCCTTGGCATTCGGCTCGGTCACCAGGTCGATGGTATATTCCATCCCGGCGCAGCCGCCCTTCTTGATGCCGACACGAACCCCTTTCGCTTCCGGCCCGGAATTTTCGACGATCGCCTTGACGCGGGCGGCAGCCCCGTCCGTCATGCTCATCACTGCAAAGCCCATCGGCTTCATCTCCTTCCACAACCGGGGTCAAGATCCGGTGCTTCGTGAATCAAATGTAGTCGCCCGAGGTAAACGGATCAATACCGGCTCAGTACCAGCCGACGGCGACCTGCGCCTCCTCGGACATGCGGTCCGGCGTCCATGGCGGATCGAAGGTCATTTCGACCTCGACGCCCGACACACCTTCGACGGCGCCAACGGCATTCTCCACCCAGCCCGGCATCTCGCCGGCAACCGGGCAGCCGGGCGCGGTCAGCGTCATCATGATCTTCACCATCCTGTTGTCCTCGATATCGATCTTGTAGACCAGGCCGAGTTCGAAGATGTCGGCAGGGATTTCCGGGTCGTAGACGGTCTTCAGCGCGGCGATGACGTCATCGCTGAGCCGCGCCAGTTCATCGGCCGGGATGCTGGAATGCACGATGCCTTCGCGCACGTCGATCTTCTGTTCGCTTTCGTCCAGGCTCATCACGGACACTCCTCAGGCAAAGAACTTGCGCGCATAATCAAGCGCATCAGCCAGCGCATCGACCTCGGCGCGGGTATTGTACATGCCGAACGATGCACGGCATGTGGAGGTGACGCCGAAGCGTTTCAAGAGCGGCATGGCGCAATGCGTGCCGGCCCGCACGGCAATTCCCTGCCGGTCGATCACCATCGAGACGTCATGGGCGTGGAGGCCGGCAAGCTCGAAGGAAAAAATGCTCCCCTTGCCGGGCGCCGTCCCGAACATCCGCAGCGAATTGACCGACCGGAGGCGCTCGGCTGCGTAAGCTGCAAGATCGGCCTCATGCCGGGCGATCGCCTCGCGGCCGATCTTCTCCATATAGTCGAGCGCATAACCGAGCCCGATCGCCTGCACGATCGGCGGCGTGCCGGCTTCGAAGCGATGCGGCGGATCGTTATAGGTGACCGCGTCCTCGGCGACCTCGAAGATCATCTCGCCGCCGCCCTGGAATGGGCGCATCTGGGCAAGCCGTTCCTTCTTGCCGTAGAGCACGCCGATGCCCGACGGGCCGTAGAGCTTGTGGCCGGTCATGACGTACCAGTCGCAATCGATATCCTGCACGTCGACCGGCAGATGCACGGCGCCCTGGCTGCCGTCGATCAAGACCGGAATGCCGCGCTCATGGGCGATGCGGCAGACCTCCTTAACCGGAACGATCGTGCCGAGCGCATTCGACATATGGGTGATGGCGACGAGTTTGGTGCGCTCCGTCAGGCTCTTCTCGAAATCCTCGATATGGAAGGCGCCTTCGTCGTCTACCGGCACCCAGACCAGCTTGGCGCCCTGACGCTCGCGGATGAAGTGCCAGGGCACGATGTTGGAATGGTGCTCCATGATTGTCAGGACGATCTCGTCGCCTTCGCCGATCTTCGGCATGCCCCAGCCATAGGCGACAGTATTGATCGCTTCCGTCGAATTTTTCGTGAAGACGATGTCGTTGACCGAAGGGGCATTGAGGAAGCGCCGCACCTTCTCGCGCGCCCCCTCATAGGCATCGGTCGCGGCATTGGAGAGATAATGCAGGCCGCGATGCACATTGGCGTATTCATGGGCGTAGGCATGCGAGATCGCGTCGATCACCGACTGCGGCTTCTGGGCCGAGGCGCCGTTGTCGAGATAGACCAGCGGCTTGCCGTGCACCTTGTCCGCCAGGATCGGAAAATCCCGGCGGATGGTTTCGACGTCGTATTGCGTGGCCGGCACTATCTTGTCCATGGCATTTATCCGATCAGGCGTGCTTTTCGAGCCAGGCCGAAATCACGCTTTCCAGCGCCTCGACCAGGGCTTCGTCTTCCAGTTCCTCGACGATCTCGGCGACGAAGGCGTTGACGAGCATTGCCCGCGCCTTGTTCTCCGGAATGCCGCGCGCCATCATGTAATAGAGATGATTGGCGTCGATATCGGTGACCGTGGCGCCGTGGCCGCATTGCACGTCGTCGGCAAAGATCTCGAGCTCCGGCTTGACCGAAAACTCGGCGTCGTCGGACATCAGCAGCGTGTTGCAAGCCATCTTGGCGTCGGTCTTCTGCGCATCGGGCGCGACCCGGATCATGCCCTGGAAGATACCCTTGGCGCGGTCGAAGACGACGTTGCGAATCACTTCGGTCGAACCGGTATGCGGGACGTCGTGGCCGAGCACCATCGTCACATCGGTATGGCTTTCGACCCCGAGCAGGTTGATGCCGCGCAGCGTCAGATCGGCACCCTCACCCGTCACCTTGATATTCAGTTCCTGGCGCACCAGCTTTCCGCCGGCGTTGATGACGAACAGGCGAAGCTTGGCGTTAGCGCCAAGATCGACGCGGATCTGACCGAGATGCGTGTCGTCGGCGCCCTGCTGCTGCAGGATGATCCAGGTCAACTCCGTGCCCTCGCCGATGGTGATGTCACTGACGTGGGACACGAAGGCGGCATCGCCCGTCACCGCACGGTGACGCTCGATGACAGTTCCCTTGACGCCGGCGCCGAAGGAAACCGGAAGACGCGTATGCGTCTGCCCGCCGGCATGGATGAACTGGATTTCCAGCGGATTTTCAAGTTCGGTTTCATCAGGCACGTCGACCACATAGCCGTCGCGCACGAAGCTGCCGTTGATCCGACCGACCGCATCGTCGCTGCCCAACGCATCGAGCCTTTCGACGGCGGAACCGTCGATCAGCCGTTCGGAATAGGCCGAAAGGCCAAGACCATCGACGGCCGCCTTCTGATTGGCATGGCCCTGAATGACCGCCAGCACCGAGGAACCGGCAACGACCGGCTCAAGCGCGTTGGAGCCCGCATCACCCAATTGCGCCGGTACGGCGCGCAGCAGATTTTTGAAGTCAGTGTAATGCCAGGCTTCGATGCGGCGCGTCGGCAGTCCGGCCTTCTTCAAATCATCGAGAAGCCGGTCACGCAGCGCCGTCACCGCACCATTGCCCGGCAGGTCGCCGATCTGCTGATTGAAGGCCTCGATCAGCGCCGTTTCGGCCGCGGTCAGGCGGCTCGTCGTCTGCATGTTCATGGACGTCGTCCTTTCCACCCGAACTCAGGCCGCTGTGCCGATGATGTCGGCGTAACCATTGGCTTCCAGCTCATGGGCCAAGGTCTTGTCGCCCGACTTGATCACCTGGCCCTTGTAGAGCACGTGGACGGTATCAGGCACGATATAGTCGAGCAGGCGCTGATAGTGGGTGATGACGACGACGGCGCGATCAGGCGAACGCAGCGCGTTGACGCCGTCGGCAACGATCTTCAGCGCGTCGATGTCAAGGCCGGAATCGGTTTCGTCGAGCACGCAGAGCTTCGGCTCCAGCAGTGCCATCTGCAGGATCTCGGCGCGCTTCTTCTCGCCGCCGGAGAAGCCGACATTGAGCGGCCGCTTCAGCATTTCGGTATTGATCTGCAGCTTGGCCGCAGCGTCCTTAACGCGGCGCATGAAATCCGGCGTCGTCAGCTCGTCTTCGCCGCGCGCCTTGCGCTGCTCGTTCATTGCCACCTTCAGGAACTGCATCGTGGCGACACCCGGGATTTCGACCGGATACTGGAAGGCGAGGAAAATGCCCTTGGCGGCGCGCTCGGAGGGATCGAGCTCGAGAATGCTCTCGCCGTTATAAAGGATGTCACCCTCGGTCACTTCATAGTCTTCGCGGCCGGACAGCACGTAGGAGAGTGTCGACTTGCCGGAGCCGTTCGGCCCCATGATCGCCGCAACTTCGCCGGCCTTCACCGTCAGGTTCAGGCCACGGATGATCTCGGTGCCGTCTTCGGCGATGCGGGCATGAAGGTTTCTGATTTCAAGCATCTTTGGTTCCTGCGTTTTCTCTGCGTAGCTCACCAGAGCCTCGCGTAATTTCTAAGGACATCGACCTGTTGCGCTCGGCGCTATCGCGCCAAAAAACGAATGACACGGAAAACCGTGAGCGTTACGAACCAAAACCATTCGAGAATCTGAATAATCTTTCCTGGTTTTTCCATGCGCTGCTGGAGAAACACGTAAGGTTGCTTCGGCCGCGTTTCCGTCTCATATCTGATTTCGCGGGGGCGAATTTTCGCCAATATTTCTCCGCGCATATTCTCCAGACGTTCAAGAATGCGCTTCTTGTCCGTCTCGTCCATATCAGCCTACAGAGCCTTCCAGCGAGATGCTGATCAGCTTCTGCGCCTCGACGGCGAACTCCATCGGCAGCTCCTGCAGCACTTCCTTGACGAAGCCGTTGACGATCAGCGCGATCGCCGCTTCGGTCGGGATGCCGCGCTGCAGGCAGTAGAACAGCTGATCCTCAGAGATCTTCGAGGTCGTCGCTTCATGCTCGAACTGCGCCGTCGAATTCTTCGCTTCGATGTAGGGCACGGTATGGGCGCCGCACTTGTCGCCGATCAGGAGCGAATCGCACTGGGTGAAGTTGCGCGCGTTCGACGCCTTGCGGTGGGCAGAGACCTGGCCGCGATAGGTGTTGTTGGAAACGCCGGCGGCGATACCCTTGGAGACGATGCGGCTCGACGTGTTCTTGCCGAGATGGATCATCTTGGTGCCGCTATCGATCTGCTGATGGCCGTTGGAGACGGCGATCGAATAGAATTCGCCTCTGGAGTCGTCGCCGCGCAGGATGCAGGACGGATATTTCCAGGTGATCGCCGAGCCGGTTTCGACCTGCGTCCAGGAAATCTTCGAGCGGTGACCGCGGCAATCGCCGCGCTTGGTGACGAAGTTGTAGATGCCGCCCTTGCCTTCCTTGTCGCCCGGATACCAGTTCTGGACGGTGGAATACTTGATCTCGGCATCGTCGAGCGCCACGAGCTCGACCACGGCCGCATGCAGCTGGTTTTCATCGCGCTGCGGCGCCGTGCAGCCTTCGAGGTAAGAGACGTAGGCGCCCTCTTCGGCGATGATCAGCGTGCGCTCAAACTGGCCGGTGCCCTTCTCGTTGATGCGGAAATAGGTGGAAAGCTCCATCGGGCAGCGAACGCCCTTCGGCACGAAAACGAAGGAGCCGTCGGTGAAAACAGCCGAATTCAGCGTCGCGTAATAATTGTCCGAGGTCGGCACGACCGAGCCGAGATATTTGCGAACCAGATCGGGATGTTCGCGAATGGCTTCGGAGATCGACATGAAGATCACGCCTGCCTTCTTCAGCTCCGCCTTGAAGGTGGTGACGACCGAGACGCTGTCGAAAACGGCGTCGACGGCGATCTTCGGCTTCTCGACGCCGGCCAGGATTTCCTGCTCGCGCAGCGGGATGCCAAGCTTCTCATAGACCTTCAAGAGCTCCGGATCGACCTCGTCGAGCGACTTCGGACCCGGCGCGCTCTTCGGCGCGGCGTAATAGTGGATGTCGTTGAAATCGATCTTCGGATAATTGACGCGCGCCCAGGTCGGCTCTTCCAGCGTCAGCCAGCGCCGATAAGCCTCGAGACGCCATTCCAGCATCCACTCCGGCTCCTGCTTCTTGGCCGAAATGAAGCGAATGATATCCTCGGACAGGCCCTTTGGCGCCTTATCCATTTCGATGACGGTCTCGAAACCGTATTTGTACTGGTCCACATCGATCAGGCGGACCTGGTCGATCGTTTCCTGCACGGCAGCCATTTCATTCTCCAATCTCGCCGGATACAAGGTCCGGCAGCTTGTAGCGCAAGGGCAAATCTCTTTGCCCTGATGTAAGAGGCCAAAAGGGACTTTTCAGCCCGATTGGCAAGCAGAAATTTGCGTTTCCGCAAGTTTATGATGCGGTCAGGCCGCCTCGCCCGCCGACCTGCGCCGGCAGGCGATCTTCGCGAAGGCGGCAATCGCCCTATCGATATCCTCTTCCGTTGTGGAAAAGCCGAGCGAGATACGCAATGCCCCCAGCTTGGCGTCACGCCCCATCGCCGTCAGCACATGGCTTTCGCCGACCTTGCCGGATGAGCAGGCGGAGCCCGCCGAAAGGGCGACGCCTTCAAGATCGAAAGCGATCTGCCCAGTCTCCGCCTTCAGGCAAGGGAGCGTGAAGAAAATCGTGTTGGCGACTCTCTGACCACCGGCGCCGTGGATGATGACATCGGGCGCTGCGGCGTGCATGCCGGCTTCCAGCCTGCCGCGCAGCGCAGCAATCGCAGCGTTCCGTTCCTCAAGATCCTGAAGCACCGCTTCCGCCGCAGCTCCGAAGCCAATCAGCGCCAGCGAATTCTGCGTTCCCGAGCGGTGACCTTTCTCCTGCCCGCCGCCGCGGATCAGCGCCTTCGGCATCAGCGCCTCGCCGCGCGCGATCAATGCACCCGCCCCCTTCGGTCCACCGATCTTGTGAGAGGAGACGATGATGAAATCCGCGCCGATGCGTTCGATCTCGATCGGCAGACGACCGGCGGCCTGCACGGCGTCGACAACAAAGAGACCACCGTGCGCCCGCACAATCTTGGCCGCTTCTTCGACCGGCTGGACGATGCCCGTCTCGTTGTTGACGAACATAATCGCCACCATCGGAAGACCTGTCGATTTGTCATGGGCATCGAGCAATGCGGCCAGCGCTTGCAGATCGACGATACCGGCGTCGGTCACCGGGATCTCGGTCGTGCGGTCCTTCGGGAATCGACCTCCCTCTCGTACAGCCAGGTGCTCGACGGCGGAAAAATAGAGGTGCCCGAGTTGAAGCGGCGTGCGGCCCATACGAAAATCCGGCGTCAGCACCAGATTGGCGGCTTCCGTCGCGCCACTGGTGAAGATCACGTTGCCCGGATCGGTGCCGGCAAGAGCGGCCACCTTGCGCCGTGCGCCTTCGATGGCGGCGCGGGCGGCACGCCCCTCCCCATGCACGCTGTTCGGATTGCCGAATATGTCGATGGCGCGCATGATCGCCTCACGTGCTGCGGGGTGCAGCGGCGCTGTGGCATTCCAGTCGAGATAAAGGCGTGGCGGCGCCATGATCTTCAGTCCTGCGCTTGACGAGCTTGCTTCAGCGGCCGCGGTGCATTTTTCTTGAAATTTCCGCCGGGCTTGCCTTATGACACGTTCCACGACGCGTGGATCGCCATGCAAGTTTCGAATTGTTCTAAACTGCGTTTTAGAAAAGCTGACAACATTAGTCAAGTCATGTTGTCGTCCAACGCAGCGCGAACGCGAAATAAAACCCGGAGTACCAATGCCCGAAGTTATTTTCAACGGCCCAGCCGGCCGTCTTGAAGGCCGCTACCAGCCCTCCAAGGAAAAAAGCGCGCCCATCGCGCTCATCCTGCATCCGCATCCGCAGTTCGGCGGCACGATGAACAACCAGATCGTCTACCAGCTCTTCTACATGTTTCAGAAGCGCGGATTCACGACCCTGCGCTTCAACTTCCGGGGCATCGGCCGCAGCCAGGGCGAATTCGACCACGGCGCCGGCGAACTGTCCGACGCCGCCTCCGCGCTCGACTGGGTGCAGAGCCTGCATCCCGATTCCAAAACCTGCTGGGTCGCCGGCTATTCCTTCGGCGCCTGGATCGGCATGCAGCTTCTGATGCGCCGGCCGGAGATCGAGGGCTTCATGTCGATCGCCCCGCAGCCGAATACCTACGACTTCTCCTTCCTGGCGCCCTGCCCCTCGTCTGGCCTGATCATCAACGGCGAGGCCGACAAGGTGGCGCCGGAAAAGGATGTCAACGGCCTTGTGGAAAAACTGAAGACCCAGAAAGGCATCCTCATCACCCATCGCACCGTCGCCAACGCCAATCACTTCTTCAATGGTCAGGTGGAGACGCTGATGAGCGAATGCGAGGATTATCTCGACCGTCGCCTCAACGGCGAGCTGGTGCCAGAGCCGGCGGCCAAGCGGATCCGCTGACCGCATAACCCCGGCGTCTGCCCACCGCCATCGTCACAACGCGCTGGGCTTCCACGACCGCATGCCGGCAGTCAGCTCGAATGCCGTGTCGAGCACTCCATCGATCAAGATCGGCGCGCGTTCGCGCATGCCGATCTTCCTGAGGACCTGCTGCGAAGCAATGTTTTCGGGATGCGTGAAGGCGATGAAGCCCGACGCGAACTCCCTTGCGAAGAACCAGTCGGCCAGCGCGCTCGCCGCCTCCGTCGCCAGGCCTTTTCCCCACGTCTCTTCGCGCAGAGAATAGCCGAGTTCGAATTCTTCGCTCCCGAACCGAGAAATGCCGGCGCGGCCAACGAAGCCGCCGTCCTCGGCAAGAAGCTTATATTTGGTCGTGCCGTCGCGCGCCTGCTCCTCCAACCAGCCGCGCAACCGGGTCTCGGCCTTATCGAGACTCCAGGGAGCGTTGCCCGGAAGGTAGCGCGTCGTCGCCGGCGTTGAATGCAGTTGCTGCAACAGGGCAGCGTCGCCTTCGTCCCACATGACAAAGCGCAGCCGCGGCGTCTTCAATATCGGGCTCTCGCTTGTCATGGCATTGCCAGCACGCCGCCGCTGACGGGAGCCGCAACTCCCGTCGTGCCGGGAAAGGTCAGCGGCAGCCCGTCCAGCGAGCGTACGGCGAGATAGGCCCAGGCCTCGGCCTCCATCGCATCGCCGTCGAAGCCCGCGGCCTCGGCGCTCAACACTCTCGATCCCTCGGCCATCGCCGAGAGTTCGGCCATCAAGGTGCCGTTCAGCCGCCCGCCGCCGCAGACGATATAGGCCGAGGGACATTCGGGCAGAAATCCGGCGGATTTGACGATCGATGCGGCGGCGACATGCGCAAGCGTCCGGGCACCGTCTTCGAGGCTCGCCTCATCAGGCCGAAGCGGCACGAAATCGCCGCGATCGAGCGAGCGGCGAACATTGCCGCGGAAGAACGGGCTGTCGAGATACCGCTCCGCCAAAGCGGGGATCACCTTGCCGCGTCCGCCGATCTCGCCGCCGGGATCGTAGGTTCTGCCGGTCTGCATCTCTATCCATTGGTCGATCAGCGTATTGCCAGGGCCGCTGTCGAAGGCGGCGATCCGGCCGTCAGCGCCGATATAGGTGAGGTTGGAGATGCCGCCGATATTGACGAAGCATACCGCCTCTCCCGCCTGCTGGAATTTTCCCGCCAGTGCTGCGTGATAGGCCGGCACCAGCGGTGCACCCTGCCCGCCATGCACCATGTCGTTGGCACGCATGTCGTAGACTACTGATAAGCCCGACCGGCGCGCCAATTCCCAGCCGTCGCCGATCTGTATCGTCAGTCCCTCGTCCGGCCGGTGGAGCACCGTCTGGCCATGGAAACCGAGAACGTCGACGCCATTGGCAGCGAACCCGAAACGCTCGAGGAATGCCGTAACGGCAGTTGCATGCCGTTGGGTCAGCTCGAGCTCGATCTCGCGAAGTTCTCCCGGCCGTTCGTTCCTGTCGCGGAGCGGCCGTGCCAGTTCCAGCGCCCGTTTGAGCCGTCCGCGAAACTCTGCCTCATATGGCATGCCGAGAAACGGCCCGCGCTCGATGAAGCCGCGGCCGTCGGTCCTGATCAGCGCGACATCGATTCCATCCATCGACGTGCCGCTCATCAGGCCGATCGCGGTTCTGACCACATCCATGAGGCTTGTCTCCCATGCGATTCTCGGATGCACTTTTGTAAAAACAGTGCTAAACGCGCCGCGACAGATCAACAACAACGAAGTTGCGTGAAGCCTGTGGGCGCAGCGCAGGCACGAAGAGACGAAAGCCATGTCCGAGTTCAAGTCCGATTTCCTCCGCACGCTGAAAGAGCGCGGCTTCATTCATCAGGTTTCCGATGAAAGCGGCCTCGACGACCTGTTCGCTAAGGAGGTCGTGACGGCCTATGTCGGCTACGACGCAACGGCGACGAGCCTGCATATCGGTAATTTGATCTCTGCCACCATGCTCTACTGGCTGCAGGAGACCGGCCACCGGCCGATCGCGCTAATGGGCGGCGGCACCTCGATGGTCGGCGACCCCTCCTTCCGTGACGAGCAGCGCAAGCTTTTGACGCCGGAGGCGATCAACACCAACATCGAGGGCATCAAGAAGATCTTCTCGCGCATCCTGCGCTTCGGTGACGGTCCGACCGACGCCTTCATGGTCAACAATGCCGATTGGCTGATGAAGCTCAACTATGTCGAATTCCTGCGGGATGTCGGCCGGCATTTCTCGGTCAACCGCATGCTCTCCTTCGACAGCGTCAAGCTGCGCCTCGACCGCGAGCAGTCGCTCTCCTTCCTCGAATTCAACTACATGATCATGCAGGGCTACGACTTCGTCGAACTCAGCCGCCGCTACGGCTGCCGCCTGCAGATGGGCGGTTCGGATCAATGGGGTAACATCATCAACGGCGTCGATCTCGGCCATCGCATGGGAACGCCGCAGCTTTATGCGCTGACGACGCCGCTTCTGACGACGAGCTCTGGCGCCAAGATGGGCAAGTCCGCCTCCGGCGCCGTATGGCTCAACGAGGACGTCTTCAGCCCCTATGATTTCTGGCAGTATTGGCGCAACACCGAGGATGCCGATGTCGGCCGCTTCCTGAAGATCTTCACCCGCCTGCCGCTGGCAGAGATCGCCAGGCTCGAGGCCCTCGGCGGCGCCGAAATCAACGAGGCGAAGAAGATTCTCGCCACCGAAGCGACCGCGATCGTCCACGGTCGCGTGGCGGCCGAAGCATCCGCCGAAACGGCCCGCACTACCTTCGAGGAAGGCCGCGTCGCCGAAAACCTGCCTTCGGTCGAGATCCCGGCCACCGAGCTCGACGGCGGCATCGGCCTGCTGTCGCTGATGGTCCGCGCCGGCCTGGCCGGCTCCAACGGCGAAGCCCGTCGCCACGTCCAGGGCGGCGCAGTGCGCATCAATGACGAGGCCGTCAGCGACGAACGCCGCCTGATCGGCAGCGGCGAAATTACCGCCGACGGCGTCATCAAGCTCTCGCTCGGCAAGAAGAAGCACATCCTGATCCGCCGCGCGGCCTAGAGCTTTTCCGGGTTAGATTGAAGCATTCTGCCGGAGCAGGTTTTCGTCAGGGCAGAGGCGATTGGCGACGGACATACCCCTCGGTACGTCCGAGCCGATCGCCTCTGATCCTGGCGGAAAGATGCCCGGCCCTCCGGGTTGGCTGAAACGGGCCGGCTGATCGACCGGCCGGCTTGGCCGTAGAGCTGGGCTACGACGCGCGCCGGCCGGTCGACCATCCGACTCCGTTTGAGCCAACAGAATGCTTCAATCTAACCCGGAAAAGCTCTAGGTGGCTTCAACTGAACGTATCTTGAAGCCGGCGCCCACCGCGCCGGCTTTTCTTTTGGCGCGGATCAGTCGGCCCGCGATCGGTATTCCGCTTCGTCTTGTTTCGTCTCTCGAAGGAGAGGTCCGGGCGGATTGACCTCCGAAGCAGGTCGTACGCGCGACCACCAGCCGATCGAGAAAATCGGCGGCGACATCTTTGCGTCGAGGGGAACCAGGAGGACATGCTCGGAGGGGGTGCTCTTCACCGGCTTCAGCCGTCCGCCTTTTTCTGCAGAATTCGAGGCCTCGCCAACTGTCACGGCCATCACGGTGGCCGATAGGAAAGAGACTGTCCGGGCGCACTGCATGGCATCCTCCGACATTGCGCCGGCCGCTGCCGCAGCTGGCACCAATATTACATCAGAATTCTCTAAAATAATCAAAGCATCAATGACCAGCCTCTCGCCATAGGTCGGAATTATCCAACTGGCCGCGCCACGATATCGTCTTCCGGAACCTTTTCCGCCCGACGGGATTTGCGACCAGATGCATTTGGAGCGCCGGCATGATCAACGACCTCTGGTATAAGAACGCCGTCATCTACTGCCTGTCCGTCGAGACCTTCATGGATGCGAACGGGGATGGCGTCGGTGATTTTCAGGGCCTGATGCGCCGTCTCGACTATCTCTCCGGCCTCGGCGTGACGGCGATCTGGCTCATGCCGTTCCAGACATCGCCCGGTCGGGACGACGGCTACGACGTCTCCGATTACTATAATGTCGACCCACGCTACGGCTCGCTCGGCGATTTCGTCGAGTTCACCCATGGTGCCAAACAGCGGGGCATCCGGGTGTTGATCGATCTGGTGATCAATCACACCTCCAAGGATCATCCCTGGTTCGAAGACGCTAGGAGCGACCCGCATTCACGCTATCGCGAGTGGTACGTCTGGTCAGACAAAAAGCCCGCCAACGCGGATCAGGGCATGGTTTTCCCGGGCGTACAGAAAACGACCTGGACCTATGACGAAAAAGCTAAAGGCTATTATTTTCACCGCTTCTACGATCACCAGCCCGATCTCAACACGTCCAATCCCGAGGTCCAGGCGGAGATCCTTAAGATCATGGGCTTCTGGATCCAGCTCGGCGTCTCGGGCTTCCGGATGGACGCCGCCCCCTTCATCATCGCCACAAAGGGCGCCGAGGTCACCAAGCCGGTCGAGCAGTTCGACATGCTGAGGAAATTTCGCGAATTCCTGCAATGGCGCATGGGAGATTCCATCGTGCTGGCGGAGGCCAATATCCTGCCGAAGGACAATTTCGAATATTTCGGCGACGATGGCGACCGCATGCAGATGATGTTCAATTTCCAGGTCAATCAGACGCTGTTTTATGCTCTCGCCACGGCCGACACGCGACCTCTGAAGAAGGCGATGGAGGCCACGAAGCCGCGCCCGGCGACCGCGCAATGGGGGCTGTTTCTTCGCAACCACGATGAACTCGATCTCGGTCGCCTGACGGATAAGCAGCGCGACGCGGTATTCGCCGCGTTTGGACCCGAGAAGGGCATGCAGCTTTACGACAGGGGCATTCGCCGGCGCCTGGCGCCTATGCTCGGCGGCGACCGTCGCAGGATCGAGCTGGCCTACAGCCTGCTGTTCTCGCTGCCCGGAACGCCGGTCATCCGCTACGGCGATGAAATCGGCATGGGCGATGATTTGTGCCTGCCAGAGCGCAACTGCACGCGCACCCCGATGCAATGGTCGATGGAACCGGAAGGCGGTTTCACCATAAGCGCAAAGCCCGTTTCGCCTGTTATCAAGGACGGCCCCTACGGCTTCGAGCATATCAATGTCGCGGTCCAGCGGCGCGATCCGAATTCGCTCTTGAACTGGACCGAGCGGATGATCCGGATGCGCAAGGAGGCTCCCGAGATCGGCTGGGGCGATTTCTCAGCGGTCGACACAGGTGACGCCGGCCTACTGGCGCTGCGTTATGACTGGCGCGGCAATTCGGTGCTCATCCTGCACAACCTGCATCCGCACCCGACGGAAGTGACCTTCGATCCTGATGTTGGTGAACTCGGGCGATTGCTGATCGATATTGCCGATGGGGCAAGTAGTGAAGCCGACGACAAAGGGCGCCATACGGTCATGCTCGATGCCTATGGCTACCGCTGGTATCGGGTCGGCGGCCTCGACTATCTCCTCAGGCGGAAAGAAATCTAAGTCTCGCTTCCCTCACTGGAATTCGAAAATCTGCCGGAAAACACCAGGCGCGATGATCGACAGCGGATTGATCTGCAGGTTCGGCTGGTCGAACTTGCCGGTGAGCTTGAAAGTGATGCCGATCAGGCCGCGGTCGCTGCCATTGCCGAGGATCACGCCGATCAGCGGCAATTCGGCAAAGAGGCGATTAAGGCCGTAGGCCGGCATGAAGGTGCCCGTCATATCCATATTGCCCTTGCGGTCGCGCACCACGCCCTGGAAAGTCGCGCCGATCTGGTCGCCGCGCAGCACGCCGTTCTCGATACCGACCATGCCGTTGCGCGAGATGACGCGGGCAAAGCCGCGCTGGAAGCGTTGCGACGAGGTGTCGATGTCGCGTTTGACCGCCTCGTTGAGGCTTCGCTGCTCGTTGCCGACAGGTGTCGAGACGATCGAATGCAGGCGCTGTTCGTTGACGATCGAGAAGCGGCGCACATCGAGCGAGCCGTCCCATCCGCCCTGCGGCGAAAGCCGGATCGCCAAGTTGAGCAGGCCGCCCTGTATGTGCTGATAGAGATCGGCAAAACGCGATACCGCACCGGCATCGCCGCTGGTGATATTGATGACACCTCCGTCCTTCATCTGGCTGACAACCGCCTCGCCGCTGCCGGTGACGCCGGAAAAATTCAGCGTCTGCAGCTTGTCGCCGCGCAGCGACACCTGCGCCTGGAAATTGCCGATCTTCTCGTCGTTGAAGCCGACGACGTTTTTCAGCTTGGCGCGCACCGATACGCTGGTGTTATCGCCGTCGCCGTCCTCGCCGCCCTCCGAGCCCGATTTTAATCGGGCGATGACCGGCCGCGCATCGGCGCTGTCGCCGGAAACGGAGACGTCGAAATTACCCTTGCTGCGCTTGACCGACAGAGCGAAATCATCGAGCGAGGAGAGCCTGACACTGTCGAAATCCGCCGAAATAAGGCCGGCCTTGCCGACAACAAGCGATCCGCTGGCGCCGAAGCCGTCACCCTTCAGCCGGAAATTCTTGATCTCGGTATTCTCGGGCGGGCCGGACATCTCGAATTCGGCGGAGGCGGCAATGCCGCTGCCTTTCGACCAGCCGATCCAGGGCAGGTCGAGCATCGTTTTGGTGAGGTCGAGCTGAACGTTTTGCCGGTCGTCGTCGATCCGCGTCAGCACCATCTTCAGGTTGCCCCTGACGATATCGGAAAGCCCGGGCATTACCTTGCTGCGCTGCTCATCGGAGAGCGTCGCCGTGATTACGCGCTGCCGCTGCACGCCAGACGACGCCTCGACCGGCTCGGTCAGATCGATATTGGCGGGAATGCCGTCGATCTCGCCTTTGGCGTCGAGCGTGATCTGCTTCGGATCGCCGTTCAGCATGCCGCTGACATTGCTGATCGTGCGGCCGGAAAACGGCTTGGCAAGATCGACGTCAGCGAGCTTCAGGGCGGCCTTCCACTCGGCCGGCGGCGGGTTTTGCGAAGAAAGCAGTCCGAAATGCGCCTTCACATTCGCGTCGATATGTCCCTTGAAATCGTCGGGCGTAAAGCCGGCGCGCTGCAGCACCCGGACCGGCTTATAGGTGAGGAGTTCGCCTATGGCGTCCGCAGCACCCGATACCGCAAGATCGATATCGGCCATCAGCGGTTTGTCGTAGGCGGACGGTATGACGAACGTCCCCTGCCCGAGACCGACGGACCGACCGGAGGGGAAATAGGACATGCCGCTCTTGATCGAAATCGTCGCAACGGCACCGGTCAGATCGAAATGCGCCGCCGTATCACGGACCGGCGGAATGTCGCCGGCGACGTTCATCCGCGCGCCGGCAATATCGAAGCCGATGCGGATCTGATTGGCGTCGAGCTTCAATCCTTTACCGCCGGCTGCCTCGTCAAGCCGGCCGAAGGGAATGAAGACTGAAATCGAAGCATCGGTGACGGTGCCGCCGAAGAGATTGCCATGCACCCAGGTGCGCACCTTGGGCGCCATCCAGAACGGCCAGAGCTGCTTGATCGCTGTCGTCTGCAGCTCTCTGGACTGGCCGGCGAAGCTGATTTCCGGTGATTTGTCACCGAGCCTGATGTGCAACGCCCCGTAAAGCGCGCCGAGCGGGCTGGAGACGGTCATGTTGGGGAACAGGAATTCCCGGTCGGTGACCATATAGCGTCCGGTCGCCTGGATGTCGAAGGCAACAGGCTGTTCGCCGGAGCCGCTCGGGGCGGCGGTGCCGCCGCTGACGAGCAGATCGATGCCGAAGCCCTTGCCGGCTTTGGGGTCGAGTTTGTCGAGATCGATCAGCGCGCCATTGAGGGGCAGCGTGGTCGCGCCGAACCGGAGATTCGATTTAGCAATCTCGACTGTCTGCTTGATGAAGTCATAGGCCAGATTGATTTGCCCGCCCGACAGCTCCTGCGGATCGCCATCGGCATAGATCAGACCGGGATCGATGTCGATCGTCGCCGCGAGGGCCGGTTCGACGCCATCGCGCGTCCTCGTGGCCGACACCGTCAGGTCGGCAAAAGTGTTAAGCCCCTGCCGTATCACGCCCTGATCGTTGCGTTTCAGCGTAAACGGCGTGAGGTTCGCGTGCTTGAGCGTCGCCACCACCTTCGATACCTGGCCGCCTTCCTTCTCGGCCAGCACGTCGAGTTCCGCCACCTCGCCGTTAAGCGCAACCTCGCCTCTCAATTGCAGCGAGGATGGCCCGCCATGAGCGAATACCAGATTGTCGACGACAAGCGACAGCGGACCGTTCGCCGTATCGGCAAGCTTGATGTCGATGCCGGAGATGCGCACGGAATTCGTCGAGCCGCGCGTCACGATGCTGTCGAACATGTCGAGTTGCTCGAAGATCGTCTCCATCGCCGCCGGCACGGCGTCAATGCGCAGATCGTCAAGCTTGACCGGGTTGCCGGAGGGCAGAAGCGCGGTGTCGAGTGCGATGTCCTCCGCTTCGATGTCCGCAACGGCGATACGGCCGCGGAAAAGCTGCAGCGGATCGAGACCCAGGCGCACCGAACCCGTCGTCGACAGGTGCTGGCCGCTCTTCTGATCGATCATGTTGACGTTGCGCGCTTCCAGCGCCAGCCGGAAGTCGGAGGTGAAACGGATGACGGTGGAGCCGACTTCGGCACGGTAGCGCGGCCCGGCCACGCCATCTAGCGCCGCCTGCGCCTGTTGCGACAGCGGCTTGTCGAACATGCCGCTTTCGACGGTGAAGACGATGACAGCAAGGATAAGGAGAATCAGTCCGAGAAAAACCGACGTCAGCTTCGCCGTCCGTCGCATCGGCGAACGCGGCGGCGGACAATGAACGATGATCGGATCCTCGGCCTGAGCGGACGGCAAGCGGTCCAGCGCAACGATATCCTTCTTGCGAAACGTGACCTTTTCGCCGCGGATGGCTGACATGCGCCCTCGGGCTCTCCCTTAAATCGAAGAATTGAACCCGGCCATGCTGGACGGGTTTCCGTCCACTATATAATTCGGGGAGAGAGAGTGTCATCCACAAACCCGGCAAAAGAAAGGTTTTCCCAATGGCGGTTCCCGGCATCGGTGCCCTGGCCCCCGATTTCAATCTCCCCCGCGATGGCGGCGGCCGTGTCTCGCTATCCGATTTTCATGGCCGGCCGCTCGTTATCTTCTTCTATCCCAAGGATGATACGACGGGCTGCACCGCCGAATCGCTGGCTTTCACGGCGCTGGCGCCGGAGTTTGAAGCAGCAGGTGCCGCCGTTATCGGCATGTCGCCCGATTCGGCCGCCTGCCATGACAAATTCATCAGAAAGCACCGTCTTTCGGTCGCGCTCGCCTCGGATGAGGATAAGACGACGCTGCAGGCCTATGGCGTCTGGAAGGAAAAGAGCATGTACGGCCGCAACTTCATGGGCGTGGAGCGCACGACTTTCCTCATCCGCCAGGACGGCACGATCGCGACGATCTGGCAGAAGGTGAAGGTACAGGGCCATGCCGAGACCGTGCTCGAGGCCGTCAGGAATCTGGCCGCGTGACCGGTGATCTCGCGATAAGCTCGCTGCGCGGCGGCGCTATCGACGCCATCCGATCGGCCGACCTCGACCGCAAGACCGCCCTTGCGCAGGAAAGCGCCACCCGCTGGTTCGCCCGCCGGGTGTCGCTGCGCTCACCGCTCGACGCAGCTCTGCCCGAGAGGCCCGGCCGTCCCGAGAAACCGGTGCTGACGCCGCCGACCCAGGTGGAAAAGCGCTCGCTGCACACGCTGAAAGGCCGGATCGCCCTTCTCCATGCCATTGCCCATATCGAACTCAACGCCGTCGATCTCGCGCTCGACATCGTCGCGCGATTCGCGTCCGAGCCGGTGCCGAATTCCTTCTTCGACGGCTGGATGCAGGTCGCCTTCGAGGAGGCGAAGCATTTTCGCATGGTGCGCGCCCGCCTGAACGATCTCGGCGCCGATTACGGCGATCTTCCCGCCCATGACGGGCTGTGGCAGGCGGCCCATTCGACGCGCAACGACCTGACGGCAAGGCTCGCCGTCGTGCCGCTCATTCTGGAAGCCCGTGGTCTCGACGTCACCCCTTCGCTGCAGGCGAAAATGCGTGAAACCGGCGATCTCGAAAGCGCAGCGGTGCTCGATGTCATCTACAACGACGAGAAAGGCCACGTCGCCGTCGGCGCCAAATGGTTCCGCTTCCTCTGCGCGCGGGAGAAGCGCGATCCGGCAAAGGCCTTTCAGGAGCTGGTGCGCGCCAATTTCCGCGGACCGCTGAAGCCGCCTTTCAACGATCTCGCCCGCGCCGAAGCCGGGCTGACGCCATCCTTCTACCGCTCATTGGCATCGATCAGCCATGCCTGAGCTGATTGATTTTCTGACGTAAACGCCGACGACGAAAGCATTCATTAACCATAAACGTGTCTAATTTTCCGAAAGAGGCGTAGAGCATCAATCGGGAGAGCCTGCGTGAACGGCGGACATCAGCACCGGGTATTCGGCAAGCGGGCGCAGGAACATATTCTGATCCTGGCAAGCGGTGACAAGGTTCGCCATATGACGGTTCGGCCGTGGATGGCCGCCCTCGCCTTCTGCTTCGTCGGCGTCTTTTCCATCGGCTATCTCCTGGCGACCTCCTATCTCGTGCTGCGCGACGACCTGATCGGAGCCACCATGGCGCGCCAGGCCCGCATGCAGCACGACTATGAGGACCGCATCGCCGCCCTTCGCGCCCAGGTCGATCGCATCACCTCCCGCCAGCTTCTCGATCAGCAGGTGGTGGAAGACAAGGTCGACAAGCTGATGGAGCAGCAGATGGCGCTCACCTCACGCCACGGCAAGCTCGACAATCTGCTCGACCGCGCCGAAAGCTCCGGGCTCACGGATAAGGACAGCGCGCCGTCTTCGCCTGCGCAATCCTATGCCCCCGCCATCAAGGACAAGCGCGCTTCGCTCGGCGAAAGCGGCATTGAGGCGATCGAGAAACAGCTGGCAGGCGGCGCACCGGCCGACGCCACTCCCGACAATACGACCCTCGCCTACGTGCCGGCCACCGAGACGGTCGGCGATCGCGCCGACCGCATCTTCTCCAAGGTGACGCTGTCGCTGAAGGATGTCGAACAGGACCAGCGCAACCGCGTCGAGCAGCTGACGAGCGACGCCGGCAACGCCGCCAACGCCATCGAGAGCGTGCTGACCCGGTTCAAGATCCCCATGCCCGAGACCGCTGCCAAGCAGGGCTGGGATGACAGCGCCGTCGGCGGTCCCTATGTCGAGCCGGAGAGCAATGACGATTTCAACAATTCGCTGATCGCTCTCGACGGCGCGTTGACACGGCTCGAAGCTGTACGCAGCGCCGCCGAATCCCTGCCCTTCCGCAACCCCGCCCTCGGCAAGGAAATGACCAGCCCCTTCGGCAACCGCCGAGATCCCTTCCTCGGCCGCCTGGCGCTGCATTCCGGCATAGACTTCCGCTTTTCGCCGGGTGAAAAGATCCGGCCGACGGCGCCCGGCAAGGTGATATCAGCCGGCTGGACAGGCGGTTACGGAAATATGGTCGAGATCGATCACGGCAACGGCATCTCGACGCGTTACGGCCACATGTCCCAGGTCCTGGTCACGGCCGGCGATACTGTCGACCGCAACGACGTCATCGGCCTTGCCGGCAGCACCGGTCGCTCGACGGGCACGCATCTGCACTATGAAGTGCGCCAGAACGGCCGTGCGGTCGATCCAGTATATTTCATGAATGCCGGCCTTAAACTCGCCACCTATATCAAGTAATACCCACCCGGTAACCAAAGCTTCACTCTGCACAGGGTGCGGCCTCTCTATTTCTTGACTTGCCGGCCATTCGGGGCTATGTCGCGCTGCATTGCGGCATGCAATCCCGCCGACTCGTTCAGAGCTCGGCCGAACCGGAACGGAAACTGTTTTCCCTTTGACGACATTCGCTGACCTTGGCTTGAGCCAAAAAGTGCTATCCGCTGTCACAGACGCGGGCTATACGATCCCCACACCTATCCAGGCGGGGGCCATTCCCTTTGCGCTCGAGCGTCGCGACATTTGCGGCATCGCGCAGACGGGCACCGGCAAAACGGCATCTTTTGTCCTGCCGATGCTGTCGCTTCTGGAAAAGGGCCGCGCCCGCGCCCGCATGCCCCGCACGCTGATCCTGGAGCCGACGCGCGAACTCGCCGCCCAGGTCGCCGAGAATTTCGAGAAATACGGTAAGAACCACCGCCTCAACGTCGCCCTGCTGATCGGCGGCGTTTCCTTCGAGGACCAGGATCGCAAGCTGGAGCGCGGCGCCGACGTGCTGATCTGCACGCCCGGTCGCCTGCTCGACCATTTCGAGCGTGGCAAGCTCTTGATGAGCGGCGTCGAAATCCTCGTCATCGACGAAGCCGACCGCATGCTCGACATGGGCTTCATTCCCGACATCGAGCGCATCGCCAAGCTCATTCCCTTCACCCGGCAGACGCTGTTCTTCTCGGCCACCATGCCGCCGGAAATTCAGAAGCTGGCCGACCGGTTCCTGCAGAACCCGGAGCGCATCGAAGTGGCAAAGCCCGCTTCGGCCGCAAAGACCGTGACGCAGCGCTTCGTCGCCTCGCACAGCAAGGATTACGAGAAGCGCGCGGTTCTGCGTGAACTCGTCCGCGCCCAGACCGAACTCAAGAACGCCATCATCTTCTGCAACCGCAAGAAGGATGTCGCCGATCTCTTCCGTTCGCTCGAACGCCACGGCTTCTCCGTCGGTGCGTTGCATGGCGACATGGACCAGCGTTCCCGCACGACGATGCTGCAGAACTTCCGTGACGGCAACCTCCAGCTGCTGGTGGCCTCCGACGTTGCCGCCCGAGGTCTCGACATTCCCGATGTCAGCCACGTCTTCAATTTCGACGTGCCGATCCACTCCGAGGACTATGTCCACCGCATCGGCCGCACCGGCCGCGCCGGCCGCTCCGGCGCCGCCTTCACTCTCGTCACCAAGCGCGACACGAAATTCGTCGACGCGATCGAGAAGCTGATCGGCGAAAATGTCGAATGGCTGAATGGCGACCTGAACTCGCTGCCACCGGCGGAAGAAGGCAAGGACAGCGACCGTCCGCGCCGCAACGGACGCGAACGTGGCGACAAGGATCGCGGGCGCGGGCGCGGCAGGCAAAGTGCTGCGAGTCATAAATCTGATAACGACATACAGGATAATGACGTCCAAGTGATCGCAGCAGCACCAGCAAAGGCCGAAGTCGTGAAGAACGAGCGCAAAGCAGAGCAGAAGCCGCAAAACAATGCGCGCAACAATCGGCCTTACCCGGCAAACGACGACAGCCGCGACCGCCGCCGTCATCGCGATCACGACGACGGCCCGACCCCGGTCGGCTTCGGCGACGACATCCCGGCCTTCATGCTGATCGCCGGCAGCGCCAAGGTCTGAGCATCCAATGAGCAGGCCCGGCGTCGACTTCCCGGGCCTCGGCGTCGGTTTGGTGATCCTGCGCCAAGGCAGGATCCTTCTCTATAAGCGCGTGCGCCCGCCTGAAGCTGGCTACTGGAACATCGTCGGCGGCAAGGTCGATCACATGGAACCGGCTGAAGAAGCCGCGCGACGCGAAGCCGAAGAAGAAACCGGCCTCAAGATCGGTCGGATCGAACGGATCGGTGTGACCGAACAGATCATCGATGCCGACCGCCAGCACTGGATCTCCATCCTTTATCTCGCCCACGACATTGGCGGCGAGCCGCAATTGACAGAACCGGACAAGCTTTCGGATTTCGGCTGGTTTGCCCTGACGGATTTGCCCACGCCGCTGTCGGCCTTCACCAGGGCGGCGATAGCAGCCTTGCCGACTGCCGAACGCGGTTAGAGCCTTTCCTGGTTAGATTGAAGCATTCTGTGGCTCAAACGGAGTCGGATGGTCGACCGGCCGGCGCGCGTCGTAGCCCGGTTCTACGGCCAAGCCGGCCGGTCGATCAGCCGGCCCATTTCAGCCAACCCTCCCGCAGATTTGCCTGGCAAATCTGCAAGACTTTGGAATCGCCGGACGCACTTGTCGCTTCGCCGTGGCGAAGCGGTGCGGCCGGTGGGCCGGGCATGTTTCCGCCAGGATCAAAGGCGATCGGCTCGGACATACCTGGGGGTATGCCCATCGCCAATCGCCTCTGCCCTGACGAAAACCTGCTCCGGCAGAATGCTTCAATCTAACCAGGAAAGGCTCTAATCCTCTGCGCGCAGCGCCGCCTCATAGGCAAGCCTTACCCATTTCGCCATCAGATCGGGATCGTCGTAGGCTTCTTCGGGGATCGACCAATAGGGCATTTTCACCGGTTTACCCTTCTTGCCCTCATAGGCCCATTGCGTGGCGCCGGCTGCGGCAAATTCCGGAGCGCTTTTCTCATCGGCCTTCAGCAGCATCTCGTCGCGCACTTCGACGGCGACGATGCGCCCGAGATGATAAATGCCCTTGCCGCCGAACATGCGCTTGATCGTGACGGGGCCGAGCCCCTGAAACATTTCCTCGATCCCGGCATTATCCATTCTCTGTTTCCTCGCATCCCCGCCAGCCGCATTACAGCGTGTGATAATCCCGGTTCATATAGATGAGCGCCGGGTGCTTCTCGCTGAAGCGGACGGCGGCAACCTCACCGAAGATGACATTGTGCGTCGGCATTTCCTTGATGTCTGTCACCCGGCAATCGAAGGCCGCGAGCGCATCGGCAAGAACGGGGGCGCCGGTGACGAGCGTATCGAAACGGCCGCTGGCGAAGCGCTCGTCATTGGCAATCGCGGTGCGCCCGGAGAAAGCGTCGGCGACGCCCTGGTGGTGGGCGCCGAGCGTGTTGAGCACGAAGATGCCGCTTCGGAAAAAGATCTCGTTCTTCGGATTGGTGTTGTTGAGGCAGAACAGCACCGAAGCCGGATTGTCCGAGACCGAGCAGGCGGCGGTGATGGTGACGCCGCGGCGCAGACCTTCCATCGCCGTCGTCACGAGCTGCACATGACCGGCATAACGGCTCATGGCATCGCGATAAAGGCCGGGGTCGATATGCTGCCTGTTCAACACGTGCTTCTCCCGCGCGCTCTTCTGCCTGCGTCGTTCCTTAAATCGGGATCGATTTAGGAGAACTATGCAGCAATTCAAAATGCTACAGTGTCCTTTGCGCGACTGAAATGACGTCCGACACCGTAGTTCGACTTGCTATCGCGCCAATATGGCGAGCATCGGTTACCTTTTCTACAATAGGACCGGTGAAAAGCGTCGGGTTCCGCTTGTTTTTCTTTGACGATTGCGGCCTTGCGGATAAAAGGGCATGGACGATGGCTAGGGATCTTCGCCTTTCATGATCAACCTGCGTGGCATAGCAGCCTTTCTGACGCTGCTCGGAACGGCGGCCCAAGGCCATGCGGCCGGCGTGACGATCGGCGTCGTCGCCCCGCAGGGCGGGCCGCTCGGCCTCCTCGGCGCGCAGATCGCTGCCGGCGCCGGTTTCGAGATCCAGCAGTCCGGTAATACACTCGTCGCCGTCAACGAGACCTGCGAGGACAATAGCGGCGCGGCGGTCGCCGATGCGCTCGTCAATGCCAAGGTTCAGATCGCAATCGGTTTTCTCTGCAGTGAGACGCTGGAAGGCGCACTGCCGAAGCTGAAGGACGCCAATATTCCCGCGATCACCGTTTCGGCACGTTCGCGCATTCTGATGGAGGATGCGCTGAAAAACGGCTGGCCGCTCTTCCGCTTGGCACCGGCCGATGGCACTGAGGCAGCAAAGATCATCGAGGTGATCCTTAAGGACTGGGCAGCCGACCCGATCGCGCTGATCGAGGACGGCACCATTCATGGCCGCGAACTGACGGAAGCTGTGCGCAATGCGCTGGAGCAGAACGGCCTGAAGCCGGTTTTCACCGATACCTACCGGCCGGGACAGGAGCAGCAGATCGCTCTGGTGCGCCGCCTGAAACGGGCCGGCGCCACAAGGGTCTTCGTTGGCGGCGATCGCAACGATGTTGCCGTCATGGCCCGCGACGCCAAGGCGGAAAACATTCCGCTGTCGATCCTCGGCGGCGATGCCATGCGCGCCGCCGATCAGCCGCTGCCTCTCACTCCCGGCGTGCGTGCCGTCGCCCTGCCCGAATATGCGCTTTTACCGGAAGGCGGGCCGGCGGCCGGCGCTTTGCGCGCCAAGGGCACCGAGCCTGAAGGTTATGTCCTGCCATCCCTGGCGGCGGCCCTGATTGCCGGCCGGGCGGCCGAAGCCGCCGCTGCCGCCGGCAAGCCGCTGCGGGAGACACTTGTCGGCACGACGTTCCAGACACCGATCGGCGCCGTCGCCTTCACCGGCGCGCATGAGCTTTCGCAAAACCCCTACCGCCTGCTCGAATGGCGGGGCAATGGCTTTTTTCCACCTGCTGCGCCGACGCAATGAGCGGCTGCCAGCCCTGAATTTCGGCGCCGTGCGCAAGTGGCGCCCATACGGGAGTAAGACTTGATGACGCTGCCCATTCGCATTGCCCCTTCGATCCTCGCGGCGGATTTCGCCAGGCTCGGCGAGGAGGTGCGCGACGTCACCGCCGCCGGCGCCGATTGGATCCACCTCGACGTGATGGATGGGCATTTCGTGCCGAACATCTCCTTCGGTCCCGATGTCATCAAATCACTGCGTTCCTACACTTCAGCCACTTTCGACTGCCATTTGATGATCTCTCCGGTCGATGATTATCTCGAAGCCTTCGCCAAGGCCGGCTGCGACCGCATCACCGTCCACACCGAATCCGGGCCACATCTGCACCGCTCGCTGCAGACCATCCGCAATCTCGGCAAGAAGGTCGGCGTGACGATCAATCCGGCTACGCCGCTGAGCGCCATCGAGAACGTGCTCGACGACGTCGACCTCATTCTCATCATGTCGGTCAATCCCGGTTTCGGCGGACAGAAATTCATTCCCGCAATGACGGCCAAGATTGCCGCGGCAAAGTCTCTGATCGGTGACCGGCCGATCGAACTCGAGGTCGACGGTGGCGTCACCGTGGAAACGGCGCCTGATATCGCGCGAGCCGGCGGCAACGTGCTCGTCGCCGGCTCGGCAATTTTCAAGGGTGGTACGGTCGACAGCTACCGTAGGACCGTCGCCGAATTGCGTCAGGCAGCCGAAGGGGCACGAACATGAAGAAGCGTCTGATCATTGGCGGCATGCTTGCCGCCGCATTGGCCGGCCTGCCCGGCTTGTCGCTGGCCGGCGACATTGCCAGCATCCAGCCGATCGGTTTTTCCGCCGACGGCAAGATCTTTGCATTTCAGGAATTCGGCATCAAGGAAAGCGGCAGCGTCCCCTATTCCGAAACCTACTTCATCAATACCGACAGCGGCCAATATCTCGATGGCACCCCCTTCCGCACCGAACTGACGGATAAGGACGCCAATCTTTCCAAGGCCCGCCGCCAGAACCTGACGGCGGCGCGCAGTCAGATGGATAAGTACGACCTTCTGACAAATCCGGGTCTGATTGCCGCCTTCAACCCGCCAACCGAGCTCGGCTCGCCCTCGAAGACGCTTCGCTACACCACACTTGCGATCGATGGACCGCCGAAGACGCCCTATACGCTCTCACTCGGCGAGATGCCGGTGCCGACGCCGAAGGAATGCGCAACGGTCGACAAGCGGATCCTTGGCTTCAGCCTGCAGATGATCGAGAAGGAAGGTGTCCCGAACCGTCAGGCGGCGCGGCAGGCAACAGCTGTTCCGGCCGAGCGCACATGCTCGGTCGAATTCAGGATCGGCGGCGCGGTGGTCTACCAGCCGGAGGGCGGAAATCAAATTCACATTGCATTCGTCCTCGCCTTCGATGCTGAGAGGAACGGACGCTGGATCGCCGTCCCGGTCCATCCCTGAGCGTGGATCGCCCCAGGACGGATCGTCTAAGGGCGGCAAAGCCGCCCTCCTCCGATCTCTTTGTCGGCGCATTGCTCTGGGGCGTGCAGATGCTGGCCGCCGCGATGCTCGGCCTGTACCTCCGCAACGGCCTCGAGACGAGCCGGCTCGCCGAGCTGGCGGCACTCTATTTTCTCGGCGGCCTGCTGTCCTGGCCCTTCGCCCTGCCGGTCGCTCGCTTTTTTGCCTATAACAGACCGCCGGAAGCGCGGTTCGCCGCCTTTTTCGTGACGCTGACGGCAGCCACGATCCTGATGACCGCCTTTCTCTTCGCCATGGAATACCGGATCTTCTATTCGCGCTGGCACGCGCCCTTCGGCAGCGTCGCCTGGGCCTTCCAGTTCGTCTTTACCGGCATCAGCGCCGTCTACCAGTTCCTGGTGATCGGCCTTCGCCTTTTCCTGCCGCTTGGCCTCGTCTGCCTTGTCGTCAGCAGCTATCATCTTGCCAAGCGCATGCGTTGAGATTGCCGCCCGTCTTTGCTACAGGGGCGCTGAAGCAATTTCAGCAAAAGTGTTCAGCGGTTTTGCGCCCGAAATTGCGCAAAAGCAAAACATCGATGCTTAACCTCTTGAAGTGAAGGCAGCCGCCCATGATCCCGCGTTATTCCCGGCCCGAAATGGTCGCCATCTGGTCTCCCGAAACTAAGTTCCGCATCTGGTTCGAGATCGAGGCGCATGCCTGCGACGCGCTGGCCGAACTCGGCGTCATTCCGAAATCGGCAGCGAAGACCATCTGGGAAAAGGGCGGTGCGGCCACCTTCGACGTCGCCCGGATCGACGAGATCGAGGCTGTCACCAAGCATGACGTCATCGCCTTCCTGACCCATCTCGCCGAGATCGTCGGCCCGGATGCGCGCTTCGTCCACCAGGGCATGACCTCGTCAGACGTGCTCGACACCTGCTTCAACGTCCAGCTGGTGCGCGCCACCGATATTCTGATTGCCGATCTCGACCGGCTGCTGGCAGCGCTGAAAACCCGCGCCTTCGAACACAAGGACACCGTCACCATCGGTCGCTCGCACGGCATCCATGCCGAGCCTACCACCTTCGGCGTCAAGCTGGCGCTCGCCTATGCCGAATTCGAGCGCTGCCGCCAGCGCCTCGTCGCCGCCCGCGAGGAAGTCGCGACCTGCGCCATCTCCGGCGCCGTCGGCACCTTCGCCAATATCGATCCGCGCGTCGAGGAACATGTCGCCGAGGCGCTCGGCCTGAAGGCCGAGCCGGTCTCGACCCAGGTCATCCCGCGCGACCGCCACGCCATGTATTTCGCCACCCTCGGCGTCGTTGCCTCGTCGATCGAGCGGCTCGCAACCGAGATCCGCCACCTGCAGCGCACCGAGGTTCTGGAGGCCGAGGAATATTTCTCCCCCGGCCAGAAAGGCTCCTCGGCCATGCCGCACAAGCGTAACCCGGTGCTGACCGAAAACCTCACCGGCCTTGCCCGCATGGTCCGCTCCTACGCACTGCCCGCCATGGAAAACGTCGCCCTCTGGCACGAGCGCGATATCTCTCACTCCTCGGTCGAGCGCATGATCGGCCCCGACGCGACCGTCACCCTCGATTTTGCCCTCTCACGTCTGGCCGGCGTCATCGAAAAGCTGTTGGTCTACCCGGAGAACATGGAGAAGAACCTCAACAAGTTCCGCGGCCTCGTCCACTCCCAACGCGTCCTCCTGGCGCTGACCCAGGCTGGCACCTCCCGCGAGGACGCCTACCGCCTGGTGCAGCGCAACGCCATGAAGGTCTGGGAACAGGGCAAGGATTTCCTGGAAGAGCTGCTGGCGGATGCGGAGGTCCGCGCTGCGCTATCCGAGGAGGATATTCGCGAAAAGTTCGACCTTGGCTATCACACCAAGCACGTCGATACGATCTTCCGGCGGGTGTTTGGAGCTGCATAAGAATTCTTTTCTACGTCATGGCGGCGCCTTCCGGCGCCGTTGTCTCCTGTGCTGTCTACCCGACGCTCCGTCTTAGCCGCAGCCTGATCATGACCGGGAAGTAGATGCATGTCGCAAGGAGAGAAGGAGCGGACACAATCAGGATAATCTCCAATATTGTCATGTCCTTCCGTGTGAGATCATTTATCCCGCCGCACATCAAAAAGAACGACGCAACGATTAACACCAACGTTGCGATAAAGATGATGGATCCCCACAAAAATGGCCGTGAATTTACTGCGGCATATTTAATGCGATAAAAAATAAACAATAAAAAAACGATCGGAAGCGAAAGAAAAAACTTCGCGAACAGCAGACCAAGGCCTAGATCACTGAAGAAAAAAGGCAAATGGCCCAATGGCAGCCCTATGAGATAGGCCTGAAAAAACAATTCGACCTGCGGTTCTCTGAGAAAGGAAATGCAAAACAGCTTTAGACCCGACATGCGTTATAAAGCATATTGCGGAATTCAGCTCTTCTCAAGCGGTCGTTGCTTCATCTTCGAGCCCTTAGCATTCCCCGATCGCTTACGCGCATCGGTCTTTTTCGGCGCAGCGGCTTCCGCGGTCTCCGCAGTACTGCAAGCCTCCGTCTCGCCCCTGCCCTTGGCAGCCTTGGCGACCAGCTGGTCGAGATGTTTCAGCTCCTCCTCGTCGAGATTTTCGATGCCGATGAAGCGATTTTCGGCATGGCTTGTCAGGATGATTTCGTTGAGTTTGGCCTGGATTGCCCGGGTGTCGCGCGTCTGGGCGTTCTGCAGCACGAAGACCATCAGGAAGGTGATGATGGTCGTACCCGTGTTGATGATGAGCTGCCAGGTTTCCGAATAGTCGAAGAAGGGGCCGAGCAAGGCCCAGATAATGACGACGCACAGCGCCAGGATGAAGATGACGGGCTTACCCGCCCATTCCGATGTCTTGGTTGCGAAGCGGGCAAACAGATGCGTCATCGTCACCTCTGAAATCTCTCCTCGGAGTCTCGGGAGCATGATGTTGCTACAATCATGCTCTCGCAAAAAACTCCGAGGCAGGTTCGAGGTTCCCGAAAATCGGGGATCCCACGGTATCAAGGTTTTCCGCGGGCAGGACCGAAGCTATACAGCTTCCCGCGCAATCAGCTTGCGGTAGAGATGCCAGGTCGCGTGGCCGAGGATCGGGATGACGAGCGCGAGTCCGGCAAAGACCGGGATGGTGCCGACGACGAGGAGCGCTGCGACGATCAGGCCCCAGAGCAGCACCGGCACCGGATTGATGACCGTCGCACGGATCGAGGTCACGACGGCGGCGACCGCCCCGATATCACGATCGAGCAGAAGCGGGAAGGTGATGACTGAAATCGCCAGCACGACCAGCGCGAAACCGAATCCGATGAGATTGCCCCAGACGATCAGCTGTAGGCCTTGCGCCGTGCCGAAAACCTGGCGGGTGAAGTCCGTCATGGTGCGCGGAAACACTTCGCCGAGAAGATTGGCGTACAGCGTCTGTGCCGTCACCAGCCAGACGACGAACAGGCCAAAGAGCATCAGCCCGACCGCGATGATCGAAGGCAGCGCCGGCGAATGGCGCACCTCGAGCGCATGCGTCCATGACGTATCGAGGCCTTCCTCGCGCCGGCGGCTGATCTCATAAAGACCGATCGCCGCAATCGGGCCGATGAGCACGAAACCGGACATCAGCGGGAAGACCATTGGCAGAAGATTGGCGCCGGAGGTCCACAGCGTCAGGAAGACGCCGGCAATCGGATACATCAGGCACAGGAACACGTAATGGGAAGGCTTCTCACTGAAATCGTCGAGCCCGCGCTTGAGCGCATCGAAGACGTCGGCGATGCCGATGCGATTGACCACGGGCCGCGCCAGGTTTTCACTGGCACCCGTCATGACATGAAATGCCGCCATGGCTTTCTCCTCCTCAGCCGAGACTTGATCGGCCGCGGACATGCATCGGCGGGTAAGCCGATACGAAATCCGCAACCGGCACTGGAGTAACATAACAAATTTCAGCGCCCGTGTCGCTCCCTTGCCGCCCCCTCTTGACATCTTGGTCAAGCCTTCTCACATCGGCGGCACTATGAAAGCCTCAGACGCAGATATTCTCATCATCCCCGGCTACACCAATTCCGGCCCCGGCCACTGGCAGAGCCGCTGGCAGGCGAAGCTCAGCACAGCGCGGCGCGTCGAACAGGCCGAATGGACAAAGCCGGTCCGCGAGGACTGGATCGCCCGCATCGCCGAAGAGGTGAACGCCTCGACCCGCCCGGTCGTGCTCGTCGCCCATTCGCTCGGCGTGCCCTCGGCAATCCATGCCATCCCACATTTCCGCAAACGGGTGGCAGGCGCTTTCCTTGTCGCTCCGCCTGAAGTCACCAATCCCGACATTCGCCCCAAGCACCTGATGACCTTCGGGCCCTATCCGCGCGACCCGCTGCCCTTCCCTTCGATCACCGTCGCCAGCCGCAACGATCCGTTCGGCAGCTACGACCATGCCGACGATATCGCCAGCAGCTGGGGTTCCTTCCTCGTCGATGCCGGCGAGGCGGGGCATATCAATGCTGAGTCCGGGCACGGCCCGTGGCCCGAAGGAACAATGGTCTTCGCCCAATTCCTCAGCCGCCTCTCTGCCTGATTTGGAACCCCCGACCCTCGCCATTTCAGCGACCGCTTTCTAAGCATTTCTTAATAGAAAGCCCCCAGACTGCGCCGAGATGAAATCAGCGAGAATGCCCGTGAAGAAAGCCCGCCCGGAGGCCGACAAACCGCATGGCGATCTCGCAGCGGCTGAGGCTGGCGTCGGCAACGGGTCGACCGACGATTCCGATCTGGCCGAGCGCGAGAGCCGCTGGAACCATGCGCTTGTTGGTTCCGGCCTCGGCGTATGGGATCACAATTACCGTCTCGACCGGAAATATTATTCGCCGACGTGGAAAATCATCCGCGGAATGGCGCCGGACGAGGACGTCGCCGGCGACTACGAGGCTTGGCTGCAACTCGTCCATCCCGACGACCGCGACTTCGTCGCTCATGCGATCGAGCGGCAGAATGCCGGCGATCCGGATTATCAGATCTTCCAATATCGTGAACGCCACAGGGACGGCCACTGGGTCTGGATCGACTGCCGTGGCGCCTGCGTCGAATGGGATGAGAACGGGGTACCGACGCGCATCGTCGGCACGGATATCGATATCACCGCCCGCAAGGAAGCCGAGGAGACGCTGTCGCGCCTGTCACGCCGGCTCGATCTGGCGCTGGAAATTTCCCGCATCGGCGTCTTCGAGGCCGACATCGAAAACGACAGCGTCGAATGGGACGATCGCCTGATTGCCATTTACGGCTTGCAGGGTGCGGCGCGCAAGATCGGCGGCGAGGCCTGGGCCGAAAGCCTGCATCCGGACGACCGGGAGCGCGTGCTCGGGCTGGCCGACCGCAGCGTCGAAAGCGGCAGCGACTTTCAGCAGGAATACCGCATAATCCGCGGCGACGGCGTCGAACGCATCATCCGTGCCCGCTCGGCCTTCTTCGTCGACGGCAACGGCCAGCGCAAGCTGATCGGCGCCAATTGGGACGTCACCGAGGAGGTCGCGCTTCGCAACGAGCTGCAGCGTGCCAAGGAACTGGCGGAAGCCCGCAACCGCGAACTCGAAGCCGCCAAGGAAAGCATCGAACACCTGGCGCTGCACGATTACCTCACCGGCCTGCCGAACCGCCGCTATCTCGACAAGATGCTCGACGACGGCGCGGCGCAATGCCGGGCTAAAGGCCTCGCTTTGGCGGTTCTGCATATCGATCTCGACCGCTTCAAGCAGATCAATGATACCCTCGGCCATCGGGCGGGCGACGCCATGCTGCAGCACACCGCAAATGTGCTCAGATATTCCGTCCGCGCCGCCGATTTCGTCGCCCGTATCGGCGGTGACGAATTTGTCATCCTCTGCGCCGTCGATGCTGCATCGAAGAAGATCGCCAGCCTGGCCGAACGCCTGATCCGAGAATTGCGCCGACCCGTCAGATATGAGGGGCATGACTGCCGTTTCGGCGCCAGCATCGGCATCGCGGTCAATGGCGGCGCCAAGCTCGACGCCAAGCAGACGCTGCTCGACGCCGACATCGCACTCTATCGTGCCAAAGGTCTCGGCCGAAACCGCTTCGAATTCTTCTCGGCATCGGCCCGCAACGATATCGTCTCTGCCAAGCAGCTCGCCGATGAAATCCTGATCGGCCTGGAGCGCAATGAATTCGTGCCGTTCTATCAATTACAGTTCGACGCCCGCACGCTCGATGTCACAGGCGTCGAGACGCTCGCACGGTGGCAACATCCCGTGCACGGCCTGCTGACGCCAGACCGCTTTCTCGATATCGCCGAGGATCTCGACGTCGTCTCGACGATCGACGCCTTGATCCTCGAGCGCGCGCTGGCGGACCGCCGTGCCTGGATCAAGGATGGCCTGTCGATCCCGAAAATATCGGTCAACGTTTCCGCCCGGCGGCTGACCGATCCCGATCTTGGCAAGAAGCTCCGCGCCCTGAAGATCGAGCCCGGCGCGATCGCCTTCGAACTGCTGGAATCGATCCCGCTCGATGATTGCGACAAGGTGGTGGCGGCCAATTTGAAAAAGATCCGCAAGCTCGGCATCGACATTCACATCGACGACTTCGGCACCGGCCACGCCTCGATCGTCAGCCTTCTGCGCCTGAGCCCGAACACGCTGAAGATTGATCGCGAGCTGATCCGCATGCTGCCGCAGTCTGCCGAGCAGCGTAAACTCGTCGGCTCGATCATCGATATCGGGCGCTCGCTCAATATTCTCGTCATTGCCGAGGGCGTCGAAACGGCTGATCATGTGCGCATTCTGGAGCAACTCGGCTGCGACACGCTGCAGGGCTATGCGCTCGCCCGGCCGATGCCGGCCATACAGATCCCCTCCTTCATTCGCGTCGGAAGCTGGCGAAACGGGCTGACCGCCGCGCGCGGCTTGCAGACGCATCTTCTCCGCGCGACGCCAAGCAGAACCGCCAAATAAAACCTGTATAAGCGGCCCGCCATTTCGCCTTCATTCCACCGTAGAGAAAAAGCCGCTAGACTCGTAACGCGAATTCATTCGATTCTCTTGGCGCTATTCCGTAAAATCCGGAAACAGGGCCATGAAATCCGGGAACCGAGGCCACGAAATCCGGAAACCGGGGAAGGAGCGACAGGCGGATTGTGAAACACTCTCTTTTCCTTTAAGGGGACGCCACGAGATCGATCCACTCGCGCTATCCCAAGAGCGCCAACAACAGAGAATGACCAAGATGAACCGTCGCCGCCGTATCTACGAGGGCAAGGCAAAGATTCTGTATGAGGGCCCGGAGCCGGGCACTTTGATCCAGTTCTTCAAGGACGATGCCACCGCCTTCAACAAGAAGAAACACGAAGTCATCGACGGCAAGGGCGTTCTCAACAACCGCATTTCCGAATATATCTTCAGCCATCTGAACAAGATCGGCATCCCCACCCATTTCATCCGCCGGCTCAACATGCGCGAGCAGCTGATCAGGGAAGTGGAGATGATCCCGCTGGAGATCGTCGTGCGCAATGTCGCCGCCGGTTCTCTCGCCAAGCGCCTCGGCATCGAGGAAGGCGTCGTGTTGCCCCGCTCGATCATCGAGTTCTATTACAAGTCCGACGCCCTCGACGATCCGATGGTCTCCGAAGAGCACATCACCGCCTTCGGCTGGGCCAATCCGGCCGAGCTCGACGACATCATGGCGCTCGCCATCCGCGTCAACGATTTCATGACCGGCCTCTTCCTCGGCGTCGGCATCCAGCTTGTCGATTTCAAGATCGAATGCGGCCGCCTCTTCGAAGGCGACATGATGCGGATCATCCTCGCCGACGAAATCTCGCCCGACAGCTGCCGGCTCTGGGATATCGAAACCCGCGAGAAGATGGACAAGGACCGCTTCCGCCGCGATCTCGGCGGGTTACTCGAAGCCTATTCCGAAGTCGCACGCCGTCTCGGCATCATCAATGAAAACGAGCCTGTGCGCGGCACCGGCCCGGTTCTCGTCAAGTAAGGCAGGAAAGACAAAGTGATCAAGGCTCGTGTCACCGTCACGCTGAAAAACGGCGTTCTCGATCCGCAGGGCAAGGCCATCGAAGGCGCGCTCGGCGCCCTCGGCTTTTCGGGCGTCGGCCATGTAAGGCAAGGCAAGGTCTTCGACCTGGAGCTCGAAGGCGCCGACAAGGCCATGGCCGAGGCAGACCTCAAGGCGATGTGCGAAAAACTGCTCGCCAACACGGTCATCGAGAATTACGCGATCGCGATCGACTGACCATTGCAGACCTGCTCGTCATCCGACGGGTCTTATGGATTGAGCGTCATGCTGAAGGCAAAGCTGGAGACGGAAGTCTCGAAATTCATGAGCTATGTTTTGCGCCATGCGCCGGATGCCGCAGGCTTGACGCTTGATGCCGAGGGTTGGGTATCGTTCGATGATCTCGAAAAGGTGCTGACGTCGAAATACGGCGTCTCCCGCGCCGATATCCTCGAGGTCATCGACAACAGTCCGAAGAAACGCTTCACGCTTGTCGATAACAGGATCCGCGCCAATCAGGGCCACAGTGTCGAGGTCGACCTGGCATTGATCCCGGTTGAACCGCCGGCAGTTCTCTTTCACGGCACGTCACTCACGAACTGGCCGTCGATCGAGCGCGAAGGCCTGAAGAAGATGGAGCGGCACCATGTCCATCTATCGGCCGACATCGATACGGCGAAAATTGTCGCCGTGCGCCGCAAGGGCGACTATATCATTCTGCGTGTCGACGCAGCCGCCATGTTTTCAGAAGGCCATTCTTTCTTTGTCGCGGACAATGGAGTATGGCTCGCCGAGAGCGTTCCAGTCCAATATCTTTCGCGAAATGCGGGGACTCTATGAAATCAGCCGTCGTTCAACTTCCGGGCCTCAACCGCGATCGCGACATGATCGCCGCTCTCACCAAGATCACGGGTCACCAACCGGTGACGATCTGGCAGACGGAGACGGAAATCCCCGACGTTGACCTGATCGTCATCCCCGGCGGCTTTTCCTATGGCGATTATCTGCGCTGCGGCGCGATCGCCGCCCGCATGCCGGTCATGCAGGCGATCATCGACAAGGCTGCGAAGGGCGTGAAGGTGCTCGGCGTCTGCAACGGCTTCCAGATCCTCGTCGAAGCCGGCCTGCTGCCGGGCGCGCTGATGCGTAACGCCTCGCTGAAATTCGTCTGCCGCGAGATCAAGCTCGAAGTCGTCAATGCCGAGACGGATTTCACCCGCGCCTACGCGCGAGGGCAGGTCATCCGTTGCCCTGTCGCCCACCACGACGGCAATTATTTTGCCGACGAAGCGACGCTGGCGAAGATCGAGGGCAATGGTCAGGTGCTGTTCCGTTATGCCGAGGGCACCAATCCGAATGGTTCGATCAACGACATTGCCGGCGTGATGAACGAAAAGGGCAATGTGCTCGGCATGATGCCGCATCCCGAAAACCTGATCGAGGCCGCCCATGGCGGTTCGGATGGCCGGGGCCTCTTCGCCTCGGCGCTCGACGTCGTCGCCGCCTGACCCCCACCTCAACCATGCCGCCCGCAGGCCTACCGCGGGCAACGGCGTGCAGCCGAGAAGACCTTCATCCGGATCACTGGAGCAAGATCAATGCGTCCCCGCCTCTCCGTCGCAAACGCCGCCTTGTTGACTGCTCTGGCAAACATTGTCGCCGCCTGCCAATCACCGGCCCCGGCAGCAGGTCCAAACCGGGCGGCGTTGCCGACGATGGAACGCGTAGCGCTCGGTGCCAATGCCTGCTGGTTCAAATCGGGCGATCCGGCCTTTGCAGCCTATAAGCTCGCTCCGGAGCTCAACTCCTTCTCCGGTCGGCCGCGCATCCTGCTCGTCCACAAGGCCAGCCCGGAAAGCCGGCCGCTGCTCGTCGTCCAGGCCGAGGGAAGCCCTGCCCGTCTGCAGGCCTTTGGTCCGATGATGTCGGACCCCGTCGCCGGCCGCATCGCCGCCGACGTCAATCGTTGGTCCGGCGGCAACAGAGCCTGCAATTGATCGCCGCGGTCGCCCGCAGCATCAGTCCCAGAAAAATGACTTGCCGATTTCGCGTGCGGCTTCGGACTGCGATACCCCGATATCCTTGAGCCCTGCCGCCGTAAGCTCCCTGAGCGCGCGCCGTCCCTCCCGCTTCTGATGCCAGAGACGAATGGCGGCCCAGATCCGTCCCAGAGGCATCGTCGCCTCGGCAGGCGGGCTGGGAAGAATGACGCGCCTGTCCTCATAAGAGACAATCGGCACAATTGGCGTATTGATTTCGGGCAATGCAGACATTCCAGGAATCCTCTCGGCTCATCCGTGCAATTGACTCTTAATCTTGACAGGCACACAGTGACAATATAAGCAATTGTCACCATGACAAATTGGCTTCCTGATCTTTCCCGCGGCTCCGGGCCGGTCTATCTCCGGCTTGCCGACAGCATCGAATCCGCCATTGCGAGCGGCGCCCTGCCCGCCGGCAGCAAATTGCCGCCGCAGCGTAATCTTGCCTATGATATCGGGGTGACGATCGGCACGATCGGCCGCGCCTATGCGCTGGTGCACGAGCGCGGCCTGGTTGCCGGCGAGGTGGGCCGCGGCACCTACGTGCTGAACCGCGCCGAGACGCCGCCCGGCGAACAAACCGATGCACTGGCCGTCTCGCTTGGCGGCACTCGCTTTCAGGACGCGCCGGCCGACAAGATCCGTTTCGATACGACAGCCGCCCCCGATCTCGGCCAGGGCAAGATCATCTCAGCCATCCTCGCCGAGATCGGCGAACAGCATCTCACCGAGATTTCCTCCTATTCCCGTAGCTTTCCGCGGAACTGGTTCGACGCGGGCCGCCGCTGGCTTGCCCGCAGCGGCTGGACACCGGAGGTCGAAAACATCGTACCGACGCTCGGGGCCCATGCCGCGGCGGTTGCCGTTATTGCCGCTGTCTCGGCGCCGGGCGACAAGATCGTCTTCGAAAATCTGACCTATACCCAGGTCAGCCGCAGCGCCCGCCTTCTCGGCCGCCGTACGGTGACGGTCGATTCCGACGAATTCGGCATCATTCCCGACGATTTCGAACGGCTCTGCCAGCAGCAGCATCCGAAGATCGCCTTCCTGATGCCGACCGTGCATAATCCGACAGTGACGATCATGCCCTACGAGCGGCGCGCGGCAATTGCCGCAATTGCCAGAAAGCACAGCGTCTGGCTGATCGAGGACGACCTCTACGGCGGCATGGCCGACGATGAGACGCCGCTCATTGCCGCGCTTGCGCCCGATCGCACCTTCCTGGTCAACGGCCTGTCGAAATCGGTCGCCGCCGGTGTGCGCGGCGGCTGGGTCGCCTGCCCGCCGCATTTTGCCCAGCGCATCAAGGTAACGCACAGGATGGTCACCGGCGGCCTGCCTTTCATCCTGGCAGAGACCTGTGCCCGCCTGGTCGAAAGCGGCCGGGCGCACGAGATCCGCAAGGAAGTTATCGGGGAACTCTCCCGACGTGCCCACCTCGCCCGCGAGCATCTGCGGGGTTTCGACTTCGCGTCGCACCCGCATGCGCCCTTCCTCTGGCTGAAACTGCCGGAGCCCTGGATGTCCGGCACCTTCAAGAATGCCGCCTTTCGCGACGGCGTGCTGGTCGATGACGAAGACGAGTTTAAGGCGGCCCGCGGCGAGAAAACCTACTACCGCATTCGCATCGGCTTCTCCTCACCCAAAACGGGCCAGGAATTGACCGCAGGCCTGATGATCCTGCGCCGGCTGCTGGAAAATGGCGGTTCCGCCTATGACGGCGAAATATGACCTGTTGCAAATACACGCCATAATTCCGAAAAAACGCACACGCCTGACGAGAGCGCTTTACCGCTCCGACCCCCGTGCTACCTCTTTGTTATTCCCGCTTGGTGCGAATCAAAGGACGGCAGATGAGGGTCGAGTTCGGAAAGATCGCGTTACGCTTCTTGGGGCTGGCATCCGTGGCGGCCGTAGCCGTCACTTCGATGGCGGGTTCGGCCAATGCCGGCGAGCAGATATTCGATGAATTGCGATTCGGGGCCTCCGCCTCGGTGCAATCGGGTCGTGCCGGGGAAGATGGCGTTTTTCCGGAGATTACCGCTCTCTTCGATCCTTTTGGATATGAGGAGGCCGTCGGCTGGCAGCAACAGCTGTTGCATCCCCGCGTCCATCTCGGCACCTCGATCGGCACCTCGGGTGAAGCAACGCAGTTCTTCACGGGCTTCACCTGGACGGTCGATCTCAACGAGAAGCTCTTTGCCGAAGCCGGATTCGGCGGGGTCATCCATACCGGCGAGCTGGACGACAATGATGACGGCCCGGAACTCGGCTGTCGCGTTCTGTTCCACGAATATGTCGGCGCCGGCTACCGTTTCACCCGCAATTGGAACGTGATGGCCCAGATCGCCCACTCCTCTCATGCCGATCTCTGCGACGGCCCGAACGACGGTATGACGCGCGCCGGCATCCAGATCGGCTACAAGTTCTGAGCGATTGCCGCCTTCACGAGAACAAAAGCCTGTCCGCCCTGTAAACTGAACCCCGAAGTTGGGTGTCCAACTTCGGAGATCAGTTCACTGTGTTGACGGTGGTTTTTTTCTGTCGCGCGCCGCCGCTACATAAGCTAAAGACAGCGCAAACCGCGCCAGGGACTTTCCGCTCATGACCATTCCAAACACCATCCCGATCACGTCGGAACTCATCGCAAGCCACGGCTTGAAGCCGGACGAGTACCAGCGCATTCTGGATCTGATCGGCCGCGAGCCGACTTTCACCGAGCTCGGCATCTTCTCGGCCATGTGGAACGAGCACTGCTCCTACAAGTCCTCGAAGAAATGGCTGCGCACGCTGCCGACCAAGGGGCCGCGGGTCATCCAGGGGCCCGGCGAGAATGCCGGCGTCGTCGATATCGATGACGGCGATTGCGTGGTTTTCAAGATGGAGAGCCACAATCACCCCTCCTACATCGAACCGTATCAGGGTGCTGCGACCGGCGTCGGCGGCATCCTTCGCGACGTCTTCACCATGGGCGCCCGGCCGATCGCCGCGATGAACGCGCTGCGCTTCGGTGAGCCGGATCACCCGAAGACCCGCCATCTCGTCTCCGGCGTCGTCTCCGGCGTCGGCGGTTACGGCAATTCCTTTGGCGTTCCCACGGTCGGTGGCGAAGTCGAGTTCGATGCGCGTTATAACGGCAATATCCTCGTCAACGCCTTTGCCGCCGGCATCGCGAAATCGAACGCCATCTTCCTGTCCGAAGCCAAGGGCGTCGGCCTCCCGGTCGTCTATCTCGGCGCCAAGACCGGCCGCGACGGCGTCGGCGGCGCGACCATGGCATCGGCCGAATTCGACGAATCGATCGAGGAAAAGCGCCCGACCGTTCAGGTCGGCGACCCCTTCACCGAGAAATGCCTGCTCGAAGCCTGCCTCGAGCTGATGCAGACCGGCGCCGTCATCGCCATTCAGGACATGGGTGCGGCCGGGCTCACCTGCTCGGCCGTCGAAATGGGCGCCAAGGGCGATCTCGGCATTCTGCTGGAACTCGACAAGGTACCGGTCCGTGAAGAGCGGATGACCGCCTATGAGATGATGCTGTCGGAAAGCCAGGAGCGCATGCTCATGGTGCTGCAGCCGGAAAAGGAAGAGCAGGCCAAGGCGATCTTCGTCAAATGGGGCCTCGATTTCGCCATCGTCGGCAGGACGACCGATGATCTGCGCTTCCGCGTCATGCATCAGGGCGAAGAAGTCGCCAACCTGCCGATCAAGGATCTCGGCGACCAGGCGCCTGAATATGACCGCCCTTGGCGTGAATCCGGCAAGCCGGCGCCCCTGCCCGCTAATCTCGTCGCCGCCCCCAAGGATTACGGCCAGGCGCTGCTCCAGCTCGTCGGCTCCGCCAATCAGTCGAGCCGCCGCTGGGTCTACGAACAGTATGACACGCTGATCCAGGGCAATTCTCTGCAGCTCCCCGGTGGCGACGCCGGTGTCGTGCGCGTCGATGGCCACAAGAGCAAGGCGCTTGCCTTCTCCTCCGACGTGACGCCGCGTTATGTCGAGGCCGATCCCTTCGAGGGCGGCAAGCAGGCGGTCGCTGAATGCTGGCGCAACATCACTGCGACAGGCGCCGAGCCGCTTGCCGCCACCGACAATCTCAACTTCGGCAACCCCGAAAAGCCCGAAATCATGGGCCAGTTCGTTCAGGCGGTGAAGGGCATCGGCGAAGCATGCCGCGCGCTCGATTTCCCGATCGTCTCCGGTAACGTCTCGCTCTACAACGAGACCAATGGCGTCGCCATCCTGCCGACGCCGACGATTGCAGGCGTCGGCCTGCTGCCGGACTGGCGCAAGATGGTCCGCATCGGCAGCGCCAATGTCGGCGACAAGGTGATCATGATCGGCGTCGACGGCAGCCACCTCGGCCAGTCCATTTACCTCCGCGATGTCCTTTTCAGCCGCGAGGGTCCGGCGCCGGAAGTCGATCTCTTCGCCGAGCGCCGCAACGGCGATTTCGTCCGCTCCGTCATCCGCAACGGCCAGGCGACCGCCTGCCACGACATTTCCTCGGGCGGCCTGGCCGTTGCCCTTGCCGAAATGGCCATGGCCTCGGACAAGGGCATTCAGATCGATCTCGCCGAAGGCAAGGGTGCTGCGCATGCGCTGCTCTTCGGCGAAGATCAGGCCCGTTACGTGCTGACTGTGCCGGCCGATGTCGCCGATTTCGTCTGCGTCAATGCGGAAGGCGCTGGCGTTCCCTTCCGTCGCCTCGGCACGGTCGGGGGCGATACACTTGATGTCGGCGATCTTATTTCACTGCCGATTCAGCAATTGCGCGATGCCCATGAATCGTGGTTCCCTGATTTCATGGAAGGCCGCGGCGAACTTGCCGCGGAATGATGCGCAAGGAGTAACGATCATGGCCATGAAACCCGGCGATATCGAAGACATGATCAAGGCTGGGATTCCCGGTGCCAAGGTGACGATCCGCGATCTGGCGGGCGACGGCGATCACTACGCCGCCGAAGTCGTCGCCGAAGCCTTCCGCGGCAAGAGCCGCGTGCAGCAGCACCAGATGGTCTACGAGGCGCTGAAGGGCAATATGGGTGGCCTATTGCACGCTCTCGCTCTGCAGACCTCCGCGCCGGATTGATATGCCGGCTTCGCCCGGTTGAAGCTTTGAAATGAAACAAGACCCGGGTGGAAGCATTCCTTCCTGCCGGGTCTTTGGTTCTCTGCAAAGCGGTTCTGGATGACAAAGGCGCCCGAACTCGTATGCACCCTACGTCAAACAGTTGCGACCGCCTTGAGCTGGCGCGCAACCATTTAGGTCAGGCTGATACGCTTGCCCGCTGCGGCGGATCGCTTCACGGCATCGATAACCTTCAAGGTTTCTAGTCCCTCACGTCCGCTGACCAGCGGCGCTTCTTCGCCTCTGATGACCCTGCAAAGCTGGCGTATCTGCAAGATGAGCGGGTCTTCATTCTCGACTTCGGCGCGATTGCATTCGAATGGTTCCGTCCAACTCCGCTTGCTGGGATTGCTCCACATTTCGAGTGACGGCACCGACAGCGACCCGCGGGTGCCGCCGATCATGTAGCAGGCCTCCCCAGTTTTAGGATAGGCGGGATTTTCGCCGGTCGTCATTTCCCAACTCCATGGGGCGACGACGCAATCCGAAACGGAAGCAGTGCCGAGAATTCCGTTCTTGAACTCGATGAGGATCACTGCGGTCTCCTCAACGGCGTTTCCGCGAACTGCATTGGATTCGCATGCCTGGACGGCAGCGATATCTCCAAACAGGTAACGAAGGTTGTCGATGTCGTGGATCAGATTGAGAAAGACTGGTCCCGCGCCGCGTTCGCGCCGCCAGGAAGTGTCGAAGTATTCCTCCGGTTTGAATAGCCAGAACATGGCATTTACGACCAGTATTCGCCCGAGCTCTCCGCTTTCGATAATCTGTTTAGCCCTTTGCATCATCGGATTATGTCGGCGATGATGTCCGGTCAGCAGCGGAACGCCTTTGACCTCGGCTATCTGAACAAGCTTCTCGCCAGCGGCAATATCGTCGGCGATTGGCTTCTCGATCAAGGCCGGGATGCCGGCCTCTACGGCCTCAAAGCCGTTTCTGACATGGATCTGGTTGGGCGTCGCGATGATGACGCCGTCGGGGCGCCCCGCGGCGACCAGTTCAGCGAAGCTCGAAAACCATTTGGTGCCGACCTCGCTTGCGATCGCCTCTCCAGCCGGGGTCGGATCGACGATAGCGATAAGCTCTGCCATCGGTTCGTCCAGCACGTGTTTGATGTGACGCCTTCCGATAAGCCCCGCTCCGAGGACCGCCAGTCTGACTGCGGGAGCCATTGTCACTCCTTCTTCGGCACCTTGAGCATCGTCGCGACTCGGCGGATTCCGAGCTGATAGCCCTCCGTACCAAGACCGGCGATGACTCCATCGGCGCGGTGGGAAACGAAAGAATGATGACGGAAGCTTTCACGCTTATGCACGTTGGAGATATGGATCTCGATGACGGGACCTTCGAATGTGTTCAAGGCGTCGAGAATTGCCAGCGACGTGTGCGTGAATGCGGCCGGATTGATGACGATGCCGGCTCCGTCTTCGCGCGCTTCGTGGATCCAGTCGATGATTTCATATTCACGGTTGCTCTGGTGGAAACGGATCTCGTGGCCGAGTTCCGAGGCCAGTTTCCGGCAGTCTGCTTCGACGTCGGCCAGCGTCTCGTGACCATAGATGTGAGGCTGACGCTTGCCGAGCAAATTGAGGTTTGGGCCGTTGAGAACGTAGATCAAGCTCATTGTAATTGTCCTTGTGAGGGCGTTGCCAGGCTCAGGCGAACGCTATTTGCTGGAATGCGAAGTCCGGATCGGATTCGTAAAGATCTGCCCGCAGCCCCAGCCGGCCCGCTTGCAGCGCGGGGGCCGCTACATCGCACGCGGCTTCGAGGACTGCCTTCAACAGCCGCCGCTTCGTTTCTGCCGGCCGGCCAGGCGCCATGCGCACGATTATCTGGATGAAGTGATTGTCCGGATGCTCGTCGCCGACGCAGGAGAAGGTCGCCTCCCTGGCAAACGTCCGCACGGCTGTGGGTTTCACCAGGCCTCCGTCGCGCACTCGATGATGGACCGCTCTGGTCAATTCGTCGATCGCCACCCGTTCGGCAGCACCTCGGCTGTAGTCGATGATAATGTGCGGCAAGGCATGTCCTCCCGGTCAGGCTGGAGCTCGGCACAATTCTTCGAAGTGACGCGACATGCGTTCCGCATCCGGTTTTACACACGTGAATAGTTCAAAGGCCGCCGCGGCCTGGAACACGGTCATGCCGCCGCCCGGCAAGGTCCTGCACCCCTTCTTCTCTGCCAGGGCCAAAAGTTCCGTCACGAGCGGCATGTAGACGATATCGGCGACCCAGTGACGTGGGTGAAGCCATTCCGGTTCGATCGGAAGACCCGGATGACTTCGCATGCCCGTCGGCGTCGCGTGAATCAGCCCATCGGCCGAAGCGAGCGCCGCACCGACTTCCCTGACCGGCTGCGCGCAGGTTCTTGAAAAGCGCCGGTTGAGCTGATCGGCAAGCGCGGCGGCGCGATTTGTGTCCTGGTCGAAGATCGAGAGCATCTCGATACCGAGCTTAATTGCCGCGTGCGCGACCGCCACCCCTGCGCCGCCGGCTCCGAGCAGGACGGCATGCGTTTTGGCGACACCGGGCATGCCGCGCTCGAAATTCTTGTAGAAGCCATACCAGTCTGTATTGTGCCCGATCCGCTTTCCGTCCCGAAGCACAACCGTGTTGACCGCTCCGAGCATCTCGGCGTCCTCCGACAGGCTGGTAAGATGAGCGATGACCGTCTGCTTGCAGGGGTGCGTGATGTTGCTTCCCGCGAATCCGCGGTCTTCGAGCTCTACGAGCAATTCAGGCAGCGCAGAAGCGGGTAAACTGCGCTCGGCGAAATCGACGAGTTCATAATGGTAATCCAGCTTCAGGTGCCGCGCCTCGATTTCGTGCAGTGCGGGTGACTTCGACATCTGGATGTCGGCCCCGATGAGACCGACGAGGAATTTGTTATTGTTCATCTCAAAAACCCAATCGGCTCAGTGATGTGCGAGGATCTCGCCAAGGAAAGCCTTGGTGCGCTCATGCTTCGGAGACTTGAAGAAGACCTCGGGCTCGGCCTCCTCTATGATCTCGCCGGAAGCCATGAAGATGACCCTGTCTGCAACCTGACGGGCGAAGCCCATTTCATGGGTGACGCAGATCATGGTCATGCCGTCGCGTGCGAGTCCGATCATCGTGTCCAGCACTTCCTTGACCATTTCCGGATCGAGCGCCGATGTGGGTTCGTCGAACAGCATCGCCTTGGGTTCCATGCAGAGCGCCCGGGCAATGGCGACACGCTGTTGCTGCCCTCCGCTGAGCTGCGCGGGATATTTCTCCGCCTGGTCAAGGATTCGAACTCGTTCGAGGTATTTTCTCGCCAGCCTCTCGGCGTCGGCCCGGCTGGTTCCGCGGACCCTCATAGGTGCAAGCGCGCAGTTCTGCAGAACGGTCATGTGCGGGAACAAATTGAAGTTCTGGAACACCATCCCGACTTCACGCCGAATGGCATCAACCGCCTTGCTTGTGCCGTCGAGCAACTGCCCCTCGACGATGATCCTGCCTTCCTGGATCAGCTCGAGAGCGTTGATGCAGCGGATCAACGTCGACTTGCCGGAACCCGAAGGTCCGCAAAGGACGATCTTCTCACCTTTGCGAACCGACAGGCTGATGTTTTTCAGCGCATGGAAGGAGCCGTACCACTTCTCCACCTGATTTAAAGATATCAATGTCGACTGATCATTAGCGGAACTGAGCACGGCACCCTCCATGTATGCTTTACTTAACGGTGAACGGAATGTTGGGGATGGATTCCGGGAACGTCGGCAGATCGATCTTCATCCACTTCTTGGTGATGGCTGCAAGTTCGCCATTAGCCTTGATCTTGTCGAGAAAGGCATTGACGGCCTCGTTCCAGTCCTTCTCGCCCAGTCGCGTTCCAACGCCATTGTAAGTCGTCAGGAAGTCGATCTTGCGCTCGTAGGTGCCGGCGCTGGCGGCATCGAGCCGCTGTCCGTAGAACATGTTGCCTCCGACGGCCTTGACCTGTCCGGAGACCAGCGCCTGAATGGTTGCGGCGTCGTCGTCGAAACGGCGGACGGTCGCCGTCGATCCCATCGCGTCGGTAATAGCCTTGTCCTGCGAGCTGGACTTCGGCACGCCGATTTCCCAGCCGGCTACATCGGCAGGCGTTTTTGCGGTATCGGCCTTTGCCGCATAAAGTGAGATCGTGTTCGCCGCGTATGGCTTGCTGTACTGGATCGATTTGGCGCGCTCTTCCGTCATGGCCATGGTGGCGAACAGGATGTCGACCTTGCCGGTGGTCAGGGCCGGAATGCGGTTGGCGACAGCGAGCGGCTGGAACTCGACCTTAACTCCGAGTTCCCTAGCGAAGAGTGTCGCGACATCGGCATCGAACCCGTCCTGCTTGCCGCTCGTGTTGACGAAGCCCCATGGCGCGTTGTCGCCCTGAATGCCGACGACGATCGTGCCCTTGGCCTTGATCTCCTCGACGGTCGCCGCGGAAGCCGCAGCAGCGCCTACCGTGGCGAAGGCGGCCGTAGCCAGGGCCATTCCAAGAAATTGTCTGCGATTGCTATACATTCCATTCTCCTCCTCTGTGGTCTTTGCTTCGAGCGAAGCAAGGTTAGCGGGCAGCTTTTGCCATCCGTTTTTCGAGGCCGCTCCCGATGTGGGAGAGAGGCCAACAAATGATGAAATAGACTATTCCGACGATCCCAAAGACGAGCAGCGGGCGGTAGGTCTGGTTCGAAATGATCTGTCCGGCACGGGTCAGCTCGATGAAGCCGACGATTGCTGCGAGCGATGTGCCCTTGATGAGCTGAACGAGAAATCCGATGGTTGCAGGCATCGAAATCTTCAGCGCCTGTGGTAGGACAATGTCCTTCATCCGGGAGACGTAATGCAGCCCGAGCGCGTTCGCGGCTTCGGTCTGTCCCTTCGGAACGGCCTCGATCGAGCCGCGCCAGATCTCGCCCAGGAAAGCGCTCGCATGCAGGGTGAACGCTATGGCCACAGCGATCCATGCATTGACGTCGACGCCCAAAAGCGCGACGCCGTAGTAGACGACGAAAAGCTGCATCAGGAGCGGCGTGCCCTGGAAGAGCGCTATGTAGCCCGACGATACGAAGCGTGCGACACGGTTCTGCGACGTGCGCACCAGAGCGATCAGGATTCCGAATATGCCTCCGCCGAGGAAGCCGATGATGGCCAGCAGCACAGTCCACTTCAGACCCTGCAAGAGGAAGAACAGCTCGTTTTCGCCGATGGGACCCATGAACGCCTCCTATCGGGTCGGGTAGTTGAAGTAGGAACGGGAGATAAGGGCGAAGATGCCCATCATCAGGCTCGAGATGACCAGGTAGATTGCGGTCACGCTGAAATAGACCTCGAAGCTTCGGAAGGTGTCGGATTCGATCCGCTGCGCCGCCGAGGTCAGCTCGTAGGCGGCGATTGAAGTGCAGACCGAAGTCGTCAAGGTCAGCATCACGAACTGGCTGGTCAGGGACGGATAGATCGCCCGCAGAGCCGGCTTCAAAACGATCAGCCGGAAGACATCGGCCTTATGCAACCCCAACGCAAAGCCTGCCTCGACCTGCCCCTTGCTCACGCTTTCCACGCCGCCTCGAATGATCTCAATCGCATAGGCGCCGCCATTGATCCCCAGCGCGATGATGGCAGTAGCTGTAGGGTTTAGACGGATGCCCATAAGCGGAAGGGCGAAGTAGATAAAGAATATCTGCACCAGGAACGGTGTGTTTCGAACGATCTCGATAAAGGCAATCACCGGAGCTCGGACAAGTTTGTTCTTGGACGTTCTTGCAGCGACGCCGAGAATACCGATCGTGAGCGCAAGGATCATTCCGGCAACCGCGAGACCGAGCGTCCCAAGCGAACCCCAAAACAATTCCGGGGCGCGGTCGAAGACCGCACCAAAATCGAACGTATAGCCCATATGTTGACTTCCTCCCTCCGGCGCGGCTCACGCCTTGCCGGCGCCGGATCAGCGATCCGGCCCGAATAATTCTTCGGCCCTGTCGTACAGATGTTTCAAATGCGTCTCAGGCGGGGCAGACCCTGCGAGTGGGACTTCCACCGAGATCGCCGCGGAGCTATCGACCGCTGCAACGAGTTCCTTCAATGGCAATTCACCCTCCCCCGGTGCGAACCGCCCGCCTCTAGCTTCAGTGATCATCTCCTCTGGTGTCATCGGCGCTGGTCCAGTGACATCGCACAACTGAACGTGCCTTACCCTGCCAATCTCGGTTCGGAGCGAGGCGAGCGTACCGCCATTCCTGAAGAAATGTACTCCGTCGACGAGGGCGCCGGCATTGCGGGCACCGCTCGCCTTCACAAGATTGACGCTGTCCTGAAAGGTTTTAATCACCCGCCAACCCATGTTCTCGATATCGACAGCCAAGCCGTAGCGGTCCGCAAGGCCGCAGAGATCCGAGAAGTTCGATGCCAATCTGGCTTGATCAGGATCATCTCCGCAGACACTGAGCCGGCGTGCTCTAATGTTCGCAGCCGCAGCGACTGTGGCCTCCACCGACGACGCGTCGAACGAGGGGTCGATTACGAAGAACTCGATATCGAAAACCTCGATGCCTTCACCGGCAAGCACGGTTTTCAGCTCGCGCGCAGCCGAACCACCGACAGGCAACTCGTAGTAGGGCGCACCAGGGAACGCCGGATTCAGTCTGAGCCCGATCCTGGAAAATCCCGCGCACGCAGCGGCCTTCGCAAATTCTATGGGAGACAGCAATATCGCGGAGAAGTGCGCGACGCCAATCAGTGGCGCCGATTTCGATGTTACGGCGGCCATCACGCGATCCCCTTCGCCGCGAGATGGTTGCGCAGATTGGTGCCGGTGCGATGGATGTGCTGGCGGAGCTTCTCGCAGGCATAGTCGACATCACGCGCGACCGCTCCCTGGGCAATCTCGCTGTGCTCCTGCCCTACATTGCGATCCCCCGACGTACGGATCAAGAAGACGCGGCGATATCGGTCGTTGAGATTCAGCAGAAGACTGCAGAAGTGAAGTAGCAGAGGTTTGCCACAGCCCGAGATCAAGGTGAGGTGGAATTCGCGGTGAAGCGCTTCCCATTGTTCCAGCGTTTCGGGACGCGCGGCGTCGCGCTCCGAGCGGTTTAGACGATGAAGCGCACGCATAATGTTGCCCTCCCATTCGACGTCGCCAAGACGCATGGATTCACGCAACGCAAAAACCTCGAGCTCCTCGCGCAGGCTCGTGACCTCTTCCAGATTAGCCAGCGAGATCGGGGCGACGCGATAGCCTCTGTTGTCCTGAAACTCGACCAGGCCGTCTGAAATGAGCCGGGCCAAGCCCTCCCGCAACGGGCTCAGGCTGACGTTGAAAGTCTTCCGCGCCTTGTCGAGATTGATCTTGCTGCCCGCTTCCAGCTCACCGGAGATGATCGCCTCCCGAAGGCGCGATGCGAGCTGGCTGCCGATGGTGTTCTTACCATCGTCGAGAAAGCCGGTTGACGGCACATCTTCTGTCAACGGCCCAAGAGAGCTGTCGTCGGCCGTGTCCATTCTTCCTCCAGCAATCCGGCGCAAGTTTCGATTATCGGTATAATAAACGATTATTTATGTCAACCTAGAAAAGTGTCGAGCTTCCCATCTCTCGCCTTCAGAAGCCTTTTAATCACGTCATTTCCAATGCTTACGGCATTATTCTGGCCATGCTTTCATTGGCAGCCAGCATTGAGCGCATAGTGACAGCTTGACAAATAATCGATTATTTTGATAGTCGAACCTCATTGGGAGGTAGCCTTATGGCAATAAGAATGGAAAGCGAGTTGACGCCGGCCGTCCTCGCCGTGATGAACCGCACGGAAGATCCACGGTTGCGGGATATACTCGTTGCAATGGTGAAGCACCTCCACGCATTCGTGCGGGAAGTCAGGCTGTCGGAAGTCGAGTTTCGCGAAGCGACCGCCATCCTCAACGAAATTGGCCAGCTGCAGACCGACAGCCACAACGAATTCGTGCTCATCGCCGGATCGCTTGGCGTCTCATCCCTTGTGTGCCTGCTCAACAACGGCGACAACGGGCAGACCGAGACTTCACAGTCGCTACTCGGGCCGTTCTGGCGGCTCAACTCTCCGCGGGTGGAAAACGGCGGAACCATCATCCGGTCGGAAACGCCGGGAACACCCCTGTTTGTCCACGCGAAGGTGGTTGATCGAGGAGGCAAGCCCATCCAAGGCGCCGAGATCGACGTATGGCACGCCTCGCCTGTCGGCCTTTACGAGAACCAGGATCCTGATCAGGCGGAAATGAACCTGCGCGGCAAGTTCACTACGGACGACGAGGGTCGATTCTGGTTTAGAACGGTCAAGATGGTGGGCTATCCCATCCCTGTCGACGGAGTCGCCGGTCGGCTTCTCCAGGCGCAAGGTCGCCACCCTTACCGACCTGCGCATCTGCACGCCCTGATCTTCAAAGAGGGATACAAAACCCTCATTTCCCAGGTCTTCGACCCGAGCGATCCGAACATTGATTCCGATGTGCAGTTCGGCGTCACCGCGGCTTTGACAGGCGACTTTGTCCGTCATGACGAGCCGCACCCGTCCGACACGGACGTCACTGGCCCGTGGTTCTCGCTCGACTACACCTACGTCATGGAGCCAGGCGAGGCCATCCTGCCGCGTCCCCCGATCAAATAACGAAACCAACAGAGCCAAATCATGATTACGCAAAAGGAACGCCAGGCGGCAGCCGACGCACTGCTGAAGGCAGAAACCGAACGCAAGCCCATCGTCCAGCCGAGCAGGACATATCCGAATTTGGAACTTGAAGACGCTTACGAGATCCAAGCACTCTGGGCGCAGGCCCGGATTGCAAAGGGGGCGCGGATTGCGGGTCATAAGATCGGACTGACATCGCGGGCGATGCAGATGGCCTCGAAAATGACGGAGCCCGACTACGGCGTCATTCTGGATGACGCCCTTTTTAACGACGGAGCGCAGATCAGAGCGGAACTCTTCATCAAGCCTCGTCTCGAAGTGGAGCTCGCCTTCGTAATGGGCGAGGATCTCGAGGGACCGGGCACTCGGATCTATGATGTCATGCGCGCGACTGAATTTGTCGTTCCTGCGCTTGAGATCATCGACTACCGAACCGAAGTGCCCAGAGCCATCACCGATACGATCGCCGACAACGCCGCCTTCGGAGCGATCGTCGTGGGTGGCCGTATCATCCGGCCGATGGACATCGACATCCGCTGGGTCGGCGCGACGCTTTCAAAAAACGGCATCATCGAGGAATCGGGTGTTTCCGCCGCTATCATGGGGCATCCGGCCGCCGGAATCGCCTGGCTCGTGAACAAGCTCCATGCCGTCGGAGGCGGTTTGAAGAAGGGCCAGATCGTGCTTGCCGGCTCGTTCACCCGCCCTGTGGACATCGTCAAGGGCGATGTCATCCAAGCCGACTATGGTCCGGTCGGCTCCATCGGCGTCTCGTTTGTGTGAGGCGCCGATGGAACTTCCCGTCAATCACTTCAAACGGAAACTGAGAGCCGGCAAAAGCCAGATCGGTCTCTGGTGCGGCCTTCCCGGAAGCTACGCGGCAGAAATCGTCGCGCCGTCGGGCTTCGATTGGGTGCTGTTCGATACAGAGCACTCTCCGAGCGACGTCCTCACCGTCCTACCGCAATTGCAGGCGGTCGCGTCTTACGACGTTTCCCCGGTCGTACGCCCGGCATTTAACGATCCCGTGTTGATCAAGCGCTTTCTGGATATCGGCGTCCAAACGCTCCTCGTTCCCTATGTTCAGAACGAAGAGGAAGCGAAGGCGGCGGTCGCCGCCATACGGTATCCGCCGCACGGGGTCCGCGGGGTCTCCGCTCTAACGCGCGCCACCCGCTTCGGGCGCGTGCCGAACTACGCGCGCATTGCCGAACAGGAGATCTGCCTGCTTCTGCAGATCGAGACCCGAGAGGCACTCGGTCAGCTAGAGGCCATCGCAGCGGTCGAAGGCGTCGACGGCGTCTTCATTGGCCCCGCCGACCTGGCGGCCAGTTTCGGTCATCCCGGCCAACCGGGGCATCCCGAGGTGGTCGCGGCCATTGAAGACGCGATCGGACGCCTGAAAATTCTTGGAAAACCGGCAGGCATCCTCACGCCGGACGAGACGTTTGCAGCCCGCTGCATTTCGCTCGGGACGTTGTTCACCGCCGTTGGCGTAGACGTCGCCCTCCTTGCGAGAGGATCGGAGGCGCTCGCAGCCCGGTTTGCATCTTAGGGAGTTCGCGCCGATGTCGACGCGGAAGAAAGTTCTGTCCGAGATAGCGCCCGCGGGTGTGATCCGGGCCGCCGTCAACATGTCGAATACAGCGTTGGTCCAGTGGGACGATCAGGCGGGCACCTTGGTCGGTCCAAGCGCTCGGATCGGTCACAAAATTGCCGAGCAACTGGATCGCGGCCTCTCGCTGATTCAGTACAGCTCGGCCGCCGACATCCTCGCCGCTGCGGACCGCGGCGAGTGGGACATTGCTTTTATTGCCTCGGATGCATCGAGAGCCGACCGGTTCTCCTTTTCACCTCCCTACATCTCCGTCAGAGCGACCTATTTGGTGCCGGAGGACTCAGCGCTTCGAACGGTCGGAGATGTCGATGCTGAAGGACTACGGATAGCCTCCGCAAGAAGCGCCGCCTATACGAAGCAGCTCGAGCGTATTCTTGAAAAGGCCACTGTCTCGCATACGGACAGCCCGGCAGCTGCCATCGATCTCCTTGTCGGGTCGCAATGCGACGCGGCTGCGGGATTGACCGAATTCCTCGTTCAGAGTTCGGAGCGAATTTCCGGCTTCAGGCTGGTGGAGGGAGCGTTCTCTGAAATTCCCCAGACGATCGCCGTGCACCGAAGAGCCATTCATGCCTCAGCCTTCTTTGCGGATTTCGTACACCGTCTGAATGCAAGCGCTGGAGCGCCGTAAAGTAACGTCCTCGGCTCTTGGGCACGTGCTGGCCTTGGCGGGATCAGAACGGCAATTTCGTAACCAGCCAACACCGCTGGAGCCCAGCCTTCAAGCCGGCAGCTTATTCTGCTCCGGAGAGGCAAAGACCGAGGCCGGCATCGGTCCTGACGTCATCAGGGTGAAATCAAAGGGCGCCTTGAGATCTGGGCCGAGCACATATTGCCGATGGACCCGCAGTTGGTCCTTGCGGATCTTCCGGTAATGTTCGCTCGTCAGCATCTGCTTGACGCGGATAAGAAGGATCTTTGCCGGCGGCGCATCTGCATGGCCGGAGACGGCAACGACCGGCACCTTGTAGAAATTGATCGAATCCGTCAGGCATTGCACGTCAAGCCAGGAGATCTCCGGACAGCGGGCGATCAGGCCAACGCGGGCGCGAAGCAATGTTGCCGATGACAGCAGGGCGCATTGCAGAACGGCGCTGCCGAGTGTGGCGAATACCACTCGCTTGCCCGCGAAGATCCCCGGCTCCCTTTCAAGCAGTATGCCGATGACATGGGCGGCGACGCTCGATCCCATGCTGTGCGAGGAGATCACGTACTCGTCCGCCTCCTCGGCGAGCGCCTTGCGCACCGCAGTCGCCCGCTCTTCCAGCCAGTCGTTGAAGTCGGCCCGATCCATACGGCCGAGCGCCACTGCCATTTCCCAATCGGCAAAAAGATGCAGCGTATGGAAACGCTCGGAAAAAGGCAGGAAGGCGAAGATGAAGAAGCAGAGCGCCAGTGACCCACTCCAGAGCACGTGCCAGGCGGAGAAGCCGAGACTATAGGGCAGGAAGACGATCTCGGCCGTCAGCGCGATCGCCAGCGCCGTCAGCAGGAACGGAAAGAGGAAGAACAGGCCGAAACGCCACGCATGCCTGAAATATCCCCGCATGCCACCTTCCAGCATGATCTCGGCGCAGCTCCGAAATCCTGCAATGATCCGGCTCAGTGTATTGCGGCCGCGCAGCCGACGCACGAACATGTCGTGATCAACCATATGGATCCGGCTCTTCGTCCGCCAGCCGGCGGAACCGGTCTCCGCCGCAGGCGCCGTTTCGTAGGCTCCCGCGCTGCCAGTCGTGACCTCGAAGCTGAGAGGATCGCTTCCCGCCTCCGGCGCACCGGTTTCGACGGAGTAGCCCCAGACGGCAGCACTCTGTCTGGCAGAGCGTTCGTACCGCGCCCTATGGGCAAGGCCGTCGAGCGGCTCGAAGCCCGGGAAATGCAGGACGACCCGCTTCTTTATCAATGTCATTCCGCTGTTCCGGCCGGGCAAATAGCCGGCATATTGCTGCAAACCACCTGCTGACCGCCGATATCGCGAAAAAGCAGGTATGATTTCAAAGCCGTCTTGCTAACCGAACTCATCCGGAATTCAATAGCAGGCACGTCGTTTTCACCGCAAACGGAGGGGTTTTGTGGCCGATCTTGTAAAAGAATTGATATCGGGTGTCGTCGACAGCGTGCTGAAGGAAATCCTGAAGAAAACCACAGGTCGCGTCTCGACGAAACGCAAGAGGCGCAAGGCGCGCCCCGGCGCGACGACGACGGCTGTCAGGAAGACGGCTACGGCCAAGCGCAAGCCCGCCCGCAAACAGGTCAGCAAGCGCCGCACCGCCGCCGGCCGCAGCCGTCAGCGTCGCGTCTGAGAAGCAAGGCAAACTTCCGACCGTAACGCGACAGCAACAATCGCAAAGTGGTCTGACCAGATGGTCTTTTTTTGGCTCGGGCGGCTGGAATTCCTGCTGTCACATGCTATCTAAGGGAAACGATTGAAACGGCGGGCCTTTAACTCGCCTGTTGAAAGGATCAGATCCCATGAGCGGCATTCACGAATTCATCGACAACGAAATCAAGAGCAACGACGTCGTCCTCTTCATGAAGGGCACGCCGCAGTTTCCGCAGTGCGGGTTCTCCGGCCAGGTCGTGCAGATTCTCGATTACATCGGCGTCGACTACAAGGGCATCAATGTGCTCGCCGATTCGGAAATCCGCCAGGGCATCAAGGATTATTCCAACTGGCCGACGATCCCGCAGCTCTACGTAAAGGGCGAATTCATCGGCGGTTGTGACATCGTCCGGGAAATGTTCCAGGCCGGTGAACTGCAGCAGCATCTCCAGGAAAACGGCGTCACCGTTCGCGGCGCCGCCTGACCGGTCACCGGACGTCCGCCCGGTTTCCAAATCTGTTTCTCGAGTCCGAGGCGCTGCGGTGAGCAGCGCCTTGGCCTGTTTATGGGAATTTCATTGTGACAGATTCATCACAAGCCGTGTCCGCGGGCCGCCTGCCCATGGGCAAGCGTGAGTTCATCGCGCTTGCCGCCTTCCTGATGGCCATCAACTCGCTTGCCATCGACATCATGCTTCCGGCGCTGCAGCAGATCGGCGCGAGCCTCGGCGTCGAAAGCGAGAATCACCGGCAGTTCGTCGTCTCCTCTTATCTGCTCGGTTTCGGCTGCGCCCAGCTGTTCTACGGTCCGCTCTCCGACCGTTTCGGCCGCCGCACGCCGCTGTTGATCGGCCTCGTCGTCTATATCACGTCCGCCATCGGAATCGTTTTCGTTCCCTCCTTCGCCGGCCTGCTGGTGCTGCGCTTCGTCCAGGGCGTCGGCTCGGCCGCCACCCGCGTCATCACCATCTCCATCGTCCGCGACATCTATGGCGGCCGGCAGATGGCGGAGGTCATGTCGCTCATCATGATGGTGTTCATGATCGTGCCGGTGATTGCGCCCGGCACCGGCCAGGTCGTCATGTTCTTCGGCAACTGGCACCTGATCTTCCTCTTCATCGCCACAATGGCGACGGCGATCGGCGTCTGGGCCTATGTCCGCCTGCCGGAAACCCTGCATCCGCAGAATGTCCGCCCCTTCACCGCCCGCTCGATCTTCGGCGCCTTCAAGCTGGTGCTGACCAACCGCGTGGCGCTCTGCTACACCATCGCCAGCACCTTCATCTTCGGCGCGCTGTTCGGCTTCATCAATTCCGCCCAGCAGATCTATGTCGGCATCTACGGCCTCGGCGTCTATTTCCCCTTCGCCTTTGCCGGCGTGGCGATCTTCATGTCGCTGTCGTCCTTCTTCAATTCCCGTTTCGTCGGCAAACTCGGCATGCGCCGCCTGTCACACGGCTCGCTCCTCGGCTTCATCGCCATCAATACCATCTGGCTGATCGTCCAAATGGCAAGCTCCGAGCCGATGCCGTTTGCGCTATTCATCTCCTTCTTCGGCCTTGCCATGTTCCAGTTCGGCTGGATCGGCTCGAACTTCAATTCGCTTGCCATGGAGCCGCTCGGACACGTCGCCGGTACCGCCTCCTCCGTTCTCGGCTTCATGAGCACGGTCGGCGGCGCCCTTATCGGCGCCGGCATCGGCCAGGCCTTCGACGGCACGGCGCTGCCGATGGTCGCCGGTTATTTCATCGTCTCGATCATCGGGCTCATCTTCGTGCTGATCGCCGAAAAGGGCCGCCTCTTCCATCAGCACAATCCGGCCGTTTGAGCGGCCGGTCCCTTCCGCATCCAGGATTTCACCGCATGACGCCGCCGCATAAACCGCACCAGGAAAACCAGGGTTCCCGCCGCATCGGCATGGGCTTCGGCGAATTCGTCGTCACCATCGCCATCATGACCGCCAGCATTGCCATGGCAATCGACAGCATGCTGCCGGCATTGCCTAATATCGGCCATTCCCTCGGCGTCACCAACACCAACGACGCCCAGCTTATCATCGGCGTGTTCTTCCTCGGCTTCGGCGTCTCGCAGATATTCTTCGGCAGCCTTTCCGACACCTTCGGCCGCCGCAACATCCTGCTTGGCGGCCTTGCCTGCTATGTAGTCGCGATGTTTGCCGCTGCAGCAACCGGCAGCTTCGAAATGCTGCTCCTCATGCGCTTCATTCAAGGCGTGGGCGGCGCGGCCGTGCGCATCACCACCATGGCCATCGTCCGCGACTGCTTCGGTGGCCGCGAAATGGCCCGCGTCATGTCCTATGTCATGATCGTCTTCATGATCGTGCCGATCGTTGCCCCTTCTGTCGGCCAGCTCATCATCCTCTATGCCAACTGGCACTGGATCTTCATTCTGCTCGGCGCAGTCGCCAGCATCCTGTTCGTCTGGGCTCTTCTGCGGCTGAAGGAATCGCTGCCCCCGGCAGAACGCCTGCCGCTGTCGGTCGGCTCTGTCGCAGACGGCTTCAAGACCGTGCTCACCAACCGCATCACCTGCGGCTACATGATCGGTCTGACCATGTTTACAGGCGTCATTAGCGCCTATGTGATTTCCGTGCAGCAGGTTTTCGGCGAAGTCTATGGCCTTGGCGACTGGCTGCCGATCGCCTTTGCGGCGACCGCCGGCGGCATTGCCGTCGCCAATTTCGCCAACGGCTTCTTCGTCCGCAAATTCGGCATGCGCCGCATCTCGCACGCCGCGCTGCTGATCTTCACGGCGCTGTCGGCTCTCGGCTTCGTCATCGCCTTGGCGGGCAAGCCGGACTTCGCCACCGCCTACAGCATCTTCACTATCGTTCTGATGATGTTTGCGGTGATCGCCACCAATTTCACCGCCATCAGCCTCGAGCCGATGGGCAATCTCGCCGGCACGGCGACCGCCATCACCGGCTTTGTCTCGACGACCTTCGGCGCCATCCTCGGTGGTATGGTCGGCCAGATGTTCAACGGCACGGTGCAGCCGCTCTTCGGCGGATTCGCGCTGTTCGGTCTCGTGACGATCACAGCCACGCTGTGGGCTGAGAACGGCAAGCTCTTCACCCATCCCGGTGACAATCCGCAACTCGATCCGGGCGCGGCTCACTTCTGAGGCAGGAGCACCGGATCAACTCAAGGCATTCTCGATGAACGAGCGAATTCTGATCAGGCCTTATGTACCGGGTGACGTGGACGCCACGATCGAGATTTTTGTACGCTCCATCCGGGAAGTCTCGTCAAAAGACTATTCCGCCGCTGAGATCGAAGCTTGGGCAAAGGTGGAGGATCGCGCCCTATGGGCGGAACGAAGGATAAGCAGGCCGGCCTGGATGGCAGAGATCGCCGGAAACCCCGTGGGTTTTTCGGATCTCACCAGCGACGGGTGCCTCGACATGATGTTCGTGCACCCTGGCTATCAAGGGGTCGGTGTAGCAACCTGCCTGCTGGGCAGCGTCGAAGAAGAAGCTCTCAAGCTGGGATTTCGCCGAATATATACGGAAGCAAGCAGAACTGCTCGTCCGTTCTTTGAACGCAGAGGATTTCGCGTGATAACCCGGCAAACCGTCGAGAAGCGCGGACAAGGCCTGGAAAACTTCCTGATGGAAAAGTTCTACGCCTAAGTTGTCATTTGCGACCGGCTTTGCGATGGCCGGTCGCATCGGTTTAGATGGTAACGACCTCACGCCGCAGCGTATCCCACGATGCCTTGTCAGGCGCGATCAGCAGTCCGCCGTCGAGATGCTGCGGTAAATAGGGCGAGCCGTCGAAGCGGGCCGCATAGGCGCCGGCCTCCTGCGAGATCAGCGTGCCGGCAAGATGGTCCCAAGGCATCAGCTTGTTATACATCAGGTAATGGACGTGCCCGCCCGCAAGAGTGCGGTATTCGTGAGCAGCACAGCGGTAGTTGGTGAGGAAGCGCACCTTGGCGAGATTGCCAAGGACCTCGGCGCGCTTCTCGACCGGCAGGTAGCCGGTGGAAGCCATGCCGACCATCTGGGCGAGCGCGACAGGCTCGGCTGCGCGCAGTCGTTGCGCCTCACCATTCGGTCTGCGCAGCCAGGCACCACCGCCCTTCTCTGCCATGACCCAGTCGTCGCCCATCGGGTCGTAGATGATGCCGGCAATGGTCTCGCCGCCTGAAATGACCGAGGCCATGACGCCGAAGGCCGGGATGCCGGCGGCGAAGTTGAACGTTCCGTCGACCGGATCGACTACGATCGCGAGATCGGCATCGGCAAGCCTGCCAAGCAGCGTCGGGTCGGCCGCGACCGACTCTTCCCCGAGAAACAGCGCGTCCGGCCAGAGCTGTTGCGCTTCCGCCTTGATCATCCGCTCGGCCTGCTCGTCGGCCTCGGTGACAAGATCGGTCGCCTCGCTCTTGGCGCGCACTTCATCCCGGCCGAGCCGGCGGAAGCGCGGCAGGATCTCGGCCTTTGCCGCGCGGCGCAAGAGATCGGCAAGAACGGTCACGTCAACGCTTGTTGTCATATCAAATCCTCTCACTTCGGCCGAGGCCTTATATCAGATGCCGACAATCTCGCGCCGGATCAGCTGCCAGCTTTCCCTATCAGGCGCAGAAATGATGCCGCCGGTCGTCTCGCCCGGACGATAGGGTGTGCCATCGAATTTCGCCGTGTGGCCGCCCGCCTCCTGGTGCGCGAGCACGCCGGCCAGGTGATCCCAGGGCATCAGCTTCGCATGACCAATGAAATGCATCTTGCCGGATGCGACCATCCAATATTCATAGGCCGAGCAGTTGAAAGCGAAGGTCATCCGCGCCTTTGCCATGTTGGCGCAGATGCGCGAGCGATCGGGCTCTTCCATATGGCCCCATGACATGCCGCCGACCATCTGGTTCAAGGCGGCAGGCTCAGCCACCCTCAGCCTGCTCGATTGTCCATCCCGGCGCATGAGAAAGGCGCCCGCCCCCTTGATCGCCGTCACCGTGTCGCCGAGAGCGGGATCGTGAATGATGCCGGCAACGGTTTCGCCGCTGACGGTAACCGCAAGCATCGTTCCGAAAACGGGAAGTCCGGCGGCGAAATTGAACGTGCCGTCGACAGGATCGATGACGAAGGCAAGCTCGGCATCGGCAAGCGCCGGCACCACCGACTTGTCGGCGTCATAGGCTTCCTCGCCGACCACGAGTGCCGAGGGAAAGCGCTCTTTCAGGGCCGCGGTGATCCGGTGTTCGGCAAGCAGATCCGCCTGCGTCACCAGATCGGTTGCCGAGGTTTTTTCCGAAACATCCGTGTCGCCGAGGTTGCGAAAACGCGGCATGATTTCCGCACGCGCCGCCTCCTTTACGCATTCGCCGAGAAAGAGAATATCCTGATCTGAAATGGTCATGCGAATTGCTGTCCTTCATGCAAAGAGCCAGCCTGCTTAGCCGGCCTTTCATGAAGGATCGGTGACACCAAGGCTGGAAAAGTCGAAGAGTTTCGGATCGAGCAGATGCGACGGGTTCACGTGCGAAAGCGCTCGCAGCATTGTGTCCTTGCGTCCAGGCATGCGCCGTTCGATATCGGCGAGCATGTCCTTCATCGCATTGCGCTGCAGCCCGTCCTGGGAGCCGCAGAGATCGCAGGGGATGATCGGGAACTGCATGGCGACGGCAAACCTGGCAAGATCGTCCTCGGCGGCATAGGCGAGCGGCCGAAGCACCATTAGGTCGCCCTCGTCGTTCAGAAGCTTTGCCGGCATCGAGGCAAGCCGTCCGCCGTGGAAGAAATTCATGAAGAAGGTTTCGAGAATGTCCTCACGGTGATGGCCGAGCACCAGTGCGTCGCAGCCCTCCTCCCGCGCGATGCGGTAGAGATTGCCGCGCCGCAGCCGCGAACAGAGCGAGCAATAGGTGGCGCCTTCGGGCACCTTCTCCTTCACGATCGAATAGGTGTCGCGATATTCGATCCGATGCCGGACGCCGATCTTCGTCAGATAATCCGGCAGCACATGCTTTGGAAAGTTCGGCTGTCCCTGGTCGAGATTGCAGGCGACGAGCTCGACGGGCAGCAGCCCACGCCATTTCAGATCAAGCAGCAGCGCCAAGAGACCGTAGGAATCCTTGCCGCCGGAAAGGCCGACAAGCCAGCGATTCTGCCCCTTCAGCATGTCGAAGTCATCGAAAGCCTGACGTACTTGCCTGAGCAGGCGCTTGCGCAGCTTGTTAAAGGAGACCGAACGTGGCGCATCGGCAAAGAGTGCGGGGCCTGCGCCGTCGTCGATTTCGCTAGTTTCCGGATCATCAGCGATGTTGGCTGCGATATTCATTGCTCCGTCCTATCGAAGGTCTGCCTGCCTTAGCAGAAAGTCATCCGGCAACACAGCCTCAATCGCCGAAAACCGACCAGCCGGTGCGGGCCGCAAGCATCTCAAGCGCCACGGCGCCGAGCTGCGAATTGCCGACCTTGTTCAGCCCCGGCGACCACACCGCGATCGAGGCGATGCCGGGCGCTACCGCAAAAATGCCGCCGCCGACGCCGCTCTTGCCGGGCAGGCCGACATGATAGGCAAAGTCGCCCGAACCGTCATAATGGCCGCAGGTCAACATCAGCGCATTGATGCGCCGCGCCCGCTTCGGCGAGACCACGGAATGACCGGTCATCGGATTGCTGCCGCGCGCCGCCAGGAATAACCCGGCCCGGGCCAGCTGCTCGCAGCTCATTGCGAGCGCGCATTGATGGAAATAGACGCCGAGCACGTGATCGACGGGATGGTCGAGATTGCGATAGGCGCGCATGAAATTGGCAAGCGCAACATTGCGATATCCCGTCTGCGTCTCGGAACGCGCTACCTTGTCGTCAATGGTGATCGACTCGTCGTCGGCGAGATACCGCACGAAACGCAGCAGCTCCCCGATCGCCTCGCGCGGCGCATGGCCCGCCATGACGACGTCTGTGACGGCGATCGCCCCGGCATTGATGAAGGGATTGCGGGGAATGCCGCTCTCGTGTTCGAGTTGCACTATCGAATTGAAGGCCGATCCCGATGGCTCGCGCCCGACGCGCTTCCACAGTCCCTCACCGACCTTGCCGAGCGCCAAGGTCAGCGTGAAGACCTTGGATATGCTCTGGATCGAAAAGGCGATATCGGCATCGCCGACACGAAAGACCTGGCCGTCGACGGTGACGATCGCCATGCCGAACTGCCGCGGGTCCACCTTGGCAAGCTCGGGAATATAGTCGGCGACCTTGCCCTCGCCGATACGCGGCAGGATATCGCTGTAGATGCTATCGAGGGTCGCCTGCAAATCCGCCATCGCTTCTCTCCGGATAACAAAAAAGCCGCCCGAAAGAGCGGCTTTTCCATATGCGAAAACGCCTGGGTTTTCTTAACGCGAATAGAATTCGACGACGAGATGCGGTTCCATGACGACCGGGAACGGAACGTCGCTGAGGGTCGGAACGCGGCCGTAGGTGGCGACCATCTTGTTGTGATCAACTTCGATATAGTCGGGCACGTCACGTTCGGCGAGGCTGACGGCTTCCAGAACGGTCACCAGCTGCTTCGACTTTTCGCGAACTTCGATGACGTCGCCGGCCTTGCAACGGTAGGAACCGATGTTGACGCGCACGCCGTTGACGGTCACGTGGCCATGGTTGACGAACTGACGGGCAGCAAAGACCGTCGGAACGAACTTGGCGCGATAGACGATCGCGTCGAGGCGGGATTCCAGCAGACCGATCAGGTTTTCCGAGGTGTCGCCCTTGCGGCGGGCAGCTTCTGCGAAGATGGCGCGGAACTGCTTCTCGCGCAGGTCACCGTAGTAACCCTTGAGCTTCTGCTTGGCGCGCAGCTGCACACCGAAGTCCGAAAGCTTGCCCTTGCGGCGCTGGCCGTGCTGGCCCGGGCCGTATTCGCGGCGGTTCACCGGGGACTTCGGACGACCCCAGATGTTTTCGCCCATACGGCGGTCAATTTTGTACTTGGACGATTCGCGCTTGCTCATCGTATTTCCTTTCAAAGGTTTATGGCGGCTTGTTTCCAAACCGCGCGAAGGAAACACGCCCTCCTCTGACCTCTGCCGAGACCTGACAGGATGTTTCGGTTACGCGAACAGAAACGATCCACGGGACATGTCAAATGAAACACCGGACATTGCTGCCCGGTGCTTGGCGCGGTCTTTAGAGGCCCGTCATGAAAATGTCAACTGCGCCAAAGCCAGAAACGCCGCTATTCCGCCGCCAAAGGCTGATCGCCCGTATCCGGCGCGTTTGCGTCGCCAGGCGCCGTCTGACAATTCATGTCGGGGAACGCCACGATGCGCTTGCCGGAGAAATCCGTATGCACGACGACGATGCCCTGTTCCTCGAAATAACCGAGCAGCCGTCGGGCGCGCCGCGCCGAATGCGTGCCGTAGGCGCGGGCGATGCGCGCGTCGGACGGGCACGCTTCGCCGCGGACGGCCGCCTTGGCGAGCATCAGGAAGACGCCCTGCAGGTCATCGGTGACGTCTGCCGACAGCAACAGCGCCGTCGCCCACTCATCGCTCGCCGCTGTTGCCGCATCGACGCCGGAGCGCGAGATCGCCACGCGCCGGCGGAAATCCGGCAGCGCGATCGGCGGCCCCGGCACGCGGCGCATGCGCAGCCGGACAAGGAAATCCTGGTAAAGCACGGAATCGGTGCGGAAGGCGGATGCGGGATCGTCGAGTATTTCGGCGAGCACGCCGGCAAGGCGCTCCTCCCGCTCCTCGGGCGAGATCTCCGCCTGGCTCGCCCTCGCTTCGACCGGCGCCGGGGATGCCACCGGCGTCGAGCGCGAGAGTTCGGCCAGGATATCGGTCGTCGGTCGCGGCACCGGCGGCGCGCGGCGCACGAGCGGGCGCTGGAACTCTTCCGGGTCGGGCGTGAAGATCAGGTCCTCGACGTCCTGCGGCGCATCCGGCAACGGCATCAGCTTCGGGCTGGAGGAGCGCGCCGAGGTCTCCACCGCACCGATCTGGATCGGCAGCGGCCGGCGCGACAATGCCGGCCCAAGGGCAACAAAATTGCCGCGCTTGAGATCGCGGAACATCTCCGCCTGGCGCCGGTCCATGCCGAGCAGATCGGCGGCGCGCGCCATATCGATATCGAGGAAGGTGCGGCCCATCAGGAAGTTCGAGGCTTCGGCCGCGACGTTCTTGGCGAGCTTGGCGAGCCGCTGCGTTGCGATCACCCCGGCAAGCCCGCGCTTGCGGCCGCGGCACATCAGGTTGGTCATCGCTCCCAGGGACATTTTGCGTGCATCTTCTGAGACGTCTCCGCCGACGGAGGGCGCAAACATCTGCGCCTCGTCGACGACGACGAGGACCGGATACCAATATTCGCGATCGGCATCGAACATGCCGTTGAGGAAAGCGGCGGCGGCGCGCATCTGCTGCTCGATATCGAGGCCTTCGAGCGTCAGCACGCAGGAGACGCGATGCTGGCGGATACGGTTGGCGATGCCCGCCAATTCCGCCTCGGTGCGCTCGCCGTCGACGACGACATGACCGAACCTGTCGCTAAGGGTGACGAAATCACCCTCGGGATCGATGATGACCTGTTGCACCCATTGTGCAGACTGCTCGAGCAGGCGGCGCAAGAGATGCGACTTGCCCGACCCGGAATTGCCCTGCACGAGCAGGCGCGTCGCCAGCAGCTCCTCGATATCGAGCGTCGCCGGAGCGCCGGACGCCAATCCCATATCGATGCCAACCTGCAATGCTGATCCTCGCGGCGAAGAGACTCACATGAATGAAGCGCCATTCTTCCGAAACGGCAAAGCCCCGTCTATCAAAGAATTTGCAGTTTTTCAGGACCGGATTTCGCCAACCCACAGGACAATTCCGCTTACGCTCTCAAGCCGAATCCCTGCATCAATCGTCGCGTGGCAAAATCGGGATTGCCTGATGTGAAGACTGCAAAGTCGAAATTATTCGGATGCACAGCATCGGCAACCAGCGGCACCAGCGTGCGGGCGCGCCGCGCGATTGCCTCGGCCGGATCGAGCCAGTCGACCGGCCAGGGCGCAAGACGGCGGAAGAGATTGGCCATGAACGGATAGTGCGTGCAGGCAAGCACCACGATATCGGTCTTGTGCCCCTCTTTCTCGACGAAGCACTGGTCGATCTCCGCAAGCACGGCCTCGTCGGAGACCGCTTCGCCACGAATATAGGCTTCGGCCATGCGCGCAAGGTTTTCCGAGCCGACAAGCCGTACGTGGCATTGCTGTGCAAAGGACTGGATGAGATCGCGCGTATAGGCACGTTTCACGGTACCCGGCGTCGCCAGCACCGAGACCAGGCCCGAACGCGTGCGCTCCGCCGCCGGCTTGATCGCCGGCACGGTGCCGACGAAGGTCATTTGGGGAAAGGCCGCGCGCAGGTCGGCGCCGACAAGCGTGAAGGCGGTGTTGCAGGCGATGATGCAGACTTCGGGATCGTAATCCTGAAGCAGCTTGCCGAAGAGCCCGATGATGCGCTCCGTCAGCGCCTGCTCTTCCCAACCACCATAAGGGAATCCGGCATCGTCGGCGACATAGACGAAGCCGCGCTCCGGCATCAGCACGCGCGCCTCGCGCAGCACGGTCAGCCCGCCTATGCCTGAATCGAAGACGAGGACGGGTTTCAGCTCATTGGTCGGCGCTGTCATCGGTTGCCGCTTCCTTGCCGGATCTGGTGAAACCGCCTTTGCGCGGACTGTTTCGCGAAAAGCGATCGAGGGAGGAGATGACGCCGCGCAGCACGCTGATTTCCTGTTCCGTGAAGGCCCGGCGGGAGAGAACAGCGCGAAGGTTGTCCACCATTTTCGGCTTTTTCGAGGGCGGATGGAAATAGTTGCGCGAATCGAGCGCTTCTTCCAGCTGATCGAACAGGCCGAAGAGCTGCTCCTTGGTGGAAGGCCGCTGCTCGAGCGCCTGGAACGGCACCGCTTCCAGATCTTCCATGCCGGACTTCATCCATTCATAGGACATCAGAAGCACGGCCTGAGCAATATTCAGCGAGGCGAAGGCGGGATTGACCGGAAAGGTCACGATCTCGTCCGCCAGCGCCACTTCCTCATTGGTCAGCCCCCAACGCTCGCGGCCGAAGAGAATGCCCGTTGCCTCGCCCGCCCGGAACCTTGTGCGCAGCGTTTGCGCGGCAAAGACCGGGGAGCGCACCGGCTTATAGTTGTCGCGGCTGCGCGCCGTCGTGGCGTAAACGAAATTGAGATCGGCAATTGCCTGCTCCAACGTGTCATAGACTTTGGTGCCCTCGATCACGTGGTCCGCCTTGGAGGCCGTCGCCTGCGCTTTCTCGTTCGGCCAACCGTCGCGCGGATTGACGAGACGCAGTTCGGCCAGGCCGAAATTCGCCATGGCGCGCGCCACCATACCGATATTCTCGCCCATCTGCGGCTCGACCAGAATGATGGCCGGCCCTTCGGCCAGAAGTTGACGCTCGCTGTTCGTGCCTGCCATGGTCTTATCCCTGTTTCGAGCGCGCAATAGCCTCACCCGACGCAAACGGCAAGGTGTCGGCCTGCGGATAGAGCCTTTCCAGCGCCGAACCGATCATCTCGAGCCCCACCCGGGCGCCCTCTCGCGACACTGGCAAATGCCTTCCCGTCGCCCGCGACGCCTTACGTTCGATAAAGAAACAGCTCGCACCGCGCGGCGCCGCGTCATCGATCAGTGCCACATCCGCTGCGATCAGCCTCTTCTGATCACTGCCCGCAGGCGGTGCTTCGTAGCTCCTCGCCAGGACGCGCGCCCAATAGGTGCAGGAAAGGAAGATCGCCAATGTCCGGCGGATCTGGCCGGGTCGCGTCACCACCGACCAGGAGGAGCCAAGCGGGCGGGCCGCCACCGTCACGTCGCGGTAGCAGGCATCGATCTTCTGCGATAATGCGATCAACTCGAAACCGCCCTTGCCCTCGCCGATTGCGCCCAGTAGCTCGCGCAGCGCCTGGAACCAACGGGCGAGCGCAGCATCGAGCGCGCCGCGGGTGCGCGCCGGGAAAACGACGAAAGCAACTGCCGTTCCGGCCGCCGCGCCGATCACGGTCTCCCCGATGCGCAGTTTGAGCAGATCAAGCGTCAATACGCCGGTCATGCCGTAGACCAGACAGAGCACGATCGAAATGAAGAAGGTCATCGTCGCGTACGAAACCTGCAGAAAGTAGAAAGCGAGAAAGATGCAGATGGCCATAACCGGGATAGCGATATCAGGCTCGCCCGAAATCAAGGTCGCCAGGACGAGGCCCATGGCGATGCCGAACACCGTGCCGAGCGAACGCGATAAAGCTTTCATGGCTGTGTCGCCGCGCGAATTGGTGTTGGTAAAGACAAGGAAAGAGGCAAGCACCGCCCAAAACCAGCGCTCGCGCGACAAGAGCAGACCGAAGCCCATGGCGATCGCCGAGGCGAGCGTGATCTGCAGCGCTGACCGCAGCAGCGGATTGGCCAGCGAAAAATCGATCGCCTGAGCTTGCGCTGTTTCCTTGGCCGCATCAATGCCGGAGAAACCGGAAGCCCGTCCCGTGTTGATCGCCTCGGTCAGTTGCCGCCGCGCTTCGCCCAGCCAGAGCAAAGCCCGTATGGTTTCGCCCTGCGGCTGATCCTTGATGGCCTCGGTCGTTCCCTCATATCTTTCGAGTTCTGCCGCATCGCCCTCGATCACCGCGTGAACGAGTGCAAAGGGTGGCGGGCTCTGGAAGCTCAGCACGATAGCGCTTTCGGCGGCAAGATGCGCATCGAAGAGCCGGATCGCCAGCTCTGCAGCGGGATTGGAAGCGCCGTCGAAGACGCCCGCTGATGGGCGCGGAATGAAGGTCTCGGCCATCAGCACCACTTCCTTCAGCCGGTCTTCCAGCTGGCGCAGTTCCTGCCGGTCGGCATCGCCGATGTCGCCGCTGGCGGCAAGGGCAGCGAGCTTGAAGAGGATCTGATTGATCCGCCCGCTGACACTTTCGAGCGAGCGCAGCAGATCGCGCTGCCAGTCATCAGGTAGAAGCACCGCCCTCACCACATGGCCGACAAGCACGGAAACGACCGGCCCGATCGCCACCTCAGGCAGTTCGGCAAGCGGCGGCTGGAAATAGGCCCCCATGAAATAGGAGGTGAAGGCGAACATTCCGATCGCAAAGCCGCGCGGCCCGAACACCCGGCCTGCCGATGCGAGCAGGATGATGACGAGAAAAACGAGATCGGAGAGAACGCGCTGATCCTCGAGCCCTGCGGCAATGGCGACGACAACAAGGCTTACGGCACAGCCGAACAGCCGCGTCACCAGCTGGCGCGCATTACCCTTGTCGCGCACCGCCACCCCACCTTCGATCGACAGTACGATGCCGAGGCCGAAGGCCGCCGTCGGCAGCGGCAAGATGAAAGCCTCTATGGCAAGCAGGATCAGGAATACGAGGACGATGGTCAGCGTCACCCGCGAGGCCATGCGCAGGCGCGAAAGCGCCGGATCATTGGCAAGCAGCCAGTCGCGGAACTGAAAGCGGGAAAACAAATGCATGAGCCCCTCATGCCATGAAGCATCGATAGATACCGCCGCGGGAGCGGAAATCAAACCGCTGACGCGCCCCCCGATGCGATCGGATGTCGCCCGCTTACTGGCCCTTGGCGATCAGCACCATGGTTTCCTTGAGCGAGGTCGGCCCCTGCCCCTCTTCACCCTGAACCATGATGTCGTCGATGACGGATTTGCCGTTCTCCTCAATCACCTCGAAACGCACAGTCGTGACGTCATCCTTGTTGGGGGCGCCTTCCATGCAGGTCGCCGCCTTGAATTTCACGGTCACCTCTGTCGTGCCGTTTGCCGGCTGGCCGCTTTCGATGGAAAGGTCCTGCAGCGGACAGGCATCCTGGCCGTTGACGATCACGTCATAGTCGAAGGGCGAAATGCCATCCTCGTCGGCCGCCGGGTTCTGGGCGGCTACTTTGTATTTGTCGCCGAAGTCCTTGCTGTAGAGCCGGCCGAGTACGCTTTCCTCGAAAATATCGATCCAGTCACTGACGTCGCTCGCCCAGTTCGTCTGCGTGTCCTTCATGATTTCCTTGACCGGCTCGGTCGCATCGGCTGCAAGCAAAAGCCCAGGTGCGACAGACACGGCGGCAATAAGGCCGGCGAACAGAACGGCGATCTTCTTCATGGCAAAATGTCCGGGACTCGGGCGGGCTTATGCCGCGGAGGTTAGCCAATTTCCGCCACTTGGCAATGGCGGCAAAAACGTGATGTCCCTGCCCGTTGCAGCTTTGCGTTCCCGGCTCACAATGCTATAGCGCTCCGGATTACATCACCCAGCCGGGACAATATCCCCTTCCAAGCTTAACGAGGCAGATACATGAAGAAGATCAAGGTCGCCAATCCCGTCGCCGATCTCGACGGCGATGAAATGACGCGCATCATCTGGCAGCTCATCAAGGATAAGCTGATCCATCCGTATCTCGACCTCGACATCGATTATTACGACCTCTCGGTCGAAAACCGTGACGCCACCAACGACCAGGTCACGGTCGACGCCGCCAACGCCATCAAGAAGTACGGCGTCGGCATCAAGTGCGCGACGATCACGCCGGATGAAGCCCGCGTCAAGGAATTCAACCTCAAGGAAATGTGGAAGAGCCCGAACGGCACGATCCGCAACATCCTCGGCGGCGTCATCTTCCGCGAGCCGATCATTTGCCGCAACGTGCCGCGCCTTGTCCCGGGCTGGACGCAGCCGATCGTCGTCGGCCGTCACGCTTTCGGCGACCAGTACCGCGCCACCGACTTCAAGTTCCCCGGCAAGGGCAAGCTGACGATCAAGTTCGTCGGTGAAGACGGCACCGTCATCGAGAAGGAAGTCTTCAACGCGCCGGGCGCCGGCGTTGCCATGGCCATGTACAATCTCGATGAATCGATCCGCGAATTCGCCCGCGCCTCGATGATGTACGGACTGATGCGCAAGTGGCCGGTCTACCTGTCGACCAAGAACACCATCCTCAAGGCCTATGACGGCCGCTTCAAGGACATCTTCGAGGAAGTCTACGAGACCGAATTCAAGGATCAGTTCAAGGAAGCCGGCATCACCTACGAACACCGTCTGATCGACGACATGGTCGCCTCGGCCCTGAAGTGGTCCGGCGGGTACGTCTGGGCCTGCAAGAACTACGACGGCGACGTCCAGTCCGATACCGTCGCCCAAGGTTTCGGCTCGCTCGGCCTGATGACCTCGGTTCTGCTGACGCCTGATGGTAAGACGGTCGAAGCCGAAGCCGCCCACGGCACGGTTACCCGCCACTACCGCCAGCATCAGAAGGGCCAGGAAACCTCGACGAACTCGATCGCATCGATCTTCGCCTGGACCCGCGGCCTCGCTCACCGCGCCAAGCTCGACGACAATGCCGAACTCGCCAAGTTCGCCTCGACGCTGGAAAAGGTCTGCGTCGACACCGTCGAATCCGGCTTCATGACCAAGGACCTGGCGCTTCTAATCGGCCCCGATCAGCCGTGGCTCTCGACCACCGCTTTCCTCGACAAGATCGACCAGAACCTGCAGAAGGCGATGGCGTAAGCCAGCCGTTTCGGGATAGCATTGAAACGGCGGGGATTTCCCCGCCGTTTTCATTTTGGGAGAACCGCAGATGACGGCGTCCGTGCGCCCGCTCGACCCCTCTGATCGTACCGCTTGGGAGCCACTATGGAAGGCGTATCAGCGCTTCTACGAGGTGTTCATCCCTGCCGAAACCACGGATCTCACCTGGGCCCGCTTCCATGATCCTGACGAACCGATGCACGCGCTCGGCGCCTTTGATGAAGACGGCCGCCTCGTCGGCATCGTGCATGCGATTTTTCACCGCTCCTGCTGGCTGCCGCAATGGACCTGCTATCTGCAGGATCTCTATGTCGCCGATAGCCAGCGCTGCCTCGGCACCGGTGCCGTACTGATCGATGCGGTCGCCGCTCTTGCGCGCGCAAACGGCGCAGGCCGGCTCTACTGGATGACGCACGAAACGAATGCAACGGCGCGGCGGCTGTACGACCGGATCGCAGAACGCTCAGGCTTCATCCAGTATCGCAAAGCTCTCTGACGATCGGACTTGCACAAAGACCCCACCGCGCTATTGATTCCGGGCGACGGCAATGCCTGACCAGCACGACAACAGGAGGAGGAATGTCATGGCCGAAGAACTGGTATTCTACACAAACCCGATGTCGCGCGGCCGCATCGCGCGCTGGATGCTGGAGGAGATCGGCCAGCCCTACCGCACCGAACTCCTGACCTTCGGTGAAAGCATGAAGGCGCCGGAATATCTCCGTGTCAATCCGATGGGCAAGGTGCCGGCAATCCGCCACGGCAACACCGTGGTCACCGAATGCGCGGCAATCTGCGCCTACCTCGCCGAGACCTTCCCGGAAAAGGGGCTGGCCCCAAGACCGGAGGAGCGCGCCAGCTATTACCGCTGGATGTTCTTTGCTGCCGGTCCACTGGAATCGGCGGTGACGATGAAGGCGCTCGGTTTCGAAATTCCGACGGAGCGCCTGCGCATGGCCGGCTGCGGCGGTTTCGGCGACGTCATGAACACGCTCGAAATGGCCGTTTCCGGCTCGACTTATGTTACCGGCGAGCGCTTCACCGCCGCCGACGTCTATGTCGGCGCGCATATCGGCTGGGGCCTCGGCTTCGGTTCCATCGAAAAACGCCAGGCGTTCGTCGATTACTTCGGCCGCGTCAGCGAGCGTGACGCCTATAAGCGCGCCAATGCACTGGACGACGAGGCCGGCAAGACGATGCAGGCCGCCTGAGCGTTCAGGCACGATCGACGACGCGGCAACTCCGCCGCGTCCTCGCGCGAGCTCAGGCAAGCGGCATGTGGATTTCTGTCAGCAGCTCGGTTGGCGGCACGTCGCGTGGGTTGTTGAGATATTCCTCGAACATAACGCTGTCCTTCAACTGCCGTCCTGATTTGGGCAGCCATTCCGCATAAAGCCACTGATAGGCCTTGTGCATGTCGGCATAGGGACCTTTGTGACGCAGCACGGCATAGGTGCCGCCGTCGATCCTGCGTCTCTCGAACGGCGCTTCGGCCGGAACGTCGGCGGAGCCGGTTACACAGGCGATCGAGCGCAACTGTTCGGCCGGCACGATATCGGGATCGTCGAGATAGACACCGATTATCCTCATGTCGGGCCTGGCGAGGCCGCGGGCGTAAAGTGTGCCGAACAATGTCTCGAAGGCTTTGCCGATCTGCATATAAGAGCCGGTATGGGCGACGCCGATCAGCTCGGTTGGTGCGATCTCACGTATGGTAACGTCGAACATGATTTGGATCTTTCCGTTAGGTGAGGGTTTAAAGGCTGTGTGGCTTCCCTCTTTTCGATAGCGGGCCGGCGGCATGCCGTAGACCGACTTGAAAATGCGATTGAAGGATTGGAGATTGGGATAGCCTGATCGTTTCGCAATCTCACTGACGGCAAGCTCCGTGCCGACGATCTCGCCCGCCGCGCGATGCAGCCTCAGCCGCTTGACGGTGGCCGCCAGCGTCTCGCCATAAATCGCCCGGTAGATCCTGTGCCAGTGATAGCTCGACAGGCAGGCGATCTCAGCCAGGCGCTCCATATCCAGCTCCTCGTCGAGGTGGTCGTGAATATAGGCAGAAACCCGTCTCAGACGGCTTTCATAGAGTGCCCATGCCGTTTCGCCATTCATGTCAAACCTCATGCAAATCGATCGGCTGCAACAAAGCATAGCCCGATTTGATAAATCCTGCGGACTTGCGGGCGCTCCGGAGCGCCAACGCCATCACCCGCTAAGCGAGGGCTAGGAAATTGCGCTAGGTTGACTTTCCCTACCCAACTGGCAGCTTTCGCAGGGAATGGTTGATATTCATAATGTTGGTCGCTCTGAGCAAGTGACTTGAGGATTAAATCAGAACCCTGAGAAAATGCACGCTATCGTAAATCAGTCAAATCCACAGGCATACAATGAAGTTTCCACTTGGTAAGACTCTACTTTTCGGAATATTAGTGTCATCTATATTTTTTATACTGCTTATCTATATTTATGGAGAAACTCTCCAGCACATAAGAGCCCGGAAGAGCAGACGATGGATATATTAAAAAAATACCTTACGGAATCCGGAGAAGTCGACCGATTGCGTTTTGCGACTTGCTTCAGAATCGAAGAGTCAGAAATCGATCCAATTCCAAACGTCAGCTTCTTTATTGGGTGCGAGATAAAGAAACCGCTTTCGGCAGAACCGATTGCTCTCTCGGTGGCGTTCGGTGTTCGCGGGCAGGTTGAATTTATGGATATGGCGAGGGGCGAGAAATAGCGGGGTTTAGGTTCGCAACTCCTCTGACGAGTGTTGGACGACAGGAAACGCTGAAGTATTGGGAAGCCGGCAACGAACCATTGTCTACTTTGATATGCCGGCTCCGCCGCGCCTCTCCTCACAATTCCTGTGCCCGTCACAGAAATCTAGCCACCGCGCCTCTGCGCGGTGAATGAACCTATGCGACATTGAAGAGAGTCTCCCGCGCCCAAGGATGCGGGCGCGCTGGATTCCTGTGACAGGAACGAGGAGCGCTGGGGGAACCACGAATGAAGAACAAGCCTGTCAGCAAACAAAGGCGGAAGCCGAGCTTCCGCCTTTTCGAAACTTGGGAATGAACCGGCAGCTCACCCGGCGAGTGCTACGGCCACTGCCTCGATCGCTTCATCTGCCTTCGATCCATCGGGGCCGCCGGCCTGGGCCATGTCGGGACGGCCGCCGCCTCCTTTGCCGCCGAGGGCGGCAGAGGCGATGCGGACGAGATCGACAGCGCTGTAGCGCTCGATGAGATCAGGCGTCACCGCGACGACGGCGCTTGCCTTACCGTCATCGGACACACCGATCAGCGTGACGACGCCGGAGCCGATGCTGGTCTTGCCATCGTCGGCGAGCCCCTTGAGGTCTTTGGGATCGACGCCCGATATCGACTTGCCGAGGAACTTGACGCCGGCAACCTCGCGCACGGCATCGCCCGAGCCGCCCTGCCCGCCGCCCATGGCGAGTTTACGTTTGGCATCGGCCAATTCTTTCTCGAGCTTGCGTCGTTCATCGATCAGCGCTTCGACGCGCGACAAGACTTCCGACGGCTGCACCTTGAGCGACGCCGCGAGCATCTTCACGCGTTCGTCCTGCTCGGCAAGGTATTCACGCGCCGTTTCACCGGTCACGGCTTCAATTCGGCGGACGCCGGCGCCGACTGCACTTTCGCCGAGGACACGAACCAGGCCGATCTGGCCGGTCGCCGACACATGCGTACCACCGCAGAGCTCGACCGAGTAAGGTTTGTCGGTCTTCGCGCCGTGCAGACCCGTGCCCATCGAAACGACGCGCACCTCATCGCCGTATTTCTCGCCGAAGAGCGCCATCGCGCCTTCGGCGATCGCGTCATCAACGCTCATCAGGCGGGTCGTGACGGGCGCATTCTGCAGCACGATCTCGTTTGCCATGTGCTCGACGACCTTCAACTCCTCGGCCGACATCGGCTTGGGATGCGAAACGTCGAAACGCAGGCGCTCGGGCGCAACCAGCGAGCCCTTCTGGGCAACGTGCGTACCGAGTACTTCGCGCAGCGCCTCGTGCAGCAGGTGGGTTGCCGAATGGTTGGCGCGCAGGCGCGAACGGCGGGCGTGGTCGACAGTCAGAACGACAGCATCGCCGGTCTTGAATGCACCTTCGACGACAGTGCCGGAATGCACGAAGAGACCCTCGCCCTTCTTCTGCGTGTCCGATATCTCGATCTTGCCGTGGTCGGAGGAGATGACGCCGGTATCACCCATCTGACCACCGGATTCTCCGTAGAACGGCGTCTGGTTGACGACGATCTGCACCTTGTCGCCGGCCTTGGCTTCTTCCGCCACGGCGCTGTCTTTGACGATCGCCTGCACCACGCCTTCAGCACTCTCTGTGTCGTAACCGAGGAACTCGGTTGCGCCATGCTTTTCCTTAAGCTCGAACCAGACGGTTTCGGTTGCCTTCTCGCCGGAGCCGGCCCAGTGCGAGCGGGCTTCGGCCTTCTGGCGCTCCATGGCATCGGTGAAGCCAGCAATGTCGACGCCGATCTCGCGAGCGCGCAGGGCGTCTTGCGTCAGGTCGAGCGGGAAGCCGTAGGTGTCGTAAAGCTTGAAGGCGGTCTCGCCATCCAGCATGTCGCCCTTGTCGAGATCAGCGGTCGCATCCGAGAGCAGCGACAGGCCACGCTCCAGCGTCTTGCGAAAGCGGCCTTCTTCGAGCTTCAGCGTCTCCGAGATCAGCGCCTCGGCGCGCACGAGTTCCGGATAGGCGCGGCCCATCTCCTGCACCAGCGTTGGCAGCAGCTTGTACATCAGCGGCTCCTTGGCGCCGAGAAGCTGGGCATGGCGCATGGCACGACGCATGATACGGCGCAGCACATAGCCACGGCCCTCATTCGACGGCAGCACGCCGTCGGCAATCAGGAAGGCCGAGGAGCGCAGATGGTCGGCGATGACGCGGTGGCTGGCGCTGCCTTCCGCCTTGACTCCTATCGTATCCTCGATGGTGCCGGTCAGCGTGCGGAAAAGATCGGTATCGAAGACGCTCTGAACGCCCTGGAGGATGCAGGCCATGCGCTCCAGACCCATGCCGGTGTCGATCGACGGACGCGGCAGCGGATTGCGAACACCCGGCTCGGTCTGCTCGAACTGCATGAAAACCAGGTTCCAGAATTCCAGGAACCGGTCGCCGTCTTCCTCGGGCGAACCGGGAGGGCCGCCCCAGACATTCTCGCCCTGGTCGATGAAGATTTCCGAGCACGGGCCGCAGGGGCCGGTATCGCCCATCTGCCAGAAATTGTCGGAGGTCGGGATGCGGATGATCTTGTCGTCGGAGAAACCGGCGATCTTCTTCCACAAAGCCGCGGCTTCCTCGTCTTCGGAATAGACGGTCACCAGCAGACGATGCTTCGGCAGGCCGAACCCTTCGGTCACCAGCTTCCAGGCAAGCTCGATCGCATTCTCCTTGAAATAATCGCCAAAGGAGAAATTGCCGAGCATTTCGAAGAAGGTCAGGTGACGCGCGGTATAGCCGACATTGTCGAGGTCGTTATGTTTGCCGCCGGCGCGCACGCACTTCTGCGAAGTTGTCGCCGTCGCATAAGGACGTTTCTCAAGGCCGGTGAAGACGTTCTTGAACTGCACCATGCCGGCATTGGTGAACATCAGCGTCGGGTCGTTGCGCGGCACGAGCGGACTGGACGGAACGATCTCGTGGCCGTTCTTCTTGAAATAGTCGAGGAAGGTCGACCGGATATCGTTCACGCCGCTCATTCTATGCCCTTCAATGCGGCCCGAGGCCGGTAAATACAAATCCATCGGCTTTTAACGTTCGCCTCCGCCACTGTCCAGCAGACAAACAAAACCGGCGGCATTCTGATGAGGGAATGCAGCCGGCTGAAATATCAGATCAAGTTCAAGCGCGAAAATTACATTTCCGCGGCGGCATCGCCGTCATCGGCATCCGGACCGCCATTCTGCAGGAACCGGTCGGCGATCAGACCGGCATTCTGGCGCAGCGCCAGCTCGATTTCGCGGGCGAGATCCGGATTGTCGCGCAGAAAGGTCTTGGCGTTTTCACGGCCCTGGCCGAGACGCTGGCTGTTATAGGAGAACCAGGCGCCTGACTTCTCGACGATACCGGCCTTGACGCCGAGATCGACGAGTTCGCCCGTCTTCGACACGCCTTCGCCATACATGATGTCGAACTCGACCTGCTTGAAGGGAGGCGCCATCTTGTTCTTGACGACTTTGACGCGGGTCTGGTTGCCGACCACCTCTTCGCGCTCCTTGACCGAGCCGATGCGGCGAATGTCGAGGCGCACGGAGGCATAGAATTTCAGCGCATTGCCGCCCGTCGTTGTCTCAGGCGAACCGAACATGACGCCGATCTTCATGCGGATCTGGTTGATGAAGATCACCATGCAGTTCGACTTGGAGATCGAAGCGGTCAGCTTGCGCAGCGCCTGGCTCATCAGGCGGGCTTGCATGCCCGGCAGACTGTCGCCCATCTCGCCTTCGATTTCGGCCCGCGGCGTCAGAGCGGCGACCGAGTCGACGACGAGAACGTCGACGGCGCCGGAGCGCACCAGCGTGTCGGTGATTTCGAGCGCCTGCTCGCCGGTGTCTGGCTGCGAGATCAGAAGGTTCTGCAGATCGACCCCAAGCTTGCGGGCATAGACCGGATCGAGCGCGTGTTCGGCATCAACGAAGGCGCAGATGCCGCCCTTCTTCTGCGATTCCGCAATGGTCTGCAGCGCAAGCGTTGTTTTGCCCGAGCTTTCCGGCCCATAGATTTCAATGATACGGCCCTTCGGCAGGCCGCCAATGCCAAGCGCGATATCGAGGCCAAGCGAGCCCGTCGAAACCGTCTCGATCTCGACAACGTTCTCGTTGGAACCGAGTTTCATGATCGAGCCCTTGCCGAACGACCGCTCTATCTGTGAGAGTGCCGCTTCAAGCGCCTTGCTTTTGTCCACCGATTTGTCCTCTACCAGCCGCAATGAATTCTGAGACATCCGATCCACCTTTAGGTTATTGAAGCCGCTCAAGCAATGTCGAGTTTGTACCCGATTTGTTCCATTCCCGCAATAGGCGCACAAACATTTGAAAGAGAAAGGCAAAACGGTCCGTGTTCTACTTTTGTTTTATCGATGCAAAGCAACGGCTTAGACCATATAAGCCGGCTTTGTCGCAGCCAGGCGGAACGCTTCGATTCGCCCTTCGCGGGTTATGAGAGCGGGTGAGTTGATGAAAAAGATTCTCGTTCTCGGCGGTGCCCATGTCGACCGGCGTGGCCGCATCTCCGGCGAAACGGCGCCAGGCGCCAGCAATCCCGGCACCTGGTTCGAGGAGCCGGGCGGCGGCGGTTTCAATGCGGCGCGCAACCTTGCAAGACTGGGCTTTCACGTGACGATGATCTCGCCGCGCGGCGGCGATCCCTTCGGCGAAATGGTCGGCGAAGCTGCCGATTTCGCCGGCATTGACGACCGCCCCTTCGTCTTCCTCGACCGCAAGACACCGAGCTACACAGCGATCATCGAGAACAACGGCGACCTCGTGATCGCCCTTGCCGACATGGATCTCTATCGGTTCTTCGTGCCGCGGCGCCTGTCCATCCGCTGGGTGCGCGAGGCCTTCGCCGCCCATGATTTCATTCTCATCGACGCCAATCTGCCGGAAGAGACGATCGCGGCGATTGTCGCCAAGGCGAACTTCCTGGCCAAACCCGTCGCGGCCATCGCCATCTCGCCGGCCAAGGTGGTCCGGCTGAAACCCTGCATTGGAGATATCGACTATCTGTTCCTGAACGAGGCCGAAGCCGCTGCCGTTACCGGCGTGCAGCCGGAGGATTCGGGCGGCTGGCTGCCGCTCCTGAACGAGATCGGCATCAGAAACGCCGTTGTCACCCGCGGCCGGCGCGAGCTCGTTGCGATTTGCAAAGACCGCGCCGTGGCGCTGCAGCCGCCAATCGCCGATACCGTCGCCGATGTCACGGGCGCCGGCGATTCCCTTGCCGCCGGCACGCTCGCCGCCTTGATATCAGGCCTGCCGCTTGAAGAGGCCATTCGCCACGGCGCGGCGGCGGCAGCGCTCACGGTGCAGTCGCGGCACGCCGTCAACGAAAATCTGACGCCGGACCTCTTGAATGAGGCGCTTGCCCTTGTTCCCGAGGTCAGAATTCTACATTGAAGCGACTGAATTAAAGAGTTGAGCATGATGCCGTTCGAGAGCCGCCACGCTTTTCGCTATCATGCTCTGCCGATCACAGGACAAGATCATGACCAAGCCCATCTCCCCTCTTCTGCCGATCGCCTATTCGAAGGAGGTCGCCAGCGCCAAGCAGCGCGGCGCGCCGCTGGTGGCGCTGGAATCGACCATCATCACCCATGGCATGCCCTATCCCGGCAATATCGAAATGGCGCGCAGCGTCGAGACGATCATTCGCGAACAGGGCGCGGTGCCGGCGACGATCGCGGTCATCCACGGCACGCTGCATATCGGCCTTGAAGCCGCGCAACTGGAGCAGCTTGCCAAGGCAACCGAGGTGATGAAGGTGTCGCGCGCGGATCTTGCCTTCGCGATCGCCGAGCGCCGCACCGGCGCCACCACGGTCGCGGCGACGATGATCGCGGCGGCCCGCGCCGGCATTCGTGTCTTTGCCACAGGCGGCATCGGCGGCGTGCATCGCGGCGCCGAGGAAAGCTTCGATATATCAGCCGATCTCGAGGAGCTAGCGCGCACCGGCGTTATCGTCGTCTGCGCCGGCGCCAAGGCGATCCTCGACATTCCGAAGACTCTCGAAGTGCTGGAGACCCGCGGCGTGCCTGTGGTCACCTATGAGAGCGAAGAATTCCCCGCCTTCTGGTCGCGCTCCTCAGGCATCCGCAGTCCGCTGTCGCTGAACAGCCCAGCGGCCATCGCCAATTTTCAGACGGTGCGCGAGCAGCTCGGTATCGACGGCGGCATGCTCGTCGCCAATCCGGTGCCGGAAGCCGACGAGATCGCGCGCGAAGAGATGGAGATCTACATCGAGCGGGCCTTGGACAGTGCCGAACGCGACGAAGTGACCGGCAAGGCGGTGACGCCCTATCTGCTCTCGACCATCTTCGACCTGACGGACGGCCAGAGTCTCAAGACGAATATTGCGCTTGTTGAAAACAATGCGCGGCTGGCGGCAGAGATTGCCGTGGCGCTGGGGGAGTGAGGCCTACGGGGCTGGCCGGAACCGCCTTGCCCAGATAGGTGGTGCCGTTCCAGCCCCCCTCTGCCCTGCCGGGCATCTCCCCCACAGGTGGGGAGATTACAAGCTGCGAAATCTTCGGTTCACATCAACGTTTCGCCAAGCTGCAATGGATACTTGGTTGGGGAAGCCGCTGCGCCCAGCCGATCTCCCTCCTTGTGGGGGAGATGCCCGGCAGGGCAGAGGGGGGTGCGGCACGGCACAGCGTGCCCTCCAACACTCACTTCCCTCACCCGTCCAGCGTCTCTTTCACCACAACAGCCAATTGCTTCAGCGAAAACGGCTTCGGCAAAAATCCGAATTTCGCATCCGGCGGCAGATTGCGGGCGAAGGCATCCTCGGCATAGCCGGAGACGAAGATGAATTTCAGATCGGGGTAGTTCTTACGCAGCTCCCGCAGCAGCGTCGGGCCGTCCATTTCGGGCATCACGACATCGGAAACGACGATGTCGACCTTGCCCTCAAGCTCCTCCATGATGCTCAGAGCCTCGACGCCCGAGCCCGCCTCATGCACGGTGTAGCCGCGCGTTTCCAGCATGCGCTTGCCGCCGCGGCGCACCGCTTCCTCGTCTTCGACGAGAAGGACGACGGCCGAGCCGGTCAGATCCTCCGGCTGCTGCGCGGCCACCGCGGGCGCGGCTGGGACTTCATTGATCGCGTTGTCGATCGAACCCGCCTCCGCGGCAATCGCCGGCTCAGGGATGTGGCGCGGCAGGAAGACCCGGAAGGTCGTGCCTTTGCCGACTTCGGATTCCGGCTGGATGTAGCCGCCAGACTGTTTGACGATACCGTAGACCATGGCGAGACCGAGCCCGGTGCCCTTGCCGACATCCTTGGTGGTGAAGAAGGGCTCGAAAATCTTGTCCATGATCTCGGGCGCGATGCCTGTACCGGTATCGGCGACTTCGACCAGCACCATGTCCTCGGCCGGCATGTACGAATAGTTGAACGTCGCGACGTCGGCTGCGGTCAGATTGCGAGTGCGCAACGTCAGCGTGCCGCCGTCGGGCATGGCGTCGCGCGCATTGACGCAGAGATTGATCAGCACCTGTTCGAACTGCGAAAGGTCCGTTTTGACGGGCCAGAGATCGCGGCCATATTGCACATCGAGCTTGACATTGGTGCCCGAGAGCAGCCGGTCGACCAGCATGCGCAGGTCACCGACGACATCGGTGAGGTTCAGCACCGAGGGCCGCATCGTCTGCTTGCGCGAGAAGGCGAGCAGCTGGCGCACCAGCACCGCGGCGCGGTTGGCGTTGCGTTTGATCTCCATCAGATCGGCGAAGCTTGCATCGGAAGGACGCGCCTGCAGCAGCAGATGATCGGAAGAAAGCAGGATCGCCGTCAAGACGTTGTTGAAGTCATGCGCAATACCGCCGGCGAGCGTTCCGACAGCGTTCATCTTCTGCGTCTGCGCCATCTGCGCTTCCAGCGCCTTCTGCTCGGTCACCTCGACCGCATAGACGATCGCCGCCTCTTCTGGCGCTTCGTCGCTCTGATCGATGACGGCGTTGACATAAAAGCGGAAATAGCGCGCCTCGTCGGTCGGCGTGCGGGTATCGAGTGGCGGGATGTCACCCTGCCGGTCCTTGGCGGCCGTCAGCGCCGCGGCCAGTTGCGGCCGGTCGCTCTCCTGCACGATGGTTTCGAGATACGGCGCCTTTTCCAGGTCGTCGCGCGAGACGATGCCGGAGAACAGCTTCAGGAACGGCGCGTTGGTGCGCAGGATGCGTCCGTCGCCGTCGACCGAGGCGATCGCCATCGGGGTATTGTTGAAGAAGCGGGTGAAGCGCATGGCCGCAGCCGAAGCGGACTGGCCGCTCTCGCTGCTCTTTCCGCGCGCCAGCACGATCGTCCGGCTTTCGCCGGGCGCGCCGTCGCGCATCGAGGTGACGCTGTGGAGGATCTGCACCGGCAGACTCTGGCCGTTGGTTTTGCGCAGATCGAGATCCAGCGTCACGGTTTTTTTCAGGCCGGGCTCGGCCTGCACCGACTGGATCAGCGCCAGCCCCTCGCCCGCCACCAGGTCGCCGATCGACATCGAGCCCGGCAGGAACTTGGTCAGGTCGAGACCCAGCCACTCCGCAAGCGTCGCATTCAGGTAGAAGATCTCGCCCTTCCTGCCGGCGGAGAAGAAGCCGGCCGGCGCGTGGTCGAGATAGTCGATCGCATTCTGCAGCTCTTTGAAGAAGCGCTCCTGATCGTCGCGTTCGGCGGTGATGTCGGTGATTTGCCAGATCTGCAGCGGCTTGCCGCCATCATCCTCCGGCTGCAGCAGCCGCACCTTCAGCCGGTACCAATGCGCGCCCGAGCTGTTGCTGCCGGGCCCGACGGCGCGCAGCAGGCGGAATTCCTCCCGACCCTCCTTGCCCTCGCGCAGACCATTGACCAGCCGGTAGAGCGCCTCGTTGGATTCACGGTGCCGCGACAGCAGCGTTTCCAGCGTCTGCACTTCTGTTGCCTTGCGCGCGCCGGTCAGCGCGCCATAGGCGGCGTTGGCATAGATGATCCGGCCCTTATCGTCGGTGATCAGCGTGCCGTCCGGGTGGCTGTTGAGGAAGGTGCGCGCCAGGCTGTCGGACTGGCGCTGCGGCATCACTTCGATGAAGCCGATAACGGAAGATACCAGGAAGAAGATGCCGACCATGGCGAGAACGCCGAGACCGCCGAGCACCATCTCGTTGTCGAGCGATCGCTTGAAGACGACAAAAGCCCCGGCGGCCGCGATCAGCACGAGCGCCAGAAGAAGAATGCGCAAAACCGTGCCAGAACGCCCCCCACGATCCACAAGCGGTGCGTTATAGTCGTCGACCTGACGCGGTTTCGTCATATATTCCTCGCATAAGCCCCTCCCACCTCGTAGCACGAACAAGAAGCGGGAATCAGGCGCTCTTTCCTTCTTAGCAATTTGCCACGCCGGCAAAAACACCGGTCGCCGGCAAGATCGCTTGAATTCACAGGCAAGAGCGCCATCTGCGCCTGATGCCCGCGGCAAGTGCTCGCGCCAAGCCGGCAGCTGCAATTCGGCATAACACGAAATCGCCTTCGTGCATGACTGGACAGGACCGGCTGCCCTTGCCTAAGGAACGAAAAAGTCGTCAATATGTGCCGAATGTGAAATGGAGTGAGTGACTATGTTCGATGATCTTGTCGCAGCCTATGGCAGCCGTTTCCTGCTTGCGGCCGGTGGCGTCGGCCTGGCGCTCCTCCTGCTCATTCTGGCACTCTGGCTGATGCGAGGCCGCGCCCCGTCGCCCTTCGTACGCGGCGGCCGCAACCGTCAGCCCCGCCTGCAGGTGCTGGATGCGGCAGCCGTCGATGCCCGCCGCCGGCTGGTGCTCGTGCGCCGCGATGATGTCGAGCATCTTATCATGATCGGCGGGCCGACCGATATCGTCATCGAAAGCCGCATCCTCCCGGAGCCGGCCGAACAGCCGGAAAGCCTCTCACGCCCGGAGTCTGCCGCCGAGCGGCCGATTGCAGTCCCGCGGCCGGAAACACCGCCTGTTTCCGCCGCCCGTGCGCCGGTCACCCCCGCCGCCGAGCCCTCCTTCACTGCGCCTGCCGCCGCGGAGCCGCGGCCGCGTCCCGAGCCGCCGGCACCACCCACCATGCCGCCGCCGGTGGCCACCAGCCCTCTTCCGCCAGAACCCGCGACGACACCTCTATCGGCCGAACGCGACCAACCCCTACGAGCTGTCCCGCCCCAGGCGCGCGAGCCGGAGCGTCCCTCTGCTCCCGCCGGTGTGCAACCGGCATCGTTCCGCGATACCGCAAGCGCCGCCGAAATCCTGGATGCCGCCCGCCAGCGCGTGCTGCCGCAGCAGCGCATCGAGCCCGAGGTCTCCGCCCCGGACATGCCGGCGCCCCGCGCCGCAGCCGCTACGGCCGAGGACGATGCGGCTGCGCAATCGGCAGCGGCGATCCGCCGTGATTTCCAACGGGTGCTGGAAGAGGAAATGTCGAACAATCTGACCGCCGAGCGCATCGTGCCGGCCCCGGCAAACCAGGCCGCTCGCCAGGCCGCACCGCAGCCAGCCAACCTGCCGCGCCGCGATCCCGAGCTTGCCCCCATCACTGGTGCCGACACCGACCTGCAGAAAGAAGTTGCCCGCATCTTCGGCGAAATGAGTGTCAATCGCGACAAGTAAGACAACGCTTACATCCGGTTGCCGTCGCTCAGCCTTCGTCATGAAGTTGCATAAAAGCCGCAATGCTGCGGCTTTCACGTCACCGATGCCTCGGGGACTCCCTATCTCACTGATCATTTGCTATCGATCAGGCTGAAGAGCGTTGGCGCATTCGAGGTAGACTTTGCCTAAGTAAATACCGGTCTCACCCCAGTTTCACCCGTATTGTCGCAAGCGACGCGCTGGCGGCATGCGAACATGTTCATCGGGTGGTGGCGAGAGACCGGTTTGGCATTGTTACAACTTGCCATGTGCAGCTCCGCTGTCTCAGCTCTTCAGCCGTCCAAGACATCGCCATACCGCGCCCGCAAGGGTTTTCTCATGCACCATCTTGGTGGACTTCCGAATGGAAGACCAAGACGATATGTGCAAGACACTTCGGGTCCGATGGACCATCACTCCCAAGACGGCGCCCCAGCCATGGATCGCCTGCGGCGGATGCGGGGGCCTCAGAGCTTTCCGATCCAGCGGCAAGATCCGGCTCAATGCCAACGGTCGCAAGCTCGACGCCTGGCTGATCTACAAATGCCTGATCTGCGACAGGACGTGGAACCGACCAATCTTCGAACGCCGAAATATCCGAGACGTCGATCCGATGATTCTCGACGCGCTGCAGTCCAACGACCCGGACTGGATTCGGGCGGAAACCTTCAATCTTGATGCGCTGCGGCGCAAGTCGCAGCGCGTGGACGAGTTCGCCGAATTCGAGATCGCCAAGGAAATTCGGCACGAGACCGAAGGCTGGACGAGCCTGGAAATCGAACTAACGGCCCCGTTTCCAACAAGCCTACGCCTGGACCGGTTGCTGGCCGGCGAGTTGAAGATGTCACGCTCCCGCCTGCAGGCTCTTCACGATCGGGGCCTCTGTCGAACGGAACCCGAGCGGGCCGACATCATGCGGCGGCGGATCATGAATGGCACCCTCGTCACAATCGATCTCGCCACGCAGGCGGCGCGGGAGCCATTCTGGAAAGCTCTGGCGACCGACGCTTTCCCGTAACCGCCTCTTCGACACGCCGGAGATGGCTCAACAAAAAGCGCCGCGATCGGATCGCGGCGCTGAATGTGTCTCATCTCTGCATGGGAAAGGTCATTCGTCGCGGTAGACCTTTTCGCGACGTTCGTGGCGTTCCTGCGCCTCGATCGACAGCGTCGCGATCGGACGGGCGTCGAGACGCTTGAGACCGATCGGTTCGCCGGTTTCCTCGCAATAGCCGTAGGTGCCGTCTTCGATGCGCTGCAGCGCCGCGTCGATCTTGGAGATCAATTTTCTCTGCCGGTCGCGGGCGCGAAGTTCGATCGCCCTGTCGGTTTCCGACGACGCCCTGTCGGCGAGATCGGGATGGTTTGCGCTTTCCTCGGCCAGATGGTCGAGTGTTTCGCGCGCTTCTCTAAGGATATCGTTTTTCCAGGCGACCAGCTTTGCCCTGAAGTAGGCACGCTGGTTTACGTTCATGAATTCTTCCTCTTCCGAGGGAACGTAATTGCTAAGATCGATCTTCTCACTCAACGCGATTCTCCTGAAGAACATCTCATCTGGCGGGGTGTATATCCCAAGCGCTAGCCGCGATTCAAGCCAAATACGACAGCTAAACAGATTTTTAAATCTGTTACAATTTTCGGCTAACGGACTATTTTCTCATGATTATTCGCGTTCGCAATTTTCGTTTGGTCTTCAAAACGCCGTGTTGTCGGCCACGTTTTGGGCCGTTGCGGCATGGCTGGCGGTTGACGGCGGATGATCGCAACCGCTACTGAAAAGACCCGCCGATCCTGGATTTGCCCATGACCGTACCGCTGCCTCCGCCCAATCGCATCTATCTCCTGCGTCATGCCGAGGCCGCCTGGGCCGAACCCGGACAGCGCGATTTCGACCGGCCGCTCAACGAAAAAGGTTACGGCGATGCCGAGGTTATCGCCGACAAAGCCGCCGATAAGGGCTACCGTCCCGATCTTCTGATCAGTTCGACGGCGCTGCGCTGCCGCGATACCGCCGATGCCGTCCATCGGGCGATGGGTGTAGCACTGGACGTGAGTTACGTCGATGCGCTCTACAACGCCACGGTCGATACCTATGTCGAAATCGTCGACGCGCAGGATAATGCCGCCGTCATGCTGGTCGGCCACAACCCGACGATCGAGCAGGCGCTTGAGGCGCTGATCGGCCACGAGGCCATGGTGAACGCACTTCCCGCCGGCTTTCCGACGGCAGGCCTCGCCGTTATCGATTTCGACGCTTCCGCCAGCGGTTGGCGGCTTATCGATTTCCTCGTCGTCTGAAGTCTTTCGCTCCGCTTCTTTTGCGAGCAGCGCAGTCTTCCTATATTGCCGGCAGTCATCAACCGGAATTGCGCCTTGCCGCCACGCCTGACATCCCTCGCCGACGACGCCCGCATCGCGTTTGACAATCTCGCCGACAGGGCAAGCGGCCTCGTCAATCCGACCGTGCGGCTCGGCGTCACCGGCCTCTCCCGTTCCGGAAAGACGGTCTTCATCTCCTCGCTTGTCCACAATCTCCTGCATGGCGGCCGACTGCCGCTGTTCGAGCCGGTGCAGTCTGGGCGCGTTTCAGCCGTGCGGCTGGAGCCTCAGCCGGATGACGCCGTGCCCCGTTTCCAATATGAGGATCATATCCGGGCGCTGGTGAAGGACCGCGTCTGGCCGGATTCCACTCGCGCCATTTCCGAACTGCGCATCACGCTCGATTATCAGAGCGCCAGCGGCTGGAATCGCCTGTTCTCGCCCGGCCGGCTGTCGATCGATATCGTCGATTATCCAGGCGAATGGCTGCTCGACCTGCCGTTGCTCGGCAAGGATTACCGCACCTTCAGCGAGGAAACGATCGCGCTTGCGCAAAATGGCGTGCGCTCCGAACTGTCGCGGGAATGGTTGGCGCTGACCCGTGCCGCCGATATAAATGCCGGCGCCGACGAGATGGCAGCCCGCGAGCTTGCCACCGCCTTTGCCGATTACCTCAAGGCTTGCAAGGCCGACGAACGCTCGCTCTCCACCTTGCCGCCCGGGCGCCTGCTTCTGCCCGGCGATCTCGACGGCTCGCCGGCGCTGACCTTCGCCCCGCTCGTCCTGTCGCCGGGCGCGCGTCCCGATCGCGGCTCACTCTGGACGATGATGGAGCGGCGTTACGAGTCCTATAAATCGGTCGTCGTCAAACCTTTCTTCCGCGAACATTTCGCCCGGCTCGACCGGCAGATCGTGCTGGTCGACGCACTGCAGGCGATGAACCGCGGCCCCGAAGCCGTCCAGGATCTGGAGCGCGCGCTGACCGACGTGCTTGCCTGCTTCCGCCCAGGCACCAATTCGCTGCTCTCGTCGCTGCTGGGGCGCCGCATCGACCGTGTGCTGGTCGCCGCAACCAAGGCCGACCATCTCCATCATGAGAGCCATGATCGGCTCGATGCGCTGACCCGCCGCCTCGTCGATCGCGCCATCGCCCGCATCGGCATGGCCGGAGCCGGCATCGACGTGATGGCGCTCGCTTCCGTGCGCGCCACGCGCGAGGCATCGGTCAAGCGCGACGGCCATGAACTGCCTGTCATCGTCGGCACGCCAATGGAGGGCGAAACCATTGCCGGCGAGCGATTCGACGGCCAGAGAAAGACCGCAATCTTCCCCGGAGACCTGCCGCAGGATCCGGAAAGCCTGTTCAATCGCATCGCCTCGGGCGAGACCGCCGATACCCTGCCCGAGGTCAACGTCGTCAGGTTCCGTCCGCCGCATCTCGAGGAGACCGGCGGCGGCATCAAGCTGTCGGTGCCGCATATCCGCCTTGACCGCGCCATGCAGTTCCTGTTCGGAGACCGTCTCGCATGAGTAAGCCCCCCTCCGATTTGCCGCACCGCCCACCCGCCGCCTTCGCCTATGAGGATGAGGCTGCCGTGTCGCGCGACAATGGTCGGAAACAGCAAGGCCGGCGCAAACCGGAAAGCTTCTCGGACGAGATCATCTTGACGCCCGACGACGAGGATCCCTTCATCAATCCTGACAGGGATGCGAGCGCAGTGCCGGTGGCAACACCGCGCAAGCGGCGCACCTCTTTTGGCAAGATTGCGCTAGGCGCCTTCGGGATCCTGCTATCGCTCGGCATCGGCCTCTGGACCGACCGCCTGATTCGCGATCTCTTCACCCGCGCCGACTGGCTGGGTTATGCAGCTCTTGGCGTGCTGGCGATCGGCGTCCTCGCCGTGCTTGCCCTCGTCATCCGCGAGACCGCGGGCATGATGCGCCTTGCCGCTGTTCAGGTGATCAAGGCGGAAGCAGAGGCGGCGATCCTCGAAACACGGCCGGCGAAAGCGCGCGCCGTCGTTGCGCGACTCACCACGCTTCTTGCGGCCAATCCCGAAACATCGAAGGGTCGCGCGACGCTGAAGGCGACCGAGGGTGAGGTCATCGACCCCCCGCATCTGATCGCCTTGGCCGAACGCGAGCTGCTGGCCCCACTCGACCGCAAAGCGCGGGCGCTCATCGTCAACGCCTCCAAGCGCGTCTCGATCGTCACCGCCGTCAGCCCGCGCGCGATCGTCGATCTGCTTTATGTGCTCTACGAATCCGTGCGCCTCATCCGCGCCATGGCCGAGCTCTACGGCGGCCGCCCCGGCACGCTCGGCATGTTCCGCCTCCTGCGTGACGTGCTGGCCCACCTCGCCGTCACCGGCTCGATCGCCGTCGGCGACAGTCTCGTCCAGCAGGTGCTCGGCCATGGGCTTGCCTCGAAGCTATCGGCCCGACTCGGCGAAGGCGTGATCAACGGCCTGATGACCGCTCGCATCGGAATCGCGGCGATGGATCTCTGTCGCCCGCTTGCCTTTCGTGCGGTGAAGCGACCGGGAATCGGCGATTTTATCGGCGATCTCACACCTTCAATGTCGCCGCGCGGCAACAATCCTTAACCGACGAGGCGATTCCGTAGCTCTCACCTTCCCGTAGGTGAAGTTGGCGAAATTAAGCAGATTCAACACCGTAGCCGCCGGATCCTAAGATCCGCGCGGCGCGACAGAAATCCAATCCCTCGCATTTCGGCACAATCGAAAGGAAGGATTAACCATTCTTCGGCAAAACTTGGCACCACTTCGTGAGTGGTGTTTGCCAAGGAAAATCCATGTATTCGCGCCAGTTTCTCTTCTTATGCGGCCTCGCCGCCGCGGCATTGTCTCCTGTCGCAGACGTCGCTCCGGCAGCCACTGCCGCAACCCGCGACAAGGCCTTTTTCGAATCCGTCACCGGCTCCTGGAAGGGCCCCGGCGAGATCGTCGCCGGCAAGTACAAGGGCACGAAATTCACCTGCAATCTGACCGGTGAACCCACCGGCGACGGCACTGCTGGCATCAAGCTCGATGGAACCTGCCGCGTCGGCGTCTTCAAGCAGCCAATGAGCGCCGTCATCTCGCAGTCGGGCTCCACCTACACGGGCAAGTTCCTCGACGGCGCCGCCGGCAAGGGTCTTGACGTCGTCTCCGGCGCCGTAACCGAGGATACCGTCGTGGTCGGCATCAACCGCGCCAAGCTGAATGGCGCGATGATCGCTCGCGTGCGTGACGACAAGACGATGAACGTCACCGTGTCGGTCAAGGTCGAAAGCCAGATGATCCCGGTTATCGGCCTGACATTGACTCGTCAGGTCGACGAAATGGCGGTTGGCTCCATTCAGTAGACGGACTGCATGGCGGGTTTTCTTGAAGCGGCGGGTTTCCCGCCGTTTCGCATTTTAGAGCCTTAGGCGTTCCGCCACCAGTCGCCGCTGTCATCGGCGACCTCGATGCCGGTCACGTCAACGTCGAGCAGCCAGTCGCTTACCGGCCGGCCCCTGACGAGAAGGCCTGGGGCGATATCGGCAAGCGGCATCAGGACGAACCCGCGATCGGTCATACGGGGATGCGGCAACTCCAGCCGCGGCGCCTGCTGGACGACGTCGCCATAGGTCAGCACGTCGATATCGAGCGTACGCGGCCCCCAGCGTTCGACACGCTCGCGTTTCATCTCGCGCTCGATCGACAGGCAGACGTCGAGCAGCGCCTCTGGAGGGAGCCGGGTTTCGACGGCGGCGCAGGCATTGAAGAAGAACGATTGGTCGGTTTTGCCCCACGGCGGCGTGCGATAGAGCCGCGACACGGCGGTGACACGACAGTCGTCGCGCCCGTCCAGTCTCTGCAGCGCCGCGGCCATCGCCTTTACCGGATCGCCGATATTGCCGCCGAGGCCGAGTGTGGCTGATTGCGATGCAGCCTCAGGCAAAATGTTCAACACTCACCTGCACGAAATCGAGCACGCCGGGCACCGGCGCATTCGGCTTGCGCACCGTGATCTTCGCCCGCCGCACCTGCGGGAACGTCTGACAGAGGCCCTTGGCGATATCGAGCGCCAGGGCCTCGATGAGATAGCGTCGCTTGCCGGTGACGATCTCCTCGATCACCGTGAAGGCAATGCCGTAATTGACGGTGTCGTTGATTGAATCGCTTTCCAGCGCCTCGCCCGCGACGACATCGAGCTCGGCATCGACGAAGAAGCGCTGGCCGAGGAATTCCTCCTCGTCATGCACGCCGTGGCGCGCGAAGAAGGCGCAGTTCTGCAGCGTGATCGTGTAGGTCGTCATGTCGGCCGCTTCCTCTCGAATTCCTGGCGCGCATTGAGCATAGCATCGGCGATAGCAAGCGCATCCCTGTTGATTGCGACATTGTGCACCCGGAAAACCGCAGCCCCTTGAAGCCTGAGCAGCGCGCTTGATGCGGCCGTCGCCGCATCCCTCTCCGGCGCCTCGCGCCCTGTGACCGCGCCGAGGAAGCGTTTGCGTGAGGTGCCGGCAAGCAGCGGCAGGCCGAAGCGCGACAGTTCGGAAAACCGCGCCATCAGCTCCAGGTTCTCCTCCGCCGTCTCCTTGGCGAAGCCGAAACCCGGATCGAGCACGATCCGGTCGCTGTTGACTCCGGCCGCGGCGGCGATCGCCAGCGACCGTTCGAGGAAATGCGCCTGGTCGGCGATCACATCGGCAAGTTTGGCCCTGTCGCGGCCGGTATGCATGATGCAGAGCCCCGCCCCCGTGGCCGCGGCCAGATCCGCGATACCTGCATCTTTCTGCAGTCCGAAGACGTCGTTGACAATATGGGCGCCGGCGCCGACGGCCAGCCGCGCCGTCTCGGCGCGATAGGTATCGATCGAGATCAGCGCCTCGGTGCGACCGCGCAGCGCCTCGATGACCGGCAACACCCGCGCCTGCTCTTCCGAAGGGCTGACCGACGCCGCACCCGGCCGGGTCGATTCGCCACCGATGTCGACGATCGCAGCACCGTCGCTGACCGCCTGCAATGCGTGTTCGACGGCGGCATCGACGGTTTCAAAACGTCCGCCGTCGGAGAAGGAGTCCGGCGTCACATTGACGATCGCCATGATCGCCGACCGACGGCCGAGTTCGATTTCTCGGCCATGGCCGACACGCCAGAAACTGCCTTCGAGCCCTGTCACCAGACTTGTCCTATTGATGACGAAAAAAGCCGCCATCCGATATTGCGCTTACGGTGGCTATGCCCCAAGCTCCTGCCGATTTCAACATGGGTTGCCTTCAGAATGCCGCTTGCAATGCGTTATATGTGCCTTCCTGTCGCCTTTTCCATTGCTCTTTCTCTCAGCAGTCCAGCGGCAGCTGAAGTGATCGCATCGAAAAGTTATTCCTATTTCGACATCCGCGGCAAAACCGCCGATGAGCTAGACCGGGAACTCGGCCGGCGCGGCCCGACGGCGAGCGGTTCGTCGGCACGCCATCCCGGGGCCACCAAGATTCGCTTCGGCGGCGAGGCCACCTATATCCAGGATAATGGCAGATGCCGCGTCGGCAATGTCAAGGTCACCGTTCACACCCAGATCATCCTGCCGCGCTGGAATAGCCGCAGAGGCGCCAGTAAGGAGCTGTCGATGATATGGGACGCACTGTCGAGTGACATCAAGCGCCACGAGGAGCGTCACGCCGAGATCGCCAGAGATCAGGCCCGCGCCATGGAGCGCGCCATCCGCGCATTGCCGCAGCAGCGCAGCTGCGAGGCCATGCAGGAGCTCGTCTCCAACGAATCAACTCGCGGCATAGAGGAGCACGATCGGCTGCAGGCGCGATTCGACCGGGTTGAGGCGGTCAACTTCCAGAAGCGCATGCTGAGATTGCTGAGAAATCGAATCAACGGTCGAGCCGGCGGAAAATAAGGCATTTTCGAACTGGTGACGAGCGGAAAAACTTAGCTGCGCAACGAAACTTGTGCGAAACTTACCCCTTCCCCAGCGTTTTAATGGTCATTTTTCATCCTGGCCGACTCAACCGTAACGCGTTAATATGAACACATTCGAAAGTTCAGCTACGGCGTCTGGACTTTCCTCGCTGGGTTCTCCTGGCGCGTTCCGAAGCCGCGGATGTTCCTCCCTCATCCGTTGGTAATGCGCCCGCCTCGCCTCGCTCGCACCAGCGCGCGAGGCGTCTTTTTTGTGGTGATGGTGTCGGTTATTCAACTCCGAAAATCGGTTCCGATTTTCGGGCCGATACGTTAGCGCGAAACGCGGGGCGCCTCAGGCCTGGCGTTCAGGCACGTGCACGACGAGCCCGTCATAAGCGGCCTTCATCCGGATCTGGCAGGAGAGCCGCGAGGTCGGGCGCACGTCGAAGGCGAAGTCGAGCATATCCTCTTCCATCGCTTCCGGCTGGCCGACCTTCTCCGTCCATTCCTCGTCGACATAGACGTGACAGGTGGCGCAGGCGCAGGCGCCGCCGCATTCGGCCTCGATGCCGGGCACCGAATTGCGCACGGCATTCTCCATCACGGTGGAGCCTTGGTCGACGTCGAGGTCGAAGCGCGTGCCGTCGAAGGCGACGATGGTAAGTTTGGGCATCAGGACTATTTCCGGTCTTCAAATGGGTGGGCGAAGTTTCTTCCGACAATTCGACGCGTCAGTCAACATTCGGAAATCCGCCATAACCTCGCAGATCGGGCCTTCGCCCGCCGTCTTCAAAGCGTCATCTGGGACGTCGCAAAAAGACCCGTGGTTCCGCAATGAAACAACAGGCCTCGTTCGATCAACGAAAGAAGACTTGGAGGTCAGCCGCGGCAAAGCTTGAGAATGAAATTCTCGGCATCGAGGACGGCAGCGCCGAGCGCCGCCATTGCGCTGGCATCGCCGCCGGTCTCTTCGACGACCTCAGCCGTCTGCGACACGCGGAATGCGCCGACCGAGCTCGCCGCGCCCTTCAGCCGGTGCGCGGCCGCGCCGACACGCACGGTCTCACCGCTCGCCATGTCCTGGAGGCACGCCCGCGCCTGGCGCGCAAACATTTGAAGGACTTCGATTTCCAGAGACTTGTCGCCCATCGTCTGCTTTGCGAGATGGACGAGATCGATCGGCCGGACCTTCGAGGGGCACGACCCCTTTGCATTATCAGGCGCCTCGAATACGATCTTCAATGCTGCCAGCTGGGCCGCCATTTGCCATTTCTCCCGTCTCAGATCGTCCGCACTTGCTACAGTTCTGCGTCAGAAGGGTGGCCATCGCGTTAAATTCCGGCACATCGGGCGCGGAAATCTCACCATATGGTTAACATCCGTTAAATATCCCTAAATTATTGGTTTTTAAGCAGAGCCCCGGATCCAAAGATGTTAACAACGGGTTAACGAGCCATGAATCTCAAGCCTTCATTAATTGTGTGCAGAGCCCAGATGTGTCACTACGATACTGGTGGAGCGGGTTTATGGTACGCGCCTTTGCCGAGTGAGTGGATAATGGTAGTGTTTTGATACCTTCCGTTTGAAAAAGCGGCTATCTACTCTGAAATGACATGCTTATCCGTCCGCGGTTGGGATGGAGGGCCGTTACGGCAAAGTTGTTCCCGGACAAGGTGGAAGCCGGGGATGTGCTGCCGGGCCGGCCGACAGTAACGAGGCGTAACCGAATGGCGAATAACAAATATAACGAGTCGATCGAGGACAAGGCGTTCAAGGCGTTGGACGAGGCGCTCCAGATCGACTTCGGCAAGGATAACGTGCCGTCTCGCCGCGGCGACGCGCCCCAGGCGCCGGAGGGTAATGTGTCTGATCCATCGAATGCGCGCAATCAGCAAGCCCAGGAAGAAGCGCAGCGCCGCAGCCGCCGCGGCGCCGGGGCCGAGCAGGCTTCCAGGGCTTCGTCCTTCGCGCCCGCCAATGATGCCAGCCGCAACACGCCCGCCTCGATCCTGAAATCCTTCGACGGCGCTTCCAGCCGCTCGGCCATGCGCACCGCTACCCTGTTTTCCGTGCTTTGGGTCATGGCGGGCCTCGGCCTGATGTCGCTGCTTTATGCGCCGCAGATCTGGCAGATCCGCTCGATCGCCGATCTCGTCGCCCTGCCCGGCGTCATTGCTGGCCTGGTCGGCATCATCATTCCGGTGATGATGTTCTATGCTTTTGCCATCATGATCTCCCGCGCCCAGGACATGCGCAACGCCGCCCGCTCGATGGCAGAGGTGGCATTGCGCCTGGCGGAGCCGGAAACCATCGCCTCCGAACGCATCATGACCGTTGGCCAGGCGGTGCGCCGCGAGGTCTCGGCGATGAACGAAGGCATCGAGCGCACCATCGCGCGCGCTTCCGAGCTGGAAACGCTGGTCCATTCCGAAGTCAACGCGCTCGAACGCTCCTATGCCGACAACGAGTTGCGCGTGCGCGGTCTTGTCCATGAACTCGGTTCGGAGCGGGAGGCGATCGTCAACCATGCCGACCGTATCCGCACCTCGATCGGCAGCGTCCACGACCAGTTGAAGGAAGAACTGTCGCTGGCGACCGAAGAGATCGCCGTGCGACTCGCCACATCGGGCGAAGCCTTCGCCTCGCTGATCGACACGCGCGCAGCGACCATCCTGGAGAAATCGGACAGCGCCCTGCAGTCGATGGGCAGCCTGCTTGCCGCCAAGACCGACAGCCTGCTCCAGGCGCTCAACGCCTCCGGCTTTGCGCTCGCCACCGAATTCGACAACCGCCTCGAGGCGCTCTCCGTCAACCTCAACGAACACGGCGAAAGACTTCTCAGCCAGTTCGAGACGCGCGCCTCGACCATGGACAGCAGCACCGAGAAGCTGAACGCGGCGCTGAACGAGCGTACGCATCAGCTGAACGAGATCCTGATCGCCCGCACCCGCGAGATCAACGAGAGCCTGACATCGGGCGAACGCACCATCGGCGGGACGCTCGACGATGTGCTCTCAAAGCTGAACAGCGCGCTCGATGAGAAGGGCGCGACCTTCCGCCAGAGCCTGCAGAACACCGCCGACGACGCCGTCATGGATCTTGATCTGCGCTCCGGCTTCTTCGAAGAGCGCCTGCAGACGACCGTTGCCCAGCTATCGACCGCCTTCGACGAGCGTGTCGCCGAATTCACCAGCGCTTTCGACAAGCGCACCGGCTCGCTCGACACCAAGCTGATGGAGAGCCTTGCCCGCATCAACGAAACGCTGAGCGGCGGTTCGGATTCGATCGAGGGCATTTTGAGCTCCAGCATCGACCGGCTCGGCTCCTCGATGACCGACCAGTCACTGGCGCTCGCGGCGGCGCTCGCAACCGGTCATGAAGTGCTGGAGAGCACGCTCAGCAGCCGCACCGAAGAAATCACCACCGCACTCACCAGCCGCACCGGCGAGCTGACCTCGGCGCTGCAGAGCGCCACGTCGGACATCGCGCTGGCGCTTGCATCAGGCACCTCCGACCTGCACAACAATCTTCAGGCCCGCTCGGCCGAGTTCCGCGATACGCTGCGCACAACCACCACCGATTTGACCGCCGCCGTTGCCGCCGGCACCGAGCAGGTTACGACGGCCTTCGGCGGCCGCGCCGAGGAACTGACCAGCGTATTGACAGCGCGCGCCGCAGAAATCCGGGACGCGGTTGGCACAGCCCATGAGCGTATCGACAGCGTCATGGCGGAGCGCGGCGGCGCGCTGATCGATGCGCTGACCACCCATCACGGCCGCTTCGAGGAAGCGCTGACGACCCGCTCCGACGCCATCATCAACGCCGTTTCCGGCACTCATGACCGCCTCTCCGAAACGCTCGACGAAAAGGCAATGGCGCTCGCCATCTCGTTGAACGAAAGCCAGAGCCGCATCGAAGACACGCTGGAGACCCGTTCCGCAGCCTTCCTCAATGCCGTCTCGGGCACACATGATCGGCTGTCGGAAACGCTGGATACCAAGGCAGCGTCCCTTACGGCCTCGCTCGACGAGCGCCATGCCCGCATCGAGGACGCGCTCGGAACCCGCGCCGAAGCATTGTTGAACAGCGTGTCCGGCACGAGCGACCGGCTTGCCGAAACCCTTGATGAAAAGGTGATGGCGCTTGCCATTTCCTTGAACGAGAGCCAGGCCCGGATCGAGGAAACGCTGGAAAATGGTTCTGCAGGCCTGCTGAACGCCGTCTCCGGCACCCATGACCGGTTTGCCGAGACGCTGCAAGATAAGGCGGCAGCTTTTGCCAACTCGCTAAATGAGACCCAGGCACGCATCGAAAATACCCTCGAAACCCGTTCCGCGGCCCTGCTGAATGCCGTATCCGGCACTCATGACCGTCTCTCCGAGACGCTCGATGAAAAGGCGATGGCGCTTGCCATCTCGCTGAGCGAAGGCCAGGCCCGCATCGAGGACACGCTGCAGACCCGGTCGTCGGCGCTGCTGAATGCCGTTTCCGGCACGCATGACCGCCTGTCGGAAACGCTGGACGAGAAGGCGATGGCGCTCGCAATCTCTCTCAACGAGAACCAGACGCGGATCGAAGACACGCTGGAAGCCCGCTCCGAAGCTTTCCTCAAGGCCGTCTCCGGTACGCATGAGCGTATCGCCGAAACCCTTGATGAGAAGGCATCGGCGCTGACCGCCTCCTTGAGCGAAGGTCAGAGCCGCCTGCAGGACACGCTGGAGAGCCGCTCGGAATCCTTCCTCAGTGCGGTTTCCGCCACCCATGACCGCCTGTCCGAGACGCTCGACGATCGGGCGATGGCCCTTGCCATTTCGCTGAACGAGAGCCAGAGCCGCCTCGAGGAGACGCTGACATCAGGCGCCGATGCGATCACCAATGCGGTCTCCGGCACACATGAACGCCTGAACGGCGTGCTCGACCAGAAGGCCAGCGCCCTGGCCGCCTCGCTGAACGAAGGGCAGGTCCGCCTCGAGGAAGCCCTGGGACACCGCGCCGCCGCGCTCGTCGGTGCCGTAACGGCAAGCCATGACCGGCTCACCGATACGCTCGATGAAAAGACCATGGCGCTCGCCATTTCGCTCGATGACAACCAGAGCCGCTTCGACAGCGCCCTCGAAGCCCGCAGCAATGCGATCATGGAGGCCGTCACCAGTGCAGAGGCCCGCGTCGCCGGCGCCTTTGCCGACAAGACAGACGCCATCCACAACGCCTACGCCGACAATCAGCGGCGGCTTGAATCCGCCCTCTCCGAGCACAGCGCGGCGCTTTCGGGCGTTCTCGATGCGGGCGGTGCCCGCTTCGAGGATCTCGTCGGCGGCTTGACCGGCCGTATCGAAGGCCGCCTCAGCGATGCCCATGCGCGGCTCGGGAGCTTGGCCGAGGAAGCCGCGGCGCGCATCGAAGGCGGACTCGCTTCTGCCCATGAGCGCATCCGCACGACGCTTGAGGATCGCGGCAATGCCATCGAGCTGTCGCTGAGCCAGGCGCATGCGCAGATCAGCGATACGCTGACCGAACAGGCGACCAGCATCGGCACTTCGGTGGCGACGAGCGTCAGCATGCTCGAAATGTCGCTTGAAGATCGTGAAGCCTCGATCCGCCAGGCGATCGACGCCGGCGCCCAGACATTGGAAGATCGCATGCGCGCCGGCGCCGGCCAGATCGCCGGCCGCTTCCAGGAGGCGGCGAACACGATTTCGAGCTCCGCCCAGAACCTTTCGGCCCATCTCGACCAGTCGGTTGAAAACCTTGCGGGCCGTCTTGAAGAAACCGGTTCTCGTATGGAAGCCGGCCTTACGGCGATCGAGACCCGCATCCGTGACGGCGTCGGCGGCGTTGCCGAAAAGGTCGAGGCCGCCAACAGCCAGCTCTCCGGCGTGCTTACCGACGGCATTTCCCGGCTCGGCGCGCTCGGTGACGACGCCACCCGGCGCATCTCGGCGACGCTCGAAGGCAGCGCCGCCAATCTTACACAGGCAATCGACAGCCGCACCGCCAATCTGGCCGAGACGCTGGACAGCCGCACGACCACGCTTGCAGGCGCCATCGAGGGCCGCACGGCAAGTCTCGGCGAAACCTTGGACCGCGGCAACGAACGCATCGAGGAACGCCTCTCCACCATGGATCGCGCGTTGACCGTCGGCCTCGACGCCGTCAACCGCACCATCGAGGGCAAGGCCGCCGGCCTCGCCTCGACGCTACGCAGCGCGGTAGCCGAAGCCGCCCAGGGAATGGAAGGCGAAGCGACGAGAACCACGGAACTGCTCGGCAAGACCGGCCAGCAGTTCGCCGAGGATCTCAATGCAAAAAGCGACGAATTCACCCGCACCATGGATGAGCGCTCGTCGCAGATCGTCACGCGGGTTGCCGAAGCTCAGAACCGCCTGGCAACCCAGGCCGCTGCCGTCGCCCAGACCTTCTCGGAAGCCGGCAATGCCATCGTCAACAAGGTCGCCGAGGCTGAGACCGTTGTCGGCACGCAGGTCAATGCCATTTCCAGGGCCCTGTCGGACGCCGGCCAGTCTCTCGAGGCGCGCGGCAATGCCATCCGCACGACGCTGTCGGGGGCCGGCAGCGAGATTTCCGCCACCATGGCGGATGTCGAGCGGGCGCTCGAAGCGCGCAGCAGCGCCATCCGCTCCAATCTCGAGGAGCGTGTCCGCGAGATCGATACCTCCCTCTCAGATGTCGACCGGGCGCTCGAAGCGCGTGGCAACTCGATCCGCTCGACGCTTGAGGAACGCACCCGCGACCTCAACTCGATGCTATCAGGCCGCTCTGTCGAATTGACCCGCATACTCGATGAAACGGCCCGCCCGATCATCGATCGCTACACCGATGCCGGCGAGCAGGCCGCTGCCCGCATCACCGCCGCAGCCAATCTCAGCGCCGATCGCCTGCGTGCCGAGAACGAAGCGCTCGCCAGCGCCGTGGCCGCCCGCACCGAGAATGTTGCCAACGCCGTCAGCGCCATCGAGAACAGCCTGGTCGGCAACGTCAACGGCCTGGTTCAGCGCATGTCGGAAAGCAGCGCGGCAATGGCAATGATGATGAACCGCGCCGCCGAGCAGCTGACGAGCGTCGACGGGCGTCTCGGCGAAACCACGACCCGCTTTGCCGACTCCGCCACCAAGGCTGCCGAAATGGTCAGCGCCTCGACCAGGCTTCTCGAAGGCAAGGTCGACCGCCTCTCCGACATCTCTGGCCAGACTCTGGCCCAGGTCGGCAGCATCATCGGCCGCTTCGACGAACACTCCAAGGTTCTGACCCAGGCCTCGCAGCTTCTGGGTGCCGCCCAGTCTAACCTCGCCTCGACGCTCGAAGAGCGTGAAGGCGCGCTGCAAGCCCTCTCCGTCAGCTTGGTCCAACGCTCCGACGAGATCGAAAAGACCATGCGCGGGCTCGGCGGCATGATCGAGACCGTGTTCGAGCGGGCCGAGCAGCGCTCCAACCAGGTCACCGGCAACCTGCGCCAGGGCGTTCAGTCCTCCTTTGCCGATATCGGTCGCGTTCTGACGGAAACCGAGAAGCGCGCCCAGGAAGCGGCCGAAACCATGCGCGAGGCGATCACCCGCGCCGGCGACGAGGCCAATACGACGATCGAAAGCACCTTCGCCAATGTCGAGCGCCGTTCCGGTGATCTCTCCAATCGCATTCGCGGCGGCCTCACCGCCTCGCTGTCGGAAGTCGAGCGCATGCTCGGCGAAGCCGGCCGCGCCTCCGACGGCGCCGCCCAGCATATGCGGGAATCGCTCCGTGAGGCGATCGAGGATGCCGTCGGCCGCTTCTCCGGCGCCACCGAGGACATCCGCCGCTCCGCTGCCGACATCCGCAGCGAACTCGACGCCACCCGCGCCGAACTGAAGCGCGGCGCCTTCGACCTGCCCGAGGAAGCCAAGGAAAGCGCCTCGGCCATGCGCCGCGCCGTCGCCGAACAGATCAAGGCCCTGCAGGATATCTCGCAGCTTGTCGGCCGCTCCAGCCAGCAGCTCGAAATCTCAGAACCCGCCGCCCGCTCGCTTGCCCAGGCGCAGCCGGCTCCGCGCCCGACCCCGCCGATCGCAGCCCAGCCGCCGCAGCCGGCAGCGCCTCCGCCGATCGAAGCCACCGGTCTGCGCGGAACGATTGCGCCATCCGCTCCGGCCGCCGCTCCTCAGCGGGCCGCCCAGCAGCCAGCCCCCGCTCGCCAGGAATTGGGCCGCCAGGAACCGGCGCGGGAAAGCGGTGGCTGGATCAGCGATCTTTTGCGAGGCGCATCCCGCGAAGACGCCGCGGACGTGGCGCCGGCCCGTGCTCCCGCGCGCCCGGCGGAAACCGCCGCACCGGCCGCACGCAGCAACGACAGCCGCAATCCGCGCCATGTCGTGGAATCGCTGAATTCGCTCTCCGTCGATATCGCCCGCGCCATCGATCACGATGCGTCGGTCGATCTCTGGCGCCGCTACCAGCGCGGCGAGCGCGACGTCTTCACCCGCCGGCTCTACACGCTGAAGGGCCAGCAGACCTTCGACGAGATCAAGCGCAAATACGACCGCGAACCGGAATTTCGCACCGCCGTCGACCGCTATATCGGCGATTTCGAAAAGCTGCTCGCCGACGTCGCCCGAACCGACCCGAACCAGACAGTCACACAGTCCTATCTGACCTCGGATACGGGCAAGGTTTACACCATGCTCGCCCATGCAGCGGGCAGGCTGAGATAGAGTCTGGCCGATATCGTGGAGCTGAAGCCGCCTGAACATGTGTCAGGCGGCTTTCCCTGATGATGGGGATATGATCTGCTGCCCAGCCCGGAACCGCGAACGAAATGACCAAGGCCCTTCTGATTATCGATGTACAGAACGCAATTCTCTCCGGAAAGGCCACGCCGGAGCGCCAGCCCGAGGTCGATTCCGCACTTGATGAGACCGTCGCTCGATTGGCGTTGCTCAAGGAAAAGGCGCGTCAGGCCGGCGTACCGGTCGTGCTGGTGCAGCATGATGGCGACAGCGGTCACCGATTGGCCGTGGGCACGCCAGGATGGGCGCTGCGCGGGGAGATTGCGCCGCAAACAGGTGAGGTCGTCGTGCGCAAGAAAAGCGCCGACTCCTTCTTCGGGACCGATCTTGCCGACCGCTTGCAAGAGCGATCGGTTACCCACCTCATCGTCGGCGGCTGCATGTCGCAATTCTGCGTCGACACGACCGTCAGGCGGGCCGTTTCGCTCGGCTATGGCGTGACCTTGGTTGCCGACGGCCATACAACTGGCGACACGGCGACCCTTAAATTCTCCGCGATTGTCGCCCACCACAACGAAACGCTTGATGGTTTCGATGCGGGCAAGGCGATTGTGGATGTCCGCCCTGCCGCCGACATTGCCTTTTCATAAGGCTCCGGCAACAACCGCTTATATCTTCCGAACAACTGCAGCTAAAACCGGGATCGCCATGCGGTCCCGGTTTTCCGTCCCTCACGCCTCGGCCGCTATGCCCCAGTTGTACACGCAACGGTCGAGGCCGATGGGGATTTCGAGCACGAGGACGTTGTGATCGACGGCCGCTGCCTTCCGGGGCTGCGACCGGTAACGGTATGGAAAGTCGGTACGCCGCGAGATCGAGCAGACCTCCATCCACTTGTCGCCATTATCGACCTCGACATCCATCGTCACCTCTGAATAGGCCGGCAGCCGGTCGGAGGGCACGACCCGCGTCGGCAGATGGATCAGCGAGGCGATCATGCGGCGCACCGGCTCAAGGCACGCCGCGTGATAGTCGTTGCCGCTGTCGGCGGTGAAGGCGCATTGAAATTCGAGCTGCCAGAATTCCTTCAGCCGCATGTGTTTCGTCGGCTGCTCCTGCTCGCGGCGGTAGGACCTGCCGGCCTGCCAGACACACAGAGGCAACCGCGTCTTTGAATGGTTTCCAAGAATATGCTGCATGTAGACATAGGTCGAAGGCGTGGTCTCCGGCCTCAGCACCAGCGCAGTATCGCCGGCCGCGAGCTGTTCCTGGACCCAGATGTCGGCATTCGAATAGGCACTTGAAACCAGCGACCGCGGCGTCAGCGCCGGCGCCTCGACCCTTCGCATATCCCAGGCTGGATTAACCGATCTGAGAAAGCTGCGGACCTCTTGGGAGAAAAAGCCGATCATATGATCGCGCAGATTGATCTCGCGCTCCTCCCAATGGACGAGCGAATTGACGTGATAAATATTGAGCATGCTGCCTGTCTCCCGGGCAACCCTGTTGACGTGGTGAAGGGCTTTACGTCCGGCCGCGCGCCGGACGCATGCAGCGCCCGGACGTCACAGCAGGACGCGGAGACCTCGTCCGCCAATGGCGCGCGCGATCGCGACCTGCGGGCAGGTGCGGTCATGGTGGGAGAAAGGCGCGCGCTTCATGCTCATGACAAATTTCTACGTGCCATGCGCGCGATTGTCAAAACCGCAGGGGCCGAGACAAAAGGTATCATCTGTGGATAGGCCTTTTTTATTGCCCACCTTCCTTCATTCCGTCACAAACTTTTTCGATCCGCTTGCGTTTAAAGCCAACGGCGCCTCGGCCGTGCAACGAAAGAGACAGCAATACCGATGACCACGACGACATCCCGGCTCCTTGCCATCGCGCTCTCGTCCACCCTGCTGATGGGCGCTTTCATTCCGGCTAAGGCCGGTCAGGCAAGCTTCGTCATTGATGCGCAATCCGGTCAGGTCCTTGAAGCCTCCAACCAGGATGATCTCAACTATCCCGCGTCGCTGACCAAGATGATGACGCTTTATCTCGCTTTCGAGGCGCTGCACGATGGACGCCTCACCTGGGATCAGAAGCTCACCATGTCGGAAAATGCCGAGAGCAAGGAACCCTTCAAGCTTGCCGTCGGCGCCGGCCGCAAGGTAACACTGCGTGAAGCGGTCGAAAGCATCGTCGTGCTGTCTGCCAACGATTCCGCCGTGGCGATCGCTGAACAGCTCGGCGGCTCCGAACCGGCTTTCGCCAGAACGATGACCGACAAGGCGCGCCAGCTGGGGATGAAGGACACGGTCTTCAAGAACCCGTCGGGCCTTCCCGATCCGGAGCAGGTTACCACGGCGCGCGACATGGCTACGCTCGCCCTTTCGTTGATGCGGGACTTTCCAGAGGAGTTCAAGCTCTTCTCGATGCGCGGCTTTCAGTTCCGCGGCATGAAACTGCGCGGCCATAACAATCTGATGTATCGTTATGACGGCGTCGATGGCATCAAGACGGGCTATACCGATGCATCCGGCTACAATGTCGTGACCTCGGCGCTGAAGGATGGCCGCCGCGTCGTCGGCGTCGTCATGGGTGAAAAGACTGCAAGCCTGCGCGACGACAAGATGGCGGGCCTCCTCGACAGCACCCTGCCGTCATCACCAACCGCCACCGCCTCCACCATCCCAGGCAGCCAGCCTGCAGCGACGATGACGGATGCGCTGCCGACGAAGTAGCCGGCAAGTCAAGCTCACAAATTCATGAAGAAATTTAAATAGGGTGGCCGCTCCAACCTGATGGGGCCAATATTTTCCGCAATCAGCAATTTTTGACGTCGGCGCAGCGTTTAACAAACGTCTTGTCAGATTGAGCGCAGCGTCCAGCTGACAATCTCCGAAACCACCGTCGAAAAGGCGCGGTCGAGACCCTTGACGAAGCCGACATTGTCGCCGCCGGCCGGCGTCATGGCGCGGAACACCTTCTGGGCGCGCACCGAGCCGTTTCGGTCGTTCAGAATCTTGGCGGAGATTTCGACTACCGCCTGGTTGCCATTCGAAGCGTCGATCTCGAATGCGCGGATATCGGTGACGATCTGGTAGTCGATCGCCAGCCCCTGCCCCGGCATGCCGACCCCGCCGAGCTTGCCGGAATTCTCGAAGGCCTCGACCAGTTTCGATTGTACGATGCGCGGCAGCTTGTCGCCCCACTGCGCCCGGGACAGGTACTGGATTTCCGACGAGGAGACGCGGATGACGATCTGCTCGCTATCGAGCGATCTGAGTGCCGTCGGGCCGGCGATCAGGATCTGGCGGGATTTGGCAGCAGGCCCATCGCCATCGACGGCCGCAGAGAGATCATAGGTATCGTTCTTGGCTGAAGTGCCACACCCCGACAGGATCAACGCAGTCAGCGGCAGCGCGATCGCCGTTCCCCTGATCCACGAACGGCGCGACAACAGATGCGATGCGACCATACTGGGCTACCCCTGACTTTCCCTGTTAACGCCGCGTCCGGCCGTCGTACTGTTTGACCGTGTCCCCGCCGAAGATCAGGCGTTGCGGATTGCGGTCGAAGTTGCTGATCGTATCGTTGAGATTGCTCACGGTTCCGCGCATGTCGTTGATGAGAGTCTGCACGTCGCGCAAGCCGCCGCTCGAGAACTTCTGAAGATTATCGGCGATCGGACCGATTCGCGAGTTCAGATTGTCGGCCACCTTCTTGAAGGATTCCAGCGTACCGCGCGCCTCGGCGAACAGCGATTGCGTGTTGTCGGTTCCAAGCAGCGCATCGACCTTGATGAGAATGCCGTCGACGCGTGTCGAGGCCGAATTCAGCTTGTTGGCAAGCTGCGACACGTCCTGGATCGTCTGGTCGATATCTTTCTGGCGCAACGAAACGGTGTTGGCGACGTCGCGGATCGAGGCGACGGCCGCACGCGCATCCTTTGTGGCTTGCGAGATATCGTCGACCGAACCCTTGATCTTCGCCGGGTCGATCTGGGCGACGAGCGTGTCGACGCGGTCGAGCGTTGCCTGCGCCTGCTTGCCGAAATCGTTGAAGGTGGTGGCGGTCTCGTCGAACTTCTGGATCGCGCCCTTGAGATCGCCCGAGGCATCGGCGACATTGGCGGTGATCTTCTCGGCATTGGAGACGATATTGTCGACCTTCTGCGCGTCGACGGCCCTGACCAGCGATTCCACGGCCTGAAGCGTCGAATCGACACGCCCGGAAACCGCCTTCACCGTGTTGGAGAGCTCACCGACGCTCTGCAGGAAGGCGTCGATATTGTCGGAATTCTTGGCCAGCGCATCCGAGAAGGTTTCGGCATTCTTGAACGTCTGGGTCAGCGGAGCACGCGAATCTTCGATGAAACCCTGAAGTTCGCCGACCGCGTCATTGGCGCGATCAAGAATCTTGTCGGCGGTCGCCAGAAGATTGGTGACACTCGACTGGTCGGCGACGATAACGGCGCGTTTGCCGTTTTCGATCGCATGTTTAAGGATACTCTCCTCACCCTTACGGCCACCCGACAGTTCGATATAGGCGGCCCCCGTCAGGCCCTGAATTTCCAGCGCGGCCTTGGTGGAGGGATAAATCGGTGCGTCCGTGCGCACCTGGGTGAAGGCGAGCGAATATTGGGGATCGTCGGCATCGATCGACAGCGTCTGCACCGAGCCCACCTGGATACCGTTGAAGCGCACCGGCGAGCCGACGCTGAGCCCGTTGGCCGAGCCGGGAATACGCACGATCAGCTCCGTCATCGGGCCGCCGCGGCCATATTCGGCCATCCAGTAGACGAAGCCGAAGGCGGCCGCGATCACCAGCACCGTGAAAAAACCGACAATCGTATAATTGGCTTTGGTTTCCATCTATCCGATCACTTCCCGCCGCTGCCATTATCGTGCCGCGCGCCATTGTCCTGCGGCACGATCGACCGTGCTCGCTTACCTCTAAAATAGGCCTGCACCCACGGATCGTCATAGGCCAGCATGTCGTCGATCGTGCCTTCCACCATTACCCGCTTCTTTCCGAGCACGGCAATACGGTCACAAACCGAAAACAGGCTGTCGAGATCGTGCGTCACCATATAGACGGTCAGTCCGAGACTATCGCGCAGATTGGCAATGAGTTCGTCGAACTCGGCCGCCCCGATCGGATCGAGACCTGAAGTCGGTTCGTCCAGAAAGACGAGCTCGGGATCGAGCGCCAGGGCGCGGGCAAGCGCGGCACGCTTGATCATGCCGCCCGAAAGCTCGGACGGATATTTGTCGGCGGCATCGGCCGCCAGCCCCACCATGCGGATCTTCAGATGCGCCAGCTCATCCATCAGCGAGTGCGGCAGATCGAGATATTCGCGCATCGGCACTTGGATGTTTTCCTTGACGGTGAGCGATGAAAATAATGCGCCCTGCTGGAAAAGCACGCCGAGCCGCATGTCGAGCGCGTTGCGCTGCGGCTCGTTGAGCTCGTCGAAATCCTGGCCGAGGATCTTGATCGTGCCGGAGCGGCGCGGCAGCAGCCTCAGCACCGTGCGCATCAGCACCGATTTGCCGGTGCCCGACGCACCGACGAAGCCGAGGATCTCACCGCGATAGATATCGAGGTTCAGTTTGTCGAGCACCACCTTGGAGCCGAAAGCGACCGTGACGTCGCGCGCCGAAAGCACGACATCCCTGCCCTGTCCTTCGTTTTCGATCGGTTGCTCGTCCACGCTGCCCGCCATGCTAGAAGTCGATCGCTGCATAGAACATCGCAAAAAGCCCGTCCATCAGGATGACGACGAAAATCGCCTTCACCACCGAGGCCGTCACGTGCTGGCCGAGCGACTCCGCACTGCCGCCGACCTTCAGCCCTTCGACGGCGGCGACGATACCGATGACGAGCGCCATGAACGGCGCCTTGATCATGCCCGACAGCACGGTCGACAGCGTAATCGCCTCATGCAGCCGCGACAGGAAATTGGCGAAGGTGATGCCGGAATAGCCCCAGGCGACAACCGCCGCACCGGCGAGCGACGCGAAGTTCGCCAGCACCGTCAGAAGCGGCAAGGCAATGGTCAGCGCCACTAGCCGCGGGAAGATCAGTACGCCGATCGGGTTCAGCCCCATCACTTTCAGCGCGTCGATCTCCTCGCGCATCTTCATCGAGCCGATTTCGGCGGTGATCGCGCTGCCGGAGCGGCCGGCAATCATGATCGAGGTCAGCAGCACGCCGATTTCGCGCAATTGCAGAATGCCGACGAGATCGACGACGAACACCTCCGCCCCGAAATACCGCAGCTGGAAGGCGCCCTGCTGGGCGATGATCGCACCGATCAGAAACGACATCAGCAGGATGATCGGAACGGCGCGCACGCCCATGTGATCGATCTGATTGACGATCGAGGCCGGCGAAACGCCGCTGCCGCGGCCGAGCTTCATCTGCGCCCCGCGCACCGCCGAGCCGAGGATATACATCGAGGCGGCGAGATTGTCCCAGATGTCGTAGGTCATCTTGCCGACCGGCGCCAAGATACGCGCGGCAATCGAGACCTTTTCCTTCTGTTCAGGCTCCGGTTTGGCCGGTTCCTCGGAAAACATCTCCAGCATTTCGTCGATATGCGGATTGGTGCCGACGAAGCGCACCGTGCGTCCGGCCGCCTCCGCCTCCTTCTTCAGCCGGCACAGAAGCCAGATACCGGCGGTATCGATGTCTGATACATCGGAGAGATCGAGCGTCAGATTGCCGGTCTTCTCTCGCTGAAGCTTTTCGAAGTCGCGCAGCACAAGATGCACATAGGCGCTGAGCCAGTTGCCGCTGAGACGAACATGCTGCCCCGAACCATCTGACCGGTCGTCCACTTGCAGCGAGGCGGCGTTGCGATTCTCGGCGTTCAAGATACTTGTGTCTCTCAAGGCTTACGGCGACATTGCCGACTCGCGAAGCGGATCGTCGCCGCCGGCGCGTCAATATACAGAAGCAACGTCCAATTTCCATGCTCGCAGGATAGCAATAATGCCGCGCACCCTCGATATCCAGATGAATTCCTTTCCGATTGCCGGGACCTTCACCATCTCGCGCGGCGCAAAGACCGAGGCCGAGGTCATTACCTGCACAGTCACAGAAGAAGGCGCGCAAGGGCACGGCGAATGTGTGCCCTACCGCCGCTACGGCGAGACCATGGAGAGCGTCTTCGCACAGATCGAGGCAGCGCGCCCGCTGGTCGAATCCGGCATTTCGCGCAACGATCTCTTGTCGGCGATGCCGCCGGGTGCGGCACGCAACGCCGTTGATTGCGCTCTCTGGGATCTCGAAGCAAAACGGACGGGCCAAACGGTCGCTGCCCGCCTCGGCCTCACCGCCCTCAAACCGCTCACGACAGCCTACACCATCTCGCTCGGTGAGCCGGAAGTGATGGCCGCGCACGCACGCGAACATGCCGGTCGCGCTCTGCTCAAGGTGAAGGTCGGAACCGGCGACGATGAAAGCCGCATCCGCGCCGTCCGCGCGGCCGCACCCGACGCCGCCATCATTCTCGACGCCAATGAGGGCTGGCCGGAGGCGGCGCTGGAACGTCATCTGCAGATCGCCGCAGAGGCGGGCGTTGCCCTCGTCGAGCAACCGCTGCCGGCGGGCCGCGATGCGCTGCTTGCCGAAATCCGCCGCCCGCTGCTGGTCTGCGCCGACGAGAGCGTGCATCACACCGGCGATCTCGCAAGTCTTGCCGACCGTTACGATGCGATCAACATCAAGCTCGACAAGACAGGTGGCCTGACGGAGGCCTTGGCGATGAAGGCTGAAGCCGAGAGGCTCGGCTTTTCGATCATGATCGGCTGCATGGTCGGCACTTCGCTGGCCATGGCGCCGGCCGTGCTGCTTGCGCAGAATGCCGATTTCGTCGATCTCGACGGCCCGCTGCTGCTTGCCCGCGACCGCGAGCCCGGCCTGCGCTACGCCGCTTCCCTGGTCTTTCCACCGGAAAGCGCCCTCTGGGGCTGAAGATAATAGGCTGAGATGACGAGTCCGAGGCCGGAAAGCGCGACGAGCGCCATGACGTAATAGCTGACGAGGCCGAGCCAGGCGTAAAGATAGCCCGAAGCGATGGTCATTAACCCCATCGCCATGCCGACATAAAAGAAATAGGCGCCCTGCGCCGAGGCCTCCTGCGTTTCCTGCACCGTCGCCATGATCCGCCGCTGCACGCCGGTGTGCACGAAGGCATAGGTGAAGCCGTGGAAACATTGCAGCAGGAAGAAGCCGGCAAAACCGGCGTTCATGGGAAACAGGATCCAGCGGCAGACGCTGACGGCGCAGCCGAAGCGGATAAGCGTCCAAGCGCTGAAGCGCCGATTGAGACGCTTCGACAGAAAGAACACCGTCACCTCCGAGGCAACGCCGGCGCTCCAGAGCAGGCCGACTTGCGTGCCGGAAAAGCCGAGCTGATGCCAATAGATCGAGGAAAAAGCATTAAGCACCGCATGGCTCGACTGCTGGATGGCGACGCCGATCAGAAGCAGCAGCAAATGCGGCTCGCTCAGACCGCGGCCGGTGGCGGCCGGAAGATCGATCGGCTGGCCGCGCCGCCGCGTCGGTCCGATCCGCGGACAGAAGATCGCCATCACCACGGTCATCGTGAAGCCGAACACCATCACGACGAGCACCATGCCGCCGCCCCACCGGCCGATCAGCTGACCGCCGAGGAGCGTCGAGATGATGAAGGCGATCGACCCCCACACCCGCATCGACCCATAGTCGAGCCCCCAGCGGCGCACACCCGAAATGACGATCGATTCGACGACCGGCAGATAAGGCGCGAAGGTGGCGCCCTGCAGCGCGAAGACGATCGTCACCGGCCAGAAGCTCGTCGTCCAATAAAGTGCGATTGCGGTCAGCAGCGACAGGCCGCCCGACCACAGCAACACGTCGGCGCGCTCCTTCAGGCGGTCGGCGATCATGGCGACGATAGGCGCCACCAGAACACGAACCACCATTGGTATGGCAAGGATGATGCCGATTTCATGGTCGCTGAAACTGTGGGTTTCCAGCCAAACGGGGAAGAACGGCAGCACGACGCCGTTGACGAGCAGCGGCGCGCAATAGGACAGCGCGCTGAGCAGCCGGAAGCGCTGCGGCGCTCCCTCACCCGAGGAATGTTGAGCGGGAATCATGGGTGGACCTGAAGGAAACTGGACGTTGTCCTAACACACCACCCGGAAAGCGACTATTGCGAGAAATAGCCGTCCGGAAACGTTTTAAGAAATAAATTGGGCCTGTCACCTCGCGGTAACGGCTAAATTGCTGGAGAGCCGCCGCGACTGCGACGGCGCCAAAATCAAGCCGCCTGCGGGGCGAGTTCCGCCTCTTCGGGACGCTCGACGGCGGTAAGCGCCGGTACGGCGGTGGCAAGCGCCCGCCAGGTGATCAGTTCGAAGGTGCCGTCGGCATGTTCGGCAACCGCCGTGCAGCTTTCCACCCAGTCACCCGTGTTGATGTAGCGAATGCCGTCCATGTCCTGGATGATGGCGTGGTGGATGTGGCCGCAGATCACGCCGTCGGCGCCGCTCTTGCGGGCCTCTTCGGCCACGACGCGCTCGAACTCGCCGATGAAATTGACCGCATGCTTGACCTGCAGCTTCGCCCAGGCGGAGAACGACCAATAGGGCATACCGAGGCGGCGGCGTACGGCCGCGAGCAGGATATTGATCCGAATCGCCGTATCATAGGCCCAGTCGCCGAGATAGGCGAGCAGGCGGGCGTTGCGGACGACGACGTCGAACTCGTCGCCGTGCAGGATCAGGTATTTCTTGCCGTCCGCGCCGTCATGCATCATACGCTCGACGACCTCGATGCCGCCAAAATGCATGCCCGGGAAGTCGCGCAGAAATTCGTCGTGATTGCCCGGGACGTAGACGACGCGCGTGCCCTTGCGCGCCTTGCGCAACAGCTTCTGAACGACGTCGTTGCAGACCTGCGGCCAATACCAGCTGCGCTTCAGGCGCCAGCCGTCGACGATGTCGCCGACGAGCACGATCGTGTCCGCCTCGTGGTAGCGCAGGAAATCCAGCAGGAAATCAGCCTTCGCGGCCTTCGAGCCGAGATGGACATCGGAAATGAAGAGCGTGCGGAAATGTCTGGGTTCCATCATGTCTATCACGAGCTGCCGCTCATGCCCCATCTTTCATCTAGCCTTCCAAAACCAGACTCGTGTTTCAGGAAGATGACAAGCTGGGGAAAAGCCCTTCAGACCCCACCCATTCCGTCCGGATGGTAAACGCCGATCTCGTCGGTGGCGAAGCTCGCAATACCGACATCGGAAATCCGATCATCATAATTTCTCGCCGCGATGTTCCGGATCTTTCCCGTATACCGAGAATCAAATTAACAGCAGCTGCCGATCAAGGCGTAACCTGGGGGATTGATGATGCGCGCCCACACCGCGACAATAATGATTTCTATTGCACTGCTTGCAGGCTGCGCACCGACGCAGCAGGACTATGATGCGACAGTCACGCTGCTGCAGGGCAGCGCGAGAGCGAGAAATGAGTTCGTCAAAGTGTGCGCAAAGGATTTCGATGCAAATGCGCGTCGCACCGCAGGGATCGTGACAAACGCCTCCGACAAGGACGCTCCGAGAGTCGCCTGCCAGCGATATCTGATGGCCGCGACCTCCGGTCGCGCCACGTATCAGGATCTGCTCGACATCAAGGCTCACCGGTTTACGCCAAAGCTCATCAAGATCTTCCAGGGCCGCTGATAGCTCGGAAGACACCTCTCGCTCGTCGATTTTGAAACCGACGTGAACAAGCTAGACGGGCCAAGCGGATTGGGGGGAAAGCGGCCACTGGACGCTCGCCCCTCTTTCGGCCGGCGATGTTGCCCTGCCGATCGAGCGCGTTCATGATGGCGACGATTTCATATTCGAAAAAGCGGGATGGCCGATGCGTCTCTTTCTCGTTCGCCATGGCGAATCCCTCGGCAATATCAACGAGCAGGCCTACCGCCAGTTCGGCGATCATAACGTGCCGCTGACGGAATGGGGCTATCGCCAGGCGGCGGAGGCAGGCGCTGTCATCGCCTCGTACCTGAGAGGGTTGCCGAGCCAGGGGTTTCAGAAGCTGCATATCTGGTATTCGCCGTTTCTGCGCACGCGCCAGAGCAAGGATGCGCTGCTCGAAGCGCTGCCGGAAAACTTCGTCGGCGATGTCAGGGAAGATTATCTCCTGCGCGAGCAGGATTTCGGCCTCTTCACCGAAATATACGACCATGCCGAGCAGAAACAGAAATTCCCCGAGGAATTCGAAAAATGGGCGAGGCTGCGCAATAATAGCGGCAAGTTCTATGCGCGGCCGCCGGACGGCGAAAGCCGGGCAGATGTGGCGCAGCGGGTGCGTCTCTTCCTCCAGACCGTCATGCGCGAGGCCGAAAGCGGCAACCACAATGTCGCGATCGTCGGCCATGGCGTCACCAACCGGGCGGTCGAAATGAATTTCCTGCACCACTCCGTCGATTGGTTCGAGCGCTCCGACAATCCTGGGAATTCCGACGTCACGCTGATCGAGGGAACGCGTCTGCAAGGCTACGACACCACACTGCTGCACCAGGCCGCCGACCGGCAGCCGGGACAGGAGGACAGACTGCGCGATGCATATGGCGCTGATGTGACGATGACGCCGAAGCGCGGCGGATAGACCCCTCCCCAACCCCTCCCCACAAGGGGGAGGGACTAACGAGCGGCATCAACGGTGATAAACCCCGGCCTCTCCGCGGATGAAACGGTGAGTTAAAGAAGGACGGTGCGGCATCCTAGCCCCTCCCCCTTGTGGTCCCTTGTGGGGAGGGGTTGGGGCGGGGTTTTCTACGCTCTTCACGCAGCTCGCACCGCCGCCATCGGCTTCACGTTCTGATTCATCCGGAACAGGTTGTTGGGATCGTAGCGCAGCTTGATTTCCGAAAGGCGCGCATAATTGGCCCCGTAAGCCATTTCGACCCGGTCGGTCTCGTCCTCCGGCATGAAGTTGATGTAGGCAGTACCCACAGCATGCGGCTTGGTTGCCTCGAAAAGTTCGCGCGCCCAGCCAACGCAGTTTCCGTCCATCTCGGTTTCCCGCCAGCGTGCATGGACATTCATGACGAAATGCGAACTGCGCTGTGGAAATGCCGTGGCTTCGGTCGGCACGCGACCGGCGGCGCCGCCGACATGGCCGATGAATATTTCGCATTCCGGCCCCGGCAGCTTCCGCACCGCATCGATGAGAACCTCGATCGCCGCGTCGGAAAGGGAGGCGAAATCCTGGCTCTTCCAATAGTTACGGGCGCCTGGCGTTAGAAGCGGGTCGAATGCCTGCTGCCAGCCGATGAACGGCATTGGGCCGACGATGTCGGCGATCGGCTTTCCGATCCCGCGCAATCCAGCCGCCGCCTTTTCGCCCGCCGCCATGTCCCCGCAATAGCACATGGCGAGCACCACGATCTCCTTGCCATGCCACTCAGCCGGAAGGAACGGCAGCGGCGGCGCTTGGCGCATCACCACCCAGCAGGTCAGCTCGTCGGGTGCTGTTTCCAGCGCCTCCCGATACTCCCTGAGAACTTTTTCCGCATCGGCGAAGGGATGCACCACCAGTCCGGCGAAAACTTCGGGATGGAGCGGGTTGAGCTGGAATTCGAATGAGGTCACGACACCGAAATTGCCGCCGCCGCCGCGCAGCGCCCAAAACAGGTCCGGCCGCTCCGTGTCGCTCGCCTTCACCAGTTCGCCATCGGCCGTCACCACATCGACGGAAATCAGATTGTCGAGCGTCAGACCGAATTTCCGGGTGAGCCAGCCGAAACCGCCGCCGAGCGTCAGGCCGGCTATGCCGGTCGTGGAATTGATACCGGTTGGCAGCACCAGTCCGAAGGCCAGCGTTTCCTTGTCGACATCGCCGAGCGTGGCGCCGGGTTCGATCCTGGCGCGGCGTATCTCGGGATCGACCCGCACGGACTTCATCGGCGATAGGTCGATAACGACACCACCTTCGCAGACCGCATTGCCGGCAATGCCGTGCCCGCCGCCGCGCACCGAAACGAGCAGATTGTTGTCGCGCGCAAAGCGCACCGCGCGCACCACATCAGCCGCCCCTGCGCAGCGCGCAATCAGACCCGGCCGGCGATCGATCATCGCGTTCCAGATCGCCCGCGCCTCGCCGTAATTCATGTCTTTGCTGGTCAGGAGACTGCCGCGAAAACCAGCGGCAAACGCATCCATGGCCACGTCATTGACCATCGTCTGACCCCGTTGCAGGGTCGTGAGGTTCAAATTGTCCATGATTTCCTCCATGCGACCGGCGCCCCGCACCGTCGCGGCCGGCATCTTGCGCTCGCAGGGGGCGTCAAACAAGTTTTCCAAAAGGATTAGTACCGGCGATGACGGTACGTCAGGCCTACCCGCAGTACACGGCACTCGCTCTCGACGAAAACTTCTACCATCCCTCATTTCCATACTGTCGCCCGTATCTGATTGATGTATGGAGGGAACTCCAGAAAAAGACGTGCACGGAGGCGGCAATGGATCACCAGGATAAATCCAAGACGGACAAGAACCTGCCGGGCGGCGATCTCGACGAGCAGGCGCTCTTCTTCCATCGCTATCCCCGCCCCGGCAAGCTGGAGATCCAGGCGACCAAGCCGCTCGGCAATCAGCGCGACCTGGCGCTCGCCTATTCGCCTGGTGTTGCCGCCCCCTGCCTTGCCATCCGCGACAATCCGGAGATGGCGGCCGAATATACCTCGCGCGCCAATCTCGTCGCCGTCATTTCCAACGGCACCGCCGTGCTCGGTCTCGGCAATATCGGGCCGCTGGCTTCGAAGCCGGTCATGGAGGGCAAGGCCGTGCTCTTCAAGAAATTCGCCGGCATCGACGTCTTCGACATCGAGATCGACGCCGCAAGCGTCGATCAGATGGTCTCGACCGTTTCCTCGCTGGAGCCGACCTTCGGCGGCATCAACCTCGAAGACATCAAGGCGCCGGAATGTTTCGAGGTCGAGCGGCGCCTGCGCGAGAAGATGAAAATTCCGGTGTTCCACGATGACCAGCACGGCACCGCGATCATCGTCGCCGCCGCAATCCTGAACGGGCTGGAACTTGCCGGTAAAGCGATCGAGAACGTCAAGATCGTCGCCTCGGGCGCGGGAGCGGCCGCCCTTGCCTGCCTCAATCTGCTGGTGACGCTCGGCGCTAAACGCGAAAACATCTGGGTCCACGATATTGAAGGCCTGGTCTACGAGGGCCGCACCGAGCTGATGGACGAGTGGAAGTCCGTCTATGCCCAGAAGAGCGACACGCGCACCCTCGCCGAAAATATCGGCGGCGCCGATGTCTTCCTCGGTCTCTCGGCTGCAGGCGTCCTAAAGCCGGAGCTGCTGGCGCAAATGGCGGACAAGCCGCTGATCATGGCGCTCGCCAATCCGACGCCGGAGATTATGCCGGATCTCGCCCGCGCCGCCCGCCCCGACGCAATGATCTGCACTGGCCGCTCGGACTTTGCCAACCAGGTCAACAACGTCCTCTGCTTCCCCTACATCTTCCGCGGCGCGCTCGATTGCGGCGCCGAGACGATCAATGAGGAAATGAAGATGGCGGCCGTGCGCGCTATCGCAGCGCTTGCCCGCGAAGAACCCTCCGACGTCGCTGCCCGCGCCTATTCCGGCGAGACCCCGGTCTTCGGCCCCGACTATCTGATCCCTTCCCCCTTCGATCCGCGCCTCATCCTGCGCATCGCCCCTGCCGTCGCCAAGGCCGCCGAACGGAGCGGCGTCGCGCGCCGCCCGATCCAGGATTTCGACGCCTATCTCGATCAGCTGAACCGTTTCGTCTTCCGTTCCGGCTTCGTCATGAAGCCGATCTTCACGGCGGCAAAGACCGCCGAGCGCAAGCGCGTCATCTTCTCCGAAGGTGAGGATGAGCGCGTGTTGCGCGCCGCCCAGGTGCTGCTCGAGGAAGGCTTGGCCAAACCGATCCTGATCGGCCGCCCGCAGGTCATCGAGACGCGCCTCAAACGCTACGGGCTGCGCATCCGGCCGTTGCAGGATTTCGAGGTCATCAATCCGGAAGACGATCCGCGTTTCCGCGAATATGTCGATCTCTATTTCTCGCTCGTCGGCCGCCGCGGCGTCATCCCGGAAGCCGCCCGCACCATCGTGCGCACCAATACGACCGTCATCGGCGCGCTGGCGCTGAGGCGCGGCGAGGCCGATGCGCTGATCTGCGGCCTCGAAGGCCGTTATGAAAAGCACCTGCGCGACGTGCGTCAGATCATCGGCAAACGCAAGGATGTCCGCGATTTCTCGGCGCTGAGCCTGATGATCTCGCAGCGTGGCGCCACCTTCTTCACCGACACCTACGTCACTTTCAATCCGAGCGCCGAAGAGATCGCCGAGGCGACTGTCATGGCGGCCGAGGAAATCCGCCGCTTCGGCATCACGCCGCGCGCTGCCCTCGTCTCGCATTCCAACTTCGGCTCGCGCGAGTCCGAAAGCGCGACAAAGATGCGCAACGCGCTACAGCTTGTACGCGACGCTGCCCCCGATCTCGAAGTCGATGGCGAAATGCACGGCGAAAGCGCCATCACCGAAGCGCTACGCAAGCGCGTCATGCCGCACACCACGCTGCATGACGAGGCGAACCTCCTCGTCTTCCCGAACCTCGATGCCGCCAACATCACGCTCGGCGTTGTGAAGTCGATGACCGACGGCCTGCATGTCGGCCCGATCCTGCTCGGCGCCGCCATGCCGGCCCACATCCTCGCACCCTCGGTCACCTCTCGCGGCGTCGTCAACATGGCCGCACTCGCCGTCGTCGAGGCATCGCAGCCGGCGTGAAAGCTGCAGGCTGCTGATAAAGTCGGCAGGGCCTATTTCGTGATGCTCGGGCTTGTCCCGAGCATCTCCAGCGGTTGATATGCTAGAGATGTCACGCACCCTGTACCGATAGCCGTCCTCCATCCGCAAGCTCATCCGCGCGTTCGTTGCCGGCGATGCCGCAATGACCCTTGCACCAGGCAATGGTTACCAGGGCATTCTGTGATAGTTGAAGATCGACCGCTTTCCAGAGTTCCGCATTAGCGATGGTCCGGGTTCGGGCGTTCCCATTCGGACCGCTTTTCTTCCAGCCGTTATTCTTCCAAATGTGCCGCCTGTCGTTGCAGCCTTTGACGGCATAGATCGAATCCGACCAGATGGTCGCGGCTTCGCCCGTTGCTTCGCTATTGATCCACATGACTGCCTGCAAGACGGCGGTCAATTCCATCGAATTATTGGCGGAATCACGCACACCGCCGAAGCTGGACGCGATTTCCGCCGCCTCGCGATAGACGACAAAGGCCCAGCCTCCGTGCCCGGAACAGGGGTCATAACAACCGTCCACGAAGACGTGGAGCCCGTGTTGAGCTTCCGGCACCCCGGCTGTCATTGCGGGGGAGCATAGCTCGTTGGAAATGACTGCCATTTTCGCCTTCGCTAAGCCCGTTGCCCGAAGCGGACATTGGAATTGTACCTTCCGTTGTGTCAACTAATGATGTCAGCGACGCCGATGGTCTGGCAGCCGCTTCTGGCCTTGGCCCAAAGCAGGCATTGCTCTGGGCCAAAGGCTGAACGGTCTGGAGACGGCGACGTCAGTTGTTCGCAGATCGTTTGGGAGGCTCGGCCAGGTTGATCCGGTTGCCCTCACCGTCGAATATCTGAGCCACGCGCCCAAAGTCGCCTTCGATTTTGTTGGCGAGTTGCAAGCCCTGACGCGAAAGCCTTTCGAGCTCAACCTCGAGCTCGGGGACGACGATCGTTATGATCCCGTTGCCGGCGCGTTCGTCATCCTTCCAGACCTGCAGGCCGGCTCCGCCCATATTACGCCACTGAGCCATGCCCGGTATCGGTTTGCTATCTGCGGGACGTCCCATGAGCTTCTCATACCAGATGAGCGCCTCGTCAAAGTTGGAAACGGCGGCGGAGGCGAAGATGCTCTGGACAGTTATTGAAGTGGTGGTCATGTCGTACTCCTTGGTTGGACAAACGGATGTCGTGGAGGAGTTGTCGATTTCGACAGGCCGCGCAAAAAAGCTCGCATCAACACAAAACTTTTGAGCGCTGTTCTTCGAGGTGGCGTCGTTCTGCCTCCGACCAACACAATCCGATAGCGATCGTGAAAGCTTCCGCCGCCTCGACATGCCTGCCTAGATCGGCGCAAATCTGCGCGCGGGCCGTCCAATACGGCAGGTAGTCGGCCATTCGCGGATCGCGGGCAAGCGCATGTATGTCATCAAGAGCCGCGTCCACCTGCCCTATCCGCATGAGGGCCAGGCACCGATTGAGTGTCACGACAGGCGACGGGGCAATCCTGCCCAGCACGTCATAGAGAGAAACGACGGCCTGCCAGTTTGAGATACCGCTCAAACGGCGCGCGACATGAGCAGATTGGATGGCCGCCTCGATCTGGTAGCGGCCGGTCGGACCGTTTGCATTTGCTTCTCTGAGGAGTCCTTCGGCGAGGCGCAATTGCTTGCGATCCCAAAGTGCGACATCCTGGCTGTCCAGCGGTACGAATGCGCCGTCGGGGCCTCTGCGAGACGATCGCCGCGCCTCCGTATAAAGCATCAACGCGAGAAGACCTTTCGGTTCCGGCTCTTGCGGAAGCAGGGATACGACCACGCTTGCGAGCCAGATTGCCTCTTGTCCAAGCGCTTCCGCCCCGTCGATGTCCATCCACCCGCTGGTATAGGCGGCATAGATGGAGGCGAGTACCGGCGGCAAGCGGTGCGACAGTTGCTCCTTCGTCGGCACGAGGAACGGAATTTTCTGATCTCTGATCCTCGCCTTGGCTCTTACAAGCCTCTGCCCCATGGCCGCAGGAGAGACAAGAAACCGCGCGGCGATGTCTGCAGCGGTCAGGCCCAGCACGGTCTGCAGGATCAGCGGCGTTCGCGCGGACGCATCGATGCCAGGATGCGCGCAGGCAAACATGAGCGCCAGTCGCCTGTCCGCAATCTCCTCGTCCATTTCCGCCGCGGTCGAGAGTTCCTCGGTAATGAGAGCAAGATGATCGGCGCTCTTCGCCTTCACTTTGTGCCTGCGCCAGTCATCGAGCTTGCGCCTGCGCGCGATGGTCAACAGCCAGGCATCGGGGTTGTCGGGCACGCCATCGACCGGCCATTTTTCGAGAGCCGTGAGGAAAGCCGTCGCGAGCGCATCCTCGGCGGACGCGATATCACCCAAACGTCCTCCAAGATAGGCGACGAGACGGCCATAGCTCTCGCGCGCCACTCGCTCTGCGACACCTCGGGCAACGGTAGAAGCCGAAACCGTCATCCTGCATATTCCGACGCATCCCTGATGCGACGAACTTCAACGGTTCCCCAGGTCGCGGCAGGGCAGCGTGCCGCCCATTTGTTGGCCTCGTCCATATCGGCGACGTCGATGATAAAGTACCCACCGAACTGTTCGCGAACATCGGCATAAGGGCCGTCCAGAACGCTGACCTCGTTTCCTTGAACACGAACGAGACTGGCCTCAGAGGAGCTGACGAGCGCATTGCTCGAGACGAACGCAGCCGCCTTCTCCAGCGCTTGTTGATAGGCATACATCTGCCCCATGAAACGCGCCATGTCCTCGGGCGCTATGGAGTTCCCGGCAGTTTCGTCCGCATGCAGCATCAGCATGTAGCGCATTGCTTCATCCTCAGTGAAAGCCAATTCCCCACAGGAACGAGCGCCGAGAATAACAATTCGTATGAAGAAGGGAACTGCTGTTGACGGCTGCAGTGTCCGCCTCCGGGTGCAATGCTGTGCCGACTTACCTGACGGAAGATTACCTGCGTCTTCTGGATAAAATCTCGAAAATGCGCTAGGAATTGATCCAAGCTTATTAAGAGAAACACGTTAAGAGACAAGGTACGGCGGATGGACGCCACCCTTGACCGATCGACACTTTCTCATTCCCGGACAACGCCGTGAAACGCCGACACCTGTCTCTTGCTCTTGTGCTTGCGCTGGCATCGCCGGCCGCCGCACAAAGCAGCGCTATTTGCAATGACTTGCGCGGTCGCCTTGCCGACCTACCACGATCGATCGGCAACAATAACGGTCCGGAAGCGCGCCAATATGCCAGCGCAATCGCCGAGCAAAACCTCGAATTGCGCAAAGTCCGCAACGATCTGCGCAGCTATGGCTGCACCTCAGGCAGCATGGTCGTGATCGGCGGTGAGAATGCCGATTTTTGCGCCGAGCTTTCTGACGCCGAAGCCCGGATGATCGATAATATCCGTTATCTCCAGGACCGCCGCAACGAGCTGCGCAGCCAGGCCGGCGATGACGACGCGCGCCGAGAATTGACGGCGGCACTCGAACGCAATGGCTGCAACAGCGAAAATTTCTATGCCCCGACAGAGCGCAGCGCCAGCGAGCCCGCCCCAAGCGTAGAGGAACAGGCGATGCGCACCGACACATTCATCCCGCTCGGCGGCGGTGAAGAGGCCGATCCGCGTTATGGTCTGCCGAGGACCGAAATGTTTTCGCCGGTCAGCACCATCTGCGTTCGCAGCTGCGACGGCGGCTTCTTCCCGATCAGTTCGAACACCACCTCGGTCGATTTCGGCCGCGATGCCCAGACCTGCGCCAAGATGTGCCCCGACATCGAGACCGAGCTCTTTTATCGCGACGTGACCAGCACCGAAGCCTCGAACATGATTTCGGCCGCAACGGGTGCGCCCTATAGCGCCATGAAGAACGCCTTTGCCTACAAGAACCGCGCGCCTGGCGAAAAAAATTCCTGCGCCTGCAATCTCACCGCCTATTACGAGGAGATGCGCGGCAAGCAGGCCCTGAGCGAACCGCCGCAGCAGGGCTCGATCACGACGGTCCGCACCAATCCGCCGGCGAAAGATACCGCGGCAGCATCAGCCCCGCCGCAGCCATCCGTTCCCGAACGTCCCTACGACCCCACGCAGAACAAGGTCCGTCAGGTCGGCCCGCAATTCCTTGCCGGCGACCAGGGCTCGATCGACCTTGCCAATCCGGCAACGGCGGGCCCGCAACCACAACAGCAGTAATCGCTAAGGGTCGTTGCGTCCCCATCCATCATGGAACACGAGTTCCTCGAGCGGTAGCCGCTGCCGCCAACCTTTGACCGAGAGTTCCGGTTCATCATAAAGCCGGTCGACAAAGCCGGCACAGAGCCACGCGACCACCTCGATATGCTCGGGTATGCCGAGAATTGTTTTCAGGTCGCCTTCACGAAAGATGCTGACCCAGCCGATGCCGACCCCTTCGGCGCGGGCCGCAAGCCAGAGATTCTGGATTGCGCAAACGGTCGAATAGGAATCCATCCGCGGATTGTGCGTCCGTCCCAGCACCACGCTGCCGCCGCGGGTGGGATCGCAGGTCACGCATATGCCGAGCGGCGCCTCCACGATGCCTTCGAGCTTGAGGGAGCGGTACGCCTGCCGCCGTTCGCCGTCGAACATCAGTGCCGCCTCTTCGTTGGCCTTTGCAAAAGCGTCCCGGACACGCGCGCGCACGGATTCGCTTTTCACCAGGATGAAGTTCCACGGCTGCAGGAAGCCGACGGAGGGAGCGTGATGGGCGGCCGTCAGAAGCCGCGCCACGACATCGTCCGGCAACGGATCGGGCAGGAACTGGCTGCGCACGTCGCGTCGGGTCATGATCGCGTGATACACGGCCTCGCGTTCGGCCGGAGAAAAACCGGATGCCTCCGACAGGGCATCCTCAACAAAGGGTCGCATCGTCAAATCCCCAACAACGCAACCGCCCGCCGTCCGCGCGGGTTGGGTCTATCTTGCCAGGCCGGTCTTCTGACTTGGCGTCATCCGTCTGCCGCAGCCTTCCCGGCAAAAGCCAGTGGCATGATGAGGCGGCGAGCGTCGGCCTTACAGCGTTGGGCACGTTCCGGTCTTGCACCGGATTCCCGATTCTCCCGCGTGAAAGCGGGCACCTGACGAGGTATCTATTTCAGGAAAGCGCTTCGCGGGCAAGCGGAGGCAGCCGAGCCCGAGGAGGCCGTTAGGCAAACAGCGATTTTTCCGCCTGACATGCCGGTGAACAGGCGGCGGCTGGTCACGACCACGCTCGCAAACGCATTAGAGACTGCTGCACGCCCAAGCCCTCTTTCGGGCCGCAGATTCTGCGTGACAACGGAAGGCCGCCACGCTAAACACGCCGCATGTCGATCACTTCTGTCTACGCCTCGCGATTTTATTGGTACCGCTGCTCCCAGCGGATGCGGGCCCGTGCGTAACTGAATTCGACGCGACGACCACCCGAACAGCCGCTAGTCTACCTGGCGGCTTTTTTTGTTTCCGCACGGTATGACCAAACAGGAGCCACACCGTGCCCGATACCATTGATGATCTGCGTATCCTCGAAATCACCCCGCTGACCAAACCCGCAGATATCATCGCGGAAATCCCCCGAACCGTTGCCGTCAGCGAGACGGTGACCAGCAACCGTCATGCGATCCATCGGATCCTCGAGGGAGAAGACGACCGCCTGATCGTCGTCATCGGCCCCTGCTCCATCCACGATCCGGTTGCCGCACGCGAATATGCCGCGCGGCTGGCCGAGCAGCGACAGCGCTTCTCCAGTGATCTGGAAATCGTCATGCGCGTCTATTTCGAAAAGCCCCGCACCACGGTCGGCTGGAAGGGTCTGATGAACGACCCGCATCTCGACGGCAGCTACCGCATCGAGGAAGGGCTTCGCATTGCCAGGCGCCTGCTGCTCGACATCAACGCAATGGGCCTGCCCGCTGGCGTCGAATTCCTCGAGACGATCACGCCGCAATACATTGCCGACCTTGTCAGCTGGGGCGCGATCGGCGCGCGTACGACCGAAAGCCAGATCCATCGCCAGCTCGCCTCCGGCCTCTCCTGCCCGATCGGCTTCAAGAACGGCACCGACGGCGGCGCTCGCGTCGCACTCGACGCGATTATGGCCGCATCACAACCGCATCACTTCCCGGCCGTTACCAAGGACGGACAGGCGGCAATCGCCTCGACAAAGGGCAATGAGGACTGCCACATCATTCTGCGCGGCGGCAAGCGGCCGAATTACGAGGCGGCCGATGTCGAAGCCGTCACAGCGGAATGCCTTAAACTCGGCGTCGCCCCGCGCATCCTCATCGACGCCAGCCATGCCAACAGCGGCAAAGACCCGATGAACCAGCCGCTCGTCGTCCATTCCGTGGCCTCGCAGATCGCCGCCGGAAACTATCATATCAAGGGCATGATGGTGGAAAGCAACCTCGTCGCCGGCCGCCAGGATCTCGTTCCCGGCAAGCCGCTGGTCTACGGCCAGTCTATCACCGATGGCTGCATCGACTGGAACATGTCGGTGACGGTATTGGAAGACCTGGCGAAAGCCGCTGGCGCGCGGCGCAAGGCGGCAGCGGCTTAATCAGCCGGGAAATAGCGCACATAAGCGAATTCTTCGCCATCAGGAGACCAGCAGGGCACATTGATCGTGCCCTGCCCACCGAAAAGTTCGAACAGCGTTTTCAGGTTGCCGCCATCCATGTCCATCAGCCGCAGCCGCACGTCGAGATCGCGCGGATGATCGAAAACCGAGGGGTCATAGGACAGGATCAGCACCTTGTCATTTTTCGGCGACGGATGGGCGAACCAGTTGCCCTGATTGTCCGACGTTACCTGCTCGAGGCCCGTGCCGTCGGGGTGGATACGCCAAATCTGCATCAGCCCGGTGCGGCTGGAATTGAAGTAGATCCATTGTCCGTCGGCCGAATAATCCGGTCCATCGTTGCGGCCCTCGCCATGCGTCAGCCGCGTTTCGGCGCCGCCGTCGACGGAGATCGTATAGATATCGAAGAGGTCGTCGCGAATGCCGCAATAGGCGAGCTGGCGGCCATCAGGCGACCAGCCATGCCAGTAGGAGGGCTGGTTCCGGGTGACGAGCCGCGGCGTTCCGCCTTCGATCGGCAGGATATAGATGGCCGACTTGCCGAATTCGGTCTTGTCCGAGATGACGATTTCGGTGCCATCAGGTGAAATGCCGTGATCATTGTTGCAATTGACGGCAAAGCCCGTATCGACCCTGACCACCTCGCCGCCATCGAGCGGCAGCCGGAAGAGCAGCCCGTCGCCGTTGAGCAGCAGGTAGGAACCATCAGGCGAGAAGTTCGGCGCTTCCACCAGCCTGTCCGTTTGCCAGACCTCGCGAGCCCTGCCCGTCCCCACATTATAGATCTCGACCGAGCTGCGCATGTTGCCTCACTGATATGTCGATTGCGTCAGCGATCGCGGAATCGATTGGTGATTGGATAGCGCCGGTCGCGGCCGAAATTCTTCTTGGTGATCTTCACGCCCGGCGCCGATTGCCGGCGCTTATATTCGGCGAGATAGAGCAGATGCTCGACCCGGTGAACGGTCGCTACGTCATGGCCGCGCGCGACGATCTCCTCAACAGCCATTTCCTTCTCCACCAGGCACTCGAGAATATCGTCGAGAACGGGATAAGGCGGCAGCGAATCCTGATCCTTTTGATCGGGACGCAGCTCGGCCGATGGTGCCTTGTCGATGATATTCTGCGGAATCACTTCACCCGACGGGCCTAGCGCGCCCGGCGGCACATTCTCGTTGCGCCAGCGGGCTAGCGCATAGACCTGCATCTTGTAGAGGTCCTTGATCGGATTGAAGCCGCCGTTCATGTCGCCATACAGCGTGGCGTAGCCGACCGACATTTCCGACTTGTTGCCCGTCGTCACCACCATCGCGCCGAACTTGTTGGAGATCGCCATCAGGATGACGCCGCGCGCGCGGCTCTGCAAGTTCTCCTCGGTGATTCCGCTCTCCGTACCCTCGAAGAGGTTGGACAGCGAGCTGCTGAAGCCGGTTACCGGCTGCTCGATCGGTACGATGTCATAGCGGCAGCCGAGCGCCTTGGCGCAGTCGGCTGCATCCTTCAGTGAATCTTCCGACGTGTAACGATAGGGCAGCATCACCGTTCGCACCCGCTCCTCTCCGAGAGCATCGACCGCGATCGCTGTGCAGATCGCTGAGTCGATGCCGCCGGAAAGGCCGAGAACGACAGTTTTGAAACCGTTTTTATTGACGTAGTCGCGGAAGCCAAGCAGGCAGGCGCGATAATCGGCCTCCTCACCCTCGGGGATACGCGCCATCGGCCCTTCGGCGCAGTGCCAGCCGGCTTCCCCACGTTTCCATGTCGTCACTGCAAGCGCTGTCTCGAACTGGCTCATCTGGAAGGCGAGCGATTTGTCGGCGTTGAAGGCGAAGCTCGCCCCGTCGAACACGAGCTCGTCCTGCCCTCCGAGCTGGGCGGCATAGATCAGCGGCAGGCCGGTCTCGATCACCTGCTTCAGTACCACCTGGTGACGGATATCGACCTTACCGCGATAATAGGGAGACCCGTTCGGCGACAGCAGGATCTCCGCCCCGCTTTCAGCCAGCGTCTCGCAAACGCCGAGATCACCCCAGATATCTTCGCAGATCGGAATGCCGAGCCGCACGCCGCGGAAATTGACCGGCCCCGGCATCGCCCCCTGCACGAAGACCCGCTTCTCATCGAACTCACCGTAATTCGGCAGATCGACCTTGTCGCGCACTGCGATAACCTTGCCGCCGTCGAGCACGGCGACGGAATTATAACGCCCCCTCTCGTCCTGCCTGGGGAATCCGATGACGACGCCCGGCCCACCATCGGCGGTGTCCGCCGCAAGGCTTTCCACCGCCTTCCAGCAGGCGCGGATGAAGGCCGGCTTCAGCACCAGGTCCTCCGGCGGATAGCCGGAGATGAAAAGCTCGGTCAACACGAGCAGATGCGCGCCCTCTCGGCCTGCATCAGCGCGTGCTTCACGTGCCTTGGCAAGATTGCCGGCGACATCACCGACCGTGGGATTGAGCTGGCCGATAGCGATGCGGAAGATATCGGAGAGAGCGTTTTCCTGTGTCATGTCATTTGTTTAGCCTGCGGCTCCCGTTACCGCAACACGTTCGCGACCAAAGCGTTGCACCGAGCTCACGAATTTTTCGTGAACAGGCGCGCTGGAGGCTTACGGCACCGATGCATTGCAATTTACCGGCGGAGCGGAATACTGACGCACGAAAGCGGCAGCATCGTTAACGGTCATCGGAAACAGGCCATGAATAATTTTTCGAACTTCGTGCACCATCATTTCGACAAACCGGCCGACGAACTCGGCGACACGGAAAAGCGCGTGCTGGCGAAAGCGCACGAGCGCAAGATCATCTCGACCGATGTCAACGCCGCCTTTTCTGCCGAGGCCTCTTTTGGAGAACGCATCGCCGACAGCATCGCCCGTGTCGGCGGCTCATGGTCCTTCATCCTCGGCTTCCTGGCCTTCCTCGTCGTCTGGACGATAATCAACACCATCGTTTTGGCGAGTGGCGCTTTCGATCCCTATCCGTTCGTCTTCCTGAACCTGATCTTGTCGATGCTCGCCGCGATCCAGGCGCCGATCATCATGATGTCGCAGAATCGTCAGGCTGAGCGCGACCGCTTCGAGGCAGCCAAGGATTACGAAGTCAATCTCAAAGCCGAACTCGAAGTGCTCTCCCTGCACCAGAAGATCGATATGCGCGTCCTGACCGAGCTGACGGCGCTGCGCGAAGACGTCGCTCGTCTCAACGCCGCGCTCGCAGCCAAGACCTGACGCGGGGCATCCTCAAATCAACGGGGCGGATACCTGTCATATTGCGGCAGACCATCTGATATCTCGTAGAAATCCCCCTTGTCGATGCAATAAATGTGATGGCTGAAGGCTAGGCCGCTCGGTTCGTCGAAAGCGCCTGCCAGGACCGAAACCTCCACGGCTTCATCCCCCTGCCAAAACAGCGCGGAGCCGCAATTGGCGCAGAAGCCGCGTTGCGCCTCACCGCTCGACCGATACCAGCGGACGGCGCCGGGATTCTCCACCGAAAGCGCCACGCGCGGCACGTTGACCGCGGCATAATAGAGTCCCGTCTGCCGGCGGCATTGGGAACAGTGGCAACCGACGACAGGCCCTGGCTTTGCCCGAATTGAAAATCGCACGGCGCCGCAAAGACAACCGCCTGTATGGTGTTCGCTCATGATCGCTCTCCCCTCGCTCCTGGAGAAACTTGCGGCCACGAGACCTCGTCGTCAAATCCATTCCCCTGAACGAATGATCAGAAATCTTGAAGCGTTCACGGGTGGCGGCGGCCTTCGGATGTTGCCCTTTGACAACACCCGCCGATCTCCTCTCGTCACCGCGTTGAACCGGACACTGTTATCGGTGATACTATAGGCTCAATTTATGCAACCGCCGGGAGACTGACATGAGAGCGACCCTGTCCAGACAGAAAGGAAACATCGCCCACAAGGACATTCTGCTTCATGCACACGCCATTCTCTCGCGCGAGGAAAAGCTCGCGACGCCATAACCTCTTTCTGAACTTCTTCCGCGACTATTCGAGCGCCACTGAACGCGAGCAGCGCTGGTCGCGCATGCGCAAGTTCATCTCCTATTACCGCCCGCATCTGCCTTTGCTGCTGGCGGATCTGCTTTGCGCCATACTCGTGGCCGGCACCGCCGTGGCATTGCCCCTCTGCGCCAACATCGTCACGAGCCGGCTTCTGGCTCTGCCTGATGCCCCCGAGGCCTTCGCGCAGATCCTTGCCATGGGCGGTGTGATGCTGGCCGTTCTCGCTGTCCAGATATCGGCGATCTTCTTCGTCGATTATCGCGGCCATGTCATGGGCGCCCGCATCGAAGCGACGGTGCGGCAGGAACTCTTCGAGCATTGCCAGAAGCTGTCCTTCAGCTTCTATGATCGCCAGCGCACCGGGCAATTGATGAGCCGCATCACCAACGATTCCCTCTGGCTGGGCGAGCTCTTTCACCACGGCCCCGAGGATCTCTCCATCGCCGTTCTGAAATATGGCGGCGCCATGCTGGTGCTGTTCTTCATCGACCCGTTGCTGGCGACCCTCATTCTGCTGCTCACCCCGGTGGCGGTGGCCTATGCACTCTATTTCAACCGGCGCATGAACCATGCGCTCGAAGCCAGCAAGCGGCAGATCGCCGCCGTCAATGAGCGCGTCGAGGATGCGCTGGCGGGCATCCGTGTCGTCCAGTCCTTCGCCAACGAGGCGCTGGAACGGCAGCGTTTCGCGGCGCAGAACCAGCGTTTCCTGCAAAGCCGCGCCGAGGGCTACCGCAGCGAGGCCTGGTTTTCCGTCGGCACCGAAACCTTCGCCCAGCTCGTCACCATATTGGTGATCATCGCAGGAGGCCTGCGCATCCTGACGGCGGACCTGACCGTCCCGGATATGCTGACCTTCCTGCTCTGCGTCGGCGTGCTGGTCGATCCCGTGCAGCGGCTCGCGAATTTCGTGCGCCTCTGGCAGGAGGGATATACCGGCTTTATCAGGGCCATGGAAATCCTCGAGATCGATCCCGATATCACCGATCGGCCGAATGCGCGTCCGATGCCGGCGCCGAGAGGCGAGATCAGCTTTTCCGACGTCGCCTTCGGCTACGAAGCCGATGGTCCGAGGGTGCTGGAGCGGCTTTCCCTCACCATCGCCCCCGGAGAGTTTGTCGCCCTGGTCGGCCCTTCGGGAGTGGGCAAGAGCACGCTTTGCGCGCTGATACCACGCTTCTACGATGTCGAGGCGGGCGCAATCCGCATCGACGGAAGCGATATCCGCGACGTCACGCTGGCGTCACTGCGGCGCCATGTCGGGGTGGTGCAGCAGGATGTCTATCTCTTTGCCGGCACTGTTGCGGAAAACCTGCGCTACGGCAGGCCGGATGCGACCGATGCCGAGCTCGAAACGGCGGCCCGCGCCGCCAATGCGCATGATTTCATCATGGCCCTGCCCAATGGCTATGACACCGACATCGGCCAGCGCGGCGTCAAGCTCTCCGGCGGCCAGCGCCAGCGCATCACCATCGCCCGCGCCTTCCTGAAAGATCCGGAAATCCTGATCTTCGACGAGGCGACCAGCGCGCTCGACAATGAGAGCGAACGGGCGGTGCAGCAGGCGCTCCTGAGCTTGGCGAACGGCCGCACCACCCTGGTCATCGCCCACCGCCTCTCGACGGTCCGCCATGCCGACCGCATCCTGGTCCTGACGGGCGATGGCATCGTTGAACAGGGAACACATGACGCGCTCATGGCGCAAGGCGGCGTCTACGCCAACCTGCACAGCGTTCAGGCGAGTATCTGAAAAGCAATAAAAAACCCGGCGTCACGCCGGGTTTTTGTCATCCGTTTCGGCCTGTCCTCAGCCGTTGGCGACCATGCGCTTCTCGTCGCGGCCGCCCTTCATGCGCTCGGCAAGCAGGAAGGCGAGCTCGAGCGCCTGGTCGGAGTTGAGGCGCGGATCGCAGTGCGTGTGATAGCGGTCCTGCAGGTCGTCGGCGGTGACTGCGCGAGCACCGCCGGTGCATTCCGTCACGTCCTTGCCGGTCATTTCGACATGGATGCCGCCGGGATGCGTGCCTTCGGCGCGGTGGATCTGGAAGAAGCTTTCGACTTCCGACAGAATCCGTTCGAAGGGACGGGTCTTGTAGTTGTTGAGCGTGATTGTGTTGCCGTGCATGGGATCGCAGGACCAGACGACCTTGCGGCCCTCACGCTCGACAGCGCGAATGAGACGCGGCAGATTTTCGGCGACTTTTTCATGACCGAAGCGGCAGATCAGCGTCAGGCGGCCGGCTTCATTGCCCGGATTCAGGATGTCGATCAGTTGCAGCAGATCGTCGGCCTGTAGCGATGGGCCGCATTTCAGGCCGATCGGGTTCTTGATGCCGCGGCAATATTCGACATGCGCATGGTCGGCCTGGCGCGTGCGGTCGCCGATCCAGATCATGTGGCCTGACGTGGCATACCAGTCGCCGGAGGTGGAATCGATGCGGGTCAGTGCCTCCTCATAGCCGAGCAGCAGCGCTTCATGGCTGGTGAAGAAATCGGTCTCGCGCAGGCTCGGATGGTTTTCCGAGGTGATGCCGATCGCCTTCATGAAATCCATGGTTTCGCTGATGCGGTCGGCAAGCTTGCGGTAACGCTCGCCCTGCGGGCTGTCCTTGACGAAGCCGAGCATCCACTGATGCACGTTTTCGAGATTGGCGTAACCGCCCATCGCGAAGGCACGCAGAAGGTTTAGCGTCGCGGCCGACTGGCGATAGGCCATGGCCTGCCGGTCCGGGTTCGGAATGCGTGACTCCTCGGTGAATTCGATGCCGTTGATGATGTCGCCGCGATAGGCGGGCAGTGTCACGTCGCCCTGCTTCTCGACGTTCGATGAGCGCGGCTTTGCGAACTGGCCGGCGATGCGGCCGACCTTGACGACCGGCAGCTGCGCGCCGAAGGTCAGCACCACAGCCATCTGCAGGAAGGCGCGGAAGAAATCACGGATATTGTCAGCGCCGTGTTCGGCGAAGCTCTCGGCGCAGTCGCCGCCCTGCAGCAGGAAACCGTTGCCTTCGGCCACATTGGCGAGATGCTTCTTCAGGCGGCGCGCTTCGCCTGCGAAGACGAGCGGCGGATAGCTGGCGAGCTGGGCCTCCGTCGCCGCCAAAGCAGCTGCGTCGGGATATTCGGGAACCTGCAGTATCGGTTTCTGCCGCCAGCTGCTCGGGGTCCAGTTCTCTGCCATTTCACTAACCTCACTCACATCCATTCCTCGGATGCCCTGTCTTAATATCCGGCGGCTTATAGACCTTTAGATCAAGCTTGCAAAGGCCAATCACCGGAAGCTTTAAACCAGCATATACCATGTCGATTTCCCCATATTTCAGACTTTGCATGTAGAAGCTGAAGGAGTTTCAACATCGGGGACATGTCATGGCGATCCTTTCGCCCGGCTTCATATTGGACCGCTCGGGTAATTTCGGCATCATGACGGCATTGCTGATGGTGCCGCTCGTGGGTGCGGCCGGCATGGCGGTGGATGTGGCCCACGCACTGAGCCTGAGAACGCAGCTCTACGCCGCCGCCGATGCTGCGGCCGTCGGTTCGATCGCCGAAAAATCGGGCGCGGTCGCCGCCGCAATGACAATGAGCGGCAACGGCACGGTCTCGCTTGGCAAAACCGACGCTCGTAACATCTTCATGTCCCAGACGTCGGGTGAGCTGACCGACATTCATATCGATCTCGGCATCGACGTCACCAAGACCGCCAATAAGCTGAACTCGCAGGTTTCCTTCACCGCGACCGTGCCGACGACCTTCATGCGCATTTTTGGCAGGGATTCGATCACCATCTCCGGCACGGCGACAGCCGAATACCAGACTGCCGCCTTCATGGATTTCTACATCCTGCTCGACAACACGCCTTCCATGGGCGTCGGCGCGACCGCAACCGACGTTTCGAAGCTGCAAGCCAAGACCGGCTGCGCTTTTGCCTGTCACCAGATGGACCAGAGCACCAACAACTACACAATAGCCAAGAACCTCGGCGTCACCATGCGTATCGACGTGGTTCGCCAGGCAACCCAGGCGCTGACCGATACGGCCAAGGCCGAGCGCGTCAGCAGCGATCAGTTTCGGATGGGTGTCTACACTTTCGGCACCAAGGCCGAGGACGCGAAGCTGACGACGATTTCCGGCCTCACCTCCGACCTGACAAAGGTCAAGAATTATACCGACGCGGTCGACCTGATGACAATTCCTTACCAGAATTACAACAGTGACCAGCTCACGAGCTTCGACAGCGCGATGACGCAGATCAACACGATCATAGACCCTGCGGGCGACGGAACCTCGAATATCAGCCCTGAAAAAATCCTGTTTTTCGTCGCCGACGGCGTCGGCGACAGCTACAAGCCCTCGACATGTACCAAAAAGACGACCGGCGGTCGCTGCCAGGAGCCGATCGACACGAGTTTCTGCAAGCCGCTGAAGGACCGCGGCGTCAAGATCGCCGTGCTCTATACCACTTACCTGCCGCTGCCCAGCAACAACTGGTACAACACCTGGATCAAGCCCTTCCAGAGCGAGATACCGACGAAAATGCAGGCCTGCGCCTCACCCGGCCTTTATTTCGAAGTCACGCCGACCGACGGCATTGCCGACGCGATGAAAGCACTTTTCCTCAAAGTCATCCGCGCGCCGCGCATCACCAGTTGACAGGGCTCAGAGGCGCTGCCCATCACGGATGCGGTAGCTCGGCGCATACATGGTGACGAGCTCTTCGGCCGCGGTCGGGTGCAGCGCCATCGTCCGATCGAAATCATCCTTGGTGCAGCCGGCCTTGAGCGTGACGCCGAGTAGCTGCGCCATCTCGCCGGCATCGTGCCCGAGGATATGAGCCCCCACTACCTTGCGGCTCGCAGATTCGACGATCAGTTTCATGATCATTCGCTCGGGCCGGCCGGAAAGCGTCGCTTTCAGCGGTCGGAACTGGGCGCGGTATACTTCGAGCTCACTGTGCCGCTTGCCCGCCTCCTCTTCCGACAGGCCGACCGTGCCGATCTCGGGCTGTGAGAAGACGGCAGTGGGGATCAGTTCATGGTCCGGCCGGGTCGGATTGTTCTTGTACTCGGTCTCGATGAAGCACATCGCCTCGTGAATCGCCACCGGCGTCAGCTGTACCCGATTGGTGACATCGCCGAGAGCATAGATATTTTCGATATTGGTACGGGAATAATCGTCGACGATGATGGCGCCGCGCTCGTCCATGGCGACGCCGGCTGCCTCGAGGCCGAGGCCTTCCGTATTCGGATCGCGCCCGAGCGCCAGCATGACGACATCGGCCTGCAACGTGCCGCTGTTCAGCGTCTCCAGCACGAGCCCGTCCTCGGCGTTCGAAACCTGCTGCAGCGTGTCATGGCAGAGGATGCGGATGCCCTTGGCGACCATTGCCTCGTGCAGGCCCCGCCTCAGATCCTCGTCGAAGCGAGACAGGATTTCGGCGCCGCGATAGATCAGCGTCGTCGCCACGCCGAGGCCATGGAAGATATTGGCGAATTCGACGGCGATGTAACCGCCGCCTGCGATCACGATCGATTTCGGCAGTTCGTCGAGATGAAAGGCGTCGTTGGAGGAAATGCAAAGCTCGTGACCGGGAAGCGCGACATGCGGGTTCGGGCGTCCGCCGGTCGCGACCACGATTGTCTTGGCCGTCACCGTCTGCCCTGTTTTCACGAGCCGCACCGTATGGGCATCGACGAGCTCGGCGCGCGTTTCCAGGATCTCGGCATTGGCGCCGGCGAGCCCCTTCTTGTAGAGGCCTTCCAGCCGCGCGATCTCCGCATCCTTGGCGGCCACCAGCTTCTTCCAGTCGAAGCTGCTTTGGCCGACCGTCCAGCCGAAACCCGCTGCATCCTCGAAGTGCTCGTGGAACTGCGAAGCATAGACGAAGAGTTTCTTCGGCACGCAACCGCGGATGACGCATGTCCCGCCATAGCGATATTCCTCCGCGATCGCCACCTTCTTGCCGAGCGAGGCGGCGACGCGCGCAGCGCGCACACCTCCGGAACCACCGCCGATGACGAAAAGGTCGTAATCATAGGAAGACATGAGAAGCTCCGGAAGGGGAATCGCAGGAAGGACGTTCCTGATATAGGGGCGATCATCATGAAAACAAAAGCCCTGCTCCTGCGTCTTCCCGTACTCCATTGCCGAATCTTGATCGGAAGTTGCCTCGGTCAGCGTTTACGGTTGACCGCGTCGGCAGAGGCTGGCAGGCAATGCACGAGACTGAAAGGATGCCGGAGCAAAAGATGGATCAAACTCTCTTCGCCAACCTGTGCAGGGCCGGCAAGTTCAAGGAAGCGCTCAACCTCGCCATCCAGGGCCACGAGGGCGAGAAATTCACGCCCAGCCGCTTTGCCATGGACAAGAAAACAGGGCTGCCGATCTTCTACCGCGGCAACAAGCGCGTAGAGCCGGATGAGACTGGCGTATGGCAGTTGGCCAAGAGTTCGAAGGACTGGGGCTGATCACCCTTGGCGTATTTTCTCTCTCGGGGATTTGCCGCTCTCAGCCGGTAATGCGGAAATCCCTCGGCATATTATCAAGCTGAGCCGCTTCCGTCTCGACGCTTGAGACCGATGCCCCTGCAGGTCCGCGCCTCAAACGCTCGATCATTGTCGAAATCGCGTTGTCCGCTCCAGCGATCAAGGCGGAGACAGATCCGTCCGCTTCGTTGCGCACCCAACCCGTTACGCCGAGCCGCAGCGCCTCATCGCGTGTCCACATGCGAAAACCGACACCTTGGACTCTGCCCGATATCCGCACTCGCACCGCCTCGTCATGATCGGACATATCGCCTCACCAAAACCTAGCCGCTATTTGCCGGGTCCATCATAGCAAAAAAGCCCGGACGATGCCGGGCTTTTGCAAATCTGCGGAGGCAGCCCTTACTTCTGGGCAGCCGGGGCCGGCGCCGGAGCGGGTGCCGGAGCCACTGGGCTGTCGGTTGCCGGCGGCGGCGCCTTGATGACCTTGGACAGTTCGGCATTGCTCTGCTTTTCCAAGTCTCGCGAAATGCCTTGCGCCCAGATGTCGGCAGCCTTGGCCGTTTCGCGGGAGGCGACCGGACCATCGCGCAGCAGCTTCTTGCCGACGTCGGAATTATAGAAATCCGCAATCGCCTTCAGCTCGTCGACCGTGAAAGCCTTGGCATAGGTGAGCGCCGCCTCCTTTTCGAGATCCCCGCGGCGCGGCGCCAGCTTCAGCGCCTGCGCGTCGACCGTCGATGAAATGATGTCCTGATAGTTCGGCGAATCCTGGATCAGGCCGGCCTTCAGGCGCTCGGCGAGGCCAGGCAGGATATTGTCGAACTGGGCAGTGGCGCCGATGGCGTCGATCGCGGCACGAGACGCCTTGAGCTGCTCCTCGGAGACCTCCTGCGCCTTGACGGCGGAGCCGAAGGCAAGCCCGGAAAGAACGAGGGTCGCAGCGGCGAGACGGCCAAGACCTGCAATGTTCATCATGAGTGTATGCTCCTGTTATCTGTTTGCCTGCAGTGTGCGCGCACCCGCAGGACCGGCGATGATCGCAAGTGCCGCCATATTGATAAAGAGCCCGTGTTCAACGACGCCGGGTATGGAATTCAGCTCGCTCGAAAGCGCCTCTGCATCAGGAATGCGGCCAAAAGATGCATCGATGATGTGATGGCCCCCATCCGTGGTAAACTCTCCGTCACCGGACTGGCGCAGGTTGAGTTCGCCGGAAAGGCCGAGCCGGGCGGCAACCTTTTCGATGGCGATCCGCGTCGAGACGAGACCGAACGGATTGACCTCGATCGGCAGCGCGAAGGCGCCGAGTGTTTCGACCAGCTTGCTCTCGTCGGCGATGACGATCATCCTCTGCGACGCTGCAGCGACGATCTTTTCGCGCAGCAGCGCGCCGCCGCCGCCCTTGATCAGCCTGAGCGCTGGATCGACCTCGTCGGCGCCGTCGACCGTCAGATCGAGCGTCGGCAGCTCGTCAAGCGACTTCAGCGGAACACCGAGCTCGACACAGAGCCGCGCCGTTCGCTCGGATGTCGGAACACCTTCGACCTGGAAGCCGCCTGCGACTTTCTCCGCCAGCAGGCGGACGAATTCTTCCGCTGTACTCCCAGTTCCGATGCCGAGACGCATCCCGCTTTCGACATGGGCGAGCGCGGCCTCGGCGGCCTTGATCTTCATTTCGCGCGCATCCATGCGCCGCCAGCTCCGAATTATTACGTTGGATGTGCTGTTTACACGGCTCGCCTGGCAAACGAAAGTCAAAATCATCACGGAAAATGAAAAGCCGAAACAAACGCCTGCGGCTTCCCGCTAATCCTCAGGCCGTTGCTTTCCGCCCCGCGATCGCCTACCTCAGGAAAAATATCATCATTCCCGGAAATGACGCGTTCCATCGACGCCGCTCGCAAGACGCCCATCGCACAAAGAGGCAAACCCCTTGACCCCTGCCCCCGCCCCGCTCGTCGTCTTCGATCTCGACGGCACCCTCCTCGACACCCATGCCGATCTCGTCGAAAGCCTGAACCATACGATCGCAGCGCTCGGCCTCGAACCGGTCAGTTATGACGACCTCACCCATCTCGTCGGCCAGGGGGCGCGGGTGATGATCGAGCGCGCCTGCCGGCTGCGCGGCCATTCGCTCGCGGAAGATGGCCTGCCGCTGCTGGTGGAACGCTTCGTCGCCCATTATGCCGGCAACATGCCCGGCCATACGGAACCCTATCCCGGTCTGGTCGCCGCGCTGAACCGCCTGAAATCCGCTGGCTACCGTCTCGCCGTCTGCACCAACAAGATGGAGAGCCTCGCGCTCGGTCTGCTCGACAAGCTCGAACTCGTCAGCTATTTCGAAGCCGTCACCGGCGGCGACACCTTCCAATACCGCAAGCCCGACGCTCGCCACCTCACCGGCACCATCGAGCGCGCCGGCGGCGATATTTCCCGAACCGTGATGATCGGCGACAGCATCAACGATATCGCAGTGGCCAGGAACGCCGCCGTGCCGTCGATTGCAGTTCCTTTCGGCTACTCGGATGTGCCCGTCTCAAGCCTCGATCCGGATGTCATCATTACCCATTACGATGAACTGACGCCGGAATTGGTGGAAGGTTTGCTGAAGGGTTCTGCGGCCAAAGTTGCCGTTTAGAGACGAGGCTGGCTCTTGTCCTCTGGCGGCATTCGGTGAGGCACCCCCTCTGGTCTGCCGACCATCTCCCCCACAAGGGGGGAGATTGGCCAGAAGCCTAACCTTCGCGCATCACTAACGTTGCGCAGCTTGCGGCGCCGATTGTTTGGGGAAACCGGTGCTCCCAGCCAATCTCCCTCCTTGTGGGGGAGATGTCCGGCAGGACAGAGGGGGGTACTACACGGCACATCCTATCTGAAGCACCGCCACCCAAAAACAAAACGGGCGGCCCAAAGACCGCCCGTCAAAATCACCACAAATCAGGCGTCAGATCTGTGCCCCACGCGCCTTGGTCGTCGCATCGAAAGCCTTGTCGACATAGGCGTCACGGCCGTAGACGTCATCGAAATACTCCACCACGCCATCCTTGTTCGGCCAGGCGGTGAAATAGGAGACGTAGACCGGGATCTTCTGCGGCACCTTCACCGCATGATTCTGGCCGCTCGCGATCTGCCTGGCGACATCGTCGGCCGTCGTGCCGAGCACGGCGGCTGCCATCGCGCGCGGATTGGCAAGGCGCACACAACCGTGGCTGAGCGCCCGCATGTCGCGCTTGAAGAAGCTCTTCGAGGGCGTATCGTGCATGTAGATCGCGTGGCTGTTCGGGAACAGGATCTTCAGTTCGCCGAGGGCGTTATCGCTGCTTGGCGGCTGGCGCACCGAAACATTTGCGGTCGAGCCGTACCAGTCGACGCTGGACGAGGCGACGGCATGGCCATTCACCTCAACCTCATACCCGAGCTGATCGAGGTAGTTCGGGTCCGACCGCAGCTTCGGCAGCATTTCGTTGATGATGATCGACTGTGGCACGCCCCAGAACGGGTTGAACTCCACCGTCTCGATCTCGTCGTTGAAGAAATAGGTCTGGTTGTTCTTGCCGCCGACCACCACGCGCATCGACAGCTGTTCCTTACCGTCATTATGGTAGTAGGCCATGTAGGCCGGCTGATTGATCATGACGTAGCGGGAACCCAGATCTTCCGGCAGCCAGCGCACCTGTTCCATGGCGACGACGAGCTTGTCGATCTTCGAGGCATTGGTGTCACCGCCGGTCATGGCGCGCACGGTCGCCTGGCCGATGACACCATCGGGCTTCAGACCGTGCTCCTTCTGGAAGTCCTCCACCAGCGAGACGATGTCGGGCGAATAGTCGCTGCCGCCCACATAGGCTGCAAACGTCGCCGCATGATCGGTCTTCAGCGTCTCGGACCCGTTCTTCTGCAGCGCCTTGACGATATTGGCGATCTCGGACGAACTGTCGCCGGGTTTGAGCAGCCCTTGGAGCGAAATGACGATCTGCTCCTCATTGCTATCGGCGGCGCGAAGCTTGGCAAGCTCCGCCTTCAGCGCCTCGAACTGCGGGCTATCGGGCGAACGGCTGGCGATATAGGCGCCGGCATTCGGGCTCATGCGCGCAAGCTTCAGCACCGGTGCCAGATTGACAACCTTGCGCTGGAAATCGTGATAGCCGGAAATCTTGTTCGGATCGATGCGGCCGCGGACCGTGTCCTGCACGAAGGCAAGCACCTTGGCCGAAAGTTCCAGCTCGAATTGCGTCAGCATTCGGTCGCGCGCGGCAGGATCGGGATTGGCCGGATCGACCGCCGGCGCCTGCACGGCGTAATCGGCAGGGTCGAGGCCCACGGAAGCCGCATCGGCCAGCGCCACCATTGCCGACTGGGCGCGCTCGTTGATCTGGTTGCCGTCGACCCAGACGAGCGGATTGCGGCTATCGCTGTAATAGGTTTCCAGCGCCTTGGCGACGTCGGCATTGGCGCGAACCTTGGCCTGCGCCAGGAAGCGGCGCTGCACCACCGGTTCGGAATCGCTCCCAGGCGAAACCTCGGCAACCGCACCCGTAACGATGGGATCGGCGAACTTGCTGGTATCGACGAACTGCAGGGCTTCGGTCTTGTAGGTATAATAACGCGGACCGCTGACCTTCGGCAGCGGCGCCTCCGGGTCAAGCCCGCCAAGCGATCCGCCTTCTCCGCCACGCGGCGCCACACGCCCGGGCGGCATCTGATCCATGAAAATGGTGCTCTGAGTCCGCTGCCTGTCGCCGCGCAGCATATCCATCAGCGTATAGGCATGCGCGGGAGCGGCCATCATTGCCAGGCCGCAAGAAACTGCCAATGCGGATACCGCGCTTTTCAAAACGAACGTCATATATATTCCAGTCCCGATGTCATGCTGTTCTCAGCTCAAATCCCGCGAAACTCAAGCAGCGTAGGGCCTCATTGATCAGAAACCGGCCTTCGCCGCCAGCGCCGGCGGACTAATTTCATGTGAGAGGAATCCTGCGCGGCGCCGCACAGCAGTTCACACAAAATTATGAAATTATTAGTTAATTTTTTACCGAATTTTCGCCGCCGGGCCAGTACGGCAAAAACGTGCCGATGCATAAAATTTCCAACGTGGCCGAAAAAGCACGCCGCCTGGCAGGCACAAACATGACTGTGATCATCAATATTTCGCACCGCATCCGGTTTTCTTGCCCTGGTTTCCAACCTATAAGACCACATCTTTCGAAGATGCCAGAAAACAGCATGTGATAGGAAGGCAAGGCTCATGACCGCAACCCGCACCGAAACCGATACTTTTGGCCCCATCGACGTCGCCGCCGACCGATATTGGGGCGCCCAGGCGCAGCGTTCGCTCGGCAATTTCAAGATCGGCTGGGAAAAGCAGCCGCTGTCGATCGTCCGCGCGCTCGGCATCGTCAAACAGGCGGCCGCCCGCGCCAACATGTCACTCGGCCAGCTCGATCCGGCGCTGGGCAAGGCGATCGTCGACGCCGCCCAGGAAGTAATCGACGGCAAGCTCGACGAGCACTTTCCACTGGTCGTCTGGCAGACCGGTTCCGGCACGCAGTCCAACATGAATGCCAACGAGGTGATCTCCAATCGTGCCATAGAAATGCTCGGCGGCGTCATGGGTTCCAAGAAGCCGGTGCACCCGAACGATCACGTCAATATGAGCCAGTCGTCGAACGACACCTATCCGACGGCCATGCACATTGCCTGCGCCGAACGGATCGCCCATCACCTGCTGCCGTCGCTGAAGCACCTGCATGCCGCCCTGGACATGAAGGTCACCGAATTCAGCCACATCATCAAGATCGGCCGTACCCATACCCAGGACGCGACGCCGTTGACGCTTGGCCAGGAATTTTCCGGCTATGCCGCCCAGCTTGGCTCCGCCATCAAACGCATCGAGATGACCCTGCCCGGCCTCTGCGAACTCGCCCAGGGCGGCACCGCCGTCGGCACAGGCCTCAACGCACCGGTCGGTTTTGCGGAGAAGGTCGCGGACGAGATCGCTGATATCACAGGCATGCCCTTCGTCACCGCGCCGAACAAGTTCGAGGCACTTGCCTCGCATGACAGCATGGTCTTTTCGCATGGCGCCATCAATGCGGCGGCTGCCGCTCTCTTCAAGATTGCCAACGACATCCGCCTGCTCGGCTCCGGCCCCCGCGCCGGTCTCGGCGAACTGGCGCTGCCGGAGAATGAACCCGGCTCCTCGATCATGCCCGGCAAGGTCAACCCCACCCAATGCGAAGCGCTGACGCAGGTTTGCATCCACATCTTCGGCAACCACGCCGCGCTGACTTTCGCCGATAGCCAGGGCCATTTCGAGCTCAACGTCTACAATCCGATGATGGCATACAATTTCCTGCAGTCGGTGCAGTTGCTGGCCGACGCCGCCGTTTCCTTCACCGACAATTGCGTCGTCGGCATCGAGGCGCGCGAGGACAACATCAAAGCCGGCCTCGAACGCTCACTGATGCTGGTCACCGCCCTCGCCCCCAAGATCGGCTACGACGCCGCCGCCAAGATCGCCAAGACGGCTCACAAGAACGGTACAACGCTGAAGGAAGAGGCGCTTGCCAGCGGCCTGGTGACATCGGAAGAATATGACGCGATCGTGCGCCCGGAAACGATGATCGGGCCGAAGTAAAAGAGCCGCGATACGCAGCCCCTGATCCGCCTGCCGGCACCTTCTCCCCGCTTGCGTCCGCTTGCGGGGCGAAGGGAGATAGCCGCAACCTCCCCGTCCCTCGCCAACCTCTCGCAGGGCACGTTCCCTCGCCCCGTCTTTACGGGAGAGGGTTAGGGTGATGGGCGATCTTCGTCTGCCTGGCAGACAAGGGAGCAATGTCAAACCAACAACGAAAAATTGTCCATCACGACAGAATTGCCCATGAAGTCGAACCGGATTTCTTCGATGTCCTCGATATCTATCTCGAGACTGGGGCCGGCGACCTCGAGCTCCTGCTGATAGACGATCTGGCCGTCGTTCAGGGCTGTGAGCGTCAGGTGAAAGGGCGATGCCGACAATTCGGCGATCGAGACGCTCTGAAAGGTGAACTCCCCGCCATCGAGCAGTTTCAAGCTTACGGGGGCAGAACCGGGGGATAGAACGGTATCGCTGAAACCGTCTTCGGTAATGGCGTCGACGCCCGGGATACTATCATAGACGATGCCGTTCAGAAGCGTCACGTCGTGGCTGCCGTTCACCGAGAGCGCAAAGCCCCGGTAATTGGGGAGAGAGAAATTATCCGCCCTCGATAAGACGCCCATATCATCGAAATCCAGGACTTCGTGATATTTTTCGCCTTCGTTGACGCCGTCGATCGCCAGCGTCAGCACGCCGACATCCGTGCCTCCCCAGCCGTCGGACATCTTGTAACTCAGCTTTTCGATGAGCTGATCGTACTTCCCCAAATTCTTCACCACGTCGAGCGTATAATCCAGCTCATATGTGAAGTGACCATCAGGTTTCACTTTGAAGATTCCGTACTCGCCCTGAATGATCGTTTCGTGGTCAGGCCCATGTTTGGCGTCGATGCGGACTCCATTGACGAAGCGAACATACATGTCCGCTCCTTCGGGATCGCTGGCAAGGCGCAGCAGATCGCCCCTGATCCAGTCATGTTCGAAAAAAACGAGAAGGTCGTCGACAGCAGTTGGCTTTGCATTTGTCATTGGAAGCCCCGGCAGGTTAACGCTGCCGGGAATATGAACTGGGCTCGAGTTGAAGGCAACCTGAAGTCGGCCGTTTCGCGACAAATGTCGATTTCTTCTCTCTTATTGCGTGTGCCAGGCGGGTTGCAAATGTGGCACGACATAGCCCCAGCTCCAGACTCCACCGTTCCCAATTGCATTTGCTTCGCAGCAGATTTAGACCGGTTCCAATTTTAGCGACGCACGCCCAGCAGAAAGGTCACTTAGATGGCTGACGATCTCTTCCCCCTTGGCGAGGATGCCACCCCCTACCGCAAGATCAGCAGCGACTACGTCTCGGTCGACAGTTTCAAGGGCCAGCAAATCCTGACGGTCGATCCCGAGGGTATCCGGCTGCTTGCCGAAACCGCCTTTGCCGACATCAATCACCTGCTGCGCCCCGGCCATCTGAAGCAGCTTGCCGCCATCCTCGACGACCCTGAAGCGACCGACAACGATCGTTTCGTCGCCTACGATCTGCTGAAGAACGCCAATATCGCCGCCGGCGGCGTGCTCCCCATGTGCCAGGACACCGGCACGGCGATCATCATGGGCAAAAAGGGCCGCCGGGTCTGGACCGAGGGTGAGGATACGGCAGCACTCTCCAAAGGCGTTCTCGACGCCTATGAGAAGAAGAACCTGCGCTATTCGCAGCTTGCGCCCATAAAAATGTTCGAGGAGAAGAATACAAAGAACAATCTGCCGGCACAGATCGATATTTATGAGGAAGGCACCGACTCTTACGACTTCCTCTTCGTCGCTAAGGGCGGCGGTTCAGCCAACAAGACCTTCCTCTACCAGGGTACGCCCTCGCTCCTGACGCATGACCGGATGATCGACTTCCTTAAGGAGAAGATCCTGACGTTGGGGACGGCAGCCTGTCCTCCCTACCATCTGGCGATCGTCATCGGCGGCACCTCGGCGGAGATGAACCTGAAGACGGTCAAACTTGCCTCGACCCGTTACCTCGACGAGCTGCCGACCGAAGGCTCCGAGAGCGGCCATGCCTTCCGCGACATCGAAATGGAAAAGGAAATCCACAAGCTGACGCAGCAGATGGGCGTCGGCGCGCAGTTCGGCGGCAAGTATTTCTGTCATGACGTGCGAGTCATCCGCCTGCCCCGCCACGGCGCCTCGCTGCCGATCGGCCTGGGCGTCTCCTGTTCCGCCGACCGCCAGGCCAAGGGCAAGATCACCCGCGACGGCATTTTCGTAGAGCAGCTCGAAACCGATCCGTCGAGATACATGCCCGAGATCGACGAGGCGAAACTGTCGGAATCGACCGTGCATATCGATCTCAACAAGCCGATGGCCGAAGTGCTCGCCGAACTCTCCCGGCATCCCGTCAAAACGCGCCTTTCACTGACCGGCACCATCATCGTCGCTCGCGACCTCGCTCATGCCAAGATCCGCGAACGGCTGGAAAAGGGCGAGGGCATGCCCGATTACCTGAAAAATCATCCGGTCTACTATGCCGGCCCCGCCAAAACGCCGGCCGGCTATGCCTCCGGCTCCTTCGGCCCGACGACGGCCGGCCGCATGGACAGTTATGTCGACCAGTTCCAGTCCTTCGGCGGCTCGATGGTGATGCTTGCCAAGGGCAACCGCTCGCGCGCCGTGCGCGAGGCCTGCAAGAAACATGGCGGCTTCTATCTCGGCTCGATCGGCGGCCCCGCCGCCCGTCTCGCCCAGGACTGCATCCGCAAGGTCGAAGTACTCGAATATCCCGAGCTCGGCATGGAAGCGGTCTGGAAGATCGAGGTCGAAGACTTCCCCGCCTTCATCGTCATCGACGACAAGGGCAATGATTTCTTCCAGGAGTTGAATCTGGGGTGACTGGGCGTGCCGTGCAGCCCCCTCATCCGGCCACCTTCTCCCCGCAGGGGGCCGCAGGGGAGAAGAGGGTGCAAGCCGCCGACCATCGTTTCCTATCGTAAAGGTCTCAATGGGAGTGAGGCGCTGCCACGAGTCCCTTCTCCCCAGCGGGGAGAAGATGCCGGCGGGCAGATGAGGGGGCCGCACGGCACCCCCTTCCGATACCTGCACCATTACTGAATATCTGCAGCGCTTACCATGTCCCCATCATCCACCCTCGCCAGAATCTCCGTCCGGAATGCGCCGGCAAAAAAGCCGGTGTGCTCCAGCAGCAAGGCGCCGCCTGCGAGGACGGTGAAAACGACGACGGCGAAAGAAATGGCGCGGGGCCTTTCCATGAGCTTACGCCGTGGTTTTCTGGCAGCAGTGGGGTTTAGTGCTGGAAATTATCTTTCCGAAACATTCACGCTGAAATAGGAGACGACCAAAACCTGATGTCGACAAGATGAATACGATCTCCAGCGAGAAAAAGAACTGTAAGTTTTTTTAAACACCATTCCCGCAAAGCGGGTAGGACTACTCGACAGAAGATACATTTTTCTATGGAAAATCATAGGAATGGTCGACGTATTGCCCTACTTCTGAGTTTTCATATGTAATCTTTGGTATGTGTCGCTTTAATCTTTTCCCAAGAAATTTAAGCTAACAACTAAAATATTGCCTTTGAATATATGAGGAGTTCGCCGGATGAATACGGCTGTCGCGCCCAAGGTGCAGGTTCCCGACGTCGCGGGTCAGATCACCTATGCCATGCGCTCGATGGGCGTTGCGCCGATACCGCGCAATTACGAACTCTTCTACGAGGCCTATATCGGCTCCAATCCCGCCCTCACCCGCGAACTCGCAGCCCTTGGCAGCCAAGCTACACAGGCCGAACTCGATGCGCTGGGCGCTCAGTATTTCACCGGCAGCCCCGCACGCGTCTTCGACGATGCCCATTCGCGCATATCAGGCGAACTCGACGGTCTGCTGCGGATTCTGAGGCAGGAGCAAAGTTCACTCGAAAGCTATACAAGGCTGCTCGGCGAGACCCATAAGCGCATTACCTCCAAAAGCAATGCCAGCGTCGAACTGATCGAAAGCGCCATCGAACTTTTGAGCCAGGCGACTGGCGACACCATGGCGCATGGCGAACGCACCGTCGAGGACGTCGTCCAGCGTTCGCAGGAGATGGACCAGGTCCGCAAGGAACTCGACGAATACAAGCGCATCGCCAACACCGATTCGCTGACGCGCCTTTCTAACCGCCGCGCTTTCGACGACCGCTTGGCAGCGGTCTTCAACAATCCCGGCATGCGGCCGGTGACGGCCCTGCTGCTCGCCGACATCGACAACTTCAAGAAGATAAACGACACCTACGGCCATCCCGTCGGCGACAAGATCCTCGCCACTGTCGCCTCCGTCATCCGCAGCAATGTTCGGCGAGACGTCTTCGTTGCCCGTGCCGGCGGCGAGGAATTTGCCCTGATCATCGAGGGCAACACAGCCGAGGAAGTGACGGCGATCGCCGAACGCATCCGCCGCACGCTCGAAACCACACCGTTCAAGAATTCCCGCACCCGGGTGAATTACGGCCCGATCACCGTTTCGATCGGCATCTGCATGGCCTCGAATGCGGAGGATGCCGGCGAACTCTACAGCAAGACCGACATCGCCCTTTACGGCGCCAAGAACGCCGGCCGCAACTGCATCGTCCTTTATCAGGACGGCATGCAGAAGGACTTCAGCAAGAGCTGGCTGATATACAAGGCCTGACGCGGAACCCTCATGATGAGCACGCTGTCGCCATCAGGTGACGGCATCAGCTGTTGTCCGGTTCACTCCACGGCTATTACTTTTTCGATATCAGGAGCGGGAGGTGGCCGCTTCTTCCCTCATTCCTCTGCTCGTCACAGGAATGAGGGAGGAGAGGTGCGTGGCCACCTCTCGCCATCACGGCCTCTCGGCATCCCCTTACCACATCGTCTTCGCCGCCCGTCCCGGCCATTCCCGGTCGTAGGTTTCCTGATCGAAATCACCGACCGCGGCCTTCAGCATCTGGCCCGGCGTCGGCAGCGCCGCGAGATCGGCAAAGTGCTCGACATTCCAGAGTTCGGCTCGCATCACCGCACGCGCACACTGGAAATAGACCTCGTCGATCGAAATGACGATGACGGTGCGGGGATGTTTGCCGTCCATCTCGAAGCTAGAAAGCAGCGCCTCGTCGTCGGAGACGACGCCGCGGCCGTTGATGCGCATCGTCGTATTCGAGCCGGGGATCAGGAACATCAGCGCAAGCCTGGGGTCGCGCACGATGTTGGAGAGCGAATCGACGCGGTTGTTGCCGCGCCAGTCCGGCAGATGCAGCGTCTCGTCGTCGACGACGCGCACCACGCCGCCGAGATCGCCGCGCGGCGAACAATCGAGCCCTTCCGGCCCGACGGTCGCAAGCGCGGCAAAGGGCGAGATCTCGATCATCTCGCGATAGAGCGGCGTCAGCCGCTTGGTCACCTTGTCGACAGAGGCCTGCGACAGGCCGGCGCCATAGATCGTATTGAGCTCTTCGATGCTGTCGATGATTTTCATGAGGCGTTCCGCAGCGGCTGGATCTTGCGGTGGACGCTACAATGCCGCGCGCCTCGCCGGAAGGTCAAAAAATGGAATGATCTCCGCATCTTTTTTGATGCTTTCGCCGGCTTCCTCGCCTGCGCCGTCTGCGAGAAAGGCTGCGATCGCGCCAAGCACGGGAGCCGCGCCGATGATGCGCCGGTGACCGAATCCGTTTGCACAGAACAGCCGCACTCTATTTCCCGCCGCGCCGTAACGCCGGGCATGGTCCGCTGACACCTCCTTGTCGTCCTCGGCATGGACCACCAGAACCGGCCGGCCGATCGAGCCCGCCGTATTGCTCGCGTCGAAATCCTCGAGTCTCCGTCCAGTGACACGATGTACCTCAATCTCCAGCGCGGCCTGGGCAACGGGGCGAAGGCCGACCATCCGGCCGAAATCGGTAAAGAGCCAGGCCATCTCGCTCGGCGAGCCGATCAGCACCAGTCGCTCGCCGGTAACGGGCACCGCATGCGGGATCAGACCCGCCGCCGAAACCATCAGCGCCGCGCCCCCGAAGGAATGGCCGATCGCCGCATCAAATGCACCGAACCGCTCGCCTGCCGCCGCGAGCGCCTCGACCGCGAGCCCCATATGCAGGAAGCGTCCGCCCGCGCACCCGTGGCCGGGAAAATCGAGCGCTATCACCTCGGCACCCGTCGCCGCCAGCATCGAAACGAGATCGGCCATGTAGACGGCGCTCGAGCCCCAGCCATGTGTGACGAGATAGCGCTTGCGCTGACCGAGCGCCCCGCCGTTCAACCGGTAGGCATGTGCTTTGGCGCCGCCGGCAAGCCTGAGGACGAAGCGCTCGGCGCCGGCAAGCCGTGCCGCGCCCGCCGCATGCGCCGCCTTCGCTTTCTCGCCCTTCGGCCGCGGCGATGGTGTGCGGCAGAACAGCCGGAATGCTACCCTGCCCGCCAGCCGCTGCGAAATTACCTGCAGAAGCCGAAATCCGAGGCGGGTGACCTCAAGCGCGAAATTTGCCATAGTGGGAATCCAAAAGACTGTTCAACACTGAACAATAAAGTACAACGATGAACAAAAATCAATCCCTACCCTGGGATCATCCGCGTTTTCGCAGCTGGATCGCGGTGGCTCGCGCCTGCCAGCTCATGCAACAGTCCCTGGCGCGCTCGCTTGCCGATCTCGACATCAAGCCGCCGCATCTCGATATCCTCGTCAATCTCTACCGTTTCGAGGCCATCTCGCAGCAGGAACTGGCGCGCAAGCTCCTCGTCGGCCGCTCCAATATGAGCATGCTGCTGCCGCAGATGGAGCAACGGGGTCTGATCGAGCGGCGCGGCGACGAGCGTGACAAGCGGGTGCTACGCCTTTATCTCACCGGAGAAGGCCGCAAAGTAACCGAGGCAGCGATGGCGATCCAGACCGACCTCATCGAACGTACGCTCTCGGAGGAGCCGATCGAGCAATGCATGGCGACCGCCACCTCGATGGAGCGCATCATCGCCGTACTACTGAAAGATCTGCGCGACGACGATTGATCAATGCAGCGACGGCGCCGTCGATGTGCCGGTCAGCGAGCGATATTCCCAGGCCGCGACGATGATCAGCACCAGCGTCGCCAGGATGCCGAGCAGATAGACCTCGATGAAGGGGGCCACGAAGGCCAGCAGGACCACCAGCACGAGGCCGGCAAGATGCGACAGCGGCATCTGGCCGCTGGTCGCGCCCTTGAACCAGAGATTGCCGACGAGGAATAGGCCGGAGCCGCCGAGCACCGCCGCGGCGATGCCGATATCGCCCGTCTCGTGCGGATGCGAGAACATGAATTCAACCGCCACCGCATGCACGATGATGCCGGCCAGGATCGGGATATGCCCATAGGTGAAGGCCTGCCGCGCCAAGGCACCCGGCGTCTCCTCATGTTCGATGCGATGGGCGGCGCGCCCGTGGCCGAAGTGGAAATAGAGCCACCACATGGCGACCGTGCCGACGAAGCCGGTGACGAAGACGATGCTCGTCAGTCCCGAGATCGGCAGTTCGGAAAAGGTACGGCCGGAAACGAGAATCGCTTCGCCAAGGCAGATGATAACGAAGAGCGCGCAACGCTCGGCCATATGCGCGCCGGACACGTCCCAATCGCTTGGAACCGAACGGCCGAGCCCGGGCACTGCAAAGCCTGCGGCTGGCCCGGCATATTCGATGACAAGTGCGATCACCCAGGCAATCAGCCGGGCTTCATGCTCCATGAGCCCGCCGGCGATCCAGAAGACGGCGGCGACCGCAAGCCAGCTTGTGATGCGCACGAAATTCAGCGTATTGGCCCGGTCGACGCGCGTCATCGCATAGGTCGTAAACAGCGAACGCCCGACCTGCATCGCCACGTAGGCGCCGGCAAACAGCAGCCCCTTGTCGCCGAAGGCTTCGGGAACGGAGGCCGACAGCAGCAGCCCGAGCATCATCAGCGCCACCAGCATGCCGCGCACCGGCATTTTCTCGGGATCGAGCCAGTTCGTCACCCAGGCGGTGAAGATCCACACCCACCAGACGGCGAAGGTCATCAGCGCCGCTTCGGCAGCACCCAGCGGCGTATAATGGGCGGCAAGCGCATGCGAAAGCTGCGAGATCGAAAAGACGAAGACCAAGTCGAAGAACAGTTCGAGGAAGGTCACCTTGCTGCCGGCCGCACTTCCCTTGGCGCGCAGCCAGTTCTTGCTATTCGCTTTCGCCATGTGTCCCCCGATGGCCATGGATTGAAATTCAGCGCGGCTTTTCCGACGTGTCGCGGTTCATGCCCTTTTCCCGGAGCTCGTCCTCATAGGCCGAAAACAGCTCCGCCCCTCGTTCGCCGAGTTCGCGCAGATAAGTCCAGGTGTAGATGCCGGTGTCGTGCATGTCGTCGAAACCGATCCGCACCGCGTAATTGCCGGTTGGCGTCATCGAGATAATCGCGACATTGCGTTTGCCTGATACCGTCACCTTCTGCCCAGGCCCGTGGCCCTGCACCTCGGCCGAGGGCGAGAGCACTCGCAGCAGCTCGGCCGACAAGTCGAAGCTCTGGCCGTCATTGAAGGTCACCACCAGCCGCTGCCGGTCTTTCGAAACGCGAAGTTCGCTCGGCCAGATATCGCTCATCTCAATCACCCTCTTTCCCCTGGAGAAGTAGGCGTTCGGCTTTTTCGAGGCAAGCGCAAATTAGCGTGTGCGAAATCCGTTTCCCTTGACGGGGCAATCACATATGCACAAATAGAAGATGCCGCTTGAAAACGGGCTGGTGTCCGGCTTGCACTGCTACAATCCCGCCGCGGAGGAATTGGTGAATACGAGAGTGGGAACGATAGGTAACGCATCGCCGCTCGCGGCAGATGCACATCAGATGATCGACCCTTTCGGCCGGGCGGTCACCTATCTGCGCGTCTCCGTTACAGACCGCTGCGATTTCCGCTGCACCTATTGCATGGCCGAGAATATGACCTTCCTGCCGAAGAAGGACCTGCTGACGCTCGAAGAGCTGGACCGGCTCTGTTCCGCCTTCATCGCCAAGGGCGTGAGGAAGATCAGGTTGACCGGCGGCGAGCCGCTGGTGCGCAAGAACATCATGTATCTGGTGCGCAAGCTCGGCGAAAAGATCGGCGCCGGCCTCGATGAGCTGACGCTGACGACCAACGGCTCGCAGCTTTCCCGCCATGCCGCCGAGCTTTATGATTGCGGCGTACGCCGCATCAATGTCTCGCTCGATACGCTCGATCCCGACAAGTTCCGCAAGGTCACCCGCTGGGGCGATTTCGCCAAGGTCATGGAAGGCATCGACGCGGCGCAGAAGGCCGGCATCAAGATCAAGCTCAACGCCGTGGCGCTGAAGAATTTCAACGATGCCGAGATGCCCGATCTCCTGCGCTTTGCCCACGGCCGCGGCATGGACCTCACCGTCATCGAAACCATGCCGATGGGCGAGATCGAAGAGGACCGCACCGATCAATATCTGCCGCTCTCCGAGCTGCGCGCCGATCTCGAACGTCAGTTCACACTAACCGACATAGATTACCAGACCGGCGGCCCGGCGCGTTACGTCAGGGTCAGCGAGACCGGCGGCCGCCTCGGCTTCATCACGCCGATGACCCATAATTTCTGCGAGAGCTGCAACCGTGTGCGCCTCACCTGCACCGGCACGCTCTATATGTGCCTCGGCCAGAACGACGCCGCCGATCTCCGCGCCGCACTCCGCGCCACCGAAGACGACGCCCTCCTCCACGCCGCCATCGACGAGGCCATCACCCGCAAGCCGAAAGGCCACGACTTCATCATCGACCGCACCCACAACAGGCCGGCCGTGGCGCGGCATATGAGCGTCACCGGCGGGTGAGGCCCGGTCTGCGCAAAGCGGGGAGCGATCGATCCAGTGATCATCGCAGGGCCAACGCCCTGAGCCCAAGCGAAGGGCCGGGGTGCGCCAAACTCCACTAGTATCCAGAAGTGTCCAGCAACACCTGCGAGAGCCTCACGGCACGACGGTCAGCGCCTAGCCACCCGGTGTTGCTCCAACCCATCACCCAGGCTTACGCGCGCAAATCGCAAACCGCTCCTGCACCATGCGCTCCAGCCCCCGCAGGAACGGCATTTTGCGCGCCTGCGCCCAGTGGATATCCGCGAGCTTGCGATCGACCACGATATCCGTAAAGCCGGCCTTGCTGAGAAGATCGACCACTGCTTCGGCCGGCATCTCCTTGGCGAAGTGCACACGGGAGCGGATGTTCTGATGGCGCGCCATCATTTCAGGCGACATGTGGCTCGTCGGCGGCTTGCCCGTAATTTTCGTCCAGAGCTTCTGCAGGCCCTTGACCCACGTCTCCTTGCCCATATTGCCGTCGAGGATCAGCACCTTGCCGCCCGGCTTCAGCACTGAAAACCATTCCTTGAAAGCCGAAGCCGGGTCCACCAGCGTCCAGACGAGATGGCGGTTGGTGATGGCGTCGTAGCTGTCCCGCGGCTCCATGGTATTCTCGGCGTCGCCGGAAACAAAGCGGATGTCAGTGCCGCGCTTCTTCGCCTTGGCGCGCGCCTGCGCCAGCATCGCGTCCGACCAGTCGAGCCCCGTCACCTTGAAGCCGGCATCGTTCATCAGATGCGAGATGACGGCCGTGCCGCAGGCGAGATCGAGCGCCGCACGCCCCTGCCCCTCGCCGAGATGCTTTCGGATCAGCCGCTGCCAGCCCTTCCGTTCGGCCTCCGAAAAAATTTCATGGCCGACGCTCTGGTCGAAGGTCGCGGCCCTTTCCGACCAGAAATCGCGGATTTCATCGCGGATGGAGTAGTTCGTGTTCATTGAATTCATCGCAGGCACCCCGGCATGGCATCAGTTTGGAAATGCTCTAAAACATATAACTTGATTCACAAAGTCATATTTCTTATGCCTGCGGACATTATTCAGACCTCGGGGGAATTTCCAGATGAATTTCGTGAAAATGCTCGCAGTCTCCGCTGCTGCGATTGCGAGCCTGATGCCGCTGTCGGCGCTCGCCCAATCCTTCACCGTCAAGGATGTGGCCGGCCGCGAAGTGAGCTTCGACAAGCCAGTCGAGCGTGTGATCCTTGGGGAAGGCCGCATGCTCTATGCCGTCGCGCCGATCGAGAAGGAAGACCCCTTCGCCAAGATCGTCGGCTGGCGCAACGATCTCTGGACCACCGACAAAGACGGCTTCAACGCCTATGTCGAGAAGTTTCCCAAGGGCAAGGACCTGCCCTTCCTCGGCAACCTGACCGACGGCACACTGCAGACCGAAACGGTCGTCAAGCTGCACCCGGACGTGCTGCTGCTGCCGATCGGCAACAAGACGGCCGCCGACGAAGTGAAGCTCGAAGAGATGCTGAATGGCATCGGCGTCAAGATCGTCTACATCGATTTCCGGGAACATATTCTCGCCAACACCGAGCCGAGCTTGAGGGTTCTCGGCAAGCTCTTCGGCCATGAGGACCGCGCCGAGGCCGTCGCCAGCTTCTGGAAGGAACAGATGGCGCGCGTCACCGACAGGCTGAAGGCGGCCAATCCGCCGAAGCCCAATGTCTTCATGTATCGCGCCGCAGGCCTGGTCGAATGCTGCGGCACCTTCGGTCCCGATAATTTCGGCCTGATGGTCGATTTGGCCGGCGGCCACAATCTCGGCTCCGATTTCCTGCCGGGTTACACCGGCTCCATCAATGCCGAACAGGTCGTCGCTTCCAATCCGGAGGTCATCGTCGTCACCGGTTCCAACTGGAGCCAGACCAAGGATGCCAAGGATTTCGTCAATGTCGGCCCGAATGCCGCAGCCACCCTCGGCGACAGCCGCAAGGCGCTCAACACGCTGATGGAAAACCCGGCCTTCACCGGCTCCAAGGCAGTGGCCGGCGGCAATGTCCATGCGATCTGGCACCAGTTCTATACCAGCCCCTATCAGTTCGTCGCCGTCCAGCAGCTCGCCAAATGGTTCCACCCGAACCTCTTCGCCGATCTCGACCCGGATGCCACCTTCAAGGAATTCCACGAGAAGTTCCTGCCGGTCGCCTATCAGCCAGGTTACTGGGTCGACGCCAAGGCGGGCAAGTAATCCGCGATGGCCGAGATCGCCGCCATATCGATCGAAGCCGAAGCCGGGCGGGAGCGCTACCGCGCCCTCGCCCGGCGCAAGCTGCTGATTCTTTTCGCCATGACCGCAGCACTTTGTCTGTCCTTCGCCGTCGATCTCGCCTGGGGGCCGGCCCGTTATAGTCTCGGCGAGGTCGTCTCCGCCCTCCTTGACCCCGCCTCCGTTTCCGATCAGATCCGCGCCGTCGTCTGGGACATCCGCATGCCGGTCGCTGTGATGGCGATCGTCGTCGGCGCCTCGCTCTCCGTCGCCGGCGCGCAGATGCAGACGATCCTCGCCAATCCGCTCGCTAGCCCCTTCACCTTAGGCATTTCGGCGGCGGCAAGCTTCGGCGCGGCGCTTGCGATCGTCACCACCGTTCCGCTTCTGCCTGTCGCAGCCGGCTTGCTGGTGCCGGTCAATGCCTTCATCATGGCGCTGATCGCCACCCTCTTCATCCATTTCGTCTCGCAGGCCCGCGGTGTTTCGGTGCAGACGGTGGTGCTGCTCGGCATCGCGCTGGTCTTCACCTTCAATGCCGCCCTCGCCTTCCTGCAATATCTCGCCTCCGAACAGGCGCTGTCGGCCGTCGTCTTCTGGACGATGGGCAGTCTCACCAAGGCCACCTGGCCGAAAATCTGGGTGACGCTCGCCGTCCTGCTGGCAGCGTTGCCGCTCTTTGCCCGCAACGCCTGGGCGCTGACCGCCATCCGCCTCGGCGAGGACAAGGCGGCAAGCTTCGGCGTCAATGTCCGCCGCATCCGCCTGGAAACCATGCTCGTCGTCTCGCTGCTTGCCGCGGTGCCGGTGAGCTTCGTCGGCACGATCGGCTTTGTCGGCCTCGTCGGCCCGCATATCGCGCGCATGATCCTCGGCGAGGATCAGCGCTTCTTCCTGCCGGGCTCGATCCTTTCGGGCGCCCTGCTGCTGTCGCTGACCTCGATCGTCTCGAAGTCGATCATCCCAGGCGTCGTCTTCCCGATCGGCATCATCACGGCGCTGGTCGGCGTGCCCTTCTTCTTCTCGCTCATCCTCTCGAACAGGAGCCGGTCATGGTAGCGCTTCAGTTGCAGTCGGTCGGCGCCTTTCACGGCCGCAAGCTCTTCGTCGAAGACGTAACGACGCCGGTGATGAGGTCAGGCGAGGTCGTGGCGGTGATCGGCCCGAACGCCGCCGGCAAGTCGACGCTCTTCAAGCGCATCACCGGCCTGCTCAAGGGGCCCGGTCATGTCGTCGTCGAAGGCTCGAAGGCGAAAAACGCCATCAGCTACATGCCGCAGGATACGTCGGCAAATGCGGTGCTGAGCGTCTACGAATCCATCCTGCTTGCCCGCAAGCAGGGCCAGTCCTGGGCCGTCGGCGATGGCGACCTGCGCTTCATCGACGAGATCATGGCAGCGCTCGATATCACCGCGCTCGCCTTCCGCGATTTCGGCGCGCTCTCCGGCGGCCAGCGCCAGCTCGTCTCGATCGCCCAGGCGCTCGTGCGCGAACCTGAAATCATGCTGATGGATGAACCCACAAGCGCCCTCGACCTCCACCGCCAGGTCGAAGTCCTCGACTTCATGCGCCGCAGGGCCCGCGCCAAAGGCATGCTCGTCCTGATCGCCATCCACGACCTCAACCAGGCCCTGCGCTTCGCCGACAAGGTGCTGGTCATCGCCAACGGCCGCATGCGCGCCTGCGGAGCGCCAAGAGATGTCGTTACCGCCGAAATGCTGCGGGAAATCTACAGAGTCGAAGCCCGGGTGGAGAGATGCTCGCTGGACCACGATCATGTGATCGTCGATGGGACGGCGCATTGACCCAGGGGAGCCTGTCCGGAGGGCGTCAATACCCGAGAGAGCCCATCCTTGTACGTTGCCGTTGCTGTATAGTGGGTTATGCGACGGGGATGCCTATTTCAGGATGAGAGTGGATGGGCATGCCGTCACGCCAAGAGGGCCTCGTAGCCCATCGGGCGAAGCCTCGAAGGACGAGGCGGGCACTCCACCCTGCCCGTCAGTCGATCAATCGCTGCGCGGTAAACTTGTCGGTCACAAGCATATCGATCACCCCGACGCGGAGCGCGCCGGCAATCGCGTCGGTCTTCTTGGCCCCACCGGCAAGGGCAATCACCCGGTCCACCCGCTCCAGATCCTCGAGCGGCAAGCCTATGACCCGGTCGTCCAGCGGCGTCTTGACTGGTTTGCCGTTCTTATCGAAGAAGCGAAGCGAGATATCGCCGACGGCGCCTGCTTCAGCGAGATCGGAGAGTTCGCGGGAGGAAAAGATATTGCCGGAGCGTGCGAGAAGTTCGGACGGTTCAACGGCGCCGATGCCGACGATTGCAAGCGTTATGCTGCTGAAGAGGTCCATCGTCTCACGGACGAACGGGTCGGCCTGCATCAGAAGCTTTGCTTCCCTTGACGTCGTCACGCCCTGCACGGGAAGCAGTTTCGGCTCGGCCCCGGTCAGCCGTGCAAGCCGCGTGGTCAGCTGCGTCGCATGCGTCTGCACGGAAGGATCGCCCATGCCGCCAAGGGTCTGGACGACATACTTCGCCTGAGCGCTCTTCTGCGGGTGAATGTTCTCGACCATCTTGAAGATGGTCTGGCTCCAGCTCGAAACGCCGATGATCTCCCCCGGCGCAAGCGTCACCTCAAGGAGATGTGCCGCCGCCTCGCCGATACGGGCCATGATGGCGCCGTCCCGGTCTTCCGTGCACTCGACGACGATCGCCTCCGGCAGACCGTATTTTTCGCGAAGCGCGCCCTCGAGCTCGCTATAGGTACCGACGGGCGGGATCACGCTGGTTCTCACGATATCTTCAGCTTCGGCACGCTTCAGCATGCGCGACACCGTCGCCTGCGACAGGCGAAGGTGCTCTGCGATCTCCGCCTGTCGCCGTCCCTCTATGTGGTACATCTGGGCGACCCTTGAAATGAGGCGGAGTTCGTTGAGGCGAGTCATCGCTAATCCCAGATTGAATTTTTATTCACCTTTAGCCTTTGTTTCGCGGCACGTCGAGCGGGCGAGCGCATCATTCCAAGTATCGAGAAGCACCCCACGATCCACGGGTTGCGGCTCGATGGTTTGCGTGTTTCGCGGCAACGCCGCGACAATTTCGAGATCGCTCCACAAGCCGAGTGACAGCCCCGCCAGATAGGCAGCGCCCAAAGCCGATGCCTCGGGTGCTTCGCATTGGATCACGGGATGTTCGATAAGGTTCGAGACACACTGCATCAGGAAGCGGTTCTGGCTCGGTCCGCCATCCACATAGAGCGCGCCGAGTTCGCCGCCGTTCTGCGTCCGCATGGCCGCGATCACGTCATGCACCTGGAAAGCGATGGAATCGGTCACCGACCGGGCCATTTGCGCACGTGTCGTATTAAAGTTGATCTGGGAGAACAGGGCGCGGGCATCGGCATTCCAGTAAGGCGCCCCCAGCCCCACGAATGCCGGCACGAAGCCGGGTCCGCCCGGCTCGGCGCTCGCCGCAAGCTCGACGAGGGCCGCCACATCCGCAAGGCCGAGAATATCGGCCATCCAGGGAAGACTGGCGGCGCAAACGAGAATATTGCCTTCGAACGCGAAAGTCGGCTTTCCCCCAATACGCCATGCGACTGTGGTCGTGACGCCGTTGCGTGGAGGAATGAATTGCGAAAGCGTCGTCATGACCGAAGAGCCGGTCCCGAAGGTCACCTTGCCGTCGCTCGGCTTGAATGCCCCATGGCCGAACAGGGCGGCGTGGCTGTCGCCGATCGCGGCCATGATCGGAGTGCCATCCGGCACCCCCGGCAATCCTTGCGTTCTGCCGAAATCGGCGGAGCTGTCGAGCACCTCGGGCAGCAACGCGATATCCACGCCGAAGATCTCGCCGAGTTCCTCGCTCCATCTCTGCTCCCTGAGATCGAACAACTGGCTCCTGCCGGCATTCGAGGCGTCGCAGGCGTGCCGGCGCCCACCCGTAAGGCAGTGGACGAGCCAGCTGTCGATCGTGCCGAGCCGCACCGATCGCCCGGCCGGAATACGGTCGAGCAGCCAGCGGAATTTCGAACCCGGAAACATCGGGTCCAATGGCAGGCCGGTGAGCGCCTGCACCCGGTCAAGACGGCCTTCGGCAATCAGACGTTCGCAATCCTGCGCCGTTCGGCGGCACTGCCAGCTGACCACCGGCCCAAGCGCCTCTCCCGTTTCGGCGTCCCAGGCGGTGACCGATTCGCGCTGGTTGGAAATGGCCACGGCCTCGATAACAACATCGGAGCCGGCCTTCAGGCAGGCATCAACCGCTTCGCAGACCGAGGCGTAGAGCCGGCGCGGGTCTTGTTCGACCCAGCCCGGCTTCGGATAGGAGATGCCGACAGGCGCCGATCCTCTGCCGACGATTTCTCCCTTTTCGGAAACGAGAACTGCCTTTGAATTGGTCGTGCCCTGGTCGATTGCCAGAATTGCCCGCATTCTATCCTCCCCGGATCAGGCGACGGCCGAAACCGCAAAAGCGTTCGGCCAGTCTTGATCCCAGTTACTTCCGCTTGATCAGCGCCTGCGCGGCGTCGGCGATTGCGGACGGCGCCATCCCGAATTCGTCGAGCAGGAACTCTGCCGAACCTGTGGGGGCATAGACGCCGGGAACGCCGAGACGTTTCATCGGCACCGGGGCATTGTCGACCACCACTTCGGCGACCGCCGAGCCGAGCCCGCCAAAGATCGAATGCTCTTCGGCTGTGACGATCGCTCCGGTTTCCCTGGCTGCGGCGATGATCGCCTCCTCATCGATGGGACGAACCGTCGCAAGGTTGAGCACCCTGGCACTGACGCCGCGCTCAGCGAGGATTTCGGCAGCCTTCAGAATGCGATGCGTCAAAGTACCGTTGGCGATGAGGGTGATGTCGGAACCCTGGCGAAGGAGATTTGCCTTGCCAAGTTCGAATTTATGGCCTTCCGGAAGCAGGTCGGGCACGCCGACCCGTGACAGGCGCAGGAAACAGGGCCCGTCATAAGTCGCGGCCCACGCAACCGCAGCGGCGGTTTCGATGCGGTCGCAAGGCGCAATAACCGGAAGATTGGGCAAGACCCGTGTCCAGGCGAAGTCTTCGATCGAGTGATGGGTCGGACCGAGTTCGCCATAGGCCATGCCGGAGGAGATGCCGACCAGCTTGACGTTGGCATTCGAGTAGGAAATGTCGGCCTTGATCTGCTCCAGCGACCGCCCCGTCAGAAACGGAGCGGCAGCGCAGACGAATGGAAGACGTCCGCCGTTGGCGAGGCCTGCTCCGACGCCCACCATGTTCTGCTCTGCAATTCCGACATTGACGAGGCGTTCGGGAAATTTCGACTTGAAGCCGCCGAGCTTGGAAGAACCGACCGAGTCGTTGCAGACAGCAACGATCTTCTCGTTTTCAGTTGCCAGCCGCTCAAGCGTGGTGGCGAATGCGTCGCGGCAATCGTGGAGCTTGGGTGGGTTGATTGGCGCGTTCATTACAGTGCCTCCGACAATTCTGCCAATGCGATTTCGTATTGCTCTTTGCTCGGCACCTTATGGTGCCAGTCGACCCGGTCCTGCATGAACGAGATCCCATGGCCCTTGTTGGTGTGGGCAACGATGCAATGCGGTCTTGTTCCCCGGTGTTCGAGAGCAGGAACGATCTCACTCATAGTGTTGCCGTTGATCTCGGTGACTTCCCAATCGAAGGCTTCAAGCTTCGGACGAAGCGGCGCGAGATCATTGGTTTCGGCGAGCGCCGCGCCCTGCTGAAACCTGTTGTGATCGATGACCAGCGTCAAGTTGTCGAGCTTGAATTGGGCTGCCGCCATGATCGCTTCCCAGTTGGAGCCCTCCTGCATCTCACCGTCGCCGGTGACGACGTAGGTGTGAAATTTCGCGCCCGAGAGCTTGGCGGCTTTCGCCATTCCGACTGCGACCGGGAGACCATGGCCGAGCGGCCCGGTATTCGTCTCGACGCCCGGAACCTTATTGCAATTCGGATGCCCGTTCAGCCGCGAATGCGGCTGCAGGAACGTGGAAATCTCCTCCTCCGGAATGAAGCCCCGTTTTGCGAGAGTCACATACAGGGCGCAGGCCGTATGTCCCTTTGAAAGAACGAACCTGTCGCGGTCGGGATGCTTGGGCTGATCCGGCCAGACATTCAGCACACGAAAATAGAGCGCCGTCAAAATGTCGATGACCGACATTTCCCCGCCAATATGGCCGGCGCCCGCTTCAAAGACCGCCTGAAGATCGCGCAATCGGATCTCGCGGGCGATGCGCTCAAGTTCTGTCGTATCCATCGATTCCTCGTGTGCATAAATATTCACTAATCAATATTTTTGCATAAGAAGCCGATTAGTCAACCCCCTTGTACTCGGCATCACAAACATCCGGTCAACGAAATCTAGTTGACAGCTGGAAAGCAAGTTGTTAATGAATTTTCCAGCAGCAGTGAATAATTATTCGCTCCTGAACCATTATCGGATACAGGCCTACGCAGAGGGAGGAGCAATGGTGGCGCTCGATATCAATGAACACAGGCTTTCGTCCGGTGCGTGGTTGAGCAAGCTCAAGGGAGCGACCGGCCCGCTCGTCGGATTGCTCGTGCTGTGCGTCTTTCTGAGCGTCAGCACAGACACGTTTCTTTCTGTTCGAAACGGGCTCAACATCCTCGACCAGATCACCGTTCTCGGCATCATGGCGGTCGGAATGACGTTCGTCATTCTGATCGGCGGCATCGATCTCTCCGTCGGCTCGGCACTCGCTTTGGCGATGATGGTCATGGGCTGGACAGCCAACGTCGCCGGCCTGCCGCTTCCCGTCGGGATCGCCTTTGCGCTGATCGCCTCGGCGGTATCGGGCCTGATTGTCGGACTGCTGGTGACGCAGTTCAGGGTTCCGGCCTTTATCGCCACTCTGGCAATGATGTCGGCTGCCCGCGGCGTTGCAAACATGATCACCGACGGCCAGCAGATCGTCGGCTTCCCCGACTGGTTCATGATGCTGGCGATCGATCGCCATTTCGGCGTCATGACCGCCACGGTCTTTCTGATGCTGGCGGTGGTTCTGGCGGCCTGGCTTTTCCTGCACTTCCGCTCCGAAGGCCGCATGCTCTATGCGGTGGGCGGAAATTCCGAAGTCGCGCGCCTCGCCGGCATCAACGTCCCGCTCGTGACGATCGGCGTCTATGTCATGAGTGCCGTCCTTGCAGGCCTTGCCGGCGTCGTGCTCGCCGCCCGGCTGGATTCCGTCCAGCCGTCCAGTGGTCTCGGTTATGAACTGGACACCATCGCTGCGGTCGTCATCGGCGGCACCTCGCTCTCCGGCGGCGCCGGCGGCATCGGCGGAACGTTGATCGGCGTTCTGATCATCGGTGTGCTGCGCAACGGTCTCAACCTTCTCAACGTCTCGCCGTTCCTTCAGCAGGTGATCATCGGCATCGTCATCGTGCTTGCGGTCGGCGCAGAGACCATTCGTCGGCGTCGCGCCTGACGAGCGGGATCCGCCGCACTGGCGGACCCGGAATTCCGCCCCGGAAAATCGGGACGGATCTATACCCCGAGGGGGAGGACATACCCGAGGGTTCCATTAAACAACGGAGGAAATACAATGAAAATAGCGCGCACCATGCTCGCGTCTGCCGCACTGCTCGGTCTTATGCTCGGTCCCGTACACGCGGCGGAACTGAAGAAGCTGGGCCTCGCCGTTGCCAACCTTCAGGCAAACTTCTTCAACCAGATCAAGCAATCGGTCGAGGCCGAAGCCAAGAAGCGCGGCATCGAAGTCATTACGGTCGACGCCAAGGGCGACGGGCCGACGCAGGTCAACCAGATCCAAGATCTTCTGACCCAGAAAATCGACGCGCTGATCTATATTCCGGCCGGTGCGGCCGCGGCGAGCGTTCCGGTCAAGCTCGCGAAGAACGCCGGCATCCCGGTCGTAAACGTTGACCGCAATGCGGAAGGAGCGCCGGGCGATACGTTCCTTGCAACGGATTCCGTCGCCTCCGCCAAGGCTGTCTGCGACTACATCCTGAAGGAAGCCGGCGGCAAGGGGAAGATGGTCATCATCCACGGCCAGAAGGGCACGACGCCGGAAGTGGATCGCTCGAAGGGCTGCGCTCAATCTCTCAAGGCCTCCCCGGATGTAAAGGTCGTCGCTGAGCAGTACTCCAACATTTGGAGCCAGGATGAAGGCTTCCAGATCATGCAGAACATGCTTCAGGCCAACCCCGACGTCTCGATCGTATTCGCTCAGGCTGACGCTCTTGCACTCGGCGCCGCCCAGGCAATCAAGGTCGCGAAACCTTCCGGGAAAATCGTGGTCGGGGGCTTCGACGGCGACACCGCAGCGCTCGAAGCTCTCAGCAAGGGCGTCTTCGACGTTACGGCTACTCAGCAGACGCAGAAGATGGGCCGCGACGCGGTTGAAAATGCCGCCAAGCTTGTCGCCGGAGAGAAAGTACCGCCGGTCCAGCTCATGGATGCCACGCTGACCACCAAGGAAAACGTTGCAGGCTTCATCGCCAACCATCCCTGATGAAGCCGAGGTCTTGAGGAGGTGTGCCATGACTGATCCCGTTCTTTCCCTGAGGGGCATATCCAAGTGGTATGGGCCGCTCCAGGTTCTGAAGAATGTCAGCCTGGACGTCTATCCGGGCGAAGTGGTTGCACTTCTCGGTGAAAACGGAGCGGGCAAGTCGACGCTGTCAGGCATCATTGCCGGATCCCGCACGCCCTCCGAAGGATCGATGACATGGCTGGGGCAACCTTACGCCCCGGCCACCCCGAGGGAAGCGATCGACAAGGGCGTTGTCCTGATCCACCAGGAGCTGCAGCTTCTGCCGCAGCTCTCGATCGCCGAAAACGTCTTCATCGGACGCTGGCCGATGAAGAACGGCGCCATCGACCGTGCCCAGATGGTTCGCCGGGCCCAGGACCAGCTCGCTCGCTTGAACCTTCACATACCTGCAACGCGAACGGTCGCCGGCCTCTCCACGGCAAATCAGCAACTTATCGAGATCGCCAAGGCGCTGGCGCTCAACGCAAAGCTGCTGATCCTCGATGAACCGACAGCCGCCCTTGGCGGCGCCGAGACCGAGGCTCTCTTCGAACAGGTTCGCAAGCTTCGCTCGGAAGGCGTCGGCATCGTCTACATTTCCCACCGCATGGAAGAGATCAAGAAGATCACCGACCGCATCGTCGTTCTTCGCGACGGCGAGCGGGTGCAGGAATTCTCGGACAGCGCGACCCCGGTGAGAACGATTGTCGAGAGTATGGTCGGACGCCCGCTCGACCGCTTGTTCCCCACCCTGCCCGTTCCAACAGACCGCCCGGTACTTCAGGTGTCCGGCCTGAGCTCGCCGGACAACGCGTTCCGCAACGTTACCTTCGAGGTGCGGGCCGGCGAAATTCTCGGCATCGCCGGATTGGTCGGCGCCGGGCGCACCGAACTGGTGCGTGCGATTTCGGGAGCAGATCCGATCAGCGCCGGTTCGATCAAGCTGGAAGGCGAGGAACTCAGGCTGCACGACCCGGCGGACGCGATCGCCAAGGGGATCGTGATGGTTCCGGAAGACCGCAAGGAACAGGGCCTGATCGTCGGGCACCGGATCAGCGAGAACATTGTCTACGCTAATCTCGACAAGCTGGGCCGTGGCTGGATCACGCCGCGCATCAAGCGCTCCTTTGCGGAAAAGGCGGTGGCGAAGTTCGGTGTCAAGGGCCGTGCCGAGCAGTATGCCTCGGACCTATCCGGCGGCAACCAGCAGAAGGTCGTGATCGCCAAGTGGCTCATGCGCGATCCCAAGGTTGTCGTGCTCGACGAACCGACGAGAGGCATCGACGTCGGCGCCCGCGCCGGCATCTACGACATCATCGTCAATCTTGCCAAACAGGGCGTGGCGGTCATCGTCGTAAGCTCGGACCTCGAGGAAGTTCTCGGCGTCTCCAATCGCATTCTCGTGCTTGCGCAAGGCAAGCAGGCGGGGATCCTCGATCGTGACCAGGCCAATGACGTTTCGGTCATGGAACTGGCTACCATCTAAAGCAATTCCAGCAAAAGTGTGCAGCGGTTTTGCGTCAGGAATTGCGTGAAAACAAAACAACAGAGAAAGGAAGAGCGGTGTCCGACATCACTCTGAATGCCCCGAAGCTTTTCGATCTCAGCGGCCAGGTTGCCATCGTTACCGGCGCCGGGAGCGGCATCGGGCAGCGCATTGCCATCGGCCTCGCGCAATGCGGCGCCGACGTGGCCCTGCTCGACCGCCGAACCGACGACGGACTGGCGACGACAGCCGAACATATCCGCGCCGCCGGCCGCCGCTCGATCGAGATCGCGGCTGACGTCACGAACAAATCTTCCCTTGCAGATGCCGTCGCACGCACCGAAGCCGATCTCGGTGCACTGACGCTTGCGGTCAATGCAGCGGGCATTGCCAACGCCAATCCGGCAGAGGAGATGGAGGAGGATCAATATCAGACGCTGATGGATATCAACCTCAAGGGCATATTCCTGTCCAGCCAGGCCGAGGCCCGCGCCATGCTGAAGAATGGACGCGGCTCCATCGTCAACATCGCCTCCATGTCCGGTGTGATCGTCAACCGCGGGCTGAGCCAGGCGCATTACAACGCCTCCAAGGCGGGCGTCATCCACATGTCGAAGTCACTGGCGATGGAATGGGTCGGCCGTGGCATTCGTGTCAACACCATTTCCCCCGGATATACGGCAACGCCGATGAACACCCGTGCGGAGATGGTCCACCAGACCAAGCTCTTCGAAGAGCAGACGCCGATGCAGCGCATGGCGACGGTCGACGAGATGGTAGGGCCGGCGGTGTTCCTGCTGTCGAATGCGGCAAGTTTCGTGACCGGCGTCGATCTTCTCGTCGATGGCGGTTTCTGCTGCTGGTGATGCCTAAGAAGGCTCATTGCCAGGCCACTGGAAAATGAACGGTCTCGCCTCCTCCCTGGCTGAGACCGAGGCGCCGGAGGGTAACGGGCATGACGGCGTGCGATATCGTCGTCTGCCCGCCCTTCGCGCCGATCGAACGGGCGGTTGCGCCGAGATTTGCTGTTTATGTCAGGATACGAGGAAAGAGCATGAAACGCTTTGATCAAAAGACTGTCGTCATCACCGGGGGCAGCCGCGGCATCGGCGCTGCGATCGCCAGGCGCTTTGCGCGTGAGGGCGCCAATCTCGTCGTCTCGGCGAATGAAGACCTGGTCCACGGCGTTGCCGAAGGGATCAGGGCCGAAGGCGGCAAGGCGCTCTCCTTCATCGGCGATGTCACCGACAAGGCGAGCGTCACCGCGCTCTACGATGCGGCCGAAAAGGAATTCGGCACGGTCGACGTCTCGATCCAGAATGCCGGCGTCATCACCATCGCCCGCGTCGAGAACTTGACGGAGAACGAGTGGGACAAGGTCATGGCCGTCAACACCAAGGGCGTCTTCCTCTGCGCCCAGGAGGCCATTGCAAGAATGCGCAAGCACAAGCGCGGCGGCCGCATCATCAACACCGCCTCCGGCCAGGCACGCGACGGCTTCATCTACACGCCGCATTACGCCGCCTCGAAAATGGGCGTCGTCGGCATCACCCAGAGCCTGGCCAAGGAAGTCGCCACCGAAAACATCACCGTCAACGCCTTCTGCCCCGGCATCATCGAGACCGACATGTGGGCCTATAACGACCAGGCCTGGGGCAAATTGCTCGGCAACTATGCCCCCGGCGAACTGATGAAGGAATGGGTCGAAGGCATCCCGATGAAACGCGCCGGCTCCGGCGAGGACGTCGCCGGTCTGGTCACCTTCCTCGCCAGCGACGACGCCGCTTACATCACCGGCCAGACGATCAATGTCGATGGCGGGTTGATCATGTCCTGAGCCCTCCGCAAGCGCAGGCGCAATGGTGGCCAGCCCCGTCCTTTGCGGGGCACCTCAGCAAGGATGAGGCTGGAGAGAGGTCACAGTCCACGACATCCACGATTAGCCCTCGTCCTGGAGGTGTGGAGGCCAAAGGCCGGAGCCTCGAAGGACGGGGGCGGGTGGCTCTACCTCCGAGATACGCTGGCCCCTCACCCGTCCTACGTCCGGCTAATCGAAACCCCACCATCCGCCAGCATCGCCGTCCCCGTCACGAAACTCGATAGATCCGACGCCAGAAACAACGCCGCATTGGCGATCTCTTCCGGCCGAGCCATGCGCTTCAGCGCATGCAATCCCTCGACGAAGGCAAGCAGTTCCGCCGTCGCGTCGGGCGTGTTGGTGATGCTGGCGGGCGTATCGGTGCCGCCGGGCAGAAGGGCATTGACGCGGATGTTGCGCAACGCGAGCTCGGCGGCCAGCACCTGCACGAGACCGATCAAGCCGGCCTTGCTCGCCGCATAGGCCCCCATGCCGGGCATGCCGGCGGTGTAGCCGACGAAGGTGGAGGTGAAGATCAGCGAACCGCCGCCCTCTCCCATTGCCGCCGACTGGTGTTTGGCGCCGAGGAAGGCGGCGGTGAGATTGGTCTCGATCGTCTCGCGCCAACCCTCCAGCGACAATCCGGCAACCGGCCCCATCTCGCCGAGACCGCCCGCATTGTTGAAGGCGATATCGAGTTTGCCGAAACGGGAGACCGCCGTTTCGGCCAGTCTTGCCTGCAGCGCCTCGTCCCTGACATCGCCGGCAACGGCGACAGCCTCTCCGCCTTCTGCTTCGATTTCGGCGACGACGGCATCGAGTGCATCCTGCCGCCGACCGTTGATCACCAGCTTCGCGCCTTGCCGTGCAAAAACCTTCGCCGCCGCGCAGCCGATGCCCGAGCTTGCACCGGTGACGATCGCGGTTTTACCATTAAGAAGTGTCATATCCGTTTCTCCTCAGCTGTTGAGACATCCCAGATCTCAAACATCTGACGGTGCAGCCACCCGTTTCCCGCGCGCAAAAACAAAATCCGCCGCTGACAGATGGTTTTGGCCGGATCAGTGCCCTCGGTATGGCAGATCCGAAATAGCGGTTTCATCAGATAAAACGGTAAGTTGCCGCGGTTTCCGCAGACGCGCATGCGCTGCGTCAGCACCATTGTGCGCCGCACCATCGATTTATCCTGGGTGTGACATTCATTCGATTCCCTTCACGTATCGTCCCGACTAAGAAGGGGCGCACAGGTAGGGGAATCTCTTCATGCCGCGGTCACGCAATACTGAGGGCGCCATCTATATGAGCATGGCGATGGCCGGCTTTTCGGCGAGCGATGCCCTCTCCAAATCGGTGGTCGCCTCTATGAATGCCGGCGAGATCATGTTCCTGCGCGGCCTCTTCACCAGCCTGCTCGTCTATCTCATCGCCAGGAAAATGGGCGCTCTGCGCTCCTCGCGCGTCGTGCTGCAGCCGATCATTATCCTGCGCATCATCTGCGAGATGTTTTCCGCCGTCACCTATATCACCGCACTCGGCATGATGCCGATCGCCAATGCCTCGGCGATCCTGCAATCGCTGCCGCTGATCGTCACCTTTGGCGCCGCGCTCTTCTTCAACGAGCCCGTCGGCTGGCGGCGCTGGTCGGCGATCCTCGTCGGCCTCCTCGGTGTCATGATCATCATCCGCCCCGGCCCCGAAGGCTTCACCCCCGCCGCGCTCCTCTGCGTCGCCGCGGTGCTGACGACGGCCGGCCGCGATCTCGCCACCCGCTCGATCGATCCGGAGATTCCGTCGTTGATGATCACCGTCATCACCGCGACCTCCATCTCCTTCTTCGGCGCACTTCTCATCCCCGTACTCGGCGGCTGGCAGCCAGTCAGCGCCACTTCCCTTGGACATCTCCTGCTCGCCTCGGTGCTGGTGCTCGTCGGCTACCAATCGGTCATCCTCGCCATGCGCACCGGGGAAATTTCCTTCGTCGCGCCCTTCCGCTATACCAGCCTGATCTTCTCCTCGCTGCTGGGCTTTTTCTTCTTCGCCGAAGTGCCCGACAGTTGGACGCTCCTGGGTGCCGCAATCGTCATCGCTTCCGGCCTCTATACGTTCTATCGTGAAGCCACGCGCCGCGTGCCCCCGATCGCGCAGGAATCGGCGCCGCGCTCACCGGTTTGAGGCAGGATGATGACTGAATTCCCGCTCGACAGATCCGTAATCGCAGGCGTCGTGCTGGCCGGCGGCCGCTCGCAACGCATGGGGCGCGACAAGGCGGAGGTGATGCTCGGAACCGACAGCCTGCTCCGCCATGTACTGCTCCGTCTCTCGCAGCAGGTCAGCTCCGTTGCCGTCAATGCCGACGCAGTCGCCGAGGACGTACCTGCTATTCCCGACCACATTCCTGGCAAGGCCGGGCCGATGGCCGGCATCCACGCGGCCATGGTCTACGGCGCCGGCCTTCCGGCGATTACCCACGTCGTCACCGTCTCTGTGGATTGCCCGTTCTTTCCCATCGATCTCGTCGCCCGCCTGGCCGCAGCCCTGGAGCGCCCACCGCAGATCGCCATTGCCGCCTCCGAGGGCCGCAGTCATCCTGTCTTCGGTCTCTGGCCGGTGACACTGGCGGCCGATCTGGAAGCCTGGATCGCTACCGACGAGAAACGCCGCGTGCGCGACTTCCTGTTGCGGCATGACGTTACGGAAGTGGCGTTTCCACTGCATCCGACCCGTGCCAGCCTGCTCGACCCCTTCTTCAACATCAACACGCCGGATGATCTCATCGAGGCGCAACGCTGGCTGGAGGCCCTGCGCACATGACCGCACCGAAAATCTTCGGCATCGCCGGCTGGAAGAACTCGGGCAAAACAGGGCTCGCCGTCCGGCTGGTGACGGAATTCACCCGCCGCGGCTACCGGATCTCGACGATCAAGCATGCGCATCATGATTTCGACATCGACAAGGTCGGAGCCGACAGCTACCGCCACCGCCAGGCCGGCGCCCACGAGGTCACCATCGTCTCCGGCACCCGCTACGCTATCATGCACGAACTGCGCGGCGCGCCAGAACCTGCATTCGAAGAAATCCTCGCCCGTCTCGCCCCCTGCGATCTCGTCCTGATCGAAGGCTACAAGCGCGAACCGATCCCGAAGATCGAGGCCCGCCGCCTGGAAGCCGCCAATCGCGAGCCGCTGGCGCCGAGCGATCCTCATATCTGCGCGATCGCCGCCGATCACGCCGTCATGGACACCTTCCTGCCCGTCTTCGATCTCGACGACACAGGCGCCATCGCCGATTTCATCGCAGCGACCGTCGGGCTTGAGGAGATCCGATAGAGGGTCTCGAATCCGGCCGGCGACGAGATCTATCCTCTATAGCGAAGCGCATCGATGACAAGAGCAAATGCCGGGGAGGTATGCCGGCGGCTCGGATAGTAGAGATGGTAGCCCGGAAACGGCGGACACCAGTCCTCGAGGACGCGCACCAGCCGGCCCTCGGCCAGCGGCGCCTCGACCAGGTCCTCCGGTAGAAAGGCAAGTCCCATCCCCGCCGAAACCGCGCTCAGCCGGAGCGCTATATTATTGAAGACCAGTTGCCCGTCGACTCGAACCTTGAGCTCACGTCCGTCCTTCTCGAACTCCCACGCATAAACGCCGCCATAGGTCGGGAGGCGCAGATTGATGCAATTATGATCGGTCAGATCCTGCGGCATCAGCGGCTTCGGCCTGTGGGCAAAATAGGCGGGCGTGCCGACCACAGCCATGCGCATGTCGGGGCCGATGCGGACGGCAATCATATCTTTCGCCACCTGTTCCCCCAGCCGCACGCCGGCATCGTAACGTTCCGCAACGATGTCCGTCAGGCCATAATCGACGATGATCTCGACATTAATGTCGGGATAATTCGGCAGGAGCTTTTCCAGGACTGGCCATAGGACGAAATCGGCTGCGTGTTCGCCCGCATTGATGCGGATCGTGCCCGCCGGCTTTTCCCGAAAAGCGCTCAATGCGGCCAGCTCGCTTTCGATCTCATCCAACCGCGGCCCGATGGAGACGAGCAGGCGTTCGCCGGCCTCCGTCGGCGAGACGCTGCGCGTCGTCCGTGTCAGCAATCTCAGACCCAGCCGCTCCTCAAGGCCGCGAATGGTGTGGCTGAGCGCTGATTGTGAAACACCCAGCTTGCCCGCGGCCTTGGTGAAGCTTTGCGCCCGGGCAACGGCGAGGAAAGCGATAAGGTCGTTGACGGCAGGGCGCGACATTTATGAAAATCCCTCATGGGTCCTTGTCGTTTATACCATCTAATCGAAACCAAGCACACGCGCTAACTATCCTGTCACCGCAAGTTCGCCGGACGGCGTCATTCCGATAAGGGAAGGAAGACAAGATGGATATCAAGCGAAATGGCTCGCAGCCTTCGGCCAAGGGACCTGTTGAGTGGTTTACAGGCAACGTGCGCATCGATCCTTTGTTTGCGGCGATCGAGCCCGCCCGCGCCGCCGGCGCCAGCGTCACTTTCGAGCCTGGCGCGCGCACCGTCTGGCACACGCATCCGCTCGGCCAGACGCTGGTCGTCACATCGGGCTGCGGACGCGTCCAACGCGAAGGCGGCCCCATCGAGGAAATCCGCCCCGGCGACGTCATCCGCTTCGCGCCGGGGGAGCGCCACTGGCATGGCGCAGCACCGACGACGGCGATGACCCATATCGCCGTCCAGGAACACCTCGACGGCAAGGTCGTCGACTGGATGGAACCTGTCACCGACGCCCAATATCAGGCTTAGAAAGGAAACGCCTATGCAGACTCGTGAACTGGGAAAGAGCGGGCTTGAGGTCTCGGCCATTGGTCTCGGCTGCATGGGACTGAGCTACGGCTACGGTCCTGCGACCGACACGCGCGAAGCGATCGCGCTGATCCGACAGGCGTTCGAACGCGGCGTAACCTTCTTCGACACCGCCGAGGCCTATGGACCTTATAAGAACGAAGAGCTTTTGGGAGAGGCGCTCGCTCCCTTCCGCAGCGAGGTGGTGGTCGCCACCAAATTCGGCTTCAACTTCGATGCAAACGGCGGCCAGAGCGGCATGAACAGCCGGCCGGAGCAGATCCGCGCGGTTGCCGATCAGGCGCTGAAGCGCTTGAAGACTGACGTCATCGATCTGTTCTACCAGCATCGCGTCGATCCCGATGTTCCGATCGAAGATGTTGCAGCCACGGTCAAGGCACTGATTTCAGAAGGCAAGGTGAAGCATTTCGGCCTCTCGGAGGCCGGCGTGCAGACGATCCGCCGCGCCCATGCCGTCCAGCCGGTGACGGCGCTGCAGAGCGAATATTCGCTGTGGTGGCGCGAGCCCGAGCAGGATATCCTGCCGATACTCGAAGAGCTCGGCATCGGCTTCGTCCCGTTCAGCCCGCTCGGTAAGGGTTTCCTTACCGGTGCAATCAACGAAGCGACCACCTTCGACAGCAAGGACTTCCGCAACATCGTGCCGCGCTTTTCGACCGAGGCGCGCAAAGCCAATCAGGCGCTCGTCGATCTCCTCGCGGAAATCGCCGCGCACAAGAAGGCCACCTCGGCCCAGGTCGCTCTAGCCTGGCTGCTGGCGCAAAAACCTTGGATCGTACCGATCCCCGGCACCACCAAGCTGCATCGCCTGGAAGAAAACATCCGGGCCGCCGAGGTCGAATTGACGGCTGAGGATCTTGCCAATATCGAAAGCGCGCTCGCCAAGATCAAGGTGGAAGGCGACCGGTATCCCGCGCATCTGCAGGCAAGGGTCAACCGCTGAGAAGAGAAACGGCCGCCTTCGTTGACGGCCGCTTTTTCATTGACCGCATCACCGTCGCGGCGCCGGGGCGTTCTCCTGGAAAGCCCGTACCCCCTCCAGCTTGGCCACAATCCCCGCGATATTCGGGCACCGGGCGAGATCGAAGCCCATGCGCCGTGCGCTGATCGCTTGCGGAAAAAGGAAGATATCGGCAATGCTTGGCCGGTCGCCGACTGCGAAGGCGCCTTGCCGGCGGCCGGCAATCATCGTCTCCACAGCCGCCATTCCCTCGTCGACCCAGTGACGGCTCCACGCGGCGACCGCATCGGCATCGGCATTGAAGGTGGTCTTGAGATGTAGCCCGATCCGCGGCGGCAGCAGCGCATGGATCTCGGCTGCGATCGCCAGCGCGATCGAGCGGGCCAGCGCCCTGCCCTCCGCCGTTTGAGGCAACAGCGGCGGCTCAGGCTTGATTTCGTCGAGATACTCGATGATCGCCAGTGATTGGGTGATGAGCACGCCGCTATCCGTCAGCAAGGCCGGCACCAGCCCCTGCGGATTGATCTTGCGATATTCGGCCTGCCGGCTCTCGGCCTCCTCGCCAAGAATGGTGACCGGCAAGGCCTCGGCCGTCAGCCCCTTCAGGGCCAGCGCGATCCTGACGCGCGACGTCGTCGAGGAGATTTCGTTTTGATAGAGCTTCATTGTCTTTCTCCCTGATGGTCTCGGATGAATGGCCGCCCTTGCGCCGCAGAAGTTGGCGATGCCGCTTTTACGAGGCCTGCAAGCGGCGAAGGCTCCTGCGAGCGAATGTCGTAGATGCAAGGCGCGGCAAACACTGCCGCCCCCAAGGCGCAGATGATCATCAATCTCATTTAATCCTCCGTCGGCGAGGCCACGACCGGCCTCGCCCCTTTTGCTTTCGGCTCCTGCCAGTCAGGCAACGCTCAATTCGACCTGGATATTGCCGCGTGTGGCCTTCGAATAGGGGCATGTCCGGTGCGCCTCATCGATCAGCGCCTTTGCGACATCCGCTTCGATGCCAGGCAGGCTGACCTTGAGACGGGCCTGCAGGAAATAGTCGCCATCGGCCGTGCCGAGATCGACCTCTGCATTCACGGCGGTCTCTGCCGGCACCTTGACCTTCAACTTGGCGGCGGCAATGCCGATCGCGCCGATGAAGCAGGCCGACCAACCGGCTGCGAAAAGCTGTTCGGGATTGGTGCCGGGGCGGGCGCTGCCGGGAGGCGAGAGCCTGATGTCCAGCTCTCCGTCATCGCTCTGCGAGGCGCCGTCGCGCCCGCCGGTTGTGCGGGTCCTGCCGGTATAAAGAACCTTGTCGATCTTGATCATGGAAACACTCCTTGTTGCGTCGCTTCATGCGACTGGCCGCCGACGCGACCGGGTTGACGGAGTGTGGTTTGACGGATCGATATATCCGGCATGTTTCCGGAAACGGCCGAAATGTCACAAAAGGTAGCATCCGGCGTCCATGACATTTTCCCGTACAAAACATTCCGACATTTTGACGTCACCGAATGGTGACTTCAGCCACCAGTCCGCCACCCGAGCGATTGTAGAGCCTCAGAGATCCGCCGATCTTCGCCGTCAGCTGCTGGGCGATTGCCAGCCCGAGACCTGTGCCGCCCGTCTCCCGGTTACGGGATTGCTCGAGCCGGAAGAAGGGCTGCATTGCGGCTTCGAGCATATCATCCGGAATGCCGGGTCCGCGATCCATGACGCTGATGACGACGGAATTGTCGGCGCCGCGCTCGACGCTGATCTCGGCGGCGCCGGCAAACTTCAAGGCATTGTCGATGAAATTCGACAGGATGCGGCGAAGGGCGTGCGGCCTGGTGAAGGCGGCGCCTTCAACCAGCCTGACGACGGTCACGGCCTTTCCAGTGTCCTGATAGTCGTAGGCTATGCTGTCGATGAACGATGCGAGGTCGATGCGAGCGTTCTTTTCCCCGCTGCCGTGGGCGCTGCGCGCATAGGCGATGCCGTCCTGGACGAGGCGCTGGATCTCGGAGAGATCATACACCAGCTTGTCCTTCTCGGGTGAATCCTCCGCCATGTCGGCGCGCAGCCGCATGCGGGTGATCGGCGTCTGAAGATCATGCGAGATCGCCGCCAATATCTGCACCCGTTCCTCGAGATAGTGGGCGATCCTCTCCCGCATCGCATTGAATGCTCTTGCCGCATGCGCCACCTCGCTCGGCCCGGCCTCACTCAAAGCCTGACCGTCCTTATCTGGGTCGAGCGCATCGGCGGCGGCGGCGAGCTCGCCGAGCGGCCGGATCGCCTGGCGGACTGCAAACCAGGTGCAGAGAACGAGCAGCGCCATCTGGATCGCGAAGACATAGGGCAGCCATGCGGCGATCGGCATGACGCCTCTCGGCGTGACATCGATCGTCAGAGGAGTGCCGTCACTCAGCGTCAGATGCGCCTGCAGCCGGTTCACGTCACCCGGAATCCGTTCGACGCGGATCGGAAAGCGATGCCCAGCGGCCGCCTCTATCTTTCCTGCAATCTCCCTCGCCTTGCTGGAGCTGTCGGGCACACCGCGTAGGCCAGGTCCAAGTTCGAAACGGTAGTTGCCGCGGCTCAGCCAGTCCAGGAGGTCGCCGCGCTCGCTTGCCGGAAGGCGGTCGAGGACCGCAATCGATGTTGCGACGTCATTCTCCAGCGTGCCCAGCATCACCGCCTTGGCCGACATGTAGCGCTCCATGTAGAGAACGCTGAAGGAAAGCCCATAGGCGAAAGCCAGGCCGATCAGCAGGATGAGAAAGATCCGCGATCGCAGCGTTCTCGGCCACATCAGGCCCGACAGGATAGACATGCTCGCGCTCATCGGCGCGGCTCCGAAATTTCGACCGGAACAGAGAAGACATAACCTTCGCTGCGCACCGTCTTGATATAGGTCGGCTCGCGCGCATCGTCCCCGAGACGCTGCCGCAGGCGGCTGACGAGAAGATCGATCGAGCGGTCGAAGAGTTCGGCGTCACGGCCCTGCGTCAGGCTCAGAAGCTGGTCGCGATTGAGCACGCGCTGCGGGTGGTCGATGAAGACACGAAGCAGGCGGTATTCGGCGCCGCTCAGAGCAATCGCGGTCCCGTCCTTATCGAAAAGATGACGGGCGACCGTATCGAGCCGCCAGTCGCCAAAGGTCAGCAATTGCCCCGCCTCGCTGATCTGCAGGTTGGGCGGCAGCATGCGCGTGCGTCGCAGCACCGCCTTGATGCGGGCAAGAAGCTCGCGCGCGGCAAAGGGCTTGGCAAGATAGTCGTCGGCGCCCATCTCCAGCCCGAGAATCCGGTCCATCTCGTCGGTGCGGGCCGTCAGCATCAGGATCGGGATTGCCTTGTGCCGGCCGGCCCGCAGTTCCCGGCAGAGCACCAACCCATCGTCGCCCGGCATCATGATGTCGAGCACGATCAGGTCGACGGCATTGGCTTCCAGAAAGCTGCGCATCTGGCGCCCGTCGGCCGCAACGCTCGTCCTGAGGCCATTCTTCTGCAGATAGCCCGAGACCAGCTCGCGGATTTCACGATCGTCGTCGACGATCAGGATGTGGTCGACATGATCCATATTGCCCATTCCTCAACGATTGCGGCCGCGCCACCGCCTCGTTCACCATGTCGAAGCGCCAGACGCGACCTACGCATATTCCGCCCGTTCGAGCAACGAGCCTCTGCTGCCGATCAGAAGCGATCGACGTCGATGACCGCCTGGGCGAAGGCCTGCGGCGCCTCCTGCGGCAGGTTGTGGCCGATACCGCCGCCGATCGTGCGATGCTCGTATCTGCCGGAAAATTTACCGGCATAGGCCGAAGGCTCGGGATGCGGCGCACCATTTGCATCGCCTTCCATCGTGATCGTCGGCACCGAGATCATCGGCAAGGCGGCAAGCTTCTTCTCATAGGCATCATACTTCGCCTCGCCTTCGACAAGCCCCAGGCGCCAGCGGTAATTGTGGATGACGATCTCGACATGGTCGGGATTGTCGAAGGCGGCAGCGGATCTGTCGAAAGTCGCATCGTCGAAATTCCACTTCGGCGATGCCGTCTGCCAGATGAGCTTTGCGAAATCGTGCGTGTTGCTCTGATAGCCCAGGCGGCCGCGTTCGGTGGCAAAGTAGAACTGATACCACCAGGCAAGCTCAGCCTTGGGCGGCAGCGGCTTCTTATTGGCCTCCTGGCTGCCGATCAGGTAACCGCTGACAGAGACCATCGCCTTGCAGCGCTCGGGCCACAGCGCAGCCATGATGTTGGCAGTCCGCCCGCCCCAGTCGTAACCGGCAACGACAGCCTTTTCGATCTTGAGCGCATCGAGCAGGGCGATCATATCGGCGGCAAGCGCCGAAGGCTGGCCGTTGCGCGGTGTCCTGTCATCGAGGAAGCGGGTCGTGCCGTAACCACGCAGATAAGGCACGATCACTCTGTAGCCGGCGGAGGCAAGCAGCGGCGCGACGTCGACAAAGCTATAGATGTCATATGGCCAGCCGTGTAGCAGCAGCACGACCGGAGCATCGGCCTTTCCGGCCTCGGCATAACCGATATCGAGCACATCGGTCTTGAGCTGCTTCAGCGCTTCAAACGACGTATTGGTCCCGGCCTTTACGTCAGGCAGCGCTGCGCTGGAAGACTGCGGCTGTTGGGCTGCGGCCGCGCCGGCCACGCCGAATTCGACGGCTGCAAGCGCGATTGCCGTCATGCCGAAAAAACGGCGGCGGTGATGATTGATTTGCTCTGACATCGGTCTCTCCTGTCGAATGGATCATGGCGCTCAGATGACGTTCGGCTTGTATCGCCCATATGTCACAGGCTGCGGTTTTTGAATGCGAGTGTAACCTCCGCCTGCCGAGATACATTCTGATACAAACGCGCCACCTCAGCAGGGCATCCGGCGGGCTATCGCAGTTTTCGCCGCCGCCTCCGCGGAGAAGGCAGTTTGTATTCTTTTGTATCGCCCGCGCTCAGCGCAATAGTTCGGTACATTTTCCCGTCAAACCAGACACATCGGAGATACCTCCGCCCGGCTATCTCCCGGCCGTTGCTGGTTCAGGCCCATCGCCGTCCAGAGCCCGATCAATCGGTTCAAAGGAAACGATGATGACACTTCTGATCATTGCCTATCTCGGAGGCGTGCTGACCATTCTCAGCCCTTGCATCCTCCCTATCCTCCCCTTCGTCTTCGCCCGAGCCGGCCAGCCTTTCGTCAAGAGCACGCTGCCGATGCTGGCGGGCATGGCCGCCACTTTCGCGTTGGTCGCCACGCTCGCCGCGGTCGGCGGCGGCTGGGCGATCCGTGCCAATGAATATGGCCGTCTCGCCGCGATCGTCCTGCTCGCGCTGTTTGGAGTGAGCCTGCTGTCTCAGCGCTTTGCAAGTACGCTTGCCCGCCCGATCGTTGATTTCGGCAACAATCTTCTGAACGCCAGCGGCGGCGGACGCACTGCGCCGACGGTCAGGAGCGCGCTCATCCTCGGCGTCGCCACCGGCCTGCTCTGGGCGCCCTGCGCCGGACCAATTCTCGGCCTCGTGCTGACCGGCGCGGCATTGCAGGGCGCCAACCTGCAGACAACCGCGCTCTTGATCGCCTATGCAGCCGGTGCTGCGACTTCGCTTGCCGTCGCCCTGCGTGTCGGCGATAAAATCTTCGCCGCGATGAAACGCTCCCTCGGCATTGGTGATCGAATTCGCCAGGCGGTCGGCGCTGCGGTGTTGGTGGGTGTGGCGGTGATCGCGTTCGGTCTCGACACCAGCTTGCTGGCGCGCCTTTCCTATGCCAGCACCGCCTCGCTGGAACAGGCCGTGCTGGACAGGCTGCATGCCAAGCCGGTCGGCGGCACGCCCTCTGGGGCGGCGAGCAGCGACACGACCATTCCAGCGGCCGATGGAAAGAAGCCTCTCCGCAGTGATCTGCCGGTCGAAGCTTATGCGCCTTCGTTCGACGGCGCGGTCGAATGGCTGAACTCGAAGCCCCTGACCAAGGAGCAGCTGCGGGGCAAGGTGGTGCTCGTCGACTTCTGGACCTATTCCTGCATCAACTGCATTCGCACCATTCCCTATGTCAGGGCCTGGGCGGAAAAATATGCGGATCAGGGCCTCGTCGTCATCGGCGTGCACGCCCCGGAATTTGCCTTTGAGAGGAAGATCGACAACGTCAAGAAGGCTGTCGACGACTTTCGGATCGGCTATCCGGTTGCGATCGACAATGACTACAAAATCTGGCGCGCCTTCGAGAACAGCTACTGGCCTGCCGCCTATCTGATCGATTCCAAAGGTCAGATCCGCTATCACCATTTCGGCGAAGGCAATTACGGCAGAACCGAAAAAGCCATCCAGGATCTGCTGCGCGAAGCCGGCAGCCAGATGGCGGAAACGGCACCGGTCGTGCCTAATGCCAAGGGCGTGGAAGCAGGTCCCGACCTCGCCGATATCGGCTCCGGCGAGACCTACCTAGGCTACGCACAGGCCGAAAATTTCGTCTCGCCTGAAGGGCTGCAGGCCGATACTTCGCAGAACTATTCGATCGCCGAGCCCGGCATCAACGCATGGGGCCTGTCCGGCACCTGGACCATCGGTAAGGATCAGGCAACGCTCGACCAGGCAGGCGGCGGCATCGCCTATCGTTTCAGCGCCCGCGATCTGCATCTCGTTCTCGGGCCCGGCGCCGACGCCAAACCGATCCGCTTCCAGGTGCAAATCGATGGAAAAGCGCCTGGAGCCGATCATGGCTCCGACATCGATGCCGATGGCAACGGTACGGTCACCGCAACGAGGCTTTACCAACTCGTTCGCCAGTCCGGCACCGTCGCCGCCCGCACCTTCGAAATCCGCTTCCTCGATCCGGGCGTCCAGGCCTACGCCTTCACCTTCGGCTGAACCCAGAACCATTTCGCATCCCGACCTTCAACATCAACTACAAGGAGTGACCCCATGAACAAGCATCTGACTTTCATCGCAAGCCTTGCCTTTGCCACCGCCGGAATCGCCTTTGCGGCCGAGGCCGCCGCGGTCAAGAACATCGTGATCGTCCACGGCGCCCTGGCCGATGGCTCGGGATGGCGCAAAGCGACCGAGATCCTCGAAAAGCGCGGCTTCAACGTCACCATCGTCCAGGAGCCTCTCACCTCGCTCGACGACGACGTGGCGGCGACGAAGCGGATTCTCGACCTCCAGGAAGGACCGACGCTGCTCGTCGGCCACAGCTATGGCGGCATGGTCATCACCGAAGCCGGCAACAATCCAGGCGTTGCGGCCCTCGTCTACGTCGCCGCCTTCCAGCCCGACAAGGGGGAAAGCCTGCTGAGCCTCGCCAGCTCGAAGCCGGCCGGCAGTATGGACATCAAGGAAACGAAGGACGGCAAATATCTTTACCTCGACCCCGGCGCCTTTGCAGCGGCTTTCGCGGCCGATCTGCCGAAAACCGAAGCTGATTTCCTGGCAAGATCGCAGGTCTTCGCCGCCAAGCAGGCCTTTTCGGCCAAGATCGGAGAGCCGGCATGGCGGACGAAGCCGAGCTGGTCGATCGTCGCCACGGAGGATCGCTCCATCAATCCCGAGCTGGAGCGTGACATGGCCAAACGAGCCGGCAGCGACGTGACCGAGATCAAGGGCAGCCACGCCGTCTTCGCATCCCAGCCGGAAAAAGTCGCCGACGTCATCGAAAAGGCGGCTGCAAAAGCCGGCCGATAGAGACGGGTAAGACAAGGCGACTCCCCCTTCTCTCGGCCGGAGGAGGTCAGTGCCCCTCCCTGACGCCAGGGAGGGGCGGAAGCAGCTACTGGTTGGCGGCCACCGGACGCACCAGCGGAGTGACGCGGCGGATGGTGACGCGGCGGTTTTCCTGTTCGGGGCCTGACGTATTGACCTTCAAGTAACGTTCGCCGTAGCCCTGTGTCGCCATGTTTTCCGGCGGAATGCCATAGACGTCGGAGAGCACATTGGCGACCGATTCCGCCCGCTGGTCAGAGAGAACCAGGTTGCTCTGGTCGGAACCGACAGCATCCGTATGGCCCTCGATCAGGAAGGTCTCGCTCGGATCTTTCTTCAGCACCTGGCTGATCGCGTCGGCGACCTTGCGCAACGTGCGCGCCTGGGTCATCGGGATCTCGGCGCTGCCTGTCGCGAAGGTGATCGTATCGAGGTCGATACGGCGCACCTTATCGCGAATACGGGCGGAATATCTCACCTCGTCCAGTGAATAGACACGTTCCACCTGCTCGACGGGCGGCTCGCTGAGGAATTCGTAATAGTCCCGGTCAGGATCGCTGCTGGTGTCGATGATATAGTCGTTAAGCGGGACACGCAGCCGCATCGGCGGCAGATCAGCGCCCGGGTCATCGAAATAGCCGCGATCAGGATCCTCGTAGAGATCAGGTGAGTAGTAGAGCACGTATTCGCGCCCGCGGGCATCGACGCGCGACCGCTGGATGATGTCGCCGTAGCGGTTGCGGATGGTGACGATCCGATAGCCTTCCGGCCGGGTGATGATCTCGCGATAGCGATTGTCCGGGAGCTCTTCATAGATCGGCCGTTCGCCGTCGCGCAGGAACCTTCTGTCGTCGTCGCTACGCACGATCACCTGATTGTTGTACTGGATGATCACCCGGTTATCGTCCGTTTGATCATCGATGCGCGCTCCCTCGGGACGGGCAAATTGCGGCCGGGTGTCAAGCCTCGTGCCCTTCTCGCTGGTGACCGCCTCGAGCTTGATCGCCGGCGCCGCAGCGGCGGCAGGAGCCTGCGCATCCGCATCCGAGGTCGGCACCTTCACCTCCTGGCTTTCGGCCCGAAGCTTGTCGCGGTCACGGCGGCTTTCCCGCCCCTTGCTGCGATCGGCATCCTTGTCGCTGTCAAGCACGGCGGCACCGTTCTCGACCGGCAGCACGACGGTCTCGTTGCTCTTGGCCGGATCTGCGGCGATCTTTTTCCGGCGCTCCAGCTCCTCGGGAGAAACCTTTTCCGGCGCAGGAAGAGCCTGCTCCACCTGCTGTCCGCCGCTGGCATCCGGCAGCGGCTGGGCCGTGTCGGTGGCGGGCGCAGCGGGCTGTTCGCCGGCGGGCTGTTTGGCGACGGGTTGCTCACCGGCGGGCTGTTTGGCGGCAGGCTTTGCAGCTGTGCCCTCCGTCGGCACTTCGGCGGGCGCAGCTTCAGGAGCGGCCGCCTTGTCTTCGGCTGGCTTCACCGCCGGTGCTGCAGCCTCGCCTTTCTTCGGCTTCTTGGCTGGCGCTTCGGCAGTGGGTTTTGCCTCCGGCTCGACTGCGGGTTTGGCCTGTTCCTCGGTGGGCGTCACCGCCTCGGGAGCGGCGGTCTCGGTCTTAGCCTTGCCTTTATCTCGGCTCTGGGCTTTGTCCTGACCCTTCTTGCCACCTTCCGGCTTGACCTCGGGCTGGGCCTGTTCCGTTTCTGGCTGGGCTTGCTTTGCGGCCGGCTGCTGTTCAGGCGCCGGCTGAGCCTCTGGCTCGGCCTGCTCAGTCTGCTGCTTCTTCGGCTTTTTCGGCTTTTCCTGCGTTACCGGCTGCTGTTCTTCCTGCTGCGGCTCGGCCTCCGGCTGGGCTGCCTGCTTGGCTTTCCGCTCCGGCTTGCTCTCAGCCTTGGGCGCCGGCTCCTCCTTAGGCGCTTCGGCCTTCGGCGGTTCCGGCTCTGCCTTGGGTTCCGGCGCAGGCGCCTCCTTGCGCTCGGCCTTCGGCTTCTCGGCAGGCGCCTCCTTCGGCTGCTCGGCGGCCGGCGCCTGTTCGGCCGGGGCTTCCTGCTTCTGCTTGCGCTTCTTCTTCAAGAGCTCCTCTTCGGAGGGCGCGTCCTGCGCCACTTCGAAGCTGCCCTGTTCGATCTGCCGCACGGCCGCAGCCTCAGTCGTAGCGCCGCGTGCGGCCGCCATTGCCGATACCGGCTGCAGAGCCAGCGAGAGAGAAAGCAGCGGAAAAGCCGCGCTTGCGAATAACCTTGATTTCTTGCCCATCGGGTTTCCTCGATCCTGTTTGAGCTTCCTGAAGGCCGACAGGCCCTGCTTCCGCCCCTAGCGTCGCATTGAGGCGAAACGGCGAAATGGCTAAGCGCCAAACCGCCGATTTGTTCCGGTTCTAGGAAGCTGGGGATTAACCTCAGGTGAATGTTGCAGTCTGCCGCCGTTCATCTCGCCTGTTGTTTGCACCGCAAACCGAGCGGGAATTTCTGTTGCATTTCCATGAAAAAAAGTCTGATTATCGCCGCAAGGCGGTGCCTGTCACCGTTGAACAGCAGCCGTCAGCCCAAGAGAAAAAAGCGCGACGGCTACCAACTGAGAGGATCCTCATGCATATCTCTACCCGTATCTTCGCGGCAGCCTCGATCGCGGCAATGTCGCTCTTTGCCGGTTCGGCCATGGCCGATGGCGAGAAATACGTGATCGGCACCGATTCGACCTATCCGCCCTTCGAATTCGTCGATGCCAGCGGCACCATCCAGGGCTTCGACATCGATATCGCCAAGGCGCTCTGTGCCGAGATGAAGGCCGAATGCTCCTTCGTCAGCACCGATTGGGATGGCATCATCCCGGCTCTGAACGCCAAGAAGTTCGACATGATCGTCTCCTCCATGTCGATCACGCCGGAGCGCCTGAAGCTCGTCGACTTCTCCAACAAGTACTACAACACCCCTCCGGCCATCGCCGTACCGAAGGATTCGAAGATCACTGACGTTGCCGGCCTGAAGGGCAAGGTGATCGGCGCACAGACTTCCACGACGCATGCCAACTACGCCGAGAAGCACCTGGCCGACACCGAGCTGAAGCTCTATCCGACCGCTGACGAATACAAGCTCGACGTTTCCAGCGGCCGTGTCGATGCGGTCATCGACGACGTTGTCGTTCTCTCCGAATGGGTCAAGTCCGACGCCGGCGCCTGCTGCAAGATCCTGACAACCCTGCCGGTCGACAAGGAAATCAACGGCAACGGCGCCGGTATCGCCATCCGCAAGGGCGATCCGCTGAAGGAAAAGCTCAACACCGCGATCGCTGCGATCCGCGCCAGCGGTGAGTACAAGAAGATCCAGGACAAGTACTTCGATTTCGACGTTTACGGCGAATAAGAAATTCGGTATCTGGCCGATCAAGCGAATGGCGGAAGGCTTGCTCTTCCGCCATTTTTGTTTGACAAAGGTGGCAAGATCAAAACGGCAAAAGCCGTGAGGGGAATTCTCGCATGGGCGGATTGTTTTCCGCGCTCGGCTCCTTCTGGAGCTGGATTGGGCACATTTTCGATCCGCTTTGCGGACCCGTCGGCATCTTCACCTGGTTAGGTCAGTCGACGATTCTTGCTTGTGGCGATACTGGCTGGGGCGACGAAATCGCCCTTGGTCTGCAGGTCACAGTATCGGTGGCGATCGTTACCCTGCCGATCGGCCTTGTCATCGGTTTCCTCGTGGCTCTCGGCCAGCAGTCGGAAGAAAGGTCGCTGCGGCTGGCGGCCGGCATCTACACGACGATCTTCCGCGGTCTGCCGGAGCTTCTGACGCTCTTCATCATCTATTACGGCATGCAGATGCTCATCCAATCTCTCCTGGAGCTTGCCGGCTATGTCGGGCCGCCTGTCGAGATCAACGCCTTCCTGGCCGGCGTGATCGCTCTGTCGGTCGTCTTCTCCGCCTACTGCTCGGAAGTGTTGCTTTCGGCCTTCCGCGCCATTCCCAAGGGCCAATATGAGGCGGGAGAAGCGCTCGGCCTGCATCGCGGCCGCACGCTGCGGCTCGTCATCCTGCCGCAGCTAGTTCGCATCGCCCTTCCCGGTCTGACGAACCTCTGGATGGTGCTCCTGAAGGACACCTCCTACGTCTCGATCATCAGCCTTGCCGACATCCTGCGCCAGACGAGCGTCGCCGTGCGGGTGACCAAGGAGCCGTTCTTCTTCTATGGCATCGCCTGCTGTCTCTATCTGGTGCTCGCCATCCTCTCCTCCTTCCTGCTTGTCTATGTCGACCGCTGGGCCAAACGTTCGGAGGTCCGCCGATGAGCTATGCTGAGACATTGATCCCGCCGCAGCCCGCACCCCGCGAGGTGGCAAAGCCGGTTACGGCGGCACGCCTGTGCGGCTACGTCTTCGTTGCGGTCTGGGCGCTGTTCGCCGCGCTGCTGATCTTCACCGTCATCAATGGCTGGGATCCGGACAAATTCACCCGCTACGGACCGCGTTATCTGCACGGTCTCGAGGTGACGCTCAGCCTGGTTGCAATCTCCGTCGTTTGCGGCGCCATCCTGTCCCTGCCGCTCGCCATGGCGCGGCTGTCGAAGAACCGGGCGCTTAACTGGTTCGCCTATGGTTATATATATTTCTTCCGCGGCACGCCGCTGCTGGCGCAGTTGTTCCTGGTCTATTACGGCCTCGGCGTCTTCCGCCCACAGCTGGAAGCCGTCGGCATCTGGTGGTTTTTCCGCGAAGCCTGGTATTGCGGCCTCTTTGCCATGACGATCAATACGGCGGCCTATCAGGCGGAAATTCTGCGCGGCGCAATCGAAAGCGTACCGCACGGACAGCGCGAAGCAGCGGCCGCCCTCGGCATCCACAAGAGCATCGCGTTCCGCAAGATCATCCTGCCGCAGGCCTTCATCGTGGCGCTTCGCCCCTACGGCAACGAGATCATCCTTTTGATCAAAGGCTCGGCGGTCGTCGCCATCATCACCGTGCTCGATCTGATGGGCGAAACCCGCTACGCCTTCTCCCGAACCTTCGACTACCAGACCTATCTCTGGGCAGCGATCTTCTACCTCACCATCGTCGAGGCGCTACGCCATCTCTGGGCCTGGATCGAGCGTCGACTGACGCGGCATCTCAGGCGCTGAGCATGACGGGGATGACGGATTGCTAAAGCAGCTTGGCAGCACTCGCATCATTATGCTGCCAAACCATTGAAAATAAAAAAGAATACTTCCTTCGCAACGCATCTGTTAAGCTTGCGTTAACCACTCGCATGCTTCCATTTCATGTAGCGCTAATAAAGCGCTGAGTGGGAACGAGACGAAGCTGAATACGATGCACAAGGACCTGGAAAAGCAACTGCAGGGTTACGGTCTGACGACCGCGCAGATCCTCTACCACCTGCCGGATCACCCGACGATCCTGCAGACTTACGTCTGGCAGGATTATGACCTCGCCCCCGATTTTCCTGAGATGCGCGGTTTCCTGAAATTTTGGCAGGAGAAACTCGATGGGCCGTTACATTCCGTGCGCTACGTCCACCGCAAGCTGATTTCGGCAACCGAGTGGCGGGCGCTGAAGGGTGAGTTCATCCTGCACTGATCAGACATGCGCCTCGCCATGGCCGAATTCGCCCTCGTCGCGATCCGGACGCAGGGCGAAATAGAGCATGCCGAGATAAAATATGACGACGATGGAAATAACCGCAAGGCCGGGGAGCGGCCCGAGAACGGCATTGTCTATGACATAGGTCCACGACTGCGCCTGCAACGCCGGCGCGCCCTCCGTCTGCAGTTTCGGCGTCGAAATCTTCAGGCACCATGCGAGCAGCAGGATCAAATACATCCAGCCGTAATTGCGTTTCAGCCGCCGATGCATTGCCTCCCCATAACTCAGCAAAAAGCGCGGATGACGCAGGCTGTTGGCGATCACCGCAGCCCATTCGCTGCCGGCCGAAGCGTTCGGCGCCATGATCTGAGCGAAATAACAGCGCTCGATCTGCCGGATTCGGGCGCGGTAGATATCAAAGAAGCGATACCGCCGCGCTTCGATTATCAGCAGCAGCGTAATCAGCATCACGCCGAACAAAAGCACGCCGTGATGCGAGCTTGGTGTCGACAACGACACCGATAGCAGCGCCGCCACCACGGTGATCGCCCAGTTGGACGTGCGGTCGATGCGGTCGCGCCAGCTCGTCATCCGCCCGAGTTCGCCGCGGTAATAATGGCTGAGCGTATTGGTGATCTCGCCCGGCGTCGTAGGCAGCAGCAAGGGGCGCTCACCCTCTTCTTCCCTTGCCGTCAGCAGCCTGTCTTGCTCCGCTTTCATGGCATTCCTCCCGTCGTGTTCTTTTTTGCCATTCTGCGCCTGTTGCCGCGCCATTGCAAAACATCGAAAGCCGCCTTAGAGCCATGCCTGAAAACAGAAGGACATGAACCGCGATGGCAAAGAAGATCGACGAAGAAGCCCTTGCCGAGGCCTATAACCGCGCGCTTGCGCTGGAGAAATCCGGTGATGTCGATGCGGCCGTGGCGGCCTATGAGCACGTTTTGGCGATCGATCCCGAGGACCACGGCGGAGCCGCCGTGCGCATCGCCGCGATGGGCCGCGGCGAAACCCCGGTCAAGGCGCCCGACGCCTATGTCGAGACCCTGTTCGATCAGCATGCCGAGGTCTTCGAGGACGTGCTCGTCGAGCAACTCGGCTATCACGTGCCGATGCTGGTGCGCCAGCGCCTGCAGGCATTGAAGCTCGGGCCGTTCAAGCGGCTGCTCGATCTCGGCTGCGGCACCGGTCTCACCGGCGGCGCGCTACGCGACCTGTGCGAGGACATGACCGGCATCGACATATCGGAGAAGATGGTCGAGATCGCCCACGAAAAAGATCTTTACGAGACGCTCTTCGTCGCCGAGGTCGAGGATTTCCTCGACGACAATGACGAGGACGCTTTCGACCTCATCACCGCCACAGACGTGCTGCCCTATCTCGGCGCGCTCGAGCCGCTCTTCTTCGGCGCCGCCGAAAACCTGACGCCGGGCGGCCTGTTCATCTTCTCCTCCGAAACCCTGCCCGAGGAGACGCTTGCCGGCCGCGCCTATATGGTCGGGCCGCATCAGCGCTTCGCCCATGCCGATGCCTATGTCAGGGAACGTCTGACGGTCACCGGTTTCGAACTCGTCGAGGCATCGGACATCAACGTCCGCATGGAAGACGGTCAGCCGACACCGGGTCACCTGGTGATCGCGCGGTATATCGGTTGAGAGAATAGTTTCACAATTGGCGAACTATTTGTTGCGCATTCTGTTTCGACCTGATACTTAGTCTTTCGGTAAAGTTTTCTACCGGATAAGAAAGGTCGCCGCATGTCGCTCGTGCTCTATGGGCATCCGCTCGCCTCCTTCTGCCACAAGGTGCTGATCGCGCTTTATGAAAACGCGACACCCTTCGAAAATCGCCTCGTCGATCTGTCCGACGAGGCTTCGCGCGCCGATCTCTTCCGCTTCTGGCCGATCGGCAAGATGCCGCTACTGAGGGACGAGGCGCGCGACAGCACCATTCCCGAAACCACGATCATCATCGAATATCTCGACCATTACTACCCCGGCCCCGTGCGCCTGCTGCCGCTGGAGATCGATCGGGCGCTGCAGGTCCGCCTCTGGGACCGCTTCTTCGACCAATATGTCCAGGTGCCGATGCAGACGCTCGTCAGCCATCGCCGGCGCCCCGAGGGCACGGCAGACGAAATAGAGATGGCCGCCTGCAAAGCGACGCTCACTACTGCCTATGCGATGATCGAAAAGCAGCTGGGCGAAAGTCCTTGGATAACAGGCGAGGCCTTCACCATGGCCGATTGCGCCGCAGCCCCCGCCCTCTTCTATGCCGAGACGCTGGTCCCGTTTTCACAGGAGCAGCCGAAACTTGGCGCCTATTACGATCGTTTGCTGGCGCGCCCGTCCTTCGCCAGGGCGCTGGAAGAGGCCCGCCCTTATTTCAAGTTCTATCCCTATCAGGACAGGCTGCCCGCCCGCTTTCGGGATGCGGCGGAATGATCGAAAGCCAGGCGGATCTCGACCGCATGTTTCACGCCCTTTCCGATCGCAGTCGCCGCGGCATGATCGACCGCCTCGGCCGCGGCCCCGCTTCGGTCACCGAACTGGCCGCACCGCTCGCCGTCGCCCTGCCGACGGTGATGAAACATCTGCAGGTGCTGGAGGAGAGCGGTCTCGTGCTATCCGAAAAATCCGGCCGGGTGCGAACCTACCGCCTGCAGCAGGATGCGCTTGTCGCTGTCGAGCGCTGGGTGGAACAGCGAAAGACCCGCTGGACCGCTGCCTTCGACAAGCTGGATCAATTTCTCGCCGATGAGCCGGAGACCCTCCCCGAATGACGACACGCTCTGCCGAACATACCACCTTCGTCATCGAGCGCCGCCTGACGGCGCCCGTCGCCCGGGTCTTCCGCGCCTGGTCGACCCCGGAGTCCAAGCGGCAATGGTTTGCCTGCCACGGCGAATGGGTGCCGCTGGAATATGCGCTCGATTTCAGGCCGGGCGGTACAGAGAGGAACTATACCGCCGACACCGATGGGCTTCTGCACGCCTATGACGCCCACTACATTGATATCGTGCCGGATACCCGCATCATCTATGCATATGAGATGAAGCTCGGGCAAATCCGCATCTCAGCCTCGCTCGTCACCGTCGCCTTCGACGTCGAACCCAGCGGCACCAGAATGGTCTTCACCGAGCAAGTGGTTTTCCTCGACGGCTACGCCGACAACGGCGCCCGCCTTCAGGGCACCGAGATCGGCCTCGACAATCTCGAACTCTTTCTCGAACGCGAGACGAGCCCGATTCACTAACGCGGCCCGATGACCTGTCACACGCTGCTTGATTTCTTCCGCGAACCGGCCGCCCGCACCGACGTATTCAGCGCTGCCGCGGCTCGAATAAGCGCCTTCAACGCCTCCTCGTTGATCTCGTCGCCTTCATGAAAGTCAATGGCACGCCGGGTGTTGCCGTCGAGGCTGGAGTTGAAAAGGCTGTTCGGATCCTCAAGCGACGCTCCTTTGGCGAAGGTAAGCTTGACCACGTTCTTATAGGTCTCACCGGTGCAGATGATGCCGGCGCGCTCCCACACCGGAACCCCTCGCCACTTCCATTCCTCGACCACCTCGGGTTCGGCTTGCTTGATGAGCGCGCGGACCCGCGCGAGCATGTCGCCGCGCCAATCCTTGAGCTCCTCAATCCTCGCATCGATCAATTGAGAGGGAGCGGCTTGCCCGCTTCTTTCTTCGGAATCGGTCGTTTTCATGGTTGCCGTCATCTTCTTCATATTTGTCGTTCTCCCGTCGCCGCGCATCAAAAATCTCACATCCGTTCGCCGGGCAACCGGCTCGCCTGCTCCACCCAGGAGGCAATCTGCGCCTCGTCGAAGGGATCGTCTTCGCGGATGTCGAGGTAGCGCACCTCTTTCTGCTTAGACTCGCCTGGCGGCAGCGGATGCAGCGACGCGCCCTTGAAGAAAGCCACCTTGACATAGCTGGCGTAGCAATGGATTCCGAGGAACCAACCCTGCCCTTCCACGCCGTAAAAGGGCGAGTTCCATTTGACCGCCTTGCAGACGCCCGGCACGGTTCTGGAGATCAGCGCATCGAGGCGACGCCCGATCTCACTTTTCCAGTCCGGCATGGCGGCGATGTAGGCTTGCACGGGCGCATCGCCATAACCCTTGGGAATTTGCGGGTTGCCGCCCGACAGAAGCTTCGGTGTCGCCCCCGCCGGTTTGGCGGCGGTGTTTTTCGTGACCTTCTCCGCGTCTTTCGACGTTCTGCCCGCCATAGATTTCCTCCTATCCGCCGATGCCTCCGACGCCGCGCCGTTTCGTGGCATAGGGCAGCACAAACAAGATGAGACCGGTAACGAGAAGCAGGCCGAGCGGCAGCAACCCTAAGAGCCCAATCCAGACCGCCGACTTCTCCTGCACCATGGCGATGATATTGACGATGACGGCCAGCGTAAAGGCAATGGACAGCCAACCGTGGACCTGCCGAAACCAGTTGTTCCAGTTCATTGAAGCCTCCTCCCGACTGGCCGCCCGCTCGGCGACGGATCAGTCAACCCGCGCCAACACCTGTTCCAGCTTGTCGAAGAACTGCGGCCACCCGCTCCTGGCGCCGCCATAGGCCTGCCGCTGATCCGCCCGGAAACCTGACTGCTCCATGCGCAGATGCGTACCCGCGCCCGTCGGCGTGAGGGTCCAGGTCACGACGGTTTCGAGGCCATAGGCGCCCCAGCTGTAAGCAAGGGCCTTGTGTGGCTCGACTTCCAGAACTCGGCATTCCACCGCGCCCCAATCGGCGTTGAAGTTGAAGCGATGGTCGACGACCGCCTTGAAATCGCTTTTCATCAACCACTCCTGGATCAGGTGCGGCTGGGTCAGCGCCCGCCAGATCTTTTCCGCCGGAAAAGGCATCTCCCGCTCGATGACGACGGAACGTGTTTCGGTCGATATATCTGTCATTGATCCATCCTCTTCAACAAATCTTCGAGGGCATTGAAGCGGCTTTGCCAGAAGCCGGCCATCTCGCTCGTCCAGTCGACGAGCGGCGCAAGCGCGCCGAGCTGCGCGCTATAATGCGTCTGCCGCCCCTCATGACGGTCGCGCACCAGGCCGGCTTGCTTCAGCAGCCCGAGATGTTTCGAAACGACCGGCTGTGAGACCCCGGCCTGCGCCGTCAACGCCCCTACCGTCTTCTCCCCCTCCCGGCACAGCCGCTCGAAAAGCGCGCGCCGGGTGGGATCCGCAAGCGTCCTGAAGAGGACGTCCTGAACGTTCGACATTGAAGACCCATACCTATAAAGCTATGAATAAACCTATAGCCATCGAGGTATACGTATGTCAAGCCAGAAGGCGACAAACTGATTGGGAAAACCAATAGCAGACTCGCCAGCGGATACAACTATCGAAAAGACCACGACACATCTATAATAGCCCATTGGCTATGCATAATTGCGACCCGCCAGCCTCAGGGGCAATCAGAAAAACGCCGGAAGGCGCAGACGGCTTCCGGCGATACATGCTCTGCATCTTGTTTGAACTCAGGAGTCGCGGCGGCCGCCGTGAAGAGCGGCCATGCGCTTCTGTCCGACCGAATCGGATTGGTGGACGAAGCATTCCTGCGCCTCGCGGATCGTATTGTCATCGAGATGGCGGATCAGCCGCTCGGCCGCCTGCCAGGCTTCTTCGTCGATTTCCCGCACAATGAGATGCAGGCGGATGCCGAAAGTCACCTCCTCTCGCCTGCCTCGCTATCTCTCTCGGTTTTCGGCGGCCAATCGCTCGCGAATGAAGGCGGGACCGCCGGCAAGACGTTTCGCAAGCAAGCTCGCCGGATCCACCATGCGCCAATATGGCGTCACCACCGAAACCGGTTCGCCCTTCTCCATCGCGCCGAAGGATAGTTCGGCGATCGCACGCAAATGCCGCTGCACTGTCACCGGGCAGCAGGCATCCGCTCCGTATTGGGCAGCGAGACGGCGGCGCAGGACGCCGGTCTCGGTGAGAACACCTTCAGGCGCCAATCGAATCTGCTCTTCGATCATCTGCCGCGACGGAATAAGCATCGCCTGCGTGCCGCTGCGGCCTTTGCGGCGCGGCTCGATCGTTGGAATTTCGTTCATGTCGCCCCCGGAAACATTATCCTCGTTCCCATCTAGGGCTCGGCCGAATGGCGACCAGCCTCATATGCGCCAACCGGAAGGAAGTCCGTCTTCACGGCTTTTCTGCTTGCGCCGTTTCGGTTAATCCTCAAGGCCTCTCACTCAGGATAAGGATAGGACATATGGCAAAAGTCGCGTTCATCGGTCTCGGCGTCATGGGCTTCCCCATGGCCGGTCATTTGAAGACGAAGGGCGGCCACGATGTCACCGTCTACAATCGCACGGCCGAGAAAGCCGCTGCCTGGGCCGAGAAATTCTCCGGCAAATCCGCCCCCACCCCTGCCGAGGCTGCCGCCGGCGCCGATTTCGTCTTCGTCTGCGTCGGCAATGATGACGATCTCCGCTCAGTGATCTCAGGCGAGAACGGCGCTCTGCACGGCATGAAGCCGGGTTCGGTGCTGATCGATAATACCACCGCCAGCGCCGAGGTCGCCCGCGAGCTTTATGCCGCGGCAAAGGAAAAAGGTGTGGATTTCATCGACGCTCCGGTCTCCGGCGGCCAGGCTGGCGCCGAAAACGGAGTGCTGACTGTCATGTGCGGCGGCGATGAGACCGTCTTCGAAAGAGCCCGGCCGGTGATCGACGCCTATGCGCGCATGGTCGGCCTCATGGGGCCGGCCGGTTCCGGACAGCTTACCAAGATGGTCAACCAGATCTGCATCGCTGGCCTTGTCCAGGGGCTTTCCGAAGCACTGCATTTTGGCAAGCGCGCCGGATTGGATATCGAAAAGGTCATCGAGGTGATTTCCAAGGGTGCAGCGGGCTCCTGGCAGATGGAAAACCGCCACAAGACCATGAGTGCCGGCAAATACGATTTCGGCTTCGCAGTCGACTGGATGCGCAAAGATCTTGGCATCGTGCTCGCCGAAGCCCGCAGCAACGGCGCCAAGCTGCCGGTCACCGCCCTCGTGGACCAATTCTATGCCGATGTGCAGGCAATGGGCGGCAATCGTTGGGACACATCTTCGCTGCTCGCCCGGCTTGAGAAATGATCGGTCCCTCCTCCGATCCGGCTGAGCTGATCGCGCATCTCAAAACACTGCGCTCGGAGGAGAATGCCGCCGGAATGGCGCGATTCGGCATCGTTACCGACCGCGCCCTCGGCATTTCCAATCCCGACATCAGGGCTGTCGCCAGATTGGCGAAGAGGGATCACATCAGGGCAATGCAGCTCTGGCAAAGCGATATTCGCGAAGCCCGCCTGCTTGCTCTCTGCACAGCTGAGCCGAAGCGGCTGACGGCGGAAGAGGCCAGAAGCTGGGCCAATGATTTCAATTCCTGGGAGATCGTTGACTGCGCCGCCGATCTCTTCGTCGAGGCGGGCCTGGACGAGCTCATTCCGGAATTCGCTGCCGACGAGCGCGAATTTATCCGTCGCGCCGCTTTTGCCATGATCGCCGGCGCCACCGTCCATCGAAAGGGCGAGACCGATACGGCCATCCTCTCCTGGCTGCCGCTGATCGAGGAGCATTCCGGCGATTCCCGAAACTTCGTTCGCAAGGCGGTCAATTGGGCATTGCGCAGCATCGGCAAGCGCAATCGCACCTGCCATGGGCCGGCGCTCGGGCTGGCGAAGCTTTTAGCCGAAAGTCCAGATAAAACCGCGCGCTGGATCGGCAGGGACGCGGTCAGGGAGCTGAGCGGCGAAAAGCTTATGGCGCGGCTAAAATAGCGCGATGCAGCCCTTCATCTTGAGGCCGTCGCGCATGTTGAGGGCCAGCTTCGTGATGTTCGTAGTACCCGCGATGAACTCGAGTGTCTGCACTGCATAAAAGACGGTCGCGAGCTTCGCGCTTGCGCCTTGACGAATGTTGGCAAGTACTGCAGAGCATCTTCCCGGCGCAACTCTGACGCGCAACCCTAGAGCTCATACGTCCTAACAATTTCGCGCAAAGCCTGGCCTGGAAAAGCTGGAGGAAGTTGCCCACATGGTCGGGCACTAGGCTTGAGCCGGTGCCTAAAATGGAACCTATCGCTGCGCGCGAGGTTGATAAGCAGGAGGATTCAGCTATGGCCAAATGCGACCAGTGCGGGAACGATTATGACAAGGCCTTCCAAGTAAATTTGGGGAATGAAATCTACACATTCGATAGCTTCGAATGCGCTATTCAGAAACTCGCTCCCGCCTGCCCACATTGCGGCGTCCGAATCATCGGGCATGGCGTCGAGCAGGGCGATATCATTTATTGTTGTGCGCATTGCGCCGAGCAGGAGGGAGCCGACGCTCTTACCGATCGCGCGCCTTGAGACCGACTTCGGTCTCTGACTTATTCCGGCGGCCTATTCGGGAGCCCTTTGTCGTTTGGGTTCGGTGCCGGCGTCTCTCTTGTATCTCGTGGCGGATGTTGGCGATCGTCGGGGTCTGCGGGCGCCACCTGGTCGTCGGAAGGGTGGACAGGCTTCTCTTTCGGGTCGATCCGTTTGGCGGGGGCAGCAACTTTTCTAGGCATAGCCAATTCCTCGGGCTTCACCGACAAGAATCGACTCCCACACTGAAGGTTCCGAATCCAGAAGCGCTGCTTGGATCGGAATCGATGTCACCAATCGAGCAGATGGCCAGTCGCAAGGCTGCGTTCAGTGCGACATCAACACCGGCATCGAAATGTTATTCAGCAGATCACGCGTCGCACCGCCGAACATAAGCGAGGAGAAAGAAGAGATAGACTCCCACACAATTTTCACGGTTCGCGTCGAGTCGATTTCGACGACAGCACTCCGGCATGCAATCAGACGACCGGGTCTTGGCAGGAACGTTTCCGAATGGTGCGCGTTCACTCTTTTTATCCCGTGCGAGAGGCGCGGGCAGTCCCAGGGAGGTTATCATGAAAGTCAGCAATTGCATGACCACAGACGTGCAGATCACCGATCCGGAGCACACATTGCGAGATGTCGCCTTAATGATGGGGCGTCTCGATGCCGGCGTTCTCCCGGTGGGCGAGAATGACCGACTGGTCGGCATGATCACCGATCGCGACATTGCCATTCGTGGCGTGGCAGAGGGCAAAGGCCCCGACGCAAAAGTCCGCGACGTGATGAGTACCGATGTCAAATACTGCTTCGATGACGAAGATGTCGAAGACGTCCTTCACAACATGGGGGATCTTCAAGTGCGGCGCTTGCCGGTGCTGAACCGAAGCAAGCGGCTGGTCGGCATCATCTCGCTTGGCGATCTCGCCATGAAGGGCGAGACCATGGAAACAGGCAAAGCACTAAGCGGCATTTCGCAACGCGGCGGTGCACATTCACAGACGGCTCACTGACGGTCCGCGTCGCGCCAAACTGTCCACGGGTTCGGCGGTATCTGCCCATCAACTCTCAACTCCCGCTCCATTGCCTTTGGCGCGAGAGTTCTGCAATTGGCACATCAGGACGCTTTACGCAGCTCCGTTGTTATGGATCGAGCGCCAATTGGAACGAGCTTGGTTTGCTTCTGTTTTACCGAGACCTCGGCACCTCAGCCGAGGTTGAACTACTATTCGGCTCCGGTTGTTGAATCACCGGTGGTGGCGCGTCGCTGCCGCGATCAAATGGTTTGATCGCCAGGATACCGAGTATTGAAGCAATCATTGCTCCGATAATGACGATCATCAGCATTCGCATCATCAGGGACTCCACCCAAGATTCAACATTGGTCGAGGCGGATCGTTCCATTGATTGTCCGTACCGCATGGTTGTCCGTGCCGCAGTAACCGCCAGCTTCGGTGCCAGCTGCCCGACTTGAACGATGACAGGCCGCCGCTCGAGCTTTTTCCCGCCTACCTAGGACATGGTCGTCTGAGGGCGCTACCCCATGTCCGGCTGAAGCCCCAGGATTAGATCGACGGCCAGATCTTTGGTAAAGCATCCCTGTAGGGCCGAGGCTTTCGCCTGGCCGTCAATGATGCCTGGATTTTTCCACCAGAAAATCGATCAGCACTCTGACCGCCGGCGGCATGCCCTTGGCGGTCGTGAAGACGATATAAAACTGGCTTTCCTCCGACTGCCATTGCGGCAGCACCCGCACGAGCCTCCCGGCCCGCAGATCCGCCTCACACGCGCTTTCGAGCAGAAGCCCGAAGCCGAGGCCGGCCCGGGCTGCATCGAGAATGGCGGTCATGCTGCGGCAGGTCAGCCTCGGCTGATGCCGGATTACCCGTCTGTCGTCATTCGGACCGATGAGTTCCCAGCTATGGAACGACACCCACGGCGTCATCGCCAGCGTCGGAAGATCGGCGAGCTCGTCGACGCAATTTAAACCGCCGATACGTTCGATGAGCGACGGACTTGCGACCAGGATTCGCCGGGCCCGGTCGAGCTTGCGCATCGTCAGGCTCGTCTGTGTCTCCGGCTCGTTGGTCGCCCTCACCTCAAGATCGATCCGTTCGTTGATGAGGTCGGCACGCCGGTCGGAGCCGATAATCTGCAGCTTGATCTTAGGGTAGCGTTCGAGGAATTCAGGCAGAATACCGCCGACGGAAATGTCGACCAGACCAAGCGGGCAGCCCATCCGCACCACACCCTGCGGGTCTGCTTGGGCTTCGGTGACGATCGATTTGGCGCGATCGGCCTCCTGCAGGATGGTCTGGCATCTTTCGTAAAAAGCTTGTCCGATCTCTGTCACCCGGAAGTGACGGGTCGAACGCTCTATCAGCCGTGCACCAAGCCCGTCCTCGAGCCGGCTGACCCGCCTGCTCAATTTTGAGCGCGGTATTTTCAGATTGCGACTGGCAGAAGCAAAACCACCGCTGGAGACGACGGCTGCAAAATAATAATAGTCGTTGAGATCGTCCATGCGAACAAGCTATCCGAGAGTAGGAATGAATGCCGCCCCGAAAGGGTTGTATCCTCTCTCCAGCAAAGCTGTAATCACATTGTCGGCATTGGATCTTCTTTACGCGACCCGTCGCGGCAAAGCCAACCAATGCCCAACGGTCAATCCAAAACTCTCTTGAGAAAAGAATGGCCTCGATCAAGGCCTGCAGGATGCCGACGTGCGATACACAACATGCCGGTTCGGCTTACCTGGATGGCGCTCCGAAAATACAGCCACAACAGCGCGTGTCAAAAACACTGCAAGGACGGTCCGGCAGGGAAGACCGGACCCGTCCCCGTAGCTGATCGGAGGTCACTCGGATCAGAAACTGATTTGAAGTGTCCCCGGTCCGAAGACCGGGGACACTCACCAAGTGGATTAGAACGAACGCTGCAGGCGGAAGTAGCCCGAGGTGGAGTCGTCGCCATTGTCCGGATCGAAGTACTGAACCGAAGCCTTGGCGTAGAAGTTGTCGACGATCTGGTAATCGACCGTCAGACCAACCTTCCAAGCGTCGTCGTCGCTGAAGTCGTCGCCAGCCTCGTAGATGTCGCCGTAGTACTGGACGCCGGGAGTGATCTTGAGCTTGTCGGTTGCCTTGATTGCGTATTCGGCAGCGACAGCCCATTCGGCTGCGGAGTAGTAGGAGTTCGGGCCGGAAGAATATACGGCTGCGAGGCCGAGCGTACCGGGACCGATGTCAACCGTACCCATTGCGCGGACAGCGCCGTCTTCGTTGTCGAAGTCCCAGCCGCCGGTGACCTGGTAGCTGAAGGCACCAGCCTTGCCGCCAACGCCGAAGGCAACGCCTACGTTGTTCGGGCCTTCGCCGGTCTTGTAGAAGCCGTCTTCCAGTTCGTCGACGCTGAGACCAGCGTAGAAGTCGCCGCTTTCGTACTGATAGCGGATGGAGTTGTGCAGCGTTACGATAGAGCCGATGTCGTCGGTTTCACCCGAGAGACCATCGTCCCACCAGCTGTAGAACAGACCAGCGCGGAAGCCCGCGATGTCGAGGTAAGCAGAGTCGAGGATGGCATCCTGGTCGGTGGCATTGTCAGCATTGAACTGCATGACGATGACGCCAGTCAGCGGACCATACTCGGTGTCGCTCTTCGCCGTGAACTGAACCTGACCGCGGGTCCTGGCATCCCAATCCGAATCGTTGCTGGCCGAGCCATTGAGCGGCTGATCACCAACGTCGACCTGGAAACGGATGTAGCCTTCGATCTTGAGGCAGGTTTCGGTGCCGGGGATGTAGAAGTAGCCGGTGCCGTAAGCGTCGCAGACGCGAACATATTCAACCGGTTCCGGCTCAGCAGCAACAATAGCGTCAGCTGCAAGAACCGGCGTCGATGCAGCAAATGCTGCTGCTGATGCGAGCAAAACCATTCTGATGTTCATTTACCAATCCATTCCTTTGTCGATCGGGGCTGACGTCTCATCGGGTAGTCAATTTGAAGCCGGCCCAGTTTGAACAGCCATCTCGGCGTGCGGATCGATCGAACCGCCAAACCGTCATCCCATACCGGGCATTATCAAGCAATTCTCGATATACGCGGGAGGGGTCCGATCGAGGCACTTTCCTCGAAAGCGTGATTTTTATACAACAATTTCAATTGGTTACAGCAGAAAAACGCACAAACGGCCCGGCGACGGAAACCCTCCATCGCAAGCCGCAAACGCTATATTCTTTCATCAAAATCCCCACCGTCCGATCTTCGTCGGACATAATGGTGAAGCTCATAAAACTCTACCGCCGGCCAATGAACACATACAAGGTGCCGACTTAGAACATAGTGTCCTGAATTCGATACCAATGCGTCAAAATGATGACATGATGCCCACTGGTTGTACGCACCATAGCCTCCTAATCGTTACTAGGCTATGTATTTCTTCAGGATTTCGCCGCGATTCGAGCGCTTTTCCGCTATTTATGAGACTTTTCTGCAGTCAGAACCCTCTCTCGGCCCTGCTTGCGGCCTCATTGCGGACATTCTCACGGATGATGAGAATGCCGCTCGAAGCCCATTTCTTGGGGAGGATACCCTCTGCGGTAGCAGACCGTGCCTCGATATTTCGATTATCGACCGCCATTCCAGGCGGCCGCAGATCGCACGCTCGGACTCAATCCTCGTTGGATTTGGCGTTCTCGAGAATCATATAGTCCAGCGGCAACTGCGTCGAATACTTGATCTGCTCCATCGCAAAGGCGGAGGAGACGTCGCGAATCTCGATCTTGGCGATCATCCGCTTATAAAAGGCATCGTAGGCGGCGATATCGGGCACGACGACTCGCAGGAGATAATCGACATCACCGCTCATCCGGTAGAATTCGACCACTTCGGGGAATTCGGCGACCACCTCGGAAAAGCGGCGCAGCCACTCGATCGAATGGGTGGCCGTGCGAATCGATACGAAAACCGTGACCTTGGTGTTAACCTTCTCCGGATCGAGGATGGCGACCCGACGCTTGATGACGCCATCTTCCTCCATTTTCTGAATGCGCCGCCAGCACGGCGTCGTCGACAGCCCCACCTTCTTGGCGAGGTCGGCAACGGCAAGGGTCGAATCTTCTTGCAGCAGACGCAGTATTTTTCGGTCGAGGCGGTCCATGCGCACGTCAGTCCTTTCGAATTATTTTCTTTGTATAACCCGATTCCGCGCGAGGAAAAGAATTTTGTTTCAGGAAAGCAGTGTTTTCACCCGCTCCTGCAACACAGGAAGCAATTCTTGCTCGAACCAGGAATTGCGTTTCAGCCAGCCGCTGTTGCGCCAGCTCGGATGCGGCAGCGGCAGCACCGTCGGCGACCGGCCGGACAGCAGGCTGTCACGCCAAGCCCGCACCGTCTCGGTCATATTGCCTCGCCTCTCGTCAGCCATATGCCAGGCCTGCGCATATTGGCCGATGACCAGCACCAGCTTGATCTGCGGCATTGCCGCGATCACCCTTTGCCGCCAGACCGGAGCGCATTCACGGCGCGGCGGCAGGTCCGCGCCCTTGTCGTCGTAGCCAGGAAAGCAGAAGCCCATCGGCACGATGGCGAATCGGTTGCGGTCGTAAAAGCTTGTTCTGTCAACGCCGAGCCATGACCGCAGCCGGTCGCCCGAGGCATCGTCAAACGGCAGACCGCTCTCATGCACCCGAAGGCCGGGCGCCTGCCCCGCAATCAGAATACGAGCGCTTGACGAAATCACCGCCACCGGCCGCGGCTCGTGCGGCAGCCGGTGCTGAGGTCCGCTTGCCGGAGCGTCGCGACAGATGCGACAGCCGGCAATTTCCCGCCGCAGCGTTTCCAGCTTGGCTTCATCGGTCATCACCTTACTCCCATCCGACGATCCGCCTGACGAAGCGCAGCGCGTCGCCGTAACCGGATTCGTGACGGGCACGGTCGCGCACATCGCGCGGCCGCTCGAAAGTCCCGGCCCACAGCCCCGCTTTCGCCCCTCTCGCCTCGGCCTCCTCCTTGCCGTAGCCACCATAGGAGACGGCCATGCCTCGGCGTACCATGCCGGCATTGATGTCGCCGCCCGTCGCGCTACGACAGACGACAAGCAGCCTGTCGTAGCGGTCGCGCCGGTCGCCTTGGCAAAGCGTTCCCGATGCCAGCACCATCTCCTGCAGCGCCTCCCGCGCCACGCGCCCGCAAGCCCAGGCCTTTCCCGCCCGTTCACAGCTCTGATTAAACTCGGGCGCGTCAATGCCTTCGAGGCGGAAGCGCTCCCCGCCCAATGTCAGACTGTCGCCATCGGCAGCATGAAAGGCGCCGGCACGCTTGATTGTTGCTCGATCGTTGATCTTGGCGGCAATCAGCGCCAGCAGCACAAGCAGGGCAAAAGCGGTCACGCCGTCGCGAATCAGGCGCGGGCCCCGTGTCACGCTTTCGCCTCCTTAAAAAACAAATCCTTGGCAAAGATGGCAAACATCTTCTTAAGAATTGCCGGTTAAGCTCTTATCCACCCTGGGATGAAGTTTCAACGTGCACATGAGTACCGGCGTAAGCACATCGACCGACAAGATTATCGTCGACAGGTCGCGCAGCCACCGCAACAAGGCCGTTTCCAAGGCCGTGCGGCAGACGCGCGAACGTCTTCAGACCGGTCATGCGTCCAATTCCGCCTTCGACCGTGACGTACTCAAGATGTATATAGCATCGATGATGCAGGGCGCTACGATCATGCCGCTCTTCGTCGTCATCATTACCGCCCTCGGCGTCTATTTCACTCAAGATACCCAATTGCTCTTCTGGGCGCTGCTGACACTCACCTGTCACACCGGCAACATCCTGCTCGCCCGGCGCGCGCGCCGACAGGAGATCACCTCCGAGAGCGCCCGCAAATGGCGCCGCCTGCTGCTCGCCGGCCAATTCCTGGTCGGCTGCTGCTGGGCCGTCTTCGCACTGCAGGGGTGCGACACCTGCGAGCCGTCCAGCTTCATTCTCTATAAGGGCGCAACATTGCTGATTGCGCTTTCCGTCACGGCGATGTCGAACTTCATGCTGACGCCAGCCGTGCTGGTCGCCTTCGCGCCGGCGGTCCTGGCGCTTGGCGCCAAGAGCGGCCTGTCACGCGACCTCCTCGAAATCAGCCTGACCGGGCTCTTCACCACCACCCTCGTCTTCTTCAACTATATCAGCGACCGGCTCTTCAAATCCAACCTCAGGATCCTCTCCTACCAGTCGGAGAAGGACGACCTGATCGCCGAGCTGGAAGTGGCGAAATCGATGTCGGACGAGGCGCGCCGCCGCGCCGAAGAGGCAAACCTCGCCAAGTCCCGTTTCCTTGCCTCCATGTCGCACGAGCTCAGGACGCCGCTCAACGCCATCCTCGGCTTCTCCGAGGTGATGTCGGCCGAAGTCATGGGACCGCTCGCCAATCCGACCTATAAAGAATATGCCGGCGACATTCATCGCTCCGGCCAGCATCTGCTCGATCTCATCAATGAAATCCTCGACCTGTCGCGCATCGAGGCCGGCAAATACGAACTGAGCGAAGAAGCGATCTCGTTGCTCGATATTACCGAGGATTGCATCGGCATGGTGCAGCTGCGCGCCCGGGCCAAGAATATCGCCATTTCGGATCAGTTCGAGCGTCAGCTGCCGGCCATCTGGGCGGACGAGAAGTCGATGCGCCAGGTGGTGCTCAACCTTCTCTCCAATGCGGTCAAGTTCACGCCGCAAGGCGGCGAAATCCACGTCAAGGTCGGCTGGACGGCCGGTGGCGGTCAGTACATCTCGATCAAGGACAACGGCCCCGGCATTCCGGAAGAAGAGATTCCCGTCGTCCTCTCGGCCTTCGGCCAGGGCTCGATCGCCATCAAGAGCGCCGAACAAGGCACCGGCCTCGGCCTGCCGATCGTTCAGGCGATCCTTGCCAAGCATGACGGACAGTTCCTGCTGAAATCGAAGCTGCGTGAAGGCACCGAGGTCATCGCAATCCTGCCCGCCAAGCGCGTGCTCCAGAGCCTGCCGGCTGTCGAAGAGGCTCAGGCTGTCGCGCGCAAGCGCAAGAGTTTTGCCTAATGCATGTCGCCCGGAAGTGTCCGGCGGTTCCCGGATAACGACATGCATAAAAACAAGGAGCTAAAGCGCGTCGCACGAATCAGGTTTCATGCGACGCTTTAGTTCAACTGAAAAACAGATGCTTGCCGAGCACGAATCCGAGATAGAGGCAGCAGGCGGCGATCATACAAGTCACCGCGAAGGAACCGAGATCCTTGGCATGTTTGCCGACGATCGAAATCTCCGGTGAAATCCGGTCGATCACTTCCTCGACAGCGGTATTCATCGCCTCCATCGAAAACAGCCCGAGGAACAGCAGCACCGCAATGACGATCTCACCGAAAGTGGCCCCCACCAGCGCCAGCCCCGCCAGCGAAATGAGGAAGAAACCGAGCTCCTGGCGGAAGGCCGCCTCTTTCAGCACGCGCAGGAAACCTGCCCAGGAATAGCTGGCCGCGGCGATGAAATGTCGAAATCCGGTCTGCTTCGTCACCGCGGGCTTCGTCAAGATTGATCCCCCAGAGCATGTCGCGCAAAAGTGTGCAGCGGTTTTGCGATAACGACATGCGCAAAACAAGGAATTAAAACGCGGGCCAAGCGAATCTGAAAGATCGCGACGCGCTTTAATGCTTATTGCTCACGCCTGCCTGGGCAAACGTCGCCATGCCGGAATGGCAGGCAGCGGCGGCCTTGACGATGCCGGCGGCAAGCGCCGCACCAGTGCCTTCGCCAAGCCGCATGCCGAGCGCCAGAAGCGGCGTCTTGCCGAGCATCTCGATCGCGCGCAGATGACCGGGCTCGCTGGAGACATGGCCGATCAGGCAATGATCGAGCGCGGAAGGATTGGCGGCTTTCAGGATCGCCGCCGCGGCAGTCGCGACATAGCCGTCGATCAGCACCGGTATGCGCTCCATCCGGGCGGCAAGGATGGCGCCGGCCATCGCCGCGATCTCGCGGCCGCCAAGCCGCCGCATGATCTCCAGGGGATCGTCGAGATGGTCGCTATGCAGCTCCACCGCCTTTTCCACCGCCGCGATCTTGCGCTCGAGCATCTCGCCTTCCGAACCGGTGCCGGGTCCGACCCAGTCGCGCGCCGAACCGCCGTAGAGCGCATAGTTGATCGCCGCCGCAATCGTCGTGTTGCCGATGCCCATCTCGCCGATGCAGAGCAGGTCGGTGCCGCCGGCGATCGCCTCCATGCCAAAGGCCATGGTCGCGGCGCAGTCGCGCTCGGAAAGCGCGGCTTCCTCGGTAATGTCGCCCGTGGGGTAATCAAGCGCCAGATCGAAGACTTTCAGCCCGAGATCATAAGCGACACAGATTTGGTTGATCGCAGCTCCACCGGCTGCAAAATTCTCGACCATCTGCTGCGTCACCGCGGGCGGAAAGGGTGTGATGCCCTGTCTGGTGACACCGTGATTGCCGGCGAAGATCGCCACCAGCGGCCGGTTGACGGCCGGTTGGCGGCCCGTCCAGGCGGCAAGCCAGAAGGCAATCTCCTCGAGCCGCCCGAGCGCGCCCGGCGGCTTGGTCAGCTGCGCGTCGCGTTCGCGTGCGGCCACCAGTGCGCGGGCATCCGGTCCGGGCAGGTCCCGGAGCAGGGTACGGAAATCGTCGAAGGGCAGGCCTGAAACGCTCATCGGTGCGTATTCCTATGAATCGGCTATTCTTGTTTTCACGCAAACCACTTGTTTGCGTCGAGCAAATCAGCTTCTTTGCGGTGGCTCTCTCTTAAAGCCGGCGGACGAAGCGAACAACATCAAAAGCGCCGCAGCCCCTCCGGCAGAACGAAACAGAATGAAGATCAAGGACTATGCGGTCGATACCGCCCGCGCCGTCGCCTTTTTGAGCCGTCTTCCGATGCCGCCGGCGCTGTTCGAAGGCTATGACGGCAGGCTCGGCCGCCTGGTGCGCGCCTTTCCCCTCGCCGGTCTTATCATCGGCTTCGTGCCGGCGCTCGCCCTCCTCCTTCTTTCGGGCCTGCGCGCCGATCCACTGGTGGCGGCCCTGATCGCGCTTTCCGTCCAGGCTCTCGCCACTGGCGCACTGCACGAAGACGGCTTGGCCGACACGGCCGACGGCATCGGCGGCGGCAAGAACCGCGACCAGAGCCTCATCATCATGAAGGACAGCCGGATCGGCACCTATGGCGCGATAGCGCTGATCCTCTCCTTCGCGATCCGTGCGGCCGCACTCGCCGCCATTGTCCGCCAATCCTCGCCGCTCGCCGCAGCCCTTGCCGTTCCCGCCGTCGCAGCACTCAGCCGTGGCGCCATCGCCTGGCATTGGCAACGGCTGCCGGCCGCAAAGGCCGATGGCGTGGCCGCCTCGACCGGCCAGCCGAATGAGGCGGCGATGCATTTTGCGCTCGTCTCAGCCGGTCTGCTCGCAGCACTTCTGATCTGGCCGGCATTCGGCCTGCGGCCGCTCGTCGCCAGCCTCCTCGCCGCCGGCGTTGCCGGATTTGTCTTCACGACTCTCATCCGTCGCAAGCTTGCCGGCCACACCGGCGACACGCTGGGCGCCACGCAGCAGATTTGCGAAATCGCCACCCTTTGCGCCCTTGCCACCACTCTTTGAAACTCCGATATATCAGCCATGCAAACACCCTGCATTCACGTCTGTTCCATGGTTCCAGCCACCGGATTTTGCGCCGGTTGCGGCCGCACTCTTCAGGAAATCGGTGGCTGGATGAACTATACCGATGCCGAACGGCGCGGGATCATGGCGCAGCTGCCGGCGAGGCTCGCAACCGCCGCGGCGACCAGCCGAATGAAAACAAGCCTCGCCGAGCCGCCGGGGCGGCCTTCATGATCCGTTTCACCGTCATTCTCGTCGTGATCGGCATCGGTCTTGCCGTGCTGATCCTCAACGGCGACAGCGGCCGCATTCTCGGCTTGCAAAGTGACGAGTTCGGCCGCTTCGTTTACCTGCTGCCGATCGCACTGATGCTATCGGCCGGGATTTGGGCGCGCAGCGTCGGTGAAACCATGCGCCAGATGATGATCTGGCTGGTCATCATCCTGGCGCTCGTGACCGTCTATCTCTATCGTCAGGAAGCGATCGGCGTCGGCAATCGGGTACTCGCCGGTCTCATTCCTGGCCGCGCTGTCGTCGTCACGACGAGCGAAGGTGGCGCGGAAATCATCCTGCACAAGCTGTTGAACGGCCATTTCGAAGCGGACGTCAATGTGAATGGCCGGACCGTCGAGATGCTCGTCGACACCGGCTCCAGCATGGTCGCGCTCTCACACGAGGATGCTGAACGCATCGGCATCGATCTCACGGGCCTCACCTACTCGATGACGGTCATGACCGCCAACGGCCGCAGCCGCGCGGCCCCCATTACGCTCGACCAGGTAGCGATCGGTCCGATCGTCCGCAACAATGTCGCAGCCAGCGTCGCCGAGGACGGCCGGCTTGACCAGAGCCTGCTCGGCATGAGCTTCCTGGAAACGCTGGGCTCCTTGCAAATGCAGACGGACGAATTGCGAATGCGGGATTGATCCGGCAGAACAATCATGCCCTCGATCCGCTCTCGGCCGACTCTCCATTGGGAATACGGACCGCAACTCGCCGGTCGACAAAAGCTGCAAAAAACGCTGCCGACAAGGCAAGTGAGGCCGATGTCAGCAACATCGCGAACAGCGTCGACACTGCGCCTGCCTCCCGGAGAAACAACCCGGCGATCGAAGCAATCAGCGCGGCGCCGGCGATCGACATGGCGGCGGCAAGGCCTGCAGCGGTGCCGGCGAGATGGGCGCGAACCGACATCACGCCCAGATTGGCGGCCGGAAAGGTCAAGCCATTGCCGATGCCGATGAACATACAGGGTCCGAAAAATGCCAGGACATGCGTGACGCCCGAGATCGACAAGATCAGCCCCAAGAGCAGACCCATGCACGTCAATAAACGCGCAATGACGAGCGTGGTGCTGAGCGATTTCCTCGTCAATCGGGCAGCGAGATAACTGCCCAGAATGAATCCCGCGGGAACCATTCCCATGAAGAAGCCCAGTTTCGCGCTCGATCCTCCGAGCGAAGAACTGACTGCCAAGGATGCGCCTCCGAGGAAGATATAGAGAGTGCCGGTCGAGCAGGCCATGCACAGCGTATAGGCCCAGAACCGCGCCGAACCGAGAAGCTGCCGGTAGGAAGCAAAGTAATCTCCTTTCAGTCTCGACGCTGGGCCGGCTGTTTCCTTCAGCTCGCGCATGGAAATGGCGAGGATGGCTGCGCCTATCAGCGCAAGAGCGACGAAGATCGCCCGCCATCCGAACGTTTCGTCGAGAATGCCGCCGACGCTCGGGCCGAGCATCGGCGCGATAGCCCATCCCATGGCGGCGTAGCCGATCCTGTTGGCGGCCCCGCGCTCGCCCGCCGTCTCCTTGATGGCGACGAGTGCGATGCAGAAGCAGGCGGCGATCGACGCCTGCATCACGCGAAACAACAGAAAGATGCCGATATTGGGCGCCAGCGCGCAGCCGATCGACGCGACGATGAAAATGGAAACGGCGATCAGCGCGATCGGCCGGCGCCCATAACGATCCGACATCGCGCCGGCGACAATTTCCGTCAGGGCGTTGATGATCGCATAACCCGCAACCGAGAGATTGACGAGCGCGAAATCAGCCTGAAAAGTCGCGGCGATATTTGGCAGCGCCGGCAGATATATGTTGACCGGCAACACCGAGAGCGCCGTCAGCAGGAGAAGGATCGTGCGCCGCGGCGCCGCAGTCGAAGTCGCAGCCGCCTTCTCGGTCAGGCGGTTGCCGGAAGTCTGCGCAGAATTGTCGCGTGACATGGCTTTGTCCGGTGTGTCAGGGAGATTGTGGGAATCTGACGAGGCGCAGCGCAAATTCAGGGCACAAAAAAAGCCCCGTCAGGAGCTTGTTTTATCGCGCATGGGGCTGATCGCCGGATGGTTACACCATCCTGCCCATGCGCGCTATCACCACGACAAGAACCATTGCGATCTTCATGACGGTACAGCTAGACAGAAATTTCCATCTCGTCAACGTGCGGTTTCAATGCTCGCAGAAAATGCAAGTCGACGAACCGTGCCGTGCGCGATGCAGCTTTACGGCGCCAGGCGGATCTGGCACCGTCGCGCAGTCTTTCTCGGCGAAGCCTCCGAGCTTAACATGGCGCGGCTCGCAGCCGGCACCCTTTTCATCCTGCTGGGCGCCCTGCTCGTCAGCAGTGCCTGACAGCCCCCGAATTGCGGCTGGATCGTCTTTGTTGATATCCTGCCATCGCGCAAATGCCGGAGCTCAACATGACCCCACGACAATTGAAGACCTTCCTTGCCGTCATCCGCCATGGAAACCTCACGCGCGCCGCCGCCGAGGTCAATCTCGCGCAGTCGAGCCTCAGTGATCAAATCCAGGCGCTGGAAGAGGAGATGGGCGTTGAACTCTTCCTCCGCTCCCGGCAGGGCGTCGCTCCCACACCGGCAGGCATGGCATTGAAGGCCTATGCGGAAGAGATATTGGCGCTGAACGATGAGGCGCAGACCGCCGTCCGCATTGCCGCCGGCATTTCCGAAGCCTCTATCACCCTGGGCACGCTGGAAACCATTGCCGCTGAAAGGCTGGCGCCCTGGCTCTCCCTCCTCCGCAGGCAAAATCCCGATCTCGGTCTCAAACTCAAGGTCGGCGGCAGTGGCGAGTTGCATGCGAAATTGCAGCATGGCTCGGTTGATATCGTCTTCACCTTCGATCGCGGTCAGCAGGACGAGCGCTTCGTGACACGCCGCGTCGCCAGCGAGCCGCTGGTGCTGATTGCCGCCGGCAGCGCGCAAATCCCGCCGCCGGAAAGCCTCGCAGCCCTGCGCACCGCCCCGTTCATCGCCACCGCGGCCGGCTGCGTCTATCGCCACCTGCTCGATACCGCCTTTGCCGAAGCGGGTTTAGCTGCGCCGGCCGTTGCGGCGGAAGCCGACAGCATCGCAACGATCATCCGGCTCGTGGCATCAGGCGCCGGCTACGGCCTGGTCCCGAGTCTGGCGGTGGGGCCGTCCATTGCGCGCGGCGATGTCGTCGAACTGCCCTGGCCCGGCCGGCCGCTGGCAGCCTCGCTGGTGATGATGTGGAGACGCCGGCGCGTCCAGCCGTCGCACATCGCTTTCCTTCTGCAATCGGCCAGCGAAAATCTTTCGCCGGTCAGACCAGCCGATGCCCGCCTTCGACATGCAGGGTAGTGCCCGTGGTGAAGCCGTTGCCGATCAGGAAACGCATCGCATCGGCGATATCCTCGGGCTGCCCAACCCGCCCAACCGGCAGGCGCTGCGCCATCGCATCCAGCCTCGCCTGCTTGGCGTCACCGGCAACGAAGCTCCAGATCGGCGTGTCCACCCAGCCGGGCGAAACCGCGTTGACGCGGATCGGCGCCAGTTCGACGGCAAGCGCCCTGACGAGGCCTTCGAGTGCCGCGTTGACGGCCGCGACCACCGATCCGCGCGCGAGCGGCCGATAGGCCGCAATACCCGAGGTGTAGGTGATCGAACCAGACGACGGCAGTCGGGAGGCGCCATATTTCGCCAGCAGTAGCGGGCCGTAGAACTTGCTCTGGACCACCTTTTCTGCCGCCGCCAGTTCGAGCGACGACAGCAGCTGATAGGCTCCTTCGATTTCCGCCGCCGTGCTGACGATATGATCGACCGGTCCGCACTCCCGAAACAGCGCCGCGACCTCCTCCTCCCGGCCTATATCGACGACATGGGTTCGAAGTTTCGGGTGGTCGCCGAGATGACGGCAAACTGCCGCAAGCTTCTCCTGACCGCGCCCGGCAATCGTCACCGACGCCCCCTCGTCGAGCAGACGCCCGGCAAGTGCCAGCCCCATACCGGAACTGCCGCCGACAATTATCACCTTCTGACCTTCGATGCTCATAACAGCTGTCTCGCCTCTCCATTGGGATGAGACAGCAGATGCCTCCACCGGACGCAAAAGAAAAACGGAAGAAGCCGATAGCACTATCGGCTTCTCCGATCATCGACGTTCAAGCGGTCAGTTGCGCAGCCGGTATCCGGTCTTGAAGATCCAGCCGAGCGTTCCCAGGCAGATCGCCAGGAACACGGTGATCATCGCCAGGCTGATCGCCGGGTTGACATCGGCGATCCCGTAAAAACTCCAGCGGAAGCCGCTGACGAGGTAGAGCACCGGGTTGAAGTGGCTGACCGCCTGCCAGAAGGGCGGCAGCATGCTGACAGAATAGAAACTGCCACCGAGGAAGGTCAGCGGCGGCACGACAAGCATGGGAATGAGGTTCAGCTGCTCGAAATTGCCGGCCCAGATGCCGATCATGAAGCCGAACAGGCTGAAAGTGATCGCAGTCAGCAGGAAGAACAGGATCATCATGAAAGGATGTTCGATCCTGACGTCGACGAAGAGATTGGCGGTTAAAAGAATGATGACGCCGATGATCAGGCCCTTGGTGGCCGCCGCCCCGACATAACCGAGCAGTATCTCCGTCATCGCCACGGGCGCCGACAGCACCTCATAGATCGTGCCGGTGAATTTCGGGAAGTAGATTCCGAAGGAGCCGTTGCTGATGCACTGGCCGAGCAGCGTCAGCATGATGAGGCCCGGCGTGATGAAAGCACCGTAGGACACGCCTTCCACTTCCTGGATGCGCGAACCGACTGCCGCCCCGAAGACGATGAAATAAAGCGAGGTCGAGATGACAGGCGAGATGACGCTTTGCAGCAGCGTGCGGCGCGTGCGCGCCATTTCGAAGAAATAGATCGATTTGACCGCTTCGAAGTTCATTTGCTCGCTCCCACCAGCGCCACGAAGATATCTTCGAGCGAACTCTGCCGCGTCGACAGATCCTTGAAATGGATATTGTTCTCGCCGAGCCGGGTCAGCAGCGTCGCGATGCTTTCCTGCTCGTTATCGGCGTCGAAATCATAAGTCAGGCGGCTTCCGTCCGCTTCGAGAGTGAGGCCATTGCCGGCAAAACAGTCTGGCAGCCGGCTCAGCGGTTCCGCCAAATCGAGGATGAGCTGCTTGCGGCCGAGCTTGGCCATCAACGCGGCCTTTTCCTCGACGAGCAGCAGCTCGCCGCCATTGATGACGCCGACGCGGTCGGCGATTTCCTCGGCCTCTTCGATATAATGGGTCGTCAGGATGATGGTGACGCCCGAAGCCCGGAGTTCTTCGACGACGTGCCACATGTCCTTGCGCAGCGTCACGTCGACGCCAGCGGTCGGCTCGTCAAGGAAAAGAATATCCGGCTCATGGGAAAGCGCCTTGGCGATCAGAACCCGTCGTTTCATGCCGCCGGAGAGCTGACGCAGCATATTATCCTTCTTGTCCCAAAGCGAGAGCGCCCGCAGCACCTTCTCGATATGCGCTGGATTGGCCTTCTTGCCATGCAGCCCGCGCGAAAAGCTCACCGTGTTGAACACCGTCTCGAACTGGTCAGTCGTCAGCTCCTGCGGCACCAGGCCGATCATCGAGCGGGTCGCGCGGAAATCCTTTACTACGTCGTTGCCGGCCACCAGCACGCGGCCGCCGCTCGGATTGGCGATGCCGCAGATGATCGAGATCAGGGTCGTCTTGCCGGCGCCGTTCGGCCCGAGCAGCGCCAGGATCTCGCCCTTCTCGACATCGAGGTTGATGCCCTTCAGGGCCTCGAACCCGTTGGCATAAGTCTTCGTCAGGTTCTGAACGGAAATAATGGGGGTCATGCAGGACTCTTGCAGATGCTCGAAGTATTTCGGCCCGCTATATAGTCCCTCTGTGGCGCTTTGACATCCTTCGGGAACATGAACACTGCATTCACGCCTCGCCAACACCGTCGCCTTTCGTCAAGCCGATCACCCATTGGTGACGGGCCTGCGATAGCCGGCTTCCGATTGCCGTCGCCCGCCGCCAATTCTCTCTGAAAGAAAGGCAGCGGTCGGCTCCGGATGTCATCATCCGGTGATATTCATGCTCGATAAGAGAGCCGAGGCAAGCACCGGCATCCGCCCCGCCGCCCATTCCTTTGCGGAGCCGTCTTACCGGCGTTCTCGTTGCGCCCTTTTCCGCTGTCTCGGCATGTAATGAAAGTTATTGTTCAGTCACCAAGCGTTTGGAACCGGCCAGTATCCCTGTGCAGCCGCGTTCGTCTCAGCCGGCCTCTGCGCCGGCTTTTCTTTTGTGCGTGCGTCGTTGCAGCGGCCGACCTCGTCCTTCGAGGCCCCTGCGGGCCACCTCCAGGATGAGGTCGGACAGAGGTCGCGGCCGTGTCGCAAGACATAGCAGCGAGCTTGGCAACAACGGATTTGGCGCAACCAAGCATGCCGATCTGGTCCGCAGCCAAATGGCACAACGACCAGCCCTTATCCTGAGGTGCATAGGCCAAAGGCCGAAGCCTCGAAGGACGAGGGCGGCTGGGAGGCAGTAGGTGCTACCCCTCACAATTCATCATAATTGAACCAGTCGAAATCCGCCGCCTTCCCTCGCCCAGACGTATCGAAGGCAAACACGCCGGCAAAGGCGCCGGTGAAGGAGCCGTGCTCCCCGCGCCCGCCCTCGTCGGAAATCACGCCGGCGTCGAGGACGGGACCGATCCGTTGCCAGGCGCCCTTGCCCTCCGTCTGCCAGGAGAATTGAAGGTCATTCTCGCGGATTTCCATGGCAAGCTGGACACGGCCCTCGGCCGGGATCGCGACACCACTTTCGGCGGGAAAGCTGAGGCGGCTGTTCGGGTAGTCGCCGTTGCAGGAGAGGATGGTCACGCAGCGGCCGAGCGTTTCGTGCAGCGTCACGGCGATCGCGTGGAACTTGTGGCGGTTGTAATAATGCGTCAGCCCCGCGACCTGCTGATACGTGTCAGGCGAAAATTCGATCACGGTTTCGGCGCGGAAACTATGATGCTCCTGCCGGCGCGCGACCAGCGACTGCTCGAACCAGGAGCCGATGCTTTCGCGACCGATCAGCCTGAGATGGCCGGGACGGTCCGTCAGATTGAAGATGCGCTGGGGTTCGGGCGTGCGCAGCCACTGGAAATCGGCCGGTAGCGCGCGCCCATCGAAACTGTACTCGCTGCGCATCGGCTTCTCCACCGGCGCAGCGCTGAAAGGAACCGACACATCGACATCGGGCACTGAGGTGCCGTTTTCCAGATAGAGCCAATCATCGTCGCGCCAGACGCATTTCTGCAGGGACGTTTCGCGCCCCAGCGTGCATCGCCGTTTCGGCGGCAGCGGCCGGCCGCAGAGATGAGTGTGATAGGCCTGCCCCTCCGGTGTCTCGACATATTGGCCGTGCCCGGCCCGCTGCAGCACCGCGCCCGGATGATCCTTCGAGGTGATCAGATGCATGTTCGGATGCATCTCATACGGCCCGTCGATGCGGCGCGAGCGCGCCATGGTGACGGCGTGGTCGTAGCCGGTGCCGCCCTCGGCGGTCGTCAGATAATACCAGCCGTTCTTCTTGAAGAGATGCGGTCCTTCGACGAGGCCGAGCGGGCTGCCGGCGAAGATGTTTTTGATCGGCCCCTTCAGCGCCTTGGTCGCGGGATCCCATTCCTGCAGCAGGATGCCGTCGAAGGCGGGCGATTTCGGCGAGCCGCCGAAGCTCTGGGTTCGGTGGTTCCACTGCATGTTGACGAACCATTTGCGGCCATCGTCGTCGTGGAAGAGCGAGGGATCGAAGCCGGAGGAATTGACATAGACCGGCTCGGACCATTCGCCCTCGATGGAAGGAGACGTCACGATGTAATTATGCGCATCCTTGAAATTGCCGTCGAAACGCTTGACGTCGGTATAAACAAGCCAGAACTGCCCATCAGCATAGGAAAGACACGGCGCCCAGATGCCGCAGCTATCGGGATTGCCGCGCATGTCGAGCTGCGAGGCACGCTCTAGGGGCCGGCGCACCAGCGTCCAGTTTACAAGATCGCGAGAATGATGGATCTGCACACCCGGATACCATTCGAAGGTGGAGGTGGCGATGTAATAATCGTCGCCGACGCGGCAGATCGACGGATCGGGATTGAACCCGGGCAGGATGGGATTGCGGATCATGAACGGCCTCCTCCTAGATTATTGCGGTACGTACGTCAGATAGGTGCGGTTTAGCTAGCCTCTCCACCCTCATCTCTGTGCTTGTCACAGAGATCCAGCCGAACCAAGTCTTTGGGCCGGAAAGACCCCTTTTCACCGCGCGCACGCGCGGTGGCTGGATTCCTGTGACAAGCACAGGAATGAGGACGTGTGGCAACTACTGCCACATCCTCCGGTTGCCTTGCCTAATCCCGCTCGGCCGACCTCGCCCAGAGATTGATATCAGCCTCACGGGCATACACATCGATCTCCTTCAGCTCCTCAGCCGAAAACTCGATATTATCCAGCGCCTTGACGCAATCGACGATCTGCGAGGACCGGCTGGCGCCGATCAGCGCCGAGGTCACCCGCCCACCCCGCAGTACCCAGGCAATCGCCATCTGCGCCAGCGTCTGGCCACGCCGTTCGGCGATATCGTTGAGCTTCCTGATATTGTCGATGATCGAAGGGCGGATGAAATCGCGCTTCAGGAAATGATTCTGCGCCGCCCGGCTGTCGGCCGGAATACCGCCAAGATACTTCGTCGTCAGCATGCCCTGGGCGAGCGGCGAGAACACTATCGAACCCATGCCGACGTCGTCGAGCGTATCGAGCAGCCTGTCGTCCTCGACCCAGCGGTTGAGCATTGAATAGCTCGGCTGATGGATCAGGCAGGGCGTGCCGAGGTCCTTGAGGATGGCGGCTGCTTCGCGGGTGCGCTGCGAATTATAGGAGGAGATGCCAACATAGAGCGCCCGGCCGGAGCGGACGATATGGTCGAGCGCGCCACAGGTTTCCTCGAGCGGCGTCTCCGGATCGAAGCGGTGGGAATAGAAAATGTCGACATAATCGAGACCCATGCGCTTCAGGCTTTGATCGCAGGAGGCGATCAGGTATTTGCGGCTGCCCCACTCGCCATAGGGACCCGGCCACATATCGTAGCCGGCTTTCGAGGAAATGATCAGCTCGTCGCGAAGCCTGGAAAATTCCGTGCGCAGAATTTCGCCGAAAGCGGTCTCGGCGCTGCCGGGAGGCGGGCCGTAATTGTTGGCGAGATCGAAATGGGTGATGCCGAGATCGAAGGCCGTGCGGCACATGTCGATCTTGCGGTCATGCGGCGTGTCACCGCCGAAATTGTGCCAGAGGCCGAGGGAGACGGCCGGCAGTTTCAGGCCGGAACGGCCCGTGCGGTTATATTTCATCTTCGAATAACGGTCTGCGGCCGGTTGCCAGCTCATCTGAATGTCTCCTTGACAAAATATCTCTATGATCGTCATGCTCGGCCTTGTGCCGAGCATCTGCCGTGCTCTCGATAGATCCTCGGGACAAGCCCGAGCGCGCGAGAACTATTGGAACAAGCGCGCTGGATACGGCAAGCGAACGCGCGAGTTCCTACGGCTTCAAGAGTGCCCGCGACCAATCGATGCCGAGCATTCGCCGCCTGGTTTGCAGATCCTCGGCACAAGGCCGAGGATGACGTTCGGAGTGCGCACTTGGCGATCAGCAGACCTCAGGCGATACGTTATCACCTCAACAGCGCCTGCGCCTCTTCGATGCCAAGCGCGGCCGGCTGGGTGCAGGTCGTCGTGAGATCGATGAATCGGCCCTCCTCGCCCGATTTCAGGATCGAGGTCATGACGTCGACGCCGTGCAGCGTGCGGTCGAGCGAGCAGCGCGCGTCGCGTCCCTCGATCAGCGCCATCGCCATATCGGCAAGGCCGGCCGTGCGGTAGTTGGCGCGCGCCCCGGTCGGGTTTTCCTGGTTGATCTTGCCGAAGGGATGATCCCAGTCTTCCAGCGGCTTGATGTCCTTGTCGCGGCCGCTGGCCTCGACGGTGCCGCCGAAGAAGTTCGGGTCCGGCACGTAAAGCGAGCCGTCGGTGCCGTAGAGCTCCATATTGGCATGGCGGTGCGACCACACATCCCAGCTCGCCGACAGCGTCACGGTAGCGCCGCTGACGAATTCGAGCAGCGCCTGGATCGTCGTCGGCGTCTTAACCGGGATGATCTCGCCATGGCGCGGCTGGCTGGTGATCGTCCGGGTCGCCGATGCCATCGAGGTCATGGCGCCGACGCGCTTCACAGGGCCGATCAGGTTGATCAGATTGGCGATATAATAGGGGCCGAGATCGAGGATCGGACCGCCGCCCGGCAGGAAGAAGAAATCCGGATTCGGATGCCACATCTCCATGCCGGGGCTCATGACATAGCAGGCGCCCGAAGTGACCCGGCCGATGCCGCCGTCGTCGATGAACTTGCGGGCAAGCTGATGCGCGCCGCCGAGGAAAGTGTCCGGCGCGCAGCCGACGGCTAGGTTTTTTGCTTTGGCGATGCGGCGAAGCTCCTCGCCCTGCTCAAGCGTAAGCACCAGCGGCTTTTCCGAATAGACGTGTTTGCCGGCCTCGAGGATCGCCTTCGATACCGGAAAATGCGCATCCGGAATGGTCAGATTGACGACGACGTCGATCTCGTCATTGGCGAGCAGCGCGTCGATCGTCTGTGCCTTCACGCCATATTCCTTGGCGCGGGCCTCGGCGGCCTGCAGGTTGATATCGGCGCAGGCCAGCACCTTCAGCCCCTTGAAGAGCGGTGCGAGCGAGAAGTAGGTGGTGGAGATGTTGCCGCATCCGATGATGCCGACGCCAAGTTCCCTGGTCATGATGTGCCTCAATAAGTCTTGAAGGATGCGATCGAACGGCTGATATTGCGGTCGATGTCTTTGGGATTGTCATGTTCGACGACGAAGTGCTTGGCCTTGGTGCCGCGAAGCGCCGCTATCAGCTTGGCCCATTCAACCTTGCCATGGCCGACATCGGCCCAGCCGTCCTCATCCTTCGCCTCGCCTGCCGGCGCGATATCCTTGACGTGGACCGAAGTGATGCGAGAGCCGAGTTTCTCGATCCAGGCGAAGGGATCGGCGCCGCCGCGGATGACCCAGGCGATATCGGCTTCCCAGGAAATGTCGGGCGCGCCTTCGAAGATGCGCTCGATCGGCAGCGAGCCGTCGGCCAGCTTGACGAACTCGAAATCATGGTTGTGCCAGCCGAATTCGTAGCCGGCTTCTTTGTAAGGCTTGCTCATCTCCTGCAGCCGCTTGCCGAAGGCGGTCCAGCCGGCGGCATCCGAGGGGCGCTGTTCGGCCGCCAGGTGCGGCGCATAGATCGAGTCCATGCCGAGAATCTTGGCAATATTGAGCGACTTCTGAACTTCCTTCTCCAGGAAATCGGGGCTGAAATGGCCACTCGCCATGACCAGGCCATTCTTGTCGAGCTCGGCGCGAAGGCTTTTCAGGCCGGCATCGTCGAGATCGGCGTAGATGCCGCCGAAGCCTTCGACTTCGGCATAACCTGCCTTGCCGAGCTTCTCGAAAATCGCCGAATAGGGCTGGAAGTTGCGCGCGCTATAGAGCTGGTAGCTTAGTTTCGTCATCATGTTCTCCTTGGGCCTCGTGCCCATGCTTGGGAAGATCAATCCGCCGATTGGCAGGAATGCAGGTCGTAGAACCGGAAGTCCGGCAGCTTGCCGCGTTCGAGCTGATGTGCCGGGGTGAAGGTGATGCGGCGGCTTTCGCCGGCCGCGAGATCGAAGGCGTTGTCGGAATATTTGCCGTCCGTCTCGCTTTCGATCATCACGAAGAGCGCAAGTCCCTTCGCGGTGACGTTGATGTCGATGGCGCCACTCGCCTCGACATATTCATGGGTGACCGTCAGCCCTGAGGCTTCGAGCTCCAGCGCCTTATAGGTGCCGTTGACATAATGCCCCTCGCCGCCCATGCCATTCGAGGCTGTGAATTGCCAGGCAAGCAGCGTTCCCTCGCCGATCTCGGCGACGTCGATGGTCGCAGCCGTCACCGCCGCATCCGGCGAGCAGACCGCCTGCACATCTTTCAGGTGCTTCCGCTCGCCGTTCATCGTCAGAACAGAAATTGAAAGATCGACACTGACATCGGCAAGCGTGTCGTTGACCAGCGAGAAACGGATCGTCTTGCCGTCCTCGGAAGGAATGGCCGCGACTGCCACCGGTTGGAAGAAGCGCTTGACGAGATAATGCATCGCCTTCCAGCGCCCGCCATAATCGAGGCTCGACCAGGAAGCGACCGGCCAGGTGTCGTTGAGCTGCCAGTAGATCGTGCCCATGCAATGGGGTTTCAGCGACCGCCAGTATTCCACCGCCGTCTTGATCGCCAGGCCCTGCTGGATCTGCGAGAGATAGACGAAGTTCGGGAAATCCTTGGGGAAGCGGAAATAACGGAACATCGTGCCGGCGATGCGCTCGTTGCCGCCGGCATTCTTCTGATGCAGTTCCATGACCGGGGAAGCGACGTTCATGTCCTTCTCGTCGGCATAGGTCTTGATGACGGGCAGCGAGGTATAGGACTGGAAGCCGAATTCCGAGCAGAAGCGCGGCCGCACCGAACGATAATTGTCGAATGACTTGTTCTCGTGCCAGACCGACCAGTAATGCATGTCGCCGGAGCCGTCGGCATGCCAGGCATCGCCGAAATCGAGATAGCCGGAGGCCGGGCTCGACGGCCACCAGAGCGCGCCGGGCAACGCTTTCTTCACCGCCTGCTCGATCGTTCGGTTGAGCCGGTCGTAGGAGACGAGATAACGGTCGCGGTCCTTCCGCGACTCCTCGAACCAGGTCAGCGCGCCGACAAGTTCGTTGTCGCCGCACCAGAGCGCGATCGAGGGATGAGAGGAGAGCCGGCGGACCTGGTAATCGACTTCGATCGCCACATTCTCGAGAAAGTCCTCTGTCGAGGGATAGAGATTGCAGGCGAACATGAAGTCCTGCCAGACCAGGAGGCCCAGCCGGTCGCAGAGATCGTAGAAATGATCCTGCTCATAGAAGCCGCCACCCCAGACGCGGACCATGTTCATATTGGCGGCTTTCGCCGACTGCAGCAAATCCTCAGTCTTTTCAGGCGACGAGAGCGAATAGAGCGCGTCGGCCGGAATCCAGTTGGCGCCGCGGCAGAAGACCTCTCTGCCGTTGACCTTGAACGCAAAGCGGCTGCCTGATGCATCCGGCGTGGTGATCAGCTCGATGGTACGAAGACCGATCTGCTTCGTCACCACCTCATCGGACAGCTCGACGGAGAGCGTGTAAAGCGCCTGCTCACCGCTGCCGGACGGCCACCAGAGGCGCGGCCTGTCGATATGGAAGAGGTAATTGACATCAGTCTCGCCCTTGACGCCGACATCGAGGCGCACGCGCTCTCCGTCGAGATCGAAATAGACCTGGGCGATGCCGGCATGCTTGGCATAGAGGCTCGCCGTCACCGTGAGATCGACAGAGCCGTCATTGTTGTGGCTCTGGCGGGTGACGACATGCTCGATGCGCGCCGTTTCGAGCTTCTTCAGCGCGATCGTGCCGTAGAGGCCGAAGGGTGCAATGGCGATATTCCAGTCCCAGCCGAAATGGCATTGCGGCTTGCGCAGCATGTTGCCGTCGGGGATCGGCGAGTTGCCGGTACTGTAGGGAATGTAAAAGGGCTGCTGCTTCTGCCGCTCGGCACCAACGGCGGGATTGGAGGCAAACACGATGCGGATGACGTTGTCGCCGGATTTCAGCATGCTTGAGACATCAGGCCGGTAGCGGCGGAAGCTGTTGTCGGCTTCGAGCGCCAGGAAGCCGTTGACGTAGACGCTGGCGACCGTGTCGAGATAATCGACATCGAGATACCAGTCGCCGTCGACCTCCTGCAGTGCAAAGCTGCGCTCGACCGCCCACTCACGCTGGGCGACCCACTGCACCTTCTGCTCGTTGCGCCCGAAATAGGGGTCGGGGATCAGACCGGCCCGGTGAAGCGCCGTATGCACGTCGCCCGGCAGCGCGATGACGCTTTTGATCTCACCATCAACGGAGCTCAGCTGCCACGAACCGGAAAGGTCGATGCTGGAGGGAGGCGGTTGTTGCGTCACGATTTCATTTCCGATTTCGAAAAGGGTTGTGTTCTTGAAGGAAGGGCAAATGTCGCTGTTCGGCGGCTTTCACCTATTCGTTCGTCAGAGACGTGTCGTTTTTGTCCTCATCCGCCCACTCCGCTCTCCGTCATCCCCGGGCTTGACCCGAGGACCTACACCGTATCCACCAGCAGCAACGGCATGGATCCTCGGGTCAAGCCCGAGGATGACGGAGGGCGGGATTGGCCTTTTCGTCAAACTCGCCCGGGGGTAGTGGCCTCAATCCACAAATCTCCGCTAAAGCCGCAGCTCGCTCTCGGCGTCGAACACCGAAGCCAGCGTCATGTCGAAGCTCAGCTTCACCTTGGCTCCGACATTGAAGCGGCGCGCGCCGTTGACGCGGACCGACATCGTGTGGCCGGCATGTTTCAGCCACAGGAGATTGTCCGCGCCCATCGGCTCCTCGATATCGACTGTCGCGTCATGTTCCTCGCCGCCGGTGTTTTCGTTGACCTTGATATGCTCGGGGCGAACGCCGAGCACCACCTTGCGGCCGGGCTGCAGCACTTCATTGGCGTCGTAAGCCGCCAGCGAGAAGATGACACCGTTGGCGGTAAAGGCGATGCCATCGCCTGATTTGACCAACTCGCCACGCAGGAAATTCATCGAGGGCGAGCCGATGAAGCCGGCGACGAAGAGATTGCGCGGCCGGTTGTAGATCGTCGTCGGATCGTCGAGCTGCTGGATGATGCCGCTCTTCATGATGGCGATGCGATCAGCCAGCGTCAGCGCCTCGATCTGGTCGTGCGTCACATAGATCATCGTATTCTGCAGCGACTGGTGCAGGCGCTTGATTTCGACACGCAGTTCTGAACGCAGCTTGGCGTCAAGGTTGGACAGCGGTTCGTCGAACAGGAAGACGTCGACATCGCGCACCAGCGCCCGGCCGATCGCCACGCGCTGGCGCTGACCGCCGGAAAGCTCTGCCGGCTTGCGCTTCAGGAGCGGCTGGATCTGCAGGATCTCGGCCGCACGCGCCACGCGCTTGTCGATCTCGGCCTGCGGCACCTTGGCGACGCGAAGGCCGAAGGAGAGGTTCTTCTCCACGGTCATCTGAGGATAGAGCGCATAGGACTGGAAAACCATGCCGATGCCGCGATCCTTCGGCTCTTCCCAGGTGACGTTCTTGCCCTTGATGAAGATCTGGCCTTCCGAAGCATCGAGCAGGCCGGCGATGCAATTCAGCAAGGTCGACTTGCCGCAGCCCGACGATCCAAGCAGCACCAGGAATTCGCCGTCATTGATGTCGAGGTTGAGATCCTTCAGCACGCTGACCGATCCGAAGTTCAGCGACAGATCCTTGATCGAGACGCTCGAATTGGAGACAGTTGAATTCATGTTCATGTGATCACCCCTTCACTGCGCCGGCGGCGATGCCGCGAACGAAAAGCCGTCCGGAGACGAAATAGACGATCAGCGGCACCAGGCCGGTGAGGATCGTCGCTGCCATGTTGACGTTGTATTCCTTCACGCCCTGGACAGAATTGACGATGTTGTTGAGTTGCACGGTCATCGGATAGGTATCCGGCCGGGTGAAGACGACACCGAACAGGAAGTCGTTCCAGATGCCTGTGACCTGCAGGATCATGGCGACGACGAAGATCGGCAGCGACATCGGCAGCATGATCTTCAGGAAGATCTGCCAGAAGCCTGCCCCGTCGACGCGCGCTGCCTTGAACAGTTCCTCCGGCAGCGACACGAAGTAGTTGCGGAAGAGCAGCGTCAGGATTGGCATGCCGAAGATCGAGTGCACGATGACAAGGCCGGTCAGCGTGCCGTAGATGCCGATTTCGCGGAGGATGATGACGATCGGATAGATCATCACCTGATAGGGAATGAAGGCCCCGATGATGAGGATCGAGAAGAACAGCTCGGAACCTTTGAACCGCCAGTTTGCCAGCGCATAGCCGTTCACCGAGGCGATGGCGATCGAGATGATCACCGACGGCACGGTGATGCGCACCGAATTCCAGAAACCGCGCGACAGGCCGTCGCAGTTCAGGCCCGTGCAGGCCTCCGCCCAGGCCTTGACCCAGGGTTCGAAGGTGATCTCCATCGGCGGTGAGAAGATGTTGCCGAGACGGATTTCCGGCATGCCCTTCAGTGACGTCACGACCATCACATAGAGCGGCAGCAGATAATAGAGCGCTGCAACCGTCAGCGTTCCGTAGAGCATGATGTTGCGCGCTGACAGCGTCGGGCGCGGCTTCGGACCGCTCGGACCGTCGCCGAGCCTCTGTGAGACGGCGTCGAGGCCGGCAGCCGTGGTGTTGAGAGTTTCGATATCAGCCACGCTTGCGCCCTCCTCCGAACTCCAGATAGGCCCACGGAACGATGATGATCGCGACTGTGACCAGCATCATCGTCGATGCGGCGAAGCCCTGACCCAGATTCTGCGCCTGGAACATGTAATCGTAGACGTATTTGGCCGGCACTTCCGATGATATGCCGGGACCGCCCGAAGTCTGCGCCACCACGAGGTCGTAGACCTTGACGATGCCGGAGGCGATGATGACGATCGTCGTGATGAACACGGGCCGCATCATCGGAATGACGACGAGCAGGTAGGTCTTCCACATCGGGATGCCGTCGACGCGGGCCGCTTTCCAGATATCCTCGTCGATGCCGCGCAGGCCGGCAAGCATCAGGCACATGACGAGGCCCGTTCCCTGCCAAAGCGCCGCGATCAGAATCCCGTAGATGACGATTTCGGGCGTGTAGAGCGGATTGAAGGTGAAGCTTGTCCAGCCGAGCGAACGCACTACCGACTGGACGCCGAAATCCGGGTTCAGAACCCACTGCCAGACGAGACCCGTCACGATGAAGGACAGCGCGAAGGGGTAGAGAAAGATGGTGCGAAAAGTGTTTTCGAAACGGATCTTCTGATCCATGAGCGCGGCGAGCACAAATCCGATGACCAGGCTGAAGATCAGCGAGAGGACGCCGTAGAGCGCCAGATTTTCGATCGCAGTAACCCAGCGGGGTGCCGCCCAGAGACGGTGATACTGGTCGAAGCCGACGAAGCTCAACCGCGGGAGGAGCTTGGAATTGGTGAAGGAATAAAAGACCGTCCAGAACGTGCCGCCGACAAAGATCACCAGCGCTGTCAGGATCATCGGAATGGACGCAATCTTGGCATTCAGATTGCGCAGTAGCTTGATTGGCCGGCCTGCTTGCGCTTGACCCGTCATGAACACTTCTCCTCAAACCGCAGCTGCGGCCGGTGACGGCCGTCTCTCACCCCTGCCCGCGGGGTCCGCCGGAAGGGCCGGCAAGACCGTCGAAACTATGCGGGAGGATCCGGCTCCGGGGAGCCGGATCGCAAGGGCAGCGAACCTGCCGATCAGTCGGCCGAAGCGATGATGCCGGCGAAACGCTTTTGAGCGTCTTCCGGCGTCATCGACGGGTTGGCGAAGAATTCGGAGAAGAGGTCTTCCTTCTGCTTCTGGCTGTCGGCCGAAAGCAGCTGGTCAGTGCCTTCGATCACATTGCCTTTGGCCAGGATGTCGAGGCCCTTCTTCATGCAGTCGTTGGCGGCGGCAAGATCGACGTCGCCGCGAACCGGCAGCGAGCCCTTCTTCAGGTTGAAGGCAACCTGGGTCTTGGGATCCAGCAGGGTTTTGGCGAGCACGGCCTGCGCCTTGGACTTTTCCTCATCCTTCAGCAGCGGGAAATAGAAGGCGTCACCGCCCGTCGAGATGATTTCGTTGACGCCGAGACCCGGCAGGCAGGTGTAGTCGGTGCCGGCCTTCTGACCGGCGAGCGCGAATTCGCCCTGCGCCCAGTCACCCATGATCTGGCCGCCGGCCTTGCCCGTGATGACGAGGTTTGTCGCCTGGTTCCAATCCTGGACGTTACTGCCCTTGGACATGCGGCGGGCGTCGTCGGCAGCCTTGAAGACCTTGGCGATCTCGGGTCCGGCGGCGACCTCTGCATCCTTGTCCTTGAACACCTTGTTGAAGACGTCCTTGCCGGCGACCGCGACCATCAGCACGTCGAAGGCGCCTGTCGCCTGCCATGGCTGACCGCCGACAGCGAGCGGAATGATACCGGCCTTTTCGAGAGCCGGAGCGGCAGCGACGAATTCGTCCCAGTTCTTCGGAACTTCGACGCCGGCCTTCTTGAAGGCAGCGTTCGAAAGCCACAGCCACTGCCAGGAATGGATGTTCACCGGAGCGCAGTAGATCTTGCCGTCGATCGTGCAGGAATCGAGCAGGCTCGACGGACGAATAATGTCCTTCCAATGCTCCGCGGTCGCGACATCGGTCAGGTCGCGCATCAGGCCAGCCTGAACCAGTTCCTCAGCCTGGCGGCCGTGGTTGAACTGGGTGGCGCCCATCGGGTCGCCGCCGGTGATGCGGCTGATCATGATCGGGCGCGCCGTACCGCCGGAACCGGCGATAGCGCCGTCGACCCAGTGGTTGCCGGTGGCGTCGAATGCCTTTGCCAACTCGGCGACAGCAGCGGATTCGCCGCCAGACGTCCACCAATGGGTGACTTCGAGATCGGTGGCGCCGGCGCTGATCGGAAGCGCGGCAGAAGCGGCAAGCATGGCCGCCATCATACGAATTTTCATGAGTTCTCCTCCCTCACTGAAACGTTGCCGGAAAAACTTAGATCAATCGATTTCCCCACGCAACTGCCCGCCCGTAAATTTTTCTTTAAAGATCCTGATTACCACTTCTGACTGTTTCGGAAGACCTCCACACACCCGCTGAATCGGCAGCCTGACACACTTTTCCGCAGGCGCTGCGTCTGGCCATCACAATGAAATTTGGTGATAATTTTCAAGTTTCAGTTTCGAGCCCCGCACTACCTTTTTCGCAGCTGCAGAAAAATTCTGCAAGAATCACCAATTCAACCTATGCGAATGATATTGCGGCGCACACAAGAAAAACCACTCGACTTTTCTACTGTATCGTTACAGATTGAACTCCTCAGGGAGGTGCGATTTTGGCAGGCGGCGGGCTTACGGGCGCCTGAAAAAAGCCTCTATAAGCGAGACCAATTCGCGCAAGGCGGCCTACAGGGATGGAAAACAAGGGAAATTTCGGACAGGCGACATCGACGGCGGTGACGCGCGAGCGCCCGACATTGAAGACGATCGCCTTCATGACCGGCCTCGGTGTGACGACGGTATCGCGTGCGCTGAAGGACGCGCCGGATATCGGTGCCGAAACCAAGGAGCGGGTGCGCATGGTCGCCCGCCAGCTCGGTTACCAGCCGAACCGGGCGGGCGTACGCCTGCGCACCGGCAAGACCAACGTCATCGCCCTCGTCCTCAGCATCGATGAAGAGATCATGGGCTTCTCGAGCCAGATGGTCTTCGGCATATCGGAAGTTCTGTCCGGCACTCCTTATCATATCGTCGTGACACCGCATTCCCACAGCAAGGACCCGATGCTGCCGGTGCGCTATATCCTCGAGACTGGCTCGGCCGACGGCGTCATCATCTCGCGTATCGAGCCGGACGACCCGCGCGTGCGGCTCCTGTCGGAACGCGGCATGCCCTTTGCAACGCACGGGCGCACCGATGCAGGTCTCGTCCACCCCTTCCACGATTTCGACAACGAGGCCTTCGCCCATCAGGCGGTGGAACGCCTCGTCAAACGAGGTCGGCGGCGCATCGCCCTGCTGCAGCCGCCGAGCAAGCTCACCTATTACGCCCATATTCGGATCGGCTTTCAGACCGGCCTCCACGATTACGGCGCCGAGGAAGTTCCCCTGCGCATCAACACCGACGCGCCGCTTGCCGATATCCGCGACGTCGTCGAGGTGATGATGCGCTCGGCGAACGCCCCGGACGGCATCGTCTGTTCGGCCGGCAGTGCGGCGATCGCCGTCAATGCCGGCATCGAGGCCGCCGGCAAGGCGCTGGGGCGCGATCTCGACATGGTGTCCAAGCAGTCGGTGCCGATCCTGAACTGGATCCGTCCCGAGATCATCACCGCCCAGGAGGATGTGCGCCAAGCCGGCCGCGAAATGGCCAAAGCCGTCATCGCCCGCATCGACGGCGTCGAACCGGAACTGCTGCAGAGCATCAGTCAGCCGATCTGGCCGGAGGGTGACAGGTAGGGTGATGGCGGAGCGGGATGACAACTAGCGAAACAATGCCAACATCGAAAACATATACGATATAACGCCCCGTGAGCGCGGCATTCTCCAACATCCCTCATCCTGGAGACGCGCAGCCCGCAGGGCGGAGCCTCGAAGGGCACGCCGCAGCGCTCCTCCTTCCATCAATTTCCCGCCATGCCGAGCACCCGCCCCGTCCTTCGAGACCCCTACGGGGCGCATCAGGATGAGGCTCTCATTATTTTAAGTTGCGTCGAAGAAAAACGCGCCCTACCGTCGGATTCGCAAGTGGGCATCGGCTTGAAAAAAGCCAAGATTGGCCGCCATCTCACGAAACGAACCGCGGGGATGTCGACAGGATGCAGCAGAGCAGCGTGCCTTATTTCAGCCAATGGGAAACGCCCGGCATGACGCTGCCGGTGCTTGCTGAGGGGTCGCAGGCGCTGCTCAGCGATCCGCTCTGGCGCCAATCGGGAGCCGCGACCATTGAGGAATATGCGCGCTGGGCGGTGAATGTCTGCGGCATGGCCTGCTTGAAGATGATTCTCGCCGCGCGCGGCGAAATCCATCCGACTCTCGAGCTTGCCCGCGCCTGCACTAGATATGGCGGTTATGTCATCAACGAGATCGACGCTTCGATCAAGGGGCTGATCTACGCTCCCTTCGTCCGCTTTGTGAGCGAGCGTTTCGGGCTCGGCGCCGAGACGATGACCAACGTCGAGACGTCGGCCATCCCGGAACTTCTGTCGAAACGCTGCTTCTTCATCGCCTCGGTGCATTCGGCCATCCGCTGGCCGGAGCGCGAGCCGCCGGCAAAGGGCGGACATCTCGTGCTGGTGACATCAGCTTCGCAGGAGACGATCCGCTTCCACAATCCGTCCGGCCATGACGCGGCAAGCCAAGCGGATGTCACGCTGCCGCTTGCCGTCTTCGATCGTTTCTTTGCCAATCGCGGCATATCGGTCGAAGCCTGATCTTTCCGCATCCTATCGCTTCGGAGGCTTTCATGACCCCTTCCCCCAACAGGCTGCGCATTGCCGTGCTCTTCGGCGGCCGTTCGGCTGAGCACGAAGTTTCCATCCTCTCGGCGACCAACGTCATGGCTGCCCTGGAGCCCGAGAAATATGACGCCCTTCCCGTCTTCGTCACCCGCGAGGGACAATGGCTGCTGAGCAGCTTCGAGGACGGCCGGCTGGCGACACCCTCGTCAGGCACGGAAATCTGCCTCGTGCCGGGCGGCCGCGGGCGCATGCTGGCGATGTCAGCCCACGGCGCGCCACATGAATTGCCAAGGATCGACATCCTGTTTCCTGTGCTGCACGGCCCGCATGGTGAGGACGGATCGGTGCAGGGCGCAGCTGAAGTGGCGCGCGTGCCGCTCGCCGGCTGCGGCATCCTCGGTTCGGCCACGGCCCTCGACAAGGATATCGCCAAGCGCCTGCTGCGGGCGGCGGGCCTGCCGGTCGCCCGCGCCGTGACGATCCACGAGGGTGCTGCCCCTTCACTCTCCGCGCTCGAAGGCGAACTCGGCCTGCCACTCTTTATTAAGCCGGCACGGCAGGGATCGTCGGTCGGCGTCGCCAAGGTCCATGCCAGCCAGGAATTCGCCGCAGCGCTCGAGCAGGCCTTCCGCCATGACCGCATCCTGCTTGCCGAGGAATTCGTCGCCGGACGCGAGATCGAATTCAGCGTGCTGGAGGATACCGACGGCAAGCTCTTCGTCTCCCGCCCGGGCGAGATCGTGCCGGCCGAAAGCCACGGCTTCTACAATTACAACGCTAAATATATCGATGAGAACGGCGCTGCCTTGAAAGTGCCGGCCGACCTGCCGGCGGAGATCGAGGCCGCCATGCGCGACATGGCCGCAAGGGCTTTCCGAGCCGTCGGCTGCGACGGCATGGCGCGCGTCGATTTCTTCCTGACATCGGACATGCGCTTCGTCATCAACGAGCTCAACACCATTCCCGGCTTTACCGATATCAGTATGTATTCCAAGGCGATGGCGGCAAGCGGCGTAAGCTATGCCGAGATCATCGACCGTCTGGTGGGCCACGGCATGGCGCGCGCCCGCAGGGCAGGCTAGATCATGAACAGGTCGATTCTGATTTCCGGATGTTCCGGCGGCGGAAAATCGACGCTGCTTGCGGAGCTTGGCCGCCGCGGTCACAGGATCGTCGAAGAGCCCGGCCGGCGGATCGTCAAGCAGGAGCTCGATGGCGATGGCGCTGCCTTGCCTTGGGTCGACATGGCGGCCTTCGCCCGTCGTGCGATCGAAATGGCGATTGCCGACCACGCGGCCGTCGCACGGCAGCCGGGCTGGACGTTCTTCGATCGTGGGTTGATCGACGCCGCGGCAGCGCTTCAGCACCTGACCGGAGAACCGATCCTGGAAAGGTTGAGCGCCGCCTACCCTTACGACAGACGCGTTTTTCTCACGCCGCCATGGGCGGAGATCTACGTGAGCGATCCCGAGCGGCGCCATGGCTTCGACGAGGCTGTCGCCGAATATGACCGGCTGGCCGCGATCTATCCGACGCTCGGCTACGAGGTCATCATACTGCCGAAGAGGCCGGTCGCCGATCGGGCCGATTTCGTGCTCGACCGCCTGTCTCGGGAAGCGAATTAGCTGCTTCTCGCCCGCATCTCAGCGCCTGTGAAGAACACACCATTGGAAAGACTGCCGGCCGCCGCCGGGCGTCGCATGCTCCTCGCGCCAGTCGCGCTCCAGTATGAAGGCGGGCGAGAACTCCGCCGCCAGCGCTGCCGCGTCATAACGCCGGACCGGCAAGCCGCTGCATCGTTCCGGCCCGTCCGGCGCGAAGGTCGCGATGATCACCGCGCTGCCCGGCACTGTGCCGGCTTCGAGCGCTTGGTGGTAGGCAAGCCGCTGTTCCGCCTCGGTGAGGAAGTGAAAAACGGCGCGGTCGTGCCATACGTCGTATTGGCGATCCGGTCTCCATTCGGTGACATCGGCCACCACCCAGACAACCTTGATGGCCTCATCCCGCAACCGCGCCTTCGCGACATCGAGTCCCGATGCGGCGATATCGAGAACGGTCAGATCGGACCACCCGCGCTCGACGAGACGATCGACAAGACTCGAGGCGCCGCCGCCGACATCGATCAACGAGGCCTTGACCGGCAGCTGCAGTTCGTCAAGCGCGCGCAGCGAGGGCTCCGGTGTCGGCTGATACCAGCTGACGCAGTCTGCGGCTTTCGTGCGGTAGACCTCGTCCCAATGCTCCCGCTTTGCATCAGCCATTTCGACATCCTCATCGCTCGCTGAACCCCATCCTGACCGATCAACATGTAAGGATTGAGACGTCCCCGGCAATCAACTGTTTTCTTCGAGTTGCGAGGCTGGTGACTTCATGAGAGGCTGTAGCCGGTCGACAGGGGAGCAATGAAATGCGGTCGATGCCATGACGCCCGTTGCAACCACCAGCGGTCTACCTCAAAATTTGGCCGGCCTTGGTCGCCTGCTTCGTGGAGAGCTTGTGCTGCCGGGCGTTCCCGGCTTCGAACAAGCCCGGCGCGTATGGAACGGCCTCGTCGACAAGCGCCCTGCTGCAATCGCCTATTGCACCGGGGTCGATGACGTTGTTGCAGCCATATCCCTCGCGCGAGAAAATAATGTGCCGCTGTCGGTGCGCAGCGGCGGGCACAATGTTGCCGGCAATTCTGTGTGCGAAGGCGGACTGGTCATCGACCTGTCTCGAATGAAGAGCAGGCTGGTTGACGACACCAGGCGCGTCGCTGCCGTGGAAGCAGGCCTGACGCTGGCGGAATTCGACAGCGCGACGCAGGCCTTCGGTTTGGCGACAACCATGGGCGTCAATGGCGATACCGGTATTGCCGGGCTGACCCTTGGAGGCGGCTTCGGCAAGCTCGGTCGTCGTTACGGGTTGGCCTGCGACAATCTGTTGTCGGCGGAAATCGTCACCGCGGACGGCCGTGTCCTGCAGGCGAGCGCGAGCGAAAATCCCGATCTTTTCTGGGGACTGCGGGGCGGCGGCGGCAATTTCGGCGTCGTCACCAGATTCGAGTATCGGCTTCACGAGATTGGGACAGAGGTCCTTGCCGGGGCGGTTACTTTTCCGGAACCCCGTGCGCGCGAAGCGCTGAGATTCTATGATAGCTTCGCGACAGCGGCGCCGGATCAGCTCAGCCTCGATGCAGCTTTCGTTACATCGGCAGGCGAACGTCTGTTCAGCATCGCGATTTTTTATTCCGGCCCGTCCGGCAAAGCGGAGCAGATACTGGCGCCGCTGCTCGACTATGCCGAAGGCACTGCGGCGGACGTGCGCCTCGCTAGAGTCCCGTACCTGCAGGTACAGTCAGCCGGAGACGCCGTTTTCAGGACAGGGCGCCGTTATTCCTGGAAAGCGCAGTTCATGCGCGAATTGACCGAGGATGCGATCGACGTTTTGTTGGATGTCTACCGGAGGGCGCCGAATGAGAACGCACTGCTCGTTTTCCAGCAGGTCGGCGGTGCGATCTCTCGCATCCCGGTGTCAGAGGCGGCCTATGCGTGCAGGAACGCCGAATTCGACTGCTTTCCAATTGCCATATGGGACGACCCTGCCAAGGACCAGGAGAACATCAGCTGGGTTCGCGAGGCCTGGGCGGCGATCACGCCGCACTCGACGGGCGCCGTCTATGTCAACAATCTCGGCGAAGAAGGCCAGGAGCGGATCAAGGCAGCCTACGGGCCAAATTATCAGCGGCTTGTTGAACTCAAAAACAAATACGACCCGATGAATATGTTCTGTCTGAACCAGAACATCAAACCGACAGCGTAGCCATCATTGAAAAGCCCGGCGCGACGGCCGGGCTTTTCCTCAATCATTTTGGCAAATCTCAGAAGGTCGCGGCACCGCTGCCCCAGGGGCCGTGGTGGAAATCCTTGCCATCGAGGCGGTCGAAGCCGTGGGCGCCGAAGAAGTCGCGCTGGGCCTGGATGAGGTTGGCCGTTCCCCTGCCCTGGCGGTAGGCGTCGAAATAGGTGAGCGCCGAGGTCAGCGCCGGCACCGGCAGACCGGCGGCGAGAGCGGCGATCACGACGCGGCGAAGCGCCGGGATCGATTCCCTGACCATGGACGAGAAGGCCGGCGTGACGATGAGGTTCGCCGCATCGGGCGCATCGGTGAAAGCCTTGGTGATCTCGTCGAGGAACTGCGAGCGGATGATGCAGCCGGCGCGCCAGATCTTCGCGATAACAGGCATCGGCAGCGACCAGTTGAACTCCTTGGAAGCTTCCGCCATCACGGCGAAGCCTTGCGCATAGGCGCCGATCTTGGCGGCAAACAGCGCCAGTTCCAGATCCTTGTTGAGTTCGGGACCGTAGGCGATCGGGAAGGATACGGCCTGCGTGCCGAAAATCTTTTCGGCGGCTTCGCGCTGCGATTTCATCGAGGAAAGGCTGCGGGCGGCGACCGCGGCTTCGATCGCCGTTGCCGGAATGCCCATGTTCTGCGCTTCGATGGCCGACCATTTGCCGGTGCCCTTCTGGCCTGCCTTGTCGAGGATCATGTCGACCATCGGGCCGCCGGAAACCGGATCGGTCGCCGCAAGCACCTTTTCGGAGATCTCGATCAGGTAGGAGTTCAGCCGGCCCTTGTTCCACTCGCCGAAGATGCCGGAGATGTCGGAGGCGCTCTTCCCGAGGCCGTCGCGCAGGATGCCGTAGATTTCCCCGATCATCTGCATGTCGGCATATTCGATACCGTTATGGATAGTCTTGACGAAATGGCCGGCGCCGTCATTGCCGAGCCAGGCGACGCAGGGCTCGTCATTGTAGCGGGCGGCAATCGAGGTCAGTACCTTCTCGACGCGCTTCCAGGATTCTTCGGTGCCGCCGACCATGATCGACGGTCCGTGGCGCGCACCCTCTTCGCCGCCGGAAACACCCATGCCGATGAAGGTGAGATCGGTGTTTTTGAGGCGGTCGAAGCGGGCGACGGTGTCGCGGAAATTGGCGTTGCCGGCATCGATCATGATGTCGCCCTTGGAGAGATGCGGGCGCAGCGCCTCCATCTGCTGGTCGACGGCCTCACCGGCCTTGATCATGATGATGATCGGACGCGGCGGCCGGATCGCATCGACGAACTCTTCGATGGTCTTGCAGGGAATGATCTGCTTCTTCAGATCGCCGGCGCTTTCGTAGAATTCATCGGTTTTCTCAGGCGTGCGGTTGAAGACCGCGATTTTATTGCCTTTCTCCGCGATGTTGAGCGCCAGGTTGGAGCCCATGACCGCAAGGCCGATCAGTCCGATTTCTGCCTTTTCCACGACAAACCTCCGATGTGTCATTTGGACCGGTGTTGTGGCACTGTCTTGCTCAAACGGCAAGTCTGCCAAGGGTCTAATCGGTTCGCAAAAGCCAATGAAATGAAGCTTCCAATGCCGGCTTGTCCGACAAGCTGCCATCTGATCGGCAGGCAGCGATGTGGTGTGACCTGCCCTTGGCGCATCTGTAATGTCCTATCTCATGGTATCATAGGCCGTTCGGGAGATGTCGCGTGGCAACGGAAAAACGAAACTGTGGAATTCTCCTGGCGGCCCGCGCCGGCCGCTATCGCGAATATGCGCCGCCGCCGGCGCTGCGGCGCCATTTCAGCCGGCTCTGGTCGCATTCGCTTCACGATGGACCGCCGGCAACGGTGGCGATCGTCCCGGACGGCTACTGCGATCTGCTTTGGATCGGCGGTCGGCTGGTCGTTGCCGGGCCTGACAGGACGGCGGCCTTTCCCCTCATCCGGCCGGGCACGACCGTCATTGGTGCGCGGTTTGCACCGGGCGCCGCCGCACCCTGGCTGAAAACGCCGCTCTCGGCGCTGGTCGGCTGCTCGGTGCGGCTTAGCGATATCGGCTGGAAGGACACGGCCGATTTTGAGGCGCGGCTGCAAGATTGTCCCGCCGCTGCGGACGCGATGACGTTGTTCGCCCGACTGCTCGAAGAGGCCGCGCGCGAGGAGGAGGAGCCCGCCGCGGACGCCGCGGTGATCTTTGCCGCCGCCGACAGCGGCTGCCCGGCATCCAGGCTGCGCCACCGGCTCGACATCAGCGAAAGACAGCTGCGCCGCCGCTGCCACCAGCATTTCGGCTACGGCGCCAAGACGCTGGAACGCATCCGCCGATTCCAGCGTTTCCTCGACCTCTGTCGCAGATCGCACGCGATGCCGCTGGCCCATCTTGCGCTGGAAGCGGGCTTTGCCGATCAAGCCCACATGACGCGCGAGGTCGGCGAACTTTCATGCCTGACGCCTGGCGTCATTCTCGATCAACTCAACGCACGGGGAATGCCGGACTGACCGTTTTGTTCAAGACGCTGCGGATCGGGCTGTTATTCTCGCTCGACCAAGATCAAGGACCTGCAAGCCATGTCGACTATGCCCGCAAGAATCATCCACCGATCGATCGAGCGTGACTGGCGCGACGTCTACGACTTCGCCGGCAAGCCGGAGAACATGCCGCTCTGGGCCTCCGGCCTTGCGACCGGTCTCGAGCCCAATGGCGCCGATTGGATCGCCCATGGCCCTCTCGGCACCATCAAAGTCAGCTTCGTGCCCGCCAATGAATTCGGCGTGATCGACCATACGGTGACGATCGAATCCGGTCTTCGGGTCTATAATGCATTGCGCATCGTGCCGAACGGCGATGGTTGCGAGATCATGTTTACGCTGCTGCGCCTGCCCGGCATGACCGACGCGCAGTTTTCCGCCGATGCCGCCCATGTCGAGAAGGACCTCGCCATGCTGAAAGCCCTGATGGAGAGATAGATGGCCGATAAGTCAGAAAACCACGACCGCCGCATCGATTATGTCGAGTTCAACGTCGCCGACATCGCTGCCGCCAAGGCCTTTTATGGCTCGGCCTTCGGCTGGCGTTTCACCGATTACGGGCCGAACTACTGCGAATTCGACGATGGCCGTTTGAAGGGCGGCTTTACCGATTTCGGACCTGTGCGGCCAGGAGGGCCGCTTGTTGTCGTCTACGCCAATGATCTGGAGGAGGTGCTAACGTCGGTCGAAAGGGCCGGCGGCACGATCTGCCGGCCGATCACCGATTTTCCCGGCGGCCGCCGCTTCCATTTCCTCGATCGAGACGGTTACGAGCTCGCCGTCTGGGCGACTGCATAAGTTCGATCACCGATCCATCACGATCAGAGCACCGATCACCGTGCCGCCGGCATCGCGCAGCGGCGACATGCGACAGCGCACCTGCCGCGATGATCCAGCGCCGGTCGCCCGCTCATAGGTGTAGTCGATCTGCTCGCCGGCAAAGCAGGCATCCAGTTTATGCCTGGCGCATCCCGCAAAGCGTTCTTCGCCGATGAATTCGGAAACGTGGCGGCCGACGAGCTCAATCGGCCTCCTGTCGAGATGGGCGCTGTTGGCCGCATTGGAATAGAGATAGCGATAGTCCCTCGTCAGCACCGCTACCCGATCGGGCAGGCTTTCGAGGATCGCCGCATTGAGAAACTGGCCGTTGTCGGTGTCGGGCACATAGGCTGCGGGCGGCTCGATTCGCACATCCTGCGGCGAAGGCACCCGCCAGTCCGGCCCATGCGTGCCGAAATAGCAGTCGAGCAGGTAGGAAAGCACCGTCGTGTGTTCTCGGACGCTGGCGCTGTCGTCGGCATCCCGGGCGATGAGATGGCTGACGAACTGCAGTTGCATGTACACTTCCAGCAGATTCGCTGCCCGGCATGCCAGGATCGCCTCGACCAGCGGCTCGACATGCCGGTCGAGCGACATGACGCGCTGATCGTCGCCGAGGCGTATGGCTTCCTCTATTTGCGCGCAACGCAAAGAAAAGGCTCGAAAAAGCTCCTGCAAGACGCCTCCCACTCCCATTGTCCAAGCGCCCAATAACCGATAAGGCTGCATGCACGAAAATGCGCCTTGCGGTAGATTTTACTCACGCCCTGGTGGTGACGGGTAACATGAAGTGTACTCGGTTTCAATTCGAGAGCACCTGCCGCTTTTCACCGCTGATAAATGGGGGGTGGACCTTCTTAGAGCCTTTCCTAGTTAGATTGAAGCATTCTGCCGGAGCAGGTTTTCGTCAGGGCAGAGGCGATTGGCGACCATCCGACTCCGTTTGAGCCAACAGAATGCTTCAATCTAACCAGGAAAGGCTCTAAGCGAGCGTCTTCTTGATCTGCCAGCGGTCGTGATACCAGAGCCACTGTTCCGGATATTCCCGTACCCAGCTCTCGACCTTGTCGTTGAGCAGCTGGGCCGCTGCCGGCAGGTCGAGATTGCCTCTTTCGTCGCGCGGCATCTCCAGCCGCGGCTCGATTTCCAGGCGGTAGCGGTTTCCCGGCAGGCGAATGCAGCGCGCCGGATAGACCTCGCAATCGAACTGGCGCACCAGCTTCGGCAGCAGCGGATTGGTCTTTACCTCGCGCCCGAAGAAGGTGCCCTTCAGCCCTTTGCCGAATTTCTGGTCGACGAGTACCCCCACCCCCTGGCCCGCTTCGAGCTGACGCGCGAGCGCGAAGGAGGAACCGGCATGCGACGGCACCAGCTTGCCCATGCGGGCGCTGCGGAAGTCGAACACCTTCTTGGCGACGTAAGGGTTATTCGGCGGCCGGAAGAGCACGGTCACCGTCAGCCCGAAGGCAGCACCCGCCACCGGCAGCAGCTCGAAATTGGCGGTATGGCCGGTGAACACGATGAAGGGGCGTGGATTGTCGCGCAGGTCGAGGAAGATCGGAATGCCCGAGACCTCCACCCTGCCCGGTTCCGATTTTTCGGGATCATAGTCGAACAGCTGGTCGAGGAAGACATATTCAGCCGCAAGCCTTCCCATATTGCCCCAGCTGGCGAGCGCGATCTTCTCGATCTCGGCCTCGCTCTTCTCGGGAAAGGCGTTGCGCAGATTGGTGAGCATCAGCTTGTGGCGGCGGGTCCGCCGGCCGAGGCGGCGCATCACCCTGTCGGCAAAGCGGATCGCGCCATCGGCCGGAAACAGCTTCAGCAGGTTCAGGAAGCCGAACATCGCCTGCGCCACCAGCCATTGCTGGAAATTACTGAGCGCCAGAACGACCCGGGTAATGAACAGCTTCACGTGAGGTCAGTCCATCTTCAGAATGATCTTGCCGAAGATCTGGCGCGATTCCATCCGCTCCAGCGCCCGGTCGATATCGTCGAAGCCGACTTCGGTATCGATGACGGGATGCACGAGCCCGCGGCCCATTTTCTGCATGGCGTCGGCCATGTTTTCCATGCGGCAGCCGAAGGAGCCGAGCAGCTTCAATTGCTGCTGGAACAGCATCATCAGGTTCATCTCGGTGGAAACGCCCGAGGTCGAGCCGCAGGTGACGAGACGTCCGCCCCGCTTCATGCAGAGCATCGAACCCGCCCAGGTATCCTTCCCGACATGTTCGAAAACGACGTCGACGCCCTTCTTCTTGGTGAGCTTGCGCACCACGCCCTCAAAGCGGTCGGTGCGGTAGTTGATGACGTGATCGGCGCCGAGCGCCTTGGCCTTCTCGATCTTGTCGTCGGAGCCGACGGTGGTGATGACGGTGCAGCCGATCTTCTTGGCAAGCTGGATCGCCGCCGTGCCGATGCCGGAGCCGCCGGCATGGACGAGGATCGTTTCGCCGGGTTCGAGCTTGGCATTGTCGAACAGCATGTGTTCGACCGTGCCGAAGGTAACGGGCGCGAGTGCTGCGCCGATCGCATCGACTCCGGGAGGAGCCGGAACGAGCAGGCGCGCCGGCAGATTGACCTTCTCCTGCGCGAAGCCGTCGAGATGGAAGCCGTGCACGCCGGAAACGTGTTCGCAGAGATTATCGCGGCCTTCGTGGCAGGGGCGGCAGAGCCCGCAGGTACGCGCGCCATAGATCGAGACCAGCTGACCCGGCAGCACGCTGGCGACACCGGGCCCGATCGCCTCGACGACGCCGGAGGCTTCCGCGCCGATGACGAGCGGCATCTTGCGCTTGGCAAACGCCATGCCGCGCCAGCCCCAGACGTCGATATGGTTGAGCGCCACGGCCTTGACGCGCAGCGTCACCTCGCCGGCGGCAGGCGCGTCCGGTTCCGGCAGGTCGGTGATCTCAAGCTTGCGGTCATCGATCAGTTGCAGCGCTCGCATAATATATAGTTCTTTCTTCTACGTGGATCGTCGTCATGCTCGGGCTTGTCCCGAGCATCTGCCAGCGGTCATTGAGTGACGCAAGTAGATCCTCGGGACAAGCCCGAGGATGACGTCAAAAACCACTTCGTCCCAAAATCAAGGAGGGTCTCTAAGCCGGTTCGAGCGCCATGACAAGGCTGGCATTCTGCCCGCCGAAGCCGAAGGAGTTGGAAAGCACGGCCGAAACCTGGGCCTCCCGCTTCTTGTTCGGCACGACATCGAGCACGATGGACGGATCCGGATTATTGTAGTTGATCGTCGGCGGCAGCGTACCCCTCAGCATCGTCTGCAGCGAGAACACCGCCTCGACCGCGCCTGCAGCCGTCAGCGTATGGCCGATCATCGACTTGTTGGACGACACCGGAATGCCGACAAGCTTCTCGCCGAAGACGGCGGACATCGAGCCATATTCCATCTTGTCGTTTTCAGGAGTCGAGGTGCCATGCGCGTTGATATAGCCGATGCCGCTCTCGTCGATGCCAGCATCAGCAAGCGCCGCGCGGATCGTCGCGATGGCCGGACCGCCGTCGGGCGACGACCGGGTGCGGTGGAAGCTGTCGGCCTTGTCGCCAGCGCCCTTCATGATGCCGAGCACCTTGGCCCCGCGGGCAACCGCCGATTCCAACGATTCCAGCACCAGCGTCGCGGCACCCTCCGCGATGACGAAGCCGTCGCGGTCCTTGCTGAACGGCTTGGAGGCCTTGGTCGGCGGATCGTTCTGCGTCGAAAGGGCAGACAGCAGCGAGAAGCGGATCAGCGCTTCGGCGCTCAGCGATCCGTCCGTCGCGACGGTCAGCGCGCGGTCGGTGCGACCCTGGCGGATCGCTTCGATGCCGAGCTGGATCGCAGTGACGCCGGAGGCGCAGGCCGTCGACAAGGTCACGGGAAGGCCGCGCGTGCCGAACCGGTCTGCGAGGCGCTCGGAAATCGCGCCGAACAGGGCCGCTTCGTGGAACGCCGGGTCCGGCCGTTGGCGCAGCGCCGTCAAGAAGCGCTCGTAGGCGTCACCCGGATGGTCGGCCGCCGGCGAACGGTCGGCAAGTTCGAAACGGGCGCTCCATTCGGGCTCGATCGGCGGCGCGGCAAGGAACAGCGGGCCGTTGAAATCGCCTGAGAGACCGGCGTCGGCCAATGCCTCGATGGTCGTCTCGCGCGCGAAGGCATAGGAGCGCTCGACGGCGTTCGGCACCGGAATGTCGATAAAATCGACGGTGCCGGCGATCCGTGTGGACAGGCCTTCTGTGGGAAAACGGTTGATTGCGTGGATGCCCGAGGTGCCGGAGGAAAGGGCTGCCCAATTGTCCTTCAGGCCCTGGCCGAGCGAGGTGATGATACCCATGCCGGTCACTGCGACGATCGGCCGGCCGAGATGATCCTTGTAAGCAGAATCCGTCATATCTGTCTCCTCACGCCTCAGCAGAAAGAACGGCGACGCCCTCGCCGCGCTGGTGACCGACTGTCGTGACGACAGCAGCCTTCGTGCCTGCCTTCATTGGCGCTTCATGGGCGGCATCGAACGGCGGGACCTTGGCATTGGCATCGATGGCAAGGGCTGCGAGCGCCAGCCCCAGCGGGAACTGCGCCTCGATCGTGTGACCGGACACACCGCCGAAGCCGCGGATGGCAGCGCCGGGAAGCTGATGCTCCAGCACCGCCTTTTCGCGGGCTGCGATCTCATGCATGCCGGTCGAGCCGGAGAAGATCGCCGTCGCCTCCGGTGGCAGCTCGGCGGCAGGCTTTAGCAGCCGCTCCATGCGCACCTCGAAATTGCCGGCGCTGCGATTGCCGCGATCGCCTTCGACGGCGCTGATCGTCGCACAGATATGCGCGCCGCGCTCTTCCGCATGCTTGCGCGATTCCAGCACCAGGAAGGCGCCGGCCGAACCGGTGATCATGCCGCCGCCCTCGAGGCCGGAGCGCGACCAGAGCGGCGCCCATTCGTCGCGCGTATGCGCGCCGATCGCTTCAGTAAGCAGGATCATGTCGGGACGTTCGGCAGCAAAGGCGCCGCCGACAAGCGCATGGGTGGATTCACCCGAACGGATGCGCCAGAACGCCGTCTCGACGGCAGAAACGCCGGAGGCTTCTTCGCCCATGAAGGTGCGCGAAGAGCCGGTGACCTTGTGAACGATGGAGATGTTGCCGGCAAGCAGGTTGGAAAGCTGCGCCAGGAACAGCGTTGGCCTCAGCTCCGTCGTCAGCTTTTCGTTCAGCAGCAGCTCGCGATCGTTGCGCTTCAGGCCCTCGTCGACGATCAGCGTATCGACGTTGATGTCGCGCTCTCCGCCGCCGGCCGCCACGATCATGTCCATCGTGCCGCAGGCCTCGATATTGTCCTTGAAGCCGGCATCGTCGAGCGCGAGCCCTGCAGCGAAGACGCCGATGCGCTGCCAGTTTTCCATCTGGCGCTGGTCGCCACGCTTGGCGATCTGCTGCGACCAGTCGATCTCGGGCAGCGGATGCACCGGATAGGGTTTGAACTTCTCGGTCTCGACGATCGCCTTCGGCGCGCTTTCGGCCGAAAGCAGCGCGATATGCGCGTCCTTGCCGACGCCTTGACAGGTGACGATGCCGACGCCCGAAATGACGACGTCGTTTGCGGCCTTGCTCATCCAATCACTCCCTGCGCTGCGATCGCCTCGAGAAGCCCGACCTCGCCGGCGCGTTTTTTCACGATATCGCCGAGCGGAACCTCGCTGAAGGGCATGGTGCGCAGTTTCAGCTGCGCGTCGCAGACCTTCTTGCCGCCGCTGGTGATCTTGGCCTTAGTGACCGCGAAGCCCGAACCGTCGTGCTCCAGCACCGCCTCGATGTCGAGCACGGCCTCCGGCTCGACGAAGGTGCGCATCTTGGCGCCGTCGACCGACATCAGGAAGGGCATGGCGGCGAAATCGGTTGCGGCAAGCACCAGCATGCCGGAGGCCTGCGCCATGGTCTCTATCAGCAACACGCCGGGAACGAGCGGCATGCCGGGAAAATGGCCCTCGAAGACGGGGCTTTTGGCCGGCACGACGGATCGCGCCGCAAGCGTGCCCTTCTTCAGGTCCACCGCTTCGACGCGGTCAATCATCTGGAAATATTCCAGCAGCATTCGGATCCTCCGGCCCGACGGGCAAGATCCGCCCACCGGTGACGCCTACTTAGGAACGAAACCGCCCGGCCGCCATAGTCAGGCGGCAGGGCGTTCAAAAAAGACTGATATGTCGCTCAGGCCTTGGCTGCTTTGAGCTCGTCGATCTTGGCGCACAGGTTCTTCAGCACGAAATACTCTTCGGTGGAAACCTTGCCCTCATTGACTTCCTGCGTCCACTTTTCGAGCGGAATCTTGATGCCGAATTCCTTGTCGATCGCAAAGACGATGTCGAGGAAATCGAGGCTGTCGATACCGAGGTCGTCGATCGTATGGCTCTCCGGCGTGATCGTGGCACGATCGATCTCGCTGGTTTCTGCAATAATGTCGGCAACTTTATCGAATGTAGCGGTCACGCGCTGTACCTCATGAAATGACGATTTAAACCCCCTCATAGGCAAATCCTTTTCAAAAGCCAATGCTTTCGTCCGGGCGTTACGGCAAATTGACAATAAGGTGTTGCCTAAACAGCAATGGAACGCCGGCGAATGCAGGCGCCGAAAACAGGATGCGGCTGTCCACCATCCGCACCAGTCTTTGATCTGGATCAAATTATGCGCGCTGGCATTTGATAATCATCAAGCTGCGCTGGAAGGAATTGCGATCGCGTTCCAGCATGTCCGGCTTTTTGAAGGATCACGACGATGGACGTTGCCAGCAGCGAGATTTTCGAGACAGGCACGCCCGTCGCATGTCGTTCCTGTCAGGCGCGGCACGGCGTCGTCTGCGGCGCCCTGTCGAACGCTCAGTTGAAGGAGCTCAACCGCCACTCCCTGCGCCGCAAGATCGAGGCCGGCTCGGAGATCGTTGCGCAAGGATCGGAAAGTTCGTTTTATTCGAACATCATGCGCGGCGTGGTGAAGCTCTGCAAGATGATGCCGGACGGACGCCAGCAGATCGTCGGCCTGCAGTTCGCTCCCGATTTCGTCGGCAGGCCCTTCGTCCGCGAAAGCACACTATCAGCGGAGGCGGCAACCGACGCCGAAATTTGTGTCTTCCCGCGCAACCTGCTCGACCGCATGATCGCGGAGACGCCGGAGCTGCAGCGCAGGCTGCACGATCAGGCGCTCAACGAGCTGGACGCCGCGCGCGACTGGATGCTGACGCTCGGCCGCCGCACGGCGGAGGAGAAGGTTGCAAGCCTGCTCCACCTCATCGCAACCCATGCCGAGCCGCAAACCGCCATCAGCACGGCCTTCGATTTGCCGTTATCGCGCGCCGAGATCGCCGATTTTCTCGGGCTGACGATCGAAACCGTCAGCCGGCACATGACAAGGCTGCGCAAGCGGGGTGTTATCCTGATCGAGAACTCCAGACATATCGTCGTTCCCGATCTGGATGAGCTGGAAAGGATCAGCGCGTGATGACGACGCGGGTATTGGCAAGACCCGCCTGCCGCGCCAGTGAGAAGAACTCGGCCGCATTGTCAGGATGCAGGCGAACGCAGCCATGCGAGGCCGGTGTGCCGAGTCGCTTCAGATCGAAAGTGGCGTGAACGGCGTAACCGCCGTTGAAAAATACAGCATACGGCATCGGCGCATTGTCGTATTTGCGCGAACGGTGATCGCGCGACAGCCATTTGGCGCTCCAGGAGCCGGTGGGCGTGACATAACCATTGCGCGCGGTCGAAACCTTCCAGCGATATTTGACGAAGCCGTCCTCTGTGACGGTCATCGTCTGTTTGCCGATACTGATATTGGCAACCAGCGTCGCTGCTTCAGCCGCAACCGGAGAAAACTGCAGCAATAAGCTTGCCGCCGCGGCGGCAAAAATCGTCTTCATGATAACCCCTCTTCGCACCCGCGCATTTGATTGCGCCCTCACGACAGAGAGACTACGACGATACTTGATTATATAGCTTTAACCCGAATGGTAATCACAATTCTAACAGGGCAATGACGGGTTTAAGCGCCGCAGGACGGCCGCTCTGTCTCACTGAAGCTTGCGCGCCGCCGGCCTTTGCTTGAGCTGCTGATAGGCCTTGTTCATCCTTTCGCGGATGGAGGCCATGGTGCCGAGATTATGGCCGCAGGCCGCGCAGCTTATGATGTCCGTCTCCCGGATCTCCGGACGCTCGAATTTCATCTTGGTGCTTTTGCACTTCGGGCACGGTAGTTCAACCTGAACTGTCATCGTTCTGCTTCCGGTCTGATGGATATGAGGCGTTTCGCATAAAGCTTTACGGCAGGACTGTCCACTGGGGCGTGAGCTGTGCCGCAAGTCCCTCACAGAAAGCACAAAAACAATCCGAACGTCACGCCGGCAAGCACCATGCAGCTCGCCTGATACACGGAAACTCCGTCTTCGATGTCGCCGGATGTCGCGACATCGCGCCCAGGATTGTTGATCATCGGTTCGGTAACGAGCACGCCGCCATAGATGCGCGGTCCTGCGAGCTGGACATTCAGCGCGCCAGCCATTGCCGCTTCCGGCCGGCCGGAATTCGGCGAACGGTGCAGACCGCCGTCGCGCATCGCCACCCGGATCGCCTCGCGGCAGGCGCTGGTGCCGCGCCGGATCCAGGCGCCGGCAGCAATCAGCAGGATGGAAAGGCGCGCGGCCGGCCAGTTGGCGACATCGTCGAGCCGGGCGGCCGCCCAGCCGAAATCGATGTATTTTTCCGATCTATGGCCGATCATCGAATCCGCCGTGTTCAGCATCTTGTAGGCAAAAAGCCCTGGCAGGCCGAAGATAGCGTACCAAATCGCCGGCGCGACGACGCCATCGGAGAAGTTCTCGGCAAGGCTTTCGATCGCCGCGCGGCAGACGGCCGGCTCATCCAGCGTCTCGGGGTCGCGCCCGACAATGCGGGCGACGGCGGCCCGCCCACCGGCAAGCCCCTCCTCACGCAGGGCGACGGCAACGGCAGCGACGTGGTCGGCAAGGCTCTTCTGCGCCAGAAAGATCGCCACCAGCCCGGTCTCCAGCAGGATGCCGCCGAGGCCGAACAGCGCGAAAAACCGGTTGAACACGAAGCCTGCCGCCACAGCCAGCAACAGCAGCGCCAGGATGGCGGCAACGCCGTTCATCCGCCGTTGATGCCCCGTGAGGCTTGAAGGATTGAGCTGCTGGTCGGCATAGGAGATCACCGCTCCGAAAATCGCAACGGGATGCGGCACGCGTGACCAGAGCCATTGCGGATCGCCGAGTATCCGGTCGAGCAGCAGCGCCAGAAGCAGCACGAGAAGGTTTAGATCGATCGTCATCGCTCAAATCTCTGAAGGACTTCGCCAAGCCGCCGGTCCGCCGCCGGATCGGGCGTCAGCCCGAAACGGAGCCAAGCGGGCGCATAGTCGAACTTGCGGACGAGAATATGATGGCGGCAGAGATGCGTGTAAATGTCGCTCGCCCTGGCATCGTCGACAAGGGTAAACAACGCCGTTCCCCCTGTAATCTGCAGCCCGAGCCCGGTCAGCACCGCATGAAGCCCGGCGCGGCGTTCATCGATGCGCCGGCGGATGGGGGAAACGTCCGAACGCAGCAGCGAGCCCGCTATCGAAAGGGCCGGTCCGGAAACCGCCCAGGGTCCGAGCCACTCCTCGAAACGCTTGAGAATATCGTCAGGCGCAATCGCAAAGCCGAGCCGCAGACCGGCGAGCCCGAAAAACTTGCCGAAGGAGCGGAAGATCACCAGATTGGAAAGCGTCTGCGCGTGGCCCGCGAGACTGAGCGTCGGATCGGCATCGCCGAAGGCTTCGTCGACAACCAGAAGTCCGTTGACCGCCTTCATCCTGTCATGCACGCCAATCAGCGTTTCCACAGGCCATGTCAGCCCATCGGGATTGTTCGGATTGACGACGACGGCAAGCCGATGCTCGGTTCCGATCGCCGCGACATGATCGACGGTATCGACGGCAAAACCGGCCGAAATAAAAGCGCGCGCATACTCGCCATAGGTCGGCGCCACGACGGCGACCTTGGCGCCCTCACCTTTTATCAGCAACCGCGGCAGAAGCTGGATCACCGATTGCGTGCCGGGCACCGGCAGCGGCAGGATCTCCCCGCTCCCGTAGTAATCGCGCGCCGTCCGCCTTGCCTCATCGACCAGATGGCTGTCCGGGAGGCGGTGCCAGGCCCTTGTTGGGATTTCCGGCAGAGCAGCCGGGCACGGATTGATCCCGGTGGAAAGGTCGAGCCAGTCCTCCGGCCTGCCGCCAAAGGCGGCAGCAGCGGCAGTGACTCCGCCACCATGGACGATCGGCGCGCTCACGCGGTGATCCCGGCGAGATCGATCAGATGCATGTAGGAACCCGCCACCTGCCCGCGCCGGAGCCCCGCCGGGCCGAGATCGGTTCCGAGCGCATCCCGCACCTGAAACAGCCGCTCGCCCTCGCCTTCGGAAATGAGGGTGGAATAGTGGAATTCATGCGCCGTCATCGCCCGCTGAAAGATCGCATGATCGAGCGGCATGACGTGGCGATAACCGAGATGGCGTTTGCGCGCGGCATAGCTGGTGACGACGGGCAGCAGACCAAGCATCTCGTGACGCTTCCCCTCTGCGTCGATCAGCCCTTCGCCGAGCACCATGTAGCCGCCGCACTCGCCATAGATCCGGATGCCGCGCGCCACCGCATCGAGGAGGGCAGCGCGGAAATTCCGCGCCTGGGAGAGCTTTCCGGCATGCAGTTCGGGATACCCCCCGGGCAGATAGATCGCATCGGCATCGGCAGCCGGCACCTCGTCGGCGAGCGGCGAGAAGAAGGAAATCGCAGCTCCCCGCCGCCGCCAGCCAAGCAGCATGTGCTCATAGGAAAAGGCAAAGGCGATATCGCGGGCCACCGCAATGCGACTGCCGAGCGGCGGCAGACGATCGATATTGGCGGCCGACGGCCGATTGAGGCCCTGCCTGGCGATGCGCAGCAGAAACTCGAAATTGCATTCCTCGGAGACGGCATCCGCCGCATGCTCGATGAAACCTTCAAGGCTCGCATGTTCACCGGCCTGAACAAGCCCGAGATGGCGATCCGGCAGGGCAAGCGCCTTGTCGCTGCCGATCACGGCGATCACGGGCATGCGGATCGCCTCGAGCGCCTGACGCAGCATCGCCTCGTGCCGTTCGCTGCCGACCTTGTTGAGGATGACGCCCGCAACGCGGACATCGGCGCGGAAACCGGCAAATCCGGCCACCAGCGGCGCGACCGATTGCGACATGCGTGAGGCGTCGACGACCAGCACCACGGAAAGGCCGAGCTGGGCGGCCAGATCCGCTGCCGTCCCTTTGCCGTCGGCCGCCCCGTCGAACAGACCCATCATCGCCTCGACGACGAGAATGCGATCGCCGGAGCGGTGCAGCGTCGCATTGGCCGAGATCAGCTCCGGCCGCATCGCCCAGGGATCGAAATTCAGGCACAGCGTGCCGCTCGCGGCGGCATGGAAGGCGGGATCGATATAGTCGGGGCCGGCCTTGCCGGGCGCGATCGCGATGCCGCGCCGACGCAAGGCTCTGAGCAGGCCGAGCGTCACCGTCGTCTTGCCGGCACCGGAAGAAGGAGCTGCGATCAGGAGGCCGCTCATGCCGGCACCTGGCCGGACTGGCGGAACGGATCGGGCTGCAGGCGTCGTCCGGCGAGAGCGCCGAGCCAATCGAGCGAGACTCGGAGCCGCACCACCTCGCCGACGACGACCACCGCTGGCGGCTCGAGCCCGGAGGCGGCGACAGCCTCGGTCGCCTGCCCAAGCGTCGTCTCCAGCACCTGCTGCGCGCCGGTCGCCGCATTGCAGACGAAAGCCACGGGCTCGGATGGCGAGCGGCCAGCCGCAATGAGGTTGGCGCTGATCTGGGCGATATGCTTCATCGCCATGTACATGACGATCACGGGCGAACCCTTGCCGATCGCTTCCCAGTTGATCCTGTCGGGCACGATGCCGGAGGAATCATGGCCGGTGAGAAACGTCACCGCATGATTGATCTCGCGATGCGTCACGGGAATGCCGGCATAGGCAAGCCCGCCGATACCGGCGGTGATCCCCGGCACGATGCGGAACGGGATATTGTGCTCGACCAGCGTCAGCGCCTCCTCGCCGCCGCGCCCGAAGACGAAAGGATCGCCCCCCTTCAGCCGAAGCACCCGCTTGCCGGCGCGCGCCAGTTCCACCAGGCGCAACGAAATATCCCGCTGCTTGGCCGAGGGTTTGCCGCCGCGTTTGCCGGCATATTCGAGTTCGGCACCGGGGTGCGCGAGCCTCAGACAGTCCTCATTGACCAGCGCGTCATGGACGATCACATCGGCCTCGGCGAGCCCCCTGACGGCCAAGAGCGTCAGCAGGCCCGGATCACCCGGACCGGCCCCGACGAGCCAGACGCTGCCCGGCTCCAACGCCGGCAAATGGGAGACTATGCTATTCAACATTTTGTTGATCTAGGCCCAGCAGGAGCCAAGGTCAACGCCGCTCGCACCACCTTACTTGAAGTTGCTGAGATGACGATGAATCACTTTGCGAACAGCCGGATTCGAGATCGCAGGAAAGCTCCGCAGCAATATGAATACACTATGATAGTACCCCTAGCGACCGACCATGGCACAGATTGTTGCCAAAGTCGGCGCCTGCTGCGGCGAAACACAATGCAATCGGCCTTCAAGGCGCTCAGCCGCGAAGCAGCGTATCGCGGATCAGTTTCAGGACCTTTTCCGACTCGATCCCTGTGGTGACGATCTGGCTCGGCCGATCGTCCCAATCGCCGGGCGGGAAGCGGCGGCCATCCGGCTTGACGATCGTCTGCCCGTCGGCAATGCCGCCGCAGACGACACGCACCGCGCCCGATATCGACGAGAACAGTTCCGGCGCCACGACGTAGACTGCGGCGCAGCTGTCATGCACCATCATGCCGTCCTCGACCGCATGCTTGTAGAAGTCGATGTAAGACTGCGAGAGTGCATCGAGCAATTTCACGGCGCCATCCCCCTCGGCCGCCATCCTGCCGAGATAACTGCGGCTCATCGTGGTGATCGAGGTGACGTCGAGGCCGATGACTGCGACTTTCCAGGGCGCGGTCATGACGATGTCGGCGGCCTCGGGATCGCCGTGAATATTGGCCTCGGCGACCGGCGAGACATTGCCGGGCACATAGAAATTGCCGCCCATGATGACGACGTCCTTGACCAGGGTCGCGATCTCCGGGTCTTCCTTCAACGCCCGCGCCAGATTGGTCATTCGCCCGACCGCGACCAAGCGCACCTCGCCAGGATTGGCACGCACGGTGTCGATGATGAAGCGGTGCGCCGGGCGCGGATCGAGCGGCAGGTCGATCGCTGCCGGCACCTCGATATCGCCGAGACCGTTGTCGCCATGCACCATGGAAGGCCATTCCCGCTCCGCTCGTGAGGCATCGATGGTGACGCTGGCGCCCTTGGCGACGGGCGCGGGAATATTCCATTCGCGCTTGAGGAAGAGCGCATTGCGCGTCGTCGTCTCGACCGATGCATTGCCAAAAACCGTGGTGATACCGATCAGATCGATTTCTGGATGGCGATGCAGGAAGAGAAGCGCCATGGCGTCGTCAACGCCCGGGTCAGTGTCGTAAATGACCTTGTGCATGATATGTCCTCTAAATGTGAATCGCGAAGCTGCCGGTTGGCGCCGCGAATTGCCGCCACCATAACGACCATCAGGCTTTCTGCAACCCGCCGCGGGCGACCGCCGCCGTCGCTTGCGCCGATTTGATTTTGCCAAGCACCAGTTCGGCATTGTCACCGATCGCCGCAAGTGCTGCCGATTCCGCAACGCCATGGCAGCCGACGCGAGCAAAGACGACGGCCGAGGGATTTTTAAGCCGCGGCGTTTCCCGTTCCAGCCGCGGAGCGTCGAAAAATAGGGCCGGCACGGCAAGATGCCTGGCAACTGCGAGGATTGCCGCCTCCTGCCGGCGGCTATCGATAGAAGCAATGGCGGCGAGTTCATCCGCGACGATACCGGCGGCCTTGAGCGCCTCGACGGCGAGCGCCAACACCTCCGCAGGCTGCGTCCCGCGCTCGCAGCCAAGACCGAGCACATGGCGCCGTGCCGGAGTGAAAGAAATGTCGCTCATGGAAGCAGCCGAATGTGCCCTTGCTGTGTCCTTGCAGCCATTGCAGCTTGGAGAGGGAAATGCAACAAGACCGGCTGAAAGCCTTTCTGGAATAGCATCTTGCCTGACATTGCCCTCCATCTGCTTCTGCTGCTCTGCGCGGCTGCCTTCTTTGCCGGTTTCGTCGATGCCATTGCCGGCGGCGGCGGTCTCATCACCGTTCCCGCCATGTTGATCGCCGGCATCCCGCCGCTGCAGACGCTCGGAACCAACAAGGTGCAATCGATCTTCGGTGCCGCTTCCGCGACGCTCGCCTACGCCCGCAAGGGCCATGTGGAGCTTTCCGAACAGCTGCCGATGGCGCTGATGGCGCTCATGGGCGGGGCACTCGGCGCCGCCCTTGCGACGATCGTACCAGGACAGGTGCTTCAAGCGATCATGCCTGTGCTGCTGCTGGCAATCGCGATCTTCTTTGCCGTCAAGCCTAATCTCAACGACCTCGACAGACACCGTCTCATCACGCCCTTCGCCTTCGGCTTAACGCTTGTGCCGGCCATCGGCTTCTACGACGGCGTCTTCGGCCCTGGCACCGGCTCTTTCTTCATGCTCGCCTTCGTCACCCTCGCCGGCTTCGGCGTGCTGAAGGCGACGGCCCACACCAAACTTTTGAATTTCGGCTCGAATTTCGGCGCACTGATCGTCTTTGCAAGCTTTGGCGCGATCCTCTGGAAAATCGGCCTGCTGATGGGCGTCTGCCAATTCCTCGGCGCACAGGTGGGCTCACGGCTTGCAATGCGCATCGGCGCAAAGCTGATCAAGCCGCTGCTCGTGATCGTCTGCGTCGCCTTGGCGGTTAAGCTGCTCGCCGATCCCGCAAATCCGCTGCGGCTCTGGCTCGGCGTTTAGCCGCAATTAGAACTCCACACCCGGCTGCCCTTTGATGCCGGAGCGGAAGGGATGTTTGACGAGTTCCATCTCCGTCACCAGATCGGCGATCTCGATCAGCTCTTCCCTGGCGTTGCGCCCTGTCAGCACGACATGCGTCATGGCGGGCTTCTCATTCTTCAGGAAGGCGACGACGTCGTTGACATCGAGATAATCGTAGCGGAGCGCAATGTTGATCTCGTCGAGCAGCACCATGGAATTGCGTTCGTCGCGGATCAGCTCCTTGGCCTTTTCCCAGGCCGCCGAGGCGGCGGCGATGTCGCGGGCCCGGTCCTGCGTTTCCCAGGTGAAGCCCTCGCCCATCGTGTGGAACTGGCAGAGATCGGAAAAATGTTTTTCGATCAGATCACGCTCGCCGGTCCACATCGCGCCCTTGATGAACTGCACGACGGCCGACGGCTTGCCGTGGGCGATGTGACGGAAGATCATGCCGAAGGCAGCCGACGATTTGCCCTTGCCCTTGCCGGTGTGGACGATGATCAGGCCCTTGCCGTCCGTCTTGGTCGCCATGATCTTGTCGCGCGCAGCCTTCTTCTTCGCCATCTTCTCGGCGTGGCGCGCATCATCCTTGGCCGATTCGTTTTCTGGGATCTCGTCGCTCATCAGGGCACCTCATTCAGTTGCGTAGCGGCCAGGTCGAACCGGGCCGAATTGCTGCGCGGCGTCCAGAGCCCGCGATCGATCGCCTCGCGCAGTCGCTCTCTCATCTCATCGAATGCCGCCGGGTTCTTCTCGATCATGAAGCCACGCACGCCCGGATCAGCGACGAAGGCCCGATAGACCGCCTCGAAATGATGCGCGCCGACCGCGCCCGTAGTCGCCGCGAAGGCGAAGAGATAATCGACGGTGGCGGCGATCTCGGCCGCACCCTTGTAGCCATGGCGCATGACGCCCGATATCCATTTCGGATTGACCGCGCGCCCGCGCACGACGCGGCCGATTTCCTCCTCGAGCGAGCGAATCAAAGGTCGTTCGGGCCTGGAATGATCGTTATGATAGATCGCGGGGCGTGTACCGGCGAGCTGCTCGGCCGCCGCCGCCATGCCGCCCTCGAACTGGTAGTAGTCGTCACTGTCGAGCAGGTCATGCTCGCGATTGTCCTGGTTCTGAATGACGGCCTGCACCGAGCGCAGCCGCTCCTCGAAAAGGCCGCGTTCGGCCCTGCCTTCCCCGCCGGCGCCATAGACATAACTTCCCCAGACGAGATAGGCCTCGGCAAGATCGGCACGCCGCTCCCAGCCCTTTTCATCGATCAGTGCCTGCAGGCCCGCGCCGTAGGCGCCAGGCTTCGAGCCGAAGATGCGATAGCCCGCCCGCTTCGCCGCCGTCTTCTCATCGAGCCCAGCCGCAGCGAGCCGCGCCGTCTCGCCGCGCATACGCCCGGCAATCGGATTGTCAGCCGCATCCTCTTCCAGCGCGCCGACTGCCCGGATCGCCTTGTCGAACAGGGCGATCTGCTCGGGAAAGGCGTCGCGGAAGAAGCCGGAAATCCGGAGCGTCACATCGACGCGCGGCCGCCCGAGCACTGCTTGCGATATGATCTCATACCCGGTGACGCGGCGCGAACTCATGTCCCAGAGCGGCTTGACGCCGATCAGCGCTAGCGCCTGAGCGAGATCGTCACCGCCGGTGCGCATGTTCGACGTGCCCCAGGCCGTCAGCCCGAAAGAGACCGGCCACTCGCCGTGATCCTGAACATAGCGGCGCACCAGTAGTTCGGCCGACTTCTTGCCCAGTTCGTAGGCGGCCGGCGTCGGCACGGCGCGGCTGTCGACCGAATAGAAATTGCGGCCTGTCGGCAGCACGTCGGGCCGGCCGCGAGTCGGGGCGCCGGAGGGTCCGGGGGCGACGAAGCGACCGTCGAGGCCTTTGAGCAGCCCATCGATCTCGGCGCGGCCGCAGGCGAGGATGGAGGGTTTGAGATGAGTTTCAATCTCGGAGAGCACCGATCTGGTTTGGGACCAGAGGGTTGGGCACCCCATTTCACCGGAAACGAGCTTGGCGGCGAGCAGTTCAATGCGCTCGACGGTGTCACCGTTGCTGCGCCAGGGGGCGTCGAGGATATCTGCGAGGACAGCCGGGCGTGGCCCGACCCAAGGGGCAGCCATGTCGCAGTCGAGTGGGTCGAAGACAGACCCCTCCCCAACCCCTCCCCACAGGTGGGAGGGGCTTGCTGGACGCACCGCCTCCACATCATCTTTGAGCGCAGAGATTGCCGCGGGCGCAGCGGTAAGTCCCTCCCCCTTGTGGGGAGGGGTTGGGAAGGGGTTTCTCACAGCATCCCCAGCAATCGCCCGCTGCAGACTTGCATCCCCACCCTCGCCGAGCCCGCGCGGCACCCGCGCCAGCGCCACGGTCAAGTCCGTCAGCAGCCGCCCCTCCGGCGACACGCCGAACACGTGCAGCCCATCACGGATCTGCATCTCCTTCAGATCGCAGAGATAGGCATCAAGCTTCTTCAGCGCATCACCTTCGCTCTCGCCTTTCGCAATCCCCGCATCCCGATCCAGCCCGATATCGGTGACGAGATCGAGGATCTGGCGGCTGAGCAGCCGGATACGGCGAGGGTCGCCGCCAGCGGCCTGGTAATATTCGTCGACTAGCGCCTCCAGATCCTTGAGCGGCCCGTAGCTTTCGGCCCGCGTCAACGGCGGCGTCAGGTGGTCGATGATGACGGCGGCGGTGCGGCGCTTGGCCTGCGTGCCCTCGCCCGGATCATTGACGATGAAGGGGTAGAGATGCGGCAACGGCCCGAGGATCGCTTCCGGATAACACGTCTCCGACAGCGCCAGCGCCTTGCCCGGCAGCCATTCGAGATTGCCGTGCTTGCCCATGTGGATAACGGCGTCGGCGCCAAATTCGCGCCGCAGGAAAGCATAAAAGGCAATATAGCCATGCGGCGGCACGAGATCCGGCGAATGATAGCTCTCCTTCGGATCGATATTGTAGCCGCGCGCCGGCTGGATGCCGACCAGGACGCTGCCGAAGCGGGCGAAAGGCAGGGCGAAGACGCCGTCGCGAAAATAGGGGTCGTTCTCCGGCTCACCCCAGCGCGCCCTCACCTCATCCTGAATCTTTTTGGGAAGAGATTCCAGGAAGTTTTTGTAGCGACTGAGCGAAAGAGCCTCGCGGATGACCCGGTCGTCATGCCCGGAATTGGTAGGCCCCTCCATCAGATGGCGGATCAGCGCGTCGCCGTCGGCCGGAACATCGGCGACCGGATAATTCGCACCCGCCATCGCCCGAAGCACCTCGATGCTGCCGGCCGGCGTGTCGAGCCCGACGCCGTTGCCGAGCCGGCCGTCGCGGTTCGGATAATTCGCCATAACGAGGGCGATGCGCCTCCTATTAGCGGGCGACCGGCGCAGCCGCGCCCAACTGGCGGCGAGCTCCGCCGTATAGCGGACCCGGCCGGCATCGGGCACGCTGGCGACGATGTTCGCCTCGATAGCCGCGTCGTAACGCGCCGCCGTCTTGAAGGACACCGCCCGCGCCAATACGCGCCCGTCGACTTCGGGCAGCGCCACATTCATGCCGAGATCGCGCGCCGATAGACCTTGAGACGAAGCCTCCCAGGCGTCCCGCGACGAGGCCGACAGGATTGCCTGCAGCACGATGGCGTCATTGACCTCAAGCACGGTCGGCTCGCGATCGGCACCAGGGGCGGAGACGGCAAAGCCTGTGGTGTTGATGACGACATGGGGCTTGAGGTCGGCGAAGATGGATTCGAGGATTCCTTTGGAGACGGGGTCTTTGAGGCTATAGGCGAAGACCGGCAGCGGGTGCAGGCCCTGCGCTTGCAACGCCTCGATCAGGGCTTCGATGGGTCGGGTTTCTCCACTTTGGACGAGGGCGCGGTAGAACGCGATGGCGACGATAGAGCGGATCGTAAGTTCGGTATCCACCTTTTCCGTCGAATGTTCGCCCTTATCTTCGTCCGCGCGTGCGGTACCCCCCTCTGCCCTGCCGGGCATCTCCCCCACAAGGGGGGAGATCGAGTCGCCGACAGGGCTTCTCCAAACAACTGATGCAGGGCGACGGTCTCGCTCCTTGCCGATCTCCCCCCCTGTGGGGGAGGTCTCCGGCAGGGCAGAGGGGGGTGTTTCCGCAGAAGTGCCAGAAACCAGCCTCTTCCACTCCTCAGTTCCAACCAGCCCCCGCCCCGGCCACCAGATGCCAGCCTTCATCAAAGGCGCGGCCGGCGCCGGCTTCTCCGCCCCTGACAGCATCGCCGATGCATAAGTGAGAAAATCCCGCGCATTGGCGTCGCCGCCTTCGATCAGATAGGCCCAGAGCGCGTTGAGATCGTCGAGGTCAACATTGGAGAAAGGAACCAGCCCGGCATCCGGCTTGGCATCGCCAGGCAATACCGCAATCAGTGCCCCGTTGCGGGCGGCAACGGCGTGCAGCGCCTCCAGCGTATAATGGAAATAGCTGGCGCCGCCGAGCGCACGCACGACGATCAGCTTGGCATGCCGGGCCGTTCGCTCGACATAGGTATCGACCGACATCGGATGCTTGAGGTTCATCAGGTTCGCGAGCCTCAGCGAATGCGACATCCCCTCACACTCGCGATAGGCGGCCGCGATCGCGGCAAGCTCGGTGTCGGCAGCCGACAGGAACAGGATATCGCCCGGCGACTGGCCGAGGTCGATCGCCTCCTCGCCGTCGCTGATCGTTCCCTGCTGGGCCAGAAGCAGATGCATCGATTATCCCTGAATGAGCGCTTCGATCGCCTTGCGCACCGCGTCCTGGTTCATTTCGTGCCAGCCGATGACGACAAGGCGCGTGCGGCGCGCCTCGCCCGCTGCCCAGGCGCGGTCGAAATACTGGTCGATGCGGCTGCCGACGGCCTGCAACTGCAGGCGCATTGGCTTGTTCGAAACGTCGATGAAGCCCTTGAGGCGCAGCACGTCATGCTCAGCGATGATGCCCTTCAGCTTCTCGACAAAGCCTGTCGGATCGGAAACGGCGCCGAGTTCGACAACGAAGCTGTCGAATTCGTCGTGGTCGTGCGGCGTCCCTTCCTCGTGCTCCAGCTCGTGATGGGACTTGCGGTTGGCGATATCGTCTTCCGTGCCGATGCCGAGGCCGAGCAACACGCCGGCCGGCACCTCGCCATTCCTGGCCTCGATCATGACCGGCTTGCGGGCGACGCGGGAGGCAACTTCGCTCTTCACGCGGCCCAGGCCATCGCCATCGATCAGGTCGGTCTTGTTGAGCACGATGAGATCGGCGCATGTGAGCTGGTCTTCGAACAGCTCCTCGATCGGGCTCTCATGATCGAGCGAGTCGTCTTCGCTACGCGCCGCCTCGACCGCATCATGGTCGTCGGCGAAACGACCGGCGGCAACGGCCGCGCTGTCGACCACCGTAATGACGCCGTCGACGGTCACCTGGGTGCGGATATCAGGCCAGTTAAAGGCGGCGACCAGCGGCTGCGGCAGGGCGAGGCCGGAGGTTTCGATGACGATATGGTCGGGCCGCTGTTCGCGCTCCAGAAGCTTCGTCATCGTTGGGATGAAATCGTCGGCGACGGTGCAGCAGATGCAGCCATTGGTGAGTTCGATGATATCGTCCTCGCTGCAATTCTCCGCGCCGCAGCCCTTCAGCACCTCGCCATCGACACCGAGATCGCCGAACTCGTTGATGATAAGCGCAATCTTTTTGCCGCCGGCATTGGTGAGCAGGTTGCGGATCATCGTCGTCTTGCCGGCGCCGAGGAAGCCGGTGATGACGGTTGCGGGGATTTTCTGCTGGTTCATGGAACTTCAACCCTTCATTTTCAACGGCAGACCGGCCGCGATGAAATAGACTTCGTCGGCCTTCGCCGCGATTATTTGGTGCAGCCGTCCGGCATGATCGCGAAAATCGCGCGCCATTCGATTGTCAGGCACGATGCCGAGGCCAACCTCGTTGGAAACAACGACGATCCGCGCCCTGGCGCTAGGCAGGAAATCGGCTAGCGCCGTAAACTCCGCTGGGATATCTCGCTCCTCCATTATCAGATTGGTCACCCAGAGCGTCAGGCAGTCGATCAGCACAATGCGCCTCTCGCGGTCGATGGCGGTAAGCTTCTCGACGAGATCGAGGGGCTCCTCATGCGTCGTCCAGGAGGGGCCGCGATCGGCCTTGTGCTGGGCAATACGCGTCCGCATCTCCTCGTCCCAGGCACGGCCGGTGGCGAGGTAGTGGCGCTCGAGGCCGCTTGCCATAACGAGATTTTCGGCAAAACGGGATTTGCCGGAGCGTGCGCCGCCGAGGATGAGGGTGGTGGTCATACTGAAGCGGCCTTCGGAGAGAAGATGTGGCCGTTAGCCGTCGAGGCTGTGACACCCGCATACTCGACATAAGCGTCCGAAATCACCGCACCGCCGCCACTGTATCGCACCACCGCAGGCGGCACTGAATTCGTTCGTTCAGCCAAAACAACCTCCGTGCTGGCAGCGGGTCTCTTGCCCAGGGTTGGGCTTTTCGCCCGGCACGGAAGGCAGGTCTCCTGGCTCGCGGTTATCGGCGGCGATCGGGGCGAACCGGAAGCCCGGTCGCCCCTGATCGTGCCAGCGGATCTGCCTCGCCTTCCCGGCTGCCTCGATGAAAAGGTGGACGATTCGTAGAGATAGAGGCGTCCGACCCCGGTTGATCACCATGCATTTCCAGTGGCTTTTCCGGCATGTCGCCCATCCCACCCGCCTGCACGATTGCAGCCCGCCAGCCGAAAGGGTTCGATGCCGGATGGAAGACCCTGACCGCTCTACAGTCGCGGGGTCGGCTGTGATGAAGGCGCCCGATGTGGGTCCGCCCCGTCACATTCCCTTTTCATCCGGAAAGCGAAATGCCGATCCGGAACCATCCGTTATTCCTCGGATGGTTAGGCAAGCCGGCGGGTGAAGTCAACCGACCTTCGCAAACACCTTCCCGCAACGTTGCGCGAAAGGCCAGCCAACACCGCTGACTCTACCGGAAATATCGTCTTTTATCAGATGCTTACGTCATAAATATTTGACCCGCCGGTCGGCTTTTCGCCGCAATTGCGTTGCAAGGCAACCGCACCTCCGCCCTTGACCCGGCCTCTCCTCGCCTAGTTGTCTAGCCATGCTTATGAAATTGGATCGGCGCCGCCTGCGCACGCTGCGTGTTTTCTTCGATCCGGGGCGGCTGCGTGCGCTGACGCGCCGCAGCGAAGTTGGCCTGTCGCTGACAGGCGCCATCGTCGGCATCGCTTCGGGCCTTGCCGTGACCGGCATGAGCTATGTCTCCAACCAACTGCACCAGCTTGTTTTCGGCATCGCCGACAGCGACAGGCTGAGCGCGTCTGCCATCGAGGACAAGATGCTGCTGCTCACCGCCCCCGTCATCGGTGGCGCCCTGCTCGGCCTACTGCTCCTGGTCCTCGCCAAACGGCGCAAGAAACCAATGGTCGACCCGATCGAGGCGAACGCACTGCATGGCGGCCGCCTCTCCCTGACCGATAGCATCATCGTTGCCGTACAGAACCTGATCTCCAACGGCTTCGGCGCCTCCGTCGGCCTGGAGGCCGGCTATACCCAGCTCGCCGCCGGCATCGCCTCCAAATTCGGCCTGAAGCTGCAGCTACGCCGCTCGGACCTGCGCATCCTCGTCGGTTGCGGCGCGGCCGGCGCCATCGCCGCCGCCTTCAACGCGCCGCTGACGGGCGCCTTCTACGCCTTCGAGCTGATCATCGGCACCTATACCATCGTGTCGTTGACCCCGGTCGTCGTCTCCGCCCTCGTTTCAACCCTCATCGCAAGGTTGCTTGTCCAGGGCGATTTCACCATCGATATCGGCAGCTTCGGCTCGGTCGTGCCGGCCGATTATATCCCGGCGCTGCTGCTCGGCGTCTTCTGCGCCGGCGTTGGCATTCTCCTCATGCAGGGCGTAGCCTTCATCGAGGAGGTGGCGCGCAAAAGCTCGATCGCCCCGCCCTTTCGCCCGGCGCTCGGCGGCATCATCGTCGGGCTTCTTGCCATGATCTCCCCCCAGGTTCTTTCGGCCGGCCACGGCGCGCTGCATCTCAACTTGTCCCGCGACGTGGCGATCCCGGCGCTGATCGGTCTCTTCCTCCTGAAATCCCTTGCCTCGGCGATCTCGATCGGCTCCGGTTTCAGGGGCGGACTGTTTTTCGCCTCGCTGTTCATGGGCGCCCTGCTCGGCAAGCTCTTTGCTTATTGCGCTCCCTATTTCGCCGATGCGACATTGACGCCGGTCATTTATGCCGTGGTCGGGATGAGTTCCCTGTCGGTCGCCGTCATTGGCGGGCCGCTGACGATGACCTTCCTGGCGCTCGAAATCACCGGTGATTTTCCGATCACGGCACTGGTTCTTGCCGCCGTCATCACCTCCTCGCTCGTCGTGCGCTCGACGTTCGGCTACTCCTTTGCCACATGGCGCTTCCACCTGCGCGGCGAAAGCATCCGCAGCGCCCACGACGTTGGCTGGATCCGCAATCTGACGGTGAACAAGCTGATGCGCGCCGACGTGAAAACGGCAAGGGCCGATATCTCGCTGGAGGAGTTCAAGAACACCTTCCCGATCGGCTCAACCCAACGCGTCATTCTCGTCGAGGAGAACGACAAATATGCCGGTCTCGTGCTGGTGCCTGAGATTTACGCCAACCCGACCGACGCCCAGGACGAGAGCCAGACGCTTGCCGATTTCGTCCGCTACCGCAATGATTTCCTGCAGCCGCAGATGAATGCCAAGCAGGCGGCGGCGATCTTCGACAAGAGCGAAAGCGAAGCGCTCGCCGTCGTCAACAATCTGATCGAGCGCAAGGTGGTGGGACAGCTCAGCGAAAGCCACACGCTGCGCCGCTACAGCGAAGAACTCGACCGCCGCCGCCGCGAGGTGTCGGGCGAGATTTGAGCGAGCCTTAAGAAGCGGCGCCGGCAAGCCTGAAGATGTCGACTCTCTTGGAAACGCCACGCAGCTCGAAAGACCCGAGATAGTCGCAGGGCACGGCGCAGGTCGCTGCGAAGCTCTCCGACAGCAGCAGCGGCTGCTCAAGCGCTCCGCACAGCTTTTCAAGCCGCGAAGCCTCGTTGACGGCCCTGCCGATCACGGTGAAGTCCAGCCGGCCTTGGGCACCGACATTTCCGTAAAAAACCTCGCCGAGATGCAAGACGACATCAATCCCGATATCGGGGCCACCATTCAGCGTCCGTTCGCGATTGAGCTCCTCGTTTGCCCTCAGCAGGTTCTGCGCCGAAGCCAATGCGGCTTTGCAAGCCATTTGCGGATCCTCGGTGTCCGTCGGAAAGATTGCCAGCACGCTATCGCCCATGAACTTGAGGATCTCGCCGGAATTTTCCTCGACGTGCCGGTCGATCAGTTCGAAGTGCTCGTTGAGAAAGCCGACGATCTCCCCCGGCTGATAGGCCTCGGTCAGCGCCGTGAAGTTGCGAAGGTCGGCAAGCAGGATGGCGGCATCGATGGAGCCGCCCATTCCCCTGCGGGTTTCACCAGCAAGGATGCGCGCGCTCGTCCTGGCGCCGGTATAGACGGCGAGGATATCGGTCGCGGTCTTGGAAACCGCGACACGGTAAGCGGCAAGCCCCAGCGCTGGGAACAGTTCATCGATGATCGCCAGCTGATCATCTGAAAATCCGCCCGGAGAATCGCTCGTTAGAGAGAAACCGAGCCCGCGCAGCGCGACTTCCTTCGGGAACTCGAAAAGATTGACCACATGGTCCGTGCCACCGGCAAGCGCAAATTCGTAGAGCTCGCCATAGTGGAGACCCTCGCCTTTCGCCAGGTTCCACCGCCCCGTCTTCTCGCCGCGGTTCAGAAGATAGAATATCGGCGTCTTCTCAAAGTTGCGCTCGGTCTCGCTGCCGTGCTCCGCATTCTCGAGAACAGTCTCACCGCCCCGCATGAAATTGGCGGCGATGCCGCGATACATCGGATGTAGGGACGGCATGCGGATGCTTGCGCGCCAGATCGGAAACCCGTCCGCGATCAGCCGTTCACACAGGCCGGCGACGAGATCGCCGATATGCTCGCTGGTGATTCCCTGCTCTATAACCCACTGGATATGATCTTTAATTTTGGAAAACCTCCGCATGAGGATGGGAAACCTGGAATGGGCGTCACCATCGAGGCCGGTGCCGGGAACAACAGGACAGGCGCCGAAAGGGCCTAGCCGCGCACACTACTTATTAGCCCGCTTCGCATTGTGATACTACTCCCGCGCGAATTATGTGATAGAGAATACAGATAGGTATGCGCCGTGTGGCCCCCTCATCTGCCTGCCGGCATCTTCTCCCCGCCGGGGAGAAGGGACTCGGGGCAGCGCCTCGCTCCCATTTGAGACCATTACGGTAGGAAAACGATGGTCGGCGGCTTGCTCCCCTCTTCGCCCCGGCAGACCCCGGCGGGGAGAAGGGTGGCCCGAAGGGTCGGATGAGGGGGGCCATACGGCTCACTCTTCACTGCCCTTGCGCTCAGTAAATTCTCCCGACCTCCAGCAATTCACCCAACCACCGCGCATCCAGGCAGCGCTCCAGTTCCCCGGCAACCTCATCAAGCGCCCGCTCCACGCTCTCACGGTAGTTCCCCTGTCCGCCGGAAAGCCCGAAGCTTTCCAGCAGCCGGGCGCGATAGGCATCGCTCCCGAAGAGCCCGTGTAGATAGGTGCCCATGATCCGCCCATCCGCCGAAACCGCTCCATCGGGCGCGCCGTCGACGATCGCGGAAGGCCTGACACAATCCGGGCCGCGGGTGATGCCGAGATGGATCTGGTAGCCGGAAAGCGGCGCGTCATATTCGGTCGAGCGGGCATGGCTGTTGCGCACGGTCTTCTCAGGCGCCATCTCGGTTTCGACGTCGAGAAGCCCGAGCCCCGGCGTCTCGTTCGTGCCGCCCTCGATGCCGCGCGGGTCATGCACCATGCGACCGAGCATTTGATAGCCGCCGCAGATGCCGATCACCCGCCCGCCGCGCCGGACATGTGCCGCAAGATCGCGGTCCCAGCATTGAACTCTGAAATCGGCGAGGTCCGCTATCGTCGATTTCGACCCTGGAAGAATGACGAGGCTCGCATCGGCAGGCAGCCGCTCGCCTGAGCGCACGAAGACCAGCTCGACATCCGCCTCCGCCCTCAGCGGATCGAGGTCGTCGAAATTGGCGATGCGCGGCAGCACCGGCACGGCGATCTTCAGCGCCCCGGTACCGCCCCTCGCCAGCCGCTCGAGCACGACCGAATCTTCGGCCGGCAGACGCGCGGCAGCCTGCAGCCACGGCACGACGCCGAAGCAGGGCCAGCCGGTGAAGCCTTCGATGGCGCGGATACCGTCGTCGAACAGCGAGATGTCGCCGCGAAATTTGTTGATGAGATAGCCCGCGATCATCGCTCGATCGCCCTCGTCGAGGATCGCCTTCGTGCCGACCAGCGAGGCGATGACGCCGCCCCGGTCGATATCGCCGACGAGCACGACGGGCACGCCCGCTTTCGTCGCAAAGCCCATATTGGCGATGTCGCCGGCCCTGAGATTGATTTCTGCCGGCGAGCCGGCACCCTCGACGATGATGAGGTCAGCGCCGGCAGACACCTTTTCGAAGCTTTCGAGTACGGCGCCGAGCAGTTGCGGCTTCAGCCGCTGATAATCCCGCCCCTTCGCCTGTCCGAACACCCTGCCCTGCACGATGATCTGGCTGCCGCTTTCCGATTGCGGCTTGAGCAGCACCGGGTTCATATGAACCGAGGACGGCGTTCGGGCGGCGAGCGACTGCAGCCATTGCGCCCGGCCGAACTCGCCGCCGTCATCGGCGACCGCCGCGTTGTTCGACATATTCTGCGGCTTGAACGGCCGCACGGTCAGCCCGGCATTGGCCGCCAGCCGGCAGAGACCAGCCACCAACACCGTCTTGCCGACATCCGAGCCGGTTCCCTGCAGCATGATCGCTCTTGCCATGGCGGCCGCCTTTCCTCAGGGCATCGCGCGTCCGAAAATCGGTTCGGATTTTTCGGGCCGATGCATTAGCCGGAGGCCTACAATGGCCGCCGATCCCGGGTCAAGACTTCGGATACTCTCGTGAAAGCGCGAAAACCGCGCATGGCCTTGGCTCTGCGCGGTTTGCCGAAAACTCAGGCGTCTTCGCCCCTACGCGGCGAAGCTCGCTTTCTCCGGTACGCACTACCTGAACCGGAGAAGCAGCGGTCATTGCCGCCACGCCCCAACAGATAACGGCACATTCTTACCGGAGAGTTATTGAAGGCTTACGCAAATGTTAATTTCGACTTTTTTTGATCTGCCCGGCGGAATTTCCGCCACCATTGCGCCGGCGTTCGCAAACAGCGTCCATTTTCGATCCGGGGAAATTTCAGCTACGAACTATATTCTTCGAATTCAATAATTTAGTACCGCAACCACGAGCGGAAGACGGTTGATTTCTGCGAGCGAACGCGTAGGCTTCAAAAAAATACGCCATTGCCAAATTTGGTCTGCGACGAGTTGCCGGAGCCGGTAGGACGGCGCCCGTGAACGGGAAAAGCCAGTTGCGGCATCGCCGCCAGGTGAATCCCGGCAGCACGTTGCCTAAGAACAATTCGGGGAAGACGATGAAGACGCTTTTGATTTCTGCCGTCTTTGCCGCGGCTCTTTTTAGCGCGACCGCGCCGGCCGAAGCCGCCGAATGCGGCAAAGCTTCGATCGCCGAGATGAAATGGGCCTCGGCCGGCATTGCCGCAAACTTCGACAAGATCATCCTAGAAAAGGGCTATGGCTGCTCCGTCACCATCGTCGACGGTGACACCCTTCCGACCTTCGCCTCGATGAATGAGAAAGGCACCCCCGATATCGCTTCGGAATACTGGATCAATTCCGTCAGGGCGCTGCTCGATCAGGCCGTCAACACCGGCCGCCTGGTGCAGGGCGCCGAGATACTCGCCGATGGCGCGGTCGAGGGTTGGTTTATCCCGAAATTCATTGCCGACGCCAATCCCGATATTCGCTCGGTCGAGGACGCGCTGAAGCACCCCGAGCTCTTTCCAGCCGAGGATGATCCGTCGAAAGGCGCGGTTTACAACTGTCCCGCCGACTGGAGCTGCCAGGTATCGACCACCAACCTCTTCAAGGCCCTCGCCGCCGACAAAAAAGGCTTCGAACTCGTCGAGACCGGCAGTCCCCAGCGGCTCGACGCCTCGATCGCCCGGGCTTTCGACAACAAGATCGGCTGGCTCGGTTATTACTGGGCGCCGACCGCTATCCTCGGCAAATACGACATGACGCGGCTGAGCTTCGGCGTCAGTCACAACAAGGCCGAATGGGACCGCTGCACTGCGGTTGTCGGCTGTATCAGGCCTGAGCTCAATTCCTATCCGGTCTCGCGCGCCTTCACGCTGATGACCAGGTCCTTCGCCAGCCGCGCCGGACCTGTCACGACCTATCTCAGGACCCGAAAATGGGACAATGAGACGATCAACCAGGTGCTCGCCTGGCAGGATGAAAATCGCGAAAGCAACGAGGATGCCGCTATCTATTTTCTTCGCAATTACGAGAACCTATGGATGAAATGGGTGCCGGCCGATGTAGCCGAAAAAGTCAAAGCGAGCTTATAACGGCAGATGATACCAACGACCGGACGATTCGAATGACAGGCAACGTTCCCTTCCCCGACCGCGATACCGTTGCGGAAAAGCTCGCCGCGCTGTCGGAAGCGGACAAGTCATATCTGGCCTTGCTCATGGAGAACGCCGCCCAGGACGACAACCTGCTCGACGGCCTGCGACGCCATCTCGATCATGCCGCGGAATCGCGCTTCCTGAACTCGCTGAAGCTCGAAAATCTCGGACTGTGGCTCGGGACCCAAGCGCCGCATCGCCTGCAGATACGGCTGACGGAAACCGCCCGATCGAGCCAGCATCCCGCCTACCAAGCCTTCCGGACCGGTCTGAGCCGATCCGGCGGTCTCGAAAAGGCATATCCTGCGGTGCCTTGATCCGGCCTCGGATAGCCTGTTCAATCCGGCAAAGCGGCCGGCCGATTACTTCCTCGCAGCCCGGTCGACCGAGCGGCCGGCATCCTGGGTGGCGTTGACGGCGTTCGCCGTGTCTTTTCCCATGCCGCGGATTGTGTTGCCGCAGGAGGAAAGAGCAAGAAGAACCATGAAGGCTGCGGCAATTTTGGCCGTTGTCGTCATTTCGAATATCCTTGTTTGAAATCAACCCCGAACGGCACTCATGCCATCCGCGCCGATAACGCACAAGGGAACAAAAGGTTCAGCGGGAGAAAGACGTCCTCAAGCGGCGACGGCCTTCGCTCTTTCGGCAAAAGCACTGCGGATGCTGTCGGCTACCGTCTCGATCGGTCCGGACATTTGCGAGGCGGTCAGCAGGCGGATATCGAAGGAGCCGAGCTCCGGCAGTCCTTCCTGCAGGCCGAGGATGGTCATGTCCTCGCTGACATAGGAGAGCGGCAGCGGCGCGACGGCGAGATCGGAGAGCACGGCGGCGCGTTGCGCCATCGTATGGCCGCTGAGATAGGCGACGCGATAAGGCCGTTTGTTGCGTTCGAGCTGGGCAAGTGCCTCCTGCCGCCAGATGCAGCCATCCTCCCAGATCGAAATCGGCAGGGGATCGCGCCGATGCGCCGAACCGCACCTTGCGCCGGCCCAGACCAGCCGCTCGCGGAACACCACTTCGCCACCGGTCGGAAACGGCCGAGTCGCGCAGTTGATCAGCGCCAGGTCGAGCCTCTGCTCCTCCATGCGCTTCTTCAGCCCGACGCTCATGTCGATCGTCACGTCGACCATGATGCCGGGGTAGCTTTCGGCAAAGCTCTTGAGGATCCTCGGCAGCAGCCGCTCGCCGATATCCTCCGGCGCACCGAGCCTGACGACACCGGTCAATTCCGGCATGATGAAGCGCGACACCGCCTCGTTCGACAGCGCCAGAATGTTGCGGGCGTAGGAAAGCAGCATTTCGCCATGGCGCGTCAGCGTCACCGAGCGGGCATCGCGTAAAAACAGCGTCGCGCCGAGCTGCTCCTCGAGCTTCTTGATCTGCATGGAAACCGCCGAAGGCGTGCGGAACACCGCTTCGGCGGCGGTGGAAAAATTGCCCGTCTCGGCAATGGCGACGAAGGTGCGCAGCACATCGTTGTCAAGCAAAGGAATGGGACGGCGAAAGGGAAGGCTCATCGTCGCATCTTTCAATTTTTCTGATCTTTAACCGCATATCATTTTATTTGGCTGAATGTCAATCAAACCGCCCAAGGCCCGGCGGTCTCTGCATAATGCTCGGTCCCCGTATCCGCCATTAAAACGGTCGGCTGACGGACTCGAATTTGCAGTATCGCCAGCTAAACCCATATATCAAATTTGCACCGGATCTGTCTTTGTAGCAGACTGAAGAACGATGTTACTTCACGCCTGGATAGCTGCGGTCCCCCATGAATACTCTCAAATTGCCCGCGTCTGCGGGCGTCTTGATGTTAGTTTGTTATGCGCACGCATTTTCCATTGAGATCAACGGTATCGAAACATCTGTCTTAACAGGCAATTGCGACGCGCTGGTTGTTGGCGATGAGAATTTCACAAGTTTATGCACAGAAACCCTGGTCATGACTTCCTACCCGAGCGGCAGGCGTGGTTTTTATTTTCAAACAAAGGACGAAAGAGCCTTCGCATTTTCTGGCATTCATCACACCACTCCACTCGGAGGGGTGTATCTGACCAATATCGATATATTCCTGGTCAATAGCGAGCCTCTCGCATGCCAAAGGCTATTGCACCTACGAAGATATCAGAAGCCCCCATCCCGTCAGTGTAAGATGCTCGGGAAAAACAGAGGACGGTCGCCTATTCACAGGATCGTTTACGACGGATGGAAATCCGCCGGAATAAAAAATGTCTGACCGCACTCCTCTCCGCGCCATTCAATTTTTCTGATTTATAATGCCATTTCATTTCATTTGATTGAACATCAAGCGCATCCCATAGTCTTCTTATCGGAAACAGCAAAGGAGACTCGACGTGGCGCACAAAAGCACCTGGACTATCCTACAGGCCCTTTCCGCATTCAAATCGCGTCGGCGCAGGGATGCGAACCACGAACATGCGCTGCGGGAGTTGAAGCGATTTCCGTCGCACCTGCTGGCTGATTGCCAGCGTGAAATCGAGTTGCCGCTCCTCAACGCGGCCGCTCGACCGAAGCGGGGTCTGAGGATCGTGGAATCGCGTGCATAACGCGGATCTTTGGCTCGGATCAGAACACTGGGCCCTCTGCAGACATTGCCGCTCGAACTCGGCGATACGGCACGGGCCGATGGCCTCATACGGGCGATCGGCTCACATCCCGCCTATCAGCTTGAAGGCGATAATCCACATCGTCGCCGCGACGAGCGTCTCGAGCATCCGCCAGGAGGCCGGCCTGGAAAAGATCGGCCGCAGCCATGTTGCGCCATATCCGAGCGCAAAGAAGAACAGGAAGGAGCCGGTCACGGCGCCTGCGGCAAAGGAAGCCTGCTGTCCCGGATAGCGCGTCGATATCGTGCCGAGCAGCACGACCGTGTCGAGATAGACATGCGGATTAAGCCAAGTCAGCGCGAGGCAGGTCGCAAGCGTCCGGGAAAAGCTTGCCGTTTCGGCTTCCGCTGCTGTGAGCACAGCGGACGACCGTAAGGCGGAATAGAGGCTGTTGGCTCCGTACCAGGCCAGAAACGCGGCTCCCCCGTAACGCATGACCGGATCGAGCCAAGGCAGCAATCCGGCAATCTGCCGGAGGCTGGTCACGCCGAGCAAAATCAGTACGGCATCGGACAGGGCGCAGGTGAGGCAGACGGCGAGGACGTGTTCATTGCGCAGGCCCTGGCGAAGGATGAAAGCGTTCTGCGCGCCGATTGCGACGATCAGGCTGAGGCCCATCAGCAGGCCCGTGACATAAATCGAAATATTCATCGTTTCGGCAACCGCTCTCAGCTTCGATGCAGTTGCGGTATCGCCTGAAATTGGCTTAGTCTAATTAGTCTGTCTTATCTTGATTAAGCGAAACTAATCCATGCTCGATTATCCCGCTCTGCGCGCCGTTGCAACCGTCGTCCAGACCGGCAGCTTCGAAAGGGCGGCGACCGTGTTGAACGTGACACCGTCGGCTGTCTCGCAACGGGTGAAGCAGCTCGAAGAACGCCTCGGCGTCATCCTGATCACCAGAGGCACCCCCTGTACGGCGACCGAAAAGGGAGAATGGCTCTGTCGTCACGTCGAGAATGTCGGCATGCTGGAGGCCGAGCTTTTCGGGCAGCTTCCGGCTCTCGTCAATCCCGACGAGCCACGCCAAAGGGTCACGCTACAGATCGCGACCAACGCCGACAGCCTCGGCACATGGTTCGTGGAGGCCATGTCGAATTTCTCCAAAACCTCGTCCTATCTGTTGAATGTCGCCGTCGACGACCAGGATCACACCGCCGAATGGCTGCAGCGCGGACGGGTGATCGCAGCCGTCACCAGTCTGGAGAAGCCGATCCGGGGATGCCGGCGCTTCGCCCTTGGAACTCTCCGTTACAACGCCACCGCGACACCCGATTTTGTCGCCCGCCACTTCCCGGACGGCGTGACATCGGAGGCGATCCGCAACGCTCCGGCCCTGACCTTCAATCAAAAGGACAGGCTTCAGAGCAGTTGGGTAAGGCAAACCTTTGGCCAAGATCTGGACTACCCCACACATTGGCTGCCCTCGCCGCAAAGCTTCGTCGAAGCCACTCTTTCCGGCATGGGATGGGGAATGAACCCGACCCAGCTTACCCGCGCTCATCTCGCATCGGGGCGGCTCGTCGAACTTGTTGCCGACACGCCACTGGACGTCCCACTCTACTGGCAGATAAACCGCCTCGGCGCCGAGCGCCTAGCGGAGTTGACGCGCGAAGTCGTCGCCGTGGCGAAGCGCCGTCTTTAATTGCCGTCAGGCATGCCGCTTCTCCAGGCTCCGCCCCGGCAGACGGATTTAGTCGGTTGGAGCGATCACACATAGGCCGTGCGGCTGCCGAACCCGCTGGTCTCGTCAAAATTCTTGGTGCCGATACGCTGGCTTTCGCCCGAAAGCTCTTTCGGAGCTTCGCCGACGGGCTTTGATGCGGCAGACGACTGAGTTTGGCTGCTCTCGCGAGATTCGAGCTTGGCAATCTTGGCTTCCAGCGTCTCGATCGATTTTTCGATCGTCGCCTTTTCCTGCTGGTCTTGCGTCTGCGATAGGGCTGCCTGCTTTTCGGCAAGTTGCGCCTCAAGAGAGACAAGCTGATCAGATGAACCGGAAGACGAGGTCGAAGCGGCTGAACTCAAGATGGTGGATGCAGAACTGGAAATTGGGCTGACCATGAACATGACCTTCGATGACGGAATGTCACCGTCTAGCCCAGGGGCGTAAACATCCGATAAATAAAGTACCATCCGGTACCATTTTCATGATAATAATCTCAGCGTTCCGAACTCGGCATATTTTGACGATCTTCTCTAGGAAATGGCGATAACCTCCAGCTCCTGGCCGCCTGTCTCCACCACATCGCCGACAGCCTTGCCCATCAGCAGCAGCGCCACGGGAGAGACGTAGGAAATCGATCCCGCCTTGGGATCTGCTTCGTCTTCTCCGACGAGCCGATAAGTCTGCACGCGCCCGTCGTCGCGGCTGAAAGTGACCGTATTACCAAAGGCAACCACGTCGGCTGACGGTGGGTCAGGCATGAGCTGGGCCGTGCGAAGTCTGGCCGATAAGTATCGGAGATCACGTAAAGGATTGGCAGCCTGGCGCCGCCGTTCGTTTACGTCTTCGATGGTGCTCGTCGCATCATAGGCCGCGCGCGCCTGCTGAAACTGCAGTTCGAGAGCCCTCAATCCCGCTTCCGTGACGAGGTTGGGATGCGGCGAAATTGGCCGGTCCGGCAACAGGGTTTCCGAAGCGGTTTCGAAACTCTCTTCCTTGGTGAAGGCAACGGCCAATCAATGACTCCGTTTTAGACGCTACGAGCTCTTATGGTCAGTGGGGATTGTCCCAGTCCGAAACCATACATACACCGACCGCCGACAAACCGCCAATCTTGCCCTGTTGCAAACGTCTGCAGCCCGAGGCTCCGGAACGTCCGGGCCGACATTGCGTTTATCTCATCCGGATGCACTGTAGCGCAGGAGGAACGAATGCTCGGCCGGCAGCGAAAGAGCGGCAACACAGTCAGGATCAGATCATGCCTTCATTCCTGACAGATGCGATGCCGCTGACGCCAAGCTGGTGGGAGATCGCCTTACGGATCGTACTGACGGTGGTCGCGGGCGGTCTCATCGGCCTCGACCGCGAGCGCGGCGGTCACCCGGCGGGATTCAGGACCACGATCCTGGTGGCTCTTGCCGCCTGCCTGGCGATGATCCAGGCAAACCTCCTTCTATCGACCTACGGAAAGACCTTTAGTTATTTCACGCAGATGGACGTGCTGCGCTTTCCCCTCGGCGTGCTGACGGGCGTCGGCTTCATCGGCGGCGGCGCGATTCTGAGACGTGGCGACACGATGACCGGCGTCACCACGGCCGCGACTATGTGGTTCATGACCGTCGTCGGTCTCTGCTTCGGCGGCGGCCAGATCCTGACGGGGACGGTGGCGACCGCCGTCGCCTTCATCGTCTTGTCGCCGATGAAGCAGCTGGATCTATGGCTGCGTTGCGAACAGAAGGCAACACTCGTCATTCACGGCACCGAAGCCGAGTTGCCGGAACTGTCTGAGGTGCTTGGACCGCTGGGTTGCACTGCCCACTTCGTTTCTTTTGGGCAGACCAGCGAGGGCCGCCCTGGTGTCACGTTCGAACTGCGCTGGATGGCTAAAGACCGTGACGGCTCCGCCCGCGCGATTTTCGACGCCCTTTCAGAGGCCTATCATGTCGCGGGATTTTCCATGCTTTCGACCTCGACATAGGTCTCGTGGGCTCTTGAACGATCATTTCGAGACATGCTCGGGTTTGCCCTTGGTCTTGGTCGACGCGAATTCCTCAAGCTGTTTTTCGCTCATGGATTCTTCCATCTGCTTCGAAGCGCCTCTGAGTTCCTTCTTGGGCGTCTCTCCGCGTTTGGCTGAAAGTGCGGCACCTGCCGCCTTCTGCTGGGCTTTGGATTTGGCTGGCATTTCGATCTCCTCTCGTCCGGACGAGGAATGAGGCCCCCTTGCAGGACGAGGCCGCAGCCTGAGCCGCAGCCTCTCACTCCTTAATTGATGGTGGCCCACTGGCTGCGGACATCCCGGGCACTCTTCGACAGATGAACATGGGCGTCGACGTGATCGACCCAATCGAGCGGAATCAGATGATGTTTGCCGTCCTCCGAGTCGGTTTTCGTCAGCTTGATGCGGGTCGGCCCGTCAAGCTGATCCACCGTTCCGACGTGAGCGCCATCGGCAGCCCGCACTTCCATATGTTCACGGATCTGATCTGCGGAAATCATCGTTTCCTCCTTTTGCATCATTGCCAGTTACCAAGCGGCAACGGCGTGGGAGGGACATGGTTCCAAAGCTTTTTGCCGCACGCTCACGGACATGACGACGGCTCGCTATGGGCCATCGACATCCGGCTTAAGAGCGGCCTGATGCAGCCGGCTTCCTTCTGCCGGCGGCCACAGAATCGCCGACAGGAGCAGCGCATAGATCGAGGCTGCCGCGACATAGGCAATACGGCTCGCGAAGGATTCCGCGGCGCTGCCCGGCAGCGGTGATACCCCGAGACCGAACAGAATAAGGAATATCGTCAGGACGCCCGCGAACACGCGAGCATCCTTCGAGCGAGCGGCAGCGCGCCCTCCGATGAGCAGAGCGACGAACAGCAGGATCAGGAAAATCGAGAGAAGGCTTGGGCGCAGCGATAGCGCGGCATAAGCAACGGAGGCCAGCACGCCGCCGAGGAAATTGACGAACACCATTCCGATCGCCGCCCGCGCGCTTGCGGCAACGTTGAGCTGCCCGAGCAGCGACGCCACGGTTATGGGAATGACTGCCGCAGCGCTCAGATTGTCGCTCGTCAGACAGATGACGACGGACGTCAGAAGGATGAAAGCGTTTGCCAGAGCCCGAAGCAAGGCCGGCGGCCGCTCTTCGACCGCGGCCGCTTCGCTCCCCGGAGAGACCGGTTCGGGAAAGATCGCATAGGCGAGCCACATCAGAACCGTGCCCGACAAAACCCCTACAACCAGGATCGACAGGATCGAACTCGCGAGTTCCTTGTTCAGGATGCCGAGGAGAGGCACGATGATCGATACGACGAGCACGAGGAAAACAGCTGGCCCTCCCTGTCCCGCCGACTGTAGCGCGAAGCACGCAAAATAGGTGAGCCCAAGGATCAGCAGGAAAGGTACCGGACGCTCGCCGAGCAGGTCGGTCAAGGCCATCATCGCCATACCGGCAAAGAGAATGATCATCGCCGCACCGATGGTCTTGCCAGGCGGCATGGGCCGCGAACTTCCAAGGAGAAACTGCGAGGCAAAGAGCGGACCGAGGAAGGGCAGGACAGCACCGGCATGGACTGCCAGGGTGAAGCCTGTCGAGACGGCGAAGGCGACCCGCAACCCTTTGCGTTTCTGCTCCCCGTCAGCTGACATAGGTCAGCACCGACATGATGCGGATCCACAGCGATCCCCAGGCATTGGTGACCGGGTTGTCACCCGTATAGATGACGACGGTCGCCTGAGAGCCGTAGCGTACCCCGCCTTTCGGCCGCTGCCCCTCCTCGATATTCAGCCGGACAGGAAACCGCTGCGGCTCCTGGACCCAGCCACTATCATTGCGAATCGTCGGCAACCCGGTACTCGGGTCGGTGCTGCCTTGCGATACGCCGAACCCGACGCTCTCGACCGTTGCAGGAAACAGCCGGCCGGGAAGCGCGTCGAAGAGGATGTCCGCTCTGTTGCCGACGGCGACCTTTTCCAGGCTGTTTTCCTTGAATGCCGCGTTGATCCAGATGGTGCCGGCATCGATGAAGGTCATCGCCGGCTGGCCGGCCGAAACGACCTTGCCGATGGTGAGTTGAAGATTGGTGACGACACCGTCTGACGGTGCCAGAACGGTCGTCCGCACCAGATCGAGCCGGGCCTTTTCCAATCCGGCAAGGGCTGCACGCAGCTGCGGATTGTCGTTGCCGGACGGGCCGAGTTGCTCCTTGGCCTTGGCGAGGTCGGCTTGCGCCCCCGACACGGAAGCCTCGGCCTGATCATAGGCAGACTTGGCCGCATCGAACCGGGCCCTGGAAAAGACCCCACGCTTCACCAGCTCGGTCGCCCGGGCATACTGGTCGCGCAGATTGTCCCGGTCAGCCTCGATCTGAACGAGCTTGGCCTGTGCCGCATCGACGGCCGCGGTCGATGCCCCGATCGACTGGCCGACGCTTGCAAGCGCGGCTTCGGCCTCATTGACCGCGAGCTGATAACGCTCCGGATCGATCCGGAAGAGAACCTGGTCAGCCTCGACGCGCGAATTGTCAGCGACCCCGACCTCCACGACCCGGCCGGTGACCTCGGGCGCGATGCCGACAATATAGGCCTGGACCTGCGCTTGAGAGGTCGACGGCGTGCGCCGCTCCATAAAAATGGAGAGGACGAACAGAGCCAGCGCCAGCAGGACGACCGTGAGAGCTATGTTGCGCAATGGATTCCGGGGTGTCGAGGAAATGACAGGTTCGTCCAAATTTTCGGAAACCACGACAGTACCCTCGAAAGCGTTGTGAAGCCCGGAGTTTCAGCGCCGGCTGTCTCTCGCGATGGTCGTGGCCGAAAGGGTAGAGCGCAAGTAAGTAACCGTAACATACGCCTTGCGGTGGCTGGCCCCCGTATCGACCGCATCGATCAGTCAGCGGAAGGCGGCGCCGAAGCCTTGTCGAGCGCGCCCTCTATCTCCTTGAGAAGCTCCGCGATCAGTTCCCGGTATTCGGCAACGCGTTCGGCACGCTTCGGATCGGCCGAGACGCTCCATCTTTCCATCGCCAGTCCGGCGTCGGCAAAGTCCCTGCAGATTTCCCGAAAGTCTTCACTGCGGGCGACAAGATCATCGATCGTCCTGGCTCTGGCCGGAAAATGCCGACGGACTGCTGTCACGCCCTCCTCCATGGTTTGCTCCCTGACGGCATAGCTGACGCCGCCACTGCAGCGTGTGCCAGCTCCCGATCTTCATGGACGGCGACCGGTTCGAGGAGTATGTTACTGTTACATACAGTCTGGCAGTGATGTGACTCAACGGGGGATTGGGGACAGACATGCTGACGTCTATGCCGCCAGAAGGGTCCGCGGCGTCCTTTCCTTCGGAGTCGGGACCTCAAGCGCACGATATCACGACACAACTGGAACGCGTTATATCCAGTCCCGAATTTCCTGGCGTTGGCCGCGCCGCAGCTTTTCTCCGCTATGTCGTCTCCGAGACCCTCGCCGGTCGAGGCAACCGGATCAAAGCCTATTCCATTGCGGTCGAAGTATTTGGCCGGGATGCCGGCTTCACCCAGGACGATCCGGTGGTCAGGATCGAGGCAGGACGCTTGCGACGATCGCTCGAGCGCTATTATCTGGTTGCCGGCCAGGATGATCCGATCCGGATCGACATTCCCAAAGGAGGCTATATCCCGACCTTCACCTGGTCCTGCCCAGCCTCGGCTGACACGCGCAACGAAAAGACTGTGGAAGCGCTGCCCCCTCCGGCCCGCCCTGAACACTGGTGGCGGACAGGGCGGATTGTGTTGCCCGGCGCTGTTGCCTTCGCCCTGCTTGCTGTTTCGCTCTATTGGCTGGCAGCACTGCCTGCAGCACATTCGCTCCAAAGGGCTGCAAGCCTGTCGCCCGATCGTCCGGCCTTGGTGGTGGCCCCCTTTGCCAATCTCGGCGAAGGGCCCGAGGCGCGGCTCTACAGTGCCGGTCTGACGGAGGAACTGATGACCGTCCTGCCGCGGTTCAAGGAGATCAAAGTCTTCGGCCGCGAGACCTCCCGATCTCTTCCAGCGGATGTGCGGGCATCGGAAATCCGGGCGGAATTCGGCGCGCGCTATCTGCTGACCGGCGGTGTACGGACTTCGGGCCAGCGTCTTCGCGTAACGGCCAGGTTGCTCGACACATCGGACGGCGAGATCCTCTGGTCGGAAAACTACGACAAGGACCTTGCGTCGGGAGACCTGTTTGCGATCCAGACGGACGTCGCCAGAAAGGTCGCGACCGCCATCGCCCAGCCGTATGGGGTCATGGCACAGGTCGACGCCGCCAGTCCGCCGCCGGACGACATCGGTGCGTATGAGTGCACGCTGCGCTTCTATGCCTACCGTTCGGAGCTCAGCGCCGAGGCGCATTCGCGCGTGCGCAATTGCCTTGAGAGCGCGATAGCTCGATTTCCCAACTATGCGACCGCCTGGGCGATGCTGTCGATCGTCTACCTCGACGAGGACAGGTACAGATTCAATCCGACGCGAAACAAGGAGGCAGCCGTAGAGCATGCGCTCGATGCTGCCAGGCGCGCGACACAGATCGATCCGAGCAATACGCGAGGCCTTCAGGCGCTGATGACGACGCTGTTCTTCGACGGACAGCTCGCCGAGTCATTGCGCGTGGGAGAACAGGCCCTCGCCACGAACCCCAACGACACCGAATTGATGGGCGAGTTCGGAACGCGGTTGGCAATGGGTGGCCAATGGCGGCGCGGAGCAGCCCTGCTCGATGAGGCCATCGCACTCAATCCCGGTGGCGGCGGCTTCTACCACGGAACACGGGCACTGGCCGCATACATGCTCCGCGACAACCATACCGCCGTGCTGGAAATCAGACAGGCGAACATGCAGAAGTTCCCGCTCTTCCATGCCGTGGCTGCCATCATCTATGCCGAGGCCGGCATGATGGAGGAAGCGCGGCGGGAGGGAGAGGTTTTCGTCAGGATGCGGCCTGACTTCCTGCCGAACATTGCAACGGAACTTGCGATGCGCAACATCCAGCCTGAAGACCGGGACCGTCTGATCCGCGGACTTCGCAAGGCAGGGCTGGCGGTCCCCGATCCCGACAAATTGGCATCGACCGCCGCCGGCATCTCCGAGCTGCAGCCCCGCTGATACTGTCTCCTGGACTGTAACCTACCAGATCATACGGGAAAGCCATCTCATCTTCGCATAGTCTGACCTAAGGGCCGCGGTGACCGCCGCGGCCCATTGGGGCGACCTGCACGGGCTTTGGGAACAAGCTCCTGACCGGCACAGGCAAGTGGCGGCGGCAGGTGACGCGGCGAGCCTGATCCCTTCCGCCAACGGCTTGGAAACGGTTCGCCAAATCGGGATGGACGATGGTTGTGCTGTCTAGCATCCGCACGATAGTGCCGTTTTCCGCAGGGGCCGCTCTGGCTTCTCTGCTACTCTGCGCCTCGATTGCAATGGCGCAGAGCGCGACGCCTGCGGACCCGCAGCCTGAAAGCGTCCAGCGCTTCATCGGAATGTTCTCGGATCCTGACGTCCAGCACTTCCTGCAGCAGCAGTCGCAGGCCGCCAGGCATGTGCCGGAACCGACGCCGGAAGCGCCGAACCGCGACCCCTCTTTCTCCGAATTCGCGATGCGGTTCCGCGCCCACGGTTCCGGCCTTCTCGGCGCGGTGAATTCCTTCCCCCTGGAGGCGACCCGGGCCTGGGCCATGGTCGAAACGGACATCGAAGCAAACGGCGGGACGCGGCCGATCTTCCTGATCGCCGCCTTCGTTGCCGCCGGGCTGGCCGCACAATGGCTGTTCTGGTGGGTCAGCGCCGGCTGGCGCACATGGATGTCGCACGCATCGTATGCGACGGTATCGGGGAGAGTTGTCGCATTGGCGGCAAGGCTTCTGTGGGCGGGATGTTACGTTCTTTCCTTCGGCTTGGGCAGCATCGGCTTTTTCCTGCTGTTCCAATGGCCGCCCGTCATAAGGGAGATCGTCGTCGGATATCTCCTGGCAATCGTCATCTTCCGTCTGGGGAACGCACTTCTTGATGTTTTCCTGCTGCCGCGGGCCGAAGAAGAGGGCGGGTTTCGAGTCGTTCCGCTCGCTGGGGATGCCGCGCGCCACTGGGCGAAACGGCTGGGTTATCTCGTCGGCTGGTATGCCTTCGGATGGGTCACCATCCGCCTGTTCGGCACGTTAGGTTTTTCCCTCCCGGCTCGGCAGCTCGCCGCCTATTGCCTTGGCCTCATACTTCTCTTGATCGGCATTGAAGCCGTGTGGAGACGTCCGTCCCGATCATCGTCCAGCCAAACCAGCCGCATCGGCATGCGGGCGCGCAACTGGCTCTGGACAGCCTATTTCTTTGCCGTCTGGCTGCTGTGGGTGGTCGGCGCCATGCGGCTGTTCTGGATTGTCGTGGTCGGTGCCGTCCTGCCTGCCGCCATCGCCCTGACCAAGGCCTCGGTCGACAATATCCTGCGGTCTTCCGCAGCCGAGGAGGACGGTCACAAGCGAAGCACCGTCGTCTCGGTGATCGTCGAACGCGGGATCAGGGCCGCACTGATCGTCGCAGCCATCATCCTGCTTGCACAGGCGCTCGACGTTCGGTTGACTGAGATGACGATGCAGGATTCCCCGCTCCTGCGACTCGTGCGTGGCCTCCTCAGCGCCGGGATCATTCTCATGGTCGTCGATTTGGCGTGGAACCTCGTGAGAGTCCTGATCGATCGCAAGCTCGGCGCCACCGAGGCGGTCCTTGAAGCCGGAAGCGATCGGGAACGGCGGCGTATGCGCATCAGGACCCTTCTGCCGATCCTGCGCAATTTCCTGATGATCCTCTTCGTCGCAATCGCGATCATGATGGCCTTGTCATCGCTCGGCGTTGAAATCGGTCCGTTGATCGCAGGCGCAGGCGTGGTCGGTGTCGCAGTCGGCTTCGGGGCGCAGACCGTGGTCAAGGACGTCATCAGCGGGGTGTTCTACCTGCTCGATGATGCCTTCAGGGTGGGCGAATACATCCAGAGCGGCAGCTACAAGGGCACTGTCGAGTCGTTCAGCTTGCGATCCGTCAAGCTCCGGCACCACCGCGGCGCAGTCTTCATCGTCCCTTTCAGCGAGCTCGGAGCGATTCAGAACCTGAGCCGCGATTGGGTGATCGAGAAGATGACGATCACCGTCACCTACGATTCCGACATCGAGAAGGCCCGCAAGATCATCAAGAAGATCGGCCTCGAACTGTTCGAGGATCCGGAGTTCAAAGCCACCACCATCGAGCCGCTGAAAATGCAGGGGATCGACAGCCTCGGTGACTCCGGTCTGCTCCTGCGGATGAAGGTCATGACCCTTCCGGGCCAGCAGTTCACGCTGAAGCGGCGGGCACTCCGAATGATCCATGAGGCGTTCCACGAGAACGGCATCAAGCTCGCCGTGCCGACCGTTCAGGTCTCCGGTGGAAACGACGACGCCGTCGGCGCCGCCGCCCAACAGACGATCGCGGCGCACAATGCGGCGATCGCCGCGGGGCCGGCCTGAACGGGCGCGAACACGGAACCAAACGGAACCAATAGGAGGAAACGAAATGAAGCTCCTGGTCATCCTGACACACATGCTTTCCACGCTGGCCGTGCTTATGATGGTTTGCACGCCCCTCCTCGTTCCGGCGACTGCCGAAGCTCGTCGAGGCGTGGCGGCATGCGGTCCGAGAGGCTGCGGTGCGGCCGCCTGCGGTCCGCGCGGATGCGCTGCGGTCGGACGCACCCGCCCGGCCTATCGTCCCGCGGTTCGACCGCCCGTGCGTCGCGGCGTCGTGGTCATCACCCCTCGCCGCTACTGGCGTCCTGGTGCGGCCGTCGCCGCAGGCGCCGCCATCGGTTTCGTTGCGGGCGCTGCCGCCGTTTCATTGGCGGGTACGCCACCTCAATCCGGACAATGCTGGTACTACACCACACCCGCCAAAACCACAGGGTTCTGGGACGTATGTCCCCGCTGAACGAGCTCAAAAAGGACCCGCAAGTCTTCTGCTCCCTGCTGGCCCTCCCTCATGGGGGAGACCCTACTTTCGCGTCATAAATTTTAGAGGGAAGGTTCATGGACTTCACAGTCATCGACGCCGCACTTGTTGGAAAACTTCTCCTGCTGCTTCTGATCGGTTTGGGGCCGAAGATCGCCCTGGTGCCGTTCCTGGAAAAGACCCACACCTTCGACACCGAGACCAAGGTACGCATCGGCCGCCGGATGGTTCTGATCGCCGTTGTCACGGCCCTGATCCTGTTCGCGACCGGCGCTTTGCTGATGCGGCTTCTCCACATTACGGGCGGAGCCGTCGCGGTCGCCGGCGGCATCATCCTCGCGCTGATCGCGATCAAGATGGCGTCGGGACCAACGGATAAGCCGCACGACGACGTTGCAGCCCCCGTCGACCCGGACAAACTCGCCGTATTTCCGCTCGCGGTCCCTTACCTGCTCAATCCTGTCGGCATCACGATTATCGTCATCGCCTCGGGCGAAGTCATCTCGATCGCCAGCGCCATGCTCGTCACCGCTCTGATCCTGATCGTCGGTGCGTTCGACTATCTGGTATTCACCAACACCGAAAAGCTCGCCAAGCACATGAAGCCGGCCAGCATGATCGTCTCAGAGGTCGTCTTCGGTATTCTGCTGACCGCAGTCGCCGTCCAACTGATCGTCGTTGGGCTCGGCAACCTCGGCATCATCAACCCGCCGGCAGCGCATTAGATGCAGACGGTCCAGATCGGGAGAACCCCTCCCGCGGCATGCAACTCCTCGACGGTGTCGACGTCGATGAGAGCCGCCTCGCCGATTTCCACCTCGACGCGGGGTACGTCATGACCGTCAATCAAGCGGCGCGCGCCGACATCACCTTCGAGACCCTGAATGGCATCCAGCAAAAGACGGGGAAGGATCACCGGGTTGCCCGGCGATCCATTCGCAACGGCGCGCACCACATGAGCGCCGCCGCTCTTACGAAAAGCCTCGATGAGCATGTCGATTGCTTATCGCAGGCATGTCGGCAAGCATTATCATGATGCCGTCGGGCCTATCCTTTTGCGCCCGCGCCGCTCCGAGCCGCAAGGATGCCGCCATGCCCGATGCGTAGTCCTCGTTGCGTACCACCTCGACCGGCAGATCACCGATCGCCTGAAGCACGTCGTCATGCCTGTAGCCGGTGACGACGTAACCGTGGGAACACTGGCAGGCCAACGCGTTGAGGACCGACTTTCGAACCAGAGGGACGCCGTCGAAAGTCGCAAGGAGTTTGTGATCCTCTCCTTTGCCCATTCGACTTGATCTCCCTGCCGCCAGGATAACGACGGCAACCTGGAAAACTGGAATGATCCCGGTAGCCATCAGCCGTATGCCGACAAGCGGCTGGCAGCGACATCGGCAAGCACCGACAGGGCCAGCGAACTTTGCATCCCTCGTCGGCCCGAAAAAGCCGATGGGCGCTTTTATCCTTGCTCACCTGAAAACTCTGCTGCCGCGTCTAACTGATACGGATCGCGCTGCAATATTGCAGATCAAACAGGTGTTGGCGAATGGTTGATCAGGGTGGGTCGGCCATACCAAGCACAATGGTCTACGATGCCGTCATGGGTATCCGGGTATCCGCTACCGGCCTTTACAGCGTCCGACACAAGGCGAAGCAACCGTACGATCCGGATGCAAGGGATTTTTACAAGCTGTTTTTTCTTTGCAAGCGCCAGGACGAGATGGCTCGGCAGGCGGGCCTGGAAACAACTGACGTTGGTTTCTTTCCGCCTGACAAGCTTCCAGACTTGTCACGCGGACGCGTGGTAGAGAGCGACATCCATGCTGCATTCGCATTCAGCAGGGGCGATCAGCAGTTCGCCACTTTTGACTAGCGCTCACTATCGGGACCCGCTGAGATCGTTCAATATCGTTGATGCTATCCATAAGCTCTATTCGTTTGAATGATGGGTTTGCGACGCCCATATTAACAGCGTGGACATGGACGAGCTCCCATCGACGACCATGCCCCTGACCCAGGAAAGGAACTGGATAATGACCACGCTCACCTATCGGGGTGGTGGCAAGACCCTCACCTCCGGCGAAGGCCGCTTCGATCTGGGCCACTACGCCCATAAGCTCGTGCTTGCTTGGACGCGCTGGCGGACCGCCCGTGAAATTGAAGCCATGCCGTTTGACGTCCGCAAGGATATCGGCTGGCCGAGCACCGACGACAGCAAACACCGGACCATGTAATGAATGCGACATTCCTCCTGAGATGAGGGCGGCGTCTGCCTCGCGCAACGCCGCCTTTTTCGTGCCCGCCGTGCCGTTCCCAGCCGTCTTCAGTCCCGAATTTCAGCCGCCTATAAGCCTGTTTTCTGCCCCAACCGGCGATATGACCGGTCAAATTCCGATCAATGTCGCATATTTGCTCTTCTCGGCCGCATTTTTCCATGCCACTGTCGCTTTTAGGACATCGGCGCGACGCATTCCGCGCAACGAATATGTCATCGCCCCTCGAGCATGGATTTCGCTATGAACAGGATGCAGATCAAGAAGCGCTCACTGGTCTTCTTTATGGTACCGCAATTCACCATGCTGCCCTTTTCGGCAGCGGTGGACACCTTGCGCATCGCCAACCGCATGCTCGGCTATCAGGCCTATACCTGGCGGCTCGCCTCGGTCGACGGAGAGAAGGTCTATTCCTCCTGCGGCATCGGCATCGAGGCGAATTCCTCGCTCGCCGAGGAGCGCCGGCATCTCGGCGGCGAAAACCGTCCCGGCATGGTGCTCGTCTGTTCCGGCATCGATATCGAGGAGTTCAACAACAAATCCGTCAATGCCTGGCTGCGTGAATGCTACAATCGCGGCGTCGCCGTCGGCAGCCTCTGTACGGGCGCGCATGTGCTTGCGCAGGCCGGTCTTCTGAACGGCAAGCGCTGCGCCATCCACTGGGAGAACCTGCCCGGCTTTTCCGAAGCCTTCCCGCAGGCGGAGGTCTATGCCGATCTCTACGAGGTTGACGGCAACCTCTATACCTGCGCTGGCGGCACCGCCTCACTCGATATGATGCTGAACCTGATCGGCGAGGATTTCGGCGAAAGCCTCGTCAACCGTATCTGCGAACAGCACCTGACTGACCGCGTGCGCAATCCGCACGACCGCCAACGCCTGCCGCTGCGCGCTCGCCTCGGCGTGCAGAACGCCAAGGTTCTGTCGATCATCGAGCTGATGGAAGGCAATCTCGCCGAGCCGCTGTCGCTGATCGAGATCGCCGATGGCGCCGGCCTCTCCCGCCGCCAGATCGAACGGCTGTTCCGCCAGGAGATGGGCCGTTCGCCGGCCCGCTACTATCTGGAAATTCGCCTTGACCGCGCGCGCCACCTGCTGGTTCAGTCCTCGATGCCCGTCGTCGAGGTCGCCGTCGCCTGCGGCTTCGTCTCGGCCTCGCATTTCTCCAAGTGTTATCGCGAACTCTACCATCGCTCGCCGCAGCAGGAACGCGCCGAGCGCAAGATGACCATGGCGACGGCAAGGCAGGCGGTTGCGGCTTGAGGCATCGGAAGGTCGCCGAATGATACTAAGGGGGTGCCGCCCCCTTGCATCCGCCTGCCGGCACCGACCGGGGTCGAGCCACTGGTCTCGACCCGTCCTTCGGACCCCCGCTTGCGGGGCAAAGGGGATATGCCGCACCGGCTTCCTCAACCTCAACGTTGCATTTGGAATGTCCCTTCGCCCCGTTTAAACGGGGAGAGGGTTAGTGTGAGGGGCGGCCATTGGCGCAAACCGGACGGCGGTGGCGAGAGACTGAAAGCAGCCCTACTGCGCCACCTCCTCCGTCATCCTGGCGTCGGAATAGACCTGGTTACGGCCGCGGTGTTTGGCCATATAGAGAAACTGGTCGGCGGCGTTGAGATAATTCTCGAAGGTTTCGTAACTGCCGATTTCGGCAATCCCGATCGAGATGGTGACGCCGAGTTCCTCGTCGTCGGCCGTTACCTTCAGCCGCGAAATATCCGAGCGGATCTCGTCGCAGAGCTTGGTGGCGGCGGCCGAATCCATCTGCGGGAAGAGGATAGCGAACTCCTCGCCGCCGAGGCGGGAGAGCAGGTTGTCACTGCCCTCGAAGATCGTGAACAGCCTGTTTGCAACCGCCTTCAACACCTTGTCGCCGATCTCGTGGCCGTATGTGTCGTTCAGCCGCTTGAAGTGGTCAATATCGAGAATGGCGACCGAGCTCGGCACTTTCAACCGCAAGCACTCGTTCACCAGCTTCGGGCCATTGTCGTAGAAATAGCGGCGGTTATAGAGGCCGGTGAGATAGTCGCAGGCTGCAGCGGCCCTCAACTGGCGCATCTGCGCCAGTGTTTCCGCATTGTTGGCGATGCGGCATTGCAGCTCCTCGGCGACGAAGGGCCGATAGACGAAGTCGCTGGCGCCGGCTTTGAGGAAACTCGCGGACAGCATACGATCGTTGGAGGAGGAGACGCCGATGACGCGCAACCGGTCCGAACCGAAGCGATGGCGGATGCGCCGCGTCAGCTCGTAGCCGCTCATATCGGGCATGTGATGATCGGTGACGACGAGTTCGATATCGCTATAGGCTTCGAGCGCCGCCAGCGCCTCGAGCCCGGAGCTTGCCTCGACGACCAGATATTGCTGTGCCTTCAGGAGATCGACGAGAACCTGGCGTACCGAGACGACATCATCGACGACGAGCACCCGCGTCTTGCGGTTGGAGATCGCCCGGCGGACGGTGGCGACCAGATTGTCGAGCGCGAACTCATTGTCCTTCAGCACGTAATCGATGACATTGCGCTCCATGATCTTGTTGCGCGTATTGAGATCGAACGTGGCGGTGAAGACGATTGCTGGAATATCGTGCTCGATCGTGCAGTCGAGCGCCTCGCCATAAGGCGAATCCGGCAGGTTGAGATCGACGACTGCCATGGTGTAGCCGTGACCATCTTCGGCAAGTTCCCTGCGAAGCGCTTTCAGCGACGAGCAGGATTTGACGGCAAGGCCAAGTTCCGTCTGGAACCGATGGCAAAGCACGGCGGAAAACATTCGGGAATCTTCAACCAGAAGTATCTTGAGCCCGCCGGAACGCAGCCCGAGCCCATCCCGCTGAAAATCCGCCTGAAAAGCCACAGCCGCTATTCCCCCCTGCGCCTTACGGGCTCGACTCGGCCCTCCCCCCGGCGCGGCGGACGATAACCGAGAGGCTCATCCGCGTGAAGGGGACAAATATTCAGATTACCTGTAATTGCAAAAATCCAGCGCTCGGCAGCGCCGATCGCCCCCGGCTTCCTCGCGATCAAGATCCCGGAAGAGCCGTCAGGCAACCGCCCGCTCCTTGCGCATGGACTGGATCTGCAGCAGCGTGTCGAGATTCTGGTTGACGCGGCAGTAGAACTCCTCGTCGATGAAGGGACGCAGCATGAAATCGTTGCCGCCGGCCTTCAGAAACCGCGCCGAAAGCAGCCGGTTCGAGGACGAGGAAACACCGATGATGCGCAATTCGTGCGAGCCGATATGGGCCCGGATGCGCCGCGTCAGTTCAAATCCGTCGATATCGGGCATATTGTAATCGGTAATCATCAGGCCGATATCGCGATTGACCTTCAGGGTCTCCAGCGCCTTGGCGCCGTTTTCGGCGGTGCTCACTCGGAAATTATAGCGCTTCAGCCGGCTCGACAGCAGCGCGCGCGCCGTCGCGCTGTCGTCGACGATCAGCACGTGATGGCGATGATTGGTCAGGAACCGGCAGATCGATTCCGCCAGAAGGTCGACGGCGAAAATATTGTCCTTGAGGATATAGTCGACGATGTCCTTAGCGATCAGCTTGTCGCGCATGCCTTCGTGAAAGGTGCCGGTAAAGACGATGGTCGGTATGGAGAGATCGACCAGATATTCCAGCGCCTCGCCGTTTTCGGCGCCGGGCAGGTTGATGTTCGAGATCGCCAGCGTGATCGGATCGGAAGACTTGTCGTAGGAAAACTGCAGATCCTCGAAGCTCCGGCAGATCTCGACATCGATGTCGAACAGCTCCTTCAGGCGTTTGCTGATCATGGAGGTGAATACGTTCGAATCTTCCGCGACAATAATCCGCGCACCGGCAAACATTTCCCCGGAATATTGCATCCCCGAAATACCTAGAAACGCCATAAGCAAACCTTTGATGTAAATTCTTTCCCCGAGCCAATTCGATACATCAATTGATTTGAATAATTATTAATCAGCATCTGCCGCTGCGAAATGAACACGCGGCGCAATGGTGCGCCTGCGATTTCTTTGCAGATATGATTAAGAGTCTGATTGAGAAAGCGAGATAGCGGACCAGCCTTCGTGTCATGAGCTTGATCATTGCAGCCTGGATGAACGTATCGCATGCTGCTTCTATGTTGACGCCTGGTAGCGGGTGTCCAGATCATTCGATCTCTCCGCGTTTGTCGCACTAGAGTAATTTCCAGACATTCATGTTATGCGTCGTTGACGAATACCACATGAGACGTCCGATGCTGGAAACCAGATCAATAGCCTATGCTGTTGTCAGAACCCGAGGCCTGCTTAGCGTGCTGCCAGTCTTGGCAGCGGGACTGCTATCTGGTTGCGCCAGAATGCCGCCGGTATTTTCAGATGATGGCGCAACAATTTCATTCAAGGGTGAAAAGTTTAGGTACCGGGTTCCTGGTCAAACCGAAGTGTCTTGCGATTTTGATGATCAGCGAAAATTGGCAGTTTGTGACAATGGCCTAACCTCCAAGTTGGTGGTGGCTGGGCTTCCCTTCCGTGGCGTCGTCTTAGTTGAATTCGATGGGCGGCGATTTAGGCCCGCCGAGCGTCGCTAAACGAGCGTGGTCCAAACTGGTTGCCGTCACGCTGCGGGCGATGCGGGTGCTCAGATGGTGGGATACGCAGGCATTAATCAGACACTGACGGCAAACTCAGCGAGCGCCGGAAATGCGCCTCGATCTTGTGCAGCAATTCCGCACGCATCAGACGGTGAAGCGGACGGCGCCGACATTAGCTCGGCGATGTTCCATCTACACGACCGGCGGTCAGTCAATGATCTTCACATAGCACTCACGTAGCCTCATGCATTCTACGCGCAGCAACCGCTCCTTGCCGCCGCCGGTCCGCAGCAAGCTGCCGCTTTCTTGCTTTCTTCCGCCAGCCAGCGATCGCGCGGCTTACAGCTTGCCGGCCGTGGCGACAGCTCGACATGCACTGCGCCGGCGCGCAGAACCGGCGCCGCGGCACAATAAAGCTGCATCGGCCGCACGCCGTCGCTCACTTCGAAGGTAAGTTTGGCCGAACCGTCGAGCTGCACATGCTCCGTCACCTTGCGGATGATCGCATGGAATTTTCCGGCCGCCATATGCGTGCGCTCGCCCTCCTCGATGTCCCAGAGCTGGATGAATATCTCCGTCCATGCTTCCGGATTGGCACCGCAATCAAGCGCCGAGAACTGGGCCGCCTTGACCTCGGTGATATGATAGCCCGGCTTCACCGGCCGGCCGTCATAGTGGAAAACCAGCGGCGCGTCCTTGTCGCCGGAGAGCGCATCAAACAGCAGGCCGAGGCTGATCTCCTCCGCCTGAATTTTATTGTTGTCGATCGCATTCATCTGCGCTAATCCTCGTTTCAACGATTCAAGGATTATTGAAATATGGATCAACGTCAAGCCCTCGCCGCATTCGGCGCACTATCGCAGGAAACGCGCCTTCACATCATCCGCATGCTTGTCGTCTCGGGTCCTGACGGAATGGCGGCGGGCTCCATTGCCGACAAGGCGGAGGTTTCCCCTTCTAACGTCTCTTTTCATCTGAAGGAGCTGGAACGAGCTGGGCTAATCACTCAGCAGCGAGAATCCCGCTCGATCATCTACACGGCTAATTACGAAGCGCTTGGCGGCCTGATCCGTTTCCTGATGGAGGATTGCGGCGGCGGGAATGCCGAGATCTGCGCCCCCGCCGCCGCCGTTGCCGCATGCTGTGCACCTGCAACCAAGGAGGAACTGCAATGACCACGGACCGCGTTTACAATGTTCTCTTTCTCTGCACCGCCAATTCTTCGCGCTCGATCCTGGCGGAATCGATCCTCGAGACCGAGGGCAAGGGCCGGTTCAAGGCCTACTCCGCCGGCAGCCAGCCGAAGGGCGAGGTCAATCCTCTGGCGCTGAAGGAGTTGCAGGCGCTCGGTTATCCCGCAACCGGCTTTCGCTCGAAGAGCTGGGACGAGTTCGCCAAGCCCGACGCGCCGGAGATGGATTTCATCTTCACCGTCTGCGATACCGCCCATGGCGAAGCCTGCCCGGTCTGGATCGGTCACCCGATGACCGCCCACTGGGGCGTCGAGGATCCGGCCGCCGTCGAGGGCAGCGAGGTCGAGAAAGGCCGTGCGTTCGCACAGGCCGCCCGTTTTCTGAAAAACAGGATTATGGCCTTCCTAAGCCTGCCTTTATCCTCGATCGACAAACTGGCCCTGGAGCAGCACCTGCGCCAGATCGGCGCGATGGAAGGCACGACCGCAAAACCGGCAGGTGCCGGCTGATGGCTTCCTACGATCTATCGCGCCGACTGGTCGCAGAGACCCTCGGCACCGCCATGCTGGTCGCAACCGTGGTCGGTTCGGGCATCATGGCGGCATCGCTCACCGGGGATGTCGGTCTTGCCCTGCTCGGCAATACACTCGCGACCGGCGCAATCCTCGTCGTGCTGATCACCGTGCTGGGGCCGATTTCCGGCGCCCATTTCAACCCGGCCGTCTCGTTGATCTTCGCAATGTCGGGTTCACTGCCCAAACGCGATCTCGGTTTCTATGTGCTGGCGCAGTTTGCCGGTGGCGTAGCCGGAACGATCTGCGCCCATCTGATGTTCAACCTGCCGCTCCTGGACCTGTCGAGCAAGATCCGCACCGGCGGCGCGCAATGGTTTTCCGAGGGTATCGCGACCTTCGGCCTCGTAGCGGTCATTCTCGCCGGCATCCGCTTCGAACAAAAGGCCGTCCCTTGGCTGGTCGGGCTCTATATCACCGCCGCCTATTGGTTCACCGCATCGACCTCGTTCGCCAATCCGGCCGTGGCTTTCGCCCGCTCCCTGACCGACACTTTCTCCGGCATTCGTCCGGTCGACCTTCCGGGTTTCTGGCTTGCTGAAATATCCGGTGCTGTCGCAGCCCTTCTCCTGTTCACCTGGCTGTTACAGCCCGGCACTTCGTCAACGCTATCGTCAGAGGCAAAACTATGAACGTCACCATCTACCACAATCCGGCATGCGGCACGTCGCGCAATACGCTGGCGATGATCCGCAACGCCGGCATCGAGCCTGATATCATCGACTATGTGAAGAACCCGCCATCGCGTAAGGAGCTGGCGAGAATGATCGCCGACGCCGGTCTTACCGTGCGCCAGGCACTTCGCGATAAAGATACGCCCTATGCCGAGCTCGGCCTCGACAGTCCTGATCTGACCGACGATCAGCTTCTCGACGCCATGCTGGCGCAGCCGATCCTGATCAACCGGCCCTTCGTCGTCACACCGCTCGGCACCCGCCTGTCGCGGCCTTCCGAGGTGGTCCTGGAAATCCTGCCGGAAACGCATAAGGGCGCCTTCACCAAGGAAGACGGCGAGAAGGTACTGGATGCGGGAGGCAAGCGCATCATCTGAACCGCCCAGCCTGACAGGTCCGCAATCCTACTTGACGACCGCCGAGCCTTTGACGATGTCGATCGTCTCGCCGCCATCGAGCCCGATCCGGTCGCCGTCGGGTGTCGTCATGAAGCAGCCGGAGGAGCAGAGGCTTTCGGAAGCGCCGGCATCGACCACAACTTCGACGCGCTGTGCGCCCTCGGTGATGACGAGCACCACGGCTGCGGGATCGGTGTTGGTGATGGATGCGGCGTTGACCGCCGGCGCAGCAAGCAGCGGGACAAGCAAAAAGGCGGCAAATCTTGCCATCATGTGCGGCGGCGCTGACGCGCCCTCCCCTCGAAAGATCGGTGCTGCCCTCGGCAGCGATCCCGATGGAAGGGATCATGCACATAGACCTGTGAATGATGGCTGAATACGCTGTTCAGCTCTCCGCTGCCCGCCCGCGCAGCTGGCGCACCGGCCGCTCTTCTTCCTCCACCGGTCTATCCTTGGAATTCTCATGGCCGTCAGCATGCTCCTTAACCGCATTGGGAAGGACGAGGGCAGCCTCTCGATGGATGGTAAGGTCGCTCTGTGGCAGCGGGATTTCTATGCCTTCCGCCTTGAAGCGCTTGAGGATCTCGATCCTCAAATTGTTGCGCACCGTCAGACCGTCGCCCATGTCGGCGAGGAAGAAGCGAAGCTCGAAATCGAGCGAATAGGGGCCGAAGCGCAGGAATTCGACATGCGGCTCGGGATTGCGCATGACGAGCGGTATCTTCGCCGTCAACTCCAAGAGAATATCCATCACCTGTTGCGGATCGGCGTCGTAGCTGACGGAAACCGGGATTTCCGAGCGACCGATCTTGTTGCGATGCGTCCAGTTGCCGACGAGGCCGTTGATCAGTTCCGAATTCGGCACGATGATCGCCTGCTTGCGGAAAGTCTCGATCTCGGTAGCGCGCACCGAGATCCGCTTGACGATACCTTCGGCCGTGCCGGAGACGACGTGATCGCCGACCTTGAACGGCCGCTCGACCAGCAGGATCAGGCCTGACACGAAGTTGGAGACGATGTTCTGCAGGCCGAAACCGATACCGACCGAAAGCGCCGAGGCGACAAGCGCGAAGCTCGACAGATCGATGCCGGCGGCGGAGACGCCGATGATCGCGGCGATGCCGACGCCGAGATAGCCGATGCCCGTCTTGACCGAGTTTCGCACGCCGAGATCGACATGGCTTCGCGCCATGACATTGCCGTCGAGCCAGCGCTGCAGCCAGCGCGTCAGCAGATAGACGCCGGCAAAGAGCAGGATGCCGGTGCAGATTCCGAGCAGCGAGATGCTGATGCCGCCGAGCTTGACCTCGGTGAACAGCCGGAAGGCGATAAGCTGCAGATCCTGTACATGGAAGCCCCAGAGCAGCAGGATCAACGGAATGCCGACGAGCAGCGCCACCGCATACATGGCAAGGCCAACGAGCAGGCCGACCTGGTCTATCGCCACCGGCCCGAGGTTGAAGCGCCGCGCCAGGAAGCGGGCGAAGAAGGTATCGCCGAAGCTCTCCTGCCGCGAGATCGCCTTGCCCGAGAGCAGGCCGACATACATGGTGGCGACGACCGCGCCGGTGATGATGAGCTGCGTAGCGACAAAGCGGGCAAGTCCGACATAGCCGGCAAGCGCCGTAACGATCAAAGCGGCACCGACGACACGCAGGATGATTGCCATGCCCCGCGGCCAATGTCTGCCAGGCGCGTCGGGATCGCCGCTTCTCGCCAGCATCGGCTTGCTGAAGGAGACGGCGATCAGGATGATGCCGATGATCAGGGCAGCGATCAGGCTCCGAACGACGGTCAGCACCAGCGGTGAGCCCATCGCCTCGCTGACCGTGCCGAAGAGGTAGTCGAGCCCGTTGACGACAGCCATCGCCGAGAGACAGTAGCCGATCGAGCGGGCGCCGAGATTGGAAAGCTTCACCAGCCGCCAGTGCGGTTCGCTCGGCGCGAAAATGGCGTTGACGAAGCGGCCGACGAAATAGACGAGACCGATCGTGCCGAACAGCGCGCCGATAACAGGCGCAATATCCGGCCGCAAAACATTGAAACTGTTAAGGAAGAAAAAGGAGGTAACAAGCAGGACCGCCAGCGCCAGCGTTCGGATCAGCGTCGACCAGAAGGCGATCGACAGCCTGCCGATATAGGAGGGGTTCTCGACCGCCTCATCGCGGCGCAAATAGGAGCCGAACAGCCGGTAGCTGCCGGAAAGCAGGATGAGTGCTGAGGCGAGCGACAGGAAGATGGCGGCGAACAGTGGGAATCGCTTGAACTTCCAGACGAATGAGGCCCAGCTCGCCAAAGCCTGTGAGAATTCGCTGATCTCGTGCACGAAGGCGCTCGCGGCATCGTCAAGCACCGAGATGGAGATTTCCGTGCGCCTGAAAAGCGTATCGGCGAAAAGCTGCCGCCGCATCTCGATGATCTCGTTCATGAGCTTCGTCACGGCGATCGACAGGTTTTCGGCGTCACCGGTCACCGCATTGATCTGCGCGCGCTCGGCGGCAAGCGCGTTACGCTCGTCGGTGACGATCTGCGCCTCGGGCGGCTGCCCATCCTTCGGCGGCTCGCCGATCTCGGTCAGCCGGTTCTTGATCTGGTCGAAACGCGGTCTCAGGTTGACCGATATGGTGATGACGGCGCGGCTGAGCTCATCGGCCTTGGTCGCAAGCCCGACCAGCGCATCGTCATTATCGGCGTTCTCCTTGACGCTGTCCTGAAGCGAGCCAAGCTGGACCTTCGCCTTCTCGATCTCCTTCGCCGCCTGGGCCGAAGGCGTATCGACAAGCGGCGCCTCTGCTGCCGCCTGCGGCTGCGGTTCCTGCGCGAAGGCTGCTGCGCTCTCGAAATGCGCACCGGCGAGCGCCAGCGTCACAAGAAAAATGGTGCGAAGCAGGATGGATCTCAGCCGCAAAAAAGGCCTCCGGAAAGGTTGTCATCGAAATTGAATGCTCGCTTTTCATCGCAAAGAAAGGCGACAGAAAGGCGGGAGATGCCTAAAGCGCCCTGCACCGAGCTTGTCCATGCAGCGCACGTTCGTCCAAACAGCTCAGAACCCCGCGCCGGGCTTGGAGAGATAGTCGAGTTCTGCTGCCGTCGATTCCCGCCCGAGCATGGCATTGCGGTGAGGAAAGCGCCCGTAGGCGGCGATTATCTCACGGTGTCGGATCGCATAATCGAGATATTCCTCGTCGCCGAGCGCGGTGAACAGGGCCACCGAACGGTCCTGCTCGTCGAGGTTCTCGGCGTGTTCGAACGGCAGGTAGAAGAAGGTTCGGCAAGCATGTTCCACCGCCTGGTCGGCGCCGGCCGCGAGCGCGAGCTTGGCTTCCCGAAGCGCCAGCCCGTCGGTAGCAACGGCAAGCCCCGTGCCGCGATAGATGTTGCGGGGAAACTGATCGAGCACGATGACGGCCGCCAGCCGGCTCACCGGATCGGCCCGCCATTCATCGCCGACGCCCGCGGCAAGCGCCAGATGCGTATCGCGGAAAACATCACGGATCTCGGCATCGAGTTCCGGCGGCGGACGAAACCATAGCTCGCGGCCGCATCGAACGAACCAGAAATCGTAGACCTCCCGGGGTGTGCGGATCGCCGTCATGCCTTCCTCCCGTAGCGTTAGGTTTGATGATGTTGTGCCGGCAAGCTCTTGTAGAAATAGGACAAGGTGTGCCGTGTGGCCTCCTCATCCGCCCTACGGGCACCTTCTCCCCGCCGGGGAGAAGAGGGGATCGAGACATTGCCGCGAATCCCTTCTCCCCAGCGGGGGTCCGAAGGACGGGTCGAGACCGTGGCTCGACCCCGGTCGGTGGCGGCAGCCGGATGAGGGGGCCACTCCCTTCATGATGTCCTCGCCTCTACCTATTTGTCCTCATGCAACGAAAATACCAGCATCGCCCTCGTCCCGTCATGCCCGGGATCATAAGCGAAATCCGACTTCAAGCTCGCGGCCATCGCCGTCAAAATCCGTGTGCCGAGCCCCGTCCCCCTGGCCGCGCCCTCTGGATCAAACCCCGCTCCATCATCCTCGACGATGACGCGCAATTGCCCGTCCGTCTGGTCGACAAAAACGCGGATCTCGCCCGAGACGCTGTCGGGATAGGCATATTTGAAAGCATTGGTGACGAGCTCGCTGACGATCAGCCCGAGCGTGATCACCTTGTCGGTCGCCAGATTGACCGGCTTTGCGGTCAGCACGATACGGTGCGGCCGCTTGTCGTCGCGCATCGAAGCTTCAAGCTCGGTTAGCAGACTGTTCAGATATTCATCGACCTGCACCGAACCGATCTGCCGGTTGGTGTAGAGCCGGCGATGCACGCTCGCGATCGCGTTGATACGCATCTGCGTCTCGTGCAGCGCGTCGATCGCCACCTGGTCCTTGGTCATGGAAGATTGCATGCGGATCAGCGCGCCGACAAGGCCGAGGCTGTTGGCGATGCGGTGATTGACTTCGGCCAGCAGCAACTCGGCATGATCGCGCTGCTGACGGATCACCTCCTGCGCCTGCGCCGTCTCGCGGCGGAAGCGCGCCCGCTCCAGCGCCTGTTCGAGAGCGGCGGCGAGCAGGTCGAAATAATCGGCCGAAATCCCCTTCAGCATGTAGTCATCGGCACCCGCCTTTAGCGCCGCGACCGCGATGCTAGTGTCGTCCGACCCCGTTGCATAAATGACCGGCGGATGATCCGGCACGGACGTGATGCAGGGCAGAATATCGAGTCCAGTCTCGCCGCTCAGGAGATGATCGAGCACGACGGCGTCGATGCCGCCCTCGGCGATCCGCGCAAGGCCGGCAGAACCATTCTGCGCCCACTCGACCGAAAAGCCGCGCCGCGCAAGGTTCTTCTGCATCAGGAGAGCGAGCCCCTCGTCGTCGTCGATATAGAGGATGTGGATCAAGGCATCCGCATCGCCGCTAGAATTGCTCATTCCGTCTCCCGGCGTTCTCTCTAAGCAACGACGGCCGCAAGGTCCGAGTCGTCAGCATGGGCACTGTCGTATTGCATTGCCCGCCTGAGGTAAACATCGCTCGTCCCTCGCTCTTGTCGCAGGCGACGCTAGCTCTTCTGGAATTTCCGATGGCCGGAGACTTCGGCGCCCGCCTCCTTCGGCAATTGCAGGAAGCGCAGCGACGAGACGATGCCGATCGCTCCGACCACGACGAAGGCCCATCGGAAGTCGGCCAGAACGGGATTGTCGGCGCCTCTGAGAGCCGAGGAAATGTTGAGCGCGGCGGCGGCCACCGCAACGCCGAGCAGCATGGACATCTGCTGCAACATGCTCGACAGCGTCGAGGCCGAGCTTCGCTGCGCCGGGCCGATATCGGCAAAGGCGAGCGTGTTCAGCGCCGTGAACTCCATCGATCGCGACAGGCCGGCGAGAAAGAGCAGCGCATGGATGAAAAACGGCGGCGTGTCAGGCGTCAGGAAACCGCAGGCAACGATCGACAGGGCTGCAATCAGCCCGTTGAGCCCGAGAACGGTACGGAAGCCGAAGAAGCGTAAGAGCGGCGTCGTCACCGCCTTCATGCTGAAATTGCCGAGAAAATAGACGAGCAGATAGGTGCCTGCGGCAATCGAGCTCAGCCCGAAGCCGAGCTGGAACAAGAGAGGCAGAAGGAAAGGCGTCGCGTTGATGGCCGTTCGGCAAGCCGTGCCCGCCGAGAGCGTCGACATCGAAAATGTCTGGACGCGGAAAGCCGAAAGATCCAGCAGCGGATTGTCGGCGGCAAGGAAATGCCGCGTCGCCATGACCGATAGGACGATGCCGGCCGCGAGCATTGAGATGACCGGCCAAAGCCCGCCCTCCCATTTGGCTGAAAGCTCCAAGGCCGCGAGCAGCAGGGTCAATCCGGCCGCGCTCAGGATAAAGCCGCGAATATCCAGCCGACCGGGATCAGCCTCGCGCTGTTCGGGCACAAAACGCAGCACCAGCCCCATGCCGACGATGCCGATCGGAATGTTGATCAGGAAGTTCCAATGCCAGCTGGCATAGGTGGTGATGAAACCGCCGAGCACAGGGCCGACCACGGGCGCCGTCAGCGCCGGCCAGGTGATGAGCGCAATCGCCTGGACGAGTTCGGACTTGCGCGCGTTCTTCAGCACGATGATGCGCCCGACCGGAGTCATCAATGCGCTGCCCGCCCCCTGCAGCGCACGCCACAGCACGAATTCCGTGAGGCTGCCGGAGAGCCCGCAGAACAACGACGCGACCGTGAAGACGCCGATCGACGTCAGGAAGACACGCCGCGCCCCGAACCGGTCGCCGAGCCAGCCCGACAGCGGAATGAAGGCGGCCATCGTCAGCATATAAACGGTGATGCCAATGCTCATCGACACCGGCTGCACGCTGAAGCTCGCCGCCATCTGCGGCAGCGAGGTGGCGACGATCGTGCCGTCGAGGATCTGCATGAAGAAGGAAACGGCAACGACCAGCGCCACGATCTTCGCCTGGCGGCCGCCCGCCACCTCTTGCCCCTGCTCGCTCGTCTCTGCCGTGGTCATCGATCTGCCAATGGAAATTCCGGGTGTCGCGACAGGGAACGGAAAGGAAGCTGATCGGAGGTCCGCCGCGGGAGGCGCGTACAAACCGCGCACTGGCTGAATACGCCCGTTGCGTCAGTCCGGAAAGGCTAAATCTCGCACTGCGACGGAATATTCCCGATGCGGCCCGTCCACTCAAGAAAAAGGCCCCACCGAAGCGAGGCCAAGTTTGAACCGTTCCGGGAAAACAGGAGCGGCGTTGAGGTCCATATCCCGCGAGCTCTCCCGCAGCGAGGCCAGATTTCGCCGTATCGGTACGCTTGCGAATGAAATTTCCCCAGATCACCCGAAAGACCGCTCCTGGAGATAGGTGAACTACCTGTGCACTGCAGCAACGATTGTCACTTGCAATGTTTATAAAAATAGATATCACTAAACATATTGCTAAACATGATGAGTGAGGAGTTCATGTGAGCATTCTCTGAAATGGGTGAACGTGCGACGCTGGCGGGAGCCGGCCTTGGTTCTGGGAGGAACTTATGCAGAAAACATCGAAAGCCCTTTTGGGGCTGGCCACGGCGCTTGTCACGTCGTCGGCATTGCCCAATCTCGCCAAAGCCGATGAACTGACGCTGTGTTGGGCCGCCTGGGACCCCGCGAATGCGCTGGTCGAGCTATCGAAGGACTTCACCGCCAAGACTGGCACGCAGATGAAGTTCGAATTCGTTCCCTGGACGAGTTATGCCGACCGCTTCCTCAACGAGCTGAATTCCCATGGCAAGCTCTGCGACCTCATTATTGGCGACAGCCAGTGGATCGGCGGCTCGGCCGAGAACGGCCACTACGTCAAGCTCAACGACTTCTTCGACAAGGAAGGCATCAAGATGGATGACTTCGTGCCGGCGACGGTCGTCGGCTACTCGGAATGGCCGAAGAACACGCCGAACTACTGGGCGCTGCCGGCCATGGGCGATGTCGTCGGCTGGACCTATCGCAAGGACTGGTTCGAGAAGCCGGAACTGCAGAAGGAATTCAAGGCGAAATACGGCCACGATCTCGCGGCCCCGAAGACCTATGACGAGCTGAAGCATATCGCCGAGTTCTTCCAGAAGCGCCAGATCGACGGCAAGACCGTCTATGGCGCCTCGATCTATACCGAGCGCGGCTCCGAAGGCATCACCATGGGCGTGACCAACGTCCTCTACGACTGGGGCTTCCAGTACGACAATCCGAAGAAGCCTTATGACATGGAGGGCTTCGTCAACTCGGCCGACGCGGTCAAGGGCCTCGAATTCTACAAGTCGCTCTATGATTGCTGCACCCCGCCCGGCAGCTCCAACGTCTACATGGTCGAATCCGCCGACGCCTTCAAATCCGGACAGGTCGCCATGCAGATGAACTTCGCCTTCACCTGGCCCGGCCTCTACAAGGACGAGAAGGTTGGCGGCGACAGGATCGGCTTCTTCCCCAATCCGGCTGAAAAGGCGCATTTCGCCCAGCTCGGCGGCCAGGGCATCTCGGTGGTTTCCTACTCCGAGAAGCGCGACGCCGCCCTGCAATACATCAAGTGGTTCGCACAGCCCGATGTGCAGGCCAAATGGTGGGAGCTCGGCGGGTTTTCCTGCCTGAACTCCGTCGTTAACGCGCCGGATTTTGCCAAGAGCCAGCCCTATGCCCAGGCCTTCCTGGACTCGATGGCGATCGTCAAGGATTTCTGGGCCGAGCCGAGCTATGCTTCGCTGCTGCAGGCCATGCAGAAGCGCGTCCACAACTACGTGGTCGCGGGCAACGGTGCCGCCAAGGAAGCGCTCGACGGCCTGGTGAAGGACTGGAGCGACGTGTTCAAGGACGACGGCAAGATCTAGTGTCGGACGACGGGACAGGCGGAATCCCTCCGCGCGCCATCCTCACCAGGATGGCGGCCCGGATCGGCAGACGAGCCGGGCCGCCAGATCTTCCAAATCGCAATAGACTGGGTGAAGAATTGACAATTTCCCATTCCTCCATTGTCGAGAAGGCGGCCGATGCGACAGCAAGGGCAACGCCGGTCTCGGTCGCCCGGCGCGTCCGCGGCCTCTCCGACAGGGCAATCGCCTGGCTGTTCATTGCGCCGGCCATCACATTGCTGCTGGCGATCAACATCTTCCCGCTGCTATGGGCGCTCTATCTCTCCTTCACCAATTACCGCGCCAATCGGCCGAATGCGCCGGTGCAGGGCGTCGGCCTCGGGAATTACAAGCGCGTCCTCAACGATCCCGACATCTGGCAGGCGATGCAGACCACCGCACATTTCGTCTTCTGGACGATCCTGCTGCAGACGGTGATCGGCTTCACGCTCGCCTACCTGATCGACCGCAAGTTTCGCGGCCATGCCTTCTGGACGACAATCATCCTAATCCCGATGATGCTGTCGCCCGCTGTGGTCGGCAATTTCTGGCGCTTTCTCTACGAGCCACAGATCGGGCTCTTCGCCTATGCCGTGTCGCTGGTCTCAGGCATTCCGACTTCCGATATCCAGATGCTCGGCAATGTCTCTTTGGCGCCCTGGGCGATCATCATCGTCGACACCTGGATGTGGACGCCCTATGTGATGCTGATCTGCCTCGCCGGCCTGCGCTCGATCCCTGACTATATCTACGAGGCGGCCGAGGTCGACCGCGCTTCGCCGGGGCGCCAGTTCTGGTCGATCACCGTCCCGATGGCCCTGCCCTTCATCATGCTCGCCGTGCTCTTCCGCGGCATCGAGAATTTCAAGATGTTCGACATGGTGACACTGCTCACCGGCGGCGGGCCAGGCTCGGTCACCGAAGTCGCCTCGATCACGCTTAAGCGCGCCGCGTTCGAAAGCTGGGCGACCGGCCGGGCCTCGGCCTTCGCCATCATCCTCTTCGTCGCGGTGTTCGGCCTCGCCAACATTTACGTCAAGGCATTGAACAAGGTGAAGCAACGATGAGTGCCGCTAACTCCGCCCATTCGGTCGTTGAACCGAGCCTGTCCAACAAGCGCATCGCCGGCACCATCGTCGTACTGTACGCGCTGATCACCCTCATCCCGCTCGTCTGGATCTTCCTGACCAGCATCAAGTCGCCGCCGGATTCGATCAGCTATCCACCCAAGATCGTCTTTACCCCGTCGCTCGAGGGCTATTGCAACCTGTTCACGACGCGCACCCGGCAGACGCCGGATTATATCGCCTCGCTGCCGGCGCCGGTCGGCACTTGCGATGAGGTGACGCGCAAGCGGAACATGGTGATAGCAGGCCCGTCGAATTTCGTGCCGCGCTTCGTCAATTCGCTTGTCATCGCCTTCGGCTCCACCTTCCTCGCGGTCTTCCTCGGCACGCTCGCCGCCTATGGCTTTTCCCGCTTCAAGGTGCCACTCGCCGACGACCTGCTGTTCTTCATCCTGTCGACGCGCATGATGCCCCCGATCGCCGTCGCCATCCCGATCTACCTCATGTATCGCGAGCTCGGCCTGTCGGACACGGCGCTCGGCATGATCCTGCTCTACACCGCGGTCAACGTCTCGCTCGCCGTCTGGCTGCTCAAGGGCTTCATCGACGAGATCCCGCGCGAATATGAGGAAGCGGCGATGATCGACGGCTATACGCGGCTGCAGGCCTTCCGCAAGGTCGTGCTGCCGCAGGCAACGACCGGCATCGCCGCCACCGCGATCTTTTGCCTGATTTTCGCCTGGAACGAATATGCGTTTGCCGCCCTGCTGACCTCAGGCGACGCCCAGACCGCACCGCCCTTCATCCCGACGATCATCGGTGAGGGCGGGCAGGACTGGCCGGCCGTTGCCGCCGGTACGACGATCTTCCTGATCCCGATCCTCGTCTTCACCATCCTTCTGCGCAAGCAGCTGCTGCGCGGCATCACCTTCGGAGCCGTCCGCAAATGAACCATCTGATCCAAACACGCACCCCTGCCCGTCCGAAACGGCCGTTCTTCCTGCGGCGCGGCCCGATGGAGGCCATCGCCACCGTGCTGATCGGCCTCGGCTTCCTGATGCTGTTCCAGCCCTTCCTGCTGGTGCTCTACACCTATTCGCTGGTCACCCTGCTTGCAGGCACCGTCATGTTCATCATCGTTTCGAAATTCGCGGAGTGAACCATGGCGGACATCCGGATTGAAAATCTCCGCAAGGAATTCGGCAGCTTCGTTGCCGTTCAGGATTCGAGCTTCACCGTCCATGACGGCGAGTTCCTGGCGCTGCTCGGTCCATCAGGCTGCGGCAAGACGACGACGCTTCGCATGATCGCCGGCCTCGAGCTGCCCTCGAGCGGCAAGATCTATCTCGACGGGGAGGACGTCACCTTCAACCGCGCCAGCGCCCGCGACATAGCCTTCGTCTTCCAGCTCTTTGCGCTCTACCCGCATATGAATGTGCGCAAGAATATCGGCTTCCCCTTGCTGTCACAGGGCATGCCCAAGGCCGAAATCCGTCAGCGCGTCGAAGAGACCGCGCGGCTCCTACAGATCGATCGTATTCTCAACCGCTCAGTCTCCGGCCTTGCCGGCGGCGACCGGCAGCGTGTGGCGCTCGGCCGCGCCATCGTCCGGCGCCCGAAATGCTTCCTGATGGACGAGCCGCTCGGCACGCTCGACGCCGAGTTCCGCGAGGTCATGGTCCACGAGCTGCGCGAACTGCACAACCGCATCCATGCCACCACCGTCTACGTCACTCATGACCAGCACGAGGCAATGGCGATGGCCGACAAGATCGCCGTCATGAACCATGGCGTCATCGAGCAGTTCGGCACGCCGCAGGAGATCTATGCCAAGCCCGCGACCATGTATGTCGCCGATTTCATCGGCTCGCCGCCGATGAACTTCATGCGCTTCACCTCGGGCCTGAAAAGCGGCGACACGTCCATCGTGATCGATGGAGTCGATGTCGCTGTTCCCGAGATCCATCAGGACATGGCCGAGAGCGAGCTGGCGCTCGGCGTGCGGCCGGAGCATATCCGCTTCAGCGATGCGTCGCCCCTTCGCGGCGCCGTCTACGGCAGCGAATATCTCGGCACCAATCAGGTCGTGGCTGTCGAAACTCGGGGCAGCCTTATAAAGGCCCGCGTTCCCGCCAATCGCACCTTCCGGATCGGCGAGACCGTCGGCTTGGAATTCAACCCGGTAAAACTCACGCTCTTCGACTGCACGTCGGGCCGCGCGGTGCCATCGCAGCTTTATCAGGAGACCCGGCATGGCTGACATCGTCCTTAGGAACCTCGCCAAGCGCTTCGGCGATACTCAGGCTTTGGCCGATCTCGATCTGTCGATCCGCGACGGCGAATTCGTCGTGCTGCTCGGTCCCACAGGCGCCGGCAAGACCACGACGCTGCGGCTGATCGCCGGCTTGGAAAAGCCGGACAGCGGCCGCATCGAAATCGGTGGCCGCAATGTCGCCACTGAGGCGCCCGCCGAACGCGATGTCGCCTTCGTCTTCCAGCAATATTCGCTCTATCCGCACATGACGGTCTACGACAACCTCGCCTTCCCGCTGAAGGCGCCTGTGCGCAAGCTGAGCGCCGAGATGATCGACCGCCGCGTGCGCGAGGTCGCGCGCATGGTCCGGATCGACCATAAACTCGCCAACCGCTCGACCAGGCTTTCCGGCGGCGAGATGCAGCGTGTCGCGATCGGCCGGGCACTGGTGCGCCGGCCGGCGATCTATCTGATGGACGAGCCCCTGTCTTCGCTCGACGCCAAGCTGCGCGCCGAACTCCGCCTGGAGCTGAAGCGCATCCAGAAGGAGTTGGGCTCGACGCTGCTCTATGTCACCCACGACCAGGTGGAAGCCATGACCATGGCCGACCGTATCGGCATCGTTGCCGAGGGCCGGCTGATGCAGGTCGGAACGCCGCGCGAAATCTACAGCAATCCCGCCAACCTGCATGTCGCCGCCCGCCTCGGCCAGCCGCATATCAACCTTCTGCCGGCGGACCTGCTTCCCGGCGGTCAGCCGCCGGCTGGTACAAAAACAGTCGGCGCCCGCACCGAACATCTCGATATCATTGTCGGCAAGGACGCCAATGCCGAGATCGACTGGATCGAGCATCTCGGCGACCAAAACCATCTCCATATTAGAGCTGGCAATCACAAGCTCGTCACACTTGCAGATCCATATCTGGCGATCGCGCCGGGCGACCGGATCAGCCTGACGCTGCGCGATCCGCTTTATTTCGATGCGGCTGGACAGCGCCTATCCTGACCGGCAAACACACATGACGACGGCATGAAAAACAAACAGACGGGTCTCAATCGATGAAACACTTTTTCAACCGCAGGGAAACTATCGTTACCGAAGCTCTGGACGGTCTGCTTTTGACGAGCGGCAACGGTCGTCTCGCCCGCCTCGACAGCTTTCCCGAAATCAAGGTGATCCTGCGCGCGGACTGGGACAAGTCGAAGGTGGCGATCATCTCCGGCGGCGGCGCCGGCCATGAGCCTTCGCATGCTGGCTTCGTCGGCAAGGGCATGCTGACGGCAGCCGTCTCCGGCGAAATCTTTGCGTCCCCGAGTGTCGATGCCGTGCTGACGGCGATTCGCGCCGTGACGGGCCCTAAGGGCGCCCTGCTGATCGTCAAGAACTACACCGGCGACCGCCTGAATTTCGGCCTCGCCGCCGAAAAGGCGCGCGCCGAAGGCTTTGACGTCGAGATGGTCATCGTCGCCGACGACATCGCCATCCCCGGCATCAACCAGCCGCGCGGCGTCGCCGGCACGCTGTTCGTCCATAAGATCGTTGGCTATCACGCCGAAAGGGGCGAGGACCTGACAACGGTCACAGCCCAGGCCAGAAGTGCGGCTGGCGATATCGTCTCGCTCGGCATGTCTCTCTCCACCTGCAGCGTGCCCGGCCAGGCGCATGAGGACCGTCTCGGCGCTGATGAAGGCGAACTCGGCCTCGGCATCCATGGCGAGCCCGGCCTTGAGCGTATCGCCATGCAGCCAGTCGCCGATATCGTCGCCACCATGGTGGCGCGCCTGTCGCCTGCGCTGCGCGAGGGGGCAAGTCACGCCCTCCTCATCAACAATCTCGGCGCCGTGCCGCCGCTCGAAATGACCGTCATCGCCAATGCCGTGCTGTCCTCATCGCTTGGCCGCCGCATCCGGCTGATCATCGGCCCAGCGCCGATGATGACTGCGCTCAACATGAACGGTTTCTCGCTGTCGCTGATCCGGCTGGATGCCGCGCGTGAAGCGGCGCTGACGGCTACGGTCGAACCGCATGCCTGGGTGCCGGCCGTCGAGCTCCACGAGATCCAGATCATCGCCGCGCCGAAAACATCAGCCGGATTGAACGGCGCGGCAGTGGCCGGGGAGAACAGCCGCAACCGTCGCCTGATCACGGCGCTCTGTGAGCATCTGATTTCGCAGGAAAGCGAACTCAATAGGCTGGACGGCCGCGTCGGCGACGGCGATACCGGCTCGACGGTGGCGACGGGCGCCCGCAGCGTGCTTGCGCGCCTGGACATGCTGCCGCTCGACCGGCCGGCGGCAACGCTCGCCTCGCTTGGCGATATTCTCCGTACCAGCATGGGCGGATCGAGCGGCGTGCTGCTGTCGATCTTCTTCACAGCGGCGGCAAAGGCGATGGCCGACAAGGCCGATATATCGGCAGCCCTTCTTGCCGGGCTCGACAGGATGACGTTCTATGGTGGAGCCTCAGTTGGCGACCGGACGATGGTCGATGCGCTCTCGCCTGCCCTGCAGGCGCTCGCATCCGGCGATGTCGGCGCAGCCGCAAAGGCAGCCGCAGCGGGTGCGGAGTCGACGAAGACGATGACGAAGGCGAGAGCCGGACGCGCCTCCTATGTCGGAGAAAGGGATCTGGCGGGGGTTGCCGATCCCGGTGCGGTCGCCGTTGCTGGCGCGTTCGGCGTGGTGGCAAGCCTGGCCTGAGCGGCGTAAAGTTTGAGAGCCGCGCGGGAGATGTGGCGACAGGGAGGACGGCAGTGCAGGCGGAACCGATGCTGGTGGCAGGATTGATCGAGGTGTGCCGCGCGACGATCGCGGAGAATACCGATCACCTTTGCGCGCTCGATCGCGCCATCGGCGATGGCGATCACGGAACCAATATGCGGCGCGGCTGCGAGGCGGTGAGCGCCGAGGGCGAGAGCCTGTCCAACCTGCCCTTCCCCGACGCGGTGGAAAAGATCGGCCTGGCGCTGGTGATGAATGTCGGCGGTGCGGCCGGCCCGCTTTACGGCACGTTGCTGATGGAGATCGGCCGCGAGCTTCGCAAAAGTGAGGAAGCGGCCGATTTTCCGCAGGTGCTGAAACAGGCGATCGACGCGGTGGCAAGGCGCGGACGCGCCCATACGGGCGACAAGACCCTACTCGACGTACTCTATCCCGTACATGCGGCACTGGCGAAGCGATCACCACTCGGTGACATCGCCCGCAAGGCCGAACGTTCCGCCAATAGGACCGCCGCGATGAAGGCAATGCGCGGGCGTGCGGCTTATCTCGGCGACCGTTCGATCGGCCACGTCGATCCCGGCGCGTGGAGCTGCGCGTTGCTGACCACTGCGATCTGCCGCTATCTCGGGGAGCAGCGGCCCCAATGAATGCAAGGACCGACATGACTGCTAAGACCGCAAACGTGGGTATCGTGATCGTTTCCCACTCGCCGCTGGTGGCACGCGGCATAGCCGACATGGTGCGCCAGATGGTCGGCGACTGCGTGCCGCTCGCTTGGTCGGGCGGCAATGTCCACGGCGAACTCGGTACCGATGCTGGCGGCATCCTGAGGGCGATCGAAGCCGCCTGGTCCGATGCCGGCGTCGCCGTCTTCGTCGATCTCGGCGGCGCCGAAACCAACAGCGAGATGGCGATCGAAATGCTGGGGCTTCCCCGTTCGGCGCTCGTCTCCATTTGCAACGCGCCTTTGGTCGAAGGCGCCGTCATCGCTGCTGCCGAAGCGTCGGGGGGCGCGTCACTGGCCAAGGTCGTCGCTACAGCCGAGGAACTGTCCCCCTGATGACGAACGGATTGCGTATTGAAAAACAGGAGCCTGGTCCATTGCATGTGAACTGCCAGACGGAGGTGGAAGTCAAGCACGGCGTCGGGCTGCATGCCCGCCCCTCCGTCACCTTCACGCGGCTTGCCAAGTCCTTCCCTTGTTCGATCGAGGTCGCAGTCAACGGCAGCGACGTTTGGCTGAACGGCAAGAGCATCATCAAGATCATGAATGCGAGAATCCGCAAAGGGTCTGTCCTCCGGATCCGCGCCGACGGCATTCTCGCCGAAGAGGCGATCCGTGCGCTGAAGGAACTCATCGAGCGCAATTTCGATGAGGAAAAGAAACATGGCCGAACCGCTTAGGCTGAAAGCAAAGAGCGCATCCCCGGGCGTCGCATCCGGCCCGGCCTTTCTCGCGGAGGAGCCGAAAGCTCCTTCCGCCGCCGAGCGGCCGGACGCCGATCTCCCGCCTCAAATCGCCGGCGGATTCGGCGCGCTGGAAAAGGCGATCGATATCTCGATCGGCGAACTCGAGCGCCTTGCCGAGGGCGCCGATGCCGAAAGCCGCGATATCATCGATTTTCAGATCGAGGTGCTGCGAGATCCAACGATCGCGGAAGCGACCGGCGCGCGTATGGAAAAGGACCAGAACGTGGTCTTCGCCTGGGTCGCCACGCTCGACGCCTATATCAGCGAACTCGAAGCGGCCGACGAGGAACAGATGCGGGCGCGTGCCGTCGATATTCTCGACATCAAGAACCGTGTGCTCGGCGCGCTCGCCGGCACCCCGGTTGCCGATTTCCCGGCCGGCTCGGTCTTCGTCGGCAAGGACATGGAGCCAAGTCGCTTTCTCGCCCACGACTGGTCGAAAGGCGGCGGCATCGCGCTGTTTGCGGGCAGCACCGCCGGCCATGTCGCCCTGCTCGCACGGGCGAAATCCGTGCCGATGGTTGTCGCCACCGGGCGCTTTTCAGCCGCAGACGGCGATCCTGTCAGTGTGGATGGCGACGCCGGTGCGGTCATTCTGGAGGCGGGCGGCATGCTGATCCCGCCGCCGGCACCCACTCAAGTGCCTGCCGTCGACACGCAAACCGTAAGCGGCGAGCTCCGCACGGCGGACAGCGTGCCGATCCTCATCTCCATCAACATCAACGATCCCGCCGAGATCGACGCGCTCGATCCGGCAACGGCGGGCGTCGGCCTGATGCGCTCGGAATTTTCGGTCACTTCGCTCGCCGATGCCGCCAACGAGGAAAGGCAAGTGGCGATCTATCGCCGTGTGCTGGAACAGGCGGGGGAAAAGCCAGTGATCATAAGAATGCTCGACATCGGCGGCGATAAGCCGCTCACCGGCCTCGAAGACATGCTGATTCTCGAACCGGGCCTGCGCGGCATCCGGCTGCTGCTTGCCCGGCCGGAAATTGCCCGTGTGCAGGCCCGCGCCCTGCTGCGCGCCGCCGTCTACGGCAAGCTCTCGGTGATGCTGCCGATGGTGACTTTTCCCGAGGAAATCGACAGGATGCGCGAGATATTCCGGGAAGAAGCCGAAAGGCTCGGCCGCCGTTCGCTGCCACACCGGATGCCGCCGATCGGCATGATGGTTGAGGTACCATCGGCCGCATTGATGCTCGACACCTTCGGGTCGGCGGCGTTCTTCTCGTTCGGAACCAACGATCTCACACAGTATCTTGCCGCATCCGCCCGCGACGACATCAACGTCGATGCCGGCAAGGCCGCACCCGCCGTGCTCCGGCTTATTGCCCAGGCGGTGAAGCTTGCCGCCGGCAAGCCCGTTAGCATCTGCGGCGATATGGCCGGCGATCCCCGCTATCTCTCCGGGCTGCTCGCCGCTGGCCTCCGGCATTTTTCCGTGGCGCCGGCCCGGCGTCCCGCGATAAGCTCGGCAATCATCGGTCTCAATGCCGATGGCACAAAGGCAGCCGGAGAATAGAATGGCGCGCGAAGACACCGAAGACGCCATTATCGTCTACAAGTCCATTCTGGCGCAGATCATCGACAACAGACCATCGGGCACGCGCCAGCGCCTGGCGACGGCGCTTGGCAAACATCGCAGCTTCGTTACCCAGATCACCAGTCCGACATATGCGACCCCGCTGCCGGCGCGCCATCTGGCAACCATCGTCCGTGTCTGCCATTTCAGCGCCGCTGAAGAGGAGCGCTTTCTCGAAGCCTATCAGGCTGCCCATCCCGGCAAGCTGCCGGATCTCGGCCATTCTGAGAAATTGCGGCACCTGTCGCTGATGGTGCCTGACTTCGGTGACGATCGCAAAAACCGCCTGCTCGAAGAGGCGATCTCCGATCTTGTGCAGAAGATCGTCGCGATTTCAGAAGCGAGTGAGCAGTGAACTGACGTGGCGTAATGCTTGGCTCTGGGAGGGGCTTGATGAAGAAGTTCATGAACACTGCGGAAACCATGGTCGCCGAAAGCGTCGAAGGCTTCGTGCGCGCCCATGAGGCCTTCGTGGTGTTCGGGGCCGAGCGCAAATGCATCCGCCGCCGCCACCTCACGTTGGGCAAGGTGGCGCTCATCTCAGGCGGCGGCGCCGGCCATGAACCGATGCATATCGGCTTCATCGGCCAGGGAATGCTGGATGCCGCCTGTGTCGGCCATATCTTCACCTCGCCGACACCGAGCCAGATCATTGCCGCCATTGAGGAGGCGGACACCGGCGCCGGCTGCCTGCTCGTGGTCAAGAATTACGATGGCGACCTGATGAATTTCGAAATGGCGATCGAGATGGCCGGCGACCGCCACAGCCTCGACATGGTCGTCGTCAGCGACGATATCGAGACGTCGAGAACAGGCGAAGGCCGCGGCCGGCGCGGCGTCGCCGGAACGCTGATCGTCGAAAAGCTCATAGGTGCCGCGGCCGAACGCGGAATGTCGCTTGCCGAATTGAAGCAGCTTGGCGAGGGATTGAACAGACGCTACCGCTCGATGGGTGTGGCCCTGAACGGCGTGACAGTGCCGCAGACCGAACGCAAGACATTTGCGCTCGGACCCGGCGAAATGGAAATGGGCGTCGGCATCCACGGCGAGCCCGGCCATGTCAGGCAGCCCTTCGCCGCCGCCGACGCCATCATCGGACATCTCTGCGAAACCATCGCCGATGACATCGCGGCAGCGCCGGGCATGCGAGCCCTGCTGTTCGTCAACGGCCTCGGCGGCACGCCGCCCGCCGAACTCTACCTCGCCTATAACAGCGCCCGCCGTTTCATCGAGGAAAGAGGCATTCCGATCGAGCGCTCGCTTGTTGGAACCTACGTCACCTCGCTCGACATGCAGGGGCTGTCTGTCACCCTTGCTTTGCTGACCGACGAGGAAATCGCTCTCTGGGACGCGCCGGTGGCGACGGCGGCACTGCGTTGGCCGTAACCGCAATCCAGAAATATCAGATGGAAAGCGGCGCCGAGGCCGCACCGCACCTGCCCTCCGCGGCAGCGGCAGCCAGCCGCCGATGCGAAACGCGCCGGTCGAGAGATAGACGAGGTCGAGCACGTGCCAGTCGGCATGGCTGAGCTCGCTGCGGGAAAGCACCGGCTGCGGATCGACCGTCAGCGCCCTTCAATACCGCTCATCCCAGAATGCGTCGAACCATCCGGCTCCTCCGGCGGCTTCACCGCTGCGACGGAGAAATTCGCCTAAGCCTGGGCCGACGGCACCGGCCTTTTCGAAACACCACTTGCACCGTTGCGATTTAATCGGATGCGATATATATAGTTATTGAAACCCCGGACAGGATAGAGCTATGATCACGTCTAAAACCGCAGAAAAGGCCGACACGGCTGCGCCCGCCTTCAAGGAGGCCGGCAGCAGGAAGCTGTCGACCTTCCTGTGCTTCGCGGTCTATTCGGCCAATCTCGCCTTCGGCCGCGCCTACAAGCCGATCCTGGACGCGCTCGGCCTGACCTACACCCAGTATATCGCCATGGTGGCCCTCTCCGAGGAGGACGATCAGACGGTCAGCACGCTGGGAGAAAAACTGTTCCTCGAATCCAACACGCTGACGCCCATTCTCAAGAAGCTGGAGTCAGTCGGCTTTATCACCCGCCACCGCGATCCGGCCGACGAACGGCAGGTGCGTGTCAGCCTGACGTCAGCGGGACGCGAAATTCTCAAGACCGATCCCGGCTCCGCCCTGATCGACGCCGTCGGCCTCGGCGACGATTTCCCCGTCGTGCAGAAATCGGTGACGCGGCTGCGCGACAATCTGCTACGGGCACAGGCGGAGCCGCAAAAATCATGATCGCAGCACATGTCGGCACCTGGTGACATGCCCGAGATCGCAATCGGCGTATTGATCGAAAATGGCAGCGCTCTTCTCGCCAGGCGAAGTTCGGAGCGCAGGACACACCCGGATCGGTGGAGCCTGCCGGGCGGTCACGTCGAACAAGGCGAAGATGCCGAGACGGCACTGCGCCGGGAATTGCTGGAAGAAATCGGCGTGACGCCGCAGCACTGGCTGTTGGCCGGAGAGTTCGTATCGGAAAGCCCGCCCGGGGCATCCGCCACCTTCCATATCTATCGCGTCGACCGATGGCAGGACTCTCCGCGACTTATCGGCGATGAACACACGGCGATCAGATGGTTTACCGCCGCGGAGATAGAACGCGAAACCGAACTGGCGCCGCCTCAGCTTGGTGAAATGCTCTTAAACCTGCTCAGACCGAAAACGAACCGGCAGGCATGATGACGGAAAAGAAGTGGCGCGCCCCTACAGAGCGCGCTGCCTTCCCTCCGCAAGCGCGTCTTCCTCCATCATCTCGGCCGCCTTGGCATACCCGCCACCCATTCCGTCGAGGAAATGCAGGTGCGAATCCGGCTGGCCCGACGGCACGAGGCAGGTCATCAGCGCATGCGATTGGCGGTGCAGCCCGAAATCGATCTCGCCGCGCGCCCGCGCTGCAACGAGCATGGCTTCGACGCTGTCGATCTGGTCCGGCGCGCAGTCCAGCGTCAGGCGCAGGCCGTCGTCGAACTTGCGGAAATCCGAATTGGAGGCGACCTCCGACCAGCGTTTCGCGCTGACTTGCTTCTCTCTTGCCATAGCCGTCCTTCCGGAAAGCGGATGGGACCGGCGCGGCGCGGCATCGAAAACCGCGAGCACACGTCTTGCCAGCGCCGCAAAGATCTCCGGGCGCGTGTGGTCGCGCGGCTCGACCAACAACGACAGGATCTCGCCGCGCTGGCTCGGAAATGGCGCCCAGTCGCAGCTCAAGCCCGTCAGGTCAGGCCGCATCGCATAACGGCCGGGCTTCACCAGAAAGCGGCCATTCTTGATCTGCCGCTCCGCCCATTTGAGCCCGCCTCCGGCAAACATCGCATAGGTCGCGCTCTCGGAAGCGGCGTAGCGCGCGATCCTGACGTCGCGCCCGTTGGCACGGATTTCGCCGACGGTGACGAGCCCGACACGCAGGTCGAGACGAAGCTCGGCTTTGGCGAAGCCCGCGACGTCACGCAATGCCGAGGTCCCCGCCAAGATGCCGTTCGCCGGCAAGGCGAAGGCTGCTCCGTCTCCGCGAAACACAAAGGGAAAATTGAACGAACCCCAGGCGTTGCCGAGGGCGGCGATGATCGATGCGCCGGCATAATTGACGTCTTCATAGCGTCCCGATCGGATCGCCGCGGTTGAGCTGACAACATCGGTGATGCCGATCAGCCAATCGTCAGGCAAAGGCTCGTAGACATCGGGATCGAGGACAAGCGAAAACTCGTCATAGGCCCGGCGCGGCTCCGCGTGGCTGTTGCTCATGGCATGTTCTCCGGATCGGCGGGTCTGGCTGCTGGCTCAGAAGCGGGTCTGCCGCCGATCGGCAGACCCCCGCTTGAAAGTGACGGCGCGAGGCCGGCCCTTCCTGTTCAGATAAGCTTGGTTTCGACGTCGATATTGCCGTGGACCGCCTTGGAGTAAGGGCAGATGCCGTGGGCCGCCTCGATCAGTTCCTGCGCGATCTCGCGGTCGATGTTTGCAAGGCTGACATTGAGCCGTGCACGCAGGAAGTAGGAGCCGTTATCACCGTTGAGCGTAATTTCGGCATCGACCTCGGGACCGGCTGGCAAAGTGATCTTCCGCTGCGCGGCGGCGAGCTCGATGGCACCGATATAGCAGGCCGACCAGGCGGCCCCGAACAGGTTTTCGGCCGCCGGATGCGGCTGCGGCAGCTTGATGTCGAGCGTACCGTCGCTGCTGCGTGCATAGCCGTTGCGACCACCGGCGATGTGGGTCTTGCCGGCGAAAAGAAGCTTCTCAGTCATTGTCGTATCCTTTCGGTTTGATGATTTTTAACGTACACGATTAAATCGGATGCGTGTTAATACGCCGAACCGAATCCGATGTCAACACCATTCCGATTTAATCGGATGCGATTTATCTTGCCGGAAGATTGAGCCAGCCGCGCAGGCAGGCTGGATCGGTTGCGCATTCACGTCTTGTCCGGGAAGGAGGCCGCCCATAGGCTTGCCTCGAGGCTCGGGGCTTCACGAGGAAGACGGAGAGTTGAGATGTCCTCCATAACCGAAGGCAATGCGAGTCAATATGGCGACAGCCGCAAGCTCGCCGCCCGCGCCAGGCTCCATACCGAATATACCATCGCCGAAACGGGCTTGTTTCCGTGGGTCGCCGCGCAGCTGCCTTTGAAACCGGCAGATCGCGTCCTCGACATCGGCTGCGGGCCGGCATGGTTCTGGGCGGCAACGGCGGGTCTGCTGCCGGAGAATCTGCAGCTGACGCTCGCCGACCTTTCGCCAGGCATGGTCGACGAGGTAGTGGCGCGCTGCGGCGCATTGCCCTTCGGTTCCGTTCGAGGCTGCCGAGCCGATGCCGCCACACTTCCCTTCGAAGACGGCGCCTTCGACCTCGTGATCGCCATGCATATGCTCTATCACCTACCCAACCCCGCCGCCGGTATCGCGGAGATGGCGAGGGTGCTGAAACCGGGCGGCTTTCTCGCGGTCACCACCAACGGAATCGGCAATATGCGCGAGATCTATCGCCTGACGACCGTCTTCGGCAGCGCGCCGACCGATCCTGCCGCCGTAGCCTTTGGATATGACGCCGCCGAGCAAATGATGCGGACACAATTCGGAAACGTCGCCATGTCGCAGTATCCGGCAAGCATGCGGATCACCGAACCCGAGGATGTCTTCCTGGCCCTGACCTCTTATCCGCCCGGCGAAGGCGCCGGCGAGCCTCAGCTCAGCGGTTTTCGCAGGGCGATCGCCGATGCCTTCAGGCAAGGTAGCGGCGCGCTCGATGTCAGCAAGGAGACCGGGCTGTTCCTCAGCAGGAAAACGGCCTGATCGGATCGCCGTCTTTCAAGAACGCGTCCGGCCGAGATCGCCGAGAACAGTGCCGGCGGTGAGCGTGAAGAATTCCCGGAGATTGCCTATCACGTAGCAACCGCCTCCACCCCCGGACGCATACCGAGGAAGAAATCGACGAGAGGATGCGGCGCCTGGTCGTTGAAGCAGAGAGCAAGACCCGCGGTTGATTCCTGAGCAGCGCTTTCGCTGCGGGGAAACATGGCGGTTTCGTAGCTGGCGAGCGCCGCCTCGATATCGTCGTGAGCGAGGATCGCCTGGGCCAGGTCCGCGCCGTCGCGCATGGCGAGATTGGCTCCCTCACCGGCGAAGGGAGACATCAGATGCGCGGCATCGCCGATCAGGGTGACACCGGCCCTGCGACCCCAGCGAAGGCCGACGGGCAAGGCAAAGAGCGGCCTTGCAACCAAAGGCGCCTCGCTCCCGGCGATGAGATCGACGAGCGACCGGTCCCAGCCGTCGAACCGCGCCAGCACGTCTTCGAGCAGGCCTCCGGCCTTCGACACGACTTCGGCCGACCACTCGGCCGGCGCCTCGAAGGCAGCGTAGCTGCAGATCATATCGCCCGGCTCGCGATGAGCCAGAATGGCCTTGCGTTCGGAAAGCGCCATCATTGTCCCCTTCCCGACGATCTCGGCCTGCTTCGGAAACCGGGCGGAGACCTCCGTCAAACGCGCTTCCGCAAAAGACAGGCCGGTATAGACCGGCTCGCTATCGGTCAGCAGCGGCCGCACCTTCGACCAGGCGCCGTCGGCGCCGATCAGCACGTCCGTCCGGACCGATAGCCCGTTCGCGAAGCTGACGATATAGGCGCCATCCGCCGCGGCAGCGACAGCAGTAGCGCGATGCCCCCATCGGATGATCCCTTCCGGCATTGATGCGATCAACATGGTCCGCAATTGGCCGCGCTCGACTTCGGGACGCAGATCGTTGCCGGCTTCCGCGAGATGCACCCTGCCCGCCTTGTCGAGAACGCGAAAGGCATCGCCTTCCTCCAGGACGATCTTGCGAAACTTCTCGTAGAGGCCGGCAGCCCCGAGCGCTTTCTGGCCGGTCTCCACATGCATATCGAGCATGCCGCCCTGATGCCGCGCGGAGGGGGAGGCGTCGCTTTCGAAGATGCGCACATCCATTCCGTGGATATGCAGGATGCGGGCGAGTACAAGGCCGCCGAGGCCGGCGCCGAGAATGTTGATCATGCTTTCGTCTCCGCACGTCGTGTCGCGAGAACGCCATTGATCAGCACATCGAATCCCCAATCCAGCCGTTCGCCGCCGCCTGAAAGCAGATCGCCGCTGAGCCGCGTGATATTCGGCAGCGCCTCGGCATCGGCCACTTCGATCGCCACCGTCAGCGAGGAGAACTCCGATGGCGAGCGTGACGATGCCTTCCAGGCGGCCTTTTCGGCGGCCTGCGCCGTGGCGTAGAGCAGCAGCAGATCGACCGCCCATGCCGCATCGGCGTCCGGCACGCCACCCTCGTTCAGGAGTGCCAGAATCGTCTCGACAAGTGCGAGGTAGTTCGCTCCGCTCGGCATGGTCGACATTGCCATCCGCGCCAGTTCCTGATGCTCGAAAAGCACCGCCATATAGCTGCGAAGCGTGCCTTTCAGCCGGCCGCGCCAATCCGCTGATGAAGAAGGCACGGCAACGCCCGCAAGCAGCGCATCGAGGATCTCGGCGTGAAGATCCTCGGTGTCGCTGATATAAACGTAAAGCGACGCAGGCCCGGTATCGAGCACGGCGGCCACACGCCGCATCGTGACCTTCGCCAGTCCTTCCTGATGGAACAGGTGCAACGCTGCTTCAACGATCCCCTCGCGGCTCAAAGCCGGCTTGCTCGGCCTCTCGCGCCGGCTCCTGGGCTGTCGCGCCATTGACCTATCTCCATTAACGAACATGTTCGTAACAAACATGTTCGTTAATGGATGTCAACGAGCAGAACCGGAGATCACCGTTCGAAACCTGACGGATTTGTGGGCTGTCGGCCGCTGCAGCGCCGGAGCGGCACTCAGACCTTCTCTTTTTTCCTGGTCTTTTCCTTCGGCTCGGCCGGCGCATCGGGCGTCGGCGCCAGAAGCTTGCGCAACGATGCGATTTTGTCCTTTACCAGCGGCCGGAAGCGCGTCGCGCGATAGGGCATGTCGGCGGCGCCGTAGCCTTCCGGCCCGTCATCATTACCGCGATGGATTTCCGCGAGCTTCACCCCGATGAACGTGCCGTCGACATAGTGGGTATATTCGCCCACCCAGCGGATCGTATAGATCTCGCCCTTGCGGATCAGCTGGTCGATGCTGACATGCTTGAAGGTGTCGTTGATGCAGACCACCTTCTGGCCGACATGAAATTCATAGCTCATGGATCAAACTCTCAAACGGCAATCCGCCTCGCCCTTCTATAGCGCGCCCGGCGGCGGGGATGAACCCTTTTCTGCCGGCGGACGTCATGCAGCGTGACTGCGCCTCTCTCCGACAATGCCACAAGCTCAGTCGCAATAGACCTTGCCGCTCTTGCGGGAGCGCATATCGAAATGGAAGTGGTTCCAGTGTTCCGGGTTGCTGCCCGGCCCGAGCACCGTGTTGAAATAGCGGCAGCTATCGGTGCGTACCGCCTTCAAGAGCCGGCCCTCGCGATAGGAGAACAGGCCCTTCTTGCGCACATCGATCGCGTGGCCGTTTTTCAGCACGAACTTGCCGACGTCGATAGCATTCCCGCGGGCGTGTTCCGACATCGGATTATATCTCTGCCGGCTGTTGTTCATGCGCCGGCAGGAATAGCCGCCGAGCGGCTGGATCGTCTTGATGCCGCTCCAGTAGCGAAAGCGGGCCGACGGCGCCAACTCGTTCTTCACCCACTTGGCGAAGGCGAGCGTCACCTGGCAATTCAGCGTCACCGCCGGCTGCACGCCGATATTGCCGGAAAGGCCCTTTAGCGAGACCGGATAAGGGACCTGGCAGGCCGGCCCTTGCGATATCGGCGGCTTCTCGTCGAAGAGCACGCCCATACGCTTCAGTTCGCGCCGGCAGGCGAGCTCGGAAGCCGGCATGACGCTCGGGTCGACCGGTGCGGCGGGCTGGCTCATCATCGGATTGTTGGGCCGGAGCATCGCGACTTCTTCGCTCTCGTCCTCTTCGGGAACGCGGGTCGGCTCCAAGACAGGGCGGCCGTCATTCCAGGCGGGAGCTCGGCTCATCTCGGCCTGGGCTGCCGGCTGCGGCATTGCCCGGGGTGCGGACTGGCGCACTGGCTGATTGATCTGAGCCGGACTGTCGGTGCCGATGCCGTCGACGACAGGTTCGCTGGCGTTGCCCTCGGCGATCTGCTGCTGCTGTTCCTGCGCCAGCCCGACGACCGGTTCGGCCCCGAGCTCTTCATCCATGTTGACACCGCCGGACGGGACAGCAAGGTTCTGCGTGCCGCCCCAGTTGCCGTTCGGCTGGCCCGCCGCCAGCGCCTCGTCGCTGTCGATCATCGGCAGCTTGCGGCCATGGGATTCCGGCGCGGCCAGCGTCTGCGGCGCCTGTGCCGTGTGCCCGGCGCCGGCAAGGTTCGGCGTATCGAGATAATCGACCGAGCCCTGACTGCTGCCGACAGGCCCGCCGGAAACAGGATAAGAGGCCTGAGTTTCCGCCGGCGCAAGGCGCTCCGCACGCGCCATACGCGCGGCACCGCGAGACGGTGAAATCGAACTGACCCGGGTGCCATTGTCGACATTGGCCGGCGGCACCAGCCCATCGCTGATCGAACAGGTGGTCAGCGCCGCCGAGAGCAGCACGGGCAGGAAGGCTCGCCGCGGAAAGGAAACAAACGCCATACTCTTATCGCTTCCATGGGCCGGCCGCAGAGTGACCGAAAAAACTCGGTCCAATTTTAATTAAAAACGGTGAATGAAAACTTACCGGCACAATCTGAAGGCGGTGGGAATTGAAAAAGGCCGGTCGCCCGGCCTTTGATCTTTGCCGTTTTTCACGCTGCCCGTGTGTATCGGGTTTCGGTCGGACGCCCCGCCTCGCGCAGGCGGAAATTCGCAAGCAGCGTCTTCAGCTGCGTACTTTCGTCGGCAAGCGTGCGGCTGGCCGCCGTCGTCTCCTCGACCATCGCAGCGTTCTGCTGCGTCATCTGGTCCATGTGATTGACGGAGCTGTTGATCTCGTTGAGCCCCGTCGACTGCTCGCGCGCCGCCGTCGCGATCGAGGCGACATGGTCGTTCACCTGGTTGACCAGCGCCTCGATCTCCAGCAGCGCGTCACCTGTCGAGCGCACCAGCGCAACCCCGCCCTCGACTTCCGCAGCCGACCGGCTGATCAGTTCCTTGATCTCCTTGGCCGCATTGGCGGAACGCTGCGCAAGTTCGCGCACTTCCTGGGCGACGACGGCGAAGCCGCGGCCCGCCTCGCCGGCCCGCGCAGCCTCGACGCCGGCGTTCAGCGCCAGCAGATTCGTCTGGAAGGCAATCTCATCGATAACAGAGATGATCTGGTTGATGCGGCTCGAGGATTCCTCGATCCGGCCCATCGCGGTCACGGCGTTGCGGACGATGTCGCCGGAGCGGCCGGCGCTCGCCTTGGTTTCGGCCACCATCTCGCGCGCCTCGTTCGCCCGCTCGGACGCGGTCTTGACCGTCGCGGTGATTTCGTCGAGCGCTGCGGCCGTTTCTTCGAGTGCGGCCGCCTGCTGCTCCGTGCGCTTCGACAGATTACCGGTCGCCTCGCTGATGTCGGACGCGCTGTCGTTGACGACGCGGCTCGATTCGGCGATCGCATGGATGACGCCGTTCAGCGCATCGACGGCGGCGTTGAAGTCGCTGCGCAGTTTCGCGTAGTCGTCACCGATATCGCCGATCGAAACGGTCAGATCGCCGCTTGCAAGCTTCTCCAGGCCGACACCGAGCGCCTGCATCGCGCGGCTCTGCCGCTCGGAAGCCGAGCGCAAGCTCGCCTCGTTGCCACGGCGCTCGTCCTCGATCTGGCGCTGCCTTTCGTCTTCGCGCCCGCGCAATGCGCTACGCTCGTCGACAGAGTCGCGCAGAACCAGCAGCGCCTTGGCCATCTGGCCGATCTCGTCGCGACGGTCAGCGCCGGCGATCTCGACCGATGCTTCCTCGGCGGCAATCGCATTCATCGCCGTCTTCAGTCGGGCAATCGGCGCCGTCACACTGCGGACGATAGCATAAGCGATCGCGATGGTGGCGGCCGCGCCAAGCAGGCAGAGCGCTGCAGCCCAGATCGCATTCTGGCGATAGAGAGCCGCCAGGTCATCGGCATAGACGCCGGTGCCGACGATCCAGCCCCAGGGCTCGAAACCGGCGACATAGGAATATTTCAGCACGGGCTCATCGGCGCCCGGCTTCGGCCAGTAATAATCAACGAAGCCCTTGCCGTCCTTCTTCACCTTGTTGACGAACTCGACGAACAGGAACTTGCCGGTCGGGTCCTTCATCTGGGAGATATCGGTGCCGTTCAGTTGCGGCTTGATCGGATGCATCACCATAGCGGGGCGCATGTCATTGATCCAGAAATAGCCGTCGGCGCCGTAGCGCATGGCGCCGATCACGTCCTTGGCGGCCGCCTGCGCCTGCTCACGGGTCATCGTACCCGCCTGTTCCATCTTGTAATATTTGTCGAAGATGCCGAGAGCTGTCGCCTCCATCTTCTCCAGCCCGGCCTTCCGCTCCGCTTCCAGCTCGGAATAGGAATAGTTCAGAAAGAAGACCATCGTCGCCGCGAGCACGGCAAGCGTGAAGCCGACGAGGCAGTAAAGACGGGTGGAAATCTTGACGTTACGCATGAGGGTTCCCGGCGATTCTTGGATAGAGACCGCTTTCATTGTGAACCACCGGAATTACTGGAGCGTAAAGTTTTATTAGAAGGCGGTTAAATAACGTAAGGTGAAGTGGCGGTTGTAAAATTCAACCCGCTGAAATCGAATGAGATTTCAGCCGATGACGGCCGCGATATTTGCACCGCCGCCTTCGCTGGCACCGAAAGGGATTGGTCCACGCAACGAGTTCGCCTAACGTGGCTGCAGAATCGTAACACCCAGCCTGAAGGAAACTTCCATGACCGATGCCGCCAAGCCGCGAGGCGAACTGACGCTGCGCACGCTCGCCATGCCGGGCGATGCCAATCCGGCCGGCGATATTTTCGGCGGCTGGGTCATGGCGCAGATGGACCTTGCCTCCGGTATCCGCGCCGCCGAGCGCGCCAAGGGCCGCGTCGTCACCGCCGCCGTCAAGGAGATGGCCTTCGAACTGCCGGTCAAGATCGGCGATACGCTTTCGGTCTATACCGATATCGACCGCGTCGGGCGCACATCGATTACGCTGATCGTCGAAGCCTGGGCGCACCGCTCGCGTTATGCCAAGATGGAAAAGGTCACCGCCGCCACCTTCATCATGGTGGCGCTCGACGAAGAGGGCAAGCCCAAGCAAGTCCCCGAGGAGTGACAGGCCGGGATCGACACCATGGAAACGGTCAGCTCGCCGGAGGTCTTCCTTCATATCAAGGTGGTGATGGGCATGGTCATCAGCCTTTCGCTCGCGAGGCTGTTGACCGGCGTTGCCGGTATCGTCCAACACCCGGCCAAGGCGCGGGTCTATGTCGTCCATCTCGGCTGGGCGCTGTCCCTGTTCCTCTTCATCATCCATATCTGGTGGTGGGAATACCGCCTGCAGGCCGTGCCCGTCATCGGCTTCGGCATCTATCTCTTCCTCGTCTGCTTCTGCAGCCTGTTCTTCCTGCTCTGCGCCCTGCTCTTCCCGGCGAGCCTCGATGAATATGGCGGCTACGAGGAATATTTCATTTCACGGCGCAAATGGTTCTTCGGCATCCTCGGCCTGATCTACGCCGTCGATATCCTCGACACGGCGATCAAAGGTCCGGAGCGCATCCTCTCGCTCGGCTGGGAATATCCCGCCCGTAACATCGTCTACATCCTGCTCTGCGCCCTCGCCGCCTGGACCGCGAACCGCCGCTTCCACACAATCTTCGTCATCGGCAACCTGCTCTACCAGGTGAGCTTCATCTTCAGGCTTTATGATGTGTTGGAGTGAGGCCCGGTCCCGCGAAGCGGGAGCGATCGATCCAGTGAATCGACCGCGGGGCCGAACGCCCTGAGCGAAAGCGAGGGACCGGGCAGCGGCAAATTCTCAAACCTTGTTGGAAGGTCGCGCCCTCTCTCCAGCCTCATCCTGGAGGTGCCCCCGCAGGGGCCTCGAAGGACGGGCTGGCCTCCGCTTCGCCGAGTGCGGATGCTGGCGTGATGCCAAGCCACCCGCCCCCGTGGTTCGAGACGGCCCTTCGGGCTCCTCACCATGAGGGCTGGTCGTTGTGCCGTCCCGCCCCTCTCACACCTTCAAAAACGGTGATCCCTTATCAAAGCCCAGCCCGGGAAATATCTTCCCCGTCAGATCGTCCACACCGACATCGAACTGCCGGTAGAGCATCGCCGCCGCCACCTCGCGCACGTCGGCCGTCGGCATCAGGTCGCGGTCGTCGAGCAGCTGGCCATCGCCGATCCCCGGCCAGCGGCCGAGGATGCGGCCGCCGTTGATCGCGCCGCCGGCAAGGACAGCGCAGCCGCCGGTGCCGTGGTCGGTGCCGGCGGAGCCGTTCTGGCGGACGGTGCGGCCGAATTCCGTCATGGCAAGCACCACCGTCTTTGCCCAGATCTCGGGCCCGAGCGTCGTCTTCAGCGTGTTGATCGCCTGGGCGAGATCCCCTGCCGGTCGCTTGAATTGGCCGGCCTGGCCGATATGGGTGTCCCACCCGGTGATCGAGAAGCTGGCGATGCGGTAATCGCCCTTCAGCATGTTGGCCGCGAGCGCCGCGACGTCGCCGATCTTCTCGCCGCGCTCCCCGTCCGGCTCGATCATCATCGCAGCGCCGTCGGCGCGCGTCGCCTCGGCAAGTGCCTGGGCGAAGGGCGGATCACCGGCATAGAGCCGCGCCAGGAACTGCATCTCGTCACGCGCCGGCGCCAGATTGGAATCCGATGCCCAGACGTCGACATCGTTCGGCCCGGAGAGGATCAGCTCCGTCGACGTGTTGACGTCGATCGCCTTGCGCGCATCCGAGCGGGGGATGACAGCGAGCGCCCGGTTCAGCCAGCCGGTCTTTTCCTCGGCGACATGTTCGCCGCCGGATTCAAGCATGTCCTGCCCGTCGAAATGGCTGCGCTGGTCGCGATAGGGCGTCGACACAGCATGGACGAAGGCGAGCTCTCGGCTCTTCCAGAGCGGCATCAGGTCGGCGGCGGCGGGATTGAGGCCGAAATGCCCGTCGAGATCGAGAAGTCCGCTGTCCGGCGTCAATGCCAAGGTCGGCCTGAGCGCGGCAAAACCGGCGTCGCCGAAAGGCTGCACCAGGTCGAGCCCGTCCATCGCGCCGCGCAGCACAATGGTGACGAAACGATTATCGCCCGGCATCGCTGCGAAGGTGACCGGCGTGAAAACGGGGGCGGCGGCAAGACAGCAGGCCGATGTCAGAAAACCGCGGCGGGAAAGCAAGATCCGGTTCATTGGGAGCCTCCTATCGGCGGTTGAATTCCGGCGATGCCAGCACCAGCGTCAAACCGCTGATCCTGTTCGGCGCCTGCGATACCACGCGGATCGTTTCATCGCGCGCGGCATCGGCAAGCGTCGATCTCAGGAACGCGCGCGGATCCTCGTCGCGGCCGAACTGCGTCGCAGCCCGCCTTGCCCAGGCCAGGCGCTCGGCGAGCTGACTGCCGGTGATCCAGGCGGAAAAGCCTTCCTCGAAACCGGCAGGGCTCGGCGGCAGCCAGGTCGGCTGGCCCATGCGCTTCAGCGCCCCCTGCCCCAATGCCCGCGCCGCCCGAAAGGCCTTGAGCCGCTTGTCCCTCGCCTCTCCGGCGGGATCCGTCGTCACTGGCGCTCCCGCCATGCCAGGCGTATTGGCAGCCATATCGCCCTCGTCCGTTCCCTGCTGATTGGCTGCCAGGAAGCTGCCGACGACGCCGTTGACCGGCCCCGCATTCAGCGCCCTCAGACCGGCAACAACAAAATCGAACGGCTGGCGCGCCTTGGCGCCCTCGTTCTGCCAGGCGGCCGGATGGTCGAGCATGGCGGTATAGACGGCGGTGAGGTCGCCATCCGTCTTTCTCCAAGCCGCCGCCATGTCGGAGACCATCCCCTCGTCTGGCTGGTCGGAGACGAAATGCACCGCGAGCTTGCGGCTGATATGCGCCGCCGTCTTCGGATGGATCGAGAGGTCATCGAGCATGTCGAGATAATCCTCGCGCGAGCGCCGGCGCCCGCCATAACTGACGCCGAGCACCTGATGCTCGCCGGGCTCCGAAATGTTCGGCCGAAAGGCGATATCCATCTCCTTGCGGTCGATGGTGAGTCCCGTCAGCACCATGGCCGCGGCGGTAACATCCGCCTGGGTATAGCCGCTGCCGGCCCCGAGCGTGTGCAGTTCCAGGAGCTCGCGTCCGAGATTTTCGTTCAGCCCCTTGTTGCGCTTGACGCCGCCGGCCGAATCCGGCCCGAGCGAATCCGCCTGGTCGAGGTAGATCAGCATGGCGGGATGAGCGGTGGCGCTGCGCAGAAGATCGCCGAACCTGCCCGAAATGAACGGCCGGATTGCCTCGGCCTCGTAGAGGGGCACGATGAGGCGCATCGGCAGGCTCTTATTGGCGCTGGTGGAGAAATGATCGGTCCAGAAGGTCGAAAGCCGCTCGTAAAAGCCGTGGGGCGACAGCACCGCCTGCATCAGCCGCAGGTTCGCATCGTGCTGAAACTGCTGCTGCGCCTGGCGCTGCACAGCCTTACGCATCTCGCGCCGCGTCGGATCGTCAGTGACCGTCTTGGCATCTTCCCGGATCTGCTTCAGCTGGTCCTGCAAACTGAGGATCGCCCGATGGCGCATGTCGGCGCCGCCGAGCGGAAAATCCGGCGTCGCCGCCGCGCCTTTGGACAACTGCCCGATCAGCTCATCCTTGCTTTGCGGCGCCACCTCGCCCGGCCGGAAACCATAACCGAACCGGATCGCCGCCATCGTCGGGAAAGAGAGGCTCATGCCCGATCACCTCCTGATCACTTGATGGTGACAGGCTGACAGCCGATTGCGACGGGAATCTGTAGGAAATGCGGCGATATCACGACATGGACAATTTGTAATCTACTGAAAAGGCTCAGGTTTCATGCGCGGAAGATGAAGGATGCTCCGCCCTGCCCCGGCACGCCCACGCCACTGAAGCGAACGATCGCGGCCCATCCGGCTCGCCAGCCTCATAGGCGGCCCGAATGGCGGCGTCGACGGCCTTTTTCTTGTCCGGCTCGAGTCCCGCAACATACCTGCCGAGCGGCCCTTCGCCGGCTGCGATCGGCTGCCAATAATCGTCGAAGGAAAGATAGTCCATCCGCACCAGGAGCGAGGTTTCCTCGACATCGGAAAGGCCCTGCGCGATGAAGGTCTGTTTCATTTCCCCCGGCCGCATCATCGGCTGAAAACAATATCGGCGGCGCAGCGGCAGCGCGTCCTCGTCGAGCATGACGGCAGTATCCCACAGCATCCGCATGTTCGACATACCGCCGTAATGGTCCCAGACGGCGGCGGCGACCACGCCGCCGGGGCGGACGACGCGAGCCATCTCGGCCACCGCCTTGCCCGCCTCCGGCACGAAATGCAGCATCAGCAGCGAAATCGCCCTGTCGAAACGGCCGTCCTCGAAAGGCAAGGAGCAGGCATCCGCCTGTTGGAACGATATGCGTGGATCGGTATTGGCCCGTTTCGCCGCCTCGACGAAGACAGGAGAATAATCGATGGCGGCGATCTCCCGCAGGCCGGGCGTTTGCGCAAGCGTGAACGCCAGGCTGCCGGTGCCGCAGCCGACGTCGAGCACGCGATCGCCATCCGCCAGCCCGGCAAAATCGATGAGCATCGGCGCCAGCTTCCGGCTCCACCGGCCCATCAGCCGCTCATAACCATCCGCACTTTCGACATGAAAACTCGACGGCATTGAAGCCTCCTCCCCCAAAGGACCGTGGCTGATTATGAACGCGCCGCCGACGGCCGCAAGCGGATAATCGCTGTCGGTCCGCCGGATCTCCTTGTCCCTCATCCTCGGCCCTGCGCCAAGGATCTGCCGCCCGTCAACCGCCGCGGAACGCGTCAGCCGCCAGCCTTGTCCAGAACGCTCCAATCAAACCCGCCTGCCCAATCGGCGTAACGGTGCCAGCCAACGTCAGGAAAATCGCGGCGAAGGGAGAGAATGTCGGCGTCGTAGCCGGTGCGGTCGAACCATTCATACATCAGCGCCGCATCCTCGCTCTGCTGCCGCATCGCGGCAATCGGCAATTCCTGATAGCCGATCGGACGGCCGAGCACTTCCGACAGGACTTTCACCTGCTCCTCGCCGGACAATTCGTCACCGGCAATGTCGAAACGCCTGCCGAATACCTGTTCGCGCCGTTCGGTCAGGACCGCAACGAAAGCGCCGATATCGGCAAGGCAGATCTGCTGCAACACGCGCCCGGGCGGCAGGGCTGCGGCGTAGACGCCCTGGCGCAGCCCGTCGATAGCCCACGCCGCCACGGTGTTTTCCATGAAGGCGACGGGCGCGCTGATCGTATAGGGAATGCCGAGCCCGGCAATATGCTGCTCGACCAGAAACTTGCTGTCGAAATGCGGAATGCCGGTCCTTCTGTCGGCGTCGGCGACGGAGGAATAAATCAGGTGCCCGATACCGGCAGCCTTCGCCGCATTCGCGGCGGTGATGCCCTGGCGGGTTTCCGCATCCGTCCCGGCCTCGTAGCTATTGCCCATCAGGAACATCGTGTCGACACCGCTCGCAGCCTGCGTCACCGACCCGGCATCGTCGAGATCACCGGCGACGACTTCGACTCCCGCCGCGGCCAGGCGCCTGGCGCTGTCGCTCTCCGGTCTACGGCAGATCGCCCTGACGCGGTGGCCCCGCGCCAGCAATGCGCGGGCGACCGCGCCGCCCTGCTGTCCGGTCGCGCCCGTTACCAGCACGCTTCTTGGCTTGCTCATGTCTCTGCTCCTTGTCGTTTGGCGATGAGCCAGAGGTAAGACTTGCCGCATTGAACCATAATGGCCTAAGATTGAGAAACATCGTGCCACTGGTGAATACAATGCTCGATCTCAACGACATCGTCGTCTTCGCCCGTGTCGTCGAGGCCGGCAGCTTCACCGCCGCCGCCCGCCTGCTCGCCATGCCGAAGACGACGGTCAGCCGCCGTATCGCCGCGCTTGAGCGCGAGGTCGGCGTGCGGCTCCTGCAGCGGACCACCCGCAGCCTCAGGCTGACGCATGCGGGACGCCTCTATTACGAGGAGAGCAGTGAGGCGCTTCGCACCCTCGAGCAGGCGAACCTTCGGCTGGCCGAGGCGCGGGCCGAGCCAGCCGGCACGATCCGCATCTCCGCGCCCGTCGGCTTCGGCGACCATTTCCTCGCCGCTGCTATCGTCGACTTCCTCGCGGCCTACCCGAAGACCAAGGTCGAACTGCGCCTGACCGACGACAGGCTCAATCTTATCGAGAACGGCATAGACCTCGCCTTCCGCACCGGCATTTTGGAGGATTCGACGCTGATCGCCCGCAAGCTCGGCTCGGCCTACAGGATTCTCTGCGCCAGCCCGGACTATCTCGCCCGCTGCGGCACGCCCGGTCGGCCGGCGGACCTCACCGGCCACGACTGCGTCATCGCCGGTCCGTCGGCGGCCAATGTGCCCTGGGTGCTGGAGAGCGCGGACATCCGGGAAATAGTCACGGTATCGGGACGGTTCGCCGCCAACGAGATGCAGGCGGTCATGGCCGCTGCAATTGCCGGCTACGGCATCGCGCAATTGCCGCACGGCCTCGCCGAGGCCTGCATCGCGGATGGCCGACTGCGCCGCGTCCTTGATGATTACACGACGCCGACCGGCGGCTTGCATGTCGTCTACCCCAACAGTCAGCACCTGTCGCCTTTGGTCAAGGCCTTCATCAACCTCGCCGCCACGCGGCTGAACGCGGGGAATGGCGCGAACGATGACCTGGCGGTCATATTGCCATAGATCCGTATGCCCCCCGTCACTGCCAAAGAAAATCCGGTCCGGTGCTCTGCGACGTCAGCTTGAGAGTGCCGTCCGGCTGAACGACATAGGTCTCGAAGACGCGGTAGCCGAACTGGCCGAGAAAGGTGTTCTTGACAACCGTTCCCGCGCGATACGGCGAATGAATGACCTTTCCGCCATAGGTGAGACTACCGGGAAGCGCCTGCGGTTCGCCGGCCGCGCTGGCACAGGCTGTCAGCGCCGATAGAACGGCAATGAGCGCGTGCTTCATCAGACGACCTCGAGGTTGACATTGTCGGCCAGACGCCTCGATCCCTTCGACAGCCGGGCGGTCAGAGGACGGCATTGCTGCCCTCGAAGTCCCTGCGCAAAGCCTGTGCCCGCGAGAGCGCGCTGGCGATCCTGTCGTCGGTGAAGGGTTTGGGGATGATGTCGAGTGCACCTTCCATGCCATTTCCGACATTCTCCGGACTGCCGGTGACGAAGATGACATCGATGCCGTAGCGGTCGATCAGCCGGCGGGCAAGCTGCGCGCCGCTGACCCCGTCCGCGAGACTAAGATCGACGAGCGCGACGTCGCTTTTCGGAGCATAGGCGAGGGCCTGCTCAACGGTCGAAACCGGTCCGACGGTCTGGTGTCCGGCATCCTGCGCGATACGTTCGAGCTCCAGGGCAATGAGGCCCTCGTCTTCAACGATCATGACTTTCATGGATCCTCCTCCTCCCATCGCAGGCTCGCCGGTGGACACATCCCCGGTCACCGTCCTAACGCAACTCCCGCTCGAAAGTTTCCGCCGCAAAGGAGGGGCGTGCGAAAAATGGTAAGCAATTCGGTAAGGGCATCGGCAGCTACCGCTCGATGCTGCCGTTGCGCCGGATCTTCCGCTGCAGGAGCAGAATGCCGTAGAGCAACGCTTCGGCCGTCGGCGGGCAGCCGGGAACATAGATGTCGACCGGCACCACCCGGTCGCAGCCGCGCACGACGGAATAAGAATAATGGTAATAGCCGCCGCCATTGGCGCAGGAGCCCATGGAGATGACGTAGCGCGGTTCCGGCATCTGGTCATAAACCTTGCGCAGCGCAGGCGCCATCTTGTTGCACAGCGTACCTGCCACGATCATCAGGTCCGACTGCCTCGGGCTTCCGCGCGGGGCGACGCCGAAGCGCTCGACATCGTAGCGCGGCATGGACATCTGCATCATCTCGATGGCGCAGCAGGCAAGACCGAAGGTCATCCACATCAGCGAGCCGGTGCGCGCCCAGGTGATGAGTTCGTCGGTGCTGGTGACTAGAAAGCCTTTGTCGGCAAGCTCGGCATTGATCGTCCCCATCGTCGGGTCGCCCTGCCGCTGTTCACCGGGGAACTGCAAATTGCGCGGGGCCGAGTACGGTTGCGTGAAGGACGGCATCATCTTCTCCTGTGAGCCGACCTCAAACACAGCGCGCACGACAAAGTTCCAGCCGCGCCCGTCCCGGTACGATAATGGACGGGAGTTTTTTTCATAAGTTTTCCAAGATGCGGCGCTCAACGCCAAAGCGATCGCCCGCCCTATCACTGGCCCTTGTCGAGGAACCAGCCGATGGCAGCATCGTTCCGGCATCGGGAAAGCGGCAATTGCCGCACGGAGTGAATACGGGTGATTCCCTCCTCACCATCCGTGTCAACGTCCATGCAGGCGCAGGCATAACCATGCGAGGCATAGGTGTAGACAAATTCGCCGGCCGTCAGGTCGGGGATCTTGTCCATTCCCTCGGCGGCCTTGTAGCCGCTGCCATTGTCCATGATGGTCCAGCCGCCGCCGGCATCCATGAGCGACCATTTGGCCATCGAGGGATTTTCCAGCCAGCCGCAGCGGCGTTCGGCATGCGCCGCGGCGGGCGCGAGAAGCACCATCAGAACAAGCGCATGCAATCTCATCATCGACCCCTCCGCCTCGCCGGCCACTATGCATGGTCAGTGGCCGGCAAGGCAACTCGGGTAATTCAGACCGCGCGACTTCTCTCCATCATCGCGCCAACTCTTCCAGCCGCTCGCCCTCGTCCTTCGAGGCTCCGGCCTTGAGCACGAGATACTTTCGTCTTTCCTTTGCGGGCGTGCTGTGTGGCACCCCCCTCTGCCCTGATGGGCATCTCCCCCACAAGGGAGATCGGCAGAGGTTGGACCATCGTTCCCTCGTGACCGTAGCGCAGCAGCTATAAGGTAGTTGTTTTGGGGAAGCCATCGCGCCCAGCCGATCTCCACCTTGTGGGGGAGATGGCCGGCTCAGGATTTCCCCTTGGCGCTTTCCTCCCGGAACGCCGCTTCACCGGCATCGGAGACCTCGACCCATTTCTTGTCGGGCTCGGCGTCGGCAACGTAACTGTCGTGCCAGTTCCACCATTTGTAGGTCGGGGTCTGCGGATAGCCCGCAGGCGAATCCTCCCAGACTTCCTGGCGTCCGAGCGGCGTGATGTCGAGATAATTCCAGGTGCCGCCCATCTGCTCGTCGCCGCGGTTATTGACGAAATAGGTGCGGAAGATGCGCTCGCCGTCGCGGTAGAAGACATTGGTGCCGTGCCATTCGTCGACGCCGAAATCCTTGTCGAAGTCGTCGGTGATCGTCACCCACGGCATCGTCCAGCCCATCCGTTCCTTCAGCCGCACTATGTCGGCCTGCGGCGCGCGCGAGGCGAAGACCAGCGTCGTGTCGCGGGCGTTGAGATGGGCGACATGGGCGACCTGATCGGCAACCATCGAGCAGCCGCGGCAGGCATGCTCGGGCCAGCCGAAGACGCCGGGCTCGTAAAAAGCGCGGTAGACGATGAGCTGGTGCCGGCCTTCGAACAGGTCGAGCAGGCTGATCCTGCCTTTCGGCGCTTTGAAAGCATATTGCTTTTCGACGGCCATCCATGGCATGCGCCGCCGCTCGGCGGCAAGCGCGTCACGGGCACGCGTATGCGCCTTTTCCTTCACGAGAAGTTGCCTGTGAGCCGCCTCCCAGGCCGCCTGCGACACGACGGGCGGCCCCTGCATGGCCTGCCCGCCCTTTCCATTCCCGGCTGTTGCAGTCATCGCTTCAATCTCCTCTTTAGGGCGAGTTCCCGCGCCTCCTGTCCGAAAGCCGGTGCATCGCGATTGGTCGGAGATAGTTTCGCATCGGGCATCGAACAGTGGGAGTAACAACTGTGTCTGTTATCCCACGGCCAACGCAGTTGGTCCGCAGGCCAACGCAACGGCTCCGCCCGCGGTCGATGAAACCTCCTCAACCAACACAACAGTTGCCAAAAGCCACATGTTGACGGAAGCTTCACCACGGCCATTGGATCGCGTGACATGACGACAGAATCCACCTTCACGGAGCAGGCAAGGCATGGCAGCGCCAGGATCTGCCGCGGCTGCTGGGATCAGATGCATATGCCGATCCCGATCGGCGGCCCGCTCGCGCTTCCCTTCCGCGCCTTCGGCATCACCCGTAGCAAGATGAATCCCGATATCTGCACCATCTGCGAGCGCTCGTTCCAATATGTGAAGAAGCAGCGCCAGATCACCGTCGATGCCACCATCCTGTTCGCCGACATCAGGGGCTTTACCGATCTTTCCGAGCGTATCGAGGCGGTGCGCTTGAGCGAAATCGTCAGCCTGTTCCAGGATCGCTGCGCCCAGGCGATCTGGGCGCATGACGGCATCGTCAACAAGCAGATGGGCGACGGCCTCATGGCGATCTTCAATTTCCCGATCATCCGCAAGGATCACGCCGGCGCGGCGATCAGCGCCGCCCAGGAGATCCAGCGCAACTGCGCCGCGGCGCTGAATAGCCTGGCGCCCGGCGCCCTGCCCGGCCGCTCCATCGGTGTCGGCGTCGGCATCCATTCCGGCGAGGTGCAGATCGGCGAATTCTCCAGCTTCCGCAGCGACTTCACCGCCATCGGCGGCGTCGTCAACCAGGCCGCCAGGCTGGAATCCCAGGCCGCCGCCGGCGAGATCCTGGTTTCCGCCGAGACGGCGGCCGGGGCCGCCGCTCTCGTTGCCGGAGCGGAAGAGCGCACGCTGACGCTGAAGGGCATAGAACAGCCCGTATTAGCGCGGGTGCTGGTCAAGCACTGACCGATCAGGCCGCGCGCCACCCAGGCATCATCCCACCCTCAAAGTCGCGGAGAAATTTCTCGCGCTGCGATTGATGACGAATCGCCTTGCAATCGATTAATCTGCAAAAGCGCGTTCATTAAACCATTTAGCCGTTGGGGTATTACTTGGGCAGTTTTTCTCTGTGGCACTGGCTGATCGTCTTGATCCTCATAGCCGTGCCGTCAATCTTCATCTTCAGAAAACCGCCGGCCGGCCCGAACCGCTTCGGCGGCCCGGCTGAGCCGATGGGTTTCGGCCAGGCGATCGGCAGCTATTTCAAGAACTACGTGAACTTCCGCGGCAGAGCGAGCCGATCGGAATTCTGGTATTCGGCACTCTTCCTCTCTCTCGTCGCCATCGCTTTGCTTGCCGTGGATCGGAGCGAAACCTTGAACCGGATCTGGTCGCTGGCCACGTTTCTTCCGTGGATCGCCGTCGCCGCCCGACGCCTTCACGACGTCAACCGAAGCGGATGGCAGCAGCTTCTCGGATTTTTGTTTCCCGTTGGAACGATTGCCGTCCTAGTATGGTACTGCAGAGCGCCGACGGCGGATCATTCCAGAGAGGCGGTCTTTGCCTAGGGACAGTGTGAGGATGGTTCTCCCCGCGGGTTAGGTGTTGCCTTTGCTGGTGCGGCCTATCCGTTGCGCGGACTGCCGGATGCGCAGTCCGCTTCCAGCAGCCGGAGGTTGGACGATGCCGCAGCCCCTACCCGCGCGCCGCGGCTATGTCGGCAAGGCCCACGAGAGCCTCACCAAGGTGCCTCGAACGGCGAGGCGGGCGCGCCGGCGGTCGGTGGCTATAAGCAGCAAAACCGACGCGGGCGAGCCCTCGCAGCCGCGTCAGGTCTTCATGCCGGTCAGCTCAGGAAACGGGTAGTAGCGCAGCCGCTTGTCCTGGCAACGGTAGTCATTCGCCGTTGCGCCGAGGATTTGGCCATCCGTGAAGGAGACGCCGAGATAGGCCCAGTCGCCCCAGCTGTGCTTGGGCACCACACGCACACAGTAAGCATAGATCTTTTTCTCAGGCTCAAGCAGCACCACGCTGGAAATCCGCGCCCAAACCACTTCTCCCGCTTCGTGTCTGTAACTTCTCTTGAATACGATGTTGATGAAGTTCTGTCGGACGTCACTAGAGGGCGCACGTTGGGAATCCGCAACGGATTGCGACACTGGGGCATTGCAGCCGACCAGCATCAGCAGGGCAGCGCAAGCGAGAATTTTTATTCTCATTCGGTTGTTTCTCCAAAGAATCGGAGCGTGATAAACGCTGCGCATTTCTACAAATACAGCGCGAATAATATTTGCAATACATAAAAATTGTTCGACGCCGCGCATTAGACGCGGGTCCGGCTGAATAGCTCTATTTATGCCCGGGGTTTGAAACCGAACTTGTGGTCCCATTCCCATCATCATCATTGATCGCCACGCCAGCCTCCAGCGCCGCAAGGATAAAAGCCTGCCGCACCGTTTCCGCCGGCATGCGGCCGGCAAGCCAGGCGCGGCAGAAATCGATCGCCCTCTGCTGATGGACGCCGCCATTGATCGGCCAGTCGGAGACGAGTGCGTAAAGCGCATCCTGCGGTGAGCGGAGAACCAGCCGCTCGCCGGTATCAAGTTCGATCGAGATCGATTTTTTCCAGAAGGCGGAATGGTCGCTAATGGCAGTCGCACCTGCAGCTGAATTGACATAGGATTAACTGCCGAGGGCCGATCCCGGTTCCAGTGCGGGCGAGAGGATGGCACCGGTGCCCCGCCCAAGAGAGCTTCATCCTGGAGCGCCCCGCCGGGGCCCGAAAGAGAAGGCGGGTGCGCTGACGTTCATGCTGCAATGAGCAGCGCTGGAGCGTGTCCTTCGAGGCTCCGCCCGCCGGCCACAAGCCGGGCAATTATTGAGCCAATCCGAACGATTCATTCGTTTCCCTTTTGTACTCTTTGCCTCTTCCCTTTCGCGCTGACTCTCTCCATATTCGCGCCATGGCCAAAGCTCCGAAAAAATCTCCGACCTCGAATGGTTTCGAGGAAGCCCCGCAATCGTCCTTTGAAGGCGCCCCCCTCTCCGGCTCCGTCGCTGATTGGGTGAAGCAGCTTGAAGCCGATGCAGAAGCCTCCGGCGTCGAGAGCCAGCGCGAGATTGCCTCGAAAGCGGGCAAGCACCGCAAGAAGGTGGAGAACGAAGCACGCAAGCATTCGGAAGCCGTCAGCGTCAACAAGAAGGCGACGGTGAGCAAGACCGCGCGCGGCGTCTCGATCGGCGGTTCCTCCGACCCGAAGACGCGCGCCGCCGCCGGCCTGAACCCGGTGGCGGGTCTCGACATTTCGCTCGAGGATGCCGGCAGCATCTCGCCCGGCGGTGTCACCGCCACCGTGGAGGCGCTGTCGAAGCTGATCGAGAGCGGCAACCCGCTGCACAAGAACGGCAAGATCTGGACGCCGCACCGCCCTGCCCGCCCGGACAAATCCGAAGGCGGCATCACCATCCGCATGGACTCGGAGTACAAGCCGGCCGGCGACCAGCCGACGGCGATCCGCGATCTCGTCGAGGGCCTGCAGAATGGCGACCGCAGCCAGGTGCTGCTCGGCGTCACCGGCTCCGGCAAGACCTTCACCATGGCCAAGGTGATCGAGGAAACGCAGCGCCCGGCCGTCATCCTGGCGCCGAACAAGACCCTGGCCGCCCAGCTCTATTCCGAGTTCAAGAATTTCTTCCCCGACAATGCGGTGGAATATTTCGTTTCCTACTACGATTACTACCAGCCGGAAGCCTATGTGCCGCGCTCCGACACCTATATCGAGAAGGAAAGTTCGATCAACGAGCAGATCGACCGCATGCGCCACTCGGCGACGCGCTCGCTGCTCGAACGCGACGATTGCATCATCGTCGCCTCGGTCTCCTGTATCTATGGTATCGGCTCGGTCGAGACCTATACGGCCATGACCTTCCAGATGAATGTCGGCGACCGTCTGGACCAGCGCCAGCTGCTGGCCGATCTCGTCGCCCAGCAATATAAGCGCCGCGACATGGATTTCACCCGCGGCTCCTTCCGCGTTCGCGGTGACACCATTGAGATCTTCCCCGCCCACTTGGAAGACGCGGCCTGGCGCATAAGCATGTTCGGCGACGAGATCGACGCCATCACCGAGTTCGATCCGCTGACCGGCCAGAAGACCGGCGATCTGAAATCGGTGAAGATCTACGCCAATTCGCACTATGTCACCCCGCGCCCGACGCTGAACGGCGCCATCAAGGCGATCAAGGAGGAGCTGCGGCTGCGCCTCGCCGAACTGGAGAAGGCCGGCCGCCTCCTGGAGGCTCAGCGCCTGGAGCAGCGCACCCGCTACGATATCGAGATGCTGGAAGCCACCGGCTCCTGCCAGGGCATCGAGAACTATTCGCGCTACCTCACCGGCCGCGACCCCGGCGATCCGCCGCCGACGCTGTTCGAATATATCCCCGACAACGCCATCGTCTTCATCGACGAAAGCCATGTCACCGTGCCGCAGATCGGCGGCATGTATCGCGGCGACTTCCGCCGCAAGGCGACGCTGGCCGAATACGGCTTCCGCCTGCCCTCCTGCATGGACAACCGGCCGCTGCGCTTCGAGGAATGGGACGCCATGCGCCCCGACACGATCGCCGTCTCGGCCACACCAGGCAGCTGGGAGATGGAACAGTCGGGCGGCGTCTTCGCCGAACAGGTGATCCGCCCCACCGGCCTGATCGACCCGCCGGTCGAAGTCCGCTCCGCCCGCACCCAGGTCGACGACGTGCTCGGCGAGATCCGCGAGACTGCGGCCAAGGGCTACCGCACCCTCTGCACCGTGCTGACCAAGCGCATGGCCGAGGACCTGACCGAATATCTGCATGAGCAGGGCGTGCGCGTGCGCTACATGCATTCCGACATCGACACGCTGGAGCGTATCGAAATCATCCGCGACCTGCGCCTCGGCGCTTTCGACGTGCTCGTCGGCATCAACCTGCTGCGCGAGGGCCTCGACATTCCCGAATGCGGCTTCGTCGCCATCCTCGACGCCGACAAGGAGGGCTTCCTGCGCTCGGAAACCTCGCTGATCCAGACGATCGGCCGAGCCGCCCGTAACGTCGACGGCAAGGTCATCCTCTATGCCGACAACGTCACCGGCTCCATGCAACGTGCCATGGACGAGACCGCCCGCCGCCGCGAAAAGCAGATGGCCTATAACCTCGAAAACGGCATCACCCCGGAATCGGTCAAGGCCAAGATCTCCGACATCCTCGACTCCGTCTACGAGCGCGACCACGTCCGCGCCGACATCTCGGGCGTCTCCGGTAAAGGCTTCGCCGACGGCGGCAACCTCGTCGGCAACAACCTGCAGGCCCACCTCAACGCGCTCGAAAAAAGCATGCGCGACGCCGCCGCCGACCTCGACTTCGAAAAAGCCGCCCGCCTCCGCGACGAAATCAAACGCCTCAAGGCCGTGGAACTTGCGGCGATGGACGATCCGATGGCGCGGGAGGAAGCCCGCAACCAGGAAGGCGGCAAAAGGAACGGAAAAGCCAACCGCGAGTCGATCTCCCCCCTTGTGGGGGAGATGTCCGGCAGGACAGAGGGGGGTACCACACCCTCCTACTTCTCCAAACCCACCCTCGACGACATGGGCCCAGGCACCGACACGGCCACCCCGCTCTTCCGCAAGCCGGAACTTGACGAAATGGGCCGCCACGTCGCCACCCCCGCCGACAACAAGAGCCTCTTCCGCCGTAATACCCTCGACGAAATGACAGTCGGCCGCACGGAAAAGCCGGTGACCGGCCATGTGCCTGACAAGCCGGACGCCGCCAGGGGCACGAAGCGGTTCTCACCACTGCTGGAAGGCCAGCCAGAACGCGACGACGATGTTCGGCCGGTGGTGCGCGGCCGGGTTGGCGCCGGGAGCTATGAGGAGCCGGGCGAGCAGAAGCGCAAGGGGCGGACGAAGGGGAAGACGGGCCGGCCGGGGCGGTAAGCGATCTTAGCTCCATCGTCTGTAATGCCGTTGCCATCTTGCAGGATGTCTTTTGCAGAATTTGACGGCTTCAGCTGCAGTAAGGTGACGTTAAATTCTCGTAGATTGTGCTGTGTAATGCGACCTTAAACCTAAATACCGTAGATTATCCCTTCGAAACGTTGGTTCAGCAGGGTAAAGCAAATCCTCCAAAACTGATCCTCGATCCAGATTTTCAGCGAAACTATAAATGGGACAAGGAGGGATGGGCGCGCGCGTCCAAATTTATCGAATCATGCCTGATGCGGATTCCACTTCCTTCCTGCTACTTCGCTGAGACCAAAGATGGATCGCATTTCATAGGCGGCCAGGCCCTAAAGTCGGCCCTACCTGAGCCTTACACCACGCCCTCCGCCCTCCCTCACCCATACCCAGCCCTCGCCTCTCCCTTCACCAGCGCAAAATAAATCCGCTCCACCCGACAGGCCGCGCTTCTCGCGCTCGCCTCATACCCCGCCGCCGGCCAGCCGCGGCGCGGGCTGCCGTCGGCTGATATCAGCCAGTACCAGCGCTCGTCGGAGCCGGTGAGATCGATCTTGAAGATCCGCCCCATGCAGGTTTCGCCGTCAAAACCGATGAAATCGTCGCCTGGTTTCTCCTTCCAGGCGTGGCGCCATTTGCCCCTGGGCCTCTCGCCGCTGACGATCACCTCCCAGTCTTTCCAGCCGTTATAGTTCGATCGCGCCGTCAGCGACCCGTCATAGGGCTTCTGGTCGAATTCCATGCAGGCTTCCAGGAAAACAGCGACGGACTCGCAGACGGTTCTCCACGCATCGTCATCGCGGGATGTCAGCCTGTAGGCGAGCTCATCGGGCACATTGCCCAGTGCCTGGGCGATGGCGAAGACCACGCCTTCCCTGGTCGCCGGTCGGCCGTTCGCCGTGATGTCGAGATAGGTGCAGAGGAACTCGGCTACCTCGTCCGCCATCGTAGCGATGACATCAGGCTTTCGGCGCTTGCCGATCTCATAGCCGCCGAAGTCCCGGATCCGGCGCTGTGTCTGTCTGCGAAGGGCATTGTTGAGGAACGACCGTAACAGCGTTCCGGCGTCGTCCTGCATGCGTTGTCCTCTCCTCGTGAGGATGTGTTTGCCGCATGGTTTCGTGAATGGCTCCGCCCGAGCCGGTGAATCAGAGCGTTTCCAGAGGTAAGACCGCCACCGCTTTGCCTGACTTGCCCTAGAGCAGCGTCGGCTCCGGATCGTCCTCGACTTCCTCGATGATCTCAGGCCCGTCATTCCTGGGCGAGCCGACGCCCCGCCCGATCTTCCACATCGTCATCAACTCGGCCGGGAAAGGTCTCATCAAATCGTTCGGATCCGGCTCCGGCGACAGCCAGCGTTCATAATCCTCGCGATGCAGGATAACAGGCATGCGGTCATGGATCTCAGCCATCATTTCGTTCGGCTCGCAGGTGACGATGGCGAAGTTGCGGATCGAAATGCCGTTCTCATCTTTCCAGCTTTCCCAGATGCCGGCGAGCGCGAAGGCGGAGCCGTCCTTCATCGCGATCGCATAGGGCTGCTTGTTCTTGCCCGTGCCATGAATGTCCTTCCACTCAAAGAAGCCGTTGATCGGCACCAGGCACCGGCGCGAACCATATGCCGCGCGAAACATGCCATTGGAAGCGATGCTCTCGCAGCGGACATTGACCGGCGGCGGCCGGCCGCCTGATTTGGCCCAGGAGGGCAGCAGACCCCAGCGTGCCGACGCGAAGATGGGGCCCGTTACATCAGGCTCGCGCACGACGTCCCTGATGATGATGGGGTAATCCAGCGACGGCGCGCCGTTCCATCGGGGAAAGCGATTTCCCAGCCCGTCAATATCCCCGCCCCTGACAGCAAATGGGAAATTGCTGATCAGCTCCTCAAGCGAGGTCTTGACGAATATGCGTCCGCACATGGAACCCTCTCTGCCGGTGGAATGTCAGATGTTCTCATTATGTTCCGTGGCGACAGGGTGTCAACGACGCCTCAGTTGCGCCCCTGCGGGAATGCCCGCGCCTCATATGTGTAACATGTGCTGCAGCTTCGAACCAATCCACCGTGATTGATCCGCAACCTCCCGGCCCTAGCTTCTGCTCTCGGCCGGCTCGAACGGAGAAAACCACCCATGCTGGAACTGCGCACCGACCCCTTCCCCGCCGCCGACGAACTGAACGCCCTCTTTTCTGCCGCCTGGGGCAGCCCGCACAGGCGGGATTTCGCCGAAATCCTCTCCCGCAGTCTCGCCCATATCGGCGCCTATAACGACGGCAAGCTCGTCGGCTTCGTCAATGTCGCCTGGGATGGCGGCATTCATGCCTTCCTCCTCGATACGTCGGTCCATCCCGATATGCGGCGACAGGGCCTCGCGACGCGTATGGTCAGGCAGGCTACGAGCATCGCCCGCGAGCGCGGCGCTCAATGGCTGCATGTCGATTTCGAACCGCAGCTGACCGGCTTCTACCGCGCCTGCGGATTTATCCCGACTGCGGCGGGCCTCATCAAGCTCGCATGAGAGATTTCACCGGAAGCCGTCCGCAGGCGCAAGCCCGTCGTCAGGCGGGAAAGCGACGCCGATAGTCAGGCGCCGACGCGCAATGCCCTAGCGCGTCAGGCGAAGACAACTTTTCACGCTTGCACCGCGAGCTTATCTCCGCACAGGACGCTTATGAATTAAAAGACTAAAATACGACTTTTGGTTTGCAAATTCGAAGTCCTTCCGCAGTATTTCAGCCTTACTTTTTCGTTAAAAAATCAAGAAAAAATCACAATTTTTCATTGAAAACTTCATTTATGATTGGCATAGATCCCCGAGAGGTTGTCGTCCGTTGAAACCAACAGTTCTTTCGGGGATTTCTCATTTTTCAGAGTAAAACGCATCTTTGGGGAAGTTTAAAATATGGCCTTGAATATTCTGGATACAAACGGCGCTACAATTACCAACACTGGCGCTGAATTCGAAGCCTACGACGTTATTCGCGACTCTGAAGCCAATCCTTCCGTACCTGTCTCTCTCACCGTCTCCGATTCCTCCGCGGCAAATCTGGCCGATGAGTTGGGTTCGGTATCGGCGAACGTGACCGGCTCGAGCGGTGACAACACGATCACAACAGGTGCCGGCAACGACACCATCTCAGGCGGCGACGGCGCGGACACGCTGAACGGTGGCGCTGGCGACGACACGATCTACGGCAATGCGGGCAACGACATATTGATCGGCGGCGACGGCAATGATCGGATCAGCGATGGCGGTTTTGGCTTTGTGCTCGGACCTGATGGCGGCCTGCAGCCAGAAATCGTCAACATTGACGGCGGCGCCGGCGACGATCTGATAACCGTTGAGCGATTCGCTCCATTGATATCGGGAACGATCGATGGCGGTGCGGGAATCGACACCTTGCAAGGCTCGGCGCTCCGCGGCCTGACGATCGAGAACGTCGAAGTGCTTGAACTGGCCGATTTCCAGGTAAGCGGCTCGAGCGCGCAGTTCGAGAGCTTTGATAGGATCGTCAGGTCGACCGACCCCTTCTTCAGTTATGACCCCTCGCTAGTGGTGACGGACAGCGCCCATCTCGATCTTTCCGACGAATTAGGAGATCTCGGAAGTCGTGTCCACGGTTTCTCCGGTATCGACATCAAGACCGGCGACGGCAACGATGAGTTCGCGGGAAGCGATGTCAACGACATTTTCGACGGCAGCGGCGGCAACGACGTCATCAATGGCCACGACGGCGACGATAAACTGACCGGCGGCGCCGGCGACGACACTATCGATGGCGGCGCGGGCATCGACACGGCGGCCTTCGCCGGCAATTTCGTCGATTATTCCTTCACGGTCGACAATGGCAGCCGCGTCGTGACGAGCGCGCTGGAAGGCACGGATACACTGACAGACGTCGAATTCGCGCGCTTTGCCGATGGCGTCTACGACTTCGCGACTGAAAGCTTCACGGTTAACAGCACCGAGCCGGGCACCCCGCTGAATATCCTGGACACTAACGGCGCAACGATTACCAAGACCGGGGCAGAGTTCGAAGCCTACGATCTCATCCGCGACTCCGAAATCAATCCTCTCGTGGCAGCTCACCTGGTCATCTCGGATTCCGGGACGGTAGACCTTTCGGACGAACTGGGCTCGGGCTCCGCAGATGTCACGGGCTCAGGCGGGGACAACGTGATCACGACAGGCGCAGGCAACGACACCATCGCAGGCGGCGACGGTTCAGACACACTGAACGGCGGTGCCGGAAACGATTGGATCAATGGCGGAGTTGGCAATGACACGCTGAATGGCGGTGACGGCAATGACCACATCTCCGGCGACATTGGAAACGATGTCATCAGGGGTGGCGCGGGCAACGATACGATCGACGATGGTAAGCTTTTCGGCCTGAACCCTGAGGTCGTTGACATCGATGCGGGAGACGGCGACGATTTCATAGCCGTAGAGACATTCGCTCCCATGAATTTCGGAACGATCGATGGCGGCGCCGGGATCGATACGCTACGAACCGGCTCGCTTCTGGGCCTGACGATCAAAAACATCGAAGTCCTTGAAACGGCAGGATATACCGTCGCCGGTTCGAGCGCGCAGTTCGAAAGCCTCGACAAAATCGTCTGGTCGACCGATCCGTTCGGCGATTTTCGAGCCTCAGTGGCCCTGACGGACAGCGCCCACCTCGATCTTTCCGACGAACTGGGAGATCTCGGATCTTTCGTAGCCGGCAATGCGTTCGGCATCGACGTCAAGACTGGCGGCGGTGACGATGAATTTACAGGCACCGACGGCAACGACATTTTCGACGGCAGCGGCGGCAACGACATCCTCAACGGCAATGCTGGCAACGACAAATTGACCGGCGGCGCCGGCAACGACGCCATCGATGGCGGCGCCGGTATCGACACCGCGCTCTTCTCAGGCAATTTCGCCAATTATTCCTTCGCGGTGAACAATGGCGATCACATCCTGACGAGCGCCGCCGAAGGGACGGATACGCTGACAGACGTCGAATTCGCCCGCTTTGCCGATGGCATCTACGATTTCGCCACGGAAAGCTTCACGCCCAAAAGCAACGCCGCGCCGACCAATATTCAGCTCTCGAAAACCGCCCTCTCCGAGGACACACCGATCTGGACAACGGTTGGTCTGCTCAGCGCCAAGGATGCCGACGGCGACACCCTCACCTACACGTTGCTCGACGGCGCCGACGATCACTTCCGGCTGAAGGGCAATCGAATCGTCACCTCGAAGGCGCTGGACTACGAGACGGCCAAGTCGCACACGATCAAGGTCGCCGTCTCCGACGGTAAGGTCACGGTCGAAAAGGACATCACGATCAACGTGCTCGATGTCAACGAAGCCCCGGTCAATCAGGCGCCGATCAAGCTCTCGTTCTCGCGCAGTTCGATCTCCGAGAATGTCGCAATCGGCACCTCGGTCGGCCTTCTCACAGCCGTCGATCCGGAGGGCGGCACGGTGAAATGGCGACTGACGGATGATGCCGACGGCATTTTCAAGCTCGTCGGCAACAAGATCCAGACGAAGGCTGCGATCGACTTCGAAAGCACCCACAGCCTGACCTTCACCGCCGAAGCCTATGACGCGGCCGGCAACATCACCAGCCACGACTTCACCCTCGCCGTGAAGGACATTTTTGAGCCGTCGTCATCCAGCCTGCTGCATGACACTTTGATCTAATCGCGGCAGGATAGTTGCCAGACGCCAAGATGTGCGCTGTCCGGGCCTTCAGCACCGGTGGGACTTGCAATCTGCAAGCCCCACCGGCTGCGATTTTCAGGCGCTTGCCTGCTGGCACCAGCCGGACGCGGCAAGGCAGGCGACCCGGCCGGGGCACCTCCGAAAATGCCGCTCCACCTCAACGGTCGTTTCGGCTATGATTCTCTGCCCATCGGAGGAGAGCCAGCATGCGTCTACCCACCGTCATCCTCGCCCTCGCCATTTCGGCTTTCGCGGCCCTGCCCGCCTTGGCGGAGACCTACAAGACGCCGAAGGCGCTGCTCAAGGCGCTTTACAGCTACGACACCGACAGGAGCGATGCCGAGGCGCCCTCGCCCTATTCGATCTTCTTTTCCGACCATCTGAACAAACTTCTCCAGGCCGATCTCGACAACACGCCCGAGGGTGATGTCGGCGCGGTCGATTTCGATCCCGTCATTGCAGGCCAGGACGGCGAGGCAAGCAACGTCAGGATCGGGCAGCCGATCCTGTTGGACGACAAGGCCGAGGTGGAAGTGCAGTTCGACAACGGCAAGGAGGTGACGCTTTTCTACACCCTCGTGCGCGAGCATGGCGGCTGGAAGGTCGACGACATCGCCGATCAGCAGGGCGATAATCCCTGGAGCCTCAGTGCACTGCTGGGGGATGCGCAGTAAAACCGCAGGCACCAAAGAGCGCCCTCATGGTGAGGAGGCCCAAGAGGCCGCCTCGAACCACGAGGGCGGGCGCGCAAACGCCTTACCTGCATTCCACAAACCCTATGCAGAATCGAAGGCAATGGCGCCGGTGGCCGCCCCCGTCCTTCGCGGCTTCGCCCTGCGGGCTACGCACCTCGGGATGAGGGCGGAACAAAGACGGCGCCAGGAACACCGGAGGCAGGCTCTGCGATCCTCACCATGAGGGCTGATCGATGTGGCCTGCCGCTCCGCAAAATCCATGCCCGGCCACCGAAGCACCCCTCATCCCGTTTCGGCACGGAATCCCGCAATGGCACAGGCATGCAAGGATCCGCTAACTTTTTGTCAAGTATCTGAATCTTCGGCATTTCCTGTCATTATGAAGGTCATGCCACAATAATGCCGCTTGCTTTTTGCCCGAAATGCTGGCACGAATTCACTCACTCGGGCATTTGCATGCCGGTGACTGGACTGATGTGGTAATCCCTTCCCTCACGGAAGGGGGCGCGGGAATCCCCGCCTGCGTAGACGTTCTTTCCCCGTACGTGACTTCTCCGACTGACCCTTCGTCCCCAACCCCAATCGGGACGAAAGCTAAAGCCGTCCGCTTCCTCTCGGGGGCGCGGATAAACACAGACTAAGGGAAAAGGACTATCCCAATGGCCACCAAAGGCATCGTAAAATTCTTCAACCAGGACAAGGGTTTTGGTTTCATCACGCCGGACGGCGGCGCAAAGGACGTTTTCGTCCACATCTCGGCGCTGCAGGCTTCTGGCATCCAGTCGCTGCGCGAAGGCCAGCAGGTCACCTTCGACACCGAGCCGGACCGCATGGGCAAGGGCCCGAAGGCTGTCAACATCTCGGCTTCGTAAGCTAAATTATCGCTTCGGCGGCAGGAACGGCGCTCTGAAAGGGGCGCCGTTTTTGTTTGCCACGCCTGGATTTGTCGATCGCAAGGCCAGGTGTTATATGCGCCCTTAATGATGATCTCGCCGGAGCGGCGATGCAGGGCACCAACATTGAGGCGCGCCGTGGCTACAAGGAACAATGGACCGTCGATGACTGAGAAGAGGCCGATATTTGCGGTGGCCCCGATGATCGACTGGACGGATCGGCATTGCCGTTATTTCCACCGCCAGATCAGCCGGCAGGCGCTGCTCTATACAGAGATGGTGGTGGCCGACGCCATCATCCATGGCCCGCGCGAGAGGCTGCTCGGCCACGACGCCGCGGAACATCCGCTGGCGCTGCAGCTTGGCGGATCGGATCCGGTCAAACTCGCCGAGGCGGTGAAAATCGCCGAACCCTATGGCTATGACGAGATCAACCTCAATGTCGGCTGCCCCTCCGACCGTGTGCAATCGGGCACCTTCGGCGCCTGCCTGATGCTGACGCCGGAGACGGTGGCCGAATGCGTCGCGGCGATGAAGGCGGTCGCGACCGCGCCCGTGACGGTGAAATGCCGGATCGGCGTCGACGAGCAGGAGCCGGAAGAGGCGTTGCCGGAACTCATCACCCGCGTTCTCGATGCCGGCGCCGATGCGATCTGGATCCATGCCCGCAAGGCCTGGCTGAAGGGCTTGAGCCCGAAGGAGAATCGCGAGATTCCGCCGCTTGATTACGAGATCGTCTACCGGATGAAACAGCGCTGGCCCGATGTGTTCATCGGCATCAACGGCGGCATCCGCACGCTCGACGAGGCCGCCCAGCATCTCACCCACGTCGACGGCGTCATGCTCGGCCGGGCCGCCTACCAGAACGCGGCGATCCTCGCCGACATCGACCGGCGCTTCTTCGGCGCGCCGGCGGCCGAGCCCGATTGGCAGGCGCTGTGCGACCGGATGATGGCCTATGCCGAGCGCCATATCGCCGGCGGCGGCCGGCTGCAACAGGTTGCCCGGCACATGGTCGGCCTCTTCACCGGCCTGCCCGGGGCGCGTCGCTATCGTCAAATCCTCTCCACCGACGCGGTAAAAAACGGTGCCGGACCGGAGGTGCTGGCGGCAGCCTTCGCGGCAGTGGATTTCTCCGGGACGGAGCCGGCGGCGGTCAGCGCCTGACGGAACGGAACGTTGTCTGTGTTTCCACCGGCAAGTGATGGCCGGCGCCTGGAGCGGGCCTTCTCAACGAGCCGGTCGCGGTCGCGCGCTCATTCGGTAAGTCGCGGCTGTCGGTGGCAACAGTCATCATGACCGCGGCATCGGCAGCAATATCTTCTTCTCGATCCGGCCGGCCACCGAAAACACCAGAATCTCCGTCTCTTTGCCGATCCTGCTGCCATCCATCAGTCTGACGATATCGTCGACGCCGCCGACCGGGCTGCCGTCGATGGCGAGGATGTAATCGCCCTCCTGCAGCCCGCCCTTTGCCGCCGGCCCCTCCGGTTCGACCCTGCGGACGCGGACGGATGTCGTTTGAACCGTACCAGCAGCAAGTGCGACCCGTCGCGGCAGCACGATCGTGTCGCCTGCTATGCCGATGAAGGCGCGCCTGACCTGACCATAGCGAAGAATCTCCGACACCACGAAATTGGCGGTGTTCGATGCAACGGCAAAGGCGATGCTCTGTGCGCCCTGGATGACGGCGGTGTTGACGCCGATGACCTCGCCGCCGGAAGACACCAGCGGCCCGCCGGAATTACCCGGATTGAGCGCGGCATCGGTCTGGATGACATCCTCCATCAGCCGGCCGCTGGCCGCCCGCATCGACCGGCCCAGCGCCGAGACGATACCGGCAGTGACGGTCCATTCGAAGCCCAGCGGATTTCCGATCGCGATCGCGATATGGCCCCTGCGCAGGCGCTGGGAATCCCCGAGCCTCGCCCAGGCGCCGGTGCTGGTGTTGGCGCGAATGAGGGCGATATCGGTATCGACATCCCGGCCGAGCACCCGACCTTCGGTGACGAATCCATCAGGCGTGGTGATGCGAACGACCTTGGCGTCGTCGACGACATGGCTGTTGGTGATGATCAGGCCGTCAGGCGAGACAGCGAATCCCGACCCGTGCCCCTGCCGCCCACCCAACCGCTCGATCCGGCTGACGGCCGGGCCGACCGTGTCGACTGCTGCTGCGATCGATTGCGAATAGGCATCGACCAGCGCCCCGTCATTCTGGGGCGCTATATCCTTATCCATGTAACCCATGTTCTGATCCTCAGGCGGCAGACGGCCGTCCCGCGCCGGCAAAGCAATCGCGGATGCGATCGTCGCCATGACGTTGTTGTGAGGGATTAGATGGTTGGGCGTCGATCCCCGTTCAAGTGAGCGCCAGCGGACTGCATCCGGCGCAACATAATCGAAGGCGAAACACACCTACCCGAACGTATAGATTGCACGAAAGGGAATAAAGTGGCTCATTGCGGATATTGCCCGTTAGTTCGGCCGCCTTCACTGCGCTGCCCAGCTACCGTGATCAAGGAATGTCGCAGCGCGAAGCAGTCGGGCAAGGACCGCCCTATTGCGTCGCCGTCACCGGTTAACAGGGCACTGAGCGTCCTGGCAACTGACCATGCAAACTTCTGTCATATCAATAGAGTAGAACGAGGCATTCAATAAGCACATCATCATATTGTCGATTCCATCCCCAGGCGCGACTTTCTTATCCCGTCATTGGCGTCACGGCGCTCGTGGCGCTGCCGATCCCGCCTGCCGCAGCCTGTTTAGTCAAATCCAACCACAAGGAGCCATGAGATGAGCACAGTCACAACGAAGGACGGCGTCGAGATTTTCTACAAGGACTGGGGACCGAAGAGCGCCCAGCCGATCATGTTCCATCACGGCTGGCCGCTGTGCTCCGACGACTGGGACGCCCAGATGCTGTTCTTCCTCGACAATGGTTACCGCGTCGTCGCCCATGATCGGCGTGGCCACGGCCGCTCCACCCAGGTGGCCGACGGCCACGACATGAATCATTACGCGGCCGATGCCGCAGCCGTCGTCGAGCATCTCGATCTCAGGAATACCGTCCATGTCGGCCATTCCACCGGCGGCGGCGAAGCGACCCACTATGTCGCCCGGCACGGCCAGCCGCAGGGCCGAGTCGCCAAGCTCGTCATAATAGGCGCCGTACCGCCGATCATGGTGAAAACCGATGCCAATCCCGGCGGCCTGCCGATCGCAGTCTTCGACGACCTGCGCAGGCAGCTCGCTGCCAACCGCTCCCAATTCTATCATGACCTTCCCGCCGGCCCGTTCTACAGCTTCAACCGGCCGGGGGCGAAAGTGTCGGAACCGGTCATCAACAATTGGTGGCGCCAGGGCATGATCGGCGGCGCCAAGGCGCATTACGACGGTATCAAGGCCTTCTCGGAAACCGACTTCACCGAAGACCTGAAGATCATTACCGTGCCGACCCTCGTCATGCATGGCGACGACGACCAGATCGTGCCGATCGCCGACTCCGCGCTGCTTTCGTCCAAGCTCCTGCAGAATGCGACGCTGAAGGTCTATGAGAAATTCCCGCACGGCATGTGCACGACCCATGCCGATATCATAAATCCCGACATCCTCGCCTTTATCAAAGGCTGATCCGACGTGTCGTCGGGCGCTGGCGAGGCGCCCGGCGGCCGCGCCGCTTTTTGGCAAAACGGTTTTATCATGAAACCGTTTTCGTCGATTTGCGTTTAGCGGCCATGAAAAGAGAACGTGAACCCTCATCAAAGGCTTACCGGCAGGATCGTTTCGAAAATACCGAGCGAGCCGCAAAGGAAACCATCGAGGCGGAGCAGCGGGCTCGCCGGGAAAAGACCAAACGCCTGAAAGAGCTGCGCCTGTCGCAGCAGGGCGGTAAGGATCCCGCGGCCAAATAGAGATATTCTCCCCGCCTATTCTGTCCGGCCGAGGCGCCGGTTGATTTCAGCTCCACCCCGGCGCCGCGTCTTGCCGCGGCTCCCATATTGTTCTGATTTCGGACGTTCGCCCATCTTGCGAAGCCAAGGCTGCGAAATTATCTTTTTGCACAATAGCGATTCACGGCATCCCAAAAGGGCTGATTGCGATGTCAGACAAGCTTTTCAGCACGCGTGACGAACCACTCGCCTCCGCAGATCTCGATATTTGCAGGCGTGTACATGAAGCCCTGTGTAGCGGGCTTAATATTGATAGAGCAGGCTGGGAAGCCGATCGTCTCGGAGCCCTGATCATCGAGCTTTATCGGCAGGGGGTGCATGATGAAGACCAGCTTCGACTGCTTGCCGGCGGGAAGCGAGTCTGACGGCGCGTGTCAGTTTCCCCGCGACACCTCTGCCCGTGATCCTCGTTTCAGACGCACAAAGGGTGCGCTAACGCTCTGAATCTAATTATGTATCGGCTCGAAAATCTATTCCGATTTCGAGCCGATACGCCAGCCACTTTCGGTGGTTTAGAGGCCGGTCGCCTCGGGACTCGTTGCTGTGGCCGAGGTTTCTGTTGAATCGACAGCCGGCGCCGACTCGGTCGTTCCCGATACTTCTTCCGTGCTGCCCGTCTCGGCTTCCGGCGTTTCCGCGGTCGCGCTAGGATCTGTCGTCTCGCTGCCCTCGGCGGTTTCGCCAGCCGGAGTCTCGGTTGCCGGAGTCTCCGTCGTCGGGGTCTCCGCCACCGGTTCTTCCGCGACCGGCGCCGCAGCCGCCAACGCGTCTCTCATCTGGTCGATCGTGCCGACAGCCGTGCCGATGCCGAGCGTGTCCTTGGCCCAGGCCAAAGCTTCGGGGGTGAGCGTGCCCGTCTTGGTCGCCGAAGCCAGTGCTGCCGTCAGAGCGGCGTCGCCGAGAACAGGATCGTCCGCCGGCGGGGCAACCCCGTTGGCCAGCTCATATTGAGCGTAAGCGGTAGCATACGCCGCAATTGCAGCCATACGCGGATCCGCCGTCTTCATGAGGGCATGGAAATTGCGTTTCAAGGAATTGAGACCGGCAAGCTGTGCTGCGGGTTTCTTGGCCGACTTTTCCGCGGGCGCCTTGACGGAGGTCGTCTTCTTGGCGCCGCCCTTCGTGGTCACGCTCTGCTTGGTCGTATTCGCCTGGCCTGTCTTGCCGCTGGACTTGTTCGAGCCATGGCCGTTCTCCGTCTTCCCGCCTGAGCTGGAGCTTCCCTTTCCGCCGCCGCTGCTATGGCTGCCGCCGCCGTTGCCGCCGCCACTGCCACCGCCGTTGCCGCCCCCGCCACCGCCGTGATCACCACCGCCACCCCCGTGACCACCACCGCCACCGCCGTTGCCGCCACCGCCACCACCTTTTGCGAAGGCGGGCGATGTATCGGTAAAGACGATGTTGAGGGGCGCAAGCGCAAGGCTGGTGGATAGACAGAGAAGGCCGATGATTCTGGAGAGCTGCATGGTCGTCTTTCTGACATTAAGGTGACGCGTTACATGTCAGGCATTGAAGCAGCAGCTCCATAAGAACCAGTTTAAGATCTACTTGCAATTTGAACTTCCTCCAGATTCCGGTCGTCGATAGCGTCCCTTGCGCGCTTTCAGAGAGGTGTAGCGCAGGAGAACCGCCGATCCGATCGCAATGATTCGGCCGCGCAGTCCATTGCGTTAGCGAATGCGCACATAGTCGGGTCCTGACCCTAAGAGAAACTTATTTTCTCGGTCCGCGTTATCCCTCCATACTTCCGTGACTCAAGGTGAGTGACATGAACAGATTCGCCATCATTGCCCTATCAATAGCGACGGCATTCTCCGGGACGCCGGCTACGGCAGGCCCAGCCTTCGTGCCCAGTCCGGTACAACAGGCGGTGCAGCCGACGCCTGACGGCAGCGATGCTCGGATCATCGCGGTCGGCTGCAACAACTTCACGAACTGCCCGGGCCAGTTCGATAATGGTCGGAGGTGGTACCCGAGGCGCCACTACTACCGCGATCGCCACTACTACCGCGATCGCGACTACTATCGGGACGACCGCTATGGCTGGGACCGCCGCTACGATCGCAGATGGCGGCGTCACCACGACAATACCGGCGCCATTATCGGCGGCTTGGCGGCCGGTGCCATCATCGGCGGCATCATCGCCTCGCAGCCTCGCGCCGCCTACAGCTCGCGCGGATACAGCTCGCACGCCGAGTATTGCTACGCCCGCTATCGGTCGTACCGCGCCTGGGACAATACCTATCAGCCGAACTACGGCCCGCGCCGTCAGTGCCGGTAATCCGAATCGCCGAACGCACGGCCAGCCTCGCATGAAGATGCGGGGCTTTTTGCTGTCGCGTAAGCGCTTCCCAGCAGCTCTCAGTCGTGCTTGTCTAGCGAGGATCGAACCATCCGAGCGGCTGCATTTGCAAGGGGACCTATGACATCAGGAGACACCGCAACGCCCTCCGGCTGCGTGGCCCTGCTTGCGCCGGATGTTGAAAATCTGTCAAGCTTCGAAGCAGCGCTTGCGGCCGGTTGGTCTCCCGACCCGCGCCGTGCCGGCGACCAGGCCTATATCGGCGGAGAACTCCAGCGGCTGCGCCAGGACAAATTGAAATTTCTCGACGATCTTAGTCCGGGCGACAGGCAGCGCACCGTGTCCGGGTCGCCGCTGACGGTTCTTCTCTTCTGGATCTGGGATGGTGAATTCTGCGGCAGCATCAACCTCCGCTTTCTTCAGGGCACAGAGCAGCTACCGCCCGAAGTCTCGGGCCATGTCGGATATTCGGTCGTGCCGTGGAAGCAGCGCAGCGGCCGCGCCACCGCAGCGCTCGGCCTCCTGCTCGATGTGGCGGCAAAACAAGGCCTCACCCGCCTCGTCGTTCTCTGTGACGAGGACAACGACGCCTCGCGGCGTGTGATCGAGCGCAACGGCGGGCAATTCTTCATGCGCGGTCCGCACCCTTCCGACAGGCCCGAGCGAACCAAACTCTATTTCTGGCTACATCCCGCACCCGCTGCCTGATAACACATCCGAGCGCTAGAGACGGACGGAGCAAGGCCGTCGCCCTTCTCCGTCCGTCCGATCAGCCCAGCTCGGGGTGGGCTGAGCACTCGATCAAAAGGCAGTCGCCGGCTTCGGCTTCTTCTCGGTCCATTGCGGCGGCGCGCCATATTTGGCGGCCACCATCCCGACCAGCCCAGGTTCGCGGCCGAAGGCGTCGCAGGCGACGTATTTCGGTTTTCCCCCGAGCCAGGATTTCATCCGCTGGCGCGAGGGAAGCCGGAGGTCCAATCCCTTCGGCTCCCTGCCTGCAATCAGCATACGGGAAAATTCGCTGCTGAATTTCCCGGCAAGGGTGTAGGCATCGCCCACCTCGGAAACGCGCGGGTTGTTCTGCAGCGAATTCGCGCCCCGCGCCCAGACCATCGCCGCGCGCTGCGCGCCCGACTTGTCGACCGCCTCGGCCTCCACAGCCAGCCCGCCGAGCCCGACCGGCAGGCGCGGCACGCCGACCGGCAGCGCCAAGCCGGTGCCGACGGTTACGACGGTGGAAACACCTGCCATTGTCTTGTTGGTTGGCACGATGTCGGTGACGACGGAGCGGATCGTCAGATCCGCGGGCTCGCCTGACGCCACCATCTGATACCGGTCGCTGAGGGAAATGCAGAGTGCCCGGTCGAGCGCATTGGAGACCATCGCCCGGTCTTCAGGCGACTTGATGCGAGTCGCGGCGCTGAAGGCGAAGCTCGTCGGTTCGATCGCGACCGTCTTTATCGGAGCGAGGCTGAGACCATCGACATAGACGCGCGATTTCGAGAGTTTGCCCTTGGCCGGCCCGAGATGAGAGTAGGACGTCAGCGTCCCGCCCTCCTTGAGCGGAACCGAGCTGCAGCCGGCAGCAGCCACGGCAAGCGCGAGCGGCAGGACTAGCGAAAAGGCCCTCGACACCCGTTTTGAAAGAAATGAAGTAAATCGATTGCTGCGCACTCCGCTTGGCCTCCGTCGCCGTTGATATCAGGCGAAAGTGGTGGCGAAGAATTGCCGCAGCATTACATTACTCGCGGCAACGCAGACTGCCGGAACAATTCGACTTATCCCAGTTGGATCGCCACCTCGGCCCCGGCAGCTCTGCGCTCGATGCGGACCTCGCCGCCGTGGTTCAGGACGATCTGCTTAACGAGGCTGAGGCCGAGCCCTGCCCCCTTACTTTTCGGGGTGACGCGGTAGAAGGGCTCGAACACCAGCTCCCGGTGCTCGGCCGCAATGCCCGGCCCCTCGTCTGCGACGCTGATCCGCCCGCCGCCGGCTGCCGACACAGAGACAGTGATCATGCCGCCGCCGCCGCCATGATCGATAGCGTTGCGCAGGAGGTTGCTCACCGCCCGCGGCAGGGCCGAAGGACTGCCCTTGCGTTTCAAGCTTTCGACCTCGCTCTGAAACGTGATCTGGTAACCGGCGCAGATCGCGAGCGGCGCAAGATCGGCCACCACGGTCCGGGCGATTTCGACCAGATCGACGGTCTCATGGAGATCGGTCGCCTGGTCGTTGCGTTCGAAATCGAGCAGCTGTTCGGCCGTCTCGGCCAGACGCGCGACGTCGTCGAGCAATCGCCGGCGCTCCTGCCCCTCGGCCGTTCCATCGATCCGCGTCTGCATGATGGCAATCGGCGTCCTCAGTTCATGCGCCGCATCGATCAGGAAGTGCTGCCGCTTGCGGTGCTCGTTTTCCAACCGGTCGAGCGCCTCGTTGAAGGCGATCACCAGCGGCGCGACCTCCCTCGGAATGCCTTCCAGCGGCAGGCGCGCATCGTAGCGGCGCGGTTCGATTTCCGATGCCTTGCGGGCAACTTCGCTGACGCTGGCAAGCCCGCGCCTGATGATCCTGGGAACCGCCAGAAAAACCGCGGGCAAGGCGACGGCAAACAGCGGCACGTAGATCGGATAAACCGCGCCCATCAGGGTAAGAACCGGCCAGCCTTTGTCGGCGACGCCGCCGAACAGCACCCGGAGTTCGCCGACCGGGGTCTCCGCGCTCTCGACCGAGGCGATCTCGTCCGTGCCGGCCGCCCCTCTGATGTCGGCCCCTTCGAACAGATAGGTCAGACGCGCAAGTTCGCTATAGGCTGCGGGAATTGTCCCATAGGATACGAAGGAGCCGTTCGTCGTGGCTGCAACATACCAGAGCCCGTCATATTCTCGTTTCAGCGCGTCGAGCTCCGGCGTATCTTTGACTTCGAGTCGCCCTTCGGCATCGAGTGAAACGGCCGGCGCCAGCACTGATGTGATATGGTCCTCCAGCGCGACATTCGGCGAGAGGATCGTCGCACCATAGAAGCAGAGCCCGATGGTGACGGCCGTCACCACGCCCGCGAAGACGAGGCTGAGCTGCCAGCTGAGCCGCCACCAGAGCGAAGGGTTGGCCTTGCTCCCCCTTCCCATCACTCTTCCCTCATGAGATAGCCGACGCCGCGGATATTGTGGATCGAAACCTCGGCCCCGGCATCGGTTAGCCGCTTTCGCAGCCGCGATATATGCGCATCGAGCGCATTCGACTGGATTTCTTCCTCATAATTGTAGACCGCCGCCTCCAGCGTCGAGCGCAGCACGGTCTTCTCCTTGCGCTTGGCGAGGGCGGCGAGCACCAGAAGCTCGCGCCGGGGCAGATCGAGCGGCGTATCGCCGACGGTAACGCTGAGATGTAAGGGATCGATCACCATCCGCCCGGCCGTGATCTTGAGTTCGGAAAGGTTCGGCTGCCGGCGCAGCACGGCCCTGAGCCGCGCCATCAGCTCTTCGACCAGAAACGGCTTGCCGAGATAGTCGTCGGCACCGAGATCGAGCCCTTCCACCCGCTGCTTCGGCTCGTTCAGCGCCGTCAGCACGATGATCGGCGTATCCCTCCCCGTTCGCCTGAGCTCCGGAATGAACCGCAGCCCCTCGCCATCAGGCAGGCGCCGGTCGAGCAGGATCGCATCATAGTGGTTCTGCCGCGTCAGCTCGACGGCATCGCCGAGATGCATTGTGTGATCCGTCACGATCCCATGCTTGCCGAGCGCCGCCGACAGCGCCCCGGCCAGCTCCCTCTCGTCCTCGATCAACAGAATCCGCATCGCCCACCATTCCTTGCGCCCAAGTTTCGGCCGCAGGGTTGCAGCAACATTGCGGAACTTGAAAGGCAGCCGGTCATGCTGCCGCAATTGTTGCCGCCGAGGATCGGGCATCACAATTCAGGACGTCAGCATGACCCGCTTCAAATCCATCCTCCGTGTCCTCGAGGCTTACTTCCTCTCCGCCTTCATCCTCGCCAGCCTGCTGGCGGGGCCGCTGGTTATATTGTTCGTGAGGTAGATCCGCTGGTGACCAATGAGCACGACCGGATATTTTTCGTAGAAAGTGAAAAAAGCGTCCCACCGTGTGGCCCCCTCATCTGCCTGCCGGCATCTTCTCCCCGCTGGGGAGAAGGGACCAAGCCGCACGACTCCCCTTTCAACCGAAATGTCGGAGGGGCGAGGCGCTGCCACGATTCCCCTTCTCCCCGCGGGGAGAAGGCGGCCCGAGGGTCGGATGGGGGGCCACACGGTAGATCTTTCAATTATCCTTTTCTTACATCACGCCCCGGCCGCCGCCATTCTTCCCCGCACCTCCAGAAACGCCGCCGTCAGCCGCGCCAGCACCGGCGAGGTAACAGTCCCGTTCGCCCCGCCGATCGGATCGACGATGTGGATCTGCCGGAGATCCTCCATGAATTCGTCCCAGAGCGGCTGTCCGCCCTCTTCCAGCAACTCGGCGCGAATGCTGAGATCCTCGCCCACCGGCAGGTGACGCCTGCCCCAGGCGCCGATCATGGCGAAGAGGGGAACGAGCTGGATTGCCGGTTCCGTCAGACTGTAGATTGCTTTCTGGCTATGGCTCGGATCGTCACGCTTGCTGATGAAGCCAAGCGAGAGCAGCCGCTTCAGCCGGGCCGCCAGGATATTGGAGGCGATCCCCTCCTCCGAATGAGTGAGCAGATCGCGGAAATGCCGGCGGTTGCCGAACATGATGTCGCGGATGATAATCAGACTCCATCGGTCGCCCAGCACCTCCATCGTCAGGTTGATCGGACAGCCGGACCGCAATTCTATATCCACGAAGTATCTCCTTCGGAAACCAGTTGCATTATAGGATCACTCGTGCGAGATTACAACTAGTTTCAATTAGCAACCAGATGGAGGAAAGCATGTCCAAGGTGCGCGTCGCAGGGTTTTCCGTTTCCGTGGATGGTTTCGGCGCCGGGCCGGAGCAAAGCTTGAATGATCCGCTCGGAAAGCGCGCGCCGGAAATGTTTCAGTGGTTCTTCCACACGCGCACCTTCCGCGCGATGATGGGTAAGGACGACGGTTCCACAGGCATCGACGAGGATTATGCGTCCCGCGCCATGGCCAATTTCGGCGCCTTCATTCTCGGGCGCAACATGTTCGGCCCGATCCGCGGCGAATGGCCCGACGATGCCTGGAAAGGCTGGTGGGGTCCGAACCCGCCTTACCACGCGCCGACCTATATCCTCACCCATTATCCACGCGAACCGCTCGTCATGGAGGGCGGCACCACCTTCCACTTCGTCACCGGCGGCATTCATCAGGCGCTCGACCAGGCGAAGGCGGCGGCCGGCGATAAGGATGTGAAGATCGGCGGCGGAGTGGCGACCGTCCGCCAATATCTGCAGGCGGGTCTGATCGACGAGCTGCATTTCGCCGTTTCGCCCGTCGTGCTCGGCAAGGGCGAAGCGATGTTTGCAGGCATCGACCTTCCCGCGCTGGGCTTCCGCGTCACCGAGCATGTCGCCAGCGAAAAAACCACGCATCTCGTGCTGGCGAAATAACCGAGCCGCCGGTTCAGTCCGGCGATCTCTCCGGCGTGAGCGGCGCCGGAAACACATTCATCCCGCTGGACGAGGCGGCTGTCCAAGGCCATCTCGCCCGGCTTCAGCAGCGTCACATTTTGCCCATGCTTTTCATCGCGTTCTGCATGTGCATCTTGCAGTCGTCCATCTTGTTGGCCGTCATGGAATCCTTAGCCATCATCATTTCCTTGGACGCCATTTCCTTCTTTTCCTTCATGGCCGGATCGGTCATGGCGTCCATGTCGGACTGCATTTTCATCATCGACGCCTCGTCGCATTTCATCATCGCATCCTGTGCAAGGACAGGCAGTGCGGATGCGGCGGCGACAACGATGGCTGCAGCTGTGCGTTTCAACATTGTATTCTCCTCCTTTTGGGCAGCGTTGCCCGTTGCAAATGGTGGAATGCAAGTTCCCAAGAACGTGCCGCGGCGCGGGATGAAGACATGTGTAAATCAAGGACGTGAGATTATCCCGGCATCACCCGGTAGACGCATGCCATCCCCTCCACGCCCCGAAGCGGAGCCTCGAAGGCGACTAGCCTGTGGCCGGAGAGCAGCCGGCTGACGTCAGGCGCCGAAAACAGGGCTTCGGATAGACAGATCTCGCCGGCCTCGGCCAATGATTGCACCCGTGCCGCGACATTGACGGTCTGCCCGAAATAATCGAGGTTGTCGTTCAAGGTCACGGCGATCGACGGACCGCAATGGGCGCCGATCTTCAGAATAATGCTGGGGTCGCCATGCTCCCCGTTGAAGCGTTCGATTTCCTCGAGCATGTGCAGAGCAGCCGAGACGGCGTCGCTCGGGCGGGAGAAGGCAGCCATCACCGCGTCGCCGATCGTCTTGACGATTGCGCCCGAATGCTCCTGTACAGTGGCGCCGAGCAAGGCGAAGTGTTCACGCACCAGTGCATAGGCATTGAGATCGCCGAGCCGCTGGTACATCGCGGTCGACCCCTTGAGATCGGTGAACAGAAGCGTCACCTGGCGAATGCCGAGGCCCTCCCTTTCATCAACGCATTCGGAGCGGAACAGCCGCCGAAATGTCTGGCGCGCAAGCAGCATTCCGCCCGACATGTAAGGATCGAAATCGAGAACGGGCTTGATGGCCTGCGCCAGAATCTCGGGCGGCCAGTTGATGAGAAGCAGCGAGCCACGCACGGCAGCCGAGTTCTCGACTTCGAGGATGACCGGGCCGGGCCGAACGGCTGATGACGAAGGGCAAAAATGCCGACCGTCATACCCGATCCTGAGGAGTGCCGGCGCCGTAGCGGGCTCGCCTGCCACCGGCAGCGCAAAGCTCGCCTGGGTCTCGACATTGATGCCGGCGAGCGCACCTGGGCCGAGTTCAGCCCTGATCGTCGTGACCGAACCCGGTGCCAGGAAGGAAAGGCCGCGCACCAGCCCTTTCAGGACGTCGAGAAAGCGGACCTGCTGACCGGGCAGTCGCGCATCGCTGAGAAACCGTGCCTTCCAGTGAAAATCCTCGATCGAGAGCGAGCCGGGATCATGAAAAGACAGCCGGCGCAGCTGCGGCGACACTGTGAAGGTGACCTCGATGAAATCGTCGAGATCGGTTTCGCCGGAGACGTCGCACAGGCCGCAGACATAGTGCGTCTTCAGCGTCCTCAAGGCGCCGAAACTGTCGAGCACCATTCCGGATTGGGGACACACGACGTCCCAGCGCATCTCGAACAAACCGCTGCGCGTTGCATGGAGAAAGAGATCGATGCTTTCCGCCTCCGAAATGGCGCCGTCGTGCGCGAAAGCCAGCGGGTTGATGCGGTAGAGGGACAGATCGTCACCGCTGCGGATCAGGTTTTCGAATTTGGCGATGCCCCCCGGGCTCCAGGACCGGGCCTGCCGGATCTCGGTCATCTTGCTCTCAAGGAGCCGTTCCTGAACGTCAGTCATCTGACGCCTCACAAAGTTCGGCCGGGCCATGCGACCGGGAATCGCCGCGATTATAGCAGACGCTCGTCCGGGCGGATCAATCGGAGCCTGGCCGAGCAGAAGTCTTACGGATTAGCCCGGAAAGGCGACGCTGGGGTTTTCAGAAGCTTTTCCCGCTCGACATCGCTTATGTCGGCATTCGCCATCTGCGACATCCGGACTGTGTCAGCGGACCATGACGCTCAGCAGTCTTGTTCTCGACCTGTCGTCAATTAAGCGTGTCCAAGTAGCTGTGGCATTGCTGCAGAATGAGCGTAGAGTACGCATCATCGGCCCATAGGATACCGGCACGACCGCTTGAGAGACCATCGTGCTCTTGCCGCTTCATAGAGGGTACGAAGATGCTCTTGTCGCTTATTTCACTCGACGACAGCCAGATAACCATCGTCACCGATGCCGTTCGGCAATGGTGCTGCGAGAAAAAGCTCGACATCGACAGCATCGAAGGACGCCGCGCCGTCACCGTTGCCGTCGATCTCGTTCAGCTGGACATCGCCCAAAACCGGCTTTTTGCCGAATTGTCGAAGCAGTTGGACCACCAGTAGGAAACAGAAATCGGTCCATCAGGGCTGCCCCCGGCGCCGTGACAAGGTTGCGATAATCCGTGGCCGGTTCGCAAAAAGCCACTCATTTGCCGTGTTGAGGTCCTTTGTTAGGAATTCACCGTGTCCCGGCCGGATTCGAGCTTTTCAAGGTAGGCTGCGAACATCTCGGCCATGGCTTCGGCGTAGGTTTCGATCTCGCCCAAGCTTCGGGGAGCCTCAGAGAACTGCTTCCCCACCGTGGCGAGCGTCGTGACGATCAGGTCACCGGCAAGCGCCCGGCTTGCCTCCGGGACCGATGGCAGCACCTCCTGCATGAACAGCCCGATGATGCGGTCTCCCGACGCCCTCGCCGCCTGCGCCTCCGGCGCATCCCGATAGAACGGCGCGGCGTCGTGAAGCGCCACTCGCATCGCCGCTTCCTCACACTCGGAGCGAAGAAAGGCGTGAACAAGGCTGCGCAGCCGTTCGAACGGCGGTCTTTGTGCATCGGCAAGAATGTCGGCGAGCATGTCGTTCGTCTGCCGCCATTCGTCGCTCTGCAGCCGGAAGAGGATTGCCGCCTTGTTGGGGAAATATTGGTAGAGCGAACCGATACTGACGCCCGCCCTCTCCGCTACCCTCGCCGTGGTGAAGCGATGGGCTCCCTCCCGTGCCAAAACCTGAGCAGCAGCATCGAGGATCGCCCCCACGAGCTCCGTCGAGCGGGCCTGCTTCGGCTGCTTTCGTGAAGAAATCCGCGTACTTGGCCGGTCGCTCATAGCAGTGCTCCGCAATGCGATTAGAAAATGCGAGGGATTATTCGTATTTTTGAGGCAGCGCAAGAACCTCATCATTCCAAGGAGCCCTCCAATGACGACACTGACCACCGCGCCGCTCGCGCCTCTCCTCCTCCGCCTGTTCGAAGAAGCCGCCGCGGCGACGAGCCCCGCCATATCCGAGCTTTCCAGCGACGAGAGAATGCGCCTGATCAGCAGCAAGACGGAATATCTCGACCTTTACGGGCGACTGAAGGATCTCTGGCTTCCTGTCTCGCGCGAGGCCGGCACGCTGCTCTACATGCTGGCGCGCAGCTGCCGTGCTCAAACGATCATTGAGTTCGGCACATCCTTCGGCATCTCGACCCTCCACCTTGCTGCAGCACTGCGCGACAATGGCGGCGGCCGGCTGATCACCAGCGAGTTCGAGCCGTCGAAGCTCAATCGGGCGCGCGAAAACTTGACGGCTGGAGGCCTCATCGACCTTATCGAAATTCGTGAGGGAGATGCCCTCCACACCCTTGGCACCGATCTTCCTGATACGATTGACCTCCTGTTTCTCGACGGCGCCAAGGGGCTCTATCGTGATGTCCTGGAGCTGGTTGAAGACCGCCTGAGACCCGGCGCCCTCATCGTCGCCGACAATGCCGACGTCAGCCCCGAATATCTCGCCCGCGTTCGCTCAGCCGCCGCTGGCTATCTCTCCGTCCCGTTCGAAGAGGACATCGAGCTGTCGATGCGGGTTTGATATCGGGAGCCTGAGCAGGCGCTTCACAGCGAAGTCTGCACTTCACTTGCGCTCAGGCACTCGATCCTACCGTCGCTCGCCCTCCCATTGCTACCTCAACTGTGGGAACGACGCCGTGCGGCTTGCCTCTCTTCTCCCCAGCGGGGAGAAGATGCCGGCAGGCAGATGAGGGGGCCACACGGCACATCCTTCACTGCCTTGGCCTTGCTACACAAAGCGAAGGGCAGATATGGAACAACCCACCGCCCTCACGCACAACCCATCTTGCACATCCCCACTCCCTCACCTAAGGCAATGCAACCTCCCTTCCGCAAGGCCGCCCGGTGCTCCGCTTCATCCTCCACGCCCTCGCCGCTCTCATCCTGACGCTGCTCACTCAGATCGGTGGCATCGTCTATCTCATCGCCCTTGCCGCTGCGCACGCCTTCGGCCTCAGGCGATTTCCCGCAAAGCTCACGCTCTTCCTTTTGTGCTACGCCGCCGCGACCGTCGCCACACAATTTGCCGCACCGGCATTCGGCCGCGTTCCGCTCTCCTGCCTGACAAGCGCCGAAGACAGGCTCGTGGTCCGCTCGCCGATCTACTGCGCGCTGAACCGCAACTACGTCACGCCCAAGCTTCGCGATCTCGCAGAGGCGCTCGCCGCCCATATGGACGCGCAATTCCCCGGTACCGTCACCGTCGCGCTGGATGCGAACTTCGCCTTCGTTAACGGTTTCCCGCTGCTGCCGCATCTCTCGCATGCCGACGGCAAGAAGCTTGATCTCGCTTATTATTATAAGGATGCCGGCGGTGCCTTCCTGAACGGCGACACCCGCTCACCGATCGGTTATTTCGCTTTCGAGCAGCCTGGCCCGGGTGACGAACTGCCTTGCGCGGGTCGCCATGACTGGCTCACCACCCGCTGGAATTTCGATGCGCTGCAGCCGTTATTCCCGGCCTACCGGATCGATGAGCAGCGCGCGGCGGCGGCGGTCGCCTGGCTGACGACAGAAGGGATCGCGCGCTTTGGCCTGCAGAAGATCTTCATCGAACCGCATCTGAAGAACGCAGTCGGCATCACCGACGCCCATGTCCGCTTCCAGGGTTGCCGGGCTGCCCGCCACGACGACCACATCCATATTCAGATCGAGTGAGCGCATTCGAGCGCCAGCCCGGATCGGGCGCCGCAACCATCCGTGGCAGCGCCTCTTTCCAGCTGCCGGCCGATTGACTATTTTCGCTGTCCATATCCCTGAATGAGAGGTTTGCTTGTGAGTGTCGGCCTGATTGCCCTCCTTGATGATGTCGCAGCGCTTGCAAAGGCGGCCGCTGCTTCCCTGGACGATGTCGTCGCTCAGGCGGGCAGAGCCGGCGCCAAAGCCGCCGGCGTCGTGATCGACGACGCTGCCGTCACGCCGCGTTATGTGACCGGCCTGTCGGCGGCGCGCGAACTGCCGATCATCGGGAAGATCGCCGTCGGCTCCCTCAAGAACAAACTTCTGTTCCTCCTGCCGGCAGCACTCGCCCTCAGCCTTCTCCTGCCGCAGGCAGTGACGCCGCTGCTAATGCTCGGTGGGCTCTACCTTTGCTACGAAGGCGCCGAAAAGGTCTACGAGCTGGTCGTGCCGCATGCCGCCCATGCCCACGAGGCGGAGCTCGAGACGATCAGCATCGATCCCAAAACCTTTGAGGACGAAAAGGTCGCGAGCGCCGTCAGGACCGACTTCATTCTGTCGGCCGAGATCATGGCGATCACGCTGGGCTCCCTGTCCGAGTCGGGGCTGGCGGTGCAGGCGCTGGTTCTCGCCCTGGTCGGCACGATGATCACCGCCGCCGTTTACGGCGTCGTCGCCTTGATCGTGAAGGCGGACGACTTCGGCCTCTGGCTTGCCCAGCGCTCTTCCCGCTCGCGGACAGGGGCGTTCCCGCGCATGCTCGGACGCGGCCTTGTGCAGGGCATGCCCTATCTTCTCCAGGTGCTGGGTCTGATCGGGACGGCGGCGATGATCTGGGTCGGCGGCGGCATCATTGTGCACGGCGCCGAAAGCTTTGGCTTTGCCTGGCTGAGCCATCTGCTCCACGATGCCGGAGAAGGCGCCGCGCATGCAATGCCGGCCGTCGGCGGCGTGGTTTCCTGGCTGGTCCAAGCTGCCGGCTCAGGTCTCGTCGGCATCCTCCTCGGGCTTGCGGCCATCCCGGCCGTCGGCTACGCCGTTGCGCCCGCATGGCGGTGGTGCGCAGCACGCCTGCGCAGGATGAGGACTGCGTAAGCGCGGGACAGCAGATGTTGCTTACGTCGAAGCGCCGCCATCATCAACCGGCGTCCCTTTCATCATACGCACGCTGCGCCGCAAAAATTGCGTCCATGTTCTGCTCTGCCCAATGGCTGAGTGCCGAAACCGTATCCGTCAGCGTGCGCCCGAGCGGCGTCAGCGCATATTCAACGGTTACCGGCACGGTCGGAAAGATCGTGCGCGAGATCAGGCCGTTGCGCTCGAGCCTTCTCAGTGTCTGCGACAGAACCTTCTGCGATATGCCCTTGATATCGCGCCGGATGTGATTGAAACGCACCGGCCCGCCTTGCAGCCGGTCGAGGATCAGCAGCGCCCATTTGTCCGCCAGGCAGTCCAGCACCAGCCGCGTCGGGCAGCGATCCTCATAAACATTGTAGCTCTGCTCTGTCGTCGTCATTCCATCCTCCCCTTCCCGCCCCGGGTTTCCCGCAGGAAACCAGGTGAGAAAAAAGTGCTCTCTTTTCCGATCCCGTTTTCTCTGTATGTATCCTATGGAAAGATAGTTTCCAACAGAAACCACGGAGAGTGATATGAGCAGGAAAATTCTGGTTCTCGGCGCGACGGGCACCGTCGGCCGACATGTGGTCGATGGGCTTTTGGCGAAGGGCGAAGCCGTCAAGGCCGCCTCTCGCGCCGGCAAGCCGGTAGCCGCCGCCGAGGGCGTCGCCTTCGACTATGCCAGGCCTGAAACTTTCGGCCCGGCCCTCGAGGGCGTCGACCGTGCCTATGTGTTGCTCGCCTCCGGCTATGTCGACTCCAAGGGCCTGCTGCTGCCGGTGATCGAAGCGGCCGCAGCCCGGAAGGTGAAGGTCGTGCTCCAAAGTGTCATCGGCGTCGATGCCGACGACTCCATTCCCTATCGCCAGGTCGAGATTGCGCTGGAAAAATCCGGCACGCCCTATGTCATCCTTCGCCCGAACTGGTTTTCCGACAATTTCCACACCTTCTGGAAACCAGGCATCGACCACGGCCAGATTGCGCTTCCCGCCGCCGAAGGCAAATCGAGCTTCATCGACGCCCGAGACATCGCGGCAAGCGGCGTGGCGGTGCTCACCTCCTCGTCTTTCGACGGCAAGGCCTTCAACCTGACCGGCCCGGAAGCGCTCTCCTATGCCGAAGCCGCCGCCATCCTCTCCGAAGCGATCGGCAAGCCCGTCACCTATAACGCCGTCTCCGACGAGGCCTTCATCGAAATGCTGACGGGGGTCGGCGTGCCGGCCGGCTATGCGAGCTTTCTCGCTTCAATCTTCTATCCCGTCCGCCAGAACTGGACAGCCATCGTGACCGGCGACGTCGAGACGCTGACCGGCAAGGCCCCGCGCTCGCTGAAGACCTACGCCGCTGATTACGCCGCGGCGCTGAAGGCGTAATCGCCACCCTGTCGTCGTCATGCTCGGCCTTGTGCCGAGCATCTGCAACCGGTGCAGCAGATCCTCCACGCAGGCCGAGGATAGCATCGAGAGTGGCGCTGCGGCACTTCTTCTATCGGGATGGAAAGCGGCAGCCGCAGCTCCGATCATGTCATCGCCGGACGAGGGCGGCCACCCCACCTCAGCAACTCAGGTGCTCGACATCAGCCGCCAGCGACAGCGACACTTATCGCAACGGCAGCTCGAAGCTCCGTTTCAGCGTTTCCATCGGCACATCGGTCTTGACGTTGAGGACGCTCGGAATGCGCGTCAGGTGGTCGGCCTGAAAACGCCAGTAGCTGTGCAGATCGGCAGTGACGATCCGAAGCACGGCATCGCACTCCCCCGCCGTCAGGTAGCATTCCATCACCTCCGGAAACCGCCTCACGGCTTCGGCAAACCGCAGCGTGACCTCGGCATCCTGGGTCTTGAACCACACACGGGCAAAAACCGTCAGCCCCGCCCCGACCTTTGCCGGATCCAGCACAGCGACGTAGCGATCGATGATCCCTGCCTCTTCCAGCAACCGAAGACGGCGCAGGCAGGGCGAGGGCGAAAGCCCCACCTCCCGTGCCAGCTCGACATTCGAAATGCGCCCGTCGCGCTGAAGGACGCGGAGAATATGGCGGTCGATCGCGTCCAGAAGAACTGGCATTTTATATCCCATCTGATGCGCCACTGCGCCACAATATGCCAATCTTTCACAGTTTCCGGAATGTTTCGCAAGCTCATTGCGCACAACTTGGCCTATCGTTCCACCCAATCGATATGGAGAAGCTGATGGCAAGAAAAATAGAAAAAATCGTGCTCGCTTATTCGGGCGGGCTGGATACCTCAATCATCCTCAAATGGTTGCAGGAGGCTTACGAATGCGAGGTCGTGACCTTCACCGCCGATCTCGGTCAGGGCGAAGAACTCGAGCCGGCGCGGGCGAAGGCGGCAATGTTCGGGGTCAAGGATGTCCGCATCGTTGATCTACGTGAGGAATTCGTCCGCGACTTTATCTTTCCGATGCTGCGGGCTAACACACTCTACGAGGGGCAGTATCTCCTCGGCAGCTCCATCGCCCGGCCGCTGATTGCCAAGCATCTGGTCGCCATAGCCAAGGAGATCGGCGCGGACGCCGTTGCCCACGGCGCGACAGGCAAGGGCAATGATCAGGTCCGCTTCGAATTGGCCGTCAATGCGCTCGATCCGTCAATCAAGATCATTGCTCCGTGGCGTCAATGGAACATCCGCTCCCGCACGCAGCTGCTGGAATATGCCGAGAAGCATCGGATCCCTGTCCCGAGCGACAAGCGTGGCGAGGCACCGTTCTCGATCGACGCCAACCTGCTGCACACTTCGACGGAAGGCAAAATTCTTGAAAATCCAGCGGAGGTCGCACCCGATCATATCTATCGGCGCACGATCGATCCTGTCGACGCTCCCGATGCCCCTGAGATCGTCACCGTCGGCTTCGAGAGCGGGGACCCTGTTGCCGTCAACGGCAAGGCAATGACACCGGCAGCCTTGCTGACCGAACTCAATGAATTGGGCGGCCGGCATGGCATCGGGCGGCTCGATCTGGTTGAAAACCGATTTATCGGCATGAAGTCGAGGGGCGTATACGAGACACCGGGAGGAGCGATCCTGCTTGCCGCGCATCGCGGAATTGAATCGATCACGCTCGATCGCGCCGCCGCGCACCTGAAGGACGAGATCATGCCACGCTACGCCGAGATGATCTACAACGGCTTCTGGTTCGCGCCCGAGCGGGAGATGCTGCAGGCCCTGATCGACCGAAGCCAGGTCTTCGTCAGCGGCGAAGTGGCGATGAGGCTCTATAAGGGAAGCGCCTCGGTCATCTCTCGCATGTCGCCCTCCTCACTCTATTCCTCAGACCTCGTCAGCTTCGAGGAAAGCTCCATCGCCTATGATCATCATGATGCCGAAGGCTTCATCAGGCTCAATGGATTGCGGCTCAAAAGTTCGGCGGTCCGCAATAGACGGTGAGCGGCTGATCTTAACTCAGCAGCGCCATCTCTCAGCATCTGCCAATGCCTTCATCGAGGGCATTGCTCCCAACGCTTCAAGTGCTTGTTGGAGCGCACTATGCGGATCTCGCTCGCGGCCGAACCACTGCCCAATCCATGAGAAAACCGAGGAAGCTAATTTCAAACGATTTTAAAAAAGCTACGAAAAGCTAATCGATTTTAATTTTATCATTCAAATTTTCTTGTTGCGGCGCGAGAGAATTTAACCATTAATTTCCGCAGATGCTCAGTATGTTCGTTGGAGGAACCCGCATGACTGTGACATTTCCGCTGACCGAGAAGCGCGACGCCGAGGCGTTGCTGAAGCACTTGACGATGCACAAACTTAGCTGTCCGGGAAACTGCGTCGTATCGCTCAAGGCACATGTCGCCCACGTCTCATCCTCTCATACAACGGCACTCGGCACCGCCCGTACCGCCTGGTAGGGTTGAATGTTCCCAGCTTTGCCGGGGTGTCTGGGTTTTGATGGCGGCGGCGTTTGCCGCTGAGGCTCCTTCCCCCTCATCTGCCTGATCCACCTCTTCTGCCAGCGGAAGAAGCGGAGCCAGATGCTATCGTTTCCTTCCTGTAGAAGAAGGAGGCAGGCGTCGACGTCTCACGAAAAATCTTGGAATACCAATCGCGGCTGACAGTCATTGCTGTGCCGGTAAAAATTCCTATTCTTGGCGCCGCCGATGGCGATGAAAAACCGGCGCTGCGGCCGCACGATAGGAAATTAGATCTCGTCATGACTATTCTGACACCACTGACCTATCTCAAACAAGGCGTGCTCGCTGCGGCCATGATGCTGGCGGCAATGATGACATTCCTGCCTCAGGCGCATGCAGAGCCATGCGAACAAGAAACTTTCGAACAGGCGACATACGTCGTTTGCACGCTGGAAGCAGGAAAAGCCGATCTGCGCCTGTTCTGGAAAGATGCCGATGGCGAACCATACCGCGCTTTTTCAAACCTCGCCGAAGCCCTTCGCTCCGAGGGGAAAACGCTGGCCTTTGCCGTCAACGCCGGAATGTACCGGGCCGACTTTTCGCCGATGGGACTGTATGTCGAGAACGGCGGGGAATTGAAACCTCTCAATACGGCAGGGGCCGGAGGCTCTGCCGGTCAGGTCCCGAATTTTTATAAGAAGCCGAACGGCGTGTTCTTTCTTGATGAAGCAGGCGCCGGCATACTTCCGACCGACGAATTTCTGAAGCGCGCCACTAAGGTGCGGTTCGCCACGCAGTCCGGCCCAATGCTCGTCATTGCTGGAAAGCTGAATCCAATCTTCATCTTCGGCTCGACAGACCGAACCCGCCGAAGCGGTGTCGGCATCTGCACAAGCGGCGCAGTTCGCTTCGCGATCAGCGAAGACAGCGTCAATTTCCACGACTTCGCACGACTCTTCCGCGACCGGCTGAAATGTCCCGACGCGTTGTTTCTCGATGGTGGACGCGGTGTCGGACTCTTCTATCCGGTAATGGGCCGCAACGACCGCTCCTGGCACGGCGGCTATGGCCCGATCTTCGGCCTTGTGGAATAGGACGCGAGGCATCCCGCGTTCATCGCTCTCCGCGACCCCGTCACACGGCCTTTGAAATGAAGAAGCATGGCCACAGGCCCCTTGGACGGCGGCGGCCTGCAGGCAGCATGATCCGGATTTCGAAAGGATTGCATCTGACATCGTCACGGGCCGACCGGATCAATAGGCAAGCGGCAATTGCGGTCACCGCGCGATTAAGGCACGATGCGGTGCTTGAAGGAGAGCAGCAAGTGAACTCACGCTCATGCTGACAGGCTCATGTCATTGCGGCAAGGCGAGCTGGACGCTCCAAGGCGATCCTGGATCGATCACCGCGTGCAACTGTACCCTCTGCCGACGCTACGGCACGCTCTGGGCCTATGATTACGAAGGAGAGCGTATTGCGCTCACCGGCCAGACCGCCTCCTACACCCGCTCCGGCAGGGAGACGTCATCCCTCGAAATTTTGTTCTGCCCATCCTGCGCTTGCGTCTTGAGCTGGCGCGGTCTGCGCCTGCAAAAGGATGGCCGCCGCCGCATGGCGGTCAACATGCGGCTTGCACCTCCGGAACTCGTCGCCGATCTCCCCATCGATCACTTCGACGGGCTGGACACATTCAAAGACCTTCCCTCCGACGGGCGCTGCGTACGCGATCTCTGGTTCTGACAGGCCGTCATGTGTCGGCCTCGGGCGGCAATGGCGCCTCAACCGCGCCGAGCCGCCTCGATCGCCGCGACATCGATCTTTTTCATCGTCATCATCGCGTCAAAAGCACGCTTTGCCTGATCACCACCCGCCGAGAGTGCTTCTGAGAGGACGCGCGGAGTGATCTGCCAGGACAAACCCCATTTGTCCTTGCACCAGCCACACTCGCTTTCCTGGCCGCCATTACCGACGATGGCGTTCCAGTAGCGATCGGTTTCTTCCTGATCCTCCGTGGCGATCTGAAACGAGAAGGCTTCACTGTGTTTGATTGCAGGGCCGCCGTTCAGACCGATGCAAGGGATACCCGCGACGGTGAATTCAACAACCAGAACGTCTCCCTGTTTGCCTTCAGGATAATCTCCCGGCGCACGCGTGACAGCACCCACAGCGCTGTCGGGAAAGGTCGCGGCATAAAAGCGGGCGGCATCCTCAGCGTCTTTGTTGTACCATAGGCAGATCGTGTTTTTTGCCATTGCGCGGTCCTCTTAGTTTGCAATTCCCACTCAAATAAGAGGGAAATCGCCTTTCTCCAGCCCATGTAGGTTATTTCGGCAAAGGCTCCTCGGTTTGATCCATGCACACCCGGCACGCTGCGGTTTTCGCATCGCAAAAAGCGTGTCAGACTGTGCAAGCTGCGCATCGTCCGCGCGCCGATTAAAAGGGCCGAAGCCATGCACAAGTTCACCGTTACCCTCACCCGCGAAATCGAGGCCGATACCGCCGAGGAGGCAGCCTTGCTCCTGTACCAGGAACTTTCGAAGGGACCCGTCCCTGACCGCTACTCGGTCACCGACAAGACGAAGGTGACCACGGAGATAAACCTCGACCGGAACAAGGCTGATGAATTCGCCAGCATCGATCACACCGCCGATCCCGGCAACTGGTAAGGCCAGGCGTTCACAGGGACGGTCGCAACAAATCCCCTGCTTTACGCCGGGAGCGCAAGTGCGGTAGGTGCAGAATGCCGTTCCGGCGCGAACCCCGGATGCAAGCGGCCGCTCTATCGGAAATATGCCAGCCAAGGAAAACACGTGACCTCACCTGTCAAAATAGCCGTCGCCGGCGCGAACGGCCGCATGGGTCGCACCATACTGCCGCTGCTCGCGGCCGATCCGGCTTTTGCGGTCATCGGCGGCATCGGCCGTCCCGGCTCCGCCGGTGACGGGCTGATCGACCGTGGGGCAGCAATCGCAGCCGCCGACGTGATCCTGGATTTCACGACGGGAAATGCCGCTGCCGAACTCGCCGGCCTCTGCGCCTCTGCAGGCGGGCCGGCCCTGGTGATCGGAGCGACCGGTTTCGAGCCGGATGAGATCCAAAGGATCGCCGCCGCCGCCCGAACGATTCCGATCCTGCGCTCCGGCAACTTCTCCATTGGCGTCAACATCCTGGTCGGCCTCGTCGCCCAGGCGGCGCGCGCTCTTCCCGCGCATGGCTGGGATATCGAAATCCTCGAAGCCCACCACAACAGAAAGATCGATGCCCCGTCCGGTACGGCGCTGATGCTCGGCGAAGCGGCCGCCGAGGGGCGCGGCGTTTCCCTGGCATCTGTCGAGCGGCGCGGGCGTGACGGCGTCACCGGCGAGCGGCCGACCGGCGAGATCGGCTTCGCCGTCCTGCGCGCCGGCGGGCTCATCGGAGAACACAGCGTCCTGTTCGCCGCCGCCGACGAAGTCGTGACGCTGTCGCATTCGGCTCTCGATCGCGGCATGTTCGCCCGCGGTGCGCTTGCCGCCGCCCGCTGGATCGCAGGGCGCGCACCCGGCGAATACAGCATGCGGGATATGCTGGGTCTGACGGCTGAAAGCGCGAATAGAGAATGAACGGAGGCTTGAACCACCTCCTTGAATCAGGGTCTACACCGACGCATCCAGCCTATCGAGGATCGCCGCCGCGACGGCAACTTCGGTTCCGGCGAGGCCCACGGAACAGAACAGTGTTAACTCTTCGGGCGATCCTCGCCCCGCCACTTTCCCGGCAATGATCTCGGCGAGGTCAACCAGACGGCCGTCGCTGCCGGAGCCCGCCAAGAAAAAGGGCGATGGGTATGCGCGCGCCTGTTCGGGAGAATCCGTCGCGATCACGGCCGCGGCGTCGGCGACATCCAGGCCGAGTTCGTAACCGTGAAGCGTTTTCGGGCCGACAGTGTTGACGTGCGCGCCGGCCTTTAAATCGCCGGCGTGGAGGACGGGCGTTTGGCTAGTCGTTGCGCAGATGACGATGTCGGCGTCTTCAACGGCTTTCGAGACGCTGTCGACGGGCTCCACCTCAAGCCCCAGCGCGAGTTGCATCTCGCTTGCAAAGGCAACACGATTTTTCTCGTCACGGCTGTAAACGCAGGCGCGATCGAGGTCGCGAACGGCGGCAGCCGCGGCGAGCTGGGTTCGCGCCTGCGCGCCGCTGCCGACGATGCCGACGATCTTGGCGTCCGGCGCACCGAGATGCCGGATCGCGAGACCTCCGATCGCACCGGTCCTGAGGCTCCCGAGGCGCGATCCGAGAACGATGCCTTTGAGTTTGGCGTCGTCGGCCGACCATACGGCGACGATCTGCGCATGCTCGGCCCCATCGAATGTGTCGTAGACGCGAAAGCCCGCAAGCGGTTTCTCGCCCAGGATACCGCCAACGGTAAAAACGAGATCGCCTCGGTCAGCAAACGACACATGATGCCTCGGCGGCGAGATCAACCGGTTGGCGGCCCTGGCATGGAAGGCGGTCTCCAGCGCATCGATCGCGACCGCCATCAACCCGCTATCGTCAATATGCTTGTCCATCAGGATTTTCATCACGGCAACCTCCGATTCAGGCGGCATCCTGCAACCCCAATCCCGCTTGAGGTCAAGAGGCCGGATGGCCCGCCGCGCCGCGACGGCCTACCCCACCAGCCGCCGCGCCATCATGACATCGTCGATCTCCCGGCCATCCTCCAGCACGCCGCCGGGGATACGGCCGATCTCGGCAAAACCTTGCCGCTGGTAGAACCGTATCGCCACCGAATTTTCGGCGCTGACGAAGAGTTCCAATTGACGGATGCCGATATCGCGCGCGTGATCGGAAATCGCCTCCAGCAGTTTGACGGCAAGGCCGGTTCCGCGCAGCTTGGCTCTGATATAGACCATGACGACCGTGGCGCGGTGGGCCATCTTGCTCGACCGCTGCCGAAATAGGCCCATGATGCCGACGGGTTCGCCCTTCTGGAAGGCGATGAAAACCGGCTCGTTCAGCCGATCGCGCCACTCCTGCAGAGAGAGAATTTCCCAGTCTTCGTAGCGGCTGGCAAAGGAGGACGGCTCGGCACGAAGCGCTTCCAGACGGATATGCCGGAAAGCCTCCACCTCGTCTGTGCCTATGAGCTTGATCGTCACGCCGTCTGCATCCATCTCCACCTCCCGGACTATCGGAGATATGTCATCGCAGCCGGCTGCAGTGGATGCAACCCGGAAGCGTGAGTTCGATTGGCGCCGCCTGGCCCCACCGCGGCCCCGCCAAGACTCAAGAGAGCCTCATTCTGAGGTGCGATCCGCAGGATCGCCTCGAAGGACGAGGCGGGTCTGTCGGCGGTTGATGAATGCAAGAAGCGGCGTTGGGCCGCGTGCTTCGAGGCTCTGCCCTCCGGGCTGCGCGCCTCAGCATGAGGGAGGTTGGAGGATGCCGCTCCCTTATAGTGGCAGGCGTTGGAGGATATCGCGCCCGACAAGTTGGGAGGCCTGGGCGCGAACACTGCTCCTGAAGACATGGAATTGGTGAGGGAGCAGAAGTAGTACCCGCAGCAGCCTCAAGGAAGAGGCGCGCGGTACGCTGTCAAACAAAGGGCAGTGCCAACTCCACCTACTGCGCCGGCGTTCCCACCCGGCCGCCTTTGCGCACGCCTGATTGATCGGGCTGCGCCTCCGGCTGATTGCCAAGCCGCAGATCCCATTGGCTGGGAGGCCGCATAACGGGCTGATCTGTCCTCGGTTCGCGGGTCGACCGCACAATCAGATCATCCGGTTCGAAGGCCGTCTGATCGCCAGGCCTCTCCATCTGAACCGGTGCAATCTGATAGAAGACGACGAGAAGAATTATCCCGACTACCGAGCACACGAGCGCATAGAGAATGAAATATTTCAGTGCATATCCCTCGCTGATCGACAGAGCTGCCTTGATAGCAGCGCGAATGATATTGCCGACATTATTGATAGATACTTCAAAGGAAGGCAATAGATTTTAGCCGATCTTTGGACAATTTCGAGAGCAGGCTGCATAAAATCAACATCTACTGGAGAAAATCGCTTAATTCCTCCCGCAGTGCTTGATTTATTCAATGTCGCGACAAAGACGGCGAGCGATAAACCAACAGCTCAACCTCGCTTATATCGCATCCGGAATTCACGGGGGCTGCAGCCCACGCGCTCACGAAAGACGCGAGAAAATTAGAACGGGTCTTCTATGCCGACCATGGCTGCGACGGTTTCGATCTTCTCGTCTGACGTGGCGAGCAGCTGCTTGGCATGGTCCATACGCGCCCGAAGCTGGAAGTCCTTGGGCGGCATGCCCGTTTCGGCGATGAATTTCCGCCGCAACGTGGCTGGCGACATGCGGTGCTCGGCGGCCAACGAGGCAAGGTCGAGAGGCTGCAGCGCCCTGCCCGCAGCGTCTCGACGAGATCGCCGGTCGCGCCCTCGCCTTCGCGACCTGCAGCAGCGCTCGCCCGCGCGGTGGCGATGACAATGCCATGGAGCGCCAATGCCGCCGAGGCCTGCCCGAGATGGCTGTCGTCGACGAGATCGGCATGCAGCCGCGCGAAGAGCCGCACCACCTCCTCGAGATGGCGCAGAGCCACGAGGGGATGGCGCTCGCCAATCAGCCGCATCCGAATGAAATCCCGCGTGAACGAACCCTCAAACAGCGCCCAGCGCTCGTCCCATCCAGCTTCATCAGGCCCATAGGAATGCGGGCGGTTCGGAAACAGCCAGAAGAGCGCCGGCCCCTCCACGGGCTGGCGCCCGCCCTCGGCGGTTTCGAGAAACCCCTGCCCGCGCTCCACCAGCACGGCCGCAAAACTCGGCAGCTTCCTGTCGTTGACGGCATGGCGCGCATGCTGTCTGCCGCTGCCGGTCACGGCAAGCCCACCGGCCGCGGCGAGGGGAGATCGATAGATAGCCTCGGCTTCTCTCATGAGCGAAAAATCCAGCTGCAACTTTCCTCCATGGCGATTGGTTCACGTAACGAGCAAGCTGCAGGCAGGCAAAGTCAAAGCAAGAATGAATGAAATGTCAATTGTCGCGAATGCGGCCGGGATGGGAGTGGCGCAAACGCCCCTCGCCGCCCATGGCAAAACAATCCCCGCTGAACGGCTCGGCCCGCTCGCACCGACCGATCCCGGTATCGGCATTGAGGCTATCCGCCGCCGCTATGAGGAGGATGGTTATATCTGGCTGAAAGGCCTCTGCCGCGCGCCGAAGTGATCGAGTTCCGCCGTTGGGTCTTCACCCACCTCGCCGAAACCGCCCTGCTGGCGCCCGGCCATGATTTCGCACTCGGCATCGCGGCCGCCGAAGGCTTCGACTGGAACTTCGCCAGCCGCCGGCTGATGTCGATCGTCCGCTCCGCCGCCTATGAAGGCTTCTGCGCCCAACCGAAACTCGTCAGCTTCATGGACGCCTTTCTCCAGGGCATCTCCTATCTCCATAAACGCAAGCTGATGCGCTATGTCCAACCCGGCACGGCGGTGGCGACCCCCGCCCATTACGACCTCGTCTATCTCCGCGGCGGCACCAGCCGGCTCGTCACCGCCTGGATCCCGATCGGCGACACCCCCGCCGAAATGGGCGGCCTCGTCTATCTCGAAGGCTCGCATGCGCTCGGCCGCAGGATGGAGGCGGAATTCCACGCGAACAGCGGCGCTCTCTCGCCGGAAGAGCGGATCAGCGCCTATAACAGTCACATGGCCGAAGGCGGCTGGCTCTCCAAGGACCTGCCCGATATAGCCGAGCGCTTCAACGCCCGCTGGCTCGCCGCCGATTACGAGGCTGGCGACGTCGTGCTTCACTCCCCCGACATGATCCACGCCGCCACCAACAACGAAGACCGCACCCGCCGGCTGCGCCTCTCCACCGACATCCGCTACCAGAACGTCGACGACGAGATCGACGCCCGCTGGAGCAACCACTGGAGCCTGGGGATATGTTGTAATAGAAAGGTGCTTCGAGCAGCGGACCCTCGCCAAGACACTCAGGTATAAAGGGAACGCTCAAGGGACGGCGAACGGCGCGAGTAAATGACGGATTTTGCGGAAGAATTGAACAAGGAATTTAGTTCCGACGGCTTCTTTTACAACATTCGCAAGATGAAATTCATAAAGACAGAAGCTGTGAGAGCCATCGAGAAAATTCGTCGTCTTGACTTCAGCACTTACAGCGAAGACGAGAAAAAAGACGTGGCGCTTCTGATCTGGAATCTTCCGGTCATGGCCTTGTGGTGGCGGGACCGATGCGTCGAGATGGGCGCGGATAAGGCTGAATTCGAAGCTTATGCCCGGGAGCTTCAGCGCGTTGTCGAAGAAAAATTGAAAGCACTGTTGGGCCAGCAGCCGTGATCTGGAAGTGCCCGGCGCTTCCGCCTCCGTTTGAGCCCTTCAACCCGGCGAGAAAAGATTCTAGACTGCTCACGCCGGTCAGCTCGCTTGGAGGCGGTCCCCAGGGATTGGCGGGCGCTCGGCTGAGGGGGATCCCGCATGTCGGCAATCGCATCACTGTTTGAGGAAGCCTCGCGGCTTGCAGCCGGGTTTCGTGAGCGCGCGCCGGCCCGCCATGTGCCCCGGCACGATTATGCCGCTTCGCTCGCCACCTTCGACGAGCCGCTGCCGGCGGCCGGCGCCGATATGGCCGATGTCATCAAGCAGCTCGCCGCGAACGCGGAGCCCGGCCTGCATTTCACTACGGGCCCACGCTTCTTTGGCTGGGTCATCGGCGGCTCTCATCCGGTCGGCGTCGCAGCCGACTTCCTGACCAGCGCCTGGGGCCAGAATGCCGGAAACCACGTCGCCGCCCCGGCCGCGGCCGCCGTCGAAACCGTCTCGGCGAGATGGCTTCTCGACATCCTGAAGCTGCCGGCCGAAAGCTCCGTCGGCTTCGTCACCGGCGCCACGGTCGCCAATTTCACCTGCCTTGCTGCTGCCCGCGGCGAGGTGCTGCGCAAAGCCGGCTGGGATGCCGATGCTAAGGGCCTGTTCGGCGCGCCTGAAATTACCGTTCTGATCGGCGACGACGCCCACACGACCGTCTTCTCAGCCCTGCAATTCCTCGGCCTCGGTGACCGCGTGTTGCGCCTGCCGACCGATCCGATGGGCCGGATCGATCCGGCTGCACTCAGCGACGCGCTTGCCCCCGTCAGCGGTCCCTGCATCGGCATTCTCCAGGCCGGGCAGATCAATACCGGCGGCTTCGACGAGTTCATCCGCCTGATCCCGGCGCTGAAGGGAAAAGGCGCCTGGGTGCATGTCGACGGCGCCTTCGGCCTCTGAGCGCAGGCATCGGAAAAATTCAGCCACCTCACCCGCGGCATCGAGGCGGCCGATAGCTGGGCGACGGACGGCCACAAATGGCTGCAGACGCCCTATGACTGCGGCTATGCGATCGTGCGCAACGAGCTTGCCCACCGCCGCGCCATGACGATTGCCGCCAGCTATCTGCCATTCGCTGCCGAGGGCGAGCGTGATCCCTCCCATTACGTGCCGGAGCTTTCCCGGCGCGCCCGCGGCTTCGCCACCTGGGCGATGCTGAAACATCTCGGCCGCGACGGCATCGCCGCCCTCATCGACCAATGTTGCGCGTCGGCTCGCCTGCTGGCCGAGCATCTCCGACGCGAACCGGGGATCACTATCTTGAACGAGATCACGCTGAACCAGCTCATCCTCCGCTTCGCTGCCGACCGCCCGGACGATGAAAGCGACGCGATCACCCGCGAGACCATCGCAAAGATCCGCGACGACGCCACCCTCTTCGCCGGCGGCGCCAAATGGCGCGGCCGCGACGTCCTGCGCCTGTCCGTCACCAATTTCCAGACGACCGCAGACGAAGCCCGGCGGGCGGCGGAAAGCATCATCGCTGCCTTCCGGAGTGTCAGCAACGACTCTCGCCCGCACTGATTGGCTTTGTGAAGCGCCGCCAATTCACAGCGATGCTGCCAGGTGCCCAGCCACCCGCCCCCGTCCTCGAGGCTCCGGCCTCTGGCCTGCGCGCCTCAGGACGAGGTCGGCCGCCGCCCGGCACCGCCGCAGTTCCTCGCACGTGCTGATCGGCTATTGACTCATCTTCGAGCAAAGCTACCGTTCTCCTCTGGGTTGAGGGCTTCGGCCCAGCGCTCTCCTTTGTCCCGCTTCACGTCCCACGGTTTCCCATGTCTCTATCTCTCCCTGTGATCGCCGCTCTTCTCGCTCTGATCCCGGCCGCCTCCCATGCCAGCGAGGCACGTGGCAAATCCACGCCTCCTCTGGAGAAGGACTGCGTGGAGGTCAGCGGAACTGCTCTGTCAGCAATAGCCGAAGGCCCGGCCTATGCGGCAGCCGAGCTCAAATGCGGCGCAAAGCTGTCGCTGGTGCTCCGGCGCCAGACCGGCAGGAATGGAGCCCTTCCCGTCTGGACCGCCGTCGACCAGGTGACGATCTCAAAGCCGTCGCCCCGCCACGAGCTTCTGCAGCCGGCCTATTGCTCATCCAGCCGGTTTCCCGACGTCGCCGTCTTTGCGCTCGGCAGGATGGTGGAGCAACCGGATGGCTCCTATCGATCCGAGGATGTGGTCAAAGCCTGGCGGTTCGACATCAAGCGCGAAAGGCTGGCAGCCATTCCCGCCGACGGCGTGATATGCGCGTTGGACGGGGGTGATTGACGGTCTGTGCGGCGATTCCGATGATAAGCCACCTCACGTCCTTCAAGGCTTCAGCCTCCGCACCTCGGCACAAAGGCCAACCGTTGTGCCAAGTGCCGCCGAGGCTGACGACAAACCAAGCGCCGCCCTCTCTCCGCCCTCTTCCCGAGGCGCCCCGCAGCGGCCTCGAAGGACGAGGCCGGCTACCATGAGCTATTGGATTTACTGGAACCAGCGGAAAGGTGAAATTTCCGGCTTCATCGTCGAACGGCAACGACCGAGCTGGTGCGGTAACGTGACAGCTGGACGCGGTTGGATTGGTTGCCGCCGAAGAGATAAACGTACTGGCGTCGTTGGTCGAAGTGGTCGAACAGGCTGACGTGGAAGCGCCTGCCGCTTCGAATGACAACGACATCTCCCCGCCTTGCCGAGCGGAAGAAGACGGGCTTGCCAAAGCTTTTCCAGGAAACTGCCATATTGGGATTGGGCGGCGGCTGGCGGGACGATCGTTTGGCGACGAAGGCGAGGAAGGCTCCGCACCACGACGTTCTGCGGGGATTGATGCCGAGAAACGAAATGGAGCGTTCGTGCATGCGATTATATTTCGAAGCCGTAACGAGCATGTCGGCCTCACACGGCACGGCAAAAACCGTGAGGGCTATGACGAGAATAATTTTCATTGTTTCTCACCATTGTTTGAATAATTTGGAACATCCGAAATGTGGCGAAGAAAAAATCGCGGCCGGAACGTATATTTAAATCATGGCAGCAATTAGAAGCAATTTGACCGCGTATTTTTTCAGAATTTACAGAAACAAAACTTTACGTAGCCTGCAGCATCGCGATGAAAACAGGTAATCTGGCAGCATCCAAACGCTCCGTTGGCGAAGCCGGACGATGGGAAGCTCGGTCCTGGAGGCAACGAGATACCGGCGCAATGAGAATACTCACGGCGAGCCACCCACCGACACCTCACAAAGAGGCAGAGGCAAGGCTATTAGCCGCGAGGCGATTTATATTTCAGGACCGCGTGGAATACTTCCATCTGCGCAAAAACTATTGCAGACCGACTGCCTTCAATCTGCAAGGCCGCGAAACTCAGGCCTTGGCTGAAATTGCACTCAGCTCCTCGAGATCGAGATCCCGTTCCAGCTCCTGCAGCGTCTCGTCATCTATATCACCGGCGCGATGGAGCCGAATGAGTTCCCGGCGTCCGGTTGCGACCGCCTCGAGAACGACATCGAAATGAGCATGGAGCACCGGGATATAATGTTCCGTTCTGGCGGCGTAATCCACGATCGCCGTGGCACGGCGCTGGTACCGTTCGAGCAATTGTGGATGGATAAGATTTCCCTCGAGGTCGTATGCCAGGTTTTGAATGGTTCCAAGCTGCGCCTGCGCCATGGCGGCTTCGGCCTGACTCATTGTGAGACGCGCTCTCTCCGTCTCCGGCTCCACCAGTCGTGCCCAGGCAATAATCCGCCCCAAACTCGTTCCTTGGACGAGCACGGTTCCGACAATGACGGAAAATGATGTTGCGAGGATGAAGTCGCGGCCGGGGAATTCTTCCGGCAGGCTGAGCGCCAGGGCGAGCGTCACCACACCGCGCACGCCGGCCCAGCTGAGGACGGTGGCGCCGCCGGCGCCCAGCGGCTTGGCGCGTTTGAACCCCAGCGGCGCGCAGAGCCGGATGACGACATCTGAGGCGAAGACCCACGCAAAACGGGCGATCACGAGCGTCACGAGGATTGCCAGCATCGGCAGTCCCATGGTGGCGATCACTGTGGCGAAACCGCCGCCGCGCTCAACGACATCGCGCAGCGACAGCCCAATCAATGTGAATACAGAAGCTTCCATCAGGAAGATCATCACAGTCCAGAACGACGTGCCTCGCATGCGCGTTGCGGCCGAGAATACGGTGTGCTGGTGCCAGGAGGCGATCAGACCCGTAGTAACGGTGGCGATGACGCCGGAAACGTGCAGCAGTTCGCCGAGCAGATAGGAAATCCAGGCGAGCAGCACGGTGGCGGCGATGATGAGATATTCGTCGCCCAGGCGCCGGACGAATTTCACCCACGCCGTTCCGACAACGACGCCGACGACCGCGCCGCCGAGCGCCAGCACAAGGAAGCTGGCAGCCGCCTCCACCGCGCTGAAACTTCCCGTTGCGGCGGCGGCGACGGCAAAGCGAAAGAGAACCAGCCCGCTCGCATCGTTCAGCAAACTCTCGCCTTCCAGCAGTATCTGCAGCCGTCGCGGCAGCTTGACGCGCTCCAGCACGGCACGAGCCGACACCGCATCAGGCGGTGAAACGATCGCGCCAAGTGCTGCACAGGCGGCCCAGGGAAGTGACGGAAAGAGAAGATGGGTCACGACGGCCACGACGGCACAGGTGAAGAACACCGCTCCGACGGCCAGCGAGGCGATGCCGATCATATGGCGCCGCAGCCGCACGAGAGCAATGGCCCAGGCTCCGTCCATCAAGAGCGGCGGCAAGAAGATAACGAGCACCAGCCCGGGATCGACAGTAATCGCCGGCAGCCCCGGCACGAAGGCCAGCAGAGCGCCGCCGGCCAGCAGCGCCACGGACGGCGGCAATCCCAGCCTGTGGGCAGCGTAGTGCAGCGCGATGATTGCGAGCAACATCGCAATGACCAGCTCGAACAATTGAGTGGGTTCCATCTCGCTTGGCCCCGGCCTGATACTGATTTCGGATGCCTACTACATAATTTTCAGGACCGAAATCGATTCATTCTGAACGTCTTGCGGCAGCCATGCCGGGCCGGCCTCCATGCTCGCTTCGTCGCGAAAAGTTTGCACCCGTACAAATTTACTTGCCCTTCTTCAATGCGGCATATGTTTCCGTCTGTAAGCAAGCGACGTGAGCGGGGAAACATGACTTCAGCACGTGCAGATAAGACCGGTGATGTCGCCAGCCGGGCCGGCTTTGTCGGATTGGTCGTCGGCGCCGTCGGCGTCGTCTATGGTGATATCGGCACCAGCCCGCTTTACGCCTTTCGCGAGGCGCTCAGACCGTTCACGGCCGATGGCGTCCACGAATTCGAGGTAATTGGCCTTATTTCGCTGATGATCTGGACGCTGACGATCATCGTGACCTTCAAATATGTGCTGTTCCTTCTCAGGGCGGACAATGACGGCGAAGGCGGTACACTCTCGCTTCTCGCTCTCCTGATGAAAAAGATGGGGCGAAACGTGCCCGTGCTGTTCTTCGCCGGCCTGATCGGATCGGCACTTTTCATCGGCGACGCGATGATCACGCCTGCCTTGTCGGTGATGTCCGCTCTCGAAGGCTTGAAACTGATTACCCCAGCTTTTGCCGAATACGTTCCGCCCCTGTCGGCGGCGATCATGATCGTTCTGTTTGCCGCCCAGTCGCGGGGGACCGCCGCTGTTTCAATGTTTTTTGGGCCGATAACGGTCTTGTGGTTCCTTGCCATGGCGGCAGGTGGCGTGATCCATATCGGCGACGATTGGAGGATTCTGGCCGCAATCAATCCTATCAACGCGCTCTCGTTCCTCGCTCATGCCGGCACCGTTGGGCTCATCGTCCTGGGCGCGGTCTTTCTGACAGTCACGGGCGCCGAAGCGCTTTATGCCGATCTCGGCCATTTCGGGCGACGCCCGATCCAGACGGCATGGTTCGTGCTCGTCTTTCCGGCATTGCTGCTGAATTACCTCGGGCAAGGCGCGCTCGTTCTCAGCCAACCCGCAGCGATCGCCGATCCGTTCTTTCTGATGTATCCCGATTGGGCCTTGCTGCCAGTGGTTCTTCTGGCGACGCTCGCAACCATCATCGCCAGCCAAGCCGTGATCACTGGCGCGTTTTCCTTGGCCCGCCAGGCGGTTCACCTCGGCTTTCTGCCACGGCTACGGATCAAGTTCACCTCGGAGACCAATACCGGCCAGTTTTACGTGCCGAGTGTCAATCTCCTCCTGCTGACCGGCGTGCTGGTGCTGATCTTTTCCTTTGGCGACTCCGAGTCACTGGCAACGGCTTACGGCATCTCGGTGACTGGAGCCATGGTGATCACAACCATGCTGGCCTTCCAGTTCCTTCGCGCCGCTTGGGGATACTCCTTCATGCTCGCATCTGCAGTGCTTTTGCCGCTCTTCGTCATCGAAGTTGTCTTCCTCGCAGCCAACCTGCTGAAAATCCAAGACGGCGGCTGGGTTCCGGTCGCCCTGGCGCTGGCGATCATGATTTTGATGTGGACATGGACCCGCGGGCAGACCTACCTCAAGAGACTGCGGGCCAACAACGAGATTCCGCTCGATTCCTTCATTCGCTCGATCGAGCGGAAGTCGGACCATTCACCGGTTACCGTTCCGGGAATGGCGGTTTTTCTAACCAGCGTGCCGGACCGGACGCCGAACGTTCTGCTCCACAATCTCAAGCACAATCACGTGCTCCACGAACAGAACGTCATCCTGACGGTCTGGACCGAGGACGAACCCTATGTTCCCGACAACAGGCGCATCAAGATAAGCCAGCTCTCGCCGCGTTTCGTGCGTCTCGACATCACTTTCGGCTTCATGGACGATCCCGACGTCACCAGGGCGCTGGCTCTCTGCCGGGAGGGAGGCTTCAAGTTCGAGATCATGAGAACGTCCTTCTATCTCGGTCGCCGCAACCTCGTCAGGACGCCGAACACCGGCCTGCCCGGCTGGCAGGAACGCATATTCATGGCGCTGGAGGGCTTTGCCATCGATCCCTCCGATTACTTCAACCTGCCGTCAAACCGCGTCGTCGAGCTTGGCGAACAGGTTGCCATATAAAGTCTGATGGCCTCGCCCTGCTTCGCGCCGACAGCCTCGTCACCGTCGATCATTGCCGGGATTTAACTGGCAGTCCCGGCCTATCCCCCTTACACGCCAGATCTTGAGACAAAGGAGGACATATGAAGAGGCGGACTCTTGTACTTGGCGGCGCCGCGATTGCCGCATCGTCGGTTGTTGCGACGGCAATCTGGCCGCGGCGGCATGTCATGGCGGCAGCCAGGACATTCGACTGGAAGGGCACTGATTTCCTGAGCGGCGGCACCAAGTCTGTCGCCTTGGAAAAGCTGCCCGCGCCGCTCTTCCGCACTCGCCCGAATTGCGTCGTGACCATCGCCCAGACCCTTGGTCCCTGCCATGTCAACGACGTCCCGGCCCGCCAGGACATCTCGGAAGGAGAAGCCGGACTGCCGTTGCGGCTGGCCCTGCGTATCGTCCATGCAGCCGATTGCCGGCCGGTTGAAAATGCCGACATCGAAATCTGGCATACCGATCACCGTGGCATCTATTCCGGCCGAGAGGCTGCGAAGATGTGTACACTTGGTGATGCCAAGGCGATAAGCGGGCTCGCCTTTCGCGGCCGCCAGCTGACTGACAAGGCCGGGCAGGCAAGGTTTCTGACCGCCTATCCCGGATGGTATAGTGGCCGCACGCCGCATGTTCATTGCCGCATCCTCGTGGACGGCAAGGAGCTTCTCGTCAGCCAGGTCTATTTCGATGATGCCCTGAGCGACATCATCTATGGTGAGCATCCCGACTATCGTGGACGCCCCCGCCGCGATACGCGCAACGACGACGACGGCCTCATTCCGCAGGACGCCACCGATCACATCTTCGATCTTGAAAAACTTGATGGCGGCGTGCTTTCCGCCACGATTACGATCGGCCTCTCTTCCTGAGCCGATGGCGGCGAGCGACAGGAGAGCCCTTTCCCCGAACGCTGCTCGGCGACCTCTGATGCCGCCACGGCTTCTCGCCGTAGCGGCGATGCGCCCGGCTATCCTCAGTGCAGCACGCCGTGTTGAAGCATAGAGACGATCAGCGGGTCAGCTTCTGAATGATGCAACGGCTGAGGCGTGATCTCATGGTGTGAAATTTCGCTGCCGTTTTCCGGGCCAGCAAGATCGGCGGCTTCGATGGTGACGCCGTGATCGCCGTTGCCAAGTGTCGACCCATGCTTTTCGACAGCCGCCTTGCCGAAGTGACGAAGCAGCAGGGTTTCATCCGATACACCGTTTTCCCAGATGGGATTGTCGTGGCGGGCGCCGACCTTATCCGCTGCAATCTTGTCGGCAGCAAGTTTCAGGTCGTTGTGGGATGTGAGCCCGGTGTCCGATACGAGGCTGATGCTCGCATCGGCGGCGGCGAGACTGTCGGCGCTTGCAAGCGTGGTAGGACCTTCTTCGATGATCGTGTTATCGCTGACGGGAAAGGTGCCTGCAGCGATGATCGAGGGGGAGATGCTGTATGGCGTGACATCGCTCGCGATGAAATTGTCATGGAAGGATCCGGATGCCGGCCGGTCGACCTTCAATGCAGCCTGGGTCAGGTCATCGAAGAGGTTGCCGTAGATATCGATGCCCTCGCGAACATAGGTCGTCGTGCCGGCGGAGCTGACCGCTACGCCCCAGACGCCGTCATGGATATAGTTGCCTGATATATCGTAGTTGCGTGTATCGCCCGTGTCGCCGAGACCGATGGCGTAAGACCAGCTGTAGCCGCCATAGCCGGATATATCGTTGTCATGGATGGCAATATCCGTGCCGGCCTGCGCGCTGATCCCGAAGCCGCCGCCGAGGATGGTGTTCCCCTCGATCACCGCGTCCACAGGCCGGATGAGCGTCAGTACGCCCTTCGGCGTCACCGCACCAGTCTGATCGAGATAATTGCCGCTGATGACGATGTTGCTGCTGTCGTTTATCTGGACGGCATCCGCCGTGGTGCCGTGGGCGTTAGTGACGGTGTTGTTGAGGAGAGTGACGCCGTTGATCTTCTCAATCCACATGCCGTCGCCGTTGACATCGTTGATCGTGCTGTTTTCGATGGTGATGTTCGAGCCGGTCCTGATGCTGATGGAACCGGCCTTGCCCGCCAAACCGGTGTGGTCGACCTCGACATTGTTGATCGTCCAGTTCGAAACATAACCGCCATAGATAGCCGCGCCACCGGTGTCGGTGATCTTGATGTTCTCGATGACGATGTTCGAGGTGTAAAGGCTGTGAATGCCGTCGCCCGGGCTATGAATGACCGGAGCGTCGCCGATCCCGTAGCTGCCGATGGTGATCGGGGCGTCGACAGTGCCGGAATATTTGAGATCGAGCTGGTCGTTGAACACGCTTCCGGCGGCGAGAAGCACGCTGTCGCCCGGCTGGAGTTTCAGGTTTTCCACCGCCCAGAACGATGCGAAGGGGGAATCCTCGCTTGTTCCGGTGTTCGAGTTGGAGCCGGTCGCTGAATTCACATAATAGACTGTCATATCGCCTTGTTCTCACATTGTCGCGCAGTCGACTGGCTCGACTGCAACGAGTGGATCGGATGCGATCGGGACTAAGGCCGAAAACGCCCCCAATGCTGCGGCTACAGCGATCGAAGGCCCATCGGCCTGCCTTGTTCCCGAGAAGCGCCTGGCGGTGGCGGCACCCTCAAGGCTACAACCTCAACGAAAATAATCCATCGAACAACGACCAAATGGTGAATGAACGGTATCGGACTGCCTGCGGGCAAGGGCTGTTGAAATGATGCTGACCGCAGTCTTGCCGGTTCCCGGTGCACTTTGAATGCGATTGTGGTTCATCGTGAGACACCACAATGTTCCGAAGGCAAAGGCGGGGTGAGAACGCCAGACCCGTGTACCCGCTCGATGCACGATCAGGGCGCAATTCTGGTGAATGTTGCGTTCATTCGGCCGCGGCTGGTCGTCAATCCAGTCCCGCAGCAGCAAAGCGGCCGGCTGCCGCTCATGAAACCCCGGAAATTATCCGGGATTTCTCTTTGGTTCAGTTTCAGCTGCGCGCCCTCAGCTCAGCAAGCTATCCATATGGAGGTAGACGGTCAGCGTATCGCCGTCGCTGTGGTACGAGTTTCCATCGTCGATCCCGTAGCTGAAGGTCTCGCTCACATGTCCGTCATGGTCATGGTCGGGGAGCTTCGTTTCATCGAGCGTGTAGGCATAGTTGCCCTCCCGGTCCACGTGGATGACGCCGTAGTCGCCGGTCAGCGTCAGGCCGTCCTTGCCGACGCTTTCGTTACCGAAGCGGCGCAGCACCAGGGTCCCGTTATCGGAGCTGTCGTTTTCGAGGAGATTGCCGCGGTGGGCGTCGCCCGTATCCGTGAGAATCTTCAAATTGTCGTGGACGGCGACAACCGCCGGATCCGCCGACGCCTCCGTGACTGCGGCAGTCGTGACAACCGGGCTCGCCAGCGCCGTCTCGACATTGGCGACCGTATGGTTGTTGCTGACAGTGAAGGTGTGCGCGTCGACGATCGAAGGCGATATGCTGGTGGCGTTGGTGCCGCTCTCGATTGTATTGTTGGAGAAGGAGCCGGAGGCCGGTCTGTCGACCTTCAGCGCCGACTGCGAGAGGTCGTCGAAGACATTGTCGTGGACCTTGATATTCGTGCGGGTATAGCTCGGAGCGTCGGCGGGGGCGGTAATGACGACGCCCCAGGCGCCATCGTGGATGTGGTTGCCCGCAATATCGTAGTCTCTCGCATTCCCGTCATCACCGAGACCGACGGCGAAGGACCAGTTGTAACCGTGAAATCCCGATATATCGTTGTCGCGGATGGCGACGTTCTTGCCCGCTTGTGCGCTGATGCCGAAGCCGCCGCCGCTCAGCGTATTATCCTCGACCACCGCGTTCACCGGCCTGATGAGCACGAGGACGCCCTTGGGGCTATCGGCTTGCGTCTGGTCGAGATGATTGCCTTGGATCAGGATGTTGCTGCTGTCGTTCACCTGGACGGCATCGGCCTTGGCGCCGTGGCTGTTCGTCACCGTATTGTTGAGAAGTTTGAGGCCCTCGACCTTGTCGATCCAGATGCCGTCGCCCTTAGCGTCCGAAATCTTGCTGCTTTCGATCGTGATGTTCTTGCTGTTGCGGAAATTCATGGCGCCTGTTTCACCCGACAATCCCGCCTTGTCGACTTCCACATGGCGAACCGTCCAGTTCGAAACACTGCCGCCAGAGATGGCAGAACCACCGCTATTTGTTATCTTGAGGTTCTCGATAACAATGTTCGACGCATAAAGGCTATGAATGCCATCACCGCCACTATGGATGACGGGTGCCGCCCCCGTCCCGTAACTGCCGATCTTGATCGGCGCGCTCTCGCTGCCGGAATATTTGATATCGAATTGTTCGTTGAACACGCTCCCCTTGGCGAGCAGCACACTGTCGCCTGGTTTCAGTGCTAGGGATTCCACTTTGGACAAAGTCGCAAAAGCCGAGTTCTGGTTCGTCCCATCGTTGCGGTCGGAGCCAGTCGCTGAGTTCACATAGTAGATTGTCATATCGCCAATGTTGCCCTGTTCGTCGGATCGCTATGTCACCACTGAGACCGGCCGGGATCGGCCGATCGCCTGCGGCGGGGGCAACCGTCCACGGCAAGAAGGCGAGAAGATGTTATCAATGCGGCAGCGGACCGGTTTACGGGCTTTACTCCACAGGCAATGGCGCCGGGTCCGATAACGCGCTGAAAAGCTGCAACTAGAATCGAAAAACCAGCGACTTGAAGGCGAATAAATCGGAGAACGGCGGGCGGCAGATATCTCTCCTTCAGGCTGCACCGCAGTGATTCTGCTCTCGCTTGCGCTCAAGCTACAGCGCCACGCATGCCGATCAGCCATATGGTGAGAAGACCCGAGGGGCCGTCTCGAATCATGGGGCGGGTGATCATCTCAGCGCCATTTCCCCCTCGCCTGCAAAGCCGAAGTCAGCGGCAGCCGCGCGGCGGCAATCGCCGGCAGGGCGCCGCCGAGTATGCCAATGGCAAGGCCCAGCAGGCCGGCGGTGAAGACCACGTCCGGAGTGACGTCGAGCTGAAAGGCCATCCTGGTATTGTTGGCGCCCATGGTGCTTGCCTGCCAACCGTCGAAAGCGAGCTTGGAGGCGAAGACACCGAGGCCGGTGCCGGCCACCGACAGGAGCACCGCCTCCACCCAGGTAGCGGCGAAGGCCGGCAGGCGGGCAAAGCCGAGGAGGCGCAGCGTCGCGATTTCGACGCTGCGGTCGGAAACCGAACTCATCATCGTATTCAAGGCGCCCGCCGCCGCACCAATCGCCATCAGCAGCGCGATCGGCCAGCCGAACAGGCGGATCAGGCTTTCGGTGCGCTCGGCCTGGCCGGCGTAGAGATCAGCCTCGGAAACGATTACGAGCGGCGCGCCGGGCAAGCCCGAAAGGCGATCACGCAATGCCGCCAGTGCTCCTGCGGGATTGCCTCCGCCGTCGAGCCGCACACGCAGGCTCTGCACTTGCCCCTGTCGGTCGAAAGCCGATTGCACCACCTCCAGATCCGCCCAGATCTCGGATTCAAAGGCGCTGCCGCCCGAAGTGAAATGCCCGACGATCCTCCAGTCGAGTGCGCCGAACCGGATCGTCTCGCCGACCGCAAAGCCGGGAAAGGTGTCGGCGATGCGGGCGCCGACGACGATCTCGCGCTCGCCTCGCGAAAACAGCCGCCCACGCGAAAGCCGCGCGCGTTCACGCAAGCCGGGGCCTGCCGGATCCATGCCTCTGAGCGACAGCGTCTGCTCGACGCCCTCGCCTTGTCTGACATCGACGGGAACGACGGTCTCGCGCGACAATGCGGGCTTGCCCGCGCCATCGCGCGCGATCCCGGTCTCGCCGCTCATGGCCGCAAGGCTGCGGATTGCCTCGGCCGGCACCTCCGAACCAGTCTCCTGGTTGGTGCCGCCGCCGAGAATAACGGCAATAGCAGGCGAGCCGGCGCCGGCGAGCGCGGCCTCGAAGCCGCGCGCCATCGCCAGGAAACCTGAGAGCACCGCCACGACGAGGGCGACCGACAGTACCATCGACAACGAGATCCAGAGCCGTCGCGGCAGGCTGCCAAGGTTGACTCTGATCATGAGAAAGGTCTGCTTGAGCGTTGATGACATTGGGCTATCTCGTTTTGAAGGCGTCGACGATGGGCAGGCGCACGGCGATCACCGCAGGCAGCAGCCCGGTCAGCAGGCCGAGCCCCGCTATAATGGCGAGAGATTTCGCAAGCACGCTCGTGCCGAAGACGAGGCCGAACTCCGGTCCGATGGAAAAAGTCGCAAGCTTGGCGAGAACAAGTCCGCCTGCGCCGCCGACAAGAAAGATAAACAGTGTCTCGCCAAGAATGAGCGCGAGAATCCGCGGACTGGAAAAGCCGAGTACCTTCAAGACGCCGATCTCGAAACGCCGCTCCCTCACCGCAAAGAGCATAGTGTTGACCGCGATCATGAGGATGGTGACGAAGGCCGCCCCCACGACGAGGCTCACGATCAGGCTGATATCAGCGAATTGCCGGAGAAACGCTTCAAGGAACTGCTTTTCCGACTGCGTCCTCGTCTGCGCCGCCGAATTGGCGAATAGAGCATCGATCCGCGCTGCCAGCACACTTGGTGACACGCCCGGGCGCGGACGTACCACGAAAGCGTCAACCGTATCCTTGTCGCGCGCACGAGCCGCATTGAGGGCGTCGTAGCGGGTGAGCATGAAATACGTATCGGTGCTGGCATCCGCCCCCTCAAAAATACCCGCGATCGTGAAGTTCCAATTGCGGCTGCCGTCAGCCCTGGCAAGCTGCCCGGTAAAACCGATGCGCTGGCCGATCGACCAGCCCTCGGCTTCCGCCAGTGCCCTGCCGACCAGCACCCGATCACCGGCCTCTTCCAATGCCGCGATCAACTTCGGCGTCAGTTTGAGCTCGTCGCCGTTGGCCGCGGCTATCGCCTGTGGATCGACGGCACTGACGGCAACCACATTCTTTTGGACCTCGACGAAGCCCCGCATACGTGCGGTATAGGCGACTGCGGCGACATCGCCGTCGGCCGCGATCCGGTTGAGATAAGCAAGCGGCAGCGGCAGCCCGCGGCTCGATTTGTTGAAGACGCCGAGCAGATTGTCCCTGGCGCCGGCCGCGCCTTGGCTGCCGCTGACGAAGCTCGCCGCAAGCCCGTAGATCAGGAAGGCGATGCCGACTGAAAACATCAGCAAAATGGCGCGCAGCCGCTTGCGCCAGATATTGCGCCGCATGAGCTGGAAGAAGGTCATCGGCCCGCCCTTTCCTCGCTGACGAATTCACCCTTGTTGAGACGCAGCGTGCGCCGGGCAAAGGAAGCGGCCTCGGGATCATGCGTGACCATGATGATGGTCTTCTGAAGCTCGCGATTGAGAAAGCTCAGTATCTCCAGGATATCATCGGCCGATTTGCGATCGAGATCGCCGGTCGGCTCGTCGCAAAGAATAAGATCGGGATCGGTGACGATGGCGCGGGCAATGCCGACGCGCTGCTGCTGCCCGCCCGACATGCTCGACGGAAACTGCCGCTGGCGGCCCGCAAGTCCGACGAGATCCATGACCGTATCGACGCGAGCCCGCCGCTCCTTGCGGCCGAGCGGCTTCAACAGCAGCGGCAACTCGATATTCTCCGCCGCATTCAGCGGCGGCAACAGATTGTAAAACTGGAAGACGATGCCCATGGCATGTGCCCGCCAGACCGCCCTTGCTCCTTCGCCCATCTGCTCGAGACGGCTGCGGCCGACCCTGATTTCACCGGCATCCGGGCTGTCGATACCACCGAGCATGTTGAGAAATGTCGATTTCCCGGAGCCAGAGGGTCCCATGACAGCAACGAAATCGCCGCGCGGAATGGAGAGATCGAGCCCGGAAAAGATCGGAATTGTCTCCGCTCCGATCCTGAAGGACTTCCTGACGCCAGCAAGGGCGATATAGGGTTCTGCGGTGTCGGTCATGGTTCTGCTCCTTGGTTGTTTATTCATCGGAGTCGCGGCGCGAAAAACGGAGAAGAGACCTGCCGCGCCCGGCACACTTCTTTTCACCCACGTAGGCATCTGCATCCGCCGAACCCCGTGACCAGCCCCGTCCTTCGAGGCCCGCGAGCAACTCGGGATGAGGCTGGAGAAAGGTGCGGCCCGCAGCGCCCCTCATCCGGCTGCCGCCCCCTTCTTGGATGAGCAAAATGTAGGATACTGATGCCTGCCGGGCGGGTGGCCGCCCGCCCGGCAGCTGGTTGTCGGATCGTCACCTTCTTAGCCGTTAGGGGCTGTGGGGAGCAGGATCGCAACCGGCTCTTCATCTGGCCCGTGTGGTTGCAGGAACCTTGGGGTTCGTATCCAAGACAGGGACGACGAAGATGACCGATAATAGCATGATTTGTGCCGGAATCGATGTCGGCAAAAGCCATCTCGACATTGCCCTCCATCCCGGCCGCGCAAGGCTGAGGGTCACTTATGACGCTGCTGGCCTGAAGGCGCTTGACGCCTTTCTTCAAGAGCATGACGTCAGCCGCATCGGCTTCGAAGCCTCCGGCGGCTATGAATGGCGGTTGCTGGCGCATCTGCGGGCCGGCAAGCGGCCGGCGGCGCGTCTGCAGCCGGCGCAATTGCGCTTCTTTGCCAAGAGCCGGCTCAAGCGAGCCAAGAACGATCGCCTCGATGCCGTGCTGATTGCGCTCTTCACGGCAAGTCTCGAGCAGTTGCCGGCGCTGCCGGATGCACGCCTCGACAAACTGGCGGCCGAACTGACCTATCTGGAACAGATCGAGCAGCAGATCGCCCTGATCAAAACCTTTGCCGAGACCGCCTTGTCGGAGGCGATCAAGCGCCGTCATGCGCGCGAGGTCGCCCGCCTCGAAACCTGCCGAAAGGCCCATCTGCTGCGGCTCGAAAAGATGGTTCGCGACGATTGTGACCTTTCGCAACGGCTCGATCTGCTGACCTCTATTAAGGGCATCGGGCTGCGCAGCGCCCTGTGCCTGATCATTCGGCTGCCCGAGCTCGGCCATGCCAGCCGCGCCGAGATCGCCGCCCTTGCCGGCGTCGCACCCTATGACGATGATAGCGGAAAATATCATGGCAGACGCCGCATCCAGGGTGGTCGCGAACGCCTGCGAAAGAGCCTGTTCATGTGCGCGTTTACGGCAACCCGGCACAATCCGGATCTCGCCTCTTTCTACGCCCGCTTGCGTCAGAACGGAAAGGATCACCTGTGCGCCGTCATAGCCGTCGCACGCAAACTCATCGTTCTCGCCAACACAATCCTCTCTCGAAAGACCGAATGGACGCCACAATACCAGCAAAAATGAAACATGGTTGCTCCCCCGCGAGCGGGGAGAAGGGGACATGCCGTGACCTCTCCGTGCCCATTCACACTACGCGAGGCACGTCCCCTCTCCCGTCAGAACGGGGAGAGGGTTAGGGTGAGGGGCAGCCATCGCGATCCGATCAGCCCTCATCCTGAGATACGCAGGCCAGCGGCCGGAGCCTTTAGGGACGAGGCCGGGTGATGAGCCTCCTCGCCCACCACCAGCCGAATGCGCGCCGCCATTGCAGGCCGCATGCCCAGTGGCGGCGAAAAGAGCGACAGACGCAACGTCACCGTGCCCTTCTCCTTGGAAATAACCGGCGCAATTTTCGCCACTTCGACCGCGAACGGTTTATCGGGAAAGCCGTCGAGCAACGCCTCTCCTTTGAGACCCGGACGCAGCAGCGCCATATTGACTTCGGCCACATCGGCATCGATGACCAGACTTGCGGTATCGGTGATGGCAAGCAGGCTTTCGTTCTCCCGCACGCTATCCTCGCGGGATAGCACGGTGTCGCCGACATGCGCATCAAGCCGCGTCACGGTGCCGGAAATCGGCGCCCGCACGGTCAGCGCCTCCATCTGCTCGCGCGCCCTGTCGATATCGAGCTTCGCTTTTTCGAGATCCTGCCTTGCCTGTGCCGCGGCATTCCCGGCCGTATCGAAGGCGGTGCGCGCCGCCTCCAGCGCCTCGGCCGACATAGCGTCGCGCCCAGCCAGCCGCTCTGCACGATCCAGCGAAGACCGCGCCTGGACGAGCGCAATATTCCCAGCCTCCAGCGCCAGCTCCGCCGCCCGCCCCGCTATATAAGCGCCTCGGAGCGCGAAGCGTGCACCGGCATCATCAAGCCGAACGAGCACTTGGCCAGCAATGACCGGATCGCCCGCCTCGACCTCGATGGCGACGATCCGCCCCTCATATTTGGAAAAAGCGGTGGCGATGTCGGGCGCCACGACATAACCGGAGCCCGTGATCTCGCGGCTTGGCGTACCCCGGTTCGGTGCGACGATGCCCGGAGTTGGCGTGGCGTCGTCAATCGCCGCGTTCTCAGGCAAAGCCGTGATTGGCAACGCCGCTCCACCAGCCGATAGAACTGCCTCACCGCCCATAAACTTTGTAAGGGTAGCGATCCGCTCCAGCGCATCCGGCCGATAAAGAAGAGCCACCGCCAGCGACACCACCCCCGCAAGGGCCAGCATCGCCGATACTCCCCGCCGCCGGGCTCTCCGCTCCGGCGGCTCAATCTCGAAGACCGTGGGCTCGACCGACAGCGATCTGAGCCTGGCGGCAAGGTGTCGTTCATGTTCCGATGTCGTGTTCATGCCGACAGAATGGCCGCCGGCGAAAAAACCGCGACCTGGAACATCTTTCAGGCATGCCTCGATCGCGATTGTATACGTGGTGGCTGCACTATTGGCGGCCGTGACTGCGCATGCGCGCCTCACCCAACAACTGTATTGCCGTGTGGCACCCCCTCTGCCCTGCCGGGCATCTCCCCCACAAGGGTGGAGATCGGCAAGAGCTTGACCATCGGTCCCTCTCAAACGGCATCGACAATTACAATGCTTTCGTTATTTTTGGGGCTTTAGTTGTTTGAGGAAGCTATCTCGCCCAGCCAATCTCCCCCCTTGTGGGGGAGATGCCCGGTAGGGCAGAGGGGGGTGTCCCACGGCACGCCCGCCACAACAATCGATGGCGAGTCCTACAGAAGAGCAAGCCCGGGGGGCCCCGCACCTCACCTCTTCCTCTGCCGCCAAGTCACCGGCGTCATATCGGTCACGCGCCGGAACTCCCGATTGAAGTTCGACTTCGTCTGGAAGCCGACCTCGAACATCACCTCGGTTACCGATTTTTCGGTGGCGGAAAGCAGGCGGCAGGCCTCGCCGATTCTGTAGTCGTTGACATATTGCGAGACGTTCTTGTCCATCGTCCGGTTGATCGCCGCCGAGATCTGGCGGGCGGGGATTCCGGCCTTGCGGGCGAGCCGTTCGAGATTGAGATTGGCGTCGCGATAGAGCTTTTTTGCCTCCATCAGCGCGTCGACCATCGCGATCGTCTCCTTGTCCTCGCTGGTATCTGACCTCGGCGCTACCTCTGTTATTTCCGGCGGCACCCGGCTGCGGCTGGCGGCTGCCGCAGCAATGCCGAGGATAACGAGGGCGGCGAGATTTCCCACGCTGATCAGCGCCAGCGCCCGCTCGCTATGCGCCGAGATGAAATCGAGGAAGACGAAAGTATCGACAGCGGCCGAGAGACAAAGCGCGGCTGCCGTGAAGATGATTGCCCGATAGGCCGGCACGGCGCCTTCGAAGGGCGCGAGCCGCAACGCGTCCGCCCCCGGGCGCATCAATAGCAGGATCGCCACGGCGTAGCCGACAAAGACGAGCACCAGCGCCACGTCGATCGCGTCCCGCCAGAAGGTTACCAGCAGCAGGATGAGAATAGCGGGCACGGCATGCAGCCCGATCCGCGCAGCAAGCGACCGCCGGCTCGTCCTCACCAGCCTGGAAACCCCGGCATAGGCAAGCGGCGGCACCACTGCTGCAATCACGGGCGCAACCAGCCCCACCCCCTGCACGCCATAGCCCCAACGCAGGCCGGAAAGCGCGGATTGCAGCGCCGAGACCAGGATCAGTGCCAGAAAAGGCAGGTTCGGCGCCACCTCCTCATCGCGCCTGAGAACAGTGGCAAAGAGGATGAGCAGCAGGAGAGCAACGACGAAGGGAAGCGGAATGAAGATCATGGGACTCCAAGATCGGAATGACGAACGGCGCCATCATCACCGAGTCCACCGCCCGGCGCGACCTCCATCATGTTTTAGGACATATCTTATGTGGGAATTTTTGGATTGGCGGCCGCGGGGTTCGAGCGAGCCATGAACGCCGGATCAGACGCGCTCCAGAAACGCAAGCACGCGGGCAGTGAGCAGAGCGGTCGCATCCGCGTCATATGTCGGAAGCGAGCTGTCGGCGAAGTAGTGCTGGTCGCCGGGATAGAGGAAAAGCTCCGCGTCCGCGACCTTCGCTACAATCTCGCGAGCGGCATCGATGTCACCCTCGCCGACGAAGATCGGATCGTTGTCCATGCCATGGATCTGGACCGGAACGCCCTCCGGCCAGGGTCCGAAGGCCCACTCGCCGCTGATCGGCAGGCAGGAATGGAAAAGCAGAGCCCCGCAGGCTCCAGGCCGCGTTTGTGCCAGCTTCTGCGCTGGCAGCACCCCAAATGAGAAGCCGGCATAGACCAGTTCGGGAGGCAGTTCGTCGGCGAGCCGGACGCCATGTTCCCTGATGGCGTCGAATCCGATCTCGCCGATATAAGCGAGACCCTCCTCGATGCGATCGAACGTGCGTCCGTCGAACAGATCGGGCGTGTGGACGATGTGGCCCGCCGCCCTGATGTCGTCTGCGAAGGCACGCACTCCAGGGGTCAACCCTTGTGCGTGATGAAACAGCAAGATCTCAGCCATAAGATGTCTCCCGTCGAGGTGTTGGCCCGCTCGATAAGAAAGTTCAGAGGAGTTCAGACTGGGCCTGCGGCAGTCATCTCAGGCGTCGCGCTCGGCCCCCCGATGACAATATTTAAGGGGCCGCTCCGAAAAAGGCGAGCCGCGTAACGATCGTATATTGCGATTCCGATACCATCAGTGCCACGAAGACCAGCACCAGCACCGGCGGCATCAGGATGGCGTAGACGAGTGCCAGCCGCTCCCAGGCCATATGCATGAAGACCGCGACGATCAGCCCGGCCTTCAGCATCATGAACAGAAGGATCAGCGTCCATCTGAGATAACCCTGAATGCCGAAATAATCGACAAGGTAGGAAAAGGCGCTGAGCACGAAGAGCAAGCCCCAGACGAAGAGATAGAGCCGGATCGGATGCTGCTGTCCAGTGTGTGCTTGTGCATGCACCGTTTGGGTTTGGGCATGCGCCGTTGTCTCGCTCATGACGACCTCACCACAGATAGAAAAACGCGAAGATGAAGACCCAGACCAGGTCGACGAAGTGCCAGTAGAGGCCCATGATCTCGACGGCTTCGTAGCGGCCTTTCCGGCTGGTAAAAAAACCGCGCCGTTCCACGTCGAAATCGCCCCGCCAGACCTTTCGGGCGATGATGAGCAGGAAGATGACGCCGATCGTGACGTGGGTGCCGTGGAAGCCGGTGATCATGAAGAAGGTCGATCCGAACTGGGCTGCCCCCCACGGGTTCTCCCAGGGGCGCACGCCTTCGGTGATCAGCTTCGTCCATTCGAAAGCCTGCATGCTGACGAAGGTTGCGCCAAGAAGTGCCGTCAGCAGCATCAGCATCGCGGTCACCCGGCGGTCGCGCCGATAGCCGAAATTGACCGCCATCGCCATGGTGCCGCTGCTGGAGATCAGCACAAAGGTCATGATCGCGATCAGGATCAGCGGCACATCCTGGCCGCCGATATGCAGCGCGAAGACCTCGCTCGGATTGGGCCAGGCGACGGGCGTCGACATGCGGGCAGTCATATAGGCGATCAGGAAACAGCCGAAGACGAAGGTGTCGCTGAGCAGAAAAATCCACATCATCGCCTTGCCCCAGGAGGCGGTCTTGAAGGCGCGCTGATCCGAGCTGAAATCGGCCGCGACCCCGCGAAGGCCCGCGGGCCTGAGGTCTGCCTCGCCGTGTGTCTGGACAGAGTGTGCCATCTGCAAATCCCCTAGCTTATCAACGTGCGGCAGAGATCGACGAAATCATTCGCCCAGCCGGCAAAGAGCGCGAAGAGCAAAAGCCAGACGGCGAGCATGAAATGCGAATAGATGGCCGAAAGGTCGACGCTGAGCCGCAGTCTCTCCGGCGCGACATCGGCTGCGAACGCCTTGACCGTCGTATGCGCGAGGACGGCAAGCCCGCCCAAAATATGCAGCCCGTGCAGGCCGGTGAGCATATAGAAGAAGCTGTTGGCGGGATTGTCGGCCAGTACGTAGCCGGCCACCGTCAGTTCCCGCCATGCCTGGATCTGCCCGGCGAGAAAGAAGACGGCAAGCGCAAGTCCTGTCGCAAGCGCCGGCCGCAGGCTTTCTATACGGCCATGCTGTGCTTCACGTTTGGCCCATTGCAGCGCGGCGCTGCTCAAGGCCAGTGCCGCGGTGTTCACCCAGAGCAGCCGCGGAACCGGCATCCCCCACCAGTCCGCCGATGCCGCGCGCATGAAATAGGCGCTGACGGCAAGGCTGAAGACGGCGCCGACGACGCCGAGAAACACGAAGAGGCCAATTTTCACCGCAGGCACGGGCGGCCGGTCTACACCATGATGGTCCGGCAGCTGCACCGAGCCGGTTTCCAGCCAGGGCTTCGAGGTCAGCCGCTGCCCGGCCAGCCACCAGATCATGATGGCGGCGATGGCGGCGAGGAAGATCAGCACGACGCTCATGCCGGGACCTCTCGCGTCACGCCGTCGCTTGCCGGCACATTCTGCGGAATGAAATCTTCGGCCGCCCCGGGCACGCTATAATCATAGGCCCAGCGGTAGACGACGGGCAGATCCCTGCCCCAGTTACCGTGTGGGGGCGGCGTCTGCGGCGTCTGCCATTCGAGCGTCGTCGCCCGCCAAGGATTGCCGCCTGCCTCCCTGCCCCGGAAAAGGCTCCAGACCAGATTGAACAGGAAGACCATCTGCCCGGCCCCGACCACGAGCGCCATGACGGTGATGAAGATATTCAGCGTGTGGGCCGACGGTGGCACGAAGGCCGTTTCTCCCATCTCGAAGTACCGGCGCGGCACACCGAGCAGGCCGAGATAATGCATCGGAAAGAAGATCGCATAGGTGCCGAGGAAGGTGATCCAGAAGTGGATATGGCCGAGTGTCTCGTCCAGCAGGCGTCCCGTCACCTTCGGATACCAGTGATAGATCGCCCCGAAGATAACAAGGATCGGCGCAACCCCCATGACCATGTGAAAATGCGCGACGACGAACATCGTATCCGACAGCGGCACGTCGACGACGACATTGCCGAGGAAGAGGCCGGTCAGGCCGCCGTTGACGAAGGTGACGATGAAGGCGAGCGCAAAGAGCATCGGCAGCGTCAGATGGATATCGCCGCGCCACAGCGTCAGCACCCAGTTGTAGACTTTGATCGCCGTCGGGATGGCGATGATCAGCGTCGTGGTGGCGAAGAAGAAGCCGAAGGCCGGGTGCATGCCGCTGACATACATGTGGTGCGCCCAGACGACGAAACTCAAGCCCCCGATGATGACGATCGCCCAGACCATCATCCGGTAGCCGAAGATGTTCTTACGCGCGTGCGTGCTGATCAGATCCGAGACGATGCCGAAGGCCGGCAGCGCGACGATATAGACCTCCGGATGCCCGAAGAACCAGAACAGATGCTGGAACAGGATCGGGCTGCCGCCACCATGCTGCAGCTGCGTGCCCATCTCGACGATCGCGGGCATGAAAAAGCTGGTGCCGAGCACGCGGTCGAACAGCATCATGACACAGGCGACGAAGAGGGCCGGAAAGGCCAAGAGTGCCATGACGGTCGCGGTGAAGATGCCCCAGACGGTGAGCGGCATCCGCATCAGCGTCATGCCGCGGGCGCGGCCCTGCAGCACTGTCACCACATAGTTCAGGCCGCCCATGGTGAAGCCGATGATGAAGACGATAAGCGAGGTGAGCATCAGCAGGATACCCCAGTCCTTGCCCCCTGGTGTGCCTGACAAAACGGATTGCGGCGGATAAAGCGTCCAGCCGGCCCCTGTCGGGCCGCCGGGCGCGAAAAAGCCGGCGACGAGGATCAGCACCGCAAGCAGATAGATCCAGTAGCTCAGCATGTTTGCATAGGGAAACACCATGTCGCGGGCGCCGACCATCAGCGGAATGAGGTAATTGCCGAAGCCGCCGAGGAAGAGCGCGGTGAGCAGATAGATCACCATGATCATGCCGTGCATGGTGATAAACTGATAATAGTGATCGGCATCGATGAAGGCGAAATAGCCGGGAAAGGCGAGCTGAATGCGCATTAGCCAGGAGAGCACCAGCGCCACCAGGCCGATCGAGATGGCGGTCAGCGAATATTGGACGGCAATGATCTTGGCGTCCTGGCTGAACACATATTTAGTCCACCAGCTGTGCGGATGATAAAGCTCGACATCCTCGACTTCGGCGGTCGGGATGACACCTGCGCTGCCGGACGGAATCTCGACCATGATATCTCCTCCTATACCCGCCGGTTGGTTAAACCGGCCCTGCGGCCTCCGGCCGTCTTCCGGCCAGTTCAGTTCGCCGGCGGCGGCTCTCCCGATGACGCCGTCAGCTGGGTGAATGTCTGCTGCTGCCCGAGCCAGGTCTGATAGTCCGCGTCGCTGTCGACAATGACGGTGCCGCGCATCTGCGGATGACCGACGCCGCAAAGTTCCGCACAGAGGATCTCGAACGTGCCCGTGCGCGTCGGTGTCAGCCAGAAATAGGTGACCATGCCTGGGATCATATCCATCTTGGCGCGGAACTCCGGCACGTAGAAATCATGGAGCACATCGACGGAGCGCAGCAATATGTGCACGGGCTTGCCGATCGGCAGATGAAGCTCGCCGCCTTCGACGATGATGTCATCGAGGCCGTTTGCATCATTTTTGTCGAGGCCCAGCGGATTGTCGGAAGTGACGTCACGCGTCTCGGCACGGCCGAGCTTTCCGTCCGCACCCGGCAGGCGGAAGCTCCACAGCCACTGCTGACTGACTACTTCGACGGATGCGGCATCGGCGGGTACTGTGATGAACTGGTTCCAGACGATCAGGCCGGGCGCCAGCATCGCCGCGACGCCAACCGCCGTTCCCGAGGCCAGAAGCAATTCCAGCCTGCGATTTTCAGGTTCATAATGCGCTCGATTGCCCGGTCTGTGGCGGAAGCGGAAGACGCAATAGGCCATGAAGGAAACCACCGCCACGAAGACGATGCCGGTGATCCAGAAGGTGATGACGAGCGTGTTGTCGATATAGCTCCAGTTGGACGCGATCGGCGTCCACCACCATGGGCTCAGCACATGGAACAGCACGGAGCCAACGACAACCAAGACGAGAACCAGCACAACAGCCATTTCCGCCCCTCCTGGACCGACCGACCGTGAAACCGCACTCCAAACGCGTCGGGTTTATTATCGCACAAATAGAAAATGTCGGCAATTACGGCGATTTAGGCATGCGCCGCCGCCGGCAACCGGTCATTTGGAGTATTGCCTTCATTGGGAATATTGTTTGAGATAGGCGATGAGATTGGTGATCTCCTGGTCATCCTTCACTCCTGCGAAGGCCATCTTGGTGCCCTTCACCTTGGCTTTCGGATTGTGCAGATAGTCGCGCAACGTCGCCTCGTCCCAGACGAGACCACCCTCGCCGGCCGCCTTCATCGCCGCAGAATAAGCAAAATCAGGATGCGTTCCGGCCGTCCGGCCGAACAGCTTGTTCAGTGACGGCCCCACCTTGTTCGTATCGGACTCGGCGACATGACAGGTGGCACATTTCTTGAAAACGGTGGCGCCGGCCGTCGCATCCCCCTCCTGCGCTCCAGCGTCGAAAGGGAAAAGGGCAATGACGGATGCGGCGATCAGCAGAATAACACGGTAATCCACGGCAAACCCCATCCTCCTCAAGGTCGCCAGCCACTCTCACCCTCGGCCATCATTCGCGCGGTGGTGGTGGTTGCCATGGATTAAAGTTAGTCCTTTGCGGATGCAAGTCAATCGCTTCCACGATTGCTGCCACCTGGGCGCAAACCGATAGCCTGCGGCCCCGACACCAATACCGGATCCGAAACCCGGCCGGCATACGGTGATCTGCTGGAGAATGGCGCCGCGCCATCCAACTTATACTCCGATCGAAAGCGCCTCTTGCACCGCCAATTCGGCCATGGCAAGCGCCGCGTCGCGGGTTTTGGCGGCAGCGATGAAGCGGCCGTTATGGCAGAAGCTCGCGCCCTCGACGCCGCAGACCGCCTCCAACTCACTATTGGTAAGGCCGGCCCAGGCTGCCGGCAGATCGGCCCGGAGCTCGAACCCGTCGTCGCCACGACGAATGCCGGTCACGCACCAATCCTTTTCGCGCGGGTGAACGACGAACAGCAGGTGATCGGCGCCGGCCTTGACGATGGCGGGACGGAAGGGCATCCCTCGCGGCAATTCCAGAATGCGCCCCTGCCCAGCAGCCTCGATCGCCCGATACACGATCGCCTCGGCCCGCAGTTTTGCGGCCCTCTGGGCGATCCCGGCATCGATGAAACTGCGGGCAATGGCCAGCGCCGCATGGAAGGCACGATCGTCAGCCTCGGGTTCCTCCGCATCGAATACCGGTTTCAGGGTCTCGAGCAGCGCCGGCAGCGTCAGGCCAGCCAAAGGCCCCGAGGGGCTGAGCGCGCCATTGTCGGTCAGGTCGATCGGCAGCACGAAACCGGTGTCGAAAGCCGTGTGCAGGGCCTCGACATGATGATCGAGAAGACCGGCAGCTGCGAGGTATTCGCGGCCATAATGTTTCCAGATCAGGCCGAACGAGCTGTAGGGCTGGCCATCGTCGCGCAGCGGCGCGCCGCGCTGATGATGATCGAATATGCCGGCGGCAGGATCATAGGCTCCTCCGACATCATAGATGATCCGGTCCGGGGCTGGTGTGATCCATTCCGGCGCCCGGCTGCGGATCAGACGCGCCTGCGGGAAAAGCCGCGTCAGAATGACGCTCGACAGCAGCTCGTCGGCATGGAAACCACCGGAATGGGTAACGAGGAAATCGGGGCTCATCGAAGCTATGCGCCTTGTGGTTTGGCGGAGAATCCGCTTGCGGGTCTGAACGAGATAGCCGTTGCCGGCCGCTATCTCAACCCGCCTTCGGCGCATTCTGCATAGTGTCGGAAGGTGACCGGGCAGCTTTGAAACGATATGTGTGGAGGCAAAGGCCTAAGGCAGCGCCGGTCCCGGCTGTGCTGCAACGAGCGCGCGGCCCGCCGCTGCGCCGATGTGCAGGCAGATCAGCCCGATCACGGCGAGAGAATTGATCAAAAGAACCTCGGCGACGACGGCTGCCGAGAACGCGCCATCGCCGGACGGAAGCACTACCGTCGCTGCAAAGAGCACGGCTTCATACGCAACGAACCCGGTAATAAAGGCGCCGGCCATGGTGGCGGCAAGGCTGGCCTTACGGCGAACCGCGCCGAGAGATGCCACAAGCGATGCAAATGCGGCGATACCGATCGTCAGCCCCCAGGCAAAGCTGTCGAAGGTCTGGGGATAGTCGAGTATGAGATATCCGACCGTCTGGTTGGCAAGCCAGGCGAGCAGCACCGCCATTATCGCCATCTTCCGGGGAAGAACGACCGCCGAGACTGCCGCCAGGGCAACGAAAGGCGTGACGCAGGCAAAAAACAGGCTGAGAGCGACGCTGGCGCCAGCAATGACCGTGACCCAGGCGACGGCGAAACCGGGAGATGCCGGCCGCAAAGGAAGCTGCTTTCGTTCGAGCATGTCTAAACTCCGTTCGACCGGACGCATACATTCCGGGAAATCATAGGCCAGTCCGGGAAAAAGGCCAACGAGTTCATGACGGCCGTCGCCACCTCGCCGCCTCCGTCACAAGGCATCCAGCGGGATCTTCAGATACCGGCGGCCGTTCTCCTCTGGTTCCGGCAGCCGGCCGCCGCGGATGTTGACCTGCAGCGCATGCAGCATCAGCTTCGGCTTGGGCAGCGTACGGTCGCGCGCTTGACGCAACGCCACGAAGCCGGCCTCGTCCATGCCTGCAATATGCGGATTGGCGCGCTTTTGAGCTGCGACCGTGCTTTCCCAGCGCGGGTGACGACCGCCGGGCTGGTAATCGTGGCCGGAAAAGAGGCGGGTCTCCTCGGGCAGCGACAGGATCGCCTGGATCGAGTGCCAGAGGGCGGCCGCACTGCCGCCCGGAAAATCCGCGCGCGCAGTCCCCGAATCCGGCGTGAACATCGTATCGTGCACGAAGGCGGCGTCGCCGACCACATAGGTCACCGATGCCAGCGTATGGCCGGGCGAAAACATCACACGGGCGGTAAGACCGCCGATTTCAAACGTGTCGCCGTCGGCAAACAGCCGGTCCCACTGCGAGCCGTCGGTCGCGAGTGCCGGCCAGTTATAGATCTCTTTCCAAAGCCTCTGCACATCGGTGACATGGACGCCGATCGCCGTCGGCGCGCCAGTCCTTTCGTTGAGATAATGGGCGGCGGAGAAGTGATCGGCATGCGGATGCGTGTCGAGGATCCACTCGACCATCATCCGCTCGCTCTCGATGTAGGCAAGGATGGCATCGGCGTTCACCGTTCCCGTCGCGCCCGACATCTCGTCGAAATCGAGCACCGGATCGATGATGGCACAGCGTTTCGTCACCGGATCTGAAACCACATATTGCACGCTGCAGGTGCGGGGCTCGAAAAAGGCCCTCACCTGAAGCCGCCGGCTTGCCGCTTTTTCGAGCCAGCGGCGTGCGCCGGCAAGATCGAAGCCGAGGCCTTCGCCGAAGGTCTGGACATCCGCCGGCTTCATCCGCCCGTCGAGCACCTCGCCCAGCGCATAGAGCGTCAATGCCCGCGTGCCGCTCTTGCAATGGGCGAAGACCGGTCCCTTCGCCTCAGCCATGGCCGCCTGAAAGGCGCGGATATCGGCCTCGGTAATCTCATTGCCGTTCACCGGCACGAAACTGTAGGAAAGTCCGGCGGCGGCAGCGGAAATCTTTTCTGCAGCATTGCCTGGCTGGCCCGCCTCCTCGCCGTCGGGCCTGGCGTTGATGACGGCGGCGAAGCCCTCCTTGGCGAAATCGGCAAAATCGGCTGGATCGGGCTGCCCCGCCACCGATAGCCGCTCATTGACCCTCACGGGCATCATCGAAGCCTCCGCGCCGCCCTGATCACGCAGTATCGCACGTATAGCGGTACAATCTCACAAGTATATTGCCGAGCGCAAGAATAGAGGCGCCTGCTCTCGCGCTCGCCCGGCCCTTCAAAACGACAGCGTCGCCGCCCCTTGCTTGATCTCCGCATGCATGGCACTGGCGCCGACGATGACGACGCCGTCGAGAAGATCGTCATGCGCGTAACCTCCCGGCGGCGTGAAGGTTTCCACAGGCCGAATGCGCCACCGGTCTCGACGGCCGTGGCATGGATGACGATTCTCGCGCCGAACGGCGTCTTCGCAATCCGCTCCCCGCCAGCCAAGAAACGACGGCATTTTTGAACTCGATTATCTACCTACCCCTACGGCGACATCTGATGAGGCTGACGTCCTTACGCCCGTGGTTCGTTGATCATTGCCTCGATATTGTATCCATCGGGATCGAGGACGAAGCAGGCATAATAGTTTCCGGCGTATTCCGGTTTCGGACTGGGCGCGCCGTTATCCCGCGCTCCGGCCAGAAGGGCCGCCTGATAAAAGGCCGCGACCTCCGTCCTGTCTCGCACCCGGAAAGCGACGTGCAGACGCGTGAGCGGCGGCTGGTCGTCGGTGCGCTGGATCTCGAAGAGGCTGCCACCGACGTCGAAGGCCCAGAACACGCCCTCCTTGCCGAAGGCGCGGCGATAGCCAAGGGGTTCAAGAGCGCTTTCGTAGAATGCCTTGCTCTTCTCGAGGTCACTCACAGCGATGGTGATGTGATCGATCATCTCATCTCTCCCATTCCGTTCCTGTCATGATTGATGCTCTCCCTTCGAGCCTCTCACGCGCATCTCCCGATGGCAATGCGAACCGGCCGCAATCAGTCCTTGCTGCCGCTCGACATCGAATGTTCCGTCGGTTTATGGTCTGCAAGAAGGGACCGGATATGCGCTAATGCCTTACGCGATCAGCCTCAAATGTCTGAACGACACCGCCTCGCCGGTTTTCAAGCTCTGGGATGAAGCCGCAACATTCGAAGAGACGGCCTCGATGCGGGCTTTGAACTACCCGCCTCATATCACCCTCGCCGTTTATCAGGAGATTGCGGTCGACCGGTTGGCAGAGGCAGCCGAGCGTGTTTTCCGCATCCCCCCTGCCGTAACGTTAAGTTTTTCAGGGATCGGTTACTTTGAGAACGAATTCCTGGTCTTATGGGCGCGGCCGAACCACGACGAGCGCCTCTTCCAGCTGCATGCGGCGCTTCACTGGGAAATCGATCCCGTCCACTGTCACGAGCACTATCGGCCGCGCAATTGGGTGCCGCATTGCACGATCGCCACCAAAATCCCGAAGGCAAAATCGCAGGCGGCGATCAACTGGGCGAATCGGAACCGGATGAAATTCCGGGTGACTCTCGATGCCGCAGACTGCGTGAGATTTCCGCCCGTCGAGGTCCTGAGCGAAATCGGACTGGCGTCGCAATGATCGTGGACAGTGCCGGCGCTTTGGCGAAGCCCGCGCCTCTCAAAAGAACGCGGGCAGGGATGGGTCATAACGCGTTTGCCGAGCGCGGCTGCGTGAAGTCAATCCCGGCCCTGCAGGCGATCCATCACCTGGAGCAACAGATCGGCGCAAACCTTCGTCGGTTCGTCCTCAGCGCATTTCAGGTCGATCCGGGTATTTCCATCCTCGATCTGAAAACGGGCCGCCTTGGACAGCGGCGGCAGGCGATGATCGCGGTAACCACGGAAGCCCATGTCGCCTCTCGAGCCGTGCCACCGGTAGTCGGGGCGGTCTCGGGACTGCTCATCCGGCCCGTGACGCATCATCCTCTCATCATCAGGCGCAGGCGGGGGTGGCGATGCAGGCTCGTTCGCTGCGGGTGGCTCGCCGGCGGGTGGGGCGGGCGGTTGTTGGGCGCAGACGGTGGTGGCCGATGCTGCAAGGGCAAGACCGGATAGCAAGAGTCTTTGCATGGGATGTTCCTTTCAGAGAAGACGCATGCCTTAAACACCGCGGCGCGGCTTTAGTTCACGCCCCGTAGGCGCTTGTGATCGAAATCAGCAGCGCGGCTACGTTTGACGCCGTGCTGCGAGAGGAAGCGCCATGCGCTTGCCCACCGCTTCGAATTTGCCGACGCAGAGCTGACCAGAACTTCGTGCCGCTCAGGGCGCCAGCGCTTCTTTCGCCTCGCCTCTGCCTTGTTGCGCGACTATGCTCAACGCCGATTCGCTGTCCGCTGACGAGGGCGTGCGGAAACGAGATATCGAAGGAGAAGACGATGACGGACGCCAAGAGCGGCATTACCGGGCTGCGGCCGCAAATCACCGTGGTGGGCGTCGGCGGCGGCGGCGGCAATGCGATCAACAATATGATCGCGGAGAAACTGGCAGGCGTCGAATTCGTCGCCGCCAACACCGATGCCCAGGTTCTTGCCACCTCCAAGGCATCGCGCCGCATCCAGCTCGGCGCGAATGTGACGGAGGGCCTCGGCGCCGGTTCCCTGCCGGAAATCGGACATGCGGCGGCAGAAGAATCGCTCGACGAGATCATGGATCACCTAGCAGGATCACACATGTGTTTCGTCACCGCCGGCATGGGCGGAGGAACGGGCACGGGCGCAGCCCCTGTTATCGCACGCGCCGCACGGTCGGCCGGCATCCTGACCGTTGGCGTCGTCACCAAGCCGTTTACGTTCGAAGGAAATCGCCGCATGCGGACGGCGGAGGCTGGCATCGAGGCGCTTCGTCAGGCTGCCGATACCGTTATCGTCATTCCCAATCAGAATCTCTTCCGCATCGCCGATGCGAAAACCACCTTCGCCGATGCCTTCATGACGGCCGACCGCGTGCTCTTTGCCGGCGTCGGCTGCATCACCGATCTCATCGTGAAGGAAGGTCTGATCAATCTTGATTTCGCCGACGTGAAGTCGGTCATGCAGGGCATGGGCCGCGCCATGATGGGCACCGGTGAAGCCGCCGGCGAAAGCCGGGCGATGAAGGCGGCGGAAGCGGCAATCGCAAACCCGCTTCTGGACGATATCTCGATGAAGGGCGCCAAAGGCGTGCTGATCTCGATCTCCGGCGGCTCGGATATGACCCTGTTCGAAGTGGACGAAGCGGCAAGCCGCATTCGCGACGAAGTGCAGGACGACGCCGATATCGTCGTCGGCGCGATTTTCGACCGCAGCCTCGACGGCAAATTCCGCGTCTCGGTGGTGGCAACCGGCCTGGAAGGAAACGCTCTATCCGCGTCCCCTTCTCACGCGCCCGCCGAACCGATTCAGACGCGCACGCTGCAGTAATACGGTCGCTGTTACCACGGCTCGCTCATGGCGGGGCTGCCGGATAAACGTTGCCCTGCCAGTGGGGAATGGGCGGGGCAACGTCGGTACTCGGCCTGTGAAGGCCAATGGCACGAAGAGCATGCCCAAGGCGGCTAATAGGTGAAAAATTCCCGATAGCGGTGAACCAATTTAGCTGGCTGGTAAATAACGCGGATAACCCGTCACCCCAGCAAACTCCTGATCCTCGCCGCATCCTCCGCCGTCGCCGGATTATACACCACCATGCTGAGATCCGGCCGGCCGTCTACCTGAAAGGCCGAATATTCGAAAGAGAGCAGCCCGAGCACTGGGTGCTTGATGTGCTTGGCGCCCTCGCCGTGGGTCCGCACGTCGTTGTCGCGCCACATGGCCAGGAATTCCGGGCTCTTGCGGCAGAGTTCGTTGACCAGCGGCTCCACCTCGGCGGCGGCACCGGCGCGCGCCGCATCCACCCGGAAGGCGGCGACGACGAAGCGGGCTACGCTTTCCCAGTCATATTGGGCGGCGCGCACACGCGGATCGAGGAAAATGAAGCGCAGTACGTTGCGCTCTTCGGGCGGCAGCGCGCCGTAATCGGTGAGCAGCACGGTCGCCGCCCGGTTCCAGGCGACGACATCCCAGATCGCGGTGCGGATCAGCGCCGGGCATGGATCGAGCGCGTCGAGCACGCCCTGCAGCCGCGGCGTGACGCCTTCGTCCTTGCGATAGCGCACCTCCGGCGGGCGGCCGAGACCGATGAGGAAGAGGTGTTCGCGTTCGATATCGGTCAGGATCAGCGCCCGCGAGATCCGGTCGAGCACATCAGCGGACGGCGCGCCGCCGCGGCCCTGCTCCAGCCAGGTGTACCAGGTCGGGCTGATATTGGCGCGGCTCGCCACCTCCTCGCGACGCAGCCCCGGCGTGCGGCGGCGCTCGCCGGCAAACCCAAGGGCGGCGGGATCAAGCCTGGCGCGTCGGTCCTTGAGGTAAGCGCCCAGCCGGTTCTCGGAGGTGACGAATTCGCTCATCCTGTTAGGCATTATACCATGATAAGGTCACTACTTTACCATGATAGCAGCCTGCCCGATATCTGTCCCGTCAAATCAGGAGAGATCGACATGCGCGTATTCGTCACCGGAGCTACCGGCTGGGTCGGCTCGGCCGTCGTCAAGGAGTTGATCGCCGCCGGCCATCAGGTTCTCGGCCTCGCTCGTTCGGACAAGGGAGCGGCCGAATTGGCGGCCGCCGGCGCCGAGGTTCAGCGCGGCACGCTCGACGACCTGGAGGGTTTGAAGCGCGGTGCAGCCGAGGCTGACGGCGTCATCCACACGGCATTCAACCATGATTTCTCGAATTTCGCCGAGAATTGCGCCGCCGACCGGCGCGCCATCGAGGCGCTCGGCGAAGCCCTCCGCGGCTCCAACCGACCGCTACTGGTCACTGCGGGACTCGGCCATGCGCCGGGCCGCATCGGCACGGAGAAGGACCCGCCGATGCCGACGACGCACACCTATCCCCGCGCCTCCGAAATCACTGCGGTGTCGCTTGTGGCCCGCGGCGTGCGCGCCTCCACCGTCCGGCTGCCGCCATCCGTGCACGGCCATGGCGATCACGGCTTCGTGCCGATCCTCATCGAGACGGCCCGGCAGAAAGGCGTCTCCGCCTTTATAGGCGACGGGGGCAACCGCTGGCCGGCCGTGCACCGGCGCGATGCGGCCCGCGTCTACCGCCTGGCGCTGGAGCGCGGCGCCGTGGGCGGTCCCTTCCTGGCGGTCGCAGAAGAGGGCGTACGGTTCCGGGAGATTGCCGAACTCATCGGCCGGCGGCTCAACGTGCCGGCCGTCTCGCTGTCGCGGGAAGAGGCGGCGGAGCATTTCGGATGGTTCGCCATGTTTGCCGGCTTCGACGTGCCGACCTCCAGCGCTCACACCCGCGCCCTTCTCGGCTGGCAGCCGACGGAGGCCGGTCTGCTTGCCGATATCGACCACCCGGCCTATTTCGGTGGGTAGCTTAAGCCTGAGGGGGAGAGATATCGCGCCAACGCTCACGAGAGCTTCATCCTGAAGTGACCCGAAGAGGCCCCGATGGACGGGCGGGTGGGCTGGCGGTGGATGGATGCAAGAAGCAATGTTGAAGCGCGTCCTCCTTCCGCCTACGCACCTCAGGATAGGGAGCCGTGGAGAACGCCGCACCGGTAGGAGGCGCTGGGGACACCACGTCAAATGAGGCGGCATTGGCGGGCGCCGCGCCATCCAAGTGAGCCTCAGCCTGAGGTACCCCGCAGGGGCCTCGAAGGACGCGGCGGGCGCCTCAGCGCATCCGCCCCTCATTCATATCGGCGGGATCGTAGTTGATGTCCCAGTCCTTCTCGGGCTTCTTCTTGCCGGGCGGGTGCTTGTTCACCGTGGCGTCCTCGGAGCCGGTGATCACGGTCGGCTTGGCGCTCGCCACACCGCTGGCTTTGCGGTCGGCCCGGGATTTGGCGAACTGGCCGGCCGCGTCTTTTTCGGGATTGGCCATGTCATTCGCCTTTCTGCTTCATCGCGTCGGAAATGTCGTTCATTTCGGGATCGCGATTGTTTTCGCCATTGGCGTCGCGGTTTTTGTCTGGATCGTCCTTGGCTTTGAGATAACCGCGCGGCCTATTGCCCTTCGGTCCTTCCCAGCGGGGGGACTGGTCGGTCGTGCCGGGGGCTCCGTCCTTGGGTGTCGTCATGCCCATCTTCGTTTCTCCTTGTTGAGTAGGGAAAACCGGAAAGATGGCGAAGTGTTCCGGTATTACCGGATCGAGGCGAGCGTGGCGCAACAGAACGCGAGGAAGGTGACCGCGGCATTGGCGGCATGCGAATACTCCCACTGGCGGCGCAGGCTCTCCCAATGTTCCGGCTGCACGGTCCAGTTCTTCGTCGCCGCATTGGCCGGCCGGGTGAAGATCATAAAGATGAGGAGGTTGACCACGATCAGCACGGCGGCAGCGATCGACAGCACCATGGCCGCTCCATCGGCTCTGAGGGCCGCGGCGTTGCCGATATTCGCGAGAAAAGCGAGCGGCAGCATGAGGCCGACGATCCACCATCCGGCATAGGCCCGCTGAGCGATAAAATAATCCGCCTTCCCCATGCCGATCTTGTTTGGGAGCGAGAGAAGGTGGGCGGCAGGCGCCAAGACCGCTAAGCCCGTGATGATGACGGCAAGGAATCTCATGTCTGAGGAACCGACAGCCGGACGAAGGGTTCCCCGAAAATATGGAACCGTGTCGGCTCCCATCGGTTGGTGAAAGGTCGTAAACCTTAAAAAAAGGAGCCGAACATGAGCAAGACCAACGTTCGTGAACTTCAAAAACGCGCCGAACAGCAGGTCAGGAACACCAGCGCCGGCGGCCACCTCGGCGGCACCTATTTCGGCCAGCAACCAGACGGAAAAACAGCGTCTGACACCACCAACGACAGCGCCAAGGCAAGGCCGAACGATGGGCGTAATTGAGGCGGGACGCCTTTCCTATCGCGTTTGCGGTGATGGGATAATTGCGAAAGGGCGCGCTGTGGGGCACCTCCGCGGCTCGCCCCTTCCTCCGTCCCTGTTTGACCTTCGCCAAAAGTAACAGCTCATCGTAACGACCGTGAAGAGACGCCCAGCCCGAAGGGCGGAGAGCACCTTGCCGGGCTACCTTGAACGGAAAGGTCCCTGCCCTAACTTTTGCGGACGGCTAGCGGACCATAGCGGGACTAAAGCGGAGGGGCGACGTGGCATCCTATTCGATTGACGAAGCGATCCGGGAGCTCACTCCGGTTCTCGGCAAGGCGGCGCCGGCGGGCGCCGTCAGCGGCGAGTGGATTGCCACCACCATGCAGGCCGGGCATTCCTCACGCACGGGCGGCTATCGCGATGCCGGAGGAACCCTTGTCAGCGAGGAATCGACCAAGCCGCTTGATATCATCGAGGATGTGATCGAGAAGCTCGATGCGGCCGCATCGCACCGCTTCAACAAGGTGGTGATCCGCTGGAAGAAGGCGAAGCTTCCCTTCATGCGCGGCGAGATCACCATCGACACTACCTATGATCAATCGATCGTTCCGCGCGGGCCCGACGACCCGGTCTATGAGGCGGCCGCGGCCACGCGGCGCGCCTTCTGGCAGACCCGCGGCGGCGTGCGGGAGGGCTTCGCTGCCAAGCGCGAAACGGCCAACGTCCATAACCAGACGAAATGGTTCGGCCCGCACCGCCGCATCCTTGCCGTCGATGCGCCGGAAAAGCTCATCCTCGCTACCGACGGCCTCTCCACTGCCTGGGCAGGCATTTCCGAGCCTGAAAATGGCGTCGAATGCGAGCTCTTCATGGAATTCGATCCTGCGACGCTGGATTCGACCGGAACGGCAAACTGGGCAAATCTCCTGATCAATCTCGGCGATCTCGTCGCTGACGGCCACCGCGTTGCCCGTGACGTTGAAAAACACGGCGCCATCCTCTTCTGCCGGCTGACGGAGGATTATGCGCCGCTGACCCGCATCATCCTGAGCTGCGACCCCAGCCGCATCGACGGCTTGCCCTTCGGCTCTGTGCCGCTGATCCGTGCGACACCGGTCGCCGAAGCAGAGATCGAAGGCTGCGACCCTGACGAGGACTGGGGTGCGACGGCGGCGCGCCAAGCGCTGGCGAAGCGAGGGATCAGGCTTTAGAGCCTGATCATTTCATCGACATGTCATGAAACTTCTAGCTCCGGATCGGCTTTCTACTACGAAGCCAAACAAGGAGCTCCAAATGTCCGGCGAAGCCGAAAATAATGGTAAAACCGCCATCGTTCCAGTTCTGAACCCGTCAGCAGGCGAACAAGCCGCCACTGCGTCCGTGCTCGAAGACATGCAGAAAGCAAGCCTTGAGACCCGTCAGCCGGAGCCGGCGGTCGCGTTGTTCTCCTGGGAGATCGATCCGCCGGACCTGATCAAACTGATCTCCGAGATGATGACACTGCCGATGATCCTGTGGTCGACGGGCATATCCCTGACCTATTCCCTCTGGCTGTCTTCGCTGCTTCCCGCACGCGAGACGATCGGCTCGATCAAGCAAAGCGCGGATTACGCTTAGCAACGTCGGCCGACTACGGCCACGCCCCTAGCCCCTGCAAGCTCCGCCTCTCCGCCCCCGTTCCACGGAATATTTGCGGAATGAAGGGCGGGTAGAGAATGCTGGTCGTGAGCACAGACCGCCTCAGCCAAACAAGAAGTCGCCCGAGTTGAAATTTGCAAGCCCGCCGAGGGTCGTGATGTTGTCGAATTCAGCGACCAGCACCGCGCCGCCGGCTGAACTTGGGTTCTGATCGTAGTAGACCGCCACATGGCCGAGATCCGTATTGTGGAATACGAACAATGCCCCTGTGGTTATGTTGCTGTAACCATTGATGGTGCTCTGGACGGTTGCGTTCGTGACGCTCACGTCCGTTTTGACGCCAATCTCCGTTCCGGCAACATTGATCGTGCCGTTGTTTCCTACCTTCACATTGTCCACGCTTGTATTGTTGTTGCCGACGGCGAACTCGAACGTGCCGCCTCCGACGTCTAACTGGAACTTATCCACGCTTGTGCTATTCGTCCCAGCATTGAAGTCAGTCATATGGTTCGTGGTGGTGGCAAACTTTTGGAAAAAGAAGGTGTCATTTCCCACGCCCCCGGTCAGGGTGTTGTTGCCAACACCGCCGTTTAGGGTGTCGTTGCCGTCTTGGCCGAAAAGAGTGTCGTCACCTCCCAGCCCGAACATCATATCGTTACCGCCACCGCCGTAGAGCACATCGTCGCCCGTTCCACCGGTCGGATTGTCCACTGAGTTGCCATTGCCACCGGTGATAATCGTGAACGTCTCGGTCTTTTCGAAGGCCGGCCCTATAGGATCTCCGGTCTGCGTTGCCGTTACCGTCACTGAAAATGTACCGTTCGTCGATAGCGCATCCGAACTAAGCGTATTGCCGGTTATTGAAAACAAGCCAGGGTTCGACTGCGAAGCAATGCTGAAGCTGAATCCACCCGTGTCGGGATCAGTCGCCGTCAGCAGACCACTGAACTCAAAACTATTGAAGTTGACGCTGTCCGCCGGGACGACAGGCGTCAGCTTGATGTCAGTCGGTGCCTCCCGAGCTGGTCCATCATCTGCGCCGGAGATGGCGACGACGATATTGTGGCTGGCGGTGCCGTCGAGCGAGCTGACGCTCAGCGTGTCGCTGACGGCGTCGCCCTGGTTGAGCGCCTGCGTCGCCGCCCGGCTGTTGTCGAGCGTATAGGTCCAGCTGCCGCTGGCGGCATCGAAGCTGAAGCTGCCATAGATGCCGTTGAGTGAGGCCGGGGCGGCAAACACCGCCTCGCCGTCGTCGACATCGCTGACCGTCAGCTTGCCGGAGGCACTCGGATCGCCGCTGCCGGCCGCCCCCGCCTCGACCGTCGCCCGGTCGTCGGTCACCGTCGCATCAACGACGATCGAAGCCGCATCGTTGGCGCCGGTGAGCGAGATCGAGACATTTGCCTCGCTCAACGTGCCATTGCCGAGCCGTATCGCGTAGACGAAACTATCTTTGAGGATCTCACCGGCAGACAGCGTGTTGATATCCGCGCCCGAGCCCGCGATGCCGCTTCCATCGCTAATACGGTATTCAATCTTTCCATTGTTGATCCTGACCCAATTGCCGAGCAGAGTCGTCTCCCAGGCAGATGCCCCATTCGCTCCGACGTCTTTCGCAAGAAGCTCATAGTCAGTGGTAATTGGATTGCCATCTCCGTCTTCGACCGAGAAGAGGGATTTGGCATTCCCACCAAGATCATTCGACATCACGTCAAGGGTTATGGTTTTGGTGGCCGCATTGTAGAGCTGGAGACTGAGCAGCTGATCTTCCGTCCAGATGTAAGAGTCATCCTTCGCCTGTGGCGTATTGGTGAAAGAAGTCGTGCTGCCACCGGTGCTTTGCGTAGCCATTAAAATACCCCCATAACACAAAACAAGTAACCAGGAACTGATTCAAGACTATTCAGGCCAACACGGCACGCATGAACACGCGGTCACCCCGATATTGTCGAGGCAAACACCATTTTTCTTAAACAAGAACCGGAATACTCCCCACTCCTAATGAAGTGTTAACATATATACTGTGAAATGAAAGGCGATTTTCTTGCGACGGTTAATTTCTCCCCGAGTTCACTGCGAGAGAGGCCTCTTGTCAGCGCGGCACGCGTGACGGCGATCGCCGAGGCTGAAGTCGTAGACCTCCTCCTGACGGGCAATGGGTGCGACGGCGCGCGAGCGCGTTGGCGAAGCGCAGGCTCAAACGTCAGAGCGTTTCCGCTTTTCCTCGATCAGGTCAGCACCGGCTGAATCCATGCCGATCATTTCATCGACATGTCATGAAACTTCTTGTCCCGGATCGGCTTTCTACAACGAAGCCAAACAAGGAGCTCCAAATGTCCGGCGAAGCCGAAAATAATGCTAAAACCGCCATCCTTCCAGTTCAGAACCCGTCAGCAGCCGAACAAGCCGTCACCGCGTCCGTGCTCGAGGACATGCAGAAAACAAGCTTGGAGGCCGGTCAGCCGGAGCCGGCGGCCGTGTTGTTCTCCTGGGAGCTCGATCCGCCGGAACTCGCCAAACTGATCTCCGAGGTGATGACACTGCCGATAGTCCTGTGGTCGACGGGCATGACCCTGACCTATTCCCTTTGGCTGTCTTCGCTGCTTCCCGCACGCGAGACGATCGGCTCGATCAGGCAAAGCGCGGCTTACGCTTAGAATTGGGCCGATTGCGGCCGATCACGCCCCCCAGCTCCTGCAAGTCCCGCCTCCGCCCCCCGTTCCATCGAATATTTGTGGAATGACGGGCGGAGAGGTGACGAGCGGCTGTGCGGCGGCGCTCGTCAAGGCTGGCGCAATTGCATCATTCGTTGATGTCAGGCTCGACGACCCGAGCCAGATTGCGCAGCGACTCCTGCCAGCCGAGATAGCAGGCTTCGGGCGGGATGAGATCGGGCACGCCGGCCTGGGTGATATCCACCTCAGTGCCGACCGAGACCTTCTTCAGCGTCACTGTGACTTCCATTTCGCCCGGCAGGTTCGGGTCGTCGAACTTGTCCGTGTAACGAACGCGTTCGCCCGGGACGAGTTCACGAAATTCGCCGCCAAAGGCGTGGCTGTTGCCCGTGGTGAAGTTGCGGAAGGACATTCTGAAGGTGCCGCCGACGGCCGGCTCCAGGTGATGCACGGTGCAGAGGAAGCCGTTCGGCGGAAGCCATTTGGCGAGCGCATCGGCCTCGATGAAGGCGCGATAGACCTTCTCCGGGCTGGTGGCGAAAACGCGGTGCAGTCGTATGGTGCTTGGCATGGTCGTGATCCTTTAATGGACGGAATGAACGAGCTAAGGACGGACAAATCCTCACCGATCCGACACGGCATCGATCTTTTCTTCAAGAAAAATCACTCGGGGTATGCGTGTGTTAGCTCGGCATGCCCTCGAACTGCGGAAGATGGAGCGGCGTTGCCCAGGCCAACCGCCGTTTGGTGAACATCTCGATCCCCGGCTGTATCAACTCGGGCCGGTCGAGGCTGCCGAGTGTAACAAAGACAAGGCCAGGGAAACTTTCGAGGTTGCTGCTGAACAGCCTTGCGCCGCAATCGGGGCAGAAGTTGCGGTCAAGCCCCTTGCCGGAATCGGCAATGTAATGAAACGCTTTCGGCGTGCCGGCCGTCAGCGTGAAATCATACTGCGGCACGGCGAAGAAGGTGGCGGCCTCACCGCCCGAGGCCTTCTTGCAATCCAGACAATGGCAGTCGGCGACAAAGGTCGGATCGGTATCGAAGGCGAACTGCACCGCACCGCAGGCGCATTTCCCGGTATATTTCCTGCTCATGCCTGGCGCCTTTCATCTGGTGTAGGAATGTCGGCAGGCGTTGCCATCGGACTCAGGCTGCGGTCTGCTCGCCCAACGCGTTGAGCAGCAGGCGGGCGGCCTGCTTCGACGAGGCCGGGTTCTGCCCGGTGATCAGCTGATCGTCCTGGACGACGTGTACGGCCCAGTCTTCCGTCGCCGAAAACTTCGCCCCCTGCTCTCTCAGCACGTCTTCGAGCAGATAGGGCACGACCTCGACGAGCTGCACGGCGGCCTCTTCGGAGTTGGTGAATCCGGTCACCGTCCGACCCTTCGCGATCGGCCCGCCGTCCGGCGCCTTGACCTTGGTCAGAATCCCCGGCGCGTGGCAGACGAGCGCCAGCGGTTTTCCCGCGGCAAGCGTCTCCTCGATTAAGGTGTGGGCGTTGTGGTCGTTCGTCAGGTCCCAGAGCGGACCATGCCCGCCGGGAAAGAACACGGTGTCGTAATCGGCCTGGTCGACGTCAGACAGCCTCAACGTGTTCGCGAGCGCAGCCGTGGCCGCCGGGTCGCGTTCGAATCGGCGCGTGTCTTCCGTCTGAAACGCCGGCTCGTTGCTCTTCGGATCGAGCGGAGGCTGACCTCCTTTCGGCGAAGCGAGCACGATCTCGGCGCCGGCGTCACGGAAGACGAAATAAGGGGCGGCGAGCTCCTCGAGCCAGAATCCCGTTTTCCTGCCGGTGTTTCCCAGCTGGTCATGCGATGTGAGAACCATGAGAATTTTCATTGCCCAGCTCCTTCGGCCGGCCGGAGGACAAAATCTCCCGCGCCCGGTTTAACGGTGAAATACTGCCTGCAATCTCATGCTGAACTGGCAAAATCATAGATCGGCCACCGGTGCGACACAAGCCTCCAGTTCCATTCGGAATGATGAGGACGCGCCTGATCCTCCCGCCCTTCAAATTCTTATTGGAGACGCATAGAAGATCGGTAACGCTGTTGCGCATCGGTTCAGCGAAGCCTTCGGGGAAGTTGGAAAGTGAGCAAGCCGAATTATCGGGATATCGCCCGCCATGCCGGCGTCGGCACTGCAACGGTCGAGCGCGTCCTGAACGGGCGCGGCGGCGTTCGGCCGGAGCTGGTCGAGAAGGTGATCATTGCCGCGCGCGCGCTGGATTATCCCCGCAAGCTCCCGGACACCCATCGCGGCCTGCTGCGCATAGAGGTGTTGATGGTACGTCCCGAAACCACCTTCTATCAGCGGCTCTCCGCGGCATTCGAGAGGATTGCGGCGACTCTCGACCCGCTGGTGATCGTGCATCGCAGCTTTACCGAAGAGATGAAGCCGGAAGAAATTGCGCGCCGAATCTTGTCGGCCGGCCTGCGGCGCGCAGGCCTGATCCTGGCAGTGCCCAGCAACCCGGTGATCGGCGCGGCCGTCGAGAAGGTCAGCGCCCAAGGCTTGCCGGTAGTCCACGTCGTCACTCGCGCCTCGGAACGTACAGGCGAATTCGTCGGCATCGACAATTATGCCGCCGGCCGGACGGCAGCGCTCTTCATCGGCCGAATGGGACGCCGGACTGGTCCCGTCTTTGCGATCTGCCATCCGATCTATCAGGTGCACCGCGATCGAATCCGCGGCTTTTCGGACTATTTTCTTGAGCACCCCGGTGCCACCAGCTTCCAATGCCTGGGGTTCGGTCTCGACGAAGAGCATCTCGGCGCGGAACTCCTGTCCTCGGCATTGCGGATGTATCCTGATCTTGCCGGCCTCTACAATGCCGGCGGCGGCAATTCCGCGCTGATCAATGTGCTGCGGCGGCATGCGCGCGAACGCGGCATCTTCTTCGTCGGCCACGAGCTCACCGACTATACGCGCAGCGCCTTGCAGGACGGCACCATGGATGTGGTCCTCGACCAGGCGCCCGAGGCGCAAGCCAGGCGATCGCTCGATCTGATCCTGCGCCGGATCGGCCTGACCGACATCGAACCGGATCGGGCGCCCATCCGCTTCATCACCATTACCAAGGAAAGCCTTTGATCTGATTTGATCAAGAATGCTTTCGGCGCCGTGGCGGTCTCCTGCTACTTTCAAGACAGGAGAGAGCCGACGCGTCGACAGCCGCGACATCCGGGCACGAAAGGCGCTCTCCCGCGATCAAGATGCATATGCGGGCAGACGAATCCGTCCGGCCGAAGGAGAGAGCAATGGACGATCTGAAATTCGGCACGCGCAACAAGCGCGGCGACTGGGCGCCGAACCAGCCGGCGGAAACCGCGCCGCTGTTTGCGTTTCCGCCGCGGCTGATGGCGATCCTGAAATGGCTGCCGCATTACTTCTTTCCTTGGAATGCGATTTTCGCCGCCTCCGCGATCGCTTACTGGGCCTGGGTCATTCCGCCGGTGGAGACGATGCAAACGCTCGGCATTGGCTGGATCGCCTGGCTCTACGCCGTGAACGCGATCTGCGTTTTGCTCTTTTACGGCGCCTTCGAGGTGCATCTCTATGTGCTGAAGCGGCAGGAAAACCGCTTCAAATACAATGGAAAGTTTCCGTCCGAGCAGAAGAACAAAGCCTTCTGGTTCGAGCGCCAGAACGTCGACAACATACTGCGCACTTTCCTGTCGGGCGTGACGATCTGGACGGCGATCGAAGCTGCGATGCTCTGGGCCTACGCCAACGGTTACGCCCCCTGGTTGAGCTTCACGGAGCACCCCTGGACACTTGCCCTCGTTGCGCTCGTCGTGCCGATCATTCACGAGTTCCACTTCTTCTGCATCCACAGGCTCATCCATACGCCCTTCCTCTATAAGTGGGTGCACTCGGTCCACCACAACTCGGTCAATCCCTCGCCCTGGTCGTCGCTGTCGATGCATCCGGTCGAGCACCTGCTCTATCTCGGCACGGCGTTCTACCACCTGATCCTGCCGTCCAATCCGATCATCATGCTCTACCAGCTGCATTATGCCGGCTTCGGCGCCATTCCCGGCCATGTGGGCTTCGACAAGGTCGAAATCGGCGGGGACAAGCTCATCGATAGCCACGCCTATGCGCATTACCTCCACCACAAATATTTCGAGGTGAACTACGGCGACGCCCTGATCCCGCTCGATAAGTGGTTCGGCACCTGGCACGACGGCTCTGCCGAAGGCGAGGCGCAGATGCAGGAGCGCTACCGCAGGCGCAAGGAAAAACTCGCGGCCCGCAAGGCCCGCCTGGAAGTCGGAGAAGCCGCCGAATGACCTGGATCACAGCCGTCAAACTCGAGGACATCGAACAGGAAGGCGCCATCCGCTTCGACCATGGCGGGCGCACCTACGCCATCTATCGCGGCCCTGATGACAGTGTCTATTGCACCGCCGGCCTCTGCACCCACGAGGCGATCCATCTCGCCGATGGGCTGGTGATGGATTTCGAGGTCGAATGTCCGAAGCATTCCGGCGCCTTCGACTATCGCACCGGCGAAGCCTTGAGGCTGCCCGCCTGCGAGAATCTGAAAACCTATCCGGCGGAGGTGATCGACGGAGAGGTTCGCGTGGCTCTGATCTGAGCCCGCAACACAGGCAGGCTTGAACAGCCTCCGGAATAGATCGGGTGGCCCGGCGCCCTTTGGGAGGAAAACATGAAATCAATCTGTGTGGCGGCCGTCCTGGCCGCCCTGACGACGACTACTGCCTCGGCCGAGACGATCGGCGTTTCGATGCAGAGTTTCGATAACAATTTCCAGACGCTGCTGCGCGAAGGGCTGCAGGCACGAGCCTCCAAGCTGAACGGCGTCAGCCTTCAGATCGAGGATGCGCAGACCGACGTCTCCAAACAGCGCAGCCAGGTCGATAACTTCATCGCATCGGGAGTGGACGCGATCATCATGACGCTGACCGATACATCGGCCGCCACCGGCATCAGCGAGGCCGCCCGAAAGGCGGGCATTCCGCTCGTCTACCTCAATCTCGAACCGGAAAATATCGACAGACTGCCCGAAAAGCAGGCCTATGTCGGTTCGAAAGAAACGGATTCCGGAAGGCTCGGCGCCGAAGCCGCCTGCGATCTGCTGAAGAAAGAGGGCAAGGCCAACGACGCCCAGGCTTACATTCTGATGGGCGATCTCGCGCATCAGGCCTCGCGCGACCGGACCTCGTCTGTCAAGGCGACGCTTTCGGCAGGCGATTGCAAGGGCGTGACCATCGCCGATGAACAAACCGCCGCCTGGACGCGCACCAACGCAATGGATCTGACTACGAACTGGCTCACGGCAGGTCGTCCGATCGACGTGATCTTCGCCAACAATGATGAGATGGCGCTGGGCGCCATTCAGGCGCTCAAGGCATCCGGCGTGTCGATGGACGACGTCATCGTCGTCGGCATTGATGCCACGCAAGACGCGCTAGCGGCGATGGCGGCGGGTGATCTTGACGTGACGGTCTTCCAGAACGCCAAACAGCAGGCCGCAAGTGCGGTGGATGCAGCCGTCGCGCTGGCGCACGGCAATGCCGTCGACAAGGAAGTCTGGGTGCCGTTCGAACTGGTCACACCCAAGAACATGGCCGAATACGCGAAAAAGAACTGATCCTCCCCGGCCGGTGTCTCCTCCTCACGAGCGCCGGCCGCTCTTCTCTGGAGAACACAATGGACGGTATCGTCATCATCGGTGCAGGCGAATCCGGCACCCGGGCGGCCTTCGCCCTGCGCGAGGCCGGTTATTCCAGGCCCGTTACGCTGGTCGGAGCCGAACCGCATTTGCCCTACGAAAGGCCGCCTCTGTCGAAAGCCGTCGACGGTGCGGTGCAGATGAAGCTGATCTGCGCGGCAGATGCGCTTGATGCAGCGGGCATCACCTATCTCAAGGGGTTGTCCGCCGCCAAGCTGGATGCGGCCACCGCGACCGTGACGTTAAGCGACGGTCGGCTATTGCGTTATGAAAAGCTGCTTCTGGCGACTGGTGCGTGGCCAAGGCGGCTTGCCTGCCCCGGCGCAAAGCGCGCGCTCGACTTCCGCACCCATGCCGATGCCGAAGCGATCTTTTCCAATGTCATTCCGGGCCACAGCGTCGCGATCATCGGGGCGGGACTGATCGGGATGGAGCTCGCAGCAGTGCTTCGCGGAATGGATGTAGCGGTCAGCGTCATCGAAGCCGCGCCGAAACCTTTAGGCCGCGCCGTTCCCGCCCGCTTTGCCGAAAAGTTGCATGCCCGACACGCTGCCGAAGGTGTGCGTTTCCACCTCGATCGCGGCGTTGCGGCAATCGGCAATGACGGCGTTACCCTCAGCGACGGCAGCGTGGTCCCCGCCGATCTCATCGTCAGCGCCATCGGGGTCCTGCCCGAGACTGCCCTGGCGGAAGCGGCGGGGCTGGCAACAGGCAATGGAATTCTGACGGACCGGCGTCTTCGCACTAGCGCGCCGAAGATTTACGCGGCAGGCGATTGCGCGGCGGTCGCCCAACCCGGCGGAGGGCATGTCCGCTATGAAAGCTGGCGCAACGCCAGGGCGCAGGCCGAAACGGCAGCGCGGAACATGGCCGGCGCCGCCGAGACTTTTACCGCCATTCCCTGGTTCTGGTCGGACCAGTATGATCTTGGCCTTCAGGTGGCGGGGCTGCCGCAGCCCGGGCATCAGACGGTCCCACGTGCGACGGTGGCGGGCGAGCTTGAATTCTATTTCGACGAAGGCCGCCTCGTGGCCGCCGCCGGCCTCGGCATCGGCAACGGCCTGGCCAAGGATATCAAGCTTGCTGAGATCCTGATCGCAGCAGGCATCAGCCCCGCGGCTGCGGAACTCTCCGACCCGGGATTAAACCTCAAGACCCTTCTGAAAAGCGCGCGGGCCGCATGACGCAGAAGCTGCTGGTCTTTCAGTCGCTCTGGGCCATGGAGCGCCGGCACACGGACGGGTTCGAGCCCACACTCGATGAAAACGTCGCGATGATTTCCGATGCGGGCTTTGATGGCATCAGCGCGCACTACACCAACCGTGCGAATGTCATTCGGCTGAACGAAGCCATCCGGGGCATGGGCTTGAAGATCGAGGCGGTCTGCTTCCCCCGCTGCGTCGAGGATTTGCGTCTGCCGCTGGAACTTGCTGAGGCCTTTCCGGTCAGCCACATCAACCTGCAGCCCGATATCCGCCCCCGCCGGATCGAGGATTGCCTGCCGATTCTCGATGGCTGGATGCGGCTCGCCGAAGATGCGGGTATTCCGGTATTCATCGAAACCCATCGCGACAGGATGACGACGGACCTGTTCTTCACGCTCGATCTGCTCGATCGACGTCCCGATCTGCCGTTGCTGGCCGATCTGTCGCATTTCCTGGTCGGTCGCGAATTCGCCTTTCCGGTCAATGAGGAAAGTCACGCATACATCCGGCGCATCCTACGGAATGCCCATGCATTTCACGGCCGTGTCGCTTCCCGAGAGCAGGTGCAAATCGAAATCTCCTTTGCGCACCACCGGCCCTGGGTCGATCTCTTCCTGCAGTGGTGGGATTACGGCTTTCGCCATTGGCGATCACGCGCAGCCGATGACTCCGAGCTGGTCTTTACCTGCGAATTAGGCCCCAAACCCTATGCGATCACCGGGAGAGACGGCAACGACTCGACGGACCGATGGGCCGAGGCGCTGGCGCTGCGCCAGATGGTGCGCGAACTGTGGGCTGCCATTGCCTGAGCCGCAGCGCATGAACAATCGCGGCAATCCGTTCTCTCGTCAGCCCCTGCAGCCGCCTTCCGATGGCGGCAACCACTTCGTCGGACCAGTGCGCGCGCATCCACAGCCGCAAGCACATTGGGCAGACGTTAGGGATTGTTAATCAGAAATGCCTAATGTATTTCTTAACGTGCACAAGTTGTGCGGGAGTTGAGTTGCTATAGTATCTGGTAAGACATTCAATCAGGGAGAGCCTCCGACATGCGGAAAATTCCTGCTACCCGCTTGGCCCTCGAAAAAACGGAGGCAATAACCTGGGGCTTGATCGACCGGCTTTTATTCTTTGATCGCGATTTCAATCCGGTTGAAAATTTGCTTGGCAATGCGCTGCCCGCTTCCGTCAAACCAGCCGCCTCCTTCTGGGAGCTTTTTCCGGAGCTGGACAAATCGGCCGTCATGCTCGCTTTCCGTTCACTGGGTGACAGCGCTCAGCCTTTGCGAATAACAGGCGCACTCGGCGGATCACATGATTTGACGATCTATCGGATCGGTGATCTGTTTGCCGTGGTTCGGTCCGAGGAACACATTGACGACGAGCGCGCAACCCTTTTACATCTCGCCACCCATGATCCGCTGACTGGACTGCCGAACCGGCGCCAATTCAGCGAGGACCTGAGCGCGCTGTTGCAGGAAACTGCAGGCTCGAGCGAGACCCTTTCATTAATGCAACTCGACCTTGACGACTTCAAACCTGTCAACGACACGCTCGGGCATGCTGCGGGCGACAAGCTTCTTCAATCGGCTGCAAGGCGTATCCAAGCCTGCCTCTCCAGCGATGACCGGGCCTATCGATTGGCCGGCGACGAATTCACAGTGATCTCCGTGGGCGGAGGACATCCGGCCAAAGCGCACCGCTTGGCGGAAGACCTGGTTGCCGCCTTCAAAAAACCCTTCACGATAGACGGCATCGAGCTCTTTGTCGGCACAAGCATCGGCATGTCCACCGCTCCGCCGGATGGCACGAGTCCAGAACAACTGATGAAAGCTTCCGACCTCGCACTCTACGACGCCAAGAAAGAGGGGCGTGGTCGGGCAAAAGCCTATGACCCAACGATGCTAGAATTGCTGGAGCAGCGGGAACTGCTGCGCCGCAGTCTGCGTATGGCGCTCGACCAACAGCAATTCTATGTCGAATACCAGCCGATTGCCGAGGGCGGCTGCATTGTCGGCTTCGAGGCGTTACTAAGATGGCACCACCCCCTGCTTGGAAAAATTCCACCGGCGGCATTCATTCCGATGGCCGAGGCGGACGGAATGATGCCAGACATTGGCGCGTGGGTTTTGGAGCAGGCATGTCGTGAGGCGATGAAATGGCCGGAGAACTACCTCGTCGCCGTCAATCTGTCAGCGGCTGAATTCTTGACAAGCGGCCTGACCGACCGGATTTCCCACACGTTGGACCTGGTCGGACTGCCGCCCGAGCGTCTGGAACTCGAAATAACCGAGAGCGTGCTGCTCGAGCGCACCGTCAACAACATTGATACGCTCAACACGCTCAACTTACTGGGCTTACGAATTTCGCTTGATGACTTCGGCACCGAATATTCGTCCCTGAGCTATCTGAAGACATTCCCTTTCGACACGATTAAGATCGACAAATATTTTATCACCGATCTCGAAACCGATCTGAAAAGCCAAGCAATCGTCCGCTGCATCGTGAACCTTGCACATGACCTCGACATGCAGGTGACAGCCGAGGGAGTTGAAACCCCGGGGCAGGCGGAATGGCTGCACAGTGTGGGCTGCGACAGGCTTCAGGGCTATCTGCTGAGCAGGCCGCTTCCCGTGGAGGCCATTGACGAATTCATCAAAGGGGCGGAAGCATCCAAAAGCCGCGCCCGACAATAGCGCTCGAAACTTTTCGCCGTGCGTCTACATTGCATGCAGATCCAACGCTCCTGACACACGAACGGAGGGCATATTGGAAGAGGAAGCATCCCGCTTCGACGACCACGCATTTGCACCGATGGTATCGCTGGAAATGAACGTTGCGATGTTCAAATCTCAATGGCAGTTTTGCGACGAGATTACCGAATATCTCTCCGACATCCTCGGTCAGGGTCACAGTGATCCCGCTCGCTACTCCAACTTTCTTTCGGTCGCGGCAAACGAGCTCGTAGAGCTCGCCTTCCGCGCGACAAACGAACGGGGAAAGATACATTTCAGCCTCTCACGCAACGCGACGTTCAACCGGCTGAGAATTGCCTTTCCTTGCGATGAGGAATTCCGCCGCAAACATATCAAGGTAGGATCAAGCGAAATAGAGCATGGCCTCGATAACGGCTCCGGTCACCTGGTTACCAAGCCCGATGAGGCCTTGCTCAGTAATCTGGCGACGATATTAGGCGCCGCTATCCGCATCGAGAGAGACGGCGAGGACGGGATCGAAATCATTGCCGATTTCCCCTCCGCCGAGGATTTCCAATGAGCCTGCTTCCCCTGCCCTACACCGTGCGGTTTGATCCGACAAACCAAGAGCTCGTGCTGTCCGGCAAGATGCGGCCCGAAAGCACCGCGGAGATTGCCGATGCCCTCGAACTGATGCGGCAAAGTTTGGAAAGATATAGCGGCATCGTTTACCTCAACGTCAAACGCCTGACGCACATCAATATGACGGCCTTCGCCGCCCTCTCCGATGTCGTGGCGGCAGGCTGCCGAACCAGGCCGGAACGGCAGATTAAGATCATTACGTCGAGCGTGATGGCGTGGTCTGCCTCGCTGTTCGAGACGTTAACGGCATCGCAACCAAACCTGTCGGTGGAAGTCTATGATTCGGCCTTTTATCCCGGGCAAAGCTTTGTCGAGGACGAGAGCTTCATTCCCATTCTGCGCACGCAGACGAAAATGACATGGAGGCACGAACGCGAACTCTTGCCACGCCATGGTCTGCGCAACGGTCAAGTCATGGCCGATATCTGTTGCGGCATCGGCGATTTCGCGGCTCTCGTTCAACGGGAATTCAACCCGACGCGCCTTGTCGCACTGGACCACTCCGTGCGCAGTCTCGATTATGCCCGCAAGGTCGCCGCCGAGTTCGGCCTGGAAGGCATCGAGTACACTTATGGCGATGCGTCTCAGATGCTGCTTCGAGACAATCAGTTCGACTTCGTGACCTGCCGGCACTCGCTGCAGATTTTCGACCGCCCCGAAATGCTCCTGCGTGAGCTTTATCGCATCTGCAAGCCCGGCGGCCGTGTCTACATCACCAACGAAAAGAATTCGCATTGTCTGGGTGAGCCGCACGCTGAATCGATAAGATGGACCTACGAGGAAGTGGCGAAATTGTTCAGGCACTTCGACATGGATGTCGAGATGGGGCCGAAAAGCCGCCACCTCCTGCTCAATGCCGGATTTGAAAACATCCAGGTCGAGTGCTTCATGGTCACGAACCTTGACGGCGATCCCCAGGACTTCGCAGACATCATCGAAGCTTGGGAGAATGTCTATGCAGGCGAGATGGCGGTGCGCCGCGGCGACTCGCCGGATTTCATTCGCAGATTCCGGCAAGGATTCAAGGATCACGTCTTTGCCGCTCTTCACCCCAAGGGTTACGCAGGCTGGCCGATCTGGGCAGCCTCTGGTCGAAAGCCGCTGTGATGGATGGATGGTCATCGAAAAGACCGGTCGGACTGAGCTCGTTTCGGGCGAAATTCATCCTGGTCGTCGGTGGAGCCGTTCTCTTCGACTTGTTGGTCAGCGGCGGCCTGGCACTTTGGAATGTTCAGAGGCTGTCGCGTGACGCAACGCTGGAAGTCGGCCAGGGCCTCGAAGCCGCCAGCCAGGAATATATCCGCACCTATGCCGATTCAACCGCAGCCCAAGTGACGCTGCTCCTGCGCCAGGTTCACAACGACGTCGACACTTTGGCGGGAGTGCTCCAGGGGCAGATCGACAATCCCGCCCGCAATTCCGATGTCGGAGCGGCGATCGCCCGCACGTCGCCCGGCAGCGTCAGTCTATCTTACGACGAGAAGGGGAAGTGGTCTCAGAACGCGCCCGGCTCCGCTTCGGTCGTCAGCGTCTGGGGTTACCTGCTCGGTGAGGACCATCAGCCGAAACCGGAAATCCGGCGCGATATAGAGACAAGCGCGGTTCTCGATCTCGTTGCGCCAAGCCTGTTGCAGCACGGCGCTTCAAAGCTGCAGATGTATTACATCGGACCGAGGGAACGACCGATTTTCAGAACGGCACCCTACACCGACCAGGCTCAGACCTTTGACCGCCTTTATCCCGGGCACAACGAAGCTGATTTCTGGAGCTTCTTTTTTCCGGGCCTGTATGAGTCCTGGCAGAGCTGGGCCCAGGACACGAAAACGCGACCCGTCGCAGACGATATCACGCAGACGGCTCCTTATACCGATGCCATTACCGGCAAGCTGATCGTCAGTTTCTTTCATCCGCTCTGGACCGCCGACCGGAAGGACGTCGCCGGGACGGCCGGCGCCGATATCACGCTCGACCAGCTCGCCCAGACGGTTGAAAACGTCAAGGTGGCCCAGTCCGGCTTCGGCTTCCTGGCCATGTCCGACGGAAACGTGGTCGCGATCAACGGCACCGGCGAACAGACGCTCGGCCTGCGTTCCGCGAGTGGTGCGAGCGGAACCGGCGTGACCGGGCTGGAGCGTTCCTTGAAAGGAAGCTCCCAGCCTGCGATCGCGAAACTGGCGCTCGACCGGGAGCAGGGCATTCAACATCTGCTGCTGCAGCGGGACGGCAATGAGGTCCCCTATATCGTCATCGTCAAGAAACTGCCTGCGACCAATCTCTGGTCCAGCGGCCCGGTTCGGCAAGAGGCGATGTTGCTGGGAGTGGTTGTGCCGGAACGGGAAATCGATGCCTCCCTCTACGCCGCCCAGGCGAAAATATCCGAGGCCACCAACCGGATCGTGATCTATCAGATCCTGGCGATCTTGATGTCGCTGCTGATCGTGACGATCGCTGTGTTTGCGGCTTCGAAACGCATAACGAGCGGGATCAGCGCACTTGCGGGGGCCGCCAAGCGCATTCAGGCGCAGGACTATTCGGTCAGAGTGGCGATAACAAGCAAGGATGAGGTCGGCGCTGCCGGTGAAGCATTCAATCGGATGGCTGAACAGATCAGCTATCACACCGAAAATCTCGAGCAACTCGTCGAAGAACGAACGGCCCAGATCGAAGATCAGAAGGAAGAAATTTCGGCGCTGAACGCACAGCTCCAGCGAGAAAATCGCCGTCTCGGAACAGAGGTGGCCGTCGCTGAAAGAATCCAGCTCATGGTTCTTCCGTTGCAACAGGAGCTGGAGGAATTTCAGGACATCGAGATCGCAGCCTATATGCGACCGGCGGAAGAAGTCGGCGGTGATTATTACGACGTCTTGAAAAACGGAAGGCGGCTGAAGATCGGCATCGGCGACGTCACCGGCCACGGGCTCGAAAGCGGCGTATTGATGCTGATGGTCCAGTCTGTCGCCCGCGCCCTTCAGGAGGCGGGAAACACCGACGCCGTCAAATTTCTGGCGGATCTAAACAGCGCCCTGTTCAAGAACATAGTGAGGACGAAAATAGACAAACATCTGACCTTGGCCTTTCTCGACTATGACGGCCGGGAGATGATCTTGTCGGGGCAGCACGAGGAAGTTGTCATCGTGCGGGCGAACGGTGAGATCCAACGCGTCGACACCATGGATCTCGGCATACCAATCGGCTTGGACGCCGATATTTCTGCATTCATCAAAACTCGAGAAATTGCGTTCGAGAAAGGCGACCTCATCCTCCTGCACACCGACGGGGTAACAGAAGCAGCAAACGATGCGGGAGAGCTGTTCGGCATCGAACGTCTCTGCAGCGAAGCGCTTCGCTTGAAGGGTCAGAGCGCAGAGAAGGTCGTTTCCGGAATTGTCGCGACCCTAATGCACTTCATCGGATCGCAGAAGATCTATGACGACATCACGCTTCTCGCAGTACGGCATAGGTGAGACATGGCGCCCACAATATACGGCATCGAATCTTTGGCGGAGATCAGCTTGGATTCCGGTGCTCGCCTGACATTGAGGGATGGGCCGCTTCAGCTTGGATGGAAGCATTCAGGAATGACGTCGGACTTCATAGCGGAGATCATGGCGCTGCCTTATTCCCGGTCGAGGAAAGATTACCTGCAGGCGCATCATGATATTGGATATCTCAGCAACGAGCTGATCGAAAATGCCGTCAAATTCCGACAGCCTGGCGAAATCCTCATCGAAGCCGGTATAATCGATGGAAGCTTTCTGTTCAGGGTCAAGAATGCCGTCGACAGCGCGACAGCGTCTCGCTTCCAGCAGCTCCTGCACCGCCTTCAATCGAAGGAGCCCGGTGTACTTCTTCTTGAGCAAATCGAAATCAACGCCATATCGCCAGAAAGCGGCTCCGGTTTAGGCCTGCTCACCCTTTTGAGCGATTACGATGCGAGAATGGCATGGACATTCGAAGAGAATAATGACGAGCATATCATACTGACGACGACTGCAGCTGTGGCTATGCCCCCCTCCTCCAATCGATGAGCAAAGAATGGAAATCAGCGACGAAAACTTCCGCGTATGGGCGGAAAAAAACGAGGTGTATTTTGATGGCGTCTTCCGCCTGGCAGGCCCGGACGCCTATGCGCCGATCTATTCATTGATAACAGGCCTTCTCCATGAAGGGCACAAGCAGGTGACGTTCGACCTGACGGGCCTCGAATTCCTGAATTCCTCGGGCATCAACCTCCTGGCGAAGCTGACGATCGAAGCCAGAAAGATGGGCGACCTCCTGCTCATCGTCAAAGGGACCAATCAACATCCGTGGCAGGCAAAATCCCTCCCGAATCTGAAGAAGCTGCACCCGCTGCTCGATTTGCGCCTGGCGTGACCGGCCTTGAGCCGAGCATCCACGCGGCACCCACCAGCAGCCGCAGCATGGGTCCTCGGGCCAAGCCCGAGGACGACGGAGATTGGGGTTGGCGTCTCGCCAAACTCGGCACGCCCGCATGCCGCACCTCGGATGGGGACCGGTGCTCCGCTCCCACATTTGACCTCGCCGCGCCGATCTGTGATCGCTTTTCCATGGACGAGCAAAGAGGAATTTGCTCCATGGAACTCATTCCGCATAGCACGATCTCTCACCCATCCGGATGATTGTAATCACTGGTCCGATCTATAGTTTAGAGCAGGTTTTCGGCGAAGCCACGCGACAAGTCGTCGACTGGGGCTCGATCTTCGACGAACTCTTTTTTTGCAAAGGGCATGCCCGAGCAAGCAGATGTAGCAGGTGTAAAGAAACCTTCGTGGCTGGAGCAGCCTTGATCGGTCCGCAGGCTCCATGTGGTCGGATGATGTTTCAAAGGGAACGACATGCGTAAAACAATAGCAGTCGGCCTGGCCGCCTTGATCGCCGTATACTTTCTCGGCGGCATGAGCGCGCGACATGAGATCTTTCCCTGGCCACAACTTTCCGCGCTGAAGAAAATGATTGGCGGAGAGAAGGGGGCGGCTCCAAGCCGTTATACTTTCGACGACAAGGAACGACTCATCGGGGACGAAACAAAAACCACTGTGACCTGCCCAACTCAAACTGAGCGAACTGCTGTCTTACTCGTTCTTGGCCAATCGAACGCGGCCAACGACGGTGGACAACGGCACCGGTCGAATTATGGCGCTCGCGTTGTAAACGCCTTTGACAAACGGTGCTTCATCGCGGCATCGCCGCTTCTTGGATCGACCGATACCAAGGGAGAGTACTGGACGCTTCTTGGGAACAAATTGATCGCATCGGGACAAAATGACAGCGTCGTCCTCGCACCTCTCGCATATTCCGGATCTGATGTCGCACGATGGGCGACGGGCGGTGACCTCAATCCTGTGCTGGTCGATACGGTGAAACAGCTTCAGGATTCCGGTTATCGGATAACGAGCGTCCTCTGGGTGCAGGGAGAGGCGGACCTCGTTATGGGCACCACTGCGGAGGCCTATCAGAAACATTTCATGTCGATGGTTGACACATTGCGTCAGCACGGCGTCGAAGCACCCGTTTACATTTCGATCGCATCGAAATGCCTCGAACCGAGCAACGGCGGCTTCAAGGAGCATATTCCGGACAATGCGATTGTACGGGCGCAGCTGGCACTGTCAAAAAGCGGCCACGGTATCCGAGAGGGCGTCAATTCTGACGCGGCACTCGATGGAGACGACCGCTACGACGATTGCCATATCGGGGGCTCAGGCGCGGAGAAAGTGTCACAGGCCTGGCTGAACCTTTTGCGTGGTGAGAGCCACCTGGAAAGCTCGCGATAGTCTTCCCGAACCGTTTGCGCGCCTTCGCCAGCTTCGACCAAGGCCGCCCGCACGCCGCGCCTCGGATGTCTCCTTAGGACCATAGCCGGGGCCTTTCGCCGGACCTCAGTCCGATGTGCAACGCTCGATCGCAATCTATTCTTCACATCTGCTCAGTCGTGCAACTGCACGGCACCTGATGCTCTGATTCGGAGGAATACGATGCGGATTTCAACCTTAGCGTCCCTGGCCGTTCTTTCGCTGGCGTTCGCAGCGAGCCCGGCAACGCTTGCCGGGCTCGACATGAACGCCCTGGCAAAGGACGGTGGAAACGGTGGCGGCAATGGCGGCGGCAACGGCGGTGGTAACGGCGGCGGCCATGGAAATGGTGGCGGCCAGAACAGTGGTTCAACCCATGGCAACTCCAACTCGTCGGCCGTGAGAGGCAAATCGTCAGAGGCATCGGGCAAGTCCAAATCGGGCAAGTCAGACACCGCAGCCACCAGCACGAAGGAGAAGAACCTGTCGGCGCAGCTTGCGGGCCTGAATTCCTTGAAGCGGAACTATCGGGCGCTGATGAATACATCGGATCCACGCATGACTGCCATCTCGGCTTACGCCGTGGCTTATGCCCAGTATGAAATCGACAACGGTATCGAGCCTGCGGCCGACGATCCCCTGCTGGGCGATCAGGCGCTGGAGGACGCGTTGGCTTCCGCAACGAAAACCGGTCAGGTCAGCCCGACGGTCCTGGATGAAGCCAAGACCATTCTCGGGGTTGGCGATGCCGACGGCAAGATTGATCAGATCCGCACCTCGCTGGAAAACGCCGCGTCGGCGGCGCCAGACGAATAGCCACATGGCGAGATGTGAGAGGTGCGAAGCCGACTCTGGTAAGCTTCGCACCGAATTGAGAGCATTTCCGTTTCTGTCTGCGTCCGGAAATGCTCTATTTTTTTGCCAATTTTCCAGCGGTCCAAGCCTTCTTATCGGCCATTATGCATTGGCCAACTCAGCTTTCAGATCGGCAAAGGCCTCTCTCACATAGTCAGAAAGGGACTTTTGTCCCTGCTCTTCCGCCCAGCGGTCGATCGCAAGGCGCAACGCGCCGACAGACACCATCGCCACCACGCGCAGCGCCCGGCGTCGCTCCGCCTGCGGCCAGATTTCGCACAGCACCTCGAATGTCGCCTGCTCCATCTGCAGATATTTGGTCTGGTTGCTCGCGCGCAGCTGTTCGTTCGAGCGGAGGATCCTGTCGATGACGGCGGCCTGTTCGGTATCGAAATTCGCCAGCAATTTGAGATGGGCGCTGCAGACGACATCGAGCGGAAACCGATCCTTCGGTTCTGCCAGAACAGCGGCGCGAAAGGCCTCCGGCAGGCCCTTTTGCCATGCGGCGAGGATCTCCTCTTTGGAGGCGAAATAATAGAAGAAGGTACGCCGCGAAATGCCGGCCGCCTCGGCGATCGCATCCAGCGTGGTCGCCTCGTAGCCATTGGCGGCAAACAGACTGAGAGCTGAGTCGGTGATGCGCTGGAGCGTCTCGCGTCGCTTCTTTTCGCGCCAGCCTTCCTGTTTCGGTCGATCCTGTTCCATGTCGGCTGCGATATCAGGAATCGCATTCCTTGTAAAATCGCACTTTGTGCAGCGATGGAGGCTATTCGACGCACTTTGCCGACGGAAATCGCCTTGGCGCTCCGGACATCGCGCTTCTCGGAATCGGCGCTTATGCGCCGCGCTGGTTCATGAAACCGGTCCATATAGACCCTGCCGAAGCAGTCGTCGCGCACAAGGACTTGGGCGCAAAACTGAACATCGGCATGCATTTCGGTACTTTTCAGCTCGCGGCCGAACCCTTTGAGCAGCCTCGGGCGAGCCTGCGGGAAGCCCTGGAGAAAGAGGGGGTAGATAAGGACAGTTTCGTCACCCTGCAGGAGGGAGAGACCCGTGTTTATGACATGGAACGCAGTGAGGAGGCCACTCTGAAATCAGGAGCGGGGCCGGCGCTCGTCAACACGCCTTGAGGAGCGCATTCCCTTTCGATCTCGCGCCGAAAATCGCATTACTTGCAAAATTACACTGCGTGTAATATCTGTCTCCAACACCAGATCAGAGTGAGGACGGATATGAAAAGGGTGCAATATGACCGCTATGGCGGGCCGGAAAAAATGTATTTCGGCGAATGCGACATGCCTGAGGTGGGCGACAACGAGGTGCGCGTGTCGGTGAAGACAGCGGCAATCAATCCCTTCGATTGGAAGCTGCGCCGCGGCGCCATGAAGCTCATTACCGGGAGACGCTTTCCGAAAGGCATGGGCACGGATTTCGCCGGCATCGTCGAGGCGACCGGCAGCAATGTCGGAAGCGTCAGCATCGGCGACGAAGTCTTCGGCACTGTGGACTTCAAGAAATCCGGCGCCTTTGGCGAAGCGGTGGTGGTGGAGGCGAGTCACACGGCGAAGAAGCCGCCGCAGCTTTCCTTCGCCGAAGCGGCCTCCCTCCCCATTGCCGCGATGACGGCGTGGGTGGCGATCATCGACAGGGCGCAGGCGCGCCCGGGCGCACGTATCTTCATCAACGGCTGCTGCGGCGCCGTCGGCGCTTTTGCCGTGCAACTCGCGCTTGCCCGTGGCGCGCAAGTCGCCGGCGCCTGCGGATCGGCATCGAGGGAGAGCGCCAGAACCGCCGGCGTCGCGCCGGTCTTCGGCTATTCCGACGCCCAGGCCTATACACGGCAAGGAACCTACGACGCCGTCTTCGACACGCTCGGCACGCTCGACGTCGGCCACGGCTTTTCGATGCTCAATCCGAGGGGCGTCTTCGTCGATATCAATCCGACGCCGACAAGGCTCCTGCGCGGAATGCTGTCGCGCCGCTACAAACTCGCCTTCGCCACCATGGGCATCAGGCATCTGCACGAGATCGCCGCACTCGCCGGCAGCGGCACGCTGCGGCCGGCGATCGGCCTGGAAGCGCCCTTCACCGACGCCTTGGCGGTCATCGCCGATGCGGAAACCGGTCGGCGCAGCTCCGGCAAGACAGTGCTCGCGTTCTGAAACGCGCGTCGGGCCAACGTCATCGGATCCAAAGGATTTCCCATGGAAAAGCAACCAAACATCAGCCGCCGGGCTCCGGACATCGTCCGCCCGATGGTCGATCCTGCCCGATGCGAGGGCAAGGCGGCCTGTGTCGCCGTCTGCCCCGTGGACGTGTTCGAAATCGTGCGCATCCCCGATGAGACGTATAGGGACCTGCCCCTTCTTGCCAAATTCAAGATCTGGGCGCATGGCATGAAGACGGCGGCCACCCCTAACGCCGCCGCCTGCGAGGGCTGCGGGCTCTGCGTTTCGGCCTGTCCCGAGCACGCCATTCGCCTGCAGCGCGCTGGCTGATGGACGCAAGCAGCAGCGCTGCGGCGCGTCCTTCGAGGCTCCGCCCTCTGGGCTGCGCACCTCAGCATGAGGGATGTCGGAGGATGCCAGGCCCGGGCGAGGACGCTCATCCCTGTGCTCGTCACAGGGATCCAGCGCGCAAGTCCTTGGGCGCGGGAGACTCGCTTCCACCCCAGGTGAGTGGTGCAGACGCGCGGTGGCTGGATTCCTGTCACATCAGCCCTGAGGACAGAAGAAGGGAGGAGAAGTGACGCCCCGCAGTGCCTCACGGACGAGGCGGGTGCAACGACGGCGGGAAGGGCTACCACATCGTCAACGTTCTATGTGCCGGCTCTCACCCCTCCAACTCAACAATCGCACATCCATACCCCCCAAGCTCCAGCCTCCCCATCACCCTCTTTTCCCCATCCAGCAAATCCCGCCCGGCCGGCACACCACCCACCGTCACAGCCTGATCCATATAATTCTGCATGAACAGCAGCCGCCGCTCTTCGTTCATCCGCGTCGTCACCTCCACACCCTCCGGCAACCCGCCGACCAGCGGCTCGATGCCGGCTGGCGCAAACAGCCGTTCCGTCAGCGCCTCGGTCAGCTCCGGCGTGAGATAGGTGCCGAGATAGACCACCTGCCCCCTGCCGACCTTGCGGGAGGTCGCCATGGGCTGGCCTTCAGCGTAGCGGTTGGACCAGGCGGCGATGACTTCGACGTCGGGGGCGATGGTGAGGTTTTCATAGAAATGGCCAGCGGCCATTTCGCGGTTGCCGATCTTGAAGCGGCGGACGCGGCGATTGCTTTCGGCCGGTTTGTTCGGCGGGATGACGAGGCCGCCGGAGCGCTCCATCACGTCGAAGAGGCCGTTGGCGCCGGGGGCGGCGAGGCGGCCGAAATCTTCGACACGCACGCCGGTCAGCTTGGAAAGCGCGGTGCCGGGAGCCGTCTCGCGGATGACGTGGTTGTCTTGCGTGCGGGTGCCGGTGCGCGCGCCGATGACGACAGTGCCGCCTGATGCGGCGAAGGCTTCGAGCCTCGCCGTCCATTCGTCCTTCCACATCACCCAATGCGGCACATAGAAGAGCTTCAGCTTGGAAAGATCGTCCTCGGGGTGGATGAAGCCGCAGGCAATACCGCGATCGTAGCAATGCTGATGCAGCAGGATCGCATCGTCCTGCGGGCTCGGCAGGCCGATCGGATAGGTCTTGTGGGCTTCCTGATTGTCGAAATCGGAGCCGGCGATGCCGACATCCATGCGCACATAGGTGCCGAGGATCTTCGGCTGCAGCGCCGTCATCTCGGTCGCGAAGCGCGTGGCCTCCTCATAGCGGTGGCGGCCGATATCGTCATGGTCGATGATGCCCATCCAATAGATCTCGGCGCCGAAATGGGCGGGCCGCCAGCGGAAGAACATCAGGCCGTCGGCGCCGCGGGCGACCGAGGAGAGCGCCATGCGGCGCAGTTCGCCCGGCTCCGGCGTCAGCGTGCAGAAGCCCGGCTGGCTGCCGAAGCCCGATTGCTGCTCGGGCACGATGTAATTGCCGGAAAAGCCGCGGCAGATATCGAGGTGCAGCGCCTGCACCTTGGCGTGGTTGCCGAGCCGCATGAACTCGTCATAGAGCATGGGATAGATGTCGTAGCCGACGAAATCGAGATCCTTGCTGAACTGGCCGCGGAAATCGATATCCCTCAAGCCCCCGAGATTGTGGAAGACGAACCACGAGGATTTCACCTCCCTGAGGATCTCCACTTGGTCGTGCTGGAAGCGCGCCGTCGAGAAGGCGAGGAAGCGGTGGTAATCCTGCAGATGGCCGGGGCTCGGGAAGGTCGGCCCGAATTCGATCGGCAGCACCACCTGATCGAAACTGTCATAGGCCGTCGCCCAGAAATCGCCGCCCCAGGCGGCGTTGAGCTTTGATATCTCGCGGTATTTATCGGCGAGGAAGGCCTGGAACTCACTGAGCGTCGCCTGGGAAAAGCTTTCCGGCATGCTGGTGTTCAGCTCATTGTCGGTCTGCCAGCCCACGACATGAGGGTTGCCGCGATAATGCTCGGCCATCGCCCGGGTGATGCGCTTGCTGTGCTCGCGGAAGACGGGGCTTGCCGTATCGCAGTGCTGGCGCGAGCCGTGGCTCATCGGCCGGCCCTTGCCGTCGACCCTTAAAATTTCAGGGTGTGCCGCCGTCAGCCAGCGCGGCGGCGTGGCCGTCGGCGTGCACATGATCGTATCGATGCCGTGGCGCCCGAGGATTGATATGGCGCGGTCGAAGAGATCGAAATCATAGGTGCCGAGCTTCGGCTCCAGAATGTGCCAGGCGAATTCGGCCATGCGCACGACATTGAAGCCGGCTTTCGCCATGCGCTCGGCATCTCGCTCCCAATAGCTTTCGTCGACATGCTCGGGATAATGCGGCACACCGACGAGGAAGCGGTCGGTCTGGACGGTGTTCCATGCGGAGAGGGTCTTGTCGGACACGGGCGGTTCTTTCCTGATTATTTGTCGAGGATGGGCTTGCGGGCGCTGAGCGTGCGGCCGCCATCGGGGGAGAAGAGATAGAGCTCGTTCGCATCGAGCTTCAGCGCCACCTTCTGCCCGGCGGCGAAGGGCGCGACGTAAGAGAGCTGCGCGGTGATGTTGCCGGTGCCGCTTTCCGATGCGATGGTGCGGAGATTGCCGGCATCGACATAGAGAATGGTCTCGCGGCCGAGATGCTCGACGAGGCGGACCTCGCCATGGATGGCCCCTTCCTCGCTGCCCTCGGCCACCACCGAGATCGCCTCCGGCCGCACGCCGAGCGTCAGGCTGGAGCCCTGCACAAGCGACGTCGGCTGCGAGAGCTCCACCGTCAGCGGTGCAAGGCCGGGCGCGGAAACCATCACGCTGCGGCCGGAGACGGCGTCGATGGTGACGCCGAGGAAATTCATTCTGGGCGCGCCGAGAAAGCCGGCGACGAAGAGATTGTCGGGGTTGCGATAAAGCTCCAGTGGCGAGCCGACCTGCTCGATGATGCCCTTGTTCAACACGACGATGCGGCTTGCCATAGTCATCGCCTCCACCTGGTCGTGCGTGACATAGACCATGGTGGCGCCGAGCTCGGCATGCAGGCTGCTGAGTTCGACGCGCATCTGGGTTCTGAGCGCCGCATCGAGGTTCGACAGCGGCTCGTCGAACAGGAAGACCTCGGGCGAGCGGGTGATCGCCCGGCCGATTGCCACGCGCTGCCGCTGGCCGCCGGAAAGCTGCTTCGGCCGTTTGTCGAGCTGATCGCTGATCCGGAGGATCTTGGCGGCGCGCGCCACCCCCGCATCGATCTCGGCCTTCGGGCGCTTTGCCATCCGCAGGCCGAAACCCATATTCTCCGCCACCGTCATATGCGGATAGAGCGCATAGGACTGGAAGACCATGGCGATGCCGCGGTCGCCCGGCTCCTGCCGGGTGACATCACGGCCATTGATCAGGATCTGGCCCGACGAGATCGCCTCCAGCCCGGCGATGCTCTTCAAGAGCGTGGACTTGCCGCAGCCCGATGGCCCGACCATGACGATGAACTCGCCCTGCGCCACGGAAAGATCGATGCCGCGCAGCGCATGATAAGCGCCGTAATTCTTGTTGATCTGACGAAGTTCGAGACTGGTCATACCCTGGCCCTCTCTTGTTGAAACGGAAGACGCCGGCTCATCCCTTCACCGCGCCCATGGTGAGGCCGGCGATGAAATGCCGCTGCATCAGAAAGAACATCACGACGGGCGGCACGGCGACCACGATCGTGCCGGCCGAAACCAGGTTCCAGGCCGAGACCCACTCGCCGCGCAGATTGGCAAGGCCCGCGGTGACAGGCTTGACGCTGTCGCTGACGGTCAGCACCACGGCCCAGAAATAATCGTTCCAGACGAAGGTGAAGATCAGGATGGCCAGCGCTGCAAGCGCCGGCCTGACCAGCGGGATCACCACATGGATGAGCGTCTGGAACGGCGACGCGCCCTCGGCGCGGGCCGCCTGGAAAAGCTCGTCCGGCAATGCGGCGATGAAATTGCGCATGAAGAGCGTCGCGAACCCCGTCTGGAAGGCGACGTGGAAGATGATCAGCGCCACCGTGGTATCGATCAGGTCGAGTTGCACCATCAGGTCGCGCACCGGGATCATCATGATCTGGTGCGGCAGGAAATTGCCGCCGACGAAGAGCGCGAAGATCAGCATATTGCCGCGAAAGCGGTAACGCGACAGCACGAAGCCGGCGAGCGTCGACATGACGAGCACGCCGATGACCGAGGGAATGGTGATAATCAGGCTGTTGAGGAAATAGCGCGCCATCGGCGTGTCGGTGAAGACGGCCCGGTAATTGTCGATGACGCCGATCTCGGTCGGCCAGCCCCAGAGATTGCCGCCCATCACGTCGGCCGTCGAGCGGAAGGAGGTGAGGACGATCGCAAAGAGCGGGCAGAGCCAGAGGATGAGCACGACGACGACGGCGAACACATAGAAGCGGCGCTGCCAGGTCGCGGTTTCGGGTATCGGACGAGGATACATCAGCCTCCCCTCTCTTCGCTGCGGATGATGTGGGTGAGATACCAGGCGATGAACACGGCCATGATCACGAAGAGCACCGAGGCGATCGCCGCGCCGTAGCCGAAGCGGTAGGAAAAGATCGACTGCTCGTACATCTGGTAGGCGAGCACCGAGGAGGAGCCGAACGGCCCGCCCGCGGTCATGACGGAGATCATGTCGAAGGAGCGCAGCGCGCCCACGACCGTCACCGCAATGGCGATGAAGGTGACTTGCGTCAGCTGCGGCAGCACGATATGGCGCAGCATGTTCCAGCCCCTCGCCCCATCGACGCGGCCGGCCCCGATCAGCTCTTCGCTCAAATTGTTGAGGCCGGCGAGATAGAGCACCATGCAGAAGGTGATCTGCGGCCAGAGCGCTGCGATAACGATCGCGAAGGTGACGAAATGCTCGTCGGATAACACGGCCGGCGCCACTGCCCCGAAGGCCCTGAAGATTAGCGCCAGGAGGCCGAACTCCGGCGTATAGACCCAGGTGAAGACGACGCCCACCGTCACCGAGGCCAGCACCAGCGGAATGAAGAACAGTGATTTCAGGATGCGCATGCCTGCGATTTTCTGGTTGACCAAGAGCGCGATGGCGAGCCCGATCGGCGGTGCCGCCATGAACATGACGAGCCAGATCAGATTGTTCTTCAACGACACGTAGAATTGCGGATCGTTATAGAGCTCGATGTAATTGCCGAGCCCGATCCACACCATCGGCCCGAAACCATCCCACTCGTGAAAGCTGATCCAGACGCTGCGCACCGCCGACAACAGGATGACAGTGAAGAACAGCGCGATCGCAGGCGCGATGAGCAAAGTCGGGGTAAGCCACCAACGCTGGCGGCGCCATAATGTCTGCATCTCTGGAGCCTCAAATTACCTTGGGAGCGGGCTGATGCCCCAAAGCTGTTGATAAAGCCGTTCCCGCTCTCCTGCCGTCATGCTCGGGCATGTCCCGAGCATCTGCCCCCGTTCGATGGGGCAGCAGATCCTCGGCACAAGGCCGAGGATGACGCCGAGTGAAGAGCGCGGCTTGCAACATACCGGGAGCGATCCGCCACCTTTCAGATCTTATAAATCCGCTTCCGCGTCCCCTCGAGCCGCGTAAGGATGGCCTTACGCCGGTCGGGTTTAGCCATGAACTCCTGGAAGCCGACCAGGCCGGCCTGGGCCATGTCCGGGTCGCTATCGCGGTCGTAATATTGCGAGGTGCCCTGCACCGTCTTCATCGTCTCGACAGCGATATTGACAAGCGGATCCTTACTCGGCGGCAGGTCGTGGCGCGGCGGCACATTGCCGCCCGGTTCTAGATAGGCCGCCAGGTTCTCCGGCTTGTAGAAATAGGCGAGGAAATCGCGCGCGCCCTGCTTGTTCTTCGCCTTGGCGGGGATATGAACCGAATTGACCGAGAACTCCTCGAAATGGCCGATCTTGGGATCGAGCACGGGAAAGGTCGCGTAGGCGAGCTGCGGCAGATCCGCCTCGGTGAAGGCAGAGCGCAGGAAGGCGCCGAGGTTCATCATGCCGGCCTTCTTCTGGGCCAGAAGTGCTGCGGCCTCCTGCCAGCCGAAAGAGGTATGGTTCGGCGTGAAAAAGCCTTTCGATATCATCGCTTCCCACTGGTCGAAGACCGGCGTCAGCGCCGGATCGAGATAGCTCATCTCGCCGTTCATCAGCGCCATGTGCCTGTCCAGCCCGTTGATGCGCAGATTCATCTGATCGAACCAGCCGGCCGCCGGCCACAATTCCTTGGTGCCGATCGCAACCGGGGTGATGCCGGCCGCCCTGCACTTGTCGCCATAGGCCATGAAGTCCTCGGCGGTCTTCGGCACCGTCAGGCCGTATTGATCGAACACATCCTTGCGATAGAACATGCCCCAGAGCGTGCCGCCCGTGGGCAGCCCATATTGTTTGCCGTCATCGGTGACGGCGCCGGCGGTCGCGCCCAGCACGTCCTTGTATTTCTCCTTCTCGAAGAGATCGGAAATATCGTCGAACAGGCCGCGCTTGACGAAGGCGCGCATGCGGTTTCCCGAAAACCAGAAGCAGATGTCGGGCGCGCCGGCGACGAGATAATTGCGGATCGCCGTCTTGTGCGCCTCGTGGTCCATATTGTTGATGACGACATTGACGCCGGCTTCCTTGCCGAAGCCCGCCGCGATCGACTTCAGCGCATCGAGTGCGGCGCCGTTATTCTCGGACGAGATGACGGTGACTTCCTGCGCCTGCGCGATCGCAGGCATCGGAAAGTTGCCCGTGACCGCCGCCGCCGAAACCACCCCCGCCCCTTTCAGGAAGCTTCTGCGGGTGGTTGAGGGAAAATGCTTTAAGAGTACCATTGAATTCCTCCCGGTTGATCGATCAACACCGCCTGGCCCGAGCCGCCTCCTCCCTGGAACGCGCTCGATCAGGCATTCAACGCGCCGATCCGGTGTCCTGACCTCCAACGTACAATCCCGCTGGCTCTGTTGATCGGCGGCCGAACTTATGCATAGATTGTGCGACCCCGCAATAATTAATTTACAAAATTAAGGAATGCATCGTGAAGCTGAAAGGCGACCAGACCACGGCGAGAGCCATGAACCGACGCCTCATCCTCAACCTTCTCCGCCGCGAAGGACCGAGGAGCCGCGCCGATATCGCGACCGTGATCGGCCTGAGCCCCGCCGCGGTTACCTTCGTCGTCGCGGATCTCTTGGAAGAAGGCATCGTCATCGAGGGCAAGGCAGTGCCCGGCCCCGCCGGCCGCCGGCCGATCCCAGTCGAGATCAATTACGAGCATTCGCTCGCCCTCGGCTTCAAGCTGATGGTGGATTCGGTGGAATGCGTGGCGACCGATCTCGCCACCAATCCCGTCGCCGCCATGCGTGTGGGCCTCGAGGGCCATGATCCGGATTATGTTGCAGACCTTTTGGCGGACACGCTCCCCGAACTGGTAAAGCTCTCCGGTCGGCCGAAAGCGAAACTCGCCGGCATCGGCATCTCCATGCCCGGCGTCATCAACCACGAACAGACCGCCTGCGTACGCAGCCATCGCTTCCAATGGGACAACGTTCCGCTGGCCGCGCTGGTGGCAAGCCGCGTCCACGTGCCGGTCTGGCTGGAGGACGATACCAACGCCTATGCCATCGCCCAGCAGCTCTTCGGCCTCGGCCGCCAGCACCGTAACATGGCCGTACTCGCCGTCGGCGTCGGCATCAGCTGTGCGCTGGTCATCGACGGCAAGCTCTATCGCGGCGCAAACGGTGCCGCCGGCAAATTCGGCCACACGCTGTTCGAAGAGAACGGCCGCCTCTGCGAATGCGGCAAGCGCGGCTGCCTGATGGCCTATCACTCCGAACTCTCGATGCTACGCCGCTGGCGTGAGGCGACCGGCCGCGGTGACGAACTCGGCCTCCCCGAACTCCGCAAAGCCCTCGCCTGCGGCGATGCCACTGCCCTCTCCCTCGTCGCCGGGTCCGGCCGCGGCATCGGCACCGCACTCGCCAATCTCGTCAACATCACCGACCCCGAAGTCATTGTCGCTGGCGGCGAAGCAGTCTCCCTCGGCGACCCCTTCCTCACGCCGCTGCGCGAAGCACTCTCCGCCCGCACCTTCCGCACCGCCCCGCCGCTGCTGCCCGATTGGGAGGACAATTCCTGGGCCCGCGGCGCGGCGGCGCTGGTGACCCAGAAGATCTTCGACTTTGAATCGTCGGGCGGGGTGACGGATATTGCGACACTCGGCGTGAGAGGTTCGACGTCGGCGGCTTGAGGGCGAGAGCGACGGGATCTCTCTTGCCGGGGAGCGGTGCGGCATACCCCCTCTGCCCTGCCGGGCATCTCCCCCACAAGGAGGAAGACCGGCAAGAGGTTGGACCATCGTTCCCTCACCGCCGCAGCGCAGCAGCTATACGGTCTTTGCTTGGGAAGCCATTGCGCCCAGCCGATCTCCCCACCTGTGGGGGAGATGCCCGGCAGGGCAGAGGGGGGGCACACGGCACGACGAAAAAGACTAGCCCCTGACCACCTCTCTCCCGGCCATCTCCCAGGCCTCGTTGCAATTCGCGCTCACGCGACTACCTTTCATGCGAGGCCACTTTCCCAAAGAGAACATCACGCGAGCAAGCCATGTGCCGAAACATAAAACCACTGTTCAACTTCGATCCGCCTGCAACGGACGAAGAGATTCATGATGCCGCGCTCCAGTTCGTGCGCAAGCTCAGCGGAACGACCAAGCCGTCGAAGCGCAATGAGGCCGCCTTCGAACGCGCGGTCAGTTCGATTGCTGCTTGCGCCCGCGAACTGCTCGACTCACTGGAGACGTCTCAACCGCCTCGCGATCGCGAGGAGGTCGCAGCGAAGGCGCGTGCGAGATCAGCGATGCGGTTCGCGTAAGCCAAGCCTCGTTCTCGCAGGCAATCTCAGGCGGGCAGATACACGCGCTTACAAAAATGAGGGTTTCCCGACACATACCTGGTTCAATCATCGACTGAAATGGCGATGCGGCTAATTGGCCGCCAATTCAGGAAGGATGACACGATGAAAATGATCCAGGCCATGGCGCTCGCCCTTGCTCTCGGCACTGCAGCGCATGCGGAGCAACCGCTGCAGCGCACCGATCTCGTCAGGAGCGATATCGACGTACCCGGCCACGAGGCCGTCCAGGTGCGGGTCGATTTCGCCCCTGGCGTTCTTGCGTCGAGACACGCGCATCCGGGCGAAGAGATCGCTTACGTTCTCGAGGGGACTCTTGAATATCGGCTCGACGGCAGGGAGCCGGTGACGCTCAAGGCCGGCCAGTCCCTATTCATCCCCTCCGGCGTGGTGCACTCGGCAAAGAACGTCGGCAGCGGCAAGGCTTCGGAGTTGGCGACCTATATCGTGCGCAAGGGCGAGGCACTGGTCGTGCCCGCCAAATGAGGCCGCGTCAGGATTGGGGCGGGCGCAGGCAGCGCTCGCCGCGGGGATTTCTAGCCCGCCCGCCCCTCGTCCGACTTGAGGATGATGCAGGAGTGCGCTGTCTATTGCTGCGACTGCGCCGGCGGCGGTGTGCCGATCTTGTCCAGGACCTTCTTGGCCAGAGCCGGGTCGCTCTGCGCCGCCGTCAGGATAGACGAGTACTCCTCGACAGAGATAGCGTTGGAGGCTTTGACGGTATCGACCATCTGCTTCTTGGCCTCCTCCTGCAACTTTTGCTTGGCGGCTTCGTCCTTGGTCGCGTCGATCTTGGCCGAATATTCCTGCCTGACCTTATCGACCTGCACATAGGCGACGGCAAAGGCCTCGAGTTTCTGATCACTGACAGGGGCAGCCGCACCGGTACCACCCTGTCCTTGCATCGGCGCCTGGCCCTGTGCCGGCGGCTGCTGTTGCGCCTGGGCAAGCTCGGTCGCGGATGCCGGGCTGAGAGCAAGCAGGCTGAACACCGCGGCGGTCATCGTTGCGAGGGATGTGTAACGAGTGATCATTTTCATTCCTTTTCCGGTGATTTTGGACGGCAGCAAGACCGCCTCGGTCGATCGCTCAGCCGCTCGAAAGGCTGGCGAGGTCGCAACGATGAAGGCTGAAAAGGGCTCGGTGCGGCGATAACAGGGCCATTTGCTGACGATTGAGGGGCAGCTTTGTGGCCTGAAGCCAGCCACTACCTCGCAAACTTCCGAGCGCCCATCACGCAGAGAATGATCGCAACCGTCACGCCGAGCATCGCCCAGGTGACCGGTTCGTGCAGCAGCGTGGCGGCGAGCGCCAGGCCGAAGAATGGCTGCAGCAACTGCAACTGGCCGACGGCGGCGATCCCGCCCTGCGAGAGACCGCGATACCAGAAGATAAAGCCGATCAGCATCGAGAACAGCGAGACATAGGCAAGGCCGATGAGCGCCGGCGTTTCGATGCCGGCGAAACTCGCCGGCCGGTAAACGTACGCGACCGCGATCATGATCGGCAGCGACAAGACCAGCGCCCAGGATATCACCTGCCAGCCGCCGAGCGTGCGCGACAATCGGCCGCCCTCGGCATAACCGAGACCGCAGGCGAGGATTGCCCCAAGCATCAGCAGGTCGCCGACCGGCGAGGCCGTCAGGCCTTGCATCAAGGCAAAGCCCGCCACCAGCGTACTGCCGAGAACCGAGAACAACCAGAAGGCCGGCTTCGGCCGCTCGCCGCCGCGGATGACGCCGAAGGTGGCCGTTGCAAGCGGCAGCAAACCGACGAAGACGATCGAATGGGCTGATGTGACATGCTGCAGCGCCAGCGCGGTGAGCAGCGGAAAGCCGACCACGACGCCGAGCGCGACAACGGCGAGCGAGAGGATATCGCGCCCGGCCGGCCGCTTTTCACGAAAGACGATCAGCAGGCCGAGAGCCAGCAGCCCGGCGATCGCCGCCCGCGCAACGGTCAGGAAGACCGGATCGAACTGCGCCACCGCCACGCGCGTCGCCGGCAGCGAACCGCTGAAGATCACCACACCGATCAAACCATTGACCCACGCTGTCGTCATTCGCTCCATCATGCATTCCTTCCGAGATGTATGCCGTCGAAGCGCTGCGGCCTTGAGAAAACGGCATGCATAACAATACCTGAGGCGCGTTAGCTGAATCGAATTCGCAGGAACGAGCCGTCCAGCCTTATCCGCCAATACCAATGGCCAGGACAGTGACGGTCTGATACGGTTTCGCAAAACTGTTATGGTTCAAAAGGCAGTACGGATGAACGATGGGATAGCGGGGCGCACCCGCGTCGAGATGGTGATGGCGACGATCCGGCAGCGCATCGCCGGGCGCAGCCTGACACCGGGGGCAAGGCTGCCCTCGGTGCGCGGGCTCGCGGCCAGCATGAAGCTCTCGACCTCGACCGTCGTCGACGCCTATGAGCGCCTGGTCGCCGAGGGTGCGATCCTTTCACGGCCGGGCTCCGGCTTCTATGTCGCCAACCAAGCGGCCCCCTTCGCACTGGCCGAGGCCGGGCCGAAGCTCGACCGCGCCGTCGATCCTTTCTGGATTTCGCGGCAATCGCTGGAGGCGGATGAAGCCGATCTGAAGCCCGGTTGCGGCTGGCTGCCACCCTCCTGGCTGCCCGGCGAGGGCATGCGCCGGGCGCTCCGAACGCTTGCCCGCGCCGAGGGGCCGGCCCTTGCCGATTATGGCTCGCCGCTTGGCCTGGCGCCGCTGCGCCAGCTGATTTCGCGACGCATGGGCGAGCGCGGCATCGAGGCCTCGCCGGATCAGGTCCTGCTCGCCGAGTCCGGCACGCAGGCGATCGACCTGCTCTGCCGTTTCCTGCTCGAACCCGGCGATAGGGTGTTGGTCGATGACCCCTGCTACTTCAACTTTCATGCATTGTTGCGCGCCCACCGGGCGAAGATCGTCAGCGTGCCCTACACATACTCCGGCCCCGATCTCGAACTCTTCGCGCAGACGCTCGCCGAACATCGGCCGCGGCTCTACATCACCAACTCCGCCATCCATAATCCGACGGGCGCGACGCTTTCTCCCGTGACGGCCCACCGGGTGCTGAAGCTCGCCGACCAATTCGATCTTACCATCATCGAGGACGATATCTTCGCTGATTTCGAATATACGGCCGCACCTCGCCTTGCCGCCTTCGACGGGCTCGAGCGCGTCATCCATATCGGCAGTTTTTCCAAGACGCTTTCGGCCTCCGCCCGCTGTGGCTTCGTCGCCGCCAGGCCCGAATGGATCGAGGGCCTCACCGACCTCAAGATCGCCACCTCCTTCGGCGGCGGCCGGATGACGGCCGAGCTGGTGCTCAACGTCTTGAGCGACGGCGGCTATCGCAAACACATGGAAATACTCAGGCAGCGGCTGGCGCGCGCCATGACCGAGGTCTCGGCCCGCCTGAAGGGCTTCGGGATAAAACCATGGCTGGAGCCCCAGGCCGGCATGTTCCTCTGGTGCCGCCTGCCTGATGGTATCGACGCGGCTGATGTGGCGCGGGCGGCGTTGGAAAAGCGGATCGTGCTGGCGCCGGGCAATGCGTTCAGCCTGTCGCAATCGGCGACGAATTTCATGCGGTTCAATGTGTCGCAGACGTTGGATGCGAGAGTGTTTGCGGTGTTGGGGGATGTGTTGGGGAGGTAGGATTAGATCGAAGGCCTCATCGCACACCCAATCATGCACGTCGCTTACGCTCCGAAGCCGGAAGACCCTCCCCAACCCCTCCCCACCAGAGGGAGGGAATAATTTGCGGCGCCCGCGCAGCAAATATCAGCCTTTTCGCGGATGAACGACGAAGTGGGAAGCGCCGGTGCGGCAAGTTAAGCCCCTCGCCCTTGTGGGGAGGAGTTTGGGGCGGGGTCTTCTACCACCCCAATCAAAACGACCGATTAAGCGCCTTATCGTTCTCCAGCCGCGTCACGCAGCCCTCCAGCTTGGCGAGCAGCAGGTCGAAGTCGAGCGGTTTCGTGAGATAATCCGCAGCACCGGCCCGCAGACCGGCGAGCGTGTTTTCCCGGTCTGTCAGCGCCGTCAGCATGATGAAGGGAATGTTGGAGAGCTCCGGGTGATTGATCTGGATTTCCGCCAGAAGCTGGTGCCCATCCATAACAGGCATGGAAATATCGCTGATGACGATATCAGGCCATTTCGACAGGATCATTTCCAGGCCCTCTGCGCCGTTCGAGGCCTCGAGCGTCCTGTAGCCGGCTTCGTTCAACTCTTCGACGAGGAGATTTCGGATATCGACTTCGTCTTCTACGCACAGGACTGTAACCATACGCTCTTTCCTTAAGCTGCGACTTGTTGATCCGACAATAGAAACTCTATTGGCAGAAAGATGGTAAATGTTGTGCCCTTGCCAAGCTCACTCGTCACCTCGACGGTGCCGCCGTGCAGTTCGACGACCTGCTTGACGACGTTCAGGCCAAGGCCGGTTCCGGCAATCCCCGTCGCGCTGCGGGCGCGATAATAAGGTTGAAACAGTTTCGGCAGATCATCCGTATCCATGCCGATGCCGCTATCGGCAATGGCGATTTCCACCAATTTCCCACAAACCTTGGCGCGAGTTATCGCCGGTCTGTTGCCGATCATGATCGTGCGTGCCCTGGCTCCACCAGGACCAGCGTGATATGCGATGTGAGCCTGACCTTCAATATTCGCAACCTTTTGATGGCGCCCCCTCCCTCGAAATTGACACGCAAAAGTTGACGGACGGTGAATTATGCGCTTCGTTGCGGGTCTGCGACATGTCTGCCTTGGATATCTCGCTGTCTGCGAAGGAGACCTTGTGGCCACCGCAACAACACCCAAAACGTCAGGTATCAACGTCGAACCCATCGCCGCAGCGCATATCGACAGTTTTCATCGCGCCCTCGACGTGGTCGCGCGGGAGAAAAAATACCTGTCCATGCTCGAAGCCACACCCCTGCCTCAGACGCGTAAATTCGTGATGGGCATGATCGCAAAGGGCAATCCACAATTCGTTGCCGTGATTGGCGAAGAGGTCGTCGGCTGGTGTGATATCAGCCGGCATTTCTTCCCGTCCCACGCTCATCGCGGAAACCTCGGTATGGGGATTCTTCCCGCCTATCGCGGCCAGGGTCTCGGGCGGAAGCTCATCGAAACGACATTGAGAGCCGCGCGGGAAGCTGGTTTTATGAGGATCGAACTCGATGTGTATGAGGACAATAGCCGTGCGATCGCACTCTATGAAAAACTGGGCTTCGTGCGCGAAGGCATAATCCGGCGCGCCGCGCGCATCGATGGTCGGTTCATCGATGCGATCGGCATGTCTCTTTTATTCGACGAGGATGGGTCGGCATAATTTGGCGTATTGTCCGCGATTTTGTTCCCGCGCCATCGATTGGATCGGCGCCGGCACTTAAGAGGGCCTCATCCCTCGGGGGCCGCAACGGCGAGGTGGACGTGCCGGCGGTTGGGGCGGCAAGGAGCAGCGTTGGGGCGCGTGCTTCGAGGCTCCGCGAAGGGCGAGGCGGGTGCGCTGACGCCGGCTTCTTGTACGGAGCAGCCCCGCCCCGGCGGCGCAGCGCTCACGGCCGGCGCACCGCGCGGATCTTGCCGCTGTTGCCTCCGCCACAGAAGAAGCAGCCGGCGCCGTCGGATTCGAGCCCGGAGACGCCGGCGCCGTCCGGCATGTCGAGCCGTTCAAGCACCTCGCCCGTCTTCGGATCGATGCGTCTGACGTCGCTGTCGTCGCCCTCCCAGGTGCCGTGCCAGAGCTGGCCGTCGACCCAGGTGACGCCTGTCACGACGCGGTTGGATTCGATGGTGCGCAGGATCTTGCCGGTTTCGGGATCGATCTGATGGATCCTGCGGCCGCGATGCTGGCCGACCCAGAGCGTGCCCTCGGCCCAGGCAAGGCCGGAATCGCCGCCATTGCCTGGGGCCGGGATGGTGGAAAGAATCTGGCCGGTCTTCGGGTCGATCTTGTGAATGACGTCCTCGGCGATCTGATAGAGGAATTCGCCGTCGAAAGCCGTCCCGGCGTGGGAGGCGACCTCGATCGACCGCACCACCTCGCCGCTGTCGGGGTCGAGCGCATTCAGCCTGTCGCCTGAGGCGAACCAGACATGCCGGCCGTCGAAGGTGACGCCATGAACGCGCTCCGCGCCGGGAAAGGGTCCATATTCACGCAGAATGGTCGCAGCCGATGTCTTCATGTCTTCCTCCTTGTCGGTTGACCCATACTAGTCGCTCGGCAGCGGTCCCGGGAGTAACAAGATCGTCGGGAAAGAGGAGAGCGGCGGGCTCATCCAGCGGCGCGCCCGGCCGCGTCCGATCGCTTGCACCCTCTGCTCGCCGGCGAGCGCATCCAGCGCCCGCTGCACGGTGCGCGGACTGGTGCCGAGCGCGATCGCCAGCGCCGAACTCGACCACGCTTCGCCATCGGCGAGGAAGGCGAGCACCGCCGCATGCGGCCCTTCGACGAGCGGGGCAAGCACTGCAACCTCAGCAGCGCCGGCAGGGAAAAGGGCGAAACCGCGCTTGGTAGCCGAGACTTCCGCCAGCCCGGCTAATTCCGCGCGCAGCCGGCCGATCTCGACGCGCAGCCGGGCGCGATGCGATTCATCGGCATGCTTGCCGCGGAAGGCGCGTACGATCAGCGCGCCCCGCGACACATCCGCCGGCCAGGCTTCGGCAAGCGCACGAGCGAGCGCGAAAAGCACCGGCCGGCTCGCGAGCGGCACCATCGCGCCGGCGGCGCGCACGACATGGCGGCAGGCGTCGACGACGAGCGTGCCGCCGGAAAAGAGCGCCTCCACCTCGGCAAGCAGCAGCGGCTGGTCATGCCCACGAGAAACCAACCGCGCCGCCGGCAGATCGAGCACATGTCCAGCGGCTTCGACCTCCGCCGTCAACACGGGCATATTCGCCCGCTCGGCCGCAAGCTGTGCCCGTTCGAGTGCTGCGCGGGCCGCATGCGTGCGCAGGCGCCGAACGGCGATGCCGGCCGCAACAAGCTCATGGGCGGCCCGCAAGGCCGGCGGCAGCGGCGTCGGGTCGAGCGCGGCCAGCGCCTGCTCGGCTTCGTCAAGGCGGCCGATCAGCACCAGCCGACGAATGGCGATATTGCCGGCATGGGCGGCGTTGACCCGGTCGCCATGCGCTTCCAGAACCTTGCGCGCCGCCTCCAGCGTCTTCGGCGGCCAGGTGAGATCGCGCGAGACGAGCGCGATCTCTGCCTCGGCGACGACACAGCGGGCGCGAGCCACCGCCTCCCGCAGTCCGAAAGCACGCACGGCACTCTTCAGCAGCGCCTTGGCGCGAATGAGGTCACCGAGCTGTGCCATGGCGATGCCGCGCAGCGCCAACGCCGGCGCATCGTCGCGCAACGCCACCCGTTTCAGCGCGCCGAGCGTGTCGCCCGATGCCAGCGCCTGCGCAGCAGCCGTAATCAGCGAGTCCATTCAAATCCCGTCACACTTGTCACTCCCGGCATTTGTCCCTCCGGCCGTAATCTTCGCTCAACGGCAGGCAACCGAGCCGGATGCTACGACGAGAGACAGGCAAAGGAGAAGACCCATGACGGCAATGCTGAACGCAACCCGCGAGCAATGGCTGGCGGCGAGACTCGATCTGCTCGAGGAGGAAAAGGAACTGACGCGGCAAAGCGATGCGCTGGCGGCCAAACGCCAGCAGTTGCCGCGTGTGAGGATCGACAAGGACTACCGCTTCGATACCGAAGGCGGCGGTGCTTCGTTGAAGGATCTGTTCGGCGGGCGTTCGCAGCTCCTGATCTATCATTTCATGTTCGGGCCGGATTACAGCGCCGGATGCCCCTCCTGCTCCTCGATCGCCGACGGCTTCAACGGCTTCTTCGTCCACCTGGAAAATCACGACGTCGCCTTCTGGGCCGTCTCGCGCGCGCCGCTCGCAAAGCTTGAGGCCTTCAAGCGGCGCATGGACTGGAGCTTTCCCTGGGCTTCCTCAGCCGGCAGCGATTTCAACGCCGATTTCAGCGTCTGGTTCAGCCCGGAGCAGCAGCGTCTCGGCGAGATCGAATACAACTACCGTCGCGAACCGCCCGCCTCGGAACCGCCGGCGGGCAAGGCCGTGCCGGAATGGCAGTCGCGCGGCAGCGACGAACCCATCGTCCAGATCGCTTCGATGACCGGCACCGACGTTCCCACCTACACCCGCGACCGCCCCGGCGTCAGCGCCTTCGAACTCATCGATGGCGACGTCTCCCACAGCTATTCCAGCTATGCGCGCGGGCTCGACGGGCTCTGGGGCATGTATCAATGGCTCGACCGCGCGCCGAAGGGCCGCAACGAAACCGGCATCTGGTGGCGCCACCACGACCGCTACGGCAAGGAGTGACCGTCATGGCACTCTTCGCTCACGTCCCGAAACGGGCTGACGCCAACCCCTCTCTCGACACAGACAACTGGCTGTCGCTCGCCGCCGCCGCTGACGAACCCGCCGGCGAGCCGGCCAAACCCGCTCTCGCCGCTGATTTTCTGTCTCTCGCCGCCGCCCCGACCTTCGCGATCATGGCGCTGCTGACGGCCGCAACCGGCAGCGCCGACGTGATCTGCACCACCACGCCCGATAACTTCCCGCTGACCGGAATGGTGCCGATGTACCTGCTGATGACCGGCTTCCACCTGGCTCCGTGGCTGCGCCTTGTTAGTAGGGGGCATGAAGCGATGGTGATAGTTCACCCGCTCGCCTGTGCTCGTCACACGAACGGAGGAGAGGGCGTGCCACACGGCATGCCATACAAACCTCCAGCATCTGCACCATCCAACCCGCCTACCAAAACCGGTGCCGGCTGCCCAGCGCCAGCCGCCGGCGCGGGTACGTCCTCGGCGCAGCGGCGCCGATCGCCAGCACAGCAACCGCGATGAGACCGAGGAGGAGCGGCGCCGAATACCTGTGCCGCGATCGGAGCCCGCCATCGATCCGGGCGGCGTCGGTGGAGGGCCAGTAGAGATTGCCGTCGCTTTCGGCGGCGCGCGGCGCGGCAAGATGGGGCGCCAGCAGATGGGCAAGCCGCGTCGCAGTGGTGACCACGCCGACCGTGGTGGTGGCGCGCGGCGACCTGGCGACGCCGACGATCGCCTCGGCGACGCGGCACGCATCGAGAACCGGCGGCGGCGCGGTGACCTGGCGGCCGACATAATTGGCGCCATGCCTGAGGCCCGGCGTATCGACAAAGGCGGGATAGACGTCGCATACGTGAATGCGCGGCTTGTCGGCCACCTCCGCCCGCAGTGCTTCGGAGAAGCCGCGCAGGCCGAACTTGCTGGCGCTATAGGCCGCCGCTTCCGTGAAAGCGGAGTTCCCGAATGACGATCGCTCCTTGCGTATCGGCGCGCCGGCCCGGGAAAGGCGACTCATTTCCCGCCATTTACGAGCGTTGCCTCGCGTGCCGCTTCAGCAAGCGTCGCCTGCCAAGCGCGCCATTCCATTCCGGTTGTGATTGTCTTGCGCACCAAAACTATGCGATGACCGATCCATCATGAGATGCAATGGATGAAGGCGCGGCATGAAGAAGATCGGTTTTCTCTCGTTCGGGCACTGGACGCCCTCGCCTCAATCGCAGACGCGTTCGGCGGGCGATGCGCTGCTGCAGTCGATCGACCTTGCCGTGGCGGCCGAGGAGCTCGGCGCCGATGGCGCTTATTTCCGCGTGCACCATTTCGCCCGGCAGCTCGCCGCGCCCTTTCCACTGCTTGCCGCCGTCGGCGCCAAGACCAGCCGGATCGAGATCGGCACCGCGGTCATCGACATGCGTTACGAGAACCCGCTCTATATGGCCGAGGATGCCGGTGCTGCCGATCTCATCGCCGGAGGGCGGCTGCAACTCGGCATCAGCCGCGGCTCGCCTGAACAGGTGATCGACGGCTGGCGTCATTTCGGCTATGCGCCGCCGGAAGGTCAGAGCGAGGCCGAAATGGCGAGGCATCATGCCGAAGTTTTCCTCGAAGTGCTGCGCGGCGAAGGCTTCGCCAAACCGAACCCGCGGCCGATGTTTCCGAATCCGCCCGGTCTGCTGCGTCTCGAGCCGCATTCGGAGGGCCTGCGCGAGCGCATCTGGTGGGGGGCGAGCTCCAACGCCACCGCCGTCTGGGCAGCCAAGCTCGGCATGAACCTGCAGAGCTCGACGCTTAAGGACGACGAGACCGGCGAGGCGTTCCACGTCCAGCAGGCCGACCAGATCCGCGCCTATCGCGACGCCTGGAAGGAAGCCGGCCACACGCGTCAGCCGCGCGTCTCGGTCAGCCGCAGCATCTTCGCGCTGGTCGACGAACGTGACCGCGCCTATTTCGGCTACGGCAACGACGAGGGCGACAAGATCGGCTTCATCGACGAGAAGACCCGGGCGATCTTCGGCCGCAGCTACGCCGCCGAACCTGACGTGCTCATCAAGCAGCTTGCGGAAGACGAGGCGATTGCCGAGGCCGACACGCTGCTGCTCACCGTGCCCAACCAGCTCGGCGTCGCCTACAACGCCCACGTCATCGAAGCGATCCTCACTCACGTCGCTCCGGCGCTCGGCTGGCGCTGACGGCGAGGCTTGTTGGCGCGAGCCTTCGATTTGGGCAGTGGTGACGCGAAACGGCAGCTGTCGCCGACGACCATCATTTCGATGCGCCCGGGACCTAACTGGCGCGGCCGACGTTGATGGTGCGAGCCTTGAATCGGTCAAATCGCGACCGAGTTAAGGCTGCAGTTGAATCGCTCGAGTTGCCTTCATGACGCGCACGAACCTGAACGAGATCCTGATCTTCATGGCCGTCGTCGATGCCGGAAGCTTTATCGCCGGCGGCCAGGCGATGGGCCTCTCCCGTTCGGCAGCGGGAAAGGCCGTCACCCGTCTGGAAGAGCGGCTCGGCGCGCGCCTGCTCAACCGGACCACGAGGACACTGAGCCTGACCGATGAAGGACGAGTGTTCTATGACCACGGGCTGCAGATCCTGGCATCGGTCGACGAGGCGGAAGCGAGCATTGGGGGGCAAAGCGGTGTGCCGCGAGGCGTGCTCAGGCTCGCCGCTCCCGATGTCTTCGGATCGCTTGTCGTGCTCCCTTTGCTCGAAAAATATCTTCGCACCTGGCCTGACGTGCAGGTCGAAGTGAGCTTGACCGATCGCCCGGCCGACAACCTCGAGGATGGCTTCGATCTGGCGATCGCGATTGGCGCGACGCCGTCGGCGGCCGACAGCCGGTTGATCACGCGCGTGATCGCCAGTGACAAGGCGCTACTCTGCGCCTCGCCCTCCTACCTCACCGAACGCGGCATGCCCCGCGATATAGCGGATCTCGCCGCCCATGACTGCCTGTTCTTCACCAGCCGCGGCCAAAGGCAGGGTTGGCGCTTTCGCAGCGGCGGCGGCTGGATCAAGGCCCAGGGGCGCAGCCGCCTGAGGCTCGACAGCGGTGAAGCCGTTCGCGACGCCGCCCTGGCCGGCCTCGGAATCGCCCTTCTTCCGGACTTCGTTGCCGCCGCCGATTTGACCGCCGGCCGTCTCCGGCAGGTCCTGCCCGACCTCGAAACCGACGACACGAAGATCGTGGCGCTCTATCCCGACAAAGGCGTATTGGAGCCGCGGGTGCGCTGCTTTATCGATCTGATGATCGAGGAAATCGGATAAGGCTAGAGCCTGCGCGGGGGACTCATGCCATGGCCTTGTCAAAACCACGGAAGCTCTTGAGCGCCAGCGGAGCGAGAGTCGCGGCGAGATAAGCGAGCCCGCAGAGGAGCACCGTTGAACCAAGCCCGATCGTGCTGATCAGCGCGCCGCCGACGAGGCCCCCGAAGGGGATGAGGGCAAAACAGAGGGCGGTATTCATCGCGGTGACGCGCCCGGTTAGCGGCTTGGGGATACGCTCGAAGATCACCGCCGACAAAATGGGGTTGAGGAAACCCGAGGCAAAGCCCGCGATTGCGAGCGTCGCAAAGACGGAGCCGAGCGCCGCATCGACCGCGAGCACCAGAAAGCGCGGAAATCCGGTCAGGAGGAAGGCCACGGTATAGACGATCAGACGCGGCATGCGCTCGCCGATGACAGCGGCGATCGCCGCGCCCGCGATGGACGAGCCGGAGAAGGCGGCGAACATCGCTCCGAGCAGCTCCGGCCCATGACCGGCGTTCTTCGTCCAGACGGGCAGCAGCACGGCGTGATAGGCCTGATCGAGCAGATTGGTGATCGCCACCATGGTGACAATGCTGACGAGCACGGCGTCGCTGCGCAGAAAGCGCCAGCCTTCCCGGAGATCGTCGACATAGGAAGGCACCCTGCCCCGCCGAGCGTCCAGCGCGGCGGGCAACTCCGGAGCGCGCCGCCTGCCGGGTATGCCGGTCGCGACGACCAGCGCTGCGGCGGCGAAGGTGGCGGCGTTGACGAGGAGCGCCTGCCCCGGGCCTATCAGCCCGATCAATGCGCCGGCGCCGGCAGCGCCCACCGTCGAGGCTAGCCGTTCGATGGCGCTGGAGACGCCGGTCACCCGTTCGAGCGGCACGGCCGCCAGCGCAGCGATATCGGGAACCATCGCTTGCTTGGCGGCATCGGAGGGGCCTCGCAGCACCCCCATGACAAAAACAACGGGCAGCAGCACCGGCACGGTCAGCATGCCGAAGAGATCGACAATCGGCACCAGCCCGACCACAATAACGGAAGCAGTGTCGCAGATGATGGCGATGCGCTTGGCGCCGATGCGGTCGATCAGCGGCCCGCCGAGCGCCTTGGCGAGCACATAAGGCAGCATCTCCATCATCGCCGTCAGACCGGTCAGCACGGGGCTGCCTGTAGCGCTCAGCACCAGCCAGGGAATGGCGATGGTCGATAGCCGGCTGCCGGAAAGCGAAAGCGTCTCTGCGGCGGCAAGTGCTAGGAAAGGCTTGCCTTTTCTCACGGCTCGTCCTCCCGCTCGCGGTGCGGCAGGCGGCCCGGATAGGGGAAAGCGTGCAGCATGACATAGAAAGGAACCATGTCAGGATTCCGGGACGCCGCCTCCCCCAGTGGTGGGGCGGCCCGCATGGCTTCCAGGATGATATCGCTCAGCCGTTTCGTGAGGGCCTCGGCCTGGTCCGCCGTCAGCGGGATGATGATGTCGTCGGCCGCCGTCGCCTTGCGCCATTCCGCCGGCAGCTCGGCATATTCCTCCAGCGCCTGCTGCATCTGGCCGACCTGCAGCGAGAGGGCCGCCTGGTTGAAGGCCATGTCGAGATCGAGCGCCTCGCCTTCGGCTTCGCTCGGGGGGACCGAGGTCAGCTCGTGGCTGGCGCGCCACCAGCGGTCGCGTCGCGAGGCATGCGGCGCTTCCTCGATGAAACCATATTGGGCGAGCTGGCGCAGATGATAGCTCGTCGCGCCGCTGTTCAGGCCGAGCCGGACGGCGAGCTGCGTCGCCGTGGCGGGGCCGTCGATCCTCAGCATGCCGAGCATGCGCAGCCGGACGGGGTGGGCCAGCGCCTTCAGTGCGGTCGGTTCGGGCACGACACGGCTGACTATGCGCGAGGCAACAGCATCTGCGGCAGGTTCGGAGTTATGCTCTTTCATGGTCCCATCATATAATCGCAAACATATCTTTGCAAAAGTTTCTTTGCAAACTCTCTTCCTAAGGAATATTTGAAAACGATCTCCGGCAGTGGCTGGAATGATCACGCGCCATACGAGTGATTAACAATCATGATTCTTGTGAGCGCCAAACATGGCATGGCGGGCGCATTCGGGCAGCGCCATCTCGGGGCTCAATCCTCGGCCAAAGTGAAGACGGCACAGGGCTCGGCGATGCCGCGCAGGGTGTGCTCGCCGAGCCGCGTCAGCGCGGCCTCGGTATTCGCAGCCACCGCGCCTGAGATCAGCACGCTGTGGCCGAGCGGCTTGCAGAGCCCTTCCAGCCGGCTGACCAGATTGACCGCCGGACCAATGGCGGTGAAGTCAAGCCGGTCGGCGGCACCAATATTGCCCCAGAGGATTTCGCCGAAATGCAGCGCCGCACCGAAGGGCAGCGGCGCCAGCCCCTCAGCCACACGCATCCCATCGAGATGGACCATGCCGGCGCGGCTGGCAGCGACAGCCCGAAGCGCCGCCTCGCAAGCCTCTCGATCAGCCCGGGCCTCGTCACCGGAAGCGGCGGTGACGGGAAAAATCGCCAACACGCCGTCGCCGATGAATTTCAGCACCTCGCCACCGAAGGCGTGCACGGCGCCGGCAACGCGGTCGAAATAAGCATCGAGCGCTGATATCATCGCCTGCGGCTCCGTCACCTGGGAAAGTGCGGTGAAATCCCGCAAATCGGCGCAGAGAAGAGCGGCGCGAATGGTCTCACCGGTGCCACGGGCAAGCGCACCCGACTGAACCCGGGCCGCACTGCGCCGACCGAGATAGGCTTCCAGCAGTGCTGCCAGCGCCTCCCGCGCCGCAAGGGCTGCGAGCGGCGCGGCGGCAAAACGCGCGACCTCCTGCAGCCGCGCGGCTTCATCAGGAGGAAATTCGTCCGCCCCCGTCCCCCTGCCGACACCCGCCCAGCCGAGCATGGCGCCGTCCCGTGAAGCTCCAATCCTCTCCTCCCAAACCGGCCCGAGCCCGGCCAGCCATTCGCGCCCGGCATCGCTTTGAGGTGCGGCGGCAAAACCCAGCGCCTCGATGACGGCTCCGGTTTCGGCCCGCCACAGCCAGGTACGCCGCGCGATGATCGGATGCGGCACCGAAAGTGTCAGCGCGCCGCCGGAAAGCGCCAGACCATCGGCCAGCAGCCGGCGCCCGAGCTCGGCCAGAAACCGTTCGGGACCGGGCGAAGCCGCAGCCTCATCAATCAGCCAGGCAAGAGAGGAAGGCAGATCCATGGGTTAACATTGGCATTGCAACAGGACGTGGGCAACCCCGGGACATCAGCCCACGGACACTCCTGCGGCCTTTGAGGAGGTCTCCGGTCTCCGCCTGTTGGCAACCAAAACCCCCGAGGTCATCCTCGGCCTTGTGCAGAGGATCTGAGACGATCCAATTATGCGTATGAAAATAAACGGTTGTCGTCCAAACAATTGCCCTGGTCAGATACTCGGCACAAGGCCGAGCATGACGGAGGAGATTTTGTCGGCAAACTGAGGACACCTCTGGTGTCCGGAGGATTTCCTATCGGCACTTGCTCCCGCCGAGTCCCTCCGCAACCCTGTCAACCCCACCGCCCGACAACTCTGTGGAAAACCATTCACCACGGTGGAAAACAACCGAATAAACACTTTTAAATTGCGCGACATCGATTCGATTATGTGCCAGCTTGTCGTCAGCGATTGAGGGGTTGCGATGGGCACGACATACTGGCCGAAAGACCCGCTTGACGGGAATGACATGACGCTGCTGACGTCGATCCTTCGGCGGTGGTGCGCGCGCTATGGGATCGAGTTCACGGCCGAGGAAAGCAAGCGGAAGGCGAAGGAACTCGTCGAATGGTTCGAATTCGGCGTCAAAGATCCGGCCGAGCTCGAAGAGCTGATCGACGGAAAGCACTGGCTCGTCAGCCGCATCTGAGCGCGGTCGTTATTTCAACAGATAAAGGCCGGGCGAAACATCGCACCGGCCCTCGTTCGTCTGCCTCTGTCAAAGGCTTTTAGTAGTCATCCCGCCAGCGGCGTTCGCGGTCCCAGCGCCGCTCATAGCGCCAACGCGGGCCATCCCAATCGCGATGACGCCGCTCCCAGCCCCAGCGGGGCGGACCGCCATAGAAAGCTACAGGCGGCGGGCGGCGCCAGTTGCGCCGGCATTCGCCCCAGCGGGTCAGGTGCCAGCCGCGACCACAGGCGTAGTCGACCTTTGTGACAGTGCTCTCAACCTTGATTGCCCCGATCGGCATCGCCTGAGCTGTGCCGATCGAGAGGCTGCCAGCGAGCAAGGCAGCCGCGATAGAAAGTGCCTTCATCGAAAACTCCATTTCATCCAGCCGCAATCACCTTAGGACCGCCAAATTGAACTGGAGATGAACTGCACGTTCATGTTTACCGACGAAAAAGCAGCACTTTTTTGACCGCGGCGGATCGTTCTTCCCGCAGCGTCAAGCGCTTGAGGAACATCCCGCCGCCTGCCGAAAACCGTTCATCTCCTGCCGTAAAATGGATCTGGACCAGGGTTCCGCCCGGCGGCGACCTCGGTGAGCCGTCCGAGGTAATGCGCCCAGCCTTCCTCATGGCCAGCGCATTGCTCCGCACTCGGCAGGCCGCTATGGGTGAGCCGCAAAAGCGTCCCGCCTCCCTGCTCGATCAGGTCGATCTCGACCAGGCTCGATCCCGGCGGCACCACCTCGCTGCCGTCCCAGCCGAAGCTGTAGGCAAGCCGATGCACCGGCACCACCTCGCGAAACGAGCCGCGCGCAAAGCGGGCGCCGGTGACGTTGACGAGATAGAGCCCACCGGGCTCCGGCTCGACCTCGGCCTCCGTCCCCATCCAGCGCAGGATCTTCTCCGGATCGGTCATCAGCGCAAACACCGCCGCCGGCGGCGCCGCAAGATGCGCCTCGCGGCGCACGACGAAAGATTCTGGCATGTCTCTCTCCCATGGTTGCCGCTCGGTCTCGGGGAACGACGTATCATGCTGTATTGACGTGGGTGTCCTCAATGGGAGCATGTAGGCGGAAGCGTGCGCTGAGCAAGGGCGGGCATCCTGCAGCCCCCTTAGGTGAGACCCTCACCGGCCTCGGCGCGGCAACCTCCGAGCTCCTCAGCCTGAGGCGCGCAGCCCGCAGGGCGGAGCCTCAAAGGACGCGCTCCAACGCCGCTCCTTGCTTCCATCCAATGTCAGCGCGCCCGCGTCGTCCTTCGAGGCCCCTACGGGCACCTCACAGGATGAGGCTCTCTTGAGGTTGAAAACCGCACCCACCCGAAAATATCTTCCCTATTGCCAGCTCGCCGCCTTGCCCCTATTGTCCGCGCCGTTCTCAGGGCGGGGTGAAAGTCCCTACCGGCGGTATGCAGTTTCAATTGCGAGCCCGCGAGCGCCTTCCTCGGAAGGGTCAGCAGATCAGGTGAGATGCCTGAGCCGACGGTCATAGTCCGGATGAAAGAGAACGTGCGCTGCTGCTGCCCTCCAGGCTGGCGGCGGATGCTCGTGATCGCCTTGGGTGACGTGTCTGTACGCCAAAGGAGATTACCATGACACCCACCCGTTATGCCTTCGTCAAAGCCGGCTGGCACGCCGATATCGTCGACCGTGCGCTTGAAGGCTTCCAACAGCTTGTTCCCGCCGAACAGATCGACGTATTCGACGTCCCCGGCGCTTTCGAAATGCCGCTGCTGTCGCGCGATCTTGCCGCGACCGGACGTTATGCCGCCGTCATCGCCGCCGCCTTCGTCGTCGACGGCGGGATCTACCGCCACGAATTCGTCGCCCAGGCCGTCGTCGATGGCCTGATGCGTGCAGGCATGGATACGGGCGTGCCGGTGCTATCCGTTTCGCTGACGCCGCACCACTATCAGGAAACCGAGCATCATACGCAGATCTACCGCGCCCATTTCGTCGAGAAGGGCCGCGAGGCGGCACGCGCCGCCCTGATGATCGGCAAGACACGCGCCGCTCTTGCTGCGTGAAGCAGGTCGCGCAAAAGTGTGCAGCGGTTTTGCGCCAACGACATGCGTGAAAACAAGAACCTAAAGCGCAAAAAGCGAATCTGAAAGATCGCGACGCGCTTTAGCAGCCGCGCGACAGGCGGCGGGATCGGCCCGCCGTCTCTTCTGCACCGATAGAATAATTGATTCGACGCCCCTAACGCGCTGTGGTCCACTCGACCCCGACATGTATCGCCATTCTTAATGCGTCCAAACCCTGAGGAGCTGAAGATGAGCAATGCAGTGCGCAGTGAACCCCCCACCGAATCCGCGAGAACACGACCGGTCGACACCAAGCTCGAGGTGGTCGTTATCCCCGTTTCCGACGTCGACCGCGCCAAACGTTTCTATGACGGCCTGGGCTGGAGGCTCGACGCCGACTTTGCCAATGATGCCGATTTTCGGGTGATCCAGTTCACCCCGCCGGGCTCCGGCTGCGCCATCATCTTCGGCAGGAACGTCACGGCCGCCGCCCCCGGCTCCGCGCAAGGGCTCTACCTCATCGTCTCCGACATCGAGGCCGCGCGGCGCGATCTCATCGCCCGCAGCGTCGAGGTGAGCGAGGTCTTCCACGACGCATCGGGCGTCTATGCCGGCAAGGACGAGCCCTATCTCTTCGGGCGCCTGCGCATCGCAGGCCACGACCCCGAGCACCGCAGCTACCGTTCCTTTGCCTCGTTCAAGGATCCCGACGGCAATGGCTGGCTGTTCCAGGAAGTCACCACCCGCCTCCCCGGCCGCATCGACGCCGATGAGACGGCCTTCTCGACATCGAGCGACCTTGCGGCGGCACTCCGCCGCGCCGCCCAGGCCCACGGCGAACACGAGAAACGCAACGGCGGCAAGTATGATGAGAACTGGCCGGACTGGTACGCCGAATACATGGTCAGCGAGCAGGCCGGCAGGCAATTGCCGTTGTAGGTGGCGGCGGCAGACGTTGGGAGCACCCGGCTCGCCTTCAAACCCCTCATGGCGGGCTTCTTTCCTTTTAAGCGTGCCGTGTGCCCCCTCTGTCCTGCCGGACATCTCCCCCACAAGGGTGGAGATTGGCAAGTGGCCTGACCGTCGCTCCCTCCCAGCCGGCAGCGACAATCACGATGCTTTAGTTGTTTGGGGAAGCCGTTACGCCCAGCCGATCTCCCTCCTTGTGGGGGAGATGTCCGGCAGGACAGAGGGGGTGCGACACGGTGTCCTCTCATCCCAAGTCGCGCCGCAGCCACGCCTCACCGATCGAATATATCCCGCCACTGCTTCTCGCCGATCAGACAATCCGTCGTCGGCGCGTCCGCAGCGATCCTCTCCACCCCAGGCGACGGAGAAATGCCGCTGATCTCGAGCACCAGCTTGCGGCGCACCGCGATGGCGAAATCCTCGATCTTGTGGACCGGCAGCACGAAGCTGCCGGGGCCGCCGATCACGCAATCGGCGTAATATTTGTCGAGCCCGCCGGGGGCATCGGAAGGACGCAGCATGATGGTCAGGCCGTTGATGATCATGCCTGACGCCACCGCCTTGTCGCGCGCGGGTATGACGGGATCGCCGGAATTGTTAGGGCCGTCGCCGGAAACGTCGATCACCTCGCGCCTGCCGCGAAAGGGACCGGTGGCGATCATACTGGCGCCCTGATCGATGGCGGTGGAGATCGAGGTGCGCCGTTGCGTGGCAATCGGCCGGGCGTCGAGCTTGCCTGCAAAGGCGATCGCATCCGCCTCCGTCTCGATGACCTGCCAGTCGATCATCGAGTCCTGGACGACATAGCCCGCCCATTCGAAGTAGCTGATGGCGATGCGGCCGGTGAGCCCGCCCTTGACCGCATCGATGAATTCCTTGTGCTTGAGCGCCTCGACGTATCCATCGCGCTGAATGCCAATCTCTTCGAAATCCATTGACCGCGAGGTGTCGACGGCAAGCACCAGCGTCACATCCACCTCAGCTGGCATGGTTTCAGCGGCCGGCACGACTCCTGAAACACCCATGAGCACCGCAAGCGTTGTCAGCATCGGCAAATCCCCGCGCCACCCCAAGCCGACAGACTTTACCACAGCTTGGCCGGGGCAGGATGCACGGTGAGGCGCTGGGCTTCAATTTTCGGTGATGAAAATGCGTCGCGTCTCAACGGCACCGATTCCGAAACTCTCAATGCAATGGCAGCCACAGCGGGGTGTTCCATGCCTTAAGCGCTTCGAGGAAGACCTGCAGGCGCAAGGGCAGGAAGCGGCGGGTAGGATAGACGGCATGCACGAAAATTTCCGGGGACGACCACTCCGGAAGAAGGCGGATGAGTTCGCCTCTTCGAATCTGCTCGTCGCAATAGGTCGAAGGCAGGAGACCGATACCGTGGCCGCGATAAGTGAAGGCGCTGACCGCATCGAAGTCCCGGCTCGAGACCGGCCCCGACACACGCAGGTCCAGCGATTTGCGGCCGCTGACGAGATGCCATTCCGCTTCGCCGTTGCGGCCGTTCAGGAGTACGCAGCGATGCTCCTTCAGGTCTTCCGGTTTGGCGGGAAGCGCCCTGCCCTTCAGATATTCCGGGGCCGCGACCAGATAGCGCACGCTCTTGCCGAGCCGCTGCGCGACCATGGACGAATCCTTCAGGTCGCCGAAACGGATTCCGACATCGATATTCTCCGCAACCAGGTCGAGGAATAGATTGGTGACGAAGAGATCAACCTGGATATCGGGATAGGTCTTCAGGAAGGCGGATATGAACTCATAGAAGACCTCCTGCCCGAAGATGACTGGCACCGAGATCTTCAAGAAGCCTGCCGGCTTTCTCTGCGTTTCGCTCACCGCCTGCTCAGCATCGAGGAGGTGGGACAGCGGCTCGCTGCACCTGTCGTAATAAGCCCGCCCCTGTGCGGTAAGGCTGAGTTTGCGGGTCGTACGCTGTATCAGCGTAACGCCGAGCTGTTCCTCGAGCGAGGTCACTTTACGGCTGACGGTTGAAACAGGCATGCCGAGCGAATGGGCCGCACGGCTGAAGCTGCCGTACTGCGCCACCTTCACGAAGACTGCAATGTCATTAAGGTCCGCCACGCCCCACTTTTGCATCAATGCAAAAGAGAATCCAGATATTTCCATCTAATCGCGCAATCGGGTTTTCGCCATATTCACTCTGCGAAAAACAAGCAACAGCTGATGGCGTCGCGATCGCGGCGGCCCCATCTCGAGCGACCTCGCCTTCGCAAGGCCCGCGTTGCCCGAACCAGATCAATGGAGTTCAACATGACTACGCATAAAACTGTCATCGTTACGGGCGCCTCCCAAGGTATCGGAGCAGGCCTCGTCAACGCCTTCGTCGAGCGCGGCTACAACGTTGTCGCCACCTCGCGCCAAGTCAGCGCTTCGGATGCTCTCAACGCTTCCGACAGGCTGGCAGTGGTCGACGGCGACATCGGCGATCCCGAGACCGCGGCGCGTGTGGCCAAAGCGGCGATTGACCGCTTTGGCTCGATTGACGCCCTCGTCAACAATGCCGGCATTTTCCTCACCAAGCCCTTCATCGATTACACGATGACGGATTTCCGTAAGCTCTCCTCTACCAATCTCGAAGGCTTCATCCACCTCACTCAGCTTGTCATCAGGCAGATGCTGGCCCAGAAGACAGGCGGCAGCATCGTCAGCATTACCACACCGCTGATCGACCATCCGATCGCCGGCTTCTCCGCCTCGGTTTCGATGATGACCAAGGGCGGCATCGATGCGATCTCCAAGAACCTGGCGATGGAATATGCGAGCGATGGAATCCGCGTCAACACGGTCGCTCCGGGCGTCGTCGACACGCCCTTGCATAAGGATAATCCGAAGGAGTTCCTGAAGACGCTCTCGCCGATGTCAGGCATTTCCGACGTCGCCGAAATCGTCGATGCGGTGGTCTTCCTGACGGAGGCTCCGCGTGTCACCGGGGAGGTGCTGCACGTCGACGGCGGCGCACATCTGGGCAAATGGTGACCGGAACGAAAGCGCCGGCAGCCGGCGCGGAACAGCGGCTGCAGAAGCTCGGCATCGTCCTGCCGCCGCCGCCCACACCCTTCGGCGCCTATGTTGAGGCGACGAATTCCGGCAACCTCGTCTTCTTCAGCGGGATGTTGCCGGTTGTCGGCCATGAGCCCCGCTATATCGGCCGCGTCGGCGGGGCGCTGACGGTGGATGAGGGCCGCAAGGCTGCCGAGACGGCGACCCTCAGCGGGCTTGCAGCCGTCAGGGACTATCTCGGTTCGTTGGACAGGGTGGCGAAGGTCGTCAAGCTCGGCGTCTACATCGCGACGGAAGGCGACTTCCGCGACCACCCCAAGGTCGCCGACGGCGCATCCGAACTGCTGCTCCAGGTCTTCGGTGTAGACAAACTGTCCGGCCGGGTGGTCCTTGGCGTTGCCAGCCTGCCACTCGGCATGCCGATCGAGATCGAGCTCGTTCTCGAGGTTGTGGATTGACGAGGGACGGGGGCGCCTCAGCGCGCCCCCGTCCCCATGGCTACGTCGGAGAGTGGCAGCGCAACCTCACCCTGCCGCCAACAACAGCACATAGGCAACGACGCTGACCATCAACCCGCGAAAGGCGAAAGTTACACAGCGATATTTGCTGCGCGCGATCGTCGAGAGGGTGTTGGCATTTTCTAGATATTGGTCGAAAAGATAGCGCTCGTCTCGCCGCACGGCGGCATCGAAAAACAGGTCGCGGTGCTTCGGCCAGGCGCCCCAGAAGAGCGAGGTCGAGGTGCCTAAATGACGCGGCAGCACAACCAGAATAGCTGAGAGAATGGAGAAGACCGAGGCTGCGGCAAGCAGGCCGGAGAAAAGCATACTTCCCGGCGTACCGCCCGTATAACGTGCCAGGCTGAAAACCGCCCTCACCTCGCTGGAACTCACTAAAAAGGCGAGCATGAAAGTAAAGATGTAGGCAGCCTTTTGGTCGGATATCTTGACCTGATCATAGAATATGTCGTTGATTTTCTTGATGTGGTCGAAATACTCGGCACTGACGTCCCCGCTCGACGGCCTGCTCAGCATAACCTCCGTAGCACTCTCGAATTCGCTCACCTGAATACTCCATCCCCTAAAGTGTTCCCCTGATATTACACTTTGAAACGAAAGCAAGAACACGTGTGCAACACGCTTGACTTTTTCACTCTACACCGACAAAGGGGAAAGCGGGGATGGGGTCGAGATCATGCGGGGTTACTCCAATAACATCTGTCGCATCGGGCTGGCGCTTGCGTTTGTCGTACCCGGTTTCGGGCTGCCGGCGATGGCCGATCCCGTGCCGCGCGCCACGCCGGTCGCCGGCTCGGTCATTGCCCGAAAGACCGGCGAGGAAGTGCGATTCATCGACGTGTCGGACTGGCGCGTCGTCGACATCAACCAGGATCTCCTGACTGGAGACGTACTGCGCACTAACGCCAACGGCCAGCTCGCCATCGTCTTTTCCGATCACACCCAGGTTCGCCTCGGCCGCAATTCGTCGCTGCAGGTCAAGAAGATGGCCGCGAGCGGCGACACCGTGCTCGAGCTTCAGGCCGGCACGATCTGGGCCCGCGCCCAGCGCGGCGGCCAGGCCCTGACTGTGGAAACACCGGCCGCCGCAGCCGCCATCCGCGGCACCGACTGGACGATGACCGTCAAGGGCGACCAGACCTCGATGATCGTGCTCGAAGGCCGGGTGGCGCTCTCCAACCCGCAGGGCAGCGTCGAGGTGAACCAGGGCGAAGGGGCGGTCGCCACCATCGGTCAGGCGCCGCGCAAGATCGTCAGCGTCAATCCCGACGATCGCGAACAGATGCTCTTCTATCTCACCCTCCGCAGCGGCTTTACCATGATGCCTGCCTCGCCGCTGCCGACGGCGACCATGCGCAGCGAGCGTGGGCGCATCGCCGCCGTGCCGGCGCAAAACCGCAGCGCTGCAGACTGGCTGACGCTTGCCGAAGTACAGCTGACGTTCGACAGCGCCAAGGATGCGCTGGCTTCCCTCGCCCGCGCCCGCGCCCTGCCGCTTTCGGCCGCCCAGCGCGCCCGCGGCGAGCTGCTCGAAGCCCTGATCGCGGGTGAGCAGATGCGTTATGCCGAGGCCGCCAAGCTTTTCGAGAAAGCGCTGCCGCATCTCGATCCGCAACGCCGCGCCGTTGCAGCCTATGGCGGCTATTATTCGCGCTCGCTCGCCGATCCGCAACGGGTGGAAAATCCGCCGACCGATGCAGCCATCGGCCCGAACGGCGCTATCGCCAAGGCCTATACTGCCGGTTTCCTGCAAGATATCCCCGCCGCCATCGAGGTGCTGAAACAGGCCGAGAAGCAATATCCCAATGATCCGACATTGCCGGCGCGGCGCGCGCTGTTGGCCCAGCTCATCGACGACCGCGTTCAGATGAAGGAAGCGGTCGATCGATCGCTTTCGATCGATCCTCATGATCCCGACGGCCTGCAGGCGCGGGCGCGCTATCGCCAAGGTTATGAAAGCGACATCCAAGGGGCGCTTGCCGATCTCAACCAATCGCTTGCCGACATGCCGGGCTCGTCGATGAATTGGAACGATCTCGGTTTGCTCCAGTCTGACCGCGGCGCCGATCGCGAAGCCGAGGCAGCCTACAAGAAGGCGATCGAGCTCGATCCCGAGGATCCGGTCGCACACGCCAATCTCGCCATCCTCTATCTCGACCAATCCAGGATGAAGGAAGCCAAGCGCGAGATCGACACCGCCCTTGCCGTCGACCCCTCCTTCGACCTCGCCCTGCTTGCGCGCGGCCGCTACTACATCCAGAACGGCGAGACCGACAAAGCGCTCGACGATCTGCTGGCCGCCGCGACCGCAAATCCCGGCCTTTCATCCGCTCAGCTGGGACTCGCCATCGCCCATCTGGAAAAGGGCGATCGCATTCCCTTCAACCAAGCGGTCGACAATGCCGACCGGATCGACAAGAACGACCCCGATATCTCCGCCTTCCGCACGGCCGTCGATATCGACGACTACGATGCCGATGGCGCGATCCGGAATGCGCAGGAATATCTGCGCCGCTCGCGCGCCCGCGGCGGCGATTATAGTGCCCTCGGCGCCAATGCGAGCGCCGGCTCGACCCTGAACGACGCCTTCCGCCTGCAGGGACTGGATGCTTGGGGCCGCTTTTATGGCGATGCCGTCTTCGATCCTTTCAAAGGCACCGGTTATATCGACCAGTCGATCAAGGGCAGCATCTTTCCTTTCGTCAACGCGACGAGCTTCAGCGACGACAGCGTCAGCCAATATAGCATCAACACGTCGACCTATTCATCCTTCATTCAGGGCCTGCTGCTCTCTCCGCACATGCTGTCCGGCCGTTCGCGTTCGGTAACGCTTTTCGATGTGCCCTTCATCGAAGGCTCGCTCGGCGGCGGCATCAACAGTGTCGACGGCCACACCCGCCGCATCGGCGAAGCCGAGATCCAAGGCTATTCGAACGAAACCATTCCAATAAGCTTCCGCGCCGATATGACTTGGCAAGAGTTGGCGCTCGATCGCGACTATCGGGATTTCGGCAACGTTCAAACCGATAACAAGTTGCTGAGCGCCGACGGTTATCTAACCGCGACGGTCACGCCTGATGATCGCGTGGTAGCCTTCGTCAACCATGCCAAGAATGATGGAGCGCTGAGCGCACTATCCTCAAATACCGGGTTCATGGAACTCCTGTTCGGTGTTCCTTTGCCGCTGCCTCTCTACACAACAGAGGAAACCGCACGCGAAGGCACATATGCCGGCCTCGGCTGGAGCCACACGTTTGCATATGAAAACGTGGTGAATGGAGCGCTGCTTTATTCCGGAAGCAAGTCGAAGACGAGCGACGCGCTTGATGTCGACCTGGATCCGCTGTTTATCCGTGCAGGGGTTCCCTTCATCATTCCCTTCACCGATGTCACTCAGGAGACCGAATCCAAAACCTATATCGGCGCTCTGAGCCATTCCATAGGCGCCGGACCTTTGACATTCCGCTACGGCATCGAGGGCGGCTGGATGGATATCAACAGCACGGTCGATAAGACGCTCCTGGGCTTGACAGCGCCTCCCGATCACACCGAGAGCACCATCGATATCGGCCGCGCCTACGTCGATGTGCTGCACGAGATCACGCCGGATCTCAAGGGCGAATACGCTTTGTTCGCCACGCACCTCGAGGGCGACGGCACCGATATCACCCGGCTGGAGCCGCGCTTCGGCCTCGCCTGGGCGCCGGTTCAAAACCACTGGCTGCGGGCCGCCTTCATGCGTCAAAGCTTTGATACTGGAATTCCGACGCTTGCCCCGATCGGCATCCTCGGCCTGCAGGCCAATCAGTTTTCCGCCGATCCGCAGGGCTATACGGATACGGTCGCCCTGCAATGGGATGCCGAATGGACCGACCGCTTCTTCACGTCGGTCGAATACCAGCATCAGGAACTGCACGATTTCTCGGTCGATTTTCCGCTGATCTCGCTTCCCTCCGATACCAGCCTGCCGATTTCGCGCGGCAGCATCGATCGCGCTTCCGTCACTGCCAACGTCGCGCTCGGCAACGGTTTCGGTCTTTCAGCCACCTATGCCTATATGGATTCGGAGAACAGGGATCCGCTCGAACCGATCTATGGCGGCCCTCTTCCCTTCATACCGCAGAATTCCGGGCAGATTGCCCTGACCTGGGTGAACGAGGCCAAGGTCAAGGCGACGGTTGCCGCGAACTATATCGGCGAGCGCGACGGCGATCGGTTCGGCACCAAGCTCGACGATTACTGGAGCCTCGACGCCCACCTGGTCTGGGAACCGTTCGACAAGCGCATCGAGCTGGAAGCGGCCGCCTATAACCTGCTCGACGAGGATTTCGAGGTCACGCCCGGCGTGCCCGGCTGGGGCCGCGCCTTCAAGGGCACGCTCAAAGTCCGCTTCTGATGCGGGTGCGGGACAAGCATCGGCAGGCCAGGCAGATCAGAGGCCGTCATCTGAGGCTGCTGGTGCTGTCGCTCACCACGCTGATCGCCATCTCGCTGCTGTCGCGCCTGCCCGCCTGGTCGCTGCTGGAGCTCAGAAGTTTCGATTATCTCTCGACCGTCGACGATCCCCGTCCGCCACCTGGCGGACCCGTCATCGTCGCGATCGACGAACCCTCGCTTGCCGATATCAATGCGCAATGGCCCTGGCCGCGCGGCCTGCATGCCGATCTCATCAGCCAGTTGCGCGCCGCGGGCGCCCGCGTCATCGGCCTCGACATCATCATGGCCGAGCCCTCGAACCCGGATAATGACGCCGCGATCACCAGGGCCGTCGGACCCGATGTCGTGCTGGCTGGCGACGAGACGCTGATCGAGACGCCACAGGCCTCGCAACTGATCCGCGCCACACCCCTGCCGCAGCTGACCGACGCAGGCGCCGTCACCGGCATCGCCTCGATCGATCTCAGCGGCGACGGCATCTTCCGCCGCATTCCGGGCTACGAGGATGGCTTTGCCGCCATGCTTGCAAAGGCCTCGGGAGTGGCGCCCGAAGCCCTGCCGGCTGGTCGGCTTATCCAATCCTTCGGCCCGGCCCGCAGCTATCCCACCGTCTCCTATTATCAGGCGCTCGACCCGAAGAACCTGCTGCCTCCCGATTATTTCAAGGATCGGGTCGTGCTCGTCGGCCTCAGCCTGCAGAATGCGCCTGCTATCGATAAGGGCGGCGTCGACGCCTTCGCGACCCCCTATACCGTTCACACCGGCAAGCTCGTCTCCGGCGTCGAGATCCAGGCGACGATCTACGACAATATCCGGCGTGGCCTGTCGATCGCCGAGGCCCGGCTGCCGACGGTTGCCGCCTGCATTCTGATATCGGTGCTGCTTGCCGCCGCCACCGTCTGGCGCTGGACGGGATGGTTGACGGTCGTGAACAGTGCGGCCGCCCTCCTCGCCTTCGCGGCCGTCAGTGCCGCCTGTATCCGGCTGGCCCATGTCTTCGTCTCGCCGCTTGGGCCTACGGTCGCCTATATCTCCGTCGTCTTCGGCCAGGCCGCTTTCGATTTTGCCGAGGAGCGCCGCAACAAGCGCCAGATCACCCGCGCCTTCGCCCAATATATCTCGCCCGATCTGGTCAAGCGCCTGTCGAGCGATCCCACGCAGCTGAAGCTGGGGGGCGAGCGGCGCACGCTCTCGGTGCTGTTCTCAGACGTACGCGGCTTCACCACCATCGCCGAGACGCTGAAGGACGATCCGGAACAGCTGACCGGCCTGATCAACCGGCTGCTGACACCGCTCTCCGATGTGGTGATGGATCACGGCGGCACGATCGACAAATATATGGGCGACTGCATCATGGCCTTCTGGAACGCGCCGCTCGACGATCCCGACCATGCGCTTCACGCCGTGCGGGCCTCGCTCGCCATGCAGGCGGCCATATCGAGGCTGAATGGCCAGCTGGAGCGGGAAGCGGCCGCACTCGGCAACAAGCCGCACGTCCTGAAGATGGGCGTCGGCATCAACACCGGCGAATGCATCGTCGGCAACATGGGCTCGACCCGCCGCTTCGACTATTCCTGCCTCGGCGACAGCGTCAACCTCGCCTCCCGCCTCGAAGGCGCCTCGAAGAATTACGGCGTGGCGCTGCTACTCGGCGAGGAAACCGCAAGGCTGGTCGCCGATACTTACATCATCGTGGAACTCGACCGCATCATCGTCAAGGGCCGCACGGTCCCCTCGCCCATCTTCACCGTCGTGCACAAAGCGGACGCCAAAGCGCTGGCGGCTCATCAGGCCTTCATCGACGCAAAATATGCCGGGACGCTTGCACCATCGGATGTCATCTTCGAAAAACTGGCCGGCGATATCCCCGAGCTTGCCGCCTATTACGCGATCGTGCAGGATGCGCTGGTTAGCGATGGCGGGGAGTAAGTCGGGGACTAATTCTACCGGCGGGCGGCTAGATGGATGAGCAGCACTTATTCGATCTAACGGTAATGATGGCGTCCTACAAATCGCTTCAAATCCCGTCCTCGTTAGCATTGGCAGGTCGCGGGGGACGGCTATCTATTCGGAGCCGCCAGACCGGAGCTCAAGGATCGCCTTTCCGGAAACCAGCTTTTTGATGGCCAGCGTGTTTTCGGCACCCGATGTTTTTGCTGGGATTTCGATCTGAAGCTGCCGTCCAGAAAACAGAAGCGGGTCATTTAGGTGCGGCGATGAAACAACATTATGGTCAATCAACACATCTATGTTCTTGCTGACATGACGCGCGGTAAATTCGGACAAATTTCGGGAGCCGTCGGAAGTAAGGGTCAGCCGGATTCGATTCTCTTGGCTTGACCGCGCAATCACTTCTCCGCTCGCGACCTGCAATTGAACAGTTTCTGCTATTGCGGGAACCGCCCATGAGACTGAGCAAGAAAAGACAAACGCAGCCATTTTTGTTCTCATTCGATCACTCCGATCCCCGGCCTCGTTCTAGTCGCATGCCTCGTTGACGGCGGTGCCTTAAGGAGTAACGACCCGCAACTTCGCGACCTCAGGTCCAACCACCGCGATGAACAATCCGGGGTCGCCGAGAGCCCGCGCCGATAGCATCGCCCCATGAACGGAAGCCATCAGCATCTGGGCCTGCTGTTCCGGCCTGTCCAGCCGGAACAGCCCCTGCTCGACGCCGGCCTCCAGCACCGAGGTCAGCCATGCCGCCAGATTTCGGAAGTGGGCGCGCACGCGTGATGCCACCTCATCAGGCAGCATCTGCATTTCGCCGGCAAGCATGGCGCAGACGCAGAAGGGCTGCGCGGCGTTCTCGATGCAGGAACGCCAATAGTCGATGTAGAACTGCAGCTGATCGGCAGGGCTTGCCGCCTGCTCGCGCAGCGACTGCAAGCCCGCCGCCGCCTGCCTGGTGTAACGATCCACCAGCACAGAGACCAGCTCGGCCTTTGTCGGAAAATGATGGTGGATGCTCGCCTTACGAATGCCGATCGCATCCGCAATGTCAGCATAGCTGAAGCCGTTATAGCCGCCCGCCACGATGAGCGACTGGGCAATATCGAGGATCTTATCCGATGTCGAAACCATTGATTTCATGCGGTCGCCTACCTTCTGGTAGGGAGATTGTCAAGCACCTAGTGCTCCGTTTCCCTTCACAACAAGGTGTACGGAAACCGCATTGACTCCACTTTGCAGCCTCCCTACTAGTAGGTAGACAAAAACGGAGCCTGCTCATGCAAACCGAATCTTCGAACCAGTCCGACTGGTTGCGATCCTACTATTTCTTCCGCGCCGCATTCTCGGTCCTCTGGATTGCCGCCGCCATTGTCTTTGCCGGCCAGCCTGGCGTGGCGGCCTTTCTGCTGGTGATCTATCCACTGTGGGATGCGCTCGCCAATCTGCTCGACGCCCGGGTCAATGGCGGCCTGCGGACCAATTCGTCGCAGACGCTGAATGTCGTGGTCAGCACGGTCACCGCGCTCGCCGTCAGTATTGCGCTTGGTAAGAGCACCCATGTCGTCCTCGCCGTTTTCGGGGCCTGGGCGATCCTCTCAGGCCTATTGCAGCTCTATACCGGTGTGAGGCGCTGGCACACTGAAGGCGCCCAATGGGTGATGATCCTGAGTGGCGCGCAATCCTCCCTTGCCGGCGGCTTCATGATCGGCCAATCGCTCGGCACGGCCCCGCCAACGATCCTCGATATCGTGCCTTATGCGGGTTTCGGCGCGTTCTACTTCCTGCTCTCCTCGATCTGGCTTGCCGTCGCGGCCTATCGCAGGGCGCACGCATAGGCACTATCCGGCTCTTGCGGCGGTAGGCTTGCCGCCGCTGGAAGCCGGGCACGACGCACTCATGATCTCGGCGATGCAAGAGATTTGCGGAAGACGATGACATTCTTTCGCGCTATGAAGGGCAATCACAGTCCCCGCGCCCAGCCTCCGAGGTCACTCCCATGGCTTTGAAAGTTCTCTTCATTGGCGGCACCGGCCAGATTTCCTATCCTTGCGTCGAACGCGCCGTTGCCGCAGGCCACGATGTCAGCGTCTACAATCGCGGCTTGAGAGACGCCGCCCTGCCCGCCGGTGTCACCTCGATCGTCGACGAATTGGGGTCGAGCGCTTACGCCGATCTCGCCAGGACCAATTATGATGTCGTCTGCCAGTTCATCGCCTTCACGCCGGATCAGGTGGCGCGCGATATCGAGGTCTTCTCGGGCAATTGCAGCCAATACATCTTCATCTCCTCGGCTTCGGTCTACGAAAAACCGCCGCGCCACTACGTGATCACCGAGGAGACGCCGGCGATCAATCCCTACTGGCCATACAGCCAGGCCAAGATCGCCTGCGAGGAACTGCTCAAGAAGTCCGATAACCTCGCCTGGACGATCGTCCGCCCCAGCCACACCGTCCGCACCGGCCTGCCGATCATGATGGGCGACAGCGATATCATGGCAAGACGCATGCTGGACGGCGACCCCATCATCGTGGCAGGCGACGGCCACACGCCCTGGACGCTCACCCGCTCGGTCGATTTCGCCGTGCCTTTCGTCGGCCTTTTCGGCAAAGAGGCGGCGCTAAAAGAGATTTTTCACATCACCTCCGATCGTGCGCACCTCTGGAACGATATCCAGAAGACCATCGCAAGATTGCTGGGCGTGGAAGCCAAGATCGTCCACGTGCCGACGGACACGCTGATCAAGTACAATCCGGAATGGATCGGCCCGCTCCTCGGCGACAAGGCCTGGACGGCCATTTTCGATAATTCCAAGGTCAAGCGCGTGGCGGGCGATTTCGCCTGCGCCGAGAGCCTGGATGAAATCCTGGCAGACTCGATCATGCACCTCAGGCAGCGCCTTGCTAAGGGCCGGCCGCCGAGGGATGAACTCGATGGGCTGATTGACAGGATTTGCGCGGAGCAAGGTGGGCTTGGTTAGGATACGGCAGGCAGCGAGTGGTGGCGACAGCGCACTCGCCCGCGGCTGGATTCCTGTGACAGGCACAGGGAGTTTGGAGCGACGTTCTCGCCCATGCTCCTCCCCTCTCGTTGGAACGCGGCATCCTCCAACATCCCTCATCCTGGGCCCGCAGGCCAAAGGCCGGAGCCTCGAAGGACGCGCTCCACCGCTGCTCCTTGCCTACATCCGATGCCGGCGCACCCGCCTTGCCCTTCGAGGCCCCTCACGGGGCACATCAGGGTGAGGCTCTATCGACCACTCGCACCTATTCCAGCCGCCGCGCCTCCACCGGAGCCTCCTGCTTGAAGCCGTCGAAGAAGCGCCCGCCATGCAGGGCAAGTTCCCGATCGGCGAGAGCCAGGAGCCAGGCGCCGTCACCCTGCACCGCCAGCCTGAACGCGGCATCGAATTCCGCGGCCAGTTCCGCATCGAGCTTCATCATGAGCCGCGGCGCCCACTTGCCGCGGCCGGTCCATGCGCCGCGCCCAAGCAACATCATATCGGCGAGCTTCTGGTAGAGAGCCGCCGCGATGGCAGCGATTTCTTCAGGCGGTCGGTCGCCGCGCAGGTCGTCGGCGAGATCAGTGACTTGATAGCGCAGCATATCGTAGCTCGGGCCATCGAGAGGCTTCGGCCCCGCGGCAAGAACGCCCGCCGCCTTCGCCTGGATGAGGCGCCCACGCTCGACATCGGGTCCGATAATGCTGCCTGTCGCAACCATATTGACCATGACAGGACAGCCGCTCTCCGCGTCTTGATGGAGATAATGCGCCAGCGTCTGCGGATCATGGACGAAGGCTTCGACCGGAAAACCGTCTTCAGTGAAGGATTCCCGCCAGGCTCTGCCGAGCGACGAAAACACGACGACGAGATCAATGTCCGAAAAGGCAGCCCCCTCGCCGCGCATGATGGATCCGGAAACATAGGCGAAGGCGGCCCCGGCATAGCGGCTGGCGAGAGAGCGGCAGGCGGCGGCGCGCGCCCGCTCGGCAAGAATCTGTTTCTGGATATCGTCCACGTTCTCGTCCTCGAATGCGGGAGACGAGCGGCAACAAAAAACCCGCTCGTTTCCGGCGGGTTGGTGTCTTCTGCAATGAACGGAATTCAGTTCACGCGTCTGCCACCCACCGCCAAACGGTGGTCGTAGACATCGTGGAGACTGCGAAAATCCTGCTCATGGACGCAAGTTATCGCCCGCCGGCAACAGCGTCAATCCGCCAAGCACGCTTCCCCGCCGCACTGTTTTCCGTCTAAGATGCGCCCAAAGACTCGTTGAACAGGAAGGCCCGCCATGCCCCATCCCGCCACCGTCATTCCGCGTCCCGCATCGGTTTTGCTGCCGGTCGAAGGCAGCGACGAGCGTTTCCCGGTGCGCCGCGTCTATTGCGTCGGGCGCAATTATGCCGACCATGCGATCGAGATGGGTCATGATCCCAGCCGCGAACCGCCCTTCTTCTTCCAGAAGAACGCTGATAATCTGCTGCCGCCCGGCAATGCCTTTCCCTATCCGCCGCTGTCGAACGACGTGCATTACGAGGTGGAATGCGTGCTGGCGCTGAAATCGGGCGGCGCGAACATCCAGGCCGAGAATGCACTTGACTGCGTCTACGGCTATGCCGTCGGCATCGATTTCACCCGCCGCGACCTGCAGGGCGAGGCCAAGAAGCTCGGCCGCCCCTGGGAGCTCGCCAAAGCCTTCGAACATTCCGCCCCTGTCTCGGCGATCGTTCCGGCAAGCCGTCTCGGCCATCCCGCCGACGGCCGGATCTGGCTGGAGCAGAACGGCAGGCGCGTGCAGGACGGCGACCTCAACCAGATGATCTGGAAGGTGCCGGAGATCATCGCCGAACTGTCGAAGCTCTTCGTGCTGGCGGCCGGAGACGTGATCATGACCGGCACGCCGGCCGGCGTCGGCGCGGTTGCCAGAGGGGACCGGATCACCTGCGGCATCGACGGCGTCGCAAAGCTGTCGGTCGACATCGTCTGAGGAGAGGTCCATGCCCGTCTACGCGCTTGGCGGCCTGACGCCGAAACTGCCGCCCGCCGGCCTTCACTGGATCGCGCCGGATGCGCATGTGATCGGCGATGTCGAGCTCGGCGAGAATGTCGGCATCTGGTTCGGATCGGTGCTGCGCGGCGACAATGAGAGGATCACGATCGGCGCCGGCACCAACATCCAGGAAGGCGTCATGGCCCATACCGACATGGGCTTTCCGCTGACGACGGGCAAGGGCTGCACCATCGGCCACCACGCCATCCTTCACGGCTGCACGCTCGGCGATAACGTGCTGATCGGCATGGGCGCGACCATTCTTAACGGCGCCAGGATCGGCAACAACTGCCTCGTCGGCGCCAGTGCGCTGGTGACGGAGGGCAAGGAATTCCCCGACAATTCCCTGATCGTCGGCACGCCGGCCCGTGTGGTGCGGGTGTTGGATGAGAAGGCTGTCGAGGGTATCCGCCGTTCGGCGGAAAATTATGTAGCGAATTGGCAGCGGTTTGCGCGAGATCTCAGGGCGATTGGGTGATTGGCGGTGGCCGTGGCGCCCTCGTCCTTCGAAGCGGCCGGCTGGCAACCTCGGCCCAGCCACACGGCATACTGATCAACCCTCATCCTAGGATGCGCAGACTAAGGGCCGGAGCTTCGAAGGCCGAGGCGGGTGACAGGCGCTTCCAATCGCTTACCAAACACCCGGAATCCAGCGCCAGCGCACCCGTTCCATATACTCCGCATATCCTTTAAGCCCTTTGCGCAACTCCGCCTCCTCTCCGAGCGTCCGGCCAAAGAGCACGACGACGAGCAGCCCCACGGGGATCAACGCATAGAGCGACCCGAGTGACAGCGCCGTTCCGGCGGCAAGCAAAATGGCGGTTGCATAGCCGGGGTGGCGGATCACGGCGTAGGGCCCGCTGTCGATCACCTGGTGGTCGCGGTCGGTCTGGATGCGCACCGTCGGCTCGAAATGCCGGTTGACCGATTGTGCCCAGGTGAGGCCGAGATAGCCCGCGCCCATCACGAGATAACCGAGGACAACGACCCACCAGGGTTGCGGCGCCCAGTGGAAACGGCCGTCGTCGAACGCGCCGACCGGAAGAATGGCAGCAAAGAGAATGATCGTCAGCGTCGCGACCACGGCATCCCAGCGCTTGGTTCCCTTCTGATATCGGCTGCGCGCCGCGAACAACTCCGAATTCGTCCGCGAGATCCAGACGAGCGCGATTGCTGTCAGCGCCAGGAAGAGGCCGAGAAAGATCCAGCCGCGCGGCCAGGCGAACGTGCCGGCGGGCCAGAACAGTGCGGCAACCATCACCGCGACGGTTATCGCGAGCGATCCGAGCGACGGCGCCGCCGCAAACGAGCGACGCAGCTGGCTGTGTTCCTGCGTCATGACCGTTTTCCGCTCCACCGGGCAAGCGCCTTCTGCTGTCTGCAGCGGCGGCAAAAATCCGACAGTCCTACGCCTGATTTAGGAAGTGAAACGCGCGCGACAACCCGTGGCAAGGCGGCAAATGAAACCGCCTCCGATAACAGACGTCATTGTTTCCGCAGTTGCGTGGCCGGAGACTGCCGTTGCGGCAGTGTTGGATATTGTTGAAAAACGCCTATTCGGCCGCTTCCAGAAACTGGTTCTCTCCGGACGAAGCGGCAAGCGCTCGAACCCTGGTTTCGGTCTTGGCGATCAGCTGATAGAACTCGTCCTGCGCTTCGACATCCAGCTGAATGACGGCATTGACGTCATCGGGGGTATCGCAAACACAGGCGACCGCCGAAATGGGACAGATGCCGCCGGGATAACGCTTACCGGTCCCTGTATAGGCGCGACGGCCCCAGCGCTCGGAATAGACCGTTTCCTCCCGATCGAGATGGAGGATCGTGCCTTTACAGGCGGTCACGATGGCCGCCTTGCCGTAAGCGAACCAATGATAGTTCAGCTTCCGGAGAATATATTTGCCAGTGATGTCTTCGCCAGCCAGTTCGGCAGGGTCTTCTATCATTCGGATCATGAGAGCGTCCTCAACATGAGAGCAATATCCGTCATCTCTACTTGCCTCGCAAGTCGAAAAGTGCAGCTTTTGTAGTAGCTTAGTCACAAAGTGTTTCTGATTCTTACATCTTGCATGCGCCAGGCAGCTTGCCGGCCATGCAATCCATCGTCGAATTTCCCGCCTTTGCACCTGATTCCGCCTTTTCCAGAGGGCAGCCATGCCGCCTTGCGTTTTCCCGCTGACGCCCAATATTTGAAATCCTGGATCGGCAATCAGCCGTCGGATGACGGCTCAACTGGTCCGCCGGTTCACACCAGCAGGAGTGCCCCATGGTCGAAGCCGTCAACAGCATCTCCTCCACAGCTGCGTCCGAGCCCACCAAGGTCGGCATCAGCACCTCGATCGGCTCGGAACCAGACAATGCCTGGGTTGCCGCCCGCCAGTCGCAGATCTTGGCCGATCAGCAGGCATCGAAGGGAGCTGCGGAGACGAATGGTGCGGGCACTCTCATTCCGCATCCGGATCTGCTCGTCGACGAGGAGCAGCATGGAAAGCGGCATGGGCATGCGCGATCGGGCGAAGGAGAAGAGGCCGGGGAAGCAGCGGAACAGCCGCTCCTGTCCGGTGAAAGCGAGCGGATCGGCACCCGCAATTTCGACAAGGATACGCCTTTCGGCGAGCGCGTCGCCATCCTCTGACGAAGTCCCGCTCCGCCGTGTCACAGCCCGTCCACAAGCTGAGCCTCGATCGCCGCCTTGTCGATGACCGACCAGACCTCGATGATTTTTCCGCCGCGAAATTCGTAGATCACGTTTTCGGTGAAGGAAAGGCGCCTGCCGTTCACATCGAGCCCGAGAAATTTTCCTTTCGGCGAACAGTCGAAGCCAAGCCGGCAGGCAACGTAAGGCGGATCGATAAGAAGCATCCGCACATTGAAAGAAAGATCGGGAATCAGATCGAAATCCCGCACCAGCATGGCGACGTAGCCCGCAAGCCCAAGCCGCCGGCCATTATGGACCGCATCCTCGTCGACGAACTGGCCGAGATCGGGCCAGTCCTGCCGATTCAGGCAGGCGATGTAGCCTCGGTAGAGATCGGCAAGTTCGGTTTTGGCCACAGACGAATTCCTTGCGCGGCTGAAGCATTCGGCAGCGGCAGCGAGCGCGCCGCGCTGCGGCTTTCAGCTCAGGAGAACTCGCCGGCGCGGGGACCGGCAAGCGTCACGCGCCAGCCGGTGCGCGACTGGAAATCCTGGGTGGCCAGAAACGTGTAACCCGTCGTGCGCCAGGGCTTCACGGCGCTGGTCAGATTGTCGAGCACATAATCGCCGCCGGCCGTGCGGGCAATCAGAACGACGTGGTTCTGATCATGCGGTCCGATCACCACGGAAAGCGCCAGCCTGTTCGATGGAAAACCCGCCTCGATCAAGTCCTTCATCTTCTGCAGCGCATAATCCTCGCAGTCGCCACGGCCGGCAACCGGCAGTGACCAGACATCCCCATTTCCGGATGACGAGCGATCTTCCGCCGAAACGATACGTCCGTTTACGGCACGATTGACCTTTTGAAGAAGCGCTATTCCCGCCTGCTCGTCCAACTGTTGCGCCACCGTCCTGCCGCACAGCCACTTGTACTTGGCGCAGGCCGCAGCGAATCCCACCGGTGCGCCGATGCTTCGCGTCACGGGCAGCGACGATCCCGCAACTGCCTGAAAATGCGGAACAATCACCAAAAATACCGCAAGAGAAAGGAGACGCTTCATGGCCGATTCCCTCTGTTCGTCACGGGAGAATAACACAGCCAGTATAAAAATTTATTAAAATTTTATACTTGTGAATTTAACTGTATTTGATGATTGGAACAGATTAACCATTGTTTATTCTTCATATTAATCCCTTATTAGTATAAACGTTCTTCCAATTAACGGTTAATTAACCTTGGGAGACGAGTGAAATGATCGGCAGAGCAGCAAAATTCAGCCTCGCTGTGGCGTCCCTTCTGGCAAGCAGCAGCTTGGCAACGGCAGCCCCCACAGTTGTTAATTGCAAGGCCGCAGTCCGCGGCACCCTCGAATACAGGCTGTGCATGCCCACGCGGGCAATACAGACCGACAGCAAGTTCGGTCCGAACGATAAGGATCGCAGCAGTCACGACGCGGGTGGCAAGAAGACATCCAGCGCCAGCTCGCACGCCAGCAATGGCAACGGTGGCGATGACGGGGACAGCAAAGACGTCGGCCAAAATGGCGGCAGCGGTGATCAGGGCGGCAGCGGCGACCAGGGCGGCAGCGGTGACCAGGGCGGCAGCGGCGATCAAGGCGGCAGCGGCGACCAGGGCGGCAGCGGCGACCAGGGCGGCAGCGGCGACCAGGGCGGCAGCGGCGATCAAGGCGGCAGCGGTGACCAGGGCGGCAGCGGCGATCAAGGCGGCAGCGGTGACCAGGGCGGCAGCGGTGACCAGGGCGGCAGCGGTGACCAGGGCGGCAGCGGTGACCAGGGCGGCAGCGGTGACCAGGGCGGCAGCGGCGGCAAGGGTGACAAGGGCGACAAGGGCGACAAGGGCGGCAAGGACGACAAGGGCGACAAGGGCGACAAGGGCGACAAGGGCGGCAAGGGCGGCAAGGGCGACAAGGGCGACAAGGGCGGCAAGGGCGACAAGGGCGACAAGGGCGGCAAGGGCGGCAAGGGCGACAAGGGCGACAAGGGCGACAAGGGCGGCAAGGGCGACAAGGGCGGCAAGGGCGACAAGGGCGACAAGGGCGACAAGGGCGACAAGGGCGACAAGGGCGACAAGGGCGACAAGGGCGACAAGGGCGACAAGGGCGACAAGGGCGACAAGGGCGGCAAGGGCGACAAGGGCGACAAGGGCGAGGAAGATCACGGCCATGGCAAGGGCGGCAACGACGGCACGGGCAGCAGCGGCAATGGCGATGCCGGCAAGGGCGGCAACGACAGCGCGAGCAGCGGCGGCAACGGCGATGCCGGCAAGAGCGGCAACGACGGCGCGAGCAGCAGCGGCAATGGCGATGCCGGCAAGAGCGGCAACGACGGCGCGGGCAGCAGCGGCAATGACAGTGTCGGCAAGAGCGGCAACGACGGCGCGGGCAGCAGCGGCAATGATGGTGCCGGTAAGGGCAGCAACGACGGCGCGGGCAGCAGCGGCCATGACGGTGCCGGCAAGGGCAGCAACGACGGCGCGGGCAGCAGCGGCCATGACGGCGCCGGCAAGGGCGGCAACGACGGTGCGGGCAGCAGCGGCAATGATGGTGCCGGCAAGGGCAGCAACGACGGCGCGGGCAGCAGCGGCAATGACGGCGCCGGCAAGGGCGGTTCCGGCAAAAACTGATCGGAACGATTAAGGCGGTTTGCCCGCCACTCGGCTGGCCGGCAGAGCGGGCGAACCCTTTTTTCCTGATGCTCGCGCTTGTCGCGAGCATCTCCGTACGGTCGACACGGGGCAGATCCTCGAAGCTAGCGAAAGCTAGCGCGAGGATGACTCGGACGGAAAAAGGTGGTCAACAAGTGGAGGGCCGGTTTGCCGGCCTTATCTTTTTGATCGCCCTATCGTTGGCAACGGAACGGTTTCCCGTCTTACGCCGCGCAGGCCTCGCACAATCCGCGGATCTCGATCGTGGTCTTCTCCGGCTTGAACTTCTGCCCACGCACCCAGCTCATCAGCCGGTGGTCGACCTCGTGGTCATGGAATTCCATCACCTGGCCGCAGCTTTCGCAGATGGCAAAGGCGACGATGCCGTGGCTGTGGCAATTGTCGCCCGGATGGGCGCAGGCGACGAAGGAATTGATGCTTTCGAGCCGGTGCACGACGCCATATTCGAGCAGTTTCTCCAGCGCCCGGTAGACCTGCAGCGGCGCGCGAAAACCATGGTCGCGCAGCTTGTCGAGGATGGTATAGGCGCTGAGCGGCCCCTCGGCCTTCTCAAGCACCTCGAAGACCAGCGACTGGTTCTTGGTGAGTTGCGGTGTTGTCATGAGCCTTGTCCTTGCGCAAGCGCGCGGCGCCTGACGGGAAGCAGGCTGAGAATGAAGAGGATCAGCGCCGCGACGACGATTGAGGGGCCGGACGGCGTGTCGTAGGTCAGCGAGCCGAACAGCCCGCCGACGACGGCGGCCGCTCCGATCAGCGAGGCGAGCACAGCCATGATTTCCGGCGTGACCGAGAAGCGCCGTGCGGCCGCCGCCGGAATGATCAGCAGCGAAGTGATCAGCATGATGCCGACGATCTTCATGGCAATGGCAATGACGACGGCCATCAGCAGCATGAAGAACAGCCGCGCCCGCTCGGGTCTCAGCCCCTCGGCCTCGGCAAGCTCGGCATTGACGGTGGCAGCCAAGAGCGGGCGCCACAGCCAGGCGATCGCCGCCAGCACGAACAGCCCGCCGCCCCAGATCAGCGCAATATCGGTGGTGGACACGGCCAGGATATCGCCGAACAGGAATGCGATGAGATCAATCCTGACCCAGCTCATGAAGGCGACCATGACGAGGCCGATCGCGAGCGTCGCATGCGAGAGGATGCCGAGCAGCGCATCGGCCGACAGCGCCTGGCGCTTCTGCAGGAAGAGCAGCAGCACCGAGACGAGCGCGGCGACGGCGAAGACCGCCAGCGTCAGGTTGAGTTCGAACAGCAGCGACAATGCGACGCCGAGCAGCGCCGAATGGGCGATCGTATCGCCGAAATAGGCCATGCGCCGCCAGATGATGAAGCAGCCGAGCGGCCCGGTCGTCAGCGCCAGCCCGACGCCGGCAAGGATGGCGCGCACGAAGAAATCGTCAAGCATGGCGGCCCTCCCCGCTGCGGGAATGGGCGTGTTCATGAGCATGATCGTGCCCATGATGATCGTCATGAGCGTGCGCATGCGCATGCCCATGATCTTGGCCATGTGCATGCTCATGGGAATCATGAGCGTGCTCATGCGGGTGATGTCCATCTTCGGGATGGCAATGATCCGTCACTGAGCCGTCCGCATGCAGCACGCGCCCATCCGGCAGGTGCGTATGATCGTGGTGGTGACTGTAGACGGCGAGCGTCTGGGCCGCCCGGCTGCCGAACAGGCGTACATATTCCGGGCTGCGGCTGACGGCCTCGGGCGTGCCGCGGCAGCAGACATGGCCGTTGAGGCAGATCACCGTATCGGTCTCGGCCATGACGACATGGAGATCGTGCGAGATGAGCAGGATGCCACAACCGCTGGCATTGCGGATCGATTTGATCAGATCGTAAAGCGCGATCTCGCCCGAGAAATCCACTCCCTGCACCGGCTCGTCAAGCACCAGCAGGTCAGGCTTGCGGGCGATCGCCCGCGCCATCAGCGCCCGCTGGAACTCTCCGCCGGAAAGATGCTGCACCTCGGCGCCGATCATATGGGCAATGCCGGCGGCTTCGAGCGCCGCCTGCATATCGCGCTCCGGCAGCGGCCCGGTCAGCGTCATCAGCCGGCGCACCGTCAGCGGCAGTGTCCAGTCGATCGAAAGCTTCTGCGGGACATAGCCGACCTTGAGGCCGGAAAGACGCTCGACCCTTCCCTCGTCGGGCTTCAGCACGCCGATCGCCGCCTTGGCGCTCGTCGATTTGCCCGAGCCGTTCGGACCGATCAGCGTGACGATCTCGCCGCGCGAAACGGAAAATTCGACGCCGCGCACCAGCCAGCGGCCGCCGCGCAGAACGCCGACATCTTCGAGCGAAACCAGCCGTTCGCCCTTGGTATTTGCGGGAGAGAGCATCAAAATTTCCGAAAGCGCTGTTGCATCCTGCTATTGCACACGTTATAGCATAACGCAATTGATGTAATAACATAACACTTACAATTCAAGCGGAGCATATGATGAAACGCGCCTTGGGGCCTACCCTGCACAGCCTGGCCCTCAGAATTACGGCTACGCTCGCCATCCCGGCCCTTGCGATGCCCGCCTTGCTCTTTGCCGGCACGATGCAGGCAGCCGATGCGCCCGTCGTCGTCACCTCGATCAAGCCGATCCATTCGCTGGTTGCGGCAATTATGGAGGGCGTGGGCGAGCCGGAGCTAATCGTCGATGGCGCCTCCTCTCCGCACACCTACAGCATGAAGCCTTCGAACGCGCGGTCGCTACAGGAGGCCAAGGTCATCTTTTGGGTCGGCCCGAACCTGGAGGCTTTTCTCGAAAAGCCGCTCGAAGCTTTGGGCTCGAACGCCAGCGTCGTCGAACTCGACAATGCGCCAGGCATGACCAAGCTGCCCTTCCGCGAAGGCGGCGCCTTCGAGCCACATGACGACGGGGACCATGAAAATGCCTCCGGAGATGACCATGGTCACGATCATGGGGCTGAGCCCGGACATGACGATGGCCACGCGCATGATGAGGATCACGAAGAACATGAGCACAGCCATGGCGCCTTCGATACGCATCTCTGGCTCGATCCCATGAATGCGAAGGCGATGGCCACTGTCATCACCACCACGCTGGTCGCCGCCGATCCCGCCAATGCGCTGACCTATCAGGCCAATTCTAAGGCGCTTGATGACAAGCTGACGGCGCTGGACAAGGAGATCGCTAACACCGTCGCGCCCATCAAGGACAAGCCCTTCGTCGTCTTCCACGACGCCTACCAGTATTTCGAGCACCGCTACGGCATCCGCGTCGCCGGTTCGATCACCGTCAGCCCGGAAACCATTCCCGGCGCCGAGCGCGTCTCGGAAATCCACCGCAAGGTCGGCGAACTCGGCGCAACCTGCGTCTTTGCCGAGCCGCAATTCGAGCCGCGCCTCGTCAAGGTCGTCATCGAGGGCACGAGCGCCAAATCAGGCGTGCTCGACCCGGAAGCGGCGACGCTCAAGGCCGGCCCCGATCTCTACTTCACCCTCATGCGCGGCATTGCCGATAGCATGAAGGGCTGCCTTTCCAGCGCATGATCTTCATGCGACGCCCTGGAAAGAGCTGAGGCGGAAAGAGGCGGATGACCCCGTTCCGCCTTTTTTCGGCATCAACTATGTAATGATATAACATTAATATTAGTGAGATTCCCATGGACAACAGACTTCCGGTCACGGTGCTCTCCGGCTTTCTCGGCGCCGGCAAGACGATGCTGCTCAACCATGTGCTCGCCAATCGCGAGGGCCTGTGCGTCGCCGTCATCGTCAACGACATGAGCGAGGTCAACATCGACGCCGCACTGGTGCGCGATGGCGGCGCCAATCTCTCGCGCACCGAGGAAGAGTTGGTCGAGATGACCAATGGCTGCATCTGCTGCACGCTGCGCGACGACCTGTTGAAGGCGGTGCGCGATCTCGCCGATCAGGGCCGCTTCGATTACCTGCTGATCGAATCCACAGGCATCGCCGAGCCCCTGCCCGTCGCCACCACCTTCGAATTCCGCGACGAGAATGGTCGGAGCCTTTCCGACGTCGCAAGACTGGACACGATGGTGACCGTGGTCGACGCCGCCAATCTGCTCGCCAATTACGCCTCGGCCGATTTTCTCGCCGACCGCGGCGAATCCGCAGGCGACGGCGACAACAGAACCATAGTCGACCTGCTGGTCGAACAGATCGAATTTGCCGATGTCGTGGTGCTGAACAAGATCGGCACGGCAAGCGAAGAAGCCCGCGACGCCGCGCGCAAGATCATCGTCGGCCTCAATCCGGATGCCAAACTGATCGAGGCGGATTTCGGCAAGGTTGCGCTGAATGAGGTGCTCGGCACCGGCCGTTTCGACATCGGGAGGGCCGAGACCCATCCGCTCTGGTACAAGGAACTGCACGGCTTCAGGGGTCACCTGCCGGAGACCGAAGAATACGGCATTCGCTCCTTCGTCTATCGCGAGAAGCGGCCCTTCCATCCGGCAAAATTGCAGGCCTTTCTCGACAGGACATGGCCGGGCGTGGTGCGCGCCAAGGGTTTCTTCTGGCTGGCCACGCGGCCGCACCATGTCGGCGAGGTCAGCCAGGCGGGCGCGATCGTCCGCACCTCCATGATGGGCCTGTGGTGGGCTTCCGTGCCGCGCGAACAATGGCCCGAGGAACCCGGCTTCCTCCGTGCCATCGGCCCCTATCTCGACCCCGTCTGGGGCGACCGCCGCCAGGAAATCGCCTTCATCGGCGCCGACCCGATGACGAGGCTTGGATCAGGAGCGAACTCGACGCCTGTCTGGTGCAAGGCGATGCCTTCACACCCGAACACTGGCGCAACCTGCCCGACCCCTTCACCAGCTGGAGCCGGCAGGCGGCATGAAGGCGACAGCGATCAAACGCTATCGCTGCGTCTGCGAGGAATGCGATCCATTGCCGCCGATCGAGGGGCTGCATCCTTTGACGCATGACGTTGTCGATGAGACGCCGCGAAAAGCCAGGGGATTGCTCAGGGTCATCGCGGAACAGATAGTGCCGTTGCGCCGAAAAGGCGGCCGAAGCCGCGCCAATCAGCGCCCGACGACAATACTGGAGATCACCCCGCTGGTAACGCCGATCAGCAGGAAATCGTTGTCGGCGCGGACCCAGCGATAGCCGCGGGGCGGGGGCGCCAGGCGGTAGCGGCGGTAGTCGTTGACGTCGCGAAACTGGCGACGTTCGCGGGCGTTGACACGATACCCCTTCTTCCAATGCGGCCGCACGACGGTCTTCTTGACGATCACCTTCTTCTGGACGACGACAGGCGGGCGACGCAAATCATCCGCGCTGGCTTGGGAGGCGATGATCGGCGAGAGAAGGAAGGAAGCGGAAAGAAGGGCTGCGAAGAGCTTTTTCATGTGGGGTTCCTCATGTTGGGCACAGGAGCAAACTAGGCCCGAAAAGATGAACCGAAACTGAAACTTAAATTAAAATTTAGTAATGGAATCCGATGCCTGCGGGGTGAAACTAATATTTTAGTTTAATCTTATATATCCCAGCGAACAGCCGTTGTTCCCGACAGGACGCAATCGACGCATAGTCTGGAAGATCAGATTCGATTTTCTGCGGAATTGGGCGCAGATTCAAATAACGGAGCGTTGCTTCGCGCCTTCGATCGAGCGCCTGGCGCCGTTGGACCGCCGCACGGGATCGCTCCACTTAAGAGATGATGGAGGAAATCATGCCCGGCATCAGCATGCGTTATATCGTTGACGACGTCGACGCCGCATTGGAATTCTACACGCGGCATCTCGGCTTTTCGGTCGCGCTTCACCCGGCCCCGAGCTTCGCCATTCTGACAAGGGACGGTTTTCGTCTGCTCGTCAGCGGCACGACCGGACCGGGCGGCGCCTCCCAGGCAATGCCCGACGGACGAAAGCCGGAGCCCGGCGGATGGAACCGCATCCAGATCGAAGTCGCCGACCTCGAAGCCGAAGTCACCAAGCTGCGCCAAGCGGGCGCGCATTTTCGCAACGACATAGTCCAGGGCATCGGCGGCAAGCAGATCCTGCTGGAAGACCCGGCCGGAAACCCAGTCGAGCTTTTCGAAGCGCCGAAGCGATAAGCGCCGCGGCATCGCAAGAATGGCGGCCGCGCCTTGCCAGCTCTGTGCGAGCGTGTAGTTTCGGACTCGCATCAATTCAGGGGTAAGCAAAATATGTCCGAATCCGCGGGCGGGCTCTTCGACTTTGTCGGGATACTAGCCGTGTTCTTTCTCGTCGCTGCCAATGGCTTCTTCGTCGCCGCCGAATTCGCACTGGTTTCGATGAGGCGCAGCCGTGTTGCCGAGCTTGTCGCGACCGGTCACATGAATGCCTCCGCTCTCCAGCGCGCCATCGACAATCTCGACGCCAATCTCGCCGCCACCCAGCTCGGCATCACCATCTCGTCGCTGGCTCTGGGCTGGGTTGGCGAGCCGGCACTCGCCCATCTGATCGAACCGCTGCTCTCCTGGCTGCCTGAGCCATGGGTAACGACCGGCGCCCATACCGTCGCCATCGTCATCGCTTTCGTCATCATCACGGCGCTGCACATCGTTCTCGGCGAGCTCGCGCCTAAAAGCCTGGCGCTGCAGCGCAGCGAGGCCACCTCGCTTGCGGTCGTGCGTCCCCTCGGCCTCTTCCTGCTATTGTTCAAGCCGGCGATCTTCACCTTGAACGGTATGGGCAACCTCGTGCTGCGGGCGGTCGGCCTTCGCGCCGGAACCGGAGAATCCTCGTTCCACTCGCCGCAGGAGTTGAAGTTGCTGGTCGCCGAGAGCCAGGAGGCAGGTCTTCTGAACCAGGTGCAGCAGCAGCTCGTCGAGCGGGTATTCAACATCGGCGACCGGCCGATCTCCGACATCATGACCCCGCGTCTCGACATCGAATGGTTCGATGCCGACGACAGCGAGGCGGAGATTCTGAAAACGATCCGAGAGTGCAGCCATGAGCAGTTGCTGGTCGCCCGCGGCTCAATCGACGAACCGATCGGCATGGTGCTGAAGAAGGATCTTCTCGATCAGGTCCTCGACGGCGGCAAGATCAGGCCCTTGGAGGTGATCAAGCAGCCCCTGGTGCTGCACGAGGGTAGCAAGGTCGTGCGCGTGATCGACAGCTTCAAGGCGTCGCCCGTGCGCCTTGCCATTGTCGTCGACGAATATGGCAGTCTCGAGGGCATCGTCACCCAGACAGACCTGCTCGAAGCCATCGCCGGCGATCTGCCGGGCGCCGACGAGGAGCCCGACATCGTCGTGCGGGAAGACGGTTCGCTGCTGATCGACGCAATGATGCCGGCCTTCGACGCCTTCGAACGGCTGGGCCTCAAGGATCGCCCCGACGCTGATTTCCATACGCTGGCGGGCTTCGCACTGCATCAGCTTCAGCATATCCCGGAAGCCGGCGAAACCTTCCTCTTCGAAGACTGGCGCTTCGAGGTGCTCGACATGGACGGCATGCGCATCGACAAGATGCTCGCGACCCGCATTCCCGCCGGAGGAGCAGAGGCTTGATCAATTCATCGCCAGCGTCCAGAGCATGCCTGCGATCGCACAGCCGAAGAGCGTCGTGATAACTGAGGTCTTGAAGCGGAAGAGTGCGATCGCGGCGGTGGCGGAGAGCACGATTGCCGCCGGTACGGCAGATTGCAGCTCGGGAATATCGAGCCGCAGGTTTCCGAAACTGACCTGCGCGACTTCGGCAAACAGCGTGTGCAGCCCGAACCAGATGGCGAGGTTGAGAATGACCCCGACCACCGCCGCCGTGATCGCCGACATTGCCCCGGCAAGCGCCACATTGCCGCGCAGCTTTTCGATGAAGGGCGCACCGAGGAATATCCAGAGGAAACAGGGCACGAAGGTTACCCATGTCGTCAGGATCGCGGCAAAGGTGGCGGCAAGCATCGGATCGAGCGAGCCGGGATTGCGAAAGGCGGCCATGAAGCCGACGAACTGGAGCACCATGATCAGCGGCCCCGGCGTGGTCTCGGCCATTCCGAGACCGTCCAGCATCTCGCCGGGTTTCAGCCAGCCGAAATGCTGCACGGCCTGCTGCGCGACGTAGGCGAGCGCGGCATAGGCGCCGCCGAAGGTGACGACCGCCATCTTGCTGAAGAAGAGGCCGATCTGGCTGAAGACGTCACCTGGTCCGAAGAACGTGTAAAGGACGGCGACCGGCACCAACCAAAGGGCAAGCAGTATAGCCGATATGCGCAGCGACCAGGCGAGGTTGGCGCGCGCATGCGCCGGAATACCCTCGCCCAGCGCGGATTCGGCATCCGACAGCACCGCGCCGCTTGCGGCCTTGTGGCCGCCGCCCGCCTTGAAGGCGTCGAGGCCGAGCCGGCCGCCGAAGAAGCCGATGATTCCCGCGGCCAGCACAATCAGCGGGAACGGAACGTGGAAGAAGAAGATGGCGACAAAGGCGGCGGCCGCGACGGCAAGCATGACGCGGTTTCTCAGCGCCCGGCTGCCGATGCGGATGACGGCCTGCACGACGACGGCAAGGACGGCCGCCTTCAGGCCGAAAAACAGGCCGGCGACGATGCCGATGCTGCCGTAAGCAGCGTAGATATAGCTGAGGCCGAGGATCGACAGGAAGCCCGGCAGCACGAAGAGCACGCCGGCGACGAGACCGCCGAATGTGCGGTGCATCAGCCAGCCGATATAGACGGCGAGCTGCTGCGCCTCGGGCCCGGGGAGCAGCATGCAATAATTCAAGGCATGCAGAAAGCGGTGCTCGCCGATCCATCGCTTCTCGTCGACGATAATCCGGTGCATGACCGCGATCTGGCCGGCCGGGCCGCCGAAGCTCAAGGCGGCGACGCGCAGCCACACCCGGAACGCCTCCCCAAAAGAAACGCCGTGATGATGCCCCTCGCCCGCGTCCTTGTTGCCCGCCTGTCCGGCGGGCGCATTTTCCGTCATGTCGACCATCTCATGCCCTCTTTTTCGGTGCGGGCCAGTTGTGGGTCTCTTCGGTCGCATCGCGGCACCAGCGGAAGAAGGCATCGTAGAGAAGCATTCCGGCCTCGAGCTGCTCCAGATCGTCGGAATACATTCTGGAGAGGCCGAGCGAGACGGCAAGCAGACCGGACGCCTCGGGCGCGAGATCGAGCCTGGCCGTATCCGCCGCCCTGACGATCTGCGCCAGGCGCAAGAGCGGTTCGGATGCCAACCCGAACTCCTCGACCATCACGTCGAAGGTGCAGAGCTCGCCGCGATGGCTCCAGAACACGTCCTCGATGTCGAAGGGCGCAGCCCCGAAGCGCTCGCCGACAGCAACAACCTCAGGGGCCGGCACGAACAGGAAGACGGCATTCGGATCGATGAAGCGCCGGATCAGCCAGGGACAGGCGATGCGGTCGATTTTCGGCCGCGCCCTGGTCACCCAGACGGTGCGCCCCTGCGCGTCACGGCGCGGCAGCTTCGCCTCGGGCACCGCTGGTCCGGCCGCGGCCCAGGCTTCGAAGCCGCCTTGGAGGCTTTCCGCCTCAATTCCCGCATGCCTGAGATAGGCGGCGACACCATGGCTGAGCTTGGCTCCCCTGTGGCAGACCACGACGACGGCATCGGCATCGATGCTATCGGCCCAGGACGCAACCTCGGCGTGATCGCGCCGGATCGAGCCCGGCACCAGGCGTGGATCGAGCGCGAAATCCTCGTCCGTGCGGACGTCGATGATGCAGGGCGCCCCGGGAGTTCCGATGAGGCGGCTGAGCTTATCGGGAGATATTTCGAGAAATGACGGCATGACGCGTCCCTCCGTTGATCGGTTTTACCGGACGCGATTCTTCGGCATGTCGCCTCGTGGGGTGATCGCAACCCCAGACCGAAAGCATTGGCAAAGACACCCCGTCCTGTCAAGGACGAGACTTACGCTGCGGTTATGTCCGTCTATACGGCGGCTGTGCCGTGCGTATGACAGCCAGCGATCTCCTCAGGCTTCACCCCCCGCAATTGCCTTTCGCCTGCCGCTCAAGAAGCCGCTCCAGCCCAAAAACCCCGCCAATACAAACGCTTCGGCCCCAGAATGGAACAAAAGTCCCACTCATCCATTTCTTCCTCACCGAAAGAGGAGAAAGTACCATGACGTACGACCCCAATAATGCCAACGATCCGAACCGCCCGCTGAACCCGAACCTGGACCTGCGCACGACGCCGAGGGCGCGCAGCAGCAATACGTGGGTTGTTTGGGTTGCTGCATTGGCCGTGATCGCTGTTGCTGCATTCGCCTATTCGCAGTGGAGCAGCACATCTCCCGGCACTTCGCCGGATACGACAGCCTCCACGACGCAGTCCGAGCCGGCCCCGGCTAAACCGATCGCTCCGACCGACAACAGCGCAACGCCTGCTCCCGCACCTGCACCGGCCACCCCGCCGGCCGCTCCTGCCCAGCAGTAACCGCTCCGGTCGTAAGAAGCCGCGCTAGATGCCTCCTTGGCGTATCCGGCAGGACACGCCAAGGAGGATCTATGCATCGAATAGCGTATGATCCTGGGGCGACCCCAACCTCAGGGTCACGCGGCCGGCACCAGCTTCTTTTCTACGGCCAGCCCTTGAATAACCGCAATCGGCACTTATTTAGAGATTATGAAATTTGTCTCTGACGGCTGACCACGGATGTACTGGCAGCCGTCATTGAGACAGATCGAGGAAGGTCGGTGCGAGTTTCGCCCGGCCTTTTTTCTTGGGGAAGACCGAGCGATTTCACGGTCCCCGCGTGAAGCGTAACCTGCAGCCCGATATTAATTGGGAATCCTGTTGTAGAAGGACTGCGGATCGTACACGCACTCATAGTCGAGAACGCACATCTTCCCGTCCCCATCCCTCACCGTTGCAGTGTCGTACTTGTCACCCAGATTGCATCGGGCCGGCGGATAACGGAAGCTGCGACCGCCGATGCCCATACGCACGAAAACGGCTTTGTCCTTACGGATGATTTGCGCAAGCTCCTTGCAGCTGTGATCCCTGGCATTGACCTCTACCGCCTCGACGGCAAGGGCTGCGGACGGAAACAACAGGGCGAAGACCAAAAGGACGCTTTTCATGGGAACTCCTGGATGCGAGAGCGTGATGGCGGCAAAATAACGAGAGCGGTTTCGGATGATATCCTACGCAACTGAAAACGAATTCTGATTTCAGGGAAAATTATAGGGCGACGCCGGGTCGAACACGCAGGCATAGTCCAGAACGCAAGCCCTCCCTTCGGCATCGCGAACGCTTGCGGTACTGCGCTTGTCGCCCATGCCGCATTGCGCCGGCAGGTAGCGGAAGCTGCGGCCGCCGAGGCCGACACGGACAAAGACCTTCTCGTTCTGTCGGATGATCTGCGCAAGCTCGCTGCAGCTGTGGTCCCCCGCTCTGACCTCGATTGCGCTGGCGGCAAAGGCCGGCAGCGGCAAGGATAAAGCCACGACGAATATGACGGTTCTCATGGACCACTCCCGTTAACGAGGGTGAGATATGATGCGCAGGTCGACGCAGCCAGTCATGCCGAGACTTGCCCGCTGGCCTCGAAACGAGACCATGCGCTGACGCAATTCAATCAATCTTATCAAGAGATTTGGTGGGTGATGTAGGGCTCGAACCTACGACCCGCTGATTAAGAGTCAGCTGCTCTACCAACTGAGCTAATCACCCGTTCGCGCTTGGCTGCGCGGTGTGACGGGGCGTATAAACAGGATCGGCAGGCTTGTCTAGCGCATCAACGAAAATTCTTTGATTAATCTCAAAGATTTTTCCGCAGCGCCGAAATGCGGCGCAAATCCTGGAAATCGGAATCGATCTTCGAGAGGGATGACGCGCCAATTCAAGATGATAGAGCGTCCCACCTGCCGGAGCGCGGCGCTCGCGTAACTCAAAGATCGAGTGTGCCACTCGCCAGCCGCACCGCTTGGCCGCCGATCCGTGCGTTGGAAATCGTTCCGCCTTCGACATCGATATGCAGGTGGATGAAGGATGGACGGCCCATCTCGACGCCCTGCTCGATCATGATCGGGTGGTGCCCGTCCGTCAGCCGGTCAAAATGGCGGATTGCGCCGGAGAGCGCGGCCGCCGCCGCGCCGGTGGCCGGATCCTCGACTATGCCCATACCGCTGGCAAACATGCGCGCATGGAACTTTGCCACGTGGTTCACGCCGCCGCGGCAATAGACATAGGCCGAGGCAAGCGCGCCATCGGCGAAGGGCACGATCTTTTCCCAAAGCTGCGGATCGAATTCCACCCGTTGCGCCGTGCCGACATCGTGCACCGGAATGAGCAGAAACGGGACACCGGCGCTCCAGACCGAGGGGACGTGATTTTCGAAGCCGATTTCGGTGACCTTCAACGACAGCGCATCGGCAATACCGAGCTTGTCGAGCGGCATGACCGCCTGCTGCGATTTTCGCGGCAGGTCAAATTCGGCAAAACTCGCCTCACCTTCTCGCAGCCGCACCGCGCACCGCACCGGCCCGACATTTTCCTCGAGCACCGTAACGAGATCGAGCGCCGCTGCGCCGTGAGCCCGCTCGGCCAGCGCCACCGCCGTGCCGACAGTGGGATGACCGGCAAAGGGCAATTCGCGGCCCGGCGTAAAGATTCTGAGCTTCGCCGCGTAGGCAGGATTGGTCGAAGGCTGCACGAAAACCGTTTCGGAGAGATTGATCTCCCGGGTGATCGCCTGCATCGCCTCGTCGCTGAGATTGTCGCCGTCGAAAACCACCGCCAGCGGATTACCCGCAAGCTTTCGATCGGTGAACACGTCATAGACGCTGTAGCTTCGCGCCACATCGGCCTCCTTGAATCGATCGTCCCGCCGCCAACCTGCCCGACCATGCGACCGAGTGCAAGGCGCTAACTCGGGTAAGAACAACCCGTCTCAGGCACGAGACGTCGGCACTCGGCAATTTGCACGGGATCGTTAATGAAAATCGATTTTTTCTCGGAAGCGCTTGACGGGTGTGGTACCCCCTCTGCCCTGCCGGGCATCTCCCCCACAGGTGGGGAGATTGGCTGGGCGCACTGGTTTCCCCAAACAATAGGACGAGGTCGGCCCCCGATTGCCGCGCCCTATGCGCCCCTCTTCCCGAAATACCAGTCAATCACCGGCAGCATGGCGATATTATACGGATACGCGTTCCGGTCAGCCGAACGGATCGCCACCGCACCCGCGATCTCCTTGTCTTCGGCAACCAGCATGTGGGCCTCGATCCGCTCGACCATCTCGTCGGCCGTCAGGTCGAAGCGGAACAGCCTAAGCAACGTCACCGTACGCCTGGCGTGGCTGGCGAAGAGACCCTGCCCCGCCACCGAATCGGAAAGATCGAGGCCGGTTTCCTCGTGGACCTCGCGGCGCATGTTGGCCTCGATGTCACAGCGCCCGTCGAAGATATCCTCCGGTTCCAGCGAGCCGGCGGCGAAATAGACCTGGCCGGGATTGGCGGTGTGCGCACCCATGCGGATCGCCACCAGCGCGCCGTCGGAGCTTTCGAGCACGGGATAGGCGAAGATGTGCAGCCCGCCTTGGCGCTGCGGCTGACGGCGCCAGTACATGAAGGCGGAAAAAGGCGTGACGTAGCCCTCACCTGAAATTCCCTCCTCGCCAAGCGACAGCCGCTGCTGGAAGATCAGGCGCCCGTCGAAGAGCGCCGGATTGGCGGCGATCTCCCTCACCCAGTTCTCGCGGATCGCCGTTTCCTCTGCGGCGACGAAAGGATGCGTGCCGGGCAGGATGCGGAGATCAACGCCGGCGATGGGGAAGACCGTGCTCTCCGGCGGCCAGCCGGCGAAATCACCGGGAAAATCAGTGTTCGGAAAACTTCTGCTCAAATTCGTTTTCATGGTCGCTTTCAGGGGAGATCCAGTGTCATGACGACGGGGCAATGGTCGGAGGCCTTCGGCCGGTCCCAGCCGGTACGGGGATAACGCTCCACCTCCTGCCCCGGCGGAAAGATGGTGCGGTAGGGTTGGCCGCTGCGGATGATCTCAGGCACGCGGCCGGCATTATGGGCGGCAAGTGCGGGCGAAAGCCAGATATAATCGAGCTGGCAAAGGTGCTGCTCCTGCGGCCCGCGCGCATGATAGAGCGTCCAGCGGTCGAGGGGCTGACGACGGCGTACGACATTTTCAGCAAAGCTGTCATGGCTGAAGACGTCGAGCGCGCTTTCGGTCTCCACCTGATGCTCGAAATGATAACCGGCGCCACGCCGCCCAACGACGTCGACGCGCTCCTGATAGTCGTTCATGTCGCCGCTGATGGCAAAGCTCTTCGAAGCTGTATGGCCGGCGCCGAAGCGGTCCTCGATGATGCGACGCACGGCGCGCGCCTCGGCGCGACGGAGCGGCAGTGTCGATTGCCGCCCGTCCAGCCCATCGCGCGGATTGCCCATTGACTTGAAATGCACGACATAGAGCGAGAAAGGCCTGCCGCCGATCAGGAGGTCGAGCTCCAGGCAGTCGCGCTTGAAGATCTTGTCGTCGATACGGTTGGTAAGCGCCAGTTCCTCGTCGAAGAGATCGAAATCTCGATAGGTCGTCATCGCATGGCTTCTGATATCCTTGAGCTCAATCTTCTGGCCGTCGCGCGTTTCCTCGCGCATCAAGACGGCGACATCGATGCCGCGGCTGTCATTGCCCTCAACCAGGAATTTCTGCCGATAGCCGTTTCCGACCATGCGGAAGAGATAGCCGTATTCGAACGCCTGAAGAGCGGCCATGTTGTCGATTTCCTGCAGGCAGAGAATATCGGCGTCGGCATCCGCGATCGCCAGCGCCGTCATCTGCCTCGTATCATCGGTGGCGGCGATCACCCGCGCCTGCTCGAGCTGCTGATAAACGCCCTCGCTGTTCACCTCGAAAAGCTTGATGACGCGGTCCTGGCGCAGCTGGTTGCGGAAGCCGGTGAAATCGAAACGGGTCAGCAGGTTTTCGACGTTGAAGGTGGCGAGGCGAAGCGGCATGGAATGAGTCCGGTTGAAGGCGCTACCTTAACCAGCAGAAGCGGCAGGAAAAGATGGCGAGGCCAAGAAAAGTGCGGACAGCCGAGGCTTTTGGAGCCGAAAGCGGCCAACTGCAACTTGGATGGCTGACATTCTCCCACTGGCCTCTGATCGTTTGCCGCGGACGGCTATTGCCAATTCGCACGCGGGGCATTTCATGAAACGAATTCTGCATCGCTTGCAGTTCTGGCGCTCCTTGCCGACGCCGGCCCGGCGCTCGCCGACACCTATGGCGCCGTCGCCTATTCGCCGTCATCAGGCACCACCGGCTGGCCCCATGCCTATGGCAACAGAGGCGCCGCCGAAACCGTCGCGAGGCGCAATTGCGACGACAGCGCAAATGACTGCCGCATCACCATCTGGTTCCGCAACGGCTGCGGTGTGGCCGCCGTCGGCTATCGCGGCGGCTGGGGCTCCGGCTAGGGTTACGACCGCCGCGAAGCCGAGCGCCAAGCGATCGGCAGCTGCAGCAGGCAGACCGGCGGCTGCCGCATCATCCGCTGGCAGTGCTCGGGCGGAGAATAAGCCGACGTGGCCTGAAAACGACCCCCATCGGTCCGCGCACCGTGGCGGGTAGCAGCAATGTCATGTGCAGCAGTCTTTAATATGGCCCATGCTTCGGGGGGCTCTTAACCGCTTGTTCTGACTCTACTGTAAATCGCACCCACCATAATGAGACTTCGTGTCGCCCTTTTCCGTAATCGAAATAATCCACCGGTAGACCAGCCGCGAGCTTAGCATCCGCCTCGGCCTTTCGTTCCGCCATGCATGAGTTATCGAGCATTGAAGCGACTTTTTCCGGATCTTTGTTTGAAACAAGATACGATTTTGTGGACCGCTCCAAGCACTTGCCCAATGCCCCCGCGGCTGACCCGACGCGACGTATCTCCGGGGTGTCATAGGGTGAAGTAGCACACGACGCTAGAGCCGTTACAATACTCAGAATAATGCCCGTATATCGCAATCTTATCCCCCGCTCACATTGAAATTGAATCTCAGCGTTGCCTCGCTGCCACTGGAGCCTATGTTTCAACACCCGCCATCGAAGGCCATCGCTCAAGACCGTGCCATCATCCGCAGCTCCAAAGTGGATCTTGAATCAGCTTCGACCTGCGCCGTTACTTCGCAATCGATTCATCGATCGCAGGATCTGCTCTAGTTCGAAGCTGGAAAATATTCAACCAGTTGGCGATTCGAAAGAAAATCCTAGGAACTTTCAACCCTATATTGTCGAGCTTCGACCGTATCACCGCAGAAGCAAAGCCTTCCTTCATCACAGCCGCCAGCCGGCGCGGATGACGATGCGCACCGTCTCGCCGGTCTCGACGGCGACGCGGCTATAGGCGCGCAGCGTCTGGCCGTTGCCGAGCGTGAGTTTGACGGCGTAGCGCTCGCCCTCGAAAAGCACGGTTTTGACGATCGCGTGAGCGCCCTCGCCGCCGATGATCACATCCTCCGGCCGCACCAGGCGCCATCGGTATTGGCCGCCTGCAGCGCATCCTGCAGCTCGTCCCACTCCAGATGGCGTTCGCCGCCCATCACAGGCAGCGTCAGGATCGCCCCACGCCCGATCAGCCCGCCGACGATGCGCCCTTCCGGCCAGGCATAGATCTCGGCGGGCGGCGCCACCTGCAGCAGGCGGCCTTCCGACATGACGGCGACGTCGGTTGCGAGCGCCATCGCCTCGCTCTGGTCGTGGGTGACGTAGATCATCGTTGCACCCGAGCGCTGATGGAACTCGCGGAAGGTTTCCTCCATCTCCTGCTTCAGGTGCCGGTCGAGATTGGCAAGCGGCTCGTCGAGCAGCACGACGTCGGGCGAAGTCACCAGGCAGCGGGCGAGCGCCACGCGCTGGCGCTGGCCGCCGGAGAGATCGGCCGGCCGCCGCCCGGCATAGTCGGCGAGCCGGACGGTGGAAAGCGCCTCGCTGACCTTTGCCCGGTAGGCCGCGCCCGAGATGCCGCGAACCTTGAGGGGATAACCGACATTATCGGCAACGCTCATATGCGGCCAGAGCGCATAGGACTGGAAGACCATCGCCATGTTGCGCTTCTCGGGCGGCAGCGACTGGGCGGCATCGGCCAGCAGCCGCTCGCCGAGGTGGATCGAGCCGTCCGAGGGCGTCTCGAAACCGGCGATCATCCGCAGCACCGTCGTTTTGCCGCAGCCGGAAGGCCCGAGCAGGGCGAGGAAACCGCCTTCGCGCACATCGAGCGAAAAGCCGCTGACAGCGGCGCGCCCGGTGCCGAAATCCTTGGCGACACGATTGAGGATCAGTTTCGCCATGGGACCACCCCTTTCGGCAGGCGTTTCGCCAGGAATTCCAAGAGCAGCATCAGGACGACGACCATGAGGACGACGAGCACCGAGAGCGCCGAGGCAAGGTCGGAACTGCCGCTGTCGTCGAGATTGTAGATGGCGACCCCGAGCGTCTGGGTGCCGGCCGACCAGAGCAGTGCGGAGATCGTCAGCTCGTTACAGGCGATGAGGAAGACGAGGATGACCGATGCGCCGGCGGCGGGCGAGATCAGCGGCACGACGATATCGCAAAGCCTGCGGAAGAAGCCGGCGCCGGAAAGCCGTGCCGCCTCCTCCAGCGTCGGATCGAGCTGGTGGAAGGCGCTGACGAGGGGTTTCAGGCTAACGGCGAAGAAGGAGGAGAAATAGGCGATCAGGATGATCCAGATCGTGCCGTAGAGCGAGACGTTGAGGACCGGGATCGGTGCGGCGAAAACCAGGATGAAGGCCACCGCCATGATGATGCCTGGCAGCGAATAGGGTATCTCGATCAGGCTAGCGACGATGCGGGAAACGGTATCTCTCCGTCGCGTCAGCGCATAGGCCGCAAGCACCGTCACGACAAGGAGACCAAGCGCCGTAGCGCCGGCAAGCGACAGTGAATTGATAAAGGCCGTGCGCGTCACCGCCTGCCGGAACAGGATCTCCTGAAAAGCATGCAGCGACATGGTCTTGAAGGTGAGCGGCACGCCATAGGCCGGCACCAGCGCGCCGGCGACGAGCGCGAAGAAGGGTGCTGCGAGCATGAAGAACAGGATGGCCCAGAGAAGCGGCGTAGCAAGGAAGCGCCAGGCGCCGAGCTGGAAAGCGGCACTTGCCCCTGAGAGGCCGATGACACGATAGTCCCGGCCTCTGAGCGCGCGGTCCTGGATCATCAGCCCTGCGACCGAGATCATCGCAATGACGCCCGAGAGCACGGCGACATCTCCGAAGGTGCGGCTGGTGAAAGCTGAGAATTTGGTGAAGATGAGCGTCGGCAGCGTGTAGATCGAGGCGGGGATGCCGAGAATGGCGGGGATGCCGAAATTGCCGGTGCAGGAAACGAAGGAGATCGCCGCCCCGGCGGTAATGCCGGGCAGAGAAAGCGGCAGGATGATATCGCGGAATACCCTGAGACTTGAGGCGCCGGAAAGCCGTGCTGCCTCCACGCCGTCACGCGGCAGCGTCATCAGCCCTGCCCTGAGCGCGAGATAGACCAGCGGCGCATGCTGCACGCCATAGAGCAGGACGATGCCGCCCACGGAATAAAGCGGCTGCGGCGAGCCCAGCGGCGGCGCAAGCGAGAGCGCCTTCAACAGCGGGCTCGACGGTCCCGACATCTGCACCCAGGCGAGCGCGGTCACCTGCGGCGGGATCATCATCGGCAGCACGAAGAAAAAGCTGAGCGGCCCCTTGCCGGGAAGATCGGTCAGCGTCAGCAGGAAGGCGAAGAGGCAGCCGATGGCAAGCGAGATGATCGTGCCCAAAACCGCGGTGACGAGGGTGTAACAGGTGGCCTGCCAGAGCGACGGCTCGCTCAGCACATCGACGACACCGCCGCTGGCGAAGGCCGTTATCCCGACCATGGCGAGACGGGCGAGCGGCAGCACGCTGAGGATAAGAACGATGCTGACGATAAAAGGAAACAGCCAGGTGGGCTGGCTGTTTCCTGGTCTTGCATGTCCCTGCATGAAAGGATCAGTTCGAGCCGTAAATGCCCGAGAAGGACTTCAGATCCTGGTCGGTATTCTTGAGCGCTTCGGCAGCCTTGATCGGCAGGACCTTGATGGCATCACGCGCCGGGAAACCTTCCGGCAGCTTCATGCCGTTGCGGGCCGGGATGTACCCGAGCTTCAGGAAGCCTTCCTGGCCCTTTTCCGAGAGCACGTAATCGACGAACTTCTTAGCGGCCTCGGCATTCTTGGTGCTGGCGAGAATGCCGACCGGCTCGGTCACGGCCGAAACGCCTTCGCTCGGGAAGACGAACTCGACGGGCGCGCCCTTGGTCTTCTCGCGGATCGGCAGGTAATCGACGACCATGCCGTAAGCCTTCTCGCCCGAAGCAACCGACTTCAGGACGGCGCCGTTGCCACCGGCCGCGATCGCGCCGTTTTCGGCAAGCGCCTTGTAGAAGTCCCAACCGAGGCCGGGAACGGCGGCCAGCGTCTGTGCGTGGATGAGCGCGGCGCCCGAAGTGAGCGGGCTCGGCATGGTGACGAGGCCCTTGGCTTCCGGCTTGGTCAGGTCCTTCCAGCTCGTCGGCTTCATCGTGGCTGAGGTGTTGTACATGATGCCGGTGGTGATCAGCTTGGTCGAATAATAGTAGCCGTCAGCGTCATAGAGGCTGGCATCGTACCCTGCGGCTTCCGGCGACTTATAGGCCAGCAGCTTGCCGTCTTCCTTGAGCCGCTCCAGCGTCACCATGTCCGCGATGAGGAGGATGTCGGCGACCGGATTGCCGGCCTGGATCTCGGCCTGCAGCTTGGCGATGATCTTCGGCGTGCCGTCGCGCACCCAGTCGACCTTAATATCGGGATTTGCGGCCATGAAGCCATCGACCGTCGCCTGCGCGTCTTCGTTCGGCTGGCTGGTGTAGAGAACGAGGTTTGCGGCCGAAGCCGGAATGGCAAGGAAGCTCGCGGCGAGAAGAGCTGCGGCGGAAACGATCGTCTTCATGGGAGGGGTCCTCGGGAATTGCGTCACCCTCCCTTATTAGGGGTCGTTGACAGAGATGTGACAAGGCGCAGCGGCTGCGCTACGCCTTGAAACCACTGCATTGCCGTCGCCTTTCCGAGAGACGTTACTTCGCGGCCTCTTCGATGAGCTCCGCCACCTTCTGGGGCTGTGAAACCATCACGACGTGGGACGCGCCCTCGACCACGACGGTCCGCTTCGACCCTGCTCTCTCGGCCATGAAGCCAAGGGCTGCGGCCGGAATGTTCTTGTCGCCGGTGCCATAGACAAACCATGACGGCAGCTTCTTCCAGGCGGGCTCACCGGATTTTTCGGTCAGGGCTGCTTCCGTGACCGGTCGCTGGGCCGCCGCCATCAGGGCAGCCTGTTCGGCCGGCACGTCGCTGGCGAACTGGTCATGGAACTTGGCTTGATCGATAGAGAGATCGACGCCGCCTGCGCTGAGTTTCACCGGAGCCGCAAGCGCTCCGCTCAGCGTGCCGCCGGGAAACTTGCCGGCGAGATCGGCAACCGATTCCCCGGCATCCGGCGCGAAGGCGGCGACATAGACCAGGGACTTGACGTTGTCATGGCCGTTCGCGGCGGTCGAGATCACCTGCCCTCCATAGGAATGGCCGACCAAGACGACGGGGCCGGCAATGCTGCCGACGACATCGGACACATAGGCGGCGTCGCCCGATACGCTGCGCAGCGGATTGGCGGCAGCAACGACCGAGAAACCGTCCTTACGCAGGATCTCGACGATGCCGTTCCAGCTGGAGGAATCGGCAAAGGCGCCGTGAACGAGGACGACGGTCGGTTTGGCCGGCTGAGCGACGGCAGCACCGGAAAGAAGAGCGCCCGCCAGGGCGGCCACAGCAGCAAACTTGAACATGGGGCATTTCCTTTCGTCGTTGAGTTTCAATGGGAGCCGAACCGGGAGCCACAAGCTGCATTCCCTTCGACATGTTGTTTGCAAGCGATTTCTTTGTGCGAGATCTAAATAGAGGACGAGACGCCGAGCGTCAATAGCTTGCAAATAGATCGCGCACAAATTATATTGAGGTGAGAGGAGAGTGTGATGAAAGACACCCCAACGAATGATCTCGCCGACGTGCCGAAAGTCGATGAAATGCTTTGCTTTTCAATCTATTCGGCAGGCCACGCCTTCAACCAACTTTACCGCCCACTGCTCGACGAATTGGATCTGACCTACCCGCAATTCCTCGTCATGACAGCCTTATGGGCGCGTGACGACCGCACGGTGAAGGATCTCGGCGAGACGCTTTTCCTTGATTCCAGCACCCTCACCCCGCTCTTGAAGCGGCTGGAAAATGTCGGTCTCGTCACCCGCAACCGCAATCCCGCCGACGAGCGCCAGGTGCTTCTGCGCCTGACGCAGAAGGGGCAGGCCCTCAAGAGTCGCGCCACCCACGTGTTCGATTGCATCGGCAAAGCTGTCGGTCTCGACGTCGAGACCGTCGGCAGGATTCGCGATACGATCGCTTCGCTCCGCGATAATATTCACAAGAAGGACAAGGAAGCGAGCTGACGCGAGGCGTCCCTCACCGCGTCGTCAATCCTGCTACATCGGATCTCCTGGCGTTCGTCGAAGCCAACCGGTTGATTATTCTCGCGCGGCAGCAACGGAACGTAAGGCTTTCATCGTGAGGCCCTGCGTCCGGCGACCCTCCCCACAAGGGGGAGGGACTAACTTGGGGGCACCCTCTCGCTCCTCCCGAAAGACCAAAGATTTTGCGGGTGCGGCAGTTTAAGCCCCTCCCCCTTGTGGGTGGGTGGGGCGGGGTCTTTAACCGGACAGCATCAGGCATGAGCGGTTTTCACCCAAGCATAAACCTGCTCTTGCCATTCCCCCGCTATGCGTTACGTCAATCGCATTTCGATGACGAGGAGGAGTTTCAATGGAATATCGTCTGCTCGGCCGTTCCGGCCTGAAGATTTCGACTTTGACCATGGGCACGATGACCTTCGGCGGCGTCGGCTGGGCGAAGATGGTCGGCGATCTCGGCGTCTCCGAGGCGAAGAAGATGATCGACATCTGCATCGATGCCGGCATCAATCTGATCGACACCGCCAACGTCTATTCCTCAGGCGAATGCGAAAACATCATCGGCGAGGCGCTCGCCGGCAAGCGGCCACAGGGCGTGCTGCTCGCCACCAAGGCCCGCTTCGGCATGGGCGACGGCCCGAACGACCGCGGCCTGTCGCGCTACCACCTGATCCGCGAATGCGAGGCGAGCCTGAAGCGCCTGAAGACCGATGTCATCGATCTCTACCAGGTGCATGAATGGGACGGCCAGACACCGCTCGAAGAGACGATGGAAGCACTCGACACGCTGATCCGGCAGGGCAAGGTGCGTTATGTCGGCTGCTCGAACTATTCTGGCTGGCACATCATGAAGGCGCTGGGCATCGCCAAAGAGCACCGCTACCAGCGCTTCGTCAGCCAGCAGATCCACTATACGCTGGAGGCGCGCGACGCCGAATACGAGCTGATGCCGATCGCAATCGACCAGGGCCTCGGCGTGCTGGTCTGGAGCCCGCTTGCCGGCGGCCTGCTTTCCGGCAAGCATCGCCGCAACCAGGCAGCGCCCGAGGGCACACGCCAGTTCGCCGGCTGGACCGAACCGCCGATCCGCGATGAAAACCGCCTCTGGAATATCGTCGAGACGCTGGTCGCGATCGGTGAGGAACGGGGCGTCTCAGCCGCGCAAATTGCCCTCGCCTGGCTGATCGGCCGCAAGGCGGTCACTTCGGTCATCATCGGTGGGCGCACCGAAGCCCAGTTCCGCGACAACATCGCCGCCGCCGAGCTGAAGCTGACGGAGGAGGAACGCAAGCGCCTCGACGCCGTCAGCCTGCCGGCGATGCTCTACCCTTATTGGCACCAGTTGAACACGGCGAGCGACAGGCTCGGCGAAGCCGACCTCGAGCTTTTCGGCCCGCATCTCCAGCCATAGCCCCGAGGCATTGCACGGCGGAGGATACACGTCACAAAAGATGCACTTTATCAGTGCTAGCATGAGATCCCGCCACCGCCAGGGAGGTTCTCATGCTGAAGAATTACAAGGTCCTGAAGGGTACGGCGAGCGCGCTTGCCCTCGATGACGACAACGATCCCCATATCGAAATCCGCATCGAGGCGGCAGGCGTCAGCTACCGCATCGCGCTCAATGTCCGCTCGAAGACGTCGCCGCACGACCTGCTCTACGCCAATATCGTCGATTTCAAGCACCAGGCGCTGACGGAGGCGCTCGAAGCCCTGCCGATGGGCCTGACCGACATTCGCAAGAACCGCCCGGAGCTTGCGATCGATTACGTCCGCGGCGGGCTGGTCGAGCGAGAGGATATGGATGTCGCGCCCTTCCAGCTCTCCGGCCCGAAGAACGATCTGCGCGAGTTCATCGAGCCGATCGTCGAGGAAGGCATTGCCGATCCCGATATCCACTTCTATGCCTTCGGCGAGGCCTGGGGGCCTGAGAACAACAAGCCTGACGAATATTTCCACTTCGAGCCGGGCAACGGCATCCATGACATCCACATGAACCAGGGCGACAATGGCGGCTTCAAGGCCACCAACGGGCCGAACCAGGACGGCGCGCTGCTCGTCCATTTCACCGACACCGACGAATGGGCGGCGATCTTCCTTTGCTTCCAGTCACAGAACTGGAACACTGATGCGGCGACCGGCTATCCGGTGGCCGAGGATCGCGGCGGCCAGGGCCGTGGCCAAGGCACCCGCCGGCCGCAGCCGGTCGTCGCCTCGTCGCTGCGCATCATCGCGGCGCTGATCAACCCGGTGAACGGCGAAGGCGGCATCGAGAATGAGACGGTGACGATCATCAACCGCTCCGACATATCCGTCTCGCTCGATGGCTGGAAGCTGGAGGACGAAAACGGCCGGATGCAGACCCTGTCGGGAACGCTTGCCGCAGGCGAACTGCGCACCATAGCACTCAACGCTGCCGCCGGCGGCCCGCAGCTCGCCAACCGCGGCGGTGACATCATCCTGCGCAACACCGACGGAGCAGTCGCCGACCGCGTCGGCTACGGCAAGAGCGAGACCGCGAACGAGGGGTGGACCACGATTTTTTGATTGGCGTTCTGCTTGGTTGATTTCCCAAGACGGTGGTGATGGAAGGATAACGCTTACCCTCTCTCTGAGAGAGGATGGCGGAAGTACTTCTCTCGCCTCCCTCATTCCTGTGCTCGTCACAGGAATGAGGATGAGAGGACGTGCCGTGCAGCCCCCTCATCCGGCTGCCGCCACCTTCTCCCCGCCGGGGAGAAGGGGTTGTGGCACCGTCTCGCGCTCATCCCCGCTATGGAAAAGAGGAGCGAGCGGCTTGCTCCCTCCCTTCTCCCCAGCGGGGAGAAGGTGGCCTGAAGGGTCGGATGAGGGGGCTGCACGGCAGAGCGCCTCTCAAGCAGTCACCCGCCAATCTCATCCGAGATCAGCTTGCCCAACCGGCCGATTCCATCCTCGATCATCTGCTCATTGGCGCAGGAGAAGCTGACGCGGAATGTGTTGGCGCCGGAGCCGTCGGCGAAGAAGGCTTTGCCGGGCACGAAGGCGACCTTGCCGGTTTCGAGCGATTTCGCCAGCAGCTTGGCGCCGTCCATGCCCTCCGGCAGCGTGATCCAGATGAACATGCCGCCTTCCGGCTTCGTCCAGCTGGTGCCCTTGGGCATGTATTTCTCGAGCGCCGCCAGCATGCAGTCGCGGCGATGGCTGTAGACCGCTTTGATCTTGGCGACCTGTTTGTCGAAACCGCGCACGGCGACATCCGATATCGCCATCTGGTTGATCGTCGAGGAATGCAGGTCGGCCGCCTGCTTCATCAGCACCAGCTTGCGAATGACGGGCGCATTGGCAACGATGAAGCCGACGCGAAGGCCGGGCGCGAGCGTCTTGGAGAAGCTGCCGCAATAGATCGTGCGCGTATCGTTGATATGGCCCTTGTCGGCGATCTCCAGCGCCAGGATCGGCGGGATCGGCTCGCCGTCATAACGCAGCGACTGGTAGGCCGCATCCTCGATGACGGCGATATCGAGTTCTTCGGCAAGCGCCAGCACTTTCTTGCGGCCATCGAGATCGACGGTTTCGCCGGTCGGATTGGAGAAATCTGCGGAGAGATAGGCGAATTTCACCTTGCCGCCGGCAGCGGCCGCGGCAACGCGATAGGACTCGGGCGTCCGGTTGCCGCTCGGCGTCAGCTGGTCATAGGCCGGTTCATAGGCGTTGAAGGCCTGCAGCGCGCCGAGATAGGTCGGCCATGTCACCAGCGCCGTATCATTCGGCGACAGGAAGAGCTTGCCGAGATAATCGAGCCCCTGCTGCGAGCCCGAGACAATGAAGACGTTGTCGAGTCCGCAGGGAACACCGAGCGCATCCATCTGCTCGACCAGCCATTCGCGCAGCGGCTTATAGCCTTCGCTGACCGAATATTGCAGCGCCGAGTTGACGGCCGCACCCGAGAAAATATCGGCATAGGCCCGCTGGAATTCCTCGGCTGGAAACAGCGCCGGATCCGGAATGCCGCCGGCAAAGGAAATGATGTCGGGCTGGTCGAGAAGCTTCAGGAGCTCGCGGATTTCGGATGCGCGCATGCGCGACGAGCGCGACGCAAACATGGTGTCCCAGTTCAGCATGGAAGTTTCCTCGTATTTTCTATATCGCCGACAAACCATGCGGCGGAAATTATGTCAACAATGCTGACCTATTTTCTTGTGATGGTGACAAGTCGGAGATCTTATTTCCAAGGCCTTGGTGCAAAATTCGCGCTGATGTCGCGGATTCACTTGATGGTAACGCTATAGACGATCGACGGCGCTCGATTCCGAATTTGCTGCTCGACGTCGGCCACATCGAGCGATTATTCCTCTGATCAAGCCGAAACCGGCTGCTTCAGACCTTTCCAAGACCGGCTCGGCGGCGGTAGTGTCGCCCCACTATTCAATGTACTATCAAGGTGCCAGCAATGACCGTAACGTCGGCCTCTCCTGAAATCAAAATCGAATTCCACAAGTCCCCCGTCTCTGACGCCGACCGCATCCAGGCACTGGAGGCACCCGGCTTCGGCAAGATTTTCACGGATCACATGATCCTGGCACGATGGACGGCCGACAAGGGCTGGCACGATGCGAAGGTTACGCCCAGGCGGCCCTTGGAGCTCGATCCTGCAAGCGCCGTGCTGCACTACGCTCAGGAAATCTTCGAGGGCATGAAAGCCTACAAGGCAGACGATGGCCGGATTCTGCTCTTTCGGCCTGAAGAGAACGCACGCCGTTTCGCGCAGTCGGCGACCCGCATGGCCATGCCTCCTGTGCCCGAAGAACTCTTCCTGAAGGCGGTCGAAGCACTGGTCCGCGTCGACAAGGCCTGGATTCCGTCCGGCGACGCCAGCCTCTACCTTCGCCCCTTCATGTTCGCCAACGAGGCGTTTCTCGGCGTTCGTCCGGCTCAGGAATATGTCTTCTGCATCATCGCCTCACCGGTCGGCGCCTACTTCAAGGGCGGCGCGAAGGCCGTCTCTCTTTGGGTCGAAACCGAATACACCCGTGCAGCCAACGGCGGCACCGGCGCTGCAAAATGCGGCGGAAACTACGCAGCCAGTCTCGTGGCGCAAGCCGAGGCGTCGAAGAGGGGTTGCGATCAGGTCGTCTTCCTCGACGCCGCGGAGCATCGCTGGGTCGAAGAACTCGGCGGCATGAACGTCTTCTTTGTGATGAACGATGGATCGATGGTGACCCCGCCCCTTGGCGGTACGATCCTGCCGGGCATCACCCGGGCTTCCGTCATCGTGCTCGCAGAAGAAAGGGGCTTGCGCGTGGAGCAGCGTCCCTACTCCTTCGCGGAATGGCAAGAGGATGCCGCCAGCGGCAGGCTCGTCGAAGCCTTCGCTTGCGGCACTGCCGCAGTCCTGGCGGGGATCGGCCTGGTTCGACATGCCGGCGGCGAGTTTCTGGTCGGAGACGGACAGACCGGCAAGCTGACCAGCGAACTGCGCCAGCAGCTCGTCAGTCTACAGAAGGGCGTAACGAACGATGAGCACGGCTGGACGCGCCTCATCCCGGCCTGAACTTCAGACCTTCCACGCGAACGGCGGCGCCAACACCGACATGGTGGCGCCGCTCTCGGTCTCGCCCGCAAAGCCATCGGGCTGGCCGCAGTTCTCAAACTCGCCGCCGCCGATGCGATCATTTACGCGATCGCGAGCGCCACGACGCCGACATCCTGACTTGCGACACGTTTCAAGAATCTCGAACGTGCCGTCCACATCGATAAGAAGACCGACCATCGTGTGACCCAAGCGCTCGACTGCGGGGGGCAACGCTTCTATCACAGGGTGGGGAATGGTAACGGGCATCAGGGACAGCTGAACCGGCACGCACGGACGGCAGCGAATTCAATGGCGAAAATGACGATCTCGCTTCCGGATAATCTGGCGGATTACATCGCGCGCCGTATCGCAAGCGGCAGATGCGACAGCGCCGACGCATTCATGGCGGAGCTGACCGTGAAGGACCAGGACCATCGTAAGCTCGACGACGACGAACTGCTCGAGGTCCTGAGGCAGGCCGAGGAGAGCGGTATCAGCGACCGGCGCATTCCCGATATCCTGCTGGAAACGAAGGTGAAGCTGCGTGACATCAACCTATAGGCTGACCCGAACGGCCGACGCCGTACTGTCAGGCATCGACGAATATGCCAATCTGCATTTCGGCGAGGCGCAAGCGGATGCCTACCTTCTCGACTGGGACAGGATTTTCATACTTCTTTCGCGCGTGCCCTCCATGGGCGACGAGTGCGACGCGCTCGGCACCGGCCTGCGCCTCCTCCTCCATATGCGCCATGTCGCCTTCTACCGGGAAATACCCGACGGCATCCTCGTCATCGACATCATCGGCGCCGACCGGCTTGCCGAAAGACATCTCCAATCCAACCGACGACCCGGACCGGCAGCACCCCCCATGCCCCATGACAGCACCTCCGCCTTCTACGACAATAACGCAGAGATATACGCCAACCGCGCACGCAGCCTGCCGAAACAGAAGCTCGACACTTTCCTTGCCCGACTTGCGCCGGGGGCCGCGATCCTCGAACTTGGCTGCGGCGGCGGCCAGGACAGCGCCTACATGCTCTCTCAAGGTTTCGACGTGACGCCAACCGACGGCTCACCCGAACTCGCGGCACAGGCCGAGGCGCGAATCGGCAGGAAGGTCAGTGTCATGCTGTTTGAGGATCTCAACGCTGAGGCCGCGTTCGACGGCGTCTGGGCCGAAGCGAGCCTCCTTCATGTCCCGAGATCGACCCTGCCCGACATCTTCGCCCGTATCCACCGCGCGCTCAGAACCGGCGGCATCCTCCACGCAAGCTTCAAGTCGGGAGAAGCCGAAGGGCATGATGGCTTCGGGCGCTATTACAACTATCCATCCGCCGATTGGCTGTCGGCCCTTCTGACGGCAGGCGGCTGGCGCAATCTCGCCGTCGAGGAAAGCGATGGTGGCGGATATGACGGCAAGCCGACCCGCTGGCTCATCGTGAGTGCGCAACGATAAAGGTCGGCGCTTCGCCCCCGTGTTCGCCGGCGATCTGGCACCGTCGCACTTTCAGGTGAAACGCCACCCCCTTCGTCATTCCTCTGTCTGTCGCAGGAATGACCGACAGAGGGTAGTGCCCCCACATTGTCATTCCGGTTGTGCAAGGCGAAAGGCGGCCGCAATTCCACGCTTCCGCCGAAGAGGCGATCGACAGACCGGTGCCGCTGTAACGGAACCATCCGCTGCCTCCATGGTTGAATCGCATATCTGCGCTCTTGCCGCTCGGAGCATGCCATGGCTGTACTTTCCCCCACCGATCGAGACGCGACCGCCTATCCGATACAGTCGCTCTTCGTCCCGTTCCCTTTCGTCTGCTTCACGCTTGCGCTCGCGACCGATATCGCCTTCTGGCAGAGCAACAACCTCATGTGGCAGAACTTCTCCGCCTGGCTGTTATGTGCCGGCCTGGTGTTCGGCGTGATTGCGATCCTGGCTGGTTTGATTGACCTTGCGCGGCCCCGCACCCGTCCGCTGCGGGCGGCTTTCCCGTCTGTGCTTCTCTACCTGATCATCCTCGCCCTTGCCTTCCTGAACAGCCTTGTCCATGCCGGCGACGGATGGACTGCCGTGGTTCCTTATGGACTGACGCTCTCGGCCGTTACATCAGCGCTTTGCCTGGTGGCAGCCGCTGTTTCCGCCCGCAAATATGCCAGATTGGCCTGGAGGATATGATGATGAGGTCCCTCATTCTCGGCACCTCGGTTCTATCGCTCTTCCTCGGATTCGGCGCGTCGGCGCAGGAGACCGAATTCGATCTGTCGCAGCAGATCGGCCCGAATCCGGTTCTGCCTGAGCCATCTTCCTCCCTGATATCTGATCTCAAGGTCGCGGAAGTGGTCGGCTGGAAGGAAAGAGAGACGCCTGCCGTTCCCGATGGCTTGAAGATCAGTGCCTATGCGAATGGCCTCGCCAATCCACGCACGGTCCATACCCTGCCAAACGGCGACGTCCTCGTCGTCCAGTCCCGCGGCCCGACCGGCGAACCGACCTCGCGGCCGAAGGATCTCATCCGCGGCTGGATCATGTCGATCGCCCACGGCGGCAGCGGTGAACAGAAAGAGAGCAATATCATTACCCTGCTGCGTGACACCAATCGCGACGGCACCGTCGACGAACGCCATGACCTGCTGAAGAAGCTCGATTCCCCCTTTGGCCTTGCCTGGATAGACAACACGCTTTACGTCGCCACGACGAGCGCCATCCTTGCCTACCCTTACGAACTTGGCCGGAACGAGATTACCGCGCAGCCGAAAATCCTGACGCCGCTTCCCGGCGGCCCGATCAATCATCATTGGACAAAGGATCTGGCCCTCAGCCCCGACGGCCAGACGCTCTATGTCTCGGTCGGATCGAATTCCAACATCGTCGAGAACGGGCTCGAAGCAGAAAAAGGCCGTGCAGCGGTCTGGCAGGTCGACCGGAAGACCGGCGCCGCCCGCGTTTTCGCCTCCGGTCTGCGCAATCCGAACGGTCTCGCCTTCAACCCCGAAACGGGTGCGCTCTGGACTGTCGTCAATGAGCGTGACGAACTCGGCCCGAACCTCGTTCCCGACTATATGACCTCTGTGGAGGACGGCGGCTTCTACGGCTGGCCGTGGAGCTACTACGGCAATCACGTCGACGCTCGCGTTCATCCACCCCGAACCGATATGATCGAAAAGGCAATCCCGCCGGACTACGCCCTGTCCAGCCATGTTGCCGCGCTCGGACTAACCTTCTCGATGAAGTCCGCGCTGCCAGCCGCATACGCCAACGGCGCCTTCATCGGCGAGCACGGCAGCTGGAACCGGAATAGCTTCAATGGCTACAAAGTTGTCTTCGTACCGTTCCAGAATGGCAGGCCATCAGGCAAGGCGCAGGACGTCGTCACAGGCTTTATTCAGGGTGATCAGGCAAAAGGGCGGCCGGTCGGAGTGGGGATCGATGGGACAGGAGCGCTGCTTGTTGCCGATGATGCCGGCAATACCGTTTGGCGCGTCGCTTCATCCGACGGCAAAGTCACGCCGCAGCCAATTGGCACGGACCAGCTGTCGGGGACTCCGCAAGGCTCGACGAATTCGAAAACGGCGCGGACTTTCGATTCGAACCCCGGCGTCGGAACGGAAACGACGAATTCGACCGCCCAAACCCAGGAACATCCGGCCTCGGCCGACGAGCGCTTGACCGGCCAGGAACCACTTTCCGGAGTGCAGGACAAGTTTCAGCCTGTGCAGATGCAGATTGCCCCTGCGACCGGCCCCTAAAGACTTGGTGGAGGCCGAATTCGAAGAAGGACCGAGACGACATCTGAATAAACACGAAACGGAGATTTCAGGCATGCCGACCACATCCCGGAAGTTCAAACGACTCCTCAGCGCGCTGTCGCTCGCCGTGGCGATCCTTCCCCTACCGCTCCAAGCGAACGCGCAGGCGCCGCCTGACAAATGCGTCGCCCCGTCACAGCCAAACCAGGGCCGCGGTTCAACGGATGACCATCAAGATCTCTCCAAGAAACTGGACGAATGCAACGGCGAACTCAGGCCCCCTCCCGTCGGCGACGCCGAGATGGTGGAGCCGGCGCCCGACACCGGTAATTCGCGCATCATCCGTCCGGGAGATATGCCGCCCAACACCAATCCGTCGAACAATTCCCATGATTAAGTTCACCGTCCAGAGATCTTTGTGTGGGCCGAGAAGGACAATCTCGCACACAATTGGCGGGTTTTTCTTCTTCAGCGGGAACCGAAAACCATCAAGAGGGTTCGGCCACAATCTGACGAAGCCGGCTAAAGCTGAACATGCCGCAGGTATCTCAAAAGCGGACGAAGATTGGAGGGGGAGATACCGAAGATCCCTTATTGACCACCTGTCTCCCTGGATGGATCGCCCGTTCGCTGGCCAGAAGTGGAGTTCACCGAATGAGCCAATTGGCAGATATGAAGAACGCCGAACTTCTCGAGCTCGCGGGGATCGGCCCTCGGTCCGTCGAGCAGATACGGTCGGCGATCAGAAAATTCAAACGTAACCGAACACACATCTCGGCGGCGCAGTCGAAGCAATGATCGACACTGCGGATCGGAGTACGGAATGAACGAGAAGGCTCGATTGGAAAGCGACATCGCAGCCCTGAGGCCGTGGTTTCACAATCTGCGAATTAACGGCGTTCAGACCGCGCCGGATCATTTCCTGGGTGACTATCCATCCTTCAAATGGGCCCACTTTCAGCAGGTCGTGCCTGAAGATCTCCAGGGATGCAGCGTTCTCGACATCGGCTGCAACGCCGGATTCTATTCACTTGAAATGAAGAGAAGAAATGCCGGACGGGTCGTCGGTATCGATTCCGACCCGCATTATCTCAGGCAAGCCGAGTTCGCAGCCAGACAGATAGGTGAGGATATCGATTTCAAGCTGATGTCGGTGTATGAGGTGGAAAAACTGAAGGAGAGATTTGACCTGGTCCTTTTCATGGGTGTCCTTTATCACCTGCGGCATCCGCTCCTGGCACTCGACCTTCTGCATGAGCATGTCGTCGGCGGCCAGATGCTGTTTCAATGCATGCAGCGGGGTGAAGAGGAAGTCGCGGCACTCAGCGAAAATTACGACTTCTTCAACACGACGATATTTGAGCAGCGCGGTTTTCCAAAAATGTATTTCGTGGAAGAACGTTATGCCGGCGACCCGACCAATTGGTTCATTCCGAACAAGGCGGCGGTCGAAGCGATGCTGAGAAGCGCCGGGTTTGTCATTCGTGCTAATCCGGAACGTGAAGTTTATCTGGTTGAACATGGAGGCCGCCATCCAATGGCGGAACCGCCTCCGTCACTTTGCTGAGAAATTTTCCGATCCAGACTGCTTCGCAGTCAGGGTCCGATCAATTGCCGCAGGCGGTCCAGGTAACGTTTGATGGTATTTTCAATGCGCTCCGCCTCGGCGCCATCGACGCTGGCCCTCGCCTGCGACCACAGGCCTATCTGAAAACCGAGATAGCAGGGCTCAAAAAACTTGAGCACATCGTCGCGCAGATCGCAGTCCGCTTCCCGACCGATGAGATCGGCAAGACGATCGCGCTCCTTGCTCGAGAATTCGAATTCCACGCAGGCACCCACGACGTCCCAGGCAATGTCCTGGCATCCGATCAGATCATGGGCCGCATTGTGGTCGAGCGCATCCGTCTTCATGATGCGCCCGGTGGTGGTCGTCAGCCATTCCCATGGGTGAAGCCGGTTGTCCGTATCGACCCGTCGCAATCGTCCGGCTAGCCGCTCGGGCGTGCCTATCATGCACCTCAATTTTTCCGCCATGTCCGATCCCCCCGCTTCCGCAATATTGAAAACAGCCATCTCACACAGTTTCCGAATCGACGCGCCGCCGTTTCGTGCCGGGAGGTGACGGGCACGAAAACCGAGATAACGTCCGAGGTGATCGATGATGTCGCGCCTGCTTACACGGCTATGGTCGAGGGGCGTTCCATCCAGCCACTCCTCGACAATAAATCCGTAACAGGTGCCGACAATCCTAGGAATAAAGCCGGCTTCGCTCAGCAAAGAGCCTCTTCGGGCCTTGTCCACGTCGCTCCCGCAAAGCCCGGCAAACTTGACAAGCCATGCCCCTCCTGCGGCTTCCATCAGGAATTTGCGTTTTTCCATCTGCATATAGCTCGGCGGCCAATATGAAGGATCGCGATACCGAACAGCGCGCCATGCGCCACCCGACAGGTCCCGCCACGACGAACGCACGCCTCCGACAGCATCGGCCGCCCATGTCTGCAGACGATGTTTCGGATCTCGAGCTTTGAGGGTCAGATCGTCGAAGCTGACGACATGGCGTGGCCGACCTCGCCAACGGGTCCGATGCGGCCCGCTTGCATGCGGGCCCGGTTCACCCGTGTGGCTCGGGAAAAAATGAAGCCGACCAGACGCGACGCCGTTCGCCTGCAACCAGTCCGCAACGCAGCCAAACGAGCTCCCCGACAGCCCCGGCCCCTCATCGACGATGGCGAAATCGGTGTCACGGTCGGCGAGAATGCGCTTGGAAAGAGCCGGTGTGACGCGCAAGCATCGCTCGAAGGGATGGCCAGTCGGGCGCAGCGAATAGGCCGGCTCGGCACCCAAGGCGGCGGAAACCAGAGCCGCCAGTCCGGTCCCGATGCTTCGGATCCCGATGACGACTGTTTTAGGCGTCAAATTTGAGATCGAAGCCGCCTCGATATAGCTCTCGGGATACAAAGCATAAAAGGCGTAGCCCTCGGCGCGCTTCATCCGCACCGGATCGGCACTGGAGAGAGATTCGAGTTTGGCTTTCCAATCCTCTGGAAAGGACAAAACGCCGGCAAATCCGTTTCGCCACGATTGCATGATCGCGCGTGCCTGCATGCGCAGAAGTTTCGCGCCTGCGTCCTGAAGCTCGGACATATCGTCCGCGCTTTTTCTCCCGAATTCCTGATCGGCCAATCCCTGAACCAGTTCTCCAGTCAGGATAAACGCTCGAACCAGAGTTTCGTGGCGCTGCCGGCTCGCCTGCATTTCGAAGCACGCCATCATCATTCGTGAAATCGATGCGCGTACTGCTGCCGTGTTCTCGATGTGCTCGACATCGCCATAGACCAGCATCCGGTCCTCCTTCTCTGCCGCAATGCCTGCCTGAACTCGTCAGATGATCGTCAGACGCGATTGAAATAATCGGGAGGGCTGGGAACCGTGGCGGCTCCCGCTTGTTAGCTTTGTAGATGCCTCAGCAAGCAGCCCTTGGAGGGAACCATGCGTTCGAAATCCATTCGCGTTGGATTGGTGGGAGTTGGCAATTGCGCCTCGTCATTGGTTCAAGGACTTACCTACTATGATAACGCCCGGGAAAACGAGCCGGTTCCAGGCCTCATGCACATTGATCTCGGTGGATATCACGTGCACGATATTGAGATATCCGCAGCCTTCGATGTTGCGGCTTCAAAGGTGGGGCGCGATGTCGCGGAAGCGATCTACGCCGATCCAAACAACACGCAACGTTTCGCAGATGTCGCTCCGCTTGGCGTCGAGGTGAAACGCGGCAGGACGATGGACGGGATAGGGAGGTATCTTAAGAATCGGATAGAGGAATCGACGGAGCCGCCGGCGGACGTGGTGGAAATCCTCAGGCGAACCCGAACGGACGTGCTAGTTTCCTATCTTCCCGTTGGTTCGGAAGAAGCAACGAAGTGGTACGCCGAACAGGCACTGGCGGCGGGTTGCGCCTTTATCAACTGCATCCCGGTATTCATAGCCTCCAAACCGGAATGGCAGCAGAAGTTCGCTGCCCGAAAGCTGCCGATCATCGGCGACGATATCAAAAGCCAGGTGGGGGCAACGATCGTCCACCGAATGCTCGTCAATCTCTTCCGCGAACGGGGCGTCCGTGTAGATCGGACCTACCAGCTCAATTTCGGCGGAAATACCGATTTTCTTAACATGCTGGAGCGCGAGCGGCTGGAATCGAAGAAGATTTCCAAGACCCAGTCGGTCACCAGCCAATTGGATATTCCGCTTCCAGCGGACGATGTACACGTCGGACCAAGTGACCACGTCCCGTGGCTCACCGATCGCAAATGGGCTTATATCAGGCTCGAGGGCACCACTTTCGGCGGCGTGCCGCTCAACGCAGAGCTCAAGCTTGAGGTGTGGGACTCGCCCAATTCCGCCGGCGTGGTCATCGACGCAATACGCTGCGCGAAACTGGCCCTCGACCGGGGCCTGGGCGGAGCTCTGACAGGGCCGTCGAGCTATTTCATGAAATCGCCGCCGCAACAATTCACCGATTACGAGGCCCGCCGCCGAACGCAGAATTTCATTGATGACCAGGAGGATGTTCTGCGCGGAGCCGCGGAATGACGGCAACGTTCTTCCTGGTACGTCACGCGGCGCACGACAATGTCGGGAATTTCCTGGCGGGCCGTACAGCCGGTATCTCGCTGGGCGAAGCCGGCCGCTCGCAAGTTCAGCGTCTCGGGCAGAGGCTGCGGCGCGAGGACATCAATGAGATCTACACCAGCCCGCGCGAACGAACACGGGAGACGGCAGAAGGTATCGCATCAGCCTGTGGCCTGTCTCTACCGCGAACCGACGAAGCTTTGGACGAGGTGAATTTCGGCAACTGGTCCGGAAAGACGTTCGACGTTCTCAATGACGATCCCCTGTGGCGCCGCTGGAATAACACACGCAGCCTCACCCGCACCCCAGGAGGCGAGACCATGCTGGATGTCCAGACCCGAATTTTCGGCCTTATGGAGAGCCTGACCAGCGGCGGGAATGAGAAGCGAATAGCTCTTGTGTCTCATGCCGATGTCATCAAGGCGGCTGTCAGTCATGTTTTGGGACTGCCGATCGATGCTTGGCCGAGATTTGATATTGCGCCCGCCTCCGTCACGACGGTTGTGATCGGCGACTGGGGGGCAAAAGTGATGACGCTCAACGAAGTGACCTTATAACCCGTTCGTTAAATCCTGCCCGGGGAAGTCAAATGATCGAAGCTGCAATGATCTGGAACGAGCCGAACAACAAATCGCACTGGGATCCTGAGATCGATCCCGAATGGAGCCTGTTTGCGCAAATGGCAATCCTGGCGGCCGATGCCATCGCAGCCAAGAATCCGGACCTGACGAAGGTGCTCGGCGGAATATCCCCAATCGACCCTTTCTTCATCAGCCGCATGAAGAATTACGGCGTGCTCGATCACCTCGATGCCGTCGCGCTGCATGGTTTCCCGCTCGACTGGAACCTCTGGCAGATTCATGACTGGCCGGAGAAAATCAACGAAATACGCGCAGTCACTGATCTGCCGATCTGGGTCAGCGAAGTGGGCGTCTCGACCTTCGGCGCGGAGGAAGTGCAGTTGTGGGGCCTGCAAAGAACTGCCGAGTTGCTCAAGGGCAAAGTCGAGCGCTGCCAATGGTACAGCCTCTACGACCTCCCTCGATCATGGGAGGCAACAACGCGTCATCGCGAAGCCGAAGGCTCCTCCTACTATCGGCACTACTATATGGGCATTCTACGCGAAGACGGAACGCCCAAACCGGCGCTTGAGGAATTTGCCAAACACACGCCGGATTTCGGACTGGTCCAATGGTTCCACTTCGAAGACCCGCGGCTGGATGAGGCTGCTGCCTGGATGAGACGGCTGGGCGTGAAATCTGTGCGCACCGGACTTTCCTGGGCGGACCGATTCCGGCCCAATGCCCTCGAGTGGTTCGACCGACAGATGCAAGCCCTCGAAGATTTCGACGTAACGGTGACATTCTGCTTCACGCCGGAGCATAGAGGTATTGCGCCCCACCATACCAGTCCGCCCCTGGTGCCTGAAGAATTCGCCGGCTTCTGCGAGGAGATGGTCGAACGTTACGCCCCGCGCGGGGATAGCGGATATGCGTCACGCGTTGCCAAGTCGGCTGCCCGATTGCTGGGGCTTGAATCACGTGCGTCCCTCGGAGCCGGCTAAACCCAGGCTCTGGGCTATCCTGCCGATCGGCCCCCGGGAATAAGCGACTCCCTGATAGCATGCCAAGGCAGCACGAGCCCACAGAATGTAAAGTCTGGGGCTGCGCAAGAAAACCGCGATCGCAAAGACGCGATGGCTCCAAAAGCTGATCCAATAGCGCATGATGTAGACCGCCATGCGCTGCCGAGACAGGCCATGGCTGCCGGCACGGACGCGTTTGCGCGGGCGCATACCCATACGCGGCCAGCTCAACCGGAATGCGAGGCCCTCGCGACGCTGACGGAACCCGGCGGCCTGAGTGGCTATAACAAAGTCGGAATCGACAGAAGACAGTGCGATCCTCTTCTCAGCGATCCCCGCATGAATCGCATCCAGAAGTGCATTTGAGCGGACGATCACCACGTTCGTTCCTCTTCCATCAGAGGAGTAGGGCTCCTTCCAGGCATCCCCGAAAGCGATATCGGCCGTTTCTGCAACAACGTCGTCGCAGAAATTGCAGGCGGAATTCTGGAAAAAGCCCGCCCCCCAGTCCCCATCGACCAGATGCCACCAGTCTTGGGCGCACGTCTCTCCGTTTTCGAGTGTCAGCTGAGCCCGATACCAATTCGCAGGCCGATCCTGGGTTTTCTTCCTGTAGTCGAGCCGTTTAACCTTCCTGATGTCCTGCCCCATCTGCCATGCGAAGCTCTCGGCCATGCGCGCGCTTTTCATGTGGCCGCAAAACAGCCCAAGCGTGAAGGCAATTCGCTCTTTCAATACCGGGTCACCGGCACAGGCCAGTCGCACCGCCTTGATGAAACAGGGAATGCCAACCACGGCATACCGGCCCGGCGCCTCACGAATGGAATGAAGCACGCGGGAAAGCTCGACAGGATAATATCGAGATTTGGCGCCTGCCTGAAGTTCCTGCAGATTGCGCGACAGCGAATAATGAAACAGGCGTCCTTCCGATTGCGGATCATCGCTCTCCTTGACGTGAGCAACACAGTCGACAAGGCCCAGACGCAGCAGTTCCGCCGCCATCCAGGTGACCATGCCGCCGGAGCTGCCGTTCGAACGATATTCCCCTTCCTCGACATGGCCGACAAAAGCGGCCTCGAAACGCCCCAGTAGAGGGTCTCGATTTTTCGCACCGGCAAAATATTCGGCCGCCAATTCGTCCTCGTCCTGCGCCACCGGCGAAAACGGGCAAATTCGCGCAAATTCTTCATCACCGCCCTGCAACCACGTCTTCGGGCCTGCCGGTTTCATTTGCCCGTACCGGTCGAGAGCCATGTGCACATCAGGTCGCGCTGACCTTGCGACACAGGAGCCGCAGCCGATGCAGAAGCCGGAGCCTGCAATATCCTTGGGAGCGATGCCCGGCGCGAGCCGATTCTTCTGATCGGAGCTATTGCAAGGCATGGCTGAGATAGGCGTTGGATCTATCGCGCAGCGAAGATATTCGCTGCGAAATGCCCGTAGGAAGTGGGTTACCGAGGATAACATCCAGATGCGACGGGGTCTTATCCGCAGTCAGAACATGATGTTCAGCTCGGACGAGCCGCGTTAGATCGCGAATCTTGTTGGAGCGATAATCGGAGAGGACACATGCAAACGGCTTCTCGTTGACAAGCGAGAACACGCATCCATGAAAGAAATTCGTCACGACAGCCTTTGCTTCGGAAATGAAGCTGGCGAAGTCCTCCGGGCTGGCATCAATCCATTGCTTGTCGGCCCAATCGTTCCGATAGCCGATGCTGACAAGCGGATAGTCCCGGTCTCCTGCCCACCGGCGCACTGCATTCTGAAACCACGTGGGAAAACTGTGCCCGTAGACGGCTATATAGGTTGCCGCCTCCCCGTCATCCCTGCTCGCGTTCATCGTCTGTGGAAATTGCAGGCACGGGTCGAGAACGAGTTCGGGCTCCAATCCCAATGTTTCGTGGATGATCCGCTCCGAATGGAGGTCCCGCACCGAAATATGAGAAAACTTTCGCAGCTTTTCCGCCCACCCCTCCAGTCGCTCCGACAATGTCAAACTTCCAAACGTCGCGGCATAGGAGACAAGCCGCCTGCATCGCAGGCCTTCGCCGTAAAAAAGCGGATACCCGCCATACCAGGGATGGCGAAGGTTCCACACCTCGTCGCTGCCGACGACAATGAGCGGATAGTCGTCCATCGCGGCCGGGTTTTCCAAGGGAAAAGGCGATGAAAGAGGTAAGCTGGCAAACGAGTGAAAGAATTTCCGGATCTTCGCTTTGTAGAGCGGGTAGTCTTCCCTTGGCGTTGCGGCAGGAAGCAGCGGTTGCAGCGCGCATTGCCATTCCGCGCGGTTCACGCGATCGGACATGTGTTCCAGGAGAACGGCTTCTACTCCCATGGACGCGAGGCCTTCGGCCAGACAGCGTGCCTGCCAATAGGAGCCATAATTTATGCAGCGATGAAAGGTAAGAATTCCGGCCTTAGACATCTGATCCCTGAAGCAGATCGAATAAATCCCACTAACCGACCAGCTCCAGTTCCGTTCCCAACAAACCGAAGCTCGCCTCCTTGTCCGGGAGCAGCTTTCTTCAGCATGTCGCAATGAATCAAATAACCCCCGGCTCAGCCGGGGGTTATCAGCAGTCGGGAGGCTGGAGCTTTTACCCCGACCTCCCGTTTAAGCTAGCGAAACAGCTTAGTTGACCGACTTGTCGACCAGCTTGTTCTTGCCGATCCAGGGCATCATGCCGCGCAGCTTGGCGCCGACTTCCTCGATCTGGTGGCTGTCGTTGTTGCGGCGGATGCCCTTGAAGCGGGCCGCACCCGAGCGGTATTCCTGCATCCATTCGGAGGTAAACTTGCCGGTCTGGATGTCCTTGAGGACGCGCTTCATCTCGGCCTTGGTCTCTTCGGTGATGATGCGCGGGCCCGTGACGTATTCGCCCCACTCGGCCGTATTGGAGATCGAGTAGTTCATGTTGGCGATGCCGCCTTCATAGATCAGGTCGACGATCAGCTTCACTTCGTGCAGGCACTCGAAATAGGCCATTTCGGGCGCATAGCCAGCTTCGGTGAGCGTTTCGAAACCGGCGCGGATGAGCTCGACGAGACCGCCGCAGAGAACGACCTGTTCGCCGAAGAGGTCGGTTTCGCACTCTTCGCGGAAATTGGTTTCGATGATGCCCGAACGGCCGCCGCCAACGCCGCAGGCGTAGGAGAGAGCGAGCTCAAGCGCATTGCCGGAAGCGTTCTGGTGAACGGCAACGAGGCAGGGAACGCCGCCGCCCTTCTGGTATTCGCCGCGAACCGTGTGGCCAGGGCCCTTCGGAGCGATCATGACGACGTCGACCGAAGCCTTCGGCTCGATCAGGCCGAAATGCACGTTGAGGCCGTGTGCGAAGGCGATCGCAGCACCGTCGCGGATGTTCGGCGCGATATCGGCCTTGTAGATGTCGGCCTGCAGCTCGTCCGGCGTCGCCATCATCATCAGGTCGGCCCAGCCGGCGGCTTCAGCAACCGTCATGACCTTGAAGCCGTCGGCTTCGGCCTTCTTGACGGTCGGCGAACCGGCCTTGAGAGCGATGACGAGGTTCTGAGCGCCGCTGTCCTTCAGGTTCAGCGCATGGGCGCGGCCCTGCGAGCCGTAGCCGATGACGGCGACCTTCTTGGCCTTGATGAGGTTGAGATCGGCATCACGATCGTAATAGACGCGCATTTGAAGTTCCTTCCCTTGTGCTTGTCCTGTTGACTGTCATTAAGGCGAAATCAGCCGAGAACCGGCATCTCCGCCAGAACCTTCTCCGTGCCGTAGAGCCGAAGGAAGGCGGTCACCGCCTTCTCCGCCTGGCGCGCGGTATCCTTGAGGCCCGGTTCGCCGAGCAGCATGCGCACATGCAGATCGGACACAACAAGGCCATAAAGCGTATGATAGGCCTCGTCGGCATCGGAAAAACGCAGCAGACCTGCCCGCTTGCCGGCATCGATCAGCGCCATGGCGCGCCGGTCGATCTGGCGGCGCCCGCGTTCGAGCAGCAGTTTGCCGAGCTTCGAGCCGTCGCGGTTCGCCTCCGTCTTGTTGATTTGGCCGATCGCCAGTCGGTTCAGCGCCAGCGAGACATCGCCTGCGAGCACCTCCAGCAGGTCACGCGCGAAAATGACCACATGGTCGTGCAGGCTCGCCGCCGTCAGCCTTTCGCCGTTGCGCTCGAAAGTGCGCACCTTGCTCGCCTGATAGGCGATCATTGCCGAGAGCAGCCCGTCGCGGTCGCCGAACCACTTGTAGAGGCTTTCCTTCGAGCAATTGGCAGCTCGCGCAACACCCGAGGTCGTCAGCGCTTTCTCGCCGCCATCAACGAGCAGCCGCAGCGCCTGCTCCAGAACGGCGTTCTGGCGCGGCGAAAATTCGCTCGGCTCTGCGGTTTCGACGGACACGGTCATGGCTCCCACATACGTACCGTACGGTACGGTTCGCTGACTTTATGCGGCAATCCGATCGGGCCGTCAAGCAGGCCCGGCAGATTTTTATACGGGAAAGGCCGGTGCCGCACCAGAATTGGATAGGCGGACGCCGGATTGAGATTGCATAATGCTGCAGAAGTCATTTGCCGGGAGCCTTCCATGTCGCGTCTATCTGCTGCCCTTCTCTTAGCCGGAGTGATGCTCCTAGCAACGACGCCCTTCACCGGCCGCGCCGCCGCACAGTCGGAGAATGAGGTCTATAACCGCATCGAGGAATTGCACGGCAATGCTGCCGGCTTCGACCGGCCGCTGCGCCAGCTTGTTCTGGCCATGCGCTCCGGCGACCCGGAGACCATCGCCGGCCTCGCCGAATATCCGCTGAGCGTAAAGGCAGATGGCGAAACCTATGATGTCGAAAACGCCGAGGATTTCATCGAGAATTTCGACGATCTGGTGACTCTGGAGACCCGCAGCGCGGTCGGGCGCCAGCAATATGAGGATCTCTTCGTCAACAGCGAAGGAGTCATGCTCGCAAATGGCGCCGTCTGGATGGGTGCAGTCTGCGACGACAACGCCTGCGAGGAAAGCCATTGGGCGATCATCGCCATCAATAATTAGCCCGCGACATTTGTCTCGATGTCAGCCATCGCTGCGAAGCTTGCGCGCCAACGTCTGAAGCTCCTTGAACGCTTCGTAACGCTTGCGGTGGATATCTGAAATCTCGCCCTCTGACGGCTGAAAACGCTTTTCCACCCTGGTGAGCTCGCTCATTGCCTCGCCAACATCGGCAAATTGCCGGCCGGCGACAGCGCCGAGAATGGCCGCTCCCAGCAATACCGGCTCCTCGGCCTTCGTCGCCACCACCGGCTTGCCGCTCGCATCGGCGAGCAGCTGGCGGACGAAATCGTGCTGGCCGGCCCCGCCGCTGATGACGATGTTCTCGACGGTCACGCCCGCCTCGGCCTGCGTTTCGATGATCTGCCTGAGGCCGTAGCCGATGCCGCAAAGCCCCGCGATGTAGAGCGCAACCAGGTTGTCGATATCCCGCTCAATGCCGAGACCGGCAATGACCGCGCGGGCATGCGGATCGGCGAAGGGCGCACGGTTGCCGAGGAATTCGGGAACGACGTGCAGCCCAGCCACCAGCTTGACCGCGTCGGAAGACCGGCCCGCCTTGGCGGTAGCCATGTCGGCAAGCAGGACCGGCAGCGCAACGCCGGCGCTCTTGGCGAGCTCCTTCGCCTCTCCGGCCGCCGGATGAAAGGAGAGAAGGTGGTCGATCGCCGCGCCGGCGGCACTCTGGCCGCCCTCGTTCAACCAGAGACCCGGCACCATCGCCGAATAGTAAGGTCCCCAGACACCGGGCACAAAAGACGGTTCTGCCGTCGATGTCATCGTGCAGGAAGAAGTCCCGAAAACATAGGCAAGATTGGCTTGCGGATCGGTGCCAACGGTTCCGACACCGCCGGCATGGGCATCGATCAGCCCGGCTGCCACGGCCGTTCCCGGGCCCAGGCCGAGTTCCTCCGCCGCAGCCACGGTCAGCCCCTCGCCAAGCGCGGAGCCGGGCTCGACAATGATTTTGCCGATGCGGGCAAACCCTTCCCGGGCCAGCGTGCCGAGACCGATCTGATGGAAATAACCGCTGTCCCACCGCTTTTCATGAGCGAGATAGGTCCATTTGCAGGTGACCGTGCAGGTCGAGCGCGACAGATCGCCGGTCGCCCGCCAGGTGAGGAAATCCGCAAGATCGAAGAATTGCCAAGCGGCATCGAAAACCTGGGGGCGGTTTTCTTTCAGCCAGAGAAGTTTGGGGGTTTCCATTTCGGGCGAAATACGACCACCGACATAACGCAGCACATCATGCCCAAACGCATTGATGCGCTCCGCCTGTGGGACGGCGCGGTGGTCCATCCACACGATAATATCGCGTTCCGGATCTTCCGAAGGCCCGACGGGAAGCGACTTGCCGCCTTCGCCAAGGACCACGAGCGAGCAAGTGGCGTCGAATCCCAGCCCGACTACGGAAGCCGCATCGATGCCGGTTGCGGCAACCGCCTCTCGCACGGCGGCGCAAACGGCGCTCCAGATTTCGCTGCTCGATTGTTCGACGATGGAACCGGCTTCGTGAAACAGGCTGATATTCCGCTTGGCGGAGGCAAGCATGCTGCCGGCCATATCGAACAGGCCGGCCCGGGCGCTGCCGGTGCCCACATCGACGCCGATGACATATTTGGCGCCGGCTTCTGCGGTATGAGATGTGTCGGTCATGGTCTCTCGTTTCGGATCGCCAGGGATCGGGTTGATTAGCAGCTGCGGTCGAATTCAAAGTCTGTTGCCTGGAAAGATCCCCGCCTCCAGGGACGCTGACATTACGCGGTCACGGCAACATGGCAAGGAGGCTGGGCGCTGAACGCGCCCTCCGCCCGGCGCGCCATCACAGCCTCCCTCCGACATTTTCCAGAATGGCGGTGAGCTCCCCCGCGCCTGTCGCAACGGCCGCAGCTCCGGCGGCATCGAGCACGGCGCGGCGACCGGGCCTCGGGTCGGCCGGATCGACGAATCCGATGGCCGTCATGCCTGCGGCGATTGCCGCCGCCACACCATGAACGCTGTCGTCGATCATGACGCAGTTGGCCGGCCGGGCCCGAAAGCGCTCGGCGCAATGCAGAAGCAGATCGGGGGCCGGCTTCGGCCGAGAGACGAATTCGGCGCTGAAGACGTCTTCGCCGAAGGCGCTCCAGAGATCGAGTTTGCCCAGGCTGTTGCGTAGCCGCCGCATCGTGCTGTTCGACGCGACGCATTTCGGACGGTCGAGACTGTTGACGACCTCGGCAATGCCGGCAATGGGCGTCAGCGAGCGCGCGAATTCCTCGAAGAGATGAAGATGCCATTTCTCGAACAGCGCGGCGACGTCGATGATCTCGTATTCGCGCCGGCACATCTCGGCGATGATGCTTTCCGAATTGCCGGTGAATTTGACATGCGCCTCCGCCGCGCTGATCGCGATGCCGGCGCCTTGCAGCGTTTCCGCCAGCGTACGGCTGGCGATCGGCTCGCTGTCGATCAGCACGCCGTCGCAATCGAAGATCACGAGGTCGATGCTGTCCATGACGCCTCGGGTACCGGGATGATCGATGCGGTCATCGAGCACGCCTCACCTCCGCGCCTGCAGGGCGAGATCCGGCCGGTCCGTGGTGATCTGCCGGATCGGTTTGGCAAGCCAGTATTCGAGATCGCTCATCTCGTTCGGAACCCAGGCGCCGAGCCGGTCGAGCGGCACGAGCTTGGTGATCTCGTCCCACTTCGCCTGAAGCAGCGACTTCTCGACGGCGATGATATCCGAGTATTGCTTCATCAGGCTGAGGCCGCTCGCAAGGCCGAGACGCTCGGCCGACTTGGCGTCAAAGGACGACAGGGTGCGAATCCCGGGCGCGGCTTTGCGGATATCGGCAAGCACCTCGGGATGAAAGCTCGTCAGGATCGAGCGCTCCGTCAGACCAAACCGCTCGACGGCGGCGAATGCCTTGGCGGCCAGCCCCTCGTAGGGCGTGCCATCGGCATGCGTCTTCAGTTCGATATGAAGCTCGAGCGGCGTGTTCTTGAAGACGGCAAGCACATCTTCCAAGGTGGGGATCACCTCCCCGTCGCTATCCTTGAGGCTGACTTCGCGATGTTTTACCGGGCCGAGGTCGGCGACCGGCCCGCGCGCATCCGTCGTGCGTTCGAGCGTCGGATCGTGAATGACGAGCATTTCGCCCGAGCGCGTCAGGTGGATGTCGAACTCCACGCCATCGACCGGCATTTGCGCAAGGTTGCGGAAGCCCGAAAGACTGTTTTCAGGCCAGAGATTGCGGCCACCGCGGTGGCCGATGATATGCACCATCGTCTGAATATCCTTGAGATTTGCGTATTACTTTCCGGAGTCCACCAGCCCCTTGGTGAACCAGCGTTGCATGAAGAGAATGACGGCCGCGGGCGGCAGCATGACGAGCAGCGCAGCGCTCATCGCAATGTTCCAGGCAGGTGCCGAGTCCGAGACTGGAACGAGTTGCTTCAGCCCCAGGACCGCCGTTCCCATCTCCTTGTCGGTGGTGAAGAGCAGCGGCCACAAATATTGATTCCAGCCATAGAGAAACAGGATGATCGAGAGCGCCGCGATATTGGCGCTCGACAGCGGCAGCAGGATATCCTTGAAGAACTTCAAGGGGCCGGCGCCGTCGAGCTTGGCCGCCTCGCAAAGCTCGTCGGGAACGGTGAGGAAGAACTGCCGGAACAGGAAGGTTGCCGAGGCAGAGGCGATCAGCGGCAGGATCAGGCCGGCATAGCTGTTGACCATGTTCCATTTCAACGAGGCTTCGATGCTGTAGCCCGTCAGCCCTTCGACGACGCCGGAAAGGCCGATGATGCCGGCGAGCCAACGGACCGGCCCGGCGGCATCGGCGACCGCCTCATAGGTTGGGATGATGCGGACTTCGACCGGAAGCATCAGCGACACGAAGATCAGCCAGAACGCCGTCATCCGGAACGGGAAGCGGAAATAGGTGACGCCGAATGCGGCGATCAGCGAGATCGCCAACTTGCCGACGACGATGCCGGCGGTGACGATGATCGAATTCAGGAACAGCTGCGAGAACTCGCCCTGCTGCCAGGCGGCGGCTAGGTTTTCGAAGAAATGCGAGCCGGGCAAAACCGGAAACGGCGCCTGCTGCACCTCCTGCAAGGTGAGCGAGCCGGCGACGAAGGCGAAATAGAGCGGCAGGCAGACGAAGACCGCGCCGATCAGCAATATGGCGTGGCAGAAGATCGAAAGGCCGAGATGGCGTTCGGGCATGGCTACACCTGGTAATTGACCTTGCGCTCGAGCGCGCGGAATTGAACGATGGTGAAGAGGATGGCGATCAGCATCAAAAGCACCGATTGCGCGGCTGACGAGCCGAGGTCGAGCTGCACGAAACCATCCTGATAGACCTTGTAGACCAGGCTGTTCGTCGCCCCCGCCGGGCCGCCGCGGGTGACCGCGTCGATGATGCCGAAGGTTTCGAACAGGCCGTAGACGAAGTTCATCACCACGAGGAAGAAGATCGTCGGCGAGATCAGGGGAAGCGAAATGGTGAAGAAGCGCCGCACCGGTCTTGCGCCATCGAGCTTTGCCGCCTCCAGCAGCGAGGCAGGCACGGCCAGCAAGGCGGCGACGAGGAAGATGTAGTCGTAGCAGACATTCTTCCAGACCGAAGCGATCGTCACCAGAAGCTGCGCATCGAAAGGCCGCCGGTTCGGGTCCCATTCGAAGCCGAACCCATGCAGAAGCTGCGCGACCGGCCCCACCGCCGGATTGAACAGGAAGGCCCAGATGACGCCCGAGATTACAGGCGCGATCGCATAGGGAAGCAGGATGATGCTCTTGTAGATCCCCCTGCCCCTGATCACGAAATCGGTCGCGAAGGCAAAGAGACCGGCAAGCAGAAGCGTTGCGGCGTTCTGGGCAACGGTGAACCAGAGCGTGAACAGCGCGCTGCCGCGATATTCCGGGCTGGCGAAGAGATTGTAGAAATTCGTGAGCCCGACGAAAATCTGCGTGCCGCCGAAGGGATCGACCTGAACGAAGGCCAGCGATAGCGCCTTGTAGGACGGTATGAAAAAGAAGAACAGGAGGATCAGCAGTTGCGGCGCAACCAGGCCGAAGGCGAGCCACGGCTTGTTGAAGTGGGCGGACTTCAATCCGGCCTCCGACGGCTGCGCGACCGAGCGGCCCGTCGACAGAAGATCCGGGATGCGAAGGCGCCGGGCGGCGCCTTCCATCTTTCCCAAGGTTCTACTTTGCTGCATGAAGCTGCTCATACTGGCGAAGGATCTGGTTTCCGCGGGCCGCCGCGGCATCCAGCGCCTGCTGTGGTGTCTTCTGGCCGGTCCAGACACCCTGGATCTCTTCGACCAGAAGCGCCATCGCCTGATTGTGATTGCCGAAGCGGAAGCCGCGCGAGTTGTCGGTTGGGGTACCGCGTGTGAGCTGGAGAATGGCGATCTCGCGGGTCGGGTGGTCCTTGAAATAGCCCTCGGACTTGGCCTGCTCATAGGCGGCGTTGGTCACCGGCACATAGCCGGTCTGCTTGCTCCACCAGACCTGCGTCTTCGGTGAGGCAAGGAAGTTCAGGAAGGAGGCAGCACCGGCATATTCTTCCTCCGACTTGCCTTTCAGGACCCAAAGCGCGCCGCCGCCGATGGTGCTGTTCTTCGGCTCAATGCCTTCCTCATGCGGCAGGAAGGTCGCGCTCCAATTGAATTTCGCGCCGCTCTCGACGGCGGCATGCGCCGCGGTGGAGGCCACATAGGTCGAGCAGGTTCCGGAGGTGAACAGCTGGTCTGGCGAGAGCCCCTGCCCGGCGATCTGCAGGATGCCGGCGTCCATCCAAGTCTTCAAGCGCGTCACCTGACCGACCACCAACGGGCTCTTGTTGAAGATGAATTCGGTGTCGAGGCCGCCGAAGCCATTCGCCTTGGTGCCGTAAGGCTGGTCCTGGATCGCAGCATAGTTCTCGATCAGGCTCCAGTAGAAGTCGTTCGCAAGCGCCATCTGGCACTTCGAGACACCTTTCTCCTTGATAGTACGCAGCTGCTTGTCGAGCTCCTGCCAGGTCTCGCCCGGCTTGTCGAAGCCGGCTGCCTTGAAGTGATCGGCATTGTACCAGAAGATCGGCGTCGAGCTGTTGAAGGGCATCGCCGCCGGCTTGCCGTCGACCAGATAGAAACCGGCGACCGGCGCGACGAAATCATTCCAGTCGATCTTGTAGCCTTCCTTCTCCATCAGCTCCGGCGCCGGAATGATCGCGCCCGAATTGTACATGGTCAGAAAGCCGCGCTCGGCCGCCTGGATCAGCACGGGCTGCTGATGGACGCGATAGGCGGCCACCATTGCCGCCATGGTCTCTTCATAATTGCCTTTGCCGATGCCGACGACCTCGTATTTGTCCTGCGAGGCGTTGAAGTCCTTAATCAGCTGGTTGGTGATCTCGGCCAGGCGACCGCCTGCCGCATTCCACCATTCGATCTTGACACGATCGGCGGCGCTGGCGTGGCTTGCATTTGCCAATCCAAGCGTCACCAGGGCAGCGCCCGCCGCGAATGACCGGATCGTCCGCCCGATACGGGACCCTATCGAAGACATTGCCGTCATTTCGTTTTCCTCTCCATTGCCTTTGTTCGCCGACCGGTGCGTCGAGCGCCGGTCAACCCCTCCCAGAGTGGCGATAAAACAAGGTTGGGGTCACTTGTTACAAATGTCAATAGCATGTTACAAATGTATGACGACCCCGGAGGAAGGATGCATGGCGGCTATCGAACTGATCGATCTGAGGAAGAATTACGGACCGGTTCCCGCGGTAAAAGGGATCAATCTGACTGTCGCGGACGGCGAAATGATCGTGCTGGTCGGGCCTTCGGGATGCGGGAAATCGACCCTGCTGCGGATGATTGCCGGCCTCGAGGCGATAAGCTCCGGGCACCTCAGGATAGCAGGAAACGACGTCGGCCATGTCGATCCGGCCGACCGCAACATCGCCATGGTCTTCCAGAACTACGCGCTCTATCCGCATATGACCGTTCGCCAGAATCTCGAATACGGCCTCAAGAACCGCCGCGTGCCGCGCGGCGAGATCGACCGGCGGATCGCCAATGCCGCCGGCATTCTGGAGATCGGCGAGTTTCTCGACCGGCGCCCCCGCCAGCTCTCGGGCGGCCAGCGCCAGCGCGTCGCCATGGGCCGCGCCATCGTCCGCGATCCCGCCGCCTTCCTGTTCGACGAGCCCTTGTCCAATCTGGATGCGAAGCTTCGCGTGCAGATGCGCGTCGAAATCCGCAGGCTGCAGCGGCAGCTGAAGACGACGAGCCTCTACGTCACGCACGACCAGCTCGAAGCCATGACGCTGGCCGACCGGCTGGTCGTCATGAACGGCGGCAGGATCGAGCAGATCGGCACGCCGATCGAGGTCTATCGCCGCCCCGAAACCGTCTTCGTCGCCGGCTTCATTGGTTCTCCGCCGATGAACCTGATCGATCTCGATGAGTTCGGCCCCTGCGACCTCCCGCTGCCGAGAGATACGGATCTCATCGGCATCAGGCCGGGCGCGGTCGATCTCGGAGCCGGATCGGGGCACGATCTCCGGTTCGACGCTTATGTCGAATTGATCGAGACTGTCGGTGATGAGAACAACGTGCATCTGCGCGTCGACGGCAGCGATAAGCGTATCGTGGCGAGCGTCTTCACCGATCAGCACTTGCGGGAAGGCGAGCGTATGTCCTGTCATGTGCGACGGGATGATCTGCATCCCTTCAACAGAGCGACGGGGCGGCGAACCGATTGACCGGCTGACGGCAGCCCCCCGCGATTGACAAGCGCCGGGGATTTGAGATCCATGGCGTCGAAGCGGAGGCGCAGTTTATCGCATGTCACAGAACCGAAGTGCTTCTATCGCGCCCGTAGCGCTGCCCGACGAGCAGATGCAGGTGCGCGTGGTCTGGCTCTATTATATGGAGGGACGCACGCAGGGTGAAATCGCAGAAGCACTTTCGACCAACAGGCTTCGCGTCAACAAGATCATCGCCGAGGCGCGCCGATCTGGCCTTGTGACGATCACCCTCAATTCTCGACTGACGTCCTGTGTCGCCCTGGAGCAGCAACTGGCAGCGGAATTCTCTCTTAATCGAGCGATCATCGTACCGACACCGGAGGACGAGGAGCTCATTCCCGTCCTGCTCGGCCAGGCGGCCGCCGATTATCTCGTCCAGCTTCTGAACGGCGGCGGTATCCGCGGCGTCGGCGTCGGGTGGGGAGCGACGCTGCGCGAGATGGTGCGTCATATGCCTTCCCTCAGACGGCCTGATATCTGCGTCAATTCGGTCATGGGCGGGCTGACGCACGGCATCGAAATCAATACCTTTGACATTGCAAGCGATCTTGCCCGCCAGCTCAATGCCGAATGCTCCTATCTGGCTGCTCCGATCTATGCCGGCAGCCCGGAATCGCGGACGGCAATCGTCCGGCAGGATGTTTTTGAATCAGCCTTCCGACAGATCGAGACGAATGACGTCATCGTGCTCAGCATCGGCGACATGACGGAGCGTTCGCTGCTGATGCGCTACGGCTTGCCACGCAACATCAACATAGAGGAATTGCTCGCAGCCGGTGCCTGTGGTGACGTGCTCGGCCAGTTCGTCGATAAGATCGGGCGGCCGATCGACCATGCGATAAACAGGTGCGCGATCGCTCCCGAGCTGGAGGCCCTGCGCGTCATTCCCAATGTCGTCTTCGCGTCAGGCGGCCTGAACAAGGCGCAGGCGATCGCAGCCGTGCTGCTGTCCGGCCTGGGCAACGTGCTGATTTGCGACGAAGACACGGCACGACAGGCACAACAGCTTGCGCTCGAGCTCAGGACGACCGGCAGTTCGTAGAGCCGAACAGGCACGGCATCGGCAGCCTGGAGCGTAAATCCAAAAGCTTAGAGCCGTTCTGCAGTTCCGTGAAAAGCTGAACCGCTCTAAGACGCTCTGGCGCAACCGGCCGGGATCGAGAGAGGTTCCGCCGGCATTACCTTGTCGATCGCATAAAGCTGCGCGAAACCGGCATCCTCGATGAGCGTCAGTCCCGCCGGCATCAAGCTGCCGACATAACGGTCGGGGATATCGGCATTGGCAATGAGGATGAAATCGAAACGCCTGCGCCAATCCGACAAATAGGGCGTAAAATCCATATATTCCCGCATCATTGCCGGGCATGAAAGTACGGCGATCGACACCAGATTGCCCTCGGGAACTGCGATCTGGGACCATGGCGGCAGGACGGAAAGCGGCTGCTTGCCCTTTGCCGTGAAGAGCGTCGGCACGAAAGCATGCGAGAACGGCACGGCGAGCGTCGGCAAATGCCTGAAGGTATCCAATCCCCAGGCAAAGTGCCGATTGGAATGGGCAAGGCTGCTGGCGGTCTCCGGTTCATGCCCCAGAGGCAGCACGGCCGTGCCGGCGGGTATCTTTCTCAGCACAGCCTCGACAGCCGCGACATCTTTCTGCGCCAGCCACCAATTCCACCCGATCCAGCCGGCTCGGCCGAAGGCCGCAAGATTGATGACCAGCGCCAGCGACAGCGCCTGCCGGCGTGTCAAATTGGCAAACGGGCACACCATCGCCATGGCGACGAGCGCCGTCATGATCGGAAAGCGCCAGCTGATCCAGCCGGTGCCGAGAGCGTGTCGCGGCGAAATACAGGAAAGAAGCAACAATCCGCAGGCGGTAACGGCAAGCCCCGCATGCACCTGCATGTCGCCCGTACGTGCGGCCCGCGTGCAGATGAGGATCAGTGGCAGAAACAGCACGACGTCCACCAAGGGAACATAGGTCGTGATGGCGGAGACAAGGTTTATCAGGATCAGGATGACGCCATCGTTCCAGGCAAGCCCAAGGCCGCTCCCCCCGGCATCTGGTAAAGCAGCAGTGCGGAGGTACAACGCGAGCGGCGGTAGGGCGCAGGCACTGATCGCCAGCACCAATCGGCCGGTAAGCCTCGCCAAAGCGGCCTTTGATCGCAATATGTCGATGCGCGAGGAAAATTCGAGGCCGCAGACGATCGCTATATAGAAGCCCAGCGAGAAGATGTGCATCACCGTCAGCAGCAGTGCGGCGGCGAGCCGCCAGGCAAAAATCCAGACCGGATTTCCGCCCTGCAGCCGCAGATCGATGCACGAGAAGAACAAGGCCATGCCGAGGCCGATCTGAAAATTGATGAAGCCGCCGATCATCGTGGCGCACCAGCCGAACGACAGCATGGCGATCTGCCAATAGTGCCGGCCACCGAAGAGCAAGCGGTGCAGCCCGATCGCACCAAGCGGCGGCAACACGATCGCCAGAAAGAGCAATGCCCGCGCCAACCTGTCGGCGCCGACCAGCGGCCCCAGCCAGACGGCGAGAAGATCTATCCCGACATTGGTGAAGGTGCGGTTCCAATCGATCGCATAGATCTCAGGGAACGGCTGTTCGCCGATGCCGCCCGAAAGCAGCCAAATCCGGGCGTAGTGATTGGCGTAGTCGAGAACCGGCGGAAAGTGAAACAGGACGACCAATGCAGCCGCAAGCGCGACGAACACGGCGATCGCAATGGTGGAGTCCTGCCGGGCGATCAAATCCTCCGGCACGGCCGCGGCATGAACAGGCGCAGCAATTCGATTCATTATTTGATCCGGTTGCTCTTTTGCGGCCGCGGCAACTCTGCCGGCGCGAAGGCCGAATCCAGCGCGGCGCGCCGGTCGCCGGCGCTCATTTCAGAAAAAGTCGTCGGCAGTTCGGCCTGGTCGCCGCCCCGCAGGATCGTCTCGACCATGAACATCGGCCGCCTCTTGCTCTCCTGCACCAGACGGCCGAGATACTCGCCGATGATGCCGATGCAGATCAGCTGGATGGCGCTGAAGGCGCTGACAGCGGCCATGATCGACGACCAGCCGGTGACGGTCTCGCCCTGCAGCCAGCGAACGAAGGTATAGACGAGCAACGCCATCGCCACACCGGCGCTGATCATGCCGAGCCATGTGGCAATGCGCAGTGGCGTCGTTGAAAAGCTGGTGATCGCATCGAGGGCGAAATTGATCATTTTGCGCAGCGGATATTTCGTCGTTCCGGCAAAACGGGCGTCCCGCTCGTAAGGCAGAGCCACCTGCCGGCCGCCGATCCAGCTGACCATGCCGCGGATGAAACGATCACGCTCCGGCATCGCCAGAAGAATATCGACGACGCGCCGGCGCATCAGCCGGAAATCGCCTGTATCGCGCGGGATGCTTACAGAAGCGAACCTGGAGAGCGTGCGGTAGAAAAGCGAAGCGGAGGCGAGCTTGAACCAGGTTTCACCCTCGCGACGTGTGCGCTGACCGTAAACGACGTCGGCGCCGCGCTCCATGATCGGCATCATCATCAACAACAGCTCGGGCGGATCCTGAAGGTCGGCGTCGATCAGGAGCACGTGCTCGCCCCGTGACGCCGAAAGACCCGCCGTCGATGCCAGCTGGTGGCCGTGATTGCGCAGGAGGCGAACACCGAGCACCTGCGGCACCTTGGCTGCCAGATCCGAAATGAGTTCCCAGGTGCCATCCGATGAGCCGTCATCGACGAGAATGAGTTCGAAGGCGTCACCGGCGACGCTCTGAGCAGCGGCGGCGGCGCGGCGGCAGAATTCGCGCAGGCCTTCTTCCTCGTTGTGACAAGGCGCGACGATCGAAAGGAACGGTGTTTGCGTCATGCGGACGACGGTGCCTGCTTGATTGTTGGCGCCAGCCTAGCCGGGAAACGTCAAACATCCTTTAATGGCGGGCCGGCAGCAGCCGCCGAACGTCCCTAGCGCTATTCCGCCGCGATGATCTCGCGCACGCCGTCGACATCGCGGGCCGGCGAAGCGCCGTAAAGGCGGCTGTATTCGCGGCTGAACTGCGACGGGCTCTGATAGCCGACCCGGTGGCCGGCCGTGCCGGCATCGAGACGCTCGACGAGCATCAGCCGGCGCGCCTCGTGCAGGCGAAGCTGCTTTTGATATTGGACGGGCGTCATCGCCGTCACCGACTTGAAATGATGGTGGAAGGACGACACGCTCATATTGACGCGTTCGGCAAGGTTCTCGATGCGCAGCGGCCGCGCGAAATTCTCCTTCAGCCAGGCAACGGCGCGTGCGATCCGGTTGCTGTGGCTGTCAGCTGTGGCGATGTTGATCAGCCGCGCGCCGTGCGGCCCAGTCAGCACCCGGTAAAGGATTTCCTGCTCGATCAGCGGCGCCATGGCGGGAATGTCGCCTGGACGATCGAGCAAGCGCAGCAGGCGGACGGCGGCATCCATCAGCTCCGGCGGCGCGACGTTCACCACCATCCCGCGCTGCCCGTCGGTATGGGCAGCCGGCCGCGGAACGTCGATGCGGCTGAGCAACTCCAGCAGTTTCTCGGAATCGATTGCCAGCCCGAGACAGAGATGCGGCACCTCGGGGCTCGCTTCCGTGACCCGCCAGGCGACCGGCAGGTCGAGCGAGGTCAGGAGATAGTCGCCGGTCCCGTAGCTGATCTGCTCCGTGCCGAGCTGCAGGCTTTTCGCCCCCTGCAGCACGAAGGCGAAACACGGGCGGTAGCTGCTGTGTAAGGGATCGCTCGGTTTGGAGCGGCGGCTGACATGAAGATTGCCGATGGCAGTCGCGAACTCACCGTCGCCAGGTGCAAATCGCATCGCGATGTCGACGATTTCCTGATAGGGGCTGAAGGGCAAGGTCATGCGGCAACTCTTTCTGTCGATTGTCCGACGCCGTCTATACCGCTCTATCTAGAGTGCCTTGGCCGTTTCGCAAACAGATAGGCGCCTCACTTTTGCAGGATCGTGCAAAAAGCTGAGAGGATCGCTCTAACCCTCTCCCGCCGTTCCGGGCAATAGTCCGCCATCCCGCTCAACCCCTCCCATAAACGAAAAGGAAGGTTCCCATGCCTATTGCAAGAGGCTACGCCGCCACCGACGCTTCCAAGCCGCTGACCCCTTTCACCTTCGAGCGCCGCAACCCCAACCCGGATGACGTCGTCATCGACATCAAGTTTGCCGGTATCTGCCATTCGGACATCCACACCGTCCGCAACGAATGGAAGAACGCCGTTTATCCGATCGTGCCCGGCCATGAGATCGCCGGCATCGTCTCGGCCGTCGGTTCGGCCGTCACCAAGTTCAGGGTCGGCGACCGCGTCGGCGTCGGCTGCTTCGTCGATTCCTGCATCGGCTGCGCCGAGCGCGACCTCGACCGCGAACAGTACATGCCGGGTCTCAGCGGCACCTACAATGACTTCGAAGCCGACGGCAAGACGAGGACGCAGGGCGGCTATTCCGACTCGATCGTCGTCAAGGAAGGCTATGTCATGTCCATTCCCGACAACCTGCCGCTCGATGCCTCCGCGCCGCTGCTCTGCGCCGGCATCACGCTCTATTCGCCGCTGCGCCACTGGAATGCCGGCCCCGGCAAGAAGGTCGCGATCGTCGGCATGGGCGGCCTCGGCCACATGGGCGTCAAGCTGGGCTCGGCCATGGGCGCCGATATCACCGTTCTCTCCCAGAGCCTTTCCAAGAAGGAAGACGGTCTGAAGCTCGGCGCCAGGGAATATTACGCCACCAACGACCCGGAAACCTTCACCAAGCTCGCCGGCACGTTCGATCTCATCATCTGCACCGTCAGCGCCGAGATCGACTGGAACACCTATCTCGGCCTCCTGAAGGTGGATGGTTCCTTCGTGGTGGTCGGCGTTCCCGAGAACCCGATCCCGGTTCACGCCTTCTCGCTGGTCCCCGGCCGCAAGAGCATCTCCGGCTCCATGATCGGCTCGATCAAGGAAACCCAGGAAATGCTGGATTTCTGCGGCAAGAACAACATCGTCTCCGAGATCGAGAGAATCAACATCGACCAGGTCAACGAAGCCTATGAACGCGTCCTGAAGAGCGACGTCCGCTACCGCTTCGTCATCGACATCGCCTCGCTGGCGGCCTGAGGATAATGGAAGGCGGCTCGAAAGGGCCGCCTTTTTTTTGCGGCAAACTCCACCGCCCTCATGCTGAGGTGCGCAGCCCGTAAGGCGGAGCCTCGAAGCATCGCCCGAAAGCGCCGCTCCCGCCCGCCACCGCGGAGCACCCGCCCGTAGCTGGATTCGGACCGGCACGCCGTGTGCCCCCTCTGCCCTGCCGGGCATCTCCCCCACAGGTGGGGAGATCGGCTGCGTGCGATGGCTTCCTCAAACAACCGACCGTCATATGAACCGCCAGTTTAGGGCGAAGCATGGCTTCTTGCCGATCTCCCCCTTGTGGGGGAAATGCCCGGCAGGGCAGAGGGGGGCACACGGCGTGCCCCATCCCATGACCAAAATGCGCCTCTCATACACTCCCTCGCAACCGCAGCAGATACTCCACCCCGTTAAACGGATCGGGTCCCGAACGCCGGCGTAGGCGCGGAGGCCCGGCCATCGGCGCATAGTGATCGAAAGCGGTTTCCATCGTCCCTGCCCCGCTCGTCAGCCCCGGCAATTGCTGCTGGACGCTCCGCACCATCTGAGACGCCATGGTGCCTTCGAGCCGGGCGACGCTATCGGCGATCACCGAATCCGTCGTCATCGCGGCTGATCTCGCAAGCAAGGTCAGTACACCGCTTAGACTTTCCGCCGGCGCTTCGAGATGAAAGCGGTCGACCGGCTCGCAGAACACGGTCTGCGCAGCCGATAGCGCCGTGGCCAGCACCCAGGGCGTCAACTGCCGGAAATCGGCGGCAGTGCTTGCCGGCGAACTGTGCCGGGCCGCCGTCATCGCCACATGGCAATCGATGACCTGCCAGCCGAAAATTCCCTGCTTCAGCGTCTCGAACACGGTTTCCTCGACCGCCCGGTAAAAGGCGACCGGCATCTGGCCGACATCCACTTCGAGCGCAAAGCTGTTGCCCGCCCCGGCAGGACGCGGCTCGACGCGCAGCCCGACGGTCGCGAGAAACGGATTGGGCTCCTTGAAGACGATCTGCAGGCCGGTCCCGATTCCCACAGGCCTCTCGGCCAGGATGACCATGCTTTCCTCGAAGCTGGCATCGAGACTGAAATCCGTGAGCAGCGTCGATTGGATCACTTCCTTCTGCACCTCGCCATAGAGCGAGACGAACACCTCGTCCGTCTCTTCGTTGCGGCGCAGATTGATCAACGGGTCCTGTTCGGCCATCTGGTTCAGCGCCAGCCAGAGCGCCGCCTTGTCGGACGGGCGGCGGGCAAGCACGCGGGTTTCGAGTGTCGGCGGCGCAAAGTGAGCCTGCCCACCGGGAAACCGATCGACTCCCACTGCGTCACCGATCCGCGCGCCGGCGAGACCGCTGACGCGCGCGATCTGCCCGGCGCGGAGGCTCTCGGCGCCATGGATCCGGCCATCCTCGAACAGCTGAATCGCGGTTACGCGTTCGGGGCCTTTCGGCAGGTTCAGATTTTGCCGGAGCCATACCGTGCCCGAGGTCAGGGAGAGATAACACAGCTTTTCTCCGCCCCAGCCGCGCTCGATCTTAAAGATTTTGCCGGCGACCGGACCATCCGCGTCGGGGCGCCGCTCGGGCAGGATCGTCGCAATGGCCGATGCCAGGTCTGATATGCCGACACCGATCATCGCAGCACCCGCGAAGACGGGATGCACGAGGCCGCGCGCCACCTGATCGGCCAGAGAGCGCCCAAGCCTTTCATTTGTCAGCCGATCGGGAGCGAGCACATAGTCATCGAGCAGCGCCTCGTCATTTTCCCCAAGCGCCTCGCAGAGCGCCGAGAAAAGCGGCTCATCTCTCGGAGCGAGCGCCTCCACCCGGGCAAGCTTGCTGCCGGCATCGATAACGGTGGACATGGCGATCGGCCGGACGAAAAGCTGCGCGGCAAGCGCCTCCATCACCTCCTGATAGCGGGCGCCGAGGCGATCGACCTTGTTGACGAAGAAGACGAAGGGCACGCCGAGCCGCCGCAGCGCCCGCACCAGAACGCGCGTCTGCGCCTGCACACCTTCGACCGCCGAAACGACGACGACCGCGGCATCCAGCAATCCCAGCACCCGCTCGACCTCGGCGATGAAATCGGGGTGGCCGGGCGTATCGATCAGATTGACGATCCTGTCGCCGATCGCAAACGACACCACCGCGGCCCGGATCGTGATGCCGCGCTGCCGCTCGAGTTCGAGATTGTCCGTCTGTGTATCGCCGGTATCGACGCTGCCGAGCCTGTCGATGACGCCGGCGTTGAAAAGCAGTCTTTCGGTAAGGCTAGTCTTGCCTGCATCCACATGGGCGAGGATGCCCAGATTCAAAGTGCGCATGAACCACCAACTTCTCAGAAATTCGGATGTGATTTTCGTGAGAAGTGACTCGGCGCATTGGAACCTCTGTCCGTTGTTACGGCTGGACGCGTGACCTCCCGGTGGTGGGGAGACGCGGGTCGGATGCTAAGGGTGGGCGGGGAGATGTGTCAAGCTTGAACGCGTCCTGATTCAAGGCTTCAGCGGGCGACGTGTGCGCCTCCGGACGCTACGATCAGCCCTCATGGTGAGGAGGCCAGCAGGGCCGTCTCGAACCACGAGGGCGGGTGGTGCGCTGATATTGCTGGGTGAAACGAAGGTGGCCGGCCTCGTCCTTCGAGGCCCCCGGACAGGCAACGCAGCAGCCTACCCCTCCTCCCGCATCGTGTCGCGCTGCGTGATCAGCCGGGCGCTGTGCTGGCCGCTGAGATAAATCCACAGCCAGCTCCAGGCGACGGAGAAGCGCGAGCGGGTGCCGATCAGGAAGTAGATATGGGCGATGCCCCAGATCCACCAGGCGATCCAGCCTTTGAGCTTGATCCGGCCGAAATCGATGATTGCCGCACTCTTGCCGATCGTCGCGAGGCTCCCCTGGTGCCAATATTTGAAGGGCGCCGGCGTCGGCTTGCCCGACAGACGCGCGCGGATGACCTTGGCGACGTAGCCGCCCTGCTGCTTGGCGGCGGGTGCGATGCCCGGCACCGGCTTACCGTTCTCGCGCATCACGGAAGCCGTGTCGCCGATGACGAAGACATCGGGCAGGCCGGGCGCGCTCAGATCCTTTTCGACGACCACACGCCCCGCCCGGTCGGCCGGCACGTCAAGCCAGCGGGCGGCCGGCGAAGCCGTGACGCCGGCGGCCCAGACGATCGTCCGGCTCGGGACGAAGGTCTCGCCGATCTGCACGCCGTCGGCGCCGCACTCCGTCACCGGCTTGCCGAGGAGGACCTCGACCCCGAGTTTCTCCAGCGCCTTTTGCGCATAGGCCGAAAGCTCCTCGGCGAAGGTCGGCAGCACCCGCGGGCCGGCCTCGACCAGCACGACGCGGGTCTTGCGCGTATCGATGTTGCGGAATTCGTTTGGCAGGGTGAAATGCGCGAGCTCGGCGATGATGCCGGCAAGCTCGACGCCGGTCGGCCCGGCGCCGACGATGGTGAAGGTCAGCAGCGCATCGCGCACGGCGGGATCGGCCTCCATCTCCGCCTTCTCGAAGGCAAGCAGCACCCGTCGGCGGATCGTCGTCGCATCCTCCAACGTCTTCAGGCCGGGCGCCACCGGCTCCCATTCGTCACGGCCGAAATAGGCATGCGTCGCCCCTGTCGCCAGCACCAGCGTGTCGTAACCCAGAGTCATGCCGTTGCGTAACGAAACCGTCTTCGCGCCGCTGTCGACATCGGTGACCTCGCCGAGCAGCACCGTCACGTCGGGCCGGTCGGCATAGAGGCGGCGGATCGGCCAGGCGATTTCCGAAGTGGAGAGAATGGTGGTCGCCACCTGATAAAGCAGCGGCTGGAAGAGATGATGGTTGCGCCGGTCGACGAGCGTGATCTTCACGCCTGCGCCCTTCAATCCGTTGACGAGCTGCAGCCCGCCGAAACCGCCGCCGACAACGACGACGTGATGATCGCTCATGCCCTGCCCCTTCTGCGCCATTTTGCTGAAAGCCAATGTGGGCTTCGGCGCAAAGGTTGCAACTGCCGTTTTGGAATGCCTCCCCTGCACCGATCGCAGTCGACAGAGCGTGTCGCGCAAAACTACGGCTGCAGCCCAAGCCTGCGAAGCTTGCGGAGCCGAAATCACGCAAAGTTATTACTGCCCAGACTGGGCTTCTGCTGACGTTCGATACAGACAAGCCGTCCGAACAAATCATGACATCGGCCGGCCTGGAACCAGTTCACAGCGCCGATGCGCAAGTGCCAATCAATAGGGACTGATGCACTGGCGACGGGGTCCATAATAGGGCTGGAAGGTATTATCGAAAGCCCTATACGAACGATAACGCGCGTAGCACCAGCTCACATGGCTGCCGCCCCGCCCGTAATAGACGGTCGATGCGTAGTTCCGATAGGGCGGAGCATAATACCGGCCATAGTAGCGGTAGGGCGGCCCATAATATCGGTAAGGCGAGCCATAATACCGGTAAGGCGAGCCGTAATAGCGGTAGGGTGAGTCGTAATAGCCGTAAGGCGACCCGTAATAGCGGTAAGGCGAGCCGTAATAGGGCTGTGACAATGCGCTGCCAATGATGGTGCCGACGGCTAGACCGCCTAAGGCCCAGCCCAAGTTATCTCGTCGATGATGTCCGCCTCGGCCACGCCATCGTACTTGCTCTATCTGCTGCTGCTGTGCCTCGATCTTGGGTGGGTTCATAGCCGGAAACGCCTGAGCGGGCGTGATGCCAGGGGCACCTATGATCAAGCATAACGCGGCGACGGTTAGCTTTCTCATGACTGTTCTCCTCTATCCTCCAACTGGAGGAAATATCCTCCCCTCCTCCTGAACTAAAGGTGAACGCAATATGTCGAAAAACGTTCCGTAGCGAGACAAATGAATCGCTATCGCCGGCGCTGGAGATTATCGGCTGCGCGTGCAATCGTGTTGGGCGCCCGGATCGGAGAAGTTTTCCCCCAGCATGAAAAAGCGACGAATATCTCCGTCGTTCATACTGCCATGCCTCGGCACATGACTGTTCATCGGACGTAACCCACGGGTATCGCCATTCCATGCTTCAACTCTTCCATCGAGATCGAAGCCGAGACGTCGAAGAGTTCCAGCTTGCGCACGATCTGCTTGTAGATGACATCGTAATGCTCGACGCGCGGCAGCACGATCTTCAGGATGTAATCGTGGTTGCCGGTCAACCGGTGCGCCTCGACGATCTCGGGAATATCGCTGATGATCCTGCGAAAACTCTCCGTCCACTCGTCCGAATGATGGGCCGTCTTGACCAGCGCGAAAACCGTCGTCGGCACGCCCATCCTTTCGCGGTCGAGAACGACGATGCGCCTGGCGATATAGCCGGTCTCCTCCAGTCGCTGGATGCGCCGCGAACAGGCCGAGACCGAAAGCGCCACACGTTCGGCCAGATCGGTCACGGATATGCCAGCATCCTTCTGCAGCATGTCGAGAATACGTCTGTCGCGATCGTCCAGCATGTGCGTGAAGTCAACTCTGCGCCTTGAACTTGCGCAATCTTATCACACCACGCAAAATAGTGGCACAAATTTCGCGCGAAGAACAAATAACGCAAACATGCCGCGCCGGAAATACGGCATGATTTTCGAAACTCGAAGCATGGGAGCATAAAGAGATGGAAACGATCGGCCTGATCGGCGGCATGAGTTTCGAAAGTTCGGCGGTCTATTATCGTCTTGTCAACGAGATGGTGCGCGCCCGCAAGGGCGGCCTCGCCTCGGCCGACCTCATCCTGCACTCGGTCAATTTCGAAGAGATCGTCGCTCTTCAGAAGGCCGGCGACTGGGCTGGCGCCGCCCGCCGCCTCGGCGATGTTGCCGAACGCCTTCAGGCTGGCGGCGCCGGCTGCGTCCTCATCTGCACCAACACCATGCACCTGATCGCCGAGGAGGTCGCGGCAAGGATTTCCGTGCCGCTGATCCACATCATCGACGAGACGGCGAAATCGCTGCATGCCGCCGGCCGCAAGCGCCCGCTGCTGCTCGCCACCCGCTACACGATGGAGCACCGCTTCTACGCCGACCGCATGAAGAACCTCGGCCTCGACATCATGGTGCCCAACGCCGCCGACCGTACCACCGTGCACGACATCATTTTCAACGAGCTCTGCGCCGGCCGGGTGCACGACCGCTCGCGTGAGAAACTGATCGATATCATCGACCGCGCCATGGAAAACGGCGCCGACAGCATTATCCTCGGCTGCACCGAGATCTGCCTGATCCTCGATCCCGATCGCCTGCCGATGCAGGGCTTCGACACGACGGCGATCCATGCCCGGGCGGCGGTGGAATTCGCTCTAGGCGCCGAGGAAGAGGCGGAAGAGGAAGCCGCGTAACGCAGCCGACAATTTAGTTGACTCAGTCAACCAAATGCATGACAAAGGTCTTCATACGGAGACTTTTGTCAGGGTGTTGACACAGTCGGCCAACCCTTCTTTCGTCATGCTCGGGCTTGTCCCGAGCATCTGCTTCCGGTCGATAGGGCAGCAGATCCTCGGCACAAGGCCGAGGATGACGGCGAGCGAGGAGCGGGCCTTGTCAGCAAATTGCGAGATCTCCCCCTGGAGATCACCATGTCCGACATCGCCCTCATCGAAACCGCCCGCGACTTCAACCGCTTCTACACGAATTTCCTCGGCCTCCTGAACAAGGCCTATCTCGACTCGCCCTACACACTGACGGACGCCCGCATCCTCTTCGAAATCAGCTCACATGCAGGCGTCAGTGCCACCGCACTCGCCCGCGACCTGCATCTCGACCCGGCCTATCTCAGCCGCATCCTCAAGCGTTTCCGCACCGAGAGGCTGATCGAGACCAGCCCCGACCCGGCCGATCTGCGCAGCCAGATCATTATTGTCACCGACCGGGGACGAGAAGAGTTCGAAGAACTCGGACGGCGCGCCAACGCGCAGATCGCCGCCCGTTTCGCCACGCTCGCAACCGGCGAGCCGCAGGCGGTCGTCTCGGCCATGAACACGATCCGCGCCCTGCTAGACCCGGCCGCGAAGCCCGCGCCGGCGATCATCCGCGCCCATCGCGCCGGCGATATCGGCTGGATTGTCGAAAGCCAGAGCCGCTTCTATACCGAGGAATATGGCTGGGACCTGCGCTTCGAGGCGCTGGCCGCCGAAGTCGCCGGAAAGTTCCTCGCCAATTTCGATCCCGAGAAGGAATATTGCTGGATCGCCGAGCGCGGCGCCGTCAATGTCGGCTCGGTCCTCGTCACCAATGGCGGCGATGGCATCGCCAAACTGCGCCTGCTCTATGTCGACAAATCAGCCCGCGGCCTCGGGCTCGGCAAGCTGCTGGTCGACGAATGCATCCGCTTTGCCAAACAGAAGGGCTATCGCCAGCTTTCGCTCTGGACCAATGACATGCTGGAGGCGGCCCGCGGCATCTACATCAAAGCAGGCTTCCGCCTTGTCTGCGAGGAGAGACATAAGAAGTTCGGCCCCGAGGCGAATGGCCAGACCTGGGTACTCGATCTCTGAATTTGCTGCATCGCAGAAATTCTGCTTGATTTGGAAACGACCATTCCCTAATTAGGAGCCATGACCGTTGCCGACATCACAACAGACCAAAAAACCCGCAGCCGCGGCCGTCCGCGCGAATTCGATATGGACGCAGCCCTCGATGCGGCCCTGCGGATGTTTTCCGAGCGCGGCTACCACGCCACCTCGATCAGCGAGCTGGCCGAGGCGATGGGCCTTGCCTCGGGCAGCATCTACAAGGCATTCAAGGACAAGCGCGGCATCTTCGTTGCCGCCTTTGCCCGCTATCGCAAGCTCGGCCGGCGGCGCTTGGAAGCAATGATCGCGTCAGCGGAGACAGGCCGCGAAAAGGTCTTTCAAATGGTGATGTATTATACGGAGCTCTCGCATGGCGAGGCCGGCCGCAAAGGCTGTCTCGTCGTCGGCGGCGCCAATGACTTCGCCTTGCTCGACGATGAAACTGCCGCCCATGTCGTCACTGCCTTTGCCGCCGACGAGAAGCTGATGGCCGATCTCATCCGCATCGGCCACGCCGACGGCACCATCCCGAAGAGGGTGGACCCTGATGCCGCCGCCCTCGCTTTTCTCTGCTTGACCAAGGGCTTGCGCGTCATCGGCAAAACAGGACGCAGCAGGCAGGAGATGGTCGCCGCGGCCGAAGCGGCGATGAAGCTCGTGACCTGAACGGGTGCGCCCAGACGATCGAAATAGCGGCATCCGGTCAAGGATCGGGTGGCCGCAGCCAGCATTCTTGCATTTAATTCTCATAATCTTTGAATACCGGAGTTTCTGATGAGCATTTCAGCCACCACGCCGGACAAGGTCATTCCACGAGCGCTGTCCCCCTGGCTCACCTTCCTTTTTGCCGCCGCCTGTGGCCTGGTGGCCGCCAATCTCTATTACGGCCAGCCGCTTGCCGGCCCGATCAGCGCCGATCTCGGCTTCTCCCCCGCCGCAACCGGCCTGATCGTCACGCTGACGCAGATCGGTTATGGCCTCGGCCTGCTGCTGATCGTGCCGCTCGGCGACCTGACGGAAAACCGCCGGCTGGTGCTGCTGCTAATCGCCGTCTCTGCCGTGGCGCTGATCGGTGCCGCACTGTCGACGACGCCTGCGATGTTCCTCACCGCCTCGCTCTCCATCGGCCTCGCCTCGGTCGCCGTTCAGGTGTTGGTTCCCTTTGCCGCCAACATGGCGCCGGATGCCACACGGGGCCAGGTCGTCGGCAATGTCATGAGCGGCCTGCTCTGCGGCATCATGCTGGCGCGGCCCTTCGCGAGCTTCGTTGCCGAGGCCTCCTCTTGGCACATCGTCTATTATGTCACGGCAGCACTGATGCTCGTGCTCGCCATCGTGCTTCGCGCCAACCTGCCGGTCCGCATGCCGAAGACGAAGCTCTCCTATGGCGAACTTCTTGCCTCCATGGCTCATCTGGCGCTGACCTCGCGCGTGCTGCAGCGCCGCGCCCTTTACCAGGCCGGCATGTTCGGCGCCTTCAGCCTTTTCTGGACGACGACGCCGCTGCTGCTCGCAAGCCCGGCCTTCGGCCTGACGCAGAACGGCATCGCCCTCTTCGCACTTGCCGGTGCGGCCGGTGCTCTCGCCTCGCCGATCGCTGGCCGGCTTGCCGACCGCGGCATGACCAGGATCGCCTCGACCTTCGCCATGCTGCTCGGCATGGCCTCCTTCCTGATCAGCCATTTCGCAAGCGATGGCTCCCTCACCGCCCTGATCCTTCTGACCGTGGCGGCGATCACGCTGGATTTCGGCGTGACGACCAATCTCGTCTGCGGCCAGCGCGCCATTTACGGCTTGAATCCGGAACACCGCAGCCGGCTGAACGGCCTCTTCATGGCCACCTTCTTTGCCGGCGGCGCGCTCGGCTCGGCGCTCGGCGGCTGGGCCTATGCGACCGGCGGCTGGACGATGACGGCCTGGATCGGCTTCGCCTTCCCGGCACTGGCCTTCCTGCTGTTCCTGACGGAAGGGCGCGGCAACAAAGCCTAGCTCTCTGCAGAATCGAAACGCAAGCGGGCGTCACGAACTGCTTCGTGGTTCGCTTCCGCCCAATTCAAGAGCTGCGACAGCGGCTGGTAGAGCGAACGGCCGAGATCGGTCATCGAATATTCGACGCTCGGCGGCTTGGTCGGGAAGACTTCCCGATGGACATAACCGTCCCTCTGCAGGTCGCGCAGCGTCTGCGTCAGCATGCGCTGCGAGATATCGGGGAGCATCCGCCGCAACTCGCCGAACCGGCAAGGCCGAGCCGCCAGCACCTCAAGCAGTAGCGTCGACCATTTGCCGCCGATATGCTGCATCATGTCCCTGACCGGGCAGTTGGAAAAATCGAGACCGGCGAGATCGATCTCGCGCCGCATTCCCGGCATCCTGCTCTTCAGACTCAGGACCTCGCCGCTCATCTGCTGGTTCCCTTTTGGTAACGTACAGCCGAAAAACTGCCTCCTTTACACCGCGAAGTCAATTCCTATTCTAGTGTTAGTCTCTTTTTGAGACCAACGTCAAAACGCAGAAGGAAATGACGTATGAGCGAAACCATCCTGGTCACCGGCGCCGCCGGACAGCTCGGCCAGCGTGTCATCCACCATCTCATCGAGACCTATAAGGTCGCCCCCACCAGGATTGTCGCGGCGACGCGTAGCCCGGAAAAGCTCGCTGGGCTGGCAAACAAGGGCGTCGTCACCCGCAAGGCTGATTTCGATGATGCGGCCAGCCTGGAGAAGGCCTTCGCCGGCGTCGACCGGCTGCTGATCATCAGCACCGACGCGCTCGATACCCCCGGCAAGCGCCTCAGCCAGCACAAGGCCGCCGTCGCTGCTGCCGTCAAGGCAGGCGTCAAGCACATCGCCTATACCTCGATGCCGGCCCCGGACGATTCGCTCGTCATCTTCGCGCCCGATCACCTCGGCAGCGAAAACGCCGTCAAGACAAGCGGCATCGCCTATACGATCATCCGCAACGCCTGGTACCACGACAATTACTTGCACGGGATGCCGCACAACCTGCAGGGCGGCAAATGGTACAGCGCCACGGGCGACGGCAAGATCTCGACCATTGCGCGCGACGACTGCGCCCTGGCGATCGCAGCCGCCCTCGCCTCCGGCACTTCCGAAAGCGCCACCTATACGCTGACCGGCACTGAACTGCTGACCAACCGGCAGGTCGCCGCCACCGTCTCCGAGGCCGCCGGCAAGCCGCTCGACGTGGTCGACGTCAATGACGAACAGTTCGGCCAGGGCATCCGCGGGGCCGGCCTCCCCGGCTTCATCGCCGACATGCTGGTCTCCGCCGACGCCAACATCCGCGCTGGCAAATTCGAAATCGTCACCGAAGACTTCACCAAGCTGACGGGTAAACAGCCGCAGCCGCTGAAGGATTTCTTCGTGGCGCATAAGGCTGCATTGACGGCCGCTGGCAGCGCTGGGGGCCATTGAGCACTTCGCTCATCCCTGGGCTTGCCGCAGGGATAAGGCTTTGAATGAGAAAAATCTCATTGCCGCAAATGAGTCACTCGCGGGGCAGACGCGCCGTGGCTGGATTCCTGTGACAAGCACAGGAATCCAGTGCGCCCAAGTCCCTGGGCGCGGCAGACTCAATATGCACCGTGCGTCTCACCGCCAGAACGTCGTGACTCGATCCCCTCTAGGCGCTAAGGGCAACGACCTTCCTCAAACCTTCTGCCCACAAGCCCTGCAAAACCGCCGCACCGTTTCCGCCATGCCATATTCCAGCGCATCGGCGGTCAGCCCATGGCCGATAGAAACTTCGGCAAGATCGGGAATGCGCTTCACCAGATCAGGTAGGTTTGCGACGGTCAGATCATGCCCGGCATTGACGTCAAGACCGATCGCCAGTGCAGCGTCTGCGGTCTTTCCCAGCGCTTCGAGGATGGGAGCCGCCCGTTCGGGCGCATCGTAACAGCCGCCATAGGGGCCGGTATAGAGTTCGATCCGGTCGGCGCCGACCGCCTTGGCGATCTTGACCGCTTCCGCATCGCCGTCGCCGTCGGCAAAGAGCGAGACCCGGCATCCCATCTTTTTCAGCCGCGCGACGACGTCGGTGAGGAACGCCTGGTGTTTGCGGAAGTCCCAGCCGTGATCGGAGGTCGCCTGGGAGGGATCGTCGGGCACCAGCGTCACCTGCTCGGGTGCGGCGCCGGCACAGAGTTCGAGGAATTCCTCTGTGGGATAACCCTCGATGTTGAACTCGGCCTTTGGGAATTCGTCGTCGATCAGGTTGCGGATGACGGGTAAGTCGGAAAATCTTATATGGCGCTGGTCGGGGCGCGGATGCACCGTCAGGCCGCTGGCGCCCGCGGCAAGGGCGATTCGGCCGAGGGCTTCGACGCTCGGCCAGGGGAGATCGCGCCGGTTGCGCAGCATGGCGATGGCGTTGAGGTTCACGGAGAGCTTGGCTGGCATGGCGGATTATCCATCGGTCTCGGAAACGGGAGGCCCCGCTTTTAAGCCAAGTGCCCGGCGATGGCCAACGAGAATCGCAGATGAATGCGACGCCGATCATTGATGGATCGGCAGTACAGTCGTGAGGGACGTACCCGGCGGGCGCAGTGCGTGTTTTGCTAGAACCTTCACGCAAAGCCTGCAAAACACACCGTCGCGTTGCTATCCCATTTAAAAGAGATTATTTTTAGCACTTATAAAAAAGATCGTTCACGCATAACGTGGACATTGTGTCGCGTAAACGTAGGCCGCGTACTGCTTCTTTCCCCATGTAAGACGCTCAGAGGAAACCCCACTCGCCGCGACCGGGAAGCAACTGGCAAATCCGCATGAGGTGCAACAAGATGCCCTAGGAGGGTTCATGCCAGACGGTTCCAAACGCCTGTTTGCTGCCGCCGGTATCGCTTCGGAGGCCCGGTCGAAATACCGGTTCCTGCCTTCTGCCGCGCTGCCGCCGGATCTACCGGAAGGTCCGGTGCCTATCGCCGATATGGCCAACGCATTCGGCGTTACGCACAGGACGCTGCATTTCTACGAAGAAAAGGGATTGATCTCGGCCAATCGCATCGGCCTGATGCGGGTCTATGGCCAGGACGACGTGATGCGCATGGCTGTCATCACCGTCTGCCGCGAAACGGGCATGCCGATCGCGGTTATCCAGGAATTGATGGACGAGCTTCGCAAAGCCGATTCGCAGGAATCGGCCGAGGCGATGTTTCGCGAGGCCTTGCAGGTGCGCAAGCGCGAGCTGACGGCCGAAATGTCGACGCTGCACCGCCAACTCCAGCAGGTCGGCGATCTACTGGATTTCGACGACGGCATGGAGACGCAGCCGCTCAACGACAATCAGGACAGTTCCAGCCTGACCGAGCAGGAACTGCGTTGCCTGGAATTGATGGCAGAGGGCTATTCCACCCAGCGCATCGCTCGGGCGCTCGACCTGAGGCATGACGAAACCAGGGATCTCGAAGCTGGAATCATCCTGAAATTCCGCGCCAACAACCGTTTTCAGGCGATCGCCAAGGCCGTCCTGCTCGGCATCGTGCAGGCTTGACGCACGGACAACGCCCCGACGGCCGCACCGCCCCTTCCGCTTGATCGGGATCGCGACGCGATCGGGATCAGCGCACGATCGTCAGCGTCTCCGCCGCGCGTGTGATCGCGGTGTAGAGCCAGCGTTCCCGCGTGTCGCGAAAGGCCCAGCTCTCGTCGAAGAGCACGACGTCGTTCCATTGCGAGCCCTGCGCCTTGTGAACGGTCAGGGCATAACCATAGTCGAACTCGTCGTAACGCTTGCGGGTGTTCCAGGGGATTTCGCCTTCGACATCCTCGAAGGCCTGCTTGAGCAGCTTGATCTTCGCCGCCCCGCGATCCATGTCGTCGTCCTCCGGGCGGACGAGGAGATTGATGCCGGGCTTCGTGGTTTCCTTGGACGAGGTCATCACCTGCCACAGCGAGCCGTTGAGCAGGCCCTTGGCAGGATCGTTCCGAAGACAGACGAGCTTGTCGCCGGTCTGCGGATAATCGGCGCTGAAACCCTTCAATTCGCGCAAGCGCTGATTATAGCGCCGCCGCGTCCTGTTGGTGCCGACGAGCACCTGATCGGCACCCAGCACCAGCTGCTGCGTCACCTCGCTCTTCGGAATAACCTTCGCCGTTCCGTAATCGCCATACATCACCTCGTTGCCCTCGCGCACCTGCATGGCGAGCTTGATGATCGGATTGTCGCGCGCCTGGCGGTGAATATCGGTGAGGAGGTAATCCGGTTCCTGGTTGGTGAAGTAACCGCCGCCCGAAACCGGCGGCAGCTGGCCGGGATCGCCAAGCACCAGGATGGGCGTTCCGAAGCTCATCAGATCCTTGCCGAGGGCCTCGTCCACCATCGAGCATTCGTCGACGATGATCAGCGCCGCTTTGGCGACCGGGCTCTGCCGGTTGATCGAAAACATCGGCGCAATCGAGGTCTTGCCGGTCTCTTCGTCCTCCACCGCTTCCTCGCCGCGCGGGCGATAGATCAACGAATGGATGGTCTTGGCGTTGGAGGCGCCGCGCGAGCGCAGCACCTGGGCGGCTTTGCCGGTGAAGGCGGCAAACAGCACGTCGCCGTCGACATTCTCGGCAAAATGCCGGGCAAGCGTTGTCTTGCCCGTTCCGGCATAGCCGAACAGGCGAAAGAGCGGCGAGCGCCCTTCGTTCAGCCATTTCGAAACAGCCTTCAGGGCTTCGTCTTGTTGCGGCGCAAATTGCATGATCAGACGACTTGGCAGGATTCGCCGCTTTTAAGCAAGGCGGAAACCGATACTGCGTGGCCGTTGGCAGCAGATCCTTGCACTCACCGGTCCCAGCCCCGGTCCGCGCCGCCTGCGCACATCGACGGGTCCTGCCCCATCGCATCGATCAGAAAATCCAGAACCGTCTTGACGCGTAGCGCCATGTTGCGTCGCGAGGGATAGACGACGGTGACCGGCAGCCGGCTCGGCTGAAAATCTTTCATCACCGGGATCAGCCGGCCAGCGGCGATATCGGGCTTGGCGATGATGTGCGAGAGCACCGCAAGGCCCGCGCCGGCAAGGGCTGCCCTGTGGATAGCGACGGCGTTGCAGGCCGTCAGCCGCGGCGAGATCCTGACCGATATGTCTTCCGAGCCGCTCGAGAAGGACCAGATATTGGCCTCACCCGCCCTGTTGTAGCACAGGCATTCATGATCCTTGATGTCCTTCGGTGCGCGCGGCGCCGCCCTGCGTGCGAGATAGGCGGAAGACGCGACGAGGAAGGCCGTCGTCCAGCCGATCCGGCGGCAGACGAGGCTGCTGTCGGCGACCGGGCCAAGGCGCACTTCAAGGTCCAGGCGCTCCTCAATCATGTCGGAGCTTTGCTCCCTGAAAAGCAGCTCGACCGAGAGTTTGGGATGAGCAGCGAGAAGATCGCCCAGCCGCTCGCTGAGATAGAGCCCGAGTGGTGCCGGAACGCTCAGCCTGACCTTCCCCGAAGCGATCGCTCTATCCGACCCGGCGGCATCGCCGAGCTCTTCCACCGCGTCGAGAATCCTCAGCGCCATCGGCATCATTCGCTCGCCTTCGGCCGTCAGCGACAGGCCGCTTGTCGTGCGATGCAAGAGGCGCATGTTGAAATGGCTTTCGAGGGCTGCGACCTGGCGTGAAACCGCCGGCTGAGTCACGTCGAGATCGTGTGCTGCCGCCGAAAACGATCCTGTCTCTACCACGCGCTGAAAGGTCCGTAATGCCGATACGATATCCATGACAGCCCCCTCATACTTTTGCGCATAGGCTTTATGCCGCCAGACTAAGCGAGAATGGCTTTACTGTCCAGCAATTAAGGATATCTTTTATCCATAAGGATAATAACTGTCCTTAATTAGAGGAGAACGACATGACCCAGCGATTGAACTATGCCCAGCATTCCCCCGAGCTTTTCAAGAAATTCATGGAATTCAGCATGGCGCTGAGGAGCAGCGTCATTGACGAGAAGCTGCAGGCGCTGGTCGAAATCCGCGCCTCGCAGATCAACGGATGCGGCTTTTGCCTCGACATGCATGTGAAGCAGGCAAAGATCCATGGCGAGAGCGAGCTCAGAATCTATCACGTCGCCATCTGGCGGGAATCGAACCTGTTCATCCCCCGCGAGCGCGCAGCGCTGGCATGGACCGAAGTCTTGACCAAACTTCCCGAGGGCGGCGTTCCCGACGAGATCTACGAGCGGGTTCGCGGCCAGCTTTCGGAGAAGGAAATCTCCGACCTGACCTTCGTGGTCATGGCCATCAATGCCTGGAACCGCGTCAATGTCGGCTTCAAGACCGTACCGGGCACGGCCGACAAGGCCTACGGCCTCGACAAGGCTGGCCTGAACTAACCCCTGCAATTCATTGAGAAGATTAAATTTGACGCTGCCGCGCCGCGACAGCGAAGGGAGATCCGTTATGAAAATCGTCGTCATCGGCGGAACCGGCCTCATCGGTTCGAAAACTGTCGAACGCCTGCGCAAGCGCGGCCATGAGGTGATTGCCGCCTCGCCGAACTCCGGCGTCAACACGATCACCGGGGAAGGGCTGGCGGAAGCGCTTGCCGGCGCAGAGGTCGTACTCGACCTTGCCAATTCGCCCTCCTTCGAGGACAAGGCCGTGCTCGAATTCTTCGAGACCTCGGGACGCAATCTTCTCGCCGCCGAAAAGGCCGCCGGCGTCAAGCATCATATCGCGCTTTCGGTCGTCGGCACCGAGCGCCTGCAGGAAAGCGGCTATTTCCGCGGCAAGCTCGCTCAGGAAAAGCTGATCAGGGCCTCGGGTATTCCCTACACCATCGTGCATTCGACGCAGTTCATGGAATTCCTGAATGGCATCGCCCAATCCGGCACGGTCGGCCAGACGGTCCGCCTGTCGCCGGCCTGTGTGCAGCCGATCGCCTCCGATGACGTCGCCGACGCCATGGCCGACGTGGCGCTCTCCACCCCGGCCAACAAGACGATCGAGATATCGGGTCCCGAACGCGCTCGCCTCAGCGACCTCGTCGCCCGCTATCTAAAGGCGATGAAGGACCCGCGCACCGTCGAGGCCGACGCCGAGGCGCGATATTTCGGCGCAAGGCTGAACGATCAGTCGCTCATCTCCGACGACAATCCGCGGCTCGGTTCGATCACCTTCGAAGAGTGGTTTGCCAAATCAGCCGAGTCGAAGTGATTGGTTTGCCTCAGGACGCGGCCACTCGGGCGCGTCCTCTCCACCCCAGCAACAAAGGAGATTGCCATGATCAGAGCATCAATCATCGCCGCCGCGCTCGCCTTTCTGGCAGCCACCGGAGCTTCCGCCCGAGACAGCAGCAAGTCTGCCAAGGTGACGCTCGTCTATGAGCACGAGCTGCCGAACGTACCCGGCAAGAGCATCAAGGGCGTGCTGGTCGAATACGGCCCCGGCGGCTTCTCTGAAGGCCATACCCACCCGGACTCGGCCTTCATCTACGCCACCGTGCTCGAGGGATCGATCCGCAGCCAGGTCAATGACGGCCCGGTCAAGGTCTATCAGGCCGGAGAAAGCTTCTCGGAAATGCCGGGCGACCGCCACGGCGTCAGCGCCAACGGCAGCAAGACCAAGCCCGCCCGCCTGCTCGCCGTCTTCGTCGTCGACACCAAGCAGAAGGAGCTGACCTTCCCGCTGCAGAACTGATGGTCGGTCCTTGATCGCCCGCGCACGTCGATGCTTGCGCGGGTGGCCGACTTGCTAAATCATGTACCGCCCGCCCCTTCCGGAGACAGAGAGATGATCTACGACGCGCTGTTCGGCAAGCCGCTGATCTCCCTCATCGTCGTCGGCTTTGCCGGCATCCTCGTCTGGTATTTCCTCTCCAGTCAGCGGCCGACGACGCGGCTGGTGGTGCAGATCCTCTTCTTTGCGGTGATGACGCTGATCCTCGCCGGCAGCGGCATCGAGCCCCACCGTTTTCAGGGATATCAGTCCGAAGACCCGCAGGCCCTGCTCGTCATCGTCGCCAAATCGCTCTGGTGGGTCCACCTGGCATGGGCCGTGATCGGTTTCATCAGGCTCTATCTGGTGCTGGAGGGAAGCCCGCGTGAGGCCCGCCTGCTGCAGGATCTCGTCATCGGCATCGTCTATATCGGCATGGCACTCTCGGTCCTCGCTTTCGTCTTCGGCGTACCGATCGGCACTCTCGTCGCCACATCAGGCGTGGTCGCCATCATCCTCGGCCTGGCGCTCCAGAACACGCTCGCCGACGTCTTTTCCGGCATCGCGCTGACGCTCGGCCGGCCCTATGTTATCGGCGACTGGATCCTCTTGAGCGACGGCACGGAAGGGCGCGTCGTCGAAAGCAACTGGCGCGCGACGCACATCCTGACCGGCGCCAATAATGTCGTCGTCCTGCCCAACAGCTTCCTGGCGAAACTCGGCCTGACCAATGTCAGCCGGCCGGACGAGACCCATCTGCTGATCCTCACCATCCGCATCGCTCCGACCCGGATGCCGGCATCGATCCGCCAGGTCATGCTCTCGGCGCTCACGAGCTGCAATTCGATCGTGCGCGAGCCGCCGCCGGTCGTCTCATTGAAGGGGTTGGACGCCACCGCGCTCGAAGTCGAGCTGCAGTTTCGGGTGACGAGCCCCAGTCAGCGCGTGACAGCGCGAAATGAGGTGCTCGATCTCGTCTATCGCCATTGCAAATCCGCCGGCTTGCTTTTGGCCGTTCCACCCGCAGCCCAGGTGCTGACCGCCGATCTGCCGACGGAAGAAAACGCCAAGCCGCCGACCGTCACGCCGCTTGCGCTGATCGAAGCGATTCCCGTCTTTGCAACACTGACATCAGATGAGAGGCAGAGGCTCGCCGAGACCACGACTGTCCGGCAGTTCCGCAAAGGCGATGTGATCGTGCGGGAGAGCGAAATGCTGCCCTCGCTGATGATGGTGCGCGCCGGTATCATCGTGGCGCGTCGCGAAGGCGAAGAGCGCGGACGGTTTGCGCCAGGTGATTTCTTCGGCGAGACAGGCCTGCTCGCCGGCATGCAGGAAGTCTGCACCTTGGAGGCCCTGACCCCAGTGACGATCTATGAAATCGGTCAGGCGGCCTTCGCCCCGCTGCTTAGCGAACGCCCAGCCCTGGCCGAAGAGATCGCCGAAGCCCTCGCCGGCCGCGCCGAACGCTTCCGCGACGGCGTTAACCTGCCCCCGGAACAAGCACGCAACGCGCACGCAATCCTGAAGACCATCAGGACCATCTTCAGGGCATGATCAGCCGGCACGCTGGAGCACCCATTGGAACGTGCCTTGCCAGATGTCCGCCGGCACCTCCTCGGATAAGGTGCCAACGAGATCAGAGAGCCGCACGGCCCTCAGCGTGTTTCGCCAAGCCTCGTCGGCTTCCCACATGACGCGCGCAACCGCGCAAGGCTTGCTGTCGCAATAGCCTGCCGGCCGGCACGGATTGTTCTCCCGGATATTCGTACAGGTGAAGCTGCGCGCCTTTCCCTCCACCGCCTCGACAATATCAAGGAAGTTGATCTCAGACGGGGATTTCGCAAGCCTGTAGCCGCCGCTCGGGCCGAGCGTGGTATCGACGAGCGAGGCTTGTGAAAGGCTTTGCAGCGCCTTGGAGAGATATTCCTTCGGCAGACCATGAAGCTCGGCGAGCGCCTTGGTGGAGAGATACCTGCCCTCGGGCAGGCCCGCGAGAATGGCGCAGCAATGCAGCGCCCACTCGACCTGGCTTTTCAAGATCATTCAGCAACTCTTAATGGCTGGTTCTGTGAACCACATTAAGGATATATGCTATCCGCAAATCGATTTGATGTAAATGACTGCGATGACAGCGAAGACATCCACGGGGCTGGCCACCGCGCTGGCCGCAGCAATATCTGCATCCGGCAAGTAATCGAGCCGGCCACCCGCCCTCGTGGTTCGAGACGGCCCTCAGGCCTCCTCACATGAGGGCTGATCGGCGTGCCCCACTGCAACCCGCCATTTTCCGCGAAAACTTTCGCTCAGCCGGAATAAAATTGCCTCGTCGCGTGTCTCATCTCAGGTATCGCAGCATTGCGTGCCCAACCTGAGGAGAGACATTATGACATCCGTGAAATTCCTGTCCGTCGCGGCGGCAGCCGCTCTTGCCGCGACCGCTGCTTTCGCCGCCCCTCCCGTCAAGGAAGTCGAATCCGCCAAGGGCAAGGTGCTCGCCGGCGAAAACGGCATGACCCTCTACACCTTCAAGAAAGACGCCAAGGGCGTTTCCAACTGCAACGGCGATTGTGCCAAGAACTGGCCGCCGCTGATGGCCGCTTCCGATGCCAAGGCCGATGGCGCATATTCGATCATCGAGCGTAAGGATGGCAAGAAGCAATGGGCCAAGGACGGTATGCCGCTTTATTACTGGGTGAAGGACAAGAAGGCTGGCGACATCACCGGCGACGGTGTCGGCGGCAATTGGGATGTCGCCAAACCTTGATGCCAAGAGAGCCGGCGTGAAGACACCCCCACCTGAAACGTTCGAGGGCCAGATCCTGGCCCTCCTGCCCTCGCTCAGGCGCTATTCGCGCAGCCTGACGCGCTCGGATGCCGACGGCGAGGACTTGCTCCAGGACTGTGTCGAGAAGGTCCTGACGCGCCGCGGCCAATGGCGCGGCCTCAATCTGCGCGGCTGGGTCCTGACCATCATGACCAATCTCTATCGAAACGGCCGGCGCGGCAAGGCGCGCGACGGCCTGGTCGAGCTCGACGCCGCACAAGACGTGGCCGCTCCCGAACCGCCGGCCGATCCGCTGGAGCGCGCCCGGCTCGACGATGCGCTGAACAGTCTCTCGGAAGAGCACCGCGCCGTGCTGATGCTCGTTGTCATCGAGGGATACAGCTACAGCGAGGTCGCCGCCGCGCTCGAGATCCCGATCGGCACCGTCATGTCCCGGCTGTCGCGCGCCCGCCAGCGCATCGCCGAGCGGCTGAAGGCCGATAACGTCATTACGCTTCGGAGACCGAAATGAACGAGACCAACCCGATCGTCACCGAAGCCGATCTCCACGCCTATGCCGACGGCCAGCTGGCGGAAACGGCCCGCGCCCGCGTCGAGGCCTTCCTTGCCGACAATCCCGACGAAGCGGCGTTGGTCGCCGAATGGCAGGCGCAGAATACCGGCATCAAGACGCTGTTCGCAGGCTATGAGAAGGCGAAGGACACCGATCCCCAGCTCGTCACCCCGCCACGCGCGCCCTCCTCCGCGCCGAAGCGCTGGATGGCCGCCGCCGCGGCCCTGCTCGTCTTCACGCTCGGCGCGGTCAGCGGCCGTTATGGCCCCCCGCTTCTTCAAAAGCCGGACCTGCAGCTTGCCGGTTCCGAGACCCTGCCGAAACAGGCCGAGACCGCCTTCACCGTCTATGCCGCAGAAGTGCGCCACCCCGTCGAGGTCTTCGCCGACGAGGAGGCTCATCTCGCCACCTGGCTCGGAAAGCGGCTGGCAGTCGAGAATTTGAAGATCCCTGACCTGCAGTCGCTCGGCTTCAAGCTGGTCGGCGGCCGCCTGCTGCCGGTCGACGGCAGGCCGGGCGCCATGTTCATGTACGAGAACCAGGCCGGTGAACGCCTGACGGTCATTGTTGGCCGCAACAGGGAAAACCGCACGACGAGCTTCCGCTTCGCCTCGTCGGGCAATCTCGAAACCTTCTACTGGGTCGACGGCGAACTCGGTTACGCCGTCACCGGCGAAATCTCGCGTGAGACGCTGCGAGGCGTCGCCGAGGAATGCTACCGGCAGTTCCCTTCTTGAGGGTCAGCGTTTCGGATCGTTGGCGAGCTCGATCGGCTGCCCATGCGGCGTGGCTTCGGCTGCCCGCTGCCAGCTCTTCTGCAGGTCGAGAATGGCAGATGCATCCGCTATGCCGCGGCTGACAAGCAATTCGGAAAGCGTCGCCACCCAGCAGTCGAAATAATCGCTGCCGTCTTCGGCGCGGCCGGGCTTATGAAGTTCCCGAGACAGGAGCTCGGCCCATTCGCGCCAGGCAAATAGCCCGTTCTCATGCAGATGCACGGTCATGGCGAAGGCTTCGGCGGCCCAAGGCTCGGGAAAGACCGGCCCGCCTTCCGGAGATTTCGGCAGACCGAGCGATTGGCTGAGCTCCGAGGGCATCTCACAAACGCTCAAGATAGCTCTCCCACGCATCGATGGAGACCGTCAGCGACGGATCCGCCCCCTCGCCCCAAATCTCGCCGCCGTCGAAGACGACAGTGTAGAGCCATTGCGGATTCTCGCCTCGGCCATGCGCATTGTCGTCGGGAAAGACGAAGGAGCCCTGCACCGCTTCGACGACGCCCGTCTTGGCACGCGCATAGCGCGGCAGCCGCGTATGGGTCGGCGGATTGAAATTCCTCGTCCTCACCGCCTCACCGACAGCAAAGCGCGGCGCGGTTTCGACGGGACGATCGCAAGGCCCGCCCCTTGCCAGTACATCAGCCACCATCTCCGCTTTCAGCACCCGCTTCGGCGCAGCCCCATCCTGCAGCTTGTGGCCGGACAGCAGCTCCTCGCGCGTCGCAAAGCCGTGCCGCGCAAGCAGCGTCTCGACGCCGCGGATCCAGATCTCGTAGTAGCTGGCAGCGAGATAATCGGCCGGCGGGATATTCTCGCGCGCATGCCGGCTTTCATCGATCGTCCATGCACCAAAGGCGCCGCAGGAAAGCGTAATGCCGAGCGCCCGCTTTTCCCAGCCGGCATGGAAACAGGGCTCATCCTTTTCAGGCGCGACAGGCCCGAAGCCCATCTGTCCGCCGAGATCGTGCGGTCCGTTCATGGCAGAGCCTTCTGGCTGCCGGCAGCTGAAATCTTCGAGCTGCCTGCAATGGCCGTGCCGATCATCGCGTCTCGGCTAACGAGGCCGGCAAGTGCGGCCTCATCCATGCCTTCCGTGCCCGCCGGCCGCTCCGGAATCACGAGATAACGCAGCTCCGCCGTCGAATCCCAGACGCGGATCTTCTTGTTCACCGGCAGGGTCAGGCCGAATTCGGCAAGCACGCCGCGCGGATCAATCACCGCCCGTGAACGATAGGCCGGCGCCTTGTACCAGACCGGCGGCAGGCCGAGCACTGACCAGGGATAACAGGAACAGAGCGTGCAGACGATGAGGTTGTGGGTATCGGCCGTGTTGAAGACGGCGCGCATATGCTCGCCCTGCCGGCCGGTATAACCAAGGCTCGCTATCGCCGCCGTCGCATCGCGCCTCAGCCAGTCCGCGAATTCGGGATTGTTCCATGCTTTGGCCACGACATGCGCGCCGTTCCTCGGCCCCACCTTCGTCTCGTAAGTCTCGACAATCGCATCGATCGCCGCCGGATCGATCAAACCCTTCTCCGTCAGCAGCGTCTCCAGCGCTTTGACGCGCGCCTGCATGTCGGAGTAATGGTTGTCGTGGGCATGATCGTGGTGATGGTCGTGATCGTCATTGTGGTCGTCGTGCAAGGCAATATCCTCCCGGAACGGCGATCGGCCGCCCTGTTTCCTCAATGCGCGCGGCACGCTCCTCCTCTTCTCCCCAGCGGGGAGAAGGTGGCCCGAAGGGTCGGATGAGGGGGGCCGCACGGCACGCCCTTCATGATTTGCCCTTCGCTTGCGCTCCGTGCATTCGCGGCTCGCCGCTCACCCCCTCATCTGCCTGCCGGCATCTTCTTGGATGAGCAAAATGTAGGATACTGATGCCTGCCGGGCGGGTGGCCGCCCGCCCGGCAGCTGGTTGTCGGATCGTCACCTTCTTAGCCGTTGGGGGCTGTGGGGAGCAGGATCGCAACCGGCTCTTCATCTGGCCCGTGTGGTTGCAGGAACCTTGGGGTTCGTATCCAAGACAGGGACGACGAAGATGACCGATAATAGCATGATTTGTGCCGGAATCGATGTCGGCAAAAGCCATCTCGACATTGCCCTCCATCCCGGCCGCGCAAGGCTGAGGGTCACTTATGACGCTGCTGGCCTGAAGGCGCTTGACGCCTTTCTTCAAGAGCATGACGTCAGCCGCATCGGCTTCGAAGCCTCCGGCGGCTATGAATGGCGGTTGCTGGCGCATCTGCGGGCCGGCAAGCGGCCGGCGGCGCGTCTGCAGCCGGCGCAATTGCGCTTCTTTGCCAAGAGCCGGCTCAAGCGAGCCAAGAACGATCGCCTCGATGCCGTGCTGATTGCGCTCTTCACGGCAAGTCTCGAGCAGTTGCCGGCGCTGCCGGATGCACGCCTCGACAAACTGGCGGCCGAACTGACCTATCTGGAACAGATCGAGCAGCAGATCGCCCTGATCAAAACCTTTGCCGAGACCGCCTTGTCGGAGGCGATCAAGCGCCGTCATGCGCGCGAGGTCGCCCGCCTCGAAACCTGCCGAAAGGCCCATCTGCTGCGGCTCGAAAAGATGGTTCGCGACGATTGTGACCTTTCGCAACGGCTCGATCTGCTGACCTCTATTAAGGGCATCGGGCTGCGCAGCGCCCTGTGCCTGATCATTCGGCTGCCCGAGCTCGGCCATGCCAGCCGCGCCGAGATCGCCGCCCTTGCCGGCGTCGCACCCTATGACGATGATAGCGGAAAATATCATGGCAGACGCCGCATCCAGGGTGGTCGCGAACGCCTGCGAAAGAGCCTGTTCATGTGCGCGTTTACGGCAACCCGGCACAATCCGGATCTCGCCTCTTTCTACGCCCGCTTGCGTCAGAACGGAAAGGATCACCTGTGCGCCGTCATAGCCGTCGCACGCAAACTCATCGTTCTCGCCAACACAATCCTCTCTCGAAAGACCGAATGGACGCCACAATACCAGCAAAAATGAAACATGGTTGCTCCCCGCCGGGGGGAAGCGGAGTCGTGGCAACCTCTCGCCCCAATTCAAAGCAGGTCGGTAAAACCGTCTCCTTTCTTTCTACCATACACCACAACGCCGCCAAGCCCTTCTATCCCAATCAAACTTTTCCGCTAATCTCCCGCCATGAACATCCTGATTCTCGGTGCAACCGGCTTCATAGGCTCCGTCGTCGCGGCCCGGCTCGCCACCGATGGGCATGCCGTGACCGGGCTCGGCCGCAATCCCGTGCGGGCGCGTTTGAGGCAGCCTGCGATAAACTGGCGGCGGGCCGATCTGTCCCGCATGACGAAACCCGAGGACTGGGAGGATCTCCTGAAGGATCAGCATGTCGTCGTCAATTGCGCCGGCGCGCTGCAGGACGGTCTTTCCGATGATCTGGCGGCCACGCAGGCAGATGCAATGCTGGCGCTCTATGCCGCCGCAAAACGCTCGCGTCCTCTGATCGTGCAGATATCGGCAAGGACGGCGGGCGCCGCCGGCGATCTGCCTTTCCTCGCCACCAAGCGGCGAGCCGACGAGGCGCTGGCGGCAAGCGGCCTACCTCACCTCATCCTGCGCCCTGCCCTCGTTCTCGGCCGCAATGCCCCATGGCGGTTCATCGCTCATCCGGGCGCTTGCCGCCTTTCCCCTGGCGCTGCCGCTCGTCCACGCCGAAAGCCCGGTCGAAACGCTTTCCGTGGACGATGTGGCGGAAGCCGTGTCGCGGGCGGTTTCAGGCGATCTGCGTGGGGATATCGTTCCTGCCGCCGACGAGGTGCTGACGCTTGCCGATCTCGTGCGCCTGCACCGGCAATGGCTGGGCCTGCCGCCCGCAAGCGTGATCGCTCTCGCCCCCTGGATTGCAAGGCCGGTAACTTGGCTCGCCGATGTCACGGGCCTGCTCGGCTGGCGTTCGCCGCTGCGCTCGACGGCGATGACCGTCATGTCGGAAGGCGTTAAAAGCGCGAAGGGGGAGAGCGGCCTTGCCGCGACATCCGCCGCGGCAACGCTCGCGGCCAATCCTTCCGGCGTACAGGATCTCTGGTTCGCCAGGCTCTATCTGCTGAAGCCGCTCGTCATATCGGGCCTGTCGGCTTTCTGGCTGCTCTCCGGCCTGATCCCGCTGCCGGTGGTGCCGAAGGCCTCCGCGCATTTCCTGCCCTTCATGCCCGAGGCGGGCGCAACGGCGCTGACGCTTGTCACCTGCCTCATCGATATCGCGCTCGGCGCCGCCGTCCTTGTCCGCCCGCTCGCCAGACGCGCCCTCCTCGGCATGCTGGCCGTCTCATTGGCCTATCTCACAGGCGGCACACTTCTCGAACCCGCCCTCTGGCTCGATCCGCTCGGCCCCCTCGTCAAGGTGCTACCGTCGATCCTGCTGACGCTCACGGCCCTTGCCACCCTGGATGAACGCTGATGCTTGAGCAATGGCTGCTGCTTGCCCATGTGATCGGCGCGACCGTTCTGTTCGGCACCGGTGCCGGCATCGCCTTTTTCATGGTGATGGCGCACCGCACGCGCGATCCCGCCTTGATCGCCCATGTCGCCGCGACGGTCGTCATCGCCGACACGATCTTCACGGCGACCGCTGCTCTTCTCCAGCCGGTGAGTGGCTATCTCCTGGCGCGGTCGATCGGTTGGGACCTCTCGGAAGGCTGGATGGCGCTGTCGCTGCTGCTCTATGTCGTCACGGGCCTGTTCTGGCTGCCGGTCATCTGGATCCAGATCCAACTGCGCGACCTCGCTCGCGCGGCGGCAAGCTCGGGAAGCGCCCTGCCGCCCAGCTACCACAGCCTCTATCGCGTCTGGTTCGTGTTCGGCTTTCCCGCTTTCTCGGCCGTTCTCGGCATTTTTTGACTGATGCTGACGAAACCGTCGATTGCGCTATTTTAGCATCGGCCAGAGGCTCGCCACCAGAAGCACGGCCATGCTGATATTGAACCATTTCAGCCGCACCGGATCGGAAAGCCATTCCCTGAGCGCCGAGCCGAAGCCTGCCCAGGTCGAGACGCTCGGCACGTTCACCACCGCGAAAGCCAGACCGACGATCAACACGCTGGCGAGGTAAAGCTCGGGATTGGTATAGGTCGCCATCGCGGTCATCGCCATCACCCAGGCTTTCGGATTGATCCACTGGAAAGCCGCCGCCGACAGGAAGGACATCGGCGCCGCACCGCTCTTGCCCTCGCTGAGCGAGCGCGACGAAGCGGTCTTCCAGGCAATCCAAACGAGATAAGCGCCTCCCGCAAACTTCAGCGCCGTATAGACCACGGGCATCGTGTGCAGCAACGCCCCGAGCCCGAAACCAACGCCGATGAGCAGCGAGAAGAAGCCGGCACCGATGCCGAACATATGCGGGATCGTCCTGCGGAAGCCGAAATTCACGCCCGAGGCGAAGAGCATCATATTGTTCGGGCCCGGTGTGATCGACGTCGTGAAGGCGAAGAGAACGAGGGCGAGAAACGTATCCAGCGGCATGCGACCTCCCGAAGCCGGCTTTTCCAGCAGCCCACTTTATTTAGGTCAGCATAACTGTCCTAAATCGCCGATGGTATTGCATCATTGTCACGGTGACAGGATTACTTGAAAGATGGCGAAGCGGCCCAATCTCTTGAGCAGGAAGAAGAGCCATGCAGGACGACCCCATCCCCTCCGTAAAATTTCCGAACAGCATAGCCGTGCCGGCACTCGGCCAGGGAACCTGGGCCATGGGCGAGGATGCCGGCCATGCCAGGGCCGAGATCAAAAGCCTCAGAACCGGCATCGATCTCGGCATGACGCTGATCGACACCGCCGAAATGTATGGCGACGGCGGCGCCGAGGAGATCGTCGGCCAGGCGATCAAAGGACGGCGCGACGAGGTCTTCATCGTCAGCAAGGTCTACCCCTGGAACGCCAGCCTGAAAGGCACGATCGAGGCCTGCGAACACAGCCTCGAACGCCTCGGCACGGGCCGTATCGATCTCTATCTCCTGCACTGGCGCGGCAACTATCCGCTCGCCGAGACCGTCGCCGCCTTCGAGATGCTGAAGGCCTCCGGAAAGATAGGCGCCTGGGGCGTCTCCAACTTTGATACCGACGACATGGAGGAACTGCTTGGCGTGCCCGACGGCGCCAATGTCGCCGCCAACCAGGTGCTGTATAACCTCAGCCGCCGCGGCGTCGAGTTCGACCTTTTGCCCTGGTGCCGGAGCCGCGGCATCCCCGTTATGGCCTATTCGCCAATCGAGCAGGGACACGTCCTCCATCATCCGGAACTAATTCACATCGCCAAGGCCTACCAGGCGACACCAGCCCAACTGGCGCTCGCCTTCCTCCTGAAACGCGACGGCGTCATCGCCATCCCGAAGACCTCGAATGCCGAACGCGTTCGCGAAAACCGCGACTGTGTCTCGCTTGATATCACCGAGGAGGATTGGCAAGCGCTCGACGTCGCCTTCCCGCCACCGGCCAGGAAAAAGCCGCTGGAGATGCTGTGATCTACAGCGGCTGCCCAGCTAAAAAGCCCTCATCCGGCTGCCGCCACCGTCTCCCCGCTTGCGGGGCGAAGGGGGTATGCCGCACCGGCTTCATCCACCTCAACGTTGTGTTTGGCACGTCCCCTCGCCCCGTTTACGGGGAGAGGGTTAGGGTGAGGGGCAGCTTATGGCATGGACCTGACGGCGGTAGCAGGCTCACATCCCCTGCGCACCACGGTTCATCGCCGCAATACCGGTGCGGCAGACCTCGATCAGGCCAAGCGGCTTCATGATCGCGATGAACTGGTCGATCTTGGACGACTTGCCTGTTATCTCCAGTATGAAGTGGTCGATCGTTGCGTCGACCACCTTGGCGTGGAAAGCATCGGCAAGCCGCAGCGTCTCGGCGCGGGTTTCGCCCTCGCCGATCACCTTGACCAGCGCCACTTCCCGCTCGATCGGGCGGTCCTGGCCGAGTTCGCGAGCCCGCACCGTCAGGTCGACGACGCGGTGAACAGGCACGATGCGTTCGAGCTGCGCCTTGATCTGCTCCAGCACATGCGGTGTGCCGCGGGTAACGATGGTGATGCGGGACAGATGCGCCTGGTGCTCGGTCTCGGAGACGGTGAGGCTCTCGATATTGTAGCCGCGGCCGGAGAACAGGCCGATGACGCGGGCAAGGACACCGGGCTCGTTGTCGACGAGAACCGAGAGCGTGTGGCTCTCGACTGCGGTCGTTTCCGGAGAGATGAAATAGGCAGAGCCCGTGGGCTGAAGGTGTGCGTTCATGGTCCTGGGTTTCCTCTGACTTTTTCTTATACGAGCTGACGGCCCTTGGCGTCGATCGCATTGGCGACCGCTTCGTCGGTGGCTTCGTCGGGCAGCAACATTTCGTTATGCGCCTTGCCCGAGGGAATCATCGGGAAGCAGTTGGCGAGATTGGCGACGCGGCAATCGAAAATGACCGGCTTGTTGACCTCGATCATCTCGATAATGGCATCGTCCAACTCATCCGGCTTATCGCAGCGCAGGCCGACTGCGCCATAGGCTTCCGCCAGCTTGACGAAATCGGGCATCGCCTCCGTATAGGAGTGCGACAGGCGGTTGCCGTGCAGCAGCTGCTGCCACTGGCGCACCATGCCCATGTACTGGTTGTTCATGATGAAGATCTTGATCGGCGCGTCGTACTGGATCGCCGTCGACATTTCCTGGATGCACATCTGGATCGAGGCGTCGCCGGCAATGTCGATGACGAGGCTCTCGGGATGGGCGATCTGCACGCCGAGGGCCGCCGGCAGGCCGTAGCCCATCGTGCCGAGTCCGCCCGAGGTCATCCAGCGGTTCGGCTGCTCGAAGCCGAAGAATTGTGCTGCCCACATCTGATGCTGGCCGACTTCGGTCGTGATGTAGGTATCGCGGTCCTTGGTATGCGCAAAGAGCCGCTCCAGCGCATATTGCGGCATGATGACGTCGTTGTTCTTCGTATAGGCGAAGGAATTGCGCGCCCGCCAGCGGGCGATATCGCTCCACCAGCCTTCGAGTCGGTTCTTCTCCGGCTTCTTCGGCAGCGCCCGCCACAGGCGGACCATGTCTTCGAGGACATGGCCGACATCGCCGCGGATGCCGATATCGACGCGGACGTTCTTGTTGATCGAGGACGGATCGATATCGATATGGATCTTCTTCGAGTTCGGCGAGAAGGCGTTGAGGCGGCCGGTGATGCGGTCGTCGAAGCGGGCGCCGATGCAGACCATGACGTCGCAATCATGCATCGCCATGTTGGCCTCGTAGGAGCCGTGCATGCCGAGCATCTTCAGCCAGTTCTTGCCTGAAGCAGGATAGGCGCCGAGGCCCATCAGCGTCGAGGTGATCGGGAAATCGGTCAGCTCGACCAGTTCGCGCAGCAGCTTGGAGGCCTCGGGGCCGGAATTGACGACGCCGCCGCCGGAATAGATGATCGGACGGCGCGCATTCGCCATCAGCTCGATCGCCGCATGGACCTGGTTCAGGTCGCCCTGGATCTTCGGTTGGTAGCTCTTCTGGATCGGGTAATCGGCGGGCGGCGTGTAGGTGCCGGTCGCAAACTGCACGTCCTTCGGAATATCGACGACGACGGGGCCCGGACGGCCGGATTGGGCGATGCGGAAGGCCTCGTGAATGATGGCGGCGAGCTGGTTGACGTCCTTGACCAGCCAGTTGTGCTTCGTGCAGGGCCGGGTGATGCCGACCGTGTCGCATTCCTGGAAGGCGTCGGAGCCGATCAATGGGGTCGGAACCTGGCCGGTCAGGCAGACGAGCGGGATCGAATCCATCAGCGCGTCCTGCAGCGGCGTGACCGCATTGGTGGCGCCAGGACCTGACGTGACCAGCATGACGCCAACCTTGCCGGTGGAGCGGGCGTAGCCTTCGGCCGCATGGCCTGCCCCTTGCTCATGGCGAACGAGGATGTGCTTGATCTCGTCCTGCTGGAAGATCTCGTCATAGATCGGCAGGACCGCGCCGCCGGGATAGCCGAAGATATGTTCGACGCCGTTGTCCTTCAGCGCCTTGAGAACGATCTCCGCCCCCGTCATCCGATTGCCTGCCGCCTGATTGTCCGTGCTCATCTGTCTTTTCCGTTTGATGCTGGGATTTGCGTTTGTGGCCGGGAGCCCGATTTCGGGCACAAAAAAAGGCCCCGGAGGAGCCTGTCATCTAGCGCATGGGTGGCTATCGCCGGATGGTTACACCATCCTGCCCATGCGCCTTCCCACCACGATAAGAGCCGTTGCGATTTTCATGGCGGGAAGTGATAGACAGAAAATTTCGCAGCGTCAACGCATGCCGCAATAAAAAACTGCCCCGCGCCCGCGCCTCCCAAAATCGATAGGATGAAGGATTTGTTAAAGGATCGACTTTATCCTTTAACGCTACCGCATGGAGTAGCCTTTGCTCAACAACGACTTGCGCATGTCTGGCAAGGCAGGCGAGCACGATCGACGCGACGGCCATACGCCGGGGAATCGCTTTCTCGGCCGCGTCGTTGCATGCAGCGGCTCCAGGGCGACCATTGCCGCCGTCGCCGAACAGGGCGGCACCGATCTCACCGAACTCTGGTCCGTCGGTCGGCTGATTTCGATCAGCGTCGGCCGTAACCGTGTCGTCGCCCTCGTCTATTCCATGAATACCGGCAGCCATGCCTGGGGCGAAGGCGAGGACAACTATTTCAAGATCGAGACGGAGCTTCTCGGCGAAGTCCGCGTCGATGAGGACGGGCGCGAGGAATTCTCGACCGGTATCTCGCGTTATCCCTATCTCGGCGCCATCGCCCATCGCATCCGCGCCGCCGACCTGATGCGCATCTATGATGCCGGAACGGGGACGACCGCCGTCATCGGCAAGCTGACGCAGGACGAAAGCATCGATGCGGCGATCCATATCCCCTCGATGCTCTCCAAGCATTTCGCCGTCGTCGGCTCGACCGGCGTCGGCAAATCGACGGCCGTGTCGCTGCTCCTGCACAAGGCGATCGCGGCGGATCCGAAGCTGCGCGTGCTGATCCTCGATCCGCACAATGAATTCGCCGCCGCCTTTCCCAAACACGCCGTCACCATCGATACTGATACGCTCGACCTGCCCTTCTGGCTGATGCGGCTCGAAGAATTCGCCGAAGTCGTCTTCCGCGGCCGCCCACCGGTGCCCGAAGAGCTCGACATGCTGCGCGACATCATGCCCGAGGCCAAGCGCGCCTTCCGCGGCAGCGACAACTCGCTGGTGCGCCGCACGACGGAAAAGAGTTCGATCACCGCCGATACACCGGTCCCTTACCGCATGGCCGACCTGCTGGCGCTGATCGACGAGCGCATCGGCCGCCTGGAAGGCCGTGCGGAAAAGCCCTCCCTGCGCTCGCTGAAGATGCGCCTCATCGCCGCGATCAACGATCCGCGCTATCACTTCATGTTCTCCAACAACACGATCAGCGACACGATCACCGACACCCTCGCGCAGATCTTCCGCATCCCCGGGGATAACAGACCAATCTGCACCTTCCAGCTTGCCGGCATTCCCTCCGAAGTCGTCAATTCGGTCGCCTCGGTGCTCTGCCGCATGGCTTTCGAAGTGGCGCTGTGGAGCGACGGCGCCATCCACATGCTCGTCGTCTGCGAGGAAGCGCACCGCTACATCCCCTCCGACCCGACGCTGGGCTTCGTGCCGACGCGCCAGGCGATCGCCCGCATCGCCAAGGAAGGCCGCAAATACGGCGTCTCGCTCGGCATCATTACCCAGCGGCCGGGCGAACTCGACCAGACGATCCTCTCGCAGTGCTCGACGCTGTTTGCCATGCGCCTTGCCAATGACCGCGACCAGGAAATCATCCGTTCGGCCATCCCGAATTCGTCGATCTCGACGACGAGCTTCATCTCGTCGATCGGCAATGGCGAAGCGATCGCCTTCGGCGAGGCGATCAGCGTGCCGATGCGCATGCGCTTCTCCCGTGTCGAGGAAAATCTGCTGCCGAAGGCTGCCAGCGCCAACAGCAAGCACAGCGAGGAAGATCCGGATACGGTCGATCTGCGCAAGATCGTCACCCGCATGCGGGCGGTGACGGTCGCGCCCGACATTTCGAACTTCCAGCAGAGCGTTGCGGCATCCATGCCGGGTTCCGATGAGGCGGAGGAAGCCGACGAGGCTTTCGACACAAAACCCGTCCCCCCGCCCGCGCCGGCTTCGGCGCCGCTCGAATCCTACCGGCGCGAATTACTACCGCAGGCGCCGCGGCTGGACCCCGCCGAGCCGGCCCCGATCGATCCGCGGCTGGACGCGCTGCGCCGCGAATTGCGCCGCGAAGAGCCGGTCTTTCCCCGACCGGCGCCGCCGGCCGATCAGCCACCGATCACCCGCCGGGAACCAGGCCCGTCGCTGCGCGAAAGCATTCTGAAAAAGCCGCTGAGCAGCCTTTACAACAAGGATTGAGCCTTCTGACCGCCCTCCAGGGCGATCAGCGGCTCGACGACATCGAGCACACGCTGACGATCCCCTGATTTCAGCGGCAAAAGCGGTCGCGGAAGCTCCGCCCGGGCGAGCGAGAGATGCTCGAGCAACACGTAGACGACGCGAATGCTTCCGAAGGCCTTGAATGTTTGCCATAGCGGTTCGAACAGCTTGTCGAGCCGGCGGGCCTCATCGACATTACCTGCCATGGCGGCCTTGGTCAGACCGAGAGCCGTGCGCGGCAGCAAACCGCCGATGACGCTGTACCAGGCGTCTGCGCCGGAAAGCAGCGCGTCGGCCGCGCCCCAATCGCCGCTGTAGCCGATCGCGAGATCGGTCTTTTCCCGCAATAGCGCAAGCTCCCCTCTCAAATCGCCATCAACAGGCAGCGGCATCTTCACCGCCCTGATCGTCTCGATATCAGAAAGACGCTGCAGAAGCTCGCGGCTGAAGGTGAAGTGCGTCGTGCCGGGATTGTTGTAGATGCAGAGCGGAAGCCTGGTCGCCCTCGCCACTGTGCGGAAATGCTGGTAGGCCTCTTCCTGGGTCAGCGGCGTATAAGACACAGGCGCAAGCAGAAGCGCATCCGCACCGGCCGCCTCGGCATCCCTGGCAAGACCCACGGCGTGGTCCGTTCTGAGAGCCCCGGCCCCGACGATGAGGGGAATACGGCCGGCGACGCATTCCGCCGCGGCCTTGACGGCGCGCAACCGCTCCTCGCGCGTGAGGTAAGCATAGATCCCGGTGCTGCCGAAAAGTCCGATAGAGGCGACGCCCGCCTCGCACAAGCGTTCCAGAAGGCGGCCGAGGGTTTCGGTGTCGACACGGCCATCGATATTCGCAGGCGTTGCCGGAAAGGCCGAAAGGCCATGAAATGGAGAAGCCCAAGACATGATGTGATCCTGAAAAAGTGTCAGTTTGAGAACAGCAGGCGCGATCCGGCGCCCGCGAAGAACACCGCGAGGCTTGCCTCGATCCAGCGGCGCGCCCTGGCATAGCCGCGCACCATCGGCGCTGTCGAAAACAGCAGGGCATAACCGGCGAATATCGATAAGCCGAACAGCACACAGCCGCCGAACGCCGTCACCGCCATCTCGGGCGAAGCGCCCGGTTTGAGGCCGAGCGACATGATCGCGACCCAGGCCAGAACCGCTTTGGGGTTTCCGAGATGCATCAGGATCCCACGGCGGTAGAGCACGCCCAAGTCCGTCGACGGCCGCGCCAGTTTGCGTGCCGGCGCATCCGCAGCAGCCGCCGAGCGAGCCGCCCTCCAGGCGAGCCAGAGGAGGTAAAGCCCGCCCGCGATCTTGAGGAATAACAGGGCATGAGCATAGCCAACGAGCAATGTCGAAATGCCAGTGACGGCAATCAGTCCCCAGCATGTCGACATCGTTATCACGCCGGCGGCAAGCGCCAGGGCCGGTCGGCGTCCCTGGCTCATCGCGACATTCATGATCGCCATGTTGCTTGGTCCCGGGCTTCCGGCTGCGACGATATAGGCGATATAGACGACGAGAAGATCCTGCATGTCCGCTTTCCAGAAGTCGCTGAGGCCTTCCTTCTCTTCTAAAATTGGTTCATCATGAAGCGCCATTTTCAAGAATCTTCATGGACCATTTTGCAATGTCGAAGCGGCGGGCGACCATCGAAATTCCGTCTCTCCATGGGATCGACAGAACGGCCCATGTCGGCCGCCGGCTTGCACAGGCCCTGCGGAACGCCATTGCCTGCGGCGAGTTGCGGCCGGGCGAGCGCCTTCCTTCGACGCGTAGCCTTGCCGCCTCTTTGAAGATCGCCCGCGGCACCGTCGTCGAAGCCTTCGACCAGTTAACCGCCGAAGGTTATCTCGAGGCGAGAGTGGGCGCGGGAACCCGTGTTGCTGCCGCCCTGACGGACATGGCGCCGGCACTGCCGCCGCCACCGCCCGCGCCGACGGCCGCAGAGGCGATCGACCTGCCTGCCCCGGCTGCACGGCTGATCTCGATCGCCCGTGCGCTGACCCCTCACCCGCCCGTTCCCTTCGCTATTGCCGTGCCCGCTTCCGGCATCGCGCCCGACGACAATTGGCGCCGTCTCGGCAATCGAATGCGCGCCTCAAGGCAGGCCGCACCGTCGGGCTACCATGATCCGATGGGTGTGCTCGAACTGCGCATCGCCATCGCCGGCCACGTCCGCCGCGCAAGGGCCGTTCATTGCGAGCCCGAGCAGGTCATCGTTACGTCAGGCACGCAGCAGGGTCTCTATATGGCTGGCCGGGTTCTTCTGTCGCATGACGACCCGGTATGGGCCGAGGATCCCGCTTATCCCGGCCTGACGGCGGTGCTCGACGATCTCGGCGTACGGACGCATCGAATTCCGGTCGATGCACAAGGAATGAATGTGGAACGCGGCCTTGAACTGTGTCCAGAAGCGCGCGCCGCATTCGTCACTCCTTCGCACCAGTATCCGATCGGCATGCCGCTCAGCATGGCGCGGCGCAACGCTCTGATCGCCTGGGCCGACCAGAACCGAGCCTGGATCGTGGAGGACGACTACGACAGCGAACTGCGTTATGCCGGACATCCTTTCCCCTCCATGCAGGGGCTGCGTCCGTCGCGCGTCATCTATCTCGGCACATTCAGCAAGGTGCTCTTTCCGTCGTTGCGGCTCGGTTACGTCATCGCGCCGGCGCCGCTCGCAGAAGCCTTCGCCGGCGCACGCGCCATTCTTGACCGGCATTCGCCGATATCAGAACAGCACGTTCTGGCCGCCTATATGAGGGAAGGCTATTTCGAGGCGCATATCAGGCGCATTCGCGGCCTTTATGCCGAACGCCGCGCTGTTCTGCTGGCGGCGCTCGAGCGGGTTCTGCCGGAAGGGTGCCATGTTCAGCCGAGCGATCAGGGCATGCACATCCTTCTATGGCTGCCCGAGGAAGCCGACGACGTGCGGCTGGCGGCCCGCGCCCTTGCGGCCGGCCTCGCAGTGCGGGCGATCTCCCCCATGTATGGCGCGCAGCCGGGACGCCCCGGCCTGATGCTGGGTTTCGGCGGCTTTCCGCAGGAGCAACTGCAGGCGGCGGTGGGCGAACTCGCCAAACTGCTGCAGGTGCGCGGCGCGTAACCGCACCTGAAGCGGAGGCCCGGGCTGGGCTTACGCATTATAGGGCCAGCCGCTCCCAGCTGTCATCCATCTGATTGCGGAACCAGGTCATTTGCCGCTTGGCATATTGCCGCGTCGCCGCAGCCCCCTTCTCCAGCACCTCATCGCGTGTCATCTCGCCCTTCAGCATCGCCGCGATCTGCGACACACCGATGGCCTTCATGACAGGCGCGTCGGCCGGCAGGCCGAGCGCAAGCAACGCCTTTACCTCGTCTTCCGCACCCTGTTGCAGCATCTTTTCGAAACGGCCGTTGATGCGGGCATGCAGCACCGCCCGGTCCGGCAGAACGACAATTTTGCGGGCCCCGTCGGCATCGATCACCACAGGCCCTGACCGACCCTGGAAATCAGCGATCGAGCGTCCCGTCGCTTTGATCACCTCCAGCGCCCGGACGATGCGCTGGCCGTCCTGGCGGTTGAGGCTTGCCGCCATCGCGGGATCGACGTCAGAAAGCTCGGCGTAAAGCGCGTCCGGCCCCTCCTCCACGAGTCGCGTCCGCAATTCTTCCCGCAGGGCCTCGGGAATATCCGGCATGTCGGAGAGACCGCCGATCAGCGCCTTGAAATAGAGCCCCGTGCCGCCGACGAAAACCGGTAGCTGCCCGGCGGCTCTGAGCGCCGGCAAAAGCGCCGAGACATCGCGCAGCCAGGCGCCTGTGGAATAACCGGCCCCCGCCGGCACCTGGCCGTAGAGATGATGCGGCACGCCTTGCATCTCCTCTTCCGACGGACGCGCGGTCAGCACTCGCAGCGTATCGTAGACCTGCATGCTGTCGGCATTGACGACCGCGCCGTCGTGGCGTTTAGCCAATTCGACGGCAAGCGCGGACTTGCCGCTGGCGGTCGGCCCGGTTATCAGGATCGCGTTCTCTACGCTCAGAAGGTTTTCCATCATGGCCCTCGTTGCCACGCTTGTTGCCAATCCGTCAAATCCTGTGCTTACTCCTGGCATCGCCGAACAAGCGGCTGAGGCAGTAACCGCTTCCGGCCTCTACTGGCTGGCCGACGGCGTTGCCTGCGACATTGCACTGCGTGACGGCACGGATGCGCAGGCGGCCGAGGCCAATCTTCTCGCCGTCATATCGAGCGCCCCCATCGACCTCGTCATCCAGGAGCAGGACAGCCGCCGCAAGAAGCTGCTGATCGCCGACATGGATTCGACGATGATCGGCCAGGAATGCATCGACGAACTCGCCGCCGAAGTCGGCCTGAAGGAGAGGGTCGCCGACATCACCGCCCGCGCCATGAATGGCGAGATCGCCTTTGAGCCCGCCCTGCGTGAGCGCGTCGCCCTCCTGAAAGGATTGCCGATCTCGGTTGTCGACGAGGTCATCGCCAAGCGCATCACACTGACGCCGGGGGGGCCGGAGCTGATCGCCACGATGAAGGCGAAAGGTCATTATACCGCTCTCGTCTCCGGCGGCTTCACCGTCTTTACCAGCCGCATCGCCGCCACCCTCGGCTTCGACGAAAACCGCGCCAATACGCTGCTGGACGAGGATGGCATTCTCTCCGGCTTCGTCGCCGAACCTATCCTCGGCAAGCAGGCAAAGGTGGATGCGCTGAACGAGATTTCAGCAAACCTCGGCATTTCGCCACAGGAGGCAATCGCGGTCGGCGACGGCGCCAATGATCTCGGCATGCTGCAGCTCGCCGGCTCCGGTGTCGCCCTCCACGCCAAGCCCACCGTCGCCGCTCAGGCGCAGATGCGCATCAATCACGCCGACCTGACGGCGCTGCTTTATATCCAGGGTTACCGGAAGACCGATTTTGTGACGGCTTGAACGTCCGATTTCAACAGAAGACGGATGTATAACAAAGGCGGCGCGGCAACCCCTCTCCGCCCTCACCCTGTGCTTGTCACAGGAATGAGGGCGGAGAGGTTGAGCGAGAACAGGAAGGCGGCACCTAGTCGCCACCGCCGCAGTTCTCCTATTCCATCGGCACCGCCACGAACCGCAGATCGCCGTTTGCCGATGCGATCATCAGCTGGGCGTTGCGACGGCCTTCCTGTTTCAGCGATTTCACCTTGGCCGCGACCGCATCCGGGGATTTCATGAACTCCTGCGCCACCTCGACGATAACGTCCCCCGGCTTCAGCCCCTTTTCGGCCGAGGCGGAGCCGGGCTCCACCTCCGTGACGACGACGCCGTCGACGCTTTCGGCGATGCCGAAAGCCTTGCGTGTTTCGGGACTGAGGAGCGACAGCGACAATCCGAGCACGTTCTTCGGCGTAGCCGCATCCGGCGATACCTGGCCCTGTTGGTGCTGGTCCGGCGCCGGTGCGCCCGGTGCGGGCGCTGTCTGATCGCCGGTATCCGGCTGATCCATATCGTTGTTCTCGTCGGGATCAGGGGTGATCACGCCGTCCTGCGAGCCATCGGGCGCTGCATCGCCGGATGCCGCCTGATCGCTGTCTTCGAGCCGGCCGAGCTTCACCTTGACGGTCTGCTCCTTGCCGTCGCGCAGCACCACGACGTCGACTTCTTTTCCGACCGTGCTTTCCGCAACGACGCGCGGCAGGTCGCGCATTTCATTGACCGCCTTGCCGTCGAATTTCAAAATGACGTCGCCCGCTTTGATCGAGCCGTCGTCAACGGGGCCGCCCTTGATGACGCCGGCGACCAGGGCGCCCTTGGCGGTGTCGAGCCCGAGGCTGTCGGCGATGTCGTCGGTTACCGGTTGGATGCGCACGCCGAGCCAGCCGCGCCGCGTCTCGCCATACTGGCGCAACTGCTCGACGACGCCGGAAGCAAGTTCGGACGGTACCGAGAAGCCGATGCCGATCGAGCCGCCGCTCGGCGAGATGATCGCCGTGTTGATGCCGATTACTTCACCCTTCATGTTGAAGAGCGGCCCCCCGGAATTGCCCTTGTTGATCGCCGCATCCGTCTGGATGAAGTTGTCGTAGGGGCCGGCATTGATGTTGCGGCCGCGCCCGGAAATGATCCCGACCGTCACCGAACCGCCGAATCCGAACGGATTGCCGATCGCCATGACCCAGTCGCCGATGCGCATCTCGCTGGAATCGCCGAATTTCACCGATTTCAGCGGCGTCTTCGGCTCGACCTTCAACACGGAAAGATCGGTCTTCGTATCCGTGCCGATCAGCTTCGCCTTGAGCTTCGAGCCGTTGGCGAAATTGACCTCGATGTCGTCGGCGCCCTCGATCACGTGGTTGTTGGTGACGATATAGCCGGCCGGATCGATGACGAAACCGGACCCGAGCGAGCTGACATTATGGTTGGGGCCTTTGTTGCCCTGCTGTTTGTTGAAGAAGTCGTTGAAGAACTCCTGGAATGGTGACCCGTCAGGGGCGCGCGGCGCCGGACCGACCCCTTCGTCATCCTTCACGTTCTGCGAGGTCGAGATGTTGACCACGGCATCGAGCAAGCCTTCGGCGAGATCGGCAACGGAAGCCGGACCGTTGGTCGGGACGACGGTCTGAACCGGTGGCGTCTGCTGCGGCGCGGCAGATGCAGGTGGCGTGGGGGCAGCCGGAACAGGCGCGGCAACCCCGGGCGCTGCTGTTTCAGGCGTGGTTTGCGCGAAAGCAACCCCGCTCATGCCGGCTTGCGCCAGGATGGTGGCGCTGGCCAGAAGCGCGAGCGTTCGTCTGAAGGGCAAGCGAATCGTGGGGGCCATCAAGCTTCCTCATAAGGGGGTAAATGCGCATATTCAGCACCAGCATAAGGCGGAATGATGGAGGGTGAAATCACCTTTTCGCGAAATCCCCGTGCAATCTGACGGACCGTCACAAAAGCCCGGCTTGGCTCTCGAAATCGAAAAGGGCCGGCGCTGGGCCGACCCTTTCTCGATCTTGCAGGGAAACAGATCCCAGTGTTTTTCAGTTCGCCGGCTGTGCTGGCGCCGGAGCGGTTGTTCCGGGCGTTGCGGGAGCCGACGCAGCCGGGCTGGCCGGCGCGGCGCCGGCAGCCTTGTTGAAATAGCGGAAGAATTCCGAATCCGGCGACAGGACCAGCGTTGTGTCCTGCGATGAAAGCGCCGCCGAATAGGCTGCCATCGAACGGTAAAACTCGAAGAAACCCGGGTTCCTTGAGAAGGCCTCGGCGAAGATGCGGTTGCGGTCGGCATCTCCTTGGCCGCGCAGGATTTCGGAATCGCGCTGTGCGTCCGCAGTCAGCTCGACGACCTGGCGGTCGGCGACGGCGCGGCGGCGCTGGCCTTCTTCGGTGCCCTGCGCCCGCAGCAGTTCGGCCTCCGCCAGTCGCTCGGCCCGCATGCGGTTATAGGTGCGCTCGGAAACATCCTGAGTGAGGTCCGTCCGGCTGATGCGCACGTCGTCGAGCGTGATTCCGAGCGTCTCCGCATCGGCTTGCAGCTCGTTGCGCACCTCGAGCATCATCGCCACGCGTTCCCGGGAGAGCGCGGCTTCGATGCTGCGCACGCCGTAGACCCTGCGCAAGGCGGAATCGAGGCGCGTGCGAAGCCGCGCTTCCGCCGCCTCCCTGTCGCCCGATACCGTTTCACGGAAACGGCGCGCGTCGTTGATGCGGTAGATGAGGAAGGCATTTACCTCATAAAAGGCGCCGCCGGAAACCTGGACACGGATATTGTCAAGATCGAAGCGCAGCTCCTGCTTCGGCACGTACTGCACCCTGTCGGCATCGGCAAAGGCGAAAGGCAGCTTGAAATAGATGCCTGGGTCGGTCTTGACCGACTGGATTTCACCGAAGCGAACGACGATAGCCTGTTCGCGGGCGGTCACGACGAAGACCGAGGAATAGATTCCGACCAGCACGACCGCCAGGAGGATCAGAATTACGGGAAGTCTGTTCGACATGGGTCTCAGCCTCCCTGTTGCTGCTGCTGTTGTTGCTGCGTCGGCCTGCCGACCTCGTTGAGAGGCAGATAGGGCACGGCGCCGGCCTTTTGGTCGATAATCACTTTCTTGGAACCCTTCAGCACCTGTTCCATGGTTTCCAGGAACAGCCGCTCCCGCGTCACGTCAGGAGCCTTGGAATATTCGTCGTAGATCGAAACGAAGCGTTGCGCTTCACCTTCAGCCTCCTTGACGATCCGGTCCTTGTAGGCCGCTGCGGCTTCGCGGATGCGGGCCGCGTCACCGCGGGCCTGGCCAAGCTTCTGGTTGGCGTATTGGTTCGCCTCCTCCACGAGGCGCTGCTTGTCCTGATCGGCACGCTGCACTTCCTCGAAGGCATCGGCCACGTCACGCGGCGGCGCGACGTCCTCGATCGTCACGCGGTTGATCGCAATGCCGGCGCCGTAGCGATCCATCGTATCCTGGATGATGTTGCGCACTTCGGTCTCGATCGGTCCGCGATTGTCACGAAAGGCATCCTGAGCAGGGCGCCGGCCGACGATTTCGCGCATGGCGCTTTCGGAAACCTGCTGTAGCGTTTCAGCCGGATTTTCGAGACGGAAAAGATAGGATTTCGGGTCGTTGATCGTGTAGAGCACGGAGAACTGCACGTTCACGATGTTCTGGTCCCCGGAAAGCATCAGTCCAGCCGTCGAATTGCTGTTATTGCGTCCGCCGACATTCTGCTGCTGCTCCGTCACCTTCACGATCTCGACCGCGTCCATCGGCCAGATGCGGAAATGCAGGCCGGGCATGGAAATTTCTTCTCTCGGCTTGCCGAAGCGCAACTCGACGCCGCGTTCGTCCGGCTGGACGGTGTAGACGCACTGAATCAGCCAGAAAACGGCAACGATCGCCACGACGATCGTTGCCACGCCACCATTGAAACCGCCGGGAACGATATTGCGCAGCTGATCCTGGCCGCGCCGGATGATGTCTTCCAGATCGGGCGGTCCGCCCTTGCCGCCACGCGGGCGGTTCGGCCCCTGGCCCCATGGTCCCTGATTGTTACCGCCGCCGCCCCAAGGGCCGCCGCCGCCATTCTGATTGCTCCAGGGCATCAAAACCTCGTTATTCGTTAAGTCTTCCCCGCATCCGGGACCGTGGGGGCTGACCGGTGGATGCGTTGGTGACCGTTATAGGTATCACCGCACCCGCTTTCAACGCAGCGTGAGAAACTTGGTCAATTTAATTGGAAAATAGTTCATTTTCAGGCGCGACGGCGTTCGTAGACGACGTAGCGCGTGGCATAGCTGTCCTTCTCGCCGGCCGGCACGGCGAGCGTCTCTCCCGCCTGCCAGATGGCGGGATCGATCGCCGGAAACGCCGCATCCCCTTCGAGGTCGGCTTCGACATGCGTGATGCACATCCGGTCGGCAAGGCCGATCGCCTGGGCATAGACTTGTCCGCCGCCGATAATGCAGATCTCGCCGGCGCCGGTTTCGCCTGCCAGCCTTTCGGCGAGCGTCAAGGCCTCGGGGAGCGAATGGGCCATGTCGACATCGGCATGATCGATCGTCGTCTGTCTCGAGATGACGACGTTCGGCCGCCCCGGCAGCGGCTTGCCGATCGACTCATAGGTCTTGCGGCCCATCACCACAGGCTTGCCCAGCGTCAGCGCCTTGAAACGCTTGAGATCGCTCGAAAGCAGCCAAGGCATGTCGCCATCGCGGCCGATGATGCCGTTGCGGGAAACGGCGACGATGATGGTCTTCAGGATGTCGGCCATGATTCCCCCGGATCAGACAGCGATCGGCGCCTTGATATTGGCATCCGCCTCATAGCCGATCAGCTCGAAATCCTCGAACTTGAACCCGAAGATATCTTTCACATCGGGATTGATGCGCAAGAAAGGCAGCGGCTTCGGCTGGCGCGTCAGTTGCAGCTTCGCCTGGTCGAAATGGTTGTGGTAGAGGTGGGCGTCGCCGAGCGTGTGGACGAAATCGCCCCCTTTGAGCCCCGTCACCTGAGCCACCATCATCGTCAAAAGCGCATACGAAGCGATATTGAAGGGGACGCCCAGGAAAATATCGGCGGAGCGCTGGTAGAGCTGGCAGGAGAGCTTGCCGTCGGCCACGTAGAATTGGAACAGGCAATGGCAGGGTGGCAGCGCCATCTGATCCACCTCGGCCGGGTTCCAGGCCGAGACGATATGGCGGCGCGAATTCGGATTGTTGACGATGCCTTTGACAAGATTGGCGATCTGGTCGATATGGCCGCCGTCAGGCGCCGGCCAGGAGCGCCACTGAGAGCCGTAGACGGGGCCGAGATCGCCGTTTTCATCGGCCCATTCGTCCCAGATGGAAACGCCGTTCTCCTTGAGGTAGCCAATGTTCGTCTCGCCCCTCAGGAACCAGAGCAGTTCATGGATGATCGAGCGCAGATGCAGCCTCTTCGTCGTCAGGACGGGAAAGCCCTCCTCGAGATCGAAACGCATCTGGTAGCCGAAGACCGAGCGCGTGCCGGTGCCGGTACGGTCGCCCCGGTCGGAGCCCTTTTCCATCACATGGGCGAGGAGATCGAGATATTGCTGCATGTCGCGCTGATTCCGTTTTCTCCAATTTAAGCCTTCGCCTCGAGGAAACCAATCGCAGGCGGATATTTTCCCGTTCTTTCTATAGGCCGACATAAAGCTTTTATGACGTTTGCCCTTTCCTTGGACGGAAGAAATCACTATATCAGCCCTGCCGGCTTTCGGGCCGGCTATGGCAATAAATGAGCGGTGTAATAAACCTATTGGACCCGGGGGCGGTACCCGGCGCCTCCACCAAAAACCGGCGGAATCGAAGGCCGGCTTTTGATGGGGGCGAAACAGGATCGACAAGGGTGTAAAGATCGACTTTTTGCTCGGCATTGTACCGCCGTTATCGGGCTAAAATTGTAGTTGCAAACGACAACTATGCGGAAGCTCGTCTCGCTGCTTAATCGCGGTGTGACACTTCAATCAAAGTCCTAGTGGTTCGCACCTCTAGGCGGGGTCCGAAGGCACCTGGCAACAGAAGCCTTCACCTTCTCCCTCAGACTGAAATCATGTATGCTGATCTATGCGTGACTCGGCTCCGGACTTTCCCAAGGCGCCTGAACGTGCCATATACCTTGTGAAAAGACTTCAGAACCGACGAAAGACAGGAAAAGCATGGGGCAGGATCATATCCGCTACGACATTCTGGCGCAGGATGCACTTCGCGGCGTCATCCGCAAGGTTTTGGCGGAGGTAGCAACGACGGGCCGTCTGCCCGGCGACCACCACTTCTTCATCACCTTTCTGACCGGTGCCGCCGGCGTGCGCATCTCCCAGCACCTGAAGTCCAAATATCCCGAGCAGATGACAATCGTCATCCAGCATCAGTTCTGGGATCTCAAGATCACCGAGACGCATTTCGAAATCGGCCTTTCCTTCTCCGACGTTCCGGAGAAGCTGGTCATACCCTTCAATGCGATCCGCGGCTTCTATGATCCCTCCGTCAATTTCGAGCTCGAATTCGACGTGCCGCTCGCCGACGGTGAGGAACTGCCGTCCGGTGAGATCACCGCCTATCCCGTCGACGCGGCAGGAAAGCCCGATGAAGCCGCCGGCGCAAAACCGGCCGACGGCGAAGAGAAGAAACCGGGCTCCGTCGTCTCGCTCGACTCCTTCCGCAAGAAGCAGTGAGTTCAAAGGGAGGCTCAGCCTTCCTTTTTCATAAGGATCAAGCCTCGCGCATGAGCGCCGAAATCATCAATCTGCGTCAGTTCCGCAAAAAGCAGGCCCGCTCCGAAAAGGAGAAGCAGGCCGAGCAGAACCGCATTTCCTTCGGCCGCACCAAGGCCGAAAAGCAGCTCACCCGCAGCCTGAACGAGAAGGCCGACAAGGCTCACCGCGACGGTCGGATCGAGACGGATGACGACGGCGCATGAAGCTTCACGCAAAGCTTGAAGAGCCGGAAACGAATCTGCGATCAGCCACTTGCGCGATTTTCTTGAATCGATCCGCCAAGTCGAGTCCGATGTGAACCGGCTGATGATCCGCAAGCACTCGGCAACACTGCATGGCCATCGCACCAGCTTTTCGCTGGAAGACGAATTCTGGGCCGAGCTGAAGACGATTTCGGCAAGCCGTTCGATGTCGCTTGCCGCCCTGATTTCCGAGATCGACGACCACCGTTCGCCGGACAGCAACCTGTCCTCGGCGCTGCGACTCCATGTGCTTTCGTGGGCGAAGGCCGGCTGTGGCGGCCGCCCGTGACGCCGGGAATTCAAATAAAAACCTGAAACATCTCAGGCGACGCAAACCCCGCGCGTCTTCATTGCGCCTGAATGCCCGGCAGATGGTCGAAATCGAGCTGACCGGGCTGCATCTGCCCGGAGCGCCGAGCCGCCTCCGCCTCGGCGGCCGCCCTCGCCTGCGCATCGGCCTTGGCTTTTGCCTCCGCTGCACGTGCGGCCTCCGCCTCGGCAGCGGCCTTCTGCGCAGCCGCCTCCTTCGCCAGTGCGCGCAGCCGCTCTTCCTCCGCCTGCCGTTGCCGTTCGATTTCGGCCGCTCTGACGCGCTCGGCGTCATTGAAACGATAGAGCGCCACCTCGCGGCGCAGCCGCTGCTTTTCGAGCACGATCGCCTGCAGCCGCTCGACGCGCCGCCGCTCGCGCTCAAAAGCACGCAGCGACAAGTAGCTGGTGATATCGGTCACGTCCATCGTCTTGCCGGGTGACGGCAGCATGCCGGAAAAGTTCAGCCTCAGCGCCGGCTCGACACCCGGAAGCGCCTCCGCGCCTGGATTGAGGCCGATGCCGACCGTCGCGCTGATCCGCTCCTCCGGCAAGGCGATCTGTGCGTCAGCGGTTACCCGGGCCAGATCGTTGGCCACGGTCACATTCTGCACCCTGAGCGTTCCGTCGGTGACGTTGAAGGGAATTCCGAGCGGCGGCAGCTTTGCCTCGCCGTTGTTGAGCAACGTCTCGACGATCGGATGCACCTTGCCGGCATTGATCTGTTCCTGCATCGGATCGGTGGCGGCAAGCAGCGGCGGAAGGATGGCAAGGTTCAGTCCGCGTATGCTCGTATCGCCGAGTCTCAGCTCCCCCGATCCATTGAGCGAGCTGGCGATCTCGCCAACCGTCTTGCCCGAGGCCTCCATCGACAGCGACAATCCGAACTTGCCGTTGGCAATCGGCGCGCCGTCACGCAGCCAGATGACCCCGGCAAGATCGGAATCGGCGAGCGTCAGCTTCGTCTGCAGGAAACCGGTGCCGTCGGCATTGGTGAAGAGCAGGTTGCCGGAGAGCTTGCCGCCATCCCAGTTGCCGGCCATGTCGTTGAGCTGCAACTCGTCGCCCTTATAGGCGACGTTGCTGGTGAAATCGGATACTGCCGTTTCCGGCAGACCAGGCCAGAATTCCTTGGCCGACAGCTTCACCTTGACGTCGAGATCCTTGAAGGTGGGCAGGCCCAGCGGCGCCTTCGACAGCGTGCCGCTGGCCGGATCGACGATCTGGCCGAACACCGCCTCGCCGAGCCAGCCGGCATCTGCCTTGGCAAGCGTCAGCTCGCCGCTCGCCGTCGTCTTCGCAGCCTTGCGGTCGAAGGTCAGCGCACCGGAAAACGCGTTGTCGGCCGCATGTCCCTTGAGATCGGACAGGACGATCTTGTCGCTATCGACGGCGGCGTTGACCTGCAGGCCGAACGGCAACCCCGTTCCGGTCTGCGGCAGGGCGATGCCGTTCATGATGAGATAGGGGTCGATATCGGCGCTGTCGAGCGAAAGCGCGATCTGACCGTTCATGAAACTCTCCGGCCGCACGTCAACCTTGCCCTTCGCGGTAAACGAGGTCCGATCGGTCGCAAAGGTCAACGCCGCATCGGCAGGATCGTTGCCCGACGCCTTCACCTTGAGCGTCAGGCGGCCGTTCGCGCCGACATCGACCGGCAGCGGGTCGAGCCCGGCCTGACCGAACAAGATCGACGGCACGGCGTTTTCGAGCGTCGCCTCGAGGCTCGTCGTACCGTTGCCGGTCAGCGCCAGGAGATCGGACATGCGGTAATCGAGGTTGACCCGGCTGCCGTTCGAGACGCCAGCCAGCGTCACCGTCAGCGCATCGCCCTCGTCGCCACCGAGCGTCAGCGCGCCGCGCAACGCCGTATTGCCGTACCAGCCGGCGTTGCGCACCAGCCGGTCGAGCACAGGGTGGTGTGGAAGATGCTCGCGCAGCATGGTGAAGAAGCCGCCGGGATCGGCCGATTTGAAGGTGATCTCGCCCGCACCCTTATAGTCGAGCAGCGAGCCTTCGGCCCGGCCGGTCGCCGTCAGCTCGGCGCCCGCGACATTCTTGACTGACAGCCGGTCGACGGCAAGCGCCCCGTCGGCGATCGTGAAGGTGGTCTCGACATTCTCGGCGTCGACCCCGAAGGCAGTGAACCTGTCGGCCTTGAGCTGTGCGGCGATCTTATGGTCGAGAACATTGTCGCCGCTCTCCTGCCCGGTCGCGAGCCCGGCCAGCGCCTGCAGTGCGTCAAGATCGAGCGTGTCGCCATTCAGCGCCACCGACAGGGTCGGCGTCTGGCCGGAGATCGCCTGCCGCTCCAGCCGGCCTTTCAGCGTCGCCGATCCGACGGCGATTTCGAGATTTTCGAAACGCTGCAATTCATGAGTCAGGCTGACATTGGCGGAAAAGCCCGCCTGCCGCAATTGGCGGATGGCCGGGTCGACCGAGCCGGCCAGCCAGGAGGCTAGCCCCGTTGGCTGGTTCGAGGCCATCACGATCTGGCCGTTGAACGAGGGTTCTCCCTGAAGCAGGAGCTTGCCCTTGCCTTCCACTTGCGTGCGTCCCGGCAGCGTGCCGACGGCGCTGTCGATCATCCAGCCGGTACCGGCCGGTTCCAGCTCCAGTTGCACATCGCGTAGCGTCGTGTCGCCGGCGACGATGGCCGGCAGCTTGACGCTTGCCTTGCCCGGCACCTGCGGAATCGGCACCTGCGCGACGATATCGATCAGAGAATTCAACCGCTGGCGCGCCGAAACCGCGGCATCCCGTGTCGTCTTGCCGGCCGCGCCCTGATTGCCGATGCGGTTCACGTCTATCTGCTGCCCGTCGGCGGTCAACAGGAATTCCGGCGCGTTGCCGGTATCGAGCGTCGCCTCCCCGGTTATCACATAGGGATCGTCCGTCGGGCCGATCTCCATCCGGTATTCGGGAATGCGGATACGTTCATTGGTAAGCTCGAAGCGGCCCTTGAGCCGCGGCGGCTGCTCGTTCTTGTTGGCCGACCTGGCACTGTTGCGGTTTTCGATCGCCGCCGAAAGCTGGCCCTGATAGTTCGGCTTGCGGTCGACCAGCTTCAGTTCGCCGTCGAGATCGATACTGACCGGATGTTTGTCCGGCGACAGCTTCGTGCGCATGCGCAGCACACCCTTCTCGTCCGGCTGGCTGCTCGAAATCGAGAAATTGCCGTGCTCGCCGTCGAGCGCCGCATCGCCTTCGACACGCCAGGGGCCGGCGAGCGATTTGGCCGACATCTCCGCATTCAGGCCAGTGATGCGACGCGCCCGGCCCGACTGGTCATCGAGGAAGTCGACTTCGCCACCGCTGACATGCACATTTTCGAGAACGACTGTTTTGGCCGGTATTTCGGCGCGGCTGCCGCGCATCCAGTCGAGTGTGCCGTCTTTGAGCAATCTGAGGCGCACCTTCGGATTGACGACGCGCATATCGAAGATCAGCGCCTCGCCGGAAAGGAAAGGCGCAAGCTCGGCATCCATCGAAAATTGTTCGACCTTGACGATCGGCGTGCCGTCGGCCTCTTGACCGACACGCACGTCATGCAGCGTGACCGACGGAAACGGCAGCAGACGGGCATCCACCGTGCCGTGGACGGTGACTTTCTTGCCGATGATGCGGCTTGCCTGATCCTCGAAGTTCTTGCGGAAATCCGTCCAGTCGATGAACAGCGGCGCAAGCAGCGCCACAAACAGCACTACGACGATCACTCCCCCCAGAAAGACGAGGAACCGGCCTACCAATGCAAGGATTCTCCATTCGGGATTGTGTTGCCGACACTGTTCAGGGTTCTATTGTCGACACTAGCGCTATTCATGCGATGGGCAAGGCCCAAGTTCATGAGAATATTCCGTTTTCAGCCTTGATGGAAAATCTTGCCGGGATTGAAGATACCGTTCGGATCGAGCGCCTGCTTCACCTGTCGCATCAGATCCACCGAGCCTCCGAGCTCCTGCTCCAGAAAGGCCATCTTGCCTTGCCCGATCCCGTGCTCGCCGGTGCATGTTCCGTCCATATCGAGTGCCCGGCGGTTGAGCCGCTCAACGAAGCTCTCGGCCCTGGCGATGTCCCCGGCGCTTTTGTCGTCGAACAACAGCAGCACATGGAAATTGCCGTCGCCGGCGTGGCCGACGATAGGGCCGAGCAGCCCATGTTCCTCGATATCCGCCTGCGTTTCGGAAACGCAATCGGCAAGCCTCGATATCGGAACACAAACATCGGTCGAAAGTGCGGCAAGCCCCGGCGCCAGCGCCCTCGCGGACCAGTAGGCGTCATGACGCGCCTTCCAGAGCTTCGTCCGCTCCTCGGCATTGGCGGTCCAAAGAAACTCGCCCCCGCCGCATTCAGCAGCGATCTCGGCGAAGGCGGCCGATTGCAGCGGCACGGTCTCGTCTGTGCCGTGGAATTCGAGGAAAAGCGTCGGGCTTTCGGCATAAGACAACCCGGAATAGGCGTTGCACGCCCGCATCTGCACAGCATCGAGCAGCTCGATACGCGCCACCGGAATACCCATCTGGATCGTCATGATAACGGCATCGCAGGCCGCCTTGATGCCCGGAAAGGCGCAGACGCCGCCGGCTATCTTCTGCGGGATCGCCTGCAGGCGCAGCGTCACCGAGGTCAATATGCCGAGTGTGCCCTCGGCGCCGACAAAGAGCCGCGTCAGGTCATAGCCGGCCGAAGACTTGCGGGCGCGCCGCGCCGTGCGGATCTCCTCACCGTTGGCGGTGACTGCCGTGACGGCAAGCACATTGTCCTTCATCGTGCCGTAGCGCACCGCATTGGTGCCGGAGGCCCGCGTCGACGCCATGCCGCCGATCGAGGCATTCGCGCCGGGATCGATCGGAAAGAACAGGCCGGTATCGCGCAGATGGATGTTCAGCGCCTCGCGGGTGATACCGGGTTCGACCGTGCAGTCGAGATCCTCCGGATTGACCTCAAGCACCCGGTCCATGCGGCTGAAATCGATCGAAATACCGCCGTTGACGGCATTGACCTGACCTTCCAGCGAGGAGCCGGTGCCGAAACCGATCACCGGCACCCTGTGCGCTGCACAGGCCCTGACCGCCATCTTCACATCATCGGCGTTTTCGGCAAAGAGAACGCCGTCGGGCAGTTGCGACGGAATATAGGTGGTCGTATGGGCGTGCTGTTCACGGAAGGACTGGCCGGTCTGGAAACGCTCGCCGAAGCTCTGTTTGAGAATACCGAGCACGGCGGATATCCCCGCCTCGTTGCGTGTTCCAGCCTTTGCGTCCTTCAGCGCCATCCCTTTGATCTCCCTGCCATTCCGCGTAGACGAGACCGCGTCCCGCAGACTACTGCGCCGCACGTCCGTTCAGACGTACATGGACGCTGTAGAACTTTAAAATTGCTGCATAATTTCGTCTTAAATCGATTCCGATTTAAGGAGATATGCAGCAGGCTGGGTATGGGGCAAGTCAAAGCGGCTGTCCAGTTAAGATTGGGAAAAGATTTCACTCCCCTTTTGTTGTAGACCAGGGGCCATGGACAGGCCGGCCCGCGGCCGCCTCATACGATCGGGGGATTGAGGAGCGCAAAACCCTGCTGCCGTCGATAAGGGAAATAAGGATAAGGCGCCGTCACCGCGCTGACCGCGTCGAGCCTTTCGATCTGATCCTTCGACAGGCTCCAGTCGGCCGCGGCAAGGTTCTGCCTGAGCTGATCCTCGTTGCGGGCGCCAATGATGACGCTCGATACCGTCGGCCGGCCGAGCAGCCAGTTTATCGCGATCTGCGCCACAGCCTTGCCGGTCTCCGCTGCGATCGAATTCAGCACCTCGATGACGTCGAACAGCCTCTCATCGTCGACAGGTGGGCCGTATTGGGCTGTCTCGTGCAGGCGACTTGCGGCCGGCAGCGGCTCACCGCGGCGGATCTTGCCGGTGAGCCGCCCCCAGGCGAGCGGGCTCCAGACGAGAGCGCCGACGCCCTGGTCGGCGCCGAGCGGCATCAGCTCCCATTCGTAGTCGCGCCCCGCCAGCGAATAATAGACCTGATGGGCGACATAACGCGGATAACCCCAGCGCTCGGCCGCGGCGAGCGACTTCATCAACTCCCAGCCGGAAAAATTCGAGACGCCGACATAACGGATCTTGCCTGCGGCGACGAGGTCGTCGAGGGTCGACAGCACCTCCTCGACCGGCGTCGAGGCATCGAAGGCGTGAAGCTGCAAGAGGTCGAGATAATCGGTGCCGAGCCGGCGCAGCGCATCCTCGGTCGCGCGGATCAGCCGCACCCGCGAGGTGCCCCAGTCCTGCGGCCCCTCGCCCATCGGCAGCGCGGTCTTGGTCGAAATCAGCACGGCATCCCGCCGGCCGCGGATCGCCTGGCCGAGCACCTCCTCGGAAGCGCCGGCCGAATAAACATCGGCCGTATCGAAGAGATTGACGCCGGCTTCGAGGCAGATGTCGACGAGCCGCCGCGCCTCTTCGGCATCGGTATTGCCCCAGGCGCCGAAAAGCGGGCCGCTGCCGCCGAACGTGCCCGCGCCGAAGCTCAAAACCGGCACCCTGAGGCCGGATGCGCCGAGATTTCGATATTCCATGATCTGCCTCCTGGGTTTCCTCTGAGATAGACCCGGTCTCTCCGTTGATATAGATTGCCTGACAGAATAGCATCTGTGACTTGAATTCATCATGAGCCGTAAGGACATCAACCGCTCGGGCGAAATGGAAGTCTTCGTCAGCGTCGTCGAGCGCGGCGGTTTTTCCGCAGCCGCCACGGCGCGACGCATGACGCCGTCGGCCGTCAGCAAGCTCGTCGCCCGGCTGGAGGCGCGCCTCGGCGCCCGCCTCGTCAACCGCTCGACCCGTAAGCTGCAGCTGACGCCGGAGGGCTGCGCCTTTTATGAGCGCAGCATCGCCATCCTTGCCGATATTGCCGAGGCCGAACGCCAGGCTTCCTCGGGCGAACAGGCCTCGGGCCGCATCCGCATCAACACCAGCGCCTCCTTCGGTAATCATGTGCTGGCGCCGCTCGTGCCCGCCTTCATGGCGCTTCATCCCGCCGTGACGCTCGATATCACCCACAACGACAGGATTGTCGACCTGATGGAAGAGCGCGCTGACGTGGCGATCCGCACCGGCCCCCTGAAGAACTCCAGCCTGATCGCCCGCAAGCTCGGCGCCACCGGCAAGTTCATCGTCGCCTCGCCCGATTATCTCAGGCATCATGGCGAACCGCGCAGCGTCGCCGACCTCAGCCGCCATTGCCGCATCGGCTTTTCCTACGCCCGCGCCGTGGAGGGCTGGCCACTCAGCGAGAACGGCGAGACCGTGTCGGTGCCGATCACGCCAGGCTTGCAGGTTGGAGACGGCGAAGCCATGCGCCATCTCGCGCTCTCCGGCGCCGGTCTTGCGCGCCTGGCCGCCTTCACCGTCGGCGCCGATATCGAAGCCGGCCGGCTGGTGCCGGTGCTGGAAGCGGCCAATCCCGGCGATATCGAGCAATTCTATGCCGTCTACATGGGCCAGGGCGGACCGCTGCCGGCGCGCGTGCGCGCCCTGCTCGATTTCCTCGTCGGGCATGTTCGACTCTGATGAGATAACAAGGACTTGAGGCGGCGGCTTGAATCAAATTCGCATACTGCGTCACCGGAAGCCAGATTTCGCAATTGACCGCCCTCGCAGCCCCCGCCTATACCGAGGCCGCGCCGACCGGTCCTTGAGCCGGCCTCTCTTCGTCATGCCGGAGCTTCCTCCCACCTCACCCTCAGGACTTGGCACCGGCCGGGAAACGGATTCATGCCACTCAACCACGCACGCCGCCTGCTGCGGGATGCCGGCCTGCCGAAATGGGCGCTGCTGCTCACGCTTTCCACGGCCTTCACCGTCTTTCTCGAACTCTTCGCCCTGCCCGCCTCGCTGCTGATCGGACCGATGGTTGCCGCCATCGCGCTGGCGCTGACCGTCGGCAAGGGAAAGCTTCGCGTGCCGCTTCTGCCGCTGCAGTTCGGTCAGGTCCTCGTCGGTCTGATGATGGCGCTCACCATCACCCCTGATATTCTCGGCGCGATGGCGAAGGACGCGCCGCTCTTCCTGCTGTTCGTCTTCTCGGTCATCGCCATCGCCACCGGCCTCGGCTGGCTCCTGACGCGCTGGCAGGTGCTACCGGGAACGACCGCCGTCTGGGGCTCGTCGCCGGGTGCGGCCTCCGCCATGGTCATCATGTCGGAAGCCTATGGCGCCGATGCCCGCCTCGTCGCCTTTATGCAATATCTGCGCGTCGTCTTCGTCGCCGTCGGCGCTTCGGTGATTTCGCGCCTCTGGGTGGCGGCCGACGGCGGCGAGCCGCCGCCGCTCGTCCTCTTCCCCGCAGTCGACTGGCCGGCCCTTGCGGCGACGCTCGCCTTTGCCGGCTTTTGCGTCTATGGCGTACGCCGCCTGCGCATCCAGGGTGGCATGATCATCGTTCCGCTCTTTTTCGGCGCCTTCCTGCAGGGCGTGGGCCTGCTGAAGATCGAGCTGCCGATGTGGCTGCTCGCCACGGCCTATGCGCTCGTCGGCTGGAGCATCGGCCTGCGTTTCACCCGCTCGATCATCAGCCATGTGGCGCGCGCTCTGCCGCGGGTCGCCGCCTGCATCGTGCTGCTGATGGCGCTCTGCGGCTGCATGGCAGCGGCACTGCACGTCTTCGCCGGCATCGATCCGCTGACGGCCTATCTCGCCACCAGCCCCGGCGGCGCCGATTCCGTCGCCATCATCGCCGCATCAAGCGATGTCGACGTGCCGTTCGTGATGGCGATGCAGACCGGCCGTTTCCTGGTCATTCTGCTGATCGGGCCGGCGCTTGCCCGCTTTATCGCGCGCCGTTCCGGCCTTGCGGAAAACCCCGCCTAAGCATTGTCCACTGCCCGGGTGTAACGCCATAGGCTTTCTTGAAATGACGGTTGAAATGCGCCTGGTCGGCAAAGCCCGTGTCAGCCGCCACATCGGCGAAATTTTCGCCTTCGTCCATCAGCGCCTTCGCCTGCTGCAGGCGCCGCATCAGCATGTACCGGTGCGGGCTGGTGGCAAGGGCCGCGCGGAAATGTCGTGACAACGTGAAGCGGTCGAGGCCGGTGATTTTCTCCAGTTCGCCCGAGCGCACAGGCCGCAGCGCATGCGCCTCCAGGTAGTCGCGCGCTGCCCGCACTTGCTGCCAGGCGACCGTGCCCAGTGGCCGGCGGCGCACCTGCGAATGCCGCGACAGGCCGCCGGCAACGCGGCTGACAAAATCGTCGACGAAAAGCTCGTCCAGCTCCCGATCGAGTTCGCCGAGCGCTCCCAGAAGCACCTTCGCCAAGGCCCCGTCGCCGATGACCGGCTCTTCGACGAAGGGAAGCCCGATCTTCTCCGCCTCCAGGCATTCCATCAGCAGCGAAGGCTCCAGGTAGAGCATGCGGTAGTGCAGCCCGGCCTCCGTCGCCGCCCCGCCGTCATGCTCCTCGTCCGGATGCAAAACGATCACCTGCCCCGGCAGGCTGAAGCGCCGCTCGCCGCGATAGGTGAAGGTCTGGACGCCGTGCAGTGTCACGCCGAGCGCATAGGTATCGTGCCGGTGCGGTTCGAAGACATTACCGGAAAATTGCGCCTCGATACGCTCGATGCCGGGAAAGGCGGGCGCAGTCAGGATGCCGCTACCGGCGGGCGCGGCCAGCGTGCCGCTGCCCCCCTGCGGCTCGCACAAACGTTCAAGACCTTCGAAGACCTGCGGCGTTAAATCCTGGCTCAACGCGTTTCGATACCCTGATGAGAGAGACAGGAATGTTTGATACCAAAATTGCGATCGTCCTGCGAAACAATCTTGCCGGCTGGCAGAAGCTGAACGTCACAGCCTTCCTGTCGACAGGCATCGCCGGGCAGTATCCCGAAATCATCGGCGAGCCCTACAAGGACCGGGCCGGCAATCTCTACAACCCGCTGTCGATCCAGCCAATTATCGTGCTGTCCGCCGACGAAGCGACAATCTCGACCATCCATCGCCGCGCGCTGGAGCGCGAGGTAACCTCCTCCATCTTCATCGAGGAGATGTTTGCCACCGGCCATGATGCCGCCAACCGCGCCGTCTTCGCCGAATATGCCCCCGACGACGCCAAGGTCGTCGGCATCGCATTGCGCGCCGACAAGAAGATCGTCGACAAGATCACCAAGGGCGCGACGATGCAGCATTGATGCAATCGGCAGAAACGAAGAAGGCCGGGCGATGGCCCGGCCTTCTGTTGTCTAAAAGAGCGCCTGACTCAGCCCTGCGTGATCGGCGCGATCTGGATCTCGACGCGGCGGTTCTGCGCGCGGCCGGCCTCGGAGGCGTTGGAGGCGACGGGCTGGGACGGGCCGAAGCCGACGGCGGAGACGCGGCGCTGGTCGATGCCCTGGCCGCCGAGATAGTCGGCAACCGACAGCGCGCGGCGCTGCGACAGGTCCTGGTTATGCTGCAGGCTGCCTGTCGAATCCGTATGGCCGTTGACGTCGATCAGCGTGCGGTTGAACTTGCGCAGCACGATCGCCACCGAATTCAGCGTCGGATAGAAGCCCGGCTTCACGGCATCCTGGTCGACATCGAAGGTGATGTTCGAGGGCATGTTGAGGATGATGTTGTCGCCATTGCGGGTCACCGAAATACCGGTGCCTTCGAGCTGAGCGCGAAGCTCGGCTTCCTGCTGGTCCATGTAGTTGCCGATCGCGCCGCCGGCCAGCGCGCCGATACCGGCGCCGATCAGCGCTGCGTTGCGCTTGCCATGCCCGCCGCCGCCGACGGCCACGCCGACGAGGGCGCCGCCGAGCGCGCCGAGCGCCGCACCGCCCGCCGTATTGGAAACCTTCTGCTCACCCGTATAGGGATCGGTCGTCGTGCAGGCGCTGAGATAGCTTGCTGCGACAGCCAGAAGTACGAATTTCTTGATCATGGACAGGACGGTCTCCGTTCAAAACTGATGCGAGCAAATGGCAAGGATTACGGCAAGAAAATGAAGATGTTCTCTTGATAGGCGAATTTCAGGCGCCGAAACAGCAGCCATGTTGCAGCAATGCGCTGATATCACCAGTTTTAAGGGCAGGCTCGACCACGTTGACAGTGGCCGAGGCGCGCAGCCGCAGGGCGGAGCCTCGAAGGTCGGGGGCGGATGGCTGGGTGGTCGCCCCCTTAGAAATTCTGGAACAGCTGTCTGACCGTATCGTAAGTTGCGTTGGCGATGTTCAGCGATTGCAGGCCGAGCTGCTGCTGCGTCTGCAGCGCCCTGAGCCTGCTCGACTCCTCCTCCATATCGGCATCGACGAGTCGGCCGATGCCGGCGGTGATGTTGTCGTGCAGCTGGGTGGCGAAGTCGTTCTGCAGCTCGATTCGTTTTTCCAGCGCGCCGAAGGCCGAACCGACCGTCGTCAACTGCGTCAGCGCGGCATCGACGACACTGATCATCTCACCGATCTGCCCTTGCGTCGTCGCGGCCGACAGCGAAATGACGACCTGGCCGGCGGTGGTGCCATTTTTGCTGGTCATCAGCACGTAGTTCTGCGCGGTCCCAAGCTCGGTGGCGAAATAGGCCGAGGTCAGCACGCCGTATTCGCCCGAGCCGGTGGCGCGGTCGTCGATCAGATAGCGCGCATCCTTGGAGCTCGTGGCCCCGACAGGCGTATTGTCGATATGGTAGCTCAGCATGCCGATGGAGACCGTGCCGTCGGCATTGCGGATGAAGGACGCCGGGATCTGGCGCGGCTGCGTCGGCGTCGCATCATTGTTGAGGATCACCCAGTTGTCGCTGTTAAAGGTCGCCGATTCCGAAACGCTGCGCAGCTGCTCCTGCAGCTGCTTGAGTTCTTCGTTGATCTTGTTCTTGTCGACCCCGTTCTCGGTGGCGGCGACAAGCTTGGCCTTGATCTCGGAGACGACGTCGATGACGTTCTGCACACCGGTATAGGCCGTGCCCATCGTCGCAGCCGCCATGCCGAGCGCGTCCTGGATCGCCGAAACGGCCTTGTTGTCGGTGCGTGCGGTAGTGGCGATCGACCAATAGACGGCGTTGTCGGCCGCTTTGCCGACACGCAAGCCCGTCGTGATGTGGTTTTGCGTGACCGTCATATTGCGATTGATATCGCGCAGCACATGGAGCGCCGCATCAACGGAGACGCGCTGATAAATACTCACGGGAACTAAACTCCAAAAAAACGCAACAGAACGCAACTGGACTACGAATGAACCATCCACGCAGACACTCATGTCCGGGGGCGCTGGATCCAGCGCATTGCGGCCTTCGAGAAACAGAGAAGACCAGTCGGTTCCTGATCACGATCATTGCCGCTTATGCTTAATAAACGGCTAAACTTCAGACGAAATTTATCTTGTTCCGCAAGACTTGATATACCATAAAAACCCCGCCAAATGGGAATTTTGCGGGGTGTTTCAGTCGGGATCTAAGCTCATTCGGCAGCTTGCAGCTGTTCCTCGTCGGGTGCTGCGCGCCTACGGGTGGCGACCGCCATCTCCTCGTGAAGGCGTGCTTCCTCATGGGCGTGCGGCTTGGCGAAGCGGGCAAGCAGCAGATAGGCGACCGGCGTGATGAACAACGTCACCAGCGTCGCGAAACCGAGACCGCCGACGATTACCCAGCCGAGTGCCACGCGCGCTTCCGCACCTGCGCCATGGGCAAAGACAAGCGGCACGCCACCGAGGATGGTGGCGATCATCGTCATCATGACGGGGCGAAGGCGCAGCGCGCAGGCCTTCTCGATCGAGGACCGCACGTCCTCACCGCGATCGCGCAGCTGGTTGGCGAATTCGACGATCAGGATACCGTTTTTGGCCATGACGCCGACGAGCAGCACTAGGCCGATCTGGCTGTAGATATTGAGACTGGAGCCCGTGATGATGAGCGCGAAGACGGCGCAGGCAAGGCCGAGCGGCACCGTCGACATGATGATCAGCGAGGACAGCACGCTTTCGAACTGTGCGGCCAGCACCAGAAATATGATGACGATGGCGAAGCCGAAAGTCAGCGCCATGCCGTTTGAATTCTCCTCCAGCGTCGCCGCTTCCGCGAGCGGCAGCAGACGGGAGCCTGGCGGCAGCAGCGGCTCGGCAAGCGCCGTGACCTGCTTGACCGCATCGCCGAGCGACATGCCGTTCCTGAGGCCGGCGGTGATCGCGACGGAAGCGAGCTGCTGTTCGCGATTGAGCTGCGGCGCGACCGAACCTTCCTTCATCGAGGCGATGACCGACATCGGCACGATCTTGCCGTCGCCGGTCTTCAGGAACACGTTTTCGAGATCCGTGGGATCGTCGATCGGCCGTGTCGTCGAGGTCAAAAGCACGGGATAGGATTCGCCATCGACAAAGACGTCGACCACTGAACGCCCTTCGAGCAGCGACTGGATCGCCGTCGACAGCCCGGTGATGTCGATGCCGAGATCCGAGGCGCGCTCGCGGTCGATCGCCACCGATACCTGCGCCTGGCTGGGCTCATTGGTCAGGCGCGGCGTATCATATTGGCCGGTGGCGTCGAGCGCCTGCACCAGCTTGGCGGCCGCTGCCGTCAGCGCCTGGTGATCGTTACCAACAAGCGCCATCTGCACGCCGCTGCCGGCGCCGCGGATGCGCAGGCTGTTGGACGAGATGGCGTTGCCACGCAGCGCCGGCACCTTCGCCGCCGCCTGGTTGATGTCGCCGACGATCTCCGCCTGCGTCCGATGCCGCTCTCCCCAGGGGGCGAGCGTCAGCACCATGAAGCCGCTGTTCAAAGAACCGCCCTGCCCGGAGATCGAAAAGACATTGCGGATGTCGCCGCTGTCGACCAGCGGCTGCAGATATTCCTCGACGAGCTGCATCTTGTCGCGGGTATATTCGAGGCTCGATCCCTGCGGCGTCGTCAGCCGCATCATCACCAGCGACCGGTCCTCCTCCGGCGTCAGCTCGCTCTTGACCGTCGAGAAGGCGATCAATGCCGCACCGGCAAACATCACCGAGAAAAGGATGATGACGAAAGGTGCGTTGAGGCAGCCGTGCAGCGCCCATTTGTAGAGGTTGGCAAAAGCCCCGCCGACGCGGCCGAGCGCGCCGTGATCCTCGATCATCGGCTTCGTCAGCATGCGCGAGGCGAGCATCGGGCACAATGTCAGCGCCACGATCGACGACAGCCCGACCGAGAAGGCGAGCACGAAGCCGAACTCGCGGAAGAGGCCGCCGACCTGCCCCGGGAGGAAGGAAAGTGGGATGAAGACGGCCGCCAGCGTCGCCGTCGTGGCGATGACGGCGAAGAACACCTCGCGTGTGCCGAGCACGGCGGCCGCCCGCGGTCCCATACCCTCGGCGCGCCGGCGCACGATGTTTTCGAGCACCACGATCGCGTCGTCGACGACGAGGCCGGTGGCCAGCACGATGGCGAGCAGCGTCAGAATGTTGATCGAGAAGCCGACCATATAGATCGCAGCCAATGTCCCGATCAGCGCCACCGGCATGCTGACCGCCGGGATCAGTGTCGCCCGCCAGTCGCGCAGGAAGAGATAGATGACGGCGGTGACGATGACGGCCGCAAGCACCAGCGCCAGCACCACCTCATGGATCGCGCCCTGAATGAAGACGGCGTCGTCGCTGGTGATGGCGATCGTCGTTCCCTCGGGCAGCGTCTTCGACAGCTGCTCGACGGCGGCCTTGATGCCGGTCGAGATGTTGAGCGTGTTCGACTGCGCCTGGCGGATGATGCCGAGGCCGATGCCGGGCTTGCCGTTCGAGCGCAGCGCCGTATCGCCGTCGCGGGGTCCGAGCGTCACGGTCGCGACGTCGCCGAGGCGGACGCGGTCCTGCAAAATGACCTTGGAGAAATCCGCCGGCGTCTGCAGGTTGGCGGTGGCGCGCACGACAATGTCCTGCGTCGTGCTTTTCAGCGAACCGGCCGGCACGTCGAGCGCGGCATTGTCGAGCGCCTTGGTTAAGTCGCCGATGGTGAGCCCGCGGCTGGCGAGCGCCCCCTGATCGACATCGACGCGGAAGACCTTTTCCTGGTCGCCATATTCCTCGACGTCGGCGACACCATCGACGGAGGCCAGACGATCGATCACCTCGTTCTCGACGAGCTGCGTCAGATCGTCCATGTTCAGCTTGGTGGAGGTGACGGCAAGGCGCATGATCGCCGAGGAATCCGAATCCGCCTTGACGATCTGCGGCGCATCCGCCTCGTCGGGCAGGTTCTGGGTGATGCGGCCGATCGCATCGCGCACGTCGTTGGCGGCGACCGCGAGATCGATCGCATCGGAAAATTCGAGCGTCACCCGGCTCTGGCCGAAGGAAGAGGTGGACGAGATCGACTTCAGGCCGCTGACGCGGGCGACCGCGCCCTCGATCACTTTGGTCAATTCCTGGTCGATCGTCTGCGGCGACGCGCCGTCGAAAGTGGTGCGCACGGTGACGACGGGACGGTCGACATCCGGCAGCTCGCGCACCTCGACGCCGACATAGGCGGCAAGGCCGGCGACGACCATCAGCGTGTTGAACACCAGCGCCAGAATCGGCCGGCGAACGAAAAGCGCGGTGAAGCTCTGCTTGCCCGACGATCCGCCCTGGTGAATCTCGGTCACGCTCATTGGGTCGCGACCTCCCCGTTCGCGGCAACATCGGCGGAAACACGCACCGCCCCGCCCTCACGCACCCGCTGCAGACCCTGCGTCACGATCTTGTCGCCATCCTTGAGGTCGGCTTTGACGAGAATGAAGTCGGGATTGCGCTGCACGATGCTGACCCGCACCTTATGCGACTTGTCGTCAGCCACCTGCCAGACGAAGGAGCCTTGCGAATCCCACTGCACGGACTGCGGATCGACCGCCGGATATTTGTCGCCGGGGAATTTCATGCTGACGCTGAAGGACATGCCGGCGCGCAGCTCGTCCGACGAGTTGTCGATCCGGGCGCGCAGGCGCAGCGTGCGGCTCGCCGCATCGATGCGGTTGTCGACCGCCTCGATCACGCCCGAAAACACCTGCCCCGGCTTGGCCACCGACATCGCTTCCACCGGCTGGCCGACCTCGACCGTATTCGAAAAACGCTCCGGCACCCAGAAATCGACAAGGATTTCCGAACGGTCGTCCAGCGTGACGATCGGCGTTGATGTCGTGACATTATCGCCGATATTGACCGGCACGATGCCGACGATGCCGTCGATCGGGGCCGTGATGTTGCGCCGGGCGAGATTGAGCTCGGCGGCCTGCAGCTGCAGCCGCGCGCCCTGCTCGGCGATCTCGGAATCGAAAACGTCCATGCGCGACACGCTGGACTTGATGTTGTGATAGAGATTGGACTTCTCGACCGCAGCTTTCACCGCCACATCCGCCTGGCCGCGGGCGATCACCTGCTCTTCGCTATCGAGCTTGGCGAGCACCTGCCCGGCCTTCACCCTGTCGCCCGACTTGATGAGGATTTCGCGGATCGTTCCCGTGGCCTGCGGCGTCACCGCGACGGACCGGATCGCATCGCCTGTACCGATCGCATTCAGCCGGTCGTTGACGACGCCTTGAACGACGGCCCGCGTCGCGACGAGAATGGCGCTGTTGCGCCCGCCGCCGCCGCGGCGGTTTTGTCCCTGTCCCTGCCCTTGGCCCCGTTGCCCCTGCGCCCCGGCGGAAGCATCGGCATCGGCGGTTTCAGGAGCTTTTGGCGCGATCATCGAAACGAGGCTATCCGGAATGCCTGCATCGCGCATCTTATCGCCGGCGCCGGGCGCAAAGAAAACCCACGCGGCAAAACCGGCAATGATGACGATGAGCGAAAGTATAAACTGCTTCCAAAAGGCCATTCACGTCTCCGGAGGGACTCGAGGTTGGACCAGGGTCGGTCGAAAGAGGCGCTGCGGGATCAAGCTTCCCATCTGATGCGACAATATCGCGCTTTTACAGCTTACCGACAAGCATAAGCACCCGGCATTACCGATTTGTAATATCAGCGAAGAATGGGAATAATCCGGCCGCTCACTTTTGCTTGAATGGAGCTCGCAAAGGTCTTCGATGCTGCCGGTCTATGACGAAGATCGCTCAAAACCCATGAAAAATGAGGGGCGGAAATCTATCGGCGCATCGCCCATCGCAGGCCGATCATCGCGGCGATTCCCAGTATTGGCCAAACCGCCCAGAAGGTTCCACTCCAGGTGAGGACGTTGATGCCGATAATACCGAGCGCCGTGATCGCGAGTGTCACCATCCTACGGTCGAAACGCGCCTGGTCACGATTCCAGGCAAGCGCTGCAATGACGATGAGCGCAAGCAGCGGAAAGCGGGCCCAGAAAACTCCGTTCCATGTGAGGAGATTGATGCCGACGAGTACGGCGGCGATGACGCCGAGCACGCTGAACAGCCTTCGGCCGTAGCCGGCAGCCGGTCTTGCCTCGGCGGTAACCGGAGCCGCCGGCTGGGGCTGAACGGTGGTGGGTCGTTCCGCAGGCTGCGCCTCCTGGCCTCCGTCGCCGATCTTGACCGCATAGCTCGGCACGCCCTCGTCGACATTCTTCACCGTCAGCGGCCCGAGAAATTCGAAACCAACAGCTACCTTGTTGCGCACCTGATCGTAAACGGTGCTCGATATCACGATGCCGCCGGGGGCGGCCGAGGCCTGCAGCCGCGCGGCGATATTGACACCGTCGCCATAGATGTCACCGCCGTCGACAATGACGTCGCCGAGATTGATGCCGATGCGGAAAAGCATGCGCCCGTCGCTTGGACGGCGGGCATTGAAGCCGGCGAGTTCGTTCTGAGTATCGACAGCGGCGCGCACGGCTTCGACCACACTCGGGAACTCGGCGATCAACCCGTCGCCCCAAGTGTTGACGACACGTCCGCCATGGCTTTCGATCAGGTGTCCCATCGCCTCGCGGCAGCGCTTCAACGTCGCAAGCGTCCCCTCCTCGTCGGCCCCCATCAGCCGCGTATAGTCCTGCACGTCAGCACAGAAGATCGTCGTCAGCTTCCGCCGCGTTTCACTCATGGTCACTCGCCTTTGCTATCGGCCCCGAAAGGTCGCTGCAAAGCCGGAATTGGGTTGAATGGGGACCAATATGAACGATTGCAGCGGCGGTAAATTACGCAGCCTTTGTATTTGTTGCCATCAATAATTGTCGATCGCCACCCGGATGCGGGCGAAAGGATGGACGCTTACGACGCGCTTAAGCCCGCGCGCCGAAAAAACCGATCATTGAACAATCTTGCGCGGGCTCGCCGTATGTTCCTTCGCCACGGTGCTCGAGCCGTCGATTTCCTGAAGCAACACGTCGTAGCCCCAGAGATCGGCGAGATGTTGCAGGACGAGCTTCGTGTCACCTTCCTGCAGATAGCAGCCGTTCATGACGATATGCTGCAGCAACAGGCGGCGGTCGCCGGCGAGATCGACATCGACGATATCGATGGCCGGATCGGTCCAGCCGATATCGTATTCGCGGGAGAGCTGCCGGCGAATGCGCAGATAGCCTCGCTCATTGTGAATTGCCGAAACCAGCACACCTTCGGTCTGTTCCGGGTCGTCATAGAGATGGAATAGCCGCAACCGCCGGATCAGGTTCGGGCTCAGGAACTGACTGATGAAACTTTCGTCCCGGTAATTTGCCCAAACGTCGCGCAGAACCCCCATCGCGCCGCCTCGTCCCGCAATATCGGGAAACCATGCCCGGTCCTCTTCCGTCGGCTTCGTGACGATCCTCTCGATGTCCTGCATCATCGCAAAACCAAGCGCATAGGGATTGAAACCCGAGAACCGCCGATCGTCGTAGTTTGGCTGGAAGACGACATTGGCGTGCGACTTCAGGAATTCGAGGAAGTTCCCGTCGCTGATCTGCCCCCGCTCGTGAAGCCGGTTCATGATCTGATAATGGACGAAGGTGGCGGTTCCCTCGTTCATCACCTTGGTCTGCCGCTGGGGATGGAAATATTGCGCGACATGACGGACGATGCGAAGGATCTCGCGCTGCCACGGCTGCAGTCGCGGCGCGGATTTCTCGAGAAAATATAGGATGTTATCCTGCGGGAGACCGAGCGCGGCCCGGCGCTTTTCCAAACCTATGTCACCCGCCTTCTTCGCCTTGCCAACGGGAACCGTGCGCCACAGGTCGTTGAACATCTGCTCCTCGTGGGCGCGACGCTCCTGTTCCCGCTTCTCCTCCTGGCGAAGGTCGATGGTGGTCTTGCCGGCATATCGATGCACCCCATGCGACATCAGCGCATGCGCCGCATCAAGCGTTCTTTCGACGGCCGTCTCGCCGTAACGCTCTTCGCAGCGGGTGATATAACCCTTGGCGAAATCAAGGTAATCGAGAATTCCCTCGGCATCGGTCCAGAGCTTGAAGAGATAGTTATTCTTGAAGAAATGATTGTGGCCGAAGGCCGCATGGGCGATGACGAGCGTCTGCATCGTCGCCGTGTTTTCCTCCATCAGATAGGAGATGCAGGGAGAGCTGTTGATGACGATCTCGTAGGCAAGGTCGCGCATCCCGCGGCGGTAGAAGGTTTCATGATGCGCAAAGTGTTTTCCGAAGGACCAATGGCGGTAAAAGAGCGGCATGCCGGTTGAGGAATAGGCATCCAGCATCTGCTCCGAGGTGATGACTTCGATCTGGTTCGGATAGACATCGAGGCCGAGTTCACCGAGCGCGATCTCCTCGCACGCATCATGGACGCGCTGCAGCGTTGCAAAGTCCCAGTCGGCTCCCTCGAACAAGAGCCGCTCTCTTGGCCTCACCGTCATGGTCATGGCGTCACCTTCGGCTGTGCGTCACGTTTCTGGAAGAGATCGTGGAAAACAGGAAATATTTCGCTTCGCCGGCATACCTTGCGCATCGAAAGCGGCAGCGGTTCGGAACGGATCCCGTCATAGAGCATCCAGAGGGGCGATCGCGATACTGAAGAATCGCCGCCTTCCTCGCCGACCTCGATATAGGCGAAATACTGGCACAGCGGCAAAATCTCGCGCAGCAGTTGCCCGGTCAGATTTCCGTCCGAATGGGCATTGTCGCCGTCCGAGGCCTGGGCGCCATAGATATTCCACTCCGCCGGGTCGAAACGCGCCGCGATGATCGCCCGCATGGCGGCAAGCGCGCTCGACACCAGCGTGCCGCCCGTCGCCGGACCGTAGAAGAAGGTTTCCTCGTCGACCTCTTCTGCCCTGTCGGTATGGCGGATGAAGACGATTTCCACTTTCTTGTAGCGTTTCGACAGGAAAAGGTAGAGCAGCAGGTAGAACCGCTTCGCAAGGTCCTTCATGTGCTCCGACATGGAGCCCGAGACGTCCATCAGGCAGAACATCACCGCTTTGGCGACAGGCTTCGGCTCGTTTTCGAAGCGGCGATAGCGCACGTCGAGCGGATCGATATAGGGAATGCGCCGGCTTTTTTCCGTCAGGGATTTGAGTTTTGCCTCAAGCGCCAGACGGGCCTCTTCGTCCTCACATTCCTCGATCTGCCGCTGCAGGGCTTCGATCTCTTCGCGGCGTGGGCGGCCAAGCGCAACGCGGCGCATCATCGCCAGCTTCGTGGTGCGACCGACGGCAATGTTGGCAGGGGATCCCGATACGGAATAACCGGCCCGGAACGGAGTTTCCTCCTCCGTTTCGGCTAGGCGCCGCTTGGCAAGGTCCGGCAATTCAAGGTCATCGAGGAACACATCGAGGAATTCCTCCCGCGTCAGCACGAAGCGAAAGCCGTCCTCACCGTCGCCTTCGCCTGCATCTTTTGGTTTTCCACCCTTCCCACCCGGCGGCCGCGGAATGATGTCGCCTTCGACGAAAGCCCGGTTCCCGGGCAGGATGTGGTCGGCGATGCCGCCTTCGCCCCGTCGAAAGCTCGGTTCGGCCATTCCATCGATCGGCAGGCTGATCTCCCCACCGTCGAGCACGTCTCGAATGTTTCGATTTTGCAGCGAACGTTTCACCGCCTGCTGCACCGCTCCCTTCATGCGTCGAAGGAACCGCTGACGATTTTCCAGACTTTTACCGCGCGGATTTAGCCGCCGGTCGACAATGTGCATAATGGCTCCGCATTAACTTGCCTGTTTGACGCGCATGTACCATTCGACGAGGCGCCGAACCTGCCGTTCCGTGTAACCTCGCGCGGCCATGCGCGAGACGAATTCGCTATGCTTCTTTTCTGTTTCCGAATCCTTCTTCGATCCGAAGGAAATGACCGGCAAGAGATCTTCGACCTGCGAGAACATACGCTTCTCGATGACTTCCCGGATTTTCTCGTAGCTCGTCCATGACGGATTTTTTCCGCCATTGGCCGCCCGCGATCTCAGCGAGAACTTGACGATTTCGTTGCGGAAATCCTTCGGATTGGCGATTCCCGCCGGCTTTTCGATCTTCGTCAGCTCCTGATTGAGGAGCTCGCGGTCGAGAAGCTGACCGGTATCGGGATCCTTGAAGTCCACATCTTCGATCCAGGCGTCGGCATAATCTACATAGCGGTCGAACAGATTCTGTCCGTAGTCCGAATAGGATTCAAGATAGGCCTTCTGAATCTCGTTGCCAATGAACTCTGCGTAGCGTGGCGCAAGATCGGCCTTGATGAATTCCAGATAACGCTTCTCGACATCGTCGGAAAACTGCTCGCGACGGATCGCCTGTTCCAGCACATACATCAGATGGACGGGATCGGCGCCGATATCCGTAGTGTCGTGATTGAAGGTGGAGGCGAGCACTTTGAAGGCGAAGCGGGTCGATATTCCGTCCATGCCTTCGTCGATGCCGGCAGCATCCCGGTATTCCTGGACACTGCGGGCGCGCGGGTCGCTTTCTTTCAGGCTCTCCCCGTCATAGGTGCGCATCTTCGAGAAGAAGGTCGAATTCTCGTGCTTGCGCAGGCGCGAAAGGACGGAGAAACGCGCCAGCATTTCGAGCGTTGCCGGGGCGCATGGCGCGTCCACCAGTTCCGATCCCTCGATCAGCTTTTCGTAGATCTTCTGTTCCTCTGTCACCCTCAGGCAATAAGGAACTTTGATCACGCAGATACGGTCGATGAAAGCCTCATTGTTCTTGTTGGCCTTGAAGGTCTGCCACTCCGCCTCGTTCGAATGCGCAAGGACGATGCCGGAGAAAGGTATAGCGCCGATATTCTCGGAGCCGATATAGTTGCCCTCCTGCGTTGCCGTCAGCAGCGGATGCAGCATCTTGATCGGCGCCTTGAACATCTCGACGAATTCGAGCACGCCCTGATTGGCGCGGTTCAGTCCGCCCGAATAGCTGTAGGCGTCCGGATCGTTCTGAGAATAGGTTTCCAGCTTGCGGATATCCACCTTGCCAACCAACGAGGAGATGTCCTGGTTGTTCTCATCTCCAGGTTCGGTCTTGGCAATTGCGATCTGGCGCAGTCGCGAGGGTTGTATCCTGACGACGCGGAACCGGGAAATGTCGCCTCCGAAATCGTCGAGCCGCTTCAGACACCACGGGCTCATCAATCCGTTCAGACGCCGCAGCGGGATCCCATACTGCTCCTGCAGGAGCGAACCCATCGTCTCCGGGTCGAAGAGGTTGAGCGGGCTTTCGAACACGGGGCTGATCTCGTCACCGGCCTTCAGCACGTAGATCGGATGAACCTCCATCAACTGCTTCAGCCGCTCCGCCAGCGACGACTTGCCGCCGCCGACCGGACCGAGCAGATAAAGAATCTGCTTGCGCTCCTCGAGCCCCTGCGCCGCATGCCGAAAGAAGGAGACGATGCGTTCGATTGTCTCTTCCATGCCGTGAAAACCCGCAAAGGCGGGATAAACCCGGATAGTCCTGTTCATGAAGATTCTGCCGAGGCGGGCGTCCTTGGCAGTGTCTACCATCTGCGGCTCGCCTATTGCAGCCAGCAGGCGCTCGGTCGCGTTCGCATAGGCGATCGGTTCGGTTTTGCAGAGATCGAGATATTCCGAAACCGACATGTCGCTTTCGCGGCGCGCTTCATAACTGCGTGTGAACGCATCGAATACGGATTCACTCAGCATGGGACCTCCATTAAGGTTATGCCGCAGGCTCTAAGCCGTATAACCATCGAGATGGCCACGGCGTTCCTAAGAATCAATAGTTTCGTAGGTATATTCGACGCTGACCGGCCGTTTGTAGCAATGCACAAAATTGTGCATTCACCGGTAATTTTTTTACTCCGCGAAACTGTTTCCCATTGTAGTTGAGAAAAGGGTCATTGGCATATCAGCACATTTAGCGACGTGACATGAATGTCAAAAAGGTGTGCAATGGCGCCCGTGATTCGAGCCGTGGAAATTCGGCAATCGGCCCGCCGGTGAGAGCAAGCCGGCTCTGACAGCAGGGCACCCAGCGCGCTCCCGCAGCATGGGACCGGGCGAACGTCGCCACGCGCCCGGTATGTTCCTATCATACGCTGGCACTTTTAGCCGTTGAATGCCTTCTCCAGCGCAGCCACATCGATCTTGACCATGCCGAGCATGACTTCGGTGACGCGCCTTGCCCGCTCGCGATCTTCGTCGGCGATCATCTCGGAGAGAGCGCGCGGGACGATCTGCCAGGAAAGCCCCCAGCGGTCCTTCAGCCAGCCGCAGGCCTCCGGCGTGCCGCCATTGGCGAGGAAGGCATCCCATATCCGATCGATCTCCGCCTGGCTCTCCAGCAGGATCGCGATCGAAAAGGAATGATTGAAGCTGTCGAGCGGACCGGCCTTCATCGCCAGGAAGGCCTGGTCGCCAAGCGTGAACTCGATCAGCTCGACGCTGCCGGGAGGACCGCTCGGCGTTTCCGCCGGAAGTACGGTGGTGCGGCCGATCCTGGAATCCGGAATGATCGACACGTAGAATTCGACGGCTTCGCGTGCCTGCTCCGCGAACCAGAGATTTGAAATGACCTTGGGCATGGACAGCCTCCTGAGTTGGCGAGTATCCCGGACTTCTGTCCGATGCTTCGAGGACGTCTGGTCGCCGCCCGTTCCGACAGGCTGCAATCGGAATTTTTTCGCCGCCCACCCGCGGCGGCCTCGCCGCCCACACCGCTGCAATAGCGGTGATTCCAGAATGAAAGCAGAACATCTTTTCTGGTCTTTCCTTCCCGAATCACTACATTACGCGCCATGAGCAATAGTTTCGACGATATTCCCTTCTTCGACGAAGAGCCGGGCGAAGTGGCGCGCAAGCCGCAGCCATCTGTCGCAACTGCCGAAAGGCCAGCCGCCGGCGGCGGCATCGCCGCACGCGCCATGGCGGCCCGTGACGGCGGCAAGCGGCCGGATTATCTCGCCGGATTGAACCCGGAACAGACCGAAGCCGTCGAAACGCTGGAAGGCCCCGTCCTCGTGCTCGCCGGCGCCGGCACCGGAAAGACGCGGGTGCTGACGACCCGCATCGCCCATATCCTCAATACCGGCCGCGCCTTCCCGTCGCAGATCCTCGCCGTCACCTTTACCAACAAGGCCGCGCGCGAGATGAAGGAGCGCATCGCCCTGCTCGTCGGCGGCGCCGTCGAAGGCATGCCCTGGCTCGGCACCTTCCACTCGATCGGCGTCAAGCTCCTGCGCCGCCATGGCGAGCTCGTCGGCCTGAGCTCCGGTTTCACCATTCTCGACACCGACGACGTCGTGCGCCTGATCAAGCAGCTGATCCAGGCCGAAGGCCTCGACGACAAGCGCTGGCCGGCCAAGCAATTCGCCGGCATGATCGACACCTGGAAGAACAAGGGCCTCGGCCCCGCCGATATCCCCGAGGGTGATGCCCGCGCCTTTGCCAATGGCCGCGGCCGCGAACTCTATTTCGCCTATCAGGCGCGCCTGACGACGCTGAACGCCTGCGATTTCGGCGACCTGCTGATGCATCCGATCACGATCTTCCGCAAGAACCCGGATCTCCTGAAGGAATATCACGGCCGCTTCCGTTATATCCTCGTCGACGAATATCAGGATACCAACACCGCCCAATATATGTGGCTGAGGCTGCTGGCCCAGCGCGCCAAGGGCGAGCCGCAGAATGTCTGCTGCGTCGGTGACGACGACCAGTCGATCTATGGCTGGCGCGGCGCGGAGGTCGACAATATCCTACGCTTCGAGAAGGATTTCCCCGGCGCCAAAGTCATCAAGCTGGAGCGCAACTACCGTTCGACCGAACATATCCTCGGCGCGGCCGCCCACCTGATCGCCCACAATGAAGGCCGCCTGGGCAAGACGCTATTCACCGACCGCGCCGATCCCGACGACGTCAAGGTGCAGGTTCACGCGTCCTGGGACTCCGAGGAGGAAGCCCGCGCCATCGGCGAGGAGATCGAGCAACTCCAGCGCAGCAAGCATCTGCTGAACGACATGGCGATCCTCGTGCGCGCCTCCTTCCAGATGCGCGAATTCGAAGATCGCTTCGTCACCCTTGGCCTTAACTACCGCGTCATCGGTGGCCCGCGCTTCTATGAGCGCCTCGAAATCCGCGATGCCATGGCCTATTTTCGGCTCGTCGCACAACCGGCCGACGACCTCGCCTTCGAACGTATCATCAACACGCCGAAGCGCGGCCTCGGCGATACGACGGTGCGCGCGCTACATGATTATGCCCGCGCCCGCGACGTTCCGATGTTGGCGGCCGCCGCCGACATCATCGAGACGGACGAGCTGAAGCCGAAGGCGCGCAAAGCCCTCTTCGACGTGATTCAATCTTTCCGCCGATGGCAGGAACTGCTTGAAAACACACCGCATACCGAACTTGCCGAGCAGATCCTCGAAGAGTCCGGCTATACCGACATGTGGAAGAACGACAAGAGCGCGGAAGCCCCGGGCCGTCTCGAAAACCTCAAGGAACTGATCCGCTCGATGGAAAGCTTCGAGTCGATGCGCGGCTTTCTCGAACACGTCTCCCTTGTGATGGATGCCGAGACCAACGAGAACCTCGACGCCGTCTCGATCATGACGCTGCATTCTGCCAAGGGCCTGGAATTCGACACCGTCTTCCTCCCCGGCTGGGAGGAAGGCCTGTTCCCGCATCAGCGCTCGCTCGATGAAAGCGGCCGCGCCGGCCTGGAGGAGGAACGCCGCCTCGCCTATGTCGGCATCACCCGCGCCAAACGCCGCTGCCACATCTGGTTCGTCTCCAACCGCCGCATTCACGGTCTCTGGCAATCGACCCTGCCCTCGCGTTTCCTGGACGAACTGCCGGAGAGCCATGTCGAGGTCGCCGAGATGGAGCAGAGCTACGGCGGTTACGGCCGCGGCGGCTACGGCCAGTCCCGCTTCGACAAGGCCGAACCCTTCGCCAATTCCTATTCGACCCCCGGCTGGAAGCGCGCCCAGGCCAACAAGACCGATGCCACCCGCGACAATTGGGGCACCCGCTCCGGCCACGCCGTCGAACGCATCGGTTACGGCGAAAGCGGCCCGAAAGGGCGCATGATCGACGGCGAACTGGTGGCGAAGTCCACGTCCTCGGAGCCGTCGCGCTTCACCCTCGGCGACCGCGTATTCCACATGAAGTTCGGCAACGGCAACATCACCGGCATTGAAGGCAACAAGCTGACGATCGATTTCGATCGCGCCGGACAGAAGCGGGTGCTGGATGGGTTCGTCGAGCGCGTGTGATTTTGCGGTGATACTGCGTAGGAGCCCTTATCCGAACATCCGCATACTGCTGAGCCCGAGAATATCGTTCAGCAGGGCGACGATCGACAGCCCGATCAGGAACAGTCGCCGATCCCGGTCATATTTTGCGGCGAGTAGGGAGTCGCGCGCGAGCAGATCTGCAAACACCTTCACCTGAATGGCGATACCGACAATCAGGAACGACATCGGCAGCAGATCGACGCGGCTCCAGTCATTGGGATTGGACACCCAGAGACTGATGAAATTGAGGGAGAAACCAAGAATGATCCCGGTCGCCGTCAGCGACCCGTTGCGGAACGTCGCATCGATCTTTTCATCTGCTTGAGGCTCGGACATGGCTTCAATCTCGATTTGCTGATGAGCCAAGAAAGGCAGAAATCGCGGCGGCGGGCAAGGTCGAGCGGACGCCGCCGTCGAAGAAGGCGCTGCAGCGGCTGGGCCGGTAAACCGATGACGGCTGACACCGGGTAAATGAGACTCTGCGGGGCGATCCGCAGTGTAAAACCTCCGCCTTCCCGCCGTTTCGAGAGGAGAGTCGCCGCAGTCATTATCTATGGTTGTATTAGCGCCTGCTTTTTCGATCGATCACTACCGCAGGTACGAGAATTAACACTTGCGCACCCGCGCCGGGAAATCCACTAGTGGTGTGTTCGGTGCATTTGGTATTTGCATTGTAATAACGCGAAGGGATTGGCCTTGATGAAAGCGCTGCTGCTCGTCGATATCCAGAACGGCTTCTGTCCGGGCGGCAATCTGCCGGTGCCGGACGGCGACAAGGTGGTTCCCGTCGCAAACCGGCTGATCGACAGCGGTAGATACGATCTGATCGTCGCCTCGCAGGACTGGCATCCGCCGGGCCACGGCAGCTTCGCCTCCGCCCATCCGGGTGCCCGCCCCTTCGAGATGGGCGAATTGTCCGGCAAGCCACAGATGATGTGGCCCGACCACTGTATCCAGGGTACGCTCGACGCCGAACTGCATCCGGAACTGAGGTCCGAAGAGATCGACCTGATCCAGCAGAAGGGCGAGGATCCCAGGATCGACAGCTATTCGGCGTTCCGCGACAATGACCGTGATGCCTCGACCGGTCTTTCCAATTTCCTCCGGGAACAGGGTGTCACCGATCTCGACGTCTGCGGGCTGGCGACCGATTACTGCGTCAAGTTCTCGGCGCTCGACGCGCTCGAGATGATGCCGGGCGTGCGCGTACGCTTCATCGAGGACGCAAGCCGCGGCATCACGCCCGAAGGTGTTGCCATCGCCATTGACGAGATGAAGGCGCATGGCATTGCTGTGATTAAAAGCGCAGATGCCTTGCGCCAATGAGCTTGCGATCACCGACTACTTCAACAGATAGACATCGAATGTCTCATCGCTGCCGGCAACGAGGCCGAAGCGCTTGACGAGAGTCGTCTCGCTCCGGAATGCGGAAATGTTCTCTGGCGTCAGGGATAGCAGCCAATTGTAACTTTCGCGCAATGCGACCGGCGCGGTAATCCGGTCAAGCCGCTGTGAGAGAAGAATGACGACGGGGGCATGCTCGCTCTGCTGCAGTTGCCGCGCCGTCTGTAGAATGTCGGCAAGGCTGAGCGAAAGCCGCGCATTACGGGTATAGTGCACGATGGCACCGAACCGCTCCTCCCTTAGAAGGTAGGTGCGATTGGAAACGTAATAGGGCAAGGCTTCCACGAGATAGTCGGGGTCAGCCACGATGATCGCATCCTCGAGATCAGGACGAGATTGAATGAACGAGCCGAGATCCCGGGCTCGGCTGAGCGGCATGTCGGTGAAAAGGAACCGATGGACCTTCTCGATGCCGGACGCGACCTGCAACGCGAGCAATATCATGAAGCACAGACGCCCGATCTTCACGACGACGCCGGCAGCTTCGGTGCCGGCAACATCGGCGAGGCCCGGCCGAGGCGGCAGGGTCAAAGCGGTCACTGCGATCATGAAGACCAGCCACAGTGCCTGATGCCTGTAGCTACCTGGATAGACGAGCGTAAAAAGCAGGGAAAGCCCGAGGAGAACGAGTGCTGCTGCGAACATCGCCGGTCGCCGGTTCGCCAGCCCCAACAGGCTGCCATAGATGAGCACGGCCATAAGCGACGCGAATATCCGGGCGAACAATGGATCGGCCAAGACCAGTGCAACGATCCGATCGGGGTAGAACGCCATGAAGTAGGAATTGGTGGCGACAAGCGCCGAAAGGACAAGCAAAGCGAAATTCTTGCCCGCAAGATCGTTCTGCCCCGCATCATTGAAAGTCGGATAGACCGTCATGACGCAGAGAACAATGCCGATGGCGGCAATGGCAGCAGCTGTCACAAAGGCCCGATATGCGCTCAGAGGGGGTCTTGGCCGCGCCAGCACCAGATCGAAAAACCAATAGGCGAGGAAACCTCCGACGAGCACCACCGAATGGACGTTGGTATTGGCCAGCAAGGCGAACAGCAGGCCGAGCAATATCCCATTGCGTAGGCCTTTCTCCCAATTCAGGACGATAAGGAAGACCACCAGCATGCTGATGCCGTAATTTCGCGACATCGCGGCATAATCGAAAATCGAAAAGCTGCTGAACAGCGACAGCAGCATGATGGGAAGGGGCAGTTTCAGCCGGAAAACGAGAAGATATGCCGCGGCCGCCGCAATCGTCAGTGCGGCGATTTTCAGGACAACAGGTGAGCCGACCATGATATAGGCGGCGCGCAGCAGGATATACCAGAGAGCAGGATGCCCCTCACCATGCAACTGGCGAAGCATAGCGGCGAAATTGTCCCCCTGAAGAGCCAGCGACAATGCGCGAACCTCGTCACGCCATACCGTTTCGGACCAGCAAAGCGCAGACGCCAGCGCAAGCCAGACGAGAAACAGCATCGCCTTGCCGAGCCTGGCGGATCGAGGTTCATCAATAACAGAGACAATCAGGGCCAAATGACACCAATCTGGTGAAGGAAAGCGCCGATCGTATCGCCGCAGACATAATTTGGCGTTAAGTAGGCCTGCCGCCTGATTTTCAGACGCTGGATTTCTGCTCTCTCTCAAGAAGATGAATATCTTCGGCCACGTCTTCCATTCTCTTCAGTAGGGCAGCCTGAGCATCTCTCAGCCCCTGATTGTAGAAGTACGGGCCAATCTCCTCGGTGAAAAAGTCGAGCAGGAATTCGGCCGGCAGGGTGCCGATGGGATCCAGTTCCCGGTCGAAACAAGCGCGGATGCGCGAAACGATCTCAGCCTTTTCTTCCCTGGAAAATTCGATCTTCTGCATGCCTGCCTCTCCGACAAATGCAATCACCACGTTGATGCTTCAGTGAAATCGATTGGTCAATCAACGAAATTCAATTGCCGCGGAAGACCATAGCCCATAAGGGAAATCTGAATTTCCAACAGGACACCCACATGAATCGCGCCGACTTTGTTGAAGGTTTGCGGGGCGGCTCGGCCGTTGCGCTGGCATCGGCGCCCTTCGGCGCGCTGTTCGGAGCGCTGGCGGTTGAAAACGGCATGTCGCTTTCGGAGGCCGCCTTCATGAGCGCCACGGTCTATGCCGGTGCCAGCCAGATGGTCGGCATCGAACTCTTCGGCCACAAGGTCCATGCCTGGCTGATCGTGCTGTCGATCCTCGCCGTCAATTTCCGCCACGTGCTCTATTCGGCGGCCTTAGCGCGCTACATCGGCCATTTCACCTCGGCGCAGAAATTCTTCACCTTTTTCCTGCTCGTCGATCCGCAATTTGCCGCGGCGGTCAAGCGCGGCGAAGCCGGCAAACCGCTCACCTTCGCCTGGTATCTCGGCTTCGGAATCGTCATCTACATTCCCTGGGTGCTGATCAGCATCGCCGGCGGCATGCTCGGCGGCTTCATCGGCGATCCCAAGGCGATCGGCCTCGATATCCTGCTGCCGGCCTATTTCCTCGGCATCGTGCTCGGCTTCCGCAAGCGCGACAATTTCCTGCCGGTGGCGCTCGTCAGCGCGGTGGCATCAGTGCTCGCCTATCGCTATGTCGGCTCGCCCTGGCATGTCAGCCTGGGTGCGGCCGCCGGCATCGTGCTGGCTGCCCTGCTGCCGCTGCCGCGCGAGGTGCCGGATCTCGAAGCCGACGCCCTTCAATCCGAAGTGCACGAGGTCTGAGCCATGGAATTCGATCTCCACATGGCGCTCGTCATCCTCGCTGCGGCAGTCGCCACCTTCGCCACCCGCATCGGTGGCTATATCCTCATCACCCGAATGAAGAGCATTCCCCCGCGCGTGGAAGCGGCGCTGAATGCCGTGCCGGCCGCCGTGTTGACGACTCTTGTCGCACCAGCCTTCTTCATCGGCGGCTGGGAATCGAAACTGGCGCTGATCGTCGCCCTCTTCGTCGGCCTGCGCATTTCCCATACATGGATGCTGGTTGCGGCCTGGGTGGTCGTGATGGCATGGCGTTATACGATCGGCGCTTGAGCCCTGCCCTACGCCTGAAAGATGCGCGGCCTCGCAGACCGAAGCAGTGCTCCGCCGCCTCTTGTCTAATATTCGAGCGGCAGCGTCGCGTTTTCGAGCCACGCCCTGACGTCGTGGTCGTGGATGAGCGGCATCAGCGCCTCGCATGTGCGGCGGTGATAATCGTTGAACCAATGCAGCTCATCATGGGTCAGAAGCTCGGGAATGACGAGGCTGCGGTCGATCGGGCAGAAGGTCAGCGTCTCGAAGCCGAGCATCGGCATGTCGCCGCCTTCGATCTCCTCGGCGCCGCGCACATAGATCAGGTTCTCGATACGGATGCCGAAGCTCCCCGGCCGATAATAGCCGGGCTCGTTCGAAAGGATCATGCCGGGCAGCAGTTCCTGTGTCGAAAGCCTGGAGATGCGCTGCGGTCCCTCATGCACCGAGAGATAGGAGCCCACTCCATGACCTGTGCCGTGGGCAAAATCGGCGCCTGCCCGCCACAGTGCGATGCGCGCCAGCGGATCGAGGTCGCAGCCGCGTGTACCCTTCGGGAAACGTGCGGTGCTGATCTGGATCATTCCCTTGAGCACCATCGTGAAGAAACGGCGATGCTCCTCTGAAACCGTGCCGATCCCGACCGTGCGGGTAATATCGGTCGTGCCGTTGATGTATTGCGCGCCGGAATCAATCAGGAAGAGTTCGCCCGCCTCGATCATCCGGTTGGTCTCGGTGGTGACGCGGTAATGCATGATCGCCGCATGTTCGCCGGCGCCCGAGATCGTATCGAAGGAAATGTCCTTCAGCGGGTTCTGCATGCTCTGGCCGACACGGGCGCGCACCGCCTCCAGATGTTCGGCGGCGGCGATCTCGCTTACGCTGCCCGGTTTCTCCTGCGACAGCCAATAAAGGAACTCCACCATCGCGGCTCCATCCTGCAGATGTGCAGCGGCCGAGCCGTTGATTTCGACGTCGTTTTTCACCGCGCGCGGCAGCTTGGCGGGATCGGCGCCCTCCACCACTTCACCGCCAGCCCGGCGGATGATCTCCGCAAGTGCATGAGAGGCGATATCAGCATCGATCAGCACGCGGCCGCCATCCCTGGAAACGGCAGCAAGCCTCTCTTCGAGCGCCGAAGGCGGCAGCTGCGTGCAGATCTGCCCGAGATAGGCCTCGGGCTCGATGCCTGTCTTGCGCTTGTCGAGGAAGAGTTCGGACCGCCGGTCGGCATGGATGATGGCGCGCGCCAGCGGATGCGGCGTGTGCGGCACGTCGGCGCCGCGGATATTGAAGATCCAGGCAACCGACGAGGGATCGGCGATCAGCACCGCAGCGAGGTTTTTCTTCGAAAGATCGGCTGATATCGTCGCAATCTTATCCTTCGCCAGCACGCCGGCTTGGGCGACATTCTGGATGGTGACGGCGCCGAGCGGCTCGGCCGGCCGATCGCTCCATAACCGGTCGAGCGGATTGTACGGCAGGAACACCAATCTCCCGCCGATCTCAGCGAGCGCCCTTTCCAGGCGCCGTACCTCCGCACCCGCGTGCAGCCAGGGGTCGATGCCGAGCCTCAGCCCCTTGCCTCCGTTTGCGGCTAGCCAGACATGGGGGGGCTCGTTGACCAGATCGCCGCCCGAGAACACCGAGCCGTCGACCTGTTCGGCGAGTTGCGTCACATAGCGCCCGTCGACGAAGACGATCGCCTGTGTCCGCAGGATCAGCGCGATGCCCGCCGAACCGGTGAAGCCCGTCAGCCATGCCAGGCGCTCGGAGCAAGCCGGAACATATTCTCCGTTGAACTCGTCGGCGCGGGGTACGAGGAAGGCGTCGATGCCGAGCGAATCGAAAGTGGCGCGCAACGCCGAAACCCGTTCCTTGCCGAACTGTGGCGTGGAGGTGACCTCGAAAGACTGGAACATGCTGGAAATCCGAATGGTTGAAACGAATCCGGTTAATGGGATGCGAGCCATGTTAGCGAAATTTCAATCGATAGGGAGAAAAAGCGACGAAATGAGTCGAAGTCACTGCGAACGCTCGGCATTTTGACAGAACTGTGACGCCAGAAGTTAATTTGGCACGCTTTATGCATTAGCCGCATGGCTCCCATGAGGAAAACCCTCTGCCTCCGCATTTCAGAATAGCTATATAGGCGCCATCGAACGGTTCGCATGAACCCAGCAACCAAAGGATTTTTTGAAATGACCGCCTCTCTCTCGCGCTTCGCATACAGCAGCCCGGTACAGGCTGGCGAACGCCAGACCGTGCGTCACGTGATCGGCGCCCGCCGCCCGCAGAACGAGGACAGCCTCAAGCTGCTCGGTGCCGGCCAGCGCGTCACGCGCCACCAGGGCGCCCTCAGCTACGCGTTCTAAGCTTAAAGCCTGTCCGTCTCCTCCCTCCCGGACCGGCCCATTGGAATGCAGTAGAGCCCGCTTGAGCGCTCCTCCTCCTTTGAGCTCGCGGGCATTGACCGGATAGACCGGTCCAAGGCGGTGCCACTGGCACCGCCTTTTTTGTTTGAGCGCCCGAAAGCGGTTCCGTTTCGATGGAGCGCAAACCTCTCCGCTCGCTCATTCCTGTGTTCGTCACAGAAATCCAGTGCGGCCAAGTCGTTGGGCGCGGACGACTCTCTCCAAAATATGATGAGTCATTCACCGCGCGGACGTGCGGTGGCTGGATTCCTGTGACAGGTAAAGGAATGAGGTAGAAGGCGGAAAGCCGGCGCCCTGAGCAAGCGTGCAGCAGGCCGAGCACTCACCTAATGCAGAACTCAAGGCCGATCAAAATGGATCGTCACCCAGCCGTTCCGCCAGATCGTCCTGACGTGCCGGAGCCTCGCACCGCTATAGGCGGCGATCACCTTCCATCGCTGCGCTGCCAGAATCCCCGACAGAATCACCGAACCACCCGGCGCCAGATGGGCGGCAAGCTGCGGCGCCATTCGGATCAGCGGCCGGGCGAGGATGTTGGCGATGATGAGGTCAAAGGGACCATGCTCGGAAAAAGCAGTCGAGTGAAAACCTGGCGCGGTTCTGGTGACGATGCCCGAGGCGATGCCGTTGCGGCGAACGTTTTCGGCCGCCACCCGCGTCGCGATCGGGTCGATGTCGGTGGCGAGCACCGGCATGTTCTTGAGCTTGCGCACCGCAATCGCCAGCACACCGCTGCCGGTGCCGAGATCGAGCGCGTTGCGGACGCGGCGGGATCGCACCACACGATCGATCACTTCGAGGCAGCCGGCGGTCGTGCCGTGATGGCCGGTGCCGAAGGCTTGGCCGGCATCGATCTCGATGGCGATATCGCCGGGGCGGACCTTGTCGCGGTCATGCGAGCCGTGTACCAGAAATCGCCCCGCCCTGACGGGCTTCAGTCCTTCCAGGGATTTTACTACCCAGTCGACGTCGGGGATGACCTCCCGCAGCAACTGAGCATCGGGAAAGGCGTTTTTCAGCGCCGTCTCGACGCGGGAGCGTACCTGCGCCTCGTCCTCGGCCATCATGTAGACGGAGGCTTCCCAGATATCCCTCTTCTCGTCAACCTCGGTGGTGCCGATGGCAAAGTCTTCCTCGCCGAAGACTTCGGTGAGGAGATCGAGGATTTGTTCGGCCTGACTTTCGGTCGTCGACACGTAAAGGCGGATTTCACTCACGATAGGCGGTCTTTCCCGTTTCCGTTGCCCGCCATCGGTCGAGTCAACGCTCCATCACGCTGAAACCATCACCCCTTGCTGACGAGATTCTCCAGCTTCTTTACCGCCGTGTCCGGGTTTTCGCCATAGGCGATCGTTCCGGAAAACCGTCCGGCCGAATCGAGCAGGAAAACCGAGGCGGTATGATCCATCGTATAGTCGCCATTCGGATCCTTCTCATCGACAGGCACCTTCTTGGCATAGACGCGAAACCCCTTGATGACGTCGGCGATCTTCTCGGGCGGGCCTGAAATGCCGGTGATACGCTTGGACACGTTGGAGACGTACGCGTTCATGATTTCGGGCGTGTCGCGCTCAGGATCGACGGTCACGAAATAGGCCTGCAGCTTGGTTCCGTCCGGATCAACCTTCTCCAGCCAGCCGTTCAGCTCGAACAACGTCGTCGGGCAAACTTCGGGGCAATGGGTGAAGCCGAAGAAAAGCGCTGTCGGCTTGCCGCGCAGCGCCTGCTCGGTGATCGGCTGTCCGCTCTGCGAGACTAGGGTGAATGGCACGCCGAACGGCGCCTCCGACACGACATCGGAAGACTTGTTAGGATAGAGCGCGATTGCGCCGAGAACACCGGCAACGATCAGCACGGCGACCCAGATGACGATACGGAATGTCTTCATTTCTTGAACCTCGATCGCGACGCGCTTGCGCGTTCCGCGTGATTATAGTCTCGGCCCCATACACGCAATTCAAGAATGTGTTTTCTGACCCGTGATTAATTGTCCCACCGGCTAAGGCCGCCCGCAATGGGAGATCCACCGATCGGCATCGGGAATGGAACTAAAAATGTTGTTCCTTCAACAACTTGCCGCGAATGCCTACCAGCAGCCTGAAGATAAACATCGTTAGGAAAGACTTAAGCCGTCATATCTATATTCAGCAATGCGTGCGGCCCGATCGAGCCGTTCTGACATGAAGTCTGCCGAGTGGCGAAGACCCCGGACGTCCGCATGAGGGTAGGAAACATAAACCCGAGCGGTTTGTGGAGGGGTCTTTTTTATGACGAATTCATCAGTGCGCGGGAGCCTGTCGGTCAGCCAGAGGCTCTGGACGCTCGGTGGCGCAGCCTTCCTTGGTTTCGGAACGATGCTCGGCGTCGGCTGGTACGAAAACATGCGTGTCGACGCCGCCCTGTACCGTGCCGGCGAGATTCAGGCGAACGTCAATCACATCGATGCCATGCGGGTTGCGAATCTGACGATGGTCCTGGCTGCCATGGACATCATCGTCGACAAGGACGACAAGGTGGTCGAGCCTGCGCGCCTCAAGCTGATCGGCGATTCACTGACTGCCCTTTCCGGCGGTTCGAAGGAAATGCGCCTTCTTGCCGACGAGATGCGTGACGATGGCTTGTTGAAGAGTTACGACTCCGATGTCGCCGCAATGGGCAAGGCAATCCAGGTCGATCTCGTCGCCCTTGTTCAGCAGGGAGCGCCCGATGCCGAGTTCGACAAGATCGACGACGCGATCGACGGTGCCGGCGAAGAGCTGACTGCAACACTCGACAAACTCGCCGCTGACGGAACCGTCTTCGCCCAGCAGCATGTCGAACTTGCCAATGCCGTATCGCGGGAAGCCCTCATCCTGCAGGTCGGCCTGGGCATCTTGGCCATCCTTACCATGGCTGTCCTGCAATATATTCACGGGGGTTCGATCCGGCGTGGCATCGGCGCCGTGCGCGAAAGCATGCAGCGCATCATGAACGGCGACCTGATCAGCGACGTTCCGGAAAAGAACCGCGGCGATGAGATCGGCGAAATGGCCCGCGCCGCCGACGGCTTTCGTCTTGCCGCCATCGAAAAGCGCGACCTCGAAACCAAGAGCCAAACCGAGAGACAGCGCAGCGACGCTGAACATCGGGAGCGTGAAGCGGCAAAACTCGCCGATGCCGAGGCGCTGAACGCCGCCGTCACCGCCCTTGGCCACGGCCTTACCCGTTTGTCGGAAGGCGATGTCACCGTTACGATCGACCAGCCTTTCCGCGAGGAACTGGAACGCCTGCGCCGCGATTTCAACCAGACGACGGCGACATTGCGCAAGGCGATGAGCGACATCGCGGTGAACAGCAGCTCGATCGAGGCAAACAGCCGCCAGATGCGCGCCGCCGCCGACGATCTCGCCAAGCGCACCGAGCAGCAGGCCGCCTCGCTGGAGGAGACCTCAGCCGCTCTCGATCAGATCACCGCCACCGTCCGCAACGCCACCAGCCGCGCCGAAGAAGTCGGCCACATGGTCTCGCACACCCGGCAGAATACCGCCAAGTCCGACATCGTCGTCGGCGATGCAATGGCCGCAATGCAGCGAATCGAAGGCGCTTCCCGCGAGATCGGCAAGATCATCAACGTCATCGACGAAATCGCCTTCCAGACGAACCTCCTGGCGCTCAACGCCGGTGTCGAGGCAGCGCGCGCCGGCGAGGCCGGCAAGGGCTTCGCCGTCGTCGCCCAGGAAGTGCGCGAACTCGCCGGCCGTGCTGCGGGTGCTGCCAAGGATATCAAGGCCTTGATCGGAAAATCCGGCGAGGAAGTGAAGATCGGCGGCGAACTGGTGACAGCCGCGGGTGAAGCGCTTCGCCAGATCGGTGAAGATGTTCTGCGCATCGACGAACATGTTAAATCAATCGTAACCTCTGCGCGCGAACAATCGGTTGGATTGAACGAAATCAATACTTCGATCAGCCAGATGGATCAGGTCACGCAGAAGAACGCGGCCATGGTGGAAGAGACGAATGCCGCAAGCCATACGCTCGCCATCGACGCGGAAAACCTGACGCAGCTGGTCAAGCAGTTCAAAACCGGCGAGGGCATGAGCGCCCGGCAAACGCCGCGAGAGGCAACCGCCGCCTCGCATTCGAGACCTTCTCCCGCACGCAGCCTGATCGGCAAGGTCGCGGGCGCATTCAACGGCGGTTCCGCCGCCAAAGCCATCGCCGCTCCCGCCGGGGACAACTGGGAAGAATTCTGATCATGAACAACAACGCCATCAAGCAATCGGGCGCCTATCTCGAAATCGTTTCGTTCCATCTGGGCGACCAGGAATTCTGCATCGACATCATGGCCATCCGCGAAATCCGCGGTTGGGCGCCGGTGACGCCGATGCCGCATACCCCGCCCTACGTTCTCGGCCTTATCAACCTGCGCGGCGCGGTGATCCCGGTCATCGACATGGCCTGCCGCCTCGGCATGAAGATGACCGAGCCTTCCGAGCGCTCGGCGATCATCGTCACCGATATCGCCGGCAAGCTGGTCGGCCTGCTGGTCGAGCAGGTTTCCGACATGATGACCATCAAGAGCGAAGACCTGCAGCCGCCGCCGGAAATCATCCCGGAAGCCCAGCGCGCCTTCTGCCGCGGCATCGTCGCGCTTGAGAAAACCATGGTCTGCTTCCTGAACCTCGATACCGTCATTGCCGACGAGCTGAATCAGGCGGCTTGATATTCACCATAGTGATGTTGAAAGGCCCGGTTTGTCCGGGCCTTTTTGTTTTATACGGCGCGCGAGCAGGCATAGTCAGATTGTATTACAAGCCCCTCCCCAACCCTCCCCACAAGGGGGAGGGACTAAACCGAAAGCCCCGCCTCGCTCCTCCCGAAACGCCGAAGATGTGGAAAGCGAGTGCGACAGGTTAAGCCCCTCCCCTTGTGGGGGTCCGGAGGACGGGTCGAGACCCGTGGCTCGACCCCGGACGGGTTTGGGGCGGGGTCTTTTATGATGAAAACCCCTCCTACGGCTTCCCATTCTTCCAAGTCACGCTCTGCCCATAGAGCGGAATGGTCGAGATCGACATCTTCGCCGAACCATCGGTCAACTCGCGCGAATGGGCGAGATAGATCAGCGTGTCGTTGGTCTTGTCGTAGATGCGGTTGACAACCAACGTCTTCCAGATCAGCGACATCCCCTGGCGAAACACTTCGCTGCCGTCCTTAGAGAGGTCGATATCGCCGATCTCGATCGGCCCGGTCTGGCGGCAGGCGATGGAATTGTTGGACGGATCCTCGAACCAGTTGCCGTTCTTGAACCGGTCGATCAGGCTGCGATCGAAATAAGTGACGTGGCAGGTGACACCCTTGACCTCGGGATCGGAGAGTGCCTCGACGATGATGTCGTTGCCGATCCAGTCGACCCCGACCTTGCCGACGACTTCGGCCGAGGCGGCGCCCGTTGAAATGGCAACGAAGGAAAATGCGGCGAGAAAAAACATGCGCAGCTTGGACATGGCGGCTCCCTGGATGATCCGCATTCTAGATAAGCATGCCCCCAGGCTTTGCAAGAAAGCGCCGCTGCAGGATCAGATTCAGCCCTTCCGGCAGGTGCAGGGCGCGTAGCCCTTCGCCGTCAGGCGCCCAGGCGTCATGCCGATCAGCGCCGGGATCGCTTCCACGGCTTTCGCCTTGACCGCCTTCGTCATCTCGATCGCCGCTGCCGCACAGATCGCGGCATCCTCGGCGGCGTTGTGGTGCATGAAACGCAGACCAAGATGGTCGGCGATCAGGTTCAGCCGATGCGAGAGGAAATGCGGCCAGATCCGCTGCGCCATTTTCAGGCTGCAGAGATAGGTGAGTTCCGGATAGGATTGCCGGTAGAGATCGAGGCTCGCCCGCCAGACGCTAAAATCGAAGGCCGCGTTGTGCGCGATCATCGTCGCGCCGCTGATATCATCGTAGAACTCGTCCATCACCTCGGGGAATTCCGGCGCATCCTCGACATGCTCCGGCCGGATACCATGGATCGCGATGTTCATCCCAGAAAACCGCATCTCGCGCGGCCGGATCAGCCGCTCCTCGACGCGCGTCACCCGCCCCTCCTCGATCCAGGCAAGCCCGACCGAGCAAGCGCTGCCGCGCTGCTCGTTGGCTGTCTCGAAATCGATGGCGATGGTCGTCAAAGACAAATATCCGAATCGTCTACCGCTACCGGCATAATCATAGCGGAAGGCGAAGGCAAATTTCGGCCTGTTGACATCTGCACGCGGATGGGGAAACCTCCGCGCATGATCAACTCTGTGGCCCTTACCATCCACCATATCGCCTCGACCTTTCCAGGGTACGCGGGAGCGATGGTGCGTCACTAGCCGTCCGATCATCCCGAAAACCCTGCCGAGGCGAGCAGGGTTTTCGAAAATCCAGCTCTCCTCCCTGAAACCGAAGGAGAGCATCTCATGTCAGAAAACAAAGAGAATGAACCCCGCGACCGAGCGCGCCTGCCGGACGGCGTCGTCGTGCGCGCCGTACGTCTTTCCGATGCTGAAGAGATCACCGATCTTATCAACTTACCGGGCTACCGGGCCGGCACCCTGCGGCCGCCCTACCAACGGATTGAAGACGTTCGCAAGAACATGGAAAGCCCCTCGCCCGGCGCGCTCAACCTCGTCGTCACCCTGAATGGCAAGATCGTCGGCAATTGCGGCCTCAACCGCCTTAGCGGCCGTCGCCAACACGTCGCCAGCCTCGGCATGGGCGTGCATGACGACTTCACCGGTCGCGGTTTCGGCCGCATTCTGCTTGGCGCGATGGTCGATGCCGCCGACGACTGGCTCGACATCAAGCGGCTCGAACTGACCGTCTATACCGACAATGAGGCTGCGATCGGCCTCTACGAGAAGTTCGGCTTCGAAAAGGAAGGGCTTCTGCGCTCATTCGGCTACCGCGCCGGCCAATATGTCGACGCCTATACGATGGCGCGGCTGAGGAGCTGAAATAAAGGCCGATCGACACCGACCTTGAACCGCCAAGGAGGGCCTGCCAAACGCTCCTTTACCATCCTGGCCTTGTGCCGAGGACCTGCTGTGTATCGATCGCTGCAGGTGCTTGGGACACGGCCGGGATGGCGCCGCAGAACCCCCAAAGCTCCCTACCCGCCAATCAGCGCCAGCCACTCGTCTTCGTCCATCGTCTGGACGCCGAGTTCGCGGGCCTTGTCGAGCTTCGAGCCGGCGCCAGGGCCGGCGACGACGATATCGGTTTTTTTCGACACCGAGCCCGCTACCTTGGCGCCGAGACCTTCGGCCCTCGCCTTCGCCTCGTCGCGGGTGAATTTTTCGAGCGAACCGGTGAAGACCACCGTCTTGCCGGCGACGGGGCTGCCTGACGTGACCGGCTGTTCGGCCTCCGCGGGAGTCACCTCCTCGAGCAGGCGGCCGATCACCTCGATATTGCGCGGCTCCTTATAAAACTCGACCATGGCGCGCGCCACGACCTCGCCGATGCCCTCGATGGCGTTGAGATCGTTCCAGGCATCGCCGGAAAGCGTTGCCGCCTCCTTCATCGCGGTCGCAAAAGCCTCATAGGAGCCGTAGGAGCGCGCCAACAGCTTCGCCGTGGTCTCGCCGACATGGCGGATGCCGAGCGCATAGATGAAGCGATGGAGCGCGATGCTGCGCCGCTCGTTGATCGCCACATAGAGCTTGCCGACGCTGACCTTGCCGAAGCCGTCGATATTTTCCAGCTTGGTGAGCGAGGATTGCTGGCGCTTCTCCAGCGTGAAAATCTCAGGCGCCGTGCGGATCTGCAGCGACGGATCCTCGTTTTCAAAGAAGAAGTCGATCTGCTTCGAACCGAGCCCCTCGATATCGAAGGCGTTGCGCGAAACGAAATGCTTCAGATGCTCCGTCGCCTGCGCCCGGCAGATAAAGCCGCCGGTGCAGCGGCGCACCGAATCCATCTTGCCGGTTTTCTCGTTCACCTCGCGCACGGCATGCGAACCGCAGACCGGGCAGGTCTTTGGGAATTCATAAGGCTTCACCCCGGCGAGGCGCTTCTCCATTACGACATCGAGGATCTGTGGAATGACATCGCCGGCGCGCTGGACGATGACGGTATCGCCCTCGCGGATATCGTGCTCCTCCGACCGAATACGCTCACCGCTATTGCCGATGCCCTTGATGTAATCCTCATTATGCAGCGTCGCATTGGTGACCACGACGCCGCCGACCGTGATCGGTTTCAGCCGCGCCACCGGCGTCAGCGCCCCGGTCCGGCCGACCTGGATCTCGATCTTCTCGATCTCGGTAAAGGCCTGCTCGGCCGGGAATTTATGCGCCGTCGCCCAGCGCGGCGAACGCGAGCGGAAGCCGAGGCGCTGCTGTAATTCCAGGCTGTCGACCTTATAGACGACGCCGTCGATGTCATAATCGAGATCCGGGCGCTCGAGGCCGATCTCGTCGTAATGCGCCAGGATGTCGGCGACCGAATTCAGCCGCTTCATCAGCGGATTGACCGGAAAACCCCAGTCCTTGAAGGTCTGCACCATGCCGAATTGCGTGTCGGCCGGCATGTCCGACATCTCGCCCCAGGCATAGGCGAAGAATTTCAGCTTGCGGCTCGCCGTCACCTTGGCGTCAAGCTGGCGCAGCGATCCGGCCGCCGTGTTGCGCGGATTGACATAGGTCTGCTTACCCTCCGCCTCCATCTGCCGGTTCAGCGCCAGGAAATCGCTCTTGGCCATATAGACCTCGCCGCGGATTTCCACGACTGCGGGAACGCCCTTCGGCAATTGGTTGGGTATTTCGGCGATGGTCCGGATATTGGCGGTGACGTTTTCGCCCGTGGTGCCGTCGCCGCGCGTGGCGGCCGTCGTCAGCCTGCCGTTCTCGTAGCGGATCGACATCGAAAGTCCGTCGATCTTCGGTTCGGCGGTAAAGGCGATCGACTGGTCCGGCAGCCGGCCGAGGAAGCGATAGACGCTGGCGACGAAATCCTGCACGTCCTCCTGCGAAAAGGTGTTGTCGAGTGACAGCATCGGCCGCGCGTGAACGACGGGCGAGAAAGTGACCGAAGGCGCAGCACCGACCCGCCGAGACGGGCTGTCCTCACGGATCAGCTCGGGAAAACGCGCTTCCAGCGCATCGTTGCGGCGCTTCAGCGCATCGTAATCCGCGTCCGAGATTTCCGGCTGGTCCTTGCCGTGATAGAGCGCATCGTGATGCGCGATCTCTTTCGCCAGCCGCTCGAGCTCGGCAGCGGCCTCTTCGATCGTCAACGTGTCGACGGCGGAACCTTCGGTGGACATGGAACATCACTCCAGAGAATCTGGCCAGAAATCTGCATTGTTTTTAGAGCAAAATCGCCGGATGAAAAGGGAGGCTGCGTATGCCGCATTGCGAAGATTGACAACTGCCCTATTCCCAATCCCGCGCGTTGCGCAGCCGGATGCCGCTGACATGAAGGCCGGTGGTCCAGAGGCTCGTCAGCGACCGCAAACTGTCGACCACCCGCAGATCGACGGCGCGGGGCGCGAACTCCTGGTCGGGGCGTGAGATGGAAGTCCGCTCGATGGGAACGACGCGTCCGCGGGCCACCCACATGCCAGCATCGCCGATATCCTCGAAATCCTCAACCGGCATCTCATAGCGGTGGATCGTTTGCGCTTCGAGCCTTTCCAACCACCGACGCTCGATGAAGGCCGCTGCCCGCGCGTTGCCGAGCCATTGCCGGCGCTCGGCTTCGGACGTCTCGGATGTTGTCCATATCAGGATGCGCGGGCAGTCTCGGGGAAAGAGATACATGAAATCGTGGTCGGCATCGATCGCCCAGACGAGCGGACCATTCAACCATTCCAGGCCCGTCGGGCGGACCGAGGGAATACGAACCGCGCGCGGCTCGAATGCTGCGATATCAGGATCATCACTGAAATGAAAAAGGCGCATGGCAACAGATCGCCGCTGATCGGAATGACGCGCATAGCGCGAAGCGGAATGTTTGTCACCGCGTCGGCGCAGTGAATGACTCTCTTTGCTGAAAAAAGGGCTCCCCGTGCCGCCCAAGGCTTGGGCACCCTGCATCCCTGTGTGACGAGCACGGTGATGAGGGAGATAGAGGTCGGCATTCGCGCTAGATTTCATTGCTGAAAGCAAAAGCGCTAATCGCAACAGCGGCAGCTCGAAGCCGGACTCACTGTCGTCGGCCGAAGCGATCAGCCGTTGCCTGCCAGCAGCCGCTTCGCCGCCGCCCTCGCCTCTTCCGTTACCGAAGCACCGGCCAGCATGCGGGCGATCTCTTCGGTGCGATCCTTGTGCGCCATCGTCGCCACGCGTGTGGCGATTTTTTCCGATCCATCGGCCACCGGTCCCTTGGAAATCAACAGATGCGTTGCCGCCCGCGCCGCGACCTGCGGCGCATGCGTGACCGACAGCACCTGAACCCGCTCGGACAGCCGCTTCAGCCGCTGGCCGATCGCATCGGCCACCGCGCCGCCGACGCCGGTGTCGATTTCATCGAAGACGAGCGTCGGGGCCGAGCCGCGATCGGCGAGCGCCACCTTCAGCGCCAGCAGGAAACGCGACAGTTCGCCACCCGAGGCGACCTTCATGATCGAGCCGGGGCGCGTGCCGGGATTGGTCTGGACATGGAACTCGACGACGTCGATGCCTTCAGGCAGCGCCTCCCGCGCATCCGTGGTGATCTCGACCATGAAACGCGCGCGTTCGAGCTTCAGCGCCGGCAGTTCGGCCATTACGACGGCAGCCAGCGCAGTGCCGGCTTGATGGCGCTTGTCGGAAAGCGAGCGCGCCGCCGAATCGTAATTCTCTCGCGCCAGACCGACCTCCGCTTCGAGCCGCGCAAGCCGCTCCTCGCCCGCATCGAGGTCGGCGAGATCGGCGATCATGCGCACCGCCAGCGCCGGCAGTTCGGCGACGGGCACGGAATATTTGCGTGACGCGGCTCTGAGCGCGAAAAGCCGCTCTTCCACCCGCTCCAGTTCCCTCGGATCGTATTCGGTCTTGCGCAGCGCTGCCTCAACTTCCATCTGCGCATTGGAAAGCTGGTCGAGCGCGGCATCGAGCAGCGTCACCGTCTCTTCGAGCAGCCCGGGCGCTTCATGGCTCTTGCGCTCCAGCCTGCGCACCAGCGAGGCGATATGCGGCACCGGCGAGGCATTACCGTTGAGGAATTCGGAGGCTTCGGCGATGTCGCCGGCGATTCGCTCCGCCTTCATCATTCTCTGCCTGCTTTCGGCGAGTTCATCCTCCTCGCCATCCTGCGGCGAGAGTTTCTCGAGCTCTGTCACGGAGGAACGCAGATAGTCGGCCTCGCGCGCCGCACTTTCCACCTTCTCACGATGCTTTTTCAGCGTCCGCTCGCTGTCGCGCCAAAGACGGTACAAACGGGAGACCTCCGCAACCTCATCGGTAAGGCCGGCAAAGGCATCGAGCAGGTTGCGGTGGGCATTGGTGTCGACAAGAGCGCGATCATCGTGCTGGCCGTGGATCTCGACCAGCATCTGGCCGGCCTGGCGCATCAGTTGCACACTCACCGGCTGGTCATTGACATAGGCCTTGGTGCGCCCATCGGCTGATTGCTGACGGCGGAAGATCAGGTCGCCCTCGTCGTCGATGCCGTTTTCACGCAGGAGCACGCGCGCCCCGTGGTCCATGCCGACATCGAACACTGCGGTCACTTGGCCCCTGTCTTCGCCATGGCGCACCAGACCGCCGTCACCGCGCCCGCCGAGCGCCAGCGACAAACTGTCGAGCAGGATGGATTTGCCCGCTCCCGTCTCCCCCGTCAGCACGGAAAGGCCGGTCTCGAAGGCAAGATCCAGCCGCTCGATCAGGACGATATCGCGGATCGAAAGCTGGATCAGCATGGGATTTAGGAACCGAGCAGGAGTTTCTTGCCTGCCGCCGCGATCCAGGAGCCCTTGTTCTCACGCGGCTCTGCGCCACCTGTCTGCAGTAGCTTGTAGGAATCGGCGTACCACTGGCTGTCCGGATAGTTGTGACCAAGAACGGCTGCGGCGGTCTGCGCCTCGTCGACGATACCCATGGCGTAATAAGCCTCGACGAGACGGGCCAAGGCCTCTTCGATCTGGTTCGTGTTCGGATATTTCTCGACGACGATGCGGAAGCGCGAGATTGCGGCGAGATATTCCTTCCGCTCCATATAGTAGCGGCCGATCTGCATTTCCTTGCCGGCGAGCTGATCCCGGGCGTAACGAATCTTCGCCTGGGCGTCGTCGACATATTCGGAGTTCGGATAATTATCGATCACAGCCTGCATCGCCTCGATCGTCTTGGCCGAGGCGCGCTGGTCCTGGGTCACGTCGACGATCTGTTTGGAATAAGTGAGACCGATGAGATACTGCACATAGGCAGCGTCCTGGGACTTCGGATATTGCGACATGTACCGATTGCCCGAGGCAAGCGCATCATCGAGCTTGCCCTGGCGGTATTTGACAAAGGTGCTCATGACAAGCGCCTTGCGCGCCCATTCGGAGAATGGGTTCTCGCGATCGATCGCGTCGAACTTGCGCGCCGCTTCCGCCATGTTGCCCGCCTTCATATTGGCAAGGCCCTGGGTGTAGAGCACGTCAGGCGGATCGGTTTCGAGGCCAAGCTTGGTGATGTCGATATCGGGATCCGACTGGCAGCCGGAGATCGAGGCGCCTGCGCTAAGCACCAGAAGCGATGCGAACAAAGCGCGCGCTGTCTTCATCATACCTTCAGATCCTGCATAAGCCATTCAAAAGAACCCCACTGCCGCCGCTCGCTCCACGACAGCCACGCCTCGCTGGCGTTTCTAGCCACAAATGTGCATCAAGAGCAACGCAATGATAAGGCATTAACGCATTTTTGTGGCAGCCGCCGCCGGATTGGCCGGCTTTTCCTCTTCTCTCCAACCTGTGGCAGCTAAGCAACTGCGAGAAAACGCCTATCACCACAGACTCGGGCCGACATAAAAAAACCGCCTCCGGGAAAGAGGCGGCCTGGTCTTGAGAATATGCTGGAGGTCATGCCGACCAGGGAGCGAATTCCGAAGCGCTGACGGCGATCAGTTCACGAGCGGCAACGCGCTGGCGCGGCGTCGAGGTCTCGACCACCTCGTAGGCAGAGGGATCGGCGAGCAGCGCCTTCAAAGCATTGGCATTCATCTTGTGGCCGCCACGATAGGATCGGTAGCAACCGATGAACTGGACGCCGGCGAGCGACAGGTCGCCTACGGCATCAAGCGTCTTGTGACGGACAAACTCGTCCTTGGCGTATCGCAGGCCTTCGACATTGATGACCGTATTGTCGTCCGAGATGACGACGGAATTTTCAAGCGAGGAACCGAGTGCATGTCCCGATGCCCAGAGACGCTCGACATCACGCATGAAGCCGAAGGTGCGGGCGCGGGAAAGTTCGGACTTGAAGACGGCGGCGTTTATGTCGCCGGCCCACTTCTGCCGGCCGATCAGCGGGCATTCGAAATCGATTTCGACTTCGAAGCGCGTGCCGTCATAGGGACGGAATTCGCTCCAGGAGCCGCCATGCTCGATCCGCACCGGCTTGGTGATGCGGATATAGCGACGCTTGACGCCGAGCGAGACGAGACCGGCCTGCTCGATCGCTTCGACGAAGGGCAGCGAGCTGCCGTCCATGATCGGCATTTCTGCGCCCTGCACCTCGATAATGACATTGTCGAGGCCGAGCGCATAGACGGCGGCCATGACATGTTCGATCGTCGCGATTGAATGCGTGGGTGAGAAGCCGAGCACCGTGCAGAGGTCTGTATTGCCGACCTGCGACGAGACGGCCTTCAGTTCGGTGATGTCGCCATTATCATGCAGACGCTGGAAAACGACGCCGGTGTCCGCTTCGGCCGGGTTCAGGGTGATCGAGACGTTCGCACCAGAATGAACGCCGATGCCCGAGAGCGTCACGGGACGCGATACCGTCGTTTGAAAACCCAGCAAGCCAATAGCCATAAAATCTGCCTTTATTTTTCCGCTCCAGCGGTTGGTGCCACGGCGCGGTTATCATTCCTTCTGCGGAAAGAGTCTCGTCCAGACGACTCCCAGCGCAGTTTTCTTGCGCCATATTTACGTGCGCCGGCGCTGCAATCCAAATCACTGTTTCTTTCGTTTTGTTACGAAGTCACACAATTGATATCGCTCAGGAATTCCCGGCCGAAAAACAGCAATGCCCGGGACCTGGATCCCGGGCATGAACGGTGCCGAAGCCCCCGATATTTCAGTTCGACTGGCGGCGCAGGAATGCCGGAATTTCCAGCTGATCGTCTTCCTGCATCATGCGAGCCTGCGGAACCGCGCGACCCTGATCGTCGAGATTGCCGCGGCGCGGCGCATAGAGGCTTGCCTCCGGCGACAACGGACGGCGCTGCTGTGACGCGGCCGGCGGTGCGGCGGTCATGTCGGCGGCAACGGCGTCATCGTCGCGGCGGCCAAGCGAATTGGTGATTCGCTTGAGCAGGCCCATCGGGCCGCGCTCTTCCTGCTGATGCGCCGAAGCCGGCTGCGTGCGGTGGTCGAGTTCAGCCTGGACGACCGGCGGGAAATCCTCGACCTTCGGCATGCGCACCGGTTCAGCCGCCTGCCGGATAATCGGCTCCTGTCGGATCGGCTGCTGCTGGATGGGCTGCTGCTGGACGGGCTGGCTCATCACCGGCTGGCTCATTACCGGCGCCGGAGCCTGCTGTTGCACCTGCGGACGGATCGCCGGAGCTTCCGGTGCAGGCGCAAAGATCTTGCTCTGCGGACGGAAGACTTCCTGCTGCGCAGCAGGCTGCTGGACAGGGGCGCTCGCACGCGGGGCCGGAATTTCGAGCTCACGTTCCACCTCGGCTTGGCGGATGGTCTGCGCGATCGGATCGGCGGCCTTCGGTGCCTGCATCACCGGGGCAGGCTGAACTGCGGCCGCTGCCGGAGCAACAGCCGCGGAGGGACGGATAGCGGGCTTGGCGGCCGGCTGGAAGTTGCGCTCGGCGGCTTCGCTGATCGCCCGGTCGATACCGGTCGCGACGACCGAGACGCGGATGATGCCTTCGAGCGATTCGTCGAAAGTGGCGCCGAGGATGATGTTGGCGTCCGGATCGACTTCTTCGCGGATGCGGGTCGCAGCTTCGTCGACTTCGAAGAGGGTGAGGTCGCGACCGCCGGTGATGGAGATCAGCAGGCCCTGCGCGCCCTTCATCGAGGTTTCATCGAGCAGCGGGTTGGCGATTGCCGCTTCGGCTGCCTGCAGTGCACGGCCGGAGCCGGAGGCTTCGCCGGTGCCCATCATCGCACGGCCCATTTCGCGCATCACCGAGCGGACGTCGGCGAAGTCGAGGTTGATGAGGCCTTCCTTCACCATCAGGTCGGTGATGCAGGCGACGCCCGAATAGAGAACCTGGTCGGCCATGGCGAAAGCGTCGGCGAAGGTCGTCTTGTCGTTGGCGATGCGGAAGAGGTTCTGGTTCGGAATGACGATCAGCGTGTCGACAGACTTCTGCAGTTCCTGGATGCCCATCTCGGCGAGACGCATGCGGCGGCCGCCTTCGAAATGGAACGGCTTGGTGACGACGCCGACCGTCAGGATGCCCTTGTTGCGGGCGGCCTGCGCGACGACAGGAGCAGCACCCGTACCGGTGCCGCCGCCCATGCCGGCGGTGACGAAGCACATATGCGTGCCGTTCAGGTGATCGATGATCTCGTCGATGCACTCTTCGGCGGCCGCGCGGCCGACTTCCGGCTGCGAACCGGCGCCGAGGCCTTCGGTGACGTTGGCGCCGAGCTGAATGATGCGCTCGGCCTTCGTCATCGTCAGCGCCTGCGCATCCGTGTTGGCAACGACGAAGTCGACGCCCTGGAGGCCTGCGGTGATCATGTTGTTGACGGCGTTGCCGCCGCCGCCGCCGACGCCGAACACGGTGATGCGCGGCTTCAGCTCGGTGATGTCAGGCTTTTGCAGCTTGATGGTCATGGTACCTGTTCCTTCTCTCTCTGGCCGCATCGCCACGCCGGCCAATTACGCAAATTTCAGAAGCTTTCCTTCAACCACTGGCCCATGCGGGCGATGCGGCTGTTATTTCCCCCAAGCGACATGAGCAGACCGCTCTGTGACGCATGTGTCTCCATGTCCGCGACCTGCGGATAGATCATCAGGCCGACGGCCGTCGAAAAGGCCGGGCCCTTGGCCGCCGTCGGCAGTCCCGAGACGCCCATCGGCCGGCCGATGCGGACGTTGCGGGCCAGAATGCGCCGCGCCACCTCGGCAAGGCCGGTCAGCTGGCTCGCGCCTCCCGTCAGCACGACGCGTTTTCCGACGATCGGGCTGAAGCCGGAACGCTGGATCCGGTCGCGGATCAATTCCATCGTCTCCTCGATCCGGGCCGATACGATGCGCGAAACCAGCGCCCGCGGCACCTGAGACGGCTGGTCGCGATCGTCCTCGCCGATCGGCGGGATCGAGATCAGCTCGCGCTCGTCGGAGGAATTCAAGAGTGCGGAGGCATGCACGACCTTCAGCCGCTCTGCATCCTCGATGCGGGTCGAAAGGCCGCGCGCGAGGTCGGTGGTGACATGATGGCCGCCGAGGCCGACGGCATCGGTATGAACGAGCTTGCCTTCGGCAAAGACCGAAATCGTCGTCGTGCCGCCGCCCATGTCGATCGCCGCGCAGCCGAGCTCGACCTCGTCGTCGACGAGAGCGGCAAGACCGGATGCATAAGGCGTCGCGACAATGCCTTCGACCGACAGATGCGCGCGGTTGACGCTAAGCTCGAGGTTCTTCAGCGCCGAGCGCTCCGCGGTCACGACATGCATGTCGACGCCGAGCGCATCGCCGTACATTGCCAGAGGATCGCGAATGCCGCGCTCGCCGTCGAGCGAGAAGCCGGTCGCCAGCGAATGCAGCACCGAGCGGTCCTGGCGCAGCGATTGCTGGCAGGCCGCCGACAGCACTTTCTTGAGGTCGTTAAGCTCGACTTCCTGGCCGCCGAGATCGATCGTCGCGGTGTAGATATCGCTGCCGAGGCGGCCGGCCGTCAGGTTGACGATCAGGCTTTCGACGGTCAGCCCCGCCATACGCTCCGCCGCATCGACGGCAAGACGGATGACGCCTTCCAGCGCATCGAGATCGGCGATGACGCCGGTCTTGATGCCGCGGGAGCGCTGATGACCGATGCCGATGATCTCGATATTGTGCGTGCGGCCCGGCAGGATCTGGCTTTCCTCGCGCGGCGTCAGCCGGCCGATCATGCAGACGACCTTGGTCGAGCCGATGTCGAGCACCGAAACGACATGCGACCGCTTCGACGAAAGCGGCTTCAGGCGCGGCAATCCAAAATGGGATGAACCGAACAAGCTCATATATTCTGCCCCGCCTTCTTCAATTCCTTGGTACGCTCCGTTACCGCCGCCTGCCGGCGGACTGCCGCGTCCGGCGTCAGCTGGATCGCGGTCCTGTCGGGCAACCTCAGATCCACCGCGGCGATATCCCGCTCCAGGAGCTGATGTTCCTTATCGAACTTCGAAAGCGTCGCCAGCGCCTGATCGATGCCGTCTTCCGGCAGCTTGACGATGACGCCGTTATCCATGTGCAGATCCCAGCGACGCCCTGATATCCAGACGTAAGCCTTCACGCGGGCCTTCACGTCGGGCCACTTCGAGAAGGCGTCGCCGAGAGAAGCCGCCGCGGTCTCGGCGTCGCGGCCGACGACGAGCGGCAGCGACGAAAACTTGTTGTCGCGAAGCGGCGCAATGACGCTGCCGTTCTTCTCGATCAGCGAAAGCTCCTGCCCGTGCTGCCAGATCGCATAGGCCTCACGCTCCTTGAGCTTCACTTCGATTGTCCTCGGATAGACCTTTCGAACCTCGACATTCTCGACCCAGGGAAGATGCGCGATCTTCCGGCGGGCCGCATCGACGTCGAGCGCAACCAGCGAGGTCGTGCCGTCGAGGCCGATCAGTTGCAGGATCTCGATCTCGGAGGTTTCCGAATTGCCGGAGACCTTCACGTCCTCGATCGCAAAACCTGCGGCCGTCGTCGTAGCCTGCGCGACGGCTTCGGTGTGACCGCCGAGCGACATGCCGTAGAGGCCGGTCGCCGCCAGGAAGGCAAGCGCCGACACCGTGCCCGTATGGGCCGGAATGTAGATGCGGCCGCTGCCGAGGCTGATTAGGAAACGGGTGACGCGGCGCAGCGGACGCGGCAACACGAACCGCTCTTCGGCTTCCACGGTCGGAAGCACGGCATGATGGCTGGGGCGCCCTATCCTCTTGACCGTCAACGCAAACAAGACGCGTCCTCCACCATCCACCGGAGAAACTCACCAAAGGAATAGCCGGCATGACCGGCCATTTCGGGCACGAGCGAGGTAGGAGTCATGCCTGGCTGGGTATTGACCTCCAGCCAGATGATTTCGCCGTCTTCGGAGAAACGATCGTCGTAACGAAAGTCGGACCGACTGACGCCGCGACAACCGATTGCCTGATGCGCCCTTAGGGCCAATGCTTGTATTTTTTGGTAAATATTCGGTGAAATTTTCGCCGGGATGACGTGTTTTGAACCGCCCGCCGCATACTTGGAATCGTAATCATAAAAATTGTGTCCCTGCGGCACCACCTCGGTGACACCGAGCGCAGTTTCGCCCATGACGCCGCAGGTGAGCTCGCGGCCGTAGACATAGCGTTCGACCAGCACCTCTTCGCCATAGCGCCATTCGGGCGAGCTGACGACCTGGGGCGGATGCCCCTGATCTTCGGTGACGATCACGACGCCGAAACTCGAGCCCTCGCGCACAGGCTTCACCACATAAGGCGGCTTTATCGGATGTATCGAAGGAAAGGCGAAACGGTTGATGACCTGCGATTCGGCGACGGGGATGCCGGCGGCGGCAGCGACACGCTTCGCCTTGTCCTTATCCATTGCCAGCGCCGAGGCAAGCACACCTGAATGCGTGTACGGGATCTCCAGATATTCTAGGATGCCCTGGATGGTCCCGTCCTCACCGAACGGCCCATGAAGCGCATTGAAGACAACATCAGGCCTCAATGCGGCAAGCTTTTCGGAAACATCGCGGGCGACATCGATCGTGGTTACCTTGAAGCCTTCGGCCTCGAGGGCCTCTGCGCAAGCCTTTCCCGAGGAAAGGCTGACAGGCCTTTCCGAGGAAAATCCGCCCATCAGGACAGCGACATGCTTGCGACTCATCAACACCCCCAAAAATAACTTCCACTTTTGAAATCGACGCTTGCGCGAAGCTGTCTGCGTCGTTTCGCGCCTTTGTCAGGCCTCACATGCATTAGAGCATCATTATGGTTAATGAAGTGTTTACTTTCGTTAACTCCTGGCACGGAACTTCGCGGCCTTTTAACTTTTGCTCATTGTGCGACCAATCCCTCGCCGTCCGAAAATGAACCTGCGCGGAAGTGAAAATGCTCATACGTTCAATCACATACCCAATCGCGCTCACCCGTGATGGAATCGGCCACAGAATCGGGTGTCATCTCTCCGCCGGATACCGGCAACAGTGAGGCGGCGGCCGGCGCTCGAATTGATTAATGCCGAGAGCATCGGCGCGCGGGCGTCACCGCTTTTCTATTGATGCCGATACCACTTCCGGTTAGCGAAGGCGCATAGGTGAGCAGGGAGAAGATCATGCGATGCCTCGTCACCGGCGCAGCCGGCTTCGTCGGTAGTCCGCTCGTCAAACGGCTGCACGCAGAGAAGACTTGCGAGCTCGTGGCCACCACGAGATCCCAGACCTCTGCCTTTCCGCCGGATGTAATGCATTTTCCGATTGAAATAACCGACGGAACCGATTGGACGCCAGCGCTTGAAGGCGTCGACGTCATCATCCATCTCGCCGCCCGCGTTCACATCATGAACGACCGCGCGGCCGATCCCCTAGCGGAATTCCGCCGGGTCAACACCGCCGCCGCGCTCAATCTCGCCGAACAGGCTGCCAAGGCGGGCGTGAAGCGATTCGTCTTCGTCAGCACCATTAAGGTCAACGGAGAAGAGACCGACCGGCCGTTCCGGCACGACGACAGTCCGAAGCCGATTGATCCCTACGGCATTTCGAAGCTGGAATGCGAAATTGGCCTGCGCGAAATCGCAACGCGCACCGGCATGGAAGTCGTCATCATCCGGCCGCCGCTGGTCTATGGCCCCGGCGCACGCGGCAACTTCGCGCTGCTCACCAATCTTGTCCGCAAGAAACTGCCGCTCCCCTTCGCTTCGCTGAAGAACCGCCGCACACTGGTCGCGGTGCAAAATCTCGTCGACCTGATCATCACCTGCGCGACCCATCCCGCCGCTGCAGGCGAGACCTTCCTTGCCGGAGATGGTGAAGACCTCTCAACGCCTGAGCTCATCAGGGGAATTGCCGCGGGACTGGGGGTCAAGCCGATGCTGGTCCCCTTCCCGCCTGCACTGCTGCACATGGCGGCGAAGGCAGCCGGAAAGGAAGCCGTCTACCAGCGCGTTTGCGGTTCACTGCAGGTCGACACGTCCCGGGCGCGCGACGTTCTCGGCTGGTCACCCGTCGTCACCCCGCGCGAAGGCCTCAAACAGGCAGTCGAATAGTTTATTCGCTCGTCACGCCCTGGAACGGGCGCACTTCGCGGCCGGGCATGAAGACGCCGAGGCGCTTGATTTCCCATTCGAGCTTGATGCCGTCTTTCTCGAAGACCTCACGGCGCACCTGCTCGCCGAGATATTCGAGATCATAGCCGGTCGCCTGCCCCATATTGATCATGAAATTGCAGTGAAGCGACGACATCTGCGCGCCGCCGATCACGAGGCCGCGGCAGCCTGCCTCGTCGATCAGCTTCCAGGCCGAATGACCCGGCGGATTCTTGAAGGTCGAGCCGCCGGTCTTTTCGCGAACCGGCTGCACCGTCTCGCGGTGATTGCGCACAGCGTCCATTTCGGCGCGGATCTGGGCGCGATCTTCCGGATAGCCCTCGAACAGCACCGAGGTGAAGATCAGATCGGCGGGCGCTTTTGAATGCCGGTAGGAATAACCCATCTCCGCATTGGAAAGCACATGCTTGTTGCCCTTGCGGTCGACGGCGTTGACCTCGATCAGCCGCTCACGCGTTTCCACGCCGTTCGCGCCGGCATTCATGCGCGCCGCGCCGCCGATACCGCCCGGTATGCCATAGAAGAAATGGAAGCCGCCGATGCCATTGTCCATCGCCATTGCCGCGACATGCTTGTCGGGGCAGATGGCGCCGGCGAGGATGCGATTTTCGCCGGCAAGCTCGACGAAGCCGAAGCCCTTGGCCGATAGGCGCAGCACCACGCCCGGAATGCCGCCGTCGCGCACCAGAATGTTGGAGCCGACACCGACCACCGTCAGCGGCACCTCTTCGGGCAATATCTTCAGGAAGGCAATGAGATCGTCGACGTCATGCGGCTGGAACATCAGTTCGGCCAGACCGCCGGCCCTGAACCAGGTGACGCGGTCCATGGGGGCATCCGGCGTGATACGGCCGCGGACATCCTTTACACCATCCCCGAGAGACGCGAGAAGCTTTTCCCCATTCACCTGTTTCATGCGGACTTTCCCGATAGGCCTTCCAATTGCTTGGGCAGTGCTGCTGCCCATGATGTGATGCTCCCAGCCCCCAACAGAACCACGAAATCACCAGGCTTTGCAACCTCCGCAACCATTTGCGGCAGAAGCTCCGCCGAAGCGAGGAAGCGGGCGTCGCGATGGCCGCCGGATTTGATGCGCGAGACGAGCGACATGGAATCGACCCCTTCGATCGCATCCTCGCCTGCCGCATAGACGGGCGCCAGAAAAATACTGTCGGCATCGTTGAAGCAGGCGGCGAATTCCTCGAACAGGCTCGCGAGTCGGGTATAACGGTGGGGCTGATGGACGGCGATGATGCGCCCCTTGCAGGCCTCGCGGGCCGCCTTCAGCACCGCCTTGATTTCGACCGGATGGTGGCCGTAATCGTCGAAGATCTGCACGCCGTTCCATTCGCCGGTCAGCGTGAAGCGACGCTTGACGCCGCCGAAGGAGGCAAGCCCCTTGGCGATATCTTCATTCGATATGCCAAGCCGGTTGGCGACTGCGATCGCCGCCGTGGCGTTGGAAATATTGTGGCGACCGGGCATCGGCATGACCAGTCCCTTGAGCTCGCTCCTCTGGCCGGTGCGACGGCGGCGGATCTCGACGTCGAAGATCGAGCGCGTGCCGTCGATGCGCACATTCTTGAAGCGCACGTCGGCCTGCGGGTTCTCGCCATAGGTGATGATCTTGCGGTCCTCGATGCGGCCGACCAGCGACTGCACCTCGGGGTGATCGAGGCACATGACGCCGAAGCCGTAGAACGGCACATTCTCGACGAACTGCCGGAAGGCGGCGCGCACGGCGTCGAAACTGCCGTAATGGTCGAGATGTTCGGGATCGATATTGGTTATGACGGCGACATCGGCGGGCAGCTTCAGGAAGGTGCCGTCGGATTCGTCGGCCTCGACCACCATCCACTCGCCCTCGCCCATGCGGGCGTTGGTGCCGTAGGCGTTGATGATGCCGCCGTTGATGACGGTCGGATCGAGCCCGCCGGCTTCGAGCAGGGTTGCGACCAGCGAAGTGGTCGTCGTTTTGCCGTGGGTGCCGCCGATGGCGATCGCATTGCGGAAGCGCATCAGCTCGGCAAGCATCTCGGCGCGGCGCACCACCGGCAGCAGCTTTTCGCGCGCGGCGATGAGTTCCGGGTTGCTCTTCTTGATCGCCGTCGAAACGACGACGACTTCGGCATCACCGAGATTTTCGGCGCGATGGCCGACGGAGACCTCAATGCCTTTATCGCGCAGTCGCTGCACATTGGCGCCGTCCGATTGATCCGATCCCTGCACCTTGTGACCGAGATTGTGCAGCACCTCGGCGATACCGCTCATGCCGATACCGCCAATACCGATGAAATGGACGAGACCGATCGCCTTCGGCAGTTTCATGCGCGTGTCCTCTTGAATTCTGAGACTGTCTTGCCGGCGGCAATAGCCTCAACCATGTCGGCAAGCAAGTTCGCCGCATCCGGTTTCCCGGCGAGCTTGGCCGCCGCCGCCATGTGCGAAAGCTTGTCCGGATCGTTCATCACATGGCTCAGTATAGAGGCGATGCGTTCAGGCGAAAGCTCCGACTGAGGGATCACCTTCGCCCCGCCGGTCGCAGCCAGTGCGGCGGCGTTCGCCGCCTGATCATGGTCGAGCGCATGCGGATAGGGCACCAGAATGGCCGGGCGTCCGATGACGGAGATTTCCGAAACAGTAGAAGCACCGGAGCGGCAGATCACCAGATGTGCTTGGGCAAGACGCTCTGCCATGTCGTTGAAAAAAGGGGCGATATCGGCTCCCATCTCCAGCTTGGCGACGCAGCCGCTGACCATCTCCATATCCTCAGGGCGCACCTGCTGCGTCACCCTGAGCCGCACGCGCAGGCCGTCGTCGAGCAGGCTGATCGCCGTCGGCATCGCCTTGGAAAAATACTGCGCGCCCTGGCTGCCGCCGAAGACGACGAGATTGAAGGGCTCGCCGGGATGCGAAGGCAGGTAAGGCCGCTCGGCTGCGGCAAGGATCGCCGGTCGCACAGGATTGCCTGTTGCAACTGTCTTGTCAGAAAAAGCATCCCCGCTTTCTGATAGAAAGCCGCCGGCAATCGCCTTGACGCGCGGAGCCAGCGCCTTGTTGGCCCGGCCCATGACCGCATTCTGCTCATGCAGCATCGAGGCGACGCCGAGCCGCGTGGCGGCCAGCAGCGGCGGCACGGTGGGGTAACCGCCGAAGCCGACGACAATCACCGGCTTCAGCCGCTGGATCAGCCTTTTGGCCGCTCGCATGCCGCTCCATAGCGTCCACAGCGAGCGGGCGACGGCGACCGGGTTCTTCGAGCCGATCGTCGCCGACGGCACGACATGGATCTGCTCGGCCGGGAACTTGCCGGCATAACGCTCGGCCCGACTGTCAGTCACCAGGTGCACCGAATAGCCGCGCTCCTTCAGCTTGAAGGCCAGCGCCTCCGCCGGGAACACGTGGCCGCCGGTCCCTCCGGCGGCAAGCAGCACGATGCCTTTGCTCATGACCTCTTACTCCGCGGGCATGCCGTGCGGGACGCGGAAGAGGCTCCGGTCCTGCGCACGTTTTTCCGGGCGGTGGCGCGTCAGCGCGAGAATAAAGCCCGCGGTAACGCAGATCGCCACCATGGAAGAACCGCCGTAGGAAATCAGCGGCAGCGTCATGCCCTTTGCCGGCAGCAGCTCAAGATTGACGCCGATGTTGATGATTGACTGGATGCCCATCTGCAGCACCAGGCCCGCGACGGCAAAGCGATTGAAATCATTGCGCTCGCGATAGGCATGCGAGAGGCCGCGCAGCACCAGCACGGAAAACAGCGCGACGAGCGCCATGCAGAAGACGATGCCGAATTCCTCGGCCGCGACCGAGAAGATGAAGTCGGTATGCGCATCCGGGATGATACGCTTGACGATGCCTTCGCCCGGTCCCTGACCGAACCAGCTGCCGCGGATAATCGCCTCACGGGCCGTGTCGATCTGGAACGTGTCGCCCTCGCCGGTCATGAACTTGTCTATGCGCAGCGCAACGTGCGGAAAGACGTAATAGGCACTGAGCAGGCCGCCGGCGCCGCCAATGCCGAGCAGCATGATCCAGATCCACGGCATGCCGGCCATGAAGAACATGCCCCCCCAGACGGCGGTCGTCAGGATGGTCTGGCCGAGGTCGGGCTGCGCGACGAGAAGGGCCGCAACGATGCCGAAGAGGATGATGGCAAAGAGATTACCGGGGATTTCCGGCTGGCGCGCATGCTCGGCAAATAGCCAGGCGCAGACGACGACGAAGGCAGGTTTCATGAATTCCGACGGCTGGATGGAAAGGCCGGCGATCCAGATCCAGCGCCTGCCACCCTTTACCTCCTGGCCGACGAACAGCACCAGCACCATCATGGCGAGCGAAATGATCAGGAGCAGGATCGCGGTTCGCCGCACCTGGCGCGGCGTCAGGAACGATAGCCCGAGCATGACGGCGATCGACGGGATCATGAAGGCGGCATGGCGCTTGACGAAGTGAAAAGGCTCGAGCCCGATGCGCTCGGCAACCGCCGGAGATGCCGCAAACGACAGCATGAAGCCGATGCCCATCAAGAAGATGAACATCGCCAGGAAGAAGCGGTCGATGGTCCAGAACCAATCGGCCAGAGGCCCACGTTCCGCGCGGCTTACCATGTCATTTCTCTCCTGTTGCCGGTCCGATCAGCATCGTCATTCCGTCAAGGGCGGCCACATGGCTGACGAAGGCATCACCCCTGACTTCGAAGTTCTTATACTGGTCGAAGCTTGCGCAAGCCGGGGATAACATCACGGCGGAAGCAGCAGCTTCGTCGCGCTCCGCGTCGGCCGCCGCATGCGCGACTGCGCGCTCCAGCGTGCCGGAGATCTCGTAGGGCACGGCCTCGCCGAGTGTGGCGGCGAACTCCGCGGCTGCCTCGCCGATCAGATAGGCCTTGGCGATACGCGGGAAATAGGGCGCGAGCGTCGAGATGCCGCCTGATTTCGGCAAGCCGCCGGCGATCCAGTAGATGCGATCATAGCTCGACAGCGCCGGCGCTGCCGCGTCGGCATTCGTCGCCTTGGAATCGTTGACGAAGACGACGCGGCCTCGTTTGCCCACAGGCTGCATGCGGTGCTTGAGGCCGGGAAAGGAGGCAAGGCCGGTGCGAATGTCGTCGGCGGACACGCCGACGGCAAGGCAGGCGGCGACCGCCGCCGCCGCGTTCTGCGCATTGTGGCTGCCGCGCAGCGTCTGGATGCCGTCGAGATCGGCAAAGGGCAGCATGGCGCCGCCGCCGGCCTGAACGAGCCTGGTGCCCTCGGCATAAATGCCTGATGCCACCGCGTTACGGCGCGAGATGCGGACCACCTTGACACCTGCCCGCTCGATCCGGTCGGCGATTAGCGCCGAATGGCTGTCATCGATGCCGACGATCGCGACATCGCTGCCGGCGACCAGCCGCTCCTTGACGTCGGCGTAGTGCTGCATCGTGCCGTGGCGATCGAGATGATCGGGCGTCAGGTTGAGCAGGATGCCGGCGGAAGGGTTCAGCGTCGGCGCCAGATCGATCTGATAGGAAGAGCATTCGACGACGAAATAGCGCCCCGCCTTCGGCGGATCGAGCGTCAGCACCGCCGTACCGATATTGCCGCCGAGCTGGGTGTCGTAGCCTGCGGATTTCAGGATGTGGGCGATCAGCGCCGTCGTCGTCGACTTGCCGTTGGTGCCGGTGATAGCGATGAAGGGGCAATCCGGCGCATGAGCGCGGCGCTCGCGCACGAAGAGCTCGACGTCGCCGACAATATCGACGCCGGCCGCCCGCGCCAGGTCGACAGTCCAGTGCGGCTTCGGATGGGTGAGCGGCACGCCGGGCGACAGGACGAACAGCGCATGCTGGCTCCAGTCGATGCCGTGCAGGTCCTCCGTCCGGATGCCTTCCGCCGAAGCCTTGGCGACGCTGTCGGGATTGTCGTCCCACGCGGTCACCTCGGCGCCGCCAGCGACCAGCGCGCGGGCAGTGGCAAAACCGGAACCGCCGAGCCCGAAGAGCGCGACCTTCCTGTCCTTGAGCGTCGTGACCGGAATCATCGCCGCCTCACCGGAGCTTCAGCGTCGAAAGGCCGAGCAGGGCAAGGCCGACGGCGATGATCCAGAAGCGGATCACCACCTGGCTCTCGGTCCAGCCCTTCTTCTCGAAATGATGATGGATCGGCGCCATCAGGAAGACGCGCCGGCCGGTCATCTTGAAGAAGCCGACCTGGATGATGACCGACAGCGTCTCCATGACGAACAGGCCTCCGATGATCGCCATGACGATCTCATGCTTGGTGGCGACGGCAACGGTGCCGATCGTGCCGCCGAGCGCCAGCGACCCGGTATCGCCCATGAAGATGGCGGCGGGCGGCGCGTTGAACCAGAGGAAGCCGAGGCCGGCGCCGATGACGGCGCCGAGCACGACGGCAAGCTCACCGGTGCCGGGCACGAAATTGATCTGCAGATAGTTCGCAAACACCACATTGCCGGCGAGATAGGCGATGACGCCGAAGGAGGCGGCCGCGATCATAACAGGCACGATGGCAAGCCCGTCGAGGCCATCGGTCAGATTGACGGCATTGCCGGCGCCGACGATCACGAAGCCGCCGAAGACGACGAACATGATGCCGAGATTGATCAGGAAGTCCTTGAAGAAGGGAAAGGCGATCGAGGAGCCGAAGGTCGAGCCGGCGGTCCCCGAGGCAAGGGCGGTGCGCATCATGAAGTAGACGGCGATGCCGGCGATGACGAATTCGATGCCGAGGCGCGCCTTGCCGGAGAAGCCCTTGTGGCTCTGCTTGGTCACCTTGAGATAATCGTCATAGAAGCCGATTGCGCCGAAGCCCAGCGTCACCAGCAAGGTGGCGACGACATAGACGTTGGAAAGATCGGCCCAGAGCAGCGACGCCCCGACGATGCCGGCCAGGATCATCAGCCCGCCCATGGTCGGCGTGCCGGCCTTCTTGAAATGCGTCTGCGGCCCGTCCGCGCGGATCGGTTGGCCCTTGCCCTGCCGGATGCGCAGCGAATTGATGATCGTCGGCCCGAACAGGAAGACGATCAATGCGGAGGTGAAGAGAGCGGCCCCTGTGCGGAAAGTGATGTATCTGAACAGATTCAGAAACTTGAAATATTCCGACAGTTCGACAAGCCAGATCAGCATTCAGGGCCCCTTGTTTACCCGATCAAAGTTCGCGTTGCGTGTCGGCAAATGCCGGGAACTTGTCAAGGAGCGCGGCGACGATCTTGCCGAAACCGATGCCCAGAGACGATTTCACCATCAACACGTCGCCCGGCGCGACCGAGTCCAATACATATTCCGTCAATTCGCTCGTGTTCTCGCGGTATTCGACTTGCACGCTTTCCGGCAATGATTCCTTCAGCGCGGCCATCTCGGCACCCGCAAGCCAGACATGTTCGATGCCGGCGGCAAGCAGCGGCCCGGCAAGATCGGCATGGACCTTCTCGGCATATTCGCCCATCTCCAGCATGTCGCCGAGCACGGCGATACGGCGTCCGCGCGCGGTCGGCTCGGCGGCCGCCAGCAGCGCGATCGCCGCGCGCATCGAGGCCGGATTGGCATTGTAGCTCTCGTCGATCAGCGTGAAACTGCCGCGACCGCCGCCGATCGAAAGCCGGTGGCGCTTGCCCCTGCCCTTTTCCGGCTTCAGCGTCGCAAGCGCCTCGATCGCCTTCTCCATATCGGCTCCGACGATCCTGACGACGCCGAGCGCCGCCAGCGCATTCTCGGCGATATGGCGGCCAGGCGCGCCGATCGCGACCTCCAGCGTCTCGCCGCCGATCGTCAGCCATAGCGTCGAATTCTCGTCCGCGCCGTTGAATTCCGCGAGCCGGAATTCCGCCTTGGCATGCTGGCCGAAGGAGTGAATGTTCTCGATGCCGAGCGACTGCGCCGTTCGATCGAGGAAATTGAACTGGTCATTGTCGCGGTTGAGCACGACATGGCCGCCGGGCTCGAGCCCTTCGAAGACCTCCGCCTTGGCGGCGGCGATCTCCTTGATGCTCTTGAAGTTGCCGAGATGCGCCGGCGCGATCGTCGTGATGACCGCGACATCGGGACGGATCATCGCCACCAGCGGCCGGATCTCGCCGGGATGATTCATCCCGACTTCGAAGACGCCGTAATCGGTATCATCAGGCATCCGCGCGAGCGTCAGCGGAACGCCCCAGTGATTGTTGAAGGAAGCGACGGAGGCGTGCACCTTGCCCGACGGCGACAGCACGTGCCGCAGCATCTCCTTGGTGGTCGTCTTGCCGACAGAACCGGTAACGGCGATGATTTTTGCCCGCGACCGCTCGCGGGAAGCCTGCCCCAGACGCCCGAGTGCCGCCAGCACGTCGTCGACGACGATCATCGGCACCGTCAGGCGGCCAAGGGCGGGAAGCCTCGCTTCGCTGACGACGAGAAGCGAGGCGCCGTTCGCTATCGCCATCGACGCATAGTCGTGACCGTCGACGCGGTCACCCTTGATCGCGAAAAACGCCTCGCCTGATGTAATCGAGCGGCTGTCGATGGAAATGCCGGTGATGCCTTCGGGCAAGGTGCCGAAAGGGCGCCCCGCCATCGCTGCGATCATGTCTTCGGTCGTCCAGAGCCAGCTCAAGATTTCAGTTCCTCCAAGGCCTTGCGCACCTCCGCGTGGTCCGAGAACGGCAGTGTGACGTTCCCAATCGTCTGCCCTTCCTCATGCCCCTTGCCGGCAACGATCAGCGTATCGCCGGATTTCAGCATGCCGACCGCCTCACGGATAGCCGTGGCGCGATCGCCGATCTCGGAGGCTGAGCTCGCTGCCGCCATAATCTCCGCCCGGATCGCAGCCGGCTCCTCCGAACGCGGATTGTCGTCGGTGACGATCACGACATCGGCAAGGCGGCAGGCGATTTCGCCCATGATCGGCCGCTTGCCGCGGTCGCGGTCGCCGCCGCAGCCGAAGACGACGACGACACGGCCGGTGGTGAAGGGCCTCACCGAATTCAGCACATTTTCCAACGCATCCGGCTTGTGGGCATAATCGACATAAGCGAGTGCGCCATCTTGGGTATGGCCGACCAGTTCGAGGCGGCCCGACGCGCCGACCAGTTTCTCGAGCGCCGCCATCGCGACCTTCGGCTCGACTCCCGTGGACATGGCAAGTCCTGCCGCAACCAGCGCGTTGGCGACCTGGAAATCGCCGGCCAGCGGAATGTCCACCTCGAAGATCTCATCGCCGATATGGATCTCCGCCGTCTGCTTGTGGCGGAAATGCTCGACGCGTTTCAGAGACAGATATTTCCCCTTGCGCCCGACGGTGCGGACGTCATGACCGGCATCGGCAGCCGCCTTGATTGCCTGCGCCGACCACGGATCGTCAGCGAAGACGACCGCCGGCGAGCCCTTCGGCAGCAGCGTATCGAAAAGCCGCATCTTGGCGGCCATATAGTCTTCGACCGTCGGATGATAATCCATGTGGTCGCGGCCGAGATTGGTGAAGGCTGCGGCGGCGAGCCTGACACCGTCGAGACGGCATTGGTCGAGGCCGTGGCTGGAAGCCTCCATCGACGCATGCGTAACACCCTCGTCGGCGAGCTCCGCCAGCAGTTTGTGCAGCGACACCGGATCCGGCGTCGTCAGTGCGCCATATTCATTGCGCGTCGGCGAAACGACACCTGTCGTGCCGATCATCGCGGCTGCATGGCCGGCATGTGCCCAGATCTGGCGGGTGAAAGAGGCGACGGAAGTCTTGCCGGCCGTGCCCGTGACGGCGACCATGGTCTCGGGCTGCCTGCCGTAAAAGCGGGAGGCGGCGATGGAAAGAAAGCGGCGCGGTTCCTTGACCGCAAGCACCGGGATGGGAGCATCGACAACCTGGGAGGTGATCGCGATGGCGGCCCCACGGCCGGCGGCATCCGCGATGAAACCCGCGCCATCCGCCTTGGTGCCGGCGACCGCGACAAAAGCATTGCCCGGTTCGACCTTGCGGCTGTCCGAAGACAGGCCTGAGATATCAAGCAAGCCTGCCGGGCCTTCGAGCTGTACTTCAATTTCCGGAAACTGATCTCCGGCCAGGTCTCGCAATTTCATCGAACGCACTTTTCTCTCTTGAAGCCGGTTCACCCCTCGCGAATCGGCGTCGGTATTCATTCACACTCAATAAGACACCAGCAAGGCCGAACCGCCCTCCCCAAATTTCGGCTCAATGCCGAGAATGGGAGCCGCGCGGCGGATGATCTCACGAGCGATCGGGCCGGCAGTACCGGCGGAGATCGTTCCACCATATTGCTTTTCGCCTGTTTTCGGCTCGTCGCAGAAGGTGATGACGACATATTGGGGATTATCGATCGGGAAGGCGGAAATGAAGGAGTTGAAGTTGAGCGTCGCGGAATAACGCCCGTTCACCACCTTGTCCGCCGTACCGGTCTTGCTGCCGACGGCAAAGCCCGGCACGCGGGCGACGCGTCCCGACCCCTTGTAACCGTTGAAATCGAGAAGATAGCGGATCTCATCGCTGGTCGACTTCTTGAGGACCTGCTTGGCAACCTGATCGGCCTGTTCGCGGGTGCGCGGCAGGAATGTCGGCTCGATCAGCTTGCCGCCGTTGACAAGGGCGGCAGCCGCCACGCCCGTCTGCAGCGCGGTCGTTGAGACGCCGTGGCCGAAGGAAATCGTGATCGAATTGATCTTCTTCCAGACGCGCGGCTGGCTCGGCATCTTCACTTCGGGCAGTTCGGTCTGCATCTTCGTCAGCAGGCCGAATTTGGTCAGATAGTCCTTCTGCGCGTCGATGCCGACGAGGTCGATGACGCGCGCCGTGCCGATGTTCGACGAATACTGGAAGATTTCGGGAACGGTCAGCCAGCGGCGCTGTCCGTGAAAGTCATGGATGGTGAAGCCGCCGATATAGATCGGCTTGCTGGCGTCGAACGTGTCGGACATCTTCACCTTGCCGCTGTCGAGCGCCATCGCCAGCGAGAAGGTTTTGAAGGTCGACCCCATTTCGAAGGTGCCGTTCGTCATCCGGTTGAGCCAGCCTTCCTTGGCGCCCTCCTGCGGATTGTTCGGATCGAAGTCGGGTGCCGATGCCATGCCGAGCACTTCCCCGGTGTGCACGTCGATAACAGCGGCGCCGGCCCCCTTTGACTGGAAATTGTTGACGGCGTTGACGACCGCATCGCGAACGATGTTCTGCACGCGCAGGTCGATCGACAGCCGCACCGGCTCGAGCGGCTGGTCGCTCGTCATGCCGACCGAGGCGAGATCGGCGAGCCCCTGGTCGTCGATAAATTTCTCCATGCCGGCCACGCCGCGGTTGTCGATGTTGACATAGCCGAGGATGTGCGCCGCAGTTGAGCCGCCGGGATAGAAGCGGCGCTTCTCCGGCCGAAAGCCGATGCCGGGAATGCCGAGCGCCAGGATCTGGCTCTGCTGCTTCGGCGTCAGCTGCCGGCGCAGCCAGGCGAAATGCGAACTCTTGACCGAAAGTTTCTTGTAGGTGTCTCTGACGTCGAGCTCCGGCAAAACAGTTGCAAGCTTCTCCACCGCCTCATCGACGTCAACGATCTTGTTCGGCTCGGCAAACAGCGAGACCGTGCGGATGTCGGTCGCCAGCACCTCGCCATTGCGATCGAGTATGTCGGGCCGCGAGGCCATCAACCGGTCGGGCGGCAGGATGCTGGAGACGACCTCCTGATCCTTCATGGCATATTCGACCAGACGGCCGCCGATGACGACATAGACACCCATGAAGCCAAGGATCAGCAGCCCTACACGGCTTTTTGCCTGCCCTGTCTTCTTCTTGCGCGACCCCTCGATGGCCACGCCGGCGGAAGGGCCGCCGAAGCGGTTATAGACGCCGGTGGAGAAATGCGCCTGGCTCTTCAGGACCATGATGCGAGAAAGAAACGACATTATTCCACCGACCCCGTTTCGATCTCGTCTGCCTCGTCTGCCACCACACCACGCTGCTCGGCTGCGTCACGCTGCTCGGCTGCGTCGTGCTGCTGTACTGCGCCCCGTGGCACGGGCATCGGCACGGGCTGCGCTTTGCCGGTCGTGCCTTTGGCGCTGGCCACGGCCGCACCCTTGGCGCCGGCTTTGGCCTCCGTCACATCCGGTACCGGAACCTCGGACTTCAGCATCGGCAGCTCCTTCGCATGCACGAGCGCCGTCGAATCCGTCGGCTGCAGCTGCAATTCCGCATTGTAGGCATTGACCAGCCGCTCCAGCCGGTTCGGCTGCGATTGCAGCGCCCAATCGGCCTTGAGAAGATCGATCGTGTCCTTCTCGAGCTTGATCTCGGCCTCGAGGCGATGAACTTCCTCGAGCTTCAATTCGGCGCGATGCTTGATCGTGTAGGTGACGGCGGCAGTCGCCGTCATGACGCCGATGAGCACAAGATCGAACGTTTTCAGCATATCAACCTCCAAGCTTTCCGAGAGAGGCAAGATTGGGAAACCCGAAGAGCGACATATCCGCCGCCTCGGCGGCCGCGTCCGTCCGCTGACCGGCGCGCAGCTTGGCGGAGCGGGCGCGCGGATTGGCTTCAGCCTCCGCCTCGCTCGCCGAAACCATCGGCTTGCCGATCGCCGTGAAGGTCGCCGCCCGCTCATGTGCGGCCGGCAGGTGCCGCGAGCCCGTCGCCTTGCCGGCGCGGTCGGAGAAGAATTTCTTGACGATGCGGTCTTCAAGCGAATGAAAGGTGACGACGACGAGCCGGCCGCCGGGCTTCAGAGCTCGTTCCGCCGCAAACAAAGCCTGCGCCAGCTCCCCGAGCTCGTCATTGACGAAAATGCGCAAGGCCTGGAAGACGCGCGTCGCGGGATGGATCTTGTCCTTCATCTTGCGCGGGGTGACCAGTTCGATGAGGCCGGCAAGATCGCGCGTCGTTTCGAAGGGCTTTTCCTCGCGCCGCTTCTCGATCGCATGTGCGATTCGCGGCGCCTGGTTTTCCTCGCCGAGAAAATGGAAGATGCGGATCAGATCCGCGACCTTGGCGCGATTGACGACATCGGCGGCCGAAACGCCTGTCCCCGACATGCGCATGTCAAGCGGTCCGCTCTTCTGGAAGGAGAAGCCGCGCTCGGGCTCATCGATCTGCATGGAAGAGACGCCGATATCGAGCACGACGCCGTCGAGCCCGCCTTGCGGCGCATGATCGGCAAGATTCGAGAACTGCGCATGAATGAGCCGGAGGCGGCCGGCATGAGCGGCAACCATCGCCTGGCCCGCGGCAATCGCTGTGGGATCACGATCGAGCGCAATCACCTCGGCGCCGGCTGCAAGGATGGCCGCGCTATAACCACCCGCACCGAATGTACCATCGAGAATGAGCTTGCCGGGTGCGGGCGAGAGCGCTGCGAGGACCTCATTGAGAAGAACAGGAATGTGACGAACCGGTCCGCCACCGGCATCAGTTGAACCTCCGCCAGGATTCGTCGCCATTCCGTTCCCTCGTTCCTTCAGGAACGCTTGCCCGCCAGCTTGCGCTCCCCTCGTGCCTGCGCCTGCGCGGCCAAGAATGCCTGCGGCTGCCAGAGCTGAAAATGATCCGCTCGACCGACGAAGGTCACTTCGTCCGAGATGCCGGTGAAGTCGCGGATGAAATCCGTGACCATCAGCCGCCCCTCGGCATCGAGCTTCATGAAGACCCCGCCTCCGTGGATCAGAAGCGACATCGCGTTCGCATCCGGCGAAAACGGATCTTCCGCAGCAATCTGCCGCTCGAATCTTTCGAGAAGATCCGGGCCGCCGATGCTGATCGCCGGAAACACAAAGTCCTGGAAACAGTAAAGCTCCTGAACGTTGCGCTGCGCCAGCACGGAACGGAACGCCGAAGGCACGGAAACCCTGCCCTTGGCATCGATCCTGTTGGTCGCGTTCGAAAGGAAGCGGCTCATGACTCGAAACATCCGTTCCCGCAGGGAGCCGGACAAAAAGACGCCCGAAAGTCCCAATATCAGGCACAGCTTCGCAAGCCGGATGAGCCGAATCCCACCCGACGCTTCTGGAAAAGAAGACGCCTTTGCTTTGCGATGAATGGGCAAATGATTGCCCTGATGCAGTGCGCATTTGGGATAACATGGGACCATATGGGCGTCAATGGGATACGCCCATTTTGCAACGGACGCATGATCAAACATTTATAAGCTGTTAAGTTTAACAAAGGGTTAGCGGTGCCATTTTACGACAGACACGCAATGATAGCGTCGCACAAAAACACGCCTAAAAGGCGCATGAATATGACCTGGCCCCTGCCGCGGTACGGATGTTAATCGCCAGTTGGCCTGTAAGCCGGGTTCTGTATGGCTCCGGCGTGAACCGGAACGTGGCAGCCATTCCTCTGGGACAGCGCTCGCACGCTGCCTCACGCAACCCACCCGGATGACTGGCCTGGAAACCGGCCGGAGAGCCTTTCGGCCCGCCGCATCATCCCTATTCGGTCTTGCTCCCGGTGGGGTTTACCGTGCCATATCCGTTGCCGGAGATGCGGTGGGCTCTTACCCCACCCTTTCACCCTTACCTGTCATGACAGGCGGTTTGCTTTCTGTGGCACTTTCCCTGAGGTCGCCCTCGCCGGACGTTATCCGGCACCGTGTTTCCGTGGAGCCCGGACTTTCCTCACCCTACCGCCTTTCGGCATTGGTAAAGCGCGGCTGCCCGGCCAACTGGCAGGGCTCCCATAAACGAGAGAGCCCGTAATTGCTACCGAAATATGGGGGACAGGCTTAACGGAAATTAGGTGTGAAATCCGTGGAGTAGCCCTGTTCGCCGATTCTGCCCGACAAAAGCAGCTCCGCGCCGAGCCTGCCGATTTCGTCCGAACTCTTGGCCGAGGTGCCGGCACAGCCCGTCAGCACCGCAATCGCGGGCGAAGAGGTATAGCCGATCATCGGATAGCTGCTTTCCGTAAACGAGACGACGCAGGCGGCCGTCGAAATCGAAAGCGGCGTCATATCGGGCACGAGGTCGGCGACGATGCGCTGCAGATGCGAGCGCACGCTCTCGCGCCCTTCGGTCCTGAACCAAGCCCGCATCTCGATGTCGTTGCGTAAGATCAGATCGTCGGGATCGCCGCCGATCTTCAGGTAGAATTTGCCATCGGGATAACGGATCGGCGGCAGCAGATAGATATGGATGCCGGGCACGTCGAGAATGAGCGACGGCATCGCCGCAAGGCGGAGCGCATCAGCCTCGCCGACCTCGAACAGCGTTATGGTCCGGCCATAAACCGTCATGTCAACAGGCCGTGGCAACAGATTCTCGGCAATGGAAAATCCGCCCGCCGCCAGCAGCACCTTTTCACCGCGATAGGTGAGGCCCCCGGCAGTCTTGACGGTCGCCAGCCCGCCCTCCTCGCGGATCGAGACCACATGATCCCGGATGACAGTCGCGTCTGCCCTTTCTGCCAGCACAGATTGCGCCTTGACCAGCTTGCGCGGACTGATATGTCCGGCGCCCCTCGCCTCGAACACACCTGCACTGCCAGCGGGAAAGGCAAAGAAGGGAAATGCGGTCTTCAATCCGCCCGGGTCCAGAAGCCTGGTCTCGACGCCGAGCGAAACGGCAGCCTGCCGAGTCCTTTCGAGATAATCGCTTCCATTAGGCGCGACGACGGCGCAGCCGACCTCCCGATAGAAGTCGATGCCGCTCTCGTTCGCGATCTCGCCGTAGCGACCGATCGAGCGGTTGGCGAGCAGCGCCCAGTTGCGGTCGGGATCGATGGTGCGGGTAATGCGCCCCTCGTCGTAATGGCTGGCGAAAACGCCTTCATGCGCCTTGCGATCATCAGGCTCGTCCGGGCCGATCACCGCAACACCATCCGTCTGCCGCGCCAGATGCCGCGCAGCAGCGGCTCCCATCAGACCGCGGCCGACGACGATATATTTGAAATCGACTGCCATGATATTCCTCTCAAACGAAGACCGGCGTCAGCTCGCGGCCGAAATCCTCATCCCCGAGCCGCCCTTCCCTGAGAAGCACGGCGCCGAGACGCCCGAGTTCGTCGGAGGATTTGGCCGCGACAAAATTGCCGCCGGTTAACACCGCGATCCGCGGCGACGGCGTGAAGCCGACGTAGGGATAACCGGTCGGCGTGAAATTCGCCACGCACGGAGCCGATGTAACCGGGCAGCCGGCCAGCTCCGGCATCAGTTGCAGGGCGATGCGCGAGAGATGATTGCGCTCGGCCACACTGCCGTCGGAACGGAACCACGTGCCGGCCTCTTCCAGCCGGCTGAAGGAAAGCGCCTCGGTATCGCCGCCAAGCTTCAGATAGAGCTTGCCGTCGGGATAACGCACCGGCGGCAGGATATAGATGTGATCCTCCTCCCGGTCGCCGAGCACGATGGTCGACGGCATGTTGCCGAAGATCGCCATCTCGCGCTCGCCGATTTCGTAGAAGACAACGGTACGCGCCATCACTCTCAAATCGACGGGACGCGGCAGCAGGGCATGGAAATTGCTGAAAGCGCCGGCCGCGACCAATACGCGCTCGGCGCTGTAGCTTCTGTCGCCGGCCGTCACCTCGACATGGGAACCTGCATCACGCACCGACGTCACCGTCGCCTCGATCAGCGCGACGCCGCCCTGTTCGGCGAGCCTGGCTTGCGCGCGCACCAGCGCCCGCGGATTGATGTGCCCGGCGCGCTTGCGCTCGAAATATCCGCTGAAATCAGGGCCGACGGCAAGATAGGGAAAACGCCGGTCGAGTTCCGCCGGGGCGACGATCTCGATATCGCTGCCGAGCGTCCCGCTGACGGTCAGCGCCCTTAGAAGAAAGTCCTGCTCGTCCTTGGGCGGGGGACCGGCAAAAAGGCAGCCGACTTCCGAAAAGAAGGAAATGCCGCTTTTCGCCTCGATGTCGCGGTAGCGCCCGAGCGCCCGCGCGGCGAAAGTTCCCCAGGCGAGATTGCCGTCGAAGGTGCGGGTAATGCGCGCTTCGTCATAATGGCTGGCAAAGACGCCGTGATGGGCCTTGCGATCCCCCGGCTCCGAAGGGCCGATCAGCGCGACGCCGTCGGCCATGGAGGAGAGATGCCGTGCCGCCGCCGCTCCCATCATGCCGCGCCCGATGACGATGAACCTGAAATCGACTGCCATGTCTCACCTTATATCGAGGTGGCCACCTCGTTTCGAGGTGGGATATCACGGCGAGCGGTCTGATTCATATCGCAAAAACAGCAGCGGAAGACTTTCCTCCGATCCGGGTGGCGGCTCAGTCGAGCATCGCCAGGACCTTGCCGCAATACGTCTTCGACACCGGGTTCATGCGCGTTGCGCCATGGCCGGCATTATATTTGAGGATGGTGTTGCAGGTCTGCCCGCCGCCGAGCTGGTGGGCGGCCGCCAGATACTTCATGCCGTATTTGATGTTAGTCTCGGGATCGAACAGGCCTTTGCGCGTGCCGGAATATCCCATCATCCTGGCCGTTGCGGGCTTGATCTGCATCAGGCCGATTTCGCCGGCGCTGCCGCGTGCCTTCGGATTGAAATTACTCTCGATGCGAACGACTGCCTGGGCGAGCGCCACCGGAACGTTGTATTCAGCTGCATATTTGTTGATCAGCGCAGCATAGGGAATGCTGTTGGAGAAATCGGGCATAGCATAACCGCTCTGGCGATCGACGGTTTTCAGCGGGATAGTTTCGGCCCTGACGCCCCAGTCATCATTAGCCGAGGCAAAGTTATACCCCGCCAGCAGCATGCCAAGGCATGCCGCAGCACCAACAATCAAATTTTTCATATAGTTTCTTCACTCCGACCCAAAGAACTGCAGGACTGCGCGCCTCGCCGTCATCCGGATACACGCGATCAAGGACTGATCGCGTTCCACAGCAATTCTTATCGTTTCATTTGGCGGTCACGGTTACACTTGAAATCAGCCGCGAGCGCCGTTCAGCGGGCGTCCTTAGACCATCGCAATGAGGAGATAATAGGGAAATGATGTGGCGGGGCGGATTTCTCGCTTGTGGCGGCAAAACTGCCCGGAAATCCACCTGCCGTCGTCAGGAAAATCGCGGTAGCGCCGACAGCAGCCGGTGCAGCGTGTCGATCGTCGAGAAATCGGCGATCCCGTCCACTCGTTCGGGCCGGAAATGGCGCTGGAAGGCTTCCACGTCGCCGGCGGTCTTTTCGGAGAATTCGCCCGTAATTTCAGTGCCGTAACCATAAAGCGACAGCATCGACTGCAGCGCTTCCACCGGCTGGCCGGCGTCCCCGCGCTGAAAGAAACGCCCGCCGGTGATCGTCGCCGGCTCGACCCAATGCCCCACACCCGCCCGATGAAGCTCGGCCCAAGGGAATTTCTCGCCCGGATCGACCTTGCGAATCGGTGCGACATCGGAATGCCCGAGCACTCTTTCCGGCGCGATCGACCAACGTTTGACACAGTCACGACACAATTCGATGACTGCTGCGATCTGTTCTTTCGGATAGTCGGGAAGGCCGCCGGGATGGCCGGCATTGGCGATTTCGATGCCGATCGACAGCGAATTGATATCGCTCTCGCCGTGCCAGCTGCTTTTACCCGCATGCCAGGCGCGCCGCGCCTCCGGCACGAGCTGGATCACCTCGCCATTCTCGTGCACGAAATAATGGCTGGAAACCTGGCTCTCTTCCCGACAGAGCCAGTCGAGCGCGTCATCGGCCGTCGGCATCCCGGTATAATGCAGCAGGATCATGTCGGGACGCCGCCCGTCCGCCCGCTCGCCGTGGTTGGGCGACGGCCGCACGCAAGCGCCTCGATAATCGGCCTCGAAAGAGGTCATGCGGCGCGGCGTTCCTTCTCGATCGCCGCATAGGCTGCATTCAGCGCCGCCATGCGCTCATTGGCGATCAAATGAAACTCCTTCGGCACCCCACGCGAGATCAGTCGATCGGGATGATGTTCGCTGACCAGGCCGCGGTAACGGCGGCGGATCGTCGGAAAATCGTCGGAAGGCGACACGCCGAGCACCTTGTAGGGATCGCCGCCGGACGAGACGTGGCGAGCGGCGATCTGGTCGAAACGTGTCTCGCTCATTTCAAAGATTTCGGCGATGTGGCGCAGGAAATTCAGTTCCTTCTCATGGATCAGCCCGTCGGCCTTGGCGATATGGAAGAGACCGTCGAGCACGTCTTCCAGCACCGTGCAATTGGCTGCGCAGGTGGTGCAGAGCGTGGAGAGCCGCTCGGCGTAGGCCTCATAGCCGGCAACATCCTGACGCGCGAGGTTATAAAGTCTGGCGACATTCTTGGCTTGATCCGGCGGAAATTCGAAGATTTCCCGGAAGGCCTCGACCTCCCTCTCGCTGACGATGCCGTCGGCCTTGGCCATCTTGGCCGAAAGCGCGATGATCGCCACGGAGAACGCCACTTTGCGCCGGGTTTCGGGATCGCCTTCGAAAACCGTTCGGATCGCCTCGACGACCGCGGAAAGCGCATTGCCCGCGGTATTGCCAATGGCATTCAACAGTTTTTCCCAGAAGGACATCGAAAATCTCTCGCACGCTTGTCAAGTATGAGAAGTCAGCTTGACCAAAGAATCTGAGCCATTGCAAGGCGACGATTGGTCGTAGGATCGAAAACAGTTTTCACAATTCGGTAATTATTGCACCGCAGCAAGCGGTCGGCCGCTTTCGCCGGATCTGCCGTAAGAGAGTGCCCACACCATGTCACTCGATACTTAGCCGCCGATTTCCACAAACACTTCCCGACAAGCAAAGCAGGCTTGAAACGATTATATCGATACTTCGCGCCGCCTTCGCCGTTGAACCCGGCAAAAAGCCGCTTCTTTCGTAAATTCTTTACTTTACAGAGCCCTTTCCCTGCCGCATCCATGCGCTAGCTAACGCTGCCGCACTGAACACCATAGGAGGGATCATGGCCAAACAGAAAGTCGCAATGCTGACCGCCGGAGGCCTGGCGCCCTGTCTTTCCTCCGCAGTTGGCGGCCTCATCGAACGCTACAGCGACGTCGCGCCCGAAATCGACATCGTTGCCTATAGGTCCGGTTATCAGGGCGTGCTGCTCGGTGATCGGATCGAGATCACCGGCCAAATGCGGGAAAGAGCGCCGCTGCTGCACCGCTACGGCGGATCACCGATCGGCAACAGCCGCGTCAAACTCACCAATGCCGCCGACTGCGTCAAGCGCGGCCTTGTCAAGGAAGGCGACAACCCGCTGAGGGTCGCCGCCGAACGTCTTGCCGATGACGGCATCACCATTCTCCACACGATCGGGGGCGACGACACCAATACTACGGCCGCCGACCTTGCCGCCTACCTCGCCGCCAACGGCTACGACCTGACCGTCGTCGGCCTGCCGAAGACGGTCGACAACGATGTCGTGCCCATCCGCCAGTCGCTCGGCGCCTGGACGGCCGCCGAAGTCGGCGCGCATTTCTTCGACAATGTCAGCAACGAGCAGACGGCCGCACCGCGCACGCTCGTCATCCACGAGGTGATGGGCCGCCACTGCGGCTGGCTGACGGCAGCCACCGCCCGCGCCTATCTTCAGCGCACCAGCCGCAACCAGTATGTCGACGGCCTGATGATGGACGCGCATCTGAAGAGCATCGACGCCGTCTATCTACCCGAAATGGCCTTCGACCTCGACGCCGAGGCCGCCCGCCTGAAGGACATCATGGACCGCGCCGGCCATGCCACCGTCTTCGTCTCGGAAGGTGCCTGCCTCGACGCCATCGTCGCCGAGCGTGAGGCTGCCGGTGAGACCGTCAAGCGCGACGCCTTCGGCCACGTGAAGATCGACACGATCAATGTCGGCGCCTGGTTCCAGAAGCAGTTCGCCAACCTCCTGAACGCCGAGCGTTCGCTGGTGCAGAAATCGGGCTATTTCGCTCGCTCGGCCCCGGCCAATGGCGACGACCTCAGGCTGATCCAGAGCATGGTCGATCTCGCCGTCGAAAGCGCGCTCAATAAGGTCTCCGGCGTCACCGGTCACGACGAAGCGCAGAACGGTAAGTTGCGCACTATAGAATTTCCCCGCATCAAAGGTGGCAAAGCTTTTGACCTGTCGACGGCATGGTTTGCCGAAGTCATGGATAATATAGGGCAGAAATACAAAGAAGCATGATTGACGGACGGTTAATATGGTGTCTTTGCTTGTTCCCGACGGGATAGGAGGAGATTCCATGTCGCTTGAAGCCTGGCTCGCTTTTGCTGCCGCATCCGCCATCATGCTGGCCATACCGGGGCCGACGATACTGCTCGTCGTTTCCTATGCGCTCGGCCATGGCCGCCGGACGGCCTTTGCGACGGTGAGCGGCGTGGCGCTCGGCGACTTCACCGCCATGACAGCGTCCCTCTTCGGTCTCGGCGCGGTGCTCGCCACCTCCGCCGCTCTCTTCACGCTTTTGAAGTGGATCGGCGGCGCCTATCTGATCTGGCTGGGAATCAAGCTCTGGCGGGCTCCGGTGATTGGCGAGCCGGTCGCCGATAACGACAATCTGCCGGAGGAAAAGTCGCTTAAGATCTTCCTTCACGCCTATATCGTCACCGCCCTCAATCCGAAGAGTATCGTCTTCTTCGTCGCCTTCGTGCCGCAGTTCCTCAACCCGGCCCTGCCCTTCTTCGGGCAGATGGCGATCATGGAAGCGACCTTCCTGGTGCTGGCGATCTTCAACGCCGCCACCTATGCTTTTCTCGCCCATTCCGCTCGCGGACTGATTCGCAAGGCGAGCGTCCAGCGCGCCGTCAACCGGACCGGCGGCACTCTGCTGATCGCTGCAGGCGCCGTCACGGCTGGGTATCGCCGTATTGCGGCTTAAATCCGGGTATCGCGCTATTGCAGCTTAGAAATATTCCGTGGTTGCCGGAATGCAACGAATAAGTTAATGGGGTCATCGGGTTTAACCTTTTTAGTAACTTTTATAACGCTGCCGGGGCGGCGCGATTTCACGAAAGTGACGGAATGGTAGCGATCGGATTGTCCGGCCTGAAACGCGGTCTTGTCGTTTCCACGATGCTCTGCTGCGGCGTGATCACCGGCTGCACGAGCGTCGAATATACCTCTCAGGCCGAACTGACAGCTGCTCAGACAGTGGTGCCGACGCCGAAGCCCGGCGAAGATGCGATGCTCGCCGCGGTCCCGACAGCGGAAGGTGCTGCCGGCCAGGCAATCGCCGGTACCGGTCTTCCCCAGGCAGCTCCCTCGCTCACCGCAACGGCTATGCCGACTGCGCCGGGCTCCCAGCCTGCCGATCTGACCATGCAGGCCGGCATACAGCCAGCGGCCTACGCGCAGATCCCGTTGACGCCTGAGATGACGGCGATCCAGTCCGTCGTTCCGACGCCGCGCCCGGGAACCCCCGCGCCGCCGGCAACGCAGCTTGCCTTCGCCGCCACGCCGCAGAACAGCGCGCTTGCAGCACTTGCCGCAGTCGACACCACGCCGCGCTCCATGGATTACGGCTTCGACGAGTCAGGACCGATCGATCCGCCGACGGCTCCCCCGATGTTCAGCGACGACGACAGGGACGATGCGCCGACGGTCGAGAAGAGCTTCGTCACCAAGCTCATCCAGAAATATTCGAAGATCTACGAAATTCCCGAGACGCTGCTCCACCGCATCGTCCATCGCGAGAGCCGCTACAATCCGAAGGCTTACAACAAGCGCGGCTATTTCGGCCTCATGCAGATCAAATACAACACCGCCAAGTCCATGGGCTATGACGGTGCGCCGGGCGGCCTCTTCGACGCCGAGACCAACATCAAATATGCCGCAAAATATCTGCGTGGCGCCTGGCTCGTCTCCGACAACAAGGAAGACGACGCCGTCCGCCTCTATGCGCGCGGCTATTATTACGACGCCAAGCGCAAGGGCATGAACGACGTCGCCCAGGGTAATTACTGAACCGGGCCTCTGCCGAAACAACCCAATTGAAACAGCGGTCATAGCCTACGGCTGCGGCTGAGCCTGCCGTTGTGATCCGGCCTGCTGTTGCGGCGCTCCCGATTGCGGCAACGCCGCCAGGATCGCCTTCAGAAGCGTTTGCGGCTGATAGCCGAGCCAGCCCGGCGTCAGCCCGAGCCGGACGACGACCAGATTGGCGGAAGGCACGATCGCCATGCTCTGCCCGTCATGCCCCGACAGCCAGAACGTATCCTCCGGCAGCCCGAACGCGGCGTTCGAGCTGCCGGGCGCAAGCCACGCCTGGCCTTGCGTATAGCGGCCGTTCGACGCTGCCGTCGGCGTGCGCATGGCGCCGACGAAGCCCTCCGGCAACAGCCGCTGGCCGTTCCATACCCCATCCTGCAGCAGGAACTGCCCGAAGCGTGCCCAATCATGCGCCGTCGCGTAGAGATAGGAGCTTCCGACAAAGGTGCCGCGCGCGTCGAGTTCGAGGACCGCACTCGTCATGCCGAGCGGCAAGAAGAGCGCGTCGTGCGGATAGGAGAAGGCTGCCGGCGCATTGCCGACTCTGTCCATCCAGATGCGCGACAAGAGCACCGCCGTGCCGCTCGAATAGCGGAAGCGCTGACCCGGTGCCGCCTCCATCGGCGCATTGGCCGGCAACGACACCATGTCGGGGTCGAGATAGAGCATGCGCGTCACGTCAGCGACGTTGCCATAGTCTTCGTTGAACGCCAGGCCGCTCTCCATGCCGAGCAAGTCGGATACCTTGATCCTGGCGCGCTGATCGTCCTTCCACTGCGCCAGCAGATGATCATCGTCGAAGGAAATCTTGCCATCGAGCATCAGCCGGCCGATGATGGCCGCATTCACCGTCTTCGTCATCGACCAGCCAATCAGCGGCGTCTTCGCTGAAAATCCGGAACCATAGGCTTCAGCGACGATTCGGCCATCGCGCACCACCACGATCCCCCGCATGGCCGGGCCGGCAAGCCCTGTATCGTTAAGCACCGCAGCGATCTTTTCGTCCCGACCGCCGACACCCTCGCCTTCCGGCCACAACGCCGCGTTCGCCTCCATTCTGGCCGGCGCGTCGAAAGCTACCGCATTCACCGCCGCCTCGAAATCGCCGTCGGGCACGCTCGTGCAGCCGAAAGCGCCGCGGTAGAGTGCGTGGCTCGAAGCAAACAGCCCCAGGAAGCGCGCGGTCACACGGTTGCTGTCGCGGTCGACGCTGACGCGCACGAGCCGCAGCAGCGGATTTCCCGGCGCCTGCACGTCATCCGCCAGGACGTCTTCGGCGTTACGGCCGGCAATGAAGACATTGGAGCAAACGATCTTGGCGGCATAGCCGTCGCCGACGCGCAGAAGCTCCGGCGGCCGGACGAACAGCCAGGCAGCGCCGGCAACGACGATGAGAACGACAAGGAAAGCAAGCGCCTTCAGGATACGCAGGACAAATCGCATGGCATTCCTCCGAATGCCCCGGAGAGAAGCAGGAATTCCGCCTGCCGGAAAGGGCGCGACGCGAAGAATATTCCGTCACCACGATCACTTTCCGAGGAGGGCAGTGTTTTCGAACGGCGCAGGCCCACAGCCCGCGTCATCAAACTGTAGCAGTGGCGCGCTACACGCCCTGAACGCTAAAAAGGTGACAGACTCATGTCAGAATTTGCACCGGATGCCGGCTTCCGCAAGAACCGGAAACTCAAGGACGCCCTTCTCCGCCACAAGGCTTTTTCGAAGGAGGGCTTCTCCGAGCGTCTCTTTGGTCTTCTCTTCTCCGGCCTCGTCTATCCACAGATCTGGGAGGATCCGGATCTCGACATGCAGGCGATGGAGCTGAAGCCCAATCATCGCATCGTCACCATCGGCTCCGGCGGCTGCAACATGCTCGCCTATCTCTCCAAGGCACCGGCCTCGATCGACGTCGTCGACCTCAACCCGCACCATATCGCCCTGAACAAACTGAAGCTCGCCGCCTTCAAGCATCTGCCCGATCATACGGATCTCGTCCGCTTCCTGGCGATGCCGAACGAGAAGTCGAACAGCCGCGCCTTCGACCGGCATCTTGCCGCCAATCTCGACGAGGCGACCCGCAGCTATTGGAACGGCCGCAAATTCGGACGCCGCCGCGTCACCGTCTTCGACCGCAATATCTATGAAACCGGCTTGCTCGGCCGCTTCATCGGCGCAGCCCATCTCCTTGCCCGTCTGCACGGCGTCAAGCTACGCGAAATGACCAAGACCCGCTCCATCCGCGAGCAGCGCCAGTTCTTCGACGAGCAAATCGCCCCCCTGTTCGAAAAGCCGGTCGTACGCTGGATCACCGGCCGCAAAAGCTCGCTCTTCGGCCTCGGCATTCCGCCGCAGCAATATGACGAGCTCGCAAGTCTTGCCGCCGATCATTCGATCGCGCCGGTGCTGAAGTATCGCCTGGAAAAGCTCGCCTGTCATTTCCCGATGCGCGACAACTATTTCGCCTGGCAGGCCTTCGGCCGCCGCTACGGCACCGAAGAAGAAGGCCCGCTGCCGACTTATCTGAAGCCGGAGCACTACGAGGTGATCCGCGCAAATGTCGACCGCGCCAACGTCCACCACGCAAGCTTCACCGAACTGCTGGCCCGCGAGCCGGCGGCCTCCCGCGACCGTTACATCCTGCTCGACGCGCAGGACTGGATGACCGATGGCCAACTGAACGACGTCTGGCGGGAAATCACCCGCACGGCGCGCGAAGGCGCGCGCGTGATCTTCCGCACCGCAGCCGAAAAGAGCATCATTGAAGGCCGCCTATCTCCGTCGATCCGCGATCAGTGGGATTACTTCGAAGAGAAATCGCGAGAGCTGACGGCGCTCGATCGCTCGGCGATCTACGGCGGCTTCCATATTTACGGGAAGAAGGCGTGAGCAAGGTCGGCACCGAGACGGCAGGAAAGAGCGATCAACATGCCAGCCTGATGGATGGCATGTACCGCTACCAGCGCCATATCTACGACCTGACCCGCAAATATTACCTCCTCGGCCGCGACAGCACGATTCGCAATCTCGACGTGCCTGATGGCGGCACGCTGCTCGAAGTCGGCTGCGGCACCGGGCGCAACATGGCTTTGGCCCACAGGTATTTCCCGAGTGCCAAGCTGTTCGGCCTCGACATTTCCCAGGAAATGCTGATCTCGGCGCGCAAGACCTTCGCTACGAAAGCGACAATCCCGGAATTCCGCGTCGCCGACGCCACGGCGTTTACGCCGCGCGAATTCGGCGTCAGCGGCTTCGACCGCATCCTGATTTCCTATGCTCTGTCGATGATCCCGGACTGGGAACGCGCCGTCGATGCGTCTATCGCCGCACTCAATCCCGGCGGCCAGCTGCATATCGTCGATTTCGGCCAGCAGGAAGGCCTGCCGCGTTGGTTCCGCCGCATGCTGCAGACCTGGCTTGCAAAATTCCACGTCACTCCACGCGCCGATCTGCAGGAGATCTTGGAAGCGCAGGCCGAGGAACACAATGCGCGATTGTCCTTCGAAACAGTCGGCGGCGGTTACGCCTGGCGGGCGGCCATCATCAGCAGGCGCTCATAATTCGCTTGAAACTAACCGATTTTTTACGTTGATATGATGAAAAGAGGGTTATTCCTCTGCTGGGCTCGTCATTTTCGAAGGTCAGGCTGTGGGGCAAAGAGATCATTCGGTTCACGACGGGATACCCATGCGCCGGCTTTTGTTTTGCGTTCTGCCCCTGGCCAGCCTGCTGGCGGGCTGTTCCTCCTCCGGTCACGACTATCTTGAAACCGCATCGATCAAACCGAAGACGCGCTTCCAGGACACCGATCCGCAGGATTTCGGCCCGAAGCATCCGCAGCAAAATGCAATCCACGGCATCGACATCTCCAAATGGCAGGGCGATATCGACTGGGCGACGGTGAGGAATTCCGGCGTCGCCTTCGCCTTCATCAAGGCGACGGAAGGTAAGGACAGGGTCGACCCGCGCTTCGATGAATATTGGCGCGAGGCGCGCGCCGCCGGCATCCCGAACGCCCCCTACCATTTCTATTATTTCTGCTCCTCGGCCGATGAGCAGGCCGACTGGTTCATCCGCAATGTGCCGAAGGAGGCCATGCGCCTGCCGCCGGTGCTCGACGTCGAATGGAACGCCGAATCGAAGACCTGCCGCTACCGCCCCGACGCGAAAACCGTACGCTCCGAAATGCAGCGTTTCATGGACCGACTGGAGGCCTATTACGGCAAGCGCCCGATTATCTACACCTCGGTCGATTTCCACCGCGACAATCTCGCCGGCTACTTCCAGGACTATCATTTCTGGGTCCGCTCGGTGGCAAAACATCCCGAGGTGACCTATTCCGACCGCCGCTGGGCCTTCTGGCAATATACCTCGACCGGCGTTATTCCCGGCATCAAGGGGCCGACCGACATCAACGTCTTTGCCGGCAGCGCAAAGAACTGGAACAATTGGGTCGCGGCCGTTTCCAAGGATAGAAATTCTTAGTAACGTCTTTCAATCTTTCTTGCTTCCGTCACATTCCTCTGTGAAAGCGACGGGCATCCATTTGCTATAAGGACCGCATTCATGCACCGCTCGCTCACAAGCCGCTCTGCACTCGCCCTCCTGTTTGCCCTCGCTATTGCAGGCGGCGCGGCCGCCCAGCAGGCGCCAGCGGCCTCGGCTCCGGCAGCCCCCTGCGGCGGCGATCTGTCTGCCTTCCTCCAGGGCGTCAAGGCTGATGCGGTCGCCGCAGGCGCCAGCGCCGCAGCCGCCGACGAGGCGCTGGCCGGCGCCGAAATCGATCCCAAGGTCCTGAGCCGGGATCGTGCCCAGGGCGTCTTCAAGCAGACCTTCCTCGAATTCTCACAGCGCACCGTCAGCCAGGCCCGCCTCGACATCGGCCGCCAGAAGATGAAGCAATATGCCGAGGTGTTTGCCCGGGCCGAGCAGGAATTCGGAGTTCCCCCAGGCGTCATCACCGCATTCTGGGCGATGGAAACCGATTTCGGTGCCGTCCAGGGCGATTTCAACACCCGCAATGCCCTGGTGACGCTGTCGCACGACTGCCGCCGCCCGGAGCTCTTCCGCCCGCAGCTGATCGCCTTGATCGAGATGGTCGAGCACGGCGACCTCGATCCCGCCACCAATACCGGCGCCTGGGCCGGCGAAATCGGCCAGGTCCAGATGCTACCGCGCGACATCATCGCCTATGGCATGGATGGCGACGGCGACGGCCATATCCACGTGAAGCAGAGCGGCCCGGACGCCGTCCTGACGGCGGCGAAATTCATCCAGCACCTCGGCTTCGAGCGCGGCCAGCCCTGGCTGCAGGAAGTCACCGTGCCCGACAACCTGCCCTGGGAGAAATCCGGCCTCGGCGGCACGATGAAGGCCGGCGAATGGTTCGCGCTCGGCGTCAAGCCGCGCGACGGCAACACCGCTTTCGGCGATCTCGAAGGCGATCTCGTGCTGCCGCAGGGCCGCATGGGACCGGCTTTCATCGCCTACCCGAATTTCAAGATCTATCTCGAATGGAACAAGTCGTTCATTTACACGACGTCGGCTGCCTATTTCGCCACCCGCCTTTCCGGCGCTCCGACCTATCTCAAGGGCGCACCGGAACAAGGGCTTGCCAACGACCAGATGAAGACGCTGCAGACCAAGCTGCAGTCGCTCGGCCACGATGTCGGCGAGATCGACGGCATTCTCGGATCCGGCACGCGTATCGCGATCCAGAAGGAACAGCAGCGCCTGGGCATACCGGCCGATGGCTGGGCGACGCCTGCCCTTCTCAACGCTCTCTGATCGCCACTGACACTCCCGCCGCTCGCTTCGCAAGAAACGGGTGGCGCCGCTTATCCTCCGCGTTAAAGCATAATGGTGAGGAGCGCCGCCGGGTCTAAACGATGCGGCTTTGGATGGAGGAAGACGGCATGGACAGCAGAATGAGTGCCTGGATCTGGAGCCTGCTGCTCCTGCTTGGTCTTATCTGGGGCGGCTCCTTTTTCTTCGCACGCATCGCCGTTCAGCATATCCCGCCACTGACGCTCGTCTTCCTCCGTCTGCTGCTGGCCGGGCTGGCGCTGCACGTCTATATCGCCGGCCGTTTCGATATCTATCCGACTCTGAAAGCCCGCTGGCGCGAATTCCTGATCCTCGGGCTGATCAACAATGCCCTGCCGCATGCGCTGATCTTCTTCGGCCAGACCCGCATCGGCGCCGGCCTTGCGGCGATCCTGAACGCGACGACGCCGATCTGGACCGTGCTGATCGCCAATTATCTCACCTCCGACGAAAAGTTGTCCTCGGCCAAGATCGCCGGCTGCCTCGTCGGCCTCGCCGGAACGATCGTGCTGGTCGGCCCCGGCCTGTCGGCCAGCGGCCAAGCCCCCCTCTGGGCGCTGCTGCTTCCCGTGCTTGCCGCCATCTCCTACGGGTTCGCGGCGACCTACGGCAAGCGATTCAAGGACGTTCCGGCACCAGTCACCGCAGCCGGCCAGTTGACCGCGTCCTCGTTGATCACTTTGCCGCTGTCGCTGCTGGCCGATCGCCCCTGGACGCTCTCCTTGCCGCCGCTCGATATCCTGCTCGCCGTCCTGGCACTGGCGCTGGTGTCGACCGCCTTCGCCTACATTCTGTATTTTCGGATCATGGCGGCGGCAGGCGCCACCAACGCCTCACTTGTCACCCTGCTGGTGCCGCCAAGCGCCATCCTTCTCGGCGTGCTTTTCCTCGGAGAACGGCTGGCGGTTGGCGAATTCGCCGGCATGGCGCTGATCGGTTTCGGCCTTGTCATCCTCGATGGCCGCGCCTACCGCCTGCTGGTGAAAGCCGCGTGAGAGCTGGCTGTATATTCCTATGTTTTCAACCGATTGTCGATCTGCCCTGTTTCAGGCACATAGGTAAATTCCCAATCGCCCGATTTAACGACGCGTTAAAAACTGTGAACAAAAATAAACGCGAAATTATCTCGTTTTATCAAAAGCTTGTGAAAACTGCATTCGACTTATCCACCGGCCGCTTCGGCAGCGCAGCATAAAATCCGCTTTTCAACCGACATATTTCAGACATAATATCGGCCGGTTAACGCGAGGAGACAGACATGGGACTCACGCAATCCTTGAATGTTCTGTTGGTCAGTGCAGCGTTTGCTTTCGTCCTGTCCATGCTCTTTATCTGAGCTGACGGGCTGGTAACGCTGATAGTGCCTAAACTCCCCTGATCAATCCGCCAACGAAAAAGCGCATGTCCCGCCCGACATGCGCTTTTTCACTTTTGAACGTCTAGAGAATCAAGCGGCGGCGCCCGCGCTCTTTGCCGCCCGGCGGGAGTAGCCGAGATTGTCGAGCACCGCGGAAACCAGCGGTGCGCGGTTCATCGTATAAAGATGGAAATCACCGATGCCTCGGCGGACGAGATCCTCGATCTGCTCGGCAGCAACTTCGGCCGCGACCTTTGCCCGATCCTCGGGCTTGTCGTCGAAGCCCGCGAAGCGCTCGTCGAGGAAGGCGGGTATGACCGCGCCGCAGGCGCCGGCGAAACGCTTCAGCTGCGTCAGGTTCTGGATCGGCATGATGCCGGGCACGATCGGGATCGAGATGCCGGCGGCGCGCACCCGCTCCAGGTAGCGCTCGAAATTGTCGTTGTCGAAGAAGAATTGCGTCAGCGCCCGGTCGGCGCCGTTGTCGGCCTTGCGCTTCAGCATCTCGATATCGGCGGCCGTATCACGGCTTTCGGGATGCTTTTCCGGATAGGCGGAGACCGAAATCTCGAAATCACCGACCGACTTGAGGCCGGCCACCAGTTCCGCAGCATTGGCGTAACCGCCGGGATGCGGCTGATAGGGCGCCCCGACGCCGCCAGGCGCATCACCGCGCAACGCCACGAAATGCTTTACTCCGACCTTGCGAAACGTATCGATCATTTGATGCGTTTCCTCCTTCGTCGCACCGACGCAGGTCAGGTGCGAGGCGGTGGCAAGCGGCGTCTGCGACAGGAAGCGCGTCACCGCCGAAAGCGTCGGCGCCTTGGTGGTGCCGCCGGCGCCATAGGTCACCGACACGAAATCCGGGTCCCAATCCTGCAGCTTAGCGACGGTATCCCAGAGCTGCCCTTCCATTTCTTCCGATTTCGGCGGAAAGAATTCGAAAGAGATTCCGAAGTTGCGCCCGCGTCCTTCGTTTTTCAAAGCCATGTCATACTCTCCCGGCAATTGTAGGTTCGGCGCCTTCGCTTAGTTGCGAAGCCATGAGGCGCCTCGGATCGCGCGCGAGCCAGACGGTGACCGTCAACCCTTGCCCGCCCTGCTGACCCGGATGAAGATCGACGACCTGCTCGACGTCGAGCCCGGCCTTGCGCAGCCAGTCGGACATCGCCTGGTGCGAAAAGCCGAGACGGACATGGGCATGTTCGTCACGAAGATATTCGAGCGTGTGCGGCGCGAGGTCGATAACCACGAGCCGCCCGCCCGGTCGCAGCATGCGCGCCGCCTCCGCGATCGCAATCTCCGGCTGGTCGAAGAAATGCAGCACCTGATGAATCGTCACCAGGTCGAAATCCTGCCCCTCGAACGACAGGTTGAGGATATCGGCGTGGCGCACCGTCGCCTTGGTGATACGCGACTTGTCGAGATTAGCGCGCGCCACGCTCAGCATGTCGCGGCTGGCGTCGACGCCGATAGCGCGGCGATAGAGCCCGGACAGGAGTTCGAGGATGCGGCCGGTGCCGGTGCCGAGATCGAGCAACGAATCGATCGGCTGGTTGCCGAGCAGGCGGATGACGGCGGCGTCGACCTCCTCATCAGCCGCGTGCAGGCGGCGAAGCTCGTCCCACTCCGCGGCGTTGCGGCTGAAATATGCCTGCGCCCGCTCGGCCCGCTGGCGCTTGACCTGCGAAAGCCGTTCGCCATCGCGAAGAATGGTCGGATCATTCTCGGAGACATGTTTCAGCAGCGCCCGCACGAGCATGGCCGCCTTGCCGTCCTGCTTGAGGCGGAAATAGGCCCAGGCGCCTTCTTGGTAGCGTTCGATCAGTTCGGCCTCGCCGAGCAGCTTCAGGTGGCGGGAGATGCGCGGCTGGGATTGACCGAGAATTTCGGTCAGATCGGTGACCGTTAGATCGCCACCGTCGAGAAGCGCCAGAAGGCGCAGACGCGTGGGCTCGCCGGCCGCCTTCAAGACGTCCACCAACCCATCCAGTCCCAGCTTCAAAGGTTCGCTCATCATTGGCCCAATCAAGATATAAAGATATCTTTATGTGATTTGAAAAGCGGTGGCAAGCGGCAATTCACACTGTTCGCGAAATTGCCTGCGCAAATTGCGACAGGGTCTGACATGAAAAAGCCCCGGCCGAACCGGGGCTTTCGCAAGCAGAAATGAAGCAGGATCAGCGTGTCAGGCGCTTATGGGCCTGGCTGCCCGGGTTCAGCGCATCCGGGCCGAGACGGCGGATCTTGTCCTGCTCGTAGTCCTCGAAATTGCCTTCGAACCATTCGACATGGCCCTCGCCTTCGAAAGCCAGGATATGCGTGGCCAGACGGTCGAGGAACATGCGGTCGTGGCTGATGATGATGGCGCAGCCGGCGAAATTCTCAAGCGCGTTTTCGAGAGCGCCGAGCGTTTCCGTATCGAGGTCGTTGGTCGGTTCGTCGAGCAGCAGAACGTTGCCACCGGCCTTCAGCATCTTGGCGAGGTGCACACGGTTGCGCTGACCACCCGAGAGATTGCCGACCTTCTGCTGCTGGTCGCCGCCCTTGAAGTTGAAGGCGCCGCAATAGGCACGCGAGTTCATGTCGAACTTGCCGAGCTTGATGATTTCGGCGCCGCCGGAGATTTCCTCCCAGACCGTCTTGTCGGCGGCCAGCGCATCGCGGCTCTGGTCGACATAACCGAGATGCACAGTCTCGCCGATGCGGATCGAGCCGCTATCCGGCTTTTCCTGGCCGGTGATCATCTTGAACAGGGTCGTCTTGCCGGCGCCGTTCGGGCCGATGATGCCGACGATGCCGCCCGGCGGCAACTTGATCGACAGGTCGTTGATCAGCGTGCGACCCTCGAAGCCTTTGGTGATGCCTTCCAACTCGATGACCACCTGGCCGAGCCGTTCGCTCACCGGGATGATGATCTGCGCGTCGCCGGGACGCTGCTTCTCGGCCGCCTCCACCAACTGCTCGTAGGATTTGATACGCGCCTTCGACTTGGCCTGGCGAGCCTTCGGGCTGGAAGCAATCCATTCCTGCTCGCGGCTGATCGCCTTCTGGCGCGATGCCTCTTCGCGGTTTTCCTGCAGCATGCGCTTGGCCTTGGCCTGCAGATAGGCGGAGTAGTTGCCTTCGTAAGGGATACCGCGGCCGCGATCGAGTTCGAGAATCCAGCCGGTGACGTTGTCCAGGAAGTAGCGGTCGTGGGTAATCATCATCACGGCGCCGGGATAGTCGCGCAGATGCTTTTCGAGCCAGGCGATGGTTTCGGCATCCAGATGGTTGGTCGGCTCGTCGAGCAGCAGCAAATCCGGCTGCGAGAGCAGCAGGCGGCAGAGTGCGATGCGGCGGCGCTCACCACCGGACAGGCTGGTGACCTCGGCATCGCGCGGCGGGCAGCGCAGGGCTTCCATCGCCATCTCGACCTGACTTTCCAGATCCCAGAGGTTCTGGCTGTCGATGATGTCCTGGAGCTTCGCCCCCTCTTCCGCGGTCTCGTCCGAATAGTTCATCATCAATTCGTTATAACGATCGACGATCGCCGTCTTCGCGGCAACACCTTCCATGACGTTCTCGAAAACCGTCTTGGTGGGGTCGAGTTTCGGCTCCTGCTCGAGATAGCCGACCGTGGCACCCTCGGCGAGCCAGGCTTCGCCGGTATACTCCTTGTCCTGGCCCGCGATGATGCGCAGCACAGTGGATTTACCGGCCCCGTTCGGTCCGAGGATGCCGATCTTGGCATCCGGGTAGAAGGAAAGGTGGATGTTCTCCAGGATCTTCTTGTTGCCATAGGCCTTGTTGAGGCCGGACATATGATAGATGAATTGACGTGCCATGCTGCGCTGCTCCGGGCGGGAAACTTCGTTTCGTGCCGCTATGTAGGCGAAACAACGCCTGTGAGCAACGCCGAAACCCGTTTACGCCGGATTCCGGTCAGTAGCCCGCCGCATCGACAACGCCCTCGTCACAGCCGAACGAGGTTTTTCCCGCCCCCTGGATCAGATCGGCAAGGCCCGCGCTTTTTGCCGATGCCGCTCCCGCATCCGCAGACAGGCCGATCGTCAACTCGCTGATCACCCTGACATTGCCAGCTCGCCGGCAGCTCATCTTGACGCGCTCGCCCGCACCCGGCCCGAAGCTCTTGTCGAAAGCAGCCTTGATCGCTTCGGCCTTGACCGTCTTGCCGATATTGGCGGCGAAGAGGTCGCGCACGGCCGATGCGTTGAGAGCATCCACCAGATGGACACCGACGCCGAAATAATCCTCCACACTCAATTTCGTGCAGGTCCCATGCTTTGTCCATTCGTGCCGTTCAAGGCCGGACTGCGTGCCGGGCATCGCCTTTGCCAGCGCCGCCTGCGTTTCGGCCGAAAGCGTCACTTCCGGCAATGCAGCCCATTTACCATCCTTGTCGGCAGCCTTCTGGTCGTCGCTGACGCCGCAATAATCCTGCCGCATCGGCCAGAGGCCGTGCAGCGAGAAATTCGTTGCGTCGTGGCGCTCGCCGGTCTGGCTTGCGCATTCGGCCTTCTTCTGGTTCGTCTGACAGAAGGCGGGCTGCCAGCTCGCCGCAAGAATGAAACGGGTGCGTCCGTCGGCCTCCTGCGCCATGGCGGCGCCGGCAAAGGCTATCGATACGGCGAACGTCAAGGTACGCAACTGCATGCTGCTCATTTCAACCCCCATATAAGAACAATGCACGAACAGATAAGCACAAAGAGTAAACATCAGCAACCCTGAATCGCAACGCTCCCGTATTTTGTTATCGATTGCATCTAACGCTTTAAAGTCACACAAAGGACGTTCCATCACTTTGAGTTGAAGCATGATTCCTCAAATCGATTTCGCATTAAGAAATTATGCGCTAGCGATCTGTTCTGCTGCGGCAGGGAGGATCCGAATGTTTTCTGAAACGCAATGGCTCTCCGTGCCGGGAGCATCGCTGGCCTATCACCATGCCGAGGCGACCGGCCCCGCTTGCGGCATTCTGCTGATATCGCATGGCTTGGCGGAGCACTCGAAGCGGTATCGCCGCTTTGCCGAGGCAATGGCGGCGCGCGGCTATCACGTTTATGCCCACGATCACCGTGGCCATGGCGAGACGACAGCGCCCGATGCCCCGATCGGCCGCTTCGCGCGGCGCGATGGCGTCGAACGGGTGATCGGCGACATCATTGCCATGCGCGCTCACGCGGTCTCGCGCCATCCCGGCCTGAAGGTGATCCTCTTCGGCCATTCGATGGGTGGCCTCATCGCGCTCAATGCCGCCGTCACCGCCCCGGACGACTTCAACGCGGTCGCCGTGTGGAATTCGAATTTCGCGGTCGGTTTTGCCGGCCGCGCCGCCCAGGCGATCCTTATCGCCGAACGCATGCTGAAAGGCTCGGACGTCCCGAGCGGCCTCCTGCCGAAACTCACTTTCGCAGCCTGGGGCCGGTCCATTGCCAACCGCCGCACGGAATTCGACTGGCTGTCGCATATGCCCGGCGAAGTCGACAAATATGTCGCCGACCCTCTTTGCGGCTTCGATGCCTCGGTTTCGCTCTGGCTCGACGTCTTCGAACTAACCTTCCGCGCACCGCAAATGATCCATCTCGACCGGCTGCGGCGCGACCTGCCGATCCATCTGGTCGGCGGCGGAGAAGATCCGGCGACCGAGCGAGGAAAAGCCGTGATCTGGTTGTCAAACCATTTGAAACGCCAGGGCTTCTCCCGTATCAGCACTGAGATATATCAGGACACGCGGCACGAAACGCTGAATGACACCGGCGCAGAGGCAGCCATTGCCGCCTTCGCGGACTGGTGTGACGGCGCGGTCGGCAAAAGCTGAACGGCCAAAATCCCGGATGATGAGAATCCCACCATGAACAGCACCTCCGCCCGGCCGGTTTCATCCCCCTCCGACGTGACGATGGGGCTTGCGCTGATGTTTCTTTCGGTGATGTTCTCGCCGCTCATCGACATCTTCGCCAAGCTCGCCGTCGTCACCGTGCCCTCCGCCGAGGTCACCGCCGGCCGCTTCGCGGTGCAGGCTCTCTGCATGCTGCCGATCGTCATATGGCGGCGCAGCTTTGACGATTTCTCCTGGCGCCAGAGCCTGTTCCATGCCATCCGCGGTCTGATCATTACCATCTCAATGATTTGCTTCGTCACCACGCTGAAATATATGGCGGTCGCCGACGCGATCGCGATCTTCTTCGTCGAGCCGATCATCGTGACGATCCTCGGCGGCATTTTCCTGAAGGAAACGATCGGCTGGCGGCGCTATACCGCTTGCGGCGTCGGCTTCTTCGGGGCGATGCTGATCATACAGCCGAGTTTCAACGAAGTCGGCTACATCGCGCTCCTGCCCGTCCTCACCGCGCTCTGCATCGCCATTTTCGTGCTGATGACGCGCGTCCTGTCGCACAAGGAAGATCCCTGGGCAATGCAGTTTCAGATGGGCATCTGGGGCCTGATCTTCTGCGCCGTCCTGCTTTTTGCCGGCGATGGCAGCGGCTCCGATATCTTCGATCCCGTCATGCCCGTAGGCAACGCCTGGTTCTATGTCGCCGGCGTCGGCGCCATGGCCGCGATAGCGGGCATCTTCGGCGTCTACGCCTATCGCGCCGCACCGGCTTCGACGCTGGCGCCGCTGCAATATTTCGAGATCGTCTCGGCCACGATCTTTGCCTGGCTTGTTTTCGGCGACTTTCCGGATGCGATCAAATGGCTCGGCATCATGATCATCATCGCCTCCGGCATCTACATCCTCTGGCGCGAGCGCCGCTTTGCTTCCAAACCCGTATCCGATACATCTGAGGTGACGCTGGCGCCGTAGATTGCCTGGGAGGACCATGACCGAGAGCCTGACGAAAAAACCGCCGCTTGCCGGTATCCGGGTGATCGAGCTCGCCCGCGTGCTCGCCGGTCCCTGGGCCGGACAGATGCTCGCCGATCTCGGCGCCGATGTCATCAAGGTCGAAAATCCCGATGGCGGCGACGATACGCGCCAATGGGGCCCGCCCTTTGTCGAAGGTGCCGACGGCGAAAATCTCTCGGCCGCCTATTACCATGCCGCCAATCGCGGCAAACGCTCCATCGCCGCCGACCTGAAAAGCCCGGAAGGCCAGGATCTCGTCCGCCGGCTGGTCTCCACTGCTGACGTGGTGATCGAGAACTTCAAGGTCGGCGGGCTCGTCAAATATGGGCTCGATTACGACAGCCTGCGCAAACTGAACCCGAAGCTCGTTTATTGCTCGATCACCGGCTTCGGCCAGACCGGCCCCTATGCCAATCTGGCCGGCTACGATTACATCGTCCAGGGCATGTCCGGCTTCATGTCGATTACAGGCGAGCCGGACGGCCAGCCGATGAAGGCAGGCGTGGCGATCGCCGATATCTTCACCGGCATCTATGCCGTCTCGGCGATCGAGGCGGCCCTGATCCATGCCTTGAAAACAGGCGAAGGCCAGCTGGTCGACATGGCGCTGCTCGATGTGCAATCGGCCGTGCTCGCCAATCAGAACATGAACTACCTCGTCTCCGGCGCTGCACCGACCCGGCTCGGCAACGCCCATCCGAATATCTCGCCCTATGAGGTCGTGCCGGCGGCCGATGGCTACCTCATTCTTGCCGTCGGCAATGACGGCCAGTTCGCTCGCCTCTGCGGCATCCTCGGCCTTGAGGCGATTGCCGGCGACGAACGTTTCGCCACCAACAGGGCCCGGGTCGGCAATCGGGCCGAACTGCGCCGGCTCGTTTCGACCGAGACGCTGAAATGGCAGAAAGCGGATCTGTTGAAGGCTTGTGAGGAGAACGGCGTTCCTGCCGGCGCGATCAATACGATCGAGGAGATGTTCGCCGATTCGCAGGTGCGCGCCCGCGGTCTGCGCATCGACCTTGCGGATGCCGCGGGCACACTCATCCCGGGGGTCAGGACGCCGGTGGTGCTGTCCGAGACGCCGCTGCATTACGTCAGGCCGAGCCCGCGCCTCGACGAACACAGAGAAGAAATTCTGGCGGAGCTCGCCGAGCGCGAGAGGGAGGCATCGTCATGAAGAGGACCGGTGGAGAACTGATCGTCGAGGCGCTGAAAGCCAATGGCGTCAAACGCCTTTCCTGCGTGCCCGGCGAGAGCTTTCTTGCGGTCCTCGATGCCCTGCGCGATAGCGATATCGACGTCCTCGTCTGCCGTCAGGAGGGCGGAGCGGCGATGATGGCGGATTGCTGGGGCAGGCTGACCGGCGAACCCGGCATCTGCATGGTCACCCGCGGCCCCGGCGCCACCAACGCTTCAGCCGGCCTGCATATATCAAGACAGGACTCGATCCCGATGATCCTCTTCATCGGTCAGGTGCAGCGCGAAGCCCGCGAGCGCGAGGCCTTCCAGGAGGTCGAATTCCGCCGCGCCTTCACTGAATTCGCCAAATGGGTGGGCGAGATCGACGATGCCGCCCGCATTCCCGAATTCGTCACCCGCGCCTTTGCGATCGCCACCTCCGGCCGCCCCGGCCCCGTGGTGCTGACGCTGCCGGAGGATATGCTGCGCGACGAAGTCGAGGCGCCCGGCGCCAAGCGTCACACGAGCGTCGAGGCGCATCCCGGCCGCAGCCAGATCGACGATCTCTATAGAAGACTGCTGAAGGCCGAGCGGCCGATGGTGATCCTCGGCGGCACGCGCTGGGATGAAGATGCCGTCGCCGATTTTGCAGGATTTGCCGAGCGTTTTCAGCTTCCCGTCGGCTGCTCCTTCCGCAGGCAGATGCTGTTCGATCATCTGCATCCCTGTTACGCCGGCGATGTCGGCATCGGCATCAATCCTGTCCTCGCCAAGGAAATAAAGGAAAGCGACCTGCTGATCCTTCTTGGCGGTCGGATGTCGGAAATGCCGTCCTCGTCCTATACGCTGATCGATATCCCCTACCCCCAGCAATCGCTGGTGCACGTCTATCCCGATCCTTCCGAACTGGGACGCGTCTACCGCCCGGATCTCGCCATCTGCGCCGCTCCCTCCGATTTCGTCGCCGCACTCGCCGATCTCGAAGCGCCGGCCGAGCCGCACTGGGCGGAGCGCACTGAGCGCATGCACCAGGCCTATCTTTCCTGGTCGAAACCGCCGGCAACTGGTCCGGGCGCCGTCCATATGGGCCCGATCATGGAATGGCTGGAAGCCAATACCGGGCCGGACACGATCTTCACCAACGGCGCGGGCAACTACGCCACCTGGCTGCACCGCTTCCATCGTTTCCGCCGCTTCAACACCCAGGCCGCGCCTACCTCCGGCTCGATGGGTTACGGCCTGCCGGCGGCGGTGGCCGCCAAGCGGCTCTTTCCCGAGCGCGAAGTCATCTGCTTTGCCGGCGATGGCTGCTTCCTGATGCACGGCCAGGAATTCGCCACCGCCATCCGCTACGATCTGCCGATCATCGCGATCGTCGTCAACAACGGCATGTACGGCACGATCCGCATGCACCAGGAGCGCGAATATCCCGGCCGCGTCAGCAGCACCGATCTGACCAATCCCGACTTCGCAGCCCTTGCCCGCGCCTATGGCGGCCACGGCGAGACGGTGGAAAGCACGGAGGAATTCGCTCCCGCCTTCGAGCGCGCGCGCGCAAACGGAAAACCGGCGATCATAGAGGTCAAACTCGATCCGGAAGCGATCACACCGACCAGAACGCTTTCGGAAATCGCGCAAACAAAAAGCCGGTAGGGTCGCCCACCGGCCTTGAGAGACGGAACTGCGGCGATCTTAGTCGAGCGCAGCCGTAACGATGAACTCGACCTTGTATTTCGGCGCGGCGAGCTTGGCTTCGCTGGTGGCGCGTGCCGGCGGATTGGCCGGATCGATCCAGGCTTCCCAGGCTGCGTTCATCTCGCCGAAATAAGCAATGTCGGAAAGATAGACGAGGGTCTGCAGGATCTTGGACTTGTTGCTGCCGGACGCTGCAAGCAGACGGTCAACCTCCGCAAGCGCAGACTTGCACTGATCGGTGACGCTTTCGCCCTCGCCGACCTGGCCTGCGAGATAAACCGTGTTGCCGTGAGTGACGGCGCCGCTCATGCGTGCGCCGACGTCGATACGCTTAATGCTCATTATCGTCTCCTGAGTGAATGGAAGTGGCGGCGCTGCGCAGCAGCGCCTGAAAATCAGCGCCTCGTACGACGCTCAATTGCGGATATGGTGGGTTTTCTGGTAGATCGCCGTCGACCGCGCGCCCGAGCGGCAGTAGCCGAGCATTGGCCGCGGGAATTCGTCCAGCGCATCGACCATGCCCTGCACCGCCTCTTCGGTCACGCCCATCGGTCCAACCGGGACATGGGCGATATCGAGTCCGAGCTCTTTGGCACGCGCCTCGATGACGGAGAATGATGTCTGGTCGGGGCTTTCATGATCGGGGCGATGGCAGACGATCGATTTGAAGCCCAGCGCCTTGATCTCGTCGAGGTCCTCAAGCGTGATCTGCCCCGAAACCGAATATTCATCGTCGATCTGGCGAATATCCATCGTCTTGTCTCCTCAAAGATCGTGGGCTGATGGTCTACGACGGGAGGCCCGCAAGCGTCAACAACACTTCACTCACAGGAACGCAAAGGTGAGCTCATAGCTGCGGCTTTCGCCCGGGGCGAGCATGTTGAATTCACCTGCCGCCTGAAGCTCGTCGCGCGTGACCCAGCGATGCGACACAGGCTCGATGCCGAGAATATGGGCGGGCGCCTTCTGGTTCCGCCAGACCTGCAGATAAGGCAGCGTATCGGCGCGGAAGCGCACGCTGAGCGTCCTGCCGCCGATTGCGGCGATCGGCCCGAGCCGGACTTCCGCCAGGCCCTCCTCCGTTGCCGTCGCCGGCACACAGAAGATGCCGCCCGGCTCCTCGCCGAATGTCCAGGGGAAGCCGCCATTCTCCAGCATCCGGCCTTCGAGCCGCGTGCCGTCGTCCAGCCATTTGCCGCCGACATTCATATGGTACATCAGGAAGGTCGGCACCACCTGATCGCTGGTATTGATAATCCGGTCTTCGAGCCGCACCTCGCCGGTCGCCCCGTCGATCCGCCACAGCCGCTCGATGCGCTGCGGCAATCCCTCGACCCTGGTGATGTCGATATCGGCGCGGCATTCGGCATTGCCATTCTCGTATTTCTTCCACAGGATCTTGGCGGCGTGGCCGGAGGCCGATCCGTGCAGCGGATAGACCTTGCCGTCGGCCCGGCCGGCGATCGGCTGGCGATGGCGGATATGGTCCGGGCCGCAGGTGAAGAGGAAACCTTCGAGCGAGTGATCGATTCGCGGATCGCCATCGTCCGGAATGGCGCGCTTTGGCGCAATATCCACGCCGTCGACGATGCATCCACCGACATCCAGCACCGATGTTTCGTCCAGCATCAGGCGCGGCCCGCCTGCAGCGGCAAATTCGATCATCTCGGGTCTCCTCAAGGATTTATCGGCCGCCGTAGCGTTAGGTTTCGCACTGGCTTTCGTCAATCGCGCCGTTCTCCTCTTGCGCTTTTGCCGCAACCGTGGATTTTGCGGAACGGACACAAGGATGCAAACGTTTATGAGTAAAAGGAAATCTTAGGGATTTTCATATTTTGTTCAGCACGCTTTCATAAATTCCACACTAGCGTCAAAATTCGCGGGTGTGTGTCGGCCCAGTCACTGTTCGAGGTGTGAGACGTGAATCGCTTTTTGAAGTCGGCATTTTCGCTTGCGGCCGTGCTGGCAGCCGTTGCGGCTGCAGCACCGCAGGCCGGCGCGCAGCAGTTTCGTGACCGTCGCCAGAGCGATGTCGTGCTGGTCACGCCGAACGGCGAAATCCTCGATTATGTCCCCCGCGGCTTTGCCTATGCCCGCGATCGCAGCGGCAACCGCGTGCTGATCGACGCCTACGGCAATGTCGTCGCCACCGAAATGCGCGCCCGCGGCTACTATCCGCCCCGGCCCGGCTCGCGCGAGGTCTATGCCGACCAGGGCGGCAATGATCCCTACTATGCCGACGACAACCCCTATGGCGATACGCGTTATTCCGAGCGCGGCGCCGTCACCGGCGGCATTCCGCGCGACGCAGCGATCGAGCGCCTGCCGCTCGGCGAGGAGCCCTATCCGGACGACAACAGCATCGGCAATCCGCAGTCGGGCGACGATTACGCCTCGATCGATCCCGATCAGCAGATCCCGCCCGCCGACGCGCCGAAGGCAGCACCCGACGAGCCCGTGATCACGCTGAAGAACAAGTCGAAGCCCGAGATCGTCGCGCTGCAGGTCTTCCTCGACCGCGCCGGCATCTCTCCCGGCGTCATCGACGGGCATATGGGCTCGAACGTCACCAAGGGCATTTATGCTTACGACCAGATGACGGGATCAAAGCTCGACCCCAACGACACCGATGCCATTCTGGAAGAGCTGCGCATGAACGGCGGCCTGCCCGTCGTCAGCTATACGATCACGCCGGCCGATGCCGCTGGTCCCTTCGTCGCGGAGATCCCTGAAGATTATTCGCATAAGGCGCTGCTGCCGTCGCTCGCCTATACCTCGACCACAGAAATGCTGGCCGAGCGTTTCCATATGGACGAGGCCTTCCTCAAGGAAATGAACCCCGGCGCCGATTTCAGCGTTCCCGGCACGGTGATCAAGGTCGTCAATCCCGGTGAAGCGAAGACCGGCGAGGTCGCCCGCATCATCGCCGACAAGGGGCGCAAACAGGTTTTCGCCTATGACGGCGCCGGCAATCTCATCGCCGCCTACCCCGCTTCGATCGGCTCAACCGACACCCCCTCCCCGTCCGGCACGGTGACGGTCGAGCGCGTCGCGTTCAATCCCGGTTATACCTACAACCCGAAGATCAACTTTCAGCAGGGCGCCAACGACAAGATCCTCAACATTCCCCCAGGCCCGAACGGCCCGGTCGGCACCGTCTGGATGGCGCTTTCCAGGCCGACCTACGGCATCCACGGCACGCCGGAGCCCTCCAAGATCGGCCGCACCCAGAGCCACGGCTGCATTCGGCTGACCAACTGGGATGCGACCGAGCTTGCGAAAATGGTCAAGCCCGGTGTGACGGTCGAATTCGTCGACTGAGCCAAAGCCAGACTGATCACAAACGATAAGGCCGCCGGATCGCTTCGACGGCCTTTCTGTTCCATGCTTGGGTATTCAGGCCGCCGTCGCCATGCGGGCCGAGGCTATCAACCGAACAGGCACCTTGCGCATGATTTCCTCGGCGAAACAGGTGGCGTTCTCACGCGCCTTGTCGAGGTTGCTGACCCGCGTGGGGTCCATGGTCTGCAGCGTGCCGCCACAGTCGAAGATGTCGCGGAAGGCCGAACGTTCGATGATTGCCGTGTCCAGCACCGGCACGTGCCGCTCGCTGAGCAGCGACTTGACGAGCTGCAGCGCCCGGGTCGTCACCATCGAGTTGACGCGGGTCAGCACCACCGAATGGCCGATCTTTATGCCGGCCTTCTCGTCCAGATATTGCAGCAGCTCGAGCACCTGCGCGCCGCCGCGCGCATCCATGGCACAACCCTGGATCGGGATCAGCACGTGGTCGGAAAGGCCGACGGCGGTGGCAAGCAGCGGATTGCGTGCGCCCGGCAGGTCGACGATGAAATAGTCGGTATTATGCTTGTTCTCGCTGATATGCTGCGGCAGTGAGGCGGTCGTCACGAAATCGATCACCGAAATATTGGGCACGTGCCCTGATATCTCGTGCCAGCGTGAAATCCAATGCTGCGGATCGGCATCCAGAATGGTCACGCGATAGCCCTGACGGGCAAGCTCGGTCGCGAGCAGGAGAACAGCGGTCGTCTTGCCGGCGCCGCCCTTGGTGTTTGCGAAAGTGATGACAGGCATGTTCGGTCCTCGAAGGGAAAATGGCGCGAGCCGGCATCGCTCTTTTGCGCACCGTCGGAGCATCGTGCGGTTAAGCCATCCTTTCCAATCATGGTTAACAAATCCTAAACGCGCGCGGTGAAATTGCAGCGGGCATTTTTCACATCCCTAAAATTCAGGATGCCCCAAGACAAGAAGGCCCGGAAAGCAAGAGCTTTCCGGGCCAATCTGCAGGTCGGCTGATCTTATCAGAAGCAGTCCCTGAAAAGTGCCTTGGTATTTTCGAGCGTCATCGGCACCGGGTTACCGCCAGCACTCGGATCCTCGATCGCCATGGCCGACAATTCGTCGATGCGGTCGGGGACGATTCCCATCGCCGTCAGCGTATCCGGCACGCCGAGATCGGAACGCAGCTTCAGCACATAATCGTAGAAGCCGTCGAAACCGCCCGAAATGCCGAGATAGGCGGCCGCCCGGCCGATCTTCTCCTCGATGACAGCGCGGTTGAAGCGCAGCACCGCCGGCATGACAACCGCATTGGTCATGCCGTGATGGGTGTTGTAGACCGCGCCGATCGGATGCGACAGCGCATGGATGGCGCCGAGCCCCTTCTGGAAGGCGACGGCGCCCATGGCGGCGGCGGCCATCATGTTGGCGCGGGCTTCGAGATCCGTCCCTTCCTTATAGGCACGCGGCAGGAATTCCTTGACGAGGCGCATGCCTTCGAGCGCGATGCCGGCCGACATCGGGTGATAGAACGGCGACGAATAGGCTTCCAGGCAATGGGCGAAGGCATCCATACCGGTTCCGGCGGTAATGATTTTTGGCATGCCGACCGTCAGTTCCGGGTCGGAAATGACGACGCCGGGCAGGAACTTCGGATGGAAGATGATCTTCTTCACATGCGTGACGGAATTGGTGATGACGCTGGCGCGCCCGACTTCCGAGCCAGTTCCCGCTGTCGTCGGCACGGCGACGATCGGAGCGATGCCTTCGAGGCTCGCACGCGTCCACCAGTCGCCGATATCCTCGAAGTCCCAGACCGGCCGCGTCTGGCCGGCCATGAACGCAACGCACTTGCCGAGATCGAGGCCCGAGCCGCCGCCGAAGGCGACGACGCCGTCATGGCCGCCGTCCTTGAAGGCCTTGACGCCGGCATCGAGGTTCTTCTCGTTCGGGTTCGGGTCGACGTCAGCGAAGATCGCCCGGCCGAGGCCGGCATCTTCGAGGATATCGAGCGCGTTCTTGGTGATCGCCATCGAGGCGAGGCCGCGGTCGGTGACGAGCAGCGGCTTTTTGATGCCGAGGCTCTTGCAGGCGTCGGCCAGTTCCTTGATGCGGCCCCGGCCGAGCTTGACCGATGTCGGATAGCTCCAGTTTGCGATGATGTTGCTGCTGCTCATGCTGTGACTTTCTTCAGGTGGAAGGATTTCGGACGCGTCAGATTCTGGAAGCCGATAATCGAGAGCGAGCCACCGCGGCCGGTCTCCTTGACGCCGGTCCAGCAGAGCGCCGGATCGAGATAATCCGCGCGGTTCATAAAGACGGTGCCGGTTTCGATCTCCCGGCCAAGCCGCGCCGCCCGCTCGACATCCTTGGTCCAGAGCGAGGCGGTCAGTCCATACTGGCTGTCGTTCATCAAAGCGAGCGCTTCCTCGTCGCCCTTCACCTTCATGATGCCGACCGCCGGACCGAAAGTCTCCTCGCGCATGAAGGCCATGGAATGGTCGACATCGATGAGGACCTGCGGGGCGAGATAGGCGCCGCCGTCGTCCTGAGGGAAAAGCTTGGGATCGACAAGCGCCTTGGCGCCCTTCGCGACCGCATCGGCAATCTGCTCGCGCACGACCTTGGCGAAACGCTTGTTCGCCATCGGCCCGAGCGAAGTCTCGGGATCGAGCGGATTGCCGAGCTTGTAGTTCGACACCCAGGCGACCGATTTCTCGACGAAGGCATCGTAGAGCGATTCATGCACATAGATGCGCTCGATGCCGCAGCAGCACTGGCCGGAATTATAGGTCGCGCCGTCCATCAACGTGTCGACGGCCGCATCGAGATCGGCGTCTTCCATCACATAACCCGGATCCTTCCCGCCGAGTTCGAGGCCGAGGCCGGTGAAGGTGCCGGCAGCGGCCCGCTCCATCGAGCGGCCGCCTTCGACCGATCCGGTGAAGTTGACGAAATTGAAGCTACCGGCGGCAATCAGCGCCGACGTCGTCTCATGATCGAGGAAAACGTTCTGGAACACATCCTCGGGAACGCCGGCCTCGATAAAGGCCTGCACCAGCCGTTCGCCGACAACAAGTGTCTGCGAAGCATGTTTCAGCACCACCGTATTGCCTGCCATCAATGCCGGTGCGATCGTGTTGATCGCCGTCATATAGGGATAGTTCCACGGTGCGACGACGAAGACGACGCCATGTGCTTCGCGTTCGATACGGCGCTCGAAGCGCTCGCTCTCCTCGACGACAACAGGTGCCAGCGCATCCGCTGCGATCGAGGCGACATAATTGGAACGTTCGTTGAAGCCCTTGTATTCGCCGCCGTACTTGATCGGCCGGCCCATCTGCCAGGCAAGCTCCGGCACGACGACATCGGACATCTCGTTCAGCCGTGCGGCACCCTTCAGGACAAGCTGAACACGCTCTTCAAGCGGTCGTCTCGCCCAGGCCTTCTGCGCCTTGCGGGCGCGCGCCACCACGTCTTTGGCGGCGTCGAGCGAAAGTGCTGCGCGCTCCGCGTAAACCGATCCGTCGATCGGTGAAATGCATTGGATCATTGCCATGATCGATTTCCGTCCTCGTATTAAAAAATTGAGTGAGGCCGCAGCCCCTCATCCGCCTGCCGGCACCTACTCCCCGCACGCGGGGCGAAGGGGGATGGCCGCGACCTCTCCGTTCCTCGCCAACATCTCGCAGGGCACGTCCCCTCTCCCCGTCAGAACGGGGAGAGGGTTAGGGTGAGGGGCAAGCAGCCCCCGGAATCCGTATTAAGCTCTTTCGAACCCCCGCGCCACTTCCCAATCGGTGATGCGGCGGTCGTATTCTTCCTGCTCCCATTCGGCAGCACGGGTGTAATGGTCGATGACGTCGTCGCCGAAGGCTTTGCGCAACATCGCCGATTCCGTCATTGCAGTCGTTGCTGCGCGCAACGTGCGCGGGATTTCGCGGATATCCTTGCCGCCATAGGCGTCGCCGACGAAAGGTGCTTCGAGCTCCATCTTGTTCTCGATCCCGTCGATACCGGCGGCAAGCAGCGCGGCGAAGGCTAGATAGGGATTGAGATCGGAGCCTCCGACCCGGCATTCGATGCGGATCCCCTTGGTCTCCTCGCCGCAGAGGCGGTAGCCGGCGGTGCGGTTGTCCTTGCTCCAGATCGCCTTGGTCGGCGCAAATGTGCCGGCCATGAAGCGCTTGTAGGAGTTGATGTAGGGCGCCAGGAAATAGGTGATCTCGCTCGCATGGGCGAGAAGTCCGGCAACGTAATTGTGCATCAGCGGCGACATGCCGTATTTGCCGGCATGGTCGAAGAACAGAGGCTTCTCCTCCAGGCTCCAGAGCGACTGGTGGATATGCGAGGAACTGCCGGCGGCGTTGTAATTCCATTTGGCAAGGAAGGTGATGGCCTTGCCTTTCGACCAGGCGATCTCCTTGCAGCCGTTCTTGATGATCGCGTGCCGGTCGGCCATGGCGAGCGCATCGGCATAGCGCACGTTGATCTCTTCCTGGCCGGCGGAAGCCTCGCCCTTGGAGTTCTCGACCGGAATGCCGGCGCCCTGCAGCCCGGTGCGGATCGCCCGCATCACCTCTTCCTCCTTGGTGGTCTGGAAGATGTGGTAGTCCTCGTTATAGGCGCTGGCGAGCTTCAGATTGCGATAGCCCGAGGCCTGCGCGGTCTCATAGCTCTGGTCGAACAGGAAGAATTCGAGTTCGGAAGCCATGTAGGCTTTCATGCCCATGTCTTCGAGGCGCCTCACCTGCTTCTTCAGGATCGCGCGCGGCGAATGGGCAACCTCCTCATGGGTGTGATGGTCGAGCACGTCGCAGAGCACGAGCGCTGTGCCTTCCAGCCATGGAATGCGGCGCAGCGTCGAAAGATCCGGCTTCATCGTATAGTCGCCGTACCCTTTCTCCCAGCTCGTCGCCTTGTAACCGGAGACGGTCTCCATCTCCATGTCGGTGGCGATCAGGTAGTTGCAGCTGTGCGTTTCTTTCCAGGCGCTTTCGACGAAATATTCGGCCTGGAAGCGCTTGCCCATCAGCCGGCCCTGCATGTCCACCTGGCAGGCCAGAACCGTGTCGATGCGCCCTTCGGCAACATCCTTCCTGAGATCGTCGATTGTATAGCTGCTGCTCATGAGTGATCCGCCTGAAATTGGGATTGAAAAAATCGGGGCAACGAAATCGCATGCGCTCGGCCTGGTTTGGCGCCCCGATGCCTTTTCGTTGAACCGGTGATGGGGCCGCAGGAGCGGCCCCGCCATTTGAGAGGGAAGCCTCGATGCTTAACGTTCGCCGCTTTCGCCGACGGCCGCTTCTGCCGCCGCGATTTCGGCCTGGCGCTTCGCCACTTCGGCGCCGATCGGCGGCCCCTTGAAACGCCGGCGCTCGAAGCCGAACCAGACGATCGCCGTCAGCAAGAGGAACCCGACGGTAACGTAAAGCGCAGCACCGTTCGGCGGCTGGACTCCGAGAACGAAGATCAGGACCATCGCGATGATCGAGAGCACGGCAAAGAGCTTGAAGAGGCCTTCGCCGAGGTTCCACGGACCCATCTTGTCCCACTTGGACGTGCCCCAGGCGAAGAGGCCGAGCGTGATCGGGATCGCAAAGGAGAAGAACAGGAAGATGACCGTGCACGACACCACGATCGTGTAAACGGGCGTATCGCCGATTTTCACGAAGTCGAGTGAGGTGAACCAAACGAACAGCACCGACAGGATCGATCCCGTCCAGATCGCGGCCACCGGAGTGCGGTATTGCGGGCTGACCTTCGATAGCGCCTTGGAGGCCGGTAGGCCGCCGTCACGCGAGAAGGCGAAGATCATGCGGGAGACCGAGGTGACGGTCGCAAGGCCGCACAGCCACTGGCTGACGAAGATCGCAAGATATAGGATATCCTTGACAACGGGGTTCACCTGGCTGTCCATCGCCCAGAAGAACACGTTCCAGCCCTGTTTGGCCGCGTCGTCCATGTTCGGCAGCATGAGGACGAAGGCGCACAGCATGATGTAGCCGAATAGCGCCGACCACAGGACCGAGGCGACCATGCCGCGTGGAACCGAATGGGCAGCCTTGACCGTCTCCTCCGATGTATGCGCCGAGGCGTCATAACCGGTGATGGTGTAGATCGGCAGCAGCAGGCCGAGAAGAAAGACCCAGGCCCCCGAGGTCGACGGCCAGACGCTACCGCCGACTTCGCCGGAATAGTTGGCGAAAGTGAAGAGGCGGCCGAACTCATAGGAAGGCGCCGAAAGAAGGCAGACAGCCGCCAGCGCGATCGAGGTTGCGAAGATCAGATAACCCGAGAAGTCCGTGAGCTTCGCGGTCAAGCCAATCCCCATGTGGTTTACCAGCGCCTGCGCGCCGGTAATTATGACGAGGAAAATGATCCGCACCGTGATCGTGTCCGTCAGCCCGAGATAAGTGGTGCCGAAGGAGCCCATGAAGAAGTAATAGGTACCGACGTTGATGGCGCCGAGAACGGTGACGAGACCGAGCAGGTTGAACCAGGCCGTCAGCCAACCGGTGAAGCGGTTGCCGAGGATCGAGCCCCAGTGATAGAGGCCGCCGGCCGTCGGATAGGCAGAGCTGATCTGCGCCATGGCGACGGCGAAAACGAGCGAGATGAAGCATCCCACGGGCCAGCCGATGCCGATCGCCGCGCCGCCAGCGCCAGAGGTCGCCTGGGCCAGCGAATTGATGCCGCCGGAGAGAATGCAGATGATGGAGAATGATACGGCGAAATTCGAGAATGAACTCATTCGCCGTTCGAGTTCTTGGGCATAGCCCATCGAATGCAGGATGTGCACATCCTGCTTCTTGTCCAGTTCGGTATAGTCCGACATGACTTCCCCCTGTTCACGACCGGCCGCGGAATTGCAGCCGGTCCAGTGCCAATTGTCCGCGGCATTTTCGCCGTGCGGACGTCCGCAGATAAACTGCTCCCTCGGGTCTTCTTTTTTTATCAGGCTTCCAGGCTGTGCTGGAGAAGTCCTGTCAGATAATCGGCCATGACCCTTTGGCCGCCATCGTCTGCGATGAGGTCGTTGCGGACCTCGATCATTACATTGCGCAGGCCGTTCGAAAGCCCGTGCAGGATCAGCGTGTGGGTCACGCCATCCTCGGGTCCGTAAGGCTGGTTGCGTTCAGTCCTGTAAAGCGGCGCATCGGCCGCGGCATCCAGCATGCGGTCGGCGAGCCGGCTGTCCTCGTCATGCAATATGCCGAGTTCGACGGCGCGTTGCCGGCCGTGATAGACCGGCGTGAAGCTGTGCATCGTCACGATGACGGTATCCTGCCCCCTCGCCCGCCGATCGCGGATCAGTCCGCGGATGGCATCATGGAAAGGCACATAAAGCGCATCGGTGCGCGCCAGGCGTTCTTCGGCGCTCAAATCCTTGTTGCCGGGAATGGCATAGATCTCGCTGGTCTCCGGCATGGCGCCCGGTGAACTGGGCGGCCGGTTGCAGTCGTAGATGAGCCGGGAGAAGCGCTGGTAGACGAGCGTCGCGTCGACTGCTTGCGATATGCCGCGGGCAACGGCGAGCGCGCCCGGATCCCAGGCGATATGGCTCGACAGCGCTTCGCTGGGCAGGCCGAGATCGCCGAAGCGGGCAGGAAGCGTTTTCGAGGCGTGCTCGCAGACGAGCAATACCGGGCTACGGCCTTCGATGCGCTCGATCCCGACGCAATCGCCGTCCGCTTCGCTGAGGATTTTCGGCCGGGCCAGCACCAACGGCGCCACTCCTATCCCTTAATGAAAGCTTTACAGAAAAGAATTCTTCAGCTTTTAGCGACTGTCAAGCATCCGCTGAAAATTTCTTTTCATGACAGTGGTTGACATGGATTATGACAGCGTTGTTAACTTTGGTTGGGAGAGTGGCGCCAGACCACTCCCGGGGAGCAAAGTCACGTGACCACTGCGTCGAAGACGGTTTCGGACGTCATACATTCGCATCTCGGCGTGTTGACGCGTGCCGAGAAGCAGTTGGCGGAAAGCCTCCTCGACAACTATCCGGTTTCCGGCCTCGGCAGCATCACTACGATTGCAGAGAACGCCGGCGTTTCCACGCCCACCGTGGTGCGCATGGTGCAGAAGCTCGGCTTCAAGGGCTATCCGGACTTTCAGGCGCATCTGCATCTGGAGGTCGAGGCGACGATATCGAACCCGATCGCCAAACATGACCGCTGGGCGCAGAACGCGCCGGGCACCCATATTCTCAACCGTTTCGCCGATGCCATTATGGGCAATCTGCGCCAGACGCTGAGCGATCTCGACACCGCGACCTTCGACAGCGTCGCCTCGCTGCTCTCCGACCGCAAGCGTGGCCTCTATTTCGTCGGCGGCCGCATCACCGGTGCGCTTGCCGAATATTTCTTCACCCATATGCAGGTCATCCGGCCGGCGACGACGCTGCTATCGGCGAATTCCAGCAGTTGGCCGCAATATGTCCTCAACATGAATGCCGGCGACATCCTGATCATCTTCGACATTCGCCGCTACGAGCAGGAAATGGTCAGCCTTGCCACCGCTGCCCGCAAGCGCGGCGCCGAAATTGTTGTCTTCACCGACCAATGGGGCTCACCGGCCGCCAAACTCGCCCGCCACGCCTTCCGCGTCCGGATCGAGGCACCGTCGGCCTGGGATTCCTCCGTCGTTACCCTGTTCATCGTCGAGGCGCTGATCGAAGCCGTCCAGAATTCGACCTGGGACGAGACAAAGGAACGCATGAAGACATTGGAGGGGCTGTTCGAGCAGACCAAACTCTTCCGCAAACCGGGTTAGGAGGACAAGACAAAGAGGGAGAAAAACAATGGCGGATTTTTGCGGAAATAGACCGCGCTGTCGCAAATGGAACATCTGTCACAAGCGCCTGCTATTCATGCAAAATCACCGTCACGCAGCCGTCACACAAGCTTCATGTAAGCTCATTAACAGCATCGCCAGACACTGAAAACCCGAAGGAGAACAACAGTGATCTCTAACATTTCTCGACTCCTGTCGCTTTCTACTGCGATGATCGTGGCTTCGACCGCGATTGCCGCTGCAGAACCGAGCGCAGAACTTATCGCTGCCGCCAAGAAAGAAGGCACGCTGACCACAATCGCTCTCCCGCACGACTGGTGCGGCTATGGCGACGTCATTGCCGGCTTCAAGGCCAAATATGGCCTCGAGGTCAACGAGCTGAACCCGGATGCCGGTTCGGGCGACGAAGTCGAAGCCATCAAGGCCAACAAGGGCAACACCGGCCCGCAGGCTCCTGATGTCATCGACGTCGGCCTCTCCTTCGGCCCGTCCGCCAAGAAAGACGGCCTGATCCAGCCTTACAAGGTCTCCACCTGGGATTCGATCCCGGATACGGCCAAGGATCCGGAAGGCTATTGGTACGGTGACTATTACGGCGTTCTTTCGTTCCTCGTGAACAAGGACCTCGTCAAGCAGTCGCCGGCCGACTGGGCCGATCTGAAGAAGAGCGACTACGCAAACACCGTCGCTCTCGCAGGCGATCCGCGCACGGCCAACCAGGCTGTCCAGGGCGTTTATGCCGCTGGCCTTTCCGCATCCGGCGGTGACGCGGCCAAGGCAGGCGAAGAAGGCCTGAAATTCTTTGCCGAACTCAACAAGGCCGGCAATTTCGTGCCTGTCGTCGGCAAGGCGGCTCCGTTCGCTCAGGGCTCAACGCCGATCATCGTCGCCTGGGACTACAATGCAATGTCCTGGGGTGAAAGCCTGAAGGGCAACCCGCCGTTCGAAGTCGTCGTTCCGAAGACGGGCGTCGTCGCCGGCGTTTACGTCCAGGCGATTTCTGCCTTCGCTCCGCACCCGAACGCTGCCAAACTCTGGATGGAATATCTCTATTCCGACGAAGGTCAGCTCGGCTGGCTGAAGGGCTATTGCCACCCAATCCGCTTCAACGATCTTGCCAAGAACAACAAGATCCCGAAGGAACTGCTCGACAAGCTGCCGCCGGCAGCAGCCTATGAAAAGGCTGTCTTCCCGACGCTCGAAGAGCAGGCCGCCGGCAAGGAAACCATCACCAAGAACTGGGATTCCGTCGTCGGCGCAGCCGTCAAGTAATCTCCGATCCTGCCTCCCCGCCTCAGGGCGGGGAGGTTTTTTTCTCACTCCGATGCCCCAGGATGAGCTTTTCATGAGCACGGTTTCAACGCCTATGGTGAGCAGCGCCCCCTTGATCAACAGAGACCGCGTGATCGACTGGCTGGGCATTGCACCTTTCATTATCTTTTCGCTGCTGTTCCTGATCATCCCCACGCTTTATCTGGTGGCGGGCGCGTTTCTGACGCCCGAGGGTAACTTCACGCTGAAGAATATCGGCGATCTCTTTACCCCGTCGATCATGAGCGCTTACTGGATCAGTATTCGCGTCTCCGTAGCGTCGGCTCTCGGCGGCGCGCTGATCGGCTTTTTCCTCGCCTGGGCCGTGGTGCTCGGCGGCCTGCCGAATTCGGTGCGCTCGACGCTTCTGACCTTCTCCGGCGTCGCCTCGAATTTTGCCGGCGTGCCCCTCGCCTTCGCCTTCCTCGCAACGCTCGGCCGCACCGGCCTCGTGACGGTTTTCCTGCGCGAATGGTTCGACTTCAACCTTTACAGCACCGGCTTTAATCTGCTGTCCTTCTTCGGCCTCACCATCACCTATATGTATTTCCAGATCCCGCTGATGGTGCTGATCCTCACTCCGGCGCTGGACGGCATGAAGAAGGAATGGCGCGAGGCCTCTGAGATCCTGGGCGCCACCAACCGCCAATACTGGACGATGGTTGCCCTGCCGATCCTGTGGCCGAGCCTGCTCGGCACGACGCTGCTGCTCTTCGCCAACGCCTTCGGCGCCATCGCCACCGCCTTTGCACTGACCGGCAGCTCGCTGAACATCGTACCGATCCTGCTCTATGCCCAGATTCGCGGCGACGTGCTGCACAATGCCAATCTCGGTTACGCCATCGCGCTCGGCATGATCGTCATAACAGGCGTCTCCAACGTCCTTTACCTCATGCTGCGCATGCGCGCCGAACGGTGGCAGAAATGAAAGCTCAACGCCTCGGCGCCTGGATCGCCATTATTCTGGGCGCATCCTATTTCGTCATTCCACTGATCGGCACGATCGAGTTTTCGCTGCGCATGCGCCGCGGCGAATATAGCTTCGACGCTTACCAGTCGGTCTTTTCCGATGCACAATTCCGCGAGACCTTCGGCTATTCCATGCTGATGGCATTGCTCACCATCATTTTCGGCATGCTGCTCGTCGTGCCGACGGCCTATTGGGTGCGCCTGCGCCTGCCGCAGATGCGTCCCTTCGTCGAGTTCATCACGCTGCTGCCGCTCGTCATCCCGGCGATCGTCATCGTCTTCGGTTATCTCAGGATGTACAATTCGTCGTCCTACTTGCCGTTGACGGGTTCGACGACCGGCACCAACGTCCTGCTGGTCTTCTCCTATATCACGCTGTCGCTGCCCTATATGTACCGCGCCGTCGACACCGCGATGCGCGCCATCGACGTCCGCACTCTGACGGAGGCGGCCGAAAGCCTCGGCGCCCGCTGGACGACCATCATGTTCCGCTGCATCTTCCCGAACGTGATGAGCGGCGTGCTCTCCGGCGCCTTCATCACGCTTGCGATTGTCATGGGCGAGTTCACCTTCGCCGCATTGCTCAACCGTCCGGCCTTCGGCCCGTACCTGCAGCTCGTCGGCGCCAACAAGGCCTATGAGCCTTCGGCGCTCGCCGTTATCGCCTTCTCGATCACCTGGCTCAGCATGGGCCTGCTCAATCTCGTTTCCCGCTTCGGCAAAGCCCGCCCGGCAAAGGCTTAAGGTAATCGGCCATGTCTTTTCTCACACTGACCAACATTCAAAAGTCCTTCGGCCAGGTTCAGGTCGTCAAGAATTTCAACATGAACATCGAGAAGGGCGAATTCGTCTCCTTCCTCGGGCCATCGGGCTGCGGCAAGACCACCGTCCTGCGCATGATCGCCGGCTTCGAAACCCCGACCGGCGGCATGCTGACCATCAACGGCAAGGACCAGAGCGCGCTCAAGCCAAACCAGCGCAACATTGGCATGGTCTTCCAGGCCTACGCTCTCTTCCCCAACATGTCCGTGCACGATAACGTCGCCTTCGGCCTCAAGGTCGCCGGCGCGCCGAAGCCCGAGATCGACGCCCGCGTCAAGGAAATGCTCGGCCTGATCAAGCTCGATCACCTGGCCGATCGCTACCCCTACCAGCTGTCCGGCGGCCAGCAGCAGCGCGTCGCACTTGCCCGTGCGCTCGCCGTCAAGCCACAAGTGCTGCTGCTCGACGAGCCGCTCTCCGCCCTCGACGCCAAGATCCGCGTGTCGCTGCGCGAGGAAATCCGCCAGATCCAGCAGCAGCTCGGCATCACCACCGTCTTCGTCACCCACGACCAGGAAGAGGCGCTGTCGATCTCCGACCGCATCGTCGTGATGAACGCCGGCAAGGCCGATCAGATCGGCTCGCCCTTCGAGATCTACAACAAGCCGGCCACGCGCTTCGTCGCCTCCTTTGTCGGCACGCTGAATCTGATCGAGGCCAAGGTCGTCAATCCCGACACCAACCTCATCCAGATCGGCGATCAGAAGATCACGCTGAAGCAGTCGGTCGCAGCCCACAAGACCGGCGAGACCATCTCGCTGGCGCTGCGCCCGGAAGCAGGCTCGCTCTCCGACACCGCCAGAAGCGATACGGCACTGACCGGCCAGGTCGTCTCGGCTCACTTCCTCGGTTCGGTCATCCGCACCCGCATGAATGTCGGCGGCAACGTCATCTCCTTCGACATGTTCAACAGCCCCGGCGTCACCCCGCCGCAGGCCGGCGAAACCGTGACGCTCCGTTTCATGGCAGCTGATCTGCTCATCATCCGCGATTGATATTCGCGTGTCGCGGATGCAAAAAGGCGCCGTTTCGCGGCGCCTTTTTGCATCGTCCTGATGAATGGGATCGTTCAGCGGATCGCCCTGTCGTCCGCATCGAAGCGATGCACGCGCGCCTGGTCTGGCGTCGCGTAAACGATCTCATCGGGCTCATACTGGTGCTCGCCGAAGAGACGCGCCGTCAGCAGGCCGCACTGCTCGGATTCCAGATAGATGATCGTGTCCGCGCCGAGATGCTCGACATGCACGACCTTCGCACCCCACGTCCCCTGCTCGCGCGACAGCGTCATATGTTCGGGGCGCACGCCGATCGTCTTGGCGCTGTGATCGCCCACCTTTTCGCCGGGGATGAAATTCATCTGCGGCGAGCCGATAAAGCCGGCGACGAAGACGTTTGCCGGGCGGTTGTAAAGCTCCATCGGCGAGCCGATCTGCTCGATCGCGCCGGCATTCAGCACGACGATCTTATCGGCAAGCGTCATCGCCTCGACCTGGTCGTGCGTAACGTAGATCATCGTCGCCTTCAGACCGCGGTGCAGCCGGGCGATTTCGAGCCGGGTCTGGACGCGCAGCGCCGCATCGAGGTTCGACAGCGGCTCGTCGAACAGGAAGAGTTCCGGTTCGCGAACGATGGCGCGGCCGATCGCGACGCGCTGGCGTTGCCCGCCGGAAAGCTCGGCCGGTCGGCGTGCGAGATAAGGCGCGAGCGACAGCATGCCGGATGCCTTGCCGACGCGCTTGTCGATCTCGTCCTTGGCGGTGCCTGCCTGCTTGAGCCCAAGTCCCATATTGTCCTTGACCGTCAGGTGCGGATAGAGCGCATAGGACTGGAACACCATGGCGATGCCGCGCTTGGCCGGCGGCGTCAGCGTCTCGTCGCGGCCGTTGATGACGACGGCGCCCGAGGTGACGTCCTCGAGGCCGGCGATGCTGCGCAAGAGCGTCGATTTTCCGCAGCCGGACGGCCCGACGAAGATGACAAATTCGCCGTCCTTGACCTCGAGGTCGATGCCTTTCAGCACCTCATGCGTGCCATAGGTCTTGCGGATGGATTTGAGTTGAAGCGATCCCACTATCTTTCCCTTACAATCTGACCGGCTGGCCGGTGCGCACGCTCTCGTCGGCGGCAAGGCAGATGCGTAGTGACGCCACCGCATCCGCCATGTGGCGATCGAGGTTCAGATCCTCGCGGATCGCCCTCAGCATGAAGGCCTGTTCCAGGTCGCAGAGTGCCTGATGACCGGGCTCGCCCGTCATCCTCATATCCTGGTCGGGCTGGATGAACTTGCCGTCCGGGCCGGTCTCGGCCGTGTGCAGACGGATCACCGAGGTTTTGGTGTGCGTGTCGATATCGTCGGACTTGGCGTTCGGATCCATGACGATCGACACCGCCCCCTTCGGCGACATCACGTCCTTCACGAAAAAGGCAGTCTCCGAAATCATCGGCCCCCAGCCGGCCTCGTACCAGCCGACCGAACCGTCTTCGAAGAGCACCTGCAGGTGGCCATAATTATACATGCCGGCGACGATCTCATCGGAGAGCCGCAGCCCCATGCCGCGCACCTCGACTGCCCTGGCATCGGTGATCTGGCACATGACGTCGATATAATGCACGCCGCAATCGACGATCGGCGAGGTCGTCTGCATCAGCGACTTGTGCGTCGCCCAGGTCGGGCCGCTGGACTGCTGGTTGAGGTTCATGCGGAAGACGTAAGGCGGGCCGAGTTTGCGCGCCTCCTCGATCAGTCTCGTCCAGGACGGGTGATGGCGCAGGATATAACCGATCACCAGCTTGCGCCCCGCCTTCCTTGCCGCAGCAACAACCCGCTCGGCGTCGGCGACGGTCGTCGCCAGCGGCTTTTCCACGAAGACATGGCAGCCGGCCGCGAAGGCAGCGACGGCATAATCGGCATGGCTGTCGGAATAGGTGTTGATCGAGCAGAGGTCCGGCTTCAGCTCGGCAAGCGCCGTCATGAAATCGGGATGAACCGTATAGGCCTGCAGCGCGGGCTCCAGCGCCGGCGTCGAGCGATTGACGAGACCGACGATCTCAAAGCCGGGATTGTTGTGATAGGCAAGCGCATGGCTGCGGCCCATATTGCCGAGACCGGCAACGAGGACGCGGATCGGATTCTCCTGGCTCATTTGACAGCCCCTGACGTAATGCCGCGGATCAGCTGCCGCGAGAAGATGACGTAGAGGACGAGGATTGGCAGGATAGCCAGCGACAGCGCCGCCAGCACCGCATTCCAGTTGGTGACGAACTGGCCGATGAAGATCTGCGAGCCGAGCGTCACCGTCTTGGTGCTTTCGGCGGGCGCCAGGATCAGCGGGAACCAGAGATCGTTCCAGATCGGGATCATGGTGAAGACGGCGACGGTCGCCATGGCCGGCCGCACCAGCGGCAGTACCAGCCGGAAGAAGATCGCGTATTCGGAAAGCCCGTCGATGCGCCCGGCATTCTTGAGATCGTCAGAAACCGTGCGCATGAATTCCGACAGGATGAAGATCGCCAGCGGTATGCCCTGCGCGGTATAGACGAGGATCAGCGCCGTCAGCGTATTGACGAGACCGGCTGCCACCATGCCCTGCAGGATCGCCACTGTGCCGAGACGGATCGGGATCATGATGCCGATCGCCATATAGAGCCCGAGCAGCATATTGCCGCGGAAGCGATATTCCGACAATGCGAAGGCCGCCATGGCGCCGAACAGCAGCACGAGCAGGATCGAGACGATCGTCACGATGAAGCTGTTCTGGAAATAGGTGGCGAAATCGCCCTGCCCCAGCACCGTCTGATAGCCGACGAGGCTGAAGGTCGACGGCGTCGGGATCATCAAAGGCGCGCGGAAGATCGAAGCGCGATCCTTGAACGAGTTGACGATGGTCAGGAACACCGGAAACAGCGCGACCAGCGTGTAGGCGGAGAGCGCCAGATGCAGGAGGCCGGTGCGGATCGGAGATGTGCGTGCCTTGGACATGCGCGCTCCTCAGAACTGGTAGCGACGCATGCGCCGCTGGATGACGAAGAGATAGAACGAGACACCGGCGAGGATGATGAGGAACATCACCGTGGCGATCGTCGCGCCCATCGAGCGGTCGCCGAGCTGAAGCTGGAACCCGAAGAAAGTCCGGTATAGCAGCGTACCGAGAATATCCGTCGACATGTCAGGCCCGGCAAGCGCCCCCTGCACCGTGTAGATCAGGTCGAAGGCGTTGAAATTGCCGACGAAAGTCAGGATCGAGATGATGCCGATCGCCGGCAGGATGAGCGGCAGCTTGATCTTCCAGAACTGCGCCCAGCCGGTGATGCCGTCACATTCGGCCGCCTCGATCACCTCTTCGGGGATGCTCAGAAGCGCGGCATAGATCAGCATCATCGGAATGCCGATATATTGCCAGTTGGAGATCAGCGACACGGCGATCAGCGCCGAGCCGGGCTTGCCGAGCCAAGGGGCGAACAGGAATTTCAAGCCGATAAGATCGAGCATCCAGGGCGCCACGCCCCAGATCGGCGACAGGATCAGCTTCCAGATGAAGCCGACGATGACGAAGGAAAGCAGCGTCGGCAGGAATATCGCCGTGCGGTAGAAGGCCACCCCGCGCAGCTTCGGCACCGAAAGTAGGGCAGCGAGCGCAATGCCGATCGGGTTCTGCACGCACATGTGGATGGCGAAGAAGAGCAGGTTGTTGACCAGCGCATTCCAGAAATCATGCGCCCAGCGAGGATCGCCAAACAGCACTTTGTAGTTAGCCAGGCCGACGAAGGCCGGCTGCCCGTCAACCGTATTGTACAGCGAAAGCCTGAGCGTTTCGATGAGCGGCAGCACCATAACCGCGGAATAGACGATCACCGCAGGCAGCATGAAAACGAAGATATGCCAGCGCACCGGGCGCTTGATCAGGACGAAATCGGCCGCGTTGTCGGTTTGGCTCATGGCAATTGCCCGTTCTGGTCACTGGCCGCAAGGCGCAGCGCAGATGGAAAACATGCTCCCACCCTAACCCTCCACCCACCTGGAGAGGGAACACGCCCGTGATGAAATCGGGCTGGGAGGTCGCTGCGAGTCTCCTTCTCCCCGCGAGCGGGGAGAAGGTGGCCGGCAGGCCGGATGAGAGGCCGCAAACGCCGCCCCTCGCCACATCACTTGGCCGGCTTGTACCAGCTGTCGAGACCCTTCTGGAGCTTCTCTGCAGCGACCTGCGGCGTATCCGTGCCGTTGACCACGTTGGCTGATTCGATCCAGGTCTCGTTTTCGAGATTCGGCGTGCCGCGCGACAGGATCTGATAAGTCGAGCGCATGGTCGACTTATACGGGCCGCGCCAGGAGACGAATTCCTGAGCGAGCGGATCGGACATCTTGACCGGCTTGGAGTTCAGGCTGAAGAACCCCGGCAGCGCATTGGCGTAGATATCGGCGAATTCAGGCGAAGCGACCCAGCTCAGGAACTTCTTGGCCTCCTCGGCATGTGGGCTCTTGGTGTTCAGACCGACGCCAATATCCGGATGGTCGGAGATGTAGCCCGCGTCGCCTGCCTTCGGAACTGGCGGCGGGAAGGCGCCCATCTTGAACTGGGCCTGGCTGTTGAACAACGAGATTTCCCACGAACCCGCCGGATAGATCGCGGCACGGCCAAGCGTGAAGAGGTTCTGGCTGTCTGAATAGGTCTGGGCTTCGAAACCGTCGCCGAGATAGGGCTTCCACTTGGCAAGCTCTTCATAGGGCTTGACCCACTCGGCATCCGTCAGCTTCTGCTTGCCTTCGATCAGAGCCTTGCGGCCGTCTTCGCCCTTCCAGTAGTTCGGACCGATATTCTGGTAGCCCATGGTCGCGGCTTCCCAGAGATCCTTGGTGCCCATGGCGAGCGGAATATAGGTGCCGTCCGCCTTGATCTTGTCGAGCGCTGCGTAGAATTCGTCCTGCGTCTTCGGCACGGAGATGCCGAGCTTGTCGAAGGCATCCTTGTTGTAGATGAAGCCGTGAATAACCGAAGCCATCGGCACGCAGAAGGTCGTCTTTCCGTCGTCGGTCGTCCAGGCGGCCTTGGCGACCGGCGAGAAGTTCTCCATGCCGGGCAGATCATTCAAGCTGGCAAGATTGCCCTTCTCGAAGAGGCCGCGCGATTTATCGAAGGGACGGCAGGTGATGATGTCGCCTGCGCTGCCCGCGGCGAGCTTGGCTTCGGTGGCAGCGTCGTATTCGGTCGGCGCAGTCGGCGAGAAGACGACTTTGATGCCCGGGTTCTTCGCTTCGAAGGCCGGAATGATCTTCTCCTGCCAGATCTGCAGGTCGTCATTGCGCCAGCTTTCGACCGTCAGCGTAACGTCGGCGGCATGCACGAGACCGGCCGACGTCAGCAGGCTGGAGGCAAGCAGCAAGCTTTTCAGAGCAGTGTTTTTCATTTCCCTCTCCTGTTTTTAGCGCCGAAGGCGCCGTTTTCGATCTGAAACAAGCAATTGGCGTGTCTGAGGAAACACCCAATGCCCCTTGGAGGGCCGCCAGCGAAGCCGGCCCCGAAAGCTCGATGGACCGAAAGCGCTCGCCTGCGGTCGGACTGCGCGCTTTTCGGTGACCCGCACCGGACGCGCCGAAAATAATGGGAAAGCCGATGGATGCCTGAATTCCATCTTCGGCCCGACAGGGCCGCCGGCATTCTGGCACTCATCCTCGAAGCGGTTCCGGCTTGGTTTTGCTGCCGGTTTTCGTGGGGCTTCGAAACGCTGTTCCCTTTTACCGAATTAAGTCCAAAAAAATACCAATTGTCCAGACGAATTTTAACTTTTCGGCTTCCAAGGCTTCATTAAAAATTTTTATCAAGGAAAATCAATCAGATAAAAAGGTACAATTTCTCCGCCGTTCCCACTTGGTAAATGGTATTTTTTTGGTATTGTATGGAAAACAGGTGAGACGGCGTATTCGGAGGTCCGATGACAGAGCTTGCAATCGGCATAGATGGCGGCGGGACGAGCTGCCGGGCCGCGGTCGCGGACAGAAACGGCACTATCATTGGCCGCGGCAAATCAGGCCCGGCTAATATTCTGTCCGATCTGGAAAACTCTCTCCTCAATATTGTCGAATCCGCCCGGCTGGCTTTGCACGATGCCGAGCTCGCCGCGGAAACCATTTCCTCCGTCGCAGCAGTCGTCGGCGTCGCCGGCGCTAATGTCACGGATTATGGCCAGCGAATCGAAAAGGCCCTGCCCTTTGCCGAAGGCCGCGTTGTTACCGACGCGCTGATCGCCCTGCAGGGCGCGCTCGGCGATGCCGACGGCATCGTCGGCGCCTTCGGCACCGGCTCGGTCTATAACGCCCGGAAAGATGGTCGGCTGAACGGCATCGGCGGCTGGGGCTTCGTCGTTGGCGACCAGGCAAGCGGCGCTCGCCTGGGCCGCGACCTGATGGAACGATCGCTGCTCGCCCATGACGGCGTGCGCCCGGCATCGCCGATGACTGAGGCGATCCTGGCGGAATATGGCGATGATCCCGAGCGCATCGTCGAATTTGCGCATTCTGCAAGACCGACGGATTTTGCCCGTTATGCACCTGTCGTCTTCGAACATGCAACGAGCGGCGATGCGGTCGCGGTCGGCATCGTCACGGACGCGGCAACGGCGATCGGCGAAAGCCTTGAAGCGCTGCTCTGGCCCGGATGCCCGTCAATCTGCCTGCTTGGCGGTCTTGCGGAAGCCTATGAGCCCTGGCTTCCCCAACGCTACAGACAGCTGCTTGCCAAACCGAAAAACGATGCCCTTCACGGCGCGGTGGAACTTGCGGTCAAGCTCCTGAACGAGCGACAGAGAGGTGCGGCATGACCGACGATCTCGCAACAATCCTCTCCCTGGAACGCCTGCAGGCGGCCGGCACCGGCCCGCTCTACGTCAAGCTGCGCCGCACGCTCGAAGAGGCCGTGCGCGCCGGCACGCTTGGTCACGGCGACGCGCTGCCGCCGGAGCGCGACATCGCCGAACTTGCCGCCGTCAGCCGGGTCACCGTGCGCAAGGCGATCGACGAGCTCGTCGCCGACGGCCTGCTGGTGCGCCGCCACGGCTCGGGCACCTTTGTCGCCAAGCCGGTCTCCAAGGTGGAGCAGCGCCTGTCGCAGCTCACCTCTTTCACCGAAGACATGGCACGCCGCGGCATGTCCTCCCGCTCGGAATGGCTGCATAAGGGCATCCACACCCCCTCACCCGACGAGATGATGATCCTTGGCCTCGCCGCAGGCTTGAAGGTTTCGCGCCTCTCGCGCCTGCGCATCGCCGACGACCAGCCGCTGGCGATCGAGAACGCCAGCGTCTCCGGCGAATTCCTCCCCGATCCCTCCGCCGTGACCAATTCGCTCTACGCCGAACTCGAACGCCTCAACGTCCGTCCGGTCCGCGCCGTCCAGCGCATTTCGGCGACCAATATGAAGGAAGCCGATGCCCAGCTTCTCGGCGTCTCCGTGGGTGCGGCCGGCCTGTCAATCGAACGCATCTCCTATCTCGGCTCCGGCCGCGCCGTCGAATTCACCCGCTCGCTCTATCGCGGCGACGCTTATGACTTCGTGGCCGAGCTGACGATCGGGGTGACATAAGGCCTACCAGAAGCGGGCAATCCAAAGCTGATTTCCGGCGAGTTCATCGAAAATCGTGTCGGCGGAAATGATCGGTATCCCATTCTCCATGGCAGTCGCAGCGAGAAACCTGTCGAACGGATCACGGTGCGCCCAGTCCATCATGGCTGCTGCCAGACAGACATCCGGGGTCAATGCTGCTGCAATGGCGCCCTGCTCCTGCAGTAAGTCCGGCAGCCGGCCGACGAAAGGCTGCATCTCCGGCCATTTGCCGACACGCACTTTCTGCCCGATTTCAAACAGGGATATTGGACTGACAAGAATGGTCTCAGCCTTTTCAATCAGAGCGATCGCCTTGGCCGAGAGCCGCTTGTCGCCGGTCAACGACCATGCCCAGGCATGGGTGTCGAGCAGAAGCGAATTCACTCGATCCCTTCCCAGGCCGCGACTTCACTTTCGTCAATTGGCTCAAAAAAGTCCGGCCCATCTCCAGCAACCTGCCCTTTGAGCAAACCGATCTTGAAGGAAGACTGCACAATCGGAATGATCTTCACGACAGGCTTGCGCCCCTTGGCGATCACCACCTCCTCACCGGAAAGGGCGGCATCGATCAATTTCGACAGATTGGTCTTTGCGGCATGAATGGTCACTTGCATCGCAGTCCTCATTAGCTAACTTGGCTAAGGATACCATTCCGCGTTCAAATCCGCTATCGAATTCACGAAGCCCCACTCGAAATTATCAAGACTATCAAAAGTATGAAGCCGGAAGGTGACTCACTTTCCGGCTTCATTGTTTTTTTGATTCATCACGTTAAGAACGGCGAATGCGTCTCTATGCCGCGTCCTCAATCTCCTCGTCTGCCTTGCGCGGCACGTAGTTCAGCACCGGCCCGAGCCAGCGTTCGACCTCGGAAACCTCCATGCCCTTGCGCTTGGCATAGTCCTCCACCTGGTCCCGCTCCACCTTGGCGACGCCGAAATAATAGGAATCGGGATGGCCGATATAGATGCCGGATACAGATGAGCCGGGCCACATCGCATAGCTCTCCGTCAGCTTCACGCCGGCGGCTTTTTCTGCATCGAGCAACTTGAAGAGCGTTGCCTTTTCCGTGTGGTCGGGCTGGGCGGGATAACCGGGCGCCGGACGGATGCCGGCATAGGCTTCGCCGATGAGATCCTCGTTGCTGAGGTGCTCATCCCTTGCATAACCCCAATATTCGCGCCGCACCTGCTCATGCATGCGCTCAGCAAAGGCTTCCGCAAAGCGGTCGGCCAGCGCCTTGACGAGGATCGAGGAGTAGTCGTCGTTCGACCGCTCGAAGCGTTCGGCGATGGCGATTTCCTCGATACCGGCCGTTACCACGAAGCCGCCGACATAGTCCTGCACGCCGCTTGTGACTGGCGCGACGAAGTCCGAAAGCGCCACATTCGCCCGCCCGTCCCGCTTCGACAGCTGCTGGCGAAGCGTGTAGAAGGTGGCAAGCTCCTGGCCGCGGCTTTCGTCGGTGAACAGGCGGATGTCGTCGCCGACGGCGCCTGCCGGCCAGAAGCCGATGACGGCGCGCGGGCGGAACCACTTCTCATCGATGATCTTCTTCAGCATGGCCTGCGCATCGGCCCAGAGCGCACGCGCCGCCTCGCCCTGCTTCTCGTCTTCGAGAATGGCGGGGAAACGACCGCGCAATTCCCAGGTCTGGAAGAACGGCGTCCAGTCGATGTATCTCGCGAGTTCGGCCAGATCGTAATCCTCGAACACCCGTGTGCCGAAGAACTCAGGCTTGGTCGGCTTGTAGGCCGACCAGTCGATCTTATGCGCGTTCTCGCGAGCCCGCGACAGTGGCAAACGCACCTTCTCCGCTTCACTGCGGGCATGCGCGGCCGCCACCTTGGCGTATTCGGCTCTTATATCGTCGACATAGCCCTGCCGCGTCTCCGGCGAGAGCAGCGCCGAGACGACGCCGACGGCGCGGCTCGCATCGGTGACATAGACCGCCTGGCCCTTGTTGTAGCCGGGATGGATCTTCACAGCCGTATGCACGCGGCTGGTCGTGGCGCCGCCGATCAGCAGCGGAATCTCGAAGCCCTGCCGTTCCATCTCGGACGCAACATGCACCATCTCGTCGAGCGACGGCGTGATCAGACCGGAAAGACCTATGACGTCGACCTTTTCGGCGATCGCCGTTTCAAGGATCTTCGTCGCCGGCACCATGACGCCGAGGTCGACGATCTCGTAATTGTTGCAGGCGAGCACGACGCCGACGATGTTCTTGCCGATATCGTGCACGTCGCCCTTGACCGTCGCCATCAGGATCTTGCCCGCCGACTGCCGATCGTCGCCGCCATTGAGGCGCTTCTCCTCCTCCATATAGGGGAGAAGGACGGCAACGGCCTGCTTCATGACGCGGGCGGATTTAACGACCTGCGGCAGGAACATCTTGCCCGAGCCGAAGAGATCACCGACGACGTTCATGCCGGCCATCAGCGGCCCTTCGATGACGTGCAACGGCCGGGCGGCCCGCCGGCGCGCCTCTTCCGTATCGGCCTCGATATATTCGGTGATGCCGTTGACCAGCGCGTGCTCGAGACGCTTCTCGACGCTCCATTCGCGCCAGGAGAGGTCCTGGACACGGCCCTCCTTTGCCCCGGCGCCACGGAAACGTTCGGCCACTTCGAGCAGCCGTTCGGTGCTGTCGGCACGGCGGTTCAGCACCACGTCCTCGCAGGCTTCGCGCAGCTCGGGATCGATGTTGTCGTAGACGGCCAGCTGGCCGGCATTGACGATGCCCATGTCCATACCCGCCTGGATGGCGTGGTAGAGGAACACCGCGTGCATCGCCTCGCGCACCGGCTCGTTGCCGCGGAACGAGAAGGACAGGTTGGAGACGCCGCCGGAGATATGCACGAGCGGCATGCGCTCACGGATCGTCCGCGTCGCCTCGATGAAGTCGACACCGTAATTATTGTGCTCTTCGATGCCGGTCGCGACCGCGAAAATATTGGGGTCGAAGATAATATCCTCGGGCGGGAACCCGATCTTTTCGGTCAGCAGCGTGTAGGCACGCTCGCAGATTTCCACCTTGCGCTCATAGCTGTCGGCCTGTCCCGTTTCGTCGAAGGCCATGACGACGACGGCCGCACCGTAATTGCGCAGGAGCCTCGCCTGGGTGAGGAAATTCTCCTCGCCTTCCTTCAGCGAGATCGAGTTGACGATCGGCTTGCCCTGCACCCGCTTCAGGCCGGATTCGATGATCGAGAATTTCGACGAGTCGATCATCACAGGCACGCGGGCGATGTCGGGCTCGGCGGCGATCAGATTGAGGAACTCGACCATCGCCTTCTCGGAATCGATCAGGCCCTCGTCCATGTTGATGTCGATCACCTGCGCGCCGTTCTCGACCTGGTCGCGCGCCACATCGAGCGCTGCCGTGTAGTCGGCATTGGTGATCAGCTTGCGGAACTTCGCCGAGCCGGTGACGTTGGTGCGCTCGCCGACATTGACGAAGGGAATGTCCTTGGTCAGCTCGAAAGGTTCGAGGCCAGACAACGACATGAAGGGGCGATGTTCCGGGATTGGCCGCGGCTTGTACTTGGCGACGGTCTCGGCGATCGCCCTGATATGTTCGGGCGTCGAGCCGCAGCAGCCGCCGACGATGTTGACCAGACCTTCACGGGCAAAACTGTCGATCTGGGCCGCCATCAGCTCCGGCGTTTCGTCATACTGGCCGAATTCGTTCGGCAGGCCGGCATTCGGATAGGCGCAGATGAAGGTGTCGGCGACGCCCGACAGTTCCTGCAGGTGCGGGCGCATCGCGTTCGCCCCGAGCGCGCAGTTGAGGCCGATCGTGAAGGGATTGGCGTGGCGCACCGAATTCCAGAAGGCCGACGGCGTCTGGCCGGAGAGCGTACGGCCGGAAAGGTCGGTAATCGTGCCGGAGATCATCACCGGCAGGCGCACGCCCTTGGCCTCGAAACGCTCCTCGCAGGCGAAAATCGCCGCCTTGGCGTTCAGCGTGTCGAAGATCGTCTCGATGAGGATGATGTCGGCACCGCCGTCGATCAGCCCGTCGATCTGCTCGCCATAGGCTTCCCTGAGATCGTCGAAGGTGACGGCGCGGAAGCCGGGATTGTTGACGTCGGGCGAGATCGAGGCGGTGCGGTTGGTCGGGCCGATGGCGCCGGCGACGAAACGGCGGCGGCCGTCCTCGCGCTCGGCGCGCAGAGCCGCGCGGCGGACGATTTCGGCACCTTCCTTGTTGAGGTCGTAGACGGCGCCTTCCATCTGGTAATCGGCCTGGGCGATGCGGGTCGAGGAGAAGGTGTTGGTCTCGAGAATATCGGCGCCGGCTTTGGCGTATTTGTAATGGATCTCTTCGATCGCATCCGGCTGGGTCAGGATCAGAAGGTCGTTATTGCCTTTCTGGTGGCAGGCGCAGCCGATGAAGCGGGTGCCGCGAAACTGGTCTTCGTCATAGCCGAGGCCCTGGATCTGCGTGCCCATGGCGCCGTCGAGGACGAGGATGCGCTCGCTGGCGGCTTTGCGCAGCGCTGCGAAAACTTCACTGCCGTCACGCTTGCCCGTTTCCGGACCAAAGAGAGTATCAAACACGGGAGGGCTCCTTGACGTCGTAAGACCAGACTTCCAGATCACATAAAGATATCTTTATGTCAATATATGGCTGTCGATTTCGTGCTTTGCAAAGCTTGCCCGATGACAGGCTCGCCCGAGCTCTATATAGGCCTTTGCTAGGCTTGTGCACGAAATCGGAGGAGTATCATGGCACCCGCAACCGGCAACGCCGCGCTTGGAAACTGGACAAGCCGCGCCTATCACCGCAGCTGGCTGCTGGCGCAGGCAAATGACCTCTTCGATTTCTTCCAGCACGATTCGATCAATCCCAAGGGTGGCTTCTACGATCTCGACGACACCGGCAGGCCACTCGATGCCGAGGGCCAGGTGCGCAGCATCCATATTGCGGCGCGCGCGGTCCATTGCTTCTCGATCGGCGCCCTGCTCGGCCGTCCCGGCGCCTCCGACGTCGTCGACCACGGCATGGACTATCTCTGGTACCACCATCGCGACCGCAAGAACGGCGGCTATTTCTGGTCACTCGACAATAACGGTCCGGTCGATTCCAACAAGCAGGGCTATGGCCACGCTTTCGTCCTGCTCGCCGCCTCCTCGGCCAAGACGATCGGTCATCCGCTGGCCGACGGCATGCTGGCCGATATCACCGAGATCCTGAACAAGAAGTTCTGGGAACCGCGCCACGGCGCGATCGCCGAGGAATTCACCGCCGACTGGCAGCCGCTCGACGGCGGCGCCTATCGCGGCCAGAATTCCAACATGCACCTGACCGAAGCGCTGATGGCCGCCTTCGAAGCCACCGGCGACAGGGATTACCTCACTAAGGCCGAAAGCATCGCCGATCTCGTCATCCGCCGGGCGGCCGGTTCGGTCGACTGGCGCGTCGCCGAACATTTCGACGCCGAATGGAACCTCGATAAGCAATACTATCATCCAAACGAAATGTTCCGCCCGGCCGGTACGACGCCCGGCCACTGGCTGGAATGGGCGCGGCTCATCCTGCAGCTCTGGGCGCTCGGCGGCAAGCGCATCGCCTGGATGCCGGATGCGGCCAAAGCCCTCTTCGAGCAATCCATGGCGCTCGGCTGGGACAGCGACAAGGGCGGCTTCTTCTATACGCTCGATTGGAACGACAAGCCCGCCAAGCGCAACAAGCTCTGGTGGCCGGCCTGCGAGGGGGCGGCTGCCGCGCATTTCCTCAACGAGCACCTGCCGAGCGACTACCACGAGGAATGCTACCGCAAGATCTGGAACGTGATCGAACGCGCCTTCATCGACCATAAGAACGGCGGCTGGCACGAGGAACTGACGGAGGACCTCGTTCCCTCGCATTCGCTCTTCCCCGGCAAGGGCGATATTTACCACGCCCTGCAGGCCTGCCTCATCCCGCTCTTCCCGGCAACGGGCAGCCTGACGAAGGGCATCGCCGAGGCCGGCGGCAGGCTATGACGGCTGTTTCCGCGGCCGGCCGCCGGCAGTCCGGCGCTCGGATTGTGCCGGCAGATGCGGCCGCGTCACAGCGGTGCGAGCCGCAATGTATCCAGATCCTTCGCCAGCATCAGCGCTAAGGCCTCGACCACAAGATTGTGGTCGTCGCGCTGCGGCAGGCCGGAGACGGTGACGGCGCCGATGCAGCCCGTGCCTTTGACATTGATCGGAAAACTGCCGCCATGCGGCGCATAATCGGCGCCATCAAGCCCGTTGTCCTCGACGGTCTTGCCGTCCTTGCTGAGCTTCAGGCCAGAGGCATAGCTGCTGCGGAAATAGCGCAGCACCATATTGCGCTTGCGGCGAACCCAATTGACGTTGTCGGGTGTCACACCCGGGAGTGCGGCGTAAAAGACCGGCATCGAATGCAGCGTTACGTCGATCGCAATGCCGAGGCCGCGCTCGCTGGCGAGTTCCTGCAGAAGCTTGCCGAGCTGCCAGGCAGTGGTGAGATCGAAGGCGTCGAAGCTCAGCGCCTTTTCCTGCTCGGCGATCCGACTGAGATCGTTGTCGATTGTCATGATAGGCGCTCCTTTCCTGCAATGATCCGCCGCAGACCATTCTCATCAGGAGAGAAAAAGTAAAGCAAAACTTGGACCTACCCTGATGTCAGAGCTTCGGCGTCAGCATTTCGAAACGATCGCGGATGGTGGTGCAGGTATCGCCGCCCAGTCTCGCAATGGCATCGACGGCGGCCGGATCGACATGCAGCCGTTCCGGATCGACAACACCGTCGCGGTAATGCGCATAGACGATCTCGCCCAGGATAATCTGCCGCGAGCGGCCGAGCTCCAGCGTCACATGCCGCCGGCATTCGAAGGCAGCCGGCGCCTCGGCGATAAAGGGCGACGCCACCTTCGCGCCCGGTATCGCCGTCAGCCCCGCCTGCTTCAGTTCATCGACGCCCCGCGGATATTTCGCGCCGCAGACATGCATGGCCTCGGAGATCGCAAAGGAGACGATGTTGACCGTGAAGACCTCCGTCATGCGGATATTGTGGCCGGTGTCCTTGAACGACATGTCGGCATTGTTCTCGACCCCGATCGCGAGAATCGGCGGATCCGCCGACAGGCAGTTGAAGAAGCTGAAGGGGGCGGCGTTGATCCGGCCGTGTTCATCGACCGTCGTCACCAGCGCGATCGGCCGCGGAATGATCGTGCCGATCATCAGCTTGTAACGCTCGCGCTCGGAAAGCTCTTTGAAGTCGAACGAGACCGCCATGGTTCAGCCGATTTTCGGGGTCGGCGAGAAACCGTTCATCGCGCCCATAAAGGGTTTCGCCAGCGGCGAGGCATAGGAGCCGCGCTTGCTGGTGGAAAGCCCAAGCGACACCAGCGCCTCGGCCTGTTTGACGGCGGCCGCCACACCGTCGATGACGGGCACGCCGTAGATATCCTGCAATTCCCGGGCAAGATCCGTCATGCCGGCACAGCCGAGCACGATCGCCTCGGCGCCGTCTTCGGTAAGCGCCCGCTCGATCTCGGCCCTCAGCTTGCCGATCGCGCCCGAAGCCGCGTTTTCCAACTCCAGTACCGGGATGTCGGAGGCGCGCACCTTGGCGCGCTCGCCCATACCGTAGCGGCGCACCAGATTGTCGATCAGCACCCGCGACCGCTCCAGCGTCGTCACCACAGTAAAGCGCTGCGCCAGGAAACCGGCCGTCACGACGGCGGATTCGCAAAGCCCGAGGATCGGCACATCGGCGAAACTTCGCGCTGCGTCGAGCCCGGTATCGTCGAAGCAGGCAATGACCGCCGCGTCGTAACCCGCCGCCTGCCGCTCCTTAAGTTCCAAGAGCAGGCCGGGAATCGCTAGCGCCCCGTCGTAATGTCCCTCGATGGAGACCGGCCCCATGCTGGATGTGGCGGCGATGATCTCGGTGCCGGATGCCGCCACCGCACGCGCGGCGACCGCAGCCTTCTCGGTCATGGAGGCCGTGGTGTTCGGATTGACGATGAGGATGCGCATATCAGTCTATCTTTGCCTGCCGCCGCCCCAGCATGGTCATGATGCCGAGAGCGATTAGAATGATGGTGAAGGAAAACAGCGTCGTCACCGTGCCGAGTGCATAGAGCACCGGCGTCGTGACGTTGGTGGTCATACCGTAGATTTCGAGCGGCAGCGTATTGTAGCTGCCCGAGGTCATCAATGTGCGTGCGAATTCGTCATAGGACAGCGTGAAGCCGAACAGCCCGACGCCGATCAGGCTCGGTGCGATCATCGGCAGCACGACGTGCCGGAACGTCTGCCAGGAGGTGGCGCCGAGGTCGCGGGCCGCCTCCTCATAAGCCGGCGAGAAACGGTTGAAGACGGCAAACATGATCAATACGCCGAAGGGCAGCGTCCAGGTCAGATGTGCGCCGAAGGCCGAGGAATACCATGCGGGCTTGAGACCGCCCTCCTGGAACACAACGCCGATGCCGAGCGAAATGATGATCGAGGGTACGACGAGGCTGGCGACCGTGGCGTAGAAAAGCGCGGTCGATCCGCGGAAACGGCGGCGGAAGGCAAGGCCGGCCAGCAGTGATACGACGACGGTCACCACCATCACCATCAGCCCGAGGGTGAAGGAGCGGCGGAACGAGGCGCCGAAATCGCCGACCGCCTGCTTCTCGAACAGATTGAAGAACCAGTGGGTGGAAACGCCATTCATCGGGAAGGTCAGGCCGCCGTCCGGTCCCTGGAAGGAGAGGATCAGGATCGCCGAGAGCGGGCCGTAGAGGAACAGTACGAAGACGATGAAGAAGATCGCCAGCAGATAGAATTCCAGGCCGCGTTTTTCGTGGTTCATCTCAAAGCTCCTTGCGGATATCGACGACACGCAGGATGGCGGCGACCATCATGAGCACCACCGCAAGCAGCACCACCGCATTGGCGGCGGCCGCCGGATATTGCAGCAGCGACATCTGGTTCTTCATCATCAGCGCCACCGAGGCGCTCTGGCCGCCGGACATGACCTGCACCGTCGAAAAGTCCGCCATCACGAGCGTCACCACGAAGATCGTGCCGATCGCCATGCCGGGTTTGGCAAGCGGAATGACCACGTTCCACAGCACCTGCCAGCCCGATGCGCCGGCATCGCGCGCCGCCTCGAACAGCGAGCGGTCGATGCGCATCAGCGTGTTGAAGATCGGCGTCACCATGAACAAGGTATAGAGATGCACCATGGCGAGCACGACGGCGAAATCGGAATAGAGCAGCCATTCGATCGGTTGCGGAATGATGCCCATCTTGATCAGCGCTGAATTGACCAGGCCGTTGCGTCCGAGCACCGGGATCCAGGAGATCATGCGGATGATGTTCGAGGTCATGAACGGCACGGTGCAGACGAGGAAGAGGATCATCTGCGTCGAGGTCTTGCGGATGTGGAAGGCCAGGAAATAGGCGACCCAGAAGCCGATGACGAGCGTCAGCGCCCAGACGATGGCGGTGAATTTCAGCGTGTTGAGATAGGTCTTCCACGTCACCCATGAACCGAGCGTGTCGGTGTAGTTCATGGTGAGGAAATCGGGATAAAGGCCGGCGAAATCGTAGTCCCAGAAGCTAACGACCGCGATCATGGCGATCGGCAGCAGGAAGAAGAAGCCGAGGATGGCGATCAGCGGCGTTGCCTGGAGGTAGGAGATGGTGGAGGGAGAGAGGCGGAAGGCGCGGACTCGCGCACCGTGTTTGCCTTCCTCCGTTGCCGCTGCGATGGTCGCCATGATCGGTTCTCCGTTTCCTCATTATGCAGGTCGGGCAAGGAGCCCCCTCATCCGCCTGCCGGCACCTTCTCCCCGCTGGGGAGAAGAGGAATCGCGGCGGCGCCTCGGCCACCGCGAACCTCGATTTTCTTCACGCGACCCCAACCGCGAATTCCCGCTTCTCCCCAGCGGGGAGAAGATGCCCGAAGGGCAGATGAGGGGGCGGAGCAAAGCGACCTCTTGAGCGATAGCAAAGATAGCGGCTCTCCGCCCTCCCGGCAGGCCTTACGCCGCGATGAACTCGTTCCAGCGGCGGACCATGTAGCGGTCCTCGTCCATGACCGAGTTCCAGCAGGCGACGGCGCCCATGCGGGCTTCGAAGGCGCCGCCGTCGCGCACTGCGCCGGCCTTTTCCATGACCTTGCCTTCGGGAGAGAGGATGTCGCCCTGCGCCGGCTTGCCTTCGATCCAGTAGCCCCACTCGTCTGCCGTCATGAAGTTCTTGGCGGTTTCCATGCAGGCGGAATAGTAACCCTGGCGGTTGAGGTAGCCGCCGACCCAGCCCGACGTGTACCAGTTGATATATTCGTAAGCCGCATCGAGCTGTGCGCCCTTGAGATGCGCGGCAAGGCCGAGGCCGCCGCCCCAGGCGCGGTAGCCTTCCTTCAGCGGCTGGTATTTGCAGGCGATGCCCTTGGAGCGGACGGCCGCAACGGCCGGCGACCACATCGACTGGATGACGACCTCGCCCGACGCCATCAGGTTGACCGACTCGTCGAAGCTCTTCCAGAAGGCGCGGAACTGGCCGTCGCCCTTGGCCTTGATGAGGAATTCGATCGTCTTGTCGATCTCTTCCTTGGTCATGTTGCCCTTGTCGGCATATTTGATGTTGCCCAAGGCTTCCATGATCATCGCCGCATCCATGATGCCGATCGACGGAATGTTGAGGATCGAGGTCTTGCCCTTGAACTTCGGGTCCATGATATCGGCCCAGCTCGTAATGTCGCGGCCGACGAGATCGGGACGGATGCCGAGCGTATCGGCATTGTAGATGGTGGGAACCATCGTCATCCACTGCGTCGGCTCCTTGGCGAATTTTTTGGCGCCCTGCGCCTCGACGAAGCCGACCGTGTGCGGTGCCGTGCCCTGGGCGATAACGCTGTCCGGCTTCATCTTGCCGTTGATGAAGAGCGGCACGATCTTGTCGTAATATTTGAGCTTCTTGACGTCCATCGGCTGCAGCACGCCTGTCGGAAACACCTTTTTGGCGATCCAGTATTCGATGTCGGCGATGTCGTAGCTGTCGGGCTGGGTGACGGCACGCTGAGCGGCGGCGTCGGAATCGGTCGCCGTCATCTCAAGCGTGATACCGAGGTCGGCCTTGCACTTCTCGGCGATGGCGTTGATGTTCGAAACGCCGGTGCCGAACTGGCGAAGCGTGATGTTGGTCTTCGCCCAGATTGTGGGAAAGCCAGTGATGGCGCCAGAGCCGGCGATGGCGCCGACGGCGGCAGCACCCGTCTTCAAGAGCGTACGGCGGGATAGGCCCTTCGCAGTCTTCGTCGATGTCGTTTCAGTCGTCATGTCAGTTCCCCTTTTTGTTGATGCGGAAGGTTGGTTGATGATGGTTCATGCGGAGGAGCGGCCGAGAAGCACGGCGTCATCGAGTTCCCAGCTGAGCGCGACGGTCTCGCCGACGGCGACCGGACGGGCGAAATAGTCGTTGTCGTCTGATATGACGGTGAAGTCGTCGCTGCCGGCGCCGACAACGGTGATCTTCACCGAGGAGCCGCGATATTCGACGTTGGTGACGATGCCGTTGAAGCCGAGCGTCCACTCGGTCGCCACCTGCAGGCGTACACGATCGGTGCGGATGCCGATATCGACCGGCTCGCCGACTTCCCTGCCCTCGCCCCGCACGGAAAAGCTTTGCCCCTCCGGCACGGTCATGACCAGCATGCCGTCCGCGCTCGACGTCACCCGGCCGGACAAAACGTTATGGTCGCCCATGAAGCGGGCGACGAAAGCGGTTGCCGGCTTCTCGAAAACCTCGCGGGGTGCCGCCGCCTGCTCGATGCGGCCGTCATTCATGATGACGATGACATCGGCGAGCGCCATCGCCTCTTCCTGGCTGTGGGTGACGTGGACGAAGGTGATGCCGAGCGACTTCTGCAGCTTCTTGAGCTCTGCGCGCATACGGATCTTCAGGAAGGGGTCGAGCGCCGACAGCGGCTCGTCGAGCAGCAGCGCCTCCGGATCGGTGATCAAGGCGCGGGCCAGCGCCACACGCTGCTGCTGGCCGCCGGAAAGCTGAGCCGGACGCCTGTTGGCGTAGGGCTCCATCTGCATCAGCTTCAGCATCTCAAGCGCCTTGGCCCGCCGCTCCGCCTTGTCGACACCCTTCATCTTCAGGCTGAAGGCGACATTCTCGACCAGGTCGAGATGCGGAAACAGCGCATAGGACTGGAACATCATCGCCGTGCCGCGCTTGGCCGGCGGAAAATCGGTGACGACCGTATTGCCCAGCCGGATATCGCCTGAAGAAATGCTCTCATGACCGGCGATCATGCGCAGCGTCGAGGTCTTGCCGCAGCCCGACGGGCCGAGGAAGCAGCAATAGGAGCCGGCCGGAATCTTCAGGCTGATCCCATGCACGGCCATCGTCGCTCCGTAGACCTTCGAAACGGATACTATATCGATCTCTGCCGCTTTCGACATCATGCCTTCCCCTGTTCGGGAAAGATGATGCATCTGCCGTGCCAATCGCCTCCAACTTCGATTAAGCTCTTAACAGGAAAGGACTTTAACACTCGAAACCGTGCAGGCGCATTTTATGAGCACCGCATCGTCTGCACATCATTTAGGCTATCGTCTGCAATTTACGCAGAAAATCGTATACAATTTAACCGCTGTTTCGATGACAAATTCCGTTTAACTTTTGCCGCGAAGCCGGGTATGGTTTGCCCGCCATCAGGGAATAGTCTTCATGAAATCCGCCGCCAAGGCCATGCAGGCCGAAGAAATCGCCGAAACCGGCGCGCACCAGATCCGCGACGCCATTCGAGAGGCGATCGTCGAGCGCAGGCTTTCCCCCGGCACCAAGCTTTCCGAAAGCGATGTCGGCAATCTTTTCAATGTCAGCCGCACACTTGCCCGCGCAGCGCTGCAGGCGCTTTCCTATGAGGGCCTGGTCAGCGTCGAGAAGAACCGCGGCGCCTTCGTCGCCTATCCCTCCCCTGATGAGGCCCGCCAGATCTTTTCCGCCCGGCGCCTCGTCGAGCCCGGCATATTGCGCGAGGCGGCGGCGCGGATCACCGCTGACGATATCAGGAATCTGCGAGAGCTTTTGCAGGAAGAAGGCCGCCTGATGAGCGAGCGCGGCCAGACGGCCCGGCGCGCCGAGATCAAGGCATCCGGCGATTTCCACCTGATGCTGGCCGAAATTTCGGGCAATGCCATCATGCAGCGCTTCATGGAGGAGCTCGTCGCCCGCTCATCCCTTGTCATCGCGCTCTATGGCCAGTCGACCGCTTCCAGCTGCGGCCATTCCGAACATGGCGACATCATATCGGCGATCGAAGACAACGAACTCGACCGCGCCTGCCAGCTGATGCTGCATCACATCGCCCATATCGAATCCGATCTCGACCTGCGCGAACGCAAGAGCCTCGGCCTCAAGGAGGCCTTCGAACTCTGAACGGGTGAGCACACGTCGACCGCAGCTATCACGACGCCTTCTTCGGCAGCTTGTCCAGCGCGGCGAAAATTTCTTCCGCCGTGCGCGGCTCGCTGGAGCGCAGCTTCACCGTGCCGTCACGCCCGATCAGGATCAGCCCGAACTCGCTGTAAGGCGGCCCCTGCAGCCGCTCGCGAATATCGTCCGCATCAAGTTCCCAGCCATCGTCGAACAGCGAAAAAGCGCCGCCGCCGGCGATGATGAAGACTTCGACGTCTTCCTCAATGAGGCGCATCTGTGCATTCCGCAACCATTCGTCCTGGATTGCTGGGCGGTCGTCCTGCGCATCGGCGAAGATGATCAGCACCCGTTTGCTGTCTCGAAACCGCTCGAGCGATTGTGGAAGGTCCGGCTCACGTCGCGGTGTGCCGATGATTTCATGAACGATGGATCTCAGCATGGTGCTATTCCTCGCCCGTCATCTCACGGGCCTGTAACTGCGCCATTGCAGCGGTCGCGTATTTCAAGACGCGCAAGAACGCTGTAACGCGCTGAATAACTGAATAATTCCCAATCCGATACGAACTGGGAACATGCAGTAAACGGCTGGAATTGGGGGAGGTTCCGACGAAGCGGAAAAGGATCGCAGCTCAACATCTGTTGGCCACGATCCTTTTTCCCGTCAGTCGCGGCTCTGGTCCTCGGCCGCATGCGCCGAGACGGCGACGAGGTCCGCTGTGCCGTTGGCAAGCAGGCGTTTGCGCACCAGCACGCGCATGACGCGTGCCGCTGTCGAGAAGGTCATCTGGTCGAGCGGACCTTCGCCCTCCCACGGCTTGGTCAGCCGCTCGGTGACGGCGCCGACGATATTCATCGGCACGATGTCGGTGCATTCGCGCATGGCTTCGAAAACGAAACTGATCGGGATGACCCTTCCTTCATGGGTCACGATCGGTTCGGTCAATTCGCTGTCCCATTCCTCGAAAGCGTAAAGTGCTTCGCGAAACAGCTGCTGGAGGGTAAACGGCGCGTGGCCGTTATGAAGTGGCGGCAGGGCATTCATCATGTCTGTCTCCTCTTGATGGATTAAGCCAAAATCCTCCTGGATCGGTCGGCATGAACGCGGGGAACACAGCGTTTTTTGCCCCTGCGGACCGAATAACACGATTGATTCTATAGAGTAACACTCCGTGAATAAAGCCCGTTTCTCGACCGAGGCGGCACCCGTTTTCCTAAATGCATGAAATTCCTGCATGTTTTAGGCGAAATTTTCTCAGTGAGCCGGATTCTTGAAAATCTATGCCAGCCGCGTGGGAATGGCGCGGGAGGCGGAAAAAACCCTGAAATCACGGAACTTTTGCGGCTGTAATCTGTTTTGTTCGCGCACTTCGTAACAGCAGATGGGGTTACCACCAATGACGCAGATCCGTGAACCGGAGCGGCGGTCCAGAGTCCTGCGCGGCCGTCCTTACAGCCTTGACGAATTCGCCTCCAAATATGGCCTGCGCAGCGACCAGGCCGAGAGCCTGTTCACCCGCTTCGGGCCCTCCTCGATCGAACTCGATTTGCTGATGGCAGCCAAGCGCCGCGCGCCTGTTCTGCCGGACAGAATTGCCGAATAACGCCTTTCACGGGAATCGATAGATGAGCGACAGACGCCATGAGTGGATCAGCAAACGGGCCTATGCGATCTGGGAAGAACAGGGCCGCCCTGACGGCCGGGACGGCGAACATTGGCGCCAGGCAGTCGCCGAGCGGGACGCGCTGGAACGCACGCAGGCCTCCGTCGATGGACGCGAGGTGCTAGTGAAGTTCCGCCCGAAGCCGCAACGGCCGGAACTGCCGCGCGACGGCTGGCTCACCCCGCCCGCCAAGGCCGGCTGATCCGACGGCCAACCGCGAGATTCTGCACGGCGCCGCTCAATTGCACTGCATCCCGGATGCCGATGGCGGCCTCGTCCTTCGAGGCCCCTGCGGGGCGCCTCAGGATGAGGGCGGAGAGAAGGTGTGGCTTGTCTGACGATGGCGGAGAGAGGGGCCGGCTTGCCTCATCGACTGCGGACAGAGGCGCGGTTTGCCTCACCGCAGAACGGAGCGGCGCGTCGAAGGGGAGCGTCGATAATGGCACAGTCCAACCCTTTCCCCGAACACCGCTGTTTCCGCTTGAAACACTTCATCAAGCATATTGGCACAAATCCATGGAGTACGGGTTTTTCTTTCACCCGCCTGCGACATTGCCGCTCGACACTCCCGTCGCAAAATCGGAAACGGAACAGGGATGAAAAACTGCGCATGCGCGAAGCGTGATTCCATCCGGCCGCGGCGCTGATTGATGCCCGGCCGGAGCCTCTCAGGTCGGGGAAAACCTCACACTGCCCGCCGGGGCGGACCATGTCAGAAGGCGTTGTTTTCCTGGCAAAGCGCCCGGTGGACCTCGGTCCAGAACAGCGCCAGCGGGGTGTCGCCGTTGCGTTCGGCAACAAGGGCGCGGATCAACGCTTCGGAACCTGCCATGTCCTGCCAGCTGGATTTCAGGCCTTTGGCGGCCTGTCGGCATTCGGCAATCTCGAACGGTCTCTTGCTGTCCATATGAGGTCTCCTCATGAAGGCGCTAGCAGGCGGCGGCCGGATTGTCATTCCCCGCATATGTGGGGATGCCTTGTATTTATGACGGTCCTCGCGGTAGGATTGAGGGAACTGGGACAATGGAAATGATCGAGAATACCTACAGCGACAAGTTCGAACCCGCTTTCGAACAGATCAAGGCTGCAACCAATGTGGATGCCGCCATCCGTATTCTCCAGGCCGAATATGGCCTCGATTTCGTGACCTACCATCTCGCCCAGACGATCGCGAGCAAGATCGATTCCCCCTTCGTGCGCACCACCTATCCGGATTCCTGGGTCTCCCGCTACCTCTTGAACAGCTATGTGAAGGTCGATCCGATCGTCAAGCAGGGTTTCGAGCGCCAGCTGCCCTTCGACTGGAGCGAAGTCGAGCCGACGCCGGAAGCCTATGCCATGCTGGTCGACGCCCAGAAGCACGGCATCGGCGGCAACGGCTATTCCATTCCCGTCGCCGACAAGGCGCAGCGCCGCGCGCTCTTGTCGCTGAACGCCCGCATACCGGCCGAGGAATGGGCCGAGCTTGTGCGCCGCTGCCGCAACGAATGGATCGAGATCGCCCATCTGATCCACCGCAAGGCCGTCTATGAGCTGCATGGCGAGAATGATCCGGTGCCGACATTGTCGCCGCGCGAGATCGAGTGCCTGCACTGGACGGCGCTCGGCAAGGACTACAAGGATATCTCGGTGATATTGGGCATATCGGAGCACACGACGCGCGATTACCTGAAAACCGCCCGCTTTAAGCTCGGCTGCGCCACGATTTCGGCCGCCGCCTCGCGGGCCGTGCAGTTGCGCATCATCAATCCCTGAGAATCGGAATCGATTTTCCGAAAATACGACGTGTCGATTCAAAAGCCGAAGGATCGCGATCTTCCCGGCTGCGCCTCGTCTTCGCCTGTCGCGACCCCATCCTCATACTTTTGGGCTAATCCCCCCATCTGAGGGGGCCCATCTGAGGGAATTTCCGATCCGGCCTGCCTGAACCATTCTGCTCCTCACGAACTGCAAACGCTGGAGGGCAAAATGTTCGTTATCATTCAGGCACATGAGTATCAGAAACACGCCGCCGTACTCGAGCAGATGTTTCGCCTTCGCAAGAAGGTCTTCGCCGACCAGCTCGGCTGGGACGTACCCGTCATCGGCCCCTACGAACGCGACAGCTACGATTCGCTTTCTCCGGCCTACCTCGTTTGGTGCAACGACAGCCGCACGCGCCTTTATGGCGGCATGCGCCTGATGCCGACGACCGGTCCGACGCTTCTCTACGACGTCTTCCGTGAGACCTTTCCGGCTGCCGCCGATCTCGTCGCCCCGGGCATCTGGGAAGGCACGCGCATGTGCATCGACGAGGAGGCGATCGCCAGGGATTTCCCCAATATCGATCCCGGCCGCGCCTTCTCGATGATGTTGCTGGCGCTGTGCGAATGCGCGCTCGATCACGGCATCCATACGATGATTTCCAACTACGAACCCTATCTCAAGCGCGTCTACAAACGTGCAGGCGCCGAAGTGGAAGAACTCGGCCGCGCCGACGGCTACGGCAAGTATCCCGTCTGCTGCGGCGCCTTCGAAGTGTCTGACCGCGTGCTGCGCAAGATGCGCGCCGCCCTCGGCCTGACCCAACCCCTTTATGTCAGACATGTTCCGGCCCGCTCGGTCGTGACGCAATTCCTGGAGATGGCAGCATGAAACGCCTCGTTGAAACCGCAACACCGAAAGACATCTCCGCCCTGGAGCGCCATGTCCTCGCATCCCGCGACATCGCCACGCAGATAGGGGATCCCTTCCTCTCCTATCTGCTTTCGATGGCGCTGTTCACAATCTATGAAAAGAAGGCTCAGCATGAGAATGAGGCGCTGAAGAGCAGCTTCGGCTGAGGGTGCGGTCCCCTCCGCCGCACCTGAAGAGGGGCACGCCTCGCAGCGCCTCGCGCGCGGCCGCAAAACCTGTCCCCGTTTTGCGGCTGCGCGCCCCCGGTCACCTCGGGTCGTCAACACATCAGGGACATCATGCCATCAGGGAATCGATCGTCGCAATCAACGTGTCGTGCATATAGGGCTTCGGCAGGAAGGCGGCATTGGCGGGCAGCGCCATCGGATCGAGACGCACCATGCCCGAGGTGATGATGATGCCGATATTCGGCCGCATCGCCCTCACCCGCCTGGCAAGCTGGATCCCATCCATCGAGCCGGCCATGTTGACGTCGGTGAACAGAATGTCGACATCCTGCCGGCCCTTCAGCACCACCAGCGCCTCATCCGCATTCGCCGCCTCCAGCGCCACATGGCCGACATCCTCCAGCACATCGAGGATATTGAACCGGATCAGCGGCTCATCCTCCACGATGAGCACCACGGCACTGTTCGAAGCTACCATCTGCAATCGCCCTTTTCATGCGGAATCTGATTCGAATAAGTCTTTCCGCCATGCGAAGGTTCCAGTCCTTTTGCCCACGAAATACGCATCATCCACAGATGTTGTCCTGCCCGCTTGTGGCTCCCTGCAATTTGGGCTAGAGCGAACCGATGCTGCGGGAACCATTGCCCCGGCATCCAGGTGCCGTCACCGGCGCCAAGGGCCTGTAGCTCAATGGTTAGAGCCGGCGGCTCATAACCGCTTGGTTGGGGGTTCGAGTCCCTCCGGGCCCACCAATTCTATCTCGCCAACTACCCGGCAGCGTTTGAATTAAGCTGGACGAGTCACGGCGGCCTCCGCCTAGCAAATAAACGTGTGGGATCGATTTCAGACTACTTGGTGGCGAACGCGCAGATCGCTACACTAGATCTTCCGCTGACAAACTATATCCGCGAGGTCAACCTTGGCTATCACCGCCTTCATTTCCTACTCGCACGCCGACTCGAAGCATCTCGAAAGGCTTCATAAGCATATGGCCCAGCTTCTCAGAGACGAAGTCTTCGAGACGTGGACGGATCACGCCATCCTCGCCGGGTCGAAACTCGACAACGAGGTCTTCACGGCCCTCCGGTCAAGCCAAGTCTTCATAGCACTCGTCAGCCCGGACTATCTAGCCTCTAACTATTGCTATGAGAGAGAATTCGAAGAGGCGCAGAAGCTCGAAGCGGCTGGAAAGCTGCACATTGTGCCCGTGATCGTTGAACCCTGCGACTGGCTATCTTCGCCCTTCAGTACGCGCATGGCGCTGCCAACGGATGGCAAGCCGATACCGGAGTGGACAAACGAAAATGTCGCGTATCTGAACGTCATCCAAGGGCTTCGAGCCGTCGCGACATCCACGTACAAAAAGACTTCGAATCCTCTTGGCGAGCGCGCTACACCGGAAGTGGGCGGTCGCCGCTTGAAGATCAAACAAGAATTCGACACCATCCAGCGGCGAGATTTCGCGGACGAGGCGTTCCGCGTCATTCGAGAGTATTTCAAGACGTCGTGTGAGGAACTGGATCAGGCCGAGGACCTCCGCGCCCGTTTTGAAAACATGGGCGATAATTCATTCACATGCACTGTAGTCAATCGCGGCTACAAGGGCGGCCGAGACGCACACATCACTGTCCACAACAGCAAGGGCAGCCGCCATCACTTCGGCGACATCAATTACTCATGGCAATCTCATGGCGAATCCAACACGTCGAATGGCTCCGTTCAAGTTGATGCTGACGAGTACAACATGTTCCTGTCATTGAACGAATTCATCAGCAACGACAAGAAGCGATACGATGCGAAGCAGGTAGCAGACGCTCTCTGGCTCGAGTTCACCAAACAGGCAGGAATTGAATATGACTGAGGTCAAGCGCTTCCAATGCCTCAACTGCGGGCATCGATTTGAAATCGATGTTTTGACCACTGAGGAGAAGAAAGAGGCGAAGCGGAAGGACGAACCTGTCTATCCTGTCGCTTGCGCGCAATGCCGCAGGACGGATGTGAGGCCGGGTTGGGGTTAGATACCCTCCCCGATATACTGAATGGACCGATCTCCCTTTGTGACGGCATCAAAGACTTCTAGACCGGATGCCGCCAACATATCGTTCCAGATGGCATTCATGTCGTCGAAAGCTTGGTCGAGGAAGTCCTTTGTGACATACTTCTCCCATGATGCCTGCTGGAAAGGAAGGGCTTCCAGTTCCTCGTGTGTGGTGATCAGCTCGTCTTCCTTGCGCGTAATGATCTCAGGTTTGCCGTGAGCGAGCTGATCCCGTAGCGCCTTGAGGTCTTTCACTGTCTTGTAGGGGCGTTTCCCGAAATCCACCTTCAAGCCCACATGCTTGGCGACGATCTTAATCTTGGCTTTGATCTGATCCCGTTCGTCCCACTTCGTCGGGGCAAGCTTCCATCCGAAGAAATTCACATGGGCCTCCATCGCGAAGGCGATTATGATGAGGCATGCGGTCATCTCTAAGCCGACGCCTTCGCGGTCATCCTTCGCAAGCCGCTCCGCGATCCGCTGACGAAAATAGAAGGCCGTGTTGGCGAGATTATTGTGCACGAAGATTTCTTGCTTGTGGTGCAGCTTCACCTTTATCTTGCGCACGCGATCCCCCCGGTCTTCTGAAAGCGGTCATAGCATCCTTCGCCACCTTTATTGCGCCGCTGCGGGGAAGAAAATTGGATGAGTTGATCTTCCGCGGAATGATGGTTCAAACACCAGCGCTAGATCGTTGGTGGCGTCTGACCGAGCGCTTTTCAACCAGCTCCTGCCATCAGGCTATGAGATCGGGGGCCGATGCTACTGAGCAATCAGAGGATTTTGCTGACATTGCCATGGAACGCAAAAGCCCCTCATGGCGGGGCTTCTTATCGCTGATCCAACTTGACAGTTCTTAGAACTTCACGCCGATCCCGAATTTGAGTTCGTGCTGGTTGAGGTCGACATCGACACCGAGAATGTCTTTCTCGCCGAAGTCGTTATACCGATACTCGCCGCGGGCGAAGATGTTGTTGGTGATGGCAAAGTCGACGCCCGCGCCGACCGTGTAACCGTTGAAGGTCTCCGTTTCCTTGTCGGATCCCGGCAGGTCTACGTATCCGCGCGTGGCGGTCCAACCAGCCGCACCATAAAGCAGCGCCCTATCAAAGGCATAGCCGACACGACCACGAACAGCGCCGGCCCAATCAGTCCCGACATCCGCCCCCAGCGCTTCCTCTTCGTTCCAGTTGTATTCGAGGTTGCCCTCGATACCGACAACGATGTTGTTGTCGAACTGGAAATTGTAACCCGCAAATGCACCGAAGACGCCGCCGTTAAAGTCCTGAGAATCGCTGGCGCCGCCGGCGCTGAAGTCACCGTTTAGCCAACTGGCGCCGCCATCGATGCCGAGATAGGGGCCTGACCAGGTGAAAGCTGGCGCAGCCGCAACAGGTGCGGCCGGCACGTCCTGCACGGCATCCGCTGCAAATGCGCCCGTTGCGACAAGTGCTAGAAAAGTGGTGGCGATCGTGAGCTTCATGTTCGTGACCCCATGTCTTACAACACAACTGCAGGCTACAGCCTAACTCAACAAATAGCTGTAACGCCAAAGACACACTCGCAGAACCATACGGTAGAGAACATATCCGCCGAAGCGGTCGTGGCAAGTATCGCGGCTTCTAATAACTGCAAGACCGCCCATCGCCAGGTCTAAACCCATCGGCGCAGGCATGATTCAGGGGGCGACTCTCCTGATAGTAACCGCCGCTGATCGACGACGTCTGATCGACGCTTGCCGTCGTACAGGCCGAAATGATCGTTGAAAGGCTGATCAGCGTTCCGGTCGCGATAAAGGCGAAAAATCGGTTCATCTGAGGCTCTCCTTCGGAAGGGCAGGCCTTGCCCCAAGCCGGCAATCTACCACGCCGCGGCGAGAACCGGCGTTGATTCATGGCATCGGCTGCTCTTGCCGGCCTCTTGTAACGCTAAAGTGATCGCCTTTCCGCCCATCTTTTCAAGCCCATGCGCTGTCACATAACTGTCATGCAAAATTGCCCATTGTTATGGCAGCCTGCGCAAAATATATGCCGCCGGCTAACAAAAAAAAGAATGAGTGAACTGCCATGAGCATACAGAAACTTTTCAACCGCAATCTCCTGACCCGTTTCGTCGCCGGTCTCGGTGCGGTTCCCCAGCGCATTCGCGAAGCCCGCGAAGAGCGCAAGCCCGCGATTCATCCCTCCTTCATGGATGATTTCGGCGCCTGACGCGTGGCAAGCCGCCGCCGGCGGCTCCTAATCGAGCGGCGGCGGACAATTCTTTTCGGAACCAGATTCGATCGACCGGCCGGCCTTCGTCCCGCCCGCCAATCCTGCCGAACTCGACATAGCCGAGTGTCGGATAAGGAGGACGCTTTACCGTGTCCGCCCTCTGCCGCGGGCCTACCGGGGCCGGCGCAGCACCCCCTCCTCCCGCACCCTCACATTTTTCTCCCGATCCGCATGCGCCCCTTCCCTTCCGCCGCAATAGCTTCACAATCAACCGACAGAAAGCTCATCCGGGAAACGACAACTAGGGAATGAAACATGGCGCCGATTCTGTCCAAGACACTTGTGATGACTGCTCTTCTGGCCCTGCCGCTCGGCAGTGCCGCACCCGCCTTGGCGCAAGAGGCAAAGCCGCGAGAGGCGGTGATATCGGTGACGGGCGACGGCGAATCGGCCGTGGCGCCCGATATGGCCATCGTCAATCTCGCCGTCGTCAAGCAGGCGAAGACCGCCGGTGAAGCGCTCGACGAGAACAACAAGGCGATGAACGACGTGCTGAAGGCGCTGAAGGACGGCGGTATCGCCGAGCGCGATCTGCAGACATCAGGCTTCTCCATCCAGCCCCAGTATAATTATCCGCAGCCGGTCGACGGCCAGCAGCAGCAGCCGCAGCTGATCGGCTACCAGACGATCAACTCGGTCACCGTGCGCCTGCGCGATCTTTCCAAGCTCGGCCAGGTGATCGACCAGTCCGTCACGCTCGGTATCAACCAGGGCGGCGACATCCAGTTCACCAACGACAAGCCGGAAGCGGCGTTCGAAGAAGCGCGCAAGAACGCCGTCGCCGAGGCCGTCAAGAAAGCGAAAACGCTGAGCGAAGCCGCAGGCGTCAAGCTCGGCCGTATCATCGAAATCAACGAGAATGTGCCGCGCCCGCTGCCGCAGCCCGCTTATCGCGCCACGATGATGAAGGAAGCCGACGTAGCCGCCGTCCCCGTCCAAGGCGGCGAGAACAATTACACTGTCAGCGTCACCGTGACCTTCGCCATCGAGCAGTAAATGGAAGCGGCAGCGCGTCTATTTGAGGGCGCGCGATAGGCAGCAGATCCGCGGCAGGTTGATGCTGCGCGTTTGCGCCGGTGCCGCCGAAGACCCCTCCCCACAAGGGGGCGGGGCTTAGAGCTTTTCCGGGTTAGCTTGAAGCATTCTGCCGGGGCAGGGTTTCGTCAGGGCAGAGGCGATTGGCGATGGGCATACCTCCAGGTACGTCCGAGCCGATCGCCTCTGATCCTGGCGGAAACATGCCCGGCCCATCGGCCGCACCGCTTCGCCGCGGCGAAGCGATCAGTGCGTCCGGCGCTTTTGAGTCTTGCAGATTTGCCTGGCAAATCTGCGGGAGGGTTGACTGAAACGGGCCGGCTGATCGACCGGCCGGCTTGGCCGTAGAGCTGGGCTACGACGCGCGCCGGCCGGTCGACCATCCGACTCCGTTTGAGCCAACAGAATGCTTCAATCTAACCCGGAAAAGCTCTAGATGCCGCAAACTGCGCGCAAAGGAATCCCACAAAAGAAAACCGCCCTTGCCGATCGGGGAGACTGGCAAAGGCGGTTCTGGTGGCCGCACCGGGGAGACGAGGCCCGTATTCTGCAAAAATCAGCGGCGCAAAGCGGGGCAGCCGCGGACGTTGGCGAAGCTCATTTCGTCGGGGCCTCGGCGGGTCCAGCCCTGGACGATGACGCGGCGCGGGGTGATGTCGACGACGCGCGGACGGCGGAAGCCCCAATCGCGGGCGAGATCTTCGGCCAGCCGCGGATCGCAGCCGCGCGGGCGGCGCCGGTCGAAGCCCGGCGGCGGAGGCGGACGGCGATAATCGCGCGGCGGATCACGATCCTGATCGCCGATAATGATACTGAATTGGGCGGCCGCCGGGACCACCGTGCCGGCAAGCGTACCGGCGGCAAGCATGGCGGCAAGACCCGCCTTTGCCAGAAACTGCATCATCGAAAAACCTTTCGTTCTATAGTCGGTGCGGTCGAGCCGCCCTCCCCACTCTCCGCATCACGCCGAAGAGTCAGTGGAATCACTTATACAAACCAGAGAAGAGACGGCTGAAAGTGTCGCCGTCAAGGCAAAAGGGGCGGCAAGCGCATGTCGGCGCTTGCCGTTCCGGTGTTCAGCGCCGGATCAGCGGGCAACCGCGGACATTGGCGAAGACCATCCTGTCCCAGCCGCGACGGTCGCGCCCGGCGACGACGACGACACGCGGCGACATGCGGGTAATGTGGGCTCTGCGCAGGCCGAAATCGCGCGCCTTGCGCACGGCGTGCATCGGCGAGCAGCCGCGGATCGGACGATGATATTGCGCCTCGACGATGAAGTTCGTCTGCGGCCCTGCGGCTGCCGCCGTGGAAACAGTGGCCGGAATGGATGAGAGCGCGAGCACTGCGGCAAGGCAAGCCTTGGTGAGGAAATGCGTCATGGAGTGTCTCCGTCGATTGGTCTTTTAAGCTCTCCCTTCAGGGATTGCCTCGACACTAAACGCGGCAAGCTGAATGCTGTTCGAACTGGCCATTCAGTTTGCATTCACAAGAAGATGAGCGGTTTTCGACGGCTCTTCTTTCGATCGGGATTCGCCCGATCTCTCGTCCGAGGGAGACCGCTCATCACCCGCCCCCGTCCTTCGAGGCTCCGGCCTATGGCCTACGCGTCTCAGGATGAGGGCTGATCGGTGTGCCTGTGGCCGGTGGGTTGTTCGATGTGCCGTAGCTTCGGCAAAGACGCGCGGCGACCTCAGCCCCCGAGATGCAGCACGATTTCGCGCCGGTGCGGCCGGTCGCGGTGTTCGAAGAGATAGAGGCCCTGCCAGGTGCCGAGCGTCAAGCGTCCCCTGGCGACCGGAATGCCGATCGACACCTGCGTCAGCGCCGCCTTGATATGCGCCGGCATGTCGTCCGGGCCCTCGGCCCTGTGCACGACCCAGCCCATCGATGGATCGGAGGCCGGCGGCACCAGCCGGCGGAAGAAGGCGAGAAGATCGGTCCGCACGTCGGGATCGGCATTTTCCTGGATCAGCAGCGAACAGGATGTGTGGCGCACGAAGACGGTGAGAAGCCCCTCCTCCCGTCCCGAGGCGCTGACGAAGGCCTCCGCCTGATCGGTGAATTCGTAAAGTCCCTGGCCGCGGGTGGACAGGGTGAGGATTGTCTGGGGCACGGGCGCTCTCCGTCTCGCAATGACATTGTTCGCGAGTTGGCGCGCCATGACGGCCAAGTCAATGGCCGTCGCACGGGCAGATCGATGCCCGCCACCCGATCAGGGCCCGTTCACCAGCTTGAGGATGAGCTGCTGGATGTTGCCGCCGTCGCCCATTTCGACCTTGTCGAAGTCGCGGCCGCGCTGGCGCTGCCGCGCGGAAATCTCGCCGAGGCGCCGGGTCAGCTCAACCCTGATCTTCTGGCAATCGGGGTCATCGGCAACCGTGAAGCCGACGCTCATCGCCTCGATTTCCTTGACCATGTCCTTGATGGTTTCGCCATGCACCCGCTCATGTGCGGCAACGCCTGAAATGAAGCCATCCCAGCTGCTCTTGACGGCAGCCGGCAGCGCGGCCGAGGGCTTCGGCAGCGTGTAGGTGATGATGAGCTTCGGCCGGTTGGTGACGATGACGCAGGCATTGCCCTGCGGCTCGTATTTGCGGGTCCAGGTCAGCTTGAACGTCGTATGCGCGATCACTCGGCCGGTGACTCCGGCCTTCGGCCCGTGCTCGCCGATCGATTCGTAGAGCGCGGCACCCGACGTGCCCGAGATTGCATAGGGCCGCACCTCTTCCACTGCCTGCCATCCCTCGGCCAGTGCTGCCGCCGGCAGCGAGGCGAAAAACGCCGCCAACATGCAAGATATGAATTTTGCCCTCACGCGCATCCCCGCTAGCAATGTTTTGCGCGACCCTAACGGGAGCGGTCGAAGCGTTCAACGCATCATGCATCGGCAGGCATCATTCCAAGGTTCAGCGGGATGGCCGAACCATGTCGATCCGGCCAGTATTTTCCATAGGTTCAATGGCTAGCCCCGGAACAATTGTCTTCGTCGGTGATTTCCCTTCTGACGCGCAGGAAAGAACATGGCTCGCTACTATTTCGATCTACACAATGCGGAAGGTCCAACGCGCGACGAGCACGGTACCGAGCTCAAGTCTCGTGAGGACATTCCAAAAGAGGTGACCCGCATCCTGCTGGATGTGGCCCGCGACGAACTGCCCGCGGGTGATCGCATGACGATCGCCGTCACCGTCCGCGACGAAAACGGCGAACCGGTCACGGTTGCCAGCCTCGTCTTCAGCAACGAATGGCTCGACGTCCTGCGATAAGGGCTGACGTCGGCCGCCTCAGAAGGTGCCGGCTTCCGGAGAAGCCATTTCCTCGATGCTGTCGACGCGGTCGGGATAGAAGGCGAGATGGCCTTTGATGTTGCTGACGGCGGCATTCGGCGCTTCATAGGTCCAGACGGCATTCTCAGCGCGTTCGCCGCCCCGAATGATGCTGTAATAAGCGGCGTCGCCCTTATAGGGGCAATGCGTGCGGTGATCGGTGCGCTGCAGCAGCGACATGTCGACATCCTTACTCGGAATATATTGCACCGGCGGATAAGAGGCTTCGCGCAGCGTAAGCGCGTCGCGGCTGTCGGCGACTGTCCTGCCGCCGAGCGTGACGACGACGCGGCAGGGATTGTGCTCGACGGTGATCGGGTGATCCGGCCCGGGGATCTTGATCGATTTATCTGACATGCGGTTCGTCTCCGGAAGCGATCGATCCCGGGAAGATAGGGCGGGCATGCCGCCAGCCCAAGATGTAAACGCTCCCTTCACGGGCGCGATCCGCTTCAGAACTCGAAACGCGGCGATCCTGCGCTGAGCAGCGCCACTTTCGCCGCCGCCGGCCAGGCCTTCCCCAGCTGATCCGCGAGTGTTGCCATCAGCCTGGCGATATCCGCCTCGGCCGACGCATGCAGCGCCTCGGCAACGATCAGCACCGACCGCGTCGTTTGCCGCACCGCCGAAAGCCCGCTCTGTCGGTTCGTCCAGCGCCGCGCATGGGCGCTTCCCCCGCCATCGGCGAAGATCACCTCGTTCGGCTCGGGATGTTCGATGTCGCCGCCGAAAGTCAGATAGGTCTCATGCCCCGTTGCATGCCGCACCTCGAGATCACCGGCGATCTTTTCGACATCGAAGACGGCAATGGGAATGGCGAAGGCGAGCGAGACCGCATTGCAGAGATCGACGAGCGGATGCAGGCGCGGCAGCGCGCGCTCCTGGCGGAAGCGGCGCAGCAGCGCCTCGGAGGCCGAGCGATACTGCGTCGGCTTCAAGCCCATACGGGAAAAACCGCGCCGCCAGGCCTGGATCTCCGGGAACTCGCTTTCCTGGGCTTCCGCGAGGCGGGCCACGGCGATCGCGCTGAAACTTACGATCGCCTCTTCGACGTCTGCCGACGCGTCAATGCCATCGGCATAAAGCGCACCGGCGGCAAGCTCCGGAAAAGCCTGCCATATCGCGTCGGAATGGCTGAACTGCATGATCATTTCCCTTCGATGAATTTCTTGCGGCTTCCGGCAAAGGCAAGCCCGGACACGGCCGCCAGCACGCAGGCGATGCCGGCGATCTGGTTGAAGCCGATCGGCTCGCCGAGGAGGACGAAGGCGAGCATGACGGCCGAAACCGGCGCAAGCGCGGTGAAGGGCGCGGCTTCGGTGCCGCTCACCCTCTCTGCCCCCGCATACCAGAGCAAAAAGCCACCGACGGTCGGCACCAGGGCGTAATAGACGACGGCAGCGGCAGCGCTTTCGGCAAACCCATGAACGGGCGCCTCGAAAATGGCCGGAACGATCGAGACGACGAAACCGATGCCGGTCATCAGCGTCGACTGGGCAAGCGGCGGAATGTCGGCCGTCAGCCGCTTGTTCAAGAGAATGAACAAGCCCTCGCAGATGACCGCGAGGAAAATCAGCAGATTGCCGGCAAGCGACCCGCCAGTCGCCCCCGGCGTGAAGGCGATCGAAAACACGCCGGCGCTCGCCAGCGCCACCGCCAGAAGCAGGGCGCGCCCCGGCCGTTCGCGCAGCACCAGGATCGAAACCGCCGCCGCGACCACCGGTAGCGTGCCGATGATGACGCCCGCATCGGCGGCCGAAGTCAGGCTGAGGCCCGATATCAGCAGCGTCGTATAGCCGACACTCCCGGCGCCGGCCTGAATGACGAGGATGAGACGGTCGTGGCTGGAGAGCTTCGGTACCCGGGCGCCGCTTGCCCGCATCAGCAGGAAAAAGACGGGAAGAGCGAGGGCGAAGCGCAAGGCGGTGGCCGTGAAGGGCGGCAGTCCTGACGCGATGATCTTGCTCGCAACGACAGTGCTGCCGACCGTCAGCATGGCCAGCGCCAGATAGAAATAGCCTTGAACCTGTCTCGACATTCCGCGCCTCCGATTGGATACGCCAAGGAAACAGCAGCGACCGGCCGGGGTCTTGAACGAAATTGCAGGCGTATGACCGAAGGTGGCCAGCCCCGTCCTTCGAGGCCCCTGCGGGGCGCCTCAGGATGAGGCTGGAGAGAGGTCGCAGCTGCGGCACCACGGAATCAGCCTTCCACCGCTCAGAGAAAAGCGCCGGCATAAAGCCGCGGCGACAGTCCGTATTTGCGTACGAAGACGCGTGTCATGTGGCTCTGGTCGGCAAAGCCGCTGGCAAAGGCGGCTTCCGCAAGCGGCGTGCCCTCAGCGATCAGCCGCCGGGCGAGATGGATGCGGGCCTGGACGAGATAGGCATGCGGCGTCAGTCCCGTCGCCTTGGCGAAGCCGCGCAGCAGCTGGAAACGGCTGAGGCCGCTTTCCCGGGAAAGATCGGCCAGCGAGACGGCGGCAAGCGGATCGTCGTCGATCAGATCCCGCGCCGCGCGGATGGATGACGGCACCGGCGGCCTCTCCTCGCTGCCGTCGCCTTCCCGCATGACATGGGCGACGAGTTGCAGAAGCAGTTCCTCGCAGAGCAGCCCGTCGGCAGCACTTGCGGTCACCGCGCGAAACAGCGTTTCGAAGCGGGTGGCGATCGCCGCATCGCGAATGACGGGATGGGAGATTTCCGAGCGCTTTGCGCCGATCTCTTGCGAGAGGCCGGTGACGATCTCGGGATCGAAATAGAGGATGCGCCACGACCGGCGCTCGCCGATCGGCGCGCCGTCATGCACCTCGTTCGGATTGACGGTGATGATATCACCGGCCTCGGCCTCCACCACGCCGCGCCCGCTGAGCGATTTCTGCGCCCCCGATGAAACGAGGCCGATGCCGAACTGCTCATGCGTGTGCCTGGCGAAACTGTGAGGCGTTTCGGCTTCCACCGCTTCGACGCCTGTCAGCGCCGAGCGCAGCATCCTGAACTGGTTTTTCGGCATTTCACATCCGCAGGTTCGATGCCGTCAACTCTGCCAGCCGCGCATTGATGATGCAATCGTCTAGAAGAACTCGTCGAGCAGCTGATAATAACCGAGCCTTGCCGGATCAGGCGCCGGCAGGCCGTAACGATCGAGAAAGGGCTGCACCAGCGCCTCGCCGAAATTATAGGCGATGCTGCGGCAGGCGAGCGCAATATCCTGATAGCGGTCGGCGACGCCGAGGCGGCTGCAATCGATATAGCCGAAGAATTGGCCGCGGGAAGCGACGAAGTTCGGCAGGCAGGCGTCGCCATGGGTAACGACGAGATCCTCATTGGTTGGCCTCATGCTTTCGAGCGCGGCGAAAAGTTCGGCAGCCCTTTTCCCAAGCCGCGCCGGATCGAAATCCTCCTCGTCGACGATTCCCGCTTCCATACGTGCCTTGGCCACCGGCAGGCGCATTTCCAGGCGGTGGTCGAACGGACAGGAAGCAATCGGCAGGCGATGAAGATCGAGCAGTGCCTCCGCCAGCAATTCGACGCGCGCGAGCGGCATCAGCGCCGAAGCGCTGGCGAGATCGGTTCCCGGCAGCGCGCTCACCAGCAGCCAGTTACGCTCGCCGTCGCTTTCCCGGGCGATCACCTCCGGGCATGGCAGGCGGCAACCCTTGAGCCAGGCAAGCCGGGCCGCCTCATCGGCAAGTTCGCCGAACCGCCCCGCCGCCTCGACCTTCAGATAAAGCGCCGGCAGGCCCTCGCCTTCGAGCCGAAAGACGCTCGCCGCCGACCGGCCGAGCGCCTCCCGTTCCATCCGATAGCCGGACAGACGGGCAGCAAGCGGGCCAGGCAATCTCTCGAAAGATGTCAATGCAGCGTTTCGGCGGGCGCAGCTTCGACCAGGATCTCAAGGGCCTCTTCGAGGGCCGCCACCAGAATATCGGTCAGCTCGTCGCCTTTGTTTTCCAGGAACAGCGCGCTGACAGCTTCATCTTGACGCTCCAGAAAACGCTCGATCTCGTTCGACATATCATTGTCCCTTCTTCACCGTACCATCACGGCCATAGGGAGAGGCTAGATGCGGTTCCTTGCGTGTGGCTGATTGCGAGACGCACTCCATATCGACTACTCGCGTATCTTGTACTTCGCGTACTGGCTACGAGGAATCAATTCACCGAGTTTGAAGGTGAACGACAGAATTTTTGTGGCATCGGGATCAACCTCGCATTCGAACTGCATGCGGTACCAATCGCCGTCTACCCTGAAACGTCCCGTCTCCAGCACCTGAATAACTGTCTGATTGGTGAATGGCGGATAGCGCGGAATTTCCGGACCTCGGTATTTCGGCGAAACATGTTCGATTTGTTGCGTGAGCTCGGTCATGCATAATTCATTCATCCGTTCGCCGCGCGACATATTGCCCAAGGCTGTTCGTGCCACCGGATCGTCGGTCGCATACCGGGAAAATAACTTCTTCACTTCCGGTAACGACGTCTTGGACGTCTGAGCCGGCCGCGTCGCCGGCTTGGTCGCTGGCTTCTCAGTCTCGAAGCTCGTCCGCGCCTCTTCACTTGGCGACGTGGGCGCGTCCCGTTCCGGATGGATGGCAGCAGTCGCGATCTCCGGCAGATTCACCTCTTTGGGAATCGGATTGCCTGGAGGCTGATCTGCCGATTTGGCGCTCTTGGCGGCGTCCGGCAACCGCTCCGGCTGCATCTCCCCGGACGGGGGCGGAGGGACCGGGGTGTTGTCTATTTCGCCCTCCGATGCATTGCCATTTGCGTTCTTCGTCGGCCCGCTATCCTTGTCTCCAAACTCGAAAACAGGTGTCATCCCCTTCACTCGGGCGAGCGGCGGAGGTGATTTAGGCGAAGGTGGTGGAGGCGGTGGCTCGGCTTTTGCCTGCTGTTGGGCCTTTTGTTCCTCTTTCGGTTTCTCCTCGGCCTTCTTTTCTTCCGGCTTCTTCTCCTCCGGCGGCGGAACGAGCTCCACCTTTACGCTCTCGTCTTCGGGCGGTTTCGGTTCGATCTTCGGCAGGCCGAAAATAAGAAGGGCGATGAGCGGAACGTGCAGAAGCACGGACGCGCCGACACCCCAGCGGATTTCAGGCCGCTGTTTTGCCGCTTCATGTGCTTCTGCCGGTTCGACGTCTTCTTCTGCCACAGCAGCGATGTGGCCTTTAAAGCCGGCAGCATCAAGCCACAAAAGCAAAAAACCGCGTGATCGCTGCCACGCGATTTCCGAAGAGCCGCGCCTTAGCTAATATCCGAACCGGCTTGAGCAGAGTCAGCCGAGCGAGCCGATGAGATCCCGATAGGCAGCCTCCGGGAACGCCTTCAGCGTCTCGGTGCGGACATTCCCCGCCATGGCGAGCGACAGCGTAAAATGCGCCATCACCGCATCATCGGGCGCCTCGCAGACCGCGACCATGTCGTGTCCGCCCATCGTCAGATAGAATTGGTTGAAGGAGCCGCCGACGCCGGCGAGCAGTTTTTTCGCCGCGTCCAGCCGTTTTGTCGAGTCGCGAACAGTACGGATGCCTTGGTCAGTCCAATCGATCAAGAGAATGTAAGTGGTCATGTCGCACCTCCTAACGGAGGATTGGCCGACAGGTACACATCGACCTCGCTCGCGCGTCGCGATCGATCCCTTCCCCCGTGGGCCGCGATTATAGCCTTGTCACCAGGCAGCGACAAGAAAGCCGCTTTGATCATTGGTGTTAATCACAAAGCAAAAGCCGGGCACGAGGCCCGGCTTTCCCAATCGGAATGGCGTCGAAGCGTCAGCTGTCGAGGAAGGAGCGCAGCTTTCTCGAGCGGCTCGGATGCTTGAGCTTGCGCAGCGCCTTCGCCTCGATCTGGCGGATACGTTCGCGGGTGACCGAGAACTGCTGGCCGACCTCTTCGAGCGTGTGGTCGGTGTTCATGCCGATGCCGAAGCGCATGCGCAGCACGCGTTCCTCGCGCGGCGTCAGCGAGGCGAGAACGCGGGTCGTCGTCTCGCGCAGGTTCGCCTGGATGGCGGCGTCGATCGGCAGCAGCGCGTTCTTGTCCTCGATGAAATCGCCGAGATGCGAATCCTCTTCGTCGCCCACCGGGGTTTCGAGCGAGATCGGCTCCTTCGCGATCTTCAGGACCTTACGGACCTTTTCGAGCGGCATGGCGAGCTTTTCGGCCAGTTCTTCCGGCGTCGGCTCGCGACCGATCTCGTGCAGCATCTGGCGCGAGGTCCGGACGATCTTGTTGATCGTCTCGATCATGTGCACCGGAATGCGGATCGTGCGGGCCTGGTCGGCGATAGAACGGGTGATCGCCTGACGGATCCACCACGTCGCATAGGTCGAGAACTTGTAACCGCGGCGGTATTCGAACTTGTCGACCGCCTTCATCAGACCGATATTGCCTTCCTGGATGAGATCGAGGAACTGCAGGCCGCGGTTCGTGTACTTCTTGGCGATCGAGATGACGAGGCGAAGGTTCGCTTCGACCATTTCCTTCTTGGCGATGCGGGCTTCGCGCTCGCCCTTCTGCACCATGTGCACGATGCGGCGGAATTCCGAGATCGAGATGCCGGTTTCCGTCGCGAGATTCTGGATCTCCTGGCGGATGTCGCGGATCGTCGTATTCTCGGCCTTGGCGAATTCCTTCCAGCCGCGAGCGGCCAGATTGCCGATCGACTTCATCCAGTTCGGATCAAGCTCGGCGCCCTGATACTGCTCCAGGAACGAGTCGCGCTTGACGCCGTAGGATTCGGCAAGGCGCAGCAGGCGGCCTTCGTTCTGCACGAGGCGCTTGTTGATGTCGTAGAGCTGCTCGACCAGTGCATCGATGCGGTTCTGGTTGAGCGACAGCGACTTGACCGCCTTGATCAGCTCGTCCTTGAGCTCCTTGTAGCGGCGCTCCTGGGCGGACGACAGCGTGCCGGTGGCGGCAAGGCGCTGCTCGACCTGCTGGTCCTGCAGCTTGCGCAGCTTCTTGTAGGTCTCGGCAATGATGTCGAGCGTTTCCATGACCTGCGGACGCAGCTCGGCTTCCATCGCGGCGAGAGAGAGGTTGGATTCGTCCTCGTCCTCTTCCTCCTCTTCGGGAGGCAGGCCTTCACCGCCGACATCGGTGATGTCGTCGTCGCCGGAGCGGGCGCGCCGGGTCTTTTCCTTCTCTTCCGCCGCCTTGCGGTCGGCCTCGATCTTCTCGGGGCTCTGGAACTGCGGCGCGGCCTTGGCTTCCGGACCGGAATAGGTCGTCTCGAGATCGATGATCTCGCGCAGCAGCGTCGTGCCTTCGTTGAGTTCGTCGCGCCAGATGATCAGGGCCTGGAAGGTCAGCGGGCTCTCACAGAGGCCCGCGATCATCGTCTCGCGGCCGGCTTCGATGCGCTTGGCGATCGCGATTTCGCCTTCGCGCGACAGAAGCTCCACCGAGCCCATCTCGCGCAGATACATGCGTACCGGATCGTCGGTACGGTCGGTCGGCTCTTTCTTCTTGGCGGTCGCAAGCGCGGTGCCGGCCGAAGGCGCGAGCTCGCCGCCTTCGCTGTCCTCATCACCGCCGGCGTCGTCGTCATCGCCACCGCCGGAAGCACCAGCCTCTTCGGCTTCCTCGTCCTCGATGACGTTGATGCCCATGTCCGACAGCATCGACATCGTGTCTTCGATCTGCTCGGAGGTCACTTCTTCGGACGGCAGGACGGCGTTCAGCTCGTCCATCGTCACATAACCGCGCTTCTTGGCGGCCTTGATCATCTTCTTGACCGCATCGTCGGAAAGATCGAGAAGAGGGCCGTCGCTTGCGCCGTCGCGTTCGACTTCCGCGTCTTCGTTCTCTTTGACCTTGGTTGCCATTTATATCGTCGCCTTCCTGACGCTATCCAATCTCGCTACGGTGAATGGGCCGTCTCAGGGCCTGACGCGCCGCTCGCGTCGCCCTTGAATCACCTAGGCCCACCTAACGGGATGACATTTAAAGTCTGATTAACCACGATCGCCGGTACCGGACAGCAAAGCTTTCTTGCCTTTGGATTTCCGGCCATGGTTGCGCGATCCGCCTTGACCCTGTTCACCGTTTCAACAAGTCGAACGGTGATTCCCACATTTTTTGTTCTCGTCAAGCTTTTCCAGCAAAAAAGCCCGCGAAAACTCGGAAAAAGCCTTATCCACAGGCTTTGAACCGCGGCTGCGATTGCGAACCTTATTTAAGAAGCAGCAAACAAAAGACAAGGGCGGCCGGAATTTTGCCCGCCGCCCCAGTTGTTCCGGCCATTTCCTGCAATTGTGCCGACGGTATATTCGCCCTCTCCGGGTAAATATTGGCTAACGTGCCTGGCCGTCGTAAGGCGTCACCTTCAGCGCGCCGAGATCGACCGCGGGAATGCAGCGCAGATTGATCGAAGCCATCGCCGCACCGTTCGGCGCCACGCCCTCGCCGAAGGGGGCGATGCCGCAATTGGCGCAGAAATGATGCTTGATGACATGCCGGTTGAAAGTATAGGTCGAAAGATCGTCTTCCGGTGTCTTCAGCACCAGTTTCTCGCGCGGCACGAAAGCGAGAAGCCCTCCCCGCCTGCGGCAGAGCGAACAGTTGCAGTCCAGCGCCTCGGTGAATTCGCCTTCGACCGCAAAAGCAACATTGCCTCAATGGCAGCTTCCTTCGTAGAACATGTTGTCCTCCCTCACATCCAGTCCATCACGACCTTGCCTGAATTGCCCGACCGCATCGCCTCGAAACCATCGCGGAAATCGTCGATCTTGATGCGATGCGTGATGATGGGCGAAAGGTCGAGGCCGCCTTGCACGAAGGCGATCATCTTGTACCAGGTTTCGAACATCTCGCGACCATAGATGCCCTTGAGATTGAGCATCTTGAAAATCACCTTGTTCCAGTCGATCTCGAATCCGGCCGGCGCAATGCCGAGAATGGCGATCTTGCCGCCATTGTTCATCTTGTCGATCATGTCGCGGAAGGCGGGTGCTGCGCCCGACATTTCGAGCCCGACGTCGAAACCCTCCGTCATGCCGATCGCCTTCATCACGTCGGCGAGGTTTTCCTTCGATGCATCGACGACATGGTCGATGCCGAGCTTGCGCGCCAGGTCCAGACGGTGCGGATTGATGTCGGTGATAACAACCTTGCGGGCGCCGGAACGCTTGGCGACGAGCGCTCCCATGATGCCGATCGGCCCGGCGCCGGTGACGAGCACGTCCTCGCCGACGAGATCGAAGGAGAGCGCGGTATGCACGGCATTGCCGAACGGATCGAAGATCGCGGCGATCTCGTCTGTTATATCGTCCGGGATCGGCACGACATTGCTTTCGGGGATACAGACGAACTCGCCGAACGAGCCCGGCCGGTTGACGCCGACGCCGAGCGTGTTGCGGCAAAGATGCCCCCTGCCCGCCCGGCAGTTGCGGCACTTGCCGCAGACGATATGCCCCTCGCCGGAGACCCGCTCGCCGACATGATAGCGGGTGACCGCCGATCCGATCTCGGCAATCTCGCCGGAGAATTCATGGCCGACGACCATCGGCACCGGAATGGTCTTCTGCGCCCACTGGTCCCAGTTCCAGATATGCACGTCGGTGCCGCAGATCGCCGATTTCTTCACCCGGATCAGCACATCGTTCGGCCCGACCTCGGGCACCGGCACATTCTCCATCCAGAGCCCGACCTCGGGCTTCGATTTGACCAGCGCCTTCATCATGTTCGACATCGACAATATCCCGCCCTTGTTCTGGTGCCGGACCTTGCGACTCCCTCTTCTCCCCAATGGGGAGAAGGTGCCCGTAGGGCGGATGAGGGGGCCACACGGCACGCCATAGAAACCTTATTGTTTCTCGCTTACCGCTCGAAACGTCGCTTTTCTCTGCCCCCTCATCCGACCCTTCGGGCCACGTCTCCCCGCTGGGGAGAAGAGGGAGCAAGCCTCGCTCAAATCACACCCAGCTCCCGCCCAGCTTCCGCAAAAGCGGCAATCGCCCGCTCCACATCCGCCCTGGAATGCGCCGCCGACATCTGCGTGCGGATACGGGCCTGGCCCTTCGGCACCACCGGGAAGGAGAAGCCGATCACATAGATGCCCTTCTTCAGCATCAGCCCCGCCATGTCCTGGGCAAGCTTGGCGTCGCCGAGCATGACCGGGATGATCGGATGGCCCTCGCCGGCGAGTGTGAAGCCGAGCTTGGTCATCTCGGTTCGGAAGAGATCGGCATTGTCGGACAGGCGCTTGCGCAAGGCATCGCCGTTTTCGATCAGGTCGAACACTTTCAGCGAGGCGGCGGCGATGACCGGCGCCAGGGTGTTCGAGAACAGATAGGGCCGCGAACGCTGCCGCAGCCATTCGACGACTTCGGCTCTCGCCGAAGTGTAACCGCCGGACGCGCCGCCGAGCGCCTTGCCGAGCGTGCCGGTGATTATGTCGATGCGGTCCTCGACGCCGCAATATTCCGGCGAGCCGCGGCCATTTCTGCCGACGAAGCCGACGGCGTGGCTGTCGTCGACCATGACCATGGCGCCGTATTTCTCGGCGAGGTCGCAGACGCCGCCGAGATTGGCGATGATGCCGTCCATGGAGAAGACGCCGTCGGTGGCAATCAGCTTGAAGCGGCTGCCTTCGGCCTTTTTCAGCTCCTCTTCCAGCGCCGCCATGTCGTTGTTGGCGTAGCGGAAGCGTTTGGCCTTGGAGAGACGCACGCCATCGATGATCGAGGCATGGTTCAGTGCGTCGGAAATGATCGCATCCTCTTCGCTGAGCAGCGTCTCGAACAGACCGCCATTGGCATCGAAGCAGGAGGAATAGAGGATCGTGTCCTCCATGCCGAGAAAGGCAGAAATGCGGGCCTCGAGCTGCTTGTGCTCTTCCTGCGTGCCGCAGATGAAACGCACCGAGGCCATGCCGTAGCCATAGCGGTCGAGTGCCTTCTTGCCGGCCTCGGCCAGCTCTTCGTTGTCAGCAAGGCCGAGATAGTTGTTGGCGCAGAAATTCAGCACCCGCTCGCCGGTGGAAATCGCAATCTCGCCCGCCTGCTTGGAACTGATGACCCTCTCCGACTTGTAGAGGCCGGCATCCCTGAGCGCCGAAATCTCGGCCCGGAGATGGGAAAGAAATGGCGAGGTCATGGGCGGCCCTTCCTGACGTTTTTTATAGCAATCGGGTTAGCATATCGCTGCTTGCTTGTCTTCTCGCCGCACCAAAATCAGCGGGCCCGTTCAATCCTTATCGTGCGAGAGAATGATCTCCAGGAAAGCGTCGCCATAACGCTCGAGCTTCGATTGCCCGACGCCCGATATGCCGAGCAATTCCTTACGGCTGCGCGGCCGTTCCGTCGCAAAGGCAATGAGCGTCGTATCGGGGAAGACGACATAGGGCGGTACGCCGAGCGATTTGGCGATCGACATGCGCTCGGCTCTCAGCGCCTCGAAAAGCGTGCCGTCGGCGCCCGACAAGCCCGACTTGCGCTCGCTGCGCTCGGCCTTCTTCGTACGCCGTTCGGAGGCCGGCCGGTCCTTGCGGAAGAAGACCTGCCGTTCCTGCTTGAAAACGGCGCGCGCCTCCGACTCCAGCTTCAGCGCCCCATAGGCCTCATGATCGATACGGATCAGCCCCATGGCGAGCAGCTGGCGGTAGACGGATTGCCATGTGCGCGCCGGAATGTCCTTGCCGGCGCCGAAGACCGGCATATTCACATGGCCGAAACGCTCGGTCTTTTCGTTGATGTTACCGACCAGCACATCGATGACATGACCGGCGCCGAACCGCTCGCCGGTGCGGTAGACGGCGGCGAGCGCCTTGATCGCCGCTTCCGTGCCTTCCCACGTCTCGACCGGCTTCAGGCAGGTGTCGCAATTGCCGCACTGGCCGGCATGCGCTTCACCGAAATGAGCCAGGATCGCCTGCCGGCGGCAGGAGGCGGTCTCGCAGATCGCCAGCAAGGCATTGAGCTTGGCGCGTTCCACCCGCTTGATTTCGTCTGCGGCGTTGCCCTCATCGATCATGCGGCGGCGCTGGATGACGTCGGCCATGCCGTAGGCCATCCAGACCTCGGACGGCAGGCCGTCGCGGCCGGCGCGCCCGGTCTCCTGGTAATAGGCTTCCACCGAACCCGGCAGGTCGAGATGGGCGACATAGCGCACATTCGGCTTGTCGATGCCCATGCCGAAGGCGACGGTCGCGACCAGGCAGAGGTTCTCTTCTTTCAGGAAAGCATCCTGATTGCTGTCGCGCAGTGCCCGGTCCATGCCGGCGTGATAGGGCAGCGCGCGGATGCCCTGCCCGTTCAGCCAGTCGGCCGTGTCCTCGACCTTGGCGCGCGACAGGCAGTAGACGATGCCGCTGTCGCCCTTGTGGCCGGACAGGAAGCGCAGAAGCTGCTGGCGCGGCTGGTCGCGCTCGACGATTTCATAGGCAATATTCGGCCTGTCGAAGCTGGTGGTGAAGATTTCGGCATTGCCGAGCCCCAGCCGCTCGATGATATCGTCACGCGTATGCGGGTCGGCCGTTGCCGTCAGCGCCACGCGGGGCACGCCGGGATACTGTTCGCCGAGCCGGCCGAGCTCGCGATATTCCGGGCGGAAATCATGGCCCCATTGCGAGACGCAGTGGGCCTCGTCGATCGCAAACAGCGCGATCTTCTCACTGGCGATCAGCTCGCGAAAACCGTCCGTCAGGATGCGCTCGGGCGTCACGTAGAGAAGATCGAGCTTTCCCGCCGAAAGCGCGCGACGAACCTGGACGAACTCCTCGCGCGACAGCGACGAATTCAATGCCGCGGCGCGGATGCCGAGCTGCTTCATCGCCTCCACCTGATCGCGCATCAACGCAATCAGCGGCGAGACGACGATGCCGACGCCGTCGCGGCAAAGTGCCGGGATCTGGAAGCACAGCGATTTGCCCGCGCCTGTCGGAAAAAGCACCACGGCATCGCCGCCGGAAACAATATGCTCCACCACCTTCTGCTGTTTGCCGCGGAAGGAGGAATAACCATAGACCTGTTTCAAGACGTCGAGCGGCGAACGGCCGGCCGAAAACAGCGCATCGGAAGCGGAAAAGCCTGGTTCATTGCGTCCGCTGAACGGCATCAGTGGTTCGCCGCCCCTTTAACACGGCCAGAAAGTACGCCGAAGCCGTCGATGATCGCCTCCTGGTTCTCGAGGCGTACGCCTTCGAGATGCACTTCCTGCTGCGCCCGTATCAGCTGAACGATCGCCTCGCCGTCGCCGGCTTCGGTCGCCAGCGCAATCTCGCGTTCGAGTTCCATCTTCTGTCGGCGCAAAGCCTTCGCACGTTTGTGGAAGGCGAGCGCCTGACGATAGCCCTCACGGGCATCCTCCATCGCCGCCTCCTCGGTCGCCGTCCAAAGCCTCGCATTGCGCACCTGCTGGTCGAGGCTCTTGATAAGCGGACCGAAGCCTTCGAATTCCAATCGTTCAGTCAGATATTCGCGCGTCAGATGCGGCCCTGCGACGGCAGCGGCTGCGCCGAGCATCGCCGACCAGAGCCGCTGCAGCTCGCGGCTGTCATATTCGATCGCGGCGATTTCATCATAATCGTCGATCATCAGGGCCGGATGATTGACGATGGTGAGCGCCAGCACGCTTTCGCGCAGCGCCGTATTGTCCCGGTGTCCGCGCACGGGGCCTGAGCGGGCGAGCCGGTCGGAAATCAGGCTGGGGCTTTTCGGTCCTGCCTTGGACGCATTGTCGCGGCCGTTCCGGGAATTGCCGCTAAAACCGCGCCGCTCGCCATTGTTGCGGTTCTGGAACTGCGGCTGGAAGAAGGCGTTCAGCCGGTCGCGAATATCCTGCTGGTAATGGCGGCGCACATTCTCATCGGCGATGACGGCGACGAGCTGCTTCAGCCGTGCTTCGAGCTCGGCGCGCGCCTCGGGCGTATCGAACTTGCCGGTGTTGATTTCCCGGCTCCACAGCATCTCCGAAAGCGGCTTCGCCTGGCTCATCACCTTGTCGAAAGGCGCGCGCCCCTCGTCACGCACGAGATCATCCGGGTCCTTACCGTCAGGCAGAAGCGCGAAGCGGACGGAGCGGCCGGGCTTCAGATGCGGCAGCGCCAGTTCGGCGGCGCGATTGGCGGCGCGAATGCCGGCGCCGTCGCCATCGAAGCAGAGTACCGGCTGCGGCACCATCTTCCAGAGCAGCTCGAGCTGGTTTTCGGTGAGCGCCGTGCCGAGCGGCGCAACGGCGTTTTCGATGCCGGCCTGATAGAGCGCGATCACGTCCATATAACCTTCGACGGCGATGATGGTGCCGCTCGCATTATCGTCCTGCTGATCGCCGCGGCCCGGCCCCTGGATTGCGCGGCGCGCGCGGGCGAAATTGTAGAGCACATTGCCCTTGTGGAAGAGCTCAGTCTCGTTGGAGTTCAGATATTTCGCCGGCGCATCTGATGACATGGCGCGTCCGCCGAAGGCGATCACCTTTTCCCGCGACGAAAGGATCGGGAACATGATTCGGTCGCGGAAACGGTCGTAGGAGACCGGCACGTTTTCATGAACGACCAGGCCGCAGGCCTCGATCTGCTCCTTGGAGACGCCCTTGCCGGCCAGGAATTCCTTCAGCGCATTGCGGCTGTCAGGCGCATAACCGAGACGGAAGGTCTCGATGGTACGCCCCGTCAGTCCGCGATCGCGCAGATAGGCGCGCGCCTTTGCGCCATTTGCCGTCTGCAGCTGGTCCTGGAAGAAGCTGGTCGCCATCTCCATGACGTCGATCAGCGAGCCGCGCTCTTTCTCGCGTTTCTCCATCACGGGATCGGCAAGCGGCATCGGCACGCCGGCCATGTCGGCGATCTGCTGCACGGCCTCGGGAAAACTCAAGCCCTCCAGCTCGGTCAGGAAACGGAAGTGATCGCCGGTGACGCCACAGCCGAAGCAGTGATACCGCCCCTTTCGGTCCTCGCAGTGGAAGCTCGGCGATTTCTCGCCATGGAACGGGCAGCAGGCCCAGTAGTCGCCACGCGAGACATTGGTCTTACGCTTGTCCCAGCTGACGCGGCGCGCGATCACGTTCGAAATCGGAACGCGGTCGCGGATCTCATCGAGAAAGGTGTTGGAAAAGCGCATTTATCCCTCTTGGCCAAGCTCCATATAAGCCGCTTTGCCGCACCATGCCACGAAACTCGTCGGGAAAACCCGCTATTCACAGGCAAGTGCATCCAACGGTGGTCGCGTCGGTTATCCAATCAACAACACGTGACCACCCCTGCGACAGGGGTGCGACATTATTGTCGTCGAAAGGCCTGGGGTCGCCCACGGCAAGGGGTTCGGCACGAGCGGCGGCGTAACACGAAACCGAATTAAAACGTTTCAAAACAGCCCCTTATCGCCACGATCACTCGCGCGTCGTGATCCTCGCGGCGCCTGCCGAAACTTCGCTTCGAAGCCCCTCAAAGCGCCGTTTCCGGCAATCATTATTTTTTTGTAATTTGAACAGACGTCCGCACCGCAATAGGTTTGATCTCAACAAAGCGATCCCCGAGCGAAGCACCATCCCTACCCCCGGCGCCGCTTCGCAAGGGTGCCTTTGCAAATACCCGCCGGCTTGGGCCTCAGCCCTGCGTTGCCGGCGGAAGCAAAGAGCAAGAAGGCAGGAGCGCCCCCAGCTCCTGCCTTCTTAAATTTCAGGCTCTATTGCCAACTCTCCCTTTGAAATTAACCGCTTATCGACAAAACCGTTGACAGACGGCGCGGGCATGAAAAATGTATGCGCCGAACTCCTGGACCCTTCCCAATGGCTTTCACCGCGGAAAATCTTGCAGCAGACGATCGCTTTCTCGCTGCGATCCTACATTGCGCCAATCAACTGCTTGCGATCTATCGCGAGAGCCCGCGCATCGCATCGATTTTCGCCGCGCAGCAGCGCTGGCTGATGGCCCATGCCGGCTTCGCACTTCATTACGGTCATCCCGACGACGGCCAAAGCGGTGGCCTCTATTCCGGCCGCTTTGTCGATTTCGCAGTCAAGAACGACATCGCCAGCCGCAACACGGCCGCGGCCTTCATGCAGGAAATGCTGGCCTATCGTTTCCTGCGTGTGGTGCCCGGACCTGACAAGCGCACACGCTATCTGGAACCGACCGAAATTGCCGAACAGCATTTCACGCGATGGCTCGTCACCCATATGATGATCCTCGACAGCCTCGACGGCGGCGAACGCGCCGACCAGATCATCGCCGCCCCCTCCGCAACAATGGCTGCGATTCAGCCGCGGATCGCAAGGGCGATCATCGGCAGTGAGTCCGTGCGCAATCCAGGCCCCACCTTCAACCTCTTCAACTGGGCGAATTCGGGCGGTCTGGTGATGGATTACCTGATCTCCCGCCTTCCGCAATTTCCTCGGGCGGCCGAGCGCGTCGTTATCGGTCCCCTGTCGCTCCGGGAGCTCCGCGAACAATTCATGATTTCCAATACCCACCTGAAGCGGCTTCTGACCCAGGCCGCGACCATGGAAAGCGTCGGCTGGACAGAACCTTCGCGCAAGGGCGACTTCTGGCTGTCCCGCCGCTTCATCCTCGAATATTGGAACTATCAGGCGGCGAAGTTCGCCATCGTCGATGCCGCCGCCGAGGCCGTGCTCGGACCTGCGGTCCATCAAGAACCGCAGGCGAGACGGGCCATCTGAGGCTTATCCGTTCAAAAGCTCCTTGACGGTTGCCGATGCCTTGGCGAAATCCATTTGCCCGGCATAACGCTCCTTGAGCGCCGCCATCACCTTGCCCATGTCCTTGACGCCGGCAGCACCCGTCTCGGTGATGATCGCCGAGATGTTGGCGCGCACTTCGCCGTCCGAAAGCTGCTTCGGCATGAAGTCCTGAATGACGGCGATTTCCGCACGCTCCTTGGCAGCAAGCTCCGGCCGGGAATTCTCCTCATAGATCTTTGCCGATTCGTCACGCTGCTTCACCATCTTGGCGAGAATCTGCAGGATCTCGTCGTCGCTCGCCTGCTCCTTGCCGGCACCGCGATTGGCAATGTCGCGGTCCTTGATCGCCGCCTGAATCAGCCGGACGGTCGACAGCCGCCCCGTATCCTTGGCCTTCATCGCCTCTTTCAGCTGGGTGGCGAGTTGATCGCGCAGCATGTGTTCACTCCTTTTTTGATGCCGCTTCATAAACCACGCGGATGCGACGGATCAAATAAATTGCGCGATCGTCGCGATAAAGCGCAAGAAAACGGCCGCAATCCCGGCTACAAAGATTGACGCTAAGCGATTGCGTGGCTATTTACCGCCACCTGCACCAAAATTCGTGATCAGGCCTGAAGCGCGCGGCATTGCCGTGCCCACACGTCTGCGAGATCAAATGGCGACCAGCGCGGCTAAGCGCATCGGCCGCCGGAAACGGGATGAAGATGACCGCAACAGCACCCTGGACAACCGAAAAGCCGACCGCCCTGCTCGTTCTTGCCGACGGCACGGTGATCGAAGGCAGGGGCATCGGCGCCACCGGCAAGGTCCAGGCCGAAGTCGTCTTCAACACGGCGCTGACCGGCTATGAAGAGATCATGACCGACCCCTCCTATCTCGGCCAGATCGTCACCTTCACCTTTCCCCACATCGGCAATATCGGCACCAACGACGAGGATATCGAGGACCTGACGCCTGCCGCCCGCCACGGCGCGGTCGGCGTCATCTTCAAGGCCGACATCACCGACCCGTCGAACTACCGCGCCGCCAAACATCTCGACCAGTGGCTGAAAGCACGCGGCATCATCGGTCTCTGCGGCATCGACACCCGCGCCCTGACCGCCTGGATCCGCGAGAACGGCGCTCCGAACGCGGTGATCGCCCACGACCCCAACGGCCTCTTCGACATCGAGGCGCTGAAGGCCGAAGCCAAGGCTTGGAGCGGCCTGGAAGGTCTCGATCTTGCCAAGATCGCCTCCTCCGGCCAGTCCTCACACTGGGCGCAGACGCCGTGGGTCTGGAACGAGGGTTACGGCGAACTCGGCGCGGCGGATGCGAAATATCACGTCGTCTGCCTCGATTACGGCGTCAAGCGCAACATTCTGCGCCTGTTTGCGGGCCTCGACTGCAAGGTGACCGTCGTGCCGGCAACAACGAGCGCCGAAGACGTGCTCGCCTTGCAGCCGGACGGTATCTTCCTGTCGAACGGTCCCGGCGATCCAGCGGCAACCGGCGAATATGCCGTGCCTGTCATCAAGACACTTGTGAAGACCGATATCCCGGTCTTCGGCATCTGCCTCGGCCACCAGATGCTCGGCCTCGCCTTGGGCGCGAAGACCGAAAAGATGCACCAGGGCCATCACGGCGCCAATCATCCGGTCAAGGATCACACGACGGGCAAGGTCGAGATCGTCTCGATGAACCACGGCTTCGCGGTGGACTCGAAGTCGCTGCCCGACGGCGTTGAAGAGACTCATATTTCCCTTTTCGACGGCACCAATTGCGGCCTGCGCGTTCTCGGCAAGCAGGTCTTCTCCGTCCAGCATCATCCGGAAGCCTCCCCCGGCCCGCAGGACAGCCATTATCTCTTCCGCCGCTTCATCAACATGGTGCGCGAGAAGAAGGGCGAACCGGCGCTCGCCGAACGCTGATTTCAAGAAGCGCCGGTTTCGCAAGGCCTGTTAGACGGGCAGCCACCAACGTAATGCGGCATCTCTTGAACTCGAAAGACAGCTATCAGTGAAAGGACCGCTTTCTGCCCATAGCGGCCTTTTTTCGTTGCCGAAGAACAGGGCTGCTTTGCGTTCGCAAGTGGAGGGCGGCTTCGCAGCTTTCTCAAAGCAGACCTTGCCGGCGATTACGCTGGGGAGTCGTGGTTGCGCCGGCACTGGCTGTTACTCAGCTCCGTGCAAACGGCGGCAACGGTTCAAGATCGGACATTAATCATCCGTCATTATACGACACCGGCCTTGCGTAGCCCCTCCACGACAAGCTCGAAATCGGCGGGGTTCTTGAAGGGCAAGACTTTGCGACGGTATTCCAGGGAGTAGTCGGGATTGACCCGCAGCACTTCTTGCCACGTCGCGCGGGCCTCTTCGAAACGGCCGAGGTGCCCGTAACACGCGGCGAGAAGCGCGCGCGAGACATCGGTAACGGGGTTGCGGCTCACGCGCTGCAGCAACAGCTCGACGGCCTCTCGGAACCTTCCCAGTTGAAACAGAGCCAAAGCCTGAAAGTGGAGAACGACATCCGGAAAGTACGGATTCAGGACCCTTACCTGATCGAAACAGGCGAGTGCCTCCTCGGCTCTGCCTGAATAGATGAGTGCCTCGCCGAGGCTGACCCGCCCTTCGGCGAAGTTCGGATTGAGGACTATCGCACGCTCGGCCTCGCTGATGGCTCTATCGTGCTGTCGCGAATAAAGCTTGACCAAGCTCAGCGCCCAATGTGCAACTGGATCATTATCATCCCGCGCTACCGCCAGCGTCGCAGCCTCTTCGGCTTGCTCGATCGAGCGCTGCGGCGACGCGCTCCACCGGTTCAGGTAGTCGAGCCCGTGGGTAAGGGCGAGAAAGGCGTGCGCCGAGGCGAAGTTCGGGTCCAGGTCGACGGCGCGTTGCAAAAGCTCGCGGGCGTCGCGGTTCGTTTGCTTCGTCAGGCGGTGCCACAGCTCCCGGCCACGCAGGAAGCAGTCATACGCCTCAGGGCGCCCGGTCTGCCCCGGCACCAGCCTTTTTCGATCGCCCTCTGTCAGACTGACCGCCAGCGCATCGACGATTTTCTGCGTTACATCGTCCTGAACCGCGAATATGTCGGTCAGGTCGCGATCGAACCGCTCCGCCCAAATGTGCCCGCCGGTGGTCGCGTCGATGAGCTGCGCGGTGATGCGTACCCTGTTCCCCGATTTGCGCACACTGCCCTCAAGAACATACCGCACGCCGAGCTTCGTGCCCACCTCCTGCACCTGTACGTTCTTGCCCTTGAAGGTAAACGACGAATTGCGGGCGATGACGAAGAGCTGCGACAACTTCGATAGCGCCGTGATGATGTCTTCCGAGATGCCGTCGGCGAAGTAGTCCTGTTCGGCGTCACCGCTCATGTTGGCGAAGGGCAGGACGGCGATCGACAGCTTCGGCGACGTTGCCGTCGCCGGCTGGCTCGTGGCGGTTTGCGAGGTCGCGGCTGCCTTGGTCCCGGCGCTGCCGACTTGCAGCGAATAGACCCGGATCGGTTCGGCGATATTCTTGAGTTGCGTGTTGCCGAGATCGCTGACCGAGAGGTCGAGCCTCGCCTTGACCTGGCGATAGGCATCCTCGGATAGGCAGATCGCGCCCGCCGCGGCGACGCCCTCCAATCGCGAGGCGATGTTGACGCCGTCGCCCATCAGATCGCCATCGCTTTCCTCGACGACGTCGCCCAAATGGATACCGATCCGGAACTCGATGCGACGGTCCTGCGGCACGCCGTCATTGCGCTCCACCATACCGTTCTGCACCTCAATGGCACAGCGCACGGCGTCCACCACGCTGCGGAACTCGACCAGCGCACCATCGCCGGTGCGCTTCACCACCCGGCCATGATGCACGGCGATCGTCGGATCGATGAGATCGCTACGTAGTGCCCGTAACCTCGCCAGGGTGCGGTCCTCGTCGGCGCCGGCAAGCCGGCTGTACCCGACCACGTCTGCGGCCAGGATTGCAGCCAGCTTTCGGTTCTCGCTCATGGCGCGGTCTCCTCACTTCCAGGATAGCAGGGAGACAGAGGGCAAGAAAGAACTTCTAGCCGCGGCTTAGAGCGATCTTGGTTGAGATCGACTTGTCCAATGGCTCATGACGCACCCGACGTTGAAGGTCCACGCAATGATGTCGAGCCAGCGACCGCTTCTGGCGCACCGTTGCATCAAGCTTCGAGAATGTCCCCGAAACAGGAAAGCAATGGACATTCGACCGGCCCCTCCCTTTTCACTGTTGACCTCAACCATGCTTGAGGAATTACAGAACTGCCTGCAGATCCGATGCAGGAGATATAGATGAGCGGAGCCTTCTATCGTGTCGACAAGTTCATCGTGCCGGCGGCGGCGCGTGAGGAATTTCTTGTCAAAGTGATGATGACCCACAAGCTGCTGGAGGCACAGGAGGGTTTCATCGATCACCGGGTGCTGGAGCAGGTCGCAGGTCCCGGCGAATTCAATTTCGTCACGATCGCCGAATGGAAAAATACCGAGGTCGTTGAGCGTGCGCGGGCAGCCGTGACGGACGCCCATAAGGCCGCAAATTTCGATCCGCAGGAAATGTTCTTGCGTCTCGGCATTCGAGCCGATATCGGCAGTTACAAGCCTGTCGCGGGCTGAGGGCAAGGACGCCGGCTCAGACGCCGGCGATCGCGCCCTCCCGGCGAACGAGAAGATAGAACCGTCCGCAGAGCATGGCGGCCGCCGCCGCCAGCCCGACGAGGAAGCCGAACCAGATGCCGATGCCGTCCAGACCCAGCGGAAAGGCGAAGGCCCAGGCCAGGAAGAAGCCAATCGGCCAGTAAGCGATCAGCGCCATGATCATCGGCACGCGCGCGTCCTTCAGGCCGCGCAGCAATCCGTTGGCGATCACCTGCAGCCCATCGACCAGTTGGAAAAGCCCGGCAACGACGATCAGCGGCCCGGCATAGGCGAGCACCTCGGGCGCCTCAGGCGAACTGACGTCGAGGAACCAGCTGCCGAGCAATTGCGGCATGGTGGCAAAGAGCACCGAGCCCACCGCCGAAATGGCGCAGCCGAGGATGAACACCATGATGGAAGCTCGCACCAGCCCGTCATAATCGCCCTGCCCGTGCGCGACGCCCACGCGCACCGTCGCCGCCTGGCTGAGGCCGAGCGGGATCATGAAGGCGATCGATGCCCATTGCAGGGCGATGCCGTGGGCGGCAAGTTCGATCGTGCCGATATAGCCCATCAGCAGCGAGGCCACCGTGAACAGGCTGACCTCGGCAAGGATGGTGACGCTGATCGGGAAACCGAGCCGGATGACTTCCAGCAGCGCATGCCAGTCGGGCTTCCAGAACCGCACGAAGATCTCGTAGCGGCGCGTCTCCTCCCGCCTCTGCACGAAGGCAAGGATGAAGAGGAAACCAGCCGTCTGCACCACGACCGATACGATCGCCGCACCCTCGAGCCCCATCGCCGGAAAGCCGAAATGGCCGAGCACGAGGGCATAGGCGAAAAACGCGTTCATCACCAGCGTGACGATGGTGACGTTGAGGATGATGCCTGCCTTGCCGATGGCGCTGACCAGCGCGCGCATCACGTTGAAGAGCAGTGCCGGCAGCACGCCGAATTGACCGATCATGATATAGCCATGCGCGAGCTTGGCTACCTCCGGCTTCTGCTGCGCGAAGAGCAGGATTTGCTCGGAATTGAAGAAGGCGGGCTGCATGACGGCCCAATATCCTATCACCACCCACAGACCCATGCGCAGCGATCGGCGCACAGAGACGACGTCGCCGCGGCCATAGGCCTGCGCCACCATCGGAATGACGGCGATGGCGAAACCCGAACCGAAGATGAGGATGGTGAAGAGGAATTGAGCCGACAGCACCATTGCCGCCAGATGCTCGGCGCCGAGGCGCCCGACGATCATCACGTCGGTAGTATTGATGCCGAGCTGAGCGAGCTGCGCGCCGATCAGTGGAATGCCGAGCGCCAGTGTTGCACGGAAATGCGCACCCCAACGATTATCGTTTGTCGGCGCAAGGCTGCGCGCGTCGATCGGCGTGTCCATGACACCAGTCCTGTGATTGAGATCTGCAACGCCGCGTAGTTGGCGCAAAAATATCACTCGGGCTTAAATCAAAGCCTCGCAAAGAACTACCCCAAAACAGGCAGATGATGAAAAATTCATCATACCATCACCATTTCTGATCGGTTCAGCCCACGCCTTCCAGCGCCTCGGCCGGCTCCCGGGCTCGAACCCTCGTAAGAAACACCCCGGCGGCCAGAACGATGAGCACGGCAGCCGTGAGATAAGGCGCACCGGCAAAGGTGACGGGCGCCTCAGGCCGCGTGAAATAGCCGAACATCTGCGTGAAGATCAGCGGCCCGACAATGGTGGTGATGCTGCTGAGGCTGGTCAGCGCGCCCTGCAGCTCGCCCTGCGCCGAAGGCGGCACCTTGCCGGCGGCAATACTGCGCAGCGCCGGATCGGCGACGTTTTCGATGACGGTCGCCACGATGACGACATAAACCACCCAGCCCTCCCAGGCGAAGGCATAGCCGGTCAGCCCCGCAGCGGAGAAGCAGAGACCGAGAAGCGCGGTCTTCCATTCGCCGAGCAGAGGCACGACGCGCGGCAGGACCAGCCCCATGACGAGCGCGGCGCCGATGCCGTAAATGCCGAGCGACAGGCCGATCTGCCCCTCGCTCCAGCCGTAGCGGTAGGTGGAGACGAAGGACCAGACCGAGGGATAGACGGCATGCGCCAGGAAAAACAGGAACATGACGAGGCTGACCCCGCCGATGCCAGGGTAATGGCGCATCTGGCGCAACGCGCCGAGCGGATTGGCGCGTTTCCACTCGAAGCGACGGCGGTTCTTCGCCTCCAGCGTTTCCGGCAGCAGAAAGCAGGCGGCGACAAAATTGAGAAGCGACAAAGCAGCAGCGCCGAGGAAGGGCACGCGCGGGCCGAATTCCCCAAGGAAGCCGCCGATGACGGGGCCAATGGTGAAGCCGACGCCGAAGGCGATGCCGATCAATCCGAAGTTCTTGGCGCGGTTCTCCTCCGTGCTGATATCGGCGATATAGGCCGAGCAGGTGGCGAAGCTGCCGCCGCTGATGCCGGCAAGCACACGGCCGACGAACAGCATCCAGAAACTGGTGGCAATGCCGCAGATGAAATTGTCGATCGCGAAGGTCAGCACCGAAAGCAGGAGGATCGGCCGGCGGCCGAAACGGTCGGACAGGTTTCCGAGCAGCGGCGCGAACAGGAACTGCATGCCGGCATAGACGAGCATCAGCCAGCCGCCGTCGATCGCAGCATCGCTGACGCTGCCGCCGGTCAGTTGCTCCAGATAGGCGGGCAGCACCGGCATGATGATGGCGATGCCGATAATGTCGAGGAAGAGGATGACGAAGACCAGGAAAAGGCCGCGGCGAACGAATTTCGGATCAAGCATGAGGCATCTCTACAGCGGCTGTTTCTGAAAAGACGATCTCCGTCGCCGGAAAGTGACATAGCTCAGAAAAGAAACTGAAACAATCCGTGAACATCTGGAAGCATCTCAGGAGTTTGTACGGGAAAATCATCAGGGCCTCAACCGGTAGACGCGCGCCGTCTTTCCGGCGGATCCCAGCGATAAACTCCCTTGCAATCGCCACAAAGGCATCCAGATCAATCCAAACAGAACACTCATTGTGCATTTCCCCGCACAGCCTGTTCCACTTCGTCCGATTATCGCCCGGATGCGAAGACGGTAGAACAGCCTCGACAGCGGCGCTCGGCGCGGATGCCCGATCACGCCGCACGGCGCAATAAAGGAGAAGACGATGCAGATCTATCGTTTAGGACAGACCGGACCTGATGTCTCGGCCATCGGCCTCGGCTGCATGGGCATGTCGGGCATGTATGGTCCCGCCGACCGCGCCGAGAGCATTGCGACAATCCATGCCGCGCTCGATGCCGGCATCAACCTGCTCGACACCGGCGATTTCTACGGCATGGGCCACAATGAAATGCTGATCGGCGAGGCATTGAAGGGCCGCAGGCGCGAAGACGCCGTCATCAGCGTCAAGTTCGGCGCGCTGCGCGATCCTGCAGGCGGATGGAGCGGCATCGATGCCCGCCCGGCGGCCGTGAAGAACTTCCTCGCCTACACGCTGCAGCGCCTCGGCGTCGACTATATCGACATCTACCGCCCTGCCCGCCTGGATCCGAATGTGCCGATCGAGGACACCGTCGGCACCATCGCCGATCTGGTCAAATCAGGCTACGTCAGACATATCGGTCTGTCGGAAGTCGGCGCCGACACGATCCGCCGCGCCGCCGCCACCGCCCCGATCGTCGACCTTCAGATCGAATATTCGCTGATCTCGCGCGGCATCGAAGAGAAGATCCTGCCGACGACACGTGAACTCGGCATCTCGATCACCGCTTACGGCGTGCTCTCGCGTGGCCTGATCAGCGGCCATTGGCAGAAGGGCCAGGCGGCCGCCGGCGACTTCCGCACCGACAGCCCGCGCTTTCAGGAAGGCAATATCGATCAGAATCTCGCGCTGGTGGAAAAGCTGCGCGAGATCGCCCAGGCAAAAAGTGTCTCCGTCGCCCAGATCGCCATCGCCTGGGTCGCCGCCAAGGGCAAGGATATCGTCCCCCTCATCGGCGCCCGCCGCCGCGACCGGCTGACCGAGGCCCTCGGTTCACGCGCCGTCGACCTGTCGCCGGAGGATTTCGCCGCGATCGAACGCGCCGTGCCGAAGGGTGCTGCCGCGGGCGGGCGTTATCCGGAGCAGATGCTGCAGCATATGGATAGTGAGAACTAAGGTTAGGTGTTAGGTCAAAAGGGCCGAAACGTTCTGCCGTGTAGCCCCCTCATCCGCCCTACGGGCACCTTCTCCCCGAGGGGAGAAGGGGACTTGCCGCGACGTCTCGATCCCCTCTTCTCCCCTCGGGGAGAAGGTGCCCGTAGGGCGGATGAGGGGGCTACACGCAGGGACGCTGGAAACTCAAACCGGCCCCGACAACGTATCGCAAGCCAACAGCTGCCCGCTGTCGAAGCCGCGCTTGAACCATCGGACGCGCTGCGCAGAAGTACCGTGGTTGAAACTCTCGGGCACGACGTAGCCCTGCGTCCGCTTCTGCAGCGTATCGTCGCCGATCTGCTGCGCCGCATTCAGCGCCTCCTCCAGGTCGCCGGCCTCCAATATGCCCTTCTGCTGGGTATATTTGCCCCAGATGCCGGCGAAGCAGTCGGCCTGCAACTCGATGCGCACCGACATCTCATTAGCCCGCTCCTCGCTCATCCCCTGGCGAGCCTTGTTGAACTGCGGCAGGATGCCGAGCAGGTTCTGCACGTGGTGGCCGACCTCGTGGGCGACGACATAGGCTTCGGCGAAATCGCCCGAAGCGCCGAACCGGTCGGAGAGTTCCTGGAAGAAATCCGTGTCGAGATAGACCTTATGATCGCCGGGGCAGTAGAACGGTCCGGTCGCTGCCGATGCCGAGCCGCAGGCCGATGCCGTCGCGCCCGAGAACAGCACGAGGCGCGGCTCCTCGTAGGTCCGGCCCTGCGACTGAAAGATGCCGTTCCACGTATCTTCGGTCTCGGCGAGCACGGTGCGCATGAAGGCGGTCATTTCGTCATTGGCTGGTGTGCGCGTGCCTTCGGTCTGGCTCTGCTCGTAGCCGGGGCCGCTCGTCATGCTGCCGGTGTCGAGCACCTGCAGCAGGTCAATGCCCATCATCTTGAAGATGAAATAGATGACGACGAGGAAGATGATCGTGCCGATGCTCAAGCCGCCGCCGGCGCGGCGAACGCCGCCGCCCGAGGGAAAGTTGAAGCCGCCGCCGCGGCCGAACCCGCCGCTGCTCGGCTCGCCGCGGCGATCCTCGATATTGTCGGACTGACGCCGGCCTCTCCATTCCATCTTCGTTCTCCCCGGCAATGCCAATGCTTTTACTTCAGGAATCTATATATCCGTCGATGGCCGGAATTCCAGCGGCTTCATCCGGCGATAGGGCGGGTCTTTGGCGTGGCGCAATCGCAGCCAGGACGTAGCCGGTCGGCGCACGCTTCATATAAAGAGGACGTCTTAAGCGCTTGACGAGACTCCAGCTTTGGCTCTTCTGATGAAGAGGAGAATACGGGAGGACAAGCCGATGAAGGCCGTACGCCTGGAAGCAACCGGAACGTTGGAGCTGTGCGAGGTCGAAAAACCGGCACCAGGCCCGGGCGACCTGCTGGTCCGCGTCGAAGCCTGCGGCATTTGCGGCACCGACCGCCATATCTTCCATGGCGAATTTCCCTCGAAGCCGCCGGTGACCCTCGGCCATGAATTTGCAGGCATCGTCGAGGCGGTTGGAGCCGGCGTGACTGATTTCCGCCCCGGCATGCGCGTGACGGGCGATCCCAACATCTCTTGCGGCGGCTGCGAGGAATGCCGGCGCGGCCGCGTCAATCTCTGCCGGAAGCTGCAGGCGATCGGCATTCACCGCGACGGCGGCTTCGCCGAATATGTCTGCATGCCTGAAAGTCAGGCTTTTGCCCTGCCGACAGATATCGACCCGCTGCACGGCGCCTTCTGCGAGCCGCTGGCCTGCTGCATTCACGGCGTCGATCTCGCCGGGCTGAAAACCGGCTCGTCGGCAGTCGTGCTCGGCGGCGGCGTCATCGGCCTGCTCACGATTCAGCTGGCACCGCTTGCCGGCGCGACCCGCATCGTGCTGGTGACTCGCAGTGCCGAAAAGCGCCGGCTGGCCGAAAGCCTCGGCGCAACGGCAACGGCCGATCCCGGTGACGGCGATATCGTTGCCCGTATCATCGCCGAAGACGGGCTTCTGCCCGGCGGCGCCGACGTCGTCTTCGAATGCGCTGGCGTGGCCGAGACGATGCAGCAGACGCCCCGGCTTGCCCGGCGCGGCGGCACCGCCGTCATTTTGGGCGTCATGCCGCAGGGCGCCACGATCGAGATCGAACCCTTCGACCTCCTGTTCCGCGAAGTCGCGCTGATAAGCTCCTTCGTCAACCCCTTCACCCATGCTCGCGCCGCCGATCTCATCGCCACCGGCAGGATCAAGGTCGAGCCGTTGATCTCCCGCAGGATCGGGCTCGCAGAAGCCCCGGACGCGATCATCAATCCGGCGCGCGGCGGCGAAATCCGGGCGCTCGTCATCCCCGGACGAAAATAGCCGTTCGCGCGGTTCGGATTCCTGTCGATTCCGTGATTTATGGGGTTCCGTTTGCAAATACATTTGCCTATAAGCCGCTTCTAGCCTGAAAAGACCCAGCATGCGCAACCGACCCGGTGATCTCCCACCCTGGCCGGTTTTCTGCGCAGCCAGAAAATGGATATCGCCCATGCCGAAGCGCCAAGACATCAAATCGATCCTCATCATCGGCGCGGGACCGATCGTCATTGGCCAGGCTTGCGAATTCGACTATTCCGGCACCCAGGCCTGCAAGGCGCTGAAGGAGGAAGGCTACCGCGTCATCCTCGTCAATTCCAACCCGGCGACCATCATGACCGACCCCGGGCTGGCAGACGCCACCTATGTCGAGCCGATCACCCCGGAGGTCGTCGCCAAGATCATCGCCAAGGAGCGCCCGGACGCGCTGCTGCCGACCATGGGCGGCCAGACGGCTCTGAACACCGCCCTCTCTCTGAAGCGCATGGGCGTGCTCGACCGCTACAATGTCGAGATGATCGGCGCCAAGCCGGCCGCCATCGACATGGCCGAAGACCGCGCGCTGTTCCGCGAGGCCATGGCCCGCATCGGCCTGGAAACGCCGCGCTCGATGCTGGCGAACGCCACCGACATCAAGGATCTCGACCGCAAGACGCATGAGGCCGAGCGCAGCAAGCTGCGCGAAAGCCTCTCCGGTCCCGAACTTGACAAGGCGCTGGACGAACTGGAGAACCAGTGGAACCTCGGCGAGAGCGACCGCAAGCAGCGCTACCTGAACCACGCCATGGCGGTCGCCGCCCAGGCGCTCGACCATGTTGGACTGCCCGCCATCATCCGCCCCTCCTTCACGCTCGGCGGCACCGGCGGCGGCATCGCCTATAACCGCTCGGAATTCTTCGAGATCGTCGGCGGCGGCCTCGATGCCTCGCCGACCACCGAAGTGCTGATCGAAGAATCCGTGCTCGGCTGGAAGGAGTATGAGATGGAGGTCGTCCGCGACAAGGCGGACAATTGCATCATCATCTGCTCGATCGAGAACATCGATCCGATGGGCGTTCATACCGGCGATTCCATCACCGTCGCCCCGGCGCTGACGCTGACCGACAAGGAATACCAGATCATGCGCAACGCCTCGATCGCGGTGCTGCGCGAGATCGGCGTCGAGACCGGCGGCTCGAACGTCCAGTTCGCCGTCAATCCGAAGGACGGCCGCCTCGTCGTCATCGAAATGAACCCGCGCGTCTCGCGCTCCTCGGCGCTGGCGTCCAAGGCCACCGGCTTCCCGATCGCCAAAATCGCCGCCAAGCTCGCCATCGGCTATACCCTCGACGAACTCGAAAACGACATCACCGGCGGCGCCACGCCCGCCTCCTTCGAGCCGTCGATCGACTATGTCGTCACCAAGATCCCGCGTTTCGCCTTCGAGAAATTCCCCGGCGCCTCGCCGGTGCTGACCACCGCGATGAAGTCGGTCGGCGAAGTCATGGCGATCGGCCGCACCTTCGCCGAATCGCTGCAGAAGGCGCTGCGCGGCCTCGAAACCGGCCTCACCGGCCTCGACGAAATCGAGATCCCCGATTTCGAGGAAGGCGAATCCAGCCAGAACGCCATCCGCGCCGCCATCGGCACGCCGACGCCGGATCGCCTGCGCATGGTCGCCCAGGCGCTGCGCCAGGGCCTCAGTATCGAAGAGGTGCACGAGGGCTGCAAGATCGACCCCTGGTTCATCGCCGAGCTCAAGAACATCGTCGACATGGAGGCCCGCATCCGCGAGCACGGCCTGCCCGGCGATGCCGACAACCTGCGTATGCTGAAGGCGATGGGCTTCTCCGACGCGCGTCTCGCAACCCTGACCGGCAAGCGCCCGAAGGAGGTCGCCGAACTGCGCAACGGTCTGAACGTCCGCCCGGTTTTCAAGCGCATCGACACCTGTGCAGCCGAATTCGCTTCGCCGACGGCCTATATGTATTCGACCTACGAGACGCCCTTCGTCGGCGCCGCCCGCTCGGAGGCGCAGGTCTCCGACCGCAGGAAGGTCGTCATCCTCGGCGGCGGCCCGAACCGCATCGGCCAGGGCATCGAGTTCGACTATTGCTGCTGCCATGCCGCTTTCGCGCTGAAGGATGCGGGCTATGAAGCGATCATGATCAACTGCAACCCGGAAACCGTCTCGACCGACTACGACACGTCGGACCGCCTCTATTTCGAACCGCTGACGGCGGAAGACGTGATCGAGATCCTGCGCGCCGAGCAGGAAAAGGGCGAAGTCGTCGGCGTCATCGTCCAGTTCGGCGGCCAGACGCCGCTAAAGCTTGCCGAAGCGCTGGAAAAGAACGGCATCCCGATCCTCGGCACCGCGCCCGATGCGATCGATCTCGCCGAAGACCGCGACCGCTTCCAGAAGCTGCTGATGAAGCTCGACCTCAACCAGCCGAACAATGGCATCGCCTATTCGGTCGAGCAGGCACGTCTGGTCGCAGCCGAAATCGGCTTCCCGCTGGTCGTGCGCCCGTCCTACGTCCTCGGCGGCCGTGCCATGCAGATCCTGCATTCGGAAGGCCAGTTGCAGACCTACCTGCTCGACACGGTTCCGGAACTGGTGCCCGAAGACATCAAGCAGCGTTATCCCAACGACAAAACAGGCCAGATCAACACCCTGCTCGGCAAAAACCCGCTGCTCTTCGACAGCTACCTGACTCACGCCATCGAAGTCGATGTCGACTGCCTCTCGGATGGCACCGACGTCTATGTCGCCGGCATCATGGAGCACATCGAGGAAGCCGGCATCCATTCCGGTGACTCGGCCTGCTCGCTGCCGCCGCGCTCGCTGCCGGTCGAACTGCTCGACGAGCTGGAGCGCCAGGCGAAAGCCATGGCCAAGGCGCTCAATGTCGGCGGCTTGATGAACGTCCAGTTCGCCATCAAGGACGGCACCGTCTACGTGCTCGAGGTCAATCCGCGCGCCTCGCGCACCGTGCCCTTCGTCGCCAAGACCATCGGCGCGCCGATCGCCAAGATCGCCGCCCGCGTCATGGCCGGCGAGAAGCTCGATGCGACCTTCGCCGCCTATGGGCAGAAGCCCGATCCGCGCAAGCTCACCCACATCGCCGTCAAGGAAGCCGTCTTCCCCTTCGCCCGCTTCCCCGGCGTCGACACGCTGCTCGGCCCGGAAATGCGCTCGACCGGCGAAGTGATCGGCCTCGACACCGATTTTGCCCTGGCCTTCGCCAAGTCGCAGCTCGGCGCCGGCGTCGAACTGCCGCGTGACGGAACGGTCTTCGTCTCCGTGCGCGATGAGGACAAGGCGCGCGTGCTACCGGCAATCCGCATCCTCGTCGAAGAAGGCTTCAAGGTGCTGGCAACCGGCGGCACCGCCCGCTTCCTCGGGGAAAACGGCATCACCGCCACCAAGATCAACAAGGTTCTGGAAGGCCGTCCGCACATCGAGGACGCGATCCGCAACCGCCAGGTCCAACTCGTCATCAACACCACCGACGGCAATAAGGCGATCTCGGACTCCAAGTCGCTGCGCCGCGCGACGCTGATGCAGAAGGTGCCCTATTACACGACGATGGCCGGCGCCGAAGCCGCCGCCCAGGCGATCAAGGCGCTGAAGGCAGGCAATCTCGAAGTACGGCCGCTGCAAAGCTACTTCGCTTGAGACAGGGCAGCGCTACCGCTCGACGGGCGGTGGCGCGACCTTGACCGGAATCGGTTTATCCGACTTCCGTCATAAGCCGCTGAATTTCCAGTATGTCCTCGCGAAACCGTACCATTTCCTCCGCCTTCAGCCGCTCGTCGGGAATACGCAGCAGATAGGACGGATGCACCGTCACGAACAGCGTCCGCCCGCCTTCGATCGCCATCGCTCTTCCCCTGATATCCTGGAGACGCTGCTTCACATCGGTCAGCGCCGCAAGCGCCGTCGCCCCCATGGCGACGATCAGCTTCGGCTTGACCAGTTCCATTTCCAGATCGAGCCACCAGCGGCAATGCTTCACCTCGCCCATATTGGGCTTCTGGTGGATGCGGCGCTTGCCGCGCGGCTCATATTTGAAATGCTTGACGGCATTGGTGACATAGAGCCTTGAGCGGTCGATACCCGCCTCTGCTATCACCTGGTCGAGCAACCGGCCGGCCGGACCGACGAAGGGGCGGCCGGCAATATCCTCCTGGTCGCCCGGCTGCTCGCCGACAAACATCACCTCCGCATCGCCCGGCCCCTCTCCGAATACCGTCTGGGTCGCATTGGCGTGAAGCGGACAGCGCGTGCAGACCGCAGCCTCCGCGCGCAGCGCTTCGAGTGCGCCCACCGGAGCCTCCGGTTCTGCGGGAAAATTTCGCGCGGCCTGCTGCAAGCGGTCGTGAAAAGGCAGCGATTGCGTCGCTTCCCGCGCCGCCATGTCGCGCACCTTGCTCTCGGCCGATGCGATCAAGCCGGGAATGAGATCGGCTTCCGGCAGGTTCTTCCAGTATTTCTTCGGCATCTCCGCCTGCATCGCCTTCACCTTCAATCGCGCCGGGTTGAAGATGCTGGCATAGTAGGTGCGCCAGAGTTCGTCCGTGGCATCGCTGAGATTGAGCCTTTCGCATGGCTCGTCGGCAATCGTCAGCCGCTCGCCGTCCCAGGCCGCCGAGCCCTTGGGCGTCGCAATCAGCCAGTCCATGTCGGTGAAACGGCGTTGGAAAAAGGGAGCCGTGCGCCTGACGATATGATGGTCCGGCTCGAACCAGGCGAGGAATTTCCGACGACCTGCCGATACCGCGCCAACCTCCTTGAAGCGGACGAACGCCGTCATTTTGTGCGCGTCACGCCGAACGTTCTTAGCCATCAGCCTGGTACGCACGACATCCTCGTCGGAGGTCACCTCAAGCAGCTGCCGGTCCAGCTGCAGCCGCCAGAGCAGATGGTAAAGCAGCGAAAACCGCGCCGGATCGGAATGGCAGAGAACCGTCTCCGCAAGCTCGATGAAGGCGGGCGGCACCGTCATCGGCTTGCGTGATGTCGCAGGCTCCGGCGGCATGGCGTCACGTTGAAACGAAAGATCGGCCTCGGTGCTTTTTTCGCGCCAGTCGATCTCCTCGGGCAAGATGCCGGCGGCCGCCAGGGCGCGTGCGGCATCGCGCCATTCGCCAAGCTCTCCCCGTCCCGCAAGCACGACCCGGCGCATCACAGCAACGACAATTGTTCAGGCTGCGGCTCGAACATGGCGCGCAGGTCCGGGCGGTCGATCAGCCGGCGGGGCGACCAGCCTTCCGCTGAGATGAAGGCTTGGACCTTCTTGATCGAAACGCCGAGCCGCAAGAGATCGTCGAGCCGGAGCCGGCGACAACGGCGCGCCGAAACGATGGCCTTCACCGTCTTGGTGCCGAGACCGGGCACGCGCAATAACCGCTCGCGCTCGGCTTTGTTGATGTCGACGGGAAATTCAGCCCGGTTGGCAAGCGCCCAGGCAAGTTTCGGATCGAGATTGAGATCGAGCATGCCGCCCACCTGGTTTGCGGTGATCTCGTCGATGCCGAAACCGTAGAACCGATAGAGCCAGTCGGCTTGGTAAAGCCGATGCTCGCGCATCAGCGGCGGCTTGATCAGCGGCAGGTTCTTCGAAGCATCGGGGATCGGGCTGAAGGCCGAATAATAGACACGCCGCAGGCCATAGCTGCTGTAGAGCCGGCCGCTGCTCGCAAGGATGGTCGCGTCGTTCGCCCCATCCGCCCCGACGATCATCTGCGTGCTCTGGCCGGCCGGGACGAAACGCTGGCGTTTCCCGGTCTTAAGCGTCGGTTCGCCGGCCGCTTCAATCTTCATCCTGAGATCCGCCATCGATCGCCGGATATTGGCCGGCTTCTTTTCCGGTGCGAAGCGGGTGATGCCGCTGTCGGTCGGCAGCTCGATATTGAGCGACAGCCTGTCGGCATGAAGCCCCGCCTCCTCGATCAGACGCGGCGATGCCGCCGGGATTGCTTTGAGATGGATATAGCCGCGGAAATGATGCGTTACACGCAGCTCGCGGACGATACGGACCATCTCCTCCATCGTGTAATCGGAAGAGCGGATGATGCCGGACGACAGGAACAGGCCTTCGATATAGTTGCGGCGGTAGAATTCCAGCGTCAGCCAGACAACCTCCTCCGCCGTGAAGCGCGCCCGCTCGACATTGCTGGAGGAGCGATTGACGCAATAGGCGCAGTCGTAGATGCAGAAATTGGTGAGCAGGATCTTCAGAAGCGAAATGCACCGCCCATCCGGAGCATAGGCATGACAGATGCCGGAACCCTCTGTCGAACCCAGTCCGCCGCTTGTGCTCGAATCGCGGTTCACCGTGCCGCTGGAGGCACAGGAAGCATCGTATTTCGCGGCATCTGACAGGATGGCCAAGCGTTCGGTTAGCGACTTCTTCATTAGAATGTTCTCTATATGTTCCATGGCCTAAAGTCAAATCCCGCCGTCGCCGCCTCTGCCCCGTTTTGGGGCACTTCACCCGATGGATCAGCGGGTTGCGTTTCATTTATGCGAATTTTCTGGAAATCGGCCGTGGCGATCTGCTATAAGCACGCGACTAGGATTGTGGCACGGTTCCGAAGTTCCCTTCGGGACCTGTTTTCTTTTGTGTGTGCCTGACTGTGCTGAGGCAAGACCGGCGGCCACAAGGAGTGAAGGACAGAAAAATGGTTGATAAGGTACCGATGACACAGGGTGGTTTCGTCAAGCTGCAGGAAGAACTGCGCTGGCGTCAGCAGGAAGAGCGTCCCCGAATCATCGAGGCGATCGCCGAAGCCCGTGCCCATGGCGACCTTTCCGAAAATGCCGAATATCATGCCGCCAAGGAAGCCCAGAGCCACAATGAGGGTCGCATCACCGAGCTTGAAGATCTGACGGCGCGCGCCGAGGTCATCGATCTTACCAAGATGTCCGGCGATAAGATCAAGTTCGGTGCCAAGGTGAAGCTCGTCGACGAGGACACCGAGGAAGAAAAGACCTACCAGATCGTCGGCGACCAGGAAGCCGACGTCAAGGCCGGCCGCATCTCCATCTCCTCACCGATCGCCCGTGCGCTGATCGGCAAGGAAGTCGGCGATTCCATCGAGGTTAACGCACCCGGCGGCTCCAAGGCCTACGAAATCCTCCAGGTTTCCTGGGGCTGATCGCCCGCCAGACATGAGATCCATCCTTGCCTGATATGCGTGACGTCGAGATCATCGCGCCCAATTTCAAGCGCCGGCTCTCCGGCGTCACGTCGACCATCGTTCAGCTCATCCCATGCCAGATCCGGCTTGGCATGCGCATAGCAACGCTTGGCCCCGGCCTGCCGGAGGGCCTGGCGAAACTGAGATGGTCACAGCTCCCTGGTCTGTGGCGCAGGCCGGCGCGCCGGCGCCATCGCGTCTGGCACGCCCGCCGCAACAATGAGATGGCCGTCGGTATCCTGCTCCGCCATCTCCTGCGCATGCCGCTGAAGCTCATCTTCACCTCGGCCGCGCAGCGCCGCCACACCGCCTACACGAAATGGCTGATCCGCCGCATGGATGCGGTGATTGCAACCAGTGACCGGTCCGGCTCCTTCCTCGAGGTGCCCCACACCGTCATCCAGCACGGCGTTGACCTCTCCCTGTTCCACCCGCCGGAAACCGCCGACGACGGCATTGCTGCGACCGGCCTGCCCGGCCGTTATCTCGTCGGCTGCTTCGGCCGCGTGCGCCATCAGAAAGGCACCGATCTCTTCGTCCAGGCGATGATCGAACTCTTGCCACAGCACCCCGAATGGACGGCCGTCGTCTCCGGCCGCGTGACGGCGGAGCACGTGGGCTTTGGCGAAAAGCTCAAGGCCGATGTCGCCGCCGCCGGCCTCGCCGACCGTATCCTTTTCCTCGGCGAAGTTCCTGACATAAAAGTCTGGTATCGCCGCCTGATGCTTTACGTCGCCCCTTCCCGCAACGAGGGTTTCGGCCTGACTCCGCTCGAAGCCATGGCCTCGCGCACCGCCGTCGTGGCATCGGACGCCGGCGCTTATGCCGAACTCATCGTCAATGGCGAGACCGGCGCCGTCGTCCCCGCGGGTGACGGTGAGGCGCTGACGCGGGCAATCGCCCCCTATATCGCAGATCCGGCGCTGGCGATTGCCCATGGCGAGAATGCGCTGCGCCACGTCAGAGCGAATTTTGCGCTGGAGAAGGAAGCAAACGCCATCGGCGCCGTTTACGACCGCCTTCTCGGCGACAATCGCGGCTGACGCGGAGCAAAAAACGCCCGTTGGGTAACGGGCCATCGGACCGCTGCAGAGGTCAGTCAACCCTGCCTCCGTCATGCTCGGGCTTGTCCCGAGCATCTGCCTCGGGTCGATAAGGGCAGCAGATCCTCGGCGCAAGCCGAGGATGACGATGAGTAGAGAACGAGCTTACTCAAAAAGTGAACGGCCCGTTGGATAACGGGCCGCTGCAAAGATTGCCAATGATCACGCTGCTTATTCGGCGGGCTGGAGACCGGCGGCCGACGTCTCCTCGGTCTCGCCGCCCAAGGCTCTGGCAAGCTGCCCCGTATCCAGCTCGTTTTCCCAGCGCGCCACGACGATCGTCGCCACGGCATTGCCGACGAGGTTGGTCAACGCCCGGCACTCCGACATGAAGCGGTCGATGCCGAGGATGAGCGCCATGCCGGCGACCGGCACGGAAGGCACGACGGAGAGAGTTGCGGCAAGCGTGATGAAGCCGGCGCCGGTGATGCCCGCGGCACCCTTGGAGCTCAGCATCGCCACCAGCAGCAGCAGGATCTGGTCGCCCCAGGAGAGATTGATGCCGGTTGCCTGGGCGATGAAGAGCGCCGCCAGCGTCATGTAGATGTTGGTGCCGTCGAGGTTGAAGGAGTAGCCTGTGGGAATGACGAGGCCGACGACCGAACGCTTGCAGCCGGCCTTTTCCATCTTGTTCATCAGGCCCGGAAGTGCGGCCTCCGAAGACGAGGTGCCGAGCACCAGCAGCAGCTCTTCCTTGATGTAACGCAGCAGCGCCAGGATCGAGAAGCCGTTATAGCGGGCAACCGCGCCGAGCACGACAAGGACGAACAGCAGCGAGGTGATGTAGAAGGTGCCGATCAGCATGGCGAGATTGGCGATCGATCCGATGCCGTACTTGCCGATAGTGAAGGCCATGGCGCCGAAGGCGCCGATCGGAGCGGCCTTCATCAGAATGCCGACGAGCTTGAAGATCGGGGCCGTCAGGGCGTTGAGGAAAGTCACGACCTGCTCGCCCTTTTCGCCGACCATGGCGAGCGCGATGCCGAAGAGCACCGAGAAGAACAGCACCTGCAGAATATCGCCGTCGGCAAAGGCGCCAACGATCGTTGTCGGGATGATATTCGTCAGGAATCCGACGATGCTCTGCTCATGCGCCTTATCGGCAAAAGTGGCGACGGCCTTCGGGTCGAGCGATGCCGGATCAATGTTCATCCCGGCGCCGGGCTGGACGACGTTGGCGACGATCATGCCGATGACGAGCGCCAGCGTCGAGAAGGTCAGGAAGTACAGCATCGCCTTGCCGGCGACGCGGCCGACCTTCTTCAGGTCACTCATGCCGGCAATACCGGTCGCTACCGTCAGGAAGATGACCGGCGCGATCACCATCTTGACGAGCTTGATGAAGGCGTCGCCGAGAGGCTTCAGCTGGGTGCCGAGATCGGGATAGAAATGACCGAGAATGATACCCGCAGCGATGGCCGCGAGAACCTGGACGTAGAGATGGGAATAAAAGGGCTTCTTGCCCTTGCTGTCTGCGACTGCATCGGGTGGTGCTGCGATCATGATGTCCTCCTAAAGGCTCGTCCGGAACGAACTCCGGCCTCCCGAGCCGTTCGCTTCAATCCAACAGCTCAGCCGTTGTTGCGCTGTTCTTCGCAATCGCCGTGCCAGTTTCACGCCATCAACCTAAGTCATTGTTTCCATATCAGAAAAAATTTCTGACCGACCAACGGCCTACCTAACCAATGCGAAAACCCACACAAATCCATTTGCGTCTCGTGCGGAAAAATGCACAAATCCGCCATGTTCTTGTCAGTCTCGCAAAGGCTTTGGCCCTCCCTGCCGTTGCACCACCGCATTCGCCGAATGTGGTGGGCCTATGCGGTGCTCGCCCTCTCGGCCGTCGCCGCAAGTTTCTTGGCGAGTGGGGAGGTTGGCCGGCGCAGGGCGGAAGCTGCGCTGGAGGAACAGGCCCGCACTGATGCGAGGATGAACGTGGCGCTGCTGCGCACCGTCCTCGAAAAATACCGGGCGCTGCCCTTCGTGTTGTCCCAGGACACCGCGCTCGCCGCCGCCCTGGCGGGACGCGACGCTGGTACCTTCGAACAGCTGAGCCGGAAGCTTGAGACACTGGCAGCCGGTACGAAGGCTGCCGTCATCTATGTCATCGACAAGGATGGCATCGCGGTCTCGGCCAGCAACTGGCGCGAACCGACGAGCTTCGTCGGCAGCGACTATCGCTTCCGCGAGTATTTTCAGGGCGCCGTCGCACAAGGGCAAGCCGAGCATTTCGCGCTCGGCACCGTCAGCAAGAAGCCCGGTCTTTATATTTCCGAGCGGATATCGGGCAGCGACGGCCTCCTGGGCGTCGTCGTCGTCAAGGTCGAATTCGACGATGTCGAGGCGGATTGGCATGCCTCGGGCGCCCCGTCCTACGTCATCGACGATCGCGGCATCGTCCTCATCACCAGCATTCCCTCCTGGCGGTTCATGACGATCGGCCGCATTGCCGAGGATCGGCTGACCGCGATCCGTGAGAGCCTTCAATTCGGCGACGCGCCGCTTCAGTCGCTGCCGCTCGATATCGTCCGGCAGCTTGGCGACGGGCTTGCTGTCGTCGAGATGGTCATGCCCGGCGGCGCCGGTAAGACCAGCTTTCTCAATGTCGGGATGCCGATCCCTGCGACCGGCTGGCACCTGCAGCATCTTGTTGCATTGGGGCCGTCCGTCGATGCGGCGGTCCGCGAAACGCGCATGCTGGCGCTGCTCTTGCTTTTGCCGCTCCTGGCGGGCGCAGCCTTCCTCTTGCGCCGTCGCCAGACGATCACGCTGAGGATTTTCAGGGAGCAGCAGGCGCGCGAGGAACTGGAACGGCGCGTGACCGAGCGGACTTTGGATCTCAGCCAGGCGCGCGATCGCCTCCAGGCCGAGATCGCCGGTCACCGCAGCACCGAGCAGAAGCTGCAGGCGGTGCAGCAGGATCTGGTGCAGGCCAACCGGCTGGCGATCCTGGGGCAGGTTGCCGCCGGTGTCGCCCATGAGATCAACCAGCCGGTGGCGACCATCCGCGCCTATGCGGACAATGCCCGCACCTTCCTCGACCGCGGCCAGACGGCGCCCGCCGGTCAAAATCTCGAAAACATCGCCGCACTGACGGAGCGCATAGGCTCGATCACCGAGGAACTGAAGACCTTCGCCCGCAAGGGCCGCGGTGGCGCCGAGCCGACAGGCTTGAAGGACGTCATCGAGGGGGCGGTGATGCTGTTGCGCAGCCGCTTTGCCGGCCGCATGGATACGCTCGATATTGCGCTGCCACCGGCCGAGCTGCAGGTCATGGGCAGCCGGATCCGCCTCGAGCAGGTGCTGATCAACCTGCTTCAGAACGCCCTGGAGGCCGTGGCGCCGAAGGCCGAAGAGGGGCGCGTCGAGGTCAGGACATCGGCCGATGCGGAGACGGTGACGCTGACGGTTGCCGACAACGGTCCCGGCATTTCTCCTGAAATCCGCAAAGGCCTGTTCACGCCGTTCAACACCTCGAAGGAAAAAGGTCTCGGCCTCGGGCTCGTCATCTCCAAGGATATCGTCGGCGATTACGGCGGCCGGATGGAGGTCGAGAGCGATGGCGAGGGAAGCCGGTTCATCGTTCATCTGAGGAAGGCTTGAGATCATGGACATGTCCATACCCGTTGCTTTGATCGACGATGACGGCGATCTGCGCCGCGCCACCGCCCAGACGCTGGAGCTCGCCGGCTTCTCCGTTTCCGCCTATGACGGCGCCAAAGCGGCGCTGGCCGACCTGCCGGCCGACTTTTCCGGCCCGGTCGTCACCGATATCCGCATGCCCGAGATCGACGGGCTGCAGCTGTTCGCCACGCTTAAAGACATGGATGCCGACCTGCCCGTCATCCTGATGACCGGCCACGGCGATATCCCGATGGCCGTCCAGGCCATCCGGGACGGCGCCTATGATTTCATCGCCAAACCCTTCCCGGCCGACCGGCTCGTCCAGAGCGTCCGCCGCGCCAGCGAGAAACGTCGGCTCGTCCTGGAAAACCGCATGCTGCGCAAGGCTGCCGACGATGCGCAGGAGACTTTGCCGCTGATCGGCCAGACGCCGGTCATGGACAATCTCAGGAAGATCCTTCGCCACATCGCCGATACCGATGTCGACGTGCTGGTCGCCGGCGAGACCGGCAGCGGCAAGGAAGTGGTGGCGCAGATCCTGCATCAGTGGAGCCATCGCCGAAACGGCAATTTCGTGGCGCTGAACTGCGGGGCGCTGCCCGAAACCGTCATCGAAAGCGAGCTGTTCGGTCACGAAGCCGGCGCCTTTACCGGCGCCCAGAAGCGCCGCACCGGCCGCATCGAACATGCAAGCGGCGGCACGCTGTTCCTCGACGAGATCGAGAGCATGCCTCTCGCTACGCAGGTCAAGATGCTGCGGGTGTTGGAGATGCGCGAAATCACCCCGCTCGGCACCAACGAGGTGCGCCCGGTCGACTTGCGCGTCGTCGCGGCCGCCAAAATCGACCTTGGCGATCCCGAGGTGCGCGGCGATTTTCGCGAGGATCTCTATTACCGGCTGAATGTCGTGACGATTTCCATTCCGCCGCTGAGGGAGCGCCGCGACGATATTCCGCTGCTCTTTTCCCATTTCGCCGCTCGCGCCGCCGAGCGCTTCCGCCGCGATGTGCCGCAGCTTTCAGAGAATGTTCGCCGCCATCTCGCCACCCATGCCTGGCCGGGCAATGTCCGCGAACTCTCCCATTATGCCGAACGCGTGGTGCTTGGCGTCGAAGGCGGCGGAGCGCCGTCCCTTCCCCCGCAGCCGACCGGAGGCACGCTGCCCGAGCGGCTGGAACGCTACGAGGCAGAGATCATCCGCGACGCGCTTTCGGCCAATGACGGCGACGTGCGCCGGACCATCGAAGCACTCGGCATTCCGAGAAAGACCTTTTACGACAAGCTGCAACGCCACGGCATCAACCGGGGCGGCTATGCCTCGCGCAAATAGGCTGTTTCAGACTTCGACCAGTCCCAGCTTCTTCACCTGCCGGATCGTCAGCATGGTGCGCACGGTATCGACATGTTCGTTCGCCGTCAGCACCTCGATGACGAAATCCTGGAAATGGGTGAGGTTTTCCGCCACGCAATGCAGCAGGAAATCGCTGTCGCCCGAAACCATCCAGGCCTGGCGCACCAGCGGCCACTCGGTGGTGGCGGCGGCAAACGCCTTGAGGTTGCCTTCCGACTGGTGTTTGAGGCCGACCATACAGAAAGCAACGAGATCGAAGCCGAGCTTCGGACTGTTCAGCATCGCGTGGTAGCCTTCGATGATACCAGCTTCCTCGAGCTTGCGCACCCGGCGCAGACAGGGCGGCGCCGAGATACCGACCCGGTCGGCGAGCTCCACATTGGTCATGCGGCCGTCAGCCTGCAGCTCCCGGAGGATCTTTATGTCGATGACGTCGAGTTCCGTGCGACCCACACCGTGGCCTTTCTTTAATTCTCCGCGGCGAGCTTCTATATAAAGCAGCGGAATACGCAAGAAAGTTTCAAGCCGATGACGGATTCTTGCACAGTAGGGCGATTTGCCTTGTTGGTAATGCAAGGCTGCCCTTGAATAATAGCATTGGTCGTTCATAAATGGCGCATGGACCGCGAAACGGCCTCAATCGCTCTTTAGCCGCCGCCCTCCTGCCAGTCGAAAGGAAATGACATGCCCGCCCGCCACACGAAGGTGCTCATCATCGGTTCCGGACCCGCCGGCTATACTGCCGCGGTCTACGCCGCGCGCGCCATGCTGAAGCCGGTTCTGATCGCCGGCCTCGAACAGGGCGGCCAGCTGATGATCACCACCGATGTCGAGAACTATCCGGGCTTTGCCGATCCGATCCAGGGTCCCTGGCTGATGGACCAGATGCTGCAGCAGGCAAAACATGTCGGCGCCGAGATCGTCAGCGACCTCGTGACCGAAGTCGACATGAACCAGCGTCCCTTCGTCGCCCGCACCGACAGCGGTCAGGTCTGGACAGCAGACACGCTGATCATCGCCACCGGCGCCAAGGCCAAGTGGCTCGGCATCGAAAGCGAACAGCATTTCCAGGGCTTCGGTGTTTCGGCCTGCGCCACCTGCGACGGCTTCTTCTATCGCAACAAGGATGTGATCGTCGTCGGCGGCGGCAACAGCGCTGTCGAAGAAGCGCTCTATCTCTCCAACATCGCCAAGTCGGTCACCCTCGTCCACCGCCGCGACACCTTCCGCGCCGAGAAAATCCTGCAGGAACGCCTGTTCGCGAGGGAAAACGTCAAGGTGCTGTGGAACACCGAAGTGGCCGAAATCACCGGCACGGCGGCCAAGCCCCCGATGCCGCAGTCCGTCTCCGGCGCTCGCCTGCGTGACGTCAGAACCGGCACGATCACCGAAATCCCGATCGACGGCGTCTTCGTTGCCATCGGCCACGCACCGGCAACCGAACTCTTCAAGGACAAGCTGAAGCTGAAGGACAACGGCTATCTCTGGACCGCGGCGGATTCGACCGCGACCAGCCTCGAGGGGGTCTATGCCGCCGGCGACGTGACCGACGACACGTTCCGGCAGGCCGTCACCGCCGCCGGCATGGGCTGCATGGCAGCGCTCGAGGCCGAGCGATATCTGACGGGCCACATGCCCGTCGCCGTGGCCGCGGAGTAAGATCGGCATGAGAGGCGGGGGAATGCCACTGGATTGGGACAAGCTGCGTATTTTTCACGCAGCTGCCGAGGCGGGTTCGTTCACGCATGCGGCGGATAAACTCCATCTGTCCCAATCCGCCATCAGCCGCCAGGTGAGCGCGCTCGAGCAGGATGTCGGCACCAAGCTGTTTCACCGTCACGCGCGCGGGCTGATCCTGACGGAACAGGGCGAACTGCTCTACCGCACCGCCCATGACGTGCTGCTGAAGCTCGAAACCGTGAAGATGCAGTTGACCGAGACGACGGAAACCCCGTCCGGCAAGCTGCGTGTGACGACAACGGTCGGTCTCGGCCAGGGCTGGCTCACCGATAAGATCCAGGAATTCCTACAGCTCTACCCCGACGTTCAGATCCAGCTGATCCTCGACAACGAGGAAGTGGATGTGAATATGCGCCATGCCGACTGCGCGATCCGCCTGCGTCAGCCGCAGCAGTCCGACCTCATCCAGCGCAAGCTCTTCACCGTGCACATGCACGTTTATGCCGCGCCCTCCTATATCAACCGTCATGGCGAGCCGCAGAAGATCGAGGATCTCGACAATCACCACATCATCACCTTCGGCGAGCCGGCGCCGAGTTACCTGCTCGACGTCAACTGGCTTGAGGTCGCCGGCCGCTCCTCGGACAACAAGCGCATCCCGCATCTGCAGATCAACAGCCAGACCTCGATCAAGCGCGCCTGCCTGCTCGGAATCGGTGTCGCCTGCCTGCCGGATTATATCGTCGGGCGCGACCCCGGCCTTATTCAGCTGCCGATCAATGCCGACGTACCGTCTTTCGACACGTATTTCTGTTATCCCGACGAAATCAAGAATGCCGCCAAGCTGAAGGCTTTCCGTGATTTCATTGTCAGCAAGGCCAGAAACTGGAATTTTTAAGCCAGATTTATGGAATGATTTCCATACTATGCATTGTGCGCATGACTGGCATGCACAAATGAGGGTTGCCGTTTGCCCATTAAACCACCATATCGCACATAGCTGATGCACATGGTGGCTTTTCCTCCCAGTTCCACCGCATTAGCTGTTCCCCTCTGGAGGTTTTTGAACCTTCACACTTATAAGGGCCCTGGTTTTCCAGCGGCCCTCTTTTTTTGGCTTGCAGCTTCGGAAAATGCCGCGCCGCAAAAAAATTGTGCGGCGCATAACAGGTATGCACAAAAAAGCATTGAAACCTGCCTAAGGAAGCACCATATCCAACTCAGCTGATGCATTTCGTGGTTTCTCTCCCAGTTCCACCGCATTAGCTGTTCCCCTCTGGAGGTTATTGACCTTCACAATTCAAAGGGCCCTGGTTTTCCGGTGGCCCTCTTTTTTTGCCCAAAATTTACTCACGCGCCAAAAGCCGCCGCCTCACGTCTCCGTGATTTGCATATCGGCAAGCGTCGAACCATATATCGAAAAAATTCGATTTATGGATCGACCGACTGCGATGGATAAAGACGAAATCATCAAGGCACTCGCCCACCCCACCCGGATGGACATTCTGAGCTGGCTGAAGAATCCCGAGGAACATTTCCCCACGCAGGAGCATCCCTTCGAAATGGGCGTCTGCGCCAGCCAATTCGAGCGCTGCGGCCTATCCCAATCGACGGTTTCCGCCCATCTCGGAACGCTGCATCGCGCCGGTCTCGTCACCACCAAACGCGTCGGCCAGTGGATCTTCTACAAGCGCAACGAAGAAACGATCGCCGCTTTCCTCAAGCAGCTGACACAGGATCTTTAATGCCCCTCGCCCTTCTCGTCCTCGCCTTGAGCTCCTTTGCGATAGGCACGACCGAATTCGTCATCATGGGCCTGCTGCCGGAGGTCGCCACCGATCTCTCGGTGACGATCCCACAGGCCGGATGGTTGGTAACCGGTTACGCGTTGGCAGTCGCGATCGGCGCGCCCGTCATGGCAGTCTCGACCGCTAAATTGAAACGGCGCACGGCGCTGATTGCGCTGATGGCCTTCTTCATCGCCGGCAACCTGCTTTGCGCTCTGGCGAGCGATTATTGGGTGCTGATGATCGCCCGCATCGTGACCGCTCTCTGCCACGGCGCCTTCTTCGGCATCGGCTCGGTCGTCGCCGCCGGACTGGTTGCGGAAGACCGCAAGGCCCGCGCCGTCGCGCTGATGTTCACCGGCCTGACACTTGCCAATGTCCTCGGCGTACCGCTCGGCACCGCGATCGGCCAGGCCTATGGCTGGCGCGCCACCTTCGGCGTCGTCACCTTCATCGGCATCGTCACCATTCTTGGACTGATCGCCATCCTGCCGAAGGACAAGAAACAGGAAAACGGCAGCATCCTGCGCGAGATCGCGGCACTCAGGAATAGCGGCCTCTGGCTGGCGCTTTCGACCACCGTCTTCTTCGCTGCCTCGATGTTCGCCCTCTTCACCTATATCGCGCCGCTCCTGCGTGATGTCACCGGCGTTTCGCCGGAAGGCGTCACCTGGACGCTGTTCCTGATCGGCCTCGGCCTGACCGTCGGCAATCTCATCGGCGGCAAGCTTGCCGATTGGCGGCTCGGCGTAACACTTGCCGGCGTCTTCGCCGCGATCGCCGTCACCTCGCTTGCCTTTAGTTATACGAGCCGCTTCTTCATCCCGGCTGAGATCACCCTCTTCCTCTGGGCGACCGCAAGCTTTGCCGCCGTGCCGGCGCTCCAGGTCGGCGTCGTCGGCTTCGGCAAAGATGCGCCGAACCTCGTTTCGACGATCAATATCGGCGCCTTCAACACCGGCAATGCATTCGGCGCTTGGGCGGGCGGCCTGGTCATCGATGCCGGCTTCGATCTCACCCGCGTTCCGCTCGCCGCAGCCCTGATGGCTCTGGTCGGCCTGGGTGCGACGGGGCTCACCTATCTCTCCGCCAGGGGCCGGGCTGCGCTTGCCCCCGCAGAGTGATCCTCCCGCAAAAGAAAGGACCATCATGGCCAAGCTTTTCGAACCCACCAAGGTTGGCGATATCTCCGTCAAGAACCGCATCGTCATGGCGCCGCTTACCCGCAACCGCTCGCCGGGCGCGATTCCCAACGACCTCAATGTCGAATATTACCGCCAGCGCGCCACGGCGGGCCTGATCATCACCGAAGCGACCGCGATCACCCATCAGGGCCAGGGTTATGCCGACGTGCCCGGCCTCTACAGCAAGGAAGCACTCGCCGGCTGGAAGCGCGTCACCGACGCCGTCCATGCAGCCGGCGGCAAGATCGTCGTCCAGATGTGGCATGTCGGCCGCATCTCGCACACGACGCTGCAGCCGGACGGCGGCAAGCCGGTCTCCTCGACCAATCGCATCGCCAAGGCCAAGACCTATCTGGTCAATGCCGACGGCAGCGGCAGCTTTGCCGATACCTCCGAGCCCCGCGCGCTCGAAACCGCCGAAGTCCCCGGCATCATCGAGGATTACCGCAAGGCAGCCGGCGCCGCCATCGATGCCGGCTTCGACGGTGTCGAGATCCATGGCGCCAATGGTTATCTGCTCGATCAGTTCATCCGTGACGGCGTCAACGACCGCACCGACCAATATGGCGGCTCGATCGAGAACCGCGCCCGCCTGACCTTCGAGGTCGTCGATGCCGTGGTGAGGGAAATCGGCGCAGGCCGTACCGCAATCCGCATCTCGCCGGTGACGCCGTCGGGCGAAAGCTATGATTCCAATCCGCAGGCGACCTTCATCCATGTCATCGAGGGGCTGGCAAGATACGGCCTCGCCTATATCCACGTCATCGAAGGCCAGACCGGCGGCGAGCGCGACTACAAGCAGGGCGACAACCCCTCCTTCGATTACAGAGCGCTGCGCCAGGCCTATGAAAAAGCCGGCGGCAAGGCGAACTGGATGGTCAATAACGGCTATGACCGCGATCTCGCGATCGACGCCGCCGAAAGCGGCCGCGCCGATCTGGTCGCCTTCGGCAAACCCTTCATCGCCAATCCCGATCTCGTCGAACGACTGGCAAAGAACCTGCCGCTCAACACGCCCGACCAGTCGACCTTCTACGGCGGCACCGCCAAGGGCTATCTCGACTATCCCACTCTCGAAAAGGTCGCCTGAGGTTTCAGGCGCGCATCAAGAAATCCCGCCTCTCGGCGGGATTTCTCAGGCTGGCGGACAACCACGGCAAACCCCGCGACGTCATCCTCGGCCTTGTGCCGGGGATCTGTGCCGGCCCAATTAAGCTACTGAAAAAAGATTTTTTCCTGTCAGGCAATCGCAGTCGTCAGATGCTCGGCACAAAGCAACTGCCGTCCGGTTCGCGTCGGAAAATGCCCCTTACCCTAACCCTCTCCCCGTTCTGACGGGGAGAGGGGACGTGCCATTCCGAGAGGCGGATGGGAGGGAGAGGTCGCGGCAAATCCCCTTCGCCCCGGTTACGGGGAGAAGGTGCCGCAGGCGAATGAGGGGCTGGTTTCGCCGATCTTCGGAACCGGACACCACAAGGCCTGGCATGACGGAGGAGACTTTGTCGACAAATACAGAAATCCCACTGAGAGGTGGGATTTGTGCGTTCAATATCTCTATATAGAATGTCATGTTTGCACCCTATCTCGATCGCTGGTCGCTCATGTCGGACGGCGAGCCCATCATCACCCATTCCAGCCGCCTGCTGCCGGTCCTCTGGCAGGAGAGACCCGCCATGCTGAAAGTGGCGACCGATATCGACGAACGATACGGCGCGCTGTTGATGCAATGGTGGGACGGCGACGGCGCGGCTCATGTCTATGCACACGAAGGCGACGCCGTATTGCTGGAAAGGGCAACCGGGAAACGCTCCCTGCTTGCCATGGCGATGGATGGAGAAGACGACGAAGCGAGCCGCATTCTCTGCCGCACCGCAGCGCGGCTGCATGCGCCGCGCGAAAGACCACTCCCCGATCCCATTCCCCTCACCCGCTGGTTCCGCGATCTCGAACCGGCCGCCGGCAAACATGGCGGCACGTTTGCCGATTGCTCGGCGATCGCCAAATCCCTCCTTGCCGATCCGCGCGATCTCTCCGTCCTCCATGGCGACATCCACCACGGCAACATTCTCGATTTCGAGGAGCGCGGCTGGCTGGCGATCGATCCGAAACGGCTCCACGGCGAGCGCGGTTTCGATTTCGCCAATATCTTCGCCAACGAGGAATTGCCGACCATTACCGACCCCGCCCGCTTCCGCCGCCAGCTCGCCATCGTCTCTGCGGAGGCGGGGCTGGAGCCGCAGCGGCTGCTGCAATGGATCGCCGCTTATTCTGGCCTTTCCGCCGCCTGGTTTCTCGGCGACCCCAATATCGAACAGGCGGAGACGGCCTTGACGGTCGCGCGGATCGCGCTGGCCGAGCTGGCGGCCTAAGGCGCCTTCTGCAGCGTATGCCCGATAAAGGCGGCTGCGGTGTCACGATGCGCTTCGGGCAGGCAGCCGAGAGCCACCAGTGAGGCTCTCACCGCCTCGTCGATCGGCGTCTGCGGCTCCTTGCTAAGTTCGGCGACAAGCTTGGCGTTGTTCATCCTGAGCGGCACTTTCCAGAGATAGCGCATCTCGTTGATCTCCCGCATCAACGGAACGAAAGGCGCGGCGAGCGGCACGATCCACCAGGGAAACCGCCCGATCTTCGCCTTGCCGGCGGCAACACGCTTGATCGCTTCTGCCATCTGCATGCCATCTGCATCCCAGAAGCCATCCATATGATAGACGGCGAAGGGCGGCAGCTGATCGGCCCGCTCGATGAGCTGGGTGATGGTTTCCGCCATGTCGGGTAGATAGGTCCACTGATGGCCGATGCCGCGCCGTCCCGGATTCTTGATGGTGCCGACCGGCTTGCCCGGCGTCACCAACCCCGATGAGAACCAGCTATTGGCCGTTGCGCCCGGACCGAAGAAATCGCCAGCCCTGACGACGATCGCACAGGTGCCGGATTGCGATGCCGCCTTCAGCCGCTTCTCCATCTCGACGCGGATCGCTCCCTTCTTTGTAAGGGGATGCTGCGGGCTTTCCTCCGTCGGCGACTGCAGGGCATCGGGACCGAAATTGTAAACGTTGCCCGGCAGCACGATCCGCGCCCCGGCGACGCGAGCGGCAGCGATCGTATTGTCGAGCATCGGCAGCACCAGCCTTTCCCAATCGCGATAGCCGGGCGGATTGACCGCGTGGACAATCAGGCCAACACCTTCAGCCGCCGTCAGCACGTCACCGGCATTCATCGCATCGCCCTGCAGCCATTCGAATGCCGGCTCGTTCTTCGACGCCTTGGCGGCATCACGGTTGAGCGCCCGGATGCGCCAGCCACGGGCCAGAAGCTTGCGGGCGATCGCGCCGCCGATACCGCCGGTCGCGCCGAGAACCAGTGCCGTGATCTTCGTCTCTCCATTCATCGCAATCATCTCCTTCAATTGCATGAGATGACTATGCTCCTGCTTTCAGATAAACAAAATTGACGAAATAAGTGGATCAGCTATACAAAAACATATGACGCTCGAACCAAGCTGGGATTTTTACCGCAGTTTCGTGACCGTGCTCCAGCAGGGCTCGCTTTCGGCCGCTGCGCGCGAGCTGGGGCTGACCCAACCGACGATCGGCCGCCATGTCGATGCTCTGGAACAGGCGATCGGCGCCGAGCTCTTCATCCGGTCGCCGAACGGCCTCGTGCCGACCGACGCCGCACAGGCGCTGAAACCCTATGCCGAAACGCTGGCGGCAACCGCCGCCGCCCTTTTGCGCACCGCATCCGGCGAGCGCGAGAGGGTAGCCGGAACGGTCAGGGTCAGCGCCAGCGAGGTCGTCGCCGTCGAGATCATGCCTCGGATTTTCGGGTCCCTGCAGGAAGTCTATCCCGAACTCCAAATCGAGCTCTCGGCATCCGATACCATCGAAGATCTGGTAAATCGCGAGGCCGATATCGCCGTACGCATGGCCGAGCCGCAACAGGATGCTCTCATCGTGCGCCGCATCGGCGACATCCCGATCGGATTCCACGCCCACCGCCGCTATCTCGAACGGCACGGCACTCCGCAAGCCATGGCGGACCTCGCCAACCACCGGCTCATCGGCTTCGACCGGCAGACGGCCTACGTCCGCATGGTGATGAAGCGCTATCCGGCGTCCGAAGGCATCAAATTCTCCTACAGGACCGACAGCAACCTTGCCCAGCTCTCCGCAATCCGCGCCGGCGTTGGCATCGGCCTCTGCCAGATCGGACTGGCCCGAGAAAACCCCGACCTCGTGCATGTCCTTTCCGATGCGTTCGAGATTCCGCTCGGTACATGGGTGGTCATGCACGAAAGCCTGAAGACCTCACCGCGCTGCCGCGCGACGTTCGACGCGCTGGTCCAGGGGCTCCGGACTTACCATCGTCATTCCACAGGCGCGCAAGCGGAAATCGAGATCGATTTTCGATGAGAAACATGGGCAATCTCGCAGCATCCTATGGAGATGACGATGCACAAGCCGGTTGAACTCGTGAGCTATGACAGAGAATGGCCGGAAGCTTTCCAGCGCATCCGAGCCAAGCTGCTGGCCTTGCTGCCGCAGGCGCTCGCCATCGATCACGTCGGCAGCACCGCCATACCTGATATGACCGCCAAGCCGCTCATCGATATCGACATCGTTCTTCCCGCTCTCGAGCATATCCAGAGTGCGACACAGGTGCTTCTCTCGCAAGACTACGAGCCGCGCGGCAACCGCTATGACGACGAGGTTTGGGCATTCTTGTCGAGAGGTTCGGTGCCGGCCGAACGAGTCTACCTTTGCCCGGCCGGCAACGGCACGCATCGAAACAGGCTCGCTTTCCGGGATTATCTCATCGCGCATCCGGAAGCGGCGGCCGATTATGCTGCGCTGAAACGCAGGCTGGCAGCCGAATTCAGAATGGACGGCGATCGCTATACCGCTGAGAAGCGCGAATTTGTCGACACGATCGTCACGCGGGCATTGAAGGGATAGAGCATGTCGCGCAAAAGCGTGCGCAGTTTGCGATAACGGCATGCGCAAAAACGAGGACCTAAAGCGCAGCGAGCGAATCTGAAAGATCGCGACGCGCTCTAGGGTTAATGTCCGGCGCTCTGCGAGGCTCCAGCCGATCGCTCCTGCCATAGACCGTCGACCACCTCGGTTTCCGGCCGGTCGCCGCCCTCGGCATATTCCTCATGCCATTTGCCGTTTTCGTCCTGCCAGCTGATCTCGGCGGAATCGCCCCCGACCTGCTGTTCGGCCGCGACGATGCGCGCAGCTTCGAGCGCCTCGGCATGGGTCGGGAATGCCTCGGAATAGACGCCTCCCAGCCTGTAGGCCCAACCGCCGTCATGCGGCACGACTTCGTAGACCACCTTGATCATGCATCCGTCTCCTCATCATCTTGTTGCGCATGCGCATGCTTCCGGACAGGGTCCGGATCATCGCGGCCGCGTGACGAGAATTCGAGGACGCCGCGATCTGCTTTTCCGGCCCCGATGGTGTCAGTATTTCATTAAACGTCGAAGACTGCAAATAGCAGAGTGCCGCCGCGTGCTTCCCATCCGAAATCAGTGACTTAGTTAAAGGCGTGAATCGCAACGGGAGCTGAGATTTGGGCATCGTGTCACGCCTTAAAGAGGAGAGGTTTCTGGTCATTGCACTCGTCGTCTCGGTGACTGCCTATCTTCTGGAGCATACGGTCATGGAGATGGGGTCAGGCCTGGCGCTCATCGCCGCCGCAGCACTCGTCGCCACCATCGTGCTCGCTTCGATCCGCGTCGCCCATCATGCCGAACTGCTCGCCGTCAAAGTCGGCGATCCCTACGGCACGATGATCCTGACACTTTCGGCCCTCGCCGTCGAAGTCATCATTCTTGCCATCATGATGAGCGGCGAAAGCTCTCCAACGCTGGTGCGCGACACGATCTATTCGGCCCTGATGCTCGATATCAACGGCATTCTCGGCCTCGCCGCCCTGCTCGGCGGCCTCAAGCATGGCGAGCAGCCTTATAACGACAATTCGGGAAAGACCTATGGCGTGATGATCCTGACCGCCATGGGCATTTCGATGATCGTGCCGGAATTCGTGCCGCGAGATCGGTGGCATTATTACTCCGCCTTCACCATTGTCGCGATGGTCGCTCTCTACGGCCTCTTCCTGCGCATGCAGGTCGGCCAGCACAGCTATTTCTTCAGCTACAGCTACCCGCGCTCCGAGCGGAAGAAGGAAAGTCGCGACGAACACGGCGCTGACGGACCGGCAGCCGTCTCGATCGCCACCATCCTCGTCGGCGTCGTCGTCATTGGCCTGCTGGCGGAGTTTATGTCGACCTTCATGACCGAAGGGCTGCGCGACAGCGGCGCACCAATCGCCGTCACCGCCGTGGTCGTCGCGGCGATTTCGGCCGCGCCCGAAATCCTGACCGCCTTGCGAGCGGCTCTGAGAAACCGCATGCAGGCGACCGTCAACATTGCCATGGGCGCCTCGCTTTCCACCGTCATCCTGACGGTGCCCGTGATGGAGGCGATTGCACTTTATACCGGCCAGCCCTTCATCATGGCGATGACCCCGGTGCAGACGGTGATGGTGACGATCACCTTGATTGCCGCGGCGATCAACCTCAACGACGGCGAGACAAACGCCATCGAGGGCATGACACATTTCATCCTCTTCGCCACCTTCGTCATGCTGACGGCTCTGGGGCTCTGAGGACTCCCTCCCCGCGGAGGAAGGGAAAGAACAGGCTGTTTAGACGGGCTGTTGCGCGAAGAGCAGACGTTCGCGGGCTGCGAACCATTCATCGGCGTAATCGTCGTTCTTGTATTCCTCGAAATACGGCCCGCCGTCGGTGAAATGGACGTTCTTGGCGTCTTCGCGGTAGTCGTATTCATTGACGAGGTAATTCCATATCACCGGCAGTTCGCCGATGAGGTCGTCGTTCTCAAGCCACTTGAACTGGTGCAGCTGCAGGCCGGTCGCCGTGTTGACGTAGTCGGGCGTCAGCGCGCGGCATTTGTCGTTGTTGAAGAGAATGAAGCTCGACCAGTTCTTCTTTTCGTACTTGGTCTGCGTCTGGCCGAGGAACTTGGTGTCGATCTTCGGCTGATAATCGTGTTTGACGCACATGACGGCGTAACGCTCGTCGCGCAATGCCCAAAGCTCGGCGATATCGGCACGCATCAGCATGTCGCAATCCATGAAGATGCTCCAGCCCTCGAAACCGCTGAGATAGGGCGTCAGGAAACGCGAGAAGGAGAACTCCGTGGATTGCAGCGCGTTGCGCTCGCGGGTGAAAATCCCGCCAAGATTGGAAAGTGCAATGGGCGAGAACTCAACCGGGATCGACGACTTCTCGATGATGCTCTGCACGAGAACGTGGTAGGCGACCACTTCCTTGGGATCGAATCCTACAAAAATTCGGACGTTTTGTTGTTCCATTGTTTACCTTGATCGCCGGTATCGGCAACAGCTTTCTGGCCACCCACGCCTGTTAGCAAAGGCCCGCGACAGTCATCCCTTCGACTTTTCGAGAAAACGCTGCTTACGGGTTTTCGGTTTGAACCGCCGAAAGAAATTGTCGACGGCGCGGATGAATTTGGTGACGGACATCAGCCTGTCGATCTGGCTGTTCGTATTGTCGAGCCGCTCCGACAAGACCTCGGCCGCAGTCATCGCGATCTCGATCGGCGGCACCTCAGGAAACCGTTTGGCGAGCGCCGAATAGGGGCTGGCATCGACGCCGCCCATCATTGAGATCGACCCCATGCGCGCGAAGAGGCGCAGGAAGATCTGCTCGAACGTCCAATCGTGAACGTCGAACACCTTCCACTTCTCGCTCCGCTTCGCCGAAAAGCCGGCAAGCAGGATCTTGCCCGGCAACTGCAAATCGGCGAGCCACAACGCTACCGCAAAGCCGCTCGTCGCGATCTTGCCGATCGGATAGAGATCGGCGAGCATTTGCGTCAGATCAAGGTGACGGGCCTTAGCGCCTTCGAAGCAGCTCTTTTCGCTGAGATTTTCCTCGACGGAGACCCGGATGTTAACGACGCCGAGGAAATCGTCGCCGCCAAAGAAGCGCAAGACATCCGCCGCCTCGCGCCGGTGGACGATATGGGCGCCCATCACGTCGCTGCGGGCAACCAGCATGGAGTGGCCGACGAAGGGTTCGTCGAGCACCTTGTAGACCTTGTTGAAGAAGACGTAGAGCGCCGTCTCCGGCAATTTGCTCCGCAGCCGTTCGATATCGACCGCCTCGCTGTTTGCTACCAGCACGATATGGGAATAGCCCGACAACAGCGCCTTCCACGCTTCCGGCGTCAGGAAATTGAAGCCACCATCCGGAGTGGTCGTAGCCTTGTTATCGCTGGGAATTGCTTCCATATCGCCTCACATGCACTTTCCAAGGACGACGCGCTCCGTCCGCCCGACTAGCTGTTGCTGAAATAGGCGCGCATCCGGGCAAGCCGCCTCAGCCCGCCGATCTGCTTTCCCACATGCGAGAGGAAGCCCGCCACTCGGTCCGTCATCGACGGTTGCCTGCAGAAGGACGCCCAGGGCGTGTTGCGAAGATCCTCGGCATAACGATTGGCCATCCGCCGGTGCACCCAGGGAACGTTCGCCTGCCACGGTTTCTTGCGGCCGGTGAAATGAAAGATGGCCGGCCGATCGACGAAAGGCAGCAGGCCCGTCTGTGTATTCCAGCGCGGATCGAGCACCAGCCAGTCGCGGTCAAAAGTGACGTTCAGCGCATCCTGGTCGTTATTCTCGAACAGATGCGACCGCTCCTCGAAGATTTCGCGGGTCCTGGCGAAGAGCCCCCTCGCCCGGCAGGCCGACCAGTCAAACAGCAATACGCCGGCATTGAAGTAGCGGCCGCCCTCGCCCATGCCGATCTTGCGCTGGCGCGCGCCTGATTTCTCGGGAAAGGCCATGACATAGTCGTCGACGGCGGCAAGCGCCTTGCCTTGAAAATCAAGGGTGAAGAGTTCGTCGACAGCCGCAACCGCCAGCACGTCGGCGTCGAGATAAAGCAGGCGCTCGATATGGTCGGGTATATCCCGATCCATGTAGAGCCGCGCCAGTGTGGCCGCCGACCAGCGGCCCCGCGCCTGGAGGCCGGTGCCGGGCGTTTTATAGGGCAGCACCCTGATCGCCATACCATGAAGCCGCCCAAAATTATCGACCTCGGCGACCTGGTGCGGCTTGAGGTCGATGCCGAGAAGCAGGAACTCTACATCAGCATTTGTAAGATTGCGCTTGACGGAAAGCAGAGTGCAGCAGGCGGCCGGGAGCATGTTGACGTCAGAACAGACGATGACGGCACTCTGCTGCAAAATCCGGCCCCCCGAAGCGGCAAATTGAACTTGATGCCGGATATCTAGTTGGTTTGGCGGCTGCCCGCAACCGCAGATCATCCGCCCCACCGGCACTCCGCGTCACGTTTTGAATCGGAATTCAACGACTTGCGAGGCGAAGCGGAATCTGTGCGGCAGCGCGTTGAATCGGGACGTGAGCTATAGTCGCAATGCCAGAGGATGATCGACGAGCAGCCGGTCGACGGTGGCAAGCTGCAAGCCTTCGACCTTGCACTGCGCCAGCAGCAGCCGATCAAAGGGATCGCGCGTCTCCGGCTCGGGATCGGCAGCGGTGATGACATGCTGAATTTCGATCCCCAGCAGGATCAGCCTTGTTTCCTCAAGAACACCGGCAATGTCTTCGAGCGGCATGCCGGGATCCAACTTTCCCAGACGAGCCTTGATCGCCGTTTCCCGAAGGCCTGCGACGCTGACGAAGCCCACGGTTTTGCTGTCGCCGAGCAGCGACGCGATCTCTGGAATCGCGCGCCGGCGTCCTTCCTCAGGATCGCGAGAACGATACGAGTATCAAGAAGAAGTCTCATGACTCCGGCAAAGGCCTCAGGAGGAAATCCTCCGGCAGCGGATCGTCAAAATCATCCGCGATGAACGGCACGGGACAGGTAACCCCGAGCACGAAGATAGGCCTGACCGGCCTCCAGATCCAAACCGCCGCGTTTCTGATGGGGCACCAGGTCGAATACCGGCCGGCCGTTTCGGGTCACGACAATGATTTCACCTGCCTCGACCTCGCGGGGCAAGCTCGGTCAGGCGGTTCTTCGCATCACGGATTGAAACGGTCTTCATAGCCTCAAATGTAGCCACATGCAGCTACACCATCAACGCCGGATAAATAAAAGGCCCGCCGTCACCGACAGGCCTTCGATCGATATGATGGCGACAAGCCTACTTGCAAGCGCCGCAGAAGCGCTGGATGCGGCGGCAAGCTTCCTCAAGCAGATCTTCCGATGTCGCATAGGAGATCCGGAAATTTGGGCCGAGGCCGAAGGCGGAGCCGTGAACGACGGCGACGCCTTCCGATTCCAGAAGCTCGGAAACGAAATCTTCGTCCGTCTCGATGATCTTGCCCGACGGCGCCGTCTTGCCGATCAGGCCGGCGCAGGACGGATAAACGTAGAAGGCGCCTTCCGGCACCGGGCAGACGATACCCTTGGCTTGGTTCAGCATGGAGACGACGAGGTCGCGGCGGCCTTCGAAAATCTTCTTGTTCTCGGGGATGAAATCCTGCGTGCCGTTCAGCGCCTCGACAGCCGCCCATTGGGCGATCGACGTCGCACCCGAGGTCTGCTGACCCTGGATCATGTCCATCGCCTTGATGAGCTGAATCGGCCCGGCGGCATAACCAATACGCCAGCCGGTCATCGCATAGGCCTTGGAAACGCCGTTCATCGTCAGCGTGCGGTCGTAGAGCTTCGGCTCGACTTCGACGGGCGTGACGAATTTGAAGTCGCCATAGGTCAGGTGCTCGTACATGTCGTCGGTCAGCACCCAGACATGCGGATGCTTCATTAGCACATCAGTGAGCGCCTTCAGCTCGGCATGCGTATAGGCGGCGCCCGTCGGGTTGGATGGCGAGTTGAAAATGAACCACTTCGTCTTCGGCGTGATCGCCTTTTCGAGATCGGCAGGCTGGAGCTTGAAGTTATGCTCCTGGGTGGCCGAAACGAAAACCGGCGTGCCGCCGCAGAGCGCCACCATCTCCGGATAGGAAACCCAGTAGGGCGCTGGGATGACGACTTCATCGCCCGGGTTCAGCGTCGCCATGAAGGCGTTGAACAGGATCTGCTTGCCGCCGGTGCCGACGATCGTCTGCTCCCAGGAATATTCCAGGCCGTTCTCGCGCTTGAACTTGGCGGCGATCGCCTTGCGCAGCTCGGGGATGCCGGAAACCGGCGTATACTTCGTCTCGCCGCGGTTGATCGCGTCGATGGCAGCCTTCTTGATGTTGTCGGGCGTATCGAAATCCGGCTCGCCTGCGCCGAGGCCAATGACGTCGCGTCCTTTCGCTTTCAGCTCACGCGCTTTCTGGGAAACGGCGATGGTGGCTGAAGGCTTCACACGGGAAAGAGCATCGGCAAGGAAGGCCATGATATCGGTCCTATTGGTTGAAACGGGCAGAAAGCCGGGACCGGAGTTCTGCGGTTAGCTCTATGTCCAATGTATGACGGCATTTCAAGGGCAAAGGCGTGATGGAGGCAATGATTCTTATTGATCGTTTCGCCGCACCGGCGGGTAGGTCCGCCGTCCTTTTCGCCGAGGCGCGCGCGCAGTCGAGGCACCCCGCGCAACTTCCGGGATTAGGTGACTAACCAATCTGGGCGAATTGCTTTTCGAGGCAGTGTTGATGAACTTCCGTCATGACAAAGCCGCCTCGCAACTCTTCCAAGCCGCTGCTCAGGAATACCGACGCGCCGCTCCCCGCAGCCGGCCGCGCCGGCGGCGAGATCCCGCTCAGCCCGATCTTCCTTTCGATCCGATGCCGCCGCCTGTCGCGCTGCGTCGGGCATCAGGCGGGACACGGTTTCAGATGACGGACATCCCGGAATTGAACCAGGCCGAAGGTCGGCAATATCAGCAGCAGTCGACCGGCCGGGACACGGTTCGCCTGAACTATCTGAGCCTCGACACGGCGATTCTGCTGGGGATCCTGTTCATTGCGGTCGTCTTCAGGTTCCACAAGATTACCTTGCCGCTGGTCGACGGCTTCAGCTGGCGCGAGATAAGCACCGCGATGATGGCCGACAATTTCCAGCAGCGCAGCTGGAACATCCTCTTTCCAGAGGTCAGCTGGACCGGCCCCGGACCAGGCTACCAGGGCCGCGAGTTCCAGATTGTCAGCTATATCACTGCCCTGCTCTACCAGCTCTTCGGCTGGCACGACTGGTACGGCCGCGTGGTTGCGGCTGTCTTCGGGCTGGTGACGGTGTTTTCTCTGCACAGGCTGACAGCGCTGTGCTGGGGCATCATGCACGCCCATGCGGCGGCGCTTGCCTATGCGCTGATGCCGGCGGCGATCATGATCGACAGCTCGTTTCTTCCAGATCCCGCGATGCTGGCCCTCGTGACCCTCGGCGTCTGGCTATTCGTCAAATACTGGGCCGGCGGCAGCGGCTGGCTCTTGCCGCTTGCCACGGCGAGCGTCTCGCTCGGCGCACTGTCAAAGCCGCCAGGCCTCGTCGCGGGCGCCGTCATCTTCTATTTGATGGTTTGCTGGATTCTGGAGAAGAAGCAGAAGCAGGCAACCCGGGTCTTCCTGTGGGGGCTTGTGAGCTTGGCTATCGTCGCCGCTTATTACAGCTGGGCGATTTATCTCGGCCGTAATTATCCGCCGTTTCATATCGCCGGCAGCGGCTATATTTGGGACGACGGCCTCTGGGCATACGTCAAGAACAGGTTCTACGTCAAATCGGCGTGGAACACGTCGGTCTGGTGGTTCTACGGCTCTCCATTCTTGGTGCTGCTGGCGGTCGGCTTATGGATACCGCCCAGACCCGCTGAAGACCCGGAGCAACGCAGACTTTCGGCCATTCCCTATGTCTGGCTGGCAGCGGCCACGATCCTCTATCTGGCGGCGGCGGGCGAGATCACAGCTAATGTGTGGAACTTCCACATCTTCCATGTGCCAGTCGCGATGTTCTCAGGCCGCGGCGCGCTTCTCCTGGCAACGCTGTCACCGAGGGCCATTCTTAAGCCGGCTGTGGCGCTTCGCGCGATCTGCATCGTAGCCGTGGCGCTTGCCTGGTCGACCCTTCCCCTCGTCAGGACGATGAAGAAGCCAATCGCCATGAAGGGCAAGCTCCTTGGCGAGGAACTGGCGCGGTTGGCGAAACCGGGCGATCTCGTCGTCGCCACCGCGCCAGATGTCGGCGACCCCGTCGCAGTCTATTACAGCAGGGCGCGCGGCTGGGTGTTCCCGCCTGGAGGAGGCGATGCGGACTGGTCGAAATTCGTCGCGGATGACGCCACTGCGATCGCGCAGCTCGAGGAACTGCGCGCGCACGGCGCGGATCTGTTCGGCGTGACCAAGAACGCCACCGACCACGCGGACTTGCGATTCTTCGAGCATCACGTTGGCGTCATCGATTATCTGGACAAGACCGCAACCAAACTTGTGGATTCGGACGATTTGCTGGTCTACAGAATCACCCGTCCATGACATCGCGACAGTCTGAGGCCATGGGCTTTGGACAGGACATGGCCTCGATCGCGGTACTTTCGCGGTGACGACGATCATGTTTTTCGTCTTTTAAAATCAGAGAGATCGCCGGATTTTATCGCCGCCACGAATAAGCCGCAACAAATGCCGCACGCCGCCGCAATTCGGTCGCGAGCGCGCCGAGATCGAAGCTGCATCATTCCCTCATCCAAAATTGGTTATTGAGGGTAGGCCAATGTTTCTGGAAGATGAGTTCGCCATCGGGCGCATACGCATGCGCCGGATCTCCATTTCATGTCTTGTCGCCGTCACCGCTTTTGTCGCATGCATCACCGCGATGCTGGGACTTGCCTCCGCCGCCCGCGCCGAGACGCGGCAGGCATCCGGCCAGCTCGCGGCCCTTGTCCGGCCGAACAACGTCAATAGCGGCTCGCTGCTCTTCCCGTCGAAGGAACCGGGCTTTTATGTCGAAGCGCCGCGGCTGAAGACCGACGTCGCAATCGATGTCTCCGGCCCGATCGCCAGGGTGAAGGTAACGCAGCGCTTCCAAAACCCGAGCCAGGGCTGGGTCGAGGGCACCTACGTCTTCCCGCTGCCCGACAATTCGGCCGTTGACGCGCTGAAGATGCAGATCGGCGAACGCTTCATCGAAGGCCAGATCAAGCCGCGCCAGGAAGCCCGCGAGATCTATGAGCAGGCCAAGGCCGAGGGCAAGAAAACGGCGCTGCTCGAACAGCAGCGGCCCAACATCTTCACCAACCAGGTCGCCAATATCGGCCCCGGCGAAGAGATCGTCGTGCAGATCGAATATCAGCAGACGGTCCATCAGTCCGGCGGTGAATTCTCGCTGCGCTTCCCGATGGTCGTCGCGCCCCGCTATAATCCGGCCCCGATCGTCCAGACCGTCGAGTTCAATAACGGCGCCGGCTTCGCAACACCGAGAGACCCGGTGGAAAATCGGGAGAAGATCGAAGCCCCGGTGCTCGACCCGCGCGAGAATGCCAGGATCAACCCCATGTCGCTGATCATCAACCTCAAGGCCGGCTTCCCGCTCGGTGAGGTCAAATCCTCCTTCCACGACGTCGATATCGGACAGGACGGCGACCAGGCGAGAACGATCCGCCTGAAAGGAGACGCGGTTCCTGCCGACAAGGATTTCGAGCTCACCTGGAAAGCCGCTCCGGGCAAGACGCCGAGCGCCGGCCTCTTCCGCGAAGCGATCGATGGTAAGACCTATCTGCTTGCCTTCGTCACCCCGCCCACCGCGCCGGATGCGGCAGCGCCGGCAAAACGCGAGGTGGTCTTCGTCATCGACAATTCCGGCTCCATGTCCGGCCAGTCGATCGAACAGGCAAGACAGAGCCTGGCGCTTGCCATCTCCAGGCTCAACCCCGAGGATCGCTTCAACGTCATCCGTTTCGACGATACGATGACCGATTATTTCAACGGCCTCGTCACCGCCGCCCCCGACAACCGCGAAAAGGCCATCGCTTATATCATGAGCCTAAACGCCGATGGCGGCACGGAAATGCTGCCGGCGCTCGAGGACGCGCTGCGCAACCAAGGCCCGATCGCAAGCGGAGCGCTGCGCCAGGTCGTATTCCTCACCGATGGCGCGATCGGCAACGAACAGCAGCTCTTCCAGGAAATCACCGAAAACCGCGGCGATGCCCGCGTCTTCACCGTCGGTATCGGCTCGGCGCCGAACACCTATTTCATGACCAAAGCCGCCGAGTTCGGCCGCGGCACCTTCACTCAGATCGGCTCGACCGATCAGGTGGCAAGCCGCATGAGCGAACTCTTCGCCAAGCTGCAGAACCCCGCAATGACCGATATCGCCGCGACCTTCGAAGGCATCGAAGCCGAGGATATCACGCCGAACCCGATGCCCGACCTCTATAGCGGCGAACCCGTCGTTCTAACGGCGGAACTGCCGCAGGAAAAGCCTACCGGCAAGCTGCAGATCGTCGGCAAGACAGGCAACCAGCCCTGGCGCGTCGAGATGGATATCGCCAATGCCGCAGACGGCAACGGCATTTCCAAGCTCTGGGCGCGACGCAAGATCGACGATTTCGAGGCCCGCGCCTATGAGCACCAGGACCCCGCCGCACTCGACAAGGACATAGAGACGGTGGCGCTCGCCCACCACCTCGTCTCGCGCGTCACCAGTCTGGTCGCCGTCGACATCACGCCGTCGCGGCCGGCAACCGAACCGCTCGGCTCGGCGAAGCTGCCGCTCAACCTGCCCGAAGGTTGGGACTTCGGAAAGGTCTTCGGCGAAAACGCTGTCCCGTCTGGCGGCGCAGAACGCCACGGCGCGGCCACGCCGGCTGGAAGCGCCGAACCGCAACGGACCGCAGCCGCAACGCAGGATCTCGCTGCATCGCCCGAGATCGCCAACCTGACGGCCGCGGCGCCGACGGCGAAAGCCGCCACGCTGATCGCGCAGAAGAGCTCGACCGTGAACCTGCCGCAGACGGCGACACGCGCCGACGAGCAGATCATGCGGGGGCTCACCATGCTGCTGCTGGCGCTGGCGGCGGCGAGCGGGCTCGCTATCTGGCGCCGCCGCTTCAAGGGTCTCGTCTCGGCCGGAGCCAAGCGCGATGGTTTCTAGCAACAATCAGGAAGCGGCCGAATTCGAGCCACTTCCGACCTATCTGGAACTCGCCATGGCCGCCGCCACGGCCCAGGACATGCCGAAGGCGCGAAGGAGAAAGGGTTTCTTCCTCTGGCGTCTTTCGCCGATCGAGAAGACGATCGCCTTCGCCATTGCCGGTCTTGCCTTCTATGGCCTGGCGCTGATCGGTGACGGTTTTCTGCTGAAGGCGAAGGCGGAAATCTCGCAAGTCCTGCTGAAGCGTGCTTTTGCCGCCGAACTGAGCGGCAAGGAGACGAAACCCTGGCCCTGGGCCGATTTCACCACCGAAGCCAGGGTGCGTGCGCCGCGCCTCGGCAAGGAGGCAATCGTGCTTTCCGGTGCCTCCGGCGAAGCGCTCGCCTTCGGTCCGGCCTGGCTCGCCAATACACCGCAGCCGGGCGACGAAGGCACCTCCGTCATCGCCGCCCATCGCGACACCCATTTCCGCTGGCTGCAATATATAAGGCCGGGTGATACGATCGAAGTTACCCGCCGCGACGGCAAGCTATTGACCTTCAAGGCTGGCGAAGGCCGCATTGCCCCCTGGGACGCGAGCGGCATCGACCCTTCCTCCGGTGGCCGCCGCCTCGTACTGACCACCTGCTGGCCCTTCGATGCGACCGAACGCGGGCCGCTACGCTACATTCTCGAAGCCGAACTAGTCGATGGTAACGCGATCGGCTCCCTTCAACCGGCAAACACAAAGCCGTTATTACAGACAGACTGAGGCTTGAAGCTCTGCCCTGCCCACTCCACGTTCCGGATGGAGAGACGACGGGGAAGCAAATGACGAGAATATCCGCCTTCCATTTCGCCGCGGCGCTGGTTCTGTTCGGCGCCACATCGGCCAATGCGGCCGATACCGTCAACACGCAGGGCCCTGCGGTTCGCGTCGAAAAACTGGCGGATGGTCTCGAACACCCCTGGGCGGTCGAAGTGTTGCCCGACGGCGCATATCTCGTCACCGAGCGGCCGGGCCGCATGCGCATTATTCGCGATGGCAAACTTTCCGAGCCGATCGGCAACGTGCCCAAAGTCAATGCCCGCGGCCAGGGCGGTCTTATGGACGTGGCGCTTGCCACGGATTTTGTCACGAGCAGAAAACTCTATTTCACCGCCGCCATCGCCAATAGGCAGGGCTCCGGCACCGAGGCCTTCAGCGCGACGCTGTCCGCCGACGAAAAGACGCTTGAGGCGGTGACGCCGATTTTCACCATGCGGCGCTTCACAACGGGCAACATCCAATATGGCGCGCGCATCGCGATCGCCCGTGACGGCACACTGTTCATCAGCGTCGGCGACCGCGGCGACCGCGACCGATCGCAGGACTGGCAGGACGATGCCGGCTCGATCGTCCACATCAATGCCGACGGCAGCATCCCCGCCGACAATCCCTTCAAGGACGGCGGCAAGGCGCTGCCGGAGATCTGGTCGAAGGGCCACCGGAACCCGCAGGGCATCTCTTTCGATGCCAAGGACGGCAATCTCTACACCGTCGAGCATGGCGCACGCGGCGGCGACGAGATCAATCAGATCGAAGCGGGCAAGAATTATGGCTGGCCGATCATCACCTACGGCCGTGACTATTCGGGCGCCGAGATCGGCGAAGGCACCGCCAAAAAAGGGCTGGAGCAGCCGCTGCACTATTGGGATCCTTCGATCGCGCCCGGCGCGCTCGCTGTCTATCGCGGCGCCATGTTCCCGGAATGGGGCGGCGACTTCCTCGTCGCGGCGCTGAAATTCCAGCTGCTCTCGCGCATGCAGCGCGACGAGAGCGGCGCCTTCGTCGCCGAAGAGCGCTTGTTCGAAGGCGATTACGGCCGCATCCGCGACGTCATCGTGGCGCCCGACGGCGCGTTGCTGATGGTGACGGACGAGGACGACGGCGCGCTGCTCAGGGTCTCGCGCGCTCAGGCCAACAACGGTTGAGGTCTCGCCAGGCTCAAGCGTCTACTTACAGCTATATTCCCAGATGAAGTACTGAGGATGCCTGGCGTCGGGATCCTTGTCTTGCTCCGGATCCTTGCTCAACCAAATATTTCCGAGCGAGGAAACACCGTTCCGGCAGCTGTCCTTGATCAAAATCGCCACCATCTCGAAAACCTGCAAATGCCGGTCACGAAAAGACATTTCGGCCAGCGGGCCCGTGTATTTCTTCCCGTTATGAGTGACTTCAATTCTGCGGCTGTTCGGACCTAAAGCGGTAACGAGATAGCTGAACTTCGAACCACTGCGCTCTACTGTTCCGCTTTTTACCGCATCGCGGGCATCCGCTGGTTCTGTGGCAAGCGCCAAAAGCCCGCACAGCACAACGAACTTCAAATATTTTCCACCCATAAAATACGCGCTCCCGTTACCTGCCGATGATGCCGGCTTGATCATGTACAAGATCAGCAATCGGCCGGCATTACTACGGTTGCGATCCTTCGCTCCACAGTCACGTGATCTGCTTTGCGGTTAAGGGAATAGATCGACCCGTCAAAGTCTTCGCCCTTGCCTTGAGGAAGCGCAACTGCTAACCGCTCCGACAGATCTCCCTTCCCCCTCGAGGACGACATGACGCGTATTCAGGCGAACCTCCTCCTGTTGCTTGCAGCCGCCATCTGGGGCGGCGGGTTCGTCGCGCAATCGACGGCGATGAAGGCGATCGGCCCCTTCTGGTTCATCGCCTTGCGTTTTGCCGTCGCCACATTGGCCGTCTTGCCTTTCGTTCTTCTGGAAGCGCGTAAGGCAGAGGTGAAGACCAGCGCGCGTCATGCCAGGCTTTACGTCCTCACGGGCCTTGCCCTTTTCAGCGGCGCCGCCACCCAGCAGGTCGGCCTGCAGACGACGACGGTGACGAATTCCAGCTTCATCACCGGCCTCTATGTCGTCTTCGTGCCGCTCATTGCCGTGTTCTTCCTGCGCCGTGCCCCGCATTGGATCATCTGGCCGGGCGCGCTGATGGCGCTCGCCGGCATCTATCTCCTGTCCGGCGGTCATCTTTCGGCGCTCACCTCAGGCGATCTCCTGACTGTGGTCTGCGCCGTCTTCTGGGCGATCCAGATCACCCTTGCCGGCACGACCGTCTCCGAGAGTGGAAGGCCGCTCGCGCTGGCGGCCACGCAATTTGCCGTCACCACGGTCTGCGCGCTGGCCATTGCCGCAGCGGTCGAACCGATCAGCCTTTCGGCGATTTGGTCCGCAGGACCCGAGATCCTTTATGTCGGCATCTTCTCGTCCGGTCTGGCCTTCGTGCTGCAGGTGATCGCCCAGCGCTATACGACGCCGTCGCAGGCGGCGATCTTCCTATCATCCGAAGCGCTCTTCGGCGCATCGCTCGCAGCGCTGATTCTCGATGAGTCGATGCCGGCCGCGGGATATACAGGTTGTGCGCTAATGTTTATCGCTATGCTTGTAGTCGAGATCGTCCCCGGCTTTGCTCGCCGTCGCTTGCCGGCCGCCTGAACACGCGTCCAAATATGGGTGGATGCCAGATTGGAAAAAAATTTTAAGGAACCCGCAAAGCCCGTTTACGTTGCATTTTTGGCAAAATCTGCCCGAAACTTACATTGCAGACGATATAAATCGTTAATCATCTCCCATTCGCGGCGGAAATTTTGCGTTTTTGCGCAAACCAGATGTCGGTAGCAGTGTGCCCGCAAGGACACGTTAAAAAACTTTTGCTTGCCAAAATCCCTTAAACGCAGCACTCTCGGCGCGTTCGGGCATTTTGCGAGCATGGGAAGTCCTTAAGTATTTGCGCGCCGGGAACGCTAATATTCCGGTCAGCCGGTTCCAAATAAGGCAGGCGAAAGTTCTGCTTGGAGCAGGCCGAGGTAGAGGGGACCTTTTTCTCACATTTCAAGACTTGCCTGCCAACGCCTCTCGCAAGGAGGCAATGCTATGATGCTGCCCGTGTGGATGGCGGGCAGAGAGAAAAGGACCTGACGCATGGCCGAGACTGGCACTGTAAAATTCTTCAATACCGACAAAGGCTTCGGCTTCATCAAGCCGGACCGGGGCGGCGCCGATATCTTCGTTCACATTTCTGCCGTACAGGCCTCCGGGCTGGCCGGTTTGACGGAAAACCAGAAGGTAAGCTTCGACACGGAGCCGGATCGCCGCGGCAAGGGCCCCAAGGCCGTCAATCTGCAGATTGCCGGCTGAGCCCTTAACAAGGCTGTCGAATTCGAGTTGAAGCCCGGCAGCAATGCCGGGTTTTGTCGTTCAGCCTTCGTTCAGCTGCGGATTTGTAGGAATGTTGTCATCGAGAAAGGAACCGACATTCGGTTCCCGGAATTAGGGTATCACGCTTATGAACAGGCTCGCCAAAACTCTTTTGCTGACGGCAACGGCTGCCGCACTCACCCTCTCCGCCATCGGCGAAGCATCGGCCCGAGACCGCCATTGGCGCCGCAATGACGCGCTGGTTGGTGGCGCCGTCGGGCTTGCGACGGGTCTGATCGTCGGCTCGGCTATCGCCAACGCCAATAACGGCCCTGTTTACGATGAACCTCGCTACATCGACCCGCCCTACGAGCCGGATTACTATGAACCCGCTCCTGTCTACCGCGCCCCGCGCCGCGTCTACGTTGAAGAGCCGCGCTATGTCGAGCAGCCGCGATATTATGCGCCCGTCCGCACGGCCGTGGAGCCCTGGTCGCCGCAATGGGAGCGCTACTGCTCTTACCGCTACCGCTCCTTCGATCCGCGCAGCGGCACCTATATCGGCAATGATGGCCGCAGCCACTTCTGCACCGCCGGCTGATCGCTCGACGATCCCTGATACGAAGCGCCGCTCCTCAGCGGCGCTTTTGTTTTTAGTTTAAGCCGGAATGCGGATCGTTGCCCTCAAGCCCCCGAGCGGGCTGTCGCCGAGCGTGACGTTGCCCCCATGGCTGCGGGCAATGTCGCGGGCGATCGCCAGACCGAGGCCGGTGCCTGATGCATCCAGGTTGCGGGCCGCATCCAGCCGGAAGAACGGCTTGAACACATCCTCGCGATTCTTTTCCGGAATGCCCGGCCCGTCATCGTCGAAGATAACAGTCAGCCACTTGGCATTGTGCTTGGCCTCGATGTCGAGCCTGTTGGCATAACGGCGCGCGTTCGAGGCAAGGTTGGTGACGAGACGCGTGAACGCATTCGGCCTGACGGAAATGTCGTCGTCGCCTTCGATCGAATAGCTGAACTGTTTACGATGCAGGACGAAATCGGATTCCAGCTTGGCGAAGATTTCGCTGAGCTTCAGCTCGCCGACATCCTCTTCGACCTCGCCGCGGGCGAAGGCCATGTAGGCCTCCAGCATCGTCTGCATATCATTGACGTCGTCGTTCAGGCCATGCAGGTCGGGATTGTCGCCGGCGAGTGCCAGTTGCAGCTTGAAGCGGGTGAGAATGGTGCGCAGATCGTGGCTGACGCCGGAAAGCATCGCCGTGCGCTGCTCGATCTGCCGCTCGATGCGTTCACGCATCAGAATGAAGGCAAGGCCGGCGCGCCTGACTTCGTCGGCGCCGCGCGGATAGAAATTGTCGGGCTTCTGCCCTTTGCCGAAGCTTTCGGCAGCCCGCGCCAGCATCAGAATCGGCCGGATCTGCCCGCGCAGGAAGAGGATCGAAATGCCGATCAGCACCAGCGACGTGCCGACCATCCAGACGATGAAGATATGGGTGTTGGAGGCATAGGTCTGACTGCGTTTGGCCAGCACCCGCAGGATCTTATTCTCGAGCTTGATGCGGATTTCGACGAGATTCGAGTTGCCGACCGTGTCGATCCAGAAAGGCCGGTGAATCTCATCGGTGATCTCATCGCTGAGAATGCCGTCAAGGATCGAGAAGAACGGCTTGACGCGCGGCGGCGGCAGATCGCCGTCCGGCTCGATCGAAATCTGCAGGTTGAGCTGATCGCGCGCGATGCGGATGATCTCGTTATAGTCCGAATTCTGCGGATAGGTCTCGACGATCTCGATGATCGCGGCGATGTCGCGGGTGACGGCGAGCGACAGCCGCTCGGTCACCATTTGCCAGTGACGCTCCATGAAGACGGCGGCGACGACGGATTGCAGCAGCACCATCGGGATGATGATGATCAGCAGCGAGCGCGCGTAGAGTCCGGTGGGCAATCGGCGCCGCAGCCAGCGGACGATCCAGCGCCAGCCCGCCGCCGGAGCGCGGTCTTCCCGCCGCAAACTGTCCATTGTCACCATCGTCGGTCCCGGCCGTTCAGAGCACGATGCGGGAAAGTGTGAACGTCATCGGCATCATGCTCCACTTCTTAAATCTAGTCGATGCTCAGCCTGTATCCGATGCCGCGCACCGTCTGCAGCCAGACGGGGTTGGCCGGATCCTCCTCGATCTTGCGCCTGAGCCGGTTGATCTGCACGTCGATCGTCCGCTCGCCGACCTCGGTGTCATTGCCGATCAGCTCGTGGCGGGGGATGGTGTCACCGGCGCGGCGAGCAAAGAGCAGCATGATTTCCTGCTCGCGATCGGTAAGCCGGATCACCTCGCTGGCTTTCTTAAGCTCCTTGCGGGTCAAGGAGAAAGTGTAGGGCCCAAACATGACCTGTTCGATCTTCAGCCCCTCACCGTTGGCGTTGCGGCGCAGGATATTGTTGATGCGTAGGACCAGCTCGCGCGGATCGAAGGGTTTGGAGAGATAATCGTCGGCTCCGGCCTCGAGGCCTTCGATCCGGTTGCCCGATTCCGCCAGCGCCGTCAGCATGATGATCGGCACGCTCTTGATGGCCCGCAGCCCGCGGGTGACGTCGATGCCGGATTCGCCCGGCATCATCACATCCATGATGATGAGATCGAAATCGAGACCGGCAAGTTTGCGCTGCGCCTCGGCGCCGTCGGCCGCGACAGTGACGCGAAAGCCGTTCTCCGCGAGATAACGATTGAGCAGCGCGCGGATGCGGGAGTCATCGTCGACCACCAGCAGATGCGCCGCATCGTCGGAAATACCTGTCTTGACCGCCATTCAATCCGCCTTCTTTCTGTCCCGCATGCCTCTGAGGAAGGCCTTCACGCCCTCCCGCACCTGCGCAGAGGCTCCTTCGAATGCCCGCTCAATGCGGCGCGATTGCGGCTCTGCAAGGGCAAGCGCCAGCTCGCGCCCCGACTTCGTTGGATAAAGCTTGCGCTGCCGCCGATCCTCGGGACCGGCCACCTGGCGAATATAGCCCGAATCAATCAGCTGTTTCAGCACCCTTGCAAGACTTTGCTTGGTGATCTTCAGTGTGTCGAGAAGATCAGCCACCGTCATGCCCGGATTGCGGTTGACGAAATGCACGACGCGGTGATGCGCCCGGCCGAAGCCGCTCTTTTCGAGGATGGCGTCAGGATCGGAAACAAAGTCGCGATAGGCGAAGAAGAACAGTTCGATGATCTCGAAATCGATACCGCCTGTATCTTCCATCGGCGTGGCCAACGGCTCCGGCTTGCCTGCTTTCGGACCGGTCTGTCGTGACACTCGGCATTTCCTTTCTCGTCCCGCCTGTTGCGGGAAATTTCCGCAATCAGCATTGGTGACATAAAACGGCTGTTAGCTTTGCCGAACTTTCGTGAGAGCCCGCCCGGCTTCCAATTTCCCTGGCGTTTCTTTGGAAACCAAGGTCCGCCCGGAACCTCCGACGCAATAAGTAATTCCCCTAGCGTCTGTGGATAAAACGTAATGGGGACAACAATCAACAGCCATGGAGCGTGAAGCGCCGGAGGAGGTTTGGGATGGCTTGGCATCGAGGTGATCGAGCGCGCGATCCTGCCGCAGCAACTGCCTGATTTCAGCGAGTGTTTCCTCACCGGTTCGGCCGCGGAAGTAACGCCGGCCTCTGAAATCGGCCCGTATCGATTTACGCCGGCGACGATCTTCGAAACCTTGATGAACGCCTATATGAAGGAAGTCCATCCGGCGGCGGTCGCCGCCGGATAACATTCTCATACAATTGGTCCGGCGCGCGAAAGCGCGTCGGGGTATTATCTATGTGCCCGCGCCATGACCAGTCCGGCGAGCGTCGACAGAATGCCGCCGCCGATCAGGCCACCGATGCCGTCGGCGATCAGGCCGGCCATAGCCGCTTCCCCACCGACCATGCCGAGCAGCATGCCGCCGGCCACACCGCCGATCGCGCCCGCAATCGTGCGAGCAACGACGTTCATCGCGTGCTGCTTCAAAGCGGCACTCGCGGCGTTGCCGCCGATGGCACCGGCAATTAATTGGATGACGAGCGGAAGTAACGCTTCCATGATTTTCTCCTCTGGCGATCTCCCCGATCGCCGATCTATGCCGAACCCTCGGCATATTAGTATTTTATCATATAAAGAAAGGAAAGCGTTAAGAAAAATCAACCCATGCGGGATTAAGGCGGAAGGGGGAAATTGCCCGACGAGGCGGCCTGCCAACCGCCTCGTTTCGTATTTGCCGATGATCTTACTGATAGACGTAGACGATCCGGCGCGTCCCTGGATCGACCAGAACGGGTCGGTCGTTGATCCTTGTGTAGCGATATTCATAATCCGGAATCGTCTGGAAAGTCACGTCGGCAGGCACTTCCGCGCCGACGACCACATCGCCGCCAAGCCGCACCGTCTCGGTCGGATTTGTCTCGATATAGGTCCGCACCGTCTCCGGCGGAGTGATCGTTTCCACGGCTCCGACCGGACCGATCAATTCATCGCCCGGCGCCGGTTGCGGGTCGGCCGGGACAACGCTGGCGGTCGACTCGTAGGTCACGACGGGAACGCCGATCTCGGCGCGATGCTGCTCGACGATCACCTGGCTGCCGCCGTAATCCATCTGCAGATAATCGGCATAGACCCAGCCGCGCATGCCGTTGACGTCGACGCGGCACCAGCGGCTGCCTTCGATGCAGCCGTCGAGCACCGCGGTCGAACCGCGGGTGGCAAGCCCGACTGCCGGATATTGCGGGCCCGGACCTGCGCGGACGTTGAGATCGTTGACCGTGGTCGCCACCATCTCCGCCTGCGCCAGACCGCCGCTCGCCAGGAGCACGGCTCCAACCAACAGGATGTTTCTCTTCAAGGTCATGTGAGCGTCTCCTTGGTTTCGATGGCCGGACAACGCGCGGCGTTCCACGATGTTCCGACACGCCCCGCCCCGGCAAAACGCCCCCTGCAGATACGCCTCAACAAGCGATTGAAAAACCAAATAAAATTGGATTTCCTCGATGCACCGAACGGCGGAAGAGACCTATAAACTTGTGTTGCAGTCGGTCTTGCTGCCGTGAAACACGCGTCAAAAGCAGAAGATTTCGGCTGTCCTCGCCGCCGTTTCGGACTATACCCTCAGCACCCGAGACACCCAAGCGAGGCACTTATGGGCATGCTCCAGGCCGGCATCATTCCGGTGACACCCTTTCAGCAGAACTGCACGGTCTTCTTCGATCCCGATACCCAGGAAGGCGTCGTCGTCGATCCGGGCGGCGACGTGCCGCTCATCCTTCAGGCGATTGAGAAAAGCGGCCTGACCATCAAGGAAATCTGGCTGACGCACGGTCATCTCGACCATGCCGGCGGCGCCAAAGAGTTAAAGGAAGCCCTCGGCGTCGACATAGTCGGCCCGCATCAGGACGACCTGCCGCTGCTGCAGCGCATCGAAGCCCAGGCGGCGAAATACGGCATATCAGGATTGCGCAATGTTCTGCCGGACCGCTGGCTGAAGAACGGCGACAAGGTCTCCTTCGGCGCCCACGAATTCGAGGTCTATCACACGCCCGGCCATGCCCCCGGCCACGTGATCTATTTCAACCGCGCGCAGAATTTCGCCCATCTCGGCGACGTGCTCTTCAACGACTCGATCGGCCGCACCGATCTGCCGGGCGGCAATCATCAGCAGCTGTTGGATTCGATCCGCGACAAGGTCCTGCCGCTTGGCGACGACGTCGGCTTCATCTGCGGCCACGGGCCCGGCAGCCGCATTGGCGACGAACGGCGAAGCAACCCGTTTCTGCAGGAAATCAAGCCTCGTTGAGCATCCGATGCAGACACCTCAGGCACCCGGCAAGATGATGTGAGCTCAGGCTCACATCATCTTCCTGCCGTTCGGCACCGGCTGTTCGACCGCGGCAAGCACGATCGCGCCGTTCTCGTCCTCGAATCCCAGCGTCAGCACTTCCGAACGGAACGGACCGATCTGCCGCGGCGGGAAATTGACGACGCCGAGCACCTGCCGGCCGATCAGGGTTTCCGGCCTATAATGCACGGTGATCTGCGCCGAGGATTTCTTGATACCGATCTCAGGGCCAAAATCGATAAGCAGCTTGAAAGCCGGCTTGCGCGCCTCCGGAAAAGGGCTCACTTCAATGATCGTACCGACACGGATGTCGACACGCTCAAAATCGGCGTAGCTGATCTCTTCCGCCACGTGGTTCTTCCTCAGCCGGCCAGTTCTTCGGCCCGCTTGCGCGCCGCCGCAAGGGCTGCGTCGAACAGGGGCTGCATGCCGTTCTCCGCCATCAGCACGGCGAGCGCCGCCGCCGTCGTGCCGCCGGGAGACGTTACATTCTGCCGCAGCCGCGAAGCATCGTCGGGGGACTGGTGCAAGAGTTCACCAGCCCCCGCGACCGTTTCCCGCGCAAGACGCATGGCGAGGTCCGCCTGCAGGCCGAGCTTTCGACCTGCCTCCGCCATACATTCGACGAGATAGAATACATAAGCCGGGCCACTACCGGAAAGCGCCGTCACGGCATCGATATCGGCCTCCGCAGGCACCCATTCGACCGGGCCGGAGACGCTGAGAAGGGCATGGACGCGTTTGCGCTGCGGATCGCTGACTGCTGAATTGGCAAAGGCCCCGGTCACACCGCGGCCGACCATAGCCGGCGTGTTCGGCATGGCTCGCACCATGGCGGCTTTGCCGAGATGTCTTTCGAGAAAACCGAGCGTCTTGCCGGCTGCGACCGAGACGACGACCGTCGCCGGTCCGACGGCGCTCTTCACCGCCGGCAACACCGTCTCCATCACCTGCGGCTTGACCGCGAGGAACAAGACGCTCGCCTTCAATTCCGCAGGGACCGCAGTCAGATGCGTCGCACCGGCTTCCTTGATCGTCGCCAGCATCGCAGATGAGGGGCCGGGATCCACAACGATGACGGCCGAACCCGGAACGCCGCTCTTCAGCCAGCCGGAGAGCATGGCTCCGCCCATGTTTCCGGCGCCGATCAGCACGACGGGATTTGCCGAGGAGAAAGCCTTTGCCGGCATCTTATGCCTCGCCCACCGTTTCGAACAGCACGGCTTCCATCGCCTTCGCCGCGTCCATGCCGGACCAGACAACGAACTGGAATGCCTGGAAATATGCTTCGCATGTGTCGAGCGCGCTGGAAAGCAGCACCTCCACCTGGCGATTGGTCGGCTCCGCGCCGCCTGCAAGCAGCAGCGACTGCCTGAAGATGACGACATCTTCCTGACGCCAGAGGTCGAAATGACCCATCAGCACCTGCCCGTTGATCGCCGAGAGCAGCTTGACCACCTCGTTGACCCTGATGTCGGGGACTTTGATATCGAAAGCGCAACCAAGATGCAGCGCCTCGAATTCCTCCATCCAGGAAAAGGAAACATGATAGTCCGCCCAGCGCCCCTCGACCGTCATCGCGATCTCGTCCTCGCCGGATCGCTCGAACGACCAATCGTTGTTGGAGGCCACGTACTCGATCATATCGACCGGGTTCGACTGACGCTCGACTTCGAATTCCATCAGGTTCATGCAGCACCTTCTTGACCGGAACGAATGCGGCTTAGCTTGGGATACGAACACAAGAAAGACACACGCAAAACCGGAAACCACCATCGGATGATCGTTGAACCGCTGCCAGACTTAACGCAGATAACCTGCCCGGAGCTTACCAAGTCGCTTCGAATCATCATTTAAAATCAGTGTATAATGACCCTTGCCACCTGCCAGCCCCCAGAAGGGAAAATAGGGCAGACCTGCTGTGGAAAGCTCTTCGAAACTCAATTCAGAAGGGAGATTAAACGACTCTGCGTATTGGCTTTTTTGGCAGTGTCCACAGGTGGAAAACTCACCTGGAATTTTTTGTGACAGATGCGGCGTGTGGCATGACGGCAACGCCGCATCTGTGCCCTATGGGGATTTAGTGTGCCTCGCCGGCGAGCTTGGCCTCCAACGCCGCGATACGGGCGGCCAGCGCCTCGTTTTCATCACGCGCCTTGATCGCCATCTCGCGCACGGCCTCGAATTCCTCGCGCTTGACGACGTCCATGCTGTTTAACCAACGCTCGGCCTGGGCGTTGAAAGCCGTCTCGATCTCCTTGCGGACACCCTGGGCGGCACCTGCCGCGTCGGTCATCAGCTTGGCGAACTCGTCCATGATGCGGTTCGTTCCGGTCGTCATGGCGTTTTTCTCCCTTCGTATAAGGTGAATTCAGCCCTTCAGGGCCTCGAAGATTGAGGTAGGGCTTCGCTACCCGCGATGCAAGCGCTTTGCACGGGATAGCCTTATCCTGAAGCGGGCAGCAGAGGAGCGATCGCGAACAATGCACTTGACCGTCCGGGATCGCGGCGGCATGTTCCGCCGACCTCAACGGATGGGAAAACCTTGCCGACAGCAGCCAATCTCCTTGCCATCATGCCTTTCCCGGACATCGATCCGATCGCTTTTTCGATCGGTCCGTTGGCGATTCACTGGTACGGCCTGGCATACGTCGCCGGCATCCTGCTCGGCTGGGCCTATGCGCGCCGCCTCGCCGCCAACGACAGTCTCTGGCCGGGCAATACATCGCCGATGACGAAGACGCAGCTCGACGATTTCATCGTCTGGGCCGCCCTCGGGGTCGTGCTCGGCGGCCGCCTCGGCTATATCTTCTTCTATGACCTCTCCGCTGTCCTGCGCGATCCCATTCGCGCAGTCGAAATCTGGAACGGCGGCATGTCTTTCCACGGCGGCCTGACCGGCACGACGATTGCCATGATCATCTTTGCCCGCCGCAATGCCATTCCGATCTGGAGTCTGTTCGATATCGTCGCCGCCGTCGTTCCCTTCGGTCTGTTCTTCGGCCGCATCGCCAATTTCATCAACGGCGAGCTCTGGGGCCGGCTGACCGACGTCCCCTGGGCCGTGGTTTTCCCGACCGGCGGTCCCTTCGCCCGCCATCCGAGCCAGCTCTACGAGGCCGGCCTCGAGGGCATCGTTCTGCTCCTGGTGCTTGCCGCCCTCGTCTACGGCATGCGTGCGCTGAAAAGCCCTGGATTCATCACGGGCGTCTTCGTCTGCGGTTATGCACTGTCGCGCATCTTCGTCGAGTTCTTCCGCGAGCCGGACGCCCAGCTCGGTTACCTCCTCGGCACCAATTGGCTGACCATGGGCATGATCCTCTCCTCTCCGATGATCCTGCTCGGCCTCTGGGCGATCCTGCGGGCCCGCCGCCAGGCTGCGCCGCAGCTCTAAACCGGCAGGACGCGCGACATGACCACCGCTCTAGGCGAAAAGATCAAGGCGATTATACAGGCCAACGGCCCGATCAGCGTCACCGACTATTTCTCGCTCTGCCTCGCCGATCCCGAGCACGGCTATTACCGCACCCGCGAACCGTTCGGCCGTTCGGGTGATTTTGTCACCGCGCCCGAAGTCAGCCAGATCTTCGGCGAGATGATCGGCGTCTTCCTCGTCCATGCCTGGCAGCGCCACGGCACGCCGGCAGATGTGCGCCTGGTCGAGATCGGCCCCGGCCGCGGCACGATGATGGCGGATATGCTGCGTGTCATCGCCCGCATCGCCCCGCCGCTCTTTGACACGATGAGCCTGCATCTCGTCGAAACCAGCGAGCGCCTGCGCGACGTCCAGAGCCAGACACTCGCAGCTTATGGCGAGCGGATCGCGTGGCACGACGGCTTCGATGAGGTCCCGCCCGGCTTCACGCTGATTGCCGCCAACGAATTGTTTGACGCGATTCCGATCCGGCAGTTCGTGCGCACGCAAACGGGCTTCCGCGAGCGCATGGTCGGGCTTGACGCCGATGGTGAGTTGACCTTCGCCGCAGGTGTCGCGGGCCTCGATCCTGCCCTACTGCCGGAGCCGGTGCAGAACCTGCCGCTCGGCACGCTCTTCGAGATCTCGCCCGCCCGCCAGGCCGTGATGATGGCGATCTGCGAGCGGCTGCGCGCCTTCGGCGGCACGGCGTTGGTCATCGACTACGGGCATCTCGTCACCGGCTTCGGCGATACGCTGCAGGCGGTGCGCATGCATGAATTCGACCCGCCGCTCGCCCATCCCGGCGAAGCCGACCTGACGAGCCATGTCGATTTCCAGCAGCTCGCCGAGACGGCGCTGACATCAGGCCTCCATCTGAACGGCGCCCTGCACCAGGGCGACTTTCTGACCGGCCTCGGCATTCTCGAACGCGCCGCCGCTCTCGGGCGTGACCGCGAACCGCAGACCCAGCAGGTCATCCAGTCGGCGGTCGACAGGCTTGCCGGCGCCGGTGAGGGTCGGATGGGCGAACTCTTCAAGGTCATGGCGGTCTCCCATCCTGCCGTCGATCTCATGCCCTTTCGTCCGGTGGATTGACAGGGCGCACGCGGCTGAGCCAACATCCGCGCGAAACAGGAACTTGAAGCGCGCCGCGATGCGCTGCGCTCGGGACAAAACAAACCCCTCGAAAAACCCGGAATTACAGATGCAGGACGCGGCCTCTCCCGCACCGATCCAAAGCGCGCTGCTGAACGAAGCGACGGGCGCCGCCATCCGCCACGGTTATTTCACCCGGGCGGGCGGCGTCTCCGAAGGGATCTATCGCGGTCTCAATGTCGGCCTCGGCTCCAACGACGAACGCGGGAACGTCGTGGAAAACCGCCGCCGCGTCGCCGCCTGGTTCGATCTGCCGCTCGAGCGGCTGGCAACTGTCCATCAGGTGCATTCGCCCGACGTCGTGACGATTGGCGCCGATTACGACGGCGCCCGCCCCGACGCGGACGCAATGGTGACGGCAGTTCCCGGCATTGCCCTTGGCGTGCTGGCCGCCGATTGCGGTCCGGTCCTCTTTGCCGACCCCGAAAATCGCGTCATCGGCGCCGCCCATGCCGGCTGGAAGGGCGCGCTGACCGGTGTTCTCGAAAACACCATTGCGGCCATGGAAGCCCTGGGGGCAGACCGTGCCAGCATGCTGGCCTGCCTCGGCCCCTCGATCAGTCAGGCGAGTTACGAGGTCGGGCCGGAATTCGTCGATCGCTTCGTCGCCGAAAATCCTGACTACGAACGCTTTTTCAAGCCGTCCGCAACGCCGGGCCGGGCCATGTTCGACCTGCCGGCACTGACCATCGACAGGCTGACGCGGGCTGGCGTGCAGGCCGAAAGCCTCGGGATCTGCACCTATCCGGATAACGAGCGCTTCTTTTCCTATCGCAGGACGACACATCGCAACGAGCCGGACTACGGCCGTCAGATATCGGCGATATCAATCAGGGAGACTTGAGCAGAATGGCACTGCACTTCGAAAAGGCCGAGTACACAAGCCGGCTTGCGCGCCTCACCGAAAAGATGAAGGAAGAAAAGCTCGACGCCCTGCTGCTCTTCGCCCAGGAAAGCATGTACTGGCTGACCGGCTATGACACCTTCGGCTACTGCTTTTTCCAGACGCTGATCGTCAAGAGCGACGGCACCATGGCGCTGATCACCCGCTCGGCGGATCTTCGCCAGGCCAAACACACATCGATCCTCGACGACGTCCACATCTGGGTCGACAGGGTCAATGCCGATCCGACGCTCGACCTGAAGAACCTGCTGGTCGAGATGGATCTGCTCGGCGCACGCATCGGCGTCGAATATGATACGCACGGCATGACCGGCCGCGTCGCCCGCCTGCTCGACGCGCAGTTGACCACTTTCGGCCAGATCGTCGACGCTTCCTATCTCGTCAGCCGTCTCCGTCTCGTCAAGAGCCCGACGGAGGTCGCCTATGTCGAGCGCGCTGCCGCTCTCGCCGACGACGCGCTCGACGCCGCAATCCGGCTGACGAAACCGGGCGCCGACGAGGCCGATATCCTCGCCGCCATGCAGGGTGCGGTCTTTTCCGGCGGCGGCGATTATCCCGCCAACGAGTTCATCATCGGCTCCGCTGCCGACGCCCTGCTCTGCCGCTACAAGGCCGGCCGCCGCAAGCTCGACGCCAACGACCAGCTGACGCTCGAATGGGCCGGCGCCTACGCGCATTATCATGCCGCCATGATGCGCACGATCGTTATCGGCGAGCCGATGCAGCGCCATCGCGAGCTCTACAATGCCTGCCGCGAAACCATCGAGGCGATCGAGACCGTGCTGAAGCCCGGCCACACCTTCGGCGACGTCTTCGACATGCATGCCAGGATCATGGACGAGCGCGGCCTCGCCCGCCACCGGCTGAATGCCTGCGGCTATTCGCTCGGCGCCCGCTTCTCGCCCTCCTGGATGGAGCACCAGATGTTCCATGCCGGCAATCCGCAGCCGATCGAGCCGAACATGTCGCTCTTCGTGCATATGATCATTGCCGATTCCGATACCGGCACGGCAATGACGCTCGGCCAGACCTATCTGACGACGGCGGATGCGCCGCACACACTTTCCCGTCATTCGCTCGATTTCATCGGCCTTTGAACACCGGGACTGACCGGTGAGAATCCGGAATTGACAGAGGACCGTCCCCGCCCGCATAAATCCGGGCGGGCTGATGCGATTGTGGGAAGGACGGATCACGGGATGACGCGAGCTGCGACTGTGCCCACGCTCCTGTTCGTCATGGCTCTGCTGACCGCCTGCAACACCACCGACGCGCTGACGCCACAAGTCGGCATCGGCGAATCCTCCGGAGCTCCGCCGTCAAGCCCGGTGACGCAGGGCGAGGCAGAACGTCTGGCCGGCGCCCGCCAGCCGGTTTTTGCCGGGAGCACGCAGCCGAGTGGCTATCATCCGGCCTATGATCAGTCGCAAAGAACCTATCGACCCGGCAGCGGCGCGCCGCCGACGACGATGCAGGAGCAGGCAGACGCGCTGTCGAGGAACGGCTCCTCGCCCGCCGCCTCCGCCCCGATCGAGGGACAGGCGCTGCCGCCGGCTGCCGCCGGCGCCGGATCGCCAACACAGCCCGACCAGCGGCTTGACACGCAGCACCCGCAGCAGACCGCCGCCCTCACCCCCGGGACATCATCCGCGCGCGGCAATACCGTGCGCTTCCTGCCGATCATCGGGGCGCCGGTGCAAGCTGTGACTCCGCTCTCGCGCCAGCTCGGCGCCGAGGCGCGCGCCAACGGTCTTTCCATCAAGAGCTCGAACGATACGAGCAGCGATTACATCCTCAAAGGTTATCTCTCAGCCTTCAGTGACGACGGCAAGGTCACCGTGGTCTACGTCTGGGACGTTCTCGACAGCGGCGGCGCCCGGCTGCACCGCATCCAGGGGCAGGAAAGCGTGCCGACGGCCGCGGCCGACCCCTGGGCGGGTGTCCCGGCTTCGGTGATGCAGCAGATCGCCTCGAAAACCATCGCGGAATTCACCTCCTGGCGGCAAACTCAGGGCGGTTAGTCACAAACTTTTTGCAAATATGAAAGTCTGTGGCGCCTTTGCCCTTGCATTCACTGGGAAGCTGACTAAAAAGCGCGGCTATCAGCGCATAACAGGCGGACCAAAATGAAGGTTTTCGCAGGCAATTCGAACCGGCAACTCGCCGAAGCGATCTGCAACTATCTCAATGTTCCTTTGGGAAGAGCCAGTGTCCGAAGGTTTGCCGACCAGGAAATCTTCGTGGAAATCCAGGAAAACGTGCGCGGCGAGGACGTCTTCCTCGTGCAGCCCACTGCCTTTCCCGCCAACGACCACCTGATGGAGCTGCTGATCATGATCGACGCGATGCGTCGTTCGTCGGCACGCCGCATCACCGCCGTTCTTCCCTATTTCGGCTATGCCCGTCAGGACCGCCGCGCATCCGGCCGCACGCCGATCTCCGCCAAGCTGGTTGCCAACCTCATTACCGAAGCCGGCGCCGATCGCGTCATGACGCTCGATCTTCATGCCGGTCAGATCCAGGGCTTCTTCGATATACCCACAGACAACCTCTTCGCCCTGCCCGTGCTGACGCGCGACATCAAGAGCCATTATGACCTCAGCAACGTCATGGTTGTTTCGCCCGATGTCGGCGGCGTGGTGCGCGCCCGCGCGCTCGCCAAGCGGCTGGACTGTCTTCTGGCCATCGTCGACAAGCGTCGCGATCGGCCAGGTGAATCCGAAGTCATGAACATCATCGGCGACGTCACCGGCAAGGACTGCCTGCTGATCGACGACATCGTCGACTCCGGCGGCACCCTCTGCAATGCGGCCGACGCACTGCTCGCCCAGGGTGCCTCCAGCGTCACCGCCTATATCACGCACGGCGTTCTCTCGGGCGGCGCGGTCACCCGCGTCACCTCCTCGAAGCTGCGTGAACTCGTCATCACGGATTCGATCCAGCCGACAACGGCGGTGCTTTCAGCGCACAATATCCGCGTCGTGACGACGGCCCCCCTGATCGGCGAAGCCATCAGCCGCACGAGCCAGGAAGAGTCCGTCTCCAGCCTCTTCGATTAACCAGCCTCTTCGACTAAAAAGTCTCCTCCGTCGTGCTCGGCCTTGTGCCGAGCATCTGACCGTTGGCGGAAAAGCGCTTATTCTCAAATACTTAATCGGCCGCAGATCCTGGGAACAAGGTCGAGGATGACGCCAAAGCTTTTGCAGTGATTTGTCAGCAGCCTGAAGGCCGGCACAAGGCCGGCCTCTTTCATTTCTGCCAATCGAGAACGTTCAAGGCTGCTGAGGCTGCGCAGGTAGTGCATCCTGACCTTGATCCGGTTCCTGCTCCTGGTCCGGCTCCAGCCCCTGATCCTGATCCGGACCATCCGGTCCCTTGATCTGCTGGCCGTTGACCGCCACGGAACCATCTCGACTGATGCTGACGTCCCAGCGCGAACGGCCATCCGGATCGGTCTTGGCAAAGCCCTTCACCATCATGATTCCGAAGGAGACCTGGTTGAGATCGGGATCCGTCTTGGCAAGCTCCTGAACCGCCGCGATCGTCTTGTCGAGATCGCGGGCAAGGATCGTCGCCTCCATCGAATAATCCTTCTCCGTATCGACGCGCCCTTCGATCTTGCCGGTTATATCGACGTCATAGACCTGCGATTTGGCACTGATCTTCGGAAACTCGACGGCAAGCCGGCCATCGCGGAAGAGCTTCTTCGCCATCTCCTCGCCGGTCTTCTCGGACGCCGAATCTTTGAAATCCACCGCCATGAGGGCGTCGCCGAAGCTTGCGAAATCCAGATTCGGAAGCGCGAGCTGGAAATCGAAGCTGGTCGGCATGAAGGCCGAATAGTTTGCCGGCATTAGCGGCGTGTCGAGGCTGATCTCCTGCGCATCCATGCCGAAGCCGAAACGCATGGCGTCACTCGGCCCCTCGATGGCGAGGTTGTAGCCGAATGCCTTGGCGCCGCCCTTGCCCATCTCGCTGCTGACGGTCAGGTCGTTGACCCCGATCGTCTCGCTGAACAAAGTCAGAAGCGGGAAGGCTTCCTTCACTATTCCCTTTATCTTGTCGCTGTTTTCCGGACTCAATTCCTTCTCATCGAGATGGTCGAGCACGAAGAAGACCATCTCGCGAATATGCTTGGCCGGCAGGCCGTTCACCTTGGCCTCGACATCGATCGAGCCGGCACGAAGTTCGATGGGCGGCATTTGCAGGCCGGAAACCTGCTCGACGAAATCAGACATCGAACCGCTGCCGGCAAAATCGATCCGTCCATTGCCGCCTGCGCTGTCGGTCGAACTCAGCTTCTGGTCCATGCTGGCGATGCTGGCATGGACCTCCTCGGTTTCGGACTTGCTGGCCATCTTGATGTCTTTGGCCGCGAAGGTGCCGGAGCGCAGATAGCTGATCGCCGGGTCGAAGACGCCGGAATAAACAAGCGACGCGATGGAATAGGTGAAATCCGTCGGCTTCTGGTCTGGGCCCTTGAAATGGCCGGAGACATTGAGTTTGTTGTCGCCTTCGACGTTCCAGAGCCCACTGTCGAGCGGCGTGGCGAACATCGAAAACGGTGTGAGTCCTGTGATCGTAAACGTCGCCGGATCGGCCTTGGTAAGCAGCTTCGCCAGATCGTAGACGACCTCATAGCGCGTGCCGGCCGGATTGACGGTGATGAGGCCGCTTTTTGCCAAATCCTGCGGAAGCAGCTTCGTCAGGGTCTCCTTGACCGCGTTGGCGCCCTCCTGGTTGATCTCCGCGCCCTCGGCCCCGGTGAAAAGGCAAAGGGCAAGCATACTCGTTGCCGTGACAAGTTTGAGACGCATAGTCTGGTTTTCTCCTCAGCCGCTTTTTGATTGCGGCCATCCAAAGATGCGAAGCGCACCGATGTCAAGCCAAGTAGCGATGAGCACTGGCAATTTTGCCTTTGACCAGGTGCATTTCGCGAGTGATTTCAACAAGGTTCTCGCCCTGGGATGGGTGCGGATGCAATCTGGGCGAGCTCGCTGTTCTCGATGATGAAGCGGCCCGGCGAAAGCCCCTCCATCGCCGAAAAACCGGTGCAATCGGCAACTTGCGTTTCCGAGCGACTTATACTATAGGCCACCGGTCCGCGTAGACACCCTTGGAGGCAACGCGGATGAGGATGGGAAAACCCGCCTCCGGTTCGACGGGACAAGGCTTTTGCCTGCCGCCGAACTCTCCAAATAACCTCGAAAGGAAAAGCCATGAGCCAGGAAACTTACGAGCTCAAGGCCGAGGCGCGCGAACGGGTTGGTAAGGGGTCCGCCCGTGAACTTCGCCGCAACGGTTTGATTCCCGCTGTCATCTATGGTGACAAGCAGGCCCCCATTGCCATCGCTATCAACACCAATGAGGTGACGAAGCGCATTCACGCCGGTGGCTTCATGACCACCGTAGCGACCATCGAAGTCGACGGCAAGAAGTACAAGGTTCTGCCGAAGGACTATCAGCTCGATCCGGTTCGCGACTTCACGCTGCATGTCGATTTCCTGCGCGTCTCCGGCAACACCCAGGTGACCGTCGAAATCCCGGTTCACTTCATCAATGAAGCGAAGTCTCCGGGCCTCAAGGTCGGCGGCGTCCTGAACATCGTCCGCCACGAAGTTGAAGTTCACTGCCCGGCCGATTCGATCCCGGAATTCTTCAACATTGACCTCAGCGGCAAGAAGATCGGCGACAGCATCCATATTTCGGAAGTCACCCTTCCGAAGGGCGTCAGCCCGGTCATCGACCGCGACTTCACGATCGCGACCATCGTCGCTCCGGCTGGCGGCGTCGACGAGAGCGGCGCGGAAGCTGAAGGCGAAGCCGAAGCCTGATCGCTTCGACCAATTGAAAGCATATGGCCCGCCTTACCGGTGAACTGGCTCCCGAAAGTCCAACTTTCGAGAGCCGAGTCACGGGGAAGGCGGGCTTTTCATAGCCCGCCAAGCCTCCGTTTCAGCAACATTTAACATATTCGTGAAAGCATGCCCCGTCAGCTGCGAAGAAGCCGGCCCGAACGCGCGACAGCAAATATGCCGGCCTGGGGGAGTAGACGGAACCATGAACAATTCCGTTGAGAACAGGTTTTTTGGGATTGTTTGCGGAGCGCTGCTTGTTTTTGTCGCTCCGCTTTTTGTTCTCTTCCTCTTTCTTTCCTCGGAACGCGCCGATAAAGAAATACGCGACCATATCTCTGTTCTTCTTGTCGCCAACGCTCAGGCGCTGGCAAAACCGCTCTGGGACCTCGATGAGGAAAGCGTCACTCAGATCAGCGCGACGGTCGTTTCCCAAGGCGCCATCGTCAAGGTCGAGGTGCGTGATCAGTCGGGCCAACTCGACGTCAGCCAATCCACTATTCCGCGTTCCTTTGACGGCAAGCTCGTGCAGGTGTCGCGTGCCATCATCTACAACACCGTCGACGGTCCGAGGAACCTCGGCAGCATCAGCGTCTACTATCCCGCCCTCGGCCTGTTTTCCGGCCTGAAGCAGGAAGAGGTCGTCTTCATTTCGATCTTCATCTTTGCGGTTTTGACCGTTTTCGGCACCGCGCTGATCGGCAACCGCTTCTTCGTCATCCAGCCGCTGATGCGGCTGACGGCGGCGATCGAGGCGACCCGTCAGCTCGGCTCCCGCCATCACGTCGATTGGCAGTCGAACGACGAGATGGGACGGCTTGCCCGCAGCTTCAACGAGATGCAAACCAAGCTCGAAAGCGAGGAGAAGGAGCTGAAGCTCGCCCATCGCCGCGCCACCGATATCTACAATCTGACGCCCGCCATGCTCTTCTCGCTCGATGAGGAAGACCGCATCACCGCCGTCAGCGACTACTGGCTGCTTGCCACCGGTTATAGTCGCGCCGCCGTCATCGGCCGCAACTTCGCCAATCTGGTCACCTCATCCACCCGCGACAAGTTCGTCAGGCGTCGCCAGGCCGAAAGCGGCATGGCGGTGACCGTCAAGTTCGTCTGCCTGGACGGCCGCACCATGGACGTCCTCATCATGGAATCGGAAGCCGGCGCCGGCGCTCACGATCGCCTGTCGCTGTCGGTCATGACGGATGTGACCGAGCTCAAGGCTTCCGAGGACCGCAACCATCGTCAGGCCATCACCGACCACCTCACCGGGCTTCTCAACCGCCAGGGTTTTGAAGTCGTGCTCGATAACAAGATCGCTGCCGCGGACGCCGCCGGCCAGGAACTCGCCTGCCTCTTCGTCGATCTCGACCGCTTCAAGTGGATCAACGACAATATGGGCCATGCCGCCGGCGACATGGCGCTGATCGAGCTCGTCGAGCGCCTGAAAACCCGTCTTGCTCCCTCCGACGAAGCGGCCCGTCTCGGCGGCGATGAGTTCGCCATTCTGCTGCCGGCGAAGGACGCCGAAAAGCGCGCCAAGGCGATGTGCGAGCAGATCGCCTCCATCTTCGAAACGCCATTTGCCCCGGACATGCATCTGAGCGCGTCCATTGGCATCGCCATCTACCCGCATCACGCCGCGACCGCGGCCGAGCTGCTGCAGAAATCCGACATGGCGATGTATGCCAAGAAACGCGACGGCAAGAACGGCGCGCAGCTCTTCGACAAAGCCATGCTCGACCGCGCCCGCAGTCGCGCCGAGATCGAGGCCAACATCGAAGCCGGCCTCGCCGAGAACTGGTTCGAAGCCTTCCTGCAGCCGATCGTCAATCTGAACGGCCGCGGCATTGCCGGTTTCGAGGCGCTGATGCGCCTTAACCATCCGCACAAAGGTCTGATGCCGCCGGCCGAAATTGTCAGCGTCGCTGAGGAGACGGGCAAGATCGTCCGCGTCGGCAACGTCATCATGGAAAAGGCGATTTCCAACCTCGCGAAAATCTCTCGGATATCGGGGATGCAGGATACCTACCTCGCCATCAACTTCTCGCCGCTGCAGTTCGAACCGGCGCTGCCGGCCCGTCTCGCCGCAATCGTCGGTCGCCACGGCATCCGCCCCGAGCACATCGTCGTCGAGATCACGGAAGCCGTGCTGATGCACGACAACCCGCAGATTCGCATGATCGTCACCGAGCTTCGCCGCTTCGGCTGCCGCATCGCGCTCGACGATTTCGGCACCGGCTACTCGTCGCTCAGCTACCTCAACCGTTTCCCTGTCGATATCATCAAGATCGACCAGTCCTTCACCCGCGCGATCAACGACGGCGACGACGAGGTGCGCCAGAAGAGCCGCATGCTGATCGAAGGCATCACCACCCTGTCCCACAAGATGAACTGCACCGTCATCGCCGAGGGCATCGAGACGGAAGAGGAATGCCGCACGCTTCACCAGATGGGTCTGGACTACGGCCAGGGCTATCTCTTCCATCGTCCGCAGCACGCAGCCGCACTCATCGAGGAACTGATGGCCCCGCAGTCGGCCGTCGCGCGCGCCTCGTAAACGAAGAACGAAGGAGACGACACCATGAAAAAGCTCCTGCTTCTCGCATGCCTGGCACTGCCCTGCGCGGCTCACGCACAGACGGTTGCCTTCACGACCGAGGATTACGCCCCCTTCAACTATCGCGAAGGCAAAGAGATCAAGGGCGCGACGGTCGAGCAGGTCGAAAAGGTGATGGCCGCGATCGGCGTCGACTACACGATCGAAGTCATGCCTTGGGCGCGTGCTTTCAGCCTTGCCCGCACTGCGCCGATGACATGTGTTTTCGCCACCGCCCACAACAGCGCGCGCGATCCATTGTTCAAATGGGTCGAGCCGCTGCTCATCGACCGAAACATCCTGATCACCCGTAAGGGTTCCGGCATCACCGCCAGCAATCTCGAAGAGGCAAAAAAATATACGATCGGCACCCAGCGCGAGGACTACACCGAGACGATCCTGAAGGAGAAGGGTTTCACCAAGCTGGACGTCGCCAGTGACTTCAACGCCACGCTGCGCAAGCTGCTCAGCGGTCGCATCGACATGATGCCGATCTCCGAACTCTATTTCGAAAAGCTGAAGGCCGATCAGCAGGTGGAGATCGTAACCGTGCTCTCCTCTCAGCCCATGGGCATCGCCTGCGAGAAGAGCTTTCCCGACGATCTGCACGCCAAGATGCAGGCTGCCCTCGACAAGCTGATCGCCGATGGCGACCAGAAGCAGATCTTCCTGAAATATGGCATGAACCTCTCGGAATGATGCTGCCGCCGGGCTCGCCGTTTCCGCTTGACTTTACTGTCGTTTCCGGATGGTGAACGTCGGGAAACGCATAAGCGAGGATGACAGGCCATGCTGATCATTGCAGGTCTCGGCAATCCCGGCAGCAAATACGCCGGTAACCGTCACAACATCGGCTTCATGGCTGTTGACGCCATTCATCGGCGCCACAGCTTTTCCCCCTGGTCAAAGAAGTTCAAGGCCGAGATCGCCGAGGGCGAACTCGGCGGCGAAAAGGTGCTGCTGATCAAACCGCAGACCTACATGAACCTTTCCGGCGAAGCCGTCGGCGAGGCGATGCGTTTTTACAAGCTCCAGCCCGCCGACCTTGTCGCGATCTATGACGAGCTCGACCTTTCCGCGGGCAAGGCGCGGCTGAAGACCGGCGGCGGCCATGGCGGCCATAACGGCATTAGATCGTTGGACGCCCATTGCGGCAAGGAATACCGGCGACTGCGCCTCGGCATCGGCCATCCCGGCGTCAAGGAAATGGTGCAGAACCATGTGCTCGGCGACTTCGCCAAGGCCGACAAGGTATGGCTGGAGCCGCTTCTCGATACGCTGGCCGAAAATGCCGATATGCTGGTGCGAAACGAGGATTCACAGCTGATGAACAAGATCGCGCTGGCGCTCGGCGGCAAGGCGGACGAGGAAAAGCCGCGGAAGGAAAGCAGGGAGAGCGAGAAGAAGCCGGCCGGCCAGTCGCATATCCGCCAGGCCCGCAACAACAGCCAGCCAAAGCTGCCGGCCACCGGCCCGATGGCCGACATGCTGAAGAAGATGTTCGGCAACAAGGGGGAATGACGGCGGTGCCAGACCAGGATTTTACCATCCGCAGTGCCGTTCCCGATGATCTCGAGGGGCTGACCGTCCTCTACCGGCATCTGAATCCGACCGATCCCATTCTCGACGGGACCATGGCCAAGGAGCGCTTTTCCGCCATTCTCGCTCAGCCGGGCATGACCGTATTCATCGGCTTTGCCGGCGCTCACGCCGCCGCCACCGTCACGCTGATCATCGTGCCGAACTTGACGCGCGGCGGCGCCTATTATGCACTGATCGAAAACGTCGTCACCCACGCCGGGCACCGCCGGCGCGGCTACGCCAACGCCGTCATCGGCCATGCGGTGAATGAGGCCTGGAAGGCCGGCTGCTATAAGGTGATGTTGCTCACCGGCTCGAAGAACCCGGCGACGCTGCGCTTCTACGAAAATTGCGGCTTCCTGCAGGACAAGACCGGCTATCAGATCCGCCGGCTGTGAGCTGAAGGGCTATTCCTCTGGCTCGGTGGTGAACATCAGCGGGAAACCCATCTCCTTGGCAAGGTCGATACCCTCCTTGGCCTTGGTCTCGGCAATGTCCTTGGCGCAGACCACGACCACGCAGGAGCCGAGCTTGTGCGCCGTCATCATCACCCGATAGCCGGTCTCCTCGCTCATGCGGAAGACGACCTTCAGGATCACGATGACGAAGTCCCGCGGCGTGTAATCGTCGTTGACGAGAATGACCTTGTAGAGCTTCGGCTTGTCCAGCTTCGGCCTGACCTTGGTCTTCGGTTTCAGGGCAACGTCATTGTCACTCATCGGAAAATCCACCCGTTGATGACATGGTCAGGGTTCTTCAGAACAACTAATCATTGTCGATGACGAATTTTCGACGGTGCGCCGTGGCTGCCCCACCTTGAAGCAGGAAATTCGCCGAGTTGAAGCCGGATGTCATTGCGGCCGGCAACAGCGATCGTGCAGTTGACGAAATCCGCAATGCATCGAAACCGCGATCGCCCTCGAAAATAGGCCGGCGCCGTTCCTTGGGCAAGTGAGCAACGTTAAAAGCTCGCTAAGACTTGACCATATTGCTCCTTTATCCCATAGGCACCAGCAAGAAATTCAAGAACAGCAGGTTTTAGCCATGGGCTTCAAATGCGGCATCGTCGGTCTGCCAAACGTCGGCAAATCGACCCTCTTCAACGCACTCACCAAGACGGCGGCGGCACAAGCGGCCAATTATCCCTTTTGCACCATCGAGCCGAATACCGGCGAAGTCGCCGTACCCGATCCGCGCATGCGCAAGCTTGCCGACATCGCCAAGTCGAAGGAACTGATCCCGACCCGCATCTCCTTCGTCGACATCGCCGGCCTGGTGCGCGGCGCCTCAAAAGGTGAGGGTCTCGGCAACCAGTTCCTCGCCAATATCCGCGAAGTCGACGCCATCGTGCATGTGCTGCGCTGCTTCGAAGACAGCGACATCACCCATGTCGAGGGCCGCATCAATCCGGTCGCCGATGCCGAGACGATCGAGACCGAGCTGATGCTCGCCGATCTCGAAAGCCTGGAGCGCCGCACCGAGCAGACGCGCAAGCGCGCCACCGGCAAGGACAAGGAGTCGATGGCGATGCTACCGATCATGGAAGCCTCGCTGACGCTGCTCAACGAGGGCAAGCCGGTGCGCACGCTGCTGTCGAAGCTCGATGCCGAGGAGATCGCCATCCTCAAGGGCCTCAACCTCCTCACCTCGCATCCGGTGCTCTATGTCTGCAACGTCGCCGAAGCCGATGCCTCAACCGGCAACGAATTCACCGCCGCCGTCGCCGCCACGGCGAAGGAGCAGGGTGCCGAAACCGTCATCATCTCGGCGGCGATCGAAGCTGAGGTCGCCCAGCTTGCCGAAGAGGAAGCCAAGGAATTCCTCTCTGCCCTAGGCCTTGACGAGGCGGGCCTCGACCGGCTGATCCGCGCCGGCTATAAGCTGCTCGACCTCATCACCTATTTCACTGTCGGCCCGAAGGAAACGCGCGCCTGGACGATCGAGCGCGGCACCAAGGCGCCGCAGGCCGCCGGCGTCATCCACTCGGATTTCGAACGCGGCTTCATCCGCGCCAACACCATCGCCTACGACGATTACATCAAGTACAACGGCGAAGTTGGCGCCAAGGATGCCGGCAAGGCGCGCGACGAAGGCAAGGAATACGTCGTCCAGGACGGCGACGTCATCCACTTCCGTTTCAACACCTGATCAAATCGCTGCCGCCTTAACCGGGCGGCAGCCTGTTTGCGATTGCCGGCGGTAGTGCCCTGAGCACTAGCCGCCGAAGCGGCATCCAGCCTGTTCCGATAATGAGCACGATCGCGCCGACGACGATCAGCGTCGTGAAGATGTAGGTGTCGACAGTCGCATTTCCCTTCCGAACCACGCTGAAGATCGCAACGCCGAGGGACAGCAGCCCCGACGTGACGAAGGCGCGACGATCGATGACGAGGCCGATCAGCATCAACGCCGCCACGGTCGCGACGACCACAGGAGTCCGGGCCGACATGTTCGCCAGGTCGAAGATATGGCCGGCTTCCCCGAACGACAGCAGGGAGACGGTGCTGTAGAGCAGCGCCGGCGCCGCACCGAGATGCAGCCAGAAAGCGATATCCGAACGCGTCGTCCGCCGCAGCCGGTCGCCGAGATCGAAATAAAGCGCCGTCGCGAACAGGCCGAGCGCACAGACGAAAGCGACCGCGGCCAGCACGCCAAGATGATCGACGAAAAACGCGGGATTGCCGCTTAGCCATTGCACCAGGCGTAAAAGCAGCGTGAGCACCAAGGCAAGCGTCGACATGATAGTGAGCGCCAGCGACAAGGGCACGCGATAGCGGGCATAATAGACGCAGAGCAGAATCGGAAAGCCGGCGACGAACTGCGTCAGATCCGCACCGATTTCGGAGGTCCACGGCGTGAAGACGCGGGACATCAGCAAAAATGTCCAGCAGAACAGCGCGACCGTCAGGCTGACAGCCGGCAAGGCGAGCCGCTGGCGGCGCACCAGGATTTCCGAAAGCACGATGATAGCGACCGGCACGGCGTAAAGCGGCGCCAGGCCCCAGAGGCCGACGAGCGCGACGATAACACCGATGGTGATCAGCACGTCGTGAAAGCCGCGCACGAAGCGCGGCGTCTCGGTGTCCGACCAGGCCCGCTCGTCGGCTGCGACTGCCTTCTGCGTCTTAACAACAGACACGCCACGCTCGGTCAGAAACGGCAGAAGCCGCCCGCCCGCTTCCGACGAAATCAGCCCCTGGCGCGCCGCCTCGTCAAGTATCGACCTCAGTTCCGTCATACCGGTTTGTCTCCCGGGAATCATTGAGCCCGCGCGGATGCTATTGTAAGCACTAGAGCATGATGCCGAAAAGTGTAAGCGGTTTTCTGACGGCATCATGCTCTAACTCTTTAATGTAGAACAAGATTCAGATTGTAGGCCGACCGGCCTAAAAACATCCTGTTCTAGGCGCTTGATATGGCGGAGGAGAGAATGCCGGCAGAAAAGCTGTCTTTCGAGGATTTTGAACCCGGCCGCCGTTTCGCCCTCGGCCCGAAACTGGTGCTCACCGAAGAAATCATCGAGTTCGCCAGCGAATTCGACCCGCAGCCAATGCATCTCGACGAAGCCGCCGGCCGCGCCAGCATCCTCGGCGGGCTTGCCGCCTCCGGCTGGCATACCTCGGCAATGCTCATGCGCATGATGGCGGACAGCTACGTGCTGAACGCGCTTTGCGAGGGTGCGCCGGGCATCGATCTGATGGAATGGCGAAAGCCGGTGCTTGCAGGCGATACGCTGCAGGGCCATTCGACCGTTCTCGAAGCCCGGCCGATGCGCTCGCGCCCCGGCATGGGCATCGTCAAATTCCGCCACACGGTGGAAAACCAGCGCGGCGAACTCGTCTGCCTCTCGGAGAATTCCGTGATGATCCGCATGCGCCCCACTCCGGAGGATGCCAACGTGAGCTCGGAGCCATCAGTATGAGAATGTCCGAGCTTTACGCCGTCGGTCAAAAAGCCGAGATCGGCAGCTACACCTTCACCGAAGAAAACATCATCCGCTTCGCAACCCGCCACGACCCGCAGCGTTTTCACGTCGATAAGGAAGCCGCGAAAGACACGCTCTTCGGCGGGCTTTGCGCCTCGGGCTGGCACACCACGGCCGCCTGGATGCGGACCTTCCTCGCCTTCTGGCAAAAGCAAAGCGTCATTCTCGCCGAAGAGGGGCTGACGGCGCCCAAGCTCGGCCCCTCGCCCGGCTTCCAGAAACTGCAATGGCTGCGGCCGGTCTTTGCAGGCGACGTCGTGACCTATTCCGTCGCCTTTCTGTCCAGCCGACCGCTCGCATCGCGGCCGGGCTGGCACCTCAACACCATCCTCTGCGAGGGCGTCAATCAGAACGGCGATCCCGTCATGCGCTTCGAAAGCGGCGTCCTGGAATTCGACTGACGCCGTCGCAATGCAGGCTCAATGCCCGGAGAATTCGACCAGCGTGTGGACGACGACGCCGAGCTCTTCCAGCTTCCTGCGGCCGCCAAGGTCGGGCAGGTCGATGACGAAGCAGGCGCCAACCACCTCCGCGCCGATCTGGCGCAAAAGCTGCGTCGCACCCACGGCCGTGCCGCCGGTGGCGATGAGATCATCGACCAGGATCACCTTCTCGCCGGGCTGGACCGCATCGCGATGCATCTCCATTTCGTCGACTCCATATTCCAGGCTGTAGGCGATGCGCACGGTGTCGTGTGGCAACTTGCCCTTCTTGCGGATCGGTACGAAGCCCGAGGAAAGCTGGTGCGCCACCGCACCGCCGAGGATGAAGCCGCGCGCCTCCATGCCGGCGATCTTGTCGACCTTCGTGCCGGCATAGGGTTGCACCAGCTCGTCGACCGCCCGGCGGAAAGCACGGGGGTTGCCGAGCAGCGTGGTGATGTCGCGGAAGATGATGCCGGGATTGGGGTAGTCGGGGATGGAGCGAATGCTGGCTGCGAGCTCCGAAATTGTATTGCCCATGGAACGTCCGTATCTGCGAGCACATAAAACCGGCCGCACCCTATCAATTGCCGAGGGTGGAACCAACAAAAAAGGCGGCTCGCAAGCCGCCTTTCGAATTCAGGCACGGAACGCTCAATGTTCCTTGTTGGCGTAAACCGAGCGCTTCGTCAGATAGATCAGCACGGTAAAGATCGCCAGGAACACCATCACCATGAAGCCGGTGCGCTTGCGCTCCTCGAGATGCGGTTCGGCGGCCCACATCAGGAACGCGGAAACATCCTTGGCGTATTGGTCGACGGTCGCCGGCGCGCCGTCGTCATAGGTTACCTGGCCGTCGGAAAGCGGTTTCGGCATAGCGAGAACGGCGGCAGCATGGAAATACGGGTTATAATGCGCGCCCTGCGCCACCTGGAAGCCGGCGGGCGGCTCTTCATAACCGGTCAGCAGCGAGTAGATGTAGTCCGGACCGCTTTCCTGATACTGCGTAAAGATGTCGAAGACGAATTGCGGGAAGCCGCGCTCGACTTCGCGGGCCTTGGCGATCAGCGAAAAATCAGGCGGAGCCGCACCGTTGTTGGACGCGGCCGCCGCTTCAGCATTAGCGAAGGGCGATGGGAAATGATCCGAAGGGACTGCCTTGCGGGTGAACATTTCGCCGGCCGAGTCCGGCCCGTCCTGAACTTCGTAATTGGCAGAGAATGCCTTCACCTGTGCCTCGGAATAACCGAGTTCGTCGAGCGTGCGGAAAGGCACGAGGCTCATCGAATGGCAGGCAGAACAGACTTCCGTGTAGACCTTGAGGCCGCGCTGGAGCTGAGCCTTGTCGTAGTGGCCGAACGGGCCGGCAAAGCTCCATTCCTGCTCCTTTGGCTCCTTCAGCGGATAGTGCGGCGTCGCGCCTTCCTCGTGATGCGCAGGAGCTGCACCATTCGCGGGCGTCGCTTCCTCGGCGAAAGCGGCGCTGCCAAGGAGAGCGGCGACGGCAAGCGGCAGAATGCTTGCAACAAGCGTTTTCATAGTTCTATTCCCTTCCGTCGCTCGCTTACGCATTGGCCGCCGCGGTGGCGCCAGTGGTCTTGTTGCGCTTTTCAAGCACCGCTTCAGTGATCGAGTTCGGGATGCGGCGCGGCGTTTCCACCAGACCCAGAACTGGCATCGCGACCAGGAAGAAGGCGAAGTAGAGAAGCGTGCAGATCTGCGACACGATGACGTAGCTGCCTTCCGCCGGCTGCGAACCGAGCCAGCCGAGGATGATCGCGTTGAGCACGAACAGCCAGAAGAACAGCTTGTACCAGGGACGATAGACCGCCGAGCGGACCTTCGAGGTGTCAAGCCACGGCAGGAAGAAGAGCACGATGATCGCGCCGAACATCACGAGCACGCCGCCAAGCTTGGAGTCGATCGGGCCGATGTTGAAGGTGATCGAACGCAGCATCGCGTAGAACGGCAGGAAGTACCATTCGGGAACGATGTGGGCAGGCGTCTTCAACGGATCGGCCGGGATGTAGTTATCGGCGTGACCGAGGAAGTTCGGCAGGTAGAAGACGAAATAGGCATAAACGAGCAGGAAGACGGAGACGCCGAGGGCATCCTTCATCGTCGCATAGGGTGTGAAGCGCACGGTGTCGGTCTTCGTCTTGACCTCGACGCCCGTCGGGTTCGTCTGGCCTGTGACGTGCAGCGCCCAGATATGCAGGACCACGACGCCGGCGATCATGAAAGGCAGGAGGTAATGCAGCGAGAAGAAGCGGTTCAGCGTCGGCTGATCGACGGCAAAGCCGCCAAGCAGGAACTGCTGCACCCATTCGCCGACCAGAGGGAAGGCCGAGAAGAAACCGGTGATGACGGTCGCGCCCCAGAAAGACATCTGCCCCCAGGGCAGGACGTAGCCCATGAAGCCCGTCGCCATCATCAGCAGGTAGATGACCACGCCGAGGATCCAGAGGATTTCGCGCGGCGCCTTGTAGGAGCCATAATAGAGGCCCCGGGCAATGTGCAGGTAGACGGCGACGAAGAAGAAGGAAGCGCCGTTGGCATGCAGGTAGCGCAGCAGCCAGCCGTGGTTGACGTCGCGCATGATCTTTTCAACGGAGTTGAAAGCGATCGTCGTGTCGGCGGCATAGTGCATGGCGAGCACGACACCCGTCAGGATCTGCACGATCAGCATGACGGAAAGCATCGCGCCGAAGGTATAGGCATAGTTCAGGTTTCTGGGAACCGGATATGCCACGAAGCTGTCATAGACCATGCGCGGCAGCGGCAGGCGCGCATCGACCCATTTTTCGAAGCCGGTTGATGGTTCGTAGCTGGAATGGCCACTCATAAATCAGTCTCCCCTCAACCGATCTTGATTTTGGTATCGGACACAAATGAAAAGGTCGGAATCGCCAGGTTCTGCGGCGCTGGGCCTTTGCGAATGCGGCCGGCCGTGTCGTAGACCGAGCCATGGCAGGGACAGAACCAACCATTGTATTCACCGGCCTGACCGAGCGGAACGCAACCGAGATGGGTGCAGGTGCCGATCATGACGATCCAGTTTTCCTTGTCCTTGCCGCCCGAACGGTCAACACCGGTCGCCTGCGCTTCAGGCGGAAGGTTGGCATTGCGCGCGATCGGATCCTTGAGATCCGCCAGCGGAACATCGGCTGCCGCCTTCACTTCCTCCGGTGTGCGGTTGCGGATAAAGATCGGCTTGCCGCGCCACTTGACCGTCAGTGACATGCCGGGCTCGAGGCTCGCGACATCGACTTCGATGGAGGCCAGCGCCAGCGTCGATGCATCCGGACGCATCTGGTCGATGAACGGCCATGCGACAGCAACAGCGCCGACAGCGCCCGCCATACCAGTGGTGAGATAAAGGAAATCACGGCGAGTGGGCTCTGCTGAAGCCTCGCTTGTCGTTACGTGTTCGCTCACGGCTTAACCATCCTCTGCGCAATTATCGCGGAATTCCGCCCCGCCCCCTCTGCTGGCGAATCGATCTGGACACATTTCGGCCATAGATTCCCCGGCAATCCGGCGCGTTCTAAGCTTGATCGCAAATTATGTCCAGCCTTGACAAGGGGATGAGGGCACAATGTCGCGGGAAATTTCAGATGAATTTTTTACGGCAAAGACCCGCTTGCCCTTATGTTGCATTGCAACAAAAAAGCCGCCGTGTTAGGCGCAACCGCAACGATGCCAGCCAGCCGGACCCGAGCGGATGAGAGACACGATCTTTTGCGTAATGAGCGTTCTCACAACCCTCGTCCTCGCCATAATCTCGCTGCGCTATGTCAAAGATTTCTATCTGCTTTCTCTTTTTTACAGCTTCCAGATCCATCTGGCAGCGGCCGCAGCAGTAGCCTCCGGCATAGCCCTCCTCTTCAAGCGGCATTGGTACGCGCTGCTGACACTCGGCGCATCGATGGTTCTCGTCGTCCACGGCAAAGTGATGACACGTGAATTCGTCGAGCCTGCGGTAGACGAGAGCCGCCCTGCCCTCTTCAAGCTGCTGTCCTTCAATATAGAGAACGACAATTTCGCAAACGGCGCTGACATCGCCGACATGGCGATCGGTTCGGGCGCTGATGTCGTCAATATCCTGGAGGCCGAACCGGTATTTTCCGAATTGCCGCGACTGCTCAAGACCTACCCCTATTACGTCGGCTGCGGCGTCGGCATGGAGCAATGCGATACGCTCGTCTTGTCGAAGCGTCCGCTGATCGAACCTCGCATCCGCAGCCTTGGCCTGCTCTGGCGCAACCGGCTGACGATCTCGACCATCAATTTCGACGGCCAGAAGGTCAACTTCCTCGCCGCGCACCTGACCAAACCCTATTATGACGAATTCCATGGGCTGGAAGTCGAAGATCTCGCCGAGATTATCCCTTCGCTGCCGGGACCACTCGTGCTTGCCGGCGATTTCAATACGTCGATTCTGGCACCGGATGTGCAGTATCTCATGCGCAGCCAGGGCTTGGGCACGGCATCGCTGGAGCCTGCGACATGGCCGATCGCTGCCGGCCCCTTCGGCATTTCTATCGATCACGTCTTCAGCAAAGCGCCCCTGCGGCTGAAATCGGTCCGCCGCATAGAGAACAGTTTCGGATCAAACCATTTTGGCCTCATGGCGGAATTCATCCTCGATCCTTGAGCCTGCAACCTCGTCGGCCGCGAGAAAGCCGCCGGATTGGCGTGCCCAAAGTTCGGCATAGAGCCCACCGCGGCGCAGCAGCTCGTCGTGGCTGCCCTCCTCGATGATCCGGCCAAGGTCGACGACGATCAGCCGGTCGAGAGCGGCGATCGTCGACAGCCGGTGGGCGATCGCGAGCACTGTCTTGCCCTCCATGATCCGATGAAGATTGGACTGGATCACCTCCTCCACTTCCGAATCGAGCGCCGACGTCGCTTCGTCGAGGACCAGGATCGGCGCGTCCTTCAGCATGACTCGCGCGATGGCGATGCGCTGCCGCTGCCCGCCCGACAGTTTGACGCCGCGTTCGCCGACATGCGCATCGAAGCCTCTGCGGCCCTGCTGATCCTGAAGGCGGGCGATGAAGTCGACGGCCTCGGCGCGCCGGGCCGCCTCGATCAGCCGCTCCTCGCCGGCATCTGGCCGTCCGAAGAGTATATTGTCGCGCACGGAACGATGCAGCAGCGACGTATCCTGGCTGACGACGCCGATCTGCATCCTGAGCGATTCCTGGGTCACCGCCGATATATCCTGGCCGTCGACCAGAATGCGGCCGTCCTGGATGTCATAGAGACGCAGCAGCAGGTTCATCAGCGTTGATTTGCCGGCGCCCGAACGCCCGACGATTCCGACCTTCTCGCCCGGGCGGATGGTCAGGGAGAAATTCTCGACGACGGGCTGCTGACCCTTGCCGTAGTGGAAGGAGATATTATCGAAGCGAATGCCGGGATGGCGGATCACCAGGCTCATCGCATCGGGCCGATCGACGAGTCCGAGCGGCTGGGAAATCAGTTCCGCTGAATTCTGGATGGTGCCGAGATTGCGCATGATGCCGTTGAACTGCGTCATCAGCCTGCCGAGCAGGAAATTCAGCCGGAGCACCAGCGCCAGCGAAAATGCCACCGCGCCGGTACTGATCAAGCCGCGCAGCCAGAGATCGACGCTCAAGCCCGCCATCGTTACGATCATCAGGCCGGAGAGCAGGGCCATGGAGGCCCGCACGCCGGTGATGAACCGCGTGAAGCGCAGCACCGTGTCCTGATAGATATCGAAACCCTGGCGCATGTAGCGATCGCTCTCTTCATCGCGTGCGAACAGCTTCAGCGTCTGCATATTGCTGTAGGAGTCGACCATCCGGCCGTTCAGCATCGATCCGGCCTCCGCCGTTTCGCGGGAATGATGGCGGATCCGCGGGACGAAGTGGCGGGCAAGCAGGCTGAAGGCGGCAAGCCAGAACAGCACGACGGCGGCGAGTGTAAAGTCCAGCCGGGCGACGAGCACGAGCGTCGTTACCGCATAAATTCCGACAAACCAGACGCTTTCCATCAGCGACGTGACGAGATCGCCGGTTGCCTGGCCGGCGGACCAGACCTTGGTGACGATACGCCCGGAGAAATCGCTCTGAAAGAACGACAATGATTGCCTTGAGACGTGGAGATAAGATTGCCAACGTGCTAGATTGTAGAAGCCCGGCGTGATCACCTGCTGATCGACGAGGGCAATCATGAAGGCGACGACGAAGCGCACGAGCCCGATGAGAGCGAGCATGCCGAACAGCTCGCCGCCATGAGCCGCAAGAAGACCGCTCCAGCCGACGCCGGGCTTAATGCTGGCGAGAATATCGACGAGGCGTCCGACGAACCAGAAGAGTGCGGCCTCGATGGCCGCCGACGTCCCGCCGAGAATGAGCATGGCGATGAACGGCATCTTCGCCTGGCCGATGTAAAACCAGATGAAACCGAGCGTAGCACGCGGCGGCTGCAAGTTGTCGCGCGGGCGGAACGGATCGATCCAGGTTTCGAACAGGCGGAAGATGGGTCGCAGGAACATGGAAGCGATATAGGCGGATTGAGGGGAGCGGCAAAGGGAATGGAAAGCGGACGCAACCTAATATTTTGGTAATAAACGATAACATCGGCGGCATTGCCATTGATTGCCTCCGAACCCGTCACAATCTGACGATAGGATCGCGCTTCACCGGAGAGAAGGTCATGGAAACGAAAATGCTCGATGCGCATATTCCGCTTCCGCTTGCGGAAAGGTTGGATGCCCTGGCTCTCGACCTGGCGCTGCCGCGCGACGAGATCGTCATCGAGGCTATCGCCGCCTGGCTCGACAGCGAGGAACGCCGCCGCATCGTGGCGCTGCGCACCCTTGCAGCTGCCAACACCATCGTCGTCGTCGAACATGACCGCGTGATCGACTGGGCCGACAGCCTTTGAGCAGGCAAACGGCGCCCTGTTCCCATTGGCAAGTAAATCAATTTAACAATTGAAAAGGCCCTCCCCGCTTGCGCCGGGAGGGCTTCTCTCATTCCGCAGCCTCTTCCGCCTCCTCGGCGTGATCGGAGAGGAAGCCGCCGGACTGGCGATTCCAGAGGTCGGCATAGATGCCGCCGCTTTCGATCAGTTCGCCGTGCGAACCGGCCTCGATGATCCGGCCCTTGTCGAGCACGATCAACCGGTCCATCTCCGTCAGCGTCGAAAGCCGGTGGGCGATCGCGATCACCGTCTTGCCTTCCATCAGGGCGAAGAGGTTTTCCTGGATTGCCGCCTCCACTTCCGAATCGAGCGCCGAGGTCGCCTCGTCGAGCACCAGGATCGGCGCATCCTTCAGGAAGACGCGAGCGATGGCGATCCGCTGCCGCTGGCCGCCGGAGAGCTTGACGCCGCGTTCGCCGACCTGCGCGTCGAGGCCCTGGCGGCCCTGCATGTCGACGAGCCCTTCGATGAACTCCCAGGCATTGGCGCGCTTGGCGGCCTCGATCACTTCAGCGTCGGTGGCCTCCGGCCGGCCATAGGCGATGTTGTCGCGGATCGAGCGGTGCAGCAGCGACGTGTCCTGCGTCACCACGCCGATCAGCGAGCGCAGGCTTTCCTGCGAGACGCCTGATATATCCTGCCCGTCGATGGTAATGCGGCCGGCCTCCAGGTCGTAGAAGCGCAGCAAGAGGTTCATCAGCGTCGTCTTGCCGGCGCCGGAACGACCAACCAGACCCACCTTCTCGCCGGCCTTGATGTCGAGCGACAGATTGTCGATGACGCCTTTGCCCTTGCCGTAGTGGAAGCGGATGCGATCGTAATGGATCGCCCCCTTCTTCGCCGTCATGTCAGGCGCATTCGGCTTGTCGACGATGTCGTGCTGCTTGCTCATCATCTCCATGCCGTCATAGACCGTGCCGATATTCTCGAACAACGCCGAGACTTCCCACATAATCCATTGCGACATGCCGTTGACGCGCATGGCAAGACCGATGGCGATGGCAATCGCGCCGACCGAGATCGCCCCGTTCAGCCAAAACCAGATCGACAGGCCCGAGACGACGAAGAGCGCGACGCAGTTGTTGAGATAGACGCTGATGTGGAAGAGCGTCACCTTGCGCATCTGCTTGTGCACGGTCTGCAGGAACTCGTCCATGCCCTCCCTCGCATAGACCTCCTCACGGCCGGCATGCGAGAAAAGCTTGACGGTGGCGATATTCGTATAGCTGTCGACCACGCGCCCCGTCATCATCGAGCGCGCATCCGCCTGCGTCGCCGCAATCTTGCGAAGCCGCGGCACGAAATAAGAGACGATGCTGACATAGACGGAGAGCCAGACGAGGATCGGGATCATCAGCCGCCAGTCGGCCGCGGCAATCACGATGATCATCGTCAGGAAATAGCTGACGACATAGACGAAGACGTCGAGGATCTTCATCACCGTTTCGCGCACGGCAAGCGAGGTCTGCATCACCTTGGTCGCGACGCGCCCGGCAAATTCGTTGGCGAAGAACGTCATGCTGTGGCGCAGCAGGAAGCGGTGCATCTGCCAGCGCGCCATCATCGGATAATTGCCGAGCAGCATCTGATGCATGATGAGGGAATCGAGCCCGGCCGCCAGCGGCAGGCCCAGAAGCACCAGCGCCGCCATCCAGAACAGCTTGTGGCCTTCGGTCTGCAGGAAAGTGGCGCGATCGGCATTGGTCAGCCAGTCGACGATGTCGCCGAGGAACTGGAAAAGCGCCACTTCGCCGACGGCGATCAGCGACGTCAGCACGGCCATCAGGCCGAGCCAGGGTGCTGCCGGCTTGCTGTAATGCCAGCAGAAGGCAAAGAGACCTTTCGGGGGCGCAACGGGCTCCTCGCTCGGAAAGGGATTGAGTCGCTGTTCGAACCAGCCAAACATGAAATTGCTCCGAAACATCAGCGTTCCGGCTCCTGGCTTCGCGCCATCTCGGCGCCATGCAAGCACATATGGGAACCGGACGTTCAAGGGGCGAGGCTGAATCAGCCGCGCAATGGATCAAAAGGGAAGAAAGAAGCCCGCTCTAGCGGCGCCATGTCGCCTTGATCGGCATTACGGCGGGAAAGCGCATAATAAGCAAAATATTCATGTGGCCCTCCCTGCTGGCGTTCGAAGATGTGCATGCATAACGCGAAAACTGCGAAATTTCCAGCCCCGAACTGGCGCGAATAGAACGTTTCTGGGCCAAACTGCGCCCTGTTGCGCTGAAATCACAGTTGTATTAGGCCTCCCGCTTCGAAACCAACGGGCGGCGCCTGAATGACGAACCTCAGACTGGCACTCTACCAGCCGGACATCCCCGGCAATACCGGCACGATCCTGCGCCTTGCCGCCTGCCTCGGCTTCGCCGTCGACCTGATCGAGCCCGCCGGCTTCGATGTCTCCGACCGCAATCTGAAACGATCGGGCATGGATTATATCGCCGCCGCCGCGCTGACCCGCCATGTCAACTGGGACCGCTTCGAGGCATGGCGCACCACGTCAGGCCGCCGTCTGATCCTTGCCTCGACCAAGGCCGCCGACCGCTACACCGATTTCGCCTTCCGTCCGGACGATGTCCTGCTTTTCGGGCGCGAAAGCGCCGGCCTGCCGGATCACGTGCACGCGAGAGCCGACGCCCGCATCCTCATCCCGATGGTCGAAGGCCAGCGGTCGATCAATGTCGCAGTCTCGGCAGCCATGATCGTCGGCGAGGCGATGCGCCAAACCGTCTGGGCTTGATTGGCGCCTGCTCGAAACCGATTGCCGAATATATCGGGAAGTGTCGAAAATCGACATTGTCAATCGATCAAACCGGCGTATATTTATTAGCCGGACAATCAAACATCCCACACGACCTTCACAATTTCAATAACTTGGGAAGATTAGCCACAAGGCCGACGCCCGTAGACTGATGAAAGCAGAATAAAACAAGAAAATGGATTCCACGATCATCATGATCAACCTGTTCGGAGCCGTGGCGCTGCTGCTGTTCGGCCTCGCGCAGGTGAAGGACGGCGTGTCCAGGGCCTTCGGCGCCCGGCTGAGAACGGGGCTGGCGACCGGCACGCGCGGCGGCCTTCGCTCATTCCTGTCGGGACTGGTCGCGACCGTCGCGCTGCAGAGCTCGACGGCAACAGCGCTGATGACCGCCTCCTTCGTCGAACGTGAACTGATCAAGCCGCGCATGGCCCAGATCGTCCTGCTCGGCGCCAATGTCGGCACGGCGATCACTGCATGGATCGTCGCGACCGGCATCGAATGGCTCTCCCCGCTCCTGATCCTTTCCGGCATCGTGCTTTACCGCGGCCGCTCCAGCACCCGCCAGGGCGGCGGCGCAGCGCTGATCGGCATCGGCCTGATGCTGTTGTCGCTGCATCTCCTGAGCCTTGCGACGGAGCCGATGCGCGCCTCACCCGCTCTGGCCGCTTTCATCAGCCTGCTGGATGGCGCTCTGCCCGTGGCGCTCCTTTTCTCGGCAGCGCTCGCCTTCGTCTCATCGTCCAGCCTAGCGGTGGTGGTGCTAATCCTGTCGCTGGCCTCGGCCGGCCTGATCTCTGCCGAACTCGTGATCGTGCTCGTGCTCGGCGCCAATCTCGGCGGCGCGATACCGCCCGTCGTCGCGACGATGTCCGGGCCGGTTTCGGCGCGACGCGTCACATTCGGCAATCTCGCCGTCCGTGCGCTCGGCTGCATCATCGCCTTGCCACTCGCCGACTACGGCGCGGAATTCATCCAGATGCTGCCCTTCGGACCGTCAAAGCTCCCAGTCGATGCGCATCTGCTCTTCAATGTTCTGCTCGCCGCCCTCGCCTGGCCCTTTTCGAGGCCGCTCGCCACGCTGATGACTCGCCTGGTTCGGGATCAGGCCGAGCCGGACACGGCTCCGAAATATCTGGACGCTCATGAGCTTTCGACGCCCGTCATTGCTTTGACCAGTGCCACCCGCGAAGTGCTCGGCATCGGCGACCTCATCGAGCGCATGCTGATCCGGGTCTCCGAGGCCTTCGAAGGCAATGACTCTTCCAAGCTTTCCGAAATCGCGACCCTTGAAGAGCGCGTCGACAAGCTGCAGCAGGCGGTGAAGGTTTATCTCTCGAAGCTCGGCCGCGAGGGGCTCAGCGACGAAAACGCCCGCCGCTCGATCGTTGTCATCGACTATGCCATCAATCTCGAACATATGGGCGATATCATCGAGAAGGGCTTGCTGGAGCAGGTATCGAAGAAGATCTCGCTTGGGCTCAGGTTTTCCGACGACGGTCATCAGGAATTGCGTAAGCTGTTCGACCTGACGATCGACAATCTTCGTGTTGCCCAGACGATCTTCGTCACTCGCGATTTCAATCTTGCGCGTCAGATGATGGAGACAAAGGTGGAGGTCCGGCGCATGGAGAAACAGTCGGCCGAACACCATCTGGAGCGCCTGCGTGACGGACGCGCCGACAGTCTGCAGACAAGCTCGCTGCATCTCGATATGCTGCGTGACCTGAAGAGGATCAACGCACACATCGTCTCGGTGGCGCATCCAATCCTGGATGAAAGCGGCCTTCTGATCGAAAGCCGCGTGCGCGCCGTCGCGGAGTGACGGTCAGTCGGCCGAAGGCAGGCGGCGCATGGTGAATTCGATCTGGTCACCGTCGAGCTGACGCCAGCTTTCCACCTCGGTCCAATAGGCGGCTTTCGGATATTCGTCGAACCATTCGCGCGCCTTGGCGCGGGCGTCGAGGAGGCCGAGGCAATATGTCTCACGCACGAAATGGTCTTTCTTACGGGCAGGGTTTTCCGCCCGGTGTCTCGCCATTCTGCGTTTCAGGCCGTCGAAGGACGGAGGTCCTGGAATTTTTGCCATCAACCCTACCTCTGTCGAAAAGATAGTATCGAAACCCTTGTTTTGCGAGTCGAATCTCGATGCCCTGGCCGCAGCTTGGCGAGGGGCGGCGCCGCCTGCTAGATGTGGCGGGCAACAAGGAATGAGCGAGTCGCATCCTCAACGGATGCCGGCCGCGGAGGCGTGACATGGAAAGACCGGAACTGCCAATCGGCTTGCCTGAGGATATCGAAGAGAAGAAGACGGCCGCCCGCAACTGGTTCGAAGGGCTGCGCGATACGATCTGCGCCTCCTTCGAAGCTCTCGAAGACGAGTTGCAAGGCCCCCTCTCCGATCAGGAGCCAGGCCGCTTCGTCGCCAAGAACTGGTCGCGCGAAGAAGGCGCCGGCGGCGGTGGCCGCATGTCGATGATGGAAGGCCGCGTCTTCGAGAAGGTCGGTGTCCATACCTCAACGGTCCATGGCGAATTCTCTCCGGAATTCCGGGCGCAGATACCGGGCGCCAAGGACGACCCGCGCTTCTGGGCCTCGGGCATCTCGCTGATCGCCCATCCCGTCAACCCCAATGTTCCCACGGTCCATATGAACACCCGCATGGTGGTCACCACAAGCCGCTGGTTCGGCGGAGGGGCCGACCTGACGCCGGTGCTGTCGCGCCGCCGCACGCAGGAGGACGAGGACAGCCGGCTCTTCCACAAGGCCATGGAGATCGCCTGCCGCAATCACGCCGTCGCCGATTACGACGCTTACAAGGCCTGGTGCGACGACTATTTCTTCCTGAAGCACCGCAACGAGCCTCGCGGCATCGGCGGCATCTTCTATGACTGGCTGCATTCGAGCGGAGAAGCCGGCGGCTGGGATGCCGATTTCGCCTTCACGCGGGACGTCGGCAGGGCTTTCGCCATGGTCTATCCGAAGATCGTTCGCTCCAACTTCAACAAGCAATGGACGGAAGCCGACCGCGACGAACAATTGATCCGCCGAGGCCGTTACGTCGAATTCAATCTGCTGTATGATCGCGGCACGATCTTCGGCCTGAAGACTGGCGGCAACGTCGAATCCATTCTCTCGTCACTGCCTCCGGTAGTACGCTGGCCGTGAGACTGTAAAAACTCATCGATAATTCGAGCTGAAGGACCTTCATAAAAATTCAGTGAGTCCTAACTTTATATGTACGTGCGTAACAATCGGAGGAGGATTGTCATGACGACAAAAAGCGGCTCGCCTGCGTCCACGGATGCCCAGGAAACATTCCGTGCAATCGACACACCCGAGTTCCTGATCCGCATTGCCGAGAAACTGCGGGCCAAGAGTGGCTCCGATCTGCCGCTGTCCTGCTTCATCGAGCAGGTCAAGCTGCAACTGGCCGGCGGAAAGTCGCCGGAGGATCTGCAGAATGACGCAGCCAACAGCAACACGCCCGGCCATCTCTCGGAAACCTACAAAGCTTGGGCAATGCCCGACTGAAGCACCTTCTCCGGTCGCCACCTCCTGCCGGCCGGAACCTTCTCTTCGCACGTACATTTCATCAATCGCGTGAAAGCGCGATGGCCGTTGCGTTCCAGACAGAGGAGAAAACCATGCGACTTTTCGAATGCGGCACGCTCGTTCCCGGCTGCGCCTGGCACACCCGGGCGGATAATGACGCAGAGGTGGTTCGCCGCGCAGTCGAGCACCTGAAGACTGCTCACGGCGAAACGATCATACGCGAAAACATGGTTGATAACATCAAGGCACGCATCCGCGACGAAGCCACCGCCGCCTGACGGCCGGTGACCGAGTCCTGGCAACAAGGGAGCCGCGCCGCATCCATCCGATGCGACGCGATGTCGGCTATTGCGTTCGTTCCTGCAGCCGGGCGAGCAGCACCGTCCGATCGGAGGTGAAATTTTCCTCCACCCACTGATTTTCCAGCACCGCAAGCAGTTCGCCGACGCGAGGGCCAGATGCGACACCCGCCGCAAGCACGTCGCCGCCATTCAGAGGAAACTGCGGCTTCTTCCAGTTCGCGGCCTGATCCATGAGCTTGCCGAGCCGCGCCGAACGCGCCATTTCGCCAAGATCGCCCTCAGCCTTGCCGCGCGCAACGGCAAGCGCTAGCTTCAGCCGCGTCGTTATGCCGTCAGGGCCGTTGCGGTAAAGTAGCCGTTCGAAAGCGGCCGGCGAGATTTCGTCGTTGACCGGCGCCGCCGTCGCCCAGGCCTTGAGAGTGGCCGCTTCCGCATTGGAGAGTTTCAGCCGGGCCGCAAGCGCCTCCAACCGCGCCGCATCGGGCGGTACAATCGCCATCAGGCGCAGCAGCGGATCGGGCGCCCAGCCGAGCGCCCTCTCGGTGGCGACAAGCGAAGGGATGGCATCGATCCCCCAACGTTCCGATTCCGGCAGAATTTCCGTCAACACCGCCACCTGCCGCATCCAGAGAAGTGCCCGGCCGGGATCGGCAGCACCGAGCAGTTTTCTGAGCTCCGACCAGACGCGTTCGGCCGACAGCGTCTTCAGTTTCGACCGCGCCGCCGCACAGGCCTTCAGGCCCTCCGCATCGGGCCGTCCGGAGCCGTAATAGGCAAAAAAACGGAAGAAGCGCAGAATGCGCAGATTGTCCTCGGCGATACGCCTTGCCGCATCGCCGATGAAGCGGATGTTGCGCGTTTCGATATCGGCAAGTCCGCCAACGAGATCGACCACTTCGCCCTCGGCGTCTGCATAGAGCGCGTTGATTGTCAGATCCCGCCGTTCGGCATCGGCCTTCCAGTCGGTGCTGAAAGCGACCTTGGCGTGGCGCCCGTCGGTCTCCACATCGGTACGCAGCGTCGTCACCTCGAAAGGCTTGCCATCGATGACGAGCGTCACCGTGCCGTGCTGCAATCCTGTCGGCACTGCCTTGACGCCGGCCGCCGCCGCCCGCTCCATGACGATTTCAGGCCTCAGCGTCGTGGCGATGTCGATATCGCTGACCGGCAGGCCCATCAGGCTGTTGCGCACCGCGCCGCCGACCACTCGCCCTTCCCCCTCATCGGCATTGAGAAGCGCAAGGACCCGGCCGAGGGCCGGATCGCGGAACCATGCCTGGTCGGCAATGCCGGTCATGCATAAAGCCTTTCGTAGAGCGTGCGGACGATGCCGGCGGTGATGCCCCAGATCATCCTGGTTTCATAGGGCATGCGGTAGAAATGCCGGTCGATGCCGTCGATGACGCGCCTGTCGCGGCGGTGATTGGCCGGGTTCATCAGGAAGGAAAGCGGCACCTCGAACACGTCGTCCACCTCGGCCGGGTTCAGCCTCAGCGCGAAACCCGGCTCGACGACGCCGAGCACGGGCGTAATGCGGAAACCGGTCGAGGCGAGATAGTTCGGCAGCCGCCCGACCGTCTCGACGAAGGAAGCGGCCAGGCCGATCTCCTCCTCCGTCTCGCGGATCGCCGCCATTTCAGGCGAGATATCGGCCGGATCGATCGAGCCGCCGGGAAAGGCGATCTGGCCGGAATGTTTGCGCAGCGTCGTCGTGCGCTTGGTGAAGATCACATGCGCTTCCTCGCCGTCGTCGACGACAGGCACGAGCACGGCGGCGTCGCGCAGCTTGAAGGTCGCCACCTCCTCCACGATATCAGGATTGAGGACATGGTCGCCGTGATCGCGCCAGGCTTGGTCCACCGGCCCGCCATTCTGGTTGAGCGCGCGGCGGCGGAATTCGGCTGCTGAGAACAGCGGATAACGTTGGGCGATCGCATCGTTCATCGGCTAAGTGCATCCAGTTCATCGGCCGGCATGACGGGGAAGACCTCGCCGGCAGAGCAGATCGCAAACATCGCCCGCCCCTCCACGTCGAGCGTCTCGCCGAGCGCGACCAGTTCGTACATTACCGCACGCGACACCAGCGCCTCCAGCCGCCCGCGAACGTGCAGATAGGGTTTCAATTCGGTATTCTCGCCCGCAATGGCAAAGCGCAGCCGATGCTCTCCTCCCGCCTCGACGACATCGCCGACATTGGTGCGGAACGTCAGCACCTGGCGGCCCTCGCGCACCGTCACGCTCATCTCCACGGCGATGAACGGCGCATCGACGACCCTGATCCCCACCTTTTCCACAGGAGTTACGAGGTAGGTCTTTTCGTCCTCGTCCCTGCGCAAGACTGTCGAAAACAGCCGCACCAGCGCGGGACGGCCGATCGGCGTACCCATGTAGAACCAGGTGCCGTCGGCCCTGATCTCCATGTCGATATCGCCGCAAAAAGGCGGATTCCACCGCTCGACCGGCGGTAGCCCGCGTTTTTTACCGCTGTTTTCGGCGGAGGCGCGCGAGATCAGCGCGGCAAGCCCCGCCGCATCCGCCTGTCCGCTGATTTCTTCGGCTGCCATTCTTCCGTCCCGGTTTGTCCTTAACGAAGTGAAGTCACGAGATAGTCATTCGTAACGAACTTGTCAGCCCGTCGCATCTCCATAACTCTATCGAGTATGAGGCAGATGTATAAGTCCGCCGATTCGCTGCCGAATGATTTCAGCCGTTGGAGATGCCCGTGGGTATGATGAAGACCGAAGCCAGCCTCGATGAAAAGGCGATCGTCGCCGCAGCCGAAAGGGCGCTCTCCGATATCGCCGCCATCCGCGGGGAAGTCTCGAAAGTGATCTTCGGTCAGGAGAGCGTCGTCGAGAACACCATCCTCGCTGTGCTGTCAGGCGGTCATGCCCTGCTTGTCGGCGTCCCCGGCCTTGCCAAGACCAGGCTGGTGACCACGCTCGGCGAGGTGCTGGGGCTTGCCGCCAACCGCATCCAGTTCACGCCCGACCTGATGCCTTCGGATATTCTCGGCTCCGAAGTGATGGATCAGGACGACAGCGGCCGCCGTTCCTTCCGTTTCGTCAAAGGCCCAGTCTTCGCTCAACTCCTGATGGCCGACGAAATCAACCGCGCCTCGCCGCGCACCCAGTCGGCACTTCTGCAGGCGATGCAGGAATATCACATCACCATCGCCGGGCAGCGCTATGACCTGCCGGCTCCCTTCCATGTGCTCGCCACCCAGAACCCGCTGGAGCAGGAAGGCACCTATCCCCTGCCCGAGGCCCAGCTCGACCGCTTCCTGCTGCAGGTCGACGTCAACTATCCCGAGCTCGCCGCCGAACGCCAGATCCTGCTCGAGACGACAGGCCTCAACGAAACCCGGCCGGAAGCGATCATAGACGCGCAGCGGCTGATCGAGATCCAGACCCTGGTGCGCCAGATGCCGGTAAGCGAGACCGTCGTCGACGCCATCCTTTCGCTGGTGCGCTCCGCCCGCCCCGGCCAGGGCAATGCCTCGACCGACAAGAACGTCGCCTGGGGTCCTGGCCCGCGCGCCGGCCAGGCGATGATGCTCTGCGCCCGTGCCCGTGCGCTCTATGAAGGCCGCCTCGCTCCGTCCCTTGATGATGTCTTCGCGCTTGCCGAACCCATTCTCCAGCACCGCATGGCGCTGACTTTCGCTGCCCGCGCCGAAGGCATGTCGGTGCGCGACGTCATCGCCGGACTGGTCAGGCAGGCAAAGGGATAAGGAAGCCGGACGCGTGGCACCTATCGGACAGACCGTCAACCCGACGTCAGGCAGCGATGCCCTTTCCCGCGCCAGGCAGCGGGCCTCCCTGATGCCGGACTGCCTGGTGGAAGCCAAGCGCATCGCCAATACGGTGATTGCCGGCTGGCACGGCCGCCGCAAGCGCGGCATCGGCGAGAATTTCTGGCAGTTCCGACCCTATGCCGAAGGTGAAAGCCTGTCGCGCATCGATTGGCGCCGCTCCGCCCGCGACGATCATACCTATGTGCGCGAGCGCGAATGGGAGGCGGCGCACACGATCTGGCTCTGGTGCGACATGTCGCCTTCGATGATGTACAAGTCGAGCTACGGCAGCGTCTCCAAAGAAAGCCGGGCGCTGGTCGTGATGCTGGCGCTTGCTGAAATCCTCGCCCGCTCCGGCGAGCGCATCGGCTGCCCCGGCATCATGGAACCCGTCTCCACCCGTAATGCCGCCGAACGCCTCGCAGCCGCGCTCATGCACGCGCCGCTGACCGGCGGACTGCCGGAAACAGCGATGATCCGCGGCTGGAGTGACCTCGTGCTCATCGGCGATTTCCTCGACGACGCTCCTGTTATCATGGAGCGGCTCGGCCCGCTTGCCCGCCGCGGCCTGCACGGCCATGTGGTCGAGATAGCAGATCCCGCCGAAGAGATCTTTCCCTATAGCGGCCGCACCGAATTCATCGATCCGGAGACCGGCGCCAAGCTGATTTCCGGCCGCGCCGAACACGTCCGCGAGACCTATCGCAACGCCTACCTTGCCCGTAGGGACAGCCTCGGCCAGTCGCTGCGCCATCTCGGCTGGACCTTTACAACCCACCGCACCGATCATCTTGCCTCGGAGGCGCTGGTCGCGGTCCACATGTACCTGTCCGGCATGCCGGCCAAGGCAACGCATGGAGGGCTGCTATGAACGCCCTTCCCTTCGCTTTCGCCTATCCCGCCATTCTCGGCGCCCTCATAGCCTTGCCGGTCATCTGGTGGCTGTTGCGGCTGACGCCGCCACGCCCGAAAACGGAGGTCTTTCCGCCGCTGAAGATCCTTGCATCGGTATTGAAGCGCGAGGAAACACCGGCGCAAAGCCCCTGGTGGCTGACGCTTCTGCGCATGCTGCTCGCTGCCATCATCATCCTTGCGATTGCCGATCCGGTCTTCAATCCGCGCACCAATTCGCTGGCATCGGGTGGCCCGCTCGTCCTCTTCGTCGACAACAGCTGGGCGGCATCGCCCGATTGGGAGCGTCGCGTCCAGACTGCCGACGCGCTGGTGGACGATGCCGAATCCGCCGGCACGCCGGTAGCGATCGCCTTCACCGCCGATCCCACCAACGATGCCGTGCCCGGCACCGCAGCCAGCGCCCGCGACAAGCTGCGTGCTGCCGAGCCGCGGCCGCTGGTCCCCGATCGCGAGCGCGCCTTTCAGGCGCTGCGCGCGGCGCTCAACGGCGTCAAGCCCGGTACCCTCGCCTTCCTGACCGACGGCGCCGCCGCCAAAGCCGATGATCCGACGGTGCGCAGGCTCGCCGAGCTCCAGCCCGCTGATCTGCGCCTGATCGAGGGCGATGCCACGAAGACGGTTGCCGTCACCGCCGCCAGCAATGCGGCCGACGCCATGACGGTCAAGGTCACGCGGCTCGACAGTTCGCGCCCCGCATCCGTGGCGCTGAACGCCGTCGATGCCCAGGGCCGCTCGATCGCCAACGGCAGGGTGGATTTCCGTCCCGGCCAGAGCGTCGCCACGAGTTCGATCACCGCTCCCTTCGAGATGCGCAACGATTTCGCCCGCATCAGCGTCGACAACGGCGCGACGGCAGGCGCGGTCCACCTTCTCGACGACGCGTTCAAGCGGCGCCGCGTCGTCCTGCTGTCCGGTACCGGAGCCGATGAATTCCAGCCGCTGCTCTCGCCGCTCTACTATATCCAGCGGGCGCTGCAGCCCTATGCGGACCTCATCCAGCCCAGCGATTCCGATCTGGCGGTCGCAATACCGAAACTTCTCGCCAGCAACCCTTCGATCATCATCATGGCCGATATCGGCCGCCTGCCGGAGGAGACCTACGAACCTCTGACACGCTGGATATCGAATGGTGGCATGCTCCTGCGTTTCGCCGGCCCGCGCATGGCGGCGGCACCTGCCGACGATCCGCTCATTCCCGTCATCCTACGCCAGGGAGAACGAGCGCTGGGCGGCACCTTGTCCTGGAGCGAACCGCAGTCGCTGGCCGAATTTCCGAGCATCGGCCCCTTCGCGGGCATACCGCGTCCCGCCGATGTCGTCGTCAAACGGCAGGTGCTCGCCGAGCCGACACCCGACCTTGCCGAACGCACCTGGGCAAGCCTCGCCGACGGCACGCCACTGGTCACGATGAAGCAGCTGGCATCCGGCCAGATCGTCCTCTTCCACGTCACAGCGGAAGCGACCTGGTCCGATCTGCCGATCTCGGGCACTTTCGTCGATATGCTGCGTCACCTCCTGCAGATATCGCGCTCAGGCGGTGTGACGTCCGAGGCCCGCAGCAGCGCGCGTGTCTCCGAGACCCTTCCTCCCTACCGCATGCTGACGGCCAAGGGTGTGCTCGTTTCCGAGACTGGCTCGGCGCGACCTCTGATCCCCAGGGCCGGAGCCGAACCGACGGCGAATTTCGATAATCCGCCCGGCCTCTACGGTTCTGAAGAAGGTTTCACCTCATTGAACGTGCTGCCCGACAACGCCGAACTGAAGCCGCTCGATACCGCTGGAACCAATGCCGTGCGCGAAGGCTTGATCGGCGGCGAAAGCTGGTCGGCAAAGCCGGCTCTTTTCCTGGTCGCCTTTCTGCTGCTGCTCGCCGACAGCCTGATCGTCCTCTTCATGAACGGCGCTTTCTCGCGATTGCGCCCGGCCGCTCGCGCCGTGGGCGTGATCGCGGTCGTACTCGGCGCAGGCTTCCTGCTGCAGCCCGGCACACTTCACGCCAACGACTCTCGGCCCGATGACGACCTCATTCTGGAGAGGCTTGACAACACGCACCTCGCCTATGTCGTCACCGGCGAGCAGGAAGTCGACAATATATCCGAGCGCGGCCTTGAGGGCTTGACCCAGTTCCTGACCTTCCGCACGACGCTGGAGCCGGCGCCGCCCGTCGGCCTTGACCTCACCAGGGACGAACTCACCTTCTATCCGATCATCTATTGGCCGGTTTCGGCAACGGCGCCCATGCCGTCATCAGCCGCGATCAGCCGCATCGACGCCTATATGCGCAACGGCGGCACTGTGCTTTTCGACACGCGCGACCAGCTCAGCGCTCTGGACAATGGCGGCGATGTCAGCGCCAACGGTCAGCGGCTGCAGGAAATCCTCGCCAATCTCGATATCCCGCCGCTCGAACCGGTCCCCTCGGATCACGTGCTGACGAAATCCTTCTATCTCCTGTCGAGCTTTCCCGGCCGCTATGCCGGCAGCCCGCTTTGGATCGAGGCCCGGCATAGCGGCCGGGAAACGACCGAAAAATCGGCGGCTACGGCCGACGGGGTTTCGCCGATCCTGATCACCGGCAATGATTTGGCCGGCGCCTGGGCAGTCGACGAAAACGGTACGCCGATGCTGCCGACTGTGCCCTCGGATGAAGGGCAGCGTGAATATGCCTACCGGGCCGGCGTCAACATCATGATGTACATGCTGACCGGCAACTACAAGACCGACCAGGTCCACGTTCCCGACCTCCTCGAACGGTTAGGGCAATGAGATGACCTTCGATTTTTCACCCTTCCTGCCCTGGCCGATTCTAGCGGCACTGGCCGCCGCCAGTGCTCTCATCGCCGCCTTTGCGATCTTCCGCGGCATTCGCGGCGCCTGGATCAGGACACTGGCCGCCCTCGCCCTGCTGAGCGCCCTTGCCAACCCCGTACTGCTGCAGGAGGATCGGGATCAGTTGTCGACGATCGTCCCCGTCATCGTCGATCGGAGCCAAAGCCAGCAGACACCCGAGCGCATGAAGATGACCGATGACGCGCTTGCGGCATTGAAAGGGCAGCTTGCCCGCTTCCCCCAGATAGAACCCCGCTTCGTCGAAGTCGAAGGCGACGTCAATTCCGACGTTCCGTCCACCCGCCTGTTCGATGCGCTGGCAGCCAACATCGCCGATGTCCCGGCCACCCGCATCGGCGGCGCCATCATGCTGACCGACGGCGAAGTCCATGATGTCCCGGCCGCCAATCAGGCGCTTGGCTTCGATGCGCCGATCCATGGTCTCGTCACCGGCAAGCCCAAGGAATTCGACCGTCGCATCGAAGTCATCAAGGGACCGCGCTTCGGCATCGTCAACGAGGAGCAGCAGGTCGTCCTGCGCGTCTTCGACGATGGTCCGAGCCCCGGCGGCACGGCCGACGTCACGGTGAAGCTGAACGGCGACGAGATCGCTACCTTGCAGGCAACGCCCGGTCAGGATACGCCTTTCTCCTTCAAGGTGCCGGCTGGCGGCAGCAACGTGCTCGAATTCTCCGTCGCCGCGCTTCCCGGCGAAGTCACCACCGCCAACAACCGCGCCGTCCACGTCATTGACGGCATTCGCCAGAATCTGCGCGTCCTGCTCGTCTCCGGCGAGCCGCATGCCGGCGAGCGCGCTTGGCGCAACCTACTGAAATCCGACGCCTCGGTCGATCTCGTTCACTTCACCATTCTGCGTCCGCCGGAAAAGCAGGACGGCACGCCGATCAACGAGCTGTCGCTGATCGCCTTCCCGACGCGTGAACTCTTCATCGACAAGATCAAGGATTTCGACCTGATCATCTTCGACCGCTATCAGGACCGCGCCAACGTGCTGCCGATGCTTTACTATGACAACATCGCCCAGTACGTGGAGAACGGCGGCGCGCTGTTGATCGCCGCCGGTCCGGAACACGCGAGCCCAGAGTCGATCGCGATGACGCCGCTCGCCTCTGTGCTGCCGGCAGAGCCGACCGGCCGGATGATCGAAAAGGCCTTCTATCCTCGCCTCTCCGAGGAAGGGCGCAAGCATCCGGTCACACGCGGCTTGGACGGCTCCGGCGAGGACCCGCCGCATTGGGGCCGCTGGTTCCGCAGCGTCGATGTCGAACGGCCGCAGGGCGAAACGATCATGGTTGGCGCCGACAACCATCCGTTGCTGGTGCTGAACCGCGCCGGCCAAGGCCGCGTCGCCATGCTGCTTTCCGATCAGGGCTGGCTGTGGGCGCGCGGCTTCGAAGGCGGCGGTCCAAATGTCTCGCTGTATCGCCGCATCGCTCATTGGCTAATGAAGGAACCAGCGCTCGAGGAAGAAGCGTTGACGGCGCGCGCCTCCGGCCGAACGCTCGAAGTCACGCGCCAGACGATCGGCGACAATCCTGGTAACGCCACCGTGCGTTACCCCTCCGGCAAGACCGAAACCTTGCCGCTCACCCAGACGGAACCGGGGCTCTACAAGGCCGAGAAACGCATGAACGAAGTCGGCCTCTTCGAAATCCGTAACGGCAAGTTATCGACGCTTGTGCATATCGGCGCTGTCGATGCGCCCGAATTCAAGGCGATGATCTCGACGACCGACGTGCTGAAGCCTGTCGTCGACAGGAGCAAAGGTCTCGTGACCCGTGTCGCCAGCGAAAAGGGCGCGATCAGCGTTCCGCCGATCCTGCCGGTGCGCGGTCAGGTCCGCGTCTCCGATAACGAGCGTATGATGATCCGCATGACCAACGAAACGGTCCTGAAGGGAATCAACACGCTGCCGCTCTTTGCCGGCTTCGCCGGCGTCGGCATCCTGCTGCTCGCTTTCGGCGCCATGTGGTGGCGCGAAGGGCGATAGTCGCATGCCGGAGTTCGAGCTCACGGCATCGCCTTCGGCTGGGGAAGTCGCGGCAATCACCGATGCACTCTCGGCCTTCAATAACAGCGATGTCGGCCCTTCGGACCGCCAGCCGCTCGCCGTGCTCATCCGCGATACCGCCGGCAAGGTGACCGGCGGCCTGTCGGGCTTTACCGCCTGGGGCTGGCTCTTCACCCAAGTGCTTTATATCCCCGATACGCTGCGCGGGACGGGCATAGCCGGCAAGATCCTCGCAATGGCGGAAGACGAGGCCAAGGCGCGAGGATGTCGTGGCGCCTGGATCGATACCTTCAACCCGCAGGCTCTCCGCGCCTATCTGCGCCAGGGTTATGAAATCTTCGGCGAGCTTGAGGATCTCCCGGAAGGCCGCACCCGCAGCTTCCTCCGGAAAAATCTCTGATCATCCGCGCCAAGCGATTATGCCTTTCAGCCGCTCGTGCACACCCTCGGCGATCGGAACGACCAGCACCCGGCCGGGATCGACGGGACCTGGAAAGGCAAGCGCGTTATAGGCCACCTTCTCGAAGCCGAGCGGGCCGTAATAGGGCGGATCGCCGACCAGGATGACGGCTTCCGAACCCTTGCGCCGCGCAGCTTCCACCGCGATCCGCACCAGTTCCCGGCCGATACCGATATTTTTGTGCGAGGGTCGAACGGCAAGCGGGCCAAGAAGATGCCCCTTCACCGTGCCGGCCAGCACCGGCGTCATGCGCACGGAGGCGATCGTCTCGCCGTCGTCGGCGCAGATAAAGGAAAGCGACAGATCATGCGGCCCCTGCTCGCGGATGCGCGCGGCGGCACGCGTGAACCGGCCCGGACCGAAGGCTTCTTCATTGATGTGTTCGATGGCGGCGTCGTGGGACGCGTCTTCGGTGAGGTAGACGAGATCGTGCTTGTACATGATGACAGAAACCGGTTGGACAGATTGATGGGTCTCGAATACGCCTTCGGCGTTCGGAGCATCAGCGTCGTCGCAGGTTTCTGGAAATGAACATCAGACAGGCGTTCCTCAAATCGTGAAAAGGCCGATAGCAGGAAAAATTTCCGCCGTCCAACGCAAAATGCACACCCGATCCTGCTGGCGCGGGGGCGTGACGCACTGTTCAATCTTTACCGCCTGCAAAGCCCCGCTATCTCAGCTAACGTCAATTCCAACACGCCAATCAAGGGAATGAAAATCATGGGAATGCTTGTGGACGGCGTCTGGCATGACGTCTGGTACGACACGAGGGAGAGCAAGGGCCACTTCAAACGGCAGCCCTCGCAATTTCGCAACTGGGTGACAGCAGATGGCGAGGCCGGGCCTTCCGGAAGCGGCGGTTTCAAGGCCGAGGCCGGGCGGTATCATCTCTATGTCTCTCTCGCCTGCCCTTGGGCCCATCGCACCTTGATTTTCCGCAAACTGAAGAAGCTGGAGGAGCTGATTTCGGTTTCTGTCGTGGATCCGCTGATGCTCGAGAATGGCTGGGAGTTCAAGATCGGTGACGGCGCTACCGGCGATCATCTCTTTGGCGCTGGGACACTCTGGCAGATCTACGTCAAGGCGGATCCGCACTATTCCGGCCGTGTTACCGTTCCCGTCCTCTGGGACAAGCAGACCGGCACGATCGTCAATAACGAGTCGGCCGAGATCATCCGCATGTTCAACAGCGCCTTCGACGGGCTGACGGGTTCGAAGGCCAATTTCTATCCGGAGGATCTCCGTGCCGAGATCGACACGCTGAACGCCACCGTCTACGACACCGTCAACAACGGCGTCTACAAGGTGGGCTTTGCCACAACTCAAGAAGCTTACGAGGAAAATGTCGGCAAACTGTTCGAAACACTCGATATTCTCGACGAACGCCTGGGCAAGGGCCGCTACCTTTTCGGCGACAGATTGACCGAGGCTGATTGGCGCCTCTTCACCACGCTGGTGCGTTTCGACACGGTGTATGTCGGCCACTTCAAGTGCAACATCCGCCGCATCGCCGATTATCGCAATCTGCCCGGCTATCTCAGGGATCTCTATCAGACGGCAGGCGTTGCCGAGACGGTAAACCTGAAGCACATCAAGCAGCACTACTACCGCAGTCACAAGACGATCAACCCGACCGGCATCGTCCCCATCGGCCCGGCGCTCGATCTCGACAGCCCGCATGGCCGCGCTACAGCGCCGCGCGTCTTTTTAGACGCGCAAAGGACGCTGTAGAACTTTAAATTGCCGCATAATTTACTCTTAAATCGATTCCGACTTAAGAAATTATGCAGCGGGCTGAATGCAGCCTGAAGCTTCTCACCAGCGGTGGTCTGGCTCCTGCTCGCCCCGAAGCTCGGCGAGGCGGCGATACGTCGCCTCGGTCGTACCCTCGGGCAGGCTGTCGAGCGAAAAGAACCCACTGTCGGAAATCTCCCAATCCGGCGGCCGCGGTGCCGTCTGCTCGACGGTTACGCGATAGAATACGACGTGGTCGCGCCGGGTGGTCGTGGTGTTGAAATAGACCTGGACCAGCTGGGGTTTTCCGATGATTCTGAGGTTGCCCTCCTCGCGCAGTTCCTTGATCAGCGCTTCTTCGGCCGTCTCGTTGCGTTCCAGCCCGCCGCCGGGCATATGCCAGCCGCCGATATAGCTGTGGCGCACGAGAAAGATCCGGCCGTCCGCATCGAAGCAGGCGGCCCTGACCCCCATCGTCATGCCGCGGGCGAAGGAGAAATAGACATGCAGGAGGCGTAGCGCCAGCCTGATGTGAGGGGGCCGCTTCTCTTTATCCACCATCGTTCCGTTTCGGCTCTTCATCGCGCCGGATGTGTTTGATTTGTCAATAAGCTGGTCTATGTCTCGTAGCATGTTCAAGCTCGCGCATATTTCCGACGTCCACCTCGGACCACTGCCTCGTCTTTCCATTCAAGAGCTGTTTTCCAAACGCATAACCGGCTTTGTGAACTGGCATCGAAATCGACGCAAGCACCTTTTCGCCAGCACGCTGGATCTGCTTCTCGATGACATCCGCGCCCATCAGGCCGATCATTTGGCCGTTACCGGCGACCTCGTCAACCTGGCGAGCGGCATCGAGATCCGCGCCGCCGCCGCCTGGCTGCGCGCGCTCGGCGATCCCGCCGAAACCTCGGTCGTTCCCGGCAATCACGACGCCTATGTGCCGGGTGCCTATGAGAAATCGATGCGGGCCTGGTACGATTATGTCCGCGGCGATCTCGCCTCGCCGCAATGGCAGGAAGACCGCCGCATCTTTCCCTATCTGCGTGTCCGCGACAAAGTTGCGATCGTCGGCTGCTCCACGGCCGTCGCCACGCCCCCTTTCGCCGCCTCCGGCTTTTTCAGCGCCCGCCAGGCCCGCGACACGGTGAACATGCTGCGCGCGGCGGGCGAAGCCGGTCTCTTCCGCGTCGTCATGATCCATCATCCGCCGATCCGCGGCGCCACCGCCTTCCACAAACGCATGATCGGCATCCGCCGCTTCGCGGCCGTGATTTCGACCGGCGGCGCCGAGCTCGTGCTGCACGGCCACACGCATCTGAATACGCTGCACTGGCTGCGCGGCCAGGTGCAGCCGGTGCCTGTCGTCGGCATCGCGTCGGCCTCGCAGGGGCCGGGCAGCATAAAGCCGCCGGCCGCCTACAACCTCTTTTCCATCGACGGCTCTCCGGGCGCCTGGGAACTCACCGGCGAGCGCTTCAGCCTGAACAGGACAGGCGATGCGATGATGTCGGAAAGCGTCGATATTTTCGCGCCTTAGCGCTGACTTCGGACTCTGTTTATGCGGCACTTGAATCAATCTCGGAAAGCGCTTCGCCACCGTCGCAACATTTGTCATGGAGGCGGCCTACCCTCTTGGTATTTTTACCGGTAAGCGTACAATCCAGCCGACTGCATCGCCTCAGAACGGAGCCGCCAATGACTTCCCCCTTCCATCGCCTGTGCAGAACAACACTTGCCGCCGGCTTTGTCTTCGGCATGGCAAGCGCCGCCTTCGCGGTCGGCGACAGCAACGACGACACCAATCCGCCGCCGAAGACGCAGACGACCAAGACCTGCACCGGCGGCAAGGTCTGGGACAAGGCCAAGAAGGAATGCGTCACTCCGAAGAAGAACAGCTTCAACGACGACGATCTCTATAAGTTCGCCCGCGAATTCGCCTATGCCGGCCAGTATGAGAATGCCATCGCCGTGCTCAATCTTGCCCTTAATCAGAACGACCCCCGCATTCTGAACTATCTTGGCTATGCCAATCGCAAGGCCGGTCGCATGGAGCTCGGCATGTCCTATTACCGCAAGGCATTGCAGGCGGATGAGAATTATATTCTCGCCCGCTCCTACATGGGCATGGCACTGGTGGAACAAGGAGACATCCAGGGAGCGCGCGTCCAGCTCGTCGAAATTCGCGACCGCGGCGGCGAAGACACCTGGGCCTATCGCGCTCTGCTGCAAAGCTTGAACGGTTACAAGACATATTGACGCAAGCTTTGCGGGCTAGATTGGGAAAACCCCTTGGGAAAGGGGATAGGATGACCGAATGCTTGCGAAGTGCAGTGGATTTGCTTCATAAAGCATCTGCATCTCCGGTGCCAACAAAGCCGGTTTCGCGTCCGATGGCGAAGCTTTCGTCCGCGAAACCATTGTGAATGCTTCTTGGATAGACAATGCGTCAGCCCGCAACGACCATCGACCTCCGGCGTGATCTCGTCGGCCTTCTGCCCCACCTTCGCCGCTTCGCGATCACGCTCGCGGGCGAAGCCGGTGTGGCCGACGAACTTGTCCAAGCCGTCTGTCTGCGCGCCATTGCCAGGGGGCATCAGTGGAATGGCGAGGGCCGACTGGAAAGCTGGATCTACACGCTTGCCCGCCAGCAGTGGACGGAGGACAGCCGCAAGCGGAAGCCGAAGGCGTCGGCACGCGGCAACGTCACCGATATCAGAGAGGCTGCGCGTGAACGCTCGGCCTTGGTCGATCCCGACGCCATCCATCGCATGATCGCCGAAATGCCTGAGGGCGTTTCCTCGATCTTCCTGCTCGTCGATGTCGAAGGTCACAGCTATCAGCAGGCGGCCGACATCATGGGCATTTCGACGGTAAGCGTCGTCTCCCAGCTGGCGACCGCAAGGCTGCATTTCGCCGGACTTGCCGGCACCCACCCCATCCACAGGTACTGAATTGCTCGATCTTAGGAAATTGCCGCTAGAAGCCCAGCTCACCGCCCTTCTCGACGGCGAGGTCTCTCCCGAACAGCGGCACGAACTGGAACAGCGTCTGGCTAGCGACGAGAGCGCGCGGCGTCTGCATGAAAAGCTGCGCCATGGCGCCGATTTCGGCCGCCGCCGCCTGGACGATGTCCTGAAGGAGCCGGTGCCGCTCGCCCTCGTCCGCTCGATCAAGAGCACGCAGCCGCCAAAGACCCCGATCACCCAGCGCGCCATACGCCCCCAGGTGAAACTGGCTCCCAGCGGCCCACAGGCGCTGGCAGCCGCTCTGATCCTGTTCGTCGTCGGTTGCGGCATTGGCTATTTTGCCGCCACCACCCCGGATGCCGACGAGATCGCCACCACGACCGCCACGGCGCCCGCCAATACCAATGACTGGCTCGGCGACGTCACCGCCTATCAACGCCTGCTGATCCGCCAGCCCCGTCACCTCGTCGAAGTGCCGGCCTCACAGGCCGAAGAAATCTCCAGCTGGCTGACGACCGCCATCGGTGTGCCTTTCCGTGTGCCGGATCTCAGCACCGAATCCTGGACCTTCCAGGGTGCCCGCGTCATCCTCGGCGACAACCGGCCTGTCGGTCAGCTCGTCTATTCCAACAGCGACGGCGACATCATCTCCATCTGCTTTCGGAAGGACGCGCAGCCGTCTGAGACCGACGACTTCAAGGAAACGATCAAGGACGAGATTGGCCTGGTCACCTGGCACAATGCCGGCACCTCCTATGTTCTCGCCGGCCCCTCCGCCGAAGCCAACCTCGGCCAGCTCGCCATGAAGATCGCCACCGCGATCTGATCGGCAGATCGACGATTTGACGTGGCCCACAGGAGCGAATGCCCGAGCATCCGCAACGGGCAATCCTGATCAAAGCACTGATATTACGTCACCTATCGATCAAGCCTTGCCAGCTTTCACCTCGAGCACCCGGTTGGCCGCCGAGACGATCGCTTCCAGCGATGCCGCGACGATGTTGGTGTTGATGCCGGCGCCGAAGAGTTTGCCGCCGGGATAGGAGGTCTCGACATAGGAGATCGCCGCCGCGTTCGAGCCGTGCTGCAGCGAATGCTCCGAATAGTCCTCGACCGACATTTCGATGCCGAGATAATGCGACAGTGCGTTGATGAAGCCGTCGATCGGGCCGTTGCCGCGCCCTTCGATGCGCTTGATCTCGCCATTGTCGGTGATTTCAGCTGCAACGATCCGCTGGCCCTTGCGCTCGGTGTCGGGATAGGTGTGGTGGTCGACGAACTTGAGGCGCGCCTCGGGCTGCGTCACGTAGCGCTCGATGAAGCGGTCGTAGATGCGCTTCGAGGGAAGCTCCTTGCCCTCGACATCGGTGATGCGCTGGATTTCTTCACGGAACTCGACCTGCAGGTTGCGCGGCAGGTTGAGCCCGTAATCCTGCTGCAGGATATAGGCGATGCCGCCCTTGCCGGACTGCGAGTTGATACGGATGATCGCCTCGTAGGAACGGCCGACATCACGCGGATCGATCGGCAGATAAGGCACTTCCCAGACAGGATGATTGGCGACCTGTGCGGCCTTCATGCCCTTGTTGATCGCATCCTGATGCGAGCCGGAGAAAGCCGTATAGACCAGCTCGCCGACATAAGGGTGACGCTCGGCAATCGCCATCTGGTTCGAATATTCGAATACTTCCTTGATGCGCTCGATGTTCGAGCAGTCGATCCCGGGATCGACGCCCTGCGTGAACATGTTGAGCGCCATCGTCACGACGTCGACATTGCCGGTGCGCTCGCCATTGCCGAACAGCGTGCCTTCGACGCGGTCGGCGCCTGCCAGCAAGGCCAGTTCGGCGGCGGCGATGCCGGTGCCGCGGTCGTTATGCGGATGCAGCGAGACGATCAGGTTCTCGCGATTGTCGAGGTTGCGGCACATCCATTCGATCTGGTCGGCATAGACGTTCGGCGTCGCCATCTCGACGGTGGACGGCAGGTTGATGATGAGCTTGTTGTCGGGCGTCGGCTTCACCACCTCGATGACGGCGTTGCAGATCTCCAGCGCCACTTCCAGCTCCGTGCCGGTGAAGCTCTCGGGCGAATATTCGAAACGATAGCCGCCGCCGGCCTTGGCGGCCATGTCGGTGATCATCTTGGCGGCATCGACGGCGATCTGCTTGATGCCCTGCACATCCTTGGCGAAAACGACGCGGCGCTGCAGCTCGCTGGTCGAGTTATAGAAATGCACGATCGGCCGGTTTGCGCCTTCCAGCGCTTCGAAGGTGCGGGTGATGAGCTCCGGGCGGCACTGTACCAGCACCTGCAGCGAGACATCGGCGGGCACGTTGCCCTCTTCCACACACCAGCGGGCGAAATCGAAATCCGTCTGCGAGGCGGAGGGAAAGCCGATCTCGATTTCCTTGAAGCCCATCTCCAGCAGCAAATGGAACATCCGGGCCTTGCGATCGTGGCCCATCGGGTCGACCAGCGCCTGGTTGCCGTCGCGCAGATCGACCGAGCACCACACCGGCGCCTTGGTGATAGTCTTTGTCGGCCAAGTGCGGTCGGGAATATTCACCTGCGGATAGGGCCGGTATTTCGTCGCGGCATCGGGCATGCCCTTCGCGGAGGATCGGCTGTTGGTATTGTCCATTGTCTTGTCTCCTCGTCCCGGCATTTGCCCCGCCTCTTAGCCGATCGAATCGGACTTGGCGATAAACAAATGCGGACCTTCGTCGGTCGTTAGGTCAATTTTGAAAGTGAGTCGCGAGGAGCGATACCGGGCGGGCTTTCGGCCGCCGGGCGCTCCTCAACGGACCCGGCAACCGCGCGTAAGGCCGAGGAGAAGAAGCGAGGTCACGGCGCTCGAGACGTCACGCAGGGCGATGCGGCCGCGTGCAATCGTGTCGGAAATCTTGGCGCCAGAGGTCTTCATGGCCGCGCTTATAACCTTGGGCGGTGAAACTGGCAAGCCCTCGCGGCCCACCCCCTTCCGTTACTTCGACTGAGACTGTCGTTTCCAAATCCTCACCAGCTGCGACAGCGCGAGCATCAACCCGCCGGCGATCAATCCCCAGAAGGCGCCTGAGATGCCGCCGAACGAAACGCCCGATGCCGTTACGAGGAAAGTGATCGCCGCCGCCTCGCGCGATTCCGGCGCCTGGAAAGCCGACATCGCCGAGGATGAGAAGGCCCCGACCAGCGCCAGCCCCGCCACCGCCTCGATCAGAATAGGCGGCGCCAAGGCGACGAAGGCCGTCACCGCGCCTGCGAGCAGCCCGAGGATCACATAACCGACGCCAGCGATCAGCGACGCCCAATAGCGCCGCTTGGGATCGGCATGGGCGTCATGCCCGGCGCACATTGCCGCGGTGATGGCCGCCAGGTTGACGGCGTGTCCACCGAAAGGCGCCGACAGCAACGAAAAGAAGCCTGTGACGGCAAAGAGCGGACCTGGCTTCGGATCGTAGTGATTGACCTTCAGCACGGCGATACCGGGAATGTTCTGCGAGGCCATGGTGACGATGAAAAGCGGCAGCGCGATCGAGATGAAGGCTGCGAGGCTGAACACCGGGCGGACGATTTCCGCAGCTGGCACCAGCGATCGTTCGAGCGAGGCGAAAGCACCGTCGGGAATGTCGACGCCGAAGGCGAGCACCAGCACGAAGGCTGCAAGCGCGGCCGGCACCGCCCAGAGACGCCGGAACGCGCCGACGACGATCCAGGAAATGACGATCGGCAGACCGAGCAGCGGATTGAAGCCGATCGCCTTCACCGGCGCAAAGCAGAGACCGATCAGCACACCGGCGAGCATCGCGTTGGCGAGCGGCGCGGGAATGGCGGCCACCGCCCGGCCGAGCGGCTTGAACAGCCCGGCAATGATGATCAGCACGGCGCAGACGAGGAATGCGCCGACCGCCGCATTGAAGCCGCCCTCGATTGCGCCTGTGCTTGCGAGCAGCGCCGCCCCCGGCGTCGACCAGGCGACGCTGATCGGCAGTCGAGTCACGGCGCTGAGCACGATCGCGCAGACGCCCATAGAGATCGACAATGCCATCAGCCCCGAAGCGGCCTGCGCATCCGTCGCACCCACCGCCTGCAGCCCGTGCAGCACGACGGCGAAGGAGCTGGCGGAGCCGACGAAAGCGGTAAGCAGACCCATGAACAGGGCCTGGACGGAAAAATCTTTGAGCATGGCGGACTCTGAGCTGCTGGAATGGCGCATGGAGCATAATGGTTGCCGCCCGCGCAAGTCCAGATTGAGGCCTTTCCGTCCAGCTCTGCCGGTCGATGACCGCAAGCACCATCCGAAATCAAGACGCCCTCACCCGCGGTCGGCAGGCAAGGGCGTTTCGAAGGTTCCGACCGAGAAAACTCAGATGTCGGCTTGCGACGTCACGATCCGCGAGACAAGGCCGTAGTCCTTCGCCTCTTCGGCCGAGAGCCAGTAGTCGCGATCCGTGTCCTTGGCGATCTTCTCGAGCGGCTGGCCGGTGGCCTCCGCCATGATCTTGTTCAGGCGCTCGTTCATCTTGATGATCTCACGTGCCTGGATCTCGATGTCGGATGCCATGCCGCGCGTGCCGCCCGACGGTTGGTGCAGCAGGAAGCGCGTGTTCGGCAGGCACAGGCGCCTTTCCCTGGGAGCCGCGACATAGATCAGCGCGCCGGCCGAAGCGACCCAGCCGGTGCCGATCATCCACACCTTCGGCTTGATGAACTTGACCATGTCATGGATGGAATCGCCGGATTCGACGTGACCGCCGGGCGAATTGACATAGATGCGAATGTCTTCGTCGCTCGCCGCAGCAAGTGCGACGAGCTGCGAGCAGACCTTCTGCGCCAGTTCCTGGTTGATCGGTCCATAGATGAAGATCGAACGCGACTTGAAAAGATTCGCCTCCGTTTCCTTGCCGAGCGGCAGTTCCTTCGTCTTGTCGTCCTGTTCTTCGTCGTTCATTCGAACCTCTCGGAGATGAATTCGGGTTCCTCGCACATAGTGCGACTCAATGCCTAAAACAATGCGGGAAAAACACAAGGCACCGAAGCGATGGAGATATCCTTAAGAAGCCGCGCACCGTTCCGCAAGCCTTACTGAAATGTAACGGTGGAAGGCTTTGAAAAGCCGGAATCGGTTCCTACCTCACCTCTCACATGGCAACCGCCAAACGAGATCAACAGGAGACCGGACATGTCACCGGAAGAACGCCAATTGCTGACCGCCCTCTTCGACCGCGTGCGCACGGCGCAAGCCCAGCCGCGCGATCGCGAGGCCGAAGCCCTGATCGAGCAGGCGACGCGCGAGCAGCCGTCAGCCACTTATTATCTCGCCCAGGCGGTCATCGTGCAGGAAAAGGGGCTTGAAGCGGCCGCCAACCACATCAAGGAACTCGAGGAGCGCGTCCGGCAGTTTGAAGCCGGAGCCAGCGAGCACCACCAGGCCGAACAGGGCGGCGGCTTCCTGAGCTCGATCTTCGGCAATACCCAGACACAGCAGCCCGCGCCTGTCCCCTCCAATCCCGGCCCCTGGGGGCAGCCGTCCCGCGCCTATGACGAGCCGCGCGGCTACGATCGCCAGGCGCAGCAGCAGCCCACCGGCCCCTGGAGCCAGCAGGCCTATGTGCCGTCTGCCGGCGGCAGCTTCCTGCGTGGCGCACTCGGCACAGCCGCGGGTGTTGCCGGCGGCATGCTGCTTGCCAACTCCTTGAGCGGCATCTTCGGCAACCACATGTCCTCGCTCGGCTGGGGCTCGCCTTTCGGCGCCAACCCTTTCGGCAATGTGGCCGCGCCAACCGAAGAGACCGTCATTAACAATTATTACGGCAACGACGACACGCGCCAGGCCTCTGATAATGCCGGTAATGATAATGACGACAATGTGCAGCAGGCCGATTACGACGATGGGGACGATTACAGTGATGACTCGTCCGGCGACGTTACGGATGTTTGAGGTTTAACGGGCCGAAATGGCCGGCAGTTGGTTTTACATTGCCGCACCGTATCCCGGCCCTTCGCTTGGGCTCAGGGCGTTCGTCCCTGCAATCGATTCACTGGATCGATTGCTCGGGCGTTGCCCGACCGCTCCTCACCCACGGCCACGATAGGTGGCGACGCCCTGCTCCGGCAGCCACACACCTTCCGGCGGCTTACCCGTCTGCCAGAAGACGTCGATCGGAATGCCGCCACGCGGATACCAGTAAGCACCGATGCGAAGCCACTTGGGGTCGAGCAGTTCGACGATGCGCTTGGCGATGTAAATCGAGCAATCCTCGTGGAAGGCGCCGTGATTGCGGAAGGAAAACAGGAAGAGTTTCAGCGACTTCGATTCCACAAGCCATTCGCCGGGGATGTAGTCGATGACGATATGGGCGAAATCCGGCTGCCCCGTCATCGGGCAGAGCGAGGTGAATTCCGGCGCGGTGAAGCGCACGACATAGTCGGTGCCGGCATGATTGGACGGCACTTTTTCCAGCACCGCCTCTTCCGGCGATTTCGCAGTTTCGGCTTGCTGACCCAGCATCGACAGGCTGGAAACATCGGTATTCGGCATCATGCCTCCTTGACGACTTTGACGCGGATGCCATGGGCCTTTTCGCCCTCCGGCTCCACATGAATGGCTATTTTAGCGCCCTCATGCACCGCTCTGATGGCATCCTCAAGGCGGTCGCATATATCATGCGCCTGTCGCACGGACATAGTGCCGGGCACCACCATGTGAAAATCGATGAAAGTGACGGTGCCGGCCCGCCTCGTCTTCAGGTCATGCACGCCGATCGAACCCGCCGCATGGGTGGCGATCGCCTGCTTGATCGCTTCCTCTTCCTGCGGCTCGACCGCCTGGTCCATCAGACCGCTGATCGATTGCGAGATCACCTTCCAGCCTTGATAGAGAACGTTGCAGGCCACGAGGATGGCAAGCACCGGGTCGAAAATCGCGTAACCCGTCGCCAGCGCCAGCAGCAGCCCGACGAGCACGCCCACGGATGTCACCACATCCGACATGATATGCTGCCCATCCGCCGCCAGTGCCGCCGAGCGGTGTTTGCGCCCGGCGCGGATCAAAAGTTGCGCCCACACCGCATTGATGACGCCAGCCGCCAGATTGATCGCAAGGCCGAGCACCGGTGCATCGAGCATGCGCGGCGCAGCGAGATAGCCGACCGCCTCGTTGACGATCAGCAGCGCGGCGACGACGATCAGTACGCCCTCGGTGACGGCAGAGAGATATTCCGCCTTGTGATGGCCGAAGGGATGGTCGTGATCGGCCGGCTTCTGCGCATAGCGGATGACAAAGAAAGCGATGAACGCGGCAACGACGTTAACCGTCGATTCAAGTCCGTCCGACAGCAGCGCCACCGAGCCGGTGACCCACCAGGCCACCATCTTCAGCCCCATGACGCCGAGCGACAATGGAATCCCCCACATCGCCAGCGTCCGAACCGTCAGATCGCCGTTGTCGCTCATATCGTCCTCCTGCGGTTGCGAATGAATTGCAGGGTCTAAGCCATTGAAATGCAAAACCGCCCACGCGAATGTCGCGAAGGCGGCCCAGTTGAGGGTGATATGGGCGATGATGGAGGATTTGTCAAAGAGAATGACACGTCCCTCACAGATGTTGCCGCCCCGACAGACAAGCGCGGGCGCAGGATGCGCAATCCCGCTACAGCGCCGAGAGAGCCGGATCGGGCTGGACAGACTGCGGCCATCGCAGAAGAGCGGCCTGTCCCGCCGGCGTCAGGGCATAGACGCCCTTTTCCTGGCGCTCGAACCATCCGTAGACATTGTCGCGCAGGATCGGACCGGCCTTCGGCGTAAGCGCCTTCATATCCCGCGGGCGCACAATTCCCCGGTCGAGCGCGGCCGCGCAGAGCAGCGCCTGCTGTCGATAGGCCGTCATGATCGGCGCCCGCGAGCCGCCGCCAACGGCAGGATCGCCGCGACGGCGCTGATGCTCCTTGACGAGGCGTGAACGCCGCTTGGGATTGGTTCGCGGCATCGGCGAAATGGAACTGACGATGACGCTGACCTCGCCGCCATCCGAGACACCGAGCATGCCGATGCCGAGCCGCCGGCAGAGGTCGCGGTAGCGCTTGTCCGTCTCTCGCCCGCGCCCCTTGGCCGAAACGCGCGCCGCGATCCAGACCTCATCGCTCATCGCCGCGCGATCGACCGCTTGGAGAAGCAGTTCGAGATTGAAGGTGAGCTTCAGTTCGCAGACGACCACGACCGGCGGCTCGCCATCGCTCAAGCCAACGAGATCGCATCCACCGACCTCGCCCTTGACGGCATAACCGGCTGCCTCCAGGAAGGTTTTTACCGGCAGGTAGAGCGATGTCTCCATGGGAAATCGCGCTCAGGCAGCGTTGAGATCGGCAATCTCGCCATATCGCGCGAGCAGTCGCGGGGAGCTCATGTCGCCGGTTTCCTCGTCGACGACGACGGCGTAGGCCGCGACCCCGACGAAACGCTCGGCCATCGCCGAAGCGATCTTTTCCGCGCTGACGGCATTCGATGCCTGGCGCATTTCGCCGGGCACAAGATTGCCGCGGTTCTTGCGGTAAGGGAGCACGATGAACTTTTCAGCATTGGCCACGGTGATGGGTTCCGGTTGATCGTTCCTGAAATGTTCTGATTTGACTGATAAAGTCAACCGCTTTGAAGGACCACCTGCCGGGTTGCCCTGTCATATCCAGGTCGGAATGCCCGCCCGCCCTTCGAGGCTTCGCCTCCGGCCACGCAGGGCGAGGCTATCTTGAGCGCTGGAGCAGCAATTACCGCAGAACCCTGCTGCGCCCCACATCCGGCTGCCGCCACCTTCTTGGATGAGCAAAATGTAGGATACTGATGCCTGCCGGGCGGGTGGCCGCCCGCCCGGCAGCTGGTTGTCGGATCGTCACCTTCTTAGCCGTTAGGGGCTGTGGGGAGCAGGATCGCAACCGGCTCTTCATCTGGCCCGTGTGGTTGCAGGAACCTTGGGGTTCGTATCCAAGACAGGGACGACGAAGATGACCGATAATAGCATGATTTGTGCCGGAATCGATGTCGGCAAAAGCCATCTCGACATTGCCCTCCATCCCGGCCGCGCAAGGCTGAGGGTCACTTATGACGCTGCTGGCCTGAAGGCGCTTGACGCCTTTCTTCAAGAGCATGACGTCAGCCGCATCGGCTTCGAAGCCTCCGGCGGCTATGAATGGCGGTTGCTGGCGCATCTGCGGGCCGGCAAGCGGCCGGCGGCGCGTCTGCAGCCGGCGCAATTGCGCTTCTTTGCCAAGAGCCGGCTCAAGCGAGCCAAGAACGATCGCCTCGATGCCGTGCTGATTGCGCTCTTCACGGCAAGTCTCGAGCAGTTGCCGGCGCTGCCGGATGCACGCCTCGACAAACTGGCGGCCGAACTGACCTATCTGGAACAGATCGAGCAGCAGATCGCCCTGATCAAAACCTTTGCCGAGACCGCCTTGTCGGAGGCGATCAAGCGCCGTCATGCGCGCGAGGTCGCCCGCCTCGAAACCTGCCGAAAGGCCCATCTGCTGCGGCTCGAAAAGATGGTTCGCGACGATTGTGACCTTTCGCAACGGCTCGATCTGCTGACCTCTATTAAGGGCATCGGGCTGCGCAGCGCCCTGTGCCTGATCATTCGGCTGCCCGAGCTCGGCCATGCCAGCCGCGCCGAGATCGCCGCCCTTGCCGGCGTCGCACCCTATGACGATGATAGCGGAAAATATCATGGCAGACGCCGCATCCAGGGTGGTCGCGAACGCCTGCGAAAGAGCCTGTTCATGTGCGCGTTTACGGCAACCCGGCACAATCCGGATCTCGCCTCTTTCTACGCCCGCTTGCGTCAGAACGGAAAGGATCACCTGTGCGCCGTCATAGCCGTCGCACGCAAACTCATCGTTCTCGCCAACACAATCCTCTCTCGAAAGACCGAATGGACGCCACAATACCAGCAAAAATGAAACATGGTTGCTCCCCGCCAGCGTCCGCCAGCGGGGGAAGGGAACACGCCGCAACCTCTCCGTTCCTCGTTGGCCTCCCGGGGCACGTCCGCTCGCCCCGTTTTACAGGGAGAGGGTGAGGGTGAGGGGCAATAGCCGCCTCCTCCAACGTCCTTTATCTGAGGCGCGATCCGCTGGATCGCCTCGAAGGACACACTCGACGCCGCTCCTAGCCCCTTCCCGTGGTCAGGAAGGGCGAACCGGAATTGCCAATCAAGCCGCCTTCGTCTTCACCTTGCGCGCCAGATGCGCCACGACGTTCTCGATCATCCGCATGCCGGCATCGCCGCCGAGCGTCATGATCGATTCCGGGTGGAACTGCACCGCGGCGATCGGCTCCTTGGCGTGTTCGATGCCCATGATCGTGCCGTCTTCGCTTTCAGCCGTGATGATGAATTCACGCGGCAGCGTCGAGGGATCGGCGAAAATCGAGTGGTAGCGGCCGACGGTCACCTCCTTCGAAAGGCCGGAGAAGACGATGCCCGGCTCCAGCACGCGGATGCGCGACGGCTTGCCGTGCATCGGCAGGGCCAGATGGCGCAGTTCCCCGCCATAGGCTTCGGCGAGCGCCTGCAGGCCAAGGCAGACGCCGAAGATCGGCAGGTTGCGCGCCCGCGCCTTCTTGATCGTCGCCTTGCAGTCGAAATCCTTGGGCGTCCCCGGCCCGGGCGACAGCACGACGAGATCCGGGTTCAGCCGGTCGAAGATCTCCTCCGGCACTGGCGTGCGCACGGTCGAAACCGTCGCTCCCGTCTGGCGGAAATAATTGGCCAGCGTATGAACGAAGCTGTCCTCATGGTCGACGAGCAGGATGCTGACGCCCTTGCCAACGGAAGCAACGTCGCGCTGAATCTTGCCGGAATTGCCGATCTTGGCGTCTCGGATGGCGGAAAGCATGGCGGAGGCCTTCAGTTCGGTTTCGGCTTCTTCTTCGTGCGGGTCGGAATCGTTGAGTAGCGTCGCGCCGGCGCGCACTTCGGCGATGCCGTCCTTGATGCGCACCGTGCGCAGCGTCAGGCCGGTATTCATGTCGCCGTTGAAGCCGACCATGCCGATCGCCCCACCATACCATGCGCGCGGGCTCTTTTCATGGCTCTCGATGAAGCGCATCGCCCAGAGCTTCGGTGCACCGGTGACGGTGACCGCCCAGGCGTGGCTGAGGAACCCATCGAAGGCATCCATGTCGTCGCGCAGCCGCCCCTCGATATGATCCACCGTGTGGATGAGGCGCGAATACATTTCGATCTGCCGGCGGCCGATCACCTTGACCGAGCCCGGCTCGCAGACGCGGCTCTTGTCGTTGCGGTCGACATCCGAGCACATGGTAAGCTCGGATTCGTCCTTTTTGGAATTCAGGAGCTTCAGGATCTGCTCGCTGTCGGCGATCGGATCGTCACCGCGTTTGATCGTGCCCGAGATCGGGCAGGTCTCGATGCGGCGGCCGGATACGCGCACGAACATCTCGGGCGAGGCGCCGACCAGATATTCCTGATTGCCGAGATTGATGAAGAAGGAATAGGGCGACGGATTGATCGCCTTCAGCCGCCTGGAAATATCCGAAGGCTTGCTTTCGCAGCGCTCCATGAACTTCTGCCCGGGCACGACTTCGAAAAGATCGCCCTTGCGGAAGCTTTCCTTGGCTTTGACGACGAGTTCGGCATATTCGCCCGGCCGGTGGTCGCTCTTCGGCGGTATGGCATCCGTCTGCTTGAAGGGCTCGGGCGCGATATCTTCCGCCTTGCCTTCGGTCGTCACGCCGTTCTTCGCGAAATCATAGCGGTCGATCCAGGCCTTGGCGGCATAGTTGTCGACGACAAGGATTTCGTCCGGCAGGTAGAGCACCATGTCGCGCTGGTCGGAAGGCCGCGTCAGCTTCAGATCGATCGCATCGAATTGGAAGGCGATGTCGTAGCCGAAGGCGCCGTAGAGCCCGAGGCTCGCATCGGCCTGCGAATAGAAGAGGTCGGTGACAGCGCGCAGCACCGTGAAGACGGTCGGCATCTTCGAGCGCTCTTCCTCGGTGAACACCCGGTCCGGCGCCTTGACGGAGAGGTCGAGGCGGCGGGCGGAGGAAGCGCCGAGCACGAGATCGGACACTGTCTTCAGCCGCTCCGTCACGAAGCCGAGGAGCACCTCGCCGCGCTCGTTATAGGCCTCGATCCAGACGTCGCGCCCGAAGGAGGAGATGCCGAGCGGCGGATCGACAACGGCGGTATCCCAGCGCGTATAACGGCCCGGATATTCGTAGTTCGACGAGAACACCGCGCCGCGGCGTTCGTCGAGCTTATCGATATAGGAGGAGACCGCATCGCCGTAAGGGATCGCCCGACGCTGCCGGGTGACGGATATGCCGCCCTTGGTCTCGTAGATTTCCGCACCATCATCCCGCAGGATCGTTACCATTGTTCCACTCCGTTATCGGGCCCGGACGACAGGCAGCGATAAAACAAAAAAGCCGCCTCGAAGTTTCGGGCGGCTCACTCGTCGTCGTCTTTGGACACGATTGGTCGAGGCCGCCTCAGCGAGCCCACCACCAAACAGCAATGTTCAAGGACGTGATCATGGAAAAATTGTTAGCCTGAGATCAGCCGCCGCGCAAGAGGCGATTGCGCAATGAAAAAGGGCGGCCCGAAAACCGCCCCTCCCCAGCCGTGAAGGTGTGTCGCCGGCAGTCAGAAGGTCTTCGTGAGCGACACCTTGAAGGTACGGCCCGGCTCGGAATACCAATCACGAGGCTGCGATGCGGTCGAGACCAGGTTGACGTCGCGTACGGCCAACGCGTTGAAATATTTCCGGTCGAAAATATTGTAGACACCGGCTTGAACGCGTAGGCCCGGCAACTGTTCCGGCGTCCACCAGCCGGTCAAGTCGACAATTGCATAACCGGGTGCATTGAGATGGTCGGTGAGCATGCCGGCAGATAGCGTCGAAGACAGATCGAAGCCGAAGGTGTCATTGCTCCAGCCGCCGCCGACAATCGCCTTGAACGGCGCCACCGAGCGCAGGCGCTGGGTGGTTTCTTCATTCCTGCCGTAGGCATAGGCAAGCGAGGCATGCAGATTGATGCCGTTATTGAAAGCCTTGCACAATTGCAACGAAAACCGCTCTCATGCGTTGCTTCTAGCCACCAATACCAGGAACCGGATGGATTGAGAAAATTTTCGACATTGGCGATCCTGCTCGCCGCTACCGCCTTTCTTGCCGGCGCCCGCCTGCCCCCCCACGGTCCATTGCCCGAGCCGCGGCCCGATGACGGGCAGACGACCGGTCCCACTCCACCGTCCTCGGAAAAAGCGGAACCCTCCGCGCCTGAGCAGGTGCCGACCCCTCAGCCGAAACCTGAGGTAAAGGAGCCGGAGACATCCGAACCGGACCAGCCGCCTGCTCCATCAGCCGAACCGGCAAAGCCTGAGCCTGCAGAACCCATGCAGGGCCCGCCGCTTCCGCCGGGCCAGGTCGAAAGCCCGCAGACTCCGCCGGAAGAAAAGCCGCCCGGCGAGCAGACGCTTGAAGAGCAGCATCTGACGATCGAATCCGAAAGCGACGCTGAGCATGCCGAATGCACGGCCGCACTCAAGGAGTTGGGTGTCGTCTTCAAGGAAACGCCGCGCATCGATGACGGCAACGGCTGCGGCATCGACAAACCGATCATCGTCTCCGAGGCTCTGCCCGGTATCGCCCTCAAGCCGGAGGCAACGATCCGCTGCCCGGCGGCACTCGCACTTGCCCGCTGGTTGAAGGAGAGCGTCATCCCTGCCGCTTCCGCCGCCCTGCCTGAGCAGGGCCGTATCACCGCCGTCAACCAGGCTACCGCCTATATGTGCCGCCTGCGCAACGGCGCCGAAACAGGCAAGATCTCCGAACACGCCCGCGGCAACGCCATCGATATTGCCAGCTTCCATTTCCAAAAGGGCGAGGATGTCGCCGTCCGCTCCCGCCGCGAGGACTCGACACTTACCGGCGCCTTCCAGCGCGCCGTCAGCGCCGCCGGCTGCCTCTATTTCACCACCGTCCTCGACCCGGAAAGCGACGCGGCCCACGAAACCCATTTCCATCTCGACGTCATCGAAAGGAAGGGCGGCTATCGTTATTGTTATTGACGGTTGAAGGGCTAGAATCCCGTCATCAAGCGAGAACTGGCGGGGAACGGAGACGGTGCGGAGCATATCCTCTTCTACCCTCGGGAGAAGGCAGGATCGAGAGGCCGCATCCCGTCCCTTCCCCACGCCTAATCAGAACAACCCCTCAATATAACCCTGCTCATTCAAAAAAATCCGTTCCGCTGAGGGCGATTTCGGCAGGCCAGGCATCGTCATGATCTCGCCGGTGATGGCGACAACGAAGCCGGCGCCGGCTGAAAGCCGCACCTCGCGCACCGAAACGATATGGCCTTCCGGCGCGCCGCGCAGGTTCGGATCGGTGGAGAAGGAATATTGCGTCTTCGCCATGCAGACCGGCAGCTTGCCGTAGCCCTGCTCCTCCCATGTCTGCAACTGATCGCGCACCGCCTTGTCGGCGGTCACCTCGCCGGCATGGTAGATTTTCGAGGCGACGATCTCGATCTTCTCGAACAGCGAAATGTCGTCGCCGTAGAGCGGCTGGAATTTCGCTTGACCCGATTCGGCCAATTCCACCACCTTATGCGCCAGTTCCTCGATGCCGGCCGAACCTTTGGCCCAGTGTTGGCAGAGGATCGCTTCGGCGCCGAGCCGCGAGACGAATTCCTTCACCGCCGCGATCTCCGCATCGGTATCTGTGACGAAATGATTGATCGCGACGACGACGGGCACGCCGAAGCGGCGCACATTGGCAACGTGCCGGCCAAGATTGGCGCAGCCCTTCTTCAGCGCTGCGACGTCCTCCGTGCCGAGATTCTCCTTCTTCACGCCGCCATTCATCTTCAGCGCCCGGACGGTCGCGACGACGACGGCCGCGTCCGGCTTCAGCCCGGCCTTGCGGCATTTGATGTTGAAGAATTTTTCAGCCCCGAGATCGGCCCCGAATCCCGCTTCCGTCACGACATACTCTCCGAGCTTCAGCGCCGTCTTCGTCGCCGTCACCGAATTACAGCCATGGGCGATATTGGCGAACGGGCCGCCATGCACGAAGGCCGGGTTGTTTTCCAGCGTCTGCACCAGGTTCGGCTGCATTGCATCCTTTAGCAGCACGGCCATGGCGCCGTCGGCTTTCAGATCGCGCGCATGCACCGGCGTCTTGTCGAAGCGGTAGCCGATGATGATGTCGCCGAGCCGCCGCTCCAGATCCTTGAGATCGGTGGCGAGGCAGAGGATCGCCATCACTTCGGAGGCGACGGTGATGTCGAAGCCGCCCTGGCGTGGAAAACCGTTGGCGACGCCGCCGAGAGAGGAGACCATGCTGCGCAGCGCCCGGTCGTTCATGTCCATGACACGCCGCCAGGTGATGCGGCGGATGTCGATATTCTCTTCGTTGCCCCAATAGATGTGGTTGTCGATCATCGCAGCCAGCAGATTGTGGGCCGAGGTGATCGCATGGAAATCGCCGGTAAAATGCAGGTTGATGTCTTCCATCGGCACAACCTGCGCATAACCGCCGCCGGCCGCCCCGCCCTTGACGCCGAAGCAGGGACCGAGCGACGCCTCGCGGATGCAGACGATCGCTTTCTTGCCGATCCGATTCAGCCCGTCGCCGAGGCCGACGGTCGTCGTCGTCTTGCCTTCGCCCGCCGGCGTCGGATTGATCGCCGTGACAAGGATCAGCTTGCCGTCCTTCTTGACCGCCTGCGCCGCGATGAACTTGGCGCTGACCTTCGCCTTGTCGTGACCATAGGGGGCGAGCTGCTCGGCCGCGATGCCGAGCTTTGCCCCGATCTCGAAGATCGGCCTCTTGGCCGCGGCGCGCGCGATTTCAATATCGGATTTGATGGATGGCATGGATGTCCCCGTCCCGGCCTTTCGCATGCGCGAAAGCGCTTGTCCTCGCGACTGGGATAGCGAAATATCGGCATGCTGTGAATAGCGCTCGCCCTGCGGCCGCCGCGCTGGATCATGGGAAAGCATGATGCGTAGATTCAAAATGTTACTGCGTGCCTTTCGCATCCGATAAAACGCGCGGCACTGTCGGGCATTGGAGACTTTCCTTTGCCTCTGGCCCACAGACATGCAAGCCCGGCTCTTCATCATAAGGAATGATGCCATTGATGACGCCAAGCTTGAACGCTTGAGAGGGAAGCATAATCGCTTGATCGATTGCCGTCTCGAGCATCATCGTCTGGTATGGCTCGGCACTGACGCCCATCTCGTCGAAATAGCTGAAGAATTTCGCATATTCAGTCGTCTTTGGTCTGACGAGGCCGATGGCTGAATATCCGGCGGTCCGCGGCGCTCCGCTCATCAAGACAAGAGTACAGGTCGAAAGGCAATACGCACCACTGGTAAAGACTTCGCCCTCGGTCAGCCCGCTTTCGGCGGTGCCGGCTTTGCAACGCTGGTCCTGCTTTGGACAATTCGGCAACTGCGTTCTGCCGATCGAGGTCTCCAGACCTGCAGCACGGACCATACGCCCCATAGCGAAAGCCGCATCCATATCCCCGCCATTGGACTGAAGGACGATCGGGAGTTTCCTTTCGCCGAGCCATCCGCGGAAATCCATTGTGTGCACTCCTCCCGACAATTGCCATTGGACATCAGGAGAAAATCCATGGGCCGTGTTTTCGGCAGGCTCTCGCTTGCGCCTCCGGACGCATTCTGCACGGGCGTCTCGGAAACCGGCGCCTCAGCCGCAGACGTCTTGACCGCCCGATGTCCGTGGCAGACAGCCTCGGCGGCTGCATCCGGTGCGCAAAGCGGCATTCCCGGCCACTCGCTGTAAGACAGCATGCCGGTCATGAGGCCTATTCGAATTGCCTCTGCGGGCGGCACGATCATGATGCTGTCCGGCTTGGCGCTCATCATATGATCCACCAGATCCTTATCGACCCCCATCTCCTTCAAATAGGCCATTAGGGCGATGCTGGCCTTCTTGCCGAGCTTGGTGGAGCTGCTCTGCCCGGCCGATTTGCGTCCGACTTCCTTGCGGGAGATTTCTTTCCTCCTGCCGTTCACGATCTTGTATTCGATACGGTAGGAAACGCGCACCCTGTTATAGATCGTCGTGATCTGGTGAACACCGATGAACGCCCATTGCGACGCGACACGCGACGTACCGCCCGCAAACGCCAGCGGGCAGGCGGAAAAACAATATGCGCCGTCCGAATAGGTGTTACCAAGCGCGGTCCCGTCCTTTGAGATGGCGGCAGCGCAGCGCAGATCGTCCGGCGGGCAATCCTTCAGCCTGGTGCCGCCTACCGCCGTTTCCAGACCTGCTTTGCGGATCATCCGGCCCATCGCATAGGCGGCATCGACATCACCGCCCTCGGAACGGAAGACTATCGGCGGCTTTCGGTTACCGATCTTCTTGAGGATTTTTCGCAGTTGCGCGGGCGTGTCGGAGGTTATGCGTCCCTCTGCCGATATCCATCCCGGACAGTCCTCCATGCAGAGAAGATGGTGCACGAGGATGAAGCGCATCGGCGGCTGCCCTGCCGCCTTCGGCCCGGCTGCCTGCGAGGTCGCGGCATCGATCGGCAAGTTCAACAAAAGAAAAGCAAGTACTGCCAGAGAAAACAGATGCTTGAAATGCAGGCAGAATGCAAAGCGCACGATTAAATCGCCTCAGTTATACATGTTAATACGCCTATCAATTGCATCGTGCCACAGCAAGCCAGTTTTCGGCGCCTCTCGGCGCCCAGGCTCTTCCGGCGTGATTCTCTTCCTGCCCGGAGCAGGCGGTATCCACAGCTGTCCCGCCGCAGCAGAGGTCAAAGATACCACAACGCTACTTGCGCAGGCCGCAACTCAACCGGGGCGCGCGCAGTCGTAACTATTTCTGCGCCTTTCGACCTAATCGGCTTGAGATAAGGCAATTGGGGCTAGCATCCGGCAGTGTTTGTGTATTTGATAGCGTTAACATTGAGGCTGCCGGGGCGTAAAAATGTCTTACATGACCACCTCTGAAAGACAGTCGTTGCTTTCGGCGGAACTTGCTGTTGCAGGAACGCGCGGCCTGTTTGCACAAGGACTCGGCAGAGTCTCCGCGGCCTTCGGACTGTCCTATGCGACGCTGATGCACGCTCCCTCGCCGGAAGACCTCCTCCTGAAACCGCTGCTGATCGAAAGCTCGCTTCCCGCGGCCTATATCAGAGATTTCGATCGCGCCAACATGATGCGTGGTTGCCCTTTCGGCGTACGGTTGAGGGAGTCGGCTGTGCCGCAGGCCTGGCACCTCAACGATGCCGTCAATGGACAGGCCTTTCCGGCCGAGCTGCGCGCCTTGATGCTGCGCCATGCGATACCTGCAGGCATTGCCATGCCGACCATTGCAGTCGATGGCCGGCGCCTGGTCTTCTGGTTCTGCGGCGAACGTGCGGCGCTCGGCCAGAGCGAGGTCAACGAGCTGGCGATCATCATCCTGCATGCCCTCGACGCATTCAATGCGGTCAGGCGCAACGAGGAAAATGCGCACAATGCGCTGTCGGCGCGGGAACTTGAAGTCGTGCGCTGGACGGCACAGGGCAAGACCTCGATCGAGATCGGCCAGATCCTGACGCTCTCCGATCATACGGTGAATGCCTATATGACCAATGCGATCAAAAAACTCGATTGCGTCAATCGCACCCAGTTGGTAGCAAAAGCAATTCGATTGAAGCTGATCAGCTGAAAAATCAGAAGAGGGTCAGCACGTCATCCCGTGAATTGGGGGAATCGTGTCTCTTCGCTTCGAACAGCCTGTCGTCGACAAGATAGCACAGTCCCGCGCCCATATCGGCATCACCGATGCGGAAATCGTTCAGATGGTTGCTGCCTATCGCCTTTTCGGCTTCTGGCGCATCGACATCGAAACCGGACATTTCTTTGCAAGCGAGGATGTGCACGCGATCTTCGATCTCCCCTATAGCGACCGGCCGGTCAATCTGGCCGAACTGATGTCTCGCATTCACACCGAAGACCGCAGCCTGATCGCCCAGACCTTCGAGGAGGCAAGCCTTCACGGCGTCGGCTTCCATTTCGTCTATCGCGTCGACAACCGGCTCGGCGGTTACAAGTTGGTGCGCAGCATCGGCCGCTTCCGTGACGATGCCAGCGGCGGCATCGTCGGCGTCACCTATGAATTCGTCGAGAAGCTGCGCGTCGTTGGCTTCGAGGATCATGCGGCGCGCCGCTGACGCGCAACGCTCTAACGATCGAGCACCGACCGGATCTCGACGAGGTTCGAGCGCACCCTCAAGATATAGAAGCCCATGGTCGCGAGGTGGCTCGGCATGATCCAGCCGTCTTCGCGGCCGTTCGAGATGATCGAGGGCTGGATGCGCAGTGCCGCCTGGAACTGTCGCGTGGTGCCGCTCCAGATCGCGCCGAGATTGCGTTCCTGCACCACCTGCGAGAAATCCGCCTGCGCAGCGGTCAGGATGGCGTAATAGGCATAAAGCTGGCCGTAGGCGAACCAGAACCGATCGTCGGCACGCGTGTCGAACCAGCCGCGATTATGGTGTTCCGAGCGCTCGGCGAGCATGTCGGAGGTGGCGCCGAGATCGTTTGCGATGCGGTCAATGAACTGCATCAGATTGTCGGCGCGGCCGTCGAAAATAACGTTGCAGGCGGACAGTTCAGTATTGAACTTGCGTAGGCTGCCGATCGCCGAGCGGTAGTAGGAAGGCGTCGGCGTCTTAGGCCCGAAGGGATTGAGCCCGAAATACCAGCTATATTCGTCGAACTGCAGATTGCCGCGCGCGCTCTGCAGATCGTTGTTGATGCCAGACGTGCCGCGCACGCGCCCGAGTGTATCGACAAGCTCCGCCGAGGTACGCCGGACTGCCTGGTTGATGCCGCGCTGGAATGAGGCCTTGTTGTCGAGGAAGGGCGTGTGATCCCAGTCGATCCCGAAGAAGCCCATTTTGTAGAGCAGCATGGAAGAAATCCATGCGTTCTGGTTGACGTTGAAATCGGTAAGGTCAGCCGTGACATCGACAATGGCTGAGCGCTGACAGGTCTTGGTGGCCGCTCCGCTCGCGCTCTCGGCGGACGGCAGTTCCTGCCCGGCAGCAATCTTGCGTTCCGAAAACCGGTATTGGTCGACGAAGGCGGTGTTGAAGTTCGACCAGACCTGCGTCTGCCAGAAGAAATAGCCGTAAAGTACGGCGAAGAGCGCCACGAATGCGATGATCGGCAGCCGGATCAGCCAGCTCCGGCGCTGGTACCAGCCATGCGCGGCAAGAAAGGGCCAGAAGGCCCAGGCGAAAAACAGGCGGGCCCAGCGGCCGATCGTCTGGCCGATCAGCCTGAAAAAACCGGCTATCCGGTCAAGCATCGTCGTCTCCTGTCAGGCGAGGCGAACACCGGGACATCGCCGCCCCGCTGCATGCACATATGCGCTCGTCAGGCCGAGCACAACACGAGCGCCTCGATTTTTACGAATGAAAGCAGCGCGGACGGCGCGGGGCACGGATCAGGAACGCAGGAATGGCAACCTGAAGCGGAAGGACCCGCGCGCCGTATCGATGAGCGGCGCTGCCGGCGTTTCCGGTGCCGGCTCGCCATAGGCCGGAAATTTTCCGGCGACGTCGAGGTCGGCCCGGCTCTTGCGCCGCTCCAGATCCTGGGCGACCAGCATGCCCTTCTCGAACAGCCTGATCGGGGCCGCAATATCGGCGAAGAGTTCCGGCTTGATCCTGACCTTCATGCCCGGCCGGTCGGTATCGACCTGCGCCTGATAGATGATCAGCCGCTCCTCGACATCGATCATCAGCTTGCGCAGCAAGACGTTGCAGGCACCGATCCGGCCATTCAACGAATCGACGAAAGCCTGGAACAGGCCGATGAAGCGCTCGCGCCGCTGACTGTCGTCCCGCATCTCGTGCTCCTCCGCCGAAATTCGCTCGGCCTCTGCCTTCAACGCCCGTCGCTCTGCCTCCATCTGCTCCCAGTGCGCCCTGTTGCCATAGACGCCGATGCGGCCCTGGGTCGTCAGCGCCTTGGCATTGAGCTCCTTCATCTTCAGGCGGGCGATATCGATGGAATCGACCAGCCGGCGCCGTTGCTCGACAATGCCCACGAGACCGTGTTCGGCTATCTTGTGGCGTTCGATGATCGAGGTGCGCTGGCTTACGATCAGCTTGGCGAGCGCGTCCGATTTTGCCAGGAGGTCGAGCAGCCGCTCGATGACCGGCGCCTCGCGCACGCGTTCGGTATACATGCGCCACATTCTCTGGCGCGACGTCCAGCCGGCCATTTTCTCGCGCAGCGTCAATCCGCGGAAGCTGTCGAGATCGGCCGAAACCTCCGCCGTCATCCGGTCCAATGTAAAGACCAGTTCGGCAAGCAACGCATCAAGCGCTGCGCCATCGGCGATATGGGTCTGGAAGCGCGCATTCTGTTCGAGAAAAACCTCGTCGGCCGACCGCGTTTCGTCGCTGTCAAAGCCGCGGATGCAGGCTTCGCAATAGGCTCCCTCGGCCGCAATCTTTTCGGCAAGGCCGCCTGCGGCTTCGTACTGGCTGTCGAATGGCGGAGGTTTGCGCACCTGATCTCCCCGGAGAATCTCCTACCCAAGCTAGCCGCTCCAGACGCCGAAGAAAACCGGCCCTTTCATCGCCTCACACAGGCTCGGCGATCCAGGCCCCGTTCATTTCGTCGTCCCAGTGCCTGCGGCAGAGAGAGACATATTTCTCATTGCCGCCGACATCGATCTGCGCCCCTTCATGCAGCACCTTTCCCTGCGCGTCCAGCCGCACCACCATCGTCGCCTTACGCCCGCAGTGGCAGATCGTCCGCACCTCGCGCATTTCGTCGGCGATCGCCAAAAGCTCCTGTGAGGCCGGAAACAGCTTGCCCTGAAAATCCGTCCTCAGCCCGTACACCATGACCGGGATGCCGAGTCGGTCGACGATGCGGGCAAGCTGCCAGACATGGAGGGGCGTCATGAAATGCGCCTCATCGACGAAGACGCAGGAGATCGGCGCCCCTTCGCCGCTCAGCGTCATGACCAGTCGGAACAGATCCTCGTCCGGTTCGAAGGGAATGGCGCTCGCCTCCAGCCCGATCCGCGAGCCGATGACGCCGCGGCCGGCGCGCTCGTCGAAGGCGGCGATCAGCTGCACCGTACGCATGCCGCGCTCCTGATAATTATAGGAGGCCTGCAGCAGCATCGTCGACTTGCCGGCGTTCATCGTCGAGTAGTTGAAATAGAGCTTTGCCATCCGATTTCTCCTTGATCGGCTTATTGAAAGCTCGGATTGGCAAAGAAAAGCCCCGCAACGGCGATAATCACAGGAATTGACGCCCAAAACCGGCTGAAAGCCGCGAAAACCCGCGACTGCGAAAAATCTGCAGACGTCGCAATCGCACCCGTCGATACGACGCAAACACACTGAGGTCGCTTGTCAAACTGGGTTATTGGTGATTGGCTTGGGGACCTAAAGACTGGGAGTCTAAAATGAAAACAACAAGCACATTCAAACTCGTCACTGCAACTGCCGTCGCCGCCCTCTCCGTTGCGACCGCCGCCTTCGCCGCCGATCCCGACAGCTGCTCCACCGTCCACTTCTCCGACGTCGGCTGGACTGACATCACCGCCACGACGGCGACCGCCTCCGTCGTCCTGAAAAGCATCGGCTATCAGACCGACGTCAAGGTCCTCTCGGTGCCGGTCACCTACACCTCGCTGAAGAACAAGGACATCGACATCTTCCTCGGCAACTGGATGCCGACACAGGAAAAGGACGTCCGCCCCTATATCGATGACAAGTCGGTCGAATCCTTCGGCCCCAATCTGGTCGGCGCCAAGTACACGCTCGCCACCAACGCCAAAGGTGCAGAGCTCGGCATCAAGGACTTCAAGGATATCGCCGCCCACAAGGACGATCTCGACGGCAAGATCTACGGCATCGAGCCCGGCAATGACGGCAACCGCCTCGTCATGGATCTGATCGAAAAGAACACCTTCGGCATGAAGGATATGGAAGTCGTCGAATCCTCCGAACAGGGCATGCTCGCCCAGGTCGCTCGCGCCGAGAAAGCAGGCAAGCCCGTCGTCTTCCTCGGCTGGGAACCCCATCCGATGAACACCAACTTCAAGCTGACCTACCTCACAGGCGGCGACGACGTCTTCGGTCCCGACTTCGGCGGCGCCAAGGTCTACACGAATGTCCGCGCCGGCTACCTCGGCGAATGCCCGAATGTCGGCGCGATGCTGAAGAACCTGACCTTCTCCCTCGACATGGAGAACCAGATCATGGGCAAGATCCTCGACGACGGCAAGGAGCCGGAAGCCGCGGCTACCGAATGGCTTAAGGCCAACCCGTCGGCACTCGAGCCCTGGCTCGCCGGCGTCAAGACCCGCGACGGCAAGGGCGACGCGCTGGCGGCCGCCAAGACCAGTCTCGGCCTTTGATCACATGAACGGGGCGGCTCGCCGCCCTGCTTCATTTTTGTCCGATTGTTAGTTTTTTCTGGATAGGCGCGCTCTTGAATTGGATCACCGACTCTAAGATTCCCATCGGCCCATTGGCCAAATCCTTCGTGGACTGGCTGACCTCGAATGGCGAATGGTTCTTCAACCAGCTTGCCTTTCTGTTGTCGCACGTCATCGACGGCCTGCTCCTCGTGCTGCAAAAGCCGCATCCGCTGATCGTCATCGCGGTCATTTCCGCACTCGCCTTCTGGCTGCGGCGGTCGATCGCGATCACGCTATTTACCTGCCTTGGGCTGCTGCTCATCATGAATCAAGGATACTGGAAGGAGACGACGGAGACGCTCGCGCTCGTGCTCGCCTCCACCTTCGTCAGCATGGTGATCGGTATTCCACTCGGTATCGCGGCCGCCCGCCGCGCCTGGGTCTATGCCGCCATGCGCCCGGTACTTGATCTGATGCAGACCATTCCGACATTCGTCTACCTGATCCCGGCGCTGATCCTGTTCGGCCTCGGAATGGTTCCGGGCCTGATCGCGACCGTCATCTTCGCGATCCCCGCCCCCATCCGGCTGACGCGCCTCGGCATCATCTCGACGCCGCCCTCGCTCGTCGAAGCCGCCGTCGCCTTCGGCGCGCGGCCGATGCAGGTGCTGCGCAAGGTCGAGCTTCCCTTCGCCGCGCCGCAGATCATGGCGGGCCTCACCCAGACCATCATGCTGTCGCTGTCGATGGTGGTCATCGCCGCACTCGTCGGCGCCGATGGTCTCGGCGTGCCGGTCGTGCGTGCGCTGAACACCGTCAATGTCGCAAAAGGCTTCGAAGCCGGTCTCTGTATCGTCATCCTGGCGATCATTCTCGACCGCATGTTCCGCACGGCGGGTGAAGGAGACGGCGCATGACCGCGGTAAGCTTCAAGGATGTCAGCATTATCTTCGGCGATCGGCCGGAAGCCGCCCTTGCCATGGCCGACCAGGGCAAAACGCGTGACGAGATCGGCGCCGCGACCGGCCTGGTGCTGGGCGTCGCCAATGCCTCGCTGACGATCGAGGAAGGCGAGATCCTCGTGCTGATGGGCCTTTCCGGTTCGGGCAAGTCGACCTTGCTGCGCGCCGTCAACGGGCTCGCTCCCGTGGTGCGCGGCGACGTCGCGGTCTCCACGACCACCGGCCTCGTCAACCCTTATAAATGCAATGCCAAGGCGCTGCGCGAACTGCGCACCCACACCGTCTCCATGGTGTTCCAGCAGTTCGCTCTCCTGCCCTGGCGCACCGTCGCCGAAAATGTCGGCTTCGGTCTCGAACTCGCCGGCATGCCGGAGGCCGAACGCAAGGCCCGCGTCGGTGAGCAGCTCGAACTCGTCAACCTGACGAAATGGGCGAACCGCAAGGTCAACGAACTGTCAGGCGGCATGCAGCAGCGTGTCGGCCTTGCCCGCGCCTTTGCCACCGGCGCCCCGATCCTGCTCATGGACGAGCCGTTCTCGGCGCTCGACCCGCTGATCCGCACCCGCCTGCAGGACGAACTCCTGGAATTCCAGCGGCGGCTGAAGAAGACCATTCTCTTCGTCAGCCACGATCTCGACGAGGCCTTCCGCATCGGCAACCGCATCGCCATCATGGAGGGCGGCCGGATCATTCAGTGCGGAACACCGCACGACATCGTCAAGAACCCCGCGGACCAGTATGTCGCCGACTTCGTGCAGAACCTCAATCCGATCAACATGCTGACCGCCGCTGACGTCATGCAGCCCGGCCTTGGCCAGACGGCCGCCGGCATGAGCGTCAGCGCCACGGCCCGTGCCGCAACCCCGCTCGTCGATGTCCTCGACGTGCTCGCCCGTCAGCCGGGCAGCATCGGGATCGTGGAAAACGGTACGGTCATCGGCACCATCACCGCCCAGGATATCGTCGCCGGCCTCACGCGCCATCGCCGCAAGGAGGACGCTTGATGTTTTCGATCCGCTTTGCCACAAAGCGGATATGAAAGATCAGCCGTCGCCCTTACGCGAAACCGACGACGAGGCCCGCAGGCTCGCCCGTGTGCTGTTGCGCTCCGCACGGTACGCGGCGATCGCCGTTCTCGATCCCGACACCGGTTTTCCCTTTGCCAGCCGGGTCCTCCTCGCCACCGATATCGACGGCGCCCCCGTCATCCTGGTTTCGAAACTTTCGGCTCACACAAAGGCGCTCGCAAGAGACCCGCGCGCCTCGCTGCTGGCCGGCGAGCCCGGCAAGGGCGATCCGCTTGCCCATAGCCGGCTGACGACCCAATGCATGGCGGAGCCGATTGAGCATGGTCATCGGTTCCACGAGCGCATTCGCACCCGTTTTCTCGATCGCCATCCCAAGGCAAATCTCTACATCGATTTCCCCGATTTCCTCTTCTTCCGTCTCAAACCGGAGCAGGCGAGCCTCAATGCCGGCTTCGGCCGAGCCTACCATCTCGACGGAGGGGATCTCATCATCCAGTCGCCGGCAAACGAAGAGATCGCCGCCAAAGCGGCCGAAACAGTGCGAGATTTAGTAGAACGCCATCCCGATGTGACGGAAGCCCTTGCAGCGCGCTTAAAAGCCCCGAAATCGGCTTCTTGGCGCATCTGCGGCATCGATCCGGCGGGTTTTGAGATCATTTCCGGCGACTTTTTGCTGCGATGCGAATTCGAAACGCTCGCTGTGGATTCCGATCACATTTGTTCAAACATATCTAAAATAGCATACTCGATACCTTAAATTTAGGTATATACAATCTTCGAGCCCAGTTGCTAATTTTGCCGCGGGTTCCGGCAGACAGCCCTTACCAGATAGATGATGTACGTTTCGCATTAGGAAGATAACAATATGGAAACCCCCGATTTGGCTGACCACACGAATGTGGCGGCAGCACTATTGTCAGCCATGGCCAATCCCAAAAGATTGCTGATCCTGTGCAGCCTGGTGAAGGGTGAAGTCGCCGTCGGCGTGCTTGCCACACAAGTCGGCCTCAGCCAGTCGGCGCTTTCACAGCACCTTTCGAAACTGCGCGCGCAGAAGCTGGTCAAGACCCGCCGCGACGCCCAGACCATCTACTATTCGAGTACTTCCGAGCCCGTCATGAAGATCCTGGCGACGCTCGAAGACATCTACCTCGTTCCGAGCAGAAGCAGATCCGCAGCCTGATGATAGCGCTGACATAAGCGTTGGCCGCTGCCGCGCCGAAGGAAATGCTCACACGAAGTCGCGGCACGTATTCCAGCAGGTGAACTCAAAACGACCGGCAAATCTCGCGATTTGCCGGTCGTGCTTTTGTCGGGACTTTTCTCGTTGACGCGTTGGGAAGCCCTGATAATTTGACCGGGCAGTAAAAATTCGGGCGACAAGCCCCCGGGAACGGGCCGCCAACGGCCAGGAGAACAGCATGTCCAACCGCCTCAATGCACCGAACGATCTTCGTGCCTTCTGGATGCCATTCACGGCAAATCGCCAGTTCAAGAAGGAGCCGCGGTTATTCGTCGGCGCCAAGGACATGTATTATACCACCCATGACGGTCGTCAGGTGTTGGACGGTACCGCTGGCCTCTGGTGCGTCAACGCCGGCCACTGCCGCCCGAAAATCACCGAAGCCATCCGCGAACAGGCGGGCGAACTCGATTACGCGCCGGCTTTCCAGCTCGGCCATCCCAAAGCGTTCGAACTGGCGAACCGCCTGGTCGATATCGCTCCGGAAGGCATGAACCACGTCCTCTACACCAATTCCGGTTCCGAATCCGTCGAGACTGCCCTCAAGGTGGCGCTTGCCTATCACCGCGTGAAAGGTAACGGTTCGCGTTTCCGCCTGATCGGCCGCGAGCGCGGTTATCACGGCGTCAATTTCGGCGGCATCTCCGTCGGCGGCATCGTCGCCAACCGCAAGATGTTCGGCACGCTCCTGACCGGTGTCGATCACATGCCGCACACCCACCAGCCCGGCAAGAACAACTTCACCCGCGGCGAACCCGAGCATGGCGGCGACATCGCCACCGAACTCGAGCGCATCGTCACGCTGCATGACGCCTCCACCATCGCCGCCGTCATCATCGAGCCGGTGGCCGGCTCCACCGGCGTCCTGATTCCGCCGAAGGGCTACCTGCAGAAGCTGCGCGAGATCTGCACCAAACACGGCATCCTTCTGATCTTCGACGAAGTCATCACCGGCTTCGGCCGTCTCGGCGCCCCCTTCGCCGCGCAATATTACGACGTCAAGCCCGACATGATCACCACCGCCAAGGGGCTGACCAACGGCGTCATTCCGATGGGCGCGGTGTTCGTCACCTCCGAGATCCATGACGCCTTCATGAACGGGCCGGAGCACATGATCGAGTTCTTCCACGGCTATACCTATTCCGGCAACCCGATCGCTTCCGCTGCAGCCCTCGCCACGCTCGACACCTACAAGGAAGAAGGTCTGCTCACCCGCGCCGCCGAGCTTTCGGATTATTGGGCCGACGCGCTGCATTCGCTCAGGGACTGCCCCAACGTCATCGACATCAGGAACACCGGCCTGATCGGCGCAATCGAACTCGACCCGATCGCCGGCGAGCCGACGAAACGCGCCTTCACCGCCTTCCTGAAGGCCTATGAGAGCGGGCTTCTGATCCGCACCACCGGCGACATCATCGCACTCTCCCCGCCGCTGATCATCGAGAAGCAGCATATCGACGAACTCTTCGGCAAGCTGAGGACCATCCTTCAGAACAACATCTGAAGACGCTCACGAGGCTCAGTACCAAAGACCCGCGATGGACAATGTTCTCGCGGGTCTTTTCGTCTGAAAATGCAAACCTCAGCTCACAGAGGCGACGGAAAGGCAGAGTGCGAACTTTTTCAGGAGCTGGCGATCGAAATGCCCCTCGGCGCCGAACATCCATTTCAGTGCCTGGCTGGCACTCCACGGCGCCTTATATGGCCGCACAGAGGTAATGGCGTCATACACATCGCAGATCGTGGCCATCCGCGCGTGGAGGCTCACCTCGCTGGCGGGCAAACTGCGCGGATAGCCTTTGCCGTCGATACGTTCGTGATGATTGAGGCATACGTCGAGAACGATGTCCGACATGCCCTCCTGCCGCGACAGGATCGCGTGCCCCTTCTCCGGATGGCCCCGAAGTAAGCCGATCTCATCCTTTTCCAGGGGCCCCGTCTTGTTCAGCACCTCAAGCGGAACTTCAAGCTTGCCGACATCGTGCAGCAAACCCGCGGTGCCGAGCATCTGAATTGTATGCTCGTCGAGTGCGAGATGGCGGCTGAAAAGGATCATCAGCGCGCTCACCGAAATGGAATGCAAAAAGGTTACCTCGTCCTTTGATTTCAGGCGCGTGACGCTCAGGAACACCGCGGGGTTCTCATCCATCGACTTGGAGACGGACGAAATCACCGGCGCCACGTGATCTATGCTGACTCCATCGCCGTTTCGCAGCTTTACGAAAGCCTCTTCCAACAACTGCACTGATTTCTGGACGGTCTCTCGCGCGGCCTGAATGTCGATCTCGACGTCACGGCCCGGCAGGCCGTTGGTATCGAGCCCCTTGCTGGTATTGATGACGACGCTGGCAGTGCCGCATTTACGAATTCTTGCAGCATCGACTTCGCGCCGCAGGGAAAATCTGCGCTTGCACAAAAACGGATCCTGCCACAGGCCCTCGATAACCTCCACAAACATTCCGATACACACCTGACCGGCGTCGATACGCTTGAGCATCAGATCTCTGTTTCCCGATAGGTCTATCTAATTCTTTGTATAGTTCTCTGTTTCAATACGGCGGTATTCGGGGTCTCCTGGATACTACTGCCATTGGCCAAACTATCGGTTAATAGGAAAGTTAAAGACAACCTTACGGATGTAATTTTGTCCGGGGGCAGGCCGTGACCATTCGCCACCTCGCCGTTGAAAACCATGCAAAAACCGAAGGAATTGATCCGTTCCGGCTGAATTTTCGGCCGGATCAGCCGAATTTCCTTCCATTTTGTTATGAACTTGCGCAAGCTCATCAAAATTTCTAGAAATCTTGCCATGAGCCCTCCCCGAGTCAAACATGGCCGGCGGGTTCGCTGATCGCACCGTTACCGGTCGTCCTTGGCCCAGCCTCTGGAGGCTGTTGAATGATCGGGAAAGCCGGCGCGGCACATCATCGCGGGTCGAAGACCCCATCCAAGGAGACAGACAATGACCCTCAAGACATTGACGGCGGCCCTCGTCGCGTCACTGGCCTTTGCGCCCCTTGCTCATGCCGATATCACCATCGGCCTGATCGCGCCGCTGACCGGCCCCGTCGCCGCCTATGGCGACCAGGTGAAGAACGGCGCTCAGACTGCCGTCGATGAGATCAACAAGAAGGGCGGCATTCTCGGTGAGAAAGTCGTGCTGGAACTGGCCGACGATGCCGGCGAACCGAAGCAGGGCGTTTCCGCCGCCAACAAGGTTGTCGGCGACGGCATCCGCTTTGTCGTCGGCCCGGTGACATCGGGCGTTGCTATCCCCGTGTCGGATGTTTTGGCTGAAAACGGCGTGCTGATGGTCACCCCGACCGCCACAGCCCCCGACCTCACCAAGCGCGGCCTCGCCAACGTGCTGCGCACCTGCGGCCGCGACGATCAGCAGGCCGAAGTCGCCGCCAAATACGTGCTGAAGAATTTCAAGGACAAACGCATTGCCATCGTCAACGACAAGGGTGCCTACGGCAAGGGTCTTGCCGACGCCTTCAAGGCGACGCTGAATGCCGGCGGCATCACCGAAGTCGTCAATGACGCGATCACACCTGGCGACAAGGATTTCAGCGCGCTCACCACCCGTATCAAGTCCGAAAAGGTCGACATCGTCTATTTCGGTGGCTACCACCCGGAAGGCGGCCTGCTCGCCCGCCAGTTGCATGACCTCTCCGCCAACGCGATGATCATCGGCGGCGACGGCCTCTCGAATACCGAATTCTGGGCGATTGGCACCGATGCGGCAGCAGGCACGCTGTTCACCAATGCGTCAGATGCCACCAAGAATCCGGACTCAAAGGCTGCCGCCCAAGCGCTTACCGCCAAGAACATCCCGGCCGAAGCCTTCACGCTCAACGCCTACGCCGCGGTGGAAGTTCTGAAAGCCGGCATCGAAAAGGCCGGCAGCGCCGAGGATGCCGAAGCCGTCGCGGCTGCTCTGAAGGGCGGCATGGAGGTTCCGACCGCCATCGGCAAGCTCACCTACGGCGAGACCGGCGACCTGACCTCGCAGAGCTTCTCGCTCTACAAGTGGGAAGGCGGGAAGATCGTCGCTGCCGAGTAGTTCACGGATCTCGTGAAACAGGATCGGGTGCCTTGCGGCGCCCGATTTGTATTTGGGCGTCAGTTCGTCTTCTTCAGATCACCGCGCATGTAATCCTCCAGCGTGGTTGGTGTAGTGAGAACCAATGGCTGGCTATAGGTTCTATCGGGCAGAGGTCTTGGAACGATTGTATGGAATTGGGCAAGGACACTACGCTTGAGGCTCGCATCCATAGCCTCGCTTCCAGACGGCTTTGCCAACGTGACGCTGGCGACCTTTCCGTATTTGTCAGTCTTGAAGGTAACCGAATTTTGCGCGGTCTTCGTCGTTTCACAACCGCTCAACAAAAGAACAGCCGCACAGGCGGCCGAAATAATTGCTTTCATATCATGACCTTGAGTTGGGAATTAGCATCTGTATTCTGGCTTCACTAGCATTGCCACGGTCAAGTCGGAAGCGGCCCGAAATATAACCAAGAGTTTTTCCGCGCTTATCACAGCAGCAGCAGAAACCAGTCGAAGAGGTAGACCATGACCACCAAGCTCGAACGTCTCATCGACCAGGGTGTAGGCCGTATCCCCGCCGACATCGTGCTGAAGGGCGGCAGCTTCTTTGATCTCGTCACCGGCGAAATCGTCCGCTCCGACATCGCCATCGGCGCCGACCGCATCGTCGGGACTTCAGGCGACTATAGGGGCGAGACCGAGATCGATATATCTGGCAGAACAGTCGTTCCCGGCTTCATCGACACACATCTGCACATCGAATCCTCGCTGGTGACGCCGCATGAATTCGATCGCTGCGTCGTGCCCTATGGCGTCACCACCGCCATCTGCGATCCGCACGAGATCGCCAATGTGCTCGGTGCCGAGGGCATCGAATTCTTCCTCGAATCCGCGCTGGAGACGATCATGGACATCCGCGTCCAGCTCTCCTCTTGCGTGCCGGCAACGCATCTTGAAACTTCGGGCGCCGACCTGCCAATCGGGCGCCTGCTGCCCTTCCGCGATCATCCCAAGGTGATCGGCCTTGCCGAGTTCATGAATTTCCCCGGTGTGATTCACAAGGATCCCGTCTGCATGGCCAAGCTCGACGCCTTCCAGGGCGGCCATATCGACGGCCACGCGCCGCTTCTTTCCGGCAACGACCTCAACGGCTATCTCTCGGCCGGCATCCGCACCGAGCATGAGTGCACGAGCGCCACCGAGGCGCTGGAAAAGATTCGCAAGGGCATGCACATCCTGGTGCGCGAGGGCTCGGTCTCCAAGGATCTCGCCGCGCTGATCCCCATCATCACCGAGCGGCTTTCACCTTACCTCGCGCTCTGCACCGACGACCGCAATCCGCTCGATATCGCCGAACAGGGCCATCTCGATCATATGGTTCGCACGGCGATCGCGAGCGGCGTCGAGCCGCTCGCCATCTACCGCGCCGCCTCGATCTCTGCCGCCCGCGCCTTCGGCCTTAGAGACCGCGGCCTGGTGGCGCCGGGCTGGCGCGCCGATCTCGTGGTTCTCGACAGCCTGCAAAGCTGCCGTGCAGAGATGGTTTTTTCCGCCGGCCGCCGTGTCACCGACGCACTTTTTGCCACGCGCAAACCGGTCGCCCCGATCGGTCTCGACAGCGTCAAGGCCCGGCCGGTCAATGCCGCCCATTTCGGCGTGCCGGTCGCCGAGGGCGAAACATCGGTCATCGGCGTCATGCCCGGCAAGATCATCACCGAGCATCGCCGCTACCGCCTGCCGACCAAGGGCAACGAGACGACGGTCGATCTAATCAACGACATCATCAAGGTCGCCGTCATCGAGCGCCACGGCAAGAACGGCAATCATGCCAATGGCTTCGTCCAAGGCTTCGGCCTGAAGAAGGGTGCGATCGCCTCCACCGTCGGCCATGACAGCCACAATATCTGCGTCGTCGGGGTCAACGAGGACGACATGGCGCGCGCAGCGAATCGCCTCGGAGAGATCAAGGGCGGCTTCGTCGTCGTTGAGGACGGCAAGATCACCGGCGAAATCGCCCTACCCGTCGCCGGCCTGATGAGCATCGAGCCTTACGAGACAGTGCGCGACACGCTGCACAATCTGCGCCAGGCCGCCTTGGCACTCGGCGCCACGCTGGAAGAACCCTTCCTCCAACTGGCCTTCCTGCCGCTGCCCGTCATCCCGCATCTGAAGATTTCCGACCGCGGCATGGTGGACGTGGACAAGTTCGCGCTTATCGGGTGAGTAGCGCCGGGGTTGGGGATGCTTACTGCCAGGCCTCCGGCAATTCACCCTCGACAGGTTTCGCAACGGGCACCCTCCCGAGCAGCTTCGAAAGGCCACCAACGCGCGCACAAAACCCGTCCAGCGCCCCAAGCGTCACCGTTCCGGCATCGTCCACAGCCTCGTAGCCCGGCATGGCCAAGGGCTCTCCGAATGCCATGCCGTCAGGCAGGCGGAATTCCGCCGGTTTGCGCGTCAGATTGAAAACGAACAGCAGTTTCTCTCCGTCCTTTTCGCGGGTGAAGGCGAGCAGGTCCTGATTGGTGCCGATGAAGGTCATCTCGCCGTCGATCAGCGCGGGGTGGCTCTTCCGGAAGGCCAGCGTCCGGCGGTAGTGGTGCAGTACCGAGCTGTCGCTATCCTCCTGCGTATCAACGGAAAGCGCAGCCTGCTCGTAAGGCACCGGCAGCCAGCTCTTTTCAGCCGAGGTGAAGCCCGCATGCGCCTTGCCGGCCTCCCAGGGCATCGGCGTGCGGCATCCGTCGCGGCCTTTGAAGGCCGGCCAGAAGCGGATGCCGTAGGGATCGCGCAGATCCTCGAAGGCAAGCTCCGCTTCCGCTAGTCCGAGCTCTTCGCCCTGATAAAGGCAGATCGAACCGCGCAGCGCCGCAAGTACCGAGATCGCGAGCTTGGCGATAACCGGCCGCTCCTCCTCGGTCAGTGCAAACCGGCTGACATGGCGCATGACGTCATGATTGGAGAAAGCCCAGCAGACCCAACCGTCGGTCACCGATTTCTGGAAGGCTTCAACGCAGCCGCGGATATGCGCGGCGGTGAAATCAGGCCCCAGCAGATCGAAGGTGTAACACATGTGCAGCTTGTTGTCGCCGCTCGTATAGGCGGCCACCGTCTTCAGCGAGCGAGCACCGTCGCCGACTTCGCCGACGGTCGTGCGATCTTCATAGCGGTCGAGCAGCGCCCGAAAACGCTTGAGGAAGCCGATATTTTCCGGCTGCGTCTTGTCGTAGAGGTGGTTCTGCATGCCGTAAGGATTGGTGTCGGGCGCATCAAGGCCCCCATCACTGGTATCGGGCTCGTGCGGCGGATTGCTTCTGAGCTCTCTGTCGCAGAAATAATAGTTAACCGTGTCCAGCCGGAAGCCGTCGACACCGCGGTCGAGCCAGAACTTTACCGTCTCCAGCACCGCCTCCTGCACTTCTGCGCTGTGGAAATTGAGATCGGGCTGCGAAGTCAGGAAATTGTGCTGGTAATATTGCCGGCGCACGCCATCCCATTCCCAGCCCGGGCCGCCGAAGATCGACAGCCAGTTGTTCGGCGCCGTCCCATCGGGCTTCGGATCGGCCCAGACATACCAGTCCGCCTTCGGATTGCTCCGGCTCGCCCGGCTCTCGACGAACCAGGGATGTCGGTCGGAGGTGTGCGAGATCACCTGGTCGATGATGACTTTGATGCCGAGCCTGTGCGCCTCGGCCATCATCTCGTCGAAATCGGCGAGCGTGCCGAAAATCGGGTCGACATCGCAATAATCGGAGACGTCATAGCCCATGTCGGCCATCGGAGACTTGAAGAAGGGTGAAAGCCAGATCGCATCGACGCCGAGGCTGGCGATATGCGGCAGCCGGCGGGTGATCCCTTTCAGATCGCCGAGCCCGTCGCTGTTGGTGTCCTGAAACGAGCGCGGATAGACCTGATAAATCACCGCTCCGCGCCACCAGTCCGCATTCCCGTCTGCCTGCAATGCCATCGGCTACATCTCCTGCCTCGTTTGCGCTCGACACACTAAAGCGGACGAAACAAAAGACAACCACGTGAAGCCGTTATGAATGGAGCCGAAACCGCCGCGACGCTTCGTCGCGATCCAACAAGAGGGAGCCGTATATAGGCTTGTCCACAACCGCAAACCAGCCTCCGGATTTGGGGTTGCAACGCAAAGCCTTTGCGATAAGGTGCGCACTGACCTGCACGTAAAAGGTCAAACCCGGGAACAAATGTCTAATAAAGGCGCAAAGCCTAGGAAGGTGGACCCACGATGAACCATTTCGCGAAAAAATTTCTCGCCTCCGCAATGCTTGGCACATTGCTGGCGTTTTCGGCTCAAGCGGCGACGCTCAACATTCACAATGGTGGCGACCCGCAGTCACTCGATCCGCAGAAACTTTCAGGCGACTGGGAGAATCGCATCGCCGGCGACATCTTCGAAGGCCTCGTCACCGAGGACGCCAAGGACAATCCGGTCCCCGGCCAAGCCGAAAGCTGGACGATTTCGCCCGATGGCAAGGTCTACACCTTCAAGCTTCGCGACGGCATCAAGTGGTCAGATGGCCAGCCGGTAACGGCAGAAGACTTCGTCTTCGCCTTCCAGCGCCTCGTCGACCCGAAAAACGCCGCCGACTACGCCTATCTGCAGTTCACCATCAAGAACGCCGAAAAGATCAACAAGGGCGAGATCACCGATCTCAGCCAGCTCGGCGTCAAGGCGATCGACGACAAGACCCTCGAAATCACCCTGGAAAATCCGACTCCCTATTTCCTCAATGCGCTGATGCACTACACGGCCTATCCGCTGCCGAAGCATGTCGTCGAGGCGAAGGGCCAGGATTGGGTCAAGATCGGCAACATCGTCACCAACGGCCCCTATAAGCCGGTCGAATGGGTTCCCGGATCGCACGTCACAACAGTCAAGAACGACCAGTGGTACGGCACCAAGGATCTGAAGATCGACGGCGCCAAGTTCTTCGTGCTCGAGGATCAGGAAGCCGCGCTGAAACGTTACCGCGCCGGCGAATTCGATATCCTCACCGACTTCCCGACCGACCAGTACGAATGGATGAAGAAGAACCTGCCGGGCCAGGCGCATGTCGCCCCCTTCTCCGGCCTCTATTATTATGTCGTCAACTCGCAGAAGCCGCCCTTCAGCGACAAGCGCGTCCGCCAGGCACTATCGATGGCGATCAACCGCGAAGTGATCGGACCACAGATCCTCGGCACCGGCGAACTGCCGGCCTACTCCTGGGTACCGCCGGGCACTGCGAACTATGGCGAGCCGGCCTATGTCAGCTGGAAGGACCTGCCCTATAAGGACAAGGTCGCCGAGGCCAAGAAGCTGCTTGCCGACGCCGGCTTCGGCCCAGATAAGCCGCTCCACGCGGTCCTCAGCTACAATACCAATGACAATCACAAGCGCATCGCCGTCGCGATCGCATCCATGTGGAAGCCGCTTGGCGTCGATGTCGAGCTCGTCAATGCCGAAACGAAGGTGCACTACGACCAGATGCAGCGCGGCCAGGTGGAAATCGGCCGTGCCGGCTGGCTTGCCGATTACAACGATCCGGACAACTTCCTGAACCTGCTGGTAACAGGCGTCCAGATGAATTACGGCCGCTGGTCTAACCCCGATTACGACAAGATGATCAAGGACGGCAACGCCGAGACGGACCTGAAGAAGCGCGCCGAAATCTTCAAGAAGGCCGAGCAGCTGGCGCTGGATGAATCCGCCGCCCTGCCGATCTATTACTATGTCTCGAAGAACGTCGTTTCGCCGAAGATCGAAGGCTTCGTCGACAACATTCAGGACATCCACCGCACGCGCTGGCTGTCGATGAAAGAGTAAGGGAAAACGGTCCTTCCCGCACACTGCGGGAAGGACCGGCCCACGACCATGATCAAATATGCTCTCCGTCGCCTGCTGTCGACGATCCCCGTCATGTGGATCGCCGTGACAGCCTCGTTTTTCGTCCTGCGCCTCGCTCCCGGCGGCCCCTTCGATGGCGAAAGGCCATTGCCGCCGGTGATCCTCAAAAATCTCGCGGCCCATTACAATCTCGACAAGCCGCTGATCCAGCAATACCTGCTCTACGTCGGAGATCTGCTCAAGGGCGATCTCGGCCCCTCCTTCTCCAGCGAGGATTTTAGCGTCGCTCAGCAGATCATGATCGGTCTGCCCTATACCTTCACGATCGGCACGGCCGCTTTCCTGCTCGCCATCCTCGTCGGCGTGACCGTCGGCTGTCTCGGGGCGCTCCATCAGAACAAGGCGCCGGATTACATTCTCGGCAGCCTCATCCTGATCGGCGTCGTGCTGCCGAACTTCCTGATCGCGCCGATCCTGCAATTGATCTTCGGCATCCATCTCGCCTGGTTTCCGGTTGGCGGCTGGGGTGACGGCTCGCTCAAATTCCTTGTCCTGCCGATCGTCGTCCTGGCCCTGCCCCATGCCGGGCGCATCTCGCGCATAACCCGCGGCTCGATGATCGAAGTGATGAACCAGAACTTCATCCGCACTGCCAAGGCCAAGGGCATCGGCCCGCGGCTGACGGTAATGCGCCACGCGCTGAAGCCTGCGCTGATGCCTGTCGTCTCCTATCTCGGACCGGCAGCAAGCTACCTTCTCACCGGCTCGCTCGTTGTCGAGAGCATCTTCGGATTGCCCGGCATCGGCCGCTACTTCGTCAATGCGGCGTTGAACCGCGATTACGGCATGGTTCTCGGTACGGTCATCTTCTACATGGTGCTGATCGTATTCCTGAACCTTCTCGTCGATATCGCCTATGCGTGGCTCGACCCGAAAGTGAGAAACCGATGATCCTCAACCCCGCAAAACGCGAGCTGCTCGCCGAGGAACTGCTGCAGGCGGAGGGCCTCGCGCCCGAAGGCCGTTCGCTGACCAAGGATGCACTGCGCCGGCTCGGACGCAACAAGGCGGCCGTCCTGTCGATCGCCGTCCTGGCGCTGCTGATCCTCGCCGCCTTCCTCGGTCCCTGGTTCATTCCCTTCAACTATGAGGACCCGGATTGGGCCGCCTTCCGCATTCCGCCCTCGATCGAAACCGGCCATTATTTCGGCACCGACCCGAACGGCCGCGACCTGCTTGCCCGCGTCCTCTACGGCACCCGCGTCTCGCTGGCAGTCGCACTGACGGCAACCATCGTCTCGGTCGTAATCGGCGTGCTTTACGGCGCAATCTCGGGCTATATCGGCGGCAGGCTCGATGCCATCATGATGCGTTTCGTCGACATCATGTACGCGCTTCCCTATATCCTTTTCGTCATCCTGCTGATGGTGATCTTCGGCCGCAACGTCTATCTGCTCTTTGCCGCGATCGGCGCGCTGGAATGGCTGACCATGGCCCGCATCGTGCGCGGCCAGACGCTGTCGATCAAGCATCGCGAATTCATCGAAGCGGCCCGCGCATCCGGGCAGCGGCCGTTCAAGATCATTGTCAAGCACATCATCCCGAACCTCGTCGGCCCCGTCGTCATCTTCGCGGCGCTGACCGTGCCTGAAATCATCGCCACCGAAAGCTTCCTCTCCTATCTCGGCTTCGGCGTGCAGGAACCGCTGACCTCGCTCGGCACGCTGATCGCGGAAGGGACCGATGCGATGGAAAGCATGCCCTGGCTGCTGATCTTCCCGGCAAGCTTCCTCGTCGCCCTGCTGCTCAGCCTGCTTTTCATCGGCGACGGCCTGCGCGACGCGTTCGACCCGAAGGATCGATAGAATGCTCCAAGAAAAAGACATCCTCCTCGAACTCAAGGATTACTCGATCACCTTTGCGACCCCAGACGGCGACGTGAAGGCGGTGTCCAACATGAACCTCACCGTCCGGCGCGGCGAGCGCATCGCCATCGTCGGCGAGTCCGGCTCCGGCAAGAGCCAGACCTTCCTCGGCATCATGGGCCTTCTCGCCAAGAACGGCAAAACGACGGGACAGGCACTGCTCGAAGGCAAGGACGTGCTGTCGCTGAAACCGCGCGGGCTCGACCAGATCCGCGGCAAGGACATGGCCATGGTCTTCCAGGACCCGATGACAGCGCTGAACCCGTCGCTGAAGATTTCCCGGCAGTTGACGGAACAGCTGGAGGTTCACCGCGGCCTGACGGCGCGCGCCGCATCGGACGCTGCCCTCGACATGCTCAAACGCGTCGGCATTCCCGACCCGATGCGGCGCTTCCACCTTTATCCGCACGAACTGTCAGGCGGCATGCGCCAGCGCATCGTCATCGCCATGGCGCTGCTCACCAAGCCGAAGCTCCTGATTGCCGACGAGCCGACGACGGCGCTCGACGTCACCATCCAGGCGCAGATCCTCGATCTCTTCAACGATCTGACGGCGGAGATGAACACAGCGCTCATCATGATCACCCACGATCTCGGCGTCGTCGCCGGCCTCGCCGACCGCGTCGCCGTCATGTATGCCGGCCGCATCGTCGAGGAAGCGCCTGTCGACGAACTCTTCGATAGTCCCGCCCATCCCTATACGGCGGCGCTGCATGCCTCTATCCCGCGCCCGGACCAGGATGTCGACCACCTCGTCGTCATCCCCGGCCGCCCGCCGAACCTGCAGCACCTGCCGAAGGGCTGCAATTTCTCGCCGCGCTGTTCGCAGGTCCAGGACGATTGCATCGATCGTCCGCCTCCCCTCGAACCGTTGGCACCGCGCCACTGTGCGGCCTGCTACCATCCCTTTCCACGCCGTGAGGAGTTGCTGAACCATGGCTGACCGATCACTGCTGAGGGTCGAAAACCTCACCACCCAGTTCGAACTGCCGGCGAAAGGCCTCTTTAAGCCGCCGGTCTTCCTTACCGCCGTCAACAATGTCAGCTTCGATCTCGCCGAAGGCCGCACACTCGGAGTCGTCGGCGAATCCGGCTGCGGCAAATCCACGCTCGGCCGTTCCATCCTGCGGCTGTTGAAATCGCAGAAGGGCCGCATCCTCTGGCAGGGCCGCAATCTTCTCGACCTGTCGGAGGAGGAAATGCGCGCCGCGCGGCGCGACATGCAGATCATCTTCCAGGATCCGATCGCCTCGCTCGACCCGCGCATGACGGTCGGAGACATCATCGCCGAGCCCCTGACCGTCTTCGAAACGAAGCTTTCGAAGGCCGAGCGTACCCAGCGCGTGCGCGAAATCATGAGCGCCGTCGGCCTCGTGCCGGAGATGATCAACCGCTATCCGCACGAATTCTCCGGCGGCCAGGCGCAACGCATCGGGATAGCGCGGGCAATCGTCACCAAACCGAAGCTCATCGTCTGCGACGAGCCGGTTTCGGCTCTCGACGTTTCGATCCAAGGCCAGGTCATTACGCTCCTGCGCAAGCTGCGAAAGGAATTCGGCCTGACGCTGATCTTCATCAGCCACGACCTCTCCGTCGTGCGCCTGATCTCCGACGATGTGCTGGTGCTCTATCTCGGCCGCGTGGTGGAATCAGGCGACTGCGCCACCGTCTTCGATCATCCCGCCCACCCCTATACCCAGGCGCTCTTTTCTGCGGCCCCAATCCCGGATCCGAAGCTCGCGCGCCTGCGCACCCGCATCCGCCTACAGGGCGATCCGCCCTCGCCGCTGAATCCGCCGAAAGGCTGCGTCTTCTCTCCCCGCTGCTGGAAGGCGACCGACATCTGCCGCACCGAAATGCCGCCGACCGAGGAAGTCCGGCCCGGCCAGAAGGCCGCCTGTTATCATATGGACAGACCGTGATTGAGGGAGGGTCGCATGAAGGGGCCTTCGCCTTTTCCAAACGCTTTGTCACGTCCCCTTCGCGGCGAAACGGCCAAAACACAGTTACTTCGGAATCTATAGTCTCCGCTAAGAAAGATTTAGATGCGGATATGCTATGTCTTTCTCCGCCTAATCATAGGCTATGGGGAACTGCATATATGAAATCGAAACTGTCCGGATTGATTGCGCTTGCCGCCGCGATCGTCGCCACCTCCGCCGTATCGTCGCATGCCGAAGATTTGAAATTCCAGCTCACCAACGGGACCAAGTCCGTCCTGACGCGCTTCTACAGCTCGCCGACAGGCGTCAACAGCTGGGAAGAAGACGTGTTCGGCGAGGATGTCCTCAATCCGGGCGAGACCGTGAACATCACCATCGCCGACGGCCGCACCGTCTGCAAATACGACATGCGCTTCGAATTCGACGAAGACTCGGACCTCGACACCACCGAAGACACGCAGGATCTTTGCGAGCTCGGCAGCTACACCATCCACGAATAAACACCCTTCGCGCTCGCCCGCCTTCGCTTGCCCGCGAAGGCGGCTTTCGGTTCCTTGTCGCAATGGCGCTCGCAATATCGACGCTTGTCACTCCGCCCGGCTCCGCGTATCAGCGGATGAAGCGTTAATTCAAAGCGATAGAGCGACCTGTTGCATCAGCGGCGCTCCTATGCCGGGAGGACAAGGTGAACGGAAGACGGTTTCTGTCGATCGGTGAATGCATGGTGGAGCTCTCTCAGGCCGGCGACGGCCTGCTGCGCAAGGGCTTTGCCGGCGATACCTTCAATACCGCCTGGTATGCCCGCGCTTGCCTCGGACCCGATTGGTCGGTCGATTATTTCACCGCGCTCGGTGACGACGCCATGTCGGACGAGATGGCTGCCTTTATCGCAGGGGCGGGTATCGGCACAAACCTCATCCGCCGCATCAAGGGCAAGACGCCGGGCCTCTACATGATCAACCTGAAGAACGGCGAACGCTCCTTCAGCTATTGGCGCGACAGTTCGGCCGCCCGTAGCCTGGCTGCCGATCCGGATCTTCTGCGCGAGGCGGTGGAGAGCGCCGATCTCGTTTATTTCTCCGGCATCACCCTTGCCATCCTGCCGCAGGAGGATGCCGCAACGCTGCTCTCCGAAATCCGCCGCGCCAAGGCAGCCGGCAAGCTCGTGGTGTTCGACCCGAACATCCGTCCCCGCCTGTGGTCGAGCTACGATGTCATGCATACGACGATCAGCGAAGGCGCTCGCTCCTCCGTGCTCGTCATGCCGAGCTTTGATGACGAGGCCGCTCATTTCGGCGACGATTCCATCGAGGCGACCATTCATCGCTACCGCGCGCTGGGCGCTCTCAATATCGTGGTCAAGAATGGCGCGGACGGTGTCAACTTGAATTTCGGCGGCGAGGAGACCTTCGTTCCGGCCGAAAAGGTCAAGAAGGTCGTCGACACCACCAGCGCCGGCGACAGTTTCAATGGTGCCTTCCTCGCACGATATCTTGAGAGTCAGGACGCGCCGGCAGCCGCCCGCTTCGCCGCAGGCGTGGCGGCTCGCGTCGTCAGCGAGCATGGCGCGTTGGTTGCAAGAGAAAAACTCGGGTTGAGCGATCGCTGAACCCGCGCATGACCACGGCGCAGGTATGCCATGCGCGGGCGCTCCCGCCTTATCGGCATTCTTCCCCGTTAAGGGCGTAAAAATCAGGACTTCGTCGGCCGATCCGTCTCGCGAACCGCCTCGTCATGATACCAGCAGCTGTCGAGCGCGGCGTCGCAGACATCAGCCGCCTCGCGCTCCATCAGCCTGGCGCGTTCGAATCGGTTGGCGGCCCGCGTCGGCTTAACGGGAAACTGGTAGATCGTCGCGGATTCACGATGGAAACCGGTGGGCATGAGATCGCCTCCATTCCGTTCGGCGCATCGATATCAGGACTGCGACCATAGCATGATGCACATACTTTATGCAAATTGCACAAAATATATGCATGAAGTAACTATGATTGATCCATATGCTGTCTATGACTGAAGCTTCCGCCTATTTGTTCAACACTTCACCATTTCGAACTAACGCCCAAATTTTCATCCGGTTCCGAGGCAGGAAACCTCTTTATCCTCCTGATGAATCAGCCTTCGATCGTTCAAACGGGCTCCTTTCGAGAAAGGGAAAAGTGCGGATCGACAGGCCGATTTAAGATTTTTCTTTTGTCGGCAATCAAACTGGCACGCTACGTGCTTCGATAGGTGCATCCCCTGGCGGTCGGATGCGTTTGCGCGCCCAGATCGTCTCCGGGTTTGCTCACCTTCGTCGCATTGAGAGAGTCACGATGACAAAATATAAGCTCGAGTATATTTGGCTCGATGGGTACACCCCGGTACCGAACCTGCGTGGCAAGACGCAGATCAAGGAATTCGACGCATTCCCAACGCTGGAACAGCTTCCGCTCTGGGGCTTCGACGGCTCGTCGACCATGCAGGCCGAAGGCCGCAGCTCCGATTGCGTACTGAAGCCCGTCGCCATCTATCCCGACCCGGCCCGCACCAACGGCGTGCTCGTCATGTGCGAAGTCATGATGCCCGATGGCGTCACACCGCACCCGAGCAACGCCCGCGCCACCATCCTCGACGACGAAGATGCCTGGTTCGGCTTCGAGCAGGAATATTTCTTCTACCAGAACGGCCGCCCGCTCGGCTTCCCCGAGCAGGGTTATCCGGCTCCGCAGGGCCCCTACTACACCGGCGTCGGCTATTCTAATGTCGGCGACGTCGCCCGCGAAATCGTCGAAGAGCATCTCGATCTTTGCCTCGCTGCCGGCATCAACCACGAAGGCATCAACGCCGAAGTGGCCAAGGGCCAGTGGGAATTCCAGATTTTCGGCAAGGGCTCCAAGAAGGCCGCCGACCAGATCTGGATGGCACGCTACCTGCTGCAGCGTCTGACCGAAAAATACGGCATCGACATCGAATATCACTGCAAGCCGCTCGGCGACACCGACTGGAACGGCTCGGGCATGCATTGCAACTTCTCGACCAAGTACATGCGCGAAGTCGGCGGCAAGGCCTACTTCGAAGCGCTGATGGCGCAGTTCGAAAAGAACCTGATGGACCACATCAACGTCTACGGTCCTGACAACGACAAGCGCCTGACCGGCAAGCACGAAACCGCTCCGTGGAACAAGTTCTCCTACGGCGTTGCCGACCGTGGCGCTTCGATCCGCGTGCCGCACTCCTTCGTCAAGAACGACTACAAGGGCTATCTGGAAGATCGCCGCCCGAACTCGCAGGGCTGCCCCTATCAGATCGCTTCGCAGGTCCTGAAGACGATCTCGGAAGTTCCGCTCGCCGGTTCGGCTTCCGCTGCCGCCTAACCTCCCAAGCGGCGCCGGTCCCCGACCGGCGCCGTCATTCTTTCTGCCTGAAAACTGCGATCAGCCTCTGACATATTCGCGCGATCGAGCCGCTAAAAGCCTGAAAACACTGGCAAGCGGCTGTAATATTTCCATCATGGTCATGCCTCAAAATAAGCGGGCGGGAATCGCCGTTCCGGAACCCCGCTTTGGGGTTGAGCGTTGACAGATCACTGCAACGCGGATGGAAATCGCGACATGCTGCAACGTCCGGCAAATACTTACAGCGGCGAGAGCTGGGCCAATGCCGCAGCCGCCGGAAACCTGCCGGAAAGGCTAGTGATCGTTACCGACGCCTGGCACCCGCAGGTCAATGGAGTCGTCCGCTCGATCGAGAACACCAATCGCGAACTGGCGAAAATGGGTGTCGAGGTTGCGATGGTGACCCCGGAGCGTTTCCACAGCATCCCCTGCCCGACCTATCCGGAAATCCGCCTGTCGATTGCCAGTTACCGACGTGTCGCGCGAGAGATCGAAAAGCACAATCCGACCTATGTGCATATCGCGACTGAAGGTCCGCTGGGATTGACCGCCCGCCGCTGGTGCCTGCGCAAGCGCATGCCTTTCTCCACCAGCTATCACACACGCTTTCCGGAATATGTTTCCGCCCGCCTGCCGATCCCGGAGAGCTGGCTCTACGCCTTCGTGCGTTGGTTCCACAATGGCGGCGCCGGCTGCATGGTGGCGACGCCAAGCCTTGCTCGCGAATTGTCCGCGAGAGGCATCAAGAACCTGATGCCCTGGACCCGCGGCATCGACGCCACGCAATTCCATCCGATGCCGCTTGAGCCGGAGCCCCTTGGCCTGCCTCGGCCGATTTTCATGACCGTCGGCCGCGTGGCGCTGGAAAAGAATCTGCCGGCATTTCTCGATCTCGAGCTGCCGGGCTCCAAGGTCGTCGTCGGCGATGGTCCGGCGCGCGCCGAACTGGAGCAGCGTTATCCGAACGTCCATTTCACTGGCGTGAAATTCGGCGAGGATCTGGCGAAAATCTACGCTCAGGCCGACGTCTTCGTCTTCCCCTCGCTCACCGACACCTTCGGCAACACCATTCTCGAAGCATTGGCATCGGGCGTGCCGGTCGCCGCCTACCCGGTCACCGGCCCTCTCGATATCATCGGCGAGGACAGCGAGGTCGGAGCACTCGACGCCGACCTGCAGGCCGCGTGCCTGGCCGCTCTCTCCGCCTCGCGCACCAAGGCGCGTGAGCTTGCCATGCAATATTCCTGGGAAGCGGCAACGCAGCAATTCATCAACAATATTCGCGCTGCCAATGGGGTCATCACGCCCAAGTGGAAAAAGGCTTGGCAATTCGCTAAGTCGCTTCCAAGAAGCAGAAAGCCCGGCGAAACCGCCGGGCCTCTCCCATCCGGAGATTGATCAGTTCTTTCTGTGCAGGGCGCTGCGAAGCGTGTCGTCGCCGCTAGACGAGCAGGAGAACGGTCGCGCCTGAGGTCACCCTCCTCTGCCCTGCCGGACATCTCCCCCACAAAGGGGAGATCAACTCGGAGATGGAATCTCATCAAATAATCAACGTTAGAGCGAGCGGGTCCGCCGATCCGATCTCCCTCCTTGTGGGGGAGATGCCCGGCAGGGCAGAGGGGGATGCCACACGACGGCGCAACAATGCCGCGTAAGACCCCAATCAGCACAAGCCCAGCCCTACGTCCGCCTCTTCTTCGACTCGTACGGATTATCAGGCGAACGGAAATGGATGCGGATCGGCACGCTCGGCATGTCGAAATCCGCACGCAACCCATTGATCAGGTAGCGCGTATAGGATTCCGGCAGCGCATCCGAGCGGGTGCAGGAGATCATGAAGGCCGGCGGGCGGGCCTTGACCTGCGTCATGTATTTCAGCTTGATGCGGCGGCCGGAAACGGCCGGTGGCGGATGCTGGATCTGCTGCGTCTCCAGCCAGCGGTTGAGCCGCGCCGTCGAAATACGCTTGTTCCAGACCCTGTCGGTATCGATGATCGACTGCATCAGCTTGTCGAGGCCCCAGCCGGTCTGGCCGGAGATCGGCACGGCGCGGATGCCGCGCGCCTGCGGCAGCAGCCGGTCAGTCTTTTCGCGCAGATCGGCAAGCACCGCCTGGCGGTCTTCGATCATGTCCCACTTGTTGAAGGCAAGCACTGCTGCACGCCCCTCGCGCAGCACAAGGTCGACGATCTGCAGGTCCTGCTTCTCGAAGGGAATCGTCGCATCGAAAACGATGACGACGGTTTCGGCGAAGCGGATGGCCCGCAGGGCATCGGCGACCGAAAGCTTCTCCAGCTTCTCGGTCACTCGCGCCTTGCGTCGCATGCCGGCCGTATCGAACATCTTGATGGTACGGCCACGCCAGTCCCATTCCACCGAAATGGAATCGCGGGTAATGCCTGCCTCCGGGCCGGTCAGCAGCCGATCCTCGCCGAGGAAGCGGTTGATGAGGGTCGATTTGCCCGCATTCGGCCGGCCAACGATCGCCACCCGGAGTGGTTTGGTCTCGTCGTAGGCTGGTTCTTCGTCCTCGTCTTCACCCTCATCGGCCGAATGGGGAATATCGACGTCCGTGACGGCAACATCCTCCTTGGCATAGGCCCGGTCCTTGCCGATCGCCTCGACGATCGCGTCGCGCAGGTCGAGCATGCCCTGACCGTGCTCGGCCGAAATCGGCGTCGGCTCGCCCAACCCCAGCGTATAGGCGTCGTAGAAGCCGCTGTCGGAGCCGCGCGCCTCGGATTTGTTGGCGACGAGCACCACCGGCTTGCCGCGCCGGCGCAGCATTTCGGCAAGAGCGGTATCGACGGGCGTCAGCCCATTCTTGGCGTCGACGACGAAAAGCGATAGATCGGCCTCGTCGATCGCCGCTTCCGTCTGAGCGCGCATCCGGCCCTGCAGGCTCTCCTCGTCGGCTTCCTCCAGACCGGCCGTGTCGATAATCGTAAAGGTCAGTCCCATCAGCCGCGCATCACCCGGCCGGCGGTCACGGGTGACGCCTGGTGTATCGTCGACGAGCGCCAGCTTCTTGCCCACCAGGCGGTTGAAAAGCGTCGACTTGCCGACATTCGGACGACCGACGATGGCGACCGTGAAACTCATGCTTTTTCCTTAAAACTCAGCCCTGCGCGGCGGGCGCCTTGCCGGATGCGGTAATGAGATCAAGCATCATCTGCGCGCGATTGGCAACAGGACGCGGGCTGCCCGCGTCGTCGACAATCGACTGGAACCATTGCCGCGCCTGCGCCATGTTGTCGGCCTTGTAGGCGGCCAGACCGAGTGCTTCGCGCGCCGAATGGCGGAAAGCGTTGCTCGGCACGGCCATTTCTTCGATCGCGGCCGAAACCTGCTCATAAGAGCCGTTCTCGATCAGCAGCCAGCCCGCGCGCATTTTGGCGACATCACGCACGGCAGCCGGAACGCTGTTGTCTTTGCCGATCTCGTTGAAGGCGGCGATCGCAGCAGCAGCATCGCCCTTTTGCGCCTGGACGGTCGCCGCCCGCATGCGCGCCAGCACCGGATAGGCGCCATGGCCCTCCTTCTCCAGCTTTTCAAGCGCGGCCAGCGCCTCGTCGTTCTTGTTCTCGTCGGCAAGCTTCATCGCCGCCAGAAACCGGTCGCCGGCGCCGGAGGAGCGGGTATCGTCCCAATATTCGTAGAGAACCTTGCCGGCGGTGCCGAGAACGATCAGAATGGCGACGACAATGATATAGCGGCCGAACCGGCGCCAAACGCCCTTCATCTGGTCTGACCGCAATTCCTCATTGACTTCACGGATGAAGCTGTCGTCGTTGAATGCCATTCTCGTCTCCGGCCGCGGAAATACCTATACGCATGTGCATGACACGCACATTTCCGGCCTTCTACCCCATTTTGCCGCCGTTGTAAGGGGGATGTGAAAGATTCGTCACATGGCGAGCGGCGAAACGCCGATCAGCCATTCGTGCAGCTTCCAGATGATCAGCGCCCAGAGGACGATGCCGATAAAGGCGGCATAGACGTCGTACTTGGCCGAGACGAAGGGCCGGAGCGTGATTTCCCCCGCCCGCTCGCGGCGCTTGAGCGAAATGCGCACGATCACGCCCCAGGCAAGGAAGGCCGCAAACAGCAGCACCGACGACGTCTCGCCATTGGCAAGCAGATGCGCCAGCGCCCAGATCTTCACCGAGAGCACCATCGGATGTTTGGTCTTGGTCGCAATATGCCCCGCCGGCAACAGCGAGGCGACGAGACAGATCATCGCGATCAACATCAGCGTGATTGATATATGCGCCATCCAGACCGGCGGATTGTAGAGCATGCCGGTCACCTGCCGAGCCTGCCCGAAACCATAGATCAACAGGATTAGCGTGAGGATGCTCGCAACCGAATACCCGGCCCGCCAGCCATTCTCGCCGAGGCGCGCGATCATCGAGCGGCGCAGATCCGGAGCCACCACCCGCACCAGATGCACCCCGAGAAAAAGTATGATGCCGACGATAAGCAGTGCCATTGCGGTCCCTTCCGTGCAGTTTGACATGACTTAGCGGTTGGCGGGAAAAAATGCCAGTTGTGACCGCAGCTTCGCCGCAATTCTATCGGAGGGAAACCGCGAACAAATTGTCGCGGTGCCCATGTCTCGTCCTCTCCTCGCCACCTGTCTGGTTGCCTCTCTCGTTCTTCCCGCGGCGGCAGAGGCGGCCGACCGGCCGAAGCAGCTCGTCATCATCTCCTTTGACGGCGCCCACGACAACGCGCTCTGGCTGAAGAGCCGCGAGATGGCGGCGAAGAACGGCGCCCATTTCACCTATTTCCTTTCCTGCACCTTCCTGATGAACGAGGCGGCGAAGAAGGCATACCAGGCGCCGCACCAGAAACGCGGGAAATCCAATGTCGGCTTTGCCCGGAGCGACGACGAGATCCGCGAGCGCCTCGGCAATATCTGGCACGCCCATCTCGAAGGTCACGACATAGCAAGCCATGCCTGCGGCCATTTCGACGGCCGCCTCTGGAGCGAGGCCGACTGGTCCGCCGAATACGCAACCTTCCATGCCACATTGAAAAGTGCCTGGAAGAGCGTCGGCCTCGATGAACCCGCCGGCTGGCAGGATCTGGTCGATCACGGCATCAAGGGCTTTCGCGCTCCCTATCTCTCGGCGACGGCGGGCGCCGACATGATCGCCGCCGAGAAGAAGGCGGGCTTCACCTATGATGCAAGCCTCGTCACCAAGGGTCCGGCCGTGCCTGTCGAAGAAGACGGCATCCTCCGCTTCGGCCTTCCCCTGATCCCAGAAGGTCCGAACGAAAAGCCGATCATCGGCATGGACTACAATCTCTTCGTCCGCCATTCCAAGGGTGAGGAGGACAGCGCGGATTCGAAGGCATTCGAAAACCGCGCCTACGCCGCGTTCTCCCAGGCTTTCGACCGCCAATATAATGGCGACCGCATCCCCCTCCAGCTCGGCTTCCATTTCGTGGAAATGAACGGCGGCGCCTACTGGCGCGCGCTCGACCGCCTGGTTAGCGACGTCTGCCACCGGGCGGATGTCGGCTGCGTCAGCTATTCGGAAGCCATACCGATGATCAAGGCGCGTGGGAAATTGGAGCAGACCTCAGGGCTCTGACGAAAGCTTTTGAGAACGAGGGGTGGTGCCGTGTGGCCCCTCATCCGCCCTGACGGGTTCTCCCCTCTGGGGAGAAGAGGGAATCGCAAAGTCGACGAAAATTCTCTCAAGCGATGGATAAAGGCGAGGCATTGCCACGAGTCTCTTCTCCCCTCGGGGGGAAGGTGGCGGCAGCCGGATGAGGGGGCCGCACGGCACCACCTCGCCCGCCAGCCAAATCCCATCAACCATCCGCATGCACGACACCCGCCTCGCGCTCCAGATAGTGCCGATCGATGGCAGGCAGCGGCTCGTCGTCGATGGCTGCCTCGAAGGCCTTGAGGCGCTTGTGGATGGACAGCAGCTCGATGATCGTCGTCCAGGAATTGACCAGATACTGGAACGAGTTGCTGACTTGGCCGAAGGCGGTCGAGATCTGCTGAAAGATACCGTAGGTGATCGTCCCGGCCACGATCGTCGGCACCAGCATGAAGATCACGAAAAGCGCGTCCGCCTGAATGTAGAAATAGCGGGCGACATTGAAATACATGTAGTGGAAATACATGCGGAAATAGTTCCGCCGAACGTTGTTGAAAAGCTCCCTGACCGTCAGCGGTTGCGCCCGCTCCGCATGGTCCTCGCCGTAGACGAGTTCCTTGCGATAGGCGGCTTCTACGCGCTGATTGCGGAAGTTCAGGCCCGGCAGCTTGATACCGGCGGCCGCCAGAAGCAGCGTGCCGAATGCCGACCAGAAGAGCGCCAGCCAGAAGAGCGAATTCGCCAGCGGTCCGATGACCGGCAGCTCGGTCACATAATGTGATAGTGCCAGAAGGATCGGAAGGAACACCACGAGCGTCATCACCGAATTGATGAGGCTGATACCGAGACCTTCGAGCGTGCTCGAAAAACGCATCGTGTCTTCCTGCACGCGCTGCGAAGCGCCTTCGATGTGCCGCAGCTTTTCCCACTTCGACATATAGAAATCGTTCATCGCGGCGCGCCAGCGGAAGATGTAGTGGCTGGTGAAGAAGTCGGTCATGATCGACACGAACATGCTGAGGAATGCGATCTGACAGAAGACCCACATCAGGCTATAGAAATTGTCTACTGAAATGCCCGGCTGCTTCGACAGGGCATTCTGCAGAAGGTCGCCGAACGGGCGGCGCCAATTGTTGATCACGACCGTGATCTGCACGCCGAAATAAGTCACGAAAATGATGAGCGCCGAACCCCAGATCGACCACAGCTTCCACGGGTGGTGCAGCGCCCTCAGATGCCATACGCCGCAGAAGATGATCGCCGATAGAAAGAAATAGCTGTAGAACCAGATATTCTCGGGCAGCAAGAAGAAGGAAAGATCGATCGGCTGCTGCTCTTCCGGAACCGGCGCAAAGCCGAGCGACGCGCCGAGACCGGCTGCGAAGAAATACCAGCCCAATATTGAAATTAGCGTCCAGACGACAAGCGAAACGAAGAAAGTTTTCGGCTGGGGGAAGAAGGAATGAAACACGGGGGGCTTTGCTTTCCTGAACTGTGAGTCTCGGGAGTGTCGCAACACTGATTGTGCCGGAAACTACGGCAGTTCGAAGGAAGCAGCAATGGGTTTGGCCGATTGTTACGCAGATGTAACCGGTTAGGCGACTTTCCTGATGACGGGCATTACGAGCGCCGCGCAGACCAGAAGGGCGGCGGCGGCGATCACCGTCGGCACGGTGAAACTGCCTGAGCGTTCGGCGATCCAGCCGGCAACGATCGGCCCGACGATCTGGCCGAGGCCGAAGGCGGCGGTCATCATCGCCAGGATCCGCCGCGGACTCTCGGGCGAAAGCTTGCGGCCGATCTGCAGCCCGTAAGCGGTGATCGCCAGGAACGTCGCGCCGAACAGCGCGCCGCCGATCAGCGGTGCGACCGAAGGCGGTAGCGCTACAGTGGCGAGCACACCGGCCGCCTCGATGAGGAGCGCCGCGACATAGACGCCGCCGAGCCCGAGCGGCCTGACCAACGGCTTCCAGGCAAACAGCGCCACCGCCGCCGTCACACCGGCAATGAACCAGCAGAGAAATTCGACGAAAGCCCCCGTCGCCGCCATGCGTGCGATGGTGACGAGGAAGGTCGCCGTGATAACGTAGCCGAAGCCGAACATGCCGTAGGAGAGCGTGACAAGCACCATCGGCCGGCTCCAGTTGAGCGCCGGTTCCTTGCCCGTCCGCAGCGATTGCGCCGGCGCCATGGGCAAGAGCCACCAGACAATGGCGAGACTTGCCGCGCAATAGAGCGCCCCGCCGATCCAATCGGCGCGCCAGCCGCCCGGCTCGTCGTGAAAGCCAAGACCGATCAGCAGCACCATGACCGACGAAAGCGCGATGCCCGCGCCCGGCCCGCCGAAATGCGCCGCCTGCACATGGTCATTGCCGGCAGCAGTCCCGTGGCTGAGCACGATCGACGAGGTGAAAACCATTGCGAAGGCGCTGGCAAGGCCGGCCAGGAACCGGATGACCGCAAAGATCGCGACGGAATCGGTGGCCGCCATGGCGGCGAGCAGGATCGCGTTGGCAAGCAGTGCCAAGAGCGCCACCAGCCGTTCGCGCCCCGCCGCCCAACCATAGGCCGCCAGCACGGCGCCGACGAGATAACCGACGAAATTGGCCGAAGCGATAAATCCGGCATCCGCCGCAGAAAGCGGCACACCGCTCATCATGCCAGGCAGGATCGGAGTGTAAGAGAAACGCCCGAAGCCCATGGCCGCCGCCATGGCGATGGCGCCGGCAGCGGCGGTAGAGACGAGATTCGGCGGGGAGCGAGGGGGGCGGGAAAGCATGCACCGCTTATCGCGCCGCAGCACGATCGCCACAAACGAGTATTTCTGATCGATCGATCAATTCTGCGAAAGTCGACGGATGAGGCGAGCGCTCCGAGTTCGATGATGCAAGGAGCGGCGTTGCGGCGTGCTTCGAGGCTTCGACCTGTGGGCTGCGCACCTCAGCATGAGGGGCTTTGGAGGATGCCGCGCTTATAACCGCGGACGCAGGAGTATGCGAACAGCCTCCAAGAGAGCCTCATCCTGAGGCGCCCCGTAGGGGCCTCGAAGGACGAGGCGGGTGCGCTGACGATGAAACCCTACCCCCGCCCATCCGGCAAGGTCAGAATCACCGGTCCGTTCCGCGTCGCAACCACCGTGTGTTCAAATTGCACGGTCGGCGCCTTCGGATCGGCATAGAGCGTCCACGCATCGTCGCCGCCTTCGGCCCAGGTCGCGCCGAGCGAAAGAAACGGCTCGACGGTGAAGACGAGGCCATCCGTCATCACGCGTTTTTCCGAAGGGTCCGGCCAGGTTGAGAGCTCGGCCGGCTCCTCGTGGAGCGAGCGGCCGACGCCGTGGCTTGCCAGATTGGCGACCAGCGTGTAGCGGTTCTTCTGCGCGAATGCGCCGACGGCGGTGCCGATCTTTGCCAGCGGCTCGCCCGCTTTCACCTGATTAAGCCCCACCCAGAGCGCCCGCTTGCCGTCGCGGCAGAGGCGTTCGATCTTCGGCCTGACCGGCGGCATCGCAAAGGAAGCGCCGGTATCGGCGAAGAAGCCATCCTTTTCCGCCGAGACGTCGATATTGATCAGGTCTCCGGCCTGGATGACACGCGCGCCTGGAATGCCGTGGGCGATTTCTTCGTTGACGCTGATGCAGGTGGCGCCGGGAAACTGGTAGCAGAACTCCGGCGCCGAGCGCGCGCCGGAATCCTCGAGCACCTTGCGGCCGATCCGGTCGAGCTCGAGCGTCGTCATGCCAGGCTCCATCGCCGCCGCCATCACCTGGATGGCGTTGGCGCAGATCCGGCCGATCTCCTTGAGCTTTGTCAGTTCATCGTCGTTTGCGATTACCATTCGTCTCTTCCGGCCTTGCGCGGGACGGCCGCAGCCGTCTTGGAGCACGCGTCCGGGAGGACGCGCTGAGGAGTTGCGCTGATTAGGCCGTGGCTTTCGCCCCTTCACCCCTTTCAGTCAATGCCTTTCTGACGATCGGCGCGACTTTCGTCCCGTAGAGCTCGATGCCGCGCATGATCTGCTCATGCGGCATCAGGCCGATCGCCATCTGTAGCAGGAAGCGGTCGTTCTTGAATATCGCGTGATGGGCGATGATCTTTTCCGCAACCGCCTCCGGATCGCCGAGGAAGAGCGCGCCGTTCGGCCCGCGCGACAAATCGAAATGCGCTCGGCTCGTCGGTCCCCAGCCGCGCTCGCGGCCGATACGGTTCATCACCTCGGCCTGCGGGCCGTAGAACTGGTCAGCGGCTCTCTCCGTCGTGTCGGCGATGAAGCCATGGACATTGATGCTGGTCTTCAACTTCGCCTGATCCTGCCCTGCCCGGCGCGCAGCCTCGCGGTAGAGATCGAAGAGCGGCGCGAAACGGCGCGGCTCGCCGCCGATGATCGCGAGCGCCACCGGCAGTCCGAGCGCCCCGGCGCGCGCCACAGACTGCGGTGTGCCGCCGACCGCGACCCAGAGCGGCAGCGGATCCTGCAATGGCCTGGGATAGACGCCGCGCCCACGGATCGGCGCGCGAAGCTCGCCCTCCCATTCCACCGTCTCGCTGTCGCGCAGCGCAAGGAGCAGATCAAGCTTCTCTTCGAAAAGCTGGTCGTAATCCTCGAGATTGTAGCCGAACAGCGGGAAGGACTCGATGAAAGAGCCACGCCCTGCCATGATCTCGGCACGGCCGTTGGAAATCAGATCAAGCGTCGAAAACTGCTGGAACACACGCACCGGATCATCGGAGGAGAGCACAGTCACGGCGCTGGTCAGCCGGATGTTTTTTGTCTTGACGGCCGCGGCGGCCAGCGCCACGGTGGGGGCCGATACCGCATAATCCGGCCGATGATGTTCGCCGAGTCCGAAGACGTCGAGCCCCACCTGATCGGCAAGCTCGATCTCCTCGATCAGATGCTTCAGCCGCTCGGCCCCCTCAGCTCCCTTACTGCGGGAGGGATTGGGATTGACATCGGCGAATGTGTAAAGACCCAGTTCCATCGTCGGCATCCTGTTGAACTCGATCCGGAGATAAGGACCGGCGGCGGCGAACGCAAATACAAAGTCTGGAACAGAATGTTCGAGAGTTTCGATAGTGTCTGGGGCTAATGGCAGCGTGGCCAGTCGACAGGGACACTGGCCCACCCAAGCCACCAATTCGAATCTGATTCAACGACTTACAAGCCTCAGCGGAATCATCCTCCAAACGGCTTCACGCCGCACTTGAAGCTTGAAGACGGCGCGGCCTTCACCACGCCGTCCCGACACTCAGATCTTCGCCAGCAATTCCGCCAACTGGTCGGCGGCCTTGCCCCATCCCTCGTGAAAACCCATCTTCTCGTGCGCGTCCTTGTCCTCGGCGCGCCAGTGCAGCGCCTTGGCCGTATATTTCGTCCTGCCATTGCCGAGGTCCTCGAGCAGGATGACACCGGTGAAGAACGGTTTTTCGGCAGGCACCCAGGCGCTGCTATAGGCGTCGGTGAAGACGATCTTCTCGTTCTCGACGAGTTCGAGATAGACACCCCGATTTGGATAGAGGTTGCCCTCGGGATCTTGCATGACGACGACATTGGAGCCGCCGGGGCGGACATCCAGCGTCGCATCCGCGACACCCCAGGGGCGCGGTACGAACCACTGCTTCAGCAGCTCGGAATCGGTCCACGCCTTATAGATCTTCTCGCGCGGGGCATCGAATTCGCGAACCAGGGTGAGTTCATGTTGCGTGCTTCCGGTCATTTCGACATCTCTCCGTTTCGGTGAAAGCTGTTGCCTGTCAGGTTGCTACAAGGACGTGTCAAACTTCGCCGTTCCGACAGCGCGCCAATTTTCCTGACTTAATTTGCAATCGGCTGCGCCGCCTCTTCCTGCATCTTGTCGATCTGCCGGCGGATATGGGCGGCTTCCGCCGCCGAATGGGCAAGCGCGATGGCATGGTCGAAGGCTTCGCGCGCCTGGCTGGTCAGACCAAGTTGCTTCAGCAGCCCGCCCCGCAGACCGTGATAATAGAAATAGCCCCCGAGCTTCTCTCCGAGCGGATCGATGAGATCCAGCGCCTCCTGCGGCCCGCGCAGCTTAGAAACAACGACCGCGCGATTGAGCGTTACGACGGGCGACGGCTGAACACGTTCCAGCGCGCGGTAGAGCAGATCGATTTCCACCCAGTCCGTATCTTCGGCGCGTTTCGCGCGGGAATGGATGGCGGCGATGGCCGCCTGAAGCTGGTAGGGGCCGGGTTGGCGGTGGCGCAGCGCCTTGTCGAGGAGCGCCAGGGCCTCATTGATGAAAAGCTGGTTCCAGAGAGAGCGGTCCTGATCCTCGAGCAGCACGATCTCGCCTTCGGCGCTGAAGCGCGCCGGGCGGCGCGATATCTGCAGAAGCATGAGCGCAAGCAACCCCATCAACTCCGGTTCGGACGGAAAGATGTGCAGCATCAGGCGTCCCAGCCGGATCGCCTCATCGCTGAAGGCGGCTGCCTCATGCCTGGGATCGGCCTGGCTGTAGCCCTCGTTGAAGATGAGATAGATCATCGTGCTGACGATCGAGAGACGCTCGGCCCTCTCCTCAGGGCTCGGCGTTTCGAAAGGCACGCCGGCCTTCGCGACACGCGCCTTGGCCCGGGTGATGCGCTGCTCCATGGCGCTTTCGGAGACCAGGAATGCGCGCGCGATCTGCGTCACCGAAAGGCCGGACACGATGCGCAGCGCCAGCGCGATCTGCTGGGTCGCCGGCAGATCGGGATGGCAGCAGATGAAGAGAAGCCGCAGGATATCGTCGCGATAATTGGAATCATCCAGCCGCTCGACAATGTCGCTTTCGGTATCCTCAGTATCGGAAATGACGTCCTCATCCGGCAGCGCCTGAAGCTTCGACCGTTTGCGCACCGCATCGATACCGCTGTTGCGACCGACGAAAATGAGCCAGGCCGTCGGATCGCGCGGCGGTCCCTTTTCCGGCCATGTCCGGATCGCCCTGAGGCATGCCTCCTGGAACGCCTCTTCCGCGGTATCGAGATCGCGGAAATAGCGCAACAGCGCGCCGAGCGCCTTCGGGCGGGCAGAGGCAAGCGCGAGGTCGATCCAGGCAATGTCGGTCATGATGCAGCATCTCCCGGCCTGAACACGTAGAAAGGCCGAATTTCGTAAGAGGTGGAGCCGGGATTGACGGCGGATAGCTGTTTCGAGAAGGCGACTGCCTCGTCGAGCGTATCGAAATCAACCACGTAGAAGCCGAGAAGCGCCTCTTTCGTTTCCGCGAACGGCCCATCGATGACGAGAGCTTCGTCCTTGCCCTTGCGCACGGTCGTCGCCGCCGTCGTCGGCATCAGCCGGCCGACAGGCCCCAGCTTGCCGGCTTTGGCAAGCGGCTCCTGCACGGCGTAAAGCTTTTCCATGACGGCAGCCTCCTCCTCCTTGCTCCAGGCGAAGACGGTTTCCTCATGGGCGTAACAAAGGATTGCATAAAGCATCGGTCACTCCTCTTTCCGAATGACGAAGGAGTAACCGCTTACCCGACAGACCGCATCAAAAAATTATTGACGAAGTGGAAGCGCCATCATGCTGCTATCAGCAAGAATGAGGATGCCTCCGTCGCTAAGAAAAATTGTTATTTCTTGTTAGACGCGTTTGTAATTCAGGCCATGAGAACCCTGACGATTTCCCTTTCCCCTCAACAAATCGCGCGTCTTCACAATGCGGTGGAGTCGGGAGCCTATGCCACCAATAATGAGGTCATACGCGATGCGCTTCGCCTGTGGGAACAGCGAGAGGAAGCCAGGCAGATGGAAATGAGCCGCCTCAAGAAGGCCTATGACGAGGGCATGGCAAGCGGCAAAGGCCGCGAGGTCGACGCAGCCACGCTTTTGGCAGAGTTGAAGGCGAAAGCCCGTAAGCGTGGCTAGATGTATTCTCAGTCCCCCCGCGCCGAGGAAGATTTACGCGATATCTGGCGTTCCATCGCGCCAGACAATGACCCGGCGGCCGACGCCCTTCTCATCCGGATCCTGGAAAAGGTGGAGCTTGCCGCCGAGCACCCGCACATGGGCTCGCCACGCCCTGAGTTGAGTCCGACAGCGCGGATTCTCATTGAAGGGCGCTATATCGCAATCTACGAACCCATGCCTTACGGCATCTTCGTCGCTGCAGTGGTATACGGCCCGCGATGTCGAGAACTGGTTGAGCTGACAGGAACACCTGTCCTTTCGTCACCCCTCGCTCAATGTCCGCCTGACCGCGTTCTTCCAGCCCTTGAGCTTTGCCGTCCGCGCCTTCTCGTCCATGTCGGGCTCGAACCGCCGATCGCGTTTCCACTTCGCCGAAAAGCCGTCCCTATCAGGCCAGACCCCCGCCCGGCTGCCGGCGAGCCAGGCCGCGCCCAGCGCCGTCGTCTCTAGGATCACCGGGCGGTCGACGGGGGCGTCGAGCAGGTCGGCGAGGCGCTGCATCGTCCAGTCGGAGGCGACCATGCCGCCGTCGACGCGCAGCACCGTATCCTCGGCGCCGTTCTTCCAGTCCTTCTGCATGGCGTCGAGCAGGTCGCGGGTCTGGTAGCAGACGGCTTCGAGCGCCGCGCGGGAAAGCTCCGCTGGACCACTGTTGCGTGTCAGCCCGAAAATCGCGCCGCGCGCCTGGGCATCCCAATATGGCGCGCCAAGCCCGGTGAAGGCCGGGACGAGATAGACCTCCTGCGTCGGATCGGCCTTTTCGGCAAGCACATTGGTCTCGGCGGCACTACCGATGACGCCGAGCCCGTCGCGCAGCCACTGCACGGCCGCACCCGCGATGAAGATCGAACCTTCGAGCGCATAGGTCGTCTCGCCGTTCAGGCGGTAGGCAATGGTGGTCAGCAGCCGGTTTTTCGAGCGCACCATATCGGCGCCGGTATTGAGCAGCGCAAAGCAGCCGGTACCGTAAGTCGATTTTAGCATGCCGGGGGCAAAGCAGGCCTGACCGATGGTCGCCGCCTGCTGGTCGCCGGCGACGCCGAGAATCGGGATTTCGGCGCCAAAAATCTCCGGATCGACCATGCCGAAATCGGCGGCGCAGTCCTTGACCTCAGGCAGCATGGCGACCGGCACTCTCAGAATGTCGAGCAGATCCTCGTCCCATGCATTTTCGGCAATGTTGTACATCAGCGTGCGTGATGCATTGGTCGCGTCGGTCACGAAGCTCTTGCCGCCGGTCAGCCGCCAGATCAGGAACGTGTCGATCGTACCGAAGCAGAGATCGCCTCTGGCCGCACGCGTCCGCGCCCCCTTCACGTTGGCGAGCATCCAGGAGAGCTTCGTACCGGAGAAATAGGGATCGAGGATGAGGCCGGTTTTCCTGGTAAAAACCCGCTCCAGATCCTGCCGTTTCAGGTTGTCGCAATAGCTTGCCGTGCGCCGGTCCTGCCAGACGATGGCATTTTGGATCGGCCGGCCGGTCTCGCGCTCCCAGACGACCACGGTCTCGCGTTGGTTGGTGATGCCAAGCGCGGCGATGTCCTTCGCCGTCAGCTTCGCTTCGCGTAGCGCCATCTTGACGGTGGCGACGACCGAATCCCAGATCTCCTCAGGGTCATGCTCGACCCAGCCGGAGCGCGGATAGATCTGGGTGAATTCCGTCTGGCCCTTGCCGACGACCTGCATGTCGCCATCAAAAACAATCGCCCGTGTCGACGTCGTTCCCTGATCGATCGCCAGAACATATCCGCTCATGAAATCCCTCTCCCTAAAGCAATTCCAGCAAAAGTGCGCCGCAGTTTTGGGTTCGGAATTGCGTGGAACAAAGAGATAGAGCATTTCCGTGATTCGGAGAAAAACGGAAATGCTCCACGCCGATTATCATGACAAATCAATAGGACACGGATGCGAGCGAGAAAAGCCAATAAAGCGGAATTGCCAGCCAGCCGGCTTTGGGAATAACCTCGCGGCTAACGCTGCGACGCAGCATCGGCATTCAGGGAGAAACAGCATGAGCAGATCAGTCGTCGTCACCGGTTCCACCAGCGGCATCGGCCTTGCGATCGCCACCGCCTTCGCCGAAGCCGGCGACAATATTGTCATCAACGGTTTCGGAAACGCCGATGAAATCAAGGCGATCGGCGCGCGGCTTGAATCATTGTCGAAAGGCGGGGCGATCTACCATTCGGCCGACATGACCAAGCCCGCCGAGATCGCCGACCTGATCGAAACGGCGGCAAGGACCTTCGGCACCGTGGACGTCCTCGTCAACAACGCCGGCATTCAGCATGTCGAGAAGATCGAGGATTTCCCGATCGAGAAATGGGATCAGATCATCGCCATCAATCTGTCGAGCTCCTTTCACACCATGCGCGCCGCCATTCCGCTGATGAAGGCTAGGAAGCATGGCCGCATCATCAACATCGCCTCGGCCCACGGGCTCGTCGCCTCCCCCTTCAAATCCGCCTATGTCGCGGCAAAGCATGGTATATTAGGCCTCACGAAGACAGCGGCGCTGGAACTTGCCGAATTCGGCGTGACGGTCAACGCCATCTGCCCCGGCTACGTGCTGACGCCGCTCGTCGAAAAGCAGATACCCGATACCGCCAAGGCGCGCGGCATGACCGAGGAGCAGGTGAAGAGCGAGGTTATCCTCAAGGCGCAGCCGACGCGTGATTTCGTCAAGGCCGAGGAGATCGGCGCGCTGTCGCTCTACCTTGCGAGCGATGCCGCCCGCCAGGTGACCGGAACCCACATCTCGATTGACGGTGGCTGGACGGCGGCTTAACCATTGGAAAAACAACCGGGAATATCATGAACGACAGCATTCGCTTCATTCTGAATGGCGAGGACATCGACCTTACCGATGTCGGGCCAACCGAGACGCTTCTCGATTTTCTGCGGTTGAAGCGGCGCCTCACCGGCACCAAAGAGGGATGCGCGGAGGGCGATTGCGGCGCCTGCACCGTGCTCGTCGGGCGGCTAGCAGACGGCAAGCTCGCCTATGAATCCGTCAATGCCTGCATCCGCTTCATGGGGTCGCTGCACGCCACGCACGTGGTGACGGTCGAGCATCTGGCCGGCCGGGACGGTGCGCTGCATCCGGTGCAGCAGGCGCTGGTCGATTGCCACGGCTCGCAATGCGGCTTCTGCACGCCGGGCTTTGTGATGTCGCTCTATGGTCTGTGGCTGACGAAGGAAAAACCCAGCCGCCGCGAGATCGAAAAGGCATTGCAAGGCAATCTCTGTCGCTGCACCGGCTACGAGCCGATCGTCAAGGCCGCCGAGCAGGTGAGCCTGATGCGGCCGAGCGCGCTGTTCGACCCGCTGGAGCGCACGCGCTCGGAAATCATCGCGCGGCTCTGGGCCATGCAGGCGAGCGGCACCATCCGGATTGCCAAAGGCGAAGACCGTTTGATCGTGCCGGCTTCGGTCCAGGCACTGGCCGAAGTTCTCTCGCAGGAGCCCGAGGCAATCGTCGTTGCCGGCTCGACCGATGTCGGCCTCTGGGTGACGAAACAGATGCGGCGGCTGAGCCCGGTCGTCTTCATCAACCAGCTGAGCGAATTGCAGTCGGTCACCGAAAGCGAGGACGGTGTCACCATCGGCGCCGGCGTCAGCTACACCAAGGCCTTCGAAGCGATCACCCGGAAAATCCCGGCGCTCGGGCGGCTGATCGACCGCATCGGCGGCGAGCAGGTGCGCAACATGGGCACGATCGGCGGCAACATCGCCAATGGTTCGCCGATCGGCGACAGCCCGCCGCCCTTGATCGCCCTCGGCGCGACGCTGACGCTGCGCTCCCTGGAAGGCCAGCGCAAAATCCCCCTCGAAGACTTCTTCATCGCCTACGGCAAACAGGACCGCAAACCCGGCGAATTCGTCGAAAGCGTCTTCGTGCCCTATCCCGCCAACAGCCACTTTGCGGCTTACAAGATCACCAAGCGCCGGGACGAGGACATCACCGCCGTGCTCGGCGCCTTCCTGCTGACCCTCGACGACGCGGAGATCGTCACCGACATCCGCATCGCCTACGGCGGCATGGCGGCAACGCCGAAACGAGCCCGTATGGTGGAGGCCGAACTGATCGGCAAGCCGTGGATTGAAGCAACGGTCGAGGCCGCCCGCCCTGCCTTCGACACCGATTTCCAGCCGCTCACCGACTGGCGCGCCACGGCGGAATACCGCCAGCTGACGGCGAAGAATTTGTTGACGCGGTTCTATCTAGAAACGGTGGGCGCGCCGGCTGAGCTGAAGCGGTTCGAGGAGGTGGCTTGATGAAGACGGTTCATATTTGCGCAAACCACCGCCCTCATCCGGCTGCCGCCACCTTTTCTCCGCTGGGGAGAAGGGAGTGCCGCGCCGTCGCCTTTCCCCCTTCTCCCCTCGGGAAAAAGGTGCCCGAAGGGCGGATGAGGGGGCCGCACGCCGGAACATCTCCTCTTGAAGGAGGCATCTAATGGACAAATCCACCTTCGAAGATCCCAAAGTCGTCATCTCAAGCCCCATGCACAGCTCGCTGCGGCATGATTCAGCGCATAAGCATGTCACCGGAACCGCCGATTACATCGACGATATTCCCGAGCCCTCAGGCCTGCTGCACGGCGCGCTCGGCCTCTCCGACCGGGCGCATGCCGAAATCGTCAACATCGATCTTTCCGCGGTCGCCGCCTATCCCGGCGTGGTCTGGGTCTTCACCGGCAAGGACGTGCCCGGCGTCAACGACACCAGTTCCAACGGCAGCCATGACGAGCCGCTGCTTGCCGAAACCTTGGTTCAGTTCCACGGCCAGCCGATCTTTGCCGTCATCGCCGAGACGCGCGAGGCCGCCCGCCGCGCCGCTCGATTGGCGAAGATTGACTATCGCGACCTGCCGCACTGGAGCGATATCGACGGCGCGCTCGCCAATGGCAGCCCGCTGGTCATCACGCCGATGACGCTCCAGCGCGGCGAGCCGGAAACGGAGATGCCGAATGCCGCCATGCGGCTGAAGGGGCAGATGCGCATCGGCGGACAGGAGCATTTCTATCTCGAAGGCCATATCGCCGTGGCCATTCCCGGCGAGGACGACGAGGTCACCGTCTGGTCCTCGACGCAGCATCCGAGCGAGATCCAGCATATCGTCGGTCACGTGCTCGACATCCCGTCCAACGCCGTGACCGTCAACGTACGCCGCATGGGCGGCGGCTTCGGCGGCAAGGAAACCCAGGGTAACCAGTTCGCAGCCCTTGCGGCGATCGCCGCCAAGAAGCTAGATCGCGCCGTCAAATTCCGCCCGGACCGCGACGAGGACATGAGCGCCACCGGCAAGCGCCATGACTTCCTCGTCGATTACGAGGTGGGCTTCGACGCCGAAGGCCGCATCCACGCTGTCGATGCAACATATGCGGCCCGCTGCGGCTTTTCCTCCGACCTCTCGGGACCGGTGACCGACCGCGCGCTTTTCCATGCCGATTCCAGCTATTTCTATCCGCATGTGCATCTGCAGTCGAAACCCTTGAAGACGCACACCGTCTCCAACACCGCCTTCCGCGGCTTCGGCGGGCCGCAGGGCATGCTCGGCGCCGAACGTTTCATTGAGGAGATCGCCTACGCCCTCGGCAAGGATCCGCTCGATGTCCGCAAGTTGAATTTCTATGGCCAGCCAGGCTCCGGGCGCACGCTGACACCCTACCATCAGGAGGTCGAGGACAACATCATTGCCCGCGTCGTCGAGGAGCTGGAGGAAACCGCCGAATACCGGGCGCGGCGCAACGCCATCATCGGCTTCAACCGCGACAGCCGCTACATCAGAAAAGGCATCGCACTGACGCCGGTCAAATTCGGCATCTCCTTCACCATGACCGCCTTCAACCAGGCCGGCGCCCTCGTCCATATCTATCAGGACGGCTCGATCCACCTGAACCACGGCGGCACCGAAATGGGCCAAGGCCTCTACACGAAGGTGGCGCAGGTGCTGGCCGATAGTTTCCAGGTCGATATCTCCAGAGTGAAAATCACCGCGACGACGACGGCCAAGGTGCCGAATACATCGGCCACCGCCGCCTCTTCCGGCTCGGACCTGAACGGCATGGCGGCCTTTGATGCCGCCCGGCAGATCAAGGAACGTCTGGTGGCCTTTGCCGCCGAAAAATGGGAGGTGGCGCCTTCCGACGTCGTTTTCCTGCCGAACCGCGTGCGCGTCGGCGAGATCGAGATCTCCTTCCCCGATTTCATCAAGCAGGCCTATTTCGCCCGTGTCCAGCTTTCCGCCGCCGGCTTCTACAAGACGCCGAAGATCCACTGGGACCGCAAAGCCGGGCGTGGGACACCCTTCTATTATTTCGCCTATGGCGCCGCCTGCACCGAGGTCTCAATCGATACGCTGACCGGCGAATATCTGATCGACCGCACCGACATCCTCCACGATGTCGGCCGCTCGCTGAATCCGGCAATCGACCTCGGCCAGGTCGAAGGAGCCTTTGTGCAGGGCCTGGGTTGGCTGACGACTGAAGAGCTCTGGTGGGACGACAAGGGCCGGCTGCGCACCCATGCCCCATCGACCTACAAGATCCCGCTCGCCTCCGACCGTCCGAAAATCTTCAACGTGCGGCTTGCCGAATGGTCGGAGAATGCCGAAGCCACGATCGGCCGCTCCAAGGCGGTCGGCGAACCGCCCTTCATGCTGGCGATCTCGGTGCTGGAAGCCCTGTCGATGGCGGTGGCGAGCGTCGCGGATTACAAGGTCTGCCCGAGGCTGGACGCCCCGGCGACGCCGGAGCGGGTGCTGATGGCGGTGGAGCGGATGAAGCGGGTGTAGGATGCGTCCGGCTGATTTGTTGTTTGGGCAGGACCTGCGGAGAGGGGGTGCCGCAGCCACATACCCATCGGTTGTCTTCCCATGACCGACCTCCACACCTTCCTCGCCGCCCACCCAGAGAGCGTCCTCGTCGACATCACCGGCACGCAAGGCTCCACCCCGCGCGAGGCCGGCGCCTTCATGCTCGTCTCGCCAACCGCATTGTGGAGCACCATCGGCGGCGGTCAGTTCGAGTTCATGGCAATCGCAAATGCACGTGAGATGCTGGCTGGAACCGGCGGAGCCCTTATCATGGACATCCCACTCGGCCCAGAAATCGGCCAGTGCTGCGGCGGGCGCACGCAACTGCGGTTTCGGCGGCTGACGAAGGCGCTGACGGATGAGCTCGAGGCAAGGCTTGCCGGCGAGATCGAGCGCCTGCCGGAGGTCTTTCTCTTCGGTGCCGGCCATGTCGGCCGAGCGCTGGCGGCAGCCCTTGCGCCGCTGCCGCTGTCGGTGACGGTCGTCGAAACGAGACAGCAAGAACTCGCCAACCTGCCGGATGAAACCAAGGCCCGGCTCGTGCCAATGCCGGAAGCGTTGGTGAAAGATATTCCCGCCGGCGGTGCGGTCGTCATCCTGACCCATGACCACGCGCTTGATTTCCTCATCGCCCGCGAGGCGCTGGAGAGAACCGACCTCGCCTATACCGGGATGATCGGTTCGGCGACCAAACGCGCCACGTTTGCAAGCTGGCTTTCGCGCGAAGGCGGCGGCGAGCGCGGCTGGATGGAGCGGCTGACGCTGCCAATCGGCGGCTCCGTGGTCAGCGACAAGCGCCCGGAAGTGATCGCCGCGATGACCACCGCCGAGATCCTGACGGCACTCGCGACCTACCGCATGCGCTCGTCCTCGTAATAGGGATCACGCCCGTCGAGAAAACCGAGGTCGCGTTTGACGCGGTCCGGTGTGGCGGAAAGATCGAGCCGCGGCAGACGGCAGAAGCGGTTCGCGCTGCCTGACAACCAGCCGGCAAGGCGCAGGAAAACGCTGCTGATCTGTTGCGGCCGGCTCTCTTCAATAGCATGGCAATCCATGACATCACCTCGTCAGATTGATGGTATGAGTTGCAGTCTGTCGCTAAAAATGCTGCAATTCCAATCGAACGACCGTCTGCCTGCATCAAGAGAACTTATCCATGAAACTCTCGAAACAATTCCCGCTGAATGCGCTGCGCGTCTTCGAGGCCGCCGCCCGGCTCGGCAGTTTCACCAAGGCGGGCAACGAACTTGGCATGACGCAGACGGCCGTCAGCTATCAGGTCAAATTGCTGGAGGAGAATGTCGGCGAGCCGCTCTTCCTGCGCCGCCCGCGCCAGATCGCGCTGACGGAGACCGGCGAGCGGCTGGCGCCGAAGGTGACTGAAGCCTTCGCCATGCTGCATGACGCCATGGCGACGGCGCGCGACAGCGTCGAAGGCACGCTCGCCATCAGTTCGACCCATACCTTCGCGTCGAAATGGCTGGCGCCGCGCCTCGGCTCCTTCCATTTGAAGCATCCGGCGATCGCGGTTCGGTTCCAGGCGACCTCCGACATCATCGACTTCGCCCGCGAGCAGATCGACGTCGGCATCCGCTGGGGCGACGGCGACTGGCCGGGGCTGACGCTGCACCGGCTGATGGGACTTGAATTCACTCCGATGCTGAGCCCGAAACTGGCGGAATCGGCAGGCGGCATCAGGGAGCCGCGCGATCTCCTGAAATTCGACCTCTTCGACGCCGGGGACATTTGGTGGAAACAATGGTTCGAGGCAGCCGGCGTCACGGAGACGGATCTCGACCGGCGCCCGCGCAACCAGCTCGGCTCGCAGGCGGTGGAAGCCGATGCGGCGATCGCCGGTCACGGCGTCGCCATCCTCCATCCGGCCTTCTACGCGGCCGAAATCGCACTCGGCCGGCTCTATCAGCCTTTTGAACTGACCCGCAGCGACGGCAAAGCCTACTGGCTCGCCTATCCTGAAAATCGCCGCAACGTGCCGAAGATCAAGGCCTTCCGCAATTGGATCCTGGAAGAGATGAAAGCCGCCGGAAGTTAATCCGGCAAACACGTCAGGGCCAATCACGCCGAACCGGACTTGCTCAAAACCCCATTTCCGGCGCGTAGAAGCAGCGCGGCGTGTTCTCGTTGGGGAACAGACAGAGGTGATAATCACCATCGCCGGACTGCATCGCCTTCGTCATCGGCAGCAGAAAAACGTGAGCATGCGTCACCAGCCTGTGGTCGCCCGGCATCAGCGTCACACGATATCCGTTTGGTGTCACCGCGACGCTTTTCGACGGAATCATCTGGCAATCGCCATTATGACTGTCGCCATTGCAACAATAGGGGTCATAACTCCACCCCGAAGGTGCATCGTGAGCCATCGCCAACGATGCGTATGCCATCATCACACACGTCAGAATGCTGCGCATGGGCATCTCTCCGTCGATGAATGCGCCGCCGATATCCAACGGTTCTTATTATTTCATGCCGGCGGCCTGCAAATCTAACTGTATCCGCGCATCCTAGTTTCAAGATCCGCTAATTTTAGCAAATCCAATATGAGACAGTAATAATGCACGGCCTTCTCGGCAGCTTTTAGGCACGGAACGACATATCGACGATGTGCGTTCCGTTGATCATTCCGTTGCTCCCTTGAGCTATCGCCATTACGAAAACCGACAGGCATGTGCGGTTCTTCAATCTTCTCTTCCCTCCCCGGCAAAATTTTCGCAATGTCACGAGTCGGAGGAAGATAGGGGAACTCGATGTATGAATATGCCATAGCATGGGAGTGGCTGGCCTTCGCGGCGCGCTGGTTCCATGTCATCACCGCGATCGCCTGGATCGGATCGTCCTTCTATTTCATCGCGCTTGATCTCGGACTGGTGAAACGCCCGCATCTGCCGCCCGGCGCCTATGGCGAGGAATGGCAGGTCCACGGCGGCGGCTTCTATCACATCCAGAAATATCTGGTGGCGCCCGCGCAAATGCCGGAGCACCTGACCTGGTTCAAATACGAAAGCTATTTCACCTGGATCTCCGGCTTTCTCATGCTCTGCATCGTCTATTACGGCGGTGCCGACCTCTTCCTCATCGACCGGCATGTGCTCGATATCGGCCCGCCGGTTGCAATCCTGATCTCGCTGGCATCGCTCGCCTTCGGCTGGCTCGTCTATGACCTGCTCTGCAAGTCGCCGCTTGGACGAAATACATGGGGTCTGATGGCGGTGCTCTATGTGGTGCTCGTCTTCATAGCCTGGGGCTATACGCAGCTTTTCACCGGCCGCGCCGCCTTCCTGCATCTCGGCGCCTTCACCGCGACGATCATGTCGGCCAATGTCTTCATGATCATCATCCCCAATCAGAAGATCGTCGTCGCCGATCTGATCGCCGGCCGTACGCCCGATCCGAAATACGGCCAGATCGCCAAGCAGCGTTCGCTGCACAACAACTACCTGACCCTGCCCGTCATCTTCTTCATGCTGTCGAACCATTATCCGCTCTCCTTCGGAACACAGTTCAACTGGGTGATCGCGGCGCTGGTCTTCCTGATGGGCGTCACCATCCGCCACTGGTTCAACACCACCCACGCGAGAAAAGGCCGCCCGACCTGGACATGGATCGTCACCGTCATCCTCTTCATCCTGATGATGTGGCTTTCGACCGTGCCGAAGCAGCTGACGGGCGAGACGGATGGGGCCGCAGTCGCGCCCCCCTTCCAGCAATTCGCCGGAAATCCGCATTTTCCGGCCGTCAAGCAACTGGTCTCGACGCGCTGTTCCATGTGCCATGCCGCCGAGCCCGCCTATGAAGGCGTCGTGCGGCCGCCGAAGGGCGTGATGCTCGAAAACGACGCAGAAATTGCCGCCCGTGCCCGAGAAATCTATATACAGGCGGGCCGCAGCCATGCCATGCCGCCCGGCAACGTGACCGATATTACGCCGGACGAACGCAGGCTGCTCGTCGCCTGGTTCGAAAGCGCAGTCGAAGGCAAGAAACAATGACGACGACACTTCTCCGCGGCCGCCTCCTCTCTTTCCATCGCGCGCCGCTGAGTCTCGCCGACAGCCAGAGTTATCTCTACGAGGAAGACGGTGGCCTGCTGATCGAGGACGGGCTGATCGCAGCAATCGGCCCCTATGCCGACGTCAAGGCGAAAGCCGCCGAGGGCGCGGCCGAGATCGACCACCGCCCGCATCTCATTATGCCCGGCTTCATCGACATGCACCTGCATTTTCCGCAGATGCAGGTGATCGCCTCCTATGCCGCCAACCTGCTCGAATGGCTGAACACCTATACTTTCCCGGAGGAATGCCGCTTCGTCGAGAGCGCGCATGCGCAAAGGATCGCCACACATTTCTACGATGAACTGATCCGCCACGGCACGACGACGGCGGTCGCCTACTGCTCCGTGCACAAGACCTCGGCTGACGCCTTTTTCGCCGAGGCGATGAAGCGCAACATGCGCATGGTCGGCGGCAAGGTGATGATGGACCGCAACGCCCCGCAGGGCCTGCTCGACACGCCGGAGATGGGTTATGACGAGACCCGCCAGGTGATAGCGGACTGGCACGGCAAAGGCCGCAACCACGTTGCCATCACCCCGCGCTTCGCCATCACCTCGACGCCGGCGCAGATGGAGGCGACCTCGGCGCTGGCCCGCGAATTTCCCGACCTGCACATCCAGACGCATCTTTCGGAAAACCACGACGAGATCAAATTCACCTGCGAGCTCTATCCTGAGGCGATCGACTATACCGACATCTACGCCCGCTACGGCCTGCTCGGGCCGAAAAGCCTCTTTGGCCACGCCATCCACCTGTCCGAACGCGAGGCCGACGTCATGAGCGAGGCCGGCGCCGTCGCCGTCCATTGCCCGACCTCGAACCTTTTCCTCGGTTCCGGCCTGTTTCCACTGAAGGCGCTGACGCGGCGCCAAAAACCGGTCCGCATCGGCGTCGCCACCGATATCGGCGGCGGCTCCAGCTATTCGATGCTGAAAACCATGGACGAGGCCTACAAGATCCAGCAGCTGCTCGGCGAACGGTTGAACCCGCTGGAAAGCTATTATCTGATGACCCGCGGCAATGCCGAGGCGCTGTCGCTCGCCGACCGGATCGGCACGCTGGAACCCGGCACCGAAGCCGACCTCGTCGTCCTCGACGCGGCCGCGACCCCGGCCATGGCGCTGAAGATGGAAACGGTGAAGACCCTGCCCGAAGAACTCTTCCTCATGCAGACGATGGGTGACGACCGGTCGATCGCGGAGACTTACGTGGCGGGCGTCGCTTTGAAAGCGGTGCTTCGATGATGCCTCTGTTGCTCCCAAGCCTGACACGGCAGATTCCCCATAAACTCATGCGAATTTCATGCTACGGACGATAGCCGCGTTCAGATGTGAAGGGTTCCATTCATGGCCACTCCGCTCACCATCGCCGATCTGAAAAAGCTCGCGCAGCGCCGCGTGCCGAAAATGTTTTTCGACTATGCGGATTCGGGCGCCTGGACGGAATCCACCTATCGGGCGAATGAGAGCGATTTCGGTGAGATCAAGCTGCGCCAGCGCGTGCTGGTGGATATGACCAATCGCACGCTCGAAACGACGATGATCGGCCAGAAAGTGTCCATGCCGGTTGCTCTTGCGCCGACCGGCATGACCGGTATGCAGCATGCCGATGGCGAGATGCTGGCGGCGCGCGCGGCGGAAGAATTCGGCGTTCCCTTCACGCTTTCGACGATGAGCATCTGCTCGATCGAGGACGTCGCCTCAGTGACGACGCGTCCCTTCTGGTTCCAGCTCTATGTGATGAGGGACAAGGATTTCGTCCTCGACCTCATCCGCCGCGCCAAGGCGGCGAAATGCTCGGCGCTGGTGCTGACGGCCGACCTGCAGATCCTCGGCCAGCGCCATAAGGACCTGCGCAACGGTCTCTCGGCCCCGCCGAAATTGACCGCGAAACATATCTGGCAGATGGCAACCCGGCCTTCTTGGTGCCTTGATATGCTGCAGACGAAACGCCGATACTTCGGCAATATCGTCGGCCATGCAAAGAACGTTGCCAATGTCGCCTCAGTGCCCAAGTTTGCGCACGAGCAATTCGACCCGCGGCTGTCCTGGGCTGATATCGCCTGGATCAAGGAGCAATGGGGCGGCCCGCTGATCATCAAGGGGATCCTCGATCCGGAAGACGCGAAGGCTGCGGCCGATACCGGCGCCGATGCGATCATCGTCTCGAACCACGGCGGCCGTCAGCTCGACGGCGCCCCCTCGTCGATCAGCATGCTGCCTGCGATCGTCGAGGCTGTCGGCGATCGCATCGAAGTCCATCTCGACGGCGGCATCCGCTCCGGCCAGGACGTGCTGAAGGCCGTGGCGCTCGGCGCGAAGGGCACCTATATCGGCCGCGCCTTCCTCTATGGGCTCGGCGCCATGGGCAAGGACGGCGTCACGCTGGCACTCGACATCATTCGCAAGGAGATGGACATCACCATGGCGCTCTGCGGCAAGCGCGACATCAACGACGTAAACGCGTCGATCATATCAGGGCGAAGCTGAGAGAAGTCGGCAGCGCCTGGCCGTCGCTCGCATTGAACAGAAGGATCGCGAAAATCACGAGATAGATGGCGAGCGCAAAACGCTGCCGCCAGACGATGCGGCGCGATCCGGCAATCCGCCTCTCGAGGCCACGCGCGGCCCCGTCAAACTTGCGAAGCTGCATTCGGGACAGCACGTCGTCTACAGCGGCGAGACCTGCAGCCTCTGTCTCGTGGCTCGACGCGAGGCGGAACAACAGCGCATCGAAGAGGAGATGGATCGCCAGCGCAAGGACGATCCCGCAGAAAAAGAGCATCAAGAGCCAGCCGAGCGCGGGAGCGAAGCCTCGATATCCCGCGAGGATCGGGCCGGCGGTCAGCGGCAACAGCGCCGTCAGCCCGCAGGCGATCGAATTGCGGCCGAGACTTCGCGCCGCCGCCGAGGCCGTGGCATTCCACTGCGTCATTGCAAGCCCTCCGTCACCGCATGGATGCTTTCTTCGGGCAGATGAACACGCCGCCCCGCCCGTTCGATCAGCCGCAGCGCTTCGGCCGGATTTTCACAACGTCGGCTGATGAGCAGCCAATGCACGATGACGCCGGCGCTCCGCTGGAAACCGAGCGCACAGCAGACGAGGACCGGCCCCTGGTGACGCGCGATCTCGATGAGGTTCGCCGCTGCTCGCATCTGAATCTTGTCGAGGCCCGTAAGATCAAGGGTCGGAAAGCTGCACCAACGCGCAAGCGTCCCGCTTGGGCGCTGAAGTTCACCGGTAATGTCGATCACCGTGGCAAAACGGTCGGCCTCGTGGCGACGCGGAAAACGGCCGAGATGGACGCCGTCAGCGATCACCACGGATGACGGCATTTTCCGGGTCCAGAGCCAAACGTTGATGACAGCGCCGAGCCGGTAGGGTGCCAACAGCCAGCGGCTGGTCAGTGCGGCTCGGCCATCGGCGCGTTTCAGGAATATTTGCGGACCGGCGCCGAAATATCCGACCGCGACGATCGCCAGTGCAACGGCCGGCCAGAGCAACAGAAGTGCTGCCGCCGACAGAGGAGTAAAGAGCGTCGCAAGGCCGAGAAACGCCACGGTGCCGCACAGATAGTAGATGCCGAGTCGGCGCGACTTCGGATCTCCGCTCAAAGCGAAATTGGCGAGAGGGGAAACCGCATTGCGCGGGAAAAGCCAGGTGGCAAGCAGGCCGAGCAGCACGCCCGTCGGTATGTCCATGACGTGATGCTGCCACGTCGTCAGCACGGAGGCGCCGATGAGGAAGCACCAGAAATGCCAGAGAAGCCGCATCCTCCGCGGCAGCCAGCCGCGCAGATGGTCCCAGATCACCACCAGCAGCGCGATATGCAGCGACGGCGCCTGGTTGAACGGCTTGTCGAAGCCGCCGAGGACGGCGAACATGAAACCCGGCAGGCCGCTCGTTGCCGGCCGCACGAAGATTGCTTCGAGCGGAAACGCGATAAAGCAAGCGACCGCGATCAACTGGATCGTTAGATAACGCCGCGCGAGCCTATCCACGTCGCGCGGCGTCGTGTTGATGAACAGGCAGAGCCCGTAGAACAGATTGATCGACCAATATGGAATGATCGTCCATCCGAAGAACGGAATGGCGCTTTCCCATGCGAAGGCGATGTTCGGCACATGAGCGCGTTGCGACGCCAGCCAGTTGGCGCCGCCATAGCTCAGATAGAAGAACGGCGCCAGAAAGGCGAGCCAGAGCGCCGCCCGCTTCAGGACCGGCGCTGTCTGCGAAAGAGGAGAACGTGCCTGCCCCAAGGCTTTGCCCTCAAACTCTCTCGGCCAGAGAGACGGTGAAAATGCCCCACTGGTCGATGCGCTGTTCGATCTTGCGGAAACCGGCCGCGGCGACCAGCTGGTCCATTTCCTCTTGCGTGCGCCGCCGCATCACCCACGCCTGACCGCCACGGTGGGAGGTCAGCGCGCGGGCGATCATCTCCAGTTGCGGATGCCATGGCTGGTTGGTGTAGACGAGCAGGCCACCGGGCCGCATCGCGCGAGCGATCCCGTCGAGCGAAGCGGCGATCATCGCATTGTCGGAAAAGAGTTCATATAGGCCGGAGACGATCGCCAGATCCGGAGCCGGCACGATTGCAGCCAAGCCCTCGCCGTCAAAGGCATCCTGCTGGCGGAAGCTCACGAAATCACCAAGCCCACGCGCGGCAATGCTGTTGCGGCCGGCCTCGACATTGATCGGGGAATAATCCTGCAGCCGCGCACTATCGGGACGCACGGCAGCCGTCTCGATCGCATCGAGGACGTAACGGCCGTGACCGGCCGCGATGTCGAGCATATGGGTACTGCGGCCGGCTGCTTTCAGACGCTGCAGCCCTTGATCGATCAGTTCCTGCAAATGCAGCTTGCGCTGCCTGATGCCGCGCCAGCCGATCGCCTCGAGGAACACCTTGTCGATCAACCGCCCGCCGGGACCGAGCCCCCGCGGCTCGTTCTCGTAGACGTAATCGAGCGTCGAGCCGGAATCGAAGCCGGTCTTGACCCCGGTCCTTATGCCTTCGGAGACCAGTGCGCCGAGCCTGATGTTGAGGCGGCTGAGCGCCCAGTAGACGCCGCGTGGGGATGTGGCGTCCAGCGGGCTCGCCAGCCGGTCGGCCTCGTCCTTGGTATAGCCCTGGATATGGGCGGTGCGAAGGTCGGCGGGCGTCCGGGGCTCGGCGAAACGCGCATCGACAAAACGGCGGATCTCGGCGAGCGCAATCGCACGGTCCTTTTCGCCAAGCGTGTCGTGGTAGAAGCCAGCAAGCACATGCCGTTCCTTGATGCGGCTGCCGAGGTTTTCGTAAAACCGGTGCTGCGGCGCGTGTCGCACCACCCAGTCGCTGCCGGAGATCAGCAACTGGGTCGGAACGGTGATGGCGCGGGCGTCGCTGACGACGCGGGCTGCCGCCTCATAGAGCTGCACCAGAATGTTGGAGGCAATCGGCCGGGTGATCATTGGGTCCGCTTCATAAGAGGCGATGCGTTCGGGATCATGCGTCAGATACCTCGCCTTGACATAGGAATTGACGAAGAACGTTCCCTTCAGCTTTTCCCAGAGCGCAATGCCTTCCCTCGCAAACGGAACGTAGAGCTTGACGCTGAAGGCCGGTGAGGCCAGCACGAGCGCACGGATCGGCGGCGCATAGTCGTGCACCCAGGTGCTGGCCAGCACCGCGCCGACGCTCTGCGCAATGACGGCGATGTCTTCGACCGAAGTACCGCTGGTCTCGCTGACATGGCGGACGAAGCAATCGAGATCTCGCACCGAGGCGGCAAAGGATGGCGAATAGCCGCGCTCTCCCGGTGAACGCCCGTGGCCGCGTGCGTCCCAGGCGTAGAAGGCAAAATCACCAAGGCCGAGCTCGGTGGCGAGATGGGCGACGCGGCCGCTATGCTCGTGGCCGCGATGGAGAAGAATGATCGCGCCCTTCGCTACAGCGCCGGTCGCGGGCCACGTCCGATAAAACAGTCGAGTTCCGTCATGCGAGACAAATTCGGATTCACGCATTGATCTGACCGTCGAGGACGATTGCTCACTATCGGCAGTTTGCAGCACGGTCTTCTCCAATTCTGATTAATGGATGGGTTGCAACCAATGGCGGCAACAGTGAATTGCTTTTATTGCAAAAGTCTAGCTGCAAATGTAAGTCCTTGCGAAGATCGACATGACGTGGACTTCCTCACAAGTACGACGATCTGCACGTCCGAGCCGATAGACTATTACCATGCCACAAAATTCCACTGAGGTAGCATGTCCGTTTACCAATTGAAGTCCCGATTTCAGGATATTCTCCGCCCTCTGGTGCGCTCCCTGGCGGTGCGAGGCATTACCGCCAATCAGGTGACTTTAGTTGCTGCCGCCGTCTCGGTTGCACTTGGCCTTTTTCTGAGCATCGCTCCGCTTCCGCGTTGTTTTCTCTTGGTGCCTGTTTGGTTTCTCCTGCGCATGGGCCTCAATGCCATTGACGGCATGCTCGCACGCGAACATGGGCAGAAGAGCATTTTGGGCGCTTATCTCAACGAGATCGGTGACGTCATATCGGATGCCGCCCTGTATCTGCCGTTTGCGCTCATCGATCCGAACGGTATGATGCCGGCAATGGCCGTCATATTCCTCTCGGCGCTGACGGAATTTGCCGGTGTCCTGGGTCAAACGGTCGGGGCAAGCCGGCGTTACGACGGGCCGCTGGGCAAGAGCGACCGTGCGGTGCTTTTCGGCGCCCTCGGCCTCTTTGTCGCCGTTGGCGGTACGTTCGCAGCATGGACCTTCTGGCTTTGGGCAATGGTGGCTCTACTTCTCGTATGGACCATCATCAACCGTATCGGCGCCGGTATTCGCGAGGCGCACAGGGCCGCCCGGTAGAGCGCGGACCCCCGACTGGCCGCTGGTTCTTCCATCGGCAATGTATTCCGGAAACTACGTCGAACACTGTTTCTTTCGAGTTGCTTCGCAAGCGCTTCTTCCAAGCCTCTCTCCCGGTGCCTACATTGTAAAACAAGGTTGTATTTTTGGCGCGACCTCTTGAAAGCACAAAAGCGGTGCTTTATGTTTTATACTATGGCGAACACAGGTAAGACATCTCACCCATCGCTGCTGCGCTACACGCTGGCGCCTGATGACCAGGCCCGGCAGGCGCTGGATGACACCATTGCCGCCTATCGCAGGATGATCGACATTCTCGCCGAAATCATCGACGACAAGGCGGGCGCCAATCTCGTCGTCCTGCATGAGCTTGCCTATGAAACCGTCCGCGAACAGACGGGCCTGCCGGCACGGCTGGTGACGCTCGGGCTTCGCGATTTCGCCGCCAATCGCGGCGTGATCGCCGATCCGCCGCAGATGCCGCTCGACGACAAGCTTTTCGCCATCAAAGGACCTGCGGACCTGACCATCGCTACGGTGCACGGGCGCGTTGCCGTGCCCTTCGACGTCGCCGGTTATTCCAGGGGATGGGAGAGCATTTTTCCGGCCTATCTCGTTGCCGGCCCCGATCACTACGAGATTCACATCGGCGTCACGCCGAATTCCGCACGGATGGAGGAAAACATGACGAATGAAGGCATTCTTTCACGCATGGGCCGCCTGATCGCGGGCATCGCCAATGCGGCGATCGACAGGGCGGAAGGCGTTAACAAGATCGCCGTCATCGAACAGGCGATCCGCGAGATCGATGCGGCAGCGGACGAGGCCCGCACCGATCTCGGCAAGGCGCGCGCCGAGGAATACCGCATCCAGAGCCGCCGCGACGAAATCGTCGAAGACATGAGTGCGCTCGATGAGAAGATTCGCCTCGCCGTCTCCTCCGGGCGCGACGATCTCGCAAAGGCCGGCGTCGCCCGCCAGATCGATCTCGAATCCCAGATCGCGGCGCTCGACAAGGCCCTGGCCGATGCCAGGCAACAACTGGACGAAGGTCAGAAAGCCCTGCAGGCCGTGCTCGCCACGCGCCGCGAGGCCGACGCCCGCCTTGCCGATTTCAAGCGCAGCATCGCCAGGCATCCCGAAGACACCGCACCCGGTCACAGCCGGCCCGCGCCGGGCGCCGATGCTGCCCGGGCTGCGGCGGCGGTCTCGCGGCTGACCGGCGTTCCTTCAGGCGACCATGGCCATAGTTCCGAACTGGACGAACTTGACCGGCTGCACCGCGAACAGGCGATCGAGGCGCGCCTCGCACGCTTCAAGGCGGATAACCGGTAACGCCGATGGCACTTCTCTTCGCCCCCGAATGTGCTCCCTTCGCCATCGCCGCCGCCGTGCTCGCAGGCCTGACCGCAATCGAGATGCTTGCGACCGTCATGGGTTTTTCGATCATGGAATTTCTGGGAAAACCGGATTTCCATGGCCATGACGGGTTTTCGGGCTATCTCTCCTGGCTCAATCTCGGCGGCGTTCCCCTGCTCATCCTCATCATGCTGGCGCTCGGCTTCTTCGCCATGACGGGCTTTGCCATACAGGCCGTCGCCAACGCCTTCTGGGCGCCGTTTCCCGCCGCCGTCGCCGCCATTCCCGCCATCCTGGTCGCCGTCCCCATGGTCAGGGCGTCGAGCAGAACAGTGGCGCGGATCGTGCCGCACGACGAGACCTATGCAGTCGATCTCGACACGTTGATCGGCCGGACCGCCGAAGTATCGCTCGGCCCGCTCGACCAGGGACTGCCGGGGCGCGTCCGCGTCAAAGACCAACATGGAAACTGGCACGTGCTGAGAGCCAAGGCCGCTAGAGACCAGGGCCCTCTCAAGGTCGGCACCGAGGTTCTCCTCGTCGATCGCAAGGCAGATGTATTTATCGCCATTCCTGCACTGGCGGATGCCGCCGGAGCGGACAATCAATCTTTCAGGGAGCAGCCATGATGTATGACATTATTCTACCGGCCGGTATCGGCATCGTTCTGATCTTTGGCATCGGTTTTGTCCTCGCCTCTCTCTATACGCGCTCCAGCCGCGATGAGGCCTATGTGCGCACCGGCCTCGGCGGCCAGAAGGTCGTGCTCGACGGCGGTTCCGTCGTCCTGCCGATCTTCCACTCGATCGCCCGGGTGAACCTCAAGACGCTGCGCCTCGAAGTCCGCCGCGGCGAAGGCGATGCGCTGATCACCAAGGATCGCATGCGCGTCGATATCGGTGCCGAATTCTACGTCCGCGTCAAACCCGACGGCTCCTCGATCGCGCTGGCCGCCCAGACGCTCGGCAGCCGCACCAACGATGCCGAGGCGCTTCGCATCCTGATCGAGGCGAAATTCGTCGATGGCCTTCGCTCCGTGGCTGCGACCATGAACCTCGACGCGCTGCAGGAGCAGCGCATGGATTTCGTCAAGGCCGTGCAGGAAGCCGTCGGCGCCGACCTCCAGTCGAACGGTCTCGAGCTTGAATCCGTGTCACTGACGCGTCTCGACCAGACCGACATCAAGCATTTCAATGCCAACAACTTCTTCGACGCCCAAGGTCTTGCGGCGCTGACCCGCATCACCGAGGGCCGCAAGAAGGAGCGAAACGAAATCGTTCGCGACACCGAAGTCGCCATCGCCCAGAAGGATCTGGAGGCCCGCCAGCAATCGCTGGCGATCGAGCGGACGAAGCGCGAAGCCGAGCTCAATCAGGAACGCGACATCGCCAACAAATCCGCCGCGACCCGCGCCGAAACCGCACAGCAGGAACAGGCGGCCAAACGCGCCGAGGAGGAGGCCCGCATCGCCTCCGAACAAGCGATCGCCGAACGCGAGGCCGCCGCCAAGCAAGCCCGCGAAAGCGCAAACATCGATGCCGCCCGCGCCGTCCAGCAGCGCGATACCGAAGCCAAGCGTGACCTTCAGATCGTGGCCCAGGAAAGCGCCATCGCCGTAGCCAACAAGAGCCGCGAAGAATCCGAGGCAAAGGCGACTGCCGAAATGGCCCGCGCCCGGGCGATCGCGGCAGAGGAAAAGGTCGGCACCGCCAAGGCGATCGAAATTGCCGAACGCGAAAAGCAGATCGCCGTGATCGACGCGCGTAAAACCGCCGAAACCGAAGCCACCGCCGTCACCGTCGGCGCGGAGGCCGAGAAACAGGCCGCGATCGATCAGGCGGAAGCCATCAAGACGCTTGCGACCGCGGAAGCCGATGCGGCGATCATCAAGGCCAAGGGTATCCTCGAAACCGGCCGGGCTCAGGCTGAAAGCGAGGCGCTTCTCAACGAGGCCCGCAACAAGCTCAGCCAGACCATCATCGAGTTCGAGATCACCCGTGAGCGTATCCGCATCATTCCCGAGGCGCTCGCCGAGGCGGTCAAGCCGATCGAGAAGATCTCCGATATCCGCATCTTCGACACCGGCGGCATGCTCGGCCGCGGAAACGGCGCGAACGGTGAAAGCGGCATCGGTCTCGGCGACGGGCTGGCCGGCCAGTTGCTCTCCTATCAGGCCAACAAGCCGATCCTCGACAAATTGTTGAAGGAAGCCGGCTTCGACGGCGATAACGCCATTTCATCCCTCCTTGGCAATCTCGATGGCGCAAAACCGGCAAAGCCGGCTGCACCTCCGGCAAGGCCTGCAATCCCGGCCACGGCTTCGGCAAAGCCGGCAGCATCGGCCGCAGCCCCGGCAACGCCGATGGCCCCTCAGGCGCCGAAGAAGGAATAATCCAACGCAGGCAGGTTCGAGCTATCGCACCCAGCCTGTCGCCAGCGCGCTCGCCCAGTCGGCACGGCCCCTTTCGGCGGCCAGTGCCGACATCGCCATGTGGTCATAGGCGACGGCTCGGAACTGCCACATCCATCCGGCCGCCGTCTTTTCCAGAATGGCATAGCTCGCCAGCGGATGGCCCGCTTCGACTTTGTGATAATAGGGCAGCACGTCGTCATAGGCAGGGCAGCCGACGCTGCCGGGATTGACGATCAGCCGGCCGTCCGAGAGTCGGACGGCACGGGGAATGTGACTGTGGCCGCAGAGGATCAGCGGCAGGTCGATGCCTTCGGCGAGCGCCTCGATCGCTTCGATCGGCTTCAGGAAGACGTGCCCCTCCGGCGATACGGAGTCCAGCCAGTAGAGATTGTCGTCTTTCGGCGACGCGTGGCAGAGATAGGCCTCGCCGCGATAGACGACATCGAACGGCAGATCCCGCAGCCAATCGAGATGGGACGGCGTCAGCTGCCGGTGGGCGGCGGCATCCGAGACATGCATGGCTGCCGGATCCTGCTCGATCAGATAGCGATCATGATTGCCACGAACAGAGGTCAGCCCGAGCGGAATCAGCATATCGGCCGTCCGTCCAGCCTCCAGCGGCCCGCTGAAGAAGTCGCCAAGATTGACGACTTCCTCGATGCCCTGAGCCCGGCTGTCCGCAAGCACCGCCTCGAGCGCCATATGGTTGCCGTGAATATCAGCGATCGCAGCAAACTTCATTTAGCTGCCGCGATAGGTTGAATAGCCGTAAGGCGAAAGCAGGAGCGGTACATGGTAATGCGCCGTGACATCGGCAATGCCGAAGCGGATCGGCACCAGATCGAGGAAGGCCGGATGCGGCAACGGCGTGCCGCAGGCCCTGAGATACTCGCCGGCGTGGAAGACCAACTCGTAGGTGCCGACGTGAAAATTTTCGCCGGCAAGGATCGGGCCACCATCGACCCGGCCGTCCGCATTGGTCTCAACCGTTTTCAGATGTCTGCGAATCTCGCCGTCGAGCTGGAAAAGATCGATCCTGAGCCCCTTGGCCGGCGTGCCGAGGGCGGTGTCGAGAACATGTGTCGTCAGTCCGGTCATGGGGCTGGCTCTTTGATGACATAGGGGGTTTCGAAGAAGAATTCCTCCAGATTATTGCCAGGGCCGTCGCGGTCGACGACCAGAAAATCGGAGGTCTGGCCGAGTGCCATCAGCGGATGATGCCAGACATTGCGGCGGTAGTTCACGCCCTGGTCCCCTCGCGCGAAAAACACCTGCGGCTTTCCCGGACGTCCGCCCTCGTCCTCGGAGACAACGACGAGGAAGGGCCGGCCCGAAATCGGCGAAAAACTCTGACTGCCGAAGGGATGGCGCTCCATCATGTCGACGTCATAGGGGAAGCTGCGCGGCTGGCCGCGAAAGAGATTGATGATGACGCGCGCTCCCTCGCCCGCCGCCTCCGCCGCGGCCAGTGCATGGAAGCGCTCGGTAGTGCCGCCATTGATGAGCCGCATCGAGGCTGGATCGGCTTCGATCACCTCGCCGAAAGGGGCGAATACCGATCTGGTAAGCGGGCGGATGTCGAGAAAATCGGACAATGGTTCACTCGCCTTCGGCATGCCAGTGACGAATGGCGTCGATCTCGATGAGAAGTTCCGGCAGCGTGCGATAGGTTGCATCCCAGATGTCGGAGGCATCGAGGGCGAAGACGTCTTCCAGGATACGATTGCCCGTTCCGCAGATTTTCGTCCACGGCAGAGTGGGATGCTCGGTTGCGAATTCCGGATGGGCTACGAGCAGTCGGGACGCAGCCGCGCCTATGGTGAAGTGGCAGAAGGCGACCGCCTTGAAGGTGAGATTGTCCTCGGCGAAGGCCGCCTCATCCATTCCGCCCACGAAGTATAGCGCTTCGGCTGCCGCCTTCTGCATTTCATTGAGATAGTCGATAGCACGAGGCTCGCTCATTTGCCCTCCGGCAACATCGATGTCAGGCGCAGCAGCGCGATCCGTTCGACCTGTGTCGTGGCGGTCGCGAATTCCTCATCCCGGCCATTGCCGATCCGCAATTCGAAGGCCGAAAGGATGTCGTCCTTGTCGAGTCCTTTGACGGCGATGATGAAGGGAAAATCGTATTTTTCGACATAGGCCGCATTAAGTTCGGTGAAGCGGGCATGTTCGGCCGGGCTCAGCCGATCGAGACCGGCGCCGGCCTGCTCCTTCCGGCTGTCTTCCGTGAGTTCACCCGCTATCGCCAGACGCCCGGCAAGATCGGGATGGGCACGCAACACGCCGAGACGCTCCTCACGGCTTGCCGCACGGAAGGCGGCGGTGAGCGCTGCATGCACAGCTGATGCCGTCAGCGGCTCCGTCACGCTGCCCGCATCATAGGCGCGTTCGGCAATGAAAGGCGAATGTTCGAAGACGCCGCCGAAGCGGGAAACGAAATCCTCACGCGACAGCATTAGAGCGCATCCGGCCGATGATGCTTGTGCCAGTGCTCGGCGATCTCGATGCGGCGCGGAATCCAGACCTTGTCATGCTTCAGTACATATTCGATGAAGCGCTTCAGAGCGGCTGCCCGGCCCGGACGCCCGACGAGACGGCAGTGCAGGCCGACCGACATCATCTTCGGGCTGCCGTCCTTGCCTTCCTGATAAAGCGTGTCGAAAGCATCCTTGAGATAGGTAAAGAACTGGTCGCCGGCATTGAAACCCTGCGGCGTGGCGAAACGCATGTCATTGGTTTCGAGCGTATAGGGGATGATCAAAAAGGGCTTCCCGTCGACGCCTTTCACCCAGTAGGGCAGGTCGTCGGCGTAGGAATCGGAGGAATAAAGGAAACCGCCCTCTTCCTGCACCAGTCGCAGCGTGTTGTCGGAAGGTTTGCCCTGATACATCCCGTAGGGCCGTTCGCCGGTGAGTTCGGTATGCAGGCGCACGGCTTCGAGAATGTGCTTGCGCTCCAGATCCTCGGGGAAATCCTTGTATTCCAGCCAGCGATAACCGTGGCTGGCGATCTCCCAACCGGCCTCCTTCATGGCGGCGACGGCTTCGGGATTGCGCGCCATCGCCAGCGTCACGCCGTAGACGGTCGCCTGCACCTTGAGACCGGTGAACATCCGCCAGAGCCGCCAGAAGCCGGCGCGCGAACCATATTCGTAGATCGATTCCATGTTGAGATTGCGCTGCCCCGGCCAGGCGGCCGCGCCGACGATCTCCGACAGCAGGTTTTCGGACGCCGGATCGCCTTCGAGGATGCAGCTTTCGCCGCCCTCCTCGTAATTGATGACGAACTGCACGGCGACGCGCGCGTCGCCCGGCCACTTCGGATCGGGCGTCTGACGCCCGTAGCCGACGAGATTGCGCGGGTAGGTCTCGGATACCATCAAATCACCTTCTGAAAGACGAAGGAACGGTATCATCCGCAGCCGGAATGTCGAGACGGAAACTGCACAGCAGGATTTCTCTTTTCGACACAACCACTTAGATCGACATCTGCTCAGGCGATCCTGCGCGCGCTGACCTTGCCCATCGGGTGGAGCGAGTGAACGCGGAAGGGACCGCCAGTGCCCTCCTCGATCATCAAAGCCACATTCGAAACCATCACCGGCTCCCTCAGGACGGCCTCGAAGATCGTTCCCAGCACTGGCTCGATGCGGGACATATCGATCGCGTTGATGGGGCCTGTCACTGGCATATGGAAGCGGAACTCCTCCATCACGTAAGGATTGCCCCAACGATGCAGATTGGCGAATTGCGCCGCCGACAACCCATCGGGATCGCTTCGTTCGATATCGGCCTCACTCAGCGGCGCCCGGAAACGATCGAACTCCTGAACGATCGCCGAAGCCAGATACTGGATCTGCTCACAGGGGGCGCTCGGCATCAGGCTGTAGAAATTGCCGAGCCGGGCGATTTCGAGACGTGGAATCTGGAAAGGGGCGTATGTCCCGGCAAACCGCATGAGATCGCGCAAGAGTTGCGACTCGGATGCGTCGGCGGACAGGTGAAAAGGCGCCTTCAAAACACCGTGAAAACCATAGCGCCGCGGTACGGCGGTATAAAAGGCGATCTCATGGATGCCGAGGCCGCGGACGGCCGGAGGCTCCACCATATCGCCCGAAAACACGTTTCGGCCAAGCCAATTGGCGGCCATGAGCGACAGGGGATCGCTCGCCGGAGGCGTGAAGCAAATGGCATAGCGCATGCAATTTCCTCCATCAAGGAAGTGAGCACCGGTAAAATCCGGTGCTGCCGATGCGCAAGCAGATAGGTGATTTGCATGACAGAATAACGAAAGGCAGCTGTATCTAATTCACGTTTAACGTGAAGCGACCGCGATGTGGCTTAAAATCGCGAAGCTTTCCGGCAGCGGAAATTGGCAATCTCTATCGCCTGCGATACAAACCGCAGCCTCCGCCAGCCGGTGAGCCAGCCCGAAGCTGACCTTGAAACCGCCGGTCAGCGCGATCAGTCGGGGATGGATGGGGTGGCGGCCGATCATTGGATCGCGGTCGATGGCTTTTGGGCGAAGCCCCGCCCAACGTTCGATGACAGGGGCGCTGCGGAGCGCCGGCACGATCGCCCGCGCCGCCTCGATCAACGCGTCGAGCTGGGCATCGGTCGAGAGGGGGTCGTCGAAACGGTTTTCGCTGGTGCTGCCGATCGCCGCATGCCCGCCCTCATGCGCGACGACATAGAGTCCATCGAGGAAGATCGTCGGTAACGCCGGGTCGACATCTGCTTTCAACAGCGCCGCCTGCCCTTTCACCGGCTGGCCGAGCGGCTGCTTCAAGCCCGGCGTCAGCCCCTGCAGCACGGGAAAGGACCGATAGCCGGCGGCCAGGATGCAGCGGCCGAACGTGATGATTTCGCCGCCGATCTCGGCCGTCCCGCGATCGGGATTGAGATCGGCGACAACGGCATTTTCCATGATGCGCACCTGCCTTGCCCGCCGCAGGAAGGCGACCAGCGCTGAGATCAACGAGCGGGGCGCAACACGGGCGGCGAGCGTATCGTGCACGAAACCGCTCTCGCCGGCAGAGGCCTCGACCCAGCCCTCGACATCCGGCCTGTCGAGCACATGCCAGTGGAAGCGGCGCTCGCCAGCCCGCCAGTGGCGCTCGGCATCTTCGGAATGGCCGCGGGCGATGCGGTTGAGATGCGGTTTCGGCAACGGGATCAGCCGCCCGGACCTGTTGTAGCCGGCCGAAAGCCCGGTTTCGGCTTCCAGCGCGGTGATTTCGGTTTCGAGCGAGACCAGCGCATCGAACTGGAATTGCTTTTTCTCCGACCACCGGTCCGGCATATGCGGCATCAGCGCGCCGAGCAGGCCGCCGCTCGCGCCTCCGCCCAATCTACCGGCGTCGGCGAGGATGGTGCTCATACCGCAGCGTTCGGCATGAACGGCCGCCCAGAGACCCATGATGCCGCCGCCGACGATCAGCAAGTCGCAAGAAGATTGACCGGACGCCGGTGCAGGACTATCGGCTTTTTCCATGAGAGACGTGAACCCCGATCAGATTGGCGCGGGCGCGCCGCAGCCGCTCGAATGGCGCGACGGCGATATGCCCTATTCCACCGCCTTTGGCGATCATTTTTATTGCCAGACCGATGGCCGTCTGGAATGCGGCCATGTCTTCCTCGCCGGCAACGGCCTGCCGGAGCGTTGGAACGGCCGGCGGGCTTTTGTCATCGGCGAACTTGGCTTCGGCACCGGCTTGAACTTCGCCGAGACCTGGCGGCAATGGAAGCTTCACCGTGAACACGGCCAGCACCTTCATTTCATCTCCTTCGAACTTCATCCGATGCGCGGCGAAGAGATCGGCCGGGCGCTCTCGCACTGGCCGGAGATCGATGTGGAACGCGAGGCGCTGACGGCGGCCTGGCCGCAAACGCCTGCCGGAACCGTCTCGCTCGATCTCGATGCCCAGACGCGGCTCAGCGTCGTCTGCAGCGCGGCACTCGACGGCGTCGCCGCGGCAAAACCCGGCTTCGACGCCTGGTATCTCGACGGTTTCGCGCCCTCGCGCAACGGCGACATGTGGTCGGAAGAGCTGATGCGTGAGGTTAACGAAAAGACCGTGGCCGGCGGCACCTTCGCAACTTACGCCGCGGCCGGCTTCGTGCGACGCAACCTCATCGCCGCCGGCTTTGCCGTGGAACGCCGCACGGGCTTCGCCGGCAAGCGCGAAATGCTCTGCGGCACCAAGGTGCCCGCCCGATAAATCCTGCGACTGCCATTTGATGGCGATCAGTAGCTGGTGCGCTCCGGCTGCAGTTCATCCTTGCCGAGCCATAGCCGGATCTTCTCCTCCAGAAGTTCCGGGCTGATCGGCTTCGACATGTAATCGTCCATGCCGGCGTCGAGGCAGGCTTCGCGGTCGCTTTCGAGCGCATGGGCGGTGACGCCGATGATCGGCACCCGGTGGCCCTGCCCCTTTTCCCTCTCGCGGATCGTCCGGGTCGCTTCATGGCCGTTCATGACGGGCATCGAGACGTCCATCATGATGATGCGCGGCGTGTGGCTTTCCCAGGCGGCGACCGCCTCCTGCCCATTGTTGACGACCAGGAAGGAAAGCCCCGTCGACTGCAGGATCTGGGTAAACACGATCTGGTTGACCTCGTTGTCTTCGGCAACCAGCACATCGACGAATTCGGCCGCCCGCTTTTGCGGCTCGGGTGCAGTTGCAAGCGCAGGCGCCGGCACGGCCGCTTCCGCCCGCAGCCGGGCGATCTCGGCTTCCGAGGCCTGTTTGACGCGGCGGGCGCGGACGACCTCGACGACAGTGTTGCGCAGCACGTTGGCGCGTGCCGGCTTCATCAGATGCGCATGGCCGTTCAGCGCCGCGAATTCCTTTTCCGTGCCCGAAATATCCATCGAGGTGAGGAAGATGATCGGCAGCTCGACGAAGCGGGGATCGGCGCGCAGCCGGCGCGCGACGTCGGCGCCGTTCATGTCGGGCATGTGATAATCGAGCACGACGGCATCGACGGTGATACCGAGATCGGCCGCTGCCTCGAGGATTGCAAGACCGGTGCCGCCACCCTCGGCAGCCACCCCGTCGAAGCCCCAGAGTGAAAGCTGCTCGGTCAGGATGCGTCGGTTCACTTCATTGTCGTCGACGACGAGGATGCGCGCGCCCTGCACATTGATCGGCAGCGGCTTCGGTTCGAGGCGGGCGGCCGCCACCGCAAAAGGCAGGTTGACGGTGAAGACCGAGCCCCTGCCCCATTCGCTCTCGACATTGATATAGCCGCCGAAGAGATCGACGAGGCCGGCAGTGATCGCAAGGCCGAGCCCCGTTCCCTCATGCCGGCGGGTCGACGAGGTGTCGACCTGCGAAAACTTGTCGAAGACCGAGTCGAGCTTTTCTTGGGGAATGCCAATACCGGTATCCTCGATGCGGATGATCGCCATGATCTCCCCGCCAGCGATCGTCTCGAAGCCGACATCGACGAAGACATGGCCGCGCTCGGTGAACTTGACGGCGTTGCCGACGAGATTGGTGACGATCTGGCGGAAACGCCCGGCGTCTCCGATCACCGCGGCCGGCAGGTCTGGTGCTGCCCGCACCAGGAGCTCGATATTCTTCTCGGCGGCATGCGAGGAGAGGAGCGTCGCCACATCCTCCACCGCTTCGGTGATATCGAAGGCGGCTTTGCGCAGTTTCATCTGCCCGGCATCGATCTTCGAGAAATCGAGGATGTCGTTGATAATCGTCAGCAGCGCATTGCCTGACTTGACGATGATATCGATGAAGGTCTTCTGGCGCGTGTCGAGATTGGTCTTGGCCAGCAGCTCCGCCATGCCGAGCACACCGTTCATCGGCGTGCGGATTTCGTGGCTCATATTGGCGAGGAATTCGGACTTGGCGCGGTCGGCGGCTTCGGCGCGCGAGAGGAGCTGGCGCAGTTCCTCCTCGCGGCTCTTGAGTTCGGTGACGTCGGTGAACAGCGCCACCCAATGCTGTCCCCGGCTGACCGTCGCATCCATATTCACCCAGCGCTCGCCGCCGACATGGAAGACGGTGGAAATCGGCTGCCTGGCCGCGATATTCGCCCGCCACTCCTGCAGGATCTCATCCGCCGCATCGTGGAAATCGCCGCGCGCCGCGCAGAATTCGAACATGCCGAGCCAGCCCTGGCCGGCCTCGATATAGTGCGGCGGGATCTGTAGGATGTCGGCTATCGCCTCGTTGGACATCTTGATGATGCCGTCCTGGACGATGGCAAGACCCTGCGACATGGCGTGCGTCGCGTCGCGCATCATTTCGCCGAGCCGTTCGAGGGCTGCGCGCGTCTCGTGGATTTCCTTTTCCCGGTCGCGCACCGCCGAAATATCGGCATAGGTCAGCAGGATGCGGTCGTTGGAGATGCGGCGGCTGTCGAAGATCACGGATTTGCCGCCCGCCCAGCCAAGCTCGATCGGCTCGGGCTCTTCGGCTTCGAACAGATGTTTGCGGAAGGCGTAGATCTCTTCCGGCGTCTGCGTCCCGTCGTAGCGGCCGAGCTCGTCATTACGGCGGATGACGTCGATGAACGGGCGGCCGTCGAAGCGATCGTCGAGCGGCAGTTCCCAGATGCTGTAGAATTCGTCGTTGACGTAGAGAATCTGGTGGTCGTTATCGAGGATCAGCACGCCGATCGGCAGCGAACGCAGAATGCTCTCGATGTCCCGATGCAGTATTTCTTGCTGCTTGCGCGATTCAATCAGCGCCTTTTCGCGTTCCTTGAGCGGTGAGATGTCAGAAAAGGAGCCGACGACATAGGTTCGCCCATCCGCCGTCATGACACGGTTGACGCGCGAGATGACGGGATAAACATGGCCGCTATTGCTCGGCATCTCGCTCTCGAGCTCCACCGAAATGCCGTCCCTGAGCGCCAGCAGGTTTTCCTGGTAGATCGCCTCAGCACCTTCCGGCCCGAACATTTCGTGTTCGGTCATTCCCAGGTACTCGGAGCGGGCGCGGCCGCTGAAGGTCTCATAATATTTGTTGGCATAGACCAGGCGGTGCTTGTCGTCGCGAACGAAAACCGCCACCGGCAGGTCCTCCAGGACGGTGCGGAGAACGTCGAGTTCGTTGACGCTCTCTCCCCAGGCCGATTCGCCGGCGGCCACGGGCGTCGCGCCGTTGCGATAGGCTGCGTTGACGACCAGCGGGCGTCCGTCCGCCGCAAAGATGCCGATCGGATGACTGAGATTTTCCAGCGCCTCGCGCACCTGGGCGAGGTCGGCGGCATTTCCGGAATCGTTTACAGTCCTGGAGCTACCGCCAATCTCGGGGTTGCCGGCAATCCCCCCAAGAGCAACGGCACGGCGTTCGCGGGCTTCGAAGATGCCGAGCACATAAATCCGCTCCGGCGACGGCGAGAAGCTTTCGATCTGGATGCGCTGGTGGCCAAGGCCCTCGGCATCGTAACAGATGGCGTTTTCCTCGGTGCCGAACACCAGCGCGCGGCGCTCCTTGTCCTCGCGGTCCTCTTCCTCGGGGCGGTCGAAGAGTTCACGGCTGCGCCTGCCGATGAAATCGGAAATCTCGCGGCCGAGGAAATCGGCATAGGCCCCGTTGACGGCGATATAGCGCAGCTCGCTGTTCTTGACATAGGCCGGGGTGTCCAGATCTGCGATCCGGCGGCAAGCCAATTCCAGAATGTCCCCGGCTGATTTCAAGAAATTGTCGCTCCCGCAATGAATGGAATATCAGCGACAAAGACTATAACGCCAAGGCTTTTAACAAGGTTTTAACCATAAATTTCAGCAGACGAAATTTGCAAGCCAGATCGATGAGCTGAAGTATCTTCGTTTGGCGGTCCGGACTCGCAGGAGACAAGATGTCGCCATCGGCTGCGCCCCACAACGCGCGATCAATGCCTTGCCGCCTTGTGATCCGTTGAAATCATGACGAAAATTTAATGCGTGCCGCCTTTGTGCAGCCATCGCTCCGCCGCGATCCGGGCGGAGTCTGGCCATGGCTTTATAGAAGCCAGTCTAAATCAAGGAAAATACCATGTCCGTTCTTCATAAGACCATGGCGACGGGCCTGATCGCGCTGACCTTTGCCGGCGCCTCGCTCGCCACCGCCACCACCGCCGATGCCCATCCGCGCGATGCCTTCTGGGGCGGCCTCGCCGCCGGCGTCGTCGGCGGCGCCCTGCTGTCGGAAGCCGCTCGCCCCGCCTATCCGGTCTATCCGGCCTACCCTGTCGATCGCCCTTATCCCGTCTACCGAACCTATTACCGGCCGCATTACTGCCATATCGAATGGCGGTACGATCGCTGGGGCGAGCCCTATCGCGTCAAGGTATGCCCGGAATAGAGCAATCCACACCCGGCGCCGCTTGACCTCCCGGCGGCGCTAGCCAACAAGCTGATCTGGCGGGCGTTCGCCTGCCAGATCGATTGCTTCCACCAGAGCTGCATCCGTTACGGAGAAAGCTCCTCCAGAACGCGGCCCTTGGTTTCCACGGCAAACAGCATCGTCACGATCGCCCCGACGATCAGAATGGCTGCGAAACTCGCGAACACATATTGGATGCCCAGCGAAGACATCAGCGTGCCGACGATGATCGGGCCGGTCGACGAGCCCAGGCGAAGCCAGGCGCTGCCGGTTCCTGTTCCGAGCGCCCTGAGACGCGTCGGGTAGATTTCCGCCGAATAGAGATAGAGCGAGAAGGTGACGGTCTGGACGATGGCATAGGCAAGACCGCCAAGCACCAGAACCTGAATGGCGGAGGTTGCGCCTAGCCATGCGAGGGTCAGAAGGGGCAGCGGAGCCAGAAGCAGTGCGCCGGTGTACCAGCGCTTGCGTCCCACCTTGTCGATGAGCAGCGCGCAGATGACGGCAGCGATCACGCCTCCCAGTGACGTCAGGAACCCATAGAAAATGCTAGTCTGCAGCGGAAGGTTGAAGACCTGCCGATAGAGCGTCGGCAGCCAGGTGATCGTGCCGTTGGCGACCGTATAGGCGGTGAACCACATGGCCCAGATGGAAAGCGTCCGCTTCAGATAGATGCCCTGGAACAGCTCCCGCCAGTCGGATGTACGGCGGACCGGCGCCTGGACCCGCTTCGGCTCGGGCAGCTCCTTGCCGGCTGCGCGTGCACTCTCTTCCATACGGGTGACGATCGCGTCGGCTTCCTGGTAGCGACCGTTTGCGGCCAGCCAGCGCGGTGACTCCTTCAGGAACCAGCGCAACGGGATCATCAGGATTGCGGGAACGAGGCCGACGACGAACATCGCCTTCCAGCCGTAGACCGGCACCATGAAGTAGCCGATCAGCCCGGCGCCGACCAGGCCGAGCAGGAACATGACCTCGTAGAGAAGGAAGAATTTGCCGCGCCCCTTCGATCCGATCAGCTCATTGATATAGGCGCTGGCGACAGGCACCTCGCCGCCCGTGCCGATCCCCTGGACGAACCGGAAGGCCATCATCATGCCGGCGCCGGCGGCAAACAGGCAGGCGACGTCCATGCTGACGAAGAGCAGGATCGTGAACAGAAGAACTTTCAGCCGGCCGATCTTCTCGGCGAGCCAACCGAATAGGACGGCGCCAATCAATTGGCCGAGATAGCCCATCGACAGGATCATGCCGGTCTGTGAGGGGCTGAGCCCCCACTCGCGCACCAGCACAGGCATGGCATAAGCGATAGCGATCACCGTATAGCCGTCGAAAAACGTGGCTGCACCGATGATATTGCGCGCCCAGAAGACCTCGCGGGTGATGGGAAGACGCTCCAGGCGAGCGCTGATTTCGGCCTGTTGATCAGCGGCATTCGCCGCCTCGGCCGGCATAGGCTGCATGACATTCATTGGTTCCTCCTTCTCGCCCCGTGGCTACCACTCTCCCGGCCAGGGGCGCTTCTGTTCGATGTTTATTGCTGCGTGTCAGCTTGTCCTGTCAGTACCATGGGCTTCAAAAGGAGATGCCGTCCACGGCTTCTCCTTCCCATCGCAATGACGCTCCTGCGCCATGCGCAGAAGCGTCGAATGCATCACTCGGCAGCCAGAAGCTGGTCGACGCGGCCAATACCGGCGGCATCGAAGGCGGCAAAAATTTCCGCTTCGGCCCTTTCGCCGAGATTCTTCAGCGGCTCGCGGATCGTCGCATGGTCGAGAATACCGCGATGCACGAGGCCGAGTTTGAGCGCCACGGTGCCTTCCATGTGTGAGCCGCGGTGATAGACGGCCCGCGTCACCGGCAGAAGGCGTTCGAAAATCTTGCGCGCCTCCGGATAGTTCTGCGCCTTGCCTGCCTTGATCAAGTCGATCAGCAGTTCCGGCGCGATATTGCCGTAGCCGACCAGCAGGCCGTCGACGTCGAACATGGTCGGCAGCAGCCATTCGTCGTGGCAGCTCAGAATCTGAAGATCGGGGTTGGCCTTCTTCAGTTCCGGAATTTCGACGTACCAACGCTTCATATTGCGCACGCCGTTCTTGGTGGCGACGACGCCTTCCTGCGTGGCGATGGCCACCTGCGTATCGAGATCGTAGGATGCCTTGGTGGCGTCCGGATACTGGAACAGGATGCACTGCAGGCCGGATTCCTGCCAGATCGCCTTGTAGCGATCCTGAGGCGCGCCCTTCTGAAAGCCGAAGCGCAGCCAGCCATGGTTTGGATAGACCAGTGCACCAGTGGCGCCGGCAGCCTTGCACCTTTTCGCCTCTTCCGCAGCAACCTTGGTACCCTCGCCGGTGATCCCGGCAATGATCGGCACGGCGCCGTCGACCGCCTCGACGTAAGTACGGATAAGAGCGAGCCTCTCCTCCTCGGTAAGGAAAGTGCCCTCGCCGGCATGGCCGAGAATGACGAGGCTTTTGACCCCTTCCATCGAAACCAGCCATTTGGCGATCTTTGCGTTGGCCTTGTGATCGACTTCGCCGTCGCGGGTGAAAGCGGTAACAGGCGCCGGGCTTAGCCCGCGCAGATCCATTGGTTGCATCTTGATCTCCTCCTTTGCGATCGCTGTTCATTCACGATCAGCGACGGGATCGTTATTGGGAACGTTCCCACTATCGTTCTCGAATTATCTGGAGTCAATTCTTTTTTTAGTGCATGTTCGCATACGGCGCCGGACTGCCGCGACTCGAATGGAAAAGCTTCAATGAATTCAAAGGCGGACGAAACTCCCGGACAAAGCCGCGTCACCATTCTTGACGTGGCTGCCGCAGCCGGCGTTTCCAAATCCACCGTATCCCGCATCCTGGACGAGCGGCTTCCCCGCTCCGACAGCGAGACCGCCCGGCGCGTTCGCAAGGTGGCTGAAGAGCTTGGCTACGTCAGGGACGTTTCGGCAGCGAGCCTCAGGCGCGGCAACACCATGACGGTCGGCGTGATCGTGCCGAGGCTGACGGATACGGTCATGGCCATGCTTTACGAAGCGCTGGCGAAAGCCTGCAGCCGTACCGGCCGCTTCGCTATCGTCGCCACCACCGACGACAAGCCGAAGGCCGACCGGCTTGCCGCCGAGTCTCTGCTGAGACGCGGCGTCGATGGACTGATCCTTTCCACGGCGCGGGAAGATGACGACTTTCCGGACGAGCTGGCGAGACGTGGTGTTCCCTATGTGCTGGCGCTGCGAACCGACGGCCACAGCCTCTCCTCCGTCGGCGATGACAGGCTGGGCGGCTACCTCGCGGCGCGCCACCTGCTCGACCTCGGCCATCGCAGGATTGGCGTCATTGCCGGCCCGTCTTATGCCTCCAGTTCGCGAGGTCGCGTGGAGGGTTTCAGCCAAGCACTCAAAGAAGCGGGACTGGCTGTGGATCCCTCCTGTATCATCCCCTCGACATTCGGCATCGAGTCCGGCGCCGTCGCCGTCGAGACGCTGATGAACCTCAGCCCACGCCCCACCGCTATTTTTGCCGTCAACGACAATACCGCCATCGGCGCCTTGTCGGGGTTGACCAAACTTGGCCTTTCCATACCGCAGGATATCTCGATCGTCGGTTACAACGACATTCCGATCGTCAGCCACCTTCCTACGCCGCTCACGACGTTGCGCGTCCCGTTCGAGCAGATCGCTGCAAATGCCCTTGATCTCCTTGCGGGTGATGGCGGTTCCGTCGACGACCGCATCCGGATTTCGGCTCCGACACTCATTCCCAGGAAATCGACAGCGCCGCTGCGCTGAAAGATCGCGAGAGGATCAGCATGCCGGAACCGCTCAAGAACCTGCTGCATTCGGGGCTGGTCGGCGATATGGCCGACCGCATCGCCGCCAACGCTCCGGCCTTCGACGAGGAGCGTTTCATGCGGTTGGCGACCGATGGGCTAGATGCGCTGGAGCTGATGGAACGTTCGGCGCTGATCCGCGACGCGCTGTTTGCCACCCTTCCGGACGATTTTATTGAAGCAGCCGCCATCCTGAAGGCGAGCCTGCCTACATTAGCCAGGCCAGGACTGTCCGGCTGGATGCTGCTACCGGTCAACCAATTCATCGCTGCGCGCGGCCTCGATCATTTCGAGCTTGGCCTCGATCTGCTCAAGGCGCTGACGCCGCATTTCACCGCCGAATTCGGTATCCGTCCCTTCATCCATCGCGACCAGCAGCGCGCGCTCGCGGTCATTTCCGGCTGGGTCGACGATCCCGATCAGCATGTGCGCCGGCTGGCGAGCGAAGGAACGCGGCCGCGTCTGCCCTGGGCCATGCGCCTGCCGCAGCTCGTCAAGGATCCCGCGCCAATCCTGCCGATTCTGACGGCGCTGATGGACGATCCGGAAGATTATGTGCGCCGCTCCGTCGCCAACAGCCTGAACGATATCGCCAAGGATCATCCGGATCTGGTCGCCGCATTCATCGCCGGCCATATCCAGGACGCCTCCGCTGAACGCCGCCGGCTGCTGAAACATGCCTCGCGCACGCTCCTGAAGAAGGGCCATGCTCAGGCGCTCGCCAATTTCGGCTTCGGCGCAGCCGCGTCGCTCGAAAGCGAACTGCGCCTCATCAGCGGCGAGGTAATGTTCGGCGAAGGGCTGGATTTCGAGATCCGGGTGACCAATGTCGGCAAGGCCGCGCAATCGGTGATGATCGACTACGCCATCCACCATATGAAGGCTGACGGCTCGCTGTCGCCGAAGGTCTTCAAGTGCAAGACGATCATGCTTGCTCCCGGACAGAGCCAGGCGATCGAGCGCCGCCACGCCATGCGGCCGATCACGACGCGGCGCTATTATCCCGGGCAACACCGCATCGCCATCCTCGTGAATGGCGCGGAGAGCGCGTCTGAAAGCTTCATCCTGATGATGCCGTCGCGCGACCCGAGCTAAGGCTTTTTGTGCACTGCACTTGACTTTCAGCGCAAACTAGCCCAAATGCGGCTCAGCTTTCACCCTTCCGGCCGCCGCGTGAGCGTGCCCCTGCTAGAAAATACGAAACGCAGGAAGAAGGGACAAAAGCGCATTTCGATTGAGGCCGCACTCCCAAGAAGCGGTCAGAAGCGCTGGAAAGCTTTTTCCAACTTGCAAGTTCCCACTTCACGCGGGGTTCTTGACGCCAGAATGAAACCGGATCGCATGGTGCGTTCCGGCGCTAGTCGTTGTGGCGCCCCGAAAGGTTATACCTTGACTAATTTTGAATCGCTTGGTGTCTCCAAGCCGATCGTCGCCACCTTGTTCCAGCTCGGCATCGAAACGCCGACGCCGATCCAGGAACAGTCCATTCCACTCCTCATATCAGGCCGCGATCTGATCGGCCTTGCCCAGACCGGCACCGGCAAGACCGCCGCGTTCGGCCTGCCGCTCATCGAAAAGCTGCTCGCTGACGAGCGCCGCCCCGACAACCGTACGACGCGGACACTGATCCTGGCGCCGACTCGCGAGCTGGTGAACCAGATCGCCGAGAACCTGAAGAAGTTCATCCGCAAGTCGCCGCTGCGCATCAACGTCGTCGTCGGCGGTGTGTCGATCAACAAGCAGCAGCTGCAGCTCGAAAAGGGCACCGACATCCTTGTTGCCACGCCAGGCCGCTTGCTCGACCTCGTCAACCGCCGCGCCATCACCTTGACGACAGTGCGTTATCTCGTGCTCGACGAAGCCGATCAGATGCTCGACCTCGGCTTCGTGCACGACCTGCGCAAGATCGCCAAGCTGGTGCCGAAGAAGCGCCAGACCATGCTGTTTTCGGCCACCATGCCGAAGGCGATCGCCGATCTCGCCGGCGAATATCTCGTCGATCCCGTCAAGGTCGAAGTCACGCCTCCGGGCAAGGCTGCCGACAAGGTCGAGCAGTATGTGCATTTCGTCGCCGGCAAGAACGACAAGACCGAACTGCTGCGCAAGTCGCTGACCGAAAACCCCGACGGCCGCGCCATCGTCTTCCTGCGCACCAAGCACGGCGCCGAGAAGTTGATGAAGCACCTCGACAATATCGGCTATTCCGTCGCCTCGATCCACGGCAACAAGAGCCAGGGTCAGCGCGAGCGGGCGCTGAAGGCCTTCCGCGACGGCAGCATCAAGACGCTGATCGCCACCGACGTCGCCGCCCGCGGCATCGACATCCCGGCCGTCAGTCACGTCTACAACTACGACCTGCCCGAGGTGCCGGACGCCTATGTCCATCGTATCGGCCGCACGGCGCGCGCCGGCCGCGACGGTATTGCCATCGCCTTCTGCGCCCCCGACGAAGCCAAGCTGCTGCGTGATATCGAACGCCTGATGGGCATCGACATCACGGTCGCAAGCGGCGAACCGCCGGCACATATCAGCGCTGGCGGCCCGCGCCGCGGCAACGGCAATGGCAACAACCGCAATCGCGGCGGCGGCCAGGGCCGCGGCGAAGGCCGTGGCGATGCCAACCGTTCGGAACATCGCGGCAGCCGCCAGGAACGCCGCCCGCGCCGCGACGGCGAAGGCAGCGAAATCCGTGCCGGCGGCGAGGAACGCCGTGAGCGCCGTCCGCGTCCCGAGCGCCCAAACCGCAACGAGGACTTCCGCGGTCAGCGCCGCGGCGAAGCGGCCCCGGATTTCGGCCCCGACAACGATCTGGCATCGACCTCCGATTTCCGCCCGGCAAAGCCGCAGCGCCCTGCGCATAACGGCCCCAATGGCCATCATGCCAGTGGCGAACCGAGCGGCCATCACCGCGGCAACGGCCGCCACGCTCACGGCCGCCCGGCCCGCAAGCACGGCGAAGATCGCGGACCGCATCAGGCACAGGGCGGCGAACAGCGCCGCGACGGCAATGGCGGCAACCGCCGCGGCGGCGCGGGCTCCCGCAACGGTGGCCAGCGCCGCGAACGCGCCTGAGCGCCGATTGATTTAAAGGAGAAAAGGCCGAACTTTCGGTCTTAATATTGGGAGGCCGGAGCATCTGGTGGGATGTCCGGCCTTTTTCTCATTGCGGTGATGGCAATACCGCAAACGGCAGCATGCGGTTAGGTTTCCCGGTTCCTGTACGCACACAGTTGAGGAGATCGAAGCCTCCTTCGCAGCGGTGGCGGAAGCCTGAGGAATCAATGCGCCGTAAAGCCGCCATCGACGGTGGCGCGAAACCGATGATGAAGCTCGCCGTTGGGCTGCATAGCCAGAGCACAGCAGCGGCGACCTATTCGACACGTCCGAGCCGGCCGATCGGCTGCTGTTTCATGCTTTCATCCATGGCATCGGACTGTCCGCCCAGGCGGCGCGCTTGGGCAGGCCGACCAGGCCGCCGAGCGAAGAGCAGTTGACGATCGCGCCGGAGCCTTGCCGGCGCCCGCTCACCGCTCTTATTCGAGAGATATGGCCTCTGGCCGGTTGACAGCCCGCTATCGTACCCGCCTAGCAAACACCGCGCCGCCACCAGCCCGCTTGATTGCCGGACGCTTGAGCCCTAAATTGGCTTCATGCTTGACCATCCGTCCCCGCCGCTGTCGCCGTCGACTATCCCAATGGATGCCCTGAGCGAAGTCCTGCAAGACTTTCGCTTGAGTGGGGTGAACTATGGCCGCTGCGAACTCAGGCATCCATGGAGCATCGCCTTTCCGCAGCAACAACTGCTTCGTTTTCACTTCGTCAGCCAGGGTCCGTGCTGGATCCATACCGAAGTCGAAGGATGGCAGGAATTGAATGATGGCGACCTGGTGCTGCTGCCGCAAGGCATCGCACATCGATTGGCGAGCGCGCCGAATGTTGAGGGCGACTCGCTTAAAAGCTGTCAGATTACAAAATTGGGCAGCAACGTCTGCGACGTCCTACGTGAAGGAACGGGTGCCACCAGCACTCTCTTCTGCGGCTCTATGACTTTGGGCGCCCATGCGCTTAACCCCTTGATCGCCCTGATGCCGCCAATCATAAAGGGCTGCGATGTGGCCGGTAACGACTCGGTCGTAGGGCCCCTGCTGGCCGCTATGTCCGCGGAGGCGACACAGCCCCAGATGGGAAGCGCGACGGTCTTGTCGCGTATGGCGGACTTGCTCGCAGCCCGACTTATCCGCTGCTGGGTCAATTGCAGCGGAGCCTCGACCACCGGCTGGCTCGCCGCCATCCGCGATCCCAATATCGGTCGTGTGTTGGCGGCCATGCACCGGGATCCCGGTCATAACTGGACCCTCGAAAGCCTCGCTGGTGTGGCAGGCCAGTCGCGCTCGATTTTCGCCGAGCGCTTCAGTGCTATTTTGGGAGAAGGCGCGGCACATTATCTCGCCCGTCTGCGTATGCAGCTTGCCCGCGATTTGTTGGCGCAAAACGGCCTGTCGGTTGCTGAGGTTGCCTCCCGCCTGGGCTATGAATCCGAGGCGTCTTTCGCGCGCGCCTTCAAGCGCGTCACAAACGTTTCACCGGGAATTGTGCGTCGCACAAGTTCCGGACGAACGGATATGGATTTCGGATTTTAAGACACAGATCATCCTGAAAACTTCGTCTATGAAATCTCCGAACACAGGAGATCCATCTATGACGGACACAACATCACAATTCGACGGGGCGGCAATTGGCCTGGAGACGACTGAACCATCCGCGTGGAGCGCGGCGACCTGGTTTGCTGTTGTTTCGATGGCGGCCACCAGCTTTGCATTGGTATCTGCTGAATTCCTGCCGGCGGGCCTGTTGACGCCGATGGCGCGCGATCTCGGCATTTCCGAGGGAACGGCCGGACAGGTCGTCACCGCCACCGCTTCCGTCGGCGCCGTGGCGGCCCTGCTGAGCAATGTTCTCATCGGCAGACTGAACCGCAAGGCGGTGCTGGTCGGTCTCAGTGCGTTGGCGGTCGGCTCCAATATTCTTGCATCGTTGGCGACCGATTTTTGGCTGTTGCTGTTGGGCCGGGCCGGGTTGGGCATCGCGCTCAGCGGCTTTTGGGCGCTTTCAGTGGCCGTCGTGGCGAGGCTGGTCGGCGCCAGCGCGACAGGTCGGGGCATGGCTATCGTCACCCTCGGCGTTTCGCTCGCCACGATAGCTGCACCATCAATGGGTGCTTTGATCAGCGATTGGCTTGGATGGCGCAGCGCCATGGCGATGACAGCCGGGCTTGCCGCGCTTGCCATGCTGCTGCAGCTCCTCAGCCTGCCGACGCTCCCTGCAAACACAAGCAACAGTCTCGCGGATGTTTTCCGGCTGACACGACGGGGCGGCATTCAACTGGGAATGCTTGCTATCCTTTTGCTGATGACCGGGCATTTTGCCGGGTCGGTTTATGTGCGTCCTTTCCTCGAACAAGTGACGCTCCTTGAAACCAGATCGATCGCCCTGGCACTGCTCGGGTTTGGCGTCGCATCCGTGATCGGCAATGTTGCCGGTGGCCGGATGGCCGACGCGAGCATCCGCATAGCACTGGCTGTCACCGCGGTATTGATGTCCTTTGCAGCGCTCGCTCTGGTGCTTTGGGGCACTCATACCGGCGCCGCGTTCGCGCTCGTCACGCTTTGGGGCTTTGCCTTCGGCATGGCGCCGGTAGTGCTACCGACCAATCTTTCCCGCGCGGCCCCCGACGCTCTCGAGGCGGCCGGTAGTCTGATGGTCGTTTCTTTTCAGGTGGCCATCAGCATCGGCGCGGTTTTTGGAGGTTACATCGTCGACCACTACGGCGCTGTGGGACCCTTGACTCTCACCGCTCTCCTGGCTGCGTCAACGGTTGCCTTGGCGCTGCTGCAGCCCCGCAGCTGATCGTTGCTTCCTACTTGATGGGCCGAGTAGCGCCCTACGGCACTCTGGATATGAGGTCGTCGGCAATCGCCGGCGACCACGGTCAGTTGAGGTTCAGGCCATCCGGTTGTTCGACCTTGGCGCAGCCATCAGCCTATACGCTCGCCTGCGCCTGCTGAACGACCCTGCGGTTTGTCATATATACGCCTGTCACGACGATCACCGTGCCCAGAATCAACGGCAGCGTCAGCCGCTCCCCGAACGCGATGAAGGCTTCGAGCGCGACGGCCGGCGGCATCAGGTAGATCAGCGAGGCGGCGCGCGAGACCTGCCCGCGGCGGATCAGGTAAAGCAGCAGCCCGACACCGCCCATCGACAGGCCGAAGACCGACCAGAGAAGCGCGCCGTAGGCCTGCGCGGTGCCGTCGAAATGCTGGTGTTCGAAAATCAGCGACAGCGGCAGGGTGAGGATGAGAGCGCCGACATATTGCAGCGTCGCGATGGTCCTGAGGTCACCGGATTGCAGGTGTTTCTTCTGGTAAAGCGTGCCGTAGGTGACGGAGCCCATGGCGATGAGGTTGATCGCCAGCGGTAGCGCGGCATGGTTGAGATCGGCCGTCGCCGGATCGAAGAGCTTCGGCGAAATCGCGATGGCAATACCGATGAAGCCGAGAGCGAGGCCGAGCTGCTGGGTCTTCTGCAGCCGCTCACCGACGAGAAAGGGCGCCGCCATCGCCGTCAGCAACGGCTGCAGCGCCGCGATGATGCCCGAGATGCCGGCCGGCACGCCATTGGCGATCGCCCACCAGAGGCCGGCGAGATAGAAGCCGTGCAAGAAAAAGCCGGAATAAATCGCGCGGAACCATGTCGTCCGACTTTTCGGCCATTGCGCCTTGGTCACTAGGCAAAAGGCCAGGAAGGCTAAAGCCGACAGCGCATAACGTATCGAAAGAAAGGTAAAGGGCTCGGAATGCAGCGCCGCAAATTTCGCCACGACCCAGCCTGTGGACCAGAGCAGAACGAAGACGGCGGGGGCAAAACGGTCGAGGGACATGGGGCAGCTCGAAGACAAAGAGTTGCCGTGCTGATAGCCGCACGCTGCAGCCGCAGTCAAAGGCGAAGCATTGATGTTTATTTGAAATTTTGCTGATGGTTGAGGTGGAGGGATGAGCGCGACCCGCGTCCCTGTGAGTCCAATAGAGGGGGGCGCCACACGGCACACCCTCTCCTCGTCACAGGAATTAATAGCATGTGCAGTTGCGCCTGCACCTTTAACCCACCGCGACCGACCAAAAGCCAATCAAATGCTCACATTTTGCGCAGTCTCTACGAAGCAACCATCCTGCACGTCTCCCCGCACTGCTCCAAACGCCCGAATTTTCACCCTTTCCCGCACCGCAAAATCTTTTCCCCGAACTGCGCATGGTTCTTGCATTGCAATTTGCGTTGTATTCAAATGAACAAAAAAGGGGAGCCGCACCTTTGGCATTTGATGAAATGATTACCGGGGACGAGAGCCCCCGCCCGCCTTATGAAAAATATTTCGAGTGGTACAACAGCCAAGACCGGTCGCATCTGATTGCCAAGTCCCGCGACGCGGAAAATATCTTCCGCAAGACCGGCATCACCTTCGCCGTTTACGGCCACGCCGATAGCTCCGAAAAGCTCATCCCCTTCGACATCATTCCCCGCATCATCTCCGCCCGCGAATGGCGCAAGCTGGCCCAGGGTATCGAGCAGCGGGTAATCGCGCTCAACGCCTTTCTGGATGATATCTATCACAAGCAGGAGATCATCCGCGCCGGCCGCATCCCGCGCGAACTGATCGAAAACAATGTCGCCTTCCTGTCCGAGATGATCGGCTTCCGCCCGCCTGGCGGCGTCTACACCCATATCGTCGGCACCGACATCGTACGAACAGGCGAAGACCAGTTTTACGTGCTGGAGGATAATGCCCGCACGCCTTCCGGTGTCAGCTACATGCTGGAAAACCGGGAAACCATGATGCAGATGTTCCCGGAGCTCTTCCACGAGAACAAGGTGCAGCGCGTCGAGGATTATCCCTACCTCTTGCGCCAGAGCCTCGCCTCGCTTGCTCCTCCCGGCTGCACCGGCAAGCCGCGCGTCGCGGTGCTGACCCCGGGCATCTACAATTCGGCCTATTACGAACACTCTTTCCTGGCCGACATGATGGGCGTCGAACTGGTCGAGGGCTCGGATCTGCGCGTCATCGACGGCAAGGTGAAGATGCGCACGACCCGCGGCTACGAGGCGATCGACGTGCTCTACCGCCGCGTCGACGACGATTTCCTCGATCCGCTGACATTCCGGGCCGATTCCGCCCTCGGCATTCCCGGCATCATGGATGTCTACCGCTCCGGCAACATCACCATCGCCAATGCGCCGGGCACCGGCATATCGGACGACAAGGCGATTTATTCCTACATGCCGGAGATCGTCGAATTCTATACCGGCCGCAAGGCGCTGCTCGAAAACGTGCCGACCTGGCGCTGCTCGGAAGCATCAAGCCTGAAATACGTGCTGGAGCACCTGGAGGAGCTGGTCGTCAAGGAAGTGCACGGCTCCGGCGGCTATGGCATGCTGGTTGGACCGACGGCATCAAAAAGGGAGCGCGCCGATTTCGCCGAGAAGCTGAAGGCCAAGCCGAACAATTACATCGCCCAGCCGACGCTGTCGCTCTCCACCGTGCCGATCCTCGTCAACAAGGGCATCGCGCCGCGCCATGTCGACCTTCGCCCCTATGTGCTCGTCTCCGACAAGGTCCAGATTATCCCGGGCGGGCTTACCCGCGTGGCGCTGAAGCAGGGCTCGCTGGTGGTCAATTCCAGCCAGGGCGGCGGCACCAAAGACACCTGGGTACTGGAGGACTGATGCTCGGAAGAACCGCAAACGGCCTCTACTGGATGTTCCGTTACATCGAGCGCGCCGAAAATATCGCCCGTCTGGTCGATGCCGGGCTACGCATGTCGCTCACCCGCAGCAGCGCCGGCGACGACAACTGGGACGGGGTGCTGCAAAGTGCCGGCGTTCGCGAGGCCTATGACGAGGGCCACGCCAAGCTGACCAATGCCGACGCGATCGATTATCTCCTGCGCGATCGTTCCAATCCGTCGAGCGTCATGTCCTGCATCGACTTCGGCCGCAACAATGCCCGCATGGTGCGCACCGCTCTGACACGCGAGACCTGGGAAGCGACCAACGAATGCTGGATCGAGCTGAAGGCGCTGCTCGAAAAGCGCGTCAAGGCCGCCGACCTGCCTGAGGTGATCGACGTCATCAAGCGCCGCGCCGGCCTCATCCGCGGCGCCTTCCATGGCTCGACACTGCGCAACGAGCTCTATAATTTTGCCCGCATCGGCACCTTCATCGAGCGGGCGGACAATACGAGCCGCATCCTAGACGTGAAATATTACGTGCTGCTGCCTTCGGTCTCGGCGGTCGGCTCCTCGCTCGACAACGTCCAGTGGGAATCGATCCTGCGCTCGGTCTCCGCGCACCGTGCCTATAGCTGGGCCTATGACGGCGAATACCGGGCAATGAACATTGCCGATTTCCTCACCCTCAATGTCCAGATGCCGCGCTCGCTTGCCTATTGCTATGAGAAGATCGTCAGCAATCTCGGCTATCTCGCCCAGGATTATGGCGAGCGGCTCCCCGCCCACGATACCGCGGATGCAATCCGCACCACGCTGCAGACGAGGGCAATCCGCGACATCATGGATCAGGGCCTGCATGAGTTCCTGGAGGATTTCGTCTCGCGCAACAACCAGCTCGGCATGGAAATTTCCGATGGCTACCGGTTCTACGTTTAAGCGGATCACAATATGAGATTGAAGATCAGCCACCTCACCGAATACCGCTACGACGAACCGGCGAAATTCTCCCTGCAACGGCTGAGGCTGACGCCGCCGGCGACTTCAGGCCAGAAGATGCTCGCCTGGTCGCTGAAGGTCGAGGGCGCCACGCCCGAAGTGGAGTATGACGACCAGTACGGCAACCACGTCAACCTGGTCTCGCTGGAAGGCGAGCAGCAGGTGACGCGCATTCTCGCCGAAGGCGAGGTCGAAACCGCGGATCTCAACGGCGTCATCGGCCCGCACACCGGCTTCTGCCCGCTCTGGCTCTTCCTGCGCGAGACGCCGCTCACCAAGGGCGGCAAGCTGGTGAAGGAACTGATCAAAGGCGTCAGCGGCGATAACGAACTCGGCCGTATGCATGCGCTGATGGCCGCCATCCACGAAACCGTCGACTACCGGCCCGGCACCAGCGACACCGCGACGACGGCCGAACAGGCGCTGGAGAAGAAAAGCGGCGTCTGCCAGGACCATGCGCACATCTTCGTTGCCGCCGCCCGCGCCCTGCAGGTGCCGGCGCGTTATGTCTCTGGCTATCTGATGATGGAAGAAAAGGTCGAACAGGCGGCGACCCATGCCTGGGCCGAAGCCCATATTCCCGGCCTCGGCTGGGTCGGCTTCGACCCGGCCAATGAAATCTGCCCGGATGAACGATATGTTCGCGTCGCATCGGGCCTCTGCTACCGCGACGCCGCCCCGATCTCAGGCATGCGCATCGGCACGCCGGGGGAAACACTGTCGGTCACCGTGAAGGTAGAGGACAGCGGCCAGATGCAAAGCCAGAGCCAGAGCTGAGCGACGCCGGGAAGCCATGTCTATCCAGCCGCAACGACCTGGAGGTGACCCCGCGCTCCATAGCTGAGGATTGCCTGATCCGCCGTCAGCAAAGGTATGCGATGAAACCGGGCTGTGGCGGTGATGATGCGGTCCGCGGGGTCGGCATGAAACTCTCCAGGCAGCCGAACGCTGTCTATCGCGATGGAAGGCTCGATCGGCGCGAGCTGAAGCCCGGGGAGCGACAGAGCGCTGTCGATCCATCGCCCGACATCGTCGCCGAGCGCCAGGCGCCCCTTCTGCACGAGCATGGCGATTTCCCAAGGTGTGATCGCCGAAATCAGGATACGGCTTTTCTCCGTCATCTCATTGATGATGCGCCGGGCTTGCGAATCGAGGCGCGCATCGTCCTGCATCGCCCAGACGAGGATATGCGTGTCGATGACGATCAACGGAGGGCGTCCCAATCCTCCGGCTCAACGGCCGGAGACAGAGGATCGTCATAGTGCAATACGCTGCCCTTCATCGCGCCGATGATACTCTTGCGTTCGCCTGTGTCGCGCGCCGGGGAAAGCACGGCAACCGGCTTTCCGCGCTTGGTGATGACGATGGATTCATCGTCGCTGCGCATCTGATCGATCAGATTCAGACATTTCGCCTTGAATTCCGCAGCACCGACCACCTTTGACATGACCATACCTCCTGTACACCTGTACAGCATATAGCACTATATCTGCATTCAACAAGTTCGAGCGCGATCGGTTCGAAGGAAATCTTCAACAAAAAGGCGGAGCAAAAGCCCCGCCTCTTCCGCGATTCCAGATCGGCAAACCCTGCTCAGTGGCTGTCCTTGCCCACCGCGTTTCCGCGACATCCCTTGAGGAAGTCGAGATCGGCGCCGGTATCGGCTCCTTCGACATGCTGCTGATGCAGGAAGGCATAGCCCGATGTCGGCAGATCATGGTTCGGCTGCCATTCGGCAAGACGGCGCGCCAGTTCCTCGTCTGAAATGTCGAGATGCAGACGACGGTTCGGAACGTCGAGCTCGATCATGTCGCCGGTCTTGACGACCGCGAGCGGGCCGCCGACCGCCGCTTCCGGCGAGGTATGCAGCACGACGGTGCCGTAGGCGGTTCCGGACATGCGGGCGTCTGATATACGCACCATGTCGAGGATGCCCTTCTTCAGCACCTTCGGCGGCAGGCCCATATTGCCGACTTCGGCCATGCCGGGATAACCCTTCGGCCCGCAGTTTTTCATCACCATGACGCAATTCTCGTCGATGTCGAGATTGTCGTCGTTGATCTTGGCCTTGTAGTCGTCGATGTCCTCGAACACGACCGCCCTGCCCCGGTGCACCAGCAGATGCGGCGAAGCAGCCGAAGGCTTCAACACCGCGCCCTTGGGCGCGAGGTTGCCGCGCAGCACGACGATGCCGCCGGAAGAGGTCAGCGCCTTTTCGGCCGGCAGGATCACGTCCTCGTTCCAGTTGACGACGTCCTTGACCTCGTCCCAGACGGTTTCGCCGGACACTGTCAGCGCATCCTTGTGCAGGAGGCCCGCCTCGCCGAGGCGCTTCAGCACGACCGGCAGGCCGCCGGCATAGAAGAACTCTTCCATCAGGTACTTGCCCGACGGCATCAGGTTGACGATCGTCGGAACGTCGCGGCCACAGCGGTCCCAATCGTCGAGCGTCAGGTCGATGCCGACGCGGCCTGCAATGGCGAGCAGATGGATGACGGCATTGGTCGATCCACCGATCGCCGCATTGGTGCGGATGGCGTTCTCGAAGGCCTGTTTCGTCATGATCTCCGAGGGCTTCAGATCGTCCTTGACCATCTGCACGATACGGCGGCCGGTCAGCTGCGCCATGACCTTGCGGCGGGAATCGACGCCGGGGATCGCGGCATTGCCTGACAGCGCCATGCCGAGCGCTTCGGCCATCGACGCCATCGTCGAAGCCGTGCCCATGGTATTGCAGGTGCCCGACGAACGGCTCATCGAAGCTTCCGCTTCGAGGAACTCGGCCTGCGTCATCTCGCCGGCCTTCACCATTTCGGAGAACTTCCACAGATGCGTGCCGGAGCCGACGCGTTCGCCGCGGAAATAGCCGTTCAGCATCGGACCGCCGGTGACGACGATCGACGGCAGGTCGCAGGAGGCCGCGCCCATCAGCAGCGACGGTGTGGTCTTGTCGCAGCCGACGAGCAGCACGCAGCCATCCATCGGCTGGCCACGGATCGCCTCTTCTACCGCCAGCGCCGCAAGATTGCGGTACATCATCGCGGTCGGGCGGAAGGTGTTTTCCGATGCCGAGAACACCGGCACTTCGAGCGGGAAGCCGCCGGCCTCCCACACACCCGCCTTCACCTTCTCGGCGAGCTCTCTGAGATGGCCGTTGCAGGGGGTCATATCCGACCAGGTGTTGAGGATCCCGATGACAGGCCGTCCGTCGAACAGGTCGTGCGGATAACCCTGATTCTTAAGCCAGCCGCGATGATAAATCACGTCGCGGCTCGTGCCGCCGTACCATTCCTGCGACCTCAGCCTGCGCGGCCATTCCGCTTTCTTCTTCATAATCTCCGTCCTTCAGGTGATTGCCGGGCCGCCTCGTACGGCCCGGGTCATCGGATATGTCTCAAGCCAGCGTGTAGGCCGTCTTGACCACAGTAAAGAATTCGCTCGCATACTTGCCCTGCTCACGCGGGCCATAGGACGACCCCTTGCGGCCGCCGAACGGAACGTGGAAATCGACGCCTGCCGTCGGCAGGTTGACCATGACCATGCCGGCTTCCGAATTGCGCTTGAAATGCGTCGCATGTTTCAGGCTGGTCGTGGCGATGCCGGCAGAAAGGCCGAATGGCGTGTCGTTGGCGAGGGCAAGCGCCTCGTCGTAATCCTTCGCGCGGATCACCGAGACGACGGGTCCGAAGATTTCCTCGCGCGAAATGCGCATCTGGTTGGTCGCTTCGGTAAACAGCGTCGGCTGCAGATAGAAGCCGGGCGTTTCGCGCGAGATGACCTCGCCGCCGAAGGCGAGCTTGGCGCCTTCCTTTTTGCCGATCTCGATATAGTCGGTGTCGGTCTTCAGCTGTCGCTCGTCGACGACGGGGCCGATGTGGGTTCCGGCCTTCAGCGCATTGTCGACGACCAGCGTCTTCAGCTTCTCGGTCAGCGCCGCGACGAACTTGTCGTGGATGCCTTCGGTGACGATCAGGCGCGACGAGGCCGTGCAGCGCTGGCCGGTGGAGAAAAAGCCGGAGTTGGCGGCAGCTTCGACGGCGACGGAAAGATCGGCATCGTCAAGCACGACCATCGGGTTCTTGCCGCCCATCTCCAGCTGGAACTTGCGGTTATGCTCGATGGAGGCGGCAGCGACGCGCCGGCCGGTGCCGGTGGAACCGGTAAAGGTAATGCCGTGAACGTCGGGGCTTTCGAGCATCGCCTGGCCGACGACCGAGCCCTTGCCCATGACGAGGTTCAGAACGCCCTTCGGCAGCCCTGCCCTATTGAGGATATCGACGATCGCCCAGGAGCAGGCGGGCACCAGTTCGGCCGGCTTGAAGACGATGGTGTTGCCGTAGCAAAGCGCAGGAGCAATCTTCCAGGCGGGAATGGCGATCGGAAAGTTCCACGGCGTGATGATGCCGATCACGCCGAGCGCTTCGCGGGTGATCTCGACGCCGATATTCGGGCGAACCGACGGGATGACCTCGCCGGCCAGACGAAGGGCTTCGCCTGCGAAGAATTCGAAGATCTGCGAAGCGCGAATGACTTCGCCGGTCGCTTCCGGCAGGGTCTTGCCCTCTTCGCGGGCAAGCAGCGCGCCGAGCTCGTCCTTGCGCGCCATGATCTCGTCGCCGGTCTTCTTCAGGATGACGTGGCGCTCCCAGATGCCCGAGCGCGACCAAGCCGGAAAGGCGGCCTTGGCAGCGGCGATGGCGTTTCTCGTATCCTCAGCGCTGCCATCGGCATAGAGGCCGACGACCTCGTTCGTATCCGACGGATTGATGTTCTTCGTCGCGTTGGTGCCGACCCACTCGCCGGCGATCAGGTTTTGATAAATGGTCATGGGCTGAACAAGCCTCCTTTACCGTTTACATCACGGCCGGCCACGGACGCAGCCAGGCCTCGAAAATCAGAGCTGCTTGACAGCAATCTCTTCTTCGGCCGCCACCTTCAGCGGATTGCGCAGCGGCAGGCCGAATTCGGCGACTTCGATTTCGAAGACATCGCCCTCTTCCGCCTTGATGCCGTCGGCAAAGGACAGGGTCGCGGTGCCGAACATATGGACATGCACGTCCCCCGGGACACGGAAGATGCCGTATTTGAAGTGGTGATATTCGAGGTTCGCAAAGGTGTGCGACATGTTCGCCTCGCCGGAGAGGAACGGCTTTTCGAAGATCACATTGTCGCCGCGCTTGATGCGCGATGTGCCGCGGATATCGTCGGGCGCGGCGCCGATGCGGATTTCCGGACCATAGGCGGCCGGGCGCAGTTTCGAGTGGGCCAGATAGAGATAGTTGATCCGTTCGGTGACGTGGTCCGAAAACTCGTTCGAGAGGGCAAAGCCGATGCGGAACGGCGTTCCGTCTTTGGCGATGACGTAAATGCCGGCCATTTCAGGCTCTTCGCCGCCGTCGAGCGCGAAGGAGGGCGAGACGAGCGGAGCGCCGGGGGCAGCCGTGCCATAGCCGTTGCCCTTGTAAAACCATTCGGGCTGCACGCCTCTTTCGCCAGCCTTGGGCTTGCCGTTCTCCAGGCCCATCTTGAACATCTTCATCGAGTCGGTCAGCGTTTCCTCGGCCGCCTCGCTGGTCTTTTTGTGCATGGAATCGCGGGTCGCGGCCGAGCCGAGATGGGTGAGCCCGGTGCCGGTCAGATGCAGGTGGGCGGCGTCGGGATGGGTGATCGGCGGCAGAAAACGGCCTTCCGCATAGGCTTTTTCAAGGTCGACGGCCTCGCCGTAACCATGGGCCTCGATAACAGCGGCAAGCGACTTGCCGCCGTCGGCAGCTTCCATCGCCAGCGCATAGACGCTACCGGCATTGTTGACCGACCTGGCCGCGCCGCCCTGCTCGCGCACGGCGACGACGATCTCTCCGTTGGCACCCTTGATCTGGGAAATAAGCACGACTTCAATCCTTCTCGTTTCGGCGAGTCTCAGAAAAAGCTCCGCCTGTCCGGCTCCCACGGGAGCCGGAATCCATCATTCATATGACTGCGAATGCCTGGCTGCGCTTAGGCGCTCAGCCCTTGTTCTTGTTGTAGACGTCGAAGAACACGGCGGCGAGAAGCACCGCACCCTTGACCATCTGCTGCGAATCGGTGCCGAGACCGTGGATCGACATGCCGTTGTTCATGATGCCCATGATAAGCGCGCCGATCACCGCACCCGTCACCTTGCCGACGCCGCCCTGAGCCGATGCGCCGCCGATGAAGCAGGCGGCGATCACGTCGAGCTCGAGACCGAAACCGCCCTTGGCCGTCGCCGAGTTGAGGCGCAGCGCGACGATGAGGCCAGCGAGACCCGCAAGCAGACCCATATTGGCAAAGGTCAGGAAGGTCAGCCGCTCGGTATTGATGCCGGAAAGCTTGGTGGCCTTCTCGTTGCCGCCCATGGCGTAGATGCGCCGGCCGATTGTCGTGCGACGGGTAATGAAGGCATAGGCAGCGACGAGGACGAGCATGACGACAAGCACGTTCGGGAAGCCGCGATAAATCGACAGCTGATAGCCGAGCCCCAGGATGGCGAGCGAGACAATGATGTTCTGGGCAAGGAAGAAGCCCATCGGCTCGACGTCGTTGCCATGCTTCTCGTTCGACAGGCGCTTGCGCCACGCCAGATAGAAGAGGGTCACGGCGCCGACGACCGTCAGGATGATCGAGGTCGAGTTGATGCCGCCCATATCGACAAGGTTGGGCAGGAAGCCGATGCTGATCAGCTGGAACTCCGGCGGGAACGGACCGATGCTGGTGCCGGTGCCCGATGCCGTCATCACGAACAGCGTCAAGCCGCGGAAGACCAGCATGCCGGCGAGCGTGACGATGAAGGACGGGATCTTGTGATAGGCGACGAAATAGCCCTGAATGCCGCCAACGACCGCGCCGAGAGCAAGACACACGACACCCGCCAGGACATAGTTGGTATGCCACTGCACCGTCATCACGCCGGCGATGGCGCCGATGAAGCCGACGACGGAGCCGACCGACAGATCGATATGGCCGGCAACGATGACCAGCAGCATGCCGAGCGCCATGATGACGATGAAGGAGTTCTGCAGAATGATATTGGTCAGGTTGAGCGGCCTGAAGAGAACGCCACCGGTCGAGAACTGAAAAAACACCATGATCGCGATGAGTGCGATGAACATGCCGTATTCGCGGATGTTGCCGCGGATATAGTCCCCGATCGAGACGACACGCCCCTGCTCAGCGATGGGTTGATTGATCGGCGTCATTGTTTCTTCTCCCCTGAGCGCATGATAGCGCGCATGATGGTTTCCTGGCTTGCTTCTCCCTTCGGCAGTTCAGCGACGATGCGTCCTTCGTTCATCACGTAGATGCGGTCACAAGTGCCAAGCAGTTCGGGCATTTCCGACGAGATCATCAGAACGCCTTTCCCATCGGCGGCAAGCTGGTTGATGATGGTATAGATTTCGTATTTCGCGCCGACATCGATGCCGCGCGTCGGCTCGTCCAGGATCAGGACATCGGGGCCGGAGAACAGCCACTTCGACAGCACCACCTTCTGCTGGTTGCCGCCGGAAAGATTGACTGTTTCCTGGAAGATGCTGGAGGAGCGGATGCGCAGCTTCGAGCGATAATCGGTCGCAACCCGCGATTCCTTGACGCTGTCGATGACCGAGGCATTCGACACCGCCTTCAGATTGACAAGCGTCGTGTTGTGCAGGATCGTGTCGTTGAGCACCAGGCCGAGCTGCTTGCGGTCTTCGGTGACATAGGCGAGACCGGCGTCGATCGCCTTGCGCACAGTGCTGACATCGACCGGCTTGCCGTGCATCAGCGCCTCGCCCGAGACCTTGTGGCCATAGGACTTGCCGAACAGGCTCATGGCGAATTCGGTGCGCCCTGCCCCCATCAGCCCGGCGATACCGACGACTTCACCCTTGCGGACGGTGACGTTGATATTGTGCAGGACCTGACGGTCGCGGTGCTGCTGGTGATAGGCGTTCCAGTTCTTCACTTCGAGAATGGTTTCGCCGATCGGCACCGAACGCGGGGGATAGCGATCCTCGAGATCGCGGCCGACCATGTTGCGGATGATGATGTCTTCGCTGATCTCGTCGGCGTGACAGTCGAGCGTCTTGACGGTCATGCCGTCGCGCAGGACGGTGATCTGGTCGGCGACCTTACGGATCTCGTTCAGCTTGTGTGAAATGATGATGGAGGTGATGCCCTGCTTGCGGAACTCCATCAGCAGGGTGAGCAGCGCATCGGAATCGCTTTCGTTGAGCGACGCCGTCGGCTCGTCTAGGATGAGCAGCTTGACGCTCTTCGACAGCGCCTTGGCGATCTCGACGAGCTGCTGCTTGCCGACACCGATGTCGGTCACCAGCGTGTTCGGAGATTCGGACAGGCCGACTTTCTTGAGCAGCTGCTTGGTACGGTTGAAGGTCTCGTCCCAGCTGATGACGCCGCTCTTGGCGTTCTCGTTGCCGAGGAAGATGTTTTCGCCGATCGACAGCAACGGCACGAGCGCCAATTCCTGGTGGATGATGACGATGCCGATTTCTTCGGAGTCCCTCAGCGCCTTGAAGTTGCGCGTCTCGCCTTCATAGACGATGTCGCCGTCATAACTTCCGGTGGGGTAAACACCCGATAGTACTTTCATCAGGGTCGATTTGCCGGCCCCGTTTTCGCCTACCAATGCGTGAATTTCACCCTTGCGAACCTTGAGGTTCACGTTCTCCAGCGCCTTGACGCCCGGGAACGTCTTGGTGATGCTCCGCATTTCGAGGATGGTATTGTCCATAGTCAAAGTTCCAGCGTCCCCAGCCCGTCAATGGATGGGTAATCATAAAATCGAAGGCCGGAACCCGCAAGCGCAGGCTCCGGCCTCCAGCTTAACTTACTTCAGCTTGTCTTCGGTGTAGTAACCGCTGTCGACCAGGATCTGCTTGTAGTTGGTCTTGTCGACGGCAACCGGCTTCAGCAGATAGGACGGAACGACCTTGACGCCGTTGTCGTAGGTCTTGGTGTCGTTGACCTCAGGCTCCTTGCCGGACATGACGGCATCGACCATGGCAACCGTGACCTTGGCGAGTTCGCGGGTGTCCTTGAAGATCGTGGAGTGCTGTTCGCCAGCGATGATCGACTTGACCGACGGGATTTCAGCGTCCTGACCGGTGACGATCGGGAGCGGCTGGGCAGCCGTACCGTAACCAACGCCCTTCAGCGAGGAGATGATGCCGATCGAGAGACCGTCATAGGGAGACAGGACGGCGTCGACCTTGGCGTCGGTGTAGTTAGCCGAGAGCAGGTTGTCCATGCGGGCCTGGGCCGTTGCCGGATCCCAACGCAGCGTGCCGACCTTGTCCATGCCGGTCTGGCCGGACTTCACGACGAGCTTGCCCGAGTCGATGTAGGGCTGCAGGACGGACATTGCGCCATCATAGAAGAAGAAGGCGTTGTTGTCGTCCGGCGAACCGCCGAAGAGTTCGATGTTGAACGGGCCCTTGCCATCCTTGAGGCCGAGGCCGTCAACGATGGAGTTAGCCTGCAGAACGCCGACCTGGAAGTTGTCGAAGGTGGCGTAGTAGTCGACGTTGCCCGAATCGCGGATCAGACGGTCATAAGCGATGACCTTGATGCCGGCATCGTGAGCCTTCTGGAGAACGTCGGAAAGCGTGGTGCCGTCGATCGAAGCGATGACGAGAACCTTGACGCCCTTCGTAACCATGTTTTCGATCTGCGAAAGCTGGTTCGGAATGTCGTCGTCGCCATACTGCAGATCCGTGCCGTAACCGGCAGCCTGGAGCTGCTTGACGATGTTGTTGCCGTCGTCGATCCAGCGGGCCGAAGCCTTGGTCGGCATGGCAATACCGACAGTGCCCTTGTCGGCGGCCATAGCCGGTGCAACGAACGAAGCGACGCCGAAGGCAGCCGCAGCCATCAATGAGATAATGGATTTCATTTCTCTCTCCCTTGTTAATAGAGCAGCGGACGGAAAACCGCCCGCCCCGAAACTGTGGCAGGTTCCGTATTGGATAGTTACTTCAGATGGTGAGAAACGAAGTAGGTCTCCTCCACGATCTCACACGTGTTGAGTGCCAACCAGCACACGGCGGCAAACTGGTATGGATTCCTATAACTGTCAAATAGAATAAGTGGTAATGTGCATAACAATTTTGGTATATCGTTAAAAAGTATTACTTTTGATGGAGCGCAGTGGGGAGGCTGCAACCATGACGATCGTTTCAGAGCCAATTTCGATGGATCACGTCGATATCCACAGCGACAATTTCGGCGACGACAGCTTTCTTCGTTCGGGACTTAAGCTGAATCACCTGCGCATCATCGTCGCAATCGAAGATAGTGGACAGATTTCCGCAGCCGCGGATGTGCTCAACATCTCGCAGCCCGCCGCATCGCGCATGCTGTCGGAAATGGAGGCGATCACCAAGACGTCGCTTTATGAACGCGTCGCCCGCGGCGTGGTGCTGACGACCTTCGGCGCGGCGCTCGCCAGACGTGCCCGCAAGATCCTGTTGGAGCTGCGCGAGGCGAGCCGCGAGATCGGCGAATTGAAGAGCGGCAAGGGCGGCTCGGTCTTCATCGGCGCGGTGACGGCGCCGGCCATGAGCCTCGTCGTGCCGGCGATTAACAGGGTGCGCAAGGCCTATCCCGGCATCGAGATCAACATCCAGGTGGAGACGAGCAACGTGCTCGCCCGCGAGCTGCTTGCCGCCCGCCATGACTTCATCATCGGCCGCATTCCCGACGACCTCAACCCGCGCCTGTTCGAGGTGAAAGAGATCGGCATCGAACGGGCCTGCCTGATCGTGCGCAACCGCCATCCGCTCCTCAAAAGAAAGAAGACGAGCAGTCTTTCCGACGTCAGGGATTACGACTGGGTGTTCCAGCCGCCGGGCACGCTGCTGCGCCGCACGATCGAAGACATCTTCCTGTCGCGCGGCGTGGCGCTGCCGGAGAACATCGTCAACACCTCCTCGCTGCTGCTCACCTGCGCCATCGTCTGCGAAACCGATGCGATCGCCCCCGTCGCCGTCGACGTCGCCCATTTCCTCGCAAGCCAAGGTGCCAAGGCGTCCGACGTGCGCATGCTGCCGATCGATTTCGACATCAACGTCAAGCCCTACAGCCTGATCACGGCGAGAGAACGGGCGCTGCCGCCGAGCGCCAAGCTGCTCTACGACATCATCCTCGAGGAGAGCCGCAAGCAGGGCGGCTAGAGCGCGACGCGGTTTTCGGGCGAGATCATGCTCCATCGATTTAACCGCAAGCTCTGCGCCATCTTGCCCAGATCTTATGTCGTCGAGAGGAAGGCGCATGCTGTTCGGACAATCGGTATTTCAATCAGTGCTCGAGCGGCTGAAGGCGGAGGAAGAACCGGCCGAACAGACGCACGCGCCGGCTGCCCACCGCGTATCCGGGCTTGCCACCGGCCTCGCATTCGATGTCATGGAAGGCATCTCGGTCGCCTCGCAGCGGATCGGCGACGCTTATTTCGACAATCTCGGCAGCGAGCCTGCGGCCGAGGAGGCTCTTCCGCCGGAGCCGGAACCCGTCATGCCGGACCATCTCGCCCGCATTGCTCCGGAAGAGATCGCCGTCGAACTGGCGATCGCTGCCGCCGATACCCAACAGACGCTGAACGAGAAGCGGCGCACCTTTGCCAAGGCCAATCATCCTGACGGCGTCGCAGAGCCTTTCCGCGACAATGCCAACAGGCGCATGATGATCGCCAATCTGCTGATCGACGAGGCGATGCGCCGCCTGCCACATAGCTGAAGCTATCTCGAGCGCGGGTAAACACTCCGACGCCATGGAGGAGCCGCCATCCGGCTCGGTACGCGCACGCTATATGTGCTGTTTTCCGGCGATTCAACCGGTCACGACGGTACTCAGTTCGATTCTTTCGCGCTGCGGTAGCATATAAACCTCCCGCTTTTTGATATCTGACATAGCGTATTTCGCGACCGCCTAATCCATGCCTACGTCATTTTCATAGGGCACCGCTCTAACTGGCGAAATTGAATGCGATACAACACGTTGTAGCATCGAGCGGTTGAAATGTTTTCAGGAGATCGCCCACATGTCATCTACGGAAGATCCGAAGCAGCCGCGCAACACTGCGCGCAGACATTTTCTAGGCGTAGCCGCAGCCGCCGGTGCTCGCCTCGCCGGCGTGGCGGCCATGGCAACGGCAATTTCCACCTCTCCGGCCAAAGCGATGGGTCGCCGTTGGGGACGTGGCGGCTCCGGTGGACATGGAGGTTCCGGCGGGAGCGGTGGCCCAGGCGGAAGAGGTGGCCATGGCGGCAGCGGCGCAAATTGCTTCCTGCGGGGAACGGCGATCCTGACGGATGGCGGTGAGAAGCCCGTCGAGGATCTCAGCATCGGCGATCGCGTTGCCCTTCCGGACGGCAGCACCCGTGCGGTCAAGTGGGTCGGCCGCCAAAGCTTCAGGAAGAGCGGCGCACGCTGGCAAAAAGACGTCGCGCCGATCCGGGTTTGCCGCCACGCACTGGACGGGCACACCCCACATTCGGATCTCTATCTGTCGCCTGGTCATGCGCTGTACCTGGACGGCATTCTGATCCAGGTGAAGGAGCTCGTGAACGGCACGACGATCGCACCGGTCACTCCGGCCACCGACGCATCGATCGACTACTATGCCGTCATGCTCGATACGCACGAAGTTATCCTAGCCGAAGGTGCTGCGGCCGAGTCCTTCCGCCTGCAGGACAGCAATCACGAGAACTTCTGCAATTTTGCAGAGTACGAGCGTCTCTATGGAGAGGAACGCAATGTGATGACACCCTTTGCGCCGTTGCTCGGAGGCGGCTGGTCACATTTGAAAGCGCTTCTCCTGCTCAGCGTCTCGCCGCTGGTACCGATCCGCGATCCGTTCGGGAATGCCTGCGAAAAGATCGACGCGCAAGCTAGGGAATTGTCACTCTGACAGGACGGGACTGCGCGGAGACCGGGCTCGCTGCACGCGGAACCGTGCGCCGGTCTTGCGATAATATCGAACAAAGATGTCAAGCGCGGCGCGCATCGGAACGAGCGCGGCGCGCTTCGATTATTGGGCTGAGACCAAGCGGACGATGCTAGCCGATCGCCTACCCGCTGCGGCGAATCGCCCGCTGATTATTCCGCCAGCTCGCCTTTCGAAGGCTTTTCCGCGGATGTCTCGGGCTCTTCCTCTCCCTCGGCATCAGGCTGCACAACCGGCTCGGCCGCCTGCGGCTTGAAGGTCCAGAACAGCATATAGAAGGCATAGGCACCGGCCGCCGCGGAGATCACCGCCCAGAAGGGATCGCCGCCGATAATCTCGACCGTGGCCCAGCCGAAGCAGACGGCAACGATGCCGACACGCACCCAGAGGCGCTGATATGCCGGATGGTTCGGATCGATCAGTTGCATGTCTGTCCCCACGGTCGCATTTTGTCGCACTGTCCTTTAGTTTGAATCTTGCAAATGTGAAAGAGTCGCGGGCTTGACGCGACGCAAAGATGATGGAATGAAAATTTCAGATTTTTGGCAATTCGGTTTATTTGTTCCGAATTCAAGGGAGATTGGAATGACTGTAAGATTTGGTCTTCTCGGCGCCGGCCGCATCGGCAAGGTTCACGCCAAGGCCGTCAGCGGCGATGCCAATGCGACGCTGGTCGCCGTCGCGGACGCCTTTCCGCAGGCGGCGGAAGCGATCGCTTCGGCCTATGGCTGCGAAGTCCGCACCATCGAGGCAATCGAAGCCGCCAAAGACATCGACGCCGTCGTTATCTGCACGCCGACGGACACCCATGCCGACCTGATCGAGCGCTTCGCCCGCGCCGGCAAGGCGATCTTCTGCGAAAAGCCAATCGATCTCGACGTCGCCCGTGTCAAGGCCTGCATCAAGGTGGTGGAAGAGACCGGCGCCAAGCTGATGGTCGGCTTCAACCGCCGCTTCGACCCGCATTTCATGGCCGTGCGCAAGGTGATCGACGACGGCAAGATCGGCGATGTCGAGATGGTGACGATCACCTCGCGCGACCCAGGCGCCCCGCCGGTCGATTACATCAAGCGCTCGGGCGGCATCTTCCGCGACATGACGATCCACGATTTCGACATGGCTCGCTTCCTGCTCGGCGAAGAGCCGGTCTCGGTGCTGGCGACCGCTGCCGTGCTGGTGGACAAGGCGATCGGCGAAGCCGGCGACTATGACAGCGTCTCGGTGATCCTGCAGACCAAATCCGGCAAACAGGCCGTCATCTCCAACTCCCGCCGCGCCACCTATGGCTACGACCAGCGCATCGAAGTACACGGTTCCAAGGGCATGGCGGCAGCCGAAAACCAGCGCCCGGTCTCGATCGAAGTGGCGAACGGCGACGGCTACACCCGCCCGCCGCTGCATGATTTCTTCATGACCCGCTACACCGAAGCCTATGCCAACGAGATCGCCGCCTTCATCGCCGCGATCGAAAAGGGCACGAAGATTGCGCCCTCCGGCGCCGATGGCCTGGCAGCACTGGCGCTCGCCGACGCCGCCGTCCAGTCGGTCAAGGAAGGCAAGCTGATCAAGATCGGCTGACGGTCCTCTCCCGACCGGAAGTCGTGCATGAGATGGCCGGGCTCTGCCCGGCCGTTTTGCGTTTGTGGGGCAGGCTCAATAAGGCCCCTCCTTACAGGGAAAGGGAGAGTTCGACGGAGCCTGGCCCCTTCGCCCCAGCGGGGAGCAACCATGTTTCATTTTTGCTGGTATTGTGGCGTCCATTCGGTCTTTCGAGAGAGGATTGTGTTGGCGAGAACGATGAGTTTGCGTGCGACGGCTATGACGGCGCACAGGTGATCCTTTCCGTTCTGACGCAAGCGGGCGTAGAAAGAGGCGAGATCCGGATTGTGCCGGGTTGCCGTAAACGCGCACATGAACAGGCTCTTTCGCAGGCGTTCGCGACCACCCTGGATGCGGCGTCTGCCATGATATTTTCCGCTATCATCGTCATAGGGTGCGACGCCGGCAAGGGCGGCGATCTCGGCGCGGCTGGCATGGCCGAGCTCGGGCAGCCGAATGATCAGGCACAGGGCGCTGCGCAGCCCGATGCCCTTAATAGAGGTCAGCAGATCGAGCCGTTGCGAAAGGTCACAATCGTCGCGAACCATCTTTTCGAGCCGCAGCAGATGGGCCTTTCGGCAGGTTTCGAGGCGGGCGACCTCGCGCGCATGACGGCGCTTGATCGCCTCCGACAAGGCGGTCTCGGCAAAGGTTTTGATCAGGGCGATCTGCTGCTCGATCTGTTCCAGATAGGTCAGTTCGGCCGCCAGTTTGTCGAGGCGTGCATCCGGCAGCGCCGGCAACTGCTCGAGACTTGCCGTGAAGAGCGCAATCAGCACGGCATCGAGGCGATCGTTCTTGGCTCGCTTGAGCCGGCTCTTGGCAAAGAAGCGCAATTGCGCCGGCTGCAGACGCGCCGCCGGCCGCTTGCCGGCCCGCAGATGCGCCAGCAACCGCCATTCATAGCCGCCGGAGGCTTCGAAGCCGATGCGGCTGACGTCATGCTCTTGAAGAAAGGCGTCAAGCGCCTTCAGGCCAGCAGCGTCATAAGTGACCCTCAGCCTTGCGCGGCCGGGATGGAGGGCAATGTCGAGATGGCTTTTGCCGACATCGATTCCGGCACAAATCATGCTATTATCGGTCATCTTCGTCGTCCCTGTCTTGGATACGAACCCCAAGGTTCCTGCAACCACACGGGCCAGATGAAGAGCCGGTTGCGATCCTGCTCCCCACAGCCCCTAACGGCTAAGAAGGTGACGATCCGACAACCAGCTGCCGGGCGGGCGGCCACCCGCCCGGCAGGCATCAGTATCCTACATTTTGCTCATCCAAGAAGGTGGCCCGAAGGGTCGGATGAGGGGGCCGCGGACACAAGGCTGCCAGCTGCTCCAAGGCCCAAAGCAATATTATGACAGAGACTTAAAGAAATCTCTGTCGGCGGTTGTGGCCCCCTCAACCGCCCTTCGGGCACCTTCTCCCCGCTGGGGCGAAGGGGGAACCACTACTCCCCGCCCTGAACGCCCGAGACCACGATATCCTGGTCGATCACCGAGAGCGCCCGGTTGAGATGACCTTCGAAGACGAGGATGGGTTCTTCGGGGACGACGCGGATCTCAGGCATGCCTTCCATGCGCACGATATGCGACTGGCCGAGGCCCTCTTCGATGCCCTGGCGCAGCAGGTCGTAGTAGCGGGTGCCGGGGCCGGTGATGGCGATGGGCATGCGTTCGGTGAGGCTCAGCATGCGCGACAGGCCGTTGCCGAGCGCCAGCCCCGCCTGGCGGAAGGCGAAGGTGGAGGTGCGGTGGCCCTGGCGGGCGCGGGCGGCGATCTTGTCGAGTTCGGCGACGGGGACGAATTTCGCCGGGATCGTATCGAGCGGCACTTCGAAGGCGCTGCGCAGGATGGCGTAGAAGCCGGCATACGCCTCGATGCAGCCGCGGGTGCCGCAGCGACAGAGACCGCCACCCGCCATGTGCAGCATATGGCCGAAATTAGGAGCCGAGATCTCCTGGCCGGTCTGGCCGCCGCGCCGGACGATTCCGAGCCCGATGCTGTGCCCGAGCGAAAGTGCGGCGAGCGAACGGAAATCGGCGCCCTTGGCGATCTCCTCGCGGGCACCGAGCGCGGCGGCAACGAGCAGCGTCTCGTTGTCGAGAATGACCTTGGCCTGCCAGTCCGGCCGCAACGCCGATTCGAAATCGATCTGGTCGCTGCCGAAGATCGGCGACCACAGAAGGACCGGCTCGGCGGAATGGACGAGGCCCTTGGAACTGATCGAGATCAGCAGCACCTTGTCCTGGGAGATCCGGGAACGATCGAGAATGCGCGAAAGCCCGGCCTGCACCGCGGCGACGAAGCGGGTGGCACCCGCCGGATCATGCGAGCGCTCCTCGCTGAAACGGTCGATCAGCTTGCCGGCATAATCTACAAGCGAATATTGCACCGCATCCGAAGAGATGATGACGACGATCAGATAGCCGCAATCGCGCCGCTGGCGCAAAAGCACGCGCGGCCGGCCGCGGCCGCTTGCCGCCTGCTGTTCGGATTTTTCGATGATGTGGGCGCGTTCCAGATCGGCGGTGATCGCCGAAATGGTGGCCGAGGACAGGCCGGTGAAATCGGATATTTCGGTATGGGCGAGCGCGCCGTGGCGCCGCAGCACGGACAGCACGAGCACGCTGTTTCTCTGCCGGACCAGCTCCGTGCTCGACTTGGTCAGCATGGATGCCGCCCTCTCCTCCTGCTCTCGTGAGACCATGACGCCGCCCGAAAACCGTTCACGGTTTTCGGCATCATGCTCTTCATCGCCCTCACCTTCCCCTGCATCTCCGGTCGCTTTTGCGCAAGCCAATTAAGCCGGCGATGCAGAGTTGACAGTTGAAAAAATCTCTGACAGTTAATTTCTCGACTGTCGAGAAAAAAATCTCGGCAGCTTTCGCGGTGGCCGGAGGAAGCATGGGCTGGGCCGGTCGCAACTCACTCGGGAGGACAATTATGAAGTCTATTATGAAACTGATGGCAGGGGCTGCCATTCTCGTTTCCGTGCATACTGCCGCCATGGCTGCCGATCTCGTCGTCGGCGTTTCCTGGTCGAATTTCCAGGAAGAGCGCTGGAAGACCGACGAAGCCGCCATCAAGAAGGCTCTCGAAGCCAAGGGCGCCAAGTATATTTCCGCTGACGCGCAGTCTTCTGCCGCCAAGCAGCTGACCGACGTTGAATCGTTGATCTCGCAGGGCGCCAACGCGCTGATCATCCTTGCCCAGGACTCCGACGCGATCGGCCCGGCAATCGAAAAGGCCGCCGCTGAAGGCATCCCGGTCGTCGGTTACGACCGCCTGATCGAAAATCCGGCCGCCTTCTACATCACCTTCGACAACAAGGAAGTCGGCCGCCTGCAGGCTCAGGGCGTCTTCAAGGCGAAGCCGGAAGGCAACTACGTCTTTATCAAGGGCTCGTCCTCCGACCCGAACGCCGATTTCCTGTTCTCGGGCCAGCAGGAAGTGCTGAAGGCCGCGATCGACGCCGGCAAGATCAAGAATGTCGGCGAAGCCTATACGGACGGCTGGCTGCCGGAGAACGCCCAGCGCAACATGGAGCAGTTCCTGACCGCCAACAACAACAAGGTTGACGCTGTCGTCGCCTCCAACGACGGGACGGCCGGCGGCGCGATCGCAGCGCTCGACGCCCAGGGCCTCGCCGGCTCCGTTCCGGTTTCCGGCCAGGACGGCGACAAGGCGGCCTTGAACCGCATCGCTCTCGGCACGCAGACGGTTTCCGTCTGGAAGGACAGCCGCGAACTCGGCAAGCGCGCCGCCGAAATCGCTCTCGACCTCGCCGGCGGCAAGGACATGAGCAAGATCGACGGCGCACAGGCCTTCAAGGGCGGCCCGAAGGGCGTGGAAATGCAGTCTGTCTTCCTGAAGCCGCTCGCGATCACCAAGGACAATCTGAACGTCGTCATCGACGCCGGCTGGATTTCCAAGGCTGAAGCCTGCCAGGGTGTGAAGGCCGGCACGGTTGCTGCCTGCAAATAAGTGAACTTTGAATTAGAATAACCGGCGCCGCAGCGGAAACCGCTGCGGCGCCGGATGCGGACGGGAATTCCAACGACGAAGTTTTCTCCGCCTCGCCGCACCATCGCGGATTTGCATTCCCTGCCGGAAGGATGTCGCGTCGCCACGCCACGGTTTCCGGAAGCATCGCGATGGTCAGTTGAAGAACAGACGATGACGCCGCCGACAATTTCAGGCACCCCGGCGCAGCCGTCCAAACACAATGGGGGAACGGCAAAACCCATGGCCGAAATGGTAAAATCAACGACATCAAGCGGGCCGCGAACGGCGGAAGCCAATGCGGTGACCCGCTTCTTCCGCGCAACCGAGATCGACACACGCCTGCTCGGCATGATCGGCGCGCTCATCATCATCTGGATCGGTTTCCACATCATCACCGGCGGCCTGTTCCTGACCCCGCGCAATCTCTGGAACCTCTCGGTCCAGACGACCGACATCGCGATCATGACGACGGGCATGGTGCTGATCATCGTCACCCGCAACATCGACCTTTCGGTCGGTTCCGTGCTCGGCCTCTGCGGCATGATCATGGGCGTGACGCAGGCGAAGATCCTGCCGGAATATATCGGCTTCGACAGCCCCCTCACCTGGGTGATCACGCTGCTCGTCGGCCTCATCGCCGGCGGCCTGATCGGCACCTTCCAGGGCATGATCATCGCCTTCCTCAACGTTCCCTCCTTCATCGTCACCCTCGGCGGCCTGCTCGTCTGGCGCGGCGCGACCTGGCTTGTAACCAGCGGCCAGACGGTTGCCCCCATGGACCAGACCTTCCGCATCATGGGCGGGGGCGCGGAGGGCTCGATCGGCGCCACCTGGAGCTGGATCGTCGGCATCGCCGCCTGCCTCTTCGTCATCGCCAGCATCATCGGCTCGCGCCATCAGCGCCGCCGCTTCGGCTTTCCGCGCCGGCCGATCTGGGCGGAATATTTTCTCGCGATCCTCAGCTGCTTCCTGATCCTCGGGGCCGTCTCGATCGCCAACAGCTATTACTGGCCGATCAACATCGCCAAGAAATATGCCGAGACCAACAATATCCCCTGGCCCGAGACCGGCCTCGATATTCCCTATGGCATCGCCGTGCCGGTGCTGATCGCCATCGTCGTCGGCATCATCATGACCTTCATCGCCACCCGCCTGCGCTTCGGCCGTTATGTTTTCGCGATCGGCGGCAACCCCGAGGCGGCCGAACTCGCCGGTATCAAGACCCGCTGGGTGACGGTGCGCATCTTCGCGCTGATGGGCATTCTGGCCGCAATCGCAGCCGCGATATCAACCGCCCGCCTCAACGCCGCAACGAACTCGCAGGGCACGCTCGACGAGCTCTACACCATCGCCGCCGCCGTGATCGGCGGGACGTCGCTGGCCGGCGGCACCGGCACGATCGCCGGCGCCATGCTCGGCGCGCTCGTCATGCAGTCGCTGCAATCCGGCATGGTGCTGGCGCATGTCGACACACCGCTGCAGAGCGTCGTCGTCGGCACCGTCCTTGTCGTGGCGGTCTGGCTCGACACCGTCTACCGCGCCCGTGCCAAGTGAGAGGAGCTCCAGATATGGCTGATCAACGCACTCCCCTCGTGGAACTGAAAAACATCTCGATCTCGTTCGGCGGCATCCATGCCGTGGACAATGCCTCGGTCGATCTCTACCCCGGCGAAGTCGTCGCCCTGCTCGGCCACAACGGCGCCGGCAAATCGACGCTGATCAAGATTCTCTCCGGCGCCTACAAGCGCGACTCGGGGGAAATCCTGATCAATGGCGAGCCGGCCGACATCCGCAATCCGCGTGACGCCAAGAAATACGGCATCGAGACGATCTACCAGACGCTTGCCGTCGCCGACAATGTCGACGCCGCCGCCAACCTCTATCTCGGCCGCGAGCTGAAGACCCGCTGGGGCACGCTCGACGACGTGGCGATGGAGGCCTCGGCGCGCCAGGTGATGGGGCGCTTGAACCCCAACTTCAAGCGCTTCAAGGAGCCGGTGAAGGCGCTTTCGGGCGGCCAGCGGCAATCGGTGGCGATTGCCCGCGCCATCCTCTTCAACGCCCGCATCCTGATCATGGACGAGCCGACGGCGGCCCTCGGCCCTCAGGAGACGGCGCAGGTGGGCGAGCTGATCAAGCAGCTGAAGAAGGAAGGCATCGGCATCTTCCTCATCAGCCACGACATCCACGATGTCTTCGACCTCGCCGACCGCGTCTCGGTGATGAAGAACGGCCAGGTGGTGGGCCACGCCCGCACCGAGGACGTGACCAAGGACGAGGTGCTCGGCATGATCATCCTCGGCAAGGTGCCGCCGAAAGCTATCCCCGGCCCCGGCGCCATGCAGATCTGACGCCACCGGCGCCCTGCCAGACAACCAAGCTCCGCCGCCCGCAAGGCTGGCGGAGTTTTTTATGCGTTCTCGGAGGCCGACAGATAAAAACACGTGCCAAACCTCAAGCATCGGTATTTCTGAGAATTTCGCGATTGAAGCCGGCCGCAAGCTAGGCTAAGAACCACCCATCGGACAGGCGATTCAAACCGCCTTCGGCATGCACCCGTAGCTCAGCTGGATAGAGTGTTGGATTCCGATTCCAAAGGTCACAGGTTCGAATCCTGTCGGGTGCGCCAGCTTTTCCAATACTTACGGGTGACTTACGACCACCAATTGAGCAGCTACGCAGACTCACAGCGCTGGTGGCGCAAAGAGGGCGCCCCGTCCGAAGGGATTGTCTTCCTCAAGGATTATGCCGCAGATAACGGCTGCTGGCTTCAAACCAATAGCGGCCAGAAGCAAAATTGCTTTTAAGCAGACTTGCATACGTGTGCTCAGAAGCGCCGCAGCGTCGTTGTTTTTCCTTTCGTGCAGCGATGCCTAAGCTGCCTCAATTGCGTGAGGCTGTAATTCTCACGCCATCTCATAAACCGCGGCGTGATCCTGCGCCTCCCGCAGTCCCTTATACAACGCATGTCGCAGCATCTCGTCATGCGTCCAGCCTGGATATTCGATCTCAGCAACAAGGTCCGGACGCATGTAGACTGCGTTGCGCTTCCTCCCGGTATCGACTGCGGGCTCGCCGAAAATCAGCTTGTCCATCTGCTCACGGTAGCGAACGCTTCTTGAAGCCGTTTCCCACTCCCCGACATAGACAACTCATTACCTCCGCGAGCGGCGAGCAGAAGCCGTCCTGAGGAAGAAACTCGAGGCGGCCGAGCGCGGGGACCTTGACCGATGATTGCTGGATTGATCCTCTGCGCCTCACTGACGGCCGTCGACGCTGCCGGCTCGTCAAAGTCGGCCGGAACCGCACCTTCTGCCGCCTCGGCATTGACGTCTCTCAGCGGCGGCACATATCGCAATATCTGGTACCCCCTACGGATTAAGGCATGTGTCGTCGCATCTACGTTAGTCAGTCTTTTGACGAGCTGGCACAAAGTTTCAGCTTTGCCGAGCGCGGTAAGGTTTACGACCTGGGCGAGCGCCTCCCTCGTTACAACGGCGCTCCCGCCGAAGTTTATCACATCATCATTCAGGACGTGGGACGCGATTGTGTTCGGCCAAAGCCTGCCTTTGCCATCGCTCGCTGGGGCCTCATTCCGTCATGGATGGAACGACCGCGTCACCAGCTGCCCGCCCTCGCGCCTTGTGAAAACATAGCCTCGAATGATCTATTCCAAGATGCCTACCGGTCACGCCGCTGTCTGGTGCCGGTTAGCGGCTTTTTTGAATGGCAGGACGGGATTTATAAGAAGCAACCCTACGCTGTTGCTATGAAGGACCGTTCGATGTTCGCGCTGGCGGGCATCTGGGAAGAATGGCGCCACCCGGCCGGCCTCGATATCCGGAGCTTCGCTGTCGTCACCTGCCGATCAAACGAGATGATCTCGGCAGTCCACAATCGCATGCCAGTTGTTCTTCGTCCCGAGGATTACGAGCGCTGGCTGTCTCCAGATCCAGACCCGCGCGGAACGATGAAACCGTTCGATGCCAAAGCGATGACGATTTGGCCGATCGCGCGCCGCGTAAGCACCGCCAGAAAAATTGGGCCTGAGGCCCTACGTCGGGTTGATCTCAACACAAGGCGGGCGTCGCAGTAGGATTAGCAAATTCAGGTAGATTGACGATTTTCTGCACCATGTCATCCTTCTACCTGCCGCTCCCCTTCGTGCGGCATCCTTGATAAGGTCGCATCAGTCCTGGTACGAAATGCCCCGTCCTGGCGGGGCATTTCGCTTTATCAGGACTCCGGTACTGCAGGAAGGCTTCGCGCAGATCTGGGGAATTGCTGACAAGACTATCGCGTGCTTTCCAGGTGGCTCTCGCCACGCAGAAGGTTCAGCCAGGCCTGCGACACTTTCTCCGCGCCTGAGCCCCCGATATGGCAATCGTCGTAGCGGTCGTCTCCATCGAGTGCCGCGTCAGAATTGACGCCCTCTCGGATACCGTGACCGCTTTTTGATAGGGCCAGTTGCGCCCGTACGATCGCATTGTCCGGAATGTGTGCCTTGAAGCCGCCGTTGCTCGGTTCGAGGCATTTCGATGCGATCGAAATGTAAACGGGTGCTTCGACGCCGTGCTGACGCAATGTGTCGACCATCGACATGAAATGTTTCTGATAGGCCTCCGAAGTGGTGCCCATAACGAGGTCCGCCTCTCCCTGCACCCAGAGGACGCTCGTTATCCGATAACCGGAATCCTGAAGCTGTTTCACTGTATCGACCAGCACAGGATTGAGGTCACCGCCTGTCGCCCATCGTGCGACCTCTGATCCGCCGTATGCGAGAGGTGCGAGGACGACGCTGTCGTTTTGTCCCGACGCGATCACTTTGTTCCCAAGAAGCGTCCAGTACTCTCCCTTGGTATTGGTCGAGCCAAGAAGCGGCGACGCCGCGATGAAGCACCGTTTGTCAAAGGCGTTTACAACGCGAGCGCCATAATCCGACCGGTGCCGTTGTCCACCGTAGTTGGCCGCGTTCGATTGGCCAAGAATGAGTAGGACAGCAGTTCGATCAGTTTGAGCGGGGCAGGTCACAGCGGTTTTTGATTCATCGGCAATGAGTCGTTCCTTGTCGTCGAAAGTATAACGGCTTGGAGCCGGCGGCTTCTCTCCGACAGCTGTTTTCTTCAGCGCGGAAAGTTGTGGCCAAGGAAAGATCTCATGTCTCGCGCTCATGCCGCCGAGAAAGTACATGGCGATCATCGCGGCCAGGGCGACTGTTAGCATTCTAAGGATGACTTCACCTTACTCGTCATATGATTATTCGAAGCTTGTACAGCCGCCACTGTCACGCAGAAGGATGGCGCGCTTTTGAAGATGATCAATTGCCTAAACTTGTAAATCTGCATTCACTGGTCTGGTATAGTTGAAAGCAGCGATGGCTCTTTAGGACGAACTCTTCTTAATGTGCCACAGCAAGCATACAGCTTGCCGAAGTATTTTTTGGGAGAGCAAGTCACCGTTGAGACGGCGCCGTTTTTTTCGTAACCCTGCTACGCAACACGAGCATGAGGCAACGTGGGGGGACAGAATCGCACCGGCCGCTCGTCAACATCTACCGAGCGTATGGGGAGAGATCGGGAGGAGGAAGGCTTTGCCAGGACATGGAGCCAGAAGCAGCGGAATGACTGGTGCACTTAGCACAGTTGCGCTCCCAAAGACTTTGCTGACGAATTCGAGCGCCCACCGAAGTACGCTCCACACCGCCAGCATAAGCTTTCAACTTTCCGGGGAGACGGCCTCGCGTTGACTAGACGCTGGGTCTGGGCGGTCGTTTTCGGCCAACTCCTGGAACCGCCGTTCCGATGAGACGAGCCGACTGGTGGACGCCAGCAACTCGTATGAGCGTTGGATGAGAGCGCGGGAGGATTTCAACGGGTCGAAGGGGGGCTTGCCCATAGGTGCACACCGCAATTTGCAGGCGGGAGCACAGAGTAACCCTCAGCCGTCAGCGCCTACGAATTCGGTTGCCGACGATAGAGCGGATGTAGGGCCTTTTTCCGAAAAGTCCACCTTATCAACTTTCACAGGTGGGCGGCCAGCACGCCGCCACGTTTGCGGTTTATGAGAATGCACCGGGGCGGACTGTGCTATACGTTGAGAGCGCCGTGCCCGCGAGGGGCCGCCCTTCGAGCGACAGCCTCAGAGGAGCAAATCAGTTGCCGCACCTTCCATGAAGATCCAATTTGGCGAGCTACACGGGTTCCAAAGAGAGCCTGCGCCGGAGGAACTACGAGAAAAACGCCACCGCGCGGCGGATTGTTGACCACCTGAACCGGCTTATTGCGGACTTTACTTCTTCACCTTTCGTCACATTACTTAGCTTAGATCTTGGCAAGGTGGGTTTGATTTCAAGATACCGGAAGCCCCTGCGCCGGGCGTTTCCTGTCGGGTGCGCCACCACTTCTCACGCTTGCCATCTTGGAAATGGCTCGGCATCCGTGTGAGAGGGGTGACCGACCTCACCGGAAGCTCGGAAGGAGCTTTCCAAAAACCAATTTTAATCAAATAGTTGAAGAATTCGCCCCTGCATACGTGCGTTTGCGGCCGACCCTTGATATAGCCGCTGCACCGTTAGTGTCGCACAGTCAGCAAGGTCACGCGCTCCCTTTCGCTGTTCGGATGATCTACATTCCCGTGAAATGTTGTAACGCGATTCCGGCTGCCAAATTCTTTGCTGCGAAGACACATTGCATCAGTCCCCGTTCCCTTGTGTGTGGCCCGAAGGTATCTATTGTCCACGAATGCCGGGCGTGGGGAGTATGTAATGTCGGCAGTGCCTTTCTCAAAGATTTCGACGCCGCTCAATGCGCTGTTCGCTACAATCGGTCTCCTGGTCGTTGCCGCACTGACGACGCAGGGCCTTACTGGACAGGAGAGGCTTGTCCTTGAGCTGCTACTTGCGGCAATTTGGCTGGTCTATGTTCTCCAACTGGGCGGCACATTGCTTTCACGACGGCGCCGCTTGTCGGGGGATATGACGGCCCTCGTGATCGATTTGCTCGCGGTTCTGGTTCCGGCTGCTGCATTCTTGTTGGTTGGGTCCCGTGATCGAGACCTCTATTGCGCCGTTTGGCTTCTCAAGCCGTTGCGCGACTCGACCTTCTTCAGGCTGCTGGCAAAGGTGGTCGCGAATGAATCGCGCAATCTGCTTGGCGTGACATCGGTGTTCGGCATCGTTCTTTTTGGCGCTGCGTTGGCCGGTTATATCATCGAGCGAGACGTCCAGCCCGATAAGTTCGGCAGCATTCCGCAGGCGATGTGGTGGGCGGTCGTGACGCTGTCGACCACCGGTTACGGTGACGAGATCCCGCAGAGTCTTGCAGGTCGAGTTCTGGCCGGATTGGTGATGATGAGCGGGATCGGTATTTTTGCTCTTTGGGCCGGCATCCTCGCCACCGGCTTCTACGAAGAGGTTCGCCGCCAAGACTTCGTTCGCAACTGGCAATTGGTCGCTGCCGTACCCCTGTTCCAGAAGCTTGGTTCCGCTGCACTGATCGAGATCGTTCGGGCGTTGCGACCGCGCATTGTCCCCGCAGGTGCCGTGATCTGCCGCAAGGGCGATGTTGGCGATCAGATGTTCTTCATTGTCGAGGGGCGGGTCACCGTGGCGACACCCGACCATCCAGTGGAACTCGGTGCCGGAAACTTCTTTGGCGAGATGGCGCTGATCAGTGGCGATCCTCGCTCAGCGACGGTCAGCGCAGCAACCGAGGTATCGCTGCTGTCGCTCTACGCCGTGGATTTCCAGATATTGTCGAGCAGTAGTCCGGAGATCGCGGAGACCATCCGCAAGACGGCGCTGGAGCGGCGGGGCGGGCCGCCGAGGGAATAACCAAAGCCTGATGGCTGCGGCATTGCCGCGGCCGGTGGAGGTGGCGCCTTGACCGGCTCATAGCGCAGGATAGCTGCGCCGGCCGCGGTGTCGTGCTGTCGAGTAGCTTCAGTGGAAGCTGTCGGCCCGCCGGTTTGAAGGCTTCGCTCGCAGCTGGAGCCCCAAGCAGCGCAAGGATTGGTGTGGCTGATTGTGAGAGCGAGAGTGGCCGCCCAACGTACAGGAGATACAATGCTTGGGGTGAGCAAGTGATCGCTGAGCAGCCCGCCCCAATGATACGAAATATTACTGCAAGTAGAAGTCAATTTGTGTTTTCGTGCGAAATCCAAAAATAGATCCATTAGTTGTAAAAGACATTTGTGGACGCAGAACTGTTAAAAGTAATATTATTGAAAAAATCTCCAGCTTGTGCAAAGTAGTCGTCGCAGCGCCCCGACGCGTTGTGCCCACAAACACCCCCATTCCTTGATCCCCGCTCTTGCGGGGTTTCTTTTTGTGCAAACAGAACTCGTAGCATCGAGAGCAAATAATCTGTCCCAAACCGCACAGGAACTAGGATGGCCGCCAAGCGTTATCGCATTGAGACCGCGCAAGATGCCTGCGCTCGCAAGCCTCTGACTTCCGACGCGCGGTTTCGTCCTCAACTAATTGCCCCGTCTCGGCGGGGCTTTTTTTATCCAGAGCGCACGACACTGTTCAGTTGATCTTTGGCCAGTGCCGCACCCAAGTCACCGCCCCGTCACTCATATATGCGACAATGCCGCCGATTGTGAGGCCGGCGAAGGCGATCAGCCCTGAAATCCCGAGCCGATCGCCTTCATCCTTTTCCACTCCTCGAAAGCGGGCTGGACCGCCGTACGGTCTCGATCACCCCGGTCTTCGTTGCTGCGACTGTTGTTGGCAGCCTGTCTCCGGCGATGAACGCCTCAGGGGCGAGCGCCCTCAGTGACACGCCAGAAATCAAGGCAGCCTGTTGCGAAGGTAACTGCGGTTGCATCGCTCCTTCCGATTGCCCATCGAGGGTTCCGGAATGCCGATTTACAACAGCACAGAAAATAAAGATTGAAATCGGCCCCGCCCCCAAAGCTTTTATCAGGCCGTACTGTTCTCCCTCGAAGATCTCTGTGTTAGGTCAGCCCAAAAGCGCCACCCCTGCGCGCGACCAAACTACGCTCTCGATATCCAAGGCAGGCGTTAGCATTGAAGGTTTACCGACCAGAGATTGACGGCCTAAGGGCCATATCGGTGATCGCGGTTATTCTCTATCACGCCGAGTTCACGGTTGCCGGCCACACCTTGCTTCAGGGTGGATACATTGGCGTCGACGTATTTTTTGTGATCAGCGGCTTCCTGATTTCCCAGATTCTGCTGACGGAAATCGAAGCGACGGGGCGTATCGATTTCCTGAAATTCTATGCCCGGCGCGCCCGGCGAATTCTGCCGGCATTGTTCGCAGTCATTTTCGCGACGATGCCCTTCGCCTATTATTTTTTGTTGCCATTGGAACTCACGGACTACGCGAACTCCGTAGGTTCGTCGCTGCTGTTCGGATCGAATATCTATTTTTATTTCACTGCGGCCCAGTACGGGGAGCCCAATACCCTTCTCAAGCCTTTTCTTCACACCTGGTCGTTGAGCGTCGAAGAGCAGTTTTATATCGCCTTTCCGGTCTTGTTGCTGATCGTGCGCAGATACCTGAAATCGAGGTTTTTGCCATGCGTGTTGGTCGCGGCAGCCCTCAGCTTTGTATTCTGTTTCGTCACGGTACGGCACGATCCGCAGCAGGCCTTCTATTCGCCACTCACCCGGGCCTGGGAACTGCTGGCCGGAACACTTCTCGCCTATTACGAGCTGAGGCGTGGACGGCCTCGCCCCCAGCCGTTGCTCGCAGCGGCCGGGCTTATCCTCGTTCTCGGTTCGCTCATCCTGTTTAAAAGGGGCACGGTTCATCCTGGCCTGGTCACTGTCATCCCGGTCTTTGGAACCTGTCTGGTGCTGGCATTCGCCAGCCGTGAGAACGCGGTCGGGCGCCTGTTGGCTTCTCGGCCTGCGGCGCTCACCGGACTGGTGTCCTACTCCTTATATTTGTGGCACTATCCGGTCTTCGCCTTCACGCGGCTGACAAGCTTGCATTTCGATAATGGTGACAAGCTTCTCGCCGTCGCAGTGACGGTGTTGGTCTCGGTCGTCAGCTTCGTCGTCATCGAAAAGCCCCTGCGCCACACCAGGAGAAGCCGCGCTCTGTGGATCACCCTGAGCACATCGGTTGCCACCATCGCGGCTGCTGTCCTGTCAGCAATCCATATGGCCGGCTTTCCCAACAGATTGGATGACGTCTATTCACCTGTCGCGCAGGCGAACGAGGCGCGGCTCGAAAGCACTTTTCTAAGCTTGAACGACAACATTCAAGCTGAAAAACCCATTATCTTCATCATTGGGGACTCGCACGCCAGAAACTGGTCGATCGCGCTGAAGAATTACATCGATACCGACCGATATCAGATCGTCGCGGTCAGCTACTTGAACTGCATGGTGGAAATCAAGAACGATATTATTAAGGCTCCCTCTCGCGCCAGCATTTACGACAAATACTGCATTCCCTTTGAAAAATATATCAACGACAAATCGCTGCTCAGCCGAACCAAAGCAATCTTCCTCACCAGCCTTCGGCCTTTCGAATACCCCGTCAACCCGTTCAGGTTCGAGCTCATTTCCTGGATGAAAAGCCATTCGGATAACGCGCGCGTTTTCGTTTTCGGAAATTATTTCCAGCTCGACGAATTGCACTCGTGCCTGGGACTGATGTTTCAGAGAAAATCCGATGCCTCCATATGCCTGCGGGAAGCGAGCTATCCGCCGGCCAACCAGCCCTTGGAGCAACTGCCATTTTTCCCGTCCGGTCTTCCGTTCACCTACATCGATATCGTCAAGCTTCACTGCGATTACGACAAGGAGAAGTGCCTGACCAGCAGCAAGGGTGTTCCGTTCATCATAGACTGGAACCATATGACGGCAGAATTTCTGACGACCTTGATTGGCGACATTCTGGAAAAGAGAACCGCCGATCTGCGGAGCGACGGTCTGCTCGATTTCCTGGTACCGCCGCACGCCACGCAAGCCGAACAAACGGCGAGTTCTCAGCCGAACGCTGGCGCCACGTCTGCCGCTCCTCCATCAAATTAGATCCGGATTTAGGCATGCCCATCGCCTCGATGAGTTGGTTCTCGTCGCGCATGACATGGAAGCAGACGATGAGCGTCCTCCGCTTTCCATTCCTATAGCGGAAGTCGCTGCAGCCGATCGAGGCGGCATGCATTCCAGTGATCTTCGATCCGATACCGTGCCGTTCCATTCCCGGTTTTAGAGCCGCAGCGGCATCGGGCGCCACCGGCCGAATGCTCCGACGGATGTTTATTAGCCATCGCCGAAACATGCGGCAAAATCGTGTATAATGTCTGGGGAGAATTCATGTCGGGGGATTGAGACATGGAGCGCAGGTTATCTGCAATTCTAGCCGCCGACGTGGTCGGATACTCCGCACTTATGGAACAAGACGAAGCGGGCACATTTGACCGTCTTCGAGCGCGCCGCACCGAGCTTTTCGAGCCCGAGATCGCGCGGCATCATGGGCGCATCTTCAAGCTCATGGGCGACGGCCTCCTCGCGGAATTCGGCAGCGTGGTCGACGCCGTCGAATGTGCCGTGTCTTTGCAGCGCGGGATGACCGAGCGCAACGCCTCTGTTCCTGAGGAGGACAGGTTCAACGTCCGCATTGGTATCAACATCGGCGAAGTGATCGTGGACGGTGACGACCGCTATGGCGAAGGCGTAAATGTCGCGGCCAGGCTGGAGCAACTCGCGCCACCGGCCGGGATCTGCGTTTCCGGCAAGGTGGCGAAGGAGGTCGAGAACAAACTTGCATTTACCTTCGATTCCGTTGGGCGGCAGAAGGTCAAGAACATCGAAGAGCTTGTCGATGTCTACCAAGTGCGCATCGACGCCGCGCCACGCCGACGCATTCGACACAAGCGCGGGAAGGGCCGAGGATGGTGGGCCATTGGGGCCGTGGCAACCATCGTCGCCTTGGTGGCCGCATGGATGGCGTTACAGAATCCGCTGACCATGGTCTCTCCTGCGGGCCCTCGTACGATTCCTTCTGTCGCCGTATTGCCCTTCGCTGATCTCAGTGCCGACAAGAGCCTTGGGTACATGGGAGAAGGGCTGGCGAACGACGTCATCGCGATCCTCTCGCGCTTTTCTGACATTGCGGTCGTCTCGCGAACTTCGTCGTTTGCCTACGAGGGCAAGCAAGGCGACATCCGCCAGATCGGCAAGGAACTGGGCGTCGGCTATGTCGTCGAGGGCAGCGTGCGTAAAGAAGGCGATAGAGTGCGCATCGTTGCACAGCTTATCGACGCTAAAACGGGAGACCATGTCTGGGCGGACCGCTTCGATAAGGCGGGAACTGACCCATGGGCGATTCAGGATGAATTGACCGGCAAGATCGTGGGCGCGATGACGGGCGAATACGGAGCCATTCGCAAAGCGGACTACAGTCAGGCCTGGGGTAAGGATGGCACCAATCTTGCTGAATACGACTACTACTTGCGCGCGGAAAGCCAATTGAACCTCTACACGAAGGAAGGTATCGAACGATCCGGTGAGATTTCACGACAGGGCCTGCTGGCATTCCCTGGCTCCCCTCTTTTGACCGTCGAATTGGGGTGGTCTCACTGGTTGAACGCCGCGCTGCTCTACAGTTCTGACCCACAGGAAGATCTTCGGGAGGCGGAGCGACTGGTCAATCAGGCCCTCGCAGACAAGAATCTGAGCCCGCAAGTGGCGAGACTGGCAAACTGGCTCAACGCTTGGCTCCTGACCCTCAAAAGGGACCATGATGGCGCTCTTGCGGCAATGAACAAGGCCATCGCGGCGGCACCCTATAATGCGTTCACGCTTACCGACGCAGGAAGTATCTTTCTACAAGCCGGTCAACCCGAAAAGGCGCTGGAGCTGACCGACGCTGCAGCCGCGCGGGACCCTGCGCTATCTTGGTTTTTCAACTATGTGCGAGGTTTTATCTACATCGTGCTTGGCAAAAACGAGAACGCAGTTGAGGTCCTGAAGACAACGGATTTCGCCGACGCACCATTGCAACTAGCCATCGCCTATGTGCGTCTTGGACGCGAGGCAGACGCCCGAGCCGCCGTCGAGAAGATGCTCAAGTCAACTCCGACTGCGACGATCCAGTCGTGGCGGCAGACCTGGAACTTCCGAGATCCTTCTATTATGGATCACGCCGCAGCAGACCTTGCGCGCGCCGGCCTTCCGCCGCAATAGGCTGTCGATGGTATTCGGGCTTCGTGGCGGATTCCATTCGCCGCCGTCTGCCGATGGGCAGGTTTGGCAGAGTCCGGCGGAACTTTTGCGTGCCTTCTTCAATTTAGGAAATACTTGTTCGGAGATGTGCGCCATGAATGTGAGCGATGAAAGAACTGTCTCCTTGTGGGCCTCGCTCAGGGTTATGCCCGACGCCACTCCACTCACTGGGAATGATGAGGCCGATGTCGTTGTCATCGGCTCCGGAATTGCCGGCTTGTCGGTAGCCTACGAACTCGCCCTTGCAGGACAGAAGGTTGATGTCATCGATCGCGGCCAGATAGGCAGCGGCATGACGGCCCGCACGACCGCGCATCTGTCATCCATATGCGACGACTATTTCTCCAAGTTGATTGATCTTCGAGGGCGCGACCTGGCTCGCCGGTTCTATGAGAGCCAATCGGCGGCGATCGACCGTATAGAGGCGATCCGGGGGACCGAAGGTATCGACTGTGACTTCAGACGTGTCGACGGGTTCCTGTTTCCATCGTCCCAAGGAGAGGAAACCGATCTCAAACGCGAATTCGACGCCGCACTGCGAATCGGCGCCGCGGTCGAAAAAGTCACAGGCCTGCCATTTGCAGGGTGCTCTGCGACACCCGCGCTTCGTTATGCCAGTCAGGCGACATTCCATCCGCTCAAATATCTCCGTGGGCTGACGGCGGGCATTCGCGCTCGCGGCGGCAAACTCTTCTGCGACACAGTGGTCGAGCAGGTCGAAGAGACCGAAGGCGGTGTTCGTGTGTCGACGGACTCCGGCTTCAGCATTACCGGCAAATGGGCAGTGGTCGCCACCAACTCGCCGATCAATGACCGTGTCGCCATTCACACCAAGCAAGCGCCGTATCGGACCTATGCGATGGCCTTCGAGATCGAACGCGGGGCGATCGCAGATGGGCTCTATTGGGACATGGAAGATCCCTATCATTACGTGCGTCTGCAACCCGGTGACGGCGCGACGGACTTTCTCATCGTCGGCGGTGAAGACCACAAAACAGGCGCCGTCGACGATGCCGGAGAGCGCTTCGCCGCCTTGACGGCCTGGACCCGGCGTCTGATGCCGGATATTGGAGCCGAGACCCATCGCTGGTCTGGGCAGGTGATGGAGACGATCGACTACGCCGCCTTCATCGGCCGCAATCCCGGCAATCAACGCGTGTTCGTCATCACCGGCGATTCCGGCGAAGGCATGACCCATGGCGTGGTCGCTTCACTGTTGATCCGCGATCTCGTGCTCAATGGCGACAGTCCGTGGCGGGAACTTTACGAGCCCTCGCGGAAGACGCCCCGGGCGATCGGCGATTACCTGATGGAGAATGCGACGGCGATCAAGAATTTCGCAGAGTATGTCGCGCCTGGCGAACTCGATTCCGTCGACAAGTTGCAGCCTGGTGAAGGCGCCATTGTCCGGGAGGGGCTGACCAAGATCGCCGCCTTCCGAACAGAGGCTGGGGTGCTCTACAAACAATCGGCATCTTGCACACACATAGGCTGCCACGTGCACTGGAATTCCCTTGAGCGCTGCTGGGATTGTCCTTGCCATGGCTCACATTTCGCCGTCGACGGCACCGCTTTGAATGGCCCGGCTGTTTCGCCGTTGGCCGGCATTTGATAGTCCCTTTTGTTGCTCATTCAGGTCCCGCAGGCGGGCAAGATGATCAGACGGCGACGGCCAGCCTGAGCGGAAGGTCGTGCCCTGAAACTGTTCTTCACGCATACGGGCGAGAGGGGCGCGACGGAAGGTTCGATCCAAACCGCCTCACCCAGATCAAGCTTAAAGTGGTGCGCACATTCACGAGCTTGACGCCTCGGGCGGCCCACATCTTCAATTCGCCAAACCTCCACATGCGCTCGTTAGCATTTTGTTGACCATAAGCTGGCTTTACTAGGCCTGATGGATGCGGAGGTTTCCGCCCGTCGTCGAATGTTTGGTGTGGGACGGGATTGTTCGTGTTGGAGTATTCACAGGGTTTATCGGGTGAAGCCTTGGGCGGAATTGCCGCGCTCCTGTCGCGTGCCAAACGCTTCGCGGCGCAGACCGTTCTGCCGGCTCTGTTTGCGCTACCGGCACTTGCCGGTTCTGCATCCCTCGCCTCGGCGGAAGATCGGGCGCTGAAGCTGTTCTTTACCCATACGGGCGAAAGGGCGACGATTACGTACAAGCGGGATGGAAAGTTCGATTCAAGGGGCCTCGCCCAGATCAATCGCTTTCTGCGCGACTGGCGAAGGAATGAGCCGACCCGGATGGATCCGCGGCTGCTCGACCTGGTCTGGGAGGTGTATAAGAAGAGCGGCGGCAAGGATTATATCCACGTTGTCTCCGCCTATCGTTCCCCTGCCACCAACAACATGCTGCGCAACCGCTCGCGCAGCACTGGCGTCGCCAAGAAGAGCCAGCACATGCTGGGCAAGGCGATGGATTTCTACATTCCCGGCGTGAAGCTTGCGACACTGCGTGCCATTGCCATGCAGATGCAGGTCGGCGGTGTCGGATATTATCCGACCTCGGGATCGCCCTTCGTGCATCTCGACGTCGGCAATGTCCGGGCCTGGCCCCGCATGTCCCGGCAGGAACTCGCGCGCATATTCCCGAATGGGAAGACGATGCATCTTCCGGCCGATGGCCGGCCCCTGCCGGGATATAATCAGGCGGTTGCGAACTACAGGAAGCGCGTCAGCTCCAGCGCGATCGAGATCGCCGGCACCGCCGGAGAAGACGAAGATACGGGAGCCTCCGCCACCCCGAGCGGCGGCACCACGGACAAAAAGCTGGTGACGGCGCTGCTGCCGACGTCGAGAAGCCAGGCCTTGGATGCGCTGGCGCAGCAGACCGGCGCGGTCGAGCGCGATGACAAAGGCTCCGTTCCCGACCTTTCATCTCTCCCGATTCCGATACCGGCGATGCGCCCCCTCGCCCTCGACGCGGGCGCGGACGATAAACTGGTGACTGCCTCGATCGGCCCGATTGCAGCACTTCCGGAGAGACGGCCCGCATTGCCGGCTCACGCTCGTTTCCATCCCGTCGTTGCCGCACAGCAGACCTCCAGGCAGGGCGCCGACATGATCGCCTCCCTGCCGATGACCGCGTCCTGGGAAGAAGCAGATTTCCTTGGATCGACGTCCGAAGCGGCGCTGATGCAATGGGCGCTGCATTCTCCCGGCGCGGCGATTGGATTGAGCGCTCCTCGCCTTTCCCCACGCACGGTCCATCGCGAGGCGAATGTCGCGGCTTCAGACGAGAATCCCGTTCCGGTCGCCGCCACAGGTCCGTTCGACGCCAGCCGGTTTTCGTCGCTCCCGGAGGGGTGACCACAGGAAAACGACAGGTGCATAGGGGCCGGAAGGCGTTTCTAAGCTTGCGCCAGAGAATTGCTCAGTTGCTGTGGGGACAAGGCGGAGAGCCAATGGTGACACTGAAATAACGGAGATGCTCTTCTCTCCGTTTGCGATCAGATCGACAGAGCGACCAAAATGTTCCAACGCAAGGTTTTAAATATATCACCACTCGCTCAGCGTTTATGAGCCGTATCAACAAGATCATAAGTCGCAGGAACTTCTTCAATGCCGGCGAGTTAAGAGTGCGGATGTGATCCTCGCTCAGTCGACTTCGCATTTGTCCTTTCCAACTCTTTGCAGCCCCGCAATCCAGCGGGGCTTTTTTTCAGAAGTACTTTACTCTGTACGACACCGTACGGAAACTCTTGCGACCCGCGGGCGTTTCTTGCTTCGGATCGCGCAGAGGGAGCCTCTCCTGTCTCCCCGCGCACCCCTATGCTCTGTGCGATCCACATTACCCCCGAGACACCGTTCTGACATCCGATTGCGAGCTGCGGCAGGGCAGCGGCAAGCTATCGCCGGCCGCCCCACCATTTCATCCGGCCGAACGGCGCTGTGCATATGCCGCCGGCTCATCTCACTGTCTCAGTGAACGACCGCGATCACCCGTATTCCAGCTTCCTCCGCGGCGCGAATGAGTGCGGCGCGCGCCACATCGGGCGAAATATTGCCCTGGATCGCATCCAGGCAGGTCTTTACAGCCGCAATATATTCCCGCCCGTCATCCGTCGGCCAGGCGGCGATAAGCGCGCCGGCGACCTCGCCGAGCGACCGGACCAGCCTGTGTTTTTCCTGGCCGCCCATTACAAGCATCAGAGGCGCGAAGTCTTCGCTCGTGTGCCAGTCCACGATACCGACCGTCTGTATTGCCATTCGTTCATTTACCCTCCACAAGAAACCTTTCCCATCCGCTGAAACGCGGACGCCGGGATCGGCAGGTTGGCGCTTCGCCAGGAGGTCCCGGCGGTGCTTCGCGACGACCAGGACCTTCCCGAGATGTCCTTCAATCGGACGGGAAGCATCTAAGCCAGGTGATGCCGGGGAAAAGCCGGACCTAAGTCGGACTGGAAGGGCGGCACCTGCTGTTCATATAACAGATGCATGTAACCTGCAGGTCCGTGGAGGGGCGGAACGGGAGGAGGAGATGAAGTTCGGCCCCAACAACAACCACGAAGAGCGCTTTTCGCAAGGCCACAGTTCGGCAGCAACCATCGCAACAATCGAGGCAGCCCTTTCCGCTGATCCCGACATCGACAGCAGCGCTATCGAAGTCAGGATGCTCGGCCCTGTCGTGCTGCTCGAAGGCTATATAACAAAGCCCGCCGACCGCGAAAAAGCCATAGCACTTGCCGCGATGATCGTCGGTGAGGAGAATGTCCACGACCGGATGCTGAGCCGTTTCTCCACGCAGTAGCGAGGGGTCGACGGCTGGGACCAAGGTCGGCTAAGCCCCGGCCTCAAGTCCTAACTCCGGAACCGTTCCTCCATTAGCCGGTTGGCACTCCAGCGGAACCAACCGCATCAATGGAGCAACAGATGAATATCAAAGCAGTAACAACTGCCGCTGGCATCCTGCTGGCGTCGGCGTCTGCCTTTGCGCAGCAGTCGACGGTCACAGGTGCGGTCGGTGGCGCCGCGACGGGTGCGATCGTCGGCGGCCCGGTGGGTGCCGCCGTCGGCGGCATCGTCGGCGGAGTCGCAGGCAGCGTCATCGATCCGCCGCCGCCAAAGGTGGTGACCTATGTCGAGCAGGCTCCCGTCCCGGCTGAACGCGTCGTGGTGAAGGAGAAGGTCGTCGTCGGGCAGCCCCTGCCGGAGACCGTCGTCGTGACACCAATTCCCGACGATCCGAAATATGCATATGCGATCGTCAACGATCAGCGTGTGATCGTCGAACCTTCCTCGCGGACCGTCATCCAGGTCATCGAGTGACCAACAGGCGGCAAAGCCGCCATTCCAACAATCAGGGCGCGCATGTCACGCATGAGGATGCGGGCGGCATCGCGTGTTCGAACTTCGGAGAATGATCATGAAAAGCAACCATCTCACCATGCTTCTGGCTGCGCTGTCGCTCAGCGTCTCGCCGCTTGCCACACTGCCGGCCGCGGCCCAGCAGGACACGACCAAGAGCAGCGGCCAAGCCCAGTCCGGTTCTCAAAGCACGGATTCCGGTTCGCAATCCGGCGCCGGCAAGACCGACTGCACCCCCGATGCTTCCGGGGCCTGCCCGCAGGGCAAGGGTCAGACGACACAGCAGAAATCCGGCCAGGGCTCCGACATGAAAAAGAGCGCTGAACAGCCTTCGAACGACAACAGCTCGACGAGCGGAAGCACCCCGGGCAAGGCTTCGACGGAAACCAAGCCCGCATCGCCGGACGCCAGCGGCGCCACCACGACCGAACAGAAGCCCGCCGCCAAATCCGGCACCACCACCACGCAGAGCGGCGATACGTCGAAGCAGCCGAGCGATCAGAATGCGACGACGACAAACAAGAGCTCGTCGGAAACCAACGTCAACAACAACACGACGACCAACAACCAGACGAACACCAAAACCAACGTCAAAATATCGGTCGAGCAGCAGACCGAAATTCGAACGGTCGTAAAGGAGGTCCGTGTCAAGCCGGTGAAGGAAGTGGACTTCACGGTCTCCGTCGGGGTGAAAATCCCGAAGAAAGTCCGGCTTGAACCGCTGCCGCCACGCATCGTCAAGATCGTGCCGCAATATGAAGGCTATCGCTTCTTCATCCTTGCGGACGGCCGGATCGTCATCGTCGATCCGAATGCTTTGACGATCGTCTACATCATCGAGGCTTAAACCGGCAGGCGGTTCCGGCGGCGTTATTTTCGCCGCCGAGCCCGCCCCGTCATCACCTAGCGTCGACCGGCGGCCAGACGTCGGTTTCGTGATCCGGATGTTGGTGGTTCGTGCTGCTGATCCGCAGACGCATTTCCGGGTTACCGGCATAGGTGGGAGAGTCACCGGGAACATCTCTCAGCCCGGAATACCAGACAACGCGGCTCTCATTGCCGTATTGATTTTCCGGAGGTGCCTGGTTCGGATCATCCAAGGTGCCGACAAGAACGCCGATGTCGTCGCCATCCGGATAATCGAAGGTCAGCGGCGTGCCGCAGGCGGCGCAGAAGCCGCGCCGCCCAACGTCGGAACTCATGAAATAGCTGATCGTGCCGCGCGTGACCCGAAATGCCGGCTTCAGAACCGGGCAGATGATCGCAAACGGTCCGCCGACGGCCTTCTGGCACATGCGGCAGTGGCAGACATGGACATTCTGCGGTCTTTGGCTCAGCGCATAACGTATCGCGCCGCACTGACATCCGCCGGTGAAATCGACATCCATGGTCCATCCCTCGCTTTCTGAAGCCTCGAAGCCAATTGAAAATAGAGTAGCCAGGCATATCGGCTCTTGTCACAGGTTTTTGCCGGATACCTACGGAGCAACGAGTTTCCGCGTGGGAAAGATCAACAAACCGCAGCAGCCTCTATCCGATACGCACATTGAGTGACTCGCCTTCCACCCGGCTTGGGCGTTTACTCTATCGCTCTGGCGGAGGAAGCAGACCATGGCCATGTATCTCACGCGCTTCAGCTACACGCCCGAAACCTGGGCGCGCATGATCGAAAACCCTGAGGATCGCCGGGAGGCGGCACGCAGCTATATCGAATCCGTGGGCGGCAAACTCCACGGGTTCTGGTACGCCTTCGGCGAGCATGACGGATGGAATTTGTGGGAGGCGCCCGACAACGTATCGATGGCGGCCGTCACGCTTGCGATCGGCGCCGGCGGCGCGCTCAGCTCTATTGAGACCAGCGTGCTCCTCGAGGTCGAGGATACGATCCGGGCCTTGGAAAAGGCAAAGTCGATCCGGTACCGTCCACCGGCAGCATAGGCCGGTGCAGCAGCGCCGCCAGCAAGACGAACTCTTCGGCGCATCCCAAACCGGAACTGCTTATAAGGCCAGTCACTGAAAGACAAAATACGTCATTTTACAGAGCATCAGCGGTGGCCGATATGCCGACGCCGATGAAGCCTACTCGCTCTGCCTGAAATTCCGGATCCGATCGAACAGCACCGCCAGCACGATCGCGCCGCCGATAAAGGTCCCCTGCCAGAAGGCGTTGATGCCGAGCAGGCCGAGGCTGTTGCGGATCACTTCGATCAGCGCCGCACCGACCAGGGCGCCGAAGGCGGTGCCGACGCCGCCGGCGAGATTCGCGCCGCCGATGACGGCGGCGGCGATGACCTGCAGCTCCATGCCGGCACCGATATTGGTGGTGACGGCGCCGAGCCAGCCGGTCTGGACGATGCCGGCAATGCCGGCGGACAGCGCCGAGATCATGTAGACGGCGACCTTGATGCGGCGCACCGGAACGCCGGTCAGTGTCGCGGCGTGTTCATTGCCGCCGATGGCGAAGATATAGCGGCCGAAACGCGTCCAGCGCAGCACGAAGCCGGTCAGCAGCGCCAGTATGATCATGTAGAGGACGGGATTGGCGATGCCGAGGAACCAGGCGCCGCCGCCGAGTGCCAGGAGCTTGTCGTGATCAGGGCCGAATTGGAAAACCACGGTGTTGTTGGAGGCGACCATGGCCAGGCTGCGCGCCACCGACAGCATGCCGAGCGTCACCACGAAGGGCGGGAAATCGAGATAGGCGATCATCGCGCCATTGAAGGCGCCGACGACAAGCGCCGTGCCGATCGCGGCCGCTATGCCGATTTCGATGCCATAACCGGCATGCATGGTGACAGCCAGCACCATGCTGCAGAGGCAGAGCACCGAGCCCACTGACAGGTCGATGCCGCCGGTGATGATCACAAGCGTCATGCCGAGCGCAATGATCGCGACGAAGGTGACGTTGCGGGTGATGTTATAGAGGTTCTTCGCCGTCGCGAAGGAATCGGTGGCGAAGGACAGGAAAAGGCAGGCGAGAATGACGGCGACCAGCACCCAGAAGGTCTGGCTGCCGACAAACTCCGAAAGCCGGCTTCGCTCTCTCTGCGCAATCGTCTGATCAAGGGTAACTGCCATTGCTGACCTTCTTTTCTGCCCGTGTCGCGCCGCTCAAACCTGTTCGATGGCGCCTGTTATCAGACCCGTCACTTCCTCCGGCGAACTCGACGCGATCGATTTGTCGGCGACTTTCCGGCCGCGGCGCATGACGATCACCCGATCGGCGACGGTAAAGACGTCCGGCATGCGGTGGCTGATCAGCACGACCGCGATGCCCCGGTCGCGCAATTCGCGGATCAGGTTCAAGACCTCGGCCACCTGGCGGACCGAAATCGCAGCGGTCGGCTCGTCCATCAGCACGATCTTCGCTTCCGACAGCATGGTGCGGCCGATCGCCACCGCCTGCCGCTGGCCGCCCGACATCTGCTTGACGAGGTCGCGTGGGCGGGTTTCCGATTTCAATTCCTTGAAGATCTCGCCGGCGCGCCGGTACATCGTCTTGTAATCGAGCACGCGGAACGGGCCGACACCGCGGCGGAGCTCCCGGCCGAGGAAGACATTGGCCGCGGCGGTCAGATTGTTGCAGAGCGCCAGATCCTGATGGACAATCTCGATGCCGTGCTGGCGCGCCTCGACCGGCCGGTGCATGACGATCTCCTTGCCGTCGAGCCGCATCGTACCCTCGCTCGGCCGGAAGTTGCCGGCGATCATCTTGACCAGCGTGCTCTTTCCCGCGCCGTTATCGCCCATCAGACCGACGACCTGGCCGGCTTCGAGCGTAAACGACACGTCGTTCACCGCCTGGATGGCACCAAAATGCTTGGAAATATTGGTAAGTTCGAGAACCGCTGCCAGCCGACCACCCTCCCCGGAACCCGCAGGCTGCCGTCGCGCACCGCACGCCAGCCACCTGCAATCTCGCTCTCCCGATCTCCTCCCGAAAAAGCGATTATGATCATTTACGCAAATGGCCGAGGAATGGTCAATAAAATCTCGGCCTAACCGGCCCGCTCAAGCAAAAATCTACTTCACCGCGCAAATACAGATTGACGCCGGAAACGCTGGGATATTAGCTGTTGCTGGGAGAGAGACCATGCTGATCCTTGTCACCGGGGCTACGGGCAAGGTCGGGCGGCGCTTCATATCTGGGCTGCTTGACGAGCCGAAGTTTTCCAATGCACGCATTCGCGCGCTTTGCCACAACCGCGTGATCGAAGAGTCCGACCGCATCGAGGTCATCAAGGGTTCGATCGCCGACAGCGCCGTCGTGACAGCGGCGATGGCGGGCGTCACCCATGTGCTGCATCTCGCCACCTGCAAAGAAACGCCTGACGATGTGATGGATGTTACCGTCAAGGGGCTGTTCTGGCTGCTCGAGGCCTTTCGCCTAAACCCGACAGCGCGCCAGTTCATCCTCATCGGCGGCGATGCCGGCATCGGCCATTTCTTCTATCGTCACGACGGGCCGGTGACCGAAAAGACGCCGCATCGGGCATATCCCGGCTGCTACGCGCTCTCCAAGGTGCTTGAAGAGGTGATGCTGGAGCAGTTCGCCATCCAATACGGCATAAACAGCTGCTGTCTGCGCGCGCCCTGGATCATGGAGAAGGACGATTTCAAGTTTACCCTCTCTTTCGGCGACGACGTGTTCGGCGGGCCGGATTGGAAGAGCCTGGTGCCGCCGGCCGATGCGGAACGTTATGCGCGCGACGGCACGGTGCCGCTGCTGCGCGATGCCGACGGGCGGCCGCTGAAGCGCAATTTCGTCCATGTCGACGATCTCGTCTCCGCGATCCTGGCGGCGATCGACAATCCGCGTGCCGTGGGCCAGCTCTTCAACATCGCAATGGATCGGCCGGTCGATTACGGCGAAGTCGCCGCTTATCTCGCCCGCACGCGCGGGCTCGGCTCCGTCGACATCCCGAGTGAATACCACTCGAACTGGATGGATAACAGCAAGGCGAAGTTCCTCCTGGACTGGCGCCCCGTCTACGATCTGGAAAAGCTCATCGATTCAGCCTGGGAATACCGGCGTTCAAGGGAGGAGCCTCGTATCGTCTGGTATCCCGGTTGATAACAGGGCGGACGAAGGCGTCCGCCTTTTCAAAAAGGGAGGAAGCTATGAGGAAGGCATTATTGCTGGCTGCTGCTGCAGTCCTGGCGTTCACGGCCGGTGAGGCCATGGCCGCCAAGAAGCAGCTGGTCATCGTCGTCAAGGGCCTCGACAACCCGTTCTTCGAGGCGATCAACCAGGGTTGCCAGAAATGGAACAAGGAAAACGCCTCGGCCGAATATGAATGCTTCTATACCGGCCCGGCATCGACCTCGGACGAGGCCGGCGAAGCGCAGATCGTCCAGGATATGCTCGGCAAGGCCGATACGGCGGCGATCGCCATCTCGCCGTCGAACGCCAAGCTGATCGCCCAGACGCTCAAGACCGCCAATCCGAGCGTACCCGTCATGACGCTCGATGCCGATCTGGCGGCCGAAGATTCGGCTTTGCGCAAGACCTATCTCGGCACCGACAACTATCTGATGGGCGCCAAGATCGGCGAATATATCAAGAAGGCCAAGCCGAAGGGCGGCAAGATCTGCACCATCGAAGGCAATCCCGGCGCCGACAATATTCTGCGCCGTGCCCAGGGCATGCGGGATACGCTGAGCGGCAAGAAAGGGCTCGATGCCCTGAAGGGCGAAGGCGGCTGGACCGAGGTGGCCGGCTGCCCGGTCTTTACCAATGACGACGGCGCTAAGGGCGTGCAGGCGATGACCGACATCCTCGCCGCCAATCCCGATCTCGACGCCTTCGGCATTATGGGCGGCTGGCCGCTGTTCGGCGCCCCGCAGCCCTATCGCGACCTGTTCAAGCCGATGGCCGACAAGATCGGCAAGAACGAGTTCGTCATCGGCGCCGCCGACACCATTGGCGATGAAGTGGCGATCGCCAAGGAAGGCCTGGTAACCGCGCTCGTCGGCCAGCGGCCGTTCGAAATGGGCTACAAGGCCCCGACCGTGATGATGGACCTGATCTCGGGCAAGAAGGTCGATGATCCGGTCTTTACCGGGCTGGACGAGTGCACCAAGGATACGGTCGACACTTGCATCCAGAAATGACGCCTCAATCGGAGCGCCCATTCCGGTGGGCGCTCCCCTGGATTACCTTTCGATTTCCGAAAAGATCCAGTCGGAAAAAGCGCGCATGGCCGCCGTGACCGGCCGCGACTGCAGGCGCGTCAGCCAATAGCTTCCGAGCGAGATGACGGTGGCGAAGGGCTGCACGATCGCACCCGAGCAGAGGTGCCTTGAAAACATCGAGGGCGGGGCGAGCGCCACGCCGAGCCCCTGCAGAGCCGCCTCCATCATGCCGACGGAGGAATCGAAGACGATGCCGGCATTGACCTGGGCGGCCGGCGGCACGCCCGTGGCCTGGAACCAGGTGCTCCACTCATCCGTGCGATAGCTGCGAAGCAATGTCGCCCCGGCAAGGTCTGCCGGCGATCGGAGTTCGTCGGCCAGTTTCGGGATGCAGAGAGGCGAAAGCGGCGCTTCGAACAGGCGCTCAGCCTGCGTGCCGTGCCATGAGCCGCTGCCGAAGCGGATGGCGAAATCGAGCCCTTCCGCCGCCGGATCGACGCGGTTGTTGTTGGTGGAAATGCGCAGATCGATGAAGGGATGCCGGCGCTGGAAATCCGCAAGCCGCGGCAGGAGCCAGCCGACGGCGAAGGTTCCGACGACACCGAGGAACATGAGCTCGCGCACCTGCCCGGCCTCGATCCTGTCGAGCGTCTTCGCCATCTGGTCGAAGGAGGCGGTGACCGTTGGCAGCAGCGCCTCGCCTTCCGCGGTGATCTTCAAGCCGCGGGGAAGGCGCTGGAACAGCGCCACGCCCAGCCGCTTCTCCAGTCCCTTGACCTGCTGGCTGACGGCCGCCTGGGTGACACAGAGCTCGATTGCAGCGCGGGTGAAGCTCAGATGTCTGGCGGAGGCTTCGAAGGCGCGGAGACTGTTCAGCGGGAGGAATGGACGAACCATGTAAGCCCTAGATTTTCTTTTATCTCCCGCGAGATATCATCGTTTGTGATCGGAAAACAGCGCCTTTAAACGCGGTCTGAGTGCGCTTCAAGCTCTGTTGACCGACCTTTGGAGGATGACTGATATGAAGATTATTGGGATAGGAATTTTATCGGCCGCTTTGATCCCGGCATGTGCTTGCGCAAGCGGCTTTGCCGCCGATGCCGCGAAAGTGCGGACGATCGTCGACGCCGCGATCAAGCCGGTCATGGAGAAAAACGCCATCCCGGGCGTTGCCGTCGGCATCACCGTCGATGGAGAGCAGCATGTCTTCACTTATGGCGTCGAATCGAAGGAGACCGGCCGGCCGGTGGCGCCGACGACGCTGTTCGAACTCGGATCGATCAGCAAGACTTTCACTGCGACGCTGGCATCTTACGCTGACGCGAAGGACGAATTTTCGCTCGACGGCAAGGTGAGCACATATCTGCCGGCGATGAAGGGCAAGCCGTTCGGCGATGTCGCGCTGATCAATCTCGCCACCCATACCGCCGGCGGATTTCCGCTGCAGCTGCCCGATGACGTCAAGACCGAAAAGCAGCTGCTTTCCTATTTCGCCGCCTGGCAGCCCTCCTACGCGACGGGGACGCAGAGAAGTTACGCCAATCCGAGCATCGGCATGCTCGGCTACATCACGGCGAAGGCCATGGGCGGCGATTTCGCCGCCCTGATGGAAGGCAAACTGTTTGCCGCTCTCGAATTGAAGAGCACCTTTATCAAGGTGCCGAAGTCGCGGCTGGCCGATTATGCTCAAGGCTATAAGCGCAGCGGCGAGCCGGCGCGGCTGACGCCGGCTCTGCTTTCCTCCGAAGCCTATGGCGTGAGATCGACGGCCGGCGACATGATCCGCTTCGTCGGCGCCAATATGGGCCTGGTCAAACTCGACGAAACGCTGCAGCAGGCGATTGCCAGGACCCATACCGGATATTTCAGCGTCGGGGCTATGACCCAGGATCTGATCTGGGAGCAATATGCCTATCCCGCCACCCTGGCGAGCCTGCTCGAGGGCAATTCGGCCGCTATGCTGAAGACAATTCCGGTCTCTGAGCTCAGGCCACCGATGAAACCGCGTGACGACGTCTGGATCAACAAGACAGGCTCGACCAACGGCTTCGGCGCCTATGTCGCCTTCATTCCCAAGGAGCGCCTCGGCATCGTCATCCTGGCCAATAAAAATTATCCCAACCAGGATCGGGTCGCCGCCGCCTATCAGATATTGACCGCGCTTGCGGTCGACTGATCGGAAATGGGCGCAATCGGCGTGACGGACGCCGGAGCGGGCTGTTTGCGCGTCGGCCTTGATGCACACCGACGGCAATGCGCTGAATCAAGTGATCGTCTCGAGTCGGACCTTAGCCCGATGCGCGACTGCACCCTTATGATAGAGAGCGCTTGGCGACTGACGGACATGCTGTAGTCGAGCCGGCTGCAGCATGTCCGTCAGTCCGCAACTTCGCCCCGCAGTACACAGGGTGATACTACCTTAAGTACTGCAAATTAATAATTAAGATTAACGCGCGAGTATTTCTTAGAATTTCTCTAAGCAATTGCCAGTCCTTATAGGGAATGCTAATAGACAGTTACTTTTTTGAAGTCATCAGGGGCAATGCAAATGAAAACTGTATTGATTTCGGGCGGAGCTGGTTTCATCGGATCGCATCTGTGCGATCGACTTCTGCTTCGGACTGACCTTCAGAAACTCGTCGTTGTAGACAATCTTTGGACCGGACTTTTCGAAAACATCGAGCACATCAAGGACCCGCGTTTCCACTTCGTGAAATCGGATGTCGAAACGCTGCAGACCTCCGATAAATTCGACGAAATCTATCATCTTGCCTCACCCGCATCGCCGCCCTGGTATATGAAGGAGCCGAAGCGGACGATTTCCGCCAATCTTCTCGGGGCAATGCGGCTTCTCGATCTTCTGAAGAAGGGCGGTCGTTTCGGCTTTACCTCGTCTTCCGAAGTCTATGGCGATCCGCTTGTCTCGCCGCAGCCGGAATCCTACAAGGGCCAGGTCGACTGTACCGGGCCACGCTCGTCCTACGACGAGAGCAAGCGCTGCACGGAATCGCTGCTGTTCGAGATGCAGCGCACCCAGGGGCTCGACGTCAAGGTCATCCGTCCCTTCAACATTTATGGCCCCCGCACCCGCGCCGACGATGGGCGCGCGGTCTCCAACTTCATCACCCAGGCGCTCTCGGGCCGCCCGATCACCGTATTCGGCGACGGTCTGCAGTCCCGCAGCTGGGGTTATGTCGACGATATCGTCGACGGCTTCGCCCGTTATTTCTGGATAAACCAAACCGACTATAAGGGGCCGCTGAATATCGGCAACGATCGCGAGATTTCGGTTCTCGAGGTCGCGCAATATGTCTCCCGCCTCGTCGGCGGCGTGCCGATCGTCTTCGAGCCCTCCCCCCCGCAGGATCCCACCAACCGGCGGCCGGACCTCAGCAATGCGAACTACGTCATGCCCGAGTGGTCGTGTAAGATCAGTTACGAGCAAGGCGTGGCCCTGACGCTCGAATGGTTCAGGGAAAAAATGAAGGCCGAGAAGCAATCATCACAGCTGCGCAGCGCACATCGTTGATGCTGACGGCTTGGGGCGACGCGCGGCCTTTCGGACGCGCGAAGGGTGCCGATATTCTGAACCGGCGCATCGTGCCCGTCAGATCAGCCCGATCTAGGGCCGATGCGCAAGGTTCAAGGGTGCGATCGAGAGAGCGTTGATGCGAGAACCAATTCCGGCTGATCTGAAGGACATCCGCTTTCCCGTACCAATTCGCTATCTGGATCTCGCCTCGGCCGAGGTCGATACCGGCTCATCCGCCCTTTCCGAGGGGTTGGTGATCTTTCTGTCGGATGGCATTCCTGTAGGACAGGCCTATGTCGACAAGCCAGAGAACACGGCCGCACTCGCCTTGCGCGTCGTGCAGCCCGAGACGGTCGAGCATGCACATCAGGTCGCGCAAATCCCGCTCAAAAATAACGACGTCAGTATTCTGATCTGCACCAAGGACCGGCCCGACGAGCTGGCCCGCTGCTTGGCATCCATCCCCAGACAATCTCTTCCGCCGGTCGAGATCGTCGTTGTCGACAACGCATCGGCCGGCGATGGCACGCGTCGTGTCGCAGAGGCAGCCGGCGCCACCTATGTCCGTGAGGATAGGATCGGCCTCGACTATGCCCGAAACGCTGCCGTGCGCGCGGCAACGACGGAATTCGTCGCCTTCACGGACGACGATGTGGTGCTTCACGAACGATGGCTCGAGAACCTGATGAAGGGGTTCGACCAGCCCGAAATCGGGTGCGTCACCGGCCTCGTCCTTCCCGGAGAGCTTTCCACGCCCGCGCAGCTGATATTCGAAAGACACTGGGGGTTCGGCCGAGGCTATCGGCGCAGGGACTTCGATCGGCACTTCTATCGCCGGCATAAGCGGCATAAAAATCCCATGTCGATGGTCGGCGCAGGAGCAAGCCAGGCGTTTCGTCGCAAAGTGTTCGATGAATGCGGATTATTCGACGTCCGACTCGGCGCGGGGGCGGCTGGGTGTTCGGACGACTCCGAATTCTGGGATCGGCTTCTCCATCATGGCCATACTTGCCGCTACGAGCCGACCGCGGTTTCGTGGCATTTTCACCGCAAGGACATGGAAGGGCTGGCAAAACAGATCCATCAATATATGAAAGGCCATGTCGCTGCGCTGCTGATCCAGTACCAGAACACCGGCAAGCTGGGCAATCTGCGCCGCATGCTGATGTCGCTCCCCTGGTATCATCTCAAAAGGTTCGCGAAGCGGCTCGAACGCGGAGCGACTTCGGACAACTTCTTTCTGAAGGAAGAGGTTCTGGGGAGCCTGCAGGGCGCATTTTATCTTCTCGGCCGCTGGAAAATGCAGCCATGGTGACGGCGTCGAGACCTGCGATCTCCTTTCTCATCCCGGCCTATAATGCCGCCGGTACGCTGTCGGATTGTCTGGGCAGCCTGCAAAATCAGACGATATCGAACTGGCAGGCGGTCGTGGTGGATGACGGCTCGACCGACGGGACTTGGGAGGTCCTTGAAAGCCTTGCCAACGCGGACGGGCGGATTACGCTTTACCGTCAACCGAATGCCGGTGCCGCCGCCGCACGCAATGCAGCCGCTCAGCTTGCCGCTGCGCCTCTCCTCTGCATGCTCGATGCCGACGACTGGCTGGATCCCGCCTTTAACGAAAGCATGCTGCCGATCGCCAGCAACCAGTCTCAGCCACTAATCGCCCATTGCAGCTATCGCCGCGTCACGGCCGACGGCCGGATGCAGAAGATCGAGCAGGCGCATGATCTTACCGGAGATCGTGCAATCCAACAATTTTCGTCAATTTGCGCTCTGGCCATTCATACGGCAGTCTTTCCCAAGCGCCTTTTTACGGAACTGGGCGGCATGGATGTCACATTACAAACCTGCGAGGACTGGGATCTCTGGCTTCGCATGGCGTTCGCCGGGGCTCGATTCCAGCGGGTGGACAAATGCCTGGCCTTCTATCGCATGAAGGCCGGCTCTCTGTCGTCCGATCCAATCAGGATGATGCGGGACGCGATTGTCGTGACGGAAAGGGCGCGGGCCTTGCAAGTTGAGCGGAGCTTGCCGACGCAGGGCGAGGACGACGCTTGGCCGAAGCCGGCCCTTAGCCAGCTTCGCGTCTTCATTTGGATCGCGTCGATGCATCTTTGTGCGGAAACCGATCCCAAGGACCTGGCCGAGCTTCTGCCGGAATTTCCCGATGGCTCGGGCCACGAAGACATGATGGCAGTGGCCATCCTTCATGGGTTGCAGACGGGCCAATCGGTTGAGAATACTGCCGCCTTGATCGACCTGATGGACTCGTGGGCACCGGCAGTCGCGCGGCTCCTCGCCCTCATCGAAAGCCATTCGCTGGCCGGAACCGCACGAAAGACAGAGCAGCTTCTTGCCTGGCGGCTTTCATCAGAAGCCGTCTCGCGTTCTTTTAAGCTCGGACGCGTCCAGGCTGTGGGCGTCGATGTCAACAAGCTCGCGAAGATTACCAAGGCCGTCGACGCCGATACGCTGGTACTGCAGCTTTCGTCCGGACAGAAACATATCGGTGCCCACGTGGGGCCGCTATGGGGAGATCTGTCGGTCGGCGCATTGGTTCGCCTGATCGTCCGGGACATGCATGCAGGCGGTCGGCTGCCCACGCCCAGGACCTTCGCCTATGCGCGCCACTGGTTATTCGAAACCTTGCGTAACTATAGAGGCTTCCTTGGGATTCTTCGTCGGGGAGGACGACGGCGGGGACGCCTCGGCCGCCTTGTCCAGTCAACGCGCGACGCAGCTCTTATAAAATCTCTGGCAGGCGACGGGGAAACGGATGACCAGCGCCTTTCGAAGGCAGATTGGCAGAATGAGCGCTTGCATGGCGCGGTGTTAGCCGAGCGCCGCGGAAAAAAAACGGGAAAGGAAGCCCTTTTGTCAGAGGCCGCTTCCAAAGAGGAATATTGGGAACGGGTCTTTGAGCATCCCGACCCATGGAACTACGTGTCGATCTACGAACAGGTCAAATACGAGCAGACGCTGGGCCTTGTCCCGGAAGGGATAGGCAAGGCATTGGAACTTGCCTGTGCGGAGGGGATATTCTCCGCCAAGCTTGCGCAAAAGGTCGGGACGCTGACGGCAACGGACATCTCGCGTCGTGCGATCGAAAGAGCATCCGAGCGGTGCCGAGAGTGGGGGAATGCCGAGTTTCGTGTCCTGGACTTCGCAGGCGACGAGATTCCTGGCGGACAGGACCTGATTGTCTGCTCGGAAGTCCTCTATTACATGGATGACGAACAGGTCTTGGAGCGGGTCTGCCGAAAGATTGCCGCAGCACTGAAGCCAGGCGGCTGTCTGATTACCGCTCACGCCCATCTCCGGCGAGACGAGCCCGAAAGGACCGGTTTCGATTGGGACAATCCGTTCGGTGTCGGCACCATCAGGAAAGTCTTTTCGAACCTGCCGGACCTTACCCTGGAAGAAACGATCGAGACCGAGCTTTACGCCATTCATCGGTTCCGCAAGCGTGAAACGTCCGTACACACAATCCGGATTGAACGGCACGGTGTCCCATTGGACACGGAGGTGGCCAAAAACATCATCTGGGGACCGGCCGGTGTCGAACGAGCGGCGGCGTGGTCGAACGAAGTGACGACCTCGATCCCGGTGTTGATGTATCACAGAATCGCGCGCGAAGGTCCCGATCGGCTGCGGCGTTTCCGGATCGCGCCGGAGATGTTCCGCCAGCAGATGCAGTTTCTCCGGCGGCAGGGCTACTATGGGCTGACGGCCGATGCGCTGGCCCATCTGCTTCAGGTGGGAAAGCCGATACAGGGGCGGCCGGTCGTCCTGACCTTCGATGATGCCTATCTCGACTTTTTTACCGAAGCCTATCCCATCCTTGTAGAGAACGGCTTCAGCGCCGACGTCTTCGTCGTGACGGACAAAGTGGGCGGCCGATCGGATTGGGATGCCGCTTACGGTGAGCCAGCCCCCCTAATGTCTTGGAACGACATTGAGGATCTCCATCGAAAGGGCATCCGATTTGGGTCTCATCTGGAAACCCACACGCCGGCGAGTGCGCTGGATAACGCCACGCTACTGGCCGAAGCGGTTCATTCTCGCAAGACGCTGGAGAACCGGCTCGGCGCGGCCACGACATCTATCGCTCTCCCCTTCGGCTGCACCGATTTCCGTGTTCCCGGAATTCTGGCCGAGGCGGGATATCAAATTGGCTTCACCACCAGGCCTGCAAAAGCGGGCTTTTCGGACAAGCTGCTGTCACTCCCGCGCCTTGAGGTACGCGGCGATTTACCCATCACGGCGTTTGCCGAACTGATGGGTCATCCCAACGCCTTTATCGGATAATGCCATGATCATTGACCCTCCTTTGGTGACCGTCATCATTCCCGCGTACAATGCGGAAGCGACCCTCGTGCAAACGCTGCGAAGCGTCTCGGCCCAAACCTATGAACACCTCGAGATACTCGTCGTGGACGATGGATCGCGGGACGAAACATTCGAACTGGCGACACAATATCGCCTTTCTGACCCGCGCGTTCGTGTCCTTCGCCAACAAAACGGCGGCGTCGCCCTTGCCCGCAACTACGGTATAGAAGAGGCCCGCGGCAGCTACATCGCACCGATCGATGCCGATGACCTCTGGCACCCTCTAAAAATCGAGATGCAAGTCCGCGCGCTCGGGAAATTGTCGACAGGCCACGGCGTCGCCTACAACTGGTACGCGGCAATCGACGGGAACGACGTGATTTTCAGCCATTCGGGTCCCGTGCTCTATGAGGGCGATGTCTTCGAAATATTGGTCGGGGAAAATTTCATCGGCAACGGCAGCACCCCCCTCATGCCGCGGGCGGAAGTCCTGGCATGCGGGGGTTATGATTCTGCCCTGCGTGATCAGGGAGCCGAGGGATGCGAGGACCTGAAGCTCTATCTCGCATTGGCTGAAAGACTACCCTTTGCAGTGGCTCCCGATTTCCTGACCGGTTATCGTTTTACCGCAGGCAACATGTCGAGCAACGCCTCGCGCATGCTGAAATCCCACGCTCTGGTGATGGCAGACGTGAAGCGGCGCCATCCCGATCTTGCCGCCGCCGCCACCCGGGCGGAATTCCACACGGCGTGCTGGTATTTCAAGAAGGCGTTTGCCGGCGGCAACTACGGGCAGGTCAGGAAAGTGGCGTCTCTCCTTGTCAGGAGATTCCCGTCAAGGCTTGTCGGCCAGGCTGTCAGGCATCTGTGGGGCCAAGCGAAGCGGCAGCGCAGGAAACTGTTGAAACGGATACGTCGTAGGTCGCACGCGTGGCCGAAAGGGGCGGCTCCGAAAAGCGTGGCGCTCCCCATCAGCGGCACGTCGTTTTACGACCTTGTCGCAGCCACGCCGACAATAAGGACAGGCGAGCTCATCAAGTCCCGGATGGATCATTTATGATGACGCTACGGAAACCCGTTCTCCGCAGGTCGTGGGGCGCCTTCAACGTTATTGTCGCAGCGCGTTTCCGCGAACTTCTGGAGCTCGTTCCCTCGCTCCGGTTGAAAACCTCCGTCCTGATCGTCATCGGTATCCTGACCGGGCTATCGGAAATGGTGGGGATAACCTTGCTGGTCAGCCTCGTTTTTGCCCTCAGCCAACAAAGCCCTGCTTCCGGGTCCGTCGCCTGGCTACCGGCATACTTTGGCGGATTGGAATCTTCCATCACGAAGTCGATGCTAGTCGCCGTGCTGATCTGCGCGATCATCCTGAGGATCATTCTGGGCTTCGTCAACGACATCATCGCAAGCACCGTAAGCCATCAGATCAGCGAGAGTATTCGTCACCGTCTTTATGCAAAGATTCTGACGATCCCCTTCCAGCGATTTCAACGCTATGAGCGCAGCGATCTGATCAATGTCATCGCCACCGAATCCTATTCCGTGGCCTCAGCTCATACCGGCCTTGTGCGCCTGGGAATCAGTCTCGGGACCATCATCATCTTCGGGGTCGGAATGCTCGTAATGGCATGGCCGATTGCTGTGCTCGCGGTGATGTTCGGCGTCGTCCATAACCTCAGCCTCGGCTTGTTTGCAGCTGCCTATCGCCGTCTTGGCGCCGCCAGTCTTTCGGCTCTGGAAGAATTGACCCATCTGAGCTGGACCACATTGCAGACGTTAAAGGCGGTGAAGAGCTTCGGTCTGGAAGACGACCACAAAGGTATTTTCGAAACCTTGTCCAAGACAGTGGGGGAAACCTGGCGCCGTTCGGATCGGATGGGGGCAGCAACGTCGCTTCTGAGCGAAACGTTGACATTCGGGGTGATCCTGACGATCATCCTGTCCTCGCAGGTCCTGCCGGTCGATTTTCGGGCCGCCCTGTCTGCCACGATACTTCTTTACAGGCTCCAGCCACATATCAAGCAATTCGATTCCCAGCTGCTGCGCTTGCATGAAATCGAAGCCTCACTGCAAAACGTGCTCGCGCTGATCGCGGAACAGGACGACGCCAGGAAAACTGCAGGCGGAGAGGAACTGCGACATCTAAAACAGGAGATCGTTTTCCACGATGTATCCTTCTTCTACGAAGAGGCCAGAGTGCCTGCCGTGCGTCATGCCAGCTTCTCGATCAGGGCAGGCGAGACCACGGCTCTGACCGGACCCAGCGGCTCCGGCAAAACGACGATCATCAACATGCTCCTCGACCTTATTCAGCCGACCGAAGGCCGGATCACGATCGATGGCAAGGACCTCTCGACTATCGAGCGATCCAGCTGGCTGCGCCTGCTCGCGGTCTCGGGCCAAGACGTCGAGCTTATGGATGGCTCCGTCCTCGACAATATCCGCTTCCGTCGCGACATCCTTGAGGAGGATGTCCGCTGGGCGGCAGATATGGCCTGCGCCACCGAATTCATCGAGAATCTGCCCTACGGCTTCGACGAATGGCTGGGCGACGAAGCGATCCGGCTTTCGGGTGGGCAACGACAGCGCATCGGTCTGGCGCGGGCGCTGGCCGGTCGGCCCGACATATTGCTCCTGGACGAAGCGACCAGCGCACTCGACGAGGAGACGGAGGGGCGCGTGCTCTCCCTACTGCTCAGGGAATATGACGGCCGGACCCTGATCGTCGTCAGCCATCGCCCGTCGGTCGCAAGGTTGATGAAGAACCGGATCGACCTGCGTCCGGCCACAACAGCGGATGGGTTGCTCTATGGCGGCTGAGCCTCTATCCGGATTGACGGTGGCAGTCGTCATCCCTGCCTACAATGCCGAAGAGTTCATCGCCGCCACACTTCGATCGGTTGTCGACCAGACCCATTCGGCACTCGAAATCATCGTCGTGGACGACGGCTCCACCGACGATACCGCATCGATCTGTCGCGAGTTCGCCGCAGCTGATCCGAGGATCACGATCCTGTCGACCGAAAATCGCGGTGTAGCCGCGGCGCGCAATGCCGGGATCGAGGCATCCAGGTCCAGCTATATAGCCTTCATCGACGCGGATGACCTATGGCACCCCACTTATGTCGAAAGGATGCTGTCAGCGCTCCATCCCCTGCCGGACGCGTGGGGTGCAGTATATGCCCTTCACCGTTTCGTCGATTCCGAGGGATATTGCACGAAGTCCGGCTCTTCGCTCAACGCTCGGGAATCCATCCTCATTCGCCACCTCGTCTTCCGCTTTGTCGGCAATGGCAGCGGCTTCATGGTGCGCCGCGCCGTCATAGACAAAATCGGCGGCTACGATCCGAGCTATGCCGATCGAGGAATTGGAGGATGCGAAGACTTCGATTTCGAACTCCGCACCGCCGAGCATTTCAAGATCGAGGCGGTGCCACTCGGTCTGGTGGGCTATCGCGTTCATTCCGCAGCCATGTCTGCCGACAGGTCTCGAATGGCGCGGTCGCTTTTGGCAGTGACCGAGCAATGTGTCTCCCGCAACCCGGAACTTCCCGCTTTCGTCGTCAGCTGCGCCCACACCTCGGCTCACCTTTATGCATTCTCAAAATTTGCAGCGTTGAAAGATTGGCACAGCGCCGCCACCTCGCTTAGGCACATCTATCATCATAGCCCCCTGCTTGCTGTGGCCGTCATAATCAAACTGATCTTTTCAAAAGCCAACAGAGCCACAAACAGGGCTTTGGCCAAAGTCCGGCCGGCCAGGCAATCAAAGCAGAAGTATTTTAAGAAATTCGAGGAACTAGATCCCCTTATCCCGCTGGTCGGCGGATGGTCACGCTTCCGGACGAAGGCCTTGTTCCGGCGCTTATCGAAGATCGACCGGTGCGGCGGAGAGTCCGTTGCGACCTCGCGAAGATAGAGCAATCTCCGCCAATCGAGAGAGAACGAAAATGCTTCGGAAGGCCGGCACTTTCCACTCCGCTGGCGACCATCTCATTATTTTGAAGTACAAACTTCAAAAAATACAAACGTTGGCATAACGAGAAGACAATAAATTGTGGGAAAAACATAACTATCCAACAATAATCCGTGACAGCATCGACTTTAACAGCAATCATATCTTCGTACTGTGCAGGCAATCTTATCCGAGGACCCGTCACCACCCCGGCGGGTCCTCAAACTTTGCGAAGGTTGGCGCAGAATAAACAGTGAATCCTGCGTTGGACGACGAGAAATCCGCGATATCGACAGGACCAAGGCTCCCGTTTTACAACGCATCGTCTCGGCCAACATTGCAATTAATTCCGAATGCTTCCACTCAGCGACCCCGGCACATAGCAAGAAGTCGTCATGCAGGCGATATTATTATCTATTATAGTCCGTTACATTGTCTATACTATTTTTTCAGTCACTACATCCTACAGCAATTATTAGAAAAACCTCATTCAGCTTATAATAGATATTTAAATACAACTTTTACATGAAATAGATATTTTTACCTTTTGGTAAATTTTTATTAATATTTTACTCATCCATGGGATTGTTAAATTTTGTACCCCGCAGCCAACAGGGATGAATTCTTTCAGAAAAGAGTAAAACTGCCGACGTTATTTCCGTTTGCCTTGTCGGCAGCGGCGTGACTAGCCGGCATTGTAAACGAGGCGGCCACGACCGATTGCCCGACAGTGTCCGGACTGGCCGGTTCCAAAGACCTGGCGACGCAATTCACATCAACGAATGATGATCTGGAGACGAATGAAACTTTAATATGCCGGCAAATCAAAGGACTATCACAGTTCATCACGCCACTGGCCACACCGGTACAAGGGCAGCCTTCGACTGATCATGACAAGTTCTCCTGATGATCCGAGACCCTCGGAATGACAAGCCGCAGCCTAGGAGACGACCAGCTTCGGTCGAGCGGCTCCCCCGACATGGAACGATGAACCCTCCAGCACGAAAGACCTCACCTCACTCAACGGGCTGAATGTCCGGTTATGGCCAAACCTGTGTCGAAATGGTCGCACCCGCCGTCGAATTAACCGTTCATAAAGCATTTGCTTGCTCAACTTATAATTTGTGTCATGGTCACTGCAAGTAGTGAGGAGCCGACCTGATGAGTGATATGGCATCGCAGATTCCGGAATTTGGTTATGATGAACGCGTGATGATCTGCCGGAAACAGATTGAGAAGGCGGTTTATCAGTTCATTGCAAACACGAAGGTCGAGGGGTGCGATCCGGCGGAAGTCGCAATGGCCATAGCGGACATTGCCGACGATTACATTTTACTGCTGGCACAGAAGCGCAATTTGACCCATTGAGATCAGGGATCGGCCAGGCTGGCCGGTCGGCAGACGACCGCTGAAACGAGAATCGTCGCCGTCTCCTTGCCCGGAGACAACGTCAACGAAACCGCTTACCATTCATTTGAACCTATCTTTTATGCAGGGCGTCGAATAAGTTCTGAACGAGCGTCCGGCGGCCCGCGAAATGCCGGGGACCTCTTCGAAGCCAACAATTCAGATGATTGCCGATACATTGGGCCTGCAGGGCAGCTCGTATTCCCCGGCAGCACCCGTCTTTTGAATCGATCAAGCCCCACTATTCGCGACCCATCACCGGTACAAGGCGCCCATAACCTCGAAGCCCACGTTAATTTTCACGGGTTATCCAAAGTTTTGAAGCAGCGAGGCGCCGCCCGGCACATCGGCCCGGAGCCGCAATCGATTTTCGGAAAGCGCGATTCATAGATCAGGGTGTTGTTAAAGCGTCCTTTGTGCGTCCGATAGGACGCACCCGCTCTAATGACTTTTTATGCTCACCAGGGGAACCGGAGAACTCAATTCGGCCAACTCTCTGGTCAGCCCCTCCCCGACTTCCTGCTTCACCGCCTCAAGAGCAAGGTCGAGGCAATTCGTCGCGAATTGCAGTTTGACATCCTGAGCAACCTGTCGCGCATAGGCGATCATCCGTGCCAGTGCGACCAGTTCGTCCAGAGCGTCTTTCGCCCCTAGATCTCCATCTAGTTTAATAGTCGATGTCACGCCCATGCCCATTTCTCCAACGAATGGAAGGAATGATACGCGGGCTGACGTGGTCGAGCCCGTGAAAAAAGCGTGACACAACTCTCGGTGACGATCGTCGTCTTTGCTTCACAATGCGGACGGTGTGGAGAACCAGGTTTCGCGCAGTTTCCAGCACAAATCGGCATTCACGCGAATATCGGCGGTCGACTGCACCACCTTTAACAATTCCAGTGCATCGATGCGTTTTTGATCAACGGAATGCGACACGAGGGTGGCCAGAAGGTGCGGGCGATCCGGCTCGGCTACGCCAGCGCATTGCTCGACGATTGCCCGCCACGTTCGCCTCTTGAAGAATATTGCACTCGCGGCGTCTTCGATGACTTGGCGCAGTTGATCTGGGAGCAAGTCATTCCTTTCCATGGCATCGAGCGTAGCGCAGACATTGACGAGCGGTATCGTCAGCGGCTTGCCGCCCAGCGCGCTCGGCGCGTGCACGAGCGCAACGGCGGCATCGTCGACCAGCCGACCCGTGCGATAGTCTTCGAAAATGCGGCCGATCCCGATCATCCCGAATGAATGACATTCCGCAGCGCGCAGCGCGCCCATGCTTGCCGCCCCGAGGACCGTCACGCCAAGCGAAAGAGCATGGAGAATTTCCTTATGCCAGACCGGTGCAGCGTATTCGAAACCGCCATCGATCAGGCCGATGACATTGGCACCCTGTTCCACCACAGCCAGAACATCGCCCTGCGTGGCGGGCGGCAGGACGCGTATCCCCTCGCCGGCAAGTGAGGCTGCATCGGGAAGACTGGGACCCGCGAAAATGACCTTCAAAAGCCTATCGCTCTCGCGAGCGCCCTTGTTCCAAACTGGCGAGCACGCAGCCCTTCCGGATTTTCGAGTTCGGGGATAACGACCTTGACGACGCCAAAGGGAAGCGTGTCGTCGCTGAGGCGTACGGCGATGACCGAACCGATGTCTTTGTTGCGCAAAGCCTCCAGCACATGCTGCAGCAAATACGCCAGATCCCGATGTCCTGACGTTCGGTGGCGGACAGGACCGGCAGCCGGCGAGACGGGAACTGCGTCGAAGGCTCGCCGCATCAGCGGCGGCAAGGATCTCGAGAACGTGGCGGGAGAAATATCGTCCCTGGCTCCGCTGATATAGGTGAGTCTGGATTGCGCGGCTTCCGTTACCGCCCGGATGGCCGCGCGCACGGGAGACGGATGGGCTCCCGTACCGCCGGTCACCTCGACAAGGCGAATGTCCCTGCCGCTGTGGCGATCCCGCTGGCCTGGAACGGAATCACAGGGACCCAGAATGGCGGTGAAACAGGGAATGGCGATGTCGCTTGTGATATCGAAGAGCCTGAGCGCCAATCCTGATTTTTCGATCTTGTCGATCAACCCGGTCAGTGCATCGTCCTGAAAGCCGCGGGGGTCGACGCAGCCGGCATAACGATGCCTTTCCGCGCCAACCTGCCATAGCACATGCGCATCACGCTCGATCCGCTCGAGCACACCGTGGAAAACGGCCTCCTCGATATTGTTTCCCGATGCCAAGCCGTCAGATGACATCCAGTATCGCGCATCGCGCGTGCGGTCGAGCAGCACCGCTTCAAAAGGGATATGAATCGTCTCGCCGGTGAGGATATTGATCCCGGCCACCCATTCCGTCTCCTCGTCCGGCCCGAGATCGGGTTTATGCATGGCGATCAGGCAGTTCAGCGGATCGATCTTGTGCCCCATCGCCTGCAGACCGAACGAGGTATTGCGGGCAAGATCGACGAAAGGGTCGCCGGCAACTGCCCGTTCCACGGCTTCCATGACGGCGGATACTTTGGCGTCGATGTCGGTCAGACCCTTTCCCTGAGCAATCACGATTGAGCGCGAATTCGGAGTATAGGCGCACCAGACGGGAATTCCGATGTCATCAAGCCCGGTATGTCGTGCAACCCTTGTTATGCCGAACCGAGCTAAAAAAGGCTCGACGCGGGAAAGAGTTTCCCGCGGCGATATGATCCTGTCGGGATATGTGGACCGGTCCGTCAGAATGCGGGCTCAGCCGTCGACATGACCGGAAAGCGCGATCTGCGCCGACGAAACGGCAACGGCCAAATCGACGCCCTTCACGAATATGCCGCCAGCTTTGCGCAGGCTGCTCGCAGTCGCCAATTCCCCCGTCGGATTGAGCGGTTTGACGGTGCCTGCATCGAGATCGGCGAGCCAAAGCCCTTCCTCGCCCGGTATTCCTATAATGACAGCTTTCGCCATGGTATGCCCCTCAGCTATTGTTAAAAACCAGCCTTCAACAGGCCCTCCCGATATAGCTCTTTTTGCCAGTGCTCCTTGAAGGGAACGATGGCGAGCCACTTCTCGACGTCGAATACCGGATTGATGCTTTCGGCGCGCTGCCGATGGAACAGTGCCCGTTTTCGATCGCCGATCATTGCGCAACTGGCCGCGGCGATACGATGGGCCGGCGCTTTGTCTTTCATCGCCTCGACATAGGCGATGGCCTCCTCATACTGTTCCAGGAAGAAACTTGCTCCCGCGGCACACCAGAGATAGGCGTCAGGCGCGATCGGATTGAGCGAAATTGCCTTTCTGATCTTGGCGAGCGCGTCGCCGGGGCGGGATGCATGCACAAGCGTGTCGGCATGACTGTAGATGACATCGGCAAAATGCGGACTGAGCTCTTCCGCCAGATGAAGGGCTGCGACGCTGGCATCCACATCACCAAGATAAAGTCTGGTGACCCCGAGCTCGCGATGGCCCGCCGCCGATCCCGGATCTCGCTCGATTGCGCGAAGCGCATGCTGCTCCGCCAGGTGCAGCAGTTCATTGTTTCCCTGCGCCGTTACGAGCCACTCGCTGGTGAAAGTTCTTGCCAGCCCGGTAAATGACGGCGAGAAATCCGACCTATGCGACAGCGACTGCTTGAACGCCTTCCTTGCCCGGCGGATATGCGGCAGTGTCAGCTTGCTCATCAGGCTGGAGCCGACGAGATAGGCGTGATAGGCCTCAGGATTGGCTTCGAAACGTAGCCGTTCCTCCTCGTTTTCAGCCAGCTCACGCGCCACCGACTCGGTCAACTGCTGGGCGATAACCCGCCTGTGACGCGGCAATATATCGGGGTTCATCTTAAAGCGATTGGCCCAGACGATCTCATCCGTGGGGAAATAGATCAGCTGGGCGAACAATCCCTCTTCGGAAAATCGGGTGTCGAGAAGATACGTGATCGAGTGCTTGGCGACCACCGCCGCTTTTTCGGAGTCGCGGCGGATCTGTCCGGCCGTATGCGGAGCGACGATGGAAATATGCCGAAGCGCACAAAGTTCGATTGTGACGTCTTCGATCAGGGCATTGGCAAGTGCAAGTCCGGCATCGGCGTGCTTCGCCGTCGGGGGAAGCAACACCAGACGGGGAAGGATCCGCGGGATCGGCGATATGCGTTCGATATCGGCCGACTGGCTGCCGGGCTCGGGACGCTTCACCTCCACCCTTGCTTGGCCGCCGCTCTCCGGCAATCTCTCGCCGAACGATGCGCTGCCGGATAGCCGATGCAGCAATGCCCTGACCTGCTCGTCATTCGGATCCCGCTCGAGGATTTGCAGGGCGGCGCTGGAAATGATGCGCGCCGCGCCCGGCTTTTGCACATCAGGCAACGCCTCCAGCAATGCTTGACGCAATTGCAGCGCATGGGCGTCCCGCTGCGCCCTGATCCAAGCATCTATCTGCTTTGTCGCCGGCTTGATATTTCCGATGAAGCCGCGCTGCGTCGTTTCGGCGATCGCCTGTAATCGATCCAGCGGCGGGCCGCCGGCTCGAAAGACATCCAGATCGCTGGAAACCACCTGCTTGTTGAGGCACACCGTCGTGGCAGTGAAATCGAAAGCTATGTCGGTGCGTCCGCAGTCCATCTCGCGGATGCGGGACAGCATTTTGCGCAAATTGAGCCGCGCCAATTCGGGCTCAACGTCGCTCCATAGAAACTGGGCCAGCTCATAACGGCTGAGTTCATGGCTCGCACCCGCATAGATGTGGGCCATCATCAACAGACCTTTGACCGGATAGCGAACCGGCTCGCCATCCGACTCAGTCAGCCGCAGATCGCCGAATGTCTGCAGATGAAGCACGGTCCATCCTCAGTTGTGTACAACCGGATCCTGCAGGTCGCTATCGACGTCGGGCAATCCCGTCATCGCCAGACTTTTGGCCAAGGCCACCAGCTTCTGCCTGATGTTGGGATCTTCGATGGCGATGAACGCTTTATTGAGCGCGAGCCCTTCCTTCGAGGATAAAAACTTGTTCAATTCGCTCGTCTCGCCTTCGATCGGCCCAGAACCGCCGTTCTCGAAGAAGAAGCCGACCGGCACGCGAAGGATCTCGGAAATGCGCTGAAGGCGGCTGGCGCCGATCCGGTTCGTTCCTTTTTCGTATTTTTGAATCTGCTGGAAAGTGATGCCAAGAAGTTCGGCCAAACCATGCTGGGTCATGCCGAGCGTCTTTCGCCGAACTCTCACGCGGTTGCCAACATAGACATCGATGGAATTCGGCGATTTGGCCTTCATCTGCTTAAGTCTCCCGCTTCATCAATACGCCCGCTGTATAATGGAGAGTTTAAGCAAGAATGCAACTAAAAGTAAATATTTCATCACGGTTTTTTTCACCACAGCATGCAGTAGAAACAACCTCCGGACTACTGCGGCGAACGGCGCAATGTCGCGCCGACCGTCTAAAGCGGCTTGTCGGCGACGGCGATCATTGATTTGGCAAAGGCAGGAATTCTTCCAACATATTCGAAACGGACGTTATCGAAGCCGGTCTCCAGCAACAGTGTGCGCAATGTGTTTTTCGACCAGAACTTGATATGCCCATGATCCTTCAACGGCATGAAGTGATCATCCATTTTTCCCGTCGCAGCCAGTGCAAGATTCTTCAGATAACCGTGATAGGGCGTCGATATCACCGCGATGCCGCCCGGCTTGACGAGATCGAACATCGTCGAGGTGAAGCTCTTCGGATCGTAGACATGCTCGACGACCTCCAGGCTGATAACGGCACTGAAACTGCCATAATCCCGGGCCAGGTCGTCATAGGCCGAGCCGACGCTCAGCGCCAGTCCGGGATGACGGATATTGGCCTTGCCGATTCCGTCGCTGGAGGGATCGACGCCGACGACATCATATCCTGCTTTCGTAAGAGCCGCGGCGGCCCCGCCGGTGCCGCATCCGAGATCGAAGACGTCATTTTTCGCAGAACCATCGAAATGATCCTCCAGCACATCGAAGATCTTGGGCAAGATGTAGGAATGTGCAGTTGTCGGCTTGGCGTGAACGTAGGTGGTTGCGTCTAGCTCGATGGACATGGTCTCTCCTTTCTGCTGTTGCAGCGCAATCCCTATCGATTAATACGTCGAAAATTTGATCGAACTCGCCGAAAGTCGTCATCCGATAAATATTTTGGAAGCATAATTTGAAATTTCTCACAAAAATTTAAACGCCATGCGCGAGAGAATGGCAGAACTTGAGTGCACTCCCCCCGTAATTACACTGAATATCTTCAGTTTCTCGACCTGTGGATGAAAATACTTATGTCAATTCAACAATCTTTTCAAAAAACTCGAATTTATTTCAATCCAGTTTGGACGACGCCCCTTTACGTGACCACAGAAGCGGCAAGATCAGCGAATACCCCTCGCCGAATTGCCGAACGCTTCATTGGAAATTCTCGGCTGAAATGCTGCTGAAGCGCTCTCGGCGAACCGATCGCGCGCTTTTCATGAGGGCGCGGATGAAAGGGCCCTGGTTGCAGACACGAAGCCAAAAGATATTTAACCGGATCATGTATACTGACGGGATCCAGACAGACCAACGAAATCCTTCTCGCGTGCCGGAGAAGACAAGCTTGCCCGATAATTCGTCGCCCGCATATGCGAAACAGCCGGCAGGAAAACCGCGGATTCCCGTGACCTTCTGGTTGTTGCTGACGATTTCCCTCTCGCTGGTCATCGGAACGGTGCTTCTGTCCAACGACATGAAACATTTAAAGGCGGTTGGCCATTATTTCGGCTTCGACCTTTTCCCCCCTGAGGTTAAGCCGCCGCCGCCCAAAGCTCCAGCAAGACCGGCGCCGCCGGCGGTCTATAAGCTTCCCCTGCATGCCACCGAACCGCCCGTGGCACAGACCGCGTCGGCCTTTCTGCGCACATGGCGCATATCCGGGCCTGCAATGTGCGCGGCGCTGCGTCAAGCGGGCGTTCAGACCAGCGAATGGGCGGCGGCCAGCTTCAATGCCGACACGTTCGAATGCGTTTACGAGCACAGCGCCAAGCGTGAAAAGGATCAGCTTGCGAATTCCATCTTCGTCATTGTTCGTGGCGATGCCGCCGGCACGATCAGCAGTATGCGCGTGAAGATCGTCAACCCCGGAACGGATCAGAATGGCCAGCTCGATCCGGCTATCCTGCGCATTTTCGAAACCATGCTGCGTCAACCGCAATGGCTCGATTTTCATGAGACCCTGAATGCGATCAAAAACCTGAAGGATGTCAAGGAAGACGGCTTCGGAGCCAACATCGCCTTCACCCACGAAGTGCTCAATCCGCAGCGCTACAATTTTACCCTCTCGCTGGATGCAACGTCGGGCCCCCAAAAAAGGGCGAGGAATTACTTTTCCGGCAGAACATGGCTTCCCGTGCCAGAGCCCACAATTGCGGCCAACCGCACGCAGCCGGAACTTCCCCATCAAGAGCCGCCGGCAGTAAATCGCAATTAGAGCCGCATGCGGCGCACTTCAGGCGATGCGACCTGCATCACCGTGATGCCGGGACAGGATCCTGTAAAGCTCCGTCAAGCTGTCTGGACTTGGCCGTTCGGCCGCCGGCCAGACGCCAGAGACGCTCTACATTGAGGTCCTGAATAGCCTGCGCAAGTTCGTCGTTGAGCGAGCGAACGACGCGTGCCGATCGACGCAATCGCAACGAGGTTCTGACGAGCGCGCCGAACAGGATGAGAATGGTGCCGACAACGCCGAGAACAAACGCCGCGAACTGCCGGTCGTCAAAAGGGGATACGCCGCTGCGAACAGTCGCCATAAAAAAAGCGGCATAGCTCATCAGATAGTTAAACCAACCTTCCATAACGAGCTCCCTCCGCAGCGGTTTAATATCTTGGATTACGCAGAGAAGTCTAAAATTGCCGTCGTCATCCACGCCGCTGAGAATACATCGGAAGTTGTGCCGATGTATTAATTAAGATCGAAGCCGCGACGGATCGTAATCCGCAAGCTTGGCCCTTCGATTCCGCCGAAGACGTTAAACACAGCCAACAGTGAGAGAAAGAATGAATAGAAGACGTTTCCTCGCCTCCGTTCCGCTCGCCCTGTTATATGCCCGCGCGGGTCAGGCTTTGGCGCAGGTGCCGCCGTCCGCGGGGCTGCGCGCCCTGGCCGACAGAAAATCGTTTCGATTCGGTTCGGCGATCGATCCGGAGGATGTAGGCAATCCGATCGCGTCGCAGATCTACATCGACAACGTCAATTCGGTAACGCCGCGAAATCAGCTGAAGTGGAATGCAACGGAAAAGATGCCAGGCGTCTTTTCCTTCGGCCCCGCCGATCAAATCGTTGCGTTTGCACGCAAAAACAACATGAGGGTTTATGGACACACGCTTGTCTGGTATCGCACGCCCGACTGGGTGTCCGCCATCACCGACGCTGCGACCATTCGGGCGGCGATGAACCGTCATATAAAACAGATTGTCGCTCGTTATAAGAAGTCGATCGATGCGTGGGATGTGGTGAACGAGCCGTTGGAATATGATGTGCCGGATCTGCGGAACTGCGTTTTCCGACGCCTTCTTGGCGACGACTATATCCGCATGAGCTTCGACATGGCACACGAGGCCAATCCCGACGCGATGCTGGTTCTCAACGAGACGCACCTGGAGAAAAAATCCGAGGTGTTCGAACAGAAGCGTGCACGCATCCTGAAGATTGTCGAGAATCTCGTCGCCAGAAAGACGCCGATCGGCGCCGTCGGGCTGCAATCGCATTTCCGCCCCGGTCTCGATCGGATCGATCCGGAGGGAATGGGCCAATTCTGTGCAACACTGAAGGATATGGGTGTCGGGGTTTTTATCACCGAACTCGATGCGTCCTGCCATTTCCTCAACCGCGAAGAAAGCTCCACGCCGGTCTCCTATGCCGAGATTTTCGGTGACGTGATCACCATCGCAGCCGAGCGTGGTGACTTGAAAGGCGCCACCGTTTGGGGCATGTCGGAGAAATATGGCGGGCTTGACGAGAAGGACACCAACCCCGGCGCGGCATGCACGAAGCGCGTTAATCTTTACGACGAAAACAACGATCCGAGAAGTTCGATTGACGGCATCAAGCGGGCAATAGAGGCAATGTGATCGCCAAGACAGTGGAGACGCGAACAGATTCATGAGAAAAGCCGTTATTTACGTGGAAAAATTTTTGCCTGCCAGCCAGGCATTTGTTCTCAACCAGGCAGTGGCGTTTCGCTCCTTCGAAGCTGAAATTCTTGCCGGTTCGCGAATCTCTTCCGCCCATACAAAAAAATCGACTGTCCCGGTTCATGACATTCGTCGGTCTCCCGTTGCGCGGGCCGGCGAGTTGCTTCTGAAAATCCCGCAGGTCGGCCTGCCTTTTCTCTTTCCCGCGATCAGCCAAGCCGATCTTGTCCATGCCCATTTCGGCAAGAACGGCTATGTCATCGGTCCGCTCGCGCGCGCCGCCGGCAAGCCGCTCGTCACGACGTTTCATGGCTTCGACGCCACCTATCGCGGCGATCCGAAAAAACCGGGGGGCTTCAATCAGGTGCGTTTCTTCGCCAAGGGCCGGAGCGAGATGGCAGGCTGGAACAGCTGGAACATCGCCGTTTCCGATTTCATCCGAGAGCGGCTGCTGGCGCTCGGCTTCCGCGCCGACCGCGTCTTTCGCCATCACATCGGCATCGATCTCGATCTCTTCAAAATGGAGCCGCGTCCACGAAAAAAGGGGCTGGTGGTTTCCATTGCCCGTTTCGTCGACTATAAGGGCCACCGCTTCATGATCGACGCGCTTTCACGCGTGGCGGCCGCCGGCACCCCGGTTGAATTCGTCATGGTCGGACAGGGACCATTGAAGGAGGAAATCGAGGCCTTGGCGCGCCGTTCCTTGCCAAGCGTCACGATCCATGAAAATCTGTCGCAGACAGAGATAAGGGATCTGCTCGCCAGTGCGGAACTCTATCTTCATGGCAGCGTGACGCTCGACAATGGTCACGCGGAAGCCTTCGGCCTCGCCAATCTGGAGGCCGAAGCCGTCGGTACTCCGGTCGTCGCATTCCGCTCGGGAGGCGTGGGCGAAGCGATCGAAGAGGGGAAAACTGGTTATCTCGTGGAGGAGCGGGATGTCGCGGGCATGGCGGAAGCGGTCGGAAGGCTGCTCAACGACCAGTCCCTGTGGACAGCCTTCAGCGCGCGGGCACCGCTTCTGGTGGCCGAGCGCTTCGACATACGTCGTCAAACGGGGATGCTAGAGGACTATTACAGTTCCGTACTAGACCAATTTTCCAGCCGGGGTCGGACTTGATGGTGCAGACAGGAAAGAAGCCGAAGTGGGGACTGAACGTATTTCGGCCGCTGCGGAACGGGATCGTTAAGGCCAAGTGGCTCTATTATACGAAATTCTGGGGTATGGACATCGATCCGACCGCCAGCTTTTCACTCAGCGTGCGCTTCGACAAGACCAATCCGAAGGGACTGCATATCGGCGCCGAAACCTATGTCGCCTTCGAAGCCGCCATCCTGACCCACGACCTCACACGCGGGCTCTACCTTCACACGAGGATCGGCAAACGCTGCTTCATCGGCGCCCGCAGCATCATCCTGCCCGGCGTGGAGATCGGCGACGAATGCGTCATCGGCTCCGGCTCGGTGGTGACCAAGAGCGTGCCGCCGCGCTCGCTCGTGGCCGGCAACCCGGCCAAGATAATCCGCAGCGACATCAAGATCATTTCGCGTTACGGACGCATGGCCCGCGAGGACGAAACGGTCACGCAGATCGTGACGCACTTGCCGACTGGAGAAGCACGATGAAGATGTTTGCCTATCGCGGGAAACACGAGAATTTCGGCGACGAACTGAACCATTGGCTCTGGGAACGTCTGCTGCCCGGCTTCTTCAATGACGACGAGAGCCAGCTCTTTCTCGGCATCGGTTCGATCCTCTACGATAATTTCGACCCGAACATACAGAAGATCGTCTTCGGCTCGGGCTATGGCGGCTACACCAACGCGCCGAAGGTCGATGGCAACTGGACCTTCTACTTCGTGCGCGGAAAGAAGACCGCCGAGGTCCTCGGCATCGATCCGAGCTACGCCATCGGCGATTCGGGCATCCTGACGCGCAGCTGCTGGGATGCGAAGAGCGTTGAGAAGCGCTACCCCGTCTCCTTTATGCCGCACTACGAAAGCGCCATGTACGGCAGCTGGGACAAGGTCTGCGACCTCGCCGGCATCCATTATATCGATCCCCGCTGGTCGGTGGAAAAGGTTCTGACCGAACTCAGCGCATCGCAGAAGGTCGTCTCCGAAGCAATGCATGGCTGCATTATATCAGATGCGCTGCGCGTTCCGTGGCGGGCGATCCGGCCGATCGCGCCGGGCAATCGCGCCAAGTGGCATGACTGGGCGAGTGCGCTCGATCTGGAGATCGATTTCGATCCGATCGGCCCCTCGAACCTCGTCGAAGCAGGCGCATCTTTGGTGCGGAAAAACACATACCTGTTGAAGAACATCACGTTCCGTCACCGCCGCATCCGGCAGCTGACCGGCAACTATGTTTTCGGCTCGACCGTCAAGACGTTGCAGCGGGTGGCTGAGAAGCCAGGACAGCTCAGCTCCGACGAGGCTATCGTAAGAGCCCACGAGAAAATGCTGGTCGAGCTGGATCGGCTGAAGCAGGATTTTTCCAAGAAGACGGCCAGCGCCCTTTGATGTCGCAGACCCCGTGACGAGGCAATAAGGCATGATGCTTTCTAATTCCGCCAATACTCTCCATTCCCGCAAGGGCAAGAAGCACTCCGGATGGGCCTGCAGCCCGCTGAAATGGTCAACGTCATCGACCTCGGGAGCCGTTCGCCCATGAGCAGTGTTACCGACCGGCTGATTCAAGGCAGCATGTGGCTGAGTTTGTCCCGCGCCATCGTCAACGGGCTCTCGGCGCTCAGCACCTTCGTACTCGCCTGGTATCTGGTGCCGGCTGACTTCGGTCTCGTCGCTATTGCAACGACGATCCAGGTCATTCTGAGTTCGGTCACCGAACTCTCGCTCAATCAGGCGCTTATCCGCCACGAGTCGCCCAGCGAAACGCACTTCAGCGCGGTCTGGACCTTGAGCGTGACGAGAAGCGCGATATTGGCGCTGCTGTTTGCCGCCGCGTCCTATCCGATCGCCGAATTTTATGATGAGCCGCGGCTGACGAGCGTCATGCTCGCCTTGAGTTTCAGCCTGCTCCTGAGCGGTCTTGCCAATCCACGCCGTGTCATGCTCCAGCGCGATCTGATCTTCTGGCAGGAATTCGTCCTCAACGTCTCGCAAAAGCTGGTCGGCTTCATCGTGACGGTGGCGATTGCGGCCATCTATCAGAGTTACTGGGCCCTCGTGATCGGCACCCTCGCCTATCAGGTGACCAATATCATCGTTTCCTACACCGTCCTGCCGTTCTGGCCGCGCATCACCTTCCGGCACGCGCGCGAATTGTTTTCGTTCTCGGTGTGGCTGACGGCCGGACAGATCGTCAACACACTGAACTGGCGGATCGAATATCTGCTGATCGGAAAGTTGCTCGGCGCCACGCAGCTCGGCCACTACACGGTCGGCAACACCCTTTCGACGCTGCCGACGCGCGAGGCCACGGCGCCTTTGAACCAGACGATCTATCCGGGCTTCTCCAAGGTCCGCAACGATCCGGTCCGGCTGATCGCAGCCTATCAGCGTGCGCAGGCGCTGTTGGCGGCGGTGGCGCTTCCGGCGGGCATCGGCATGGCCGTGGTGGCCGAGCCGATGATGCGGCTTGCCCTGGGAGAGAAGTGGATTCCCGCCATCTTCATCGTCCAGGCGCTCGCATCGGTCTTTGCCCTGCAGACCCTCGGCTCGCTCGTCCAGCCGCTCGGCATGGCGAAGGGCCATACGAAGATGCTGTTCATCCGCGACACGCAGATGCTGGTGGTCCGCATCCCCATCATCATCGCCGGCTTGATGATGGCCGGGCTTCCGGGCGTCGTTTATGCCCGGGTGTTGACCGGCCTGATTTCCACCGTGGTCAACATGCTTCTCGTCAAGCGCTTGATCAATCTGCCGTTCTTCCAGCAGCTCGCGGCCAACTTCCGCGCGCTTGCCAGCGTCGCCTTGATGGCCGCCGGTGTCTGGGGATTGTCGCACATTCTGAGCATGCCTACAGACAAGCTGCATCTGGCGCTCTATCTCGCCTTCCTCGTCATCACGGGCGGCATCATCTACGCCGGATCGAGCTTTACTCTTTGGGTGGCGATGAAGAAGCCCAATGGCCCGGAAACTGAAGTTCAGCGTATCGTTGTCAAGTTCCTGTCAAAAGCAAAACGTATTGCCGTACCCAAATCGGCGTGAAGTTAAACGAACATCAACAAGAGAGGCAGAATGACCAGCCAATCCAGACCGGAGCTGATCGCAAAACTCAACGGCATGATCCACGATTGCCTGAAGGACTATGTCTCGCGCGATGAACCGCTTGCGATTCTCGACTTTCCCGACATCCGCAATTGCGGCGACTCGGCGATCTGGCTGGGAGAGATGGCCTATCTCAGGGACCGCTTCGGCAAGCGCCCGGACTATGTTTCCAGGCTCTACGACTTCTCCGCCGACGAACTGAAACGTCGCGTGCCCACAGGCCCGATCTTCATTCACGGCGGCGGCAATTTCGGCGATATCTGGGTCGCCCACCAGGACTTCCGCGAAATGATCATGGAACGCTTCCCGGATCGGCAGATCGTCCAGTTCCCGCAATCGATCCACTACAGTTCGCCCGAGCGCATCGAGCAGTCCAAAAAGGCCATCGGACGCCACAAGAATTTCGTACTGCTGGTGCGCGATGAAGAATCGAAGGAGTTTTCCGAGAAGCACTTCGACTGCATCGTGCGGCTGTGCCCGGATATGGCCTTCGCCATCGGCCCGCTGCCGGAAAGGGCAACGCAGATTCCCGTCCTCGCCATGTTGCGGGAGGATGCGGAACGCGTCGGCGGAGGTGATCGCAAGATTCCTTCCGATATTCCTGTGGAAGACTGGATTACGGAATCGAAGAGGAAGGTGGACATCGCCAAGAAGTTGGGCGTAGCCTCGGCTTATCTCGCATTGAAGCCGAGCGAAGTTGCCTTGCGCAGGTTGGATGCTGCGGCTCATAACCGCTTCGAGCGTGGCATTAGTCAGATTTCGCGCGCCCGCGCTATCGTGACCGACCGTCTGCACGTTCATATCTGCTCGCTGCTGCTCGGCCGTCCGCATGCGGTGCTGGACAACAGCTATGGAAAGATCCGTCGCTTCATGAATGCTTTCTCCGGCGGAACCGACCTTTCCTACAAAGCGACATCGCTCGAAGACGGAATCGAGTGGGCGCGCCAGCAGGCTGCCAAGGGGCGCGTCGCTGAGAAAGAAGCTGTGGGCCTGCGGGCTTAAGGGGGAATTCGATGCCACTTGTCACCTTCATCATCCCGGTCCGACATCAGGACAACGCGCGCGATTGGAGCAAGCTGAAGGCAAATCTCAGCCAGACCGTGGCCTCCATTTCCAATCAGACCAATGGCGATTGGCGCGGCATCATCGTAGCTAACGAAGGCGCCGATCTGCCTGATCTGCCGGAGAAATTTTCCGCCGTTCGTGTGACGTTTCCGCCGAACGACATGCACGAACTCGGAAAGGGCAGCAAGGAAGACTTCCTCGATGCCTTCCGCGCCGACAAAGGCCGGCGCGTTCTGAGCGGCATGCTGGCCGCGGCCGACAGCCGCTTTTTCATGATTGTCGATGACGACGATTTCGTCAGCTCCCGGATCGTGCAATATGTATCGGAAAACCGGGATGCCAACGGATGGACGATCGACAACGGTTACATCTGGGACGACGGCGGCAATTTTCTGCTCGGCCATGATGACTTCAGCCATCTCTGCGGCACCTCGCTGATCATTCGCGGCGATCTGTATGAACTGCCGCAGCGGTTTGAAGACGCCTCTCTCGACTGGATCAAGTCGATGCTGGGCAGCCACGTCCGCATTGCGGGCATTCTTGCCCAGCGCGGAGCGCCCCTGACCAAACTGCCTTTCCGGGGAGCAGTCTACCGGGTCGCCCATGGCGGATCGCACAGCCGCGCGCCGAGCTTGATGCGGCAGTATTTTCTCAATCGTGGCGTACTTCTGAAGCCGCGACGGTTGTTGCGCAATTTTCGCAAGCTGAGGGTTCTCGGCGGCGGTTATCGGCGCGAATTCTTCGGTGGGGCGCGGTCGAATCCCGCATAGCAAACCGATCCGTCCAATAGGTATAGGCAGTCAAATCATGAGGCTTTCCTCTTTCGACTTCACCAAAAGGGTTGGTAACTGATGTCGGATCTTTTCGTCAGCGTGCTGTTTTCATCCTATAATGGCGCCAGCCGCCGGCTGCGCCATACTTTGGATTCATTGGTGAGCCAGGAGCTTCCCCATGATCGATGGGAATTGATCGCTGTCGACAACAATAGCAAGGACGATACGTTCGACCTTCTGAAATCGTATAGCGAAAAACTTCCGATCACCATCCTGCAGCAGCGCAAGCCGGGAAAGTCCAGCGCGCTGAATCTGGCCTTGGATCGGGTGAAGGGGGATCTCGTTGTTCTTACGGATGACGACATCCGCGCCGAACCAAATTGGCTGAAAGCGATCGTCGACTGTGCCGCAGCCCATCCGAGCTATGGCGTCTTCGGCGGCAGAATCGTTCCAGATTGGGAGGAGGAGCCGAAGGATCGCTTTATCGACTGGATTCCCATGGGATCGACATTCGCGATCGTCGATGAGACACAAAGCGGACCGTGCGATCCGACAAAGGTTTGGGGCCCGAACACGATCGTTCGGCGAGAGTTGCTGGGGACGAGCGTACGCTATCGAGAAGACATCGGCCCTCTTCCGGGAAAGATGTTCGCGATGGGTGAAGATGCTGAAATCATCATCCGCCTGGCCGCGGGTGGAGCCAAATCCTATCGATGCGCCGAAGCCGTGGTTCACCACTGGATCCCGGCGTCGAGCGTGACCGAGAATTGGGTGCAGAAACGCGGCGAGCGGCTTGGCTACGGCATGCCGGCGCTCTTTCCTGATGAGGTGCCGGAAGGCGTGAGGATAAGCGGCGTTCCATTGCCGACCTGGATGGAAAGTGCACAGTGGGCTTTCCGTGCAGCCCTCCTCTATCTCCTGCCGCGGTCGAAGAAGCGTTTCTGGGCGATTTGGAAATACTACTACATGCGCGGCTATCGTGCCGGAATTCGCCGATACGCCCCGCTGGGGCGGTGATCGATTGGCCCAGGAGACGGTAATTTGAAACTTTCGGTGCTGATCAACAATTTCAATTACGGGCAGTTCTTGCGCCCATGCATCGACAGTGTCCTGTCGCAGACTTATCCCGACTACGAGGTGATTGTCGTCGACGATGGCTCCACGGATGATTCCAGGGAGATCCTCGCTTCCTACGGCGAGCAGATCCGATCCGTATTGAAGGAAAACGGTGGCCAGGCCTCGAGCTTCAACGCAGGGTTTGCGGCTGCAAGCGGCGATATCCTCTTTCTCCTCGATGCCGATGATGCGTTTCTGCCTGGCAAACTCGCGCGCATTGTCGAGGTCTATGACCGCAACGAGATCGACTGGTGTTTCGACCGCGTGACGACCAACGAAGACGACCAGCCTCCCGCGAAGTTGCAGGTGACGCTGTTCGACAAACGGGACACCCTGCGCAGGGGCAGCTTTCCCTCGCTTCCGGTGCCGACCTCCGGCTTGAGCTTCCGTCGCGACCTCCTGTCCCAGATCCTGCCGATGTCCGTCGCGAACGACGTCGTGCTCAGCGACAATTACATCAAGTTTGCAGCCGCCTATCTTGGTCGCGGAGCCATCGTCGAAACGCCGCTGACCTTTCAGCGCATTCATGCCTCGAACCGCTATACGGGCACGAGCAGGGCAAAAACACTGCGCCCACGGATCATGATCGCCACAGGATTGGAGCTGGCGCGCCGCTATGATGGGCTGCATGCGCTGGGTAAGAGCCTGGTCGCCGGAGGCATTGCCGAAACGACATCGCTTTTGAAACTGAGGAGCGAAGCTCGCAACACCGTGGCCGGCGGTCCGTTCGGCGATGATGCCGTCAACGAAGTGGCCCTGATGGCCGCGCGCAAGCGTTTGGGCACTATGCTGCGGAGAGGACAGTCATGAACCAGCAGGACACTTTTCCGCATTCATCTGCCGGAACTGATCCGTCAGGCGCGTCGCCGTTGAACATCGCCGTCGGCGTGCTGACCTATCGGCGGCTGGACGGGATCGCCAAGCTGCTCGATGTGATGACACGCCAGACCAGGCATCCGGCTCGCCCCTATCATCTGACGATGGTGATCGTCGACAATGATGCCGCCGGCAGCGCAAGAGCCACGGTCGAGGCTTTCGGCCAAACGGGCACCTATGATCTGATCTATGTCATCGAACCGAACCAGGGCATACCGTTTGCGCGCAATCGCGCGCTCGATTCAGCCCCTGCCGGCACCGATCTCTTCTGCTTTCTCGACGATGACGAATGGCCGGTCGATGGCTGGCTCGATGCGATGCTGGGGACCCGGGAGAAAAATCGCGCCGATTGCGTCTACGGTCCGGTCCAGCCGGTCTATCCCGAGAATCCGCCGGAATATTTCATCAAGGCAAGGGTTTTCGAGCGCAAGAAGAACAAGGACGGTCAGCGCATTTGCTATGCGGCTTCGAACAATGTCATGTTCGATTATCCCTTGATCCGCTCATGGAATCTGCGCTTCGAAGAGAAAATGCGCTTCACCGGCGGCACTGACTATCTCTTCTTCAATCAGGCAATTCGTCGTGGCATGCAGGTTTTCTGGGCTGACAAGGCACTGGTCTATGATGTCGTTCCCGCCAGCCGCATGACATGGAAATGGGTGCTGCAGCGACAATACCGGCTCGGCAACACTTTCGCCGTCAGCGAGATCCTGCACGGCAACCTCAAGCGCCGGCTCTATCGCGCGGCCTATGGCGCCACGAGAGTGATGCTTGGGCTGGTCATGCTGCCGGCGATCCTGGTTTCACCCTATTGGGGCATGCGGGCACTCACCCATGTACTACGCGGTGCCGGCATGGTGAACGGAATTCTCGGACACGCATACCAGGAATACAGGCCCAATGCCGCTTTCTGATACTGTTTGCAGGAGTACCCTCGGATGAGTCTCGGCCATTCTTATCTTTCGGACCAGGAAGTCATCCTGCGGCCAGTCGTCCGACCGCGGCCACGTCGCGGCATCAGAAAGGAAACGCTTATCCGCGTGCTCCTCACCGGAATGTTCTATCTAACACTCTTGCGAACAACCGGGATGTGGTACGGCTATCCCTCAAACTTCAATGAAGATGCATCTGTTGATCCGTTTGCGCAGAAACTGATGCTGTACAGCCTCATTCCGCTGATCGGCCTTTACTTCGTATTGGAACCAAACCGTTTCCTTTCCTATTTTCGTAGGATCCCGGTTCTTGTTTTCGTCGTTATTATACTCTCAATCATTTCCCTTGGACTTTCCATCAGTTTTAGCGCGTCCGTGCGAGGCGTTGCCGCCGTCGCCGTGCTGACAGTAGCGCCGTTGCTTTACCGGCATCGATACGGCAGCGTTGAAACCTTCCGGCTTCTGGCGACCTTTGGTATGTTCGCGGCCTTTGCGAACATCCTGTATACCGTGGCCTTGCCAAGATATGCTGTGATGGGAGGATCCTATGCCGGCATGGTTAAGGGTCTGTTCTACCACAAGAACGGCCTTGGTCAGTTTTGTGCCGTCAGTTTCATAACCATGCTGTCGCTGGGAATGCCGAGAGGACCATTACGCTATAGCCAACTTCTACGCTGGGCGGCGTTGCTGTGTACTCTCCTACTCATCGTTGTTTCCAAATCTTCGACTGCGGTTGTTATGGTGGCTATCGGCGTGGCCACATTGGCCGGCTCACGTATGATGCAAACCGTGAGAAACTCACTGGCGCGCTCCTTCATTGTTTTCTTCTTCTGCATTATTTTGGGAGTGGCGGCATCCTTCGCCTATCTTGGCGTTGCACAAATGATTGCGGACGCATTTGGAAAAGACCTTACCTTTTCCGGACGCACTAATATCTGGGACCAATTGCTGCCTCTGGTATACGATCGCCCTCTTTTTGGTTACGGTTTTGCCGTTTTCCGTCAGCCGGAAATTATGGAGCAATATGTCTCGCTGACCTTCGACGCACGCTCCACCCATAACACCTACTTGGAACTTGCCCTCAACATCGGGGTACCGGGCATGATTGCCTGGACAGCCTTTATTCTTCAGCGCCTGGGCGGCCGTCTAGTAACGATCCAACGTTCTACCGAGCTTCGTGCCACACACTCCAAGGAAGTTGCAATCATTCTTCTGATCGTGGTTGGCTCAATGATGGAAGCGGGAATGATGCTGGCGCCAGTCATTCTCTGGCCATACTTGGTTGTCTCGCTTCCGCTAAGCAGAATGAAGAGCGGTGGCTCGTCGATGAACACACACAGTGGATAGAAGTTTTGATTATTTTGGGATCGCTGCCGGTGGCGGTGCTTTGATTTATACGTTCATCGAAAAGCCACTGGGGCGCCATCTCAAATCCATCAGCCTCAGAGCTAAGGTTGTTGCGGCTTAGCGCCTTGGCCTGAAAGTTGGAAGCGATCTTTCGGAAGGCACGATGCCTAGAGCTTTTCCGGGTTAGATTGAAGCATTCTGCCGGAGCAGGCTTTCGTCAGGGCAGAGGCGATTGGCGACGGACATACCCCTCGGTACGTCCGAGCCGATCGCCTCTGATCCTGGCCGAAAGATGCCCGGCCCTCCGGGTTGGCTGAAACGGGCCGGCTGATCGACCGGCAGGCTTGGCCGTAGAGCTGGGCTACGACGCGCGCCGGCCGGTCGACCATCCGACTCCGTTTGAGCCAACAGAATGCTTCAATCTAACCCGGAAAAGCTCTAGACGCACGGCTCCCAGCGCCCTGGAAGCCGCCCATTTTTCAACTGGTCGATCCCATGGCGTCGAGGCCGCGGATGACAGCGCATTAATTGAATCGGCGCTTGGGCGCATTCGTTGCGGAATGTGAAGAGGTGAAGGTCACCACTGTTCAAACAGGAGCTGAAGCGAGTTCAGCGGACCGGCGTATCAATATGCCTCACAATACCAGTCATCCGAGACTGTTTGTCAGAGAAAGACGTCGTCCTCATTTTCTCCTCGTCATCCGCCGGAAGGACTGCCCTGGCGGCAACTTCCGAGCCGACCGTCGATAGATGCTGGTTGTCTATGAACAACGGCGCGCCGTCGGCGGCGGAAAAACTGCACCGAGCTCCCGGGCAAAGCGCGTTGAAAGGATCGACCAGGGCCACGCCAGGCGGTGATTTCTCCGCGACACGCGCGATAATATCCCTGACCGGATCGTTGAAATTCGCGACAGCTTTCATCGGAGCATCATATGGTGTCAGATCACGATCGCCGTCGAGCCATCTTCCAAACGCCGCTCTGAAGGGTATCGCACGCTGGAGCACGGCACGGACAGGGTTAAAGTTGAACAGTGGAACGTCTTGCAGAAGGACCACATCCTTGTTCATGGCCCGCAATTGGGCGACCTGCGATGCAAGTGCCGACTCCAGGGTCGGCCCATTTTGGTTTTCGGCCTGCTCTGCGCCATTGGCGCCCGGGCTGATATAGCGCGAACCGGTCTCTGCCTCACGCATCGGAGCAGACCAGTACCCGGCCAGAATAACTTTCTTGATCGCATCGTTTTCACGCAGCAAACCCAATACTTTGGCGTTATAAGCCGAGCATTCTGCAGCATGGAGCGGATGGTTGGGCATATAGCGCGTGGCGTCTGTCAGCGGCGGGCAGGATGTTTTGGTAAAGACGTAAAGCTGGTAACCCCGCTCTTGCGCGATGGCTCGCAATCCGGGCGCAAGTGCAGCCGCATGGCTGTCGCCGATCAAGGCTATCGCAGGCTCGGTATTGCCTGCAGGTTGGCAGTTGCTGCCGAGAGCTGGGGCGGTTGCACCATAAGATACGAGGCACGCTTCACGCCCGCCTGCGATCTCTTCAATCCTGGCAACCTGTGAACCAAATCTCTGTGGAACGCCAGCCAGTAGCGCGGTCAGCGCGAAAGGAAGCGCGAAAACCGCCAGGGCCGTTGCGTAGCGCCAAAGTGTGCGGCCATTGGAAAGACCCGGGCGCCGAAACGGCTTCTCCACGAGATAATACGTCAGAACCGCCAAGATAAATGAGATCCCAACGATAAGCAAAGCCGTCGATTGCGGCAATGGCCAGACGGATGCGACGCTGGCGAAGCTCAAAAGAGGCCAATGCCACAGATACCAGGAATATGAGACAAGGCCGATAAAAACGAACGGCCGCGAACCGAGTGCAAAAGCCACGATCGAGCTTGGCGTCGCAATCAGCAGCGCCGACCCGAGAACCGGCAAAAGCGCCGCAGCTCCGGGAAAAGGCGTGGAGTCGTTGTAGAACCAGATCGGTACGACAATCAATATCGCGCCGATCAACGCAATGGCATTGACTGCTGCGCTTCCACCCCGATCGAGACGCAAACCCTTTGTCTCCATCACAGCGAGAATGCCGCCCATCCCCAGCTCCCATGCGCGAGTCGGAAGCAGATAAAAGGTGAAACTCGGATTGATCTTCAACGCTGCGACGGAAAATATGAAAGAGAATACGACAATCGTTGCGATCGCGGGAAGCACGGCTCGCTTGAAATAGCGGTTCAGGAACAAAATGATCCAGGGAAAGACCATATAAAACTGTTCCTCCACGCCGAGACTCCAGGTCATCAGCATGGGCAGCTGGTCGGATGCCGGCGAGAAGTAGTTGCTGGAAAGCCAATAATAGACGTTGGAAAAGCCTAACATGGCGGCAACGGCACTATGCGAAAATTTCCTGAACTCGCCCGGGGACAGGAGGAGAAAACCGATCAGGAACGAAACAGCCAATACGAAAAACAGCGCCGGCAATATGCGCCGTGCCCGTCGCGCATAGAATCTTGTGAATTTGAATTCCGATTTTAGAATGTCGCCATAAATATGTCCTGTAATGAGATACCCGGAGATGACGAAGAAAATGTCGACACCAACGAATCCGCCGGAAAATGACCTCAGACCTGCATGAAATAGCACAACGGAAATGACGGCAACCGAACGAAGACCATCTATATCGGGACGGTAAGCGCGTACGGGGTTGTTGTGCATCCGATTGTCCTTTCGAGGTGATACAAGACGATACACCCTCACTCGCGAAGTCAATGCCGGCCGAGCCACTTGCATTGCATTGCATTCAAAAATGATGCATTGCAATAGGAAATCACACTCTCCAACGCATGGCTCGCAAAATGTGAACAATTCGCAGCGGGCTCTAAATCTGCTGAGACACCATAGCAGCGCGAACCATAAGATAGTGCGAGGATGGATCTAATATGACTGACGGAAAAAAACGGAAAATTCTCGCCGCTTCGTCCGGAGGTGGTCACTGGGAACAGATGATGGCTATGCGCGCCGCCTTCGAGGGTAGCGAGGTATTTTTCGCCACCACGATTCCCGGTCTCTTAAAAAAGTACGATATCAGCAATGGCTTGGTTTTGCCCGATTGCAGCCGCGACTCGATCGTTATGTCGATCAAGTGTTTTTTCAGCGCGTTTTACATTGTCTTCAAGCTGAAGCCCGATATCATCCTGTCGACGGGAGCAGCTCCAGGCCTGTTCTGCCTGTTGGCTGGCAGGCTCATGGGCAAGCGAACGATCTGGATCGATAGCGTCGCCAATGTGGAGAAACTGTCCTTATCGGGAAAATTGGCCGGCCATATTGCAACGCTCTGGCTCACGCAATGGCAACATCTCTCACGGCCGGATGGCCCCCATTACGCAGGAGCTGTCCTTTGATCCTTGTCACCGTCGGAACGCAGCTGCCGTTTGATCGCCTCGTCAAGGCCGTCGATACCTTCGCCAAGGATCTGACCAGACCGGTGCTGGCTCAGATCGGCAAGGGCACCTATACTCCACAGAACATGAAATGGACCAAGAATATCGAGCCCGCGGACTTCGATAGGGTCTTTCGCGATGCGACTGTCATCGTTTCTCACGCGGGAATCGGCACGGTCCTCACGGCGAAGCGTTTCGGCAAACCGATCATTCTCGTTCCGCGGAAGGCGGCTCTTGGCGAGCACCGAAACGATCACCAGCTTGCCACGGTGAGCCAGCTTGTCGGCCGGCCGGGCATCTATGTCGCCCAGAACGATGACGAACTCAAAGACTATCTCCTCCAGGACCTGGACAGCCCCTCTCATCAAGACGTGTCCGATGCCGGCCGGACGTCGCTGGTCAACTATTTGAAGGGTTATCTCGCAGCAGGTTGAACCCGCCGACAGGTGCAGACACCCTCAGCGGGGGAGATTCATTCTCCGCAATCGCGGCCGGCTATGTGCCGGGCGAGCTGGGGCACGATGATTTTAGAAGCGACTTCAGGCCGCGGATGTGCGCCGTCAGGAATTGCAGCGGCCAGATCGTCAGGGGTCAGACGCTCCCAATCGGGCCGATAGTCGATAAACTCCAGGCCCCGTTTCCGAGCCTCCGCCTGATGAGCCGAAATATAGCTACCGACAAAAGGACGGATCAGCCCCCGCAGCCCTGAAAATGGATTCATCGCCATGAGGATGATCCGCGCCCGCGGCAGGCGTTGATGAAGCTGATCGAGAATGTCGGCAATATTCCTTCGGCTTTGCGCCAGCGACACGAACCGATGCAATGTCGCGTCATTGGCGTAGAGCTCGATCAGAATAATATCCGGCTGCTCGGCAACGACCCGATCCAGTTGGGTCAAAGCCCATGTCGACGTCTCGCCGCTCTTTGCGATGCTCTCGACTTTCACGGATCTCTGCAGACAGGCAGAAAGCCTTGTCTGAAGGCCGGGCTGCCATCCCCCGCGCGCTGTCAGCGATGTTCCGAAAGCCACTATTTTCAGCGGTGGAAGGTTCTCGGCATCACTCTTTCCAGTCATCAAAACCATCACGAGGCAGGCTAAAAGCATAACCAGACCCGATGCCAGTCGCCTCTCGGTCGGCGCCTCTCGCCAAAGCCGCAAACATATCATGACGGAACCATATCTCGGCGAGAGCTATACGTCACCCGGCAGGAGAACCTTGTGGAGCGGCCGGCAGGCCCTTGAAGCCAACCTTGCAGCAGGCTTGAGACAATATCATGAAGGACAGATTGTCATGTCCGCTTCAGTGCGCAAATCAGCCTTGCATCCAACCGGGATAGCAGCTGCCTCGAAATGCCGCAACGGCGCCGAGGAGCGCCAATCACTCCTCACGAAATACATGCTGCATCTGATCGGTCAGCGGTTTTGTGAGATAAGAAATGACGGTCCGGTCGCCGATCTTGATAAAGACTTCGGCCGGCATGCCGGGATAGAGCTTTATCGATTTCAGCTTCGCGATACTTTGAGCCTCCGGCTTGACGCGCACCGGATAATAGCTGATCCCCGTCCGCTCATCCTTGACGATATCAGGCGCAATTGAGGTGATCACCGCCTGCACGTCAGGCGTCGTGCGCTGATCAAAAGCACTGAAACGCACATCGACGGATTGGCCGACATGGACCTGGTCGATATCGCGGGTGGCGACCTTCGCCTGGACGGTCAGATCGTCGTTTTCGGGAACGACGAGTCCCAGCGTCTGACCGGCTTCGATAACGCCATTGACCGTGTGTACCGACAATTCGTGAACGCGCCCGCTGAGCGGCGCGGTGATGTCGAGACGGCGGAGTTGATCGAGCGCAGTGCCGCGGCGCTCCTCATTTTCGGCGATCTGAGCTTCGACATCGGTCAGGTCCTTTGCGATCTCCGAACGACGATCCTCATCCAGCTGAATCGACTGTCGGTCGATTTCGATCGCCTTGCCCTCGGCCTCCGCCTTTGCAGCGATTTCCTGACCGCTGTTACCCTGGAGATCGGCGCGGGCGCGCTTGAGCGTATTCAAACGCTGAAGCGTGACCAGACCCTTTTTGTAGAGAACATCGACGGCTTCGAGCTCCTGTTCGATCAAGCCGAGGGAATCGCCGGTGGCGTTGATCTGAACGACCAAGCCTTTGATCTGCTCGCCCAATTGATCCTTGCGCGACGCCAGCTGACTCTTCATTCCGATCAGCGCCGACCTGCGGCTGTCGAACAACTTCCGCTCGCCGTCGAGCAGCTGCTGCGCCGCGGTGCTGGATGTCAGATCGCTGAGGTTTTCTTCGACTTCGAACGAATCGGCGCCGATCCGCTCCGCCTTCAGGCGGGCGCGGCGCGCATAAAGCTGAGCAAGCGTGCTCTCGACAATCGACAGCTGCGCTCTTGTCGCCGTTCCATCAAGCCGTATCAAAACCTGTCCGGCCGACACATGCTCGTTTTCGGAGACAAGAAGTTCCGAGACGATACCGCCCGTCAGATGCTGGATCTTCTTGACGTCGCCGTCGACGACAACGACGCCCTCGCCGATGACGGCGCTCGAAAGTTCCGTCGTCGCCGCCCAACCGCCGATGCCGCAAACCAACGCAATGGACAGCGCGCCGACAACCGCCACATGGCGATTGAGGGAGCGTTTGGATTCACTAATAACTTTGCTCACGATCTTCCTTCCGGCCTATTCCGCCGCATTGCCGTCGACCACGACCTTAAGCTGAGCTACGCGCTCGGCAATCGGCGTGCGCGCTGCCTCGGTCCGGCTGACCCGCGCCAGAACTTCTTCCTTAGGACCGAATGCGATCATTCTGCCCTCCTGCATCATCAGCACGAAGTCGCACACTGCCAGAACGCCGGAGCGATGCGCGATGACAACGACGATGCCGCCACGTGCACGCACGCTCATGATCGCAGCACTCAGCGCCCGCTCGCCTTCCTCATCGAGATTGGAATTCGGTTCATCGAGCACGACGAGGAATGGTTCGCCGTAGAGCGCTCTTGCAAGCGCGATACGCTGTCTCTGCCCGGCTGAAAGCGCAGCACCGCCTTCGCCGATTTCGGTCTCGTAACCGTTCGGCAGACGCAGAATGAGGTCGTGAACGCGCGCCGCCCTCGCCGCGGTAACCACCGCCTCCGGCGACATCTCTTTAGCGAAGCGGCAGATATTCTGCGCGACGGTGCCGGAGAAGAGCTCGACATCCTGCGGAAGATAACCGATATGCCGGCCGAGTGCGTCGCCGTCCCACTGGTCGAGCGCCGCGCCATCCAGACGAATGGATCCTCTGACCGTCGGCCAGACGCCCATCATCGCCCGCGCCAGCGACGATTTGCCCGAGGCGCTGTAGCCGATGACCCCGAGCGCGCTCCCGGCTTTCAGGCCGAAGCTGATATCGGAGATGACCAGCCGCTGGCCGGCCGGCGGTCCGCTGGCGACGCCTTCAACCGTGACCTGCTTGGAAGGTGCAGCCAGCGCGAGAGGGGCTTGGATCTCCGGAATTGTTTTCAGGAGGTTCGCAAGCCGCGCCCAGCTCTGCTGGGCGGAAACGAAACCGCGCCAATTTCCGATCGCCGCCTCCACAGGCGCCAGAGCGCGGGACGTCAGGATGGAACCGGCGATGATAATACCCGAAGAGGCCTGACCTTGAATGACCAGGATCGCGCCTGTTGCCAGCGTTCCCGATTGCAGGGCGATACGGAAAATCTTCGACAGTGTCGCATAACCATTGCCGACATCCGATGCCTGCCGGGTGATGTTCCGGTATTCGCCGTTCTTGCGGTCCCAGATCTCAGCCATGGTGCCTGCCATGCCCATGGCATGAATGACCTCGGAATTGCGGATCGAGCTCTGCGCAAATCCGTTGCGCATGTTGGCGGCTTCCGATTGCCGCTTGGAGAGCGTGCGCGTGCCCTGGTTGGTCAGGAACGTCAGAATGGCGAGAACCAGCGATCCGCCGATCGCGATATATCCAATTGCCGGATGGAACAGGAAACAGATAACGAGATAGAAAGGAAGCCAGGGCAGATCGAACATTGCCGTCGGGCCCATGCCGGACAGGAACGTTCTTATCTGATCGAAATCCCGCAGGGGCTGAAGCCCGTCTCCACCGATCTTGACCTTCAGCGGCGCTTTGATCAACGCCCGAAACACCCGCCCATTCACCATCTCGTCAAGCGCACCGGCGACGCGAACGAGCATTCTGCTCCTGAGAACTTCGAACGCGCCCTGGAAAGCATAAAGTGTCAACGCAAGTATTGCCAAGGCAGCCAGCGTCGGTATGCTTTTGCTGGGAATGACCCGGTCATACACCTCAAGCATAAAAAATGAACTTGTCAAATAAAGTATATTGATAAGCGCGCTAGCTATACCAATGAAGATCAGTCCTCCTTTGCATTTGCGCAAGGCTTTGGACGGTTCATTGACGTCAGCTGCTGAAATTTGAAACACGAAGCAATCCTCTTCTACCGCATCGCGCACCAACGAATGCTGGTCCACAGTGCAGTTACAGGCCCTCAAACCCGATCATTGACATGGCTGCCTTCGGATCCCCGGCACCGTTGCCGATCCCGCTTGCGCGCCATAACGTAGAACATAAATCCCACTGAAAAATGACCGAAAATACAAACTTATCACGAGCAATTTCAGGGGGTCTAACTTTAACACTACGATAAGCAAACCAGCCGAAGCAAGTGAATATCGCAAAACCGCCAATAAGGGTTAAAAACGGCGAGCGTGTGGCAGCTTAAATCCGGCCTTTACTGACGAATTAGACTATAAATGCAATCTTTAGTTTGTTTTGGCCATAGCAGACGCGAATTTTTTCGATCAAGAGGCCGTCTTTTGCATCGCCCGCTGGCGAAAACTTGGCTGCCTCGCAAATTGAGACCGCCCGCGGCTCGCGGGAATGCGCCAGAATCCCGTCCAGCCTCACGCCAGGACGTATGAGGCGTGACTGCCATGGAATGCGTCGACGTTGATCGACACGCTCAAGCTGTCGGTGTCGATGTGGGAAGCGCCATCGGAGATTTTGTATTGGAAGAACTCACTGACTTTGCCGCTGAGGCCTGCGAGTTTGGTAGCATCGACCGTATAACTATAATCGCCGTCGCTTTCGACGTGGATGACACCGTATTTTCCGGTCAGCGTCAGGCCGTGCTTGTCCACCGCGCTTTCACCGAAGCGGCGAAGGAGTATTGTGCCGTTGCTCGAATTGTCGTTCTCAAGAAGATTTCCGTGATAGGCGCTGCGGGTATCAGTCGAAATTTTCAAGCTGTCATGGACGGCGGCAATTTTGGGAACGACGGCGGCAGGCACAGTCGCAGCCGGCGTTTCTACGCTGGGCGCCGGAGAGCTTACCTGCTCATTGCTCGACGACGTGTCGCCGCTCGCGCTGCCCACTGCGCTGTCAAGCTCGGCCTGCGCTTGTTCGAGCGTCTTGTTTTCGCCGATGGAGAACGTGTTCTGCGCCGCGATTGCGGCGGGCATCGTCAGCGTCGACACCGAACTATCGATGACATTGTCGTAGAAGGAGCCCGATGCAGGCCTGTCGACCTTCAGTGCCGACGCGGTCAGATCGTCGAAGACATTGTCGTGGACAATGATGTTCTCGCGGAGATAGGCGGGATTGCCGACAGCGCTGACCAGGACGCCGTAGACGCCGTCGTGCAGGTAATTTCCGCTAATGTCGTAGTTTTTCGCATCGCCGGAGTCGCCAAGGCCGATGCCGTACGACCAGCTGTAGCCGCCATATCCTGAGATGTCATTGTCATGGATGGCGATGTTCGTGCCCGCCTGAGCGCTCAGCCCGAAACCGCCGCCGATAAGCGTATTGCCCTCGACCACAGCATCTTGAGCCCGGATCAGCACCAGGACGCCCTTGGCGCTATTGGTTTCCGTCTGCTCGAGATGATTGTCCTTGATCAGGATATTGCTGCTGTTGTTGAGCTGAATGGCGTCGGCCACGCTCCCCTGACTGTTGGTAACGGTATTGTTGACGAGGGTGACGCCCTTGACCTTGTCCATCCAAATGCCATCGCCATGCACACCAGTCAGGGTGCTATTCTCGATCGTGATGTTCTGGCTACTTTGGAAGCTGAGCGAGCCGGCCTTTCCGGCCAGACCGGTATTCGAGACCTCGACGTTGCGGACGATCCAGTTCGATACACTCCCGGCATAGATCGCGTTGGCGCCAGTATCGGCGATCTTGATGTTCTCGACAATGATGTTCGAAGCCTTGGAACCGTGTATCCCGTTATTGCTGCTGTGAATGACGGGCGCATCACCGATGCCATAGCTGCCGATGGTGATCGGAGCGCTGACAGTGCCGGAATATTTCAGGTCGAACTGTTCGTTAAATACGCTTCCGGCAGCAAGCAGCACGCTGTCGCCAGGATTTAATTTTAAGGCTTCAACAGCGGACAACGTCGCAAAGGCTGAACTCTCACCGGTTCCGCTGTTATAGTCGGATCCCGTCACTGAATTCACGTAATAGACGGTCATGCTGCGATCTCCCGAGGTTATGGAAGACCTTCTAACTGCGGACATCTCTCCGGCCGCTAAAATGAAACACTAAAATGCGCGATATCTCGGAATATTCTTACATTCTAAGCATGATTATTCTAGTGTACGCAAAATATTGTATCACGATAAAGTTGTAGAGCCCGACAAAACGCCCGCTCTACCTGGATTCGGCACATCTGCCGCACTGTGATCCGGAGCAAGCTGAAGCCGGCATATACCCGCTCCAGCGCAGCACAACGTTCCCCAACCCAAACCCCTATGCAGTTATCGGGAAATTATCTTCGGCGATATGCTACAACCCTAAGGGAGAGGGTCCTGCGATAGTGCAGATCCGCTTAATAACCCGTCGTGACTACACAATAACACTTCGTGGTTATACACCACCTGGCAACCTTACTACATTTGCCATTGAAAGAATGGTTTTACTAACCCCAAGAACGATCCACCACGAATTCAACGGCATAGACGATCAATAATTGTTAAAATTATAATACTTAAGACTTTCATCGACTTACGCATTTTGTACCCGTATCGTTATCGATCAATACACTCTCAAGTGCTTATCTGTTGTTAACTACACGCTTGACTCCATGTATTAATATACCATTAATCATGCGGTCCGCTGAAGTCAAAAGTGACCGGCGAAGATCAAATTCAAGGAGAGACACAGATGGCTATTCACGCAACCGACGATACTGCAACATTTCTGGAAACAGACGTCATTTCCGGGAACCTGCTCAGCAACGACACATCCGACGGCAACCTTTTCCTACGCGCCTTCGACCAGCAGAGCGTTGGTGCTAAGCAGGGCAACAATCAGATTACCGCAATCGCAGGCGACTACGGCACGTTCTACGTCAAGCCGGACGGGAGCTATACTTACGTATTGAGTGATGCTGCAAAGGTCGGCTTCACCGCCGGCGAGACGCTCCACGAACGGGTCTCCTACAAGATCTCCGATGGAGCTGGCCATACCGATTTCGGCCTATTCACGTTGAATATCCAGGGTGTCACTCAGGTAAAGCCGATTGCTGTTGACGACCATCTCAGCTTCAACGAGGGCGACGCCATCGGCGGCAATCTGCTGACCAACGACATTCCTGGCGACAATGGCCATCTTTTCCTGCGTCAGTTCGCCAACACCAGCGTAAACGGCGACCCGACCGCAACAACGAACATTGCCGGCACCTATGGAACCTTCCATGTCAAGGCGGACGGCTCGTTTACCTATGATCTAGCTTCGGATATCGCTCCGGGCGACCATATCACCGAAACCATCCAGTACTACAAGATCTCCGATGGTCAGGGCCATACGGATGTCGGCGTTCTAACGCTCAACATCACGGGCACGGACGTCGTCTCCGGCGCCACCGTCTGATCATCGATAAACCGTCTATGATGCAACGCCCGCTGCTTACGCGGCGGACGTTGGCTGCTATCAACCAGTGCCGTCACGAAGTTTGCCGATGGCATCACTGAGTAACGGGCGCCTTATCGGACGCGTAAAGGACGCTGTTACGTTCGCTATTCTCGTGTCGCGCTTTCCGAAAACCGAATCCCGATTTTCGGGCTGATACGCTAGCTCTTTATTTCTCACATGTTGTTATCACGACGTGCTTTGTCCGCTCTGGCAATGTTTCATCTCAGATGCGGGTTTAGACAGCTTAAGCTTGCTACGTTCTTCAGGAATGGCGGAGAACGATTATCTGCCACAGCGCTGTCGAAACCGCGCTGTCGCCCCCTCTCCTACGCTCGCCCAAGTTCGATCGAAGATCGGGCGGAGCTGCGGGTTGACCTTCTTTATCGCGGCATTGACCATGCAGCGATCCCCGAGTTTCAGCATTGTGGTGAGATCGCTATCAAGCGCAATCTTTGCAGCGGAAAGGGTTACGCTGGTATAATCGTTCCAGAAATAAAACCGCGACAAAATCATTCCTTGATCGTGGGGCGCGAGCACGACCGAACGCTTCATCATTTCCGCAATAGAGACCGGCTCTTCTGCGATTTTCGACTGCACGGCCGCAAGCCGAAGCCAAAAGTTGCTGTTCGTCGGCATGCACGAGAGGGCATACCGCAAATATTGACGCGCATTTGACGCCGCAGCGGCCCAAGCGTCGTAGTTGACATTGACATTCTGTCGATCGAGCTGCGTCAGAATGAGCGTGACACCGGCGGCGACGATGTCAGATCGGCAATAGTGCCCTTCGACCACCTCGACAGTACGCGCCGCATATCTGGCCGTGACGTCGTTCGCGACAGTTTCGCCGCGTTCTATCCTCTCGGCGACGAGCGAAATGCTGGCCGTCCTTATCGAAGCATAGAGTTCTCGGCCGGCCAGCACCGTAAAGACCACGGCGACGATGAGGAAAACGATTCTCGTGCGCGAAACATGCCGAATGCCGAGCATCAGCTTTCGGTATAGTATCGCGAATAGCGCTTATAATAATACTCGCTGGAACCGAACGTCCGGTAGAGCTTCATCTGCGCCGGATCGACCTTGGTCAATATGGCGCCGACGCACTTCGTATAGAGGTCCGGTTCGGACAACAGCGTCGACTGAACCACCTTCCGCGAAGTCTTGCCCCACTCGATCACGAACACGACCGCGTCGAGCTTCGGGTTAATGGCGCGTGCATCCACCACCGGAGCCAGAGGAGGCAAGTCGACGATAATGTAATCGAAACTTTGACGCGCAAACTCGAGAAGCTGATCCATACCGCGCGACGCAAGCAGCTCCGACGAATGCGGAACGCGATACCGCGCCACGGTCGGCAGGAATGCGAGCTTTGTTTTGGGGTCAAGGAGAATGAGATCCTTCAGCGGGCGATTGTCGACGATTGCTTCAAGCAAGCCGGCTTCCGCGTGGCGGCCGATGGCCCGCGTCGCTCCCGGATTGCGCATGTCGGCGTCGATAAGCAGGCATCGTGCCCCTTGCATGGCCAAAAGCTTGGCAAAATTGATGGCGGTCGTCGACTTGCCTTCACCGGGCAAGCTCGAAACCACACCGATAACTTTGCAGCGCTGATCGGAGGCACTGATATCGATCGCGATTTTTGCGCTGCGAAGCGTCTCGGCGAATGCCGACAGCGGATGCTCCTCGACATAGGTCGTGGTCTTGCCGCCTCTGGCAATGCTTCGCGGATTCCCCGGATCGACGAGCGTCGGATCATCGACGTTGTTCTCAATCAGCGGCATCACGCCAAGAGATTCGACGTCGAGCATATCCTTGACATCATCGCCGGTGCGGAAGAAGCGATCGCGGAATTCACGGAAAGCTCCAATGCCGCTACCGAACGCGCATCCCAGGAACATGGCGAAAGCGATGACGAGGCTTCTTTTCGGCGCGCTCGGCTTCGTCGGCGTCTCCGCAGTCGTGATGATACGTGCGGCGGTAATTGGGAAGCTCTGCTGCTGGATCGCTTCTTGATAACGCGCCAGGAAGCTTTGATAGAGGTTCTTATAAGTATCCCGCGTCCGCTCGAGCTCGCGGAGCTGCACCTGCGTCTCGCCCGCCGTTGCGGCCACACCCGTTGCCTTATCAACGCTGTCACGCAGCGATTTTTCGCGGGATTGCGCAACCGTGAGCTCGCTCTGATAGCTCTCGGCGATACGATTCAGCTCGTCGAACATAAGCCGTTCGTATTCGGCCATCTCCGCACGGAGCCGGACTGCCTGAACGTGGTCGGGACCAAGCCGCGCCTCGATCTCAGCCTCGAGCTTCGAAGCTTCCAGATATTTCTTGCGAAGGTCGTTTGAAATCGAGCTGTCGAGGACATCGGTCACGATCGCATCGGTCTGCTTGGCTTCGATGATCGACTTGATGCGGGTATATTTCGCCTCCGCCTGCGCCGTTTCGGCCTGAGCCTTGATCAACTGGCTGTTCAGCTCGGAAAGCTGCTGCTCACTGAGCAAGGTGCCCGATCCTGCCTCGACAAGCCCATGCTCGCTGCGGAATTTCTGCACTGCGAGGTCGGTGTCCAGCGCCTGCTGCCGGAGTTCTTCGATCCGCTCCTGCAGCCACTCGCCGGCCCGGCGTGTCGCCTCATATTTCGAATTGAGCTTATCGACCAGATAAACATCGGCGATGGCGGCGGCGATTTCTCGCGCCAGATCCGGCGACTGCGAGGTATAGCTGAGGTCGAGGACGTAGGATTTGCCGACACGCTCGACGTCGATATTTCCAGCGACCGTTTCCGCAGCCCATCGCCGCTTCATTTCCGCATCGGGAGCAACGGCCCCGTCGTCGGCAAACCAGGAGCGAAAATTCAGCAGAGATTTCAGCGTTGCGACAGAAAAGAGTGAGTTCTTCTGTGCCGTGAACACCGGATCATCGACAAGTTTCAGCTTGTCGACAACCGCATAGGCGATCGCATCGGACTTCAACAGCTCGACTTGGCTGAGGACCGTGCCCTCGTCATCGTCCAGCTGGCCGAAAGCCGCCAATTGGTTGATCATCTGATTGTCACTGCGGTCGATCAGCACTTTGGTCTCGGCTGTGTAGACCGGCACCGCAGTCAGGACATAGACGACACCAAGAATGGCAAAGGCGAAAGCGCACACCGCTACGATCCGCCACTGCCGGCGAACAATTGCGATAAGCTTGTCGAAATCGATGAAATCAGCTTCGTTTCCCGTATCGCGGGAAGCGTCGATACGCGGCGTAAGTTTATCTGGTGACAGCAATTTCGATCTCCAACAAAGGCGTCAAGCGCTAAGATCTACAGGCAATTCCAGCTATTGTGTGACGGGGATGCTCTGACTGGTCGACTCCGTCGTATCAGAGGACGACTGCCCCGCTCCTCCCGCGCTGACGACTATCGTCGTCGAGGTCGTCGAACTCGTGGACGAGCTGTCCTCATCGTTCGTATCCGAAACCCTCAGCGTGCCGGCAGTCGTGGTGCTGCCGTCAAACGGCGTACCGTCATCCGACCCCGGACCTGTCTGCCCGATTGAACCAGTGTTGCCGATACCGGATGCTGCGGCTGGCGCACCTGTGCCCGGACCGAGCGCCGCCGTCCCGCCTTCAGCCAGAACCTTTGCAAAGGCTGTCAGCAGCGGCGCAAGATTGGGATCGGCGCTGGCCGCCTCGGCAACAGCTTTTTCGATCGCCAGTTTGAACTGCGGATCGGAGACTTGGCAACTGTTTGCGGCTCGCCCGAGGCCGGATCCGATCGCCGCCATCTGTGCGGCATTGGCCTTCTTGGCCTGCTCGAGTACCGGCAATAGAGCGTCGTTACTGCTCCCTACCAGCGCTCGAACACGCGATGACAGAACCAGGGGATCGGACATGTCGAGCAGAACGGCGGGATTGGCGGTAAATCCGCCGACGTCTGCGGGTGTGAGATTTGCAGGACCCAGGCAAGCAGCCGCAAAGGCGCTCGAAGTCATACCGACAAAAATTGCCGCGGCAATTCCGCTATATGCAAGTTTACGATGAACACTAAACCTTGCCATAAAAGTGGCTTCCTTCATCAAATCCGCTATCGGAAAGAGGCCAGCGTCGATCGTTTGCGATCGGCGCCGGCCATTTCCTCAATTAACGCCCGAGCTCTCGCACCGCACTACGGGTATCGCGTGCGTCGTCCGTCACGCCGGCAACAGTGGACGATACCGAGTTTACGATGTCAAGGAACTTGACCAATTCGATAGAGTCCGAATTGGAAACATAGATAATATCCTTGTCTTCCATCTTGAATTGCTGAGCGGCAAACAGGGTTGCCGGATCACGAAGATTGACGCGGATAATCACCGGAACCGTATCGCCCGCAAACCGCGTCGTATCTACATGCATCGCCGCAAGCGTCTTCCTCGGGACAAGGCGATAGAGCAGGACCTGGGCCGGATCCGCACGGTCGTCGCGCAGGCCACCCGCCTTGGCGATGGCCTCCCCGAGGGTCAGATCCGACTCTTCGAAATCGAACCGGCCGCTGGTGCCGGCGGCGCCGAGCGCCAGGAACGTACGGCGCTCGTGATCGACCGAAATCGTATCATCCGGCGCGACATAGATATTCTCCGCCGGGTTTTTCAACAGCGTATTGTAGGCGACGGTCGCCGTTCTGCCGCGGCGCTGCAGCGTCACATTCGTTTCGATGTTATTGGTCGTCAAACCACCCGCGGCGGAAATGACGTCGAGAATGCGCTCACCGGCCGGACTGATCTGAACGCGCTGAGGATTGTTGACATCACCGAGCACGGCTACCTGACTGGAGCGGTTGGTCGTCGTGGTGATAACAACCTGCGGCTCGATTGCGCGGCTGGCCAGACGATCTTCGACATCCTGCTCGACGGTCTCCTTCAGGCGACCGGCAGCCGGAACACGACCCGCATAAGGGATCGTGATCGTCCCGTTTCTATCGATGGTCTGCGCCGGCAGAGAGATATAATTGCCGGGCCGGCTACCGGCGTCGGAGGGAATGAAGAGACCGCCGGACTGCGCTTCGAAAATCGCAACCTCGACGACATCGCCATAACCGAGCGGAATTTCAGGCGCACCGCCACGACCACCGCCAAAACCCTTGAAGGAGGTCGGCTGCGGAGAGGTGAAATAGGACAGGACGTTCTTGCTGAGATCAACCAGGGCGTAGTCGATACCGACGCGACGCTCCTTCGTTGTTACCTTTACCGCCGCCCCTCGATCGACATCTTTGTGATCTGGACCGGATCTTGGCAAGGACGTGCAGCTTGCCAATATACTCGTTAGCGCTACAACAATGGCGACGCGTGTACTACCGACAGGAAAACAACCCATAGAATAACCCGTGTTGACGCCCTTGAAGCTACTGCTCCGCAATCGGACAAATTACAAGACAATCCCTGATCAATAATTACCGAATGCCGTTTATCATTCTCTAACTGTGGCAGCCCGGCAACGCCGAGCACTTCAGCAAACGAACGGCCTCAGCCCGGCTCTCTGACGCCGGCAATAATCTAAAGGCTGCGTCCGCTATAAAATTTCTTGCGTTTAAGAGTCAACCCGCAGCCCTCAATCAATCGGTATTTTCGAAAAACCTTCATAAACTCCATTCATTTAAACCTTTGTGTGCTGACCGGTCACACATATTGGCGATCCGTTTCGCCGTGACTGCGGCCGAGGCTGATCGCAACGACGGCGCTCAGGAATGCGGAGAAAAATACCGCGAAACCAGGGATTTGCAGCGAAAAATCGACCGCGGCATGAAGGGCGACCAGAACCGTCGCCGCTATTCCGAGCAGAACATAGTGCCTCAGGCGCCGCCGCTCGGAGAGCCCGCGCCAGAAAACCTTCGCAAGCACTGCGAAAGTAAGAAACGTCGCAACCGGAAACGTAACCCCCAGCCCCAGAAATCCTTCCAGATAGAAATTATGTGCGCGGTCAAAGATCCCGAAGATGCCGCAGGCTGGATCGCGGTAGGCAGAAAACACGGTGCGGAAGGTTCCAAGGCCCGTTCCGGTTAACCAATGATCCGAAATGGCACGCCATATGCCCGGCAGAATACAGAAACGATCATCATCCTCGAGCCGCCGCTCCTGCGCGCGCAAAATCGCCTGCCCTGCAAACATGCTCAGCAACAGGACGATGAAAATGACCGCCGAGAGAAGCTTCAATACCGAGCGCCATTTCGGCGCCGGTGTTAAATATCGCCTCGAGCTGTTCCAATTGATGACAAGCCAGGGAAAATAGATGAGCGCGGCAATAAAGGTCGCGAATATTCCGGCGCGTGATCGGCTCAGCATCAAAGCGGTGAAACATGCGCACAGGAGCAGAACATAGATCCACGTTCTCAAGAGCAGAAGGTTTCGGCCTGGCTCGCCGGGCGGGTGAATTGAATAGGAACGGGCAATGTCCCTGACCAGCGTCAGCATGAGCAACGTTCCCAGCCCGAGGAAGGTCGCAGCGGTATTGCGGTTGACGAAGACGGCTGTCAGGCTGTCGAGGTAGGCGTGTTTTTCTATGACGATCAGGATGTTGGGAAACATCGAAAATTGCAGCAGGCCGAAAACGGCGATGCCCCCCGCCGCGAGCCCCAGGCTGGTCAGCACTTTCCGCGCTCGTTGATCGGTATCGCACAAGATAAGTCCGGTCAGAAAGGTCACGAAAGGCAGGGCCACCCAGAGTATCGAGGCAAGCGTGTCCGCCGGTTCGACGGAGATCGCCGCATATTGGACGCCCGCCAGATCGCGCGCAGCGCCCCAGGCGGGGTTTGCCAGCCAATTGGCCGGCAGTTCGATCGTTTGAATAAATGTCCAGCTCGCCAGCACGACGAGCAAAAGCAAGGCGATCTTGAACACCCACCTGCTTTGTCTTGGCTCCGCAAACAGCAATACCGAAACGATGGCGAGAGCAAACATTCCGATTGCGGCGAAGGCGAAGGGCAAAGGTGTGACACTTCCAAAGGGAATGAGCGTCAATATCACCAGGCCGATGAAGGCAACGAGAATCGCCTCCCGCAAGACCTGCCTGTTGATGAGGCTGGATAACATTTGACTTCACTCACCAGCAGCCAAAACGAGGCAATCACAACCATTACGGTTAATATACTCGTACTAACATAAGTTGCAGATCAAGCGCTTGCGTGTTAAAGTGCAACAGAATTCCACATCGTTAAAATTGTCGCGAATGGCTTAAGCCAATCGAGACAGGACCCCGCTTATGCTCCTTCAAGCAGCAGAAACGGGACAGACGTTCTGTGCCCAATACTTGGCAGATCACTAAGTCGCCATGCCATTGACTGAGCCAAAAGGCAAGCCTGATCTCAATCGCTTGCCCTGACGGGGATTAAGAGATGAAGAAAACCTTCGTTACACTTCTGGCACTGGCATTTACAGCGGGGAATGCCTGCTCTGCATTCGCGGCCGGCCCCGCAGGTTTCGCCCGCGGCCTGACCAGCGATTCGGAGGTCAGCTATATCGCCGAAAAAGGAAAGATCGTTCCGCCCTTCGCCCAGGTGCTGTTCTGCGCCCAGAACCCTGCCGAATGCCGCGACAACAACGGACCGTCGGTCATCGCACTGACGGACAAGGAAATGCTGCAGCTGAAGAATGTGAACAACACCGTCAATCATACTATGATCGGCCGCAACGATTCCCGCAACGAACTGAATGGCGATGTCTGGACGGTGAATGTGCGCAGCGGCGACTGCGAAGATTTTGCATTGACCAAGCGCAGCCGGCTGATCGCGATGGGCTGGTCATCGCGCGCCTTGCGGATCGCAACGGCCTATACACCCTCCGGCGAAGGGCACGCCGTCCTCGTGGTCAGAACCGACAAGGGCGACCTGGTGCTCGACAACAGGCAAAGCAGCATCAAGAACTGGCGCGATACAGATCTGCGCTGGGACAAGATCCAATCGGGAACGGACCCGTACGTCTGGTACCGGCTGTAGCAGCCGAAGCAGCCGATAGAGCAATCCGTCTCATTCCAGGATTGAAGCCGAGCCGGCTCTCACGAACGGCTCGACTTGTCATATTGCCCACATAAACCTATGTTTTTGCTGTCGAGCGGGTGCCCGGCAGCAAATAGCGGCACCCTCAATGCGACTTCCGATGTGGGTATTAAGCGATCTTCGATATTGTCTTTTGGCCCAGATTCAGTATGACGAGCGTCATGCTGCGACGCAGCATGACGTTCTACTCTAATGATTTGAGGGAAATATGCGCATCACGATGATTGGATCAGGCTATGTCGGCCTCGTTTCAGGCGTTTGCTTTGCGGATTTCGGCCACGACGTCATCTGCGTCGACAAGGATCTGAGCAAGATCGAGGCCCTTCGCGAGGGCCGTATTCCGATCTACGAGCCGGGTCTCGATCAATTGGTTGCTGAAAACACCAGCACCGGCCGCCTGTCGTTTTCGACGGATGTCGGCGAAAGCGTTCGTGGCGCCGACGTCGTGTTCATCGCGGTCGGCACGCCGTCCCGTCGCGGCGACGGCCATGCCGATCTCTCCTACGTCTATGCCGCTGCGCGCGAGATTGCCACCTATGTGGAAGGCTTCACCGTCATCGTCACCAAGTCGACGGTGCCGGTCGGCACCGGCGATGAGGTTGAGCGCATCGTGCGGGAAACCAATCCTTCGGCTGACGTCGCCGTCGTCTCCAATCCCGAATTCCTGCGCGAGGGCGCGGCGATCGAGGATTTCAAGCGTCCTGATCGGATCGTCGTCGGACTGAATGACGACCGGGCACGCGAGACGATGACCGAAGTCTATCGTCCGCTCTACCTCAACCAGGCTCCCCTGGTCTTCACGAGCCGCCGCACCTCCGAGCTCATCAAATATGCGGCCAACGCCTTCCTGGCCATGAAGATCACCTTCATCAACGAGATCGCCGATCTCTGCGAAAGGGTCGACGCAAACGTCCAGGACGTTTCGCGCGGCATCGGCCTCGACGGCCGTATCGGCTCCAAGTTCCTGCACGCCGGTCCGGGGTACGGCGGTTCGTGCTTCCCCAAGGATACGCTTGCCCTTGCCAAGACGGCGCAGGATTATGACGCACCGGTCCGTCTGATCGAAACGACGATCTCGATCAACGACAACCGCAAGCGGGCGATGGGCCGCAAGGTCATTTCGGCCGTCGGCGGAGACATTCGCGGCAAGAAAGTCGCCATCCTCGGACTGACCTTCAAGCCGAACACCGACGACATGCGCGACAGCCCGGCCATCGCTATTATCCAGACGCTGCAGGACGCCGGCGCCCAGGTCGTTGGCTATGATCCCGAGGGTATGGACAATGCCCGCAAGGTCATCGAGAACATCGAATATGCGAACGGTCCTTACGAAGCCGCTGCCCACGCCGATGCCCTCGTCATCGTCACCGAATGGAACCAGTTCCGCGCCCTCGATTTCAATCGCCTGAAGCAGTCGATGCGCGCTCCGGTCCTGGTCGATCTGCGTAACATCTACCGCAGCGACGAGATCCGCAAGCACGGCTTTACCTATACCGGTATCGGCACCAATCTTTATCAGGACGCCTGACAGCGCCTGGCAACTCTGTGAATCTTCTGACGCCGCGGGCACAATCCCGCGGCGTTTATCTTTGGAGCATGCGCCACGCTCTCTTCGCCCAGCGCATCGGCTTGAAGGCCGGAGTCGATTTTCGGAAAGCACGACGCGGAGTTTCATAGGGCAGCGCGTCCTTTTTGCATCCGAAGGCTCTAAAGCAGCCCTACCCGCGTCCCCTTGATCGTCAGTACGGTCAGCCGGCCCGTCGCCGAAACCGCGGTGTCGATGCCGATGCGTTGCGGACCGAATGTCGGGGCTCGCCCCGGAGTATGTCCGTGGATCACGAGAACAGGAAGCTGCGGCCCCTCGTCCAGGAAGGGCTGCCGGATCCACATGAGGTCGCTGTCTTTTTGTTTCTTGAGATCGACGCCGGGTCTGACGCCTGCATGCACAAACACCACCCTGCCTATCCGCAGCATGATCGGCAGCGATTCCAGGAACTGGATATGCCGCTCGGGTATCATATTGCGAATGACGCGGGCGATCGTTTCGTTTCCCGCCGCCGACTGCAGGAGATGCTCGATATCGATGCCGTAGGAGTGCAGCGTCTCCGTCCCGGCGAAACCCAGCCATTCGAGAATGCCCGCCGGTTTGCGATAGAGCTTCACCAGCTCGGCATCGTGATTGCCGCAAAGAACCAAGCGCTGAAACCCTGGCGGCGGGTTCTTGCTCAGGAACTCCAGAACTGCGCTCGAATCGGGTCCACGATCGACATAATCGCCGAGCATGACGATGAGTTTCGGTCCCTGAACGCCTGCTGCGTCCTCCTCGATGCGGCGATGCACCTCGACGAGCTCGTCGTAACATCCGTGAACATCGCTCATCGCGTAGACCGCAGCGAAGTCGCCTTCGGCAAAGCTCAGCCGAGCGCGCTGCTTACGGTTGCCGGCCAATGTCGGTATCTGTTGTCGCCACCGTCCTAGATAATTAGACATGTAACCCATTTATGAGACCCGGCCGCGTGGCGGGTTGATCGATTTCCCATCTATCGCTGCAACGGCACGAATCACAGTGTTCATAAGAAGTTGGCCTGATCGCGGCGTCGACAATGTAGCCGCAACCTGTTGCCATATTCAGAACGACATGATCCTTCACCGTTTGCTGAACCGCCTGCACCAGGCTCGCCTGGGCGGCCGCGACAGAACGCTGCGCGCCCAACACATCAAGCGATGAGGATTGGCCATCCTTGTCGCTCCCGATTGAAAGCGCAAGGGTCTCCGGCGTGATCTTCACCTGGGTGCGAAGCGCCGCAGCTCGCCAGCGATAGCAAAACGGCTGCCGCGGAGAACGGCGTTCTGTACTTATCCATAGTTGAGAAGACATCGCGATTAATATTAGGTTGTATTTTAGTACATGATGGTTAACTGCCGGTTAAGCTTATGTCTATTGGATCGATTCTTTCACCTTCAGCTGTGTCATCCAACATTTCCAAAGCTGGGAAAACTCGAAACCGCCGGCTTTCCACAGGCGAAGCCCCCGAAAAAGCTGTATAAATCAACTACAGCGAGAGGCGTTGGGAAAAAATGAACGTTAAAGCAGATCACGCTTGACGACCCTGCGACGCCGCTTAAATATGGTGCGCTGCGAGCGTGAATGACAATTCTTGATCAGGAATCTCAGATCCAAAACTGCGGGGTGCAAAGTGGAAACTGCGGTTGATTCGAAACTTATCGAGGCGATCAGCTACGACGAAGACAGCCGGCATCTACGGGTCTATCTGACCAACGGCCAGAGACGAGAATATGAAGGTGTTCCCAAAGGCGTCGTCGTCGGTTTGACGATGGCAGAATCACCGGGGAATTTTTACATGAAGGCAATAAGAGGCAAATATCCTCATCGCCCCTAAGCATGTCGCGGCAACGACATGCGCAAGGAGCGGATCTGAAAGATCGCGGCGCGCTTTAGATAATTTGTCGATCAACGACGACATGATCGTCGTTTCAGCAACGATGCGGGGCCGGCATTCGCCGGTCCCGCTCAATGTCTTGGCCACTGTGCTGGCACAGATCAATAGCCGCCGAGGAAGTCGCCAACCGCATTGATCTCCGATGGCGCGATCTCGTGCCCACCGGCATGCCAGACCGTCCTGACCTCCGCGCCCCGCCCCTCCAGGTGCGCAGACAGTGCCTGGGTCATCGCGACCGGAGCGATGGGATCCCGCTGCCCGGCTGTCACCAGCACCTTTCTTCCCGCGAGCGTCGACCGGGCCTCGGGCTGAAACGGAATGAGCGGATGCATCAAAACCGCCGCGTCGAAGATGCCCTTTTCGATCAGCACATTGGCCAGAATATTTGCGCCGTTCGAAAAACCCAGGCCGAGAATCTGGGAAGCGCGGTATTCATCGGCAAACGCCTTGACGTAGGCCGCCATCTTCTCCGTCGCACGTGAGAGGTCGGACATGTCGTAGACCCCTTCCCCGGTGCGGCGGAAAAACCGCGCCGCGCCATATTCGGAAACATCGCCGCGCGGCGAAAGAATCGTTGCTTCGGGCAACAGCCGTCGGCCGAAATCGAAGAATTGGTTTTCGTCGCCGCCGGTGCCGTGCAGCACGAGCAGAATAGGTTTGTCAGGTGCACCGGCATGCAGCCGGTGCACATATCCGGTTTTGGTCATATCGCCCTCCTACGCTTCGAGTGGCTGCAGATGCTGCTCGAGCAAGGCGCGAAGATGAGCGTGCTGCTGCGGCAGCTTCAGCGCTTCGCCGAGATGAGCCGTGTCCTCGTCACGGTCGAAGCCGGGCTCGTTGGTCGCGACCTCGAACAAAACACCGCCCGGCGTGCGGAAATAGATCGCCCAGAAATAATCCCGGTCGATCACCGGCGTGACCTGATAGCCCGTATCCATCAGCGCCTTGCGCACTTCGAGCTGCTTTTCGCGATTTTCGACGGCAAAGGCGACATGGTGGACGGAGCCGGCGCCGGGAAGCGCGCGGGCAATGTTCGGCATGGTTTCAAGGTCGATGAGGTGCGCGCCGTTGCCGCCGGGCCTGATCAGCCGTTTGACCCCGTCCCTTTCCTCGGCGACTTCGTAGCCCATGAACTTCAGCAGTTCGGCGGTGGCGCCTTCATCCCTCAGCCGCAAGGCAACGGAGTGAAAGCCGCGAATAGCGTGATCCTCGCCGATGCCGCCATGCGTCCACGGCTCGCGGTCATCGTCCTTGACCTCGACGAGCGCGAAGCCGTCGCCATCCGGCCCGGAGAAGTTCAGACGCTTTTCGCCGAAGCTTTCCTCAGCCTTCAGGCCGCCGAGACCAAGCGTGGCCAAGCGGTCGCTCCAGAAGCCGAGCGAGTCTTGCGGGACAGAAAATACCGTGGTGCCGACCTCCCCGGTCCCGGGCCGGCCCTGCGCCATCTTCGGGAACGGGAAATAGGTCATGATCGTGCCGGGCGCACCGGTCTCATCACCGTAGTAGAGGTGGTAGACATCAGGCGCGTCGAAATTGACAGTCTTCTTGACGCGACGCAGGCCGAGCGCATGGGTGAAAAACTGGTTATTGGTGCGGGCGTCCTCCGCCATCGACGTGACGTGGTGCAGACCCTTGATCTGATCGAGCATGTGAGACCCCTTTCTTGCCCGCCGTTCGCGGGCTTTTGATGGATCATAAATGCGCCTCACCCGGCCTCCGGAACAGACCCCGAGACCAAAACGCATTGTCTATTATTAGTGAACGAAGATCGGGGCGCGTTCACTTCAGGCGCCGTGAGGATCTGCCGGCAATTGCCAGTCGACCGGCGCCCGCCCGCGGGACTGGAGGAAGGCATTCGCCTTGGAAAAATGTTTGCAGCCAAAGAAGCCGTTATGGGCCGAAAGCGGCGAGGGATGCGGCGCCTTGAGCACCAGATGCCGCGCCGTATCGACAAAGGCGGCCTTGCGCTGGGCATAGGAGCCCCAGAGCATGAAGACGACGGATTCGCATTCGTCATTGACTTTGCCGATAATGGCATCGGTGAAGCGCTCCCACCCCTTGCCCTGATGGGCCGCCGCTTGGCCCTCCTCGACTGTCAGCACGCTGTTCAGCAGGAGCACGCCCTGCCTTGCCCAATGTTCGAGAAAGCCATGGCGCGCTGGCGTTATGCCGAGATCCGTCTCCATCTCCTTGTAGATATTGACGAGCGAGGGCGGTATGCGCACGCCGGGTCGGACGCTGAAGCATAGTCCATGAGCCTGCCCAAGTCCGTGATAGGGATCCTGTCCGAGGATGACGGCCTTGACGTTGGCAATCGGCGTCAGATCAAGAGCGCGGAAATATTCGCTGCCCTTCGGGAAGATCCGCTTGCCCACTTGTTTCTGCGCAACGAGGAAGGATTTGAGTTGTTGCATATAGGGGCTTGAAAACTCCCCTGCCAGCGCGGCCTTCCAGCTCTCATCGAGACTGACGGATATATCGCTCATCAGGAACCCTTCGGCATAGGACGAAACAATGGACATACGGTTCTAACAAAATAGGCTGATGTCGCAATGCCTGCGCTCTCGCGGCGGCTTCAGCCCATCGAAAGTCGGCAGCGGGCTGCAGAGCTTGTTCGAGACGTCATCGTCGGTGTTTACTATTATGCCTGCTTCGGTATTTACGCCGACTGGCGGGGTGAGTAGAACCTATTGTGACAATCGGGGGCATGTCTTCACATGAAATTCGGCACGAGCGGCCTTCGCGGACTTTCAGTAGATCTCAAGGGACGCGCTTCCGCCCTTTACGCTGCCGCGTTCGGCAAATATCTGCTGCGGACCGGCAGGGCGCAAGCGGGCGACGTTATTCTGATCGGCCGCGACTTTCGCGATTCAAGCCCTGAGATCTCGGCGAATTGCGCAGGCGCGCTGACAGCGCTCGGCTTCCGGATCTTCGATTGCGGCAATGTGCCGACACCGGCCCTTGCCCTTTATGGCCTCGAACGCAAGGCTGCGTGCCTGATGGTTACGGGCTCGCACATCCCGGCGGACCGCAACGGCATCAAATTTTATCGCCCGGACGGCGAAATCGACAAATCGGACGAGGCAGCCATTACTGCCGAGGCAGCCGAAATCGAGCGGAGCGGCCAAGCGCCGGTCGTGGGACCGGCCAAGATGGAAGAGCATGAAGCGATCTGCCGCCAGCTCTTTTTCGAACGCAATGCCATGCTGCTTCCAAAAGGCGCGCTGTCGGGCTTGAAGATCGGCATCTATCAGCACAGCACCGTCGCGCGCGACCTGATGGTCGACGTTCTCACCCATTACGGTGCCGAGATCATCGCTCTCGGACGCTCGGAGAGTTTCATTCCCGTCGACACCGAAGCCGTGTCCGACGAGACGATCACGCTGATGAAACGTTGGGTGTCCGAGCACCAGCTCGATGCGATCGTTTCGACCGATGGCGACGGCGACCGCCCCCTTGTCGCGGATGAAACCGGTGCGCCGCTGCGCGGCGACCTCCTCGGCCTTATAGCAGCCAATTTCTTGGGAGCTCTCACAGTGGTGACGCCCGTCACCTCCAATTCCGGCATCGATGCCGCAGGCTCCTTCGCCGTCAAGCGCACCCGTGTCGGCTCTCCCTTCGTCATAACAGGCATGGAAGAGGCCGTGGCCGCTGGCAATGACCGTGTCATGGGCTTCGAAGCCAATGGCGGCTTGCTGACCGCCAGCCCTTTCGATGTCAACGGGCAGAACGTCCGCGCCCTGCCGACGCGCGATTGTTTTATTCCCATGCTCGCAGTCCTGTCGCTTGCGGCCGCTCGCAGGCAGCCGCTCTCTGCCATTGCGACCTCCTATAAGCTGCCCTTCGCCGCTGCCGATCGTCTGGAGAATTTCCCGGTGGAGACGAGCGCCGCGCTGATGCAACACTTGCGCGCCTCGGATGAAAATCTCCGTTCTTTCCTGCAGCCGATCGGCGCAGTAGCGGCAAAATCCGATATTGACGGGCTTCGGGTGACGCTGACGGACGGCCGGATCATCCATTTCCGCCCATCCGGCAATGCGCCGGAAATGCGCTGCTACGTGGAAGCCGGCAGCGAGCCTGCAGCTCTCGACCTGCTGCACGCCGGCCTCAACAGAATAAGAGGCTGGGCAGCAGCCCGCTGACATGCAACCATTAAGGTCGTCTATCTCAAGGAATCCGCCTATGACGCAGAAAATCGTTCCCGTGATCATGGCCGGCGGCAAAGGCACGCGGCTCTGGCCGCTTTCCCGTGCGACCGCGCCGAAACAATTCATCCAGTTCGTCGGCAATAAGACGCTGTTTCAGGAAACGCTCGAACGCGTTTCCGATGCCGAGCTCTATGAAGCTCCGATCGTCGTCACCAATGAGGAGTTCCGCTTTCTGGTCGCCGAGCAGGCGCGCGAGCTTGCCATCCCGCTCGCCGCCGTCTTGCTCGAACCGGTCGCCCGCAACACCGCCGCCGCGGTCGCTGCCGCCGCGATGCTTGCCGCTGACCTCTTTGGTAAGGGCACTATCATCCAGATGCTCGCCTCAGACCATGAAATCCTCGCCGACAAGAGCTATTTCGACTGTATCCGCATCGCTCGCGAGGCGGCGGCCGACGGCAGGCTCGTCACCTTCGGCATCAACCCGACCGAGCCGGCGACGGGTTATGGCTATATCGAGATCGGCGATGCACTTGATAATGGCGCTCACAAGGTGAGCCGCTTCGTCGAGAAGCCGATATTGGACGAAGCCCAGCGGATGCTCGCCGACGGCGGCTTCTACTGGAACTCGGGCATCTTCATGTTCCCGGTGACGGAACTTCTTGCCGAGCTGCAGGAATATGCGCCCGAGGTGCTGAAGGCTGCAAGCAAGGCTGTTTCCAAGGCAAGCCGCGATCTCGACTTCACCCGCCTCGATGCCGACCATTTCGCCAAGAGCCCGGATATATCGATCGATTATGCGATCATGGAAAAGACCTCGAAGGCCGCGGTCGTCCCCTCGCCATTTCGGTGGTCGGACATGGGAAGCTGGGATGCCGTTTGGAAATCGGGCAAACGCGACGATAACGGCAATGTCGCCGCTGCCAACACGACCGTCGTCAACACCCGCAACTCGCTGGTCATGACGCATGGTGTGCACCTTGCCGTCCAAGGCATGGAGGATGTCGCCGTCATCGCCAGCGAAGACGCCGTCTATGTCGGACCGCTCAAGGACAGCCAGAATGTCGGGCAGTTGGTCAAGATGCTGGCCTCCTCCTCGGCGACGGCAAAATTCGCCGAAACGCATCCGACATCGTACCGACCGTGGGGCGGCTATACCTCCATCTTCAACGGCGACCGCTTTCAGGTGAAGCGCATCTTCGTCACGCCGGGCAAGAAGCTTTCGCTGCAAAAACACCACCATCGCTCTGAGCACTGGGTCGTCGTAAAGGGAACGGCCGAGGTGACGATCGGCGACAATGTGCAGATGCTGCGCGAGAACGAAAGCGTCTACATCCCACTCGGGGAAGTCCATCGTCTCGCCAACCCCGGCAAGATCGTCCTCGAACTCATCGAAGTTCAGACGGGCTCCTATCTTGGCGAGGACGATATCATCCGCATCGTCGACGAATTCGGAAGAACGTAAGCCAAGCGCCGGCCGGCGGGCCAGATTTGCCCGCCGGCGCTTCCGGCATGCCCACCATCCCTGTTGAATTCCCTTGCGGGATTCTCGTAGAATGAATGAGCCGACAGACCTGACGGGAGATGTCCTCTGATGCGTACCCTGCCCGCCCTCGCCGGATTTCTTTCAATCCTGCTGCCGGCAATTGCCTTTGCCCAAACGGCGAACATGCGAGCCGCAAGCGAGGCGGAAATCCGTCAGCATCTGCCCGGCACGTCGGAGCTGAAAGAAAGCAGCAACGGCTATGAATATCGCGAGGGCAGCAAGAATGGCTACAAGATCAACAATGGCGAGGTCTGTGTCCGGTTTCCCGACAAGTCGACCGACTGCGTCAACGTGAAGACTGACGGCAAGAATTTTCAGATGATCGACCGCAAGGGCGGCCGAACCAGATTCTGATTTCGGCCCGGCTTATCTTGCCTGTTTATCGCGCCGGCGCCGTCTCGCCGCTCTTATCGACGACGAATTCGGCGATCAGGCCTGAATGGTTGGAGCCGAGATTGTCGTCGAGGCGTTTCAACGACGTCAGATGAAGCGGCGCGCGCGCGAATATGTGATCGATGGCGATACCGAACCGACCGGCGGCGATCGGCCATGTCGCCGGTTCGGGCGCCATGGTCTTCAGTTTCTGCTTGCGCAGGAGAGCCTGAATGCTGGGGGCGATCGACGACGAATTGAAATCGCCGGACAGCACCAGCGGACCTGAGATCGCATCAAGCGCTTTGCTGAGATCTTCCAACTCTTCTATCTGGTAATCGTCGAAATAGGGTTTGGTCAGATGGGCCGATACGAGATTGACGGTTTGCCCGCCGAAATCGACGCTCGCTGCGACCAGCCTGTCTTTCCGCAAGCTGCCGATGCTCGCGACCTGGCGGATCGCGAACGGGCGTTTGGACAGCACCAGCGTATCGCAGCTGTCTTTGCCGTTGTCGCAGCCGATATGATACGGATAGACCTTGAACAATCGCTGCAGATGGAACGTCAGCGGCTTGGCTTCGAGCAGATTGACGACATCGGCATTCGAGGCGATCACCATATCCGCGATGGCGGTCGAATTTTTCCAGTTATCGATCGCAACGTTGAACGACATCAGCCGGAAAAGCGGCACTGTTCCCGTTCCCCTGTCGTCCTCCGCAAATTCACGTAGCATGATAGCGCCGTGCGCCGTTAGGAGCAGCGAGACAAGCAGAAGGGCAAAGCCGTAAGCATGTCTTTTGACAGCCAGGATGACGAGGCTGACGGCGGCGAATGTGAGGCCGAGATGGATCTGAAAACTGTAGATGAAGGAGAGCAGCCAGAAATTCGTGAGATAGCGCAGCGACACGACCGCAATGGCCAGGGTCAGAAACGCAGAGAGAATCCAATAAACTATGTTTCTCATCGATCCCTGGTTCCGCCTGAACAGGATGTCGCCCGAAAACCGCTCAACCTTTTCGGCATCATGCTCAAGACGACCCGCCGCCATAACATGCAAGCTGTTATGGTGCAATGCAGCATAATGTCCGGAGACGATGACAGCGGCCTCACATCAAGTGCTATCTTTCAAACGCCTATCGACTCGGCCTCTTTTTATCCTGTAAGTGGGTGCCATTTTACGGAATCGGCTTTTGCCGTCGGCAGGGAGCCGAGAAAAAGGTGGGAATGCGCTACTTCATTACAGGCACTGCCGGCTTTATCGGTTTTCATCTGGCCAGGCGCCTGCTGCAGGAAGGGCATGAGGTGACGGGCTTCGACGGCCTCACACCTTATTACAATGTCAAGCTCAAAGAGATGCGTCATGCGGCACTCTCCCAGTTTCCGGCCTTCCGACCTGTCATCTCAATGCTTGAGGACCGGCCGGCACTGGAGGCGGCAGTCTCCGCGGCCGCGCCTGACATCCTGATCCATCTCGCCGCGCAAGCTGGAGTCCGCTACAGCCTGGAAAATCCCGAAGCCTATATACATTCGAACGTCGAAGGCTCCTGGAATATCATGGAAATCGCCCGGCGGGTTGAAGTTCGCCATCTGATGCTGGCCTCGACATCCTCGATCTATGGCGCCAACGCGACTGTCCCCTTCCGCGAGACCGATCGCGCCGACGAACCGCTGACTATCTATGCCGCGACGAAGAAATCGATGGAGCTGATGGCGCACAGCTATGCCCATCTGCATAAGATTCCGACGACCGCCTTCCGTTTCTTCACCGTTTATGGCCCATGGGGCCGGCCCGATATGGCGCTGTTCAAATTCGCCAAGAACATGCTCGAAGGCCAGCCGATCGAGATCTACGGCGAAGGCAATATGAGCCGCGACTTCACCTATATCGATGACCTCGTCGAAGCGATCGTCAGGTTGTCGGCAATTGCCCCGAGCGAGGAAAATCGGCTCGGTGACGCTGGGATCGAAACGCTTTCGCGCCAGGCGCCCTTCCGCGTCGTCAATATCGGCGGCGGTCAGCCCGTCAGCCTGATGGATTTCGTCGAGACGGTGGAAAAAGCGCTCGGCCGTCCTGCCATCCGCAAGATGCTGGCGATGCAGAAGGGCGACGTGCCGCGCACCTTCGCTGCCCCCGATCTGCTCGTGGCACTGACGGGATACAAGCCCGACACGACATTGGAGGTCGGCGTCAAGGCCTTCGTCGACTGGTATATCGACGTGCATCGCGAACTGAATGCCTGAAGCGCGTTGCTTTAACGGAGAAGCGTGACTGCTTCCACAGCACCGACCGCCGTCGAGAATACATAGCCGATGGCAACGCTCAGGCTCTGCGAATAGGCCTTGAGCTGAGAACCCCTACCCTCGACGGCAGCCGGGCCGCGCAGAACGAGAGGAACGCTCGGCCGCACGAAACCGGCGCGCGTCGTCAAAGGAATTTCAGGCGAATGGCCGATGGCGGAAGTGTAGATCAGGTCGCGCGCGAGGCTCGCAGGCCCGATGGCGAAGGCCGGACCGGCGGCCGCGGCAATGCCCAAAGTCAGGGTGATGGCGGCAAGAGTTTTCTGCATCTCGAAGTCCCCGTTTTCGGATCGCGGGCTTTTGTTTGGCCCGGCTCCAAGCGATCGACGCGTCTGTCCACGCTTCGGCCGCCTTCATGAGAACACTCTACACGTCAGTATTTGCAGGGCTTTTAAGCAGATCGATCAAATTTTAGGAAATTTGATTTTCTGTTTGGAAGGGCTCCAGATAGGCACGAAAATGCCTTGGCCGGCGGCTGGAAGGCGGCATCGGCAAGTCGTCCATGATTGGGCACTGATCGCAGTCTAGAGAATGCGATCCAGCTTCTTGTTGATATGCAGGTTCGGCATCAATCCCGCACTTTGGGCGGCGTGATAGGATTCTCGCGCCGCATCGAACGAGATCGACCACATAATGGCGCTCAACAGGAGCGCGATAATATAGATCTGAATACGCATCGATCTGCCGATACGGAAAGAGCAAGGCAGTTTTGTGTCAAAAAATGAGCGTATAACGCGAAACAATATGCTTTCAGAGCCGCTGAGAATGGCACCTGGCATATTAGAGCGCGTGCGTGGAATTCATCCTGATCCAGGGTAGGCCAAAGTCGCAGCTCGCGTCCTCGACCGGAAGGGTCGCCGCGGAAGTAATCAATCGATTGACTTATTTCATTAGCGGCGCTATAAAATATCATGATCCGAGAACGCGACAATCCAAATCAGCCGGCTTCAGCCCGTGCCGAGATCACGCGCCAGAAGATGCTGAGCGCCGCGCTCGACGTGTTCGGGCGCTACGGTTTCGATGGCGCCTCGACACGCCAGCTGACCGAAGCCGCCGCCGTCAACCTGCAGGCGATCGCCTATTATTTCGGCAGCAAGGAAGGCCTCTACATCGCCACCGCCGAATATCTGATGATGAGGATCGATGCGCATGTCAGCGGCATGAGGGCGCGCATCGGCGCGCATCTGATGGCGCTCGACGCAGCCGGCGAGCCGCTCGGTGAAGCCGACGCCCGCCTCTTCCTGACCGAAGTTCTCCAGACCATGGTGACGCTCTTCGTCGCCAAGGAATCGGAACCCTGGGCCCGCTTCCTCATCCGCGAGCAGATGGAACCGACAGAGGCTTTCAAGCGGGTCTATCGGGGCATCATGAGGCCGATGATCGAAATGGGTCGGCGCCTGGTCGGCGCCATTCTTGGCGAAGATCCGGCGTCCGAACATGTGCGCCTGCGCACTTTCAACCTCGTCGGCAGCATCCTCATCTTCCGCTTCGCCCATGCTGCCGTACTCGCCCAGATGGAATGGGACGCCTTCGGCCCGGAACAGGTGGAAATCTTGCGTGGCCTTGCTGCCGAACTGGTCGATGTCATCGGCCCGCCGAAGGGAGGCGCAGCATGAAACGCATCCTTCCTATCGCGATCCTTCTGCTCCTTGCGGCAGGTGCCGCCGCCTGGTGGTACGGCCTGCCCGAGCGGTTCGGCTGGCTGCCCGAGGCGCGGCGCGAATTCGTTCTTTACGGTAATGTCGATATCCGTCAGGTCTCGCTCGGCTTCCGCGTCAGCGGCCGCCTCTCCGAACTGCGCGTCGACGAGGGCGATGTCGTCAAGAGCGGCACGGTCCTGGCGAAGCTCGACGCTGCGCCCTATGAATTCGCCGTCCGCTCCGGCGAGGCCAATGCCGCGGCCCTTCGCGCGACGCTCGACAAGCTGAAGGCTGGCCCGCGGCCGACCGAGATCGCCCAGGCGCGAGCTGCCTACGACGAAAGCCTGGCGGATCTGCAGAATGCCAACCTCGCTTACGACCGCGCCCGCCAGCTTCGCCCGCAGGGCACGATTTCCGAAGCGAACCTCGACCAGGCGACCGCCGCAAAGGCGATGGCCGCCGCCCGCTCGCAATCGGCCGGCGAGGCACTGAAGCTGCTGCAGGAAGGCTCGCGCGTCGAGGATATCACCGCCGCCGACGCCCAGCTGAAGGCCGCCGAGGCCACACTCGCCTCGGCCCGAACCTCGCTCGCAGACACCGAACTGCGTGCTCCGAACGACGGCGTCATCCTCTCGCGGGTGCGGGAGAACGGCGCGATCGTCTCGCCGTCCGATACCGTCTTCGTGCTCTCCCTGACAGAGCCGGTCTGGGTGCGCAGCTATGTCGCCGAGCCCGATCTCGGCCGCATCCACCCCGGCATGAAAGTATCCGTCGCCTCCGATACTGCGCCCGACAAGCCCTATGAAGGCACCATCGGCTTCATCTCGCCGGTCGCCGAATTCACGCCGAAGTCGGTGGAAACGCCTGAACTGAGGACGGATCTCGTCTATCGCCTGAGGATCGTCATCGACAGACCCGGCCCCGACCTGCGGCAGGGCATGCCGGTCACCGTGCGGCTGTCCGCGCCGCCGGCAGGCGGACAATGACTGCCCCCGAACCCGGTCGGGACGCCAGGCCGCTCGTTCGGATCGACGGCGTCACCAAACGCTTCGGCGGTGCGCCTGCAGCCCTTAACGCCGTCTCCGGCGTCATCGGCGGCGGCGCGATCACCGGCCTCGTTGGCCCCGACGGCGCCGGCAAGACGACGCTGATCCGGCTGATGACCGGCCTGATGCTGCCCGACACCGGAACGATGGAAGTTCTGGGCTTCGACACCAGAAAGAACGCCGCCGGCATTCAGACGGCGATCGGCTACATGCCGCAGCGCTTCGGTCTTTACGAGGATCTCTCGGTGCAGGAAAACCTCGACCTCTATGCCGATTTGCGCGGCCTGCCGAGGAGCGAACGCACCGGCGCCTTCGACGAGCTGCTGACCTTCACCGACCTCAAGCGCTTCACCGGCAGGCTCGCCGGAAAGCTCTCCGGCGGCATGAAACAGAAGCTCGGCCTTGCCTGCGCGCTTCTAAGAAAGCCGCGTCTGCTGCTGCTCGACGAACCGGGCGTCGGCGTCGATCCGATCTCGCGCCGCGACCTCTGGAAGATGGTCGAGAACCTGACCAGGGAAGGCATCGGCGTGGTCTGGTCGACCGCCTATCTCGACGAGGCCGAAGCCTGCGACCACGTGCTGCTCTTGAATCAGGGAAAACTGCTCTTCTCGGGAAAACCGGATAAAATGACCGAGCGCGTCAGCGACCGCGTCTTCCGGGTCTCCGATGTCACCGGCCGCCGCCGGCAGGTTCTCGCCGAACTCCTGCAGGCCGATGGGGTCATCGACGGCGTGATCCAGGGCGAGGCGATCCGCCTCGTCGCGGCCAGTGGCAAGACGCCCGATATCGGCAAGGCCGGCAACGGCGCATCGCTTTCCCCTGCCCCACCGCGTTTCGAGGACGCCTTCGTCGATATGCTGGGCGGCGGCCCCGGCGGCCGCTCCCGGCTGGCCGAAGCGCAAGAGCCGCTGAAAGCCGAGGGCGACCGCCCGGTGATCGAGGCCAGGGGTCTGACCAAGCGCTTCGGCGATTTCACCGCCGCCGACGACATCAGCTTCGATATCCGCCGCGGCGAGATCTTCGGCCTGCTTGGGCCAAACGGCGCCGGCAAGTCCACCACCTTCAAGATGCTCTGCGGCCTGTTGAAACCGACCGGCGGCGAAGGCCGCGTCGCCGGTTTCGATCTTCGCCGCGACGCTGCCGAAGCACGCAATCAGCTCGGCTATATGGCGCAGAAATTCTCGCTCTACGGCGATCTTACAGTCATGCAGAACCTGGAATTCTTCGCCGGCGTCTATGGCCTTCGCGGGCAGCGAAGGCGCGAGCGCATAGAGCTGATGGCCGATATATTCGATTTCGGCCGCCACGCCCACGAACCCGCCAAGGATCTGCCGCTCGGGCTCAAGCAACGCCTGGCGCTTGCCTGCGCCGTCATGCACGAACCGCGCGCCCTCTTCCTCGATGAACCGACCTCCGGCGTCGATCCGATCACTCGCCGCGAGTTCTGGACGCATATCAACGGCTTGGTCGAAAAGGGTGTCACCGTGCTCGTCACCACCCATTTCATGGACGAGGCGGAATATTGCGACCGCATTTCGCTGATCTACCGCGGCCGTTCGATCGCGCTCGGTTCTCCCGATGAGTTGAAGGCACGTGTCGCGACAAAGGATGCGCCGGACCCGACGATGGAGGACGCCTTCATCGCGCTGGTGCAGCAATCGGAAGCGGAGGATGCAGCATGAGGATTTCCTCCGGCCGGCTCCGGCGTCTTGCAGCTCTGGTGCGCAAGGAAAGCTTCCAGGCGATCCGCGACCCGAGCAGCATCCTCATCGCCTTCGTGTTGCCGCTGATCCTGCTCTTCCTCTTCGGCTACGGCGTCTCGCTGGATACAACGCGCACCCGCATCGGCCTCGTGACCGAGGAGATGACGCCGCTGACCCAGGACCTCGCGGCCAGCTTCCGCGCCTCGCGCTATTTCGACGTGGTGATCGGCCGTGACCGCCGCCTGTTCGAGGAAGATCTCGTGATCGGAAAGGTGCGTGGCATCGTCGTCATTCCGGCCGATTTCACCACCCGCAACACCGCCGGCAACCGCCCGGAGGTCCAGGTGATTGTCGACGGCTCCGATCCGAACACGGCGAATTTTGTACAAAACTACGCGCAAGGCGCCATTGCCAACTGGGAACAGCAGAGACAGGCGGGCGTCGCCTCCCATAGCCCCGCCATCGCGGTCGAGCAGCGCTTCTGGTTCAATCCGGAGCTGACCAGTCGCAACTTCCTCGTGCCGGGCTCGATCGCCATCGTAATGACACTGGTCGGCACATTGCTGACCTCGCTCGTCGTCGCCCGCGAATGGGAGCGCGGGACGATGGAAGCAATGATGGCGACGCCGGTGACGGCCGTCGAGCTGCTTGCCGGCAAGATCCTGCCCTATTTTCTACTCGGCCTCACCTCGATGACGCTCTGTGTACTGCTTGCGGTCTTTCTCTTCGGCGTGCCGTTCCGCGGCTCCGTCGCCGGCCTTTATGCCCTGTCGGCCGCCTTCCTGATCCCGGCGCTCGGGCAAGGCCTGTTGATCTCGACGGCAACCAAGAACCAGTTTCTCGCCTCGCAGCTGGCACTGATCTCCGCCTTCCTGCCGGCCTTTCTGCTCTCGGGCTTCCTGTTCGAAATCAACTCCATGCCCAAGATCATCCAGTGGATCACCTTCATCGTGCCGGCCCGCTACCTGATCCCCAGCCTGCAGACGGTGTTTCTCGCCGGCGACATCTGGCCAATGTTCGGTCGAGCAATCTCGGTCATGCTGACGATCGGCGGCGTCATGTTCGTGCTCGCCGCACGCAGCACCAGAAAGAGGATCGGCTGAGATGGGATGGACCAGGCTCTACGCCCTCATCGTCAAGGAATTGCTCGCCGTGCTGCGCGACCCCAAGGGCCGCGCCATCCTGATCGGCCCGCCGATCGTCCAGCTCCTCGTCTTTTCCTATGCGGCGACGCTCGAAGTGCGCAATGTCGACGTCATGATCCTCAACCGCGACAGCGGCCATTGGGGCCAGGAGCTGATCGAGCGCATCGATGGCTCGCCGACCTTCCGCAATATCGAGATCGCCGCCGAACAGGCGCAGGTCCAGGTGGCGATCGACAATCAGACGGTCATCGCCGCGGTCGAAATCGGCCCGGATTTCTCCCGCAATATCGAAGCAGGGACGCCGACCGACCTGCAGGTGGTGCTCGACGGCCGCCGCTCCAACGCCTCGCAGATCGTTGCGGGCTACCTCTTGCAGATCGGCGCGGCGCTTGCTGCCGATACGCCGGCCGGCAAACGCGCCGGCGCCAGTATCGTCTCATCCGTGCCGCGCAACTGGTTCAACCCGAACCTCACCTATCAATGGTTCATGGTGCCGAACCTGATCGCCAGCATCGCGCTCCTCATCGGCCTGATCGTCACGGCGCTGTCGATCGCCCGCGAGCGCGAGCTCGGCACCTTCGATCAGCTGATGGTCTCGCCGTTGCGCCTGCACGAGATCCTGATCGGCAAGCTCATCCCGCCGATGATGATCGGCCTCTTTCACATAACCGTCTATATTCTCGCCGCCGTCTTCCTCTTCGAGGTGCCGCTGCGCGGCTCGCTCTTCCTGCTTTACGGCAGCGCGATCTTTTATCTCGGTTCTGTTGCCGGCCTCGGTCTTTTCATCTCCGCCCTGTCGATGACGCAGCAGCAGGCGATCCTCGGCGCCTTTCTGTTCATGGTCCCTGCCATGCTGCTCTCGGGCTTCGCGACCCCGATCGAAAACATGCCGGGCTGGCTGCAGCCGATAACCTACGTCAATCCGCTGCGCTATTTCCTGGTGATCGTCAAAGGCGTTTTCCTCAAGGATATCCCGTTGAGCGAGGTGGTGAACCAGACCATCCCGCTGGCGCTAATCGCCACGGTGACGCTCAGCGCCGCCGCTTGGCTCTTCCGCCGGCGCCTGGAATAATCCCGGTCCCACACATGCTGCGGCCGTCTCACAGAATGTAAACCGGCCTCCCAAAGCGTGACTCTTTGCTGCTGGAACCTCGATTTGGCATCGTCGTTACCCAAACGCAACCCCAGCAAAGGAGAAGCAAAATGTACAAGATTCTACTTGTCTCCAGCGCCCTTGCGCTGTCGTCGCTTGCCACCAACGCTCTGGCTGACGGAGCCGTGACCGGCGCTGCCGGCGGTGCCATCACCGGCGCGATCGTCGGTGGCCCCGTAGGCGCTGCCGTGGGCGGCATAGCCGGCGGTGTTGCCGGCGCCGTGGTTGATCCGCCGCCGCGTGAGGTCGTCACCTACGTTCAGCAGCAGCCGGCCCCGACCTCCCGCGTGGTCGTCGAGCAGCCGATCGTCGTCGGCAAGCCGCTTCCGGCTGATGTCGTCGTGACGCCAGTGCCTGACAACCCGAAATATGCCTATACGGTCGTCAACGACCGTCGTGTGATCGTTGAACCCCGCACGCATCGCGTCGTGCAGGTCATCGAGTAATCAAGCGGTCGAGACCGCCTGGTGCGGCTCGACTACCTCGGGCCCCGCTTCGGTGGGGCCCTTTTCTACGTTTGCACCAACGGCGCGCCATAGCACGGCAAACCGCCGTCTGATCGGCGGCTTCCATATCCCAACAGGTATCAGACCTTCAGCTCGCGCCGCTCGCGCTCGGTCGTCATGGCAAGGTCGAGCACCTTCTGCAGGTTGGCGGCGTGGCGGAAGTTCGGGTCGGGCTGGATACCGCTTGCTACGGCCTCGGCGAACCGCTGGTAGTTGGTCGGCACCGGCGTCACCTCGATCTCCCTCCAGGTGGCGGTCTCGGCATCCTCGCCCAGGCACCCGCGCAATTCGGAACCGCCGGGGCGATGAATGACCTCGAGGCTGCCCTTCTCGCCATAGATGCGCAGCTTCAGCTCGTTCAGGTGGCCCGTCGCCCAGCGGCTGGCATGGATGACGCCGAGCGCGCCGTTGGCGAAATCGACCGACATGGTGAAACTGTCATTGGCGTCGAGCATATATTCGCCGATCTGACCGCCGGGCGCCTTGTTGAAGGTCTTCAGCCGCGCAAAGACATGGTCAATGTCGGTCGCGGCGCCATAGGCGGCGAAATCGAGGATGTGGATGCCGACATCGCCGAGCACCCCGTTCGAGCCGTGGCCGGTGGAAAGCCGCCACAGCCAGGTCGATTCGGTACGCCAGTCGCCCCAGGCGCGCGAGACGAGCCAGCTCTGGAGATAGGAGGCCTCCACATGCTTGATCGTGCCGAGTTCGCCGGCGAGCACCATCTCGCGGGCGCGCTGCAGCGGCGCGACGTTGCGATAGGTGAGGTTGACCATGTTGATGACACCGGCCTTTTCGGCCGCTTCCGTCATCTCCAGCGCCTTCGGATAGTTTTCCGCCAACGGCTTCTCGCAGAGCACATGTTTGCCGGCCGCAATCAGCGCCATGGTGGTCGGGTGATGGATGCGATCGGGTGTGATGTTCGTCGCCGCATCGAACTCGCCCCAGGCGATCGCCTCATCCAATGAATGAAACCGCTTTTCGATATTGAACTTGTCGGCAAAGGCGGAAAGCCGGTCGGGATCGGTGTCGACGGCCCCAACCACCGTCACCCCGTCGATTTTGCTGAAGTGGGTGAGCTGGTTTTTCGCCATCACGCCCGTGCCAAGAACGAGTAGTCGCATGAATGCTCCTCAGCGGTAACCGGCTTCGCCGGCCTGGTGCAGTTTCGGGCCGCGCTCGACGATCGGCTCCAGCGCCTTCTCTACCGGCACATTTGGAGCGTCGGTAATGGCAGTCAACGCGCCCTCGGGGTTATAGGCCCACTTGACGCCGTTGATCAGCACCTTCTGCACCGTAGCGTCGTGATAGGTCGGATAGGTCTCATGGCCCGGGCGGAAATAGAAGATGTTGCCGGCGCCGCGGCGCCAGGTCAGGCCCGAGCGGAATACTTCGCCGCCCTGGAACCAGGAGATGAACACCGTTTCCAGCGGCTCCGGCACCGAGAACTGCTCGCCATACATTTCCTCGTTCTCAAGCTCGAAATGCTCGCCGATGCCGGCGGCGATCGGATGGCGCGGGCTGATCGTCCACAGCCGCTCGCGCTCGCCCGCCTCGCGCCATTTCAGCGCGCAGGGCGTGCCCATCAGCCGCTTGAAGATCTTCGAGAAATGGCCGGAATGCAGCACCAGCAGGCCCATGCCCTCCCAGACGCGCTTGGCGACCCGTTCGACGACGACGTCTGACACCGCGCCGTGATCCTTGTGGCCCCACCAGGTCAGCACATCGGTTTCGGCAAGCCGGGCCTCGCTCAGCCCATGTTCCGGCTCCTGCAGCGTCGCCGTCGTCGCCGAAATGCCGGGGTCGGTATTCAGCGCATTGGCGATCGTCGTATGCATGCCTTCGGGGTAGATGCCCCGGACGACCGCATTGGTATTCTCGTGGATGTTCTCTCCCCACACGACGGTGCGTATGGCCATGCTGTGCTCCTCTGGAAGCTGGAAGGATCGTCAGGCGGAAAGGCAGAATTCAAAGCGCTTTGGAAAGGGGCGCCGGGTGCGCCTCGATCTCCACAACGTCCGAGCAACACATAGCCCTTTGTCAGGAGTTTGACAAAGGGGAAATTCTCTCTCGTGAGACTCCGGAGGAACCTCCGAGATATAACAATGAAATCAATGAGAAACGGATTTCGAGAACAGATTGACGACGATGACGCCCGATATGATCAGTCCGAGGCCGACGATGGCCGGCAGGTCGAGGCGCTGCTTGAAAAAGATCAGGCCGACCGAAGAAATAAGTACAATTCCCAAAGCGCTCCAAATCGCATAGGCGATACCGACGGGAATGCTCTTCAGCGTCAAGGATAGGCAATAGAAGGCCGCCGCATAACAGGCGACGACAAGCGCCGTCGGCCCGATGCGGGTAAACTGCTGCGACAATTGCAGCGCCGTAGTGCCGATGACTTCGAGCACGATGGCTGCAAAGAGCAGCCCGTAGATGGCGGCCTGGCTCATGACGAATTCCTTTTCGGATTACTTTCCCGTGAGCTCGACAAGACGGCTGATGAGATTCCGCCTCAGAGCACTGCTGATGTCGTGGCTCTCCAACGTGTCGGCGAACCACAGCCCGTCGGCGGCGAACCGCACGATCTGTGCATCGAGCGAGGAGTCGGTGCCTATATATTCTTCAGCCCGCGCCTGCACCCATTGGCGCCAACGAAGGCGCAGCCTGGGTTCGGCGAGAAGTGCGATCGTCACCTGCGTCCAGCTCCTGGAATCGTCCGGGCGATCCTTGAGACCGGACACCGCCCTGAGATAGGCCCGGGTGAAGCGCCCCTGCGGCACGGGATCGCCCCGCATCAGTTCCTCGATATCCGCATCGAACCTTTCGAGCAGGCTCTCGAAAAGCGCGTCGAGCAGCGCATTCTTCGTCGGGAAGTGATGCAGCAATCCGCCCTTGCTGACACTGGAGGCGGCGGAGACCGCATCGAGTGTCACGGCCGCCATGCCTTCGCTGGCGGCAAGACGCGCTGCGACCTCCAGCAATTCCTGGCGCACGAGAGCCGGTTGTTTCTTGCGATGATGAGCGCTTGACATGCTAAACAAAGATACCGTCCAGACGGTTTTGTCAAGTTACTTCGGCGCAAAACCCTGCCCCACGGGCATTATGCGCGAAATGCCGCGGCACCTTGATGACAGTTGCGATCGTTTTCCATCAGGTGCATGAAGGGTCGGGGAATGGAATGATATCGGGGATGGTTTCGTGACGGAGAAGGTCACCACTCTATACGAAGCGATCGGCGGCGATCCCGCCGTGCGGGCGCTGACCAACCGCTTCTATGCGCTGATGGATACGCTGCCGGAGGCAAGCAACGTGCGTGCCGTGCACCCGCCGAGCCTCGACGGCAGCGAACAGAAATTCTACGAATATATGACCGGCTATCTCGGCGGCCCGCCGCTTTATACCGACAAGCGCGGCCACCCGCGCCTGCGCAGCCGCCATTTCGTCGCCGAGATCGGGCCTGTCGAACGCGACGAATGGCTGCTCTGCTTCCGCCGCGCGCTCGACGAGACGATCGAGAGCCAGACGCTGCGCGATCTCATCTGGGCGCCGGTCGAACGCCTCGCCCATCACATGCAAAACAAGGAAGAGTCATGAGCCTGAACGCGCGCCTGGAGCCGGTGCTCTATCTCTTTGCCGGCCTGTTCGGCGTCGCCGGCGTGGCGCTCGCCGCCCTTGCCGCCCATGGCGGCGGCGAAGCCACCCTTGCAGCATCCGCCTCCGCCATGTGCCTTGCCCACGCCCCCGCCCTGCTGGCCTTGGCTCTCGGCACCGCAAAGCTCAAAACCGCCTGGCTGGCCGGTTTTCTGATGATCGTGGGAACGCTGCGATCTCGTCACGCTGCGCTTTTCCGGTTCCGGCCTCTTCCCCTATGCCGCGCCGACCGGCGGCTGGGCGATGATGCTCGGCTGGCTGGCTGTGGCGGCGGGTCCTGTGTTTCGGGTCAGAGCTTAGAGTCACCCCTTCTCCCCAGCGGCCCCCAAAGGGGAGAAGAGGGAGGAGGCGGCACCGGCATTCCGTAAGGGCCAAGCCTTAAATCCCGTCGACCACATTAAAACCCTCAAAAACCGGCGGCCCCTTGTACATCGCCTTGCGGTCTCCGGCATTGCGGTGCGCCGCGCGAAAGTTCTCCGACTTCGTCCAGTTCTGAAAATCCGCTTCGCTCTGCCAGACCGTATGCGAGGAATAGAGCGTATAGCCCTCCTCTTCATTGACCCTGCCGCGCAGCAGGCGGAATTCGACGAAACCGGGCACTTCGGCCAGGCTGGAATCGCGATTGCGCCAAACCGTCTCGAAATCGCCCTCGCTCCCGGTTACGACCTTGAAGCGGTTCGTTGCGATATACATGGAATCTCCTCAGGCTTTCCGTTTGCCCGCCCTTACCGCAGGCGAGGGAAAGGCGAGAATATTATTGCCGTTTGCCGCCGCCGCGCCAAGCGGTCTTGTCGCCGCTTCCCCAGGCATGCGCGCCTCCCAGGTCGGGAACAGCGTCACATTCTGATAGATCTGCTGGCGCGCGGTGTGCTGCTGCAACAGTTCGTAGAGTTCGGGCACGAGGCCGTCACCGCTCTGTGCGGCGAGCTTGTGCAGGCCGATCATGGTGAAGCCGTCAGGGTGCTGGTCGTTCATCGGGAATTGTCTCGTTCGTTCATCGTCTGCAGCGCACGTTCCAGGCTGGACTTGCTGCCGTTTCGAAGCGGGATGAAGGCCTTGCTGAACTTCTTGCAGCCGGTCTTCACGCGCAGGCAGGCATCGTGGCTGATACAGTCGATGGGGCAGAACACGCAGTCGACAGAGGGAAGCAACGTGTCGATGCGGGAAACCGCCTCACGCAGGCCGCCATCGTGATGAATGAGCTCGGCGCCGAAATTGCTCGCGATCTGGCGCAGATGCGCCACCTGGCAGTCACGCCCGCCGACATAGAGGAAACTGCGGCCACCCAGTTTGGATCGTTCGGGGGATGCCTGACTTGCGTCCTCGCCCACGCTGTCGCGGACCTCCCGGTTCGAACCCTTCTTGCCCTTGCGAGCCATTTACCACCCGTTCGCTCGTTGATCGTCACACGATTCCTGCGTGTGCCGGTGGACCTTATTAAACATGAGTTTTAGAGTAAAGTATAAAGTGGATGAGTTTTATCATATTATCGTGGAGTGACCTCGACGGGGAAGGTATAGGTACGCGAGGATGCCGCGATCGTGTTTGGCATCGCCGGCAGGTTGCACGAGGCTACCCTGGCAAGAGCCGCGCTATCAACCTCGGGGAGCCTCGAGCCACGGACAACGCTCGATGCGGTGATCTCGCCGATGCGATTGACGGTGATGCGAACGGTCAAGGTGGCCGGAGCGGTACGATACCGAGACTCCATCCGGTCTACGCAACGGAACAACCGCGCGACAAGCTTGCCTCTGTAATTGGCTTCCGACGCACCGCCCGCTCCATTCCGTCCACCGGATGTGCGCGAATTATCGTTCGAATTGGCGTCTGCCTGTCCGTCTGCAGCACCCCGGCGCGACTCCTGCTTGGCATCGCCCTCCGAACCCTGTGCTTTCTTCGGTGGCTGCTTTCTTTCCACCGTCTTCTTTTCTACAGGCTTTTCCAGCTTCGGCTTCGGCTGCGGACTGACCACCTCAGTCGGCGGCTCCGGTTCGGGAGAAACGGGAGGTACCTCGACAGGTTTGACCTCTTCGGGTTCGGACTGCATTGCGGCTGCCGTTGGGGATTCGCTAGACATTACCGGCTGCTCCGGCACCACCGTCGACATCGGCTGCACGACGGAAGTTTCGGCAGGGGTTTCGGATACCAGGACTTCAGGTTCCGAAGCCGCAATTATCTCCGCTGATTGACGTGTAACCTCCTGCACAGGCTGGACGGTTTCGATCGGCTCCGCGTCAGCGGGCTGCAGGGTTTCCGGCTGAACCTCGGCTGTCTCGACTGGCTTAACTGTATCGGGTTCAACAGCCTCTGGGACCACTTCTTCCTGAATGGTCACCTCAGTGTCGCCGGCTGCGCTCTGATCGGCGTCGGAACCGCCGAGCATGACCACGCTGATCGCCTCGCCCGCCTCCATTAGCGTTTCATCTGAGGGCGCAGGCATCACAATAAGCAGCGTGGCGGCCAACGCAGCATGGAAAAAGGCTGAGCCGACGCAACTCAGCGCCACCCGCCGTCGCACCGGTGTCTTCTCGTCGTCCTGTTTTTCCACCGCGGCATCCATCGGCGGCGGCGGAATGATAGCTGCCGGCATGCTTTCCGGATGGTCGGGAAAGGAGGAGATCTGCGCGAAACGCGTATAATGGATCACGGTTTCGCCGGCGGGCTGGCGCTGCGCGTTGTGCAGTTCCGGAAGCTCGTGGCCGGGGTGCATGCCGGGCATATTGTCGTTCAGGCTGTCGCCGGCGTCGGCCTCCCCGATGAGCACCTGTCTCGATCTGGACTTCGCTGAAATCGCCATTGTCTACGCCTCGGACAGCCTGAAACATGTCCGCCGGGGTCCATCCCCGGCGTGTTCTCACCCCTCGAAGGGAACGGAGATCTGCGAGCGGGTGACGAGACCCTTCATGCATTCGCCGGCCGCCGGCCCGTCGCAGACCGGCGTGTCGTTGATGAGGACGCGAGTCACGCTCTCGCATTTGACATTCGGCATGTCGAACTGGCGCACGCGCTTCTTGCCCTGCGGCAGATCGCGGAAGTCGAGAACGGTGATGCGGTCGACGGCATTCTTGTCGTTGAAGAAGGCAAGCTCGAAGGACATCTTGTTGATCGGCGCCTGAAGATTGTTCTCAGCAACGAAGGTCATCATGCAGCCCTTTTGCGATGGCGCCAGAGCGTTGAGTTCGACATCCAGCTTGGCGCCTGCCGCATCCTGCGCTTGGGCTACGCTTGAAACCGCCATCATCATGCCAGCCGCTACAGCCGCAAACCTCACCGTCATCATCTTCTCCGCTATTGTCGCGAACCGCCTCGAGGCGGCCTCAAATCAGCAATCTCAAAAACTTGACTGTATTAGTCTCCTATTGTGTCTTTAGAAAACTATGAGTAAAAAAGTCAACATAATTGTCATCACAACCGGGAACCCTGATCCCCGGCCCCACGGAATTGCCAAACCGAAATGATGGTTGAAATGCCAGATAACTTTAAGCACGCGCCGCTGCAGAGCGAGCCTGCGGCCCAGCACGGATCGTCGAAAGCGCGGATCTTTTCCGCGGCACGAACGAGATCATGATCAGACACGGCGGCTTGCACTATCGCCTGAAGATCACCCGTCAGTGCAAGCTCATTCTCAATAAGTAGGGTAAGATATGACCAAGCAGATAACACTGGCGTCAGCCGAAATCCGCGCGTTTCGCGCCGAGAATCCGAAGATGCGCGAGCGCGACCTCGCCGCCCAGCTGAAGATCTCAGAGGCAGCCCTCGTCGCCGCTGCCAAATCCCGGCCGACGGCACGGCTTTCGTGCTCGCCCACAGCGCCCTCTCCCGTGCCTGAGCCTGCGCAGGCGGAACTTTTGCCCCTTCAACACGTTGTCGGCAATGATCTGGGTCAATGCCGGGCGACATCATTCATGCAACGGACGGTGGTGACCCTCGTGCGAAACAGGCGGGCTTGCGCGCGCCCAGCCAACGGAGACAGCCATGAGCTATTCTATCTTCCAGTCCGGCCGCAGCCGCCGCAACGGCACCTTCCACCATCTTGAATCCGGCATCGAAGAACAGATCGAGGCATTGCGCGACGAGCTCGCCGAACTCACGCGCCTCGTCGGCAAGAACTCACGCCATCAGAGCGAGAAGCTTCGCAGCCAGGCAAGCGCTGGCTTTGAGGAACTGCTCGGCCGCAGCGAGGATCTGCTGCGCGAGTTGCAGCACGGTTATGAGCGCGGCGCGACTGAAATGCGCGAGACGGTGCGCAATCATCCGCTGGCAACTATCGGCGCCGCTGCCGCTTTGGGCTTGGCCATCGCCTTCCTCGCTCGTCGCTGAGGAAGCGCGATGCTCTCGATCCTCAGCCTGCTGACGGGCGCAAGCGTGCATCGGACCGTTGCGCGCGTCAAACGCAACAGCATCTTCATCGCGCTTGCCGCGCTCTTCCTCCTCACAGCCTATGCGCTGGCGGTGGCCGCCGGCGCCATTTGGCTCGCCGGCATCTACGGTCCGCTTGCCGCCGTCCTCTTCCTGGCCGTCGGCGCGCTGCTGATCGCAATCATCGTGCTGGTGGTGATGTCAATCATCAGCGCCCGCGAGGCACGCCGCGCCCGCGATCGCCGTGCGGCGCTGGAATCTCTGGCGACGGTCGGCATCGGCCTCGTCCGCGCCCAACCGCTGCTCACCGCCGGCGTCCTGGCCGCCATCGTCGCGGCCAACCTTATGGGTTCGAAGCGGGAGGATTAAGGGAGAACGACAAAGCGTGGGCGGCCGGTTACTGATAGCGGCACCATGCTAAACCACCCTCATTCCTGTGCTTGTCACAGGAATTGGGTGGAGAGGCGGCGCCTCAAGCAACCTTTACGCGAATGCGCCCATTCCCCCGGCCCCACCGAGGTAGAAGCCGGCGCTCCGAAGAGCAGATCGGCTCCACGTACACCTCTCAGAACGCAAAGGCCTTCGACGTCAACGGCGCCGAGGTCGCATCCGGGCCGAAATCGGCCTCGCCTGAAATTTGCAGCAGTTCCTGCAGGCGCTGCCGCGCGCGGTTAACGCGGCTTTTGATGGTGCCGACAGCGCAGCCGCAGATTTCGGCCGCCTCTTCGTACGAAAATCCCGAGGCGCCGACGAGGATGATCGCCTCGCGCTGGTCCGGCGGCAACTGATCGAGCGCCTTCTTGAAATCCTGCAGATCGAGCGCGCCATACTGCGAGGGATGCATGGCCATCGATTCCGTGAACAGCCCGTCGCTGTCCTGCACCTCGCGACCGCTCTTGCGCATCTGGCTGTAGAGCTCGTTGCGCAGGATTGTGAAGAGCCAGGCCTTCATATTGGTGCCCATCTCGAAATGGTCCTGCTTTGCCCAGGCCTTCATGATGGTGTCCTGGACGAGATCGTCGGCGCGATCGTGCCGTCCAATCAGCGAAATGGCAAAAGCGCGAAGGCTAGGGAGGGCCGCCAGCAATTCCCGCTTGAAGCTGGGTTGCAGTTTCTCTTCCATGCGACGATCCTATTCGGCGATCTTGGCAGAAGCCATCATTTCAGCATGGTCGAGCTTTTCGAGAAGATCGAGAAAACGATCGGGGATCGCCTCTTCCTGTGCCGCGGCATAGAGCGACCGCAGCTTGACGCCGATCTGATTGTTCGGGTCCAGAATATCGCTTGCCCGCAGCTCCAGCTTCCGCTGATCCGCCGCCTCTTTATTGCGTGTAGTCATCAACTCGTCTTCTCACCGTTAGCCGTTCGAGAGGCGTGCAAATCACGAAGTCCCCCACCGACACCGACCGTTCCACTATCGATGTCGCTGGTATTTGCCGCAGCATGGGTCAAAATGCTACGCCCTTTCTTTTGTCGGGTGGAATAATGCGGCGCGACAAAAAAAGTTCCTGCCGTTCCGGAACTTTTTTACCAAGGCAGCGTTAACCGCCCATTGAACCTACGACCGGCCTGCATACGGGAGCCCTTGATGACACTTTCTACTCGAATTGCGCCGCACCTTCCTTATCTGCGTCGCTATTCCCGCGCCCTTACCGGCACCCAGACTTCAGGTGACGCTTACGTCGCCGCCGTTCTCGAAGCAATTATAGCCGACCTGTCGATCTTCCCGGATACGCCAAATGACCGGGTCGCGCTTTACAAACTGTTCACGCAACTGTTTGGTTCCACTGCGATCCAGATTCCAGAGCCGACCTCGCCTTATGCATGGGAACAGCGCGCCACGCTCAACCTGTCCAAGGTATCGCCGGGCGCCCGTCAGGCCTTCCTACTCGCCTCGGTTGAGAATTTCCGCGTTGCAGAAATTGCGGAAATTCTCGAACTCGATGAACAGGATGTCATGAAGTTGCTCGACAAGGCCTCGCAGGAAATCTCCCGTCAGGTCGCAACCGACATCATGATTATCGAGGATGAACCGCTGATCGCCATGGATATAGAGCAGATGGTCGAAAGCCTCGGCCATCGCGTCACCGGCATTGCCCGCACGCATGCCGAAGCCGTCGCGCTCTACAACAAGACGAAGCCGAGCATGGTGCTCGCCGACATCCAGCTTGCCGACGGCAGTTCCGGCATAGACGCGGTCAACGACATCCTGAAGACGTCGAGCGTACCGGTGATCTTCATCACCGCATTCCCGGAACGGCTTTTGACGGGCGAACGCCCCGAACCCACTTTCCTTGTCACCAAACCGTTCAATCCCGACATGGTCAAAGCCCTGATCAGTCAAGCGCTTTTCTTCAATGAATCGACCAAGGTAGCCGCCTGAGACGCAATTTTCCGGTTCTCGGAACCAAACCGCCGAGACAGGCGTTCCGGTGCTACCGGGGCGCCCCGATGACTTTAACGGTTTTTGCAGCGCTTTATTCTAGAGTTGGCAGGCGGTTTCTGGCGGGGCGTTCCGTTCAGCGACGCTCCGAGATGTCACAGGGAAAGGCGGCCGAGTGAATACGACTGAACCATTGTCGGGCACGCCTTTCACCTTCGAAGGCAAAGCCGCAATGATGGAGCGGGCGCTCGGCAGCGCCGGGATTTCGATCCTCTGCCAGGACGCCCGGCTTTCAATCTTCTACGCCGAAAATCTGCCGCCGCATTTCGCAGCGCTTTTTATGCCCGGCGGCAGTGATGCCACTCTTTTCGGTGACGTCCACGGGCAATATCTGACGGTACTGAAACGCAAGGTGCTGGAGACTGGCATTCCCAACAATGCCGAGGTCGAGATCGATGTCGACGGCGAAATGCGCACATATGAATTGAAGATCCAGCGCACAGGCGACCGCGGCACGCTTGAACTTCTATCCGTAATGACGGAGGTCACTGAAAGCCGGCATCGTGAAAAAGTGCTGAAATCGCTGCTGCGTGAGCTCTCGCACCGTTCGAAGAACCTTCTCGCCATCATTCAGGGCATTGCGACGCAAACAGCGCGCAACACGCTCTCGCTCGACAGCTTCCTCCTCAAGTTCCGCGGCAGGCTGCAATCGCTTTCCAATTCCCAGGACCTCGTCACGGATTCGAGCTGGCGGGGCGCCTATCTCTTCGAGCTCGCCGAAAAACAGTTCGCTCCCTACTGGCCGGAGACATCAGGCTCCATGCCGATCTACGGCATCAATGCCCATCTGACGCCGAATGCCGCCGTGCATCTCGGCCTCGCCCTGCACGAGCTCATTGTCAACTCCGCTTCCTACGGGGCAATATCAGGCGGTGCCGCCTCGATCACGTTGAACTGCCGCGAATCGATGATCAACGACAGAAAGGCGATCGAGATCGCCTGGGCCGAAGTGCTGCAGGACCAGTCGGAAGTCCATGAGTTCAGCGACAACAGCTTCGGCCGCACCGTGCTGGAGCGTGTCGTTCCCTCGTCTGTCAACGGCAAAGCGGAGTTGAGCCTTGTGCCCGGCCGCATCGAATATCGTCTGACTATTCCGGAAACCGAATTCGAAATCTTCAAGCGTGTGTGAAGCCCGACACCGCCCATAACGAAAAACAGCCGGTGCGAGGGCGGCGCACCGGCTGTCTTCACTCACCGGGAGGGGACCGTGAGTACGTCCGGATAGTGGGTTGGGGGCGCGCATGTTGGGTCGATGCGATCACCATCCGGATACCGCAATAACGACGACGTCCAAGTTTGGTTCCCTGCGATCCTAAAAAAATTCCAGTTTTTTGAATCTTTTTTCGGAGGCGCTTTCTGGGCCGAACGCGCAAATATTTCGCGGACCCAAGGCGAGAAAATTTCTCACGCGAAAACAGTGACTTGCGCGGACACTCGAAAGAGCGGTCCGTCAAAATTTTACCGTTTGATAAATTTTTAAACCTGAGTTACGCTTTCCCTCACAGGCCGTTTACCAATAATGAGGGAACTTCAATGGAACGACTGGAAACTGGGATTCATGCCGGCCGGCTTTCGCCCGCCGAGTATGAAGCTAATTTTTCCGATCTTCATCCGCGCCTCGACAATCACGAGGCGCTGGTCGCCGCCGATCGCTGCTATTTCTGTTATGACGCGCCGTGCATGACGGCCTGTCCGACCTCGATCGACATTCCGCTGTTCATCCGGCAGATTTCGACCGGCAATCCGCTCGGCTCGGCGAAGACGATTTTCGACCAGAACATTCTCGGCGGCATGTGCGCCCGCGTCTGTCCTACCGAAGAGCTGTGCGAACAGGCCTGCGTGCGCAACACGGCCGAGGAACGGCCCGTCGAAATCGGCCGCCTGCAGCGTTATGCGACCGATGCCGCCATGCAGGTCGGCAAGCAGTTCTATGCCCGAGCCGAGGCGAGCGGCAAAAGGATCGCCGTCGTCGGCGCCGGCCCGGCAGGTCTTGCTGCCACCCATCGTCTCGCCGTGAAGGGTCATTCCGTCACGATTTACGACGGCAGGGAAAAATCCGGCGGCCTCAACGAATACGGCATCGCCACCTATAAGACGGTGGACGATTTCGCCCAGCAGGAAGTCGATTACATCATCTCGGTCGGCGGCATCGACGTCCGCCACGGCGCCCTCCTCGGCCGCGATTTCTCGCTCGCCGATCTGCAGTCGCAATATGACGCCGTCTTTCTCGGTATCGGTCTTGCCGGCGTCAATGCGCTGCGTATCGAGGGCGAAAATCTAGCCGGCGTCGACGACGCCGTCGATTTCATCGCAGCGCTCCGCCAGGCTGAAGACAAAAGCGAAATCGCGATCGGCCGCCGCGTCGTCGTGCTCGGCGGCGGCATGACGGCGATCGACGCTGCCGTGCAGGCAAAGCTGCTCGGCGCCGAGGAAGTGACGATCTGCTACCGCCGCGGCAAGGAGCATATGAACGCCTCCGAATTCGAGCAGGATCTCGCAAGCTCCAAGGGCGTCATCATCCGCCACTGGCTGGCGCCGAAATCGATCCTCGCTCAGGACGGCAAGGTCGCCGCGATCGAAGTTGAGTACACCAAGCTTGTCGACGGCCGCCTCGTCGGCACCGGCGAAACCGGCGTCATCGCCGCCGACCAGATCTTCAAGGCGATCGGCCAGACCTTTGATGCCGCGGGCCTTGGTTCGCTGCGCATGGAGTCCGGCCGCATCGCGGTCGACGTCGAAGGCCGCACTTCGCTCGACGGCGTCTGGGCCGGCGGCGACTGCGTCTTCGGCGGCAAGGACCTCACGGTTTCCGCCGTCGCCCATGGCCGCGACGCGGCTGAATCCATCCATCGCGCCCTCTCTGCAACAGCCGCTCCGGCTGTCGCGGTTGCTTGAAGGGGAGAATGAACAATGGCTGATCTCCGCAACAACTTCGTCGGCATCAAATCCCCGAACCCATTCTGGCTGGCATCCGCGCCGCCGACCGATAAGGCCTATAACGTCGAGCGCGCCTTCAAGGCCGGCTGGGGCGGTGTGGTCTGGAAGACGCTCGGCGAGGAAGGCCCGCCCGTCGTCAATGTCAACGGTCCGCGCTACGGCGCGATCTTCGGCGCCGACCGCCGCCTGCTGGGCCTCAACAATATCGAGCTCATCACCGACCGTGACCTCTACACCAACCTGCGCGAAATGAAGCAGGTGAAGATGAACTGGCCGGATCGGGCGCTGATCGCCTCGATCATGGTGCCCTGCGAGGAACAGGCCTGGAAGTCGATCCTGCCTCTCGTCGAAGAGACCGGCGCCGACGGCATCGAACTCAATTTCGGCTGTCCGCACGGCATGTCGGAGCGCGGCATGGGCTCCGCCGTCGGCCAGGTCCCGGAATATATCGAAATGGTGGTTCGCTGGTGCAAGCAGTACACCCGCATGCCCGTCATCACCAAGCTGACGCCCAACATCACCGACATCCGCCGCCCTGCCCGCGCCGCCAAGGCCGGCGGCACCGATGCCGTCTCGCTGATCAACACGATCAATTCGATCGTGTCGGTCGATCTCGACAACTTCGCCCCCAACCCGACGGTCGGCGGCAAGGGCAGCCATGGCGGCTATTGCGGCCCGGCGGTCAAGCCGATCGCTCTCAACATGGTCGCCGAGATCGCTCGTGATCCCGAGACCTACGGCCTGCCGATCTCCGGTATCGGCGGCATCACTACCTGGCGGGACGCAGCCGAATTCCTCGTTCTCGGCGCCGGCAACGTCCAGGTCTGCACGGCGGCGATGACCTATGGCTTCAAGATCGTGCAGGAGATGATAACGGGGCTCTCCGACTGGATGGACGAAAAGGGCCATCGCAGCCTCGACGACATTACCGGCCGCGCCGTGCCCAACGTCACCGACTGGCAATATCTGAACCTCAACTACGTCGCCAAAGCGAAGATCGACCAGGACGCCTGCATCAAATGCGGCCGCTGCCACATCGCCTGCGAGGACACCTCGCACCAGGCGATCACCAACGTCGTCAACGGGCTACGCCATTTCGAGGTGATCGAAGAGGAATGCGTCGGCTGCAATCTCTGCGTCAACGTCTGCCCGGTCGAGAACTGCATCACCATGGAGCCGCTTGCCGCCGGCACCATCGACAAGCGCACCGGCCGCGTCGTCGATCCGAACTATGCCAACTGGACGACCCATCCAAACAATCCGATGGCCCGCCAAGCGGCGGAGTGACGGCTTCGCAACGCCGCGGACAAACTCGCTCTGCGGCGTTGCGTTGTACCACAAATGCGGACTTCAGGCGTGATGGGCGGCCGGAAAGGTGGCGAAAGGCGATTCCGGGAACATCATGAGGCTCCCGAAGTTAGCGCAGGCGATCTCCACGAGAGAGCCATGCACGACCACTCAAGCGAAAAGTCGAAACCGGTGCCCCCCAGTTCGAACCGACGCCTCCCAATCGGAGCGGAGGTTGATGCCGGCGGCGTTTCGTTCCGACTATGGGCCCCTGCCAGAGAGCGCTGTTTCCTCGTCATCGAGGAAAATTCCGAATATGAGATGACGGCGGAGGACGGCGGCTACTTCTGCCTCTATCTGCCCGGCCTGGCTGCAGGGACGCGATACCGGTTTCACTTTGGAGACGCAGGTGATCTTCTTGCCGATCCCGCCTCGCGTTTTCAGCCGCATGGTCCATCGGGGCCGTCAGTTGTCGTCGATCCGGCGCGGTATCAGTGGAATGATCAAGATTGGCGAGGAATCCGCGCCTTCGGAGCTGCTCTCTATGAGATGCACATCGGCACCTTCACAAGGGAGGGCACCTTTGCTGCAGCCCGGGAGAAGCTGGCAAAACTTCGGTCGATTGGCATCAACTGCCTCGAAGTAATGCCGATCAACGAGTTTGAAGGCGAGTTCGGCTGGGGTTACGACGGCACGTTGCTCTATGCTCCGACCCGGCTCTATGGACCACCGGATGATGTGCGCGCCTTCGTCGACGAAGCCCACCGGATCGGCATCGGGGTGGTCCTCGACGTCGTCTACAATCACTTCGGTAAAGGCGAGCGTTTTTGCGAATTCACGCCAGACTATTTTACCGAGCGCTACTCGAACGAGTGGGGCAAGTCGATCAACTTCGATGGTCCGAACAGCCGTGGCGTTCGCGAATATATCGCAAAGAACGCGGCCTATTGGATCGACGAATTTCACTTTGATGGATTGCGCATCGATGCAACGCAGGCCTTGTTCGACACAAACCGCGAACACATCGTCACGGTCATCGCCAGGGAAGCTCGCGCAGCAGCGAGAAAGCGTCAAATCTATCTCGTCAGCGAAAATGAGCCGCAACAAACCAATATGGTGCGCCCAACTGAGGTGGGAGGACACGGGCTGGACGCCCTGTGGAATGAGGATTTCCACCGCTCCGCGACAGTGGCGCTGACTGGCCGCAATGAAGCCTATTATCATGATCATCGCGGTACGGCTCAGGAGTTCGTTTCCGCCGCCAAATATGGCTGCCTGTTTCAGGGACAAAGATATGATTGGCAGGACAAACCACGGGGCACTGCGGGGCTCGATCTCAAGCCGTGGAATTTCGTACACTTTCTCCAAAATCACGATCAGGTCGCCAACTCCGGCACAGGAGCCAGGATCGGCCACATAACATCGCCGGCTCGCCTTCGAGCCCTGACGGCGCTCCAGCTGCTGGGGCCGCAGACGCCCATGCTCTTTCAGGGGCAGGAGTTTGGTTCCTCTTCTCCGTTCTATTATTTCGCCGATCACAATGGAGAATTCGCCGACATCGTACGGCAGGGACGGCGCGATTTTATCAGTCAATTCCCGAACCTGCGGGATAAACAACTCATCAGACACATGGCAGATCCATGTGCCCGCGCGACGTTCGACAAGGTGAAGCTTGATTGGGCCGAATGGGAGAGGAACGCAGCAGTCGTTCGGCTTCATCGCGACCTGCTGAATCTGCGTCAGACAGATAAGGCATTTTCCCGCCAAGCCTGCGCCCGTGACGGCCAATTGGACGGCAGTATCTTGTCCAGCACCGCCTTTCTCCTCAGGTTCTTCGCGGAAAAACCGTCTGAGGAGAGACTATTGCTGATCAACTTCGGCAATGATCTCGTGATCGACAGTCTGGCGGATCCGCTTTTTGCTTCCCCACAGGGTCATCAATGGCGTCTCTCGTGGTCAAGTGAAGATCCCTCATATAGTGGCAGTGGACGCCGGCCCTATGATTTCCAAAAGCGTTGGATATTGAACGGCGATATCGCTTTGGTTCTCGCACCCGCAAAAGTCGGAAACCGGCAAAACGCCTCAGGAGTACCCATGAAGGGCTGGCAAGCCGGCATTTCGCGGGCCGAAGACTCCGGCCTCTGACTCAGAAAACCGCGCCGCATAGCCGTCCCTGAAGCGGGGCCTATCGGCAGCTCCGCTTCATGGGCCAGCTCAGGTGGCGCCGCCGATCCTCTCAGGCCCCCTGCGCGTTTCCAGGTCGTGGGCGTATGGTCCCGCATGTCCACCGGTTCTCATGAAGTGCTTATCAATTTCGGCGATGATCGCTTCAGCGTTCTCTCCGGCATTTAATCGGATCAGAGCGTCCAGTTTCGCTTCCGCGCGGTCATCGTTTTCCTTCGAAGACGGAGATCCGATGTAGAGAAAGTAGGCAAGACCGACGACCTGCCAGAGCAATTGCAGGAATTCGGACTGCCAATTTTCAAAGGTGTCTCTGCCCATCTCCATGAGGTAGGCATTGAGATCAGGGGCTTGACCGTGGCTCTGCTGCTCGCCGACAAACGCAAACCAACCAAATAACCAGTGGCCGGTGAGCGAAAATAGAAAGAAGCCGACGGTGATCCAGGCGTAGGCGTATTTCTTGAACATGATACCTCCTTTGGACAGGCAACTGGTGCGGCGAGTGCGAGATCAGCTGCATTTGAAGTCCCCATCAGTCGATCCCTGGCCTGCCCTTCAAGTTCCCCCGGATTGAGAGATCGGGTGCAGCAGCCGTCGCGCCGGCCCTGGAAGCGGGCAGCACCTCACGTCCGTAGATTTCGATGAATTCGCTGCGAATTTCTTGACATCGATGCTGTAGATCCCCGCCTCCTCATACCAGCCACTGCTTCGGTTCGGCACCGCGACGGCCTCCCGTTAATCTCTGTTGCACACCTTCTAACGGTTCCGGAAGGAGGGGGTTCCTTGAGTTGCGCCAGCTCCACCGAGGCGACGGGAAGCCGGATGAAGTCCGGCCCGGTGGAACCCGCAGGCATCACCGGTGTTCTCCCAAGATCCCAAACAAGTAGGAAAGCTTCCAATGGATCAGTCCACGACACCGCTGGGAGGTCCCGTGCGATCACCTCTCCAACCGAAATGGTGGCATACGGCAACTGTCTACCAGGTCTATCCGCGCAGCTTCTGCGATTGCAACGGAGATGGCATAGGCGATATTCCGGGCATCACCTCCAAGCTCGATTATGTGAAGAAACTCGGGATCGACATCATCTGGCTGTCGCCGATCTACAAGTCGCCGATGGACGACAACGGTTACGACATATCGGACTATCGGGACATCGCCCCCGAGTTCGGCACGCTCGCAGATTTCGACCAGTTGGTGGCCGAGGCGAAAGACCGAGGGATCGGCATCATGCTCGACCTCGTCGTCAACCATACGTCCGACGAGCATCCATGGTTTCTTCAATCCCGTCAGGGGCCGGACAACGCGTTTCGCGACTTCTACATCTGGCGCAAGCCCGCCCCGGACGGAGGACCGCCGAACAGGTTAAAATCCTCCTTCGGCGGGCCGGCCTGGACGCTCGATCCCGCCACAGGCGAATATTACCTGCACATGTTTTCCCGCCGCCAGCCGGACCTCAATTGGGAGAACGAGAAGGTCCGGGCGGAAATCTATGACATGATGAACTGGTGGCTCGAGCGCGGCATTGCCGGCTTCCGCATGGATGTCATCGACTACATCGGTAAGCAAGCGGACCGGGAGCTCGTCAAGGACGGGCCGCATCTCCACGATTATCTGCAGGAGATGAATGCCAAGACCTTCGGCAACCGCGATATCCTGACGGTCGGCGAAGCCTGGAGCGCCACACCCGGCGCAGCGCTGCTCTATTCCGGGCGTGAACGCCGGGAACTGTCGATGATCTTCCAGTTCGAGCACGTCACCCAGCAATGGGACGCGGTTTATGGGAAATGGCGCCCGAAGCCGTTCGACCTCGTGAATCTCAAGACCGTGCTCAGCAAGTGGCAGCTTGCTTTATCCGAAGATGGGTGGAATTCGCTCTTCTGGGGCAATCACGATTTGCCGCGCGCGGTCTCGCGCTACGGCAATGTCAGCGGCTATCACGTCGAGTCGGCGAAGATGCTGGCGACCGTGTTGCATCTCCTGAAAGGCACGCCTTTCGTCTATCAGGGCGAGGAGATCGGCATGACGAACGTCCCCTTCACCTCCATCGAACAGTATCGCGATATCGAAACCATCAACATGCACAGGTTGCACGTGGAGGCCGGCCTTTCACCGGAGGAATTCATCCGCGGAGCAAACGAGAACGGTCGCGATAACGCCCGCACGCCGATGCAATGGAGTGCCGCCCCCCATGGCGGCTTTTCCACAGGCGTGCCCTGGATCGAGGTCAACCCCAACTATTCTAAGGTCAATGCCGAAGCCGCCATCAAGGACGAAAAGTCGATCTGGAACCACTATCGCAAGCTGATCGCTCTGCGGAAATCCCACCCTGTCATCATCTATGGCGAGTACAGATCCTGGCTCGACCAACACCCCGATGTCTTCGTTTATACCCGCACGCTCGACAGGAGCTGGATCATCGTGGTCGCCAACTTCACACCCAGGGACATTTCGCTGAGTTTGCCGACGGAGCTCGCCATCAACGGAGAATGCCTCATCTGCAATTACGAACCGGTGCACATGATCGGCGAAACTGTTGAGCTCAAGCCGTACGAAACCTTCGCGATAGAATGTAAGTGAAGCTCTCAGGCCGGCGTGGTTTTGCCAACAGGACGGCTTTCGGCAATCTCGAACTCGTTGAAAAGTTGCACCCTATGTCGGTAGGACGCGTTTCAGCCGCCGAATGACTTCCGATAGGCATTCGGGCTCGTGCCCAGCCGCTTGCGGAAGTGGTGGCGCATCGTCGCCAGCGTGCCGAAGCCGCTTGATATCGCGATGTCGTCGAGCGATACGGCAAGCTCTCTTTCGAGAAGGTCGCGCGCATGGCGCAGCCGCTCCTTCAGCAGCCATTGGCCGACACTAAGACCTGTCGTCGCTTCGAAGCGGCGCTGGAAAGTGCGTATGCTCATGCCGGCCCTTTTGGCGAGCAGGCTGATCGGCTGCTCCTCGGCAAGGCTTGCGCGCATCCAGTCGATCAGCGGGCTGAGGCGTATGCCCTCACGTTCCTCCGGAACCGGCGCGCCGATGAACTGCGCCTGCCCGCCTTCGCGGTGCGGCGGCACGATGAGGCGGCGGGCGACGCTGTTTGCCGCCTCCGAGCCGAAATCGCCGCGCACCACATGCAGGCAGAGATCGATGCCGGCGGCGCTGCCGGCCGCTGTGAGCAGGCTGCCCTCATCGATGTAGAGTACATCCGCGTCGAGCGTGATGTCCGGATAACGCGCCGCGATCGAGGCGACATAGCGCCAATGCGTTGTCGCCCTGCGGCTGGCAAGCAGTCCTGAGCCTGCGAGAACCGCAACGCCGGAACAGAGCGACATGATGCGCGCGCCGCGCTGATGCGCTGCCTTGAGAGCGGCGGCAAGCGGTTCCGGCACAGGCGCATCGATCGACCGCCAGCCGGGCACGACGATCAGGTCCGCCGCATCGAGCACTTCCAGCCCCTTATCGACCGCGACCGTCAATCCGCCGGCGGCGCGAAGCGGCCCCGGCTCGATGCCGCAGACGGTGAAGCGATACCACCTCTCGCCCATCTCGGGACGCGGCAGGCCGAAGACCTCGTAGGCTATCCCGAATTCGAACGTGCAGAGCCCGTCATAAGCAAGCACCGCGACCAGCGGTCCGTTCATGTTCGGAGATATGTTTGGCATGATCTTTACGCTGTCAGTCATGATGGCCAATATCGCCAAGCTCTAGCATCGGCGATACCAGGCGGCAATCCAGCACGAAAGGAAAGACCGATGCCAAGCGCCGTCTCCGAAATTCCCGCCGCAGAACCCGAAATCGCTGCCGCCCATTACGCCGCCAAGCTCGCCTTCGAGACCGATTGTTCGGATGTCCGCGCCGCTTTCGCAGCTGGAAAGGCCGATTTCGTTCTTCTCGATGTGCGCTCGCCGGTGCTGTTTGCGCAGTCCCATGTGCCGGGCGCGATCAACCTGCCGCACGGCAAGATGACCGCGCATCGCATGTCGGAATGGGCAAGGGATATGCTCTTTGTCGTCTATTGCGCCGGCCCGCATTGCAACGGCGCCGACAAGGCGGCCTTTCGCCTTGCCAAGCTCGGCCTCAGAGCCAAGCTGATGATCGGCGGCATGACCGGCTGGGCCGATGAGGGTTTCGCCTTCGAAACCGAAACCATCGCTGCCGAATAACAGAAGGCTCCCCTCCACGGTGCGGAGGGAGCCTCATCCCGGGTGCCGCTTCCCAAGAGAGGGCAGAACAGTTAGCCACTCTCCGGCCGCAGCCCGCTAATAAAAAGTTGCTCCAGAAACCGCGCAGCATCCTCGAAGCGCCCTTCGCCGGCATGCTCCTGCCCCAGCACCGCGCGCACCTGGACGTCGAAGTCGGCATAATGCTGCGTCGTCGACCAGATCGAGAAGATCAGGTGGTAGGGATCGCATTCGACGATCTTGCCTGATTTCGTCCAGGCGCGGATGACCTCCGCCTTCTCGTCGACCAGTTGCTTCAGCGGCCCCTTCAATTCGTCCTCGATATGCGGTGCGCCCTGCAGCACCTCATTGGCGAACAGCCGGCTCTCGCGCGGAAAATCGCGCGCCATCTCCAGCTTGCGCCTGATGTAGCTGCGGATTTCTTCTTCCGGATTGCCCTCGGCGTCGAAGGCCCGCAGCGGCTCCAGCCAGGTATAGAGGACCCGGTCGATCAGCGCCCGGTGCATCGCTTCCTTGGTGCGGAAATAATAAAGCAGATTGGGTTTCGACATGCCCGCGACTTCGGCGATCTGGTCGATGGTCGAACCGCGAAAGCCGCGTGCCGAAAACACGTCGAGCGCCGCCTCCAGAATCTGCTCTTCCTTCTCCTCCTGGATTCGCGTTCGCCTCAGGGTCTTCGCTGCTCTCGGAATAGCCATCGGCTATTGTTTCCCCTTGATATTCAACTTCTTCCCTCAAGTTTCGCAGAGGCGGCCCCTGCCGCTTTCTTGAGCAACCGCCCGCATTTTTATCGGCAAATTTCGTGATTTTCGTCTTGAGCCCCGCGGTGGAAGTTGTAATGTTTACCAATCGGTCAAATATCCGCCAGATGAAAAACAAAGGCAACTGGCGATTTTCCGGCGCTCGACAAAACCAACAACAGGCGCGGGAAAGGACCATGGGAACAGGTGGGCATGCCCCTTGCATGACTGCCGCAAACAGGTGAGGGCTTGAAGAATGGTGGCAGCACCAGGCGAGAACATGCGCGTCAATGGCGACCGTCTCTGGGACAGTCTCATGGACATGGCGAAAATCGGCCCCGGGATCGCCGGCGGCAACAACCGCCAGACGCTGACGGATTCGGATGCCGAAGGCCGCAGCCTCTTCAAAACATGGTGCGACGAAGCCGGCCTGACGATGGGCGTCGACCAAATGGGCACGATGTTCGCCACCCGCCCCGGCACCGATCCCGATGCCCTGCCGGTCTATGTCGGCTCGCATCTCGACACCCAGCCGACCGGCGGCAAATATGACGGCGTGCTTGGCGTGCTCTCGGCGCTTGAAGTCGTGCGCACCATGAACGACCTCGGCATCAAGACCAAGCATCCGATCGTCGTCACCAACTGGACGAACGAGGAAGGCGCGCGTTTTGCACCGGCCATGCTCGCTTCAGGCGTCTTCGCCGGCGTGCACAGCCTTGACTTCGCCTATAACCGCAGGGACCCCGAGGGTAATCTCTTCGGCGACGAACTGAAGCGCATCGGCTGGGTCGGCGACGAAGAGGTCGGCGCCCGCAAGATGCACGCCTATTTCGAATATCATATCGAGCAGGGTCCGATCCTCGAAGCCGAAGACAAGCAGATCGGCGTCGTCACCCACTGTCAGGGCCTGTGGTGGCTGGAATTCACGCTGACCGGCAAGGAAGCCCATACCGGCTCGACGCCGATGAACATGCGCGTCAATGCCGGCCTTGCAATGTCACGCATCCTGGAAATGGTGCAGACCGTCGCGATGGGCGAACAGCCGGGAGCCGTCGGCGGCGTCGGCCAGGTGTTCTTCTCGCCGAATTCCCGCAACGTGCTGCCGGGCAAGGTGGTTTTCACCGTCGATATCCGCTCGCCCGATAAGGCCAAGCTCGACCGCATGCGGGCGAAGATCGAGGCCGAAGCCCCTGGCATCTGCGATGCGCTGGGCGTCGGCTGTTCCATCGAGGCGATCGGCCATTTCGCACCGGTCACCTTCGACGAAAAACTCGTCACCTCCGTCCGCTCCGCCGCCGAACGGCTCGGCTACACCCACATGAACCTCATCTCCGGCGCCGGCCACGACGCCTGTTGGGCCGCCAAGGTCGCGCCTGCCACCATGGTCATGTGTCCCTGTGTCGGCGGGCTCAGCCACAACGAGGCGGAAGAGATTTCCAAGGAATGGGCGACGGCGGGCGCCGATGTGCTGTTCCATGCGGTGGTCGAGACGGCGGAGATCGTCGTGTGATGTCTAACGTCTCGCCCGGAGTCCCCTCATCCGACCCTTCGGGCCACCTTCTCCCCGCTGGGGAGAAGGGAACGACTGACGTTGCGGCTTCCCCCTTCTCCCCTCGGGGAGAAGGTGCCCGAAGGGCGGATGAGGGGGCTCCGGGCGAGACGAAAATTATCCGACAGGATATCCGTAAACATCGTCCGGCGGAAACCGGGCAAGCCCGCCAGCTTCGCCGCAACGAAACCGAAGAGGAATACTACTTCTGGAGCGACTTACGCGCACGACGCCTGAACGGCTACAAATTCGCGCGACAGGTTCCGCTCGGCCCGTTCATTGTCGATTTCCTCTGTCGAGAAGAACGGCTAATTGTCGAAGTCGACGGCTTCCAGCACGCCGAAAGCGCGACTGATCAACGCCGTACCGAATGGCTCAATGCCAATGGCTATTCGGTGCTGCGCTCCTGGAATCAGGAAATCTCGCGCGAGCGGCGCTCCGTACTCGAAACGGTCCTTGCGGCCTTGCGGGGCCGGCTCGAATTCAGCTCCGAATTGCCGAGCTTTTATGCGCCTGCCGAACAACGATAGAGAATAGGGAACAGCAGCCATGACCACAGTCATCAAGAACGGCACCATCGTCACGGCCGACCTCACCTACAAGGCGGACGTCAAGATCGACGGCGGCAAGATCGTCGAGATCGGCCCGAACCTCTCGGGCGATGAGACCCTCGACGCCTCCGGCTGTTACGTCATGCCTGGTGGTATCGATCCGCATACCCATCTGGAAATGCCCTTCATGGGCACCTATTCCTCCGACGATTTCGAAAGCGGCACGCGCGCGGCCCTTTCCGGCGGCACGACCATGGTGGTCGATTTCGCCCTTCCCGCCCCCGGCCAGTCGCTGCTCGAAGCGCTGACCATGTGGGACAACAAATCGACCCGCGCCAATTGCGACTATTCCTTCCACATGGCGGTCACCTGGTGGAGCGAGCAGGTCTTCAAGGAGATGGAGACCATCGTCCGCGACAAGGGCATCAACACCTTCAAGCACTTCATGGCCTATAAGGGCGCACTGATGGTTGATGACGACGAGATGTTCGCCTCCTTCCAGCGCTGCGCCGAGCTCGGCGCCCTGCCGCTCGTGCATGCCGAAAACGGCGACGTCGTCGCCTCGATGTCGGCAAAGCTGCTCGCCGAAGGCAATAACGGCCCCGAGGCGCATGCCTATTCCCGTCCGGCTGAAGTCGAGGGCGAGGCCACCAACCGCGCCATCATGATCGCCGACATGGCCGGCTGCCCCGTCTATATCGTCCATACCTCCTGCGAACAGGCGCATGAAGCGATCCGCCGCGCCCGCGCCAAGGGCATGCGCGTCTATGGCGAGCCGCTGATCCAGCATCTGACGCTGGACGAAAGCGAATATTCCAATCCCGACTGGGATCACGCCGCCCGCCGCGTCATGTCGCCGCCCTTCCGCAGCAAGCAGCATCAGGACAGCCTCTGGGCCGGGCTTGCCTCGGGCTCGCTGCAGGTGGTCGCGACCGACCATTGCGCCTTCACCACGGCACAGAAGCGTTTCGGCGTCGGCGACTTCACCAAGATCCCGAACGGCACCGGCGGTCTCGAAGACCGCATGCCGATGCTCTGGACGCACGGCGTCAACACCGGCAGGCTGACGATGAACGAATTCGTCGCCGTCACCTCGACCAATATCGCCAAGATTCTCAACATCTATCCGAAGAAGGGCGCGATCCTCGTCGGCGCCGATGCGGACATCGTTGTCTGGGACCCGAACCGTTCGAAGGTCATCTCCTCCAAGGCCCAGCAGTCGGCGATCGATTACAACGTCTTCGAGGGCAAGGAAGTGACGGGCCTGCCACGCTTCACGCTGACGCGCGGCGTGGTCGCCATCGAGGAAAGCACGATCAAAACCCGCGAGGGCCACGGCGAATTCGTCAGGCGCGAACCGGTCACTGCCGTCAGCAAGGCACTATCCACCTGGAAGGAGATCACCTCTCCGCGCAAGGTGGAACGAAGCGGCATTCCGGCAACCGGCGTATGACGATGGAGCATAATGATACGGCCATCAACCGGCGAACGACGCCTTCATGCGGATGACCTCACGCCGGCACCAGCGCGTCCAGCTCCGGGAGAAGCACGACGCTTTCCTGCTCGTGTGGATCGGTGCGGGCAATAACTGCCGTGCATGGCGTGCTGCTGAGGTTCGCCGGCATATGCGGCACGCCGGCCGGGATGTAGAAGAGCTCGCCGGCATGGGTAATGACGTGATGCTCCAGCCGGTCCCCGTACCAGGTATGGGCCTCGCCGGAGAGCACGTAGATCGCCGTCTCGTGCGCCTCGTGCAGATGCGCCTTGGCGCGTACGCCGGGCGGGATCGTCAGGAGGTGCATGCAGATGCCCTTGGCGCCGACCGTCTCGGCCGCTATCCCTTCGAAGTAGCTGAGCCCCTGCTTGCCGTCATAGGCATGCTTGGGGCGAACGATGTGGCAGGTAGGTTGTGATGTCGCGTCCATTCTCTTCCTCCATGAAATGTGCCGCCGGCAGGGCCTGTGGCGATGGTAACATGCAAACCGCCTCCCCGCGGCGAAAACAAGAACGGTCGCATTGATGCAAGCACCCTCCGTCGTATCCGCCAAGGATCTCTGTCTCACCTACCAGGCGAATGACGGCCCGGTGCAGGCCCTCAGCGATGTCAATCTCGATGTCCGCAAGGGCGACTTCGTCTCTTTCATCGGCCCGTCGGGCTGCGGCAAGACGACCTTCCTGCGCGTCATCGCCGATCTAGAGAAGAGCACATCAGGCGAGATCTCGATCAACGGCATGACGCCGGCAGAGGCCCGCAAGGCCCGCGCCTACGGCTATGTCTTCCAGGCGCCGGCGCTCTACCCCTGGCGCACCATCGAAAACAATATCGCTCTGCCCTTGGAGATCATGGGTTATGGCGGCGCTGATCGGACGAGGCGCATCGCCGAGGCGCTCGATCTCGTCGGTCTTTCCGGCTTCGAAAAGAAATTCCCCTGGCAGCTCTCCGGTGGCATGCAGCAACGAGCCTCGATCGCCCGCGCGCTCGCCTTCGACGCCGACCTGCTATTGATGGACGAACCCTTCGGCGCGCTCGACGAGATCGTCCGCGACCATCTGAACGAAGAACTGCTGAAACTCTGGGCCCGCACCAACAAGACGATCTGCTTCGTCACCCACTCCATCCCCGAGGCTGTCTACCTCTCGACCAAGATCGTGGTGATGTCGCCGCGCCCCGGCCGCGTCACCGACGTGATCGACTCGACGCTGCCGGCCGAACGCCCGCTCGACATCCGCGACACCCCGGAATTCCTGGAGATCGCCCATCGCGTTCGCGAAGGGCTGAGGACGGGGCATAGCCATGAGGTTTAGGCGGTTGACTCCGAGGGTTACCCCCCTCTGCCCTGCCGGGCATCTCCCCCACAAGGGGGGAGATCGATATACCGAACCGGCTTCCCCAAACAATCAAAGCCCCCTGATCCAGCGTCGGAGCAGGGGGGACCGATGCGCTATCCGCTTGCCAATCTCCCCCCTTGTGGGGGAGATGCCCGGCAGGGCAGAGGGGGGTGGCTGCGTATTCGACGCCCCAAAATGGGGGCAGACCCTATGAAACCCGAAACCCTCAAAAACAAGATCGTCCCCGTCACCACCATCCTGCTCGCGCTCATCGCCATCTGGTATGTCGCCGCCATCCTCATGAACGCGCCGTTCCAGCGTGACATGGATAGCCGCGCCGGCGTCACGCCGACCACGATGGAATTCATCGGCAAGACGCTGGCGCAGCCGAAGCCGATCCTGCCGGCGCCGCACCAGGTGGCGCAGAACGTCTACGAGAATACGGTGCTGCGCAGCCTTTCGAGCAATCGCAGCCTCGTCTATCACAGCTGGGTGACGCTCTCCTCCACCCTGCTCGGTTTCGGATTCGGTATGCTGCTCGGCATTCTTCTTGCGGTGCTGATCGTTCACAATCGCGCTATGGACCGATCGTTGATGCCCTGGCTTGTGGCGAGCCAGACCATTCCGATCCTTGCCATCGCGCCGATGATCGTCATCATCTCCTATAATGTGCTGACCGGCGACAATGCGCTGGCCCACCTCCTCAACCTCGATTCCGACGCGTCCCGTCTGGTCTCCAAGGCGCTGATCTCCACCTACCTCTCCTTCTTCCCTGTTGCCGTCGGCATGGTGAAGGGGTTGCGGTCGCCCGAGATCATGCATCTCGATCTGATGCGCACCTATTATGCGAGCCCAATGCAGACTTTCTGGAAATTGCGTGTCCCTGCCTCGATCCCCTTCCTCTTCACCTCGATGAAGGTCGCGATTGCCGCAAGCCTGGTCGGCGCTATCGTCGGCGAGCTGCCGACCGGGGCCACCGCCGGCATCGGTTCGAAGCTGCTTGCCGGCTCCTATTACAGCCAGACTATCGATATCTGGGCGGCCTTGGTCGCCGGATCGCTGCTGGCGGGTATCCTGGTTGCAATCGTCGGCCTTGCCGCCAAGATCGTCGAGCGCGCGATGGGCGGGAGGCCGGCATGAGACACCTGACCTTCTCCTGGCAGGGCGTGACCGCCCTCCTCCTCTGCCTTGCAGCGCTGATCACCCTGCCGCTGCTGGCCGAGGGGGCGGCACGGCCCTTCACCGACGGCACGGCGAGCCTCGTCTTCATCATCGTCGCCGCCGCCGCACTGCTGTCCTTCGCGCCACAGCCGCTGGCCTACCGCGCCACCGTGCTGTTCATCGGCGCCCATGGCGCCGCCTGGATGCTGCTGTCCGCTCTCTCCGGCAACGATGGCATGGCGACGCGGGCTTTCTTCCTGCTGCTCTTCGCCTGCTGGCTGCTGGCTTGGCGATGCGTCACCGAGCTATCGAAACAGCAGCCCGTCACCGCCTTCGGCAAATCGGCGCTGCAACTGCTGATCCCGGCAATTTTCGGCGCCTGGATCCTCATCCTCTGGGAGGCGGCAACGCGCGGCGCCGGCATTCCCTTCATCATCCTGCCGCCACCGAGCGCCATCGGCGCCCGTATCATGGCTTCCCTGCCGATCCTCGGCGACGACGTCAGACAGACCATCTTCAAGGCGGTATTGATCGGCTATATCATCGGCTGCCTTAGCGGCTTCATCGTCGCGGTGCTGGCCGATCGCGTCGCCTTCCTGCGCCGCGGCCTGCTGCCGATCGGCAACATGGTCTCAGCCCTGCCGATCATCGGCATCGCCCCCGTCATGGTCATGTGGTTCGGCTTCGACTGGCCGTCGAAGGCCGCAGTCGTCATCATCATGACCTTCTTCCCGATGCTGGTGAACACCGTCGCCGGCCTTGCCGCCTCCGGCAGCATGGAACGCGACCTGATGCGCACCTATGCCTCGAGCGACTGGCAGACGCTGTTCAAGCTCAAGCTTCCGGCTGCCATGCCATTCATTTTCAACGCACTGAAGATCAACTCGACGCTGGCGCTGATTGGTGCCATCGTTGCCGAATTCTTCGGGACGCCGATCGTCGGCATGGGCTTCCGCATCTCCACCGAGATCGGCCGCATGAATGTCGACATGGTGTGGGCGGAAATCGCTGTCGCGGCGCTGGCCGGCTCGATCTTTTATGGTGTCATCGCCCTGACTGAACGGGCGGTGACGTTCTGGCATCCGTCTATCCGTGGTGGCTAGGCGCGCGCGGGCTTCGCAAATGGGGGCCGGGCATAACTTCAGAGGGTAAGGACAAGAAAATGAAAAAGTTGATGGTTGCAATGATGGCGAGCGCCATGTCGCTGGCAGCGGCCCATGCGATGGCCGCCGACAAGGTGGTTCTGCAGCTGAAATGGGTCACGCAAGGCCAGTTCGGCGGTTATTATGTCGCCAAGGACAAGGGCTTCTACAAGGAGGAAGGCCTCGACGTCGAGATCAAGCCGGGCGGCCCTGATATCGCCCCTGAGCAGGTGATCGCCGGCGGCGGCGCCGATGTGATCGTCGACTGGATGGGCGGCGCTCTCGTTGCCCGCGAAAAGGGTGTTCCGCTCGTCAACATCGCCCAGCCCTACCAGAAGTCCGGCCTGGAAATGATCTGCCGCAAGGACGGCCCTGTAAAAACCGAAGCCGACTTCAAGGGCCACACGCTCGGCGTTTGGTTCTTCGGCAACGAATATCCCTTCTTCGCCTGGATGAACAAGCTCGGCCTCTCCACCGAAGGCGGCCCGAACGGCGTCACCGTGCTGAAGCAGAGCTTCGACGTGCAGCCGCTCGTCCAGAAGCAGGCCGACTGCATCTCCGTCATGACCTATAATGAATACTGGCAGGCGATCGATGCCGGCTTCAAGCCGGAGGAACTGACGGTCTTCAACTATACCGCGATGGGCAACGACCTCTTGGAAGACGGCCTCTACGCGATGGAAGACAAGCTGAAGGATCCGGCCTTCAAGGAGAAAATGGTCAAATTCGTCCGCGCCTCGATGAAGGGCTGGAAATACGCGACCGAAAACCCTGATGAAGCCGCCGAGATCGTCATGGACAACGGCGGCCAGGACGAGAACCACCAGAAGCGCATGATGGGCGAAGTCGCCAAGCTGGTCGGCGACGGCTCCGGCAAGCTGGACGAGGCGCTCTATGCCCGCACGGCAAAGGCACTGCTCGATCAGAAGATCATCAGCAAGGAGCCATCGGGCGCCTGGACGCACGAGATCACCGACGCCGCATCCAAGTAAGGACCGCAGCATTTTAGGAACGCGCGGGGGACATTTCCCGCGCGTTTCGTTTTTCCCCACTGATAAAAAATGCCTGCAGCTGTCGCATTTGTCGGGCGTCAAACGTCATTAGGGTAGAGCCAGGATCAATCATCGTCATGCTCGCATAACCCTTCGGTGATTGATTCAGGTTCTGATGGCAATTATTATCGGCTCATGGGGAATTGTTTTCTGCCGGGCTTGCATTTCGAGCAAATCGATACCAATTAGAAGCCGATTTGCCGGCGAGGGATGAAGACGGCAATGATGTGCGGATACCCTTGAGAATGCAGGAAAGGCAGTGGCCTGGTCGCGAGCTGAAGGACAGACGCGCGAGTTCGGCCAACCTTGTTACAAGATTGGACGACGACGCATGGCACGCAGGCCGAACGGATTTTTAGGTGCATCCACCCTTCTTGCAGCGGCATTGGCTGCATCCACCGCATTTTCGCAGGAAGCGCCGGTCGCAAAACCGCAGCAGAACCTGCCGGCGATCGTCGTTACCACGGCGACAAACCGCACTCTCGTCGACCGTGTCATCGGCACCGGAACGGTCAAGCCCGTCGAGGAGGTCTATATCCAACCGCAGGTCGAGGGACTGTCGATCCGCACGCTGAAAGCCGATGTTGGCGACAAGGTTCAGGCCGATAGCACGCTGGCGACCCTGAACGATGATGCGCTGGTATTAGAGAAAAGCCAGATGATGGCGACGAAGGCCAAAGGCGAGGCAAGCCTTGCTCAGCTGCGCGCCCAACTCATCGAAGCCCAAGCCAACGCCGAACAGGCCAGGCAGCAACAGGCCCGCGCTCAGGAAATGGGCAAGAAGGGCACCGTTTCCACCGCCCAGGTCGAACAGGCCGATGCGACCGCCGCCGCCGCCAATGCCCGCGTCGTTTCCGCCGAACAGGCGATCGAAGTCGCCGAAGCCGATCTCAAGGTCTTCGACAGCCAGATCGCCGATGCGGATCTGAAGCTTGCCCGCACTGACGTGAAGACGCCGGTCGCCGGCACGATCGCGGCCAAGAACGCCAAGGTCGGCGCCATTGCCGCCGGCAACGGCGATCCGCTGTTCACCCTCATCCGCGACGGCGATATCGAGCTTGTCGCCGAAGTCGCCGAAAGTGACATCGTCAGGATCATGGCCGGCCAGAAGGCGACGATTTCGCTGTCCGGCAGCCGCGAGAAGCTCTCCGGCGCCGTGCGCCTGGTGTCGCCGACCGTCGATCCCACCACCCGCCTCGGCCTCGTGCATATCTCGATCGACGATGACAGCAAGGCGCGCTCCGGCATGTATGGCAGCGCTGAAATCGTCGTGCGCGAGACACAAGGCGTATCGCTTCCCCTGACCGCGGTCCTGACGGGCAATGAAGGCTCATCCGCCCGCAAGGTCGAGGACGGTGTGGTAAAATTCGCCAAGATCGAGACCGGCATCCAGGACGGCGCCTATGTCGAGATCGTTCAGGGATTGAAGAGCGGCGATGAGGTCGTGGCCAAAGCGGGTGCTTATGTCCGCGACGGCGACCACATCACGCCGGTGCGTGAACAGCCCGCGGCTTCCAACTAAAGAGACCATTCGATGAATTTTTCAGCCTGGTCCATTCGAAACCCGATCGCGCCGCTGCTGGCCTTCTGCCTGTTGATATTCATCGGCATCCAGTCCTTCAACACGCTGCCGATCACCCGCTTCCCGAACATCGATGTGCCGCTGGTTTCGATCAGCGTGACGCAGAGCGGCGCTTCGCCGGCCGAACTGGAAATGCAGGTGACGAAGGAGATCGAAGACGCGATCGCCTCGATCACCGGCATCGACGAAATCCAGTCGACGGTGACCGACGGCAGCTCGCAGACCAACGTCATGTTCCGCATGGAAGTGCCGACGGAACAGGCCGTGCAGGACGTCAAGGATGCGATCGATCGCATCCGCAGCGATCTGCCGGCGACAGCCGAAACGCCGATCGTCACCAAAGTCGATGTCGAAGGTCAGGCAATCCAGACCTTCGCGGTGTCGTCGCCCGACATGTCGCTGGAAGAACTCTCCTGGTTCGTCGACGATACGATCAAGCGCGCGCTGCAGGGCCAGGCCGGCATCGGTCGCGTCGATCGCTACGGCGGCGCCGAGCGTGAAGTGCGCATCGAACTGACCCCCGCCAAACTCGATGCCCATGGCATCACCGCCGCGAGCGTGAACCAGCAGCTGCGCGGCACCAACGTCGACCTCGGCTCCGGCCGCGGCCAGGTGGCGGGCAGCGAACAGGCGATCCGCGTTCTCGGCGACGCCCGCAATGTCGCCGAACTCGCCGACACGACGATCGCGCTGCCGAACGGCCGTTTCGTCAAGCTGTCCGACCTCGGCGTCATCAAGGACACTTATGAGGAGCCGAAATCCTTCTCGCGCTTCAACGACACGCCTGTTGTCACATTCGGTGTCTTCCGTTCGAAGGGCGCCAGCGAGGTCAGCGTCGCCGAAACCGTGGCGCAGAGCCTCGACAAGGTCAGAGCCGACAACCCGAATGTGAAGATCGAGATGATCGACGATTCGGTTTATTTCACCTACGGCAATTACGAAGCCGCCATCCATACGCTGCTCGAAGGCGCGCTGCTCGCCGTCATCGTCGTCCTGCTCTTCCTCCGGAACTGGCGTGCGACGCTGATCTCGGCGATCGCCCTCCCCCTCTCCGCGATCCCGACCTTCTGGGTCATGGACATGATGGGCTTCTCGCTAAACCTCGTCAGCTTCCTTGCCTTGACGCTGGCAACCGGCATCCTCGTCGACGATGCAATCGTCGAAATCGAAAACATCGCCCGCCACATCAAGATGGGCAAGACGCCCTATCGGGCGGCGATCGAGGCGGCTGATGAAATCGGCCTCGCCGTCATCGCCACCACTTTCACCATCATCGCCGTCTTCGTGCCGGTTTCCTTCATGCCCGGCATTCCCGGCCAGTACTTCATCCAGTTCGGCCTGACCGTCGCTTTCTCCGTCTTCTTCTCGCTGATGGTGGCGCGCCTGATCACGCCGATGATGGCCGCCTATCTCATGCGCGCCGAGGATGGCGTCGACGACCATCATGACAATGACGGCCTGCTGATGAAGGGCTATACGCGCCTTGTCACCGGCACGACTCGCAAGTGGTATTGGCGTTATACGACGTTGATTGTGGCCCTCCTCTTCACGGTTGGTTCGGTCATATCGCTATTCATGTTCGTGCCAGGCAGCTTCCTGCCGCCGGAAGACGCCTCGCGTATCGTTCTCTCCGTCGAACTGCCGCCGAATGCGCGGCTTGACGACACCGAGAAGACGACCGATGCGATCTATGACAGGGTCAAGGACATCAACGGCGTCGAAAGCGTCTTCGTCCTCGGCGGCGCATCGCCGAAGGGCGAACTCGAACTGCGCCGCGCGACCATCACGCTTGCGCTCGACAAGCTCGACCAATCGTTGGTCAAGAAGGTGGTCAACGACGTGCTTGGCCACATCCCGGTCATCGGCCCGATGCTGCCGAAGGTCGAAGTTCACGGCCGTGAACGTCCGCAATGGGATATTGAAAAGGAGGTCTTCGCCAAGCTGCGCGATATTCCCGACGTCCATATCCTCAAGCTCAACGACCGCGGCGAACGCGACCTCTCCTTCAACTTCCTTTCTAAGAACGAGAAGGATCTGAACGACGCCGTCGGCATTCTGGAATCCAAGCTGCGCGCCGATCCGTTGCTGGCAAACGTCAGCGCCGACGGCGCCCTGCCCCGTCCGGAACTGCAGGTCTACCCGCGCAAGGACGAGGCCGCCCGCCTCGGCATCACGCCGCAGCAGATTTCCGAAACGATCCGCGTCGCCACCATCGGCGATGTCGATGCGGCCCTTGCCAAGATCTCGCTCGACGATCGCCAGATCCCGATCCGGGTGCAGGCAGCACTCGACATGCGCCGCGACCTCGCGGCCATCCGGGCGTTGAAGATCCAAACCGCCAGCGGCGGCACCGTTCCGCTCGCAAGCGTCGCCAATATCGACTATTCCGAAGGCGTAAGCTCGATCAAGCGCAACAACCGCAACCGCGTCGTCGCGATCGGCTCCGACCTGCCGCAGGGCGTGGCGCTCGACACGGCCTCGGCCCGCTTCCGCGAGATCGTCAAGGCCGCCAACATTCCGGCCTCCGTCCACCTTGCCGAAAGCGGCGATACCAAGGTGCAGACCGAGATGCAGCAGAGCTTCGTCAACGCCATGTTGATGGGTCTGCTGCTGGTGCTGACGGTGCTGATCCTGCTCTTCAAGGACGTGATCCAGCCCTTCACCATCCTGTTCTCGCTGCCGCTTGCCATCGGTGGCGTCGCGGCGGCTCTGATCATCACCAGCAATCCGCTGTCGATGCCGGTCATGATCGGGATTCTGATGCTGATGGGGATCGTCACCAAGAACGCCATCCTGCTCGTCGATTTTGCGATTGAGATGCGCCATCAGGGCATGGCCCGTGTCGAGGCCATGGTCGAAGCCGGCCGCAAGCGTGCCCGGCCGATCATCATGACTTCGATCGCCATGTCGGCGGGCATGCTGCCGTCGGCGCTCGGTGTCGGCGAAGGTGGCTCGTTCCGCGCGCCGATGGCAATCGCCGTGATCGGCGGCATCATCGTCTCGACGGTGCTGTCGCTCGTCGTCGTGCCGTCCTTCTTCCTGATCATGGACGACCTGTCCCGCCTGCTCGGCTGGATGTTCGGCCGTCTGGTCGGCCGGAAGGACCAGGAGGACCTACCGCTGTCGCGCGAGGATCTCACCCGCGTTACCCGCGAGAACCGGAGCGACATCGATGCGCTGGACGAGCGTCTGACCGCGATCGAAAAGCCGGAAGGCAAGCGCAAGAGTTCCACCGGCAAGGACACGAACGTACTCCGCTTGCCGCCGTTTGCGGCGGAGTGAAGAAAGCTGAGAAAAAAACCGGGCCGGGAGCGAACTCCCGGCCCGTTTTTCTTTTCTCTTGCTGCGGGATGACCGTCAGAGCCCGCCCTGTTCCCTGAGGAAACTGACGATCGAATTAACGCCGTCGCCGCGCTTCATGTCGGAAAAGACGAAGGGGCGTGAGGCGCGCATGCGCGTCGCATCCCGGTCCATCACCTCGAGATCGGCGCCGACATGAGGCGCGAGGTCCTTCTTGTTGATGACGAGCAGGTCCGAGCGGGTGATGCCAGGCCCGCCCTTGCGCGGGATTTCCTCGCCTTGGCAGACGGAGATGACATAGATGGTGATGTCGGCGAGATCGGGTGAAAAGGTCGCCGCCAGATTGTCACCGCCGGACTCGATGAAGACGACGTCGAGATCGGGAAAGCGTTCGTTCAGGCTGGCGATCGCCTGAAGATTGATCGTCGCATCCTCACGAATGGCAGTGTGCGGGCAGCCGCCGGTCTCCACGCCGACGATGCGGTCGGACGGCAAAGCCTGCATCCGTACCAGCGCCTCGGCATCCTCGGTCGTATAGATGTCGTTGGTGACGACGGCGACCGAATAATCGTCGCGCATCGCCTTGCAGAGCTTTTCCGTCAGCGCCGTTTTGCCCGAGCCGACCGGCCCGCCAATGCCGACACGCAGGGGTCCGTTTCTTGATTTCATGTGTTTCACTCCAATCGAGCCGGATGATAGCGACGGCGGCGGCGCGCGCCACCGTCAAATGACGCAGTTTCTGCGGTTAATTGACGTCCTCACGAGCGAAACAACCGCGTCGTCTGAGTCTCGTGGCGCAGGCTGGCGATATCGGCCTGCACGGTAGCCGAGCCGAGCTCGTCGAGTGTCGACGCTGCCGCCCGCCGGGCAACCTCCACGATATGCTCTTCAAGGCCGGCCAGCACGGCAACGCCATCCCGCTGCCCCGCCACGCCAAGACGGATGCCTGACGAAACCGCTTGCGAGGCATAGGCGTGCAGGAAGGCCGCGAGCACTTTCTCAAGCCCTATGCCGTGCGCGCCCGCAACCGCTCCGACGGCGACGGGATAAGCGGCCTTGCCGGGAAGCCTCTCGAACACCTCATCCGGCCAGGCCCGCGCGGCCGCGAGAAAGGCGTCACCGAGCAGCATGGTTTCCTGGTGGCGCTCACGCGACCCGGCAAGGGCATCGGCGAGAGCGGTAATCTCGGCAAGGCACGCGGGGCTCGCCTGTTGCCTGTGGCTCTCAGCCAGCAGCACCGCGTCGTTCCAAACCGAACCTTGGCTGATCAATGTGGCGATCCAGGCGGCAAGCGAGGCCGCATCGATGACGAGCCCATCGCCCGTCGCCCGTTCCAGCCCGCCCGAATAGGCAAAACCACCAATCGGAAAGGCCGGCGAGAGCCACGCCGCCAGGCGCAGCAAGGCCTGCAACTCGCGATCCCCGGTCATTGTGCTTCAATCGTGCTTGTGGCCGTGATGATGCCCGTGGTCATGATGGTGCCCGTGGTCATGATCGTGGTCGCAGCTGTGATCATGCTGGTGGTCATGGCCGTGTGCGTGACCGTGATCATGATCATGGTTGTGACCGTGGTCATGAGCCGCATGACCGTGATCATGGGTGTCCTGACCGTGATCATGCGAATGCCCGCCATGGGAATGATAGGCTCCACGTGCCGGCTGGAAGGGCTCATTGATCTCAAGCACGGCGGCGCCGAGCCCCTGCAGCATGGTGCGAATGACATGATCGCGCAGGATGACGATGCGGTCCTCCTCGATCTGGGCGGCAAGATGACGGTTGCCGAGATGCCAAGCAAGCTCGACCAGATGCGTGCGGTCGCGTCCGCGAATCTCGAAGAGTTTCTCGTCGGCCGCAAGGATCTCGATCAGTTCGCCGTCTTCGCGCACAAGCAGGTCGCCATTGGCGAAGAGCACCGGATCCTTGAGGTCGAGCATGACCATCTCGCCATTTTCCAGATGCAGCAGCTTGCGGCGCAGATGCCGCAGATCATGCGGCAGCTTGACCTGGGCGGTCGGATGGGAGGACGGGGTTCCGGCAGGAAGATAGGAGGTAACGCGCTGCATGACATGTCCGTTTTGCTGAAAGGACGACCATGCAAAATAGCTCTTGCCGATGCAAGCACCAATGGCCTTTCGTTGGCAGCTTGGCTTTATATCCCGTAGGCCTGCATCACGCTGTCGCTGCCCAGTCGCCTGCCCTCCGCGTCGGGACCAGCTTCAGCAAGTCCGTGCCAGGCATGATGCAGCCCCTCCCTCTCGTGCACGACGCGATTGCGTCCGAGCGCCTTGGCGAGATAGAGCGCCCGGTCGGCCGAGGCATAAACCTGCTGCTTGTTGCGCCCAGCAATGAGATCGGCCACGCCGCCAGAAATGGTGATGGCAATATGGTTCCCATCTGCCACAAGCGGCCTGCCGGCGATATCGGCCTGCACGGCCTGGATCCGCTCCAACCGTTTCTCCAGCGGTTCGCCGGAGACGATGACGCCGAATTCCTCGCCACCAAGGCGCGCAACGACGGACGATTCGTCGAAGGCGGAGATCAGCACCGCCGAAACCGCCGTGATAACCGCATCGCCGCAGGCATGGCCGAAGCGATCATTGATCGCCTTGAAACGGTCGACGTCGAAAATGACGAGCGAGGCGTCGCCTTCGATCCGATCCAGCGCCTCGGTGAAGGCGCGCCGGTTCAACAGGCCGGAGAGGGTATCCGTGCGGCTGAGCTTTTCGAATTTTGCCCGCGATAGCGTCAGCTCATGCATGGTGAAGCCTGTGGCCAGCGACAGCATTCCGGAAACCGTGCCACCGACAAGCCAGGAAAAAATGGCGCCGAAGCCGATCGCGTGCGAAAGGGTCACCGGCAGCAGCCCGAGAAAACCGAGTGGCGGTATCGTCAGCGCAATGATGACGCCGGAGAAAATGACGGCAAGAAAGCTCATCTTCAACGCAAAGACATAGACGTGCCTGCGATATTGAAAATCGCCAAAATCGGCCTGCAGCGACATCCAGTTCCTCATGAGAATCGACCTTCCTGCCCGGCGTTTCAAGGCATTGATAAGAGCGCAATTGCTGCGGGTGTCTTAATCGACTCGCTAGAATTTGAACGATTTCAGACGATTCGGTGGAGAGATTTTTTCTAGCAGGGGCTGCAAGTCTCCAATCCCTGAATCGAACAGAGCATGGAAGCAGCTAATTGACTGATCTATAATACCTTTCTTGAGTTATTGCACTGGGCTGTTTCAGAATGGTGTAACTGTAAAAAATTTGGGCTTTCCTAATGATTTTTACAACCGAACAGAGAGTTCCGTTCACAATTTCGTTTAAGCGCGGACAGGCCGGCGGGTGCGTCAATTGTAGACACCAATAGACAATCGCAATAATTGTGGAAGCGGGTTCCATAAGCCAGTTCGAAGCCCCGCCGAACGGAGTGCAGCGGCAGTCCAGGTGTTGCAGCCGAAGAGGGTATTGAAGTATCCCTTGGCTTCGAAAAACCGATCGATCTCCCCGTAACCCGCATCCGGGATCGGCGCGATCTCGCCCGCATTGCGGACGAAGCTGTCCGCGATGAATTGGCGCAGCCGCGCCAATTCATCGCCACCAATATCGAATGCGGTAACATCAGGCTGCGGCTCGGCAATATGGCCGGCGAGATCGACATGCAGCACCGAACGGTCGATCGTCAGCGCCCGTAGCACCGGTAGCGGCTTCAGCTCAGCCCAGGTCGGTGTTTCCAGATAGAAGGCGCGGCCGCCCCAGCCGACCACGAGCCATTCCGCATTCGGGTGATCGAGCGGAAAATCGGGATCGTCGAGAAAGGAAAAGGCAGCCCGCGTCTCCGCATCGAGCGGAATGGCAATATCGGTATGGATCGGTCCCGACAGCAGAAGCACCCGGTGGGCTGGCGCCGCGGACGACGCCTTGACCGGAGCAATCAGCGGCCGGGGAATGAAGGTCCCACCCGCTGCTAGCATCAGAAGCAGGAATAGGGCCCGCAACAGCCAGCGGACGCCCGTCCTCATCAGCCGCCGCGCATGCACGGATGCTGGCCTAAAACAGGAAATAGCGCTGCGCCATCGGCAGCACCGTCGCCGGCTCGCAGGTCAGCAGTTCGCCGTTCGCCCTGACTTCATAGGTCTCCGGATCGACTTCGATCTCCGGCGTCAGGTCATTGTGGATCATCGATGCCTTGGAGATGCCGCCGCGCGTATTCTTCACCGCCACGAGTTCCTTGCCGACACCGAGCCGGCTCTTCAGGCCGGCGTCGAGCGAGGCTTGGCTGACGAAGGTGACGGAGGAATTGGTGAGGCTTTTGCCATACGAGGCGAACATCGGCCGATAATGCACCGGCTGCGGCGTCGGGATCGAGGCGTTCGGATCGCCCATCGGGGCGGCGGCAATCGAGCCGCCGAGCAGCACCATGTCGGGCTTCACGCCGAAGAAGGCTGGGTTCCAGAGCACGAGGTCGGCGCGCTTGCCGACCTCGACCGAGCCGATCTCATGGCTGAGACCGTGGGCGATCGCCGGATTGATCGTGTATTTGGCGATATAGCGGCGGACGCGGAAATTGTCGTTATCGCCCTTTTCCTCCTTCAGCCGGCCGCGTTGGCGCTTCATCTTGTCGGCCGTCTGCCAGGTGCGGATCGCCACCTCGCCGACACGGCCCATGGCCTGGCTATCGGACGAGATGATCGAGAAGGCGCCGATATCATGCAGGATGTCTTCCGCCGCAATCGTCTCCTTGCGGATACGGCTTTCGGCAAAGGCGATATCCTCGGGGATCGATGGCGACAGGTGATGGCAGACCATCAGCATGTCCAGATGCTCGGCGATGGTGTTGACCGTATAGGGCCGCGTCGGATTGGTGGACGACGGGATAACGTTCGATTGGCCGCAGATCTTGATGATATCGGGCGCATGGCCGCCGCCCGCCCCTTCCGTGTGGAAGGCATGGATGGTGCGGCCCTTGATGGCGCCGATCGTATCCTCGACGAAGCCGCTTTCGTTCAGCGTATCGGTGTGGATCATCACCTGCACATCGTATTCGTCGGCGACCGACAGGCAGCAGTCGATGGCGCCAGGCGTCGTGCCCCAGTCCTCATGCAGCTTCAGCGAGGTGGCGCCGGCCAGCACCATCTCGGTCAAGGCTCCCGGCAGCGAGGCATTGCCCTTACCAGCAAAGGCAAGGTTCATCGGGAAGGCGTCCGCCGCCTCGATCATGCGGGCGAGATGCCAGGGGCCCGGCGTACAGGTGGTGGCAAGCGTGCCATGCGCCGGCCCCGTGCCGCCGCCGAGCATGCAGGTCATGCCAGACATCAGCGCTTCTTCGATCTGCTGCGGCGCGATGAAGTGGATATGGCTGTCCATGCCGCCCGCAGTAACGATCTTGCCTTCGGCGGCGATCGCCTCCGTGCCCGGGCCGACAATAATATTGACGCCCGGCTGCATGTCAGGATTGCCCGCCTTGCCGATCGCGACGATGCGTCCGCTCTTCAGCCCGATATCGGCCTTGTAGATGCCTGAATGATCGACGATCACCGCATTGGTGATGACGGTATCGACCGCGCCGTCCGCCCGCGTCACCTGGCTCTGGCCCATGCCATCGCGGATCACCTTGCCGCCGCCGAACTTCACCTCCTCGCCATAGGTGGTGAAATCCTTCTCGATCTCGATAAAGAGCTCCGTATCGGCAAGGCGCACCTTGTCGCCGGTGGTCGGTCCGAACATGCCGGCATAGGCGGCGCGCGAGATCTTATAGGGCATCTATCAGGCTCCGTAGGAGGAAGAGACAAGCGTTTTTCCGCCGAGCCGCCTGAGGCGGCCGGCGGCAATATAACCATCGACAAGCTGTCGTTCGGCGGCAAACGGGTGCCATTCCCAGCCAGCGTGACCGAAGCCGGCCAGCATCACCTCGGCCTCGGTATATTTGCCCAGCACCTCGGCGATGACGATCATGCCGCTGCTCGGCACCACATAGGGCGCCGGCGCAAAGGCCGAAAGCGAGGCGTCGGCGGCCTCGTGGAGCGCCTTGCCGATGACGACATGCGTCTTGCCGGCATCCGCGCAGAAGGCAGCGAACGCATCCGTATAATCATCGCAGAAATCGTCGAGCTCAGGATGCGAGACGGCAAGCGGCGCCCGCATCGCGGCGAATTTTTCCGGGTCGCGCACGCTCCAGATTTCGCGCGCCGCGACAACGCCGGGATGAGCGCGCCACTCGGGCGAGCCGAGCATTGCCTTTGCCGGCCGGCCGGTATTGCAGACCGCAACGGCGTCCGTGCGGCTGCCGCCGCCGCCGTAGGAGCGGCAATCATTGAAGCGGATGACGAAGTCGGCGGCATCGATGATGCCTGCCTGTCCTTCCCCTACCTCGCCATTGCCGACGATTACGATCTTCCTGATCACCTTAGTTGCTCATCGTGTCTGCGAGCTGTTTCAGCTCTTTCGTGCGTTTATCCGTCTCTTCGGCCAGGCATCCGGCAACCAGCATCGGCTCCATCGTGCCCCCGCGCGCCTGAAAGCCAAAGGCATCGCATTCTGCGTCGCGATAGTCGATCCAGGCGCGCTGCGCCTTGACCAGCGCCTTCTCCGCGCCCCTCATGTCGCCGTCGAGATCCTTGTCAATCGCCGCCATGGCGGCACGCGTCTTCTTGTACTGTTCGTTCAGCGCCTTGTCGGCAGCCTCATGGCGCGCCTCTTCGCAGGAGGTCATGTCCGATTGCGTCTGCGGATTCTTGCAATCGACATCCTGCGCGGACGCACCGCCGGCCACAAACAGCATCGCCGCCCCAATGAGGCAAATATTCAGACGCATTCACCTCTCCCGTTGTTCTAAAGCTTGCCCATCACCAGCTGGCGGAAGCCATAGACCTCGCGCTTGCCGGAAAGCGGGATCAGCGTCACCGAGCGCGTCTGTCCCGGCTCGAAGCGCACGGCCGTCCCCGCCGGAATATCGAGACGTTTCCCGTGCGCCGCCGCGCGGTCGAAGGAAAGCCCGGCATTGGTCTCGGCGAAATGATAGTGGCTGCCAACCTGCACCGGCCGGTCGCCGGTATTGGAAACTTCCAGCGTCACCGTCGGCGCGCCGGCATTGAGTTCGATGTCGCCGCTTGCGGCAATGATCTCGCCCGGAATCATAGAGTTCTCCCTAAGCCGCCCTGGGCGCGCAGCCCTCGGCTTTCAGCACACGTTTCGTCGACGCAGGATTTTTGGCGAGCATCGCTGCCGGCCGAATGGGCCTGGCGACGAGGTTGCCACCGCAATTCGGGCAGGCGCCCTTCAGCACGCCGTCCACGCAATCGGCGCAGAAGGTGCATTCATAGGTGCAGATCCGCGCCTCCGCACTTTCCGGCGGCAGATCCTTGTTGCAGCATTCGCAATTGGGCCTGAGCTCCAGCATGCTATGTCCTCACCGGATCGGTTCGTGCACGGTGACGAGCTTGGTCCCGTCGGGGAAGGTCGCCTCCACCTGCACGTCGTGGATCATCTCGGCAACGCCTTCCATCACCTGGTGGCGGCCGATCACGTGGGCGCCGGCCTCCATCAACTCGGCGACGGGACGGCCGTCGCGCGCGCCTTCGACGACGAAATCGCTGATCAGAGCGATCGCCTCGGGATGGTTCAGCTTGACGCCGCGCTCCAGCCGCCGCCGCGCCACCATCGCCGCCATCGATATCAGCAGCTTGTCTTTTTCTCTGGGAGTGAGGTTCATTAGGTGCCCATCTGCTTCGTGCTTAAATTCATAGATTCCAGACTTTCGGCACAGGCGCACCATTGCGCAAGGTGGAAATGACCGGGATCAGGATTTTTCTGAGCGAGAAGCCGTCGGCTGCCGCAAGGCGCACGACGAGCTTGTCGTTCCAGGCGCTGGCGCCACCCATCGACCCTTCGACGAGCGGCCGGACTTTGCCGAGATAGGCTTCCGCCAGCGGCCCGGCATAGAGCAGTGTCGCAAACGCGACCTGCCCGCCAAGCACGGCCTGGCGCGCAGCCAGCGCCGAAATACCTTCGGAAAGCTTCAGTTCCTCAGCATGGATCAGCCGGCCCGAACGGCGGATGCGCCAGCGGTCGCGAAAGAGCCCCGTCTCCACCGCCTCGCCCATCGCCTTGCGGCCTAGCAGCACCGCCTCGACGGCCAGGAATTCGGCGCGCTCGTCGAGATCGACATCGAGCCGGCGGAAAAGTGAAGCGCGGTCGAAGAGGATCGTTTCCTGCGGCAGCCAGTCGACGCGCGCTCCCGCGCCAACTTCGATGCGGGTCGTCACCTCGGCGGCTCCAGCCGATGCCTTGTAGATCTTCTCGCAGGCCTGGGTGGTGACGTCGATCTTCGTGCCGGCGCCGGCAACGACGTTCCAGTCCATCCGGTCGCCGCCAGTCAGCCCGCCCGCGGTATTGATGATGACGGCTTCCATCGAGGCATCGAACGTATCGGGCAGACGGATCTTCGCCGCGCCCTCCTGATAGAGTTCACGGAGGCGCGTACGGCCATCGAGCAGCCTTGCCGCCAGATGCCCGCGTCCCTCCGCTCTTTGCGGTCTCGTGCTGGCCACCGCAATCGTCATCTCGTCCCTTTCGGTCGCGCCACCGCTTTTCATTTCATCGCGCGGATGACGGAAAGCAAGCAATTCCCATGCCGCCCGGAAGATGCGGCAGATCGGCGAAGTACGGCTCCCACTGCCGCAAAACACGGCATCTGCCCGTCAGACGGTCAGATGACGACGGGCTTCCGGCGTATCCAGCGTCTCCGCCAGCCCTTCATGCACGATCTCGCCGCGATCCATGATGTAGACGTAATCGGCAAGCTCCCGGCAGAAATCCAGATATTGTTCGACGAGCAGGATCGCCATGCCGGTGGATTCGCGGAGGTAGCGGATCGCCCGGCCGATATCCTTGATGATCGACGGCTGAATGCCCTCGGTCGGCTCGTCGAGCACGAGGATCTTCGGCCGCGTCACCATGGCACGCCCGATCGCCAGCTGTTGCTGCTGCCCGCCGGAAAGATCGCCGCCGCGCCGCGATAGCATCGACTTCAGCACCGGGAACAGGCTGAAAATATCATCGGGAATGTTGCGGTCTCGGCGGCCAAGTGGAGCAAAGCCGGTTTCGAGATTTTCCTTCACGGTGAGCAGCGGAAAGATTTCGCGCCCCTGCGGCACATAGCCGATGCCCTGCTTGGCGCGGGCAAAGGGAGGCAGGCCGTTCAGCTTCGTATCGTTGAAGGTGACGGTGCCGGCCGACAGTGGATGCTGCCCGGTGACGGCGCGCAACAGCGAGCTCTTGCCGACCCCATTGCGGCCCAGCACGCAGGTGATCTTGCCCATCTCCGCCTTGATGGAGATACCGCGCAGCGCCTGCGCCGCGCCATAATGCAGATTCGCGTTTTTGACTGTCAGCATTCGTTCACCCATTCCCCATCAGTTCATCAGGCTACGCCTCAGCGTCTGCAGAGCGTAGTCCTGTTCCTTAGTTCTCTCGCCGCCGACCGCGGCCACCTCTTCGGCAATATTGATCAGCTGCCGCCGCTCCTGCATATCGAGCACCTTGATCCAGAGGTCCCGGAACCGGCGGATCGGGTCTTCGGGACTGTTGACGTTCTTGGACGCCCATTCGCCGAAAACCAGCACCTCTTCCATGTCGCCCGGCCGAATGATTCCTTTCATGCGGCCGCGGATGACATCCCTCGCTGCGTCGACATACATCGGCTTCTCCTTGGCAAGGCAGAAGAAAAAGGCCACTGCCGCTATCGCCGGATCGGCGATCGAGGCCAGTGGCGCCGCCTCCGCCTGCTTGCGGCGTTTTCCGCGCCTATAAGCGCCCCGCATACGCTCGACGGAATCGATGATCTCATTTCCCGCCTCACGCACCATTTTAAAACGCCAATACCAGATGACGGCGCCGCTGAGCGCCGCGACCAGAATACCGAGAAAAGCCATGCTGAAACCCCACAAGAATACCCACTCGTTTTAGAGCTTGTTCTTTTGTCAGGTTCAAGCCTGGAAGTTGCATTGATCACCGCCCCAGATAGTTCTCGATCACCTTCGGATCCGAACTGACGAAATCGATCGATCCTTCCGCAAGGACCGAACCTTCCGCGAGGCAGGTCACCTTGACGCCAAGGTCGCGGATGAAGCCCATATCGTGTTCGACGACAACGACCGAACGGGTCCTGGCAATGTCTTTGAGGAGGATCGCCGTTTCCGCCGTTTCCGCATCCGTCATGCCGGCCACCGGCTCGTCAACGAGCAGCAGCTTCGGCTCCTGCGCGAGCAACATGCCAATCTCCAGCCACTGCTTCTGCCCGTGCGAGAGATTGGCCGCCAGTTCGTCGTGCCGGTGCGTCAGCCGCACCGTTTCGAGGATTTCCTCGATACGCGCCCTGTCCTCGCCCGAAAGCCGGTAGAACAGCGTCGAGAAAACCGAGCGGCGGCGGTTCAGCGCCAGTTCCAGATTGTCCCAGACCGTATGGCTTTCAAAGACCGTCGGCTTCTGGAACTTCCGGCCGATGCCTAGCTGAGCAATGTCGGCCTCGTCCTTTTTGGTGAGATCGACAGTGCCGTTGAAGAACACCTCGCCCTCGTCGGGCCTGGTCTTGCCGGTGATGATATCCATCATCGTCGTCTTGCCGGCGCCATTCGGGCCGATGATGGCGCGAAGCTCGCCGGGCTCGATGACGATCGAGAGCGAATTCAGCGCCTTGAAGCCGTCGAAGGAAACGGAGACGCCGCTGAGATAGAGCACGCTGTTGGGTTTGACGTCGGGAATCACTGTGTTCACTCCGCTGCCTGGATTTTCGTCTCGATGCCGTCCTCCTCTGCCGCTGGCGGGACAGAATCGGAGACAGCTTTCCGTTTGCCGAGATAGTGCGAGATCGTGCCGACGACGCCCTTCGGCAGGAACAGCGTGACGGCGACGAAGAGGCCGCCGAGCGCAAACAGCCAGAACTCCGGAAAGAGGCCTGTGAAGATCGTCTTGCCGCCGTTGACGAGGATCGCGCCGATGATCGGCCCGATCAGCGTCCCCCGCCCGCCGACCGCCGTCCAGATGACGACCTCGATCGAGTTGGCAGGCGCGAATTCGCCGGGATTGATGATGCCGACCTGCGGCACGTAGAGCGCCCCGGCAATCCCCGCCATCATCGCCGAGACGACGAAGGTGAACAGCTTGAAATGCTCGACGCGGTAGCCGAGGAAGCGCGTGCGGCTTTCCGCGTCGCGCACGCCGACCAGCACCTTGCCGAACTTCGAGCGCACGATTGCCGAAGCGATCGTCAGCGAAAGCGCCAGGAAGATCGCGGTCGCGGCAAAGAGGCTTGCGCGTGTGCCGTCCGCCTGGATGTTGAAGCCGAGGATATCCTTGAAATCGGTCATGCCGTTATTGCCGCCGAACCCCATGTCGTTGCGGAAGAAGGCAAGCAGCAGTGCGTATGTCATCGCCTGGGTGATGATCGAGAGATAGACGCCGTTGACGCGCGAGCGGAAGGCGAACCAGCCGAAGACGAAGGCGAGCAGCCCGGGTACGGCGAGCACCATCAGCGCCGCGAACCAGAACTGGTCGAAGCCGTACCAGAACCAGGGCAGGTCCTTCCAGTTCAGGAACACCATGAAATCGGGCAGGATGGGATTGCCGTAGACGCCGCGCGAGCCGATCTGGCGCATCAGATACATGCCCATCGCGTAGCCGCCGAGCGCGAAGAAAGCGCCGTGGCCAAGCGAGAGAATGCCGCAGAAGCCCCAGACGAGATCGAGCGCCAGCGCCAGCAGCGCATAGGTAAGATACTTGCCGAACAGCGCCATGATATAGGTCGGCACGTGCAGCGGGTGCGTCGGGCCGGTGGCAAGGTTCAGCACCGGCACGAGAATGGCGACCACCAGCAACAAGGCGACGGCGATGGAGATCCTGCGATCAAGAGACCGAAGAAGGAAGGCCGTTATCATGCTTCCACCGCCCTTCCTTTGAGTGCGAAGAGCCCACGCGGACGCTTCTGGATGAAGAGAATGATGAGGACGAGCACCAGGATCTTGCCGAGCACGGCGCCGGCGAAGGGCTCGATGAACTTGTTGACGACGCCGAGCGACAGCGCGCCGACCAGCGTTCCCCAGAGATTACCGACACCGCCGAAGACGACGACCATGAAGCTGTCGATGATGTAGTTCTGGCCGAGGTTCGGCGAGACGTTGTCGATCTGCGAGAGCGCCACACCGGCCATGCCGGCGATGCCGGAGCCGAGCGCGAAGGTGAAGGCATCGACCCAGCCGGTGCGGATGCCCATCGACGAGGCCATGCGGCGGTTCTGCGTCACCGCCCGCATCTGCAGTCCGAAGGCGGAGCGCTTCAGCAGCATCAGGAGCGTCAGGAACACCACCATCGAGAAGACGATAATCCAGAGCCGGTTCCAGGTGATGGCGAGCCCGCCGAAATCGAATGCGCCGGACATCCAGCTCGGATTGCGGACCTCGCGGTTGGTCGGGCCGAAATAGCTGCGGATCGCCTGCTGCAGGATCAAGGACACGCCCCAGGTGGCAAGCAGCGTTTCCAGCGGGCGGCCGTAGAGATAACGAATGACGACGCGCTCGATGACGAGGCCGACGAAACCGGTAAAGACGAAGGCGGCCGGCACCGCGAAAGCCAGCGAATAATCGGCAAGCGACGGAAAGGCCGAGGTGATATATTCCTGCACGACATAGGTCGTATAGGCGCCGATCATCACCATCTCGCCATGCGCCATGTTGATCACGCCCATGACGCCGAAGGTGATGGCAAGGCCAATCGCGGCCAGCAGCAGTACCGAACCGAGCGACAGGCCGTACCAGACGTTCTGGACGACGTCCCAGAGCGCCAGGTCGCGGTTGATCGAATTGATCTCTGTCTGGATCGCTGGCTTCAGATCGTCACGGGCATTCGCCATCGCCGTCGTCAGGATCGTCAGCGCATCGCGGCCGCCGCGGGCGGCGATCATGTCGATGGCGGCCCGCTTCTCCTCGCTGCCGGCATCGCTCTTCAGCACCATCACGGCCCGCGCCGCTTCCATCGTGTTTTTGATCTCCCCGTCCTTCTCGGCTGAAAGAGCCGAATTCAGAAGTTCGAGATTGGCGGGATCGGCATCCCTCAGCATGCCCTCAGACGCTGCGAGCCGCGCGGAGCGATCCGGGCTCAAAAGCGTCAGCTGACTCATCACAGTCGTGATCGTGGTGCGCAGCGAATTGTTGATCTTGACCTTCGACATCATGTCGGGGTCGACATCGGCAACCGCCTCGCCGGTGATCGGATCGGAATAGGTTGGCTCGTCCTCCGTGCCGCCCTGAACGAGAACGGGGCCGCCCTCCGAATTGACGTAGAGCTGGCCGTCGCTCAGTTGCTGCAGGATCTGGCTGACATGCGAATCCCCGGAAGCGGCAAGCGCCCGGATGGCCGCATCGCGCTCGGGAAAGCCGCCGACGCCGAGCGCATCGACGAGAGCGTGCACGTCGCCCTCGGCGCGCAGACCGGTCACCGAAAGCGCCAGGCCGGAAAGCATCAGGCAAAATGTCAGAAGGAAAATCTTGATGGCGCGAAACATCGGCTCTCTCGCCTTGAGTGTCGTCGGCCTTGCGGCGCAGCGGTAAGGACAGAGCTTCCGCCCGGATCGGCTCCGGACGGAAGTCTTCAGGCTTTCAACGGATGGGGTTCCTCAGGAGCCCTTGCCACCGCACTTACCTGTGGCAACGTTGAAGTTGCCGCAGGAGAGAGGCTTGCGCCAATCGGAGATCAGGTCCTTTGAGTCAGGCAGGTAGTCGGACCATTCGTCGCCGACGACGGCGGGCGTCTGCTGGACGATCTCGAACTGGCCGTCGGCCTGGATCTCACCGATCAGCACCGGCTTGGTGATGTGGTGGTTCGGCATGACGGTGGCATAGCCGCCGGAGAGGTTCGGAACGGTGACGCCGATAATGTTGTCGAGAACGGCATCGGTATTGGTGGTGCCGGCGGCCTGGACGGCCTTCACCCAGGCGTTGAAGCCGATATAGGCGGCTTCCATCGGGTCGTTGGTCACGCGCTTGTCGTTCTTGGTGAAGGCATGCCATTCCTTGATGAACTTCTTGTTGGCCGGGCTTTCCACGGACTCGAAGTAGTTCCAGGCGGCGAGATGGCCGACGAGCGGTTTGGTATCGAGACCGGCAAGCTCTTCTTCGCCGACCGAGAAGGCGACAACCGGAATGTCGGTCGCCTTGATGCCCTGGTTGCCGAGTTCCTTGTAGAAGGGAACGTTGGCGTCACCGTTGATGGTGGAGACGACGGCGGTCTTCTTGCCGGCCGAGCCGAATTCCTTGATCTTGGCGACTTCGGTCTGCCAGTCGGAGAAACCGAACGGCGTGTAGTTGACGAGAATATCTTCCTTCGGAATGCCCTTGGATTCGAGATAGGCTGCGAGGATCTTGTTGGTCGTACGGGGATAGACGTAGTCGGTGCCTTCGAGCACGAAGCGCTTCACGCCCTCGGTCTTCATGAGGTAGTCGACCGCCGGGATAGCCTGCTGGTTCGGGGCTGCACCCGTATAGAAGATGTTGCGCGAGGATTCTTCGCCTTCATACTGCACGGGGTAGAAGAGCAGCGAATTCAGCTCTTCGAAGACGGGCAGGACGGATTTGCGCGAGGACGAGGTCCAGCAGCCGAAGACGGCGGCAACCTTGTCCTTTTCGATCAGCTCACGCGCCTTTTCGGCAAACAACGGCCAATCGGACGCCGGATCGACGACGACGGCTTCGAGCTTCTTGCCGAGAAGGCCGCCCTTCTTGTTCTGCTCGTCGATGAGCATCAGCATGGCGTCTTTCAGCGTGGTTTCGGAAATTGCCATCGTGCCCGAGAGCGAATGCAGCACGCCGACCTTAATGGTGTCATCGGCAGCGACCGCGCCATGGAAGGCGGCCGAAGCCGCCATGACGGCACCGAGCGCGGCACCTGTAATAGTGGTTCTGAGATTCATCTGATCGAACTCCCCTCTTTTGTTCCGCAACAGGCCGGAAACGGAAATCAACTGTTGCCGAGGGGACTATCGGGTGCTGCAGCGCAAAAACACATACGCAAAATGACGTAGGCGCAGGGGGCAAACGGGCGGCCGGGAAACAAGGGCATCCCCGCAACCGGGGATGCCCTCCATCTGTGAACGGAAATCAGCCGTCGATCGTCAGCGTAACCGATGTCGGACCGTAGGAGAGGCTCGCCTTATGGCCGGAGATGGTGAACTTGCCGAAGCTGCCGGTGACGTTGCCCGCCTTCAGGATCTCGATCTTGGTTCCGGGCGTCGGGGTGAAGCCGTCGGCAAGCGTCACGTCGAGATCGCCGGCGAGCTCCGCCTTGCCGTTGATCACAAGGGTGCCGGCGCCGTCCGCGCCGAGTGCAAGCTTCGCCACAGCATTGGTCTGCCGATAATCGCCCCCCACGATCAGCGGCTTGTCGGCCGCCACCACGAGCGAACCGCCGTTCACCGTCAGCCCGCCGGTGCCGAAAGCCGAAGACGAACCGGCGACCAGCACGCCTTCTTCCAGGACGGTGCCGCCCGCATAGCTGTTGGCGCCGGACAGGCCGAGGATGCCGCTGCCGCTTTTCACCAGCCTGCCCTTGCCGCCGATGTCGTTGCGCCAGGTGTCGATTGCACTGAAGCCGCCCTTGGCCGCATCCATCGTTACGGTCACGTCCTGGTCGAATGCACCATAACCGTCGGCGGCAGCAAACAGGTTGAGGCGGCCGTAACCTTCCGCGTCGTCGAGGAGCGGATAGCCGGAAGCGATTTCCGTCGTCTTCAGAACCTCGCGGCGCTGTTCGCCGTTAAGATAAGGCAGACGCGTTTCGAGCAGCGCTTCGGCGCCTTGCGGCACACGCGCCGGCTGGTCGGTCGCATGGATGGTCGGCAGGCCGTAGCTCAGGCGCTGTAGCACGTAAGCGCGATTGGCTTCATGATCGGCGAAACGGTCCGCCGAAAGCGGCGCCGCATGGGCGACGACGTCGAGCGCACCTGCATCTGCAACGCCTGATTTGCCGATGAGCCACGATTGTGCCTGGGCGTAAGCGTCGCTCTTCAGCGCAGCATTGTCGGCCTTGTTCAGATTGTAGACGACCGTCGCGGTGCCGAGCATGCGGCCGCCCATCACGTCGAGCGGAGAATGCATGCCGGAAAGGATGCGATCCTCGCCCAGTTCGCTGGCGCGTGTGATCATTTCCTGAAAGCGCTGCGGTACGAGATAGGCCATGGCGAGCGCATCCCGCCAGGCTTCCGCCGTATGCCCGCTCGGGAAACCGCCATCCTCGACCGGCTTGCCGCTCTTTGCGGGCACCAGGGTCGGGACAACCGACACGTCCTGGCTCCAGCGGTAGGGGCGGCCATATTTGAAATAGCGCTTGGCGGGTTCCGTCGAGCCGTCAGCGCTTGCGGCGTTAATGAAGTCGATCGCAAGCCCCATGTCCGGGTTGGCGTCGGTCTTGTTTTCCGTATCCGGCTTGCTGCCGGCGCCGCGATTGTTGCCCTTGTCGTCATATTTGACCGTCGTCGCGTCGGCCGCCACCTCGGTGATCGTGGTGGTCTGCTTGGAGCCGGCCTTCCAGGCATCCGTCAGCGGTCCAAGGCCGTCGACGATGCTGGCATTCTTGCCGCGCCGGTCGTCGAGATAGGCGGCAACGGCCTGCTCGGCCGTCCGCGCCTTGGTCACCTTGACGGCATAGGCGATGTTGGCGTCATGGACGAGCTTGTTGACGATCTGGCCGTCGGTTTTGCTGAAAGGAATGCCGTCCCAATCCGTCTTGGCGACCGCCGGGCAATTGTCCTTGGCCGCCGCTTCGACGCCCGCGTCGACAAAAGGCGTGCGCGGGGTCCAGATTTCCAGAAAGCCGGAGAGAAGGTGCACGGCGGCATTGGTGTCCACCGTCGAGAAGCAGGCGTCACCGCGCTTGTTGGTGTTTCCGGTCTCAACATAAGGCGCTTTTGCGGCCGTGGCCTGCTCGGCGCCAGCAAGCGACGGCACGATCGAAACGAGGCAGACGAGGGCGGTGCTGAGGCGGAAAAGGCTTGAAACAGACATGGATGATACCTGAAATGGTTGAAGGAACGGCGGGAGAGTTAGAGAGCTCGTGTGACAGAGCGGCTTCAAAAATATGGCAGTTCAGTGAATCTGCCAGTGCTACGCCCTTGCCTTTCTCACCCATCCCGCCAAAACTGTTCCGAGACGATAGGCCAACCGGAATGCCGGAAGGAAGACATGGCAGCGCGCCAACGCATCATTCCGGTAAGACGCGAATATAATCGCTGGGTCGCCAACCAGACGTTGGAAGATTACGCGCTGCGTTTTACCGCGAAGAGCGCCCGCCACTTCTCTTCGCAGCGCATCGCGCAGACGGCAATCGGCGCGATCTCCTTCCTGGCGCTCGAGGCGATCGGCGGCGCCATCACCCTCTCCTACGGCACCACAAACGCCTTCTACGCCATCATCGTCGCTTCGCTCGCCATGCTGGCGATCGGTCTGCCAATCAGCCGATACGCCGTCCGTCACGGCGTCGATATTGATCTGCTGACGCGCGGCGCCGGTTTCGGCTACATCGGCTCGACCATCACCTCACTGATCTATGCGAGCTTCACTTTCATGCTTTTTGCGATCGAGGCCTCGATCATGTCCGGCGCGTTGGAACTGGCGCTCGGCATTCCCCTCTGGATCGGTTATATCGTCAGCGCCGTCATGGTGATCCCGCTGGTGACGCACGGCGTGCGGCTGATCAGCAAGTTCCAGCTGATGACCCAGCCCTTCTGGATCGTGCTGAATATCCTGCCCTTCCTCTTCATCGCCTTCATGGACTGGGAGAAATTCGATCTCTGGCGCGCCTTTGCCGGCATCCGCCATGTCTCAGGCCCGCCCGGCACCGTCGCCGATTTCGATCTGGTGGAGTTCGGCGCCGCTTCCGCCGTCATCCTCGCCCTGATGTCGCAGATCGGCGAACAGGCCGACTTCCTGCGCTTCCTGCCACCGGAGCCGCGGCGCAAGTGGCGCCATCGCCTCGCCGTCTTCCTTGCCGGACCCGGCTGGGTTGTCATTGGCGCGCCGAAGCTGCTTGCCGGTTCCTTCCTGGTCGTGCTGACGTTGGCCTCGGGCGTGCCGGTCGATCGCGCCGCCGACCCGGCGCAGATGTATCTGACGGCCTTCGGCTATATGATCCCTTGGCATAATGCCGCGCTGTTGCTGATGGCGGCCTTCGTCGTCGTCTCACAGTTGAAGATCAACGTGATGAACGCCTATGCCGGCTCGCTCGCCTGGTCGAACTTCTTCTCACGGTTGACCCACAGCCATCCGGGCCGCGTCATCTGGCTGGTCTTCAACGTCGCGATCGCCCTTTTGCTGATGGAACTCGGCATCTACCGGCTGCTGGAGGAGACGCTCGGCATCTTCTCGATTGTCGCCATGGCCTGGCTCTGCACGATCTTCGCCGATCTCTTCATCAACAAGCCGCTGGGGCTCGCTCCCCCTGGCATCGAGTTCAAGCGTGCTCACCTCTACGACATCAATCCGGTCGGCCTCGGCGCCATGGCGCTGTCGGCAACGGTGTCGCTGATCGTTCATTTCGGCGCCTTCGGCCCGCTCGCCGCCTCGCTTGCCCCCTATATCAGCCTCGTCGTCGCGCTCATCGCCTCGCCGGCACTCGCCTGGGTGACGAAAGGCAAGTTCTATCTCGCCCGCAAGCCGCGCCAGAGCTGGAAGAATCTGACGAACATCACCTGCTCCGTCTGCGAGCACCCTTTCGAACCGGAGGATATGGCATGGTGCCCGGCTTATGCCGCGCCGATCTGTTCGCTCTGCTGCTCGCTCGACAGCCGCTGCCACGACATGTGCAAGCCGGCCGCCCGTTTCAATGCGCAGGTCGGCACCGTCGCCAAGGTTCTGCTGCCGGAAACCGTTCTGGGCAAACTGACGACGCGCCTCGGCCGCTACGGCATCGCCGTCGTTCTGGCCTTGGCCGCCATCGGAGCGATCCTGGCGATGATCGCACATCAGGTCGCCGCCGCCTCCCCCGAGACGGCCGAGGTCGTCAATCGCACCATCCTGGTCGTCTTCTTCGTCTTTTCGGTGATATCGGGAGTTGTCTGCTGGTTCTACGTGCTCGCCCATGACAGCCGCGTCGTCGCCGAGGAGGAATCGTCGCGCCAGAACACCCTGCTGCTCAAGGAAATCGCCGCCCACAAGAAAACCGATGCCGCCCTGCAGAACGCCAAGGAGACGGCCGAGGCTGCCAACCGCGCCAAGAGCCGCTATGTCGTCGGCCTCAGCCATGAACTGCGCACACCGCTGAATGCCGTGCTCGGCTATGCCCAGATCCTCGAACGCGACGAAACGATCCCGGCGCCTCGCCAATCCTCGATCAAGATCATCCGCCGCAGCGCCGAACATCTCTCGGGGCTGATCGACGGCCTGCTCGATATTTCGAAAATCGAGGCCGGCCGCCTCCAGGTTTATTCCAACGAGATCAACATCCAGGACTTCCTCGACCAGATCGTCGAGCTATTTCGGCCGCAGGCGCAGGCAAAGGGGCTCACCTTTATCCATGATCGCTCGCCCGCCTTGCCGCAATTCGTCCGCACCGATGAAAAGCGCCTGCGCCAGATTCTCGTCAACCTGCTCTCCAATGCCATCAAATTCACCGACGAAGGCAGCGTCACCTTCGATGTCGCCTATCGCAGCCAGGTTGCGACCTTCACCGTCGCCGATACCGGCCGCGGCATCGCCGAGAAGGACCTGACGCGCATCTACGAACCTTTCCAGCGGGGCGAGGCAGACAGCGTCCGGCCGATGCCGGGCCTCGGCCTCGGCCTCACCATCACCCGGCTTCTGACCAACACGCTTGGCGGCGAGATTGCGGTCTCGAGCGTCAAGGACGAAGGCTCGGCATTCCGTGTGCGGCTGATGCTGTCCGCCGTCATGCGCGCCGCCGCGCCGCCGCAGGAAAAACGCATCGTCGGTTACGACGGTCCGCGCCGCACCATCGTCGTCGTCGACGACAATGAGGATCACCGCGAGATGATGCGCGAAATCCTGGCGCCGCTCGATTTCATCGTGCTGACGGCGGCAGGCGGGGCCGAATGCCTGACGCTGATCGACGGCATCCTGCCCGATCTGTTCCTCGTCGATATACTGATGCCCGGCATGAGCGGCTGGCAGCTCGTCTCGCGTCTGCGTGAGGCTGGCCAGACAGCGCCGGTTGTGATGCTTTCGGCCAATATCGGCGATGCGACGGTTCTGAGCGACAGCGACGACAGCCACAATGATGCGATCGGCAAGCCCGTCGACATCCGCCGGCTGCGCGACAAGCTCGCCTTGCATCTTGGCCTGAACTGGGTCTATGCCGATGACGCCCCCGCCGCTCCTGCAAAGACCGCAGCGCCGATGCTGGGCCCGGGTGCAGCCCATGTGCAGGAATTGCTGCGGCTCGGCGAGATCGGTTACATCAGGGGCATCGAAGCCAAGCTTTCGGACCTTGCCAAGGTGGAGGCAAATCGGCCATTCACCGAGGCTCTTCGACCCTATGTGGCCGCCTTCGATCTGGCCGGCTACATGACCTTCCTGCACGACTTCGACGAAAAGGTGGAATCCATTGGCTGAGCCGGCCCCCCCTCGCGACATCGTTCTACTTGTCGACGACTCGCCCGAAGCGCTCGGTTTCCTCACAGACGCGCTCGAACAATCCGGCTTCTCCGTGCTGATCGCCACCTCAGGCACGGCAGCGCTTGGCATCGTCGAGCGGATCACGCCCGATCTGATCCTGCTCGACGCCGTGATGCCCGCCATGGACGGCTTCGAGACCTGCCGAAGGCTGAAGGCGAATGCCACTGTAGCCCAGGTGCCGGTCATCTTCATGACCGGCCTGACGGAGACCGAGCATGTCGTGCACGCGCTGGAATCCGGCGGCGTCGATTACCTCACCAAGCCGATCAACATCGACGAACTGCGCGCCCGCATCCGCGTCCATCTGCGCAATGCCCGCTCAGCCCAGAGCGCCCGCGTTGCGCTCGACGCTGCCGGCCGTCATCTGCTGGCGGTCAAGGGTGATGGCGCGATCCAATGGTCGACGCCGCAGGCGACCCGGTTGGTCAATGCCGCCATGGGCAGTGACGACGGCATGGAGATCGTCGTCCGCCATATCGCCGGCTGGATGCGTGACCGCGTGGCAGCAGTGCGCGACGGCATCATCTCAATCACCCATGCCGGCCAGCCGGCGCTGCAGCTTGCCTTCCTCGGCGCGATCGGCCCGGATGAATATCTCTTCCGCCTCACCGCCGCCAGCCAGCGCAGCGACGACGAGATGCTGCGCCAGCGTTTTTCGCTCACCCAACGAGAATCCGAAGTGCTGCTCTGGATTGCCAAGGGCAAAGCCAACCGTGACATCGGCGAAATACTGGGTTTGTCGGCACGCACCGTGAATAAACACCTCGAACAGATTTATGTGAAACTCGGCGTCGAAAACCGCGCGTCGGCGGCCGTGAAGGCGACGCATGTTCTGCATGAGATGTGAGGGATATTGAAACGCGCCGCCCCGCACGATGTCGGCTGCAAGCTTTCGAATAACCCCGGGCCCCTCGCCTCGAAAAGGCGCACCACGATTGAGATGTCCCGAAAATGAAAGAAGCCCGGCCGGAACCGGGCTTCGATCAGATCATGTTATCGACAGGCAATCGAAGCTTACATGCCCTGCGGGACATAGGTGTACTTGCCGTCCGCGCCCTTCTTCCATTCGTACATGATGTAGCCAGGAATCTTTGGATCGCCCTTTTCGTCGAACGAAATGTCGCCGAGAACCGTCGGGAACGGGCCCTTTTCCTTCATGGCCGTGGCAACGGCTTCAGGATCCACCGAACCGGCAGCCTTGGCAGCACCGGCGATCGCCTGCATCGCAGCGTAGGAGTAGAGCGTATAGGCTTCCGGGTTGAAACCGGCGGCCTTGAACTTTTCGACGAGCTCCTTGTTCGCCGGGTTCAACGTCGGATCGGGGCCGAAGGTGTTCAGGGTACCGGCGACAGCGTCACCGGCGATCGAGGCCAGTTCGTTCGAAACGATACCGTCACCAGAAACCAGCGTGGCCTTCAGGCCCTGGTCTGCGGCCTGACGGATGATGAGACCGGCTTCGGTGTGCAGACCGCCCCAATAGATAATCGAGACGCCGGCTTCCTTCATCTTGGCGATGAGGGCCGAGAAGTCCTTGTCGCCGACATTGATGCCTTCGTACATGACTTCCGTGACACCAGCGGCATTCATGGCCTTCTTGGTTTCGTCGGCAAGGCCCTGACCGTAGGGGGTCTTGTCATGAACGACGGCGATCTTGGCATCCTTGAAGTGGTCGGCAAGATACTTGCCGGCGATGGCGCCCTGCTGGTCGTCACGGCCGCAGGTGCGGAACGTGTTCCAGAGGCCGCGCTCGGTGAACTTCGGGTTGGTAGCGGCCGGGGTGATTTCGAGAATGCCGTTTTCGGCATAAACTTCCGAAGCCGGGATCGAAACACCCGAGTTGAAGTGGCCGATGACGAACTTGACGCCGTCGGCAACAAACTTGTTGGCGACCGAGATGCCCTGCTTCGGGTCGGAAACGTCGTCGCCGAGTTCGATCTTGATCTGCTCGCCGTTGATGCCGCCAGCAGCATTGATGTCGGCGGCTGCCTGCTCGGCACCCTTCTGAAGCTGAGCGCCGAAAGCGGCGTTCGGGCCGGTCAGCGGACCAGCGACAGCGATGAGGACGTCGGCCCAAGCGTTGCCGCTGAAGGCGACCATCGCCGTCAGAGCCACTGCCGACAGAAGAGACTTCTTCATATTGTTACTCCCAATTTTTGGGCGGGTTCCGGTCCAAGGCCCGGCGCATTACCCACCATTGACTGCGCCAGGAAAGCTGTTCCACTCTGAAGGCAATTCATGCCTAGTTTCAACGGACTGTCAATGTTTGTCCTTCCACGAAAACGCGGAAGTTTTTTCGTACAGCCAGTAATAGTTGTTGACCATCTGATTGGTACGGCGAAAGCGGTAGCCGGCCGTCGAGAAGACTAGCAAGGTCACGAAGTCGATGCCATAGAAGAGACCGCTGAGCATCGGTCCATTGAACAGGGCATGGTGTAGAAACTGCATCGCCCAGGCCAGGAGGAAGGTGTAGACGACGGCGAGCGGATAATTGTTCCAGCCGTCAGCCACCGCCTTGCCGGCTCGCCAAGCCGTCCAAAAGCCGATCAGTACGACGAGGGCGCGAATGACAAGCCGGACGCCGTCGTCGCTTTCGAAGAAAAGTCCCTGCATGTCAAACTCTCCCTTCGACTAATGTCTTCCGCCTTCGAGATAGGCGGCGCGGACTTCCGGGTTTGCAAGCAGTTCCTTGCCGGAGCCGCTCATCGTCACCTTGCCGTTCACCATCACATAAGCGCGGTGCGAAAGTCTCAGCGCCGCGAATGCATTCTGCTCGACGAGGAACACGGTGAGGCCTTCCTGCTCATTGAGCTTCCGGATCGCTTCGAAAATCCCCTTGACGATCAGCGGCGCCAGGCCGAGCGAAGGTTCGTCGAGCAGCAGCAGCTTCGGGCGCGCCATCAGCGCGCGGCCGATCGACAGCATCTGCTGCTCGCCGCCCGAAAGCGTGCCGCCGCGCTGGGCGTGACGTTCCTTGAGACGCGGGAAGAGCGTGAAGATCTTCTCGACGTCCTCGGCGAAAAATTTGAGATTGTCGAGACCCGCGCCCATCTGGAGGTTTTCCATGACCGTCATGCGCGGGAAGATGCGGCGCCCTTCCGGCGACTGCGCGATGCGCAGGCGTGCGATTTCATGGGTCGGCATACGAGTGATCTCGCGACCCTCGAAGACAACCGAGCCCTTACGGGCCTGGGGGCTGCCGCAGATCGTCATCATCAGCGTCGACTTGCCGGCGCCATTGGCGCCGATCAGACTGACGATCTCGCCCTTGTTGACCGCGACATCGATGCCGGCCAGCGCGCGGATATTGCCGTAGTAGGTTTCGACGCCATTCACCTGAAGGAGCGGTTGACCCGTCATGACTGCATCGCCCATCAGTTTGCGCCTCCTTCGAGCTGCTCGACGGTTGCAATCACCTCTTCCACTTCCTCATCCTCGACGCCGAGATAGGCCGCAATGACCTTCGGATCGTGCTTCACATGGTCCGGCGTGCCATCGGAAATCTTCTGGCCATATTCCAGGACGACGACGTGATCGGAGATTTCCATAACCACAGACATGTCATGCTCGATGAGAAGAATGGAGGTTCCGGTATCGGCGCGAATGCCCTGCAGCAGCTCGTTGAGCTTAGCAGATTCGCGTGGGTTGAGGCCCGCGGCCGGTTCGTCCAGGCAGAGCAATTCCGGGCCTGTGCACATTGCGCGCGCGATCTCGAGACGGCGCTGGGCGCCGTAAGGCAGATCGCCTGCCGGATCGTCGGCACGCTCGATCAGATCGGCCTTTTCAAGCCAATGACGCGCCAACTCGACGGCGGCTGCGGCTTCTCGCCGATAAGGGCCGATGCCGATGAGGCCGAGAATGGTATAACCCGACGCCTGCATCAGCTTGTTGTGCTGGGCAACGAGCAGATTTTCCAGAACCGTCAGGCCGGAAAACAGCCGGATGTTCTGGAATGTGCGCGCCACCTTGGCTTCCTTGGTAATGCGAAAGTCCGGGAGACGCTCCAGCAGGTACTGCTTGCCGCTTCTCTGATTAAGCGTGATCATCCCCATCGTCGGCTTGTAGAAGCCGGTGATGCAGTTGAAGACGGTGGTCTTGCCGGCGCCGTTCGGACCGATCAACGCGGTGATGTCGCCGCGCTTGGCCTCGAAGGAGAAGTCGTTGATGGCCATCAGGCCGCCGAACTTCATCGACAGGTGCTCGACCTTAAGAAGCGTGTCGCTCGACATCGTATTGGTGACGGGGCTCATCAACCGTGGCCCTCCTTGGTGAAGCTTCCGGATACGGCCTTGCGTGTCTTGAGGAAGGCGGTTGGTTCACGCGATCCGACGAAACCGCGCGGTTTGAACAGCATGACGACGACCATGGCGAGACCGAAGAGCAGCATGCGGTAGAGTTCCGGCGTGAAGTCGGGCCCGAAGACTGCTTTCAGGAAATCCATTTCGCGCAACGCTTCGGTACCGCCCACCATGACGATCGCGGCGATCGCAATGCCGGTCAGCGAGCCCATGCCGCCGAGAACGACGATGGCGAGAACGACCGCCGATTCCAGGAAGATGAAGGATTCGGGCGAGACGAAGCCCTGGCGAGCGGCAAAGAACGAGCCCGCGAAGCCACCGAACATGGCTCCCGTCGCGAACGCCGTCAGCTTGGTCGTCACCGTGTTGATGCCGAGCGAACGGCAAGCGATCTCGTCTTCACGCAGCGCTTCCCAGGCACGCCCGATCGGCATGCGCCGCAGGCGGATGGTGACGTAGGCCGTCAGCATGCACAGCGCCAAGATCAGGTAGAAGAGGAAAATCTTGTAGTAGGCGGAAGACATCGGCAGATGAAAGAGCTTGGCAAAGCCGCCGGCCGTCGCATCAAAGGGAATGCCGAAGAGGGTCGCCTTCGGAATGCTCGAGATGCCGAAGGTTCCCTTGGTCACGTCGGTCCAGTTGATCAGGACGAGACGGATGATCTCACCGAAGGCGAGCGTGACGATGGCGAGATAGTCGCCGCGCAGACGCAGCACCGGGAAGCCGAGAATGACGCCCCAGAGCGCCGCCAAGGTGCCGGAAAGCGGCAGCAGCACCCAGAAGGACAGGCCGAAATAGCTCGACAGCAGCGCGTAGGAATAGGCGCCGACCGCATAGAAGGCGACGTAACCGAGATCGAGCAGGCCGGCGAGACCGACGACGATGTTCAGCCCCCAGGCGAGCATCACGTAGATCAGGATCTGGATGCCGAAATTGTCGACCCATTTCAGCGAGCCCTGAGCACCGACGAGCGCCACGATCACGACAGGATAGAGCACCAGCGCGAGCAGCGCGAACTTCAGGAAATGGCGATGGAAGAAGTTCTTCTCGGTCGAGATGTCGAGATCGCCTTCCCGTGCCTTCCTAAGCTTGCGGCGGTCGATGTTCGGCTTGATGAAAACGACCATCGCGAAACGGCCGATCGCGGCGATAGCGACAAAGATCGCCAGCAGTCCCCAGCGCTGAACGATGATCAGCTCGTTGTTGATGTTCTGATCGGTTTTCAGGCCGACATAGAGAACGAACATGCCGAGGGAGAGAACGGCGGCGAAAAGGGCTTCGATAAGACCTTTGCGGACAAGTCCGGCATCGGGCTTGCCTGCAGAATTCTCGATGTTTGCCATGACGTTATACCTTCTCGACTTCCGGCCGTCCGAGGATACCCGTCGGCTTGAAGATCAGCACGAAAGCGAGGATGGCGAAGGTCGCCACATCCTTGTACGCGATGGTGAAATAGGCCGACCACAGCGATTCGATCAGGCCGATCATCAGCCCGCCTAGAACGGCGCCCGGCAGCGAGCCGATGCCGCCGAGAACGGCCGCAGTGAATGCCTTCACGCCCGGCGTGAACCCGTCGGCGAACGACGCAACACCATAATACATCAGATACATCGTGCCGGCGACGGCAGCCAGCGCCGCACCCATGACGAAGGTGATCGAGATCGTCTGGTCGACGTTGACGCCGAGAAGCGCCGCCATCTTGCGATCCTGCTCGGTGGCGCGCTGGGCGCGGCCGAGAGCGGTATGGTTGACGATATACCAGAAGATCGTTAGCAGCACCGCGGTGATCACGATGATGATGATCTGCTTCAGCGATACCGAGATGTTGCCGAACTGGTAGACCGAACTGACCATCGGCGGGATCGGCTTGTTGCGCGGACCTTGCGTCACCTGGATGAAGTTGGACAGCACGATCGACATGCCGATCGCGGTAATCAACGGCGCCAGGCGGAATGAACCGCGCAGAGGCCGATATGCGACGCGCTCGATCGTCCAATTCCACAAACTCGTCATCAACATCGCGACGACAAGCATCGCCAGCAGCAGAATTGCCACCGGGAGACCTGCGAAGATGGATGTGAGGACGAGAAAGACGATAAGAGCGGCGAAACCACCGAGCATGAAGATGTCGCCATGGGCGAAATTGATCATGCCGATAATGCCATAAACCATCGTATAGCCGATAGCCACGAGGCCATAGATGGATCCGAGCGTCAGCCCATTGAAGAGCTGCTGGACGAAATACTCCATATGTCGTTTTCCCCTGGATGCGAGCCGAAGATGCTGCATCTCTTTTTGGTTATTCGGCTCCCCGTTCAAGGAACCTCATAGGCCGCATGCATAGCGGTTTCGTTGAAAATGTGAAGACAAAAAGGATTTACTCCAGCAGATTCTTGTTCGAACAGGCCTAATTGGCGCATTTTGAACCAAAATCCACAGAAAATCGGCAAAGACCGACCCATTTTTAGCCAAAACCTGCTGCCGGGTTAACCATCCGGCAAGCGCGCCTTCGATTTCGTGTGTCGCTTCCCGCGTAAGCTATTCCACAAGGCTGGAAGAAAGCGCAAATTCAACCCTTGAGCCCGTAGTTTTTGCGAATGGTATTTCACAGGTAAATGCCGCCATCCCTCGCCTGACAGCTGCGGGAACTTATGGTAGCATCTTCAATCTGCGTTATCGGGGGTGCGGGGCGCGGCGAGAACCACCATATCGATATCTGGTGCGACAGGGATGGTTGACGACGAGCGACAGCGGGCGCTCGCGTGCGGCGAACGGCAAAAGGACAATGCTGACGACATTTGAAAAGGCGGCGCTCGAAGCCGGCAAGGCCATCATCGCGGTTTTGCGCGAAGGCTTTCCCGTCGCCATGAAGGCGGACGCAAGCCCGGTTACGGTTGCCGACGAGGAGGCCGAACGCATCATCCTCGCCCATCTGTCCAGGGATTATCCCGATATACCCGTCGTGGCGGAAGAGTCGGTTGCCGCTGGAAACGTGCCCGACATCAGTGGCCGGGGCTTCTTCCTGGTCGACCCCCTCGACGGCACCCGTGAATTCGTCGACGGACGGCAGGAATTCACCGTCAACATCGCCTATATCGAGAACGGCGCCCCGGTCGCCGGGATCGTCTATGCGCCGGCGCTCGGGCTCGCCTTCTCAGGGGAACGCGGCCGTGCCGAAAGGCTCGACGTCACCGAGGACTTCACCATCGGGGCGCGCACCGCAATTGCCGTGCGCGAGCAGCCCGACGATCGGCTTGCACTTGCAAGCCTTCGTCACAACAGCCCGGAGACGGGAACCTTCCTCGCCGATCACGCGATCTCCAAATGCACCAATATCGGCTCCTCGCTGAAATTCTGCCTGCTGGCGGAAGGCAAGGCCGACGTCTATCCACGCTTCACCCGCACGATGGAGTGGGACACCGCGGCCGGCGATGCGGTGCTGCGCGCCGCCGGGGGATCGACGGTGACGCTCGACGGGGCGCTGCTGACCTATGGCAAGACGGGGACGGCGGCCGATTTCGACTTTGCCAACCCGAAGTTCATCTCCTGGGGCGGCAGGAAACGCGTCCTCGAACCGGCGTGACCGTCCGCGGGCATTCGCAAATGCCGTGATAGCGCGATCCCGCTCATTATGATGTTCTGCGCCTGCCGCGGCATTCCCTGCCGCGTTCGAGCCGCACAGCAGACCCTCGCAGAAACCGGCAGGTGATTTGGCCGAGGTGGTCGCGTGATGGCCTGGCCTAACTCTCTATCTCTCACAGTTTTGAGCGCTGTCGATTCGGCCTTGATTTTGTCATATTCTGACACATTTTGAGAACGGCCGAACATATCCGGCAAAAAAATTCACGTCGGAATTCGTTAAAAATGCCGTCTGCCAACCGTCGGTCGCGTGTCGAAACAACACGAGGACAGCCCCATGGAAGCCTTTGTCAAAGGCCTAAAAACCTTGATGAAATTGCAATTCTTAACGAAATATCATGAGCTTGCCTCAACTTAACGCAAGTGCGAAAGATTTGTTGCGATGCGATATTTCTCTGGACACCATTACACAATTGTCGCATTTTTCCGTTTTAGTAGGGTTACCAACACCTGAGTGCAGCCCTGGTCAGGGCAAACCATTGATCGCCTATTGCCGCCGCGCCCCTCGAAGACAACAGAGTACGATCCTTGAGCATCACGGAATTAAACAACACCATTTCGACTGATTCCTTCCGGCCGAGCCGCCGCCAGCAGCCGAGCCTGAAGATTCAAACCCCTGTCATCCATAGCGATGCCTCCCAGGTGCCGTTGGTGGATCTAGCCCTGAAGCGGGCGTTCGACATAGTTTCGTCGTTGAGCGCCCTCCTCGTCCTCGCCCCTTTCCTTCTCCTCGTCGCCCTGCTGATCAAGCTCGACAGCCCGGGACCGGTGCTGTTCAAGCAGACCCGTTGGGGTAAGAACTGCAAGGCCATCAAGGTCTACAAGTTCCGTTCCATGCGCACCGATCTTTGCGATGTCTCGGGCGTTGCCCAGACGGTGAAGAACGACCCCCGCATCACTCGTATCGGCGCCATTCTGCGCCGCACGAATATCGACGAGTTGCCGCAGCTGTTGAACGTGCTGTTGGGCGACATGTCGGTCGTTGGTCCTCGCTGCCATGCGATCGGCATGCGCGCCGGCGGCATGCTCTATGAAGAGCTCGTGCCTGAATATCATCAGCGCCACGCGATGCGCCCCGGCATGACCGGTCTTGCCCAGATGCGTGGCCTGCGCGGTCCGACCGATCGTCCCGCCAAGGCGCGCGCCCGCATCGCTTGTGATCTTTATTATGTCGGGAATTTCTCGATCTTGATGGACATGCGCATCATCGTCGGGACCGTCGTATCAGAAGTGACCGGCGGAAAAGGCTTTTAAAGAGCGGTTCAGCTTTCCACGGAAGCGCAGAACCGCTCTAACCTTTTGTATTTATGCAATTCCCGGCAAAAGCGCTTCGCGCTTTGCCTGGGAAAACTGCTTCGCGCTTTTCTAGGAATTGCTCTAGAGCTTTTCCGGGTTAGATTGAAGCATTCTGCCGGAGCAGGTTTTCGTCAGGGCAGAGGCGATTGGCGACGGGCATACCCCAAGGTATGTCCGAGCCGATCGCCTCTGATCCTGGCGGAAAGATGCCCGGCCCTTCGGGTTGGCTGAAACGGGTCGGCTGATCGACCGGCCGGCTTGGCCGTAGAACTGGGCTACGACGCGCGCCGGCCGGTCGACCATCCGACTCCGTTTGAGCCAACAGAATGCTTCAATCTAACCCGGAAAAGCTCTAGGCTTTTTATGAGAAGGACCGGCTGCCTCAGGGCGGCCGGTGCCGTTCTGGCGACCCTGCGTGCGGTTGACCGTATATGGCTTGGACATCGCGCTCTTCAGATAACCATCGACCACATGCGACGAGAGATCGAGAATAATCGCGATCTCATCGCTGCTCTTGCGTTTCGCCGACAACGCAGCTTGGATCTGCCGCCGGCTCGACGTTTCCGGCGAGCCATCTTCGGGATTGCTGTTGCTTGAGAGCTGCTCCAGAAGCTCACGCAGCCACAGCGCATTGCCATAGAATGCTCCCATGCCGACATGGCTGCTCGAGTAGCGAAAATGTATTGTTTCAGGTCAGCGTCGTGCAATGCAGGGCGAAGCCGTTCTTCAGGCCGGGCACCTGGAAGAGCCTGTCGAGGCGGCAATTTTCCTGATCGGCCGCACCTTCCGCAATCGATCCCTCCTCGCAGAAGATCGGCGAACCGTCCGCTTCGTCGCCGTCACCGGTGCCATAGAAGCGATCGACGTGCTCGTGAGTGCCGGCGGGATTTTGCCTGGCTCGTTCACCGGCCGCTCCGGGCATCTAAATTTGTTATCAAAGTCTTACGTTGGGCTTAGGCAATTTTTAAATGTGGCAGGCTAGAGTGGCGCTCGTGGTCTTGCGTTGTGTAGAGAGTCCAATGACCGAAATGATACGTCCCCGAGTGAAATATGTCATCGGCCCCGATGGCAGCCCCCTGACCATCGCGGACCTTCCGCCGCCTAATACGCGGCGCTGGGTGATCCGCCGCAAGGCAGAGGTTGTCGCGGCTGTTCGCGGTGGCCTGTTGAGCTTGGAAGAGGCCTGCGAGCGTTACACGCTCACGGTCGAAGAATTCCTTTCCTGGCAGTCGTCGATCAACAGCCACGGCCTCGCCGGACTGCGCACCACGCGCATCCAGCAATATCGCCACTGATCGCACGCCATCGTCGCCATTTATTTCGGGCCGGACGCATCTCCCATCAGGGAATGAAGAAGGCCCGAAATTATTGACGAGGCGGCGTAGCACCAGAGGCCGGGCTGCGTGAAGGCATCCGCCAATCCCGTTGTCTTCGCCGCAGCAATGACGATCGCGACCAGCAGCACGTCCATCATTGACCACTTGGACAGATGCGGCACGACGCGACGATAGAACAGGCTCCCGGCCCCGCTGCCGGCAGCCGTCGCTTCCGCCGCAATCCCGATCATCTTCAGAAACGGAAGCACGATCGAGACCAGCGCGACGATCGTCGCCAGCAGCCCGTCTCCGCCTTGCCAGAGCGAGACGACGATGTCGATGAGCGACGGGGTCTGATCGAAGAAATACAGCGTCTCGAAACGGACCAGCGGCAAGATCAGGCCGAGCGCCAGGAGGAACGGCGCTGCCACGAAAAGAGCGGGGCGGACGATCGAAAGCGCGCTCATTGCCCCAAACCTCGCGCCGATCCGACATTTTTCATGAACACTGCGTCTCCCTGAGGAACTGTTCCGCCGGCTTGGCACGACCGCGCCACCGTGTCACCGTCGGCTGCGATTAATATCTGTGTACGAGGAAAGATGATGGATATTCGAAATGAGGAAGGCGCATCCGGCGGCCGTTATGCCGTGGACGTCGAGGGGCACGAGGCGGAGATGACCTATTCGCGCACCTCGCCGAAGCTCGTCATCATCGATCACACGGCGGTTCCCGATGCCCTGCGCGGCAAGGGTGTCGGCCAGGCATTGGCGCTGCGCGCGGTGGAAGCGGCTCGCGCTGGCGGTTGGAAGATCATTCCGCTCTGCCCGTTCTTCAAGGCGCAGGCGCAACGTCATCCGGAATGGCAGGATGTCGTGAACTGATTCGCGACGCCTGAAGCGGTCGCCGCGTGGAGCGGTGGCGTGCGGACGCAAACGGCGGGAAACACCAAAAGCCATGTATGACGGACGGCACGCCCATCATACATGGCTTCTCTGTGGCAATTCCCGGGGCGCCGACGCCGGCGCCCGCATTTTCTCTCAGGCCCTGGCGGCGCGGGCGCCGCTGTCACGTTCCTCCAGCGCCGTCGCCCTTGCATATTCCGCCTGCATTTCCTCAAGCGCCAGTTCCAGCGCCTCTTCCTGCATCTTCAGTTCCTTGATCGAAACCTGCAGGTTGTCAGCCCGCTGACGCGCGGCCTTGGCGAAGGTCGGATAAGCAAAGTGATTCGGGTCGGATATACCGGACTTCTTTTCCTCGACGACGATCTGGCTCTCCAGATCCTTCGTCATCCGTTCGAATTCGGACATCATCATCTGCAATTGCTGCAATTGACGTCGTTTTTCGTTCACCTGAAACTCTTTCAGGCGAACGAGACTTTCTCGCGACTTCATACGCATTACTCCCGTGATGCGAGACCCCGGCTCAACTTGAAACCGCCCTGCGCGCCGCTTTGACACGGTTTGCTAAAAAAATTCCTGCGATATTAACAAAAACCTACCGCTGGTAACCTTTCGTTTACGGGCATCGTTAATGATAGACCCGATGATTTAAGGGTCGGTAAATGCCACGGCATGAAGTTCGAACCTTTTCATTGGCGAGTCGGATGAATCACTTAGTGCTGTTTCCTAATGTTAACGTTGAGGAACGCCTTTTTGAGATTCCTATTGGAAAACAGAGAAATGGAAAAATTATTTAATAAATTCGATACTCCTTGCCAGAGTGAATTAGAATTTGTTAACCATTTCGTGGCAGCTTCCAAATCACGTAGCTTGTTCGGGTAGCGTGTAGGGGGCCAGGCCACCTTTCGGCGGCGGTAAAGGGGATAATTATGCGGGTACTTCTCATCGAAGATGACAGCGCTACGGCGCAGAGCATCGAATTGATGCTCAAATCAGAGAGTTTTAATGTTTACACCACCGATCTCGGTGAAGAAGGCGTCGATCTGGGCAAGCTGTATGATTACGATATCATCCTTCTCGATCTGAACCTGCCCGACATGTCCGGATATGAAGTGCTCCGCACTCTCCGGCTGTCCAAGGTCAAGACACCGATCCTCATTCTGTCGGGCATGGCAGGCATCGAGGACAAGGTTCGCGGCCTCGGCTTCGGCGCCGACGACTACATGACCAAGCCGTTCCACAAGGATGAACTGGTCGCCCGCATTCACGCTATCGTTCGCCGCTCCAAGGGCCACGCCCAGTCAGTCATCATGACCGGCGAGTTGATCGTCAATCTCGACGCCAAGACCGTCGAAGTCGGCGGCCAGCGCGTCCACCTGACGGGCAAGGAATACCAGATGCTGGAGCTGCTTTCGCTCCGCAAGGGCACCACCCTCACCAAGGAAATGTTCCTGAACCACCTTTACGGCGGCATGGACGAGCCGGAACTGAAGATCATCGACGTCTTCATCTGCAAGCTGCGCAAGAAGCTGGCCAACGCCGCCGGCGGCGCCAACTACATCGAAACCGTCTGGGGCCGTGGTTACGTTCTTCGCGAGCCGGATGGCACCGAATATGCGGAAACCGCTTGATCTTCCGATCCCCCTTATCGGATGACGAAATCCCGCCCTTTCGGCGGGATTTTTCGTTTGTACTGCCGGCGCTGCCGCCGTTAAAGGGATCCCGGCTGATCTGGCCGAACAGGTTGATATCCCGGTCAGGGAAAAGCGCAGCGTCAGCCTGAGCCCGGCGGCGCTTTCGGCACTATGCTCAGGGACGGCCGATGCGGCCCGGAAGAAAGCTGCTGTCAGGCAGCAATCGCGCGGTTTCCGAAAACGGCGGTTAGGATCTTACGATCGAACGGCTTCAGCAGGAAATCGGTGGCGCCGGCTCGTTTACCCGCCATCAGCTTCTTCAGATCCGCCTCGATGACGCAGTAATAGATCTTGACCTCTTTGCCGCCGTCCATGGCGCGGATGGCCGCGATGAGGTCGAGCGCCCCTTCCATGCCGGAATCGACGATCAGGTATTCCGGCAACTCTGTCTGGCAGTGCTGCAGCGCCTCGGCGGCATTGGAGGCCTCGCTGACGAGAAAGTCGAGTTCGGAGAGAATGCGCTTGCCGACCTTACGGACAATGTCCGAATTATCGGTGATCATGAACCTTTGCATGACTACTCCTTTCCCCGCATTCGTCGCAACGAGGGGTCTTCCACAACCTAAGAGAATAGGTCCATCAGGCTAAGGAATCGTTACCAGACGGGCGAGAGCATGCTGCTGCACGCCGAAAATCAGACCGCAGCAACCGTCGCCGTGAACACCAGTTCGTCCGGGCTTGCGCTGTGGTCGAGCGTCATTCCGCACTCCTCGGCCAGAAGCACGGCGTAGTACGGCTGGATCGAATGGGCGTCGATCGCTTCCTCGATCGTGCCCGTCGATATCTCGACGAATTTCGGCGGCAGACGCATCAGCTTGCCTTTCGCCGTGAGCGTGAACTTGGCGTCGAATTCGGGATTTTCAAGCGTTACCTCGAGCACGCCGCCGCGCGGAATCGCCGAATAGGCGACGAGGAAGAGGTTGAGCAGCAGCTTGACGCGGTTCTTGGCCACGATGGCGCGCGGTCCGTTCCAGATCACCTCGGTCTTCTTTTCGGCGATCGCAAAATCCTTGGCGGCCCGCTCGGCCTCGCCGGTATCGATCGAGGCGCCGACTGAACCCGATGCGCCGAAGGCGAGGCGCGCGAATTTCAGACGGACGGACGCGTTGAGCGCACTGGTGCGGATCAGATCCATTGCGTCGGAATCAGCACCGCCTTCATCCAGAAGTTCCAGACCGTTGTTGATCGCGCCGACGGGCGAGATGACATCGTGGCAAACGCGGCTGCAGAGAAGCGCGGCCAGATCCGGGCCGGACAGGGTGAGGTTCGGGTTCTTGGACATCATCGTCTCCTGAAGGGCGGCAATCTCATCGCGCCCGCAATATGCTTCATCAAAATTGCGCGAAGTTTGCGATCGTATTCAGTGCCATAATGACACCATATTTGGTAAACCGATTGTTAAGATCATCGGCGCAAAATGCAGCAATCGACGCGAGCGGGTGCCCGCTCCAGCCAAACGACGAACGGATGACATCATGCGCCTTCGATTTCCGCACCGATTCATTGGCTTCTGCAGGTTGCTTTCGGCCCTCGTCTTCTCCTCGCTGATGATTGCCGGGCCGGCCGCCGCCCAGAACAACGGTCAGTATACGATGCAGGAGATCATCGATGCCGGCCACTCCTTCTTCGGCTCTGCCAGCGGCGGCCTTGCCAAGGTGGTCGAGAGCGCCTTCCAGAAATATGGTCTGCCGAACGGTTATATTCTCGGGCAGGAAGGCGGCGGCGCCTTCATCGCCGGTCTCACCTACGGCGAAGGCCAACTCAACACCAAGAACGCCGGCGAGCATCCGCTCTACTGGCAGGGCCCGTCTCTCGGCATCGATTACGGCGGCCAGGGTTCGCGCGTCATGATGCTGGTCTACGACCTGCCCTCCATCGACGGCATCTATGCCCGCTTCGGCGGCGTCAGCGGCTCGGCCTATGTGATCGCCGGCTTCGGCATGACGGTGCTGAAAAACAACGACGTGCTGGTTGTGCCGATCCGCACCGGCGTCGGCGCCCGCCTCGGGGTCAATGTCGGCTATCTCAAGATCACCCAGGCGCCGACCTGGAACCCCTTCTGAGGCCTTAAAGCGGCAGGAATCGGCGGCCGCCGGCATCGGCGGCCTTGCCATGCGCGCCATGCCTGCTTAATCATCGCGGCTGACCCCGCATCAACTGTCGAATCGATGGCCGCGCCGTGATCGAATACGCTCTCTTGTTCGGATTGGGCTTCCTGACCGCGGCCTTCCTCGTCTTTCTGGTCTCGCCGGCCGTTCATCGCCGCATTGTCTGGTATACCGAAAACCGTCTCAAGGCGACGATGCCGCTGAGCCCGCAGGAGGTTCGCGCCCAGAAGGATATGGTGCGCGCGCTTCATGCCGCCGAAAATGCCCGCACCACCCAGGACCTTTTGCGTGAGCGCGAGAAATCTCTGTCGCTCCAGTTGCGCCACGATGCGCTCGCCGTCGATGCCGGCAGGCTCGCCGCCGAGATCGGCGAATTGCAGGCCCAGATCGGCGAGATGCATGTCGAGGCGGCCGAGCAGCGCTCGCACCTGCGCAAAGATGAGAATTATATCAGCCAGTTGAAGACCAATCTGCATATTGCCGAACAATCCGCCGCCAACAAGGAGAGCGAACTGACGGCAATGCGGACGCGGCTGAGCAAACTCAGCGAGCAGGCCGACGGGTTGAGAATCGATCTCGCCGCGCGTGAGACCGAAGCGGAAAGCCTGAAATTCCGCGCCAACGCACTGCGCGACGAACGCGACACATTGCGCCAGGACGTCAACCTGCTGCAGAAGCGGGCTAGGGATGCCGAACAGAAACTGACGCAGCAGCAGCATATGGTGATCCGCCTGGAGGACAAGGCTGCGCGCGAAAGCGCTTCCGCCGCCGAGAAGGAAACGCAGCTCGCTCGCCGTCAGCAGGAGATCGCCAAGTTGAAGGAGCAGTTGAAAGCCGCCAACGCCGAGATCCGCAAGATCAACCGCGTGCTGCGCGACGCTGGCCTGACCAAGATAGCGGCGGAACTTCCGGCGGAACTGACGGCCGAAGACACGGCCGCATCCATGCTCGACACCGCCGCTGTGACGGCTGAGATAGGCGAGGATGTCCGCAAGCGCAGCGCCGCCCTTGCCGAACGCCTGCAGAAGGCAAAGTCCGTCACTGGACGCGATGGCGCGATCCGCGAAGAGATTGCCGCGATCGCCGCCAATATGGTGGCGCTGACCGCACTCAACGAAGGCCCTTCCTCACCGATCCACGCGCTGCTGCCGGACGCCGGCAACAAGAACCCGAGCGATCGCGTCAGCCTTGCCGACAGGGCGGCCGCCATCATCGCCAATCCGGGGCGTTAAAGCTCATATCCGCCCCATGGTCGAGGCCATGGAAAACAATGCGATCCCCGTCGCAGTCGCCGCGTTGAGACTGTCGAGCTCGTCCGATTGCGGGATGCGGGCGCTCTGAAAGCGCGCCAGCAATGCCTCCGGCAAGCCCTCCCCCTCCGTGCCGATGACGAGCGCCATGCGTGCCGCAGCCGGAATGGCGCGGATGTCGGTCTTCCCGTGCGGCGAAAGCGTCCAGATGGTAAAGCCCCGTTGGGCAAGCGCCAGAAGCAGGTCCAGCGCCTTGCCGCCGCGCCGGTGCGGAACGCTCAGCACCGAGCCGACCGATACACGCAATGCCTTGCGATAGAGCGGATCGCAGCAGGTTTCGTCGAGCAGCACGGCATCCGCCCGGAAGGCGGCAGCATTGCGAAACATCGAGCCGACGTTATCGTGGTTGGAAATGCCGCAGCCGACCAACACCAGCGCCCGTTCCGGCAATGCGTCGAGAAGTGCTGCCTCGCCGCGGTCCTCTCGCTTGCCGAGGGCGAGAATGCCGCGATGCAGATGAAAGCCGACGACACCATCGAGCACTTCAGCCTCGGCGACATAAACCGGCACACTAGCCGGAAACCGTTCCAGGATGGATTGCACGCCGTCGACGCGATTGCGCAGCAGCAGGATTTTCTCGGCCGAGAAGCCGCGACGTGCCGCATGCGCCTCGGCGAGCATGCGCAGCACGACAGTGCCTTCGGCGATAAAGCGATTTTCCCGGCCCGTCAGGTCACGCTCTCTTATAGCGCGAAACTCAGCGATGCGGGGATCGTTGGCACTGTCGATGACGATCGGGGCGGCCATCCCGCCTCAATTCCCCGCGACGGTGACGTCGGCGACCGTGCGGCCGGTCCTCAGATCGAATACCAGCGCCTTCCTCGTGCCTTCAACCGTTTCCCCATAGAACAGGATCTGTCCCGCCGAAAACGAGGTGGACTGCACCTTGAACCCGAGCGGCAGGGAAAGGGTCGCCGCAAGCGGTGCATCCGAGGGCACACCGGAGGCTGCGGCAGTGGACGCGGTCTCCTTGGGCTCGCGCATCGTCTTGTAGACAACAGCGCCGAAGACCGCCATAAGGCTGACGAACATGATGGCGCCGGAAACAATCTGCAGGCGGACCATCTTGCGCCGGACACTTTCCATCGCCGGATCAAGGGGCTTCTCTTCCTGGTCGTCTGGCTCGATTGCTGTCATCTGTGCGTTCCGTTCTAAAATACGTCGGAGAAGAAGCGTCTTGAGCGACCCCTTTAAACAAGCAGGCGGCATTAGAAAAGTCCTCACCGCCGATGAAACCGCCGAAGGCCGGCTCGACGCCTGGCTGACGGCGCAGGTCGGTGAGGATTTTTCCCGGAGCCGCATCAAGGCGCTGATCAAGGAGGGGCGGGTTTCTTTGCGAGGCGAGCATGTTACCGATCCGCAGCGCAAGGTGCGCGTCGGCGACAGCTTCGAAATCACCCTGCCCGAGCCTGAAGACCCGACCCCAAAGGGCGAAGATATCCCGCTCGACATCCTTTATGAGGACGATGACCTTATCGTCATATCGAAACCGGCGGGTCTGGTCGTCCATCCCGGCTCCGGCAACTGGACAGGAACGTTGGTCAACGCGCTGATCCATCATTGCGGCGATACGCTTTCCGGCATCGGCGGCGTGCGCCGTCCCGGCATTGTCCATCGTCTCGACAAGGATACGACAGGAGTCATGGTCGTCGCCAAGAACGACGTCGCCCATCGCCACCTCTCGCTTCAATTTGCCGACCACGGCCGCACCATGCCGCTGGAGCGGGCCTACCGGGCAATCGTCTGGGGCCGTCCCCGCACTCTGTCGGGAACAATCGATGCCCCTCTCGGCCGCGCCACCGGTGACCGCACCCGCCGGGCCGTCAAGCGCCCCGACAGCCAGGATGCCGATGCGGCAATCACCCACTACGAAGTGATCGAGCGCTTCCAGGAGAACCCTGACGCGACCGCGCTCGCCTCGCTGGTCGAGTGCCACTTGGAAACCGGCCGCACCCATCAGATCCGCGTGCACATGGCCCATATCGGTCATCCGCTCGTTGGCGACACCGTTTATGGCGCCGGCTTCAGGACCAAGGCCAATCTTCTGCCCGAAGATATCCGCAAGGTCGTCAATGGTTTCGGCCGTCAGGCACTGCATGCCTTCATGCTGCAATTCGAGCATCCCCGCACCGGCGAACTCATGAATTTCGAAGTACCGCTGCCGGCCGACATGGTGAAACTGGTCGAGGCATTGCGGCAATAAAGACGGCTTCGGGACACCGCGCTCGCCGCCTCACACCTGCGTGAGCGGCACCTTGAACCGCCGTTTCGCCATACTTATCTGTATATAGACTTAGTGCGGGCTTGGAACAAAAGCCGCACGTCCCGGTTCGCCTTTTAACGCGGGGGCGCGTTTCCATCGGGAGCCGGAATTCACTTTAGGAGGGTGCACTATGGCCCGAAATACCTTGCCGTCCATTACCGCCGGCGAAGCCGGTCTCAACCGTTATCTCGACGAAATCCGCAAATTCCCGATGCTGGAGCCGCAGCAGGAATATATGCTGGCCAAGCGTTATGCCGAGCATGGCGACCGCGACGCTGCCCATAAGCTCGTCACCAGCCATCTTCGCCTCGTCGCGAAGATCGCGATGGGTTATCGCGGCTACGGCCTGCCCATCGGCGAAGTCGTCTCTGAAGGCAATGTCGGTCTGATGCAGGCCGTCAAGAAATTCGATCCCGAACGCGGCTTCCGCCTCGCCACCTATGCCATGTGGTGGATCAAGGCCTCGATCCAGGAATATATCCTGCGGTCGTGGTCGCTGGTGAAGATGGGCACGACCGCCAACCAGAAGCGCCTGTTCTTCAACCTGCGCCGGCTGAAGGGCCGCATCCAGGCGATCGACGACGGCGACCTGAAGCCGGAGCACGTCTCGGAAATCGCCACCAAGCTGAACGTCTCGGAGGAGGAGGTCATCTCGATGAACCGCCGTCTCTCCGGCGATGCCTCGCTGAACGCGCCGATCAAGGCGGCCGAAGGCGACAGCGGTCAATGGCAGGATTGGCTTGTGGACGACCACGAGAACCAGGAAGACGTGCTGATCGAACAGGATGAGCTCGAAACCCGCCGGCGCATGCTGGCGAAAGCGATGAGTGTTCTGAATGAACGCGAGCGCCGCATCTTCGAGGCCCGCCGCCTTGCCGAGGACCCGGTGACGCTGGAAGATCTCTCAGCCGAGTTCGACATCAGCCGCGAACGCGTCCGCCAGATCGAAGTCCGCGCCTTTGAAAAGGTGCAGGATGCTGTTCGCAAAGAGGCCTTGGAACGCGCCAAGGCCATCCGCGTCGTCGAAGCCACGGCCTGATGGAATTGAACGTACAGTTGGAAACGCCACCTTCCGGATGCGGGAGGTGGCGTTTTTGCCATCATCCAACCTGTCCGCGGATGTCTTAGCAAGGCAGGACGTTACAACGAATCTCTTCTCCCCAGCGGGGAGAAGAGGGAGCAAGCGGTTAAGTTCGCCCGACAACAAATGTCTCAAGAAAAACGAAACATCCGCCATCACTGGCTCGTCGAGACATCCCCGAGTGCAGTCCACTCCTTGATGGCTGTATTGAAGGCATTCGTTCCCGTGCCACCCTTCTCCATCGTCAGCAGCGCGCGGCGGCCGTTGCGGTAGGTGATCGGAATATCGATCCAGTTGCGGGTCGACAGCAGATCGAGATTTGCCTTGCGCGCATCGGGGTAGTCGTTGAGCGCGATCATGTGAAAATCATCGGTAATCTTGGCCGGAACCGCGATCAGCGCGTCGCCGCGATCCTGCTCGGTGCGCTTCATCGAGATGCGTTGGACACTTTCGATGCTGCCGCCTTCAAAGTTGGGCGGCACCGAAAAGACGATCTCGACGAGATGGCTCGCCGGCAGCGATGGATCGGAATTGCGCTTGAAGGTGACGAGAGCCGAGAGGTTGCGCTCGGGAACGGTGACATTGCCCTGTATCGTCGCTTCCTGCCGGCCGTTCTGGCCGGCCTCGTGCTGGACGCTCCAGACAACAGTTCCCTCGATCGCCGTCGGCGAGCTCTGGCCGATACGCTCCTCATAGAGGAACATTTTTTCCGACGAACCAACCGGAGCAGCCTGCTGCGGCGATGCCGCAGGACCGTTCGGCGTCAGCGTTTCGGGCGGGGCCGCATCGCCTTGCGCACTGGCCGCCGGCGTATCCGCTGCCGCGACGTTCTGCTCGGCCACCGATTTTCCTTCGGCCGTCGGCGTTCCCGGCACAGTCGCCGGGCCGCTATCGACTTCAGTTCCGTCGGAAAGCAGTCGTTGCGTAAATTTGGAATTGGCCGCCGCGCCGTCATTGTTCAATGACGCCACTTGCTGGTTCGGCTGTGCCGGTGCCGGCGGCGTATTCTGCGCTTCCGGCGCAGCTGGCTGGGCTGGCGTCGGCGTGGTCTGGGCCGGCGTCTCGGACCCCGCCGGCGTCATTGCCGCCTCGTTCCTCGTAGCTTGCGATGGCGCCGAGCTGACAAGCCCATCGACCATCGCCACCAGCGCTTCTCTGTTCATCCAGCCGGCATAGGCGCCGCCACCGATCAGGATAAGTGCGAAGAGGAGAGTGATTATCGTGCCGATGCCGAAGCGGCGGCGCTTCGGTTCCATGCGGAAATTCTTGCCCTGCAGCTTCGAGGCGACGATCTGATCGATATCCATCGCCGGATTGCCGTCGTCATCGTCAGTGGCGATCGGACCGCGGCGGTCATAGCCACGCAGGGCCTTCGCTTCGCGCCACCCCTCGCTCGGCGCGCCGGCGGGGGGTGTAGGCTTGCCGTCGTGCACCTCCGCAAAGATATCAACGTCGTCGAAATGCGAGGAAACCGGCGTTTTCTTGTCGGTGCCCGCCTCGATCGGCGGCAGGTCGTCGAAGGCAGCCTTCTCCCAGGAAAAAGCTTCCTTGGCGACCGGCATGACAGCGGCGGGCGTCATTTTCTCGAGACTCGATATCACGTCTTCGAAGGCACGCGCCGAAGCGTCGGCGGTAACTGGCGCCGTTTCCGAATATTGCCGGAGCTCCTCTTCGGCCCATTCGGTCTCGGCATCCTTGGGCGCCGGAGCCGGCGTCTCGACGGCAGGCTCGGCCCAGACAGGATCGAAATGTCCCGCAGCATCGGCCTGCAGCGGCTCCTCGCGGCTATGTTCGACGAATTCCTGCGCACGATCGAAATCGGCGACCGGCTCCAAGAGCCGGTTGGATGCATGCTCCATGCCGCGTGTGATCGGCTGAAACGACTCGATGGGCTCGTAAGCCGCCTCGGCCTTCGGCTCATGGCTTTCCGCCATCGCCGGTTCGGCCGGGATCTCCTCGGCCGCCACGGAATGCTGCTCATCGGCACGATGCTCGTCGGCTTCCTCGTAGGAATGACCGGCAGGCGGCGTTTCGAAGCCGTGATGTTCCGGCTGCATTTCTTCGGCGGCGACGTCACGCGCCTCGCCGGCATGCCATTCCTCGGCCGGCGCCTCCTCCTCGTGTGAGGGATGCCAATAGGTCTCGGCGGGTGCAGCTGTCTCAGCGGAAACAGGCGTGTGTTCGGGCTCAGGTTCCGCGGAAAGGGGCTCCTCGGCCGCGACCTCTTCCTCAGTTTCCTGCCCTGCGTCGGCTTCTAGGTGATCGGGCTCGTGGACGGCGTCAGCCGTCGGCAAGCCCGCATCGGCTTCACCGGCCGGCTCGTCGACAGCCGTCTGGGGCGCAGGCGGCGACGTGCTTTCGCCAGGAACCGCTTGTTCTTCCAAGGTTTCCGGCTCAGCACCGGCGCCAGCCGCCGCCTCGAGGGGCAACGCTTCGGAGTGTTCAGCCTCCACTTCGCGAATGGCGGCCTCGAGCTTTTCGAGCTGGCGTTGCAGCATGGCTTCCGGCGGACGCGGCTTCATGTTCTCGAGCTGCCGCTGCACTGCGCCGCGAGCACGTTCGTAGACTTTCACCCGCATCTCGGGGGTATTTTCAGCCAGACCGTCGACAGCCCGCCGAATAACTGCAATAAAATCCGCCATTCTTACTTTCTCAAGAAATCCGGCCTTCTGCCGAACTGTCCTCCACAGTGGGCCGTGACCTTAATCCTCAAACGGATCGGTCACAAGTATCGTGTCGTCCCGCTCCGGACTGGTGGAAAGGAGCGCGACCGGCGCCCCGATCAATTCTTCGACCTGTCGGACATACTTGATCGCCTGCGCCGGAAGATCCGCCCAACTGCGGGCGCCGACGGTCGATTCCTTCCATCCCTCGAGCGTGACATAAATCGGTTCGACCCTAGCTTGCGCTCCCTGGCTTGCGGGAAGATGATCAATCTGTTCGCCGTCGAGCATATAACCGACGCAGATCTTCAATTCCTCGAGACCGTCGAGCACATCGAGCTTGGTGAGCGCGATGCCGGTGATGCCGTTGGTGGCAACCGACTGGCGCACCAGTGCTGCGTCGAACCAGCCGCAGCGGCGCTTGCGCCCCGTCACGGTACCGAACTCATGCCCCTTCTCACCCAGGAACTGGCCGATTTCGTCGGTCAGCTCCGTCGGGAACGGGCCTTCGCCGACGCGCGTCGTATAGGCCTTGGTGATGCCGAGGATATAGCCGAGCGAGCCTGGTCCCATGCCGGAACCGGCCGCCGCCTGGCCGGCCACGGTGTTGGAGGAGGTCACGAAAGGATAGGTGCCGTGGTCGATGTCGAGCAGGCTGCCCTGCGCGCCTTCGAACAGGATACGGGCGCCCTTGCGGCGCTCCTTGTCAAGCAAAAGCCAGACCGTGTCACGGTACGGCAGCACCCGATCGGCGATCGAGGTGAGCTCGTCCATGATCGCCTGGTGGCTGACCTCGGCGACGCCGAGGCCGCGGCGAAGCGCGTTATGATGCGTCAGAATACGGTCGACCTTGCCGGAAAGGCTGTCGAGATCGGCAAGATCCATGACCCGGATGGCGCGGCGGCCGACTTTGTCTTCATAGGCCGGGCCGATGCCGCGGCGCGTCGTGCCGATCTTGGTGCCGCTGTTGGAGGCTGCATCCTCGCGCATCGCGTCGAGCTCACGGTGCAGTGAAAGGATGAGCGTCGCATTGTCGGCGATCCGCAGATTATCGGGGCTGATCGTCACGCCCTGGGCGGACAGTTTTTCGATCTCGGCGATCAGCGCGTGCGGATCGACGACGACGCCGTTGCCGATCACCGCCATCTTGCCGGGGCGCACGACGCCGGAGGGCAGCAGCGAGAGCTTGTAGCTCGTGCCGTCGATGACGAGCGTATGGCCGGCATTATGTCCGCCCTGAAAGCGCACGACAATATCCGCGCGTTCCGAAAGCCAATCGACAATCTTGCCTTTGCCTTCGTCACCCCATTGCGAACCGACCACGACTACGTTCGTCATCCAACTCTTCCTGTTACCGGCGGAAAACCGCACACCTGCTCAAACCCGCGCATCTATAAAGCTTTGTTTTTGGGAAAGCGACCCTGTTGTCACAGCCGATTGGGCTTTTTACGTGACAAATCAGCAGCCGGCAGTCTATTTCCCCTGGGAAAAAGCCGATTATCGATCGCAAAAGACGAGGAAGAACGCTCTTGCAAGCCACAGCCTATATCTGCCTCGTCATCGCCACCCTCTGCTGGGGTGGAAACTCCGTCGCCGGCAAACTTGCCGTCGGCCATATCAGCCCGATGATGCTGACCTTTTTGCGTTGGTTCCTCGCCGTCGCGCTCATCGCCTTGATATCCGTGCCGCAACTGAAGAAGGATTGGCCCGTGGCGAGGAAAAACCTGCCCCTGCTCCTTTGCTACGGCGCCATCGGCTATACACTCTTCAACGCCATGCTCTACTCGGCGGTGCAATATACGACGGCGATCAACGTCGCCATCGAGCAGGCCGGCATTCCGATGCTGATCTTCCTGTTGAACTTCTTCTTTTTCCGCACCGGCATCTCGCTGGCGCAATGTCTCGGCTTCGGCATGACGCTGCTGGGCGTGGCACTGACGGCCGCCCATGGCGACCTGGCCACGCTGCTGCAGTTGCAGCTCAATCGCGGCGACGGGCTGATGCTGATCGCCATTGCCGCCTATGCGCTCTACACCATCTTCCTGCGCTGGAAACCGGCGGTCGATTGGCGCACGCTGATGGCCTTCCCCGCCCTCGCCGCCATGTTGACCTCGCTCCCGCTGCTTCTTTGGGAGATTGGCCGCGGCGCGGCGCAGTGGCCTGACCAGGCCGGCTGGAGCATCACCTTCTATACGGCGATCTTCCCCTCATTGCTGGCGCAGATCCTTTATATCAAGGGCGTCGAGGCTATCGGCGCCAATCGCGCCGGTCTCTTCATCAATCTCGTGCCAGTATTCGGAACACTGCTCTCCGTCGTACTGATCGGAGAAAGGCTTCAGTCCTTCCATATGGTAGCGCTGATGCTGACGCTGGGCGGCATCGCGATCGCCGAAAGGGGCCGGCCGAAAGCGTCCGCTCCCACCGTGCCTGCCTCACCCGCCGATTAGGCTTAACCAAGCTCCAGCGTCGTCACGCCGAAGACGTGTTTCAACGGGATGGCTGGCGCCGGCCCGCGATACATCCGCATGGTCTCGAACACCGCCTGAAGGCCTATGCTTTCGGCAAGCGCGATCGCCTCGCGGTTTTCGGCGGGAATATCGATGAATATCTGAGCCCCCTTTGCTTCGGGGATCAATTCGGCAAGCAGCGCCGCGGCGCTGGCTGCATCGTTGGCGAAAAGCGGGCCGATCTTGTAGCCTTCGTAACAGCGGCGGATCGTGCCGTAACCGCGGATCTTGTGGCTTTTGCGGACCACGGCCGTACGCCGCCCCTTGCGGCTGGTGCACCAGGCGGCGAGGAAGGCATCCCGCGGCTGCGGAAAGACCGCCGCATCATACCGTTGCAACCCTTCCAGGCGTGAATCCAGCACCGGCTGCGCGACAAGCGTCGAGGCCGGCAAAGAGGAGGCAACACCGCCGTAACGAATGGTGGAATAGGCGGGCTCGAAGCCGGCCTTGCGATAATTCCCCTGCTGCGCGGCAACGCCGTCGAGACCGATCGTCCGACCTTCCGCCGTGGCGATCCCCGCTTCCCAGATCGCCTTGCCGTAACCCTTGCCGCGGAAATCCGGGTGGACGATATAGAGCCCGAGAAAGGCGAAGCTGTCGCCATATTTGACGACCGAGATCGAGCCGACAGGGACTTCACCGATAGAGCCGACGAAAAATCCCGACGGATCGGCTTCGAGGAATGCAATCGAATCATCGAGACCCGGATTCCACCCCTCCTGACGCGCCCATTCGAGCACGAGTTCCAATTCGCCGGGCCGCATCGAACGAACGGCAAATTCCGAATTCATGCGACCTTCCCAGATTGAATGTTCCGCAAGTCCATCCCGCCAACGGCAAAGCAATTGTCAGATCACCGCTCCCCGAGCGCACCTGCGAATGATCGAGAAGCAGCGCCAATGGTCCTGACCACGCGTATAAACGTTTTCGATGCAATGCAGTAAGCTTCGTTTCCGCATTACCATGAAACAATGCCGTTGCAAGCTCAAGAAAATTACTTGGCGCCCAATAATCTTCCTGCCGGCGCGAATAAATGTCGCGCCGAAATCTCTCGCTTACTCAACCCGGAGGACGAGGAAGCATTTCAGCGGAAATCAACCACTATCGCTGCCCTGCGCCAGATCAATGGTTGTGCCGAGGCGGTTTTTTTGCGATCTGGCGGAACTCCGAAGCCCCTTCCAGAACCGCGCCGTCCGACAGTTGCGTGACCGAACGGCGGTAGATCTGCTGCCACGGCGTCGCATCCGCCGGCACCGGCGGAATACCGTCACCCTTGCGCCGCTCGATCTCGGCGCCGCTGACGAGCATGTCGCAGCGCCCCTGGTTGAAGTCGATGCGGATGATATCGCCGGTGCGAAGCCAGGCGAGGCCGCCCCCGGCCGCACTTTCCGGTGATGCGTTGAGGATCGAGGGGCTGTCGGCGGTGCCTGACTGACGGCCGTCGCCGATCGTCGGCAGGCTGCGGATGCCGCGCTTCAACAGATGATCCGGCGGCTGCATGTTGACGACCTCGGCCGAACCCGGCCAGCCGAGCGGTCCGGCTCCACGGATGACGAGGATGGTATCCTCATCGATGCCGAGTTCAGGGTCGTTGATGCGCGTGTGATAATCCTCGGAACCGTCGAAAACCACTGCCCTGCCCTCGAAGACACCTTCCCGCCCGGGCTCCAGAAGATAACGCCGGCGGAAATCCTCCGAGACGACGCTCATCTTCATGATCGCAAAATCGAAGAGATTGCCCTTGAGAACGAGGAAGCCCGCCCGCTCCTTCAGCGGTTCGTCGAAGGGCCGGATGACCTCGCGGTCGCTGGCCTGCCGCCCGTCGAGGTTTTCGGCCATCGTCCTGCCCGTTATCGTTCGACAGTCGCCGTCGAGTTTTCCGGCCTGCAGCAGCTCCCACATGATCGCCGGCGTGCCGCCGGCGCGGTGATAGCGCTCGCCGAGATAGGCGCCCGCGGGCTGGACATTGGCCAAAAGCGGGATATCGAAGCCGTGCACCTGCCAGTCATCGGGATAAAGTTCGACGCCGGCGTGCTTGGCCATCGCAGCCAGATGCGGCTGCGCATTGGTCGAGCCGCCGATTGCCGAATTGGTGCGGATCGCATTGAGGAAGGCAGCTCGCGTCAGGATATCCGATGGCTTCAGATCCTCGAACACGATCTCGACGGCGCGCCGTCCGGTACGGTAGGCCATCTGCCCCCGCTCGCGATAGGCGGCCGGAATGGCGCCGCAGCCGGTGAGCGATAGGCCGAGTGCTTCCGCCAAGGCATTCATCGTTGAGGCTGTGCCCATCGTATTGCAGTGGCCGACGGATGGAGCCGAATCGAGCGCTGCCTGTAGAAACTCCTCCCGATCGATCTCGCCTGCAGCATATTTCCGCCGCATCCGCCAGATGACAGTGCCGGAACCGGCCAGCTCCCCCTCGTGCCAGCCATCGAGCATCGGCCCGCCGGAGAGCACGATGGCCGGAATATCGACCGTCGAAGCAGCCATGATTGCCGAAGGCGTGGTCTTGTCGCAGCCGGTTGTCAACACGACACCGTCGAGCGGATAGCCGTAAAGGATTTCGACGAGGCCGAGATAGGCGAGATTGCGGTCGAGGGCGGCGGTCGGGCGCTTGCAGTTCTCGAAGATCGGATGTGTCGGAAATTCGATCGGGATGCCGCCTGCATCGCGAATGCCGTCGCGCACGCGCTTGGCGAGTTCGACATGCACCCTGTTGCAGGGCGTCAGATCGCTGCCGCTCTGAGCAATCCCGATGATCGGTTTGCCCGAGCGCAGCTCTTCCGGGGTGATGCCGTAATTCATGAAACGCTCGAGATAGAGCGCCGCCATGTCGATATGATCGGGATTGTCGAACCAATCCTGCGAACGCAGGCGGCGTTTCTTCGGTTGGCGATCCGTCATCATTATCCTCCCGATCGGCCACTCTTCTCGTCGAAGTCGAGAAGCGGAGCGCTGCAGTCCGCCTCACCAACTTCCGCAAGCGCGCCGGCTTTGCTTATCCGGACAGCAGGCCCGCGCCGATCCTCCCAGCTGCCACCCGTCTTTGATAGTCCCCTCGTTCACGGTTGCAACCGTTTTGATGAACGTAACGCATTTTCGTCGGGTGTCTGAAAAACGATACGGGCGAGAACCGAAGTTCCCGCCCGATTTACTCGACAAAGGAAGGTTGAATTCCGTCTATTCCGCCGCGAGCCGGATGACCTCCGCCTCTTCCTCCTTGTGTTCGTCCGGCTTGTGCTGGATGAGCGGACGGTTGCCCGTCAGCCGTCGCAGCAGCACGTAGAACACCGGCGTCATGAAGATGCCGAAGAAGGTGACGCCGATCATGCCGGAGAACACCGCCACACCCATGGCCGCACGCATTTCCGCGCCGGCGCCTGTGGAGGCGACCAGCGGCACGACGCCCATGATGAAGGCCATGGAGGTCATGAGAATCGGGCGAAGGCGAAGGCGGCTGGCCTCGACCGCCGCCTCCCGCGGCGTCCTGCCCTCGAACTCCAGTTCGCGGGCAAATTCCACGATCAGGATCGCGTTCTTCGCCGATAGGCCGACAAGGACGACAAGGCCGATCTGGGTGAAGATGTTATTATCTCCTCCGGTGAGCCAGACGCCTGTCAGAGCCGCCAGCACGCCCATCGGCACGATCATGATGATCGCCAGCGGCAGGGTCAGGCTCTCGTACTGGGCGGCCAGCACCAGGAAGACCAGCAGCAGGGCAAGCGGGAAGACGACCACGCTTGAATTGCCGGCAAGGATCTGCTGATAGGTCAGATCCGTCCATTCGAAATCGATGCCGGACGGCAGCGTCTCGCGAAGGATTTTCTCGATGGCCGCCTGGGCCTGACCAGACGAGAAGCCCGGCGCCGGACCGCCGTTGATATCGGCGGCGAGGAAGCCGTTGTAGCGGTTCGCCCGCTCCGGCCCCGTGCTCGGCTCCACCTTCAAGAGGGCCGATAGCGGGATCATCTCGCCCGATGCCGAACGAACCTTCAACTGGCCGATATCTTCCGGCTGGGCGCGGAATTTCGCGTCGGCCTGCACTCGGACGCTGTAGGTGCGGCCGAAGGCGTTGAAGTCGTTCACATAGAGCGAGCCGAGATAGATCTGCAGCGTCTGGAAGACGTCGGTGACGGAAACGCCGAGCTGCTCGGCCTTGGCGCGGTCGAGATCGGCATAGAGCTGCGGCACGTTGATCTGGAAGCTCGAGAACAGCCCGGCAAGCTCAGGCGTCTGATAGGCCTTGGCAAGCACCGCCTTGGTCGCCTCGTCGAGCGCCTGATTGCCGAGACCCGCCCGATCCTCGATCTGCAGCTTGAAACCGCCGGTCGTGCCGAGGCCGTTGACTGGCGGCGGCGGGAACATGGCGATGAAGGCGTCCTGGATCGCCCCGAACTTCTGGTTCAGCGCCATGGCGATGGCGCCGCCGGAGAGATCCGGCGTCTTGCGCTCCTCGAAATCCTTCAGCGTCACGAAGACGATGCCGGCATTCGACGAGTTGGTGAAGCCGTTGATCGACAGGCCGGGGAAGGCGATCGCATTGGCGACGCCCGGCTGCTTCAAGGCGATGTCGGTCATCCGCTTGATGACATCCTCGGTGCGGTCGAGGCTTGCCGCATCCGGCAGCTGGGCGAAGCCGATCAGATACTGCTTGTCCTGGGAGGGCACGAAGCCGCCCGGAACCGTGGTGAACATGCTGTAGGTCGCACCGACCAGCGCCAGGTAGACCACCATGACGATGCTCTTGCGCGACACCAGACCGCCCACTCCCTTGCCATAGGCATTCGAACCGGCGCCGAACACGCGGTTGAAGCCGCGGAAGAACCAGCCGAAAATCGCATCCATGAACCGCGTCAACCAGTCCTTCGGCGCATGGTGGCCCTTCAGCAGAAGGGCGGCCAGCGCCGGCGACAGCGTCAGCGAGTTGAAGGCCGAGATGACGGTCGAGATCGCGATCGTCAGAGCGAACTGGCGGTAGAACTGCCCCGACAGGCCGGAGATGAAGGCGAGCGGCACGAAAACCGCGACGAGGACCAACGCGATCGCAATGATCGGACCGGACACTTCCTTCATCGCCTTGTAGGTGGCGGCTCTTGGCGACAGGCCGTGTTCGATGTTGCGTTCGACGTTTTCGACCACGACGATCGCGTCGTCCACCACGATACCGATCGCCAGCACCAGCCCGAAAAGGCTGAGCGCGTTGATCGAGAAGCCGAAGACATACATGACCGCGAAAGTGCCGATGATCGAGACCGGAACCGCGATCAGCGGGATGATCGAGGCGCGCCATGTCTGCAGGAACAGGATGACGACGAGGACGACGAGCGCGATGGCTTCGAGCAGCGTGTCGATAACCTTCTCGATCGAAGAGCGCACGAATTTCGTCGTATCGTAGACGATCTCGTATTTGACGCCCTCGGGCATCGCCAACTGCAGCTGATCCATGGTCGCGCGCACATTGTCGGCAATTTCGATCGCATTCGAACCGGGCGCCTGAAGGACGGCCACGGCGACGGCAGGCTTGCCGTCGAGCAGCGACCGCAGCGTATAGTCGGCGGCGCCAAGTTCGATGCGGGCAACGTCGCGAAGACGGGTGATCTCGCCATTGGCGCCCGTCTTGACGATGATGCTGCCGAATTCTTCCGGCGTGCGCAGGCGGCCCTGCGCATTCACGTTGAGCTGCAGGTCGACGCCCGGCTGGCTCGGCGAGGCGCCGATGATGCCGGCGGCCGCCTGGACGTTCTGCGAGCTGATGGCGTTGCTGATGTCGCTGGCGGCGAGATCATGCTCGGCCGCCTTCTGCGGATCGATCCAGACGCGCATCGAATAATCGCCGGCGCCGAAGACCTGCACCTGACCGACACCGGGGATACGGGCAAGCCGGTCCTTGATGTTGAGGGTCGCGTAGTTGCGGAGATAGGTGATGTCGTGGCTGTCGCCGTCGGAGACGAGGTTGACGACCATGATGAAGTCGGGCGAGCTCTTGACCGTCGTGATGCCGAGTGCACGGACTTCCGCCGGCAGGCGCGGCTCGGCCTGTGAAACGCGGTTCTGGACGAGCTGCTGCGCCTTGTCGGGGTCGGTGCCGAGCTTGAAGGTGACGGTGACGTTAAGCACGCCGTCCGACGTCGCCTGGCTGGACATATAGAGCATGCCCTCGACGCCGTTGATCTGCTCTTCGAGCGGCGTCGCCACCGTTTCGGCAATGACGCTCGGATTGGCGCCGGGATAGGTTGCGCGCACGACGACCGATGGCGGCACGACTTCAGGATATTCGGAAATCGGCAGCGCCCGCAGGCCGATCAGGCCGGCAACTACGATGAGGACCGAAAGAACGCCGGCAAAGACCGGCCGGTCGACAAAGAATCTGGAGATGTTCATATCAAAGCCCTCTCCGGGGTGAACATGGATGCAATGTCCCTCTCCGGCGGGTGAGGCGCCGCCGGCGGGTCATATTATGTCGGGTATCGGCCTTCCCCCGCAGGGGAAGGCGGGATCTTACTGAGCGGTCGCGACCTTCTCTTCCATCTGCGGAACGACGACGGCACCGGGACGGATGCGCTGCAGGCCGTTGACGACGATCTTCTCGCCGGCCTTCAGGCCGCTTTCGACCACCCGCTGGCCGTCAGCCAGCGAGCCGAGCTGGACCTGCCGGTAGGCCACCTTGTTCTCGCCGTCGACGACGAAGACGAACTTCTTGTCCTGGTCAGTGCCGACGGCCCGGTCGCTGATGACGATCTTGTTCTCGGCTTTCGGCTGGCCCATGCGCACGCGCACGAACTGACCGGGAATGAGGCGTCCGCCCGGATTGTCGAAGACGGCCCGCACGCCGATCGTGCCGCTTGATGCATCGACCTCGTTGTCGATCAGCTGCAGCTTGCCTTTGATCGGCGTACCGTCGTCGGCCAACGTGCCGATTTCGACGGGGATTTGCTCGACCGGAGGCAGCGCGCTGTCGGTCTGCGGCAGTTGGGCAAGCGCCCGCGTCACCATCTCTTCGCTGGCGTTGAAGCTCGCATAGATCGGGTCGACCGAAACCAGCGTCGTCAGCGCCGGCGAGGTCGATCCGGCTGCAACGAGGTTGCCGGCGGTTACCTCGATCTTGCCGATACGGCCCGATACCGGAGCGCGAACCTGCGTGTAATCGAGATCGAGCTGGGCCGACTGCAAGGTGGCCTGCGCCGAACGCAGGCCGGCCTGCGCCTCGGCCAGTGCGCTCTGGCGCTGATCGAGATCGCTCTGGGAGATGGTGCGGTTGTCGGAAAGCCTGCGGCCGCGATCGAGCTCGGTCTGCGCCAGGCTGACCTTGGCTTCGGCCGAAGCGACCTGGCCTTGCGCCTGCGCCACGCTCGCCTGGTAGGGCGCCGGGTCGATGGTGAACAGCAGGTCGCCCTGTTTGACCAGCGCGCCCTCACGGAACGCCACCGACAGAATGGCGCCGGCGACGCGGGAGCGCACCTGTACGCGGTCGACCGCTTCCAGGCGGCCGGAGAAACTTTCCCAGGCGGTCACGTCGTGCGCCGCGACCACGGCAACCGTCACCGGCACGGCCGGAGGCTGCGCCGACTCGGATGCGGCCGTGGCAGCCGTGCTCATCGGCAATTCGAAAAACAATGCAGCGCCGGAAACGGACGCAATGAGACCTAAGCCGGCGCCCACCAGGGCCCAGCGCTTGCTTCTGGACGTCATCAGTACTCTCCTTGCGGCCTCGAGCCGCCGAAATATCAGATCTTCTTCAATGCAATTGCGGTTGGACGCTTACGTCCTGAAGGAAACTCCCGAAATGGCGGCTGACGTGTTCCTGCCAACCGGGCGCTTCCCCGGATTTCCCACCATAAATCGAAGCCCAGCCCGTCCCGGCGGGAAGGACATGCTGGCGGACACCGACACCGGCCTTTTTCAGGCGGGCGCCGTAACCGATTGTTTCGTCGTGCAGAGGATCGTCCTCAGCGGTGAATATCAGCGCCGGAGCGACGCCAGAAAGACGCGAACAGAGGCAAGGCGCCGCATAGGGATGGCAGCCGCCGCCGCTCAGGTAATGACTCCAGCCATCGGTCCAGCGCTGGCGCATGCCGACGGCTTCCGCCTTGCGGATGGAGGACGTGCCCATGAAGGGATCAAGCAGCGGCGAAATCAACACCTGGCCATCGAGTGCATCAGGCAACTGGTCGCGCGCCTTCAGCGCCACACCGGCGGCGACGTTGCCGCCCGCCTCCTCACCGGCGACAAAAAGCAATGACTTGCGGTCGCCAAGACCGGCAGCACGTTTGTTGGCGAGATAGCTGAAAACCGAGAAAGAAACTTCCAATGCCTTCGGAAACAGGTTGTCGGACAGGCTGCTATAGTCGACGGCGGCGACGATGGCGCCAGCTTTGGCGAGGCTCATCGCCACCGGGCGATCGACATTGGTCTCGCTGTCGAGAAAGGCGCCGCCATGCAGATAAAGCACGATCGGCGGACCCTTGCCATAATCGGCGCCCTGGTAGATACGTGCGGAAACGGGGCCAATGGCCACCTTGTCCAGCATCATATCTTTCCACTCCACCGTCATGCTTCCGGTCTCTTTCCGCATGGGAGCAAACAGGCACATTCCGCCGCTTGCATTTTGTATAAAAAAGATATTGTTATTCAGCACAGGGAATAAGAAGCGATATCGCGATTACACTGTTCCGATTTTCGAATAATGGTGCAACGCAAACTGCGGACTTGAAACCGATGGATCAGCTCTCGGCAATGCGCGTCTTCATCCGCGTCGTGGAGACGGGCAATTTCACCCGCGCCGCCGACATGCTCGCCATGCCCAAGGCGACGGTGACCAACCTCATTCAGGGGCTCGAAGCGCATCTGCGCACCAAGCTCCTGAACCGCACCACGCGCCGGGTCATGGTGACCACGGACGGAGCACTTTATTACGAACGCGCCGCCCAGATCATCTCTGAGCTGGAGGAACTCGATGGCAGCCTCTCCAATTCGCAAAGCGTGCCGAGCGGGCGGTTGCGCATCGAAATGAGCGGCGCTTTTGCCGACGCCATTGTCGTTCCAGCACTTTGCGACTTCTACCAGCGCTATCCCGATATCCGTCTGGACCTGGGGGTCGGCGACCGCACGGTAGACTACCTGGTCGAAAACGTCGATTGCGCGCTGCGGGCCGGCACGCCCACCGATCAGTCACTGATCGCCCGGCGGGTTTCGGAGATGGAACTGATCACCTGCGCTTCGCCGAGCTACATTCAGAAATTCGGCATGCCCGAACGGCCGGAGGATCTTGAGGCCACGCACTATTCCGTCAATTATTTCCGCGCCCAGAACAACCGGACGCTGCCCTTCGAATTTCGCAGGGGCAACGAAATGGTCGAGACCACCCCGCGCTGCATCGCCTCGGTCAATGACAGCCGCACTTATCTGACCGCGGCCCTGACGGGGCTCGGCGTCGCGCAGGTGCCGACCTTCATGGCGCGTGAACCGATGCGGCGGGGCGAACTCATCCGCGTGCTGCCGGACTGGCGCCGCGATCCGATACCGCTCTATGTGGTCTATCCACCGAACCGCCACCTCAGCAACAAGGTCCGCGTCTTCGTCGATTGGCTGGTCAAGCTCCTGGTCGAGGCCAAGCTGAACGATTTCTAGAGCATGTCGCGCGGCGGCAAAACAGAGACGGCCCGGAAGGCAAAGGAAACCTTCGACGGGCCGCAAAATTTTGAACATCGGACCTGTCGCGCCGCAGACTGGGCGCGGCAGGCTCTGGAGGTTCGGGAGAGAGCGTCAGGGAACTCCACTCTCTCGCGATAAAGCAACTATAGGCACTCTCCACAAGATTGTAAGGGGAAAGACCTACAATCTTCGTTCACATGATTGCGATGAGGGCGCCTTCGTCAGATCACGCCGCCGTTGGCGCGCAGTGTCTGGCCATTGATCCAGCCGCCGTCCGGGCCGGCTAGAAAGGCGACCGCAGAGGCAATATCCTCGGGCGAGCCGAGCCGTTCCAGCGGGTTCATCTTCGCCATGCGGGCGATGAGTTCCTCCGTCTTGCCGTTGAGGAAAAGATCAGTAGCCACCGGCCCGGGCGCGATGGCGTTGACCGTGATGTTACGGCCGCGCATCTCCTTGGCCATGATCGCCGTCAGCGTTTCGACGGCGGCCTTGGTGGCGGCGTAAACGCCATAGGTTTCGAGCTTCAGCCCGACGACCGAAGTCGAAAAGTTGATGACCCTGCCGCCGTCACGCAGGCGCCGGGCCGCTTCCCTGAGCGTATTGAACGTGCCCTTGAGATTGACGCCAATCTGGCGATCGAAGTTTTCGTCGTCAGCCTCGGCGAGCGGCGACAGCATCATGATGCCGGCATTGTTGACGAGCACATCAACGCGGCCAAAAGCGCCTTCCGCAGCGTCGAACATCCGCCGGACGGCTCCAGCATCGCTGACATCCGCCTTCGCCGTCAGCGCCCTGCCGCCAGCCTGCTCGATCTCCCGGGCGAGGTCCTCGGCCGCGGCCGCACTGCCGGAATAGTTGACGACGACGGTGAAACCGTCCCTGGCGAGGCGCCTGGCAACGGCCGCGCCGATACCACGGGAAGCGCCGGTGACCAGTGCGACCTTTTTGTTTTTGTTGGAAGCCATTGTTCTTCTCCTTCTGCGCCACGGCGCGTTTTCGATGAGAAGAAGATGGGCCTTTTCCTGTGGCGGATAATCGTGCATTCTTCGACATTACTATCCGGAGAATACGAACAAACAAGATGGACAGATTCGATGCCATGCGTGTGTTCTGCCGCATTGTGGAGCGCCGCAGCTTCACCCTCGCAGCGGAAGACATGGGCCTGCCGCGCTCGACCGTTACCGACGCGGTCAAGCAGCTCGAGGCCCGCCTCGGTGTGCGCTTACTCCAGCGCACGACGCGCCACGTCAGCCCGACGCTCGACGGCGAGGCTTATTACCAGCGCTGCCTGTCGATCCTCGCCGACATCGAGGATGCGGAAGGGGCCTTTGCCGGCGCCAGACCGAAAGGCCTGCTGCGCGTCGACGTGCACGGCACGCTCGCGCGCCATTTCGTGCTGCCGAGCCTGCCGTCCTTTCTGGAGACCTATCCCGAGATCGAGTTCTTTATGAGCGAAGGCGATCGGCTGGTCGATCTGGTGCGCGAAGGCATCGATTGCGTGCTGCGCGTCGGTACGCCCGCCGATAGCGAAATGATCATCAGGCGTGTCGCCATGCTTGATGAGGTCACGCTCGCCTCACCGGCCTATGTCGCCGCCCGCGGCGTGCCGCAGCATCCGGACCGGCTTGCCGGCCATTGCATGGTCGGCTTCCGTTCTACCAGCACCGGCAGTCTGCTGCCGCTCGAATTCATCGTCGATGGTGCGGCACGTAACATAACCATTCCCGCGACCGTCACCGTCAACGCCGCCGAAAGCTATGTTGCTGCAGCGAGGATGGGCCTCGGCCTGATCCAGATCCCGCGCTACCACGCCGAAAAAGACCTGTCCGACGGCACTCTGGTCCAAGTGCTTCCGGATTTTCCGCTGACCCCGACGCCGGTCTCCCTGCTCTATCCCCGCAACCGCCAGCTTTCGCCGCGCGTGCGCGTCTTCATCGATTGGCTGGTGAAGGTCTTCGCTCGACAAAATTCCAAAAACACGCTTTGCTAATATGAGCGGTTGGGGGAAGGGCCATGGCACTCAGCGATATCACCGTCTACCAGACGGAAGACGGCTTCGTCGTCGAATTCGGCGGTGAAGGCGAAGACAGCATTGCCGTAACGCTGCGGAGCGCACCCGAACTGACGTTGGAAAACGCGGTCCCGCGCGCCAAGGTCCTGCTTGCGGCAGCAATCGAACCAGCCCATGGCGACGGCGCGCGCAGCAAGGATCCGGCCCTGCTCGAAGAGGAACTGGAGGAAGGCCTGGAAGATTCCTTCCCGGCGAGCGATCCGGTCTCGGTTACATCATCCTCGATCCCGATGCGTGATCCGAATGCCCGCCGCTGACGCGGCCGGCCTCATCAAATGGTTTTAGGATGACGGCGCCGGCAGCGAATGTTATCTGCCTCGGTTATGACCGATGGTGGAATGACAAAGGGCGCGATCGGCGCCGGCGCGCTTGCCGGCGAAGGCCTCAGGGCGTTTTTCGAGCGCGACGCGATCACTGTGGCCCGCGACCTGCTCGGCTGCCATCTGACAGTCGATGGCGCCGGCGGCCGCATCACCGAGACCGAGGCCTATTTCCCCGATGACGAAGCCTCGCACAGTTTTCGCGGGCCCACCAGGCGCAACGGCGCCATGTTCGGCCGGCCCGGCAATGTCTACATCTACCGCATCTATGGCATGTACTGGTGCCTGAACTTCGTCTGCCATCCGGGCTCGGCCGTGCTGATCCGGGCGCTCGAGCCGGAAGCGGGAATTGCCGCCATGACGGAGCGGAGCGGCACCGATATGCTGACGGCGCTCTGCAGCGGCCCGGGCAAGCTCTGCCAGGCGCTCGGCATCGACATCGAAATCAACGACAGGCTGCTCGACCGCCCTCCCTATGCGCTGACGCCGTCTGCGCTGGTGCCTGTTGTCTCGGGAAAACGCATCGGCATCACTAGAAATGCCGAAGCACCGTGGCGCTTCGGCATTCAGGGATCGCGGTATCTCAGCAAACCGTTTCGCTGATTATTCCATCACCGCGCTATGGTCGACGGTGGGCGCCGCTTTCGGCTTGCGCAGCAGCAGCGCCAGCGGGATGACCGCGAGCGACATCAGCATCAAGAGCTTGAAATCGTCCATATAGGCGATGATCGTCGATTGCAGGGTGATCATCTCGTTGAGCGAAGCGCGGCCGGCGGCCGTCAGGGGGCTCAACCCTTGCGCCGCCACCGCATTGAAGGCGTGGTTGAAAGGCGTCACATAGGCCGCGATCGACTCGTGATTGCTCTGTGTGTTCTCGACGATCAGCGCCGAGACGATCGAGATACCGACCGCCGAGCCGATGTTTCGCGACAGATTGTAGAGGCCGGTACCGTCGCCACGCATATGGGCGGGCAGCGTGGCGAAGGCGACCGTCGTCAGCGGCACGAAGAGAAAGCCGAGGCCGGCGCCCTGGATGAAGCCGACCGAGACGATCGTCCACTGCGAAACATCGGGCGTCCAGCCCGTCATGTCGTACATCGCCCAGGCGGTCAGGCCGAGACCGAGCACCAGCAACACGCGTGTATCGACCTTGCCGATCAGCCGTCCGACAATGAACATGCAGAGCATGGTGCCAAGCCCCCGCGGCCCCATGACGATGCCGGCGGTAATGACGGGATAGCCCATCAGCGTCTGCAGATAGGGGGTCATCAGCGCCAGCGAGGCGAGGTAGGTGACGCCAACCACGAAGATGAAGATCATGCTGACCGTGAAGTTCTGGTCGAGAAACAGCTTCGGATTGACGAAGGATTTCTCGGCGGTCAGCGTGTGCACCAGAAGCAGATAGAATGCGGCGGCGCAGACAATCGCTTCGACCATGATCTCGCCCGAAGAGAACCAGTCGAGCTGCTCGCCGCGGTCGAGGAAGAGCTGCAGCGCGGCGATGAACAGGCTCATCATCCCGAAGCCGAACCAGTCGAGTTTGGCGAGCGCATCCCGCTTGGTCTCGCTAACGAAGACGACGATGCCCATGAAGGCGAGCGCGCCGATCGGCACGTTGATATAGAACACCCAGCGCCAGCTGATGTTGTCGGTCAGCCAGCCGCCGATGACCGGGCCGAGCACCGGCCCGACCATGACCGAGACGCCGAAAAGCGCCATAGCCGAGCCGCGCTCCTCCACCGTATAGATGTCGAGAAGAATGCCCTGGGAAAGCGGCACCAGCGATGCGCCGAACAGGCCCTGCAACAGGCGGAAGGCGACGATCTGGTTCAAGGATTGCGCCAGGCCGCAGAGAACGGAGGCGGCCACGAAGCCGGCGATTGCGACGAGCAGAACACGCTTGCGGCCGAACTTGGCGGCGAGGAAACCGGAGGGTGGCGTCATGATCGCCGCCGCGACGATATAGGAGGTCAGCACCCAGTTGATCTGGTCGGCGGAGGCCGACACGCTGCCCTGGATATAGGGCAGCGCCACGTTGGCGATCGTCGTGTCCAGCGCCTGCATGATGACGGCGAGAATAACGCAGGCCGTGATCGCGCCGCGATTGGCAACCGGGGTCGCCGGGGAAGCGGGAGCGTTACTCATCATCCCCGCCCTGAGCCCGGCCCAGAAGCTTGTTGACGAAATCGGGCAGGCCGCGGGCATGGCCGGTATCGACATCGACGACCGTGCTCATGCCGACGCGCAGCGGCGGCTTGCCTTGCGCATCCTCGATGCTGACGCGCATCGGAATGCGCTGCACGACCTTCACCCAGTTGCCGGTGGTGTTCTGCGCCGGCAGCAGCGAGAAGCTGGAGCCCGACGCGGGGCTGATGCTCTCGACCTTGCCCTTCCACGTCACGCCGGGATAGGTGTCGACGTAAATCGTGGCCGTCTGGCCGGGCTTGACATAGGTGAGCTCGGTTTCCTTCGGGCTGGCGGCGATCCACAGATGATCGGTGGCGACAAGCGAGAAGGCCTGCTGCGAAGCCTGCAAGTAGGAGCCGACCTGCAGCGCATTGACGTTGGTGACGATGCCGTCGAAGGGCGCCTTGACGACGCTGTTGTCGAGTTCGCGCCGGGCGTTGTCGACATTCGACTTGGCCTGCAGGTAGAGCGGGTTTTCTTCGACCGGCTGGTCGGCAGAACCGCCGAGCTGGGCGAGCGTCGTTGCGGCTTCCGCCTTGGCGACGGCAACCTTCTGCTGCGCAGCTTCGAGATTATGCTTGGCCTCGTCATAGGCTGATTGGGTCGCGCTGCCGTTGTTGACGAGGTTCTGCTGCCGGTCGAACTGATCCTGGTAATAGGGCAGGTCCGCTTGCGCCTGAGTGATCTCGGCGAGCGACTGCTGATAGCTCGCCTTGAGGTTCATGATCTGGTTGCGCTGGACGCCGAGCTGCGCTTCGGCGCCGGCAAGTGCGATCTTGAAGGAGTCGACCCTCAGGCTGAACAGCACCTGCCCCGCCTTGACCGCCTCGTTCTCATGCACGTCGATCTGGTCGACGATGCCGGAGACATCGGTGGTGACCCCGACCATATCGGCCTGGATATAGGCGTTGTCGGTCGACATCACCTGACCGCCATTGACGTAGTAGTAACCGCCGACGACGAGCGCAACCGGCAGCAGGGCGAAGAGAACGGGCCGCGTGAAACTGCGCCGGCGGCGGACCTTGTTGCCGCCAGGCGCAGCCACGGCAGTAGCCGGCGCTGAATTGGATGAAGGCGCTTCGGCTACCGTTTCCTGCTGTTTCGCTTCATTTTCTTCAATAGGAGACTTGGCATTGGCGTCGGCAACGACGCGCAGGGGAGATTGATCAGCCATCGTTCATCTCATTTTCGTCAACCGGGGTCCGGCATGCATGGACCAGGTTGGTCTTCATTATGGACAGGATCTGAAAAAGCTGCTCGCGCTGCTCGGCGGAGACACCTTCCAGCGCCTCTGCGCGGGTGACATCGCCAAGTTCGCGCATTTCGGCGAGCAGAGGATGCGCCTCGTCGCGCATGTAGAGCAGCCAGATCCGCCGGTCGGTCGGATGCTGGCGGCGCTCGATGAGCCCGCGTTCGGCGAGCTTGTCGAGAATGCGCACCAGCGTGATTGGCTCGACTTCGAGAATTTCGGCAAGGCCGCTCTGGTGGATGCCCTCGTTGTTCGAGAGATAGGCGAGCGTCTGCCATTGCGACCGTGTCAGCCCAAGACACTTGGCACGTTGCTCGAAGCGCTTGCGCAGCAGTCGTGCGACATCGTGGAGAAGGAAACCGAGTGTGGGCGTGGCGTTCATGGAAACCTATGCCGATATTTATAAGCATACTTATGATGTGCTCACATATATTGAGCGCAGACGCTCGCACAAGAGCGTAAGCCGCAGATTCTGCAACCGCGGCCAAAATGCCGCAGGCCGCGGCCGGCAGCTTGCCGTCCCTCACAGCTTTAGGCTCCAACGGTAGCCGCGGCATCGCCTGGCCCTAGTTTCCGGCAAGAACTATCCGCTGAAATGGTCTGGAGGGCCTATGGCGTTCTTCGAAAGCATGCTGACGCTGCTCTTGGTGGCGATCATCTTCCTGCAATTCTCCAGGAAGTTCCGTGTGCCTTATCCGACCATGCTGGCGATCGCCGGCATCATTGTCGCTGCCTTCCCGTGGGCGCCGGAGGTGGCGATCGATCCCAGGCTGGCGCTGGCGCTTTTCATCGCACCCGTACTTTTCGATGCCGCATACGATTTGCCGCCGAGGACGTTGAGGCGCAACTGGCTGCCGCTCTTTTCGCTTGCCGCAATCGCCGTCATTTTGACGGCCGCGGCCGTCGCCGCCGTCGGCGTCGCAATGGCCGGCCTGCCGCTTGCCGTGGCCGTCGCACTCGGCGCCATCGTCGCGCCGCCGGATGCGGTCGCGGCGACCGTCATGCTCGACCGCTTCAATCTGCCGCGCCAGACCTATGTAATCCTCAAGGGCGAGAGCCTGCTCAACGATGCCGTCGCCCTCCTCATCTTCAGCGCCGCAGTGGCGGCCGCCACCAATCCTGCCTTCTTCACCGGCATTCTGGCGGAATTGACGCTGGCAGCGCCGGGCGGTCTCATCCTCGGCTATCTTCTCGGCCGTCTCTACATGATCGTTGGTCTGAAGCTCGCCGGCACGCTCGGCGGCACACTGCTCGAGTTCGTCGCCACCTTCGGCACCTGGATCATCGCCGAGCGACTGCACCTTTCGGCGATCCTGGCGATCGTCGCATATGCCATGGTGATCGCCCGCTACATGCCGGAGCGGCAGACGGCCCGCCACCGCATTCATTCCTATTCGGTTTGGGAGGCCGCGGTGTTCCTGCTTAATGTGCTCGCCTTCCTGCTGATGGGCTTGCAGGTCCGCCAGATCGTCCTCGATCTCGATCCCGCTCGGCTGAATTTTGCGTTCACCTTGGCAACCGCAGTCTTCGTCACCGTCATCGCCGTGCGCCTGGCCTGGGTGCTCGTCTATAACCGCGTCATCACCTTCCTTGCCGAGCGCGGTCTCACGACGCAAGCCGCTCCCACATTTGCCGCGAGCCTGCTTGCCGGCTGGTGCGGCATGCGCGGTCTCGTCACGCTGGCAACTGCGCTCGCCCTGCCGATCGACTTCCATGATCGCGATATCATCCTGCTCAGCGCGCTGGCCGTCGTTCTCGGCACGCTCATCGTCCAGGGGCTGACGCTCGGGCCGCTGATCCGCTTCCTGAAATTCGATCCGGACACATCCCTGAACCGCGATCTCACCAAAGCTCGCGTGGCATTGATCGACGCGGCTCTTGCCGAGCTTGAAGGCGAGGACAAATCCACCCGAATCCTGCGCGACGTCTACACCTCCGAGCGCGAGATTGCTGCCGACGGAAGACACCCGCGCGAGGTCAGCAGGCTCGACAAACAGCGCCGCAATGTCATCGGTGCGAAACGGCGCAAACTGGCCGCGATGCGCCGCGCCGGCGAGATCGACGACGACGTCTTTCACATGCTGGAACAGGAGCTTGATTGGGCTGAGCTTGCCGTTCTGCCGCCCGGCCGAGATGAGATCGTCGAAAGCTGATGCCGCTCCATGAAGTTCATGGATTCCAGAAAAGCGAATAATTGGCATTTGCTATTTTTCGTCGCTGCCGCTTATATCCCGTTCCATAGCGTTATGATTTTCCATTGTGCATCGCATACCGGCTTTCCTTCCAACGATTGAACGCCGGGGAGATCACGGGAGCCCAAGGCTTTCGTTCAAAGCAGCAAGACATGAATAGCATCACTTCATCTTAAGTACGGTGGCAGTCGATCGGCCGCCGCGATTGGAGGGACCGATATGACTTTCGCGCTTCGACGGATATTGATGCTCGGCTGCATCGCCACATTCATGCCTCTGGCCGCGATGGCGCAGGGCGCACCGTCCGCCCCTCCCCCTGTCACCGTCGCAAAACCCGTGGTGCGCGATGTCGTCGACAATGACGAGTTCATCGGCCGCTTCCAGCCGGTTGACGAAGTCTCCGTGCGCTCCCGCGTCGGCGGCTACCTGCAGGAAGTTCATTTCGAAGATGGCGCCCTGGTCAAGCAAGGCGACCTGCTCTTCGTCATCGACCAGCGGCCGTTCATAACAGCACTCAACCAGGCGAAGGCGGCGCTCGAAGCATCGCAATCCGCCCTCGTTTTTGCCGATGCGCAGTACAAGCGCGCCCAATCGCTCGCATCGAGCGGCAGCCAGTCCGCCCAGACGCTGGACGACCGCCGCCGCGAGTTCGAGTCGGCCGAGGCCAATGTCCGCGGCGCGCAAGCCGCAGCCGACCGCGCGGCTCTCGATCTTGAATATACCGAGATCAAAGCGCCGCTCAGCGGCCGCATCGATCGCCGCCTGATCTCGCCCGGCAACCTGGTGCAGGCCGATCAGACGGTGCTCACCACCATCGTTTCCCTCGATCCGATCGATTTTTATTTCGATGTGGATGAGCGCCGCCTGCTGAATTTCGCCGACACGGCGCGCAAGCAGGGCAAGGACCTTCAAATGGGCGGCGGCGGCGTGGATGTTTCCGTCACGATCTCGGACCCGACCGCCAAACCCTTCAAGGGCAAGCTCGATTTCGCCGAGAACCGGGTGGACAACGAGAGCGGCACCATCCGCATCCGCGCCCGTCTCCCAAATCCCGATTTCATCCTCCAGCCCGGCCTCTTCGGCCGTGTTCAGGTCGAAGCCTCCAACACTTACAAGGCCGTTCTCGTCCCCGACGAAGCGATCGGCTCGGACCAGAATGAACGCGTCGTCTATCTCGTCGATGCGCAGGGCAAGGTTTCGACCAAGCCCGTGCGACCCGGACCACGGCTCTATGGCTATCGCGTCATACGCGAGGGTCTCGACGGCAGCGAAACCATCATCGTCAACGGCGTGATACGCGCCCGGCCCGGTTCGACCATCACCCCGCAGATGAGCGAACTGCCGCAGGAGCGGCAGGATACAGCGCCGGAGGCCGCAAACGCGGAGAGCGGACAATGAGGTTCGCGCATTTCTTCGTCGACCGGCCGATTTTTGCCGCCGTCATCTCGATCCTCTTCCTCGTTGTCGGCGGCATCGCCTATACACAGCTGCCGGTCGCCCAATATCCGGAGATCGCGCCGCCCACCATCGTCGTGCGCACCTCCTATCCGGGCGCCGACCCGCAAACCATCGCCGACACCGTTTCGACCCCGCTCGAACAGCAGATCAACGGCGTCGAAGACATGCTTTACATGTCTTCCTATTCCAGCGCCGACGGCGCCATTTCGCTGACGATCACCTTCAAGCTCGGCACCGATCTCGACAAGGTCCAGGTGCTCGTCCAGAACCGCGTTTCCATCGCGCTGCCCCGCCTTCCCGAGGAGGTCCAGCGGCTCGGCGTGACCACCGACAAGAGCTCGCCCGACCTGATGATGGTCGTGCACCTCTTGTCGCCATCACACCGCTATGACCAGCTTTACGTCTCGAACTACGCCCGTAACCGCATCCGTGACGTGCTCGTGCGCCTCGATGGCGTCGGTGACGTGCAGGTCTTCGGCGAACGTCAATATTCGATGCGAATCTGGCTGGATCCGGAAAAACTCTCCGCCTACGGCATGACATCCGACGACGTCGTCTCCGCCTTGAGAGACCAGAACGTCCAGGTCTCGGGTGGCAAGATCGGCGCGCCGCCGGTCACAGGCAGGAACGCCTTCGAATATACGGTGCGCACGGACGGACGCTTCTCCGATGTGCGCGAATTCCGTTATGTCATCGTGAAATCGACGACATCGGGCCGGCTCGTGCAGTTGCAGGATGTCGCCCGCATCGAGCTTGGCGCGCAGGACTACGTCACCAACAGTTACCTCAACAACGATCCGGCGGTTGCGCTTGGCATTTTCGCCCGGCCGGGAACCAACGCCCTGGATACGGCCCATCAGGTCCAGGCACTCATGAAGGACATCTCCCAGAATTTCCCGGAGGGTCTCGAGTATCGCATCGTCTACGACACGACCGAATTCATCTCGGCCTCGATCAACGAGGTCTATAAAACCATCGTCGAAGCGGCCATCCTGGTGGCGATCGTCGTTCTCGTCTTCCTGCAATCCTGGCGCACCGCGATCATCCCGATCGTCGCCATCCCCGTCTCGCTGATCGGCACCTTCGCGGTGCTTTTAGCCTTCGGCTTTTCTCTCAACATGCTGACACTCTTCGGCCTTGTGCTGGCGATCGGCATCGTCGTCGACGACGCGATCGTCGTGGTGGAAAACGTCGAGCGCAATCTCGCCCGCGGCATGACGCCGAAGCAGGCCTCTCACGTCACAATGGACGAAGTCGGAACCGCGGTCGTCGCGATCTCGCTGGTGCTGATTGCGGTATTCGTGCCGACGGCCTTCATCCCCGGCATATCAGGCCAGTTCTACAGGCAGTTCGCCGTGACGATCGCCGTGACAACCGCGATCTCGGCCTTGAATTCCCTGACGCTTTCGCCGGCGCTCGCAGGCATATTGCTGAAGGCCCACGATCACGAGGGGAAACGCAAGAGCATCGCGTCGCGTCTGGGGGCTGGCCTTGCAAACGGCTTCAACCGCGGCTTCGACCGGATGAGCTCCGGCTATTCTTGGACCGTCCGGCATCTGGTCAGCAGCTGGGTAGGATTGACCTGCTCGATGGTCGCCTTCGTCGCCCTCCTCGGCGCAACCTGGTACATGACCACCCGCGTTCCCTCGGGTTTCATCCCGACCATGGACCAGGGTTATGCGATCATCGTCGTACAGCTTCCCGATGGCGCCTCGCTTGCGCGCACCGATGCCGTCATCAAACGGGTGGGCGATATCGCCCGTACCGTACCCGGCGTCGGCAACGCCGTGCAATTTGCCGGCTTCAGCGGCGCGACCTTCACCAATGCTTCGAATTCGGGCGTTGTCTTCGTTCCTTTCAAATCCTTTGCCGAACGTGAGGAAGGCGGAGAGAACGCCAACAAGATCATCGGCGAGCTCTTCGGCAAGCTGCAAAGCATCCAGGAAGCCTTCATCATTGCCATCCCGCCGCCGTCCGTGCGCGGCGTCGGCAACTCCGGCGGCTTCAAGATGCAGATCTCCGATCTCGAAAACCCCGACATGACGCGCGTGCTCGGCCTTGCCCGTCAGATGATGGGGGCGGCAGCAACGACCGAGGGGCTGACCGGCGTCTTTACGACGTTCTCCGATGCCAGCCCGCAATATTTCCTCTCCATCGACCGCGACAAGGCGCGCTTCCTGAACGTGCCGATCCCCAATATCTTCAACGCGCTTTCGATCAATCTCGGCGTCGCCTACGTCAACGATTTCAACGCGTTCGGCCGCGTTTACCAGGTTCGCGCCCAGGCTGACCGGCAATATCGCATGGACCGGGAAGACATTCTCGCCCTGAAGGTGCGCTCCGCGACCGGCGCGCTCGTGCCTCTCGGCACACTGATGGACATTCAGGACTCCAGCGGCCCGGCGCTCGTTCAGCGCTACAACATGTATGTTTCGGTGCCGCTTCAGGGCAATCCGACGCCCGGTACCTCGACGGGCGATGCTCTGAAGAAAATGGAGGCATTGGCGGCCAAGATCCTGCCGCCCGGAACGACCTTCGAATGGACGGAGCTTGCCTATCAGGAAACCCATACCGGCAACACCGCTGTCTACATCTTCGCCCTGTCCGTCATTTTCGTCTTCCTGGCGCTGGCGGCCCAATATGAAAGCTGGGTTCTGCCTCTGGCGATCATTCTCATCGTCCCGCTTGCCGTGCTCGCCGCACTGATCGGGGTGTCGCTCAGGGGCATGGACAACAACGTCCTGACGCAGATCGGCCTGATCGTCCTGATCGGCTTGGCGGCCAAGAACGCCATTCTGATCGTCGAATTCGCCAGACAGGCGGAAGAGGAAGGCAAGTCGCCGGTGGAGGCCGCCATCGAGGCCAGTCATCTTCGCCTGCGCCCGATCCTGATGACGGCATTCGCCTTCATCTTCGGCGTTCTGCCGCTTGCCATCGCCACCGGCCCCGGCGCCGAAATGCGCCAGTCGCTCGGCACCGCCGTCTTCTCGGGCATGCTCGGCGTGACGCTCTTCGGCCTGTTCCTCACACCGGTTTTCTACGTCGTGCTGCGCGGCTGGCGCCGCAAGCGCTCGGTTGAAAGGCCGGTCGAAGCTGTTCCGACTGAAAGGGAGACGGTCTGATCACTCTAGCCTGTCGCGCAAAAGTGTGCAGCGGTTTTGCGGCACGACATGCGTGAAAACTAAGACCTAAAGCGCAGGAGGAATCTGAAAGATCGCGACGCGCTTTAGTGACACAGCCTCGCGGGGAACGATGTCAGGTGGAAAACAGATGCACCCGGCCCTGCCAGAACCGTGCGACGGTCAGCCTGCCGCTGCGAAAGGCGCGTGTATCGAGATTGAGTCGCCTCGGGCGAATGTCGGGCTCGTCGCTGGGCGTATGGCCGTGCACAACGAGCTTCGGCAAAGGAACCCTGCTTTCGAGAAAGCGGTGGCGGATAAGGACCAGGTCCTCCTCCGTCTGCGCGGAGAGCGGCAGCATCGGATCAATGCCGGCATGCACGAATAGCACACTCGGTGTATCCAGCATGATGGGCAGTGCCCGCATAAAATCGATGTGCGTATGCGGCAGCGACTGCCGTAGGAAGGCGTCGAGCTGCGCGCCGGAGGGAAAGACGAGCGGCAGATGCTCCGGATCGAGCCCATAGGATTTAAGCGATTCCGCCGATCCCATCCGCATCCAGTCGTCATAAGGGAGCCAGCCGTCGACATAATCGAGCATAGCGATCTCGTGATTGCCGGCAAGGCAGATACGGTCGAAACCGTCAGGCGGCGGCTCCATAAGGTGAGTGATGACCTGCGCCGATTCCGGGCCCCGATCGATATAGTCCCCCAGCGTCACGATCAGCTTTTGCCCGGGCAATCGCGTGCCATCTTGCAGGATCGCCTCCTCGGCTTTCAAAAGTAGATCGTAGCGGCCGTGAATGTCGCCGATCGCATAAGTTGGAATCTCGGCGATATCCAGCGTCAGGCGCGGTCTCGGCTGGCGCCCCATTTTCCAAACCTCGCTATGGCGAGCAAGTGCTTCACCCATCATATTCCTCAACTGGATAGCCCCGGTTAACCATAAGTAGAGTGCAAGGCGAGGCGATCAAGTTGGTGAGAAAATTCGAAGCTTTGGGTTTTTCTGGAAAAACCGTTCTTATCATCCGGAGGAAAATCCCTCACTCCTGTCACCCGTCGAGGAAAGAGTGAGCGATGGGAACAGTATCGCAGTTTCAAGACCGCATCAGGCCGCCGGCACGCCGCATCGAAAACGAAGAGGAGGCGGTATCTACGGCTCGCAAACTCGCCGACACATTCCGTCAACAGGCAAGCGAGCGCGATATCAACCGCATCCTGCCTTTTGCCGAGCTCGACGCGCTGTCGATATCGGGGCTGACGGCAATCTCTGTTCCGCCCGAACATGAAGGGCTCGACGTGCCGAACGCCCTGCTTGCCGAGGTCATCGCGATCATTGCCGAGGCTGACGCCTCGATCGGCGAGACCCTGGAAAATCACTTTTCCGTCCTGGAAACCCTCCGCACCCAGGCGGCCGAGGATCTGAAGGCATCGCTGTTTGCCCGTGTGCTGCTCGGCGACCGCTTCGCCGGCGCAACCGTCGCCGACGGCAGCGAGCTGTCGGCCGAAGGACCGGGGTACCGTCTGAGCGGACGGATGCGGCCGGCGCCCGGTATTCTCTATGCCGATTGGATTGCCGCTGCCCTCACACTTCCGCCCGGCCGCCCGGTGACGCTCTACCTCAGCCGCAACAGCGAGGACGCGCAGGTGATCGATGATTGGGACGGTTTCGGCCAGCGCACCAATGGATCGGCAACAACGATCGCCGGCGCAGTTCATGTCGATGCCGGCGCAATCGCGCCGGCCCCCTCGTTCGGATACTCGACGGGCATTTCGCTCGGGCTGCTGCTCAAGGCGGGCGTAGGCCTCGGCATCGCGCGGGCCGCATGGGCCGACCTGATGACAGCCATTGGCGATCGCACCGTCTCCCCCTCCCGGCTCGGCGAACACGCCGTCGGCATCGAAATCACGGCGGCAGCTCTGGAGCGGGCGGGCCGCAAACTCGATATTGCCCAGGTCAATCCTGTAGAGGCTGCGATGGCGGATGCCTATTTTTCCGCCTCGGCGGCCGCAATCGCTGCCGGGGAAACAGCCCTAAGCGCCGCAAATGCGCTGTTCGAACTGGCGGGCGAAGCGTCAACCGGCATCGGCCTCAATCTCGACCGCCATTGGCGCAATGCACGCATCCACGCGCTGTCCCTGCCGCGCGATCGATTGCTGCACCGCGCCGGCGACCATATGTCGAGATGAGCCCTGAACGACACAGCGCGGCGCTCTAGGCCGTATGAAATCGAAGCGTCTCAGCTGGCGGCGGAGATCGGCAATTCGTCCCCGGTTTCTTCAATGCGGCCGCCGGCTGCGACGAATTGGTCGAGAGTCATATTGTCGAGAATGGCGGCGATCGCATCCCGAACGTCGGTCATCGAACGCCGCACCTGACAGGTTTCCGGGTCGGCGCAGTCGTCGCAAGCCTCGTAAGCCGTGCGGCTGGCGCAGCGGATCGGCGCCAGCGGACCATCGAGGGTGCGGATGACATGGCCGATGCGGATCTCGGAAGCCGGCCGCGAGAGGGAATACCCGCCGCCAGGTCCCTTCTTTGAACGCAGGATACCGACATTGCGCAGCTCGAGCAGGATCGTGTCGAGAAACTTTTTCGGAATATTGTTGCGCGCCGCGACGTCATTGATGAAGGCGGTCTCGCCCGGCGCCAGACGCGCCAGATCGACCAGTGCCTTCAGGCCGTACTTTCCCTTCTTCGTCAGCATCGTCGTCGCCTTTTGGAAATCGTAATATTCGTCCGCCAATAGCAGGCAAATAACGTCGAAAGCGTGAAGATACAACAAAATAGCTAATATTTATAGCTTGTATCGGCAACATCCACGGCCGGCCGGCAGTCTTGCGAAGAACAGGCTTGCCATGCTGCGCTTTGCGGCAGCTTCGATCAAATCGTCTTCAGCATGCCGCCATCGACGAAATAGGTCGATCCGATGCAGTAGCTCGCCCGCTCCGAACTCAGAAAGACGAAAACGTTCGCCAGTTCCTCCGGCGTGCCGAAGCGTTTGGATGCAGCGTGTTCATTGGCAACGCTCTGCAGGTAGCCTTCCCAGTTTCCGCCGCTTTCGGCCGTCAGCTGCTTGGCGGTCTTGATCCAGTCGGGCGTCAGGATCAGGCCGGCATTGATGCAGTTGACGCGGATATTGTCCTGGATAAGTTCGGTCGAGAGCGTCTTTGAAAACATCATCAGCGCCGATTTGCTGACATTGTAGATCGGCTCGTACCAGAGCGGCTGGACGGCGCAGATCGAGGCATTATGCAGGATCACCCCGCCGCCGCGTTTCTTCATCTGCGGCGCGATGCCGCGCGCAAGCCTGACGGCGGCCATCACATGCAGGTCCCAATAGGCCTGCCATTTCTCATCCGGCGCCTCCATGACGGTCTCGTTCGATCCGGTACCGGCATTGTTGATGAGGATATCGGCGCCGCCCTTTTCGGCAGCCGCCGCAATGATCGCCTCCGTTCCCGCAGCCGTCGCAACGTCGGCGGCGACGGCCGTGGTGCTGACGCCAAATTTCTCGCCAATGCGGACGGCCTCCGCCTCCAGCCGTTCGCCGCCGCGCGCAGCCAGCACGAGGTCCACGCCCTCAGCCGCCAGTCCCTCGGCGATCGCCAGCCCGATGCCGACCGACGCACCCGTTATGACCGCGATCTTACCCTTCAATCCCAGATCCATGTCTTCCTCCAGAAGCGCCGGCGATCCCGGCTCGATGGAAGCGAGTGTTCCGCCAATGAATCCGGGCGTCAAGCACCCAAACGCCTCTTGCGGCAGGCTCCGTTCTGTCGCAGCCTGCATCCGCACCGAAGGAGTTTTCATGCGACGTTATTCAGCCTGTATAGAATGGCTGTTTGCCGAAGACGGCGACAGCTTTGCCGACCGCATCCGTCGCGCCCATGCTGGCGGCCTGACGGCGGTCGAATTCTGGCGCTGGACCGACAAGGATCTGGATGCGATCGAGGCGACTCTGAAGGAAACCGGCCTTGCCGTCACCAGCCTCGTCGCCGAGCCGCTGATCGCTTTGACCGATGCCGCCAACCGGCAGACCTGGCTGGAAGGCCTTGCCGAATCCGTCGCCGCCGCCAAACGCCTCGGCGCGCCGGTGCTGATCGTCCAGGCCGGCGACGACCTCCCCGGATGCAGCCGTGAAGAACAGCGCAAGGCGCTCACCGAAACACTGAAAGCAGGCGCCGACATCCTCAAAGGCAGCGGTGTCCGCCTCGGCGTCGAGCCGCTCAACATCCGTATCGACCACGTCGGCTATTTCCTCGATTCGACCCGCGAAGGCCTCGACATCGTTGACGACGTCGCCCGCTCCGAGATCGGTATCGTCTATGACATCTACCATTCCGCCGTGATGGATGAACGCACCGAAGAGGTGCTGGACGGCCGTCTCGACCGTGTTTTCCACGTCCATGTCGCCGATCATCCCGGCCGCAACGAACCGGGCTCCGGCGGCATTGCCCTCGCTCATCGCCTCGATTGGATCTTCGCCAACGGTTATGCCGGCGCCATCGGCCTCGAATACCGGCCGACCAGATCCGGCGCGGACGCGGTCAAAGCCGCAATCGTCTCGCTTGGTGGTTAGTCCGAACGCGCGCCTTCTGCGAAGGCCTCAAGCTCCGGGTCGAATTCAACCTCGACGACATTGTTGAAGACGGCGGTCGCCAGCATGATGCCGGCGAAGGCGACGAGATCGACGAGCGCCTTGGTTTCGTAGCGCTCTTTCAGCTTCGACCAGAGCTCGGCCGGAACGGCATTGGAATCGGCGACAACAGCCTTGCCGAAGGCGTCGAGCAGCGCCTCCGCTTCGGAAAGCTGCAATGCGTCGGGATCAAAACCCTTGTTGATCAAGGCACGGCGAAAGAAGGTGATGGCGATCTTCGATTTCGCCGCCTTCGAAATCGCATGCGAGAAGATCCAGATCTCGCGGTCGCTGATGACAGGATCAAGCTCGGTCCGCAGCGTGAACCACTCGGCATAGATGTGATGGGCGACCGGCGAATGGAGGAGCGTCCGCTTCATGTTGGTCATGCGCCCGCGCAGCCTGATTTCTTCATCATGCGCCGCGCGAACTTCTGGCGAAGCGGTGTCGTAATCGATCTGCGGGAGATGGCTCATCGGCTCCGCTCTTTGCTGTATCAAGGTAAATCCGCTTGGCTGTCGCGATACTCCCGCCTAGATGTAGAGCCTTTCCGGGTTAGACTGACCCGATCAAGGCGGAGGCTAGGCATGAGCGGCGACCACGAGCATTCTCACATCGACTGGCGCGAACACGGCGTCAAGGTCATTCCCGGCAATTCGCTCGACCCGAACACCGCGCAGACCCCGGGCATGAACCGCGCGACCGCGATCAACCATGCGCGTGCCGGCGCCGAGAAAATCTGGGCGGGCACGGTGACGATCCATGCCAATGCGAAAACCGGCGCCCATCATCACGGCGATCTCGAAAGCATCATCTACGTCGTCAAGGGCAAGGCTCGCATGCGCTGGGGCGAGCATCTCGAATATACCGCCGAAGCCGGCCCGGGCGATTTCATCTACGTCCCGCCCTATGTGCCGCACCAGGAGATCAACGCGAGCCGCGACGAGACACTGGAATGCGTGCTCGTCCGCTCAGGCCAGGAACCGGTCGTGGTCAATCTGGATATCGAACCGGTCGAGAAACCGGAAAACGTCGCCTGGATCGATCCCATTCACCGCTGACACCGCTCAGGCGTGAACGGCGCCGGCGCTGCTCACCGCCGGGTTTTCGATGATCCGGCCGGTATCGGCGGCATAGAGGTGGATCGCATTGTGATCGATCGCGATACCGATCGGATCGCCCGATTTCACCGTCACGGCCTCGGTCAGCGCCACGGCAAAGGGCAGCCCGTCGAAATCGGCATGAACCACGCGGCTTGCGCCGAGTTCTTCGATGAAATCGGCCGTTGCGACCAATGCGCCGGGCGCATCCGGGGCAACCAGCCGAGCTGCCTCGGCGCGTATGCCGAGCACGACGCGTTTGCCCTTCAGCGGCGCGGCGCGTTCGCGTGGCAGCGCAATTCTGCGGCTCTGGTCGTAGACGAAGACACCCTCGTCGTTGATCGTGCCTTCGAGCAGGTTCATCGCCGGCGTTCCGACGAAACCGGCGACGAAACGCGAGACCGGATTATGATAGACCTCTTCCGGCGTGCCGACCTGCTCCACCCTGCCGCCGTTCATCACCACCAGCCGGTCGGCCAGCGTCATCGCCTCGGTCTGGTCATGCGTGACGAAGATCGAGGTGGCGCCGAGGCGGCGGTGCAGGCGGCGGATTTCCGCGCGCATGGCGATGCGCAGCTTCGCGTCCAGGTTCGACAAGGGTTCGTCGAAGAGGAACACCTTCGGCTCGCGGATCATCGCGCGGCCCATGGCGACGCGCTGGCGCTGGCCACCGGAAAGGGCGGCCGGCCGGCGGTCGAGGAAGGGCTCGAGGCTCAGCGCCTTGGCGACCTCGGCAATTCGCCGATTGCGCTCGGCCTTCGCCACACCCGCCACCTTCAAGGCGTAGCCGATATTTTCGGCGACCGTCATATGCGGATAGAGCGCGTAGTTCTGGAACACCATGGCGCAGCCACGCTCGCGCGGCTCCATCTGATTGACGACGCGTCCGTCAATGGCGATTTCGCCGCCGGTGATTTCCTCGAGGCCGGCGATCATGCGCAGGAGCGTGGACTTGCCGCAGCCGGATGGGCCGAGGATGACGATGAATTCGCCGGATTGGATCTCCAGGTCGACGCCGTGAACGACGGGATGCTTGCCGTAGCTCTTCTTCACATCACGGATTGAGATCGGTGCCACAGGACTGCTCCTTCACTTCTCGGTGGAGATAAGGCCGCGCACGAACCAGCGCTGCATCAGGATGACGAGCAACAGCGGCGGCGACATGATGATAAGTGTCCCGGCCATGGCGACGTTCCAGTCGGGCAGGCCGAATTCGGACGGAATAAGGGTCTTCAACTGCGTCACCGCGATGCCGAAATTCGGATCGGTGGTGACCAGCAGCGGCCAGAGATACTGGTTCCACGCCCAGACGAACATGATCGTGAACAGCGCGATCATGTTCGAGCGCGACAGCGGCAGCAGTATGTCGATGAAGAAGCGGACGGCGCCGGCGCCATCCATCTTCGTCGCCTCGGCAAGCTCGTCCGGAACGGTCAGATAGAACTGGCGGTAAAGGAAAGTGCCGGTCGCGGTCGCGACGAGCGGCGCCACGAGGCCGGTATAGGAATTCAACAGCCCCCATTCGAGTTTGATCTGGATGCCGGAGACCCAGGCGACGAGCGCGGTGATTCCAGTAAGGTCGAGGATCGTCTGAAACGGCTGCAATGCATTCGCCGCGATCGAATAGGTCGGCACGATGCGGACTTCCAGCGGCAGCATCAGCGTGATGAAGATGATCCAGAAGATCAGATGCCGGCCGCGGAAGCGGAAGTAGACGATCGAAAAGGCGGCCATGGCGGAAAGGATGACCTTGCCGGCGCCGACCGCTGTCGCGAAGATGATACTGTGGATCAGCTTGTTGCCGAGATCGGCGCGGATCCAGGCAGCCTGTGCATTTTCCCAGAAATGCGAACCCGGGGTGAGCGGCAGCGGCACCCGGTTGACCGTCTCCAGATCGAGCGTCGATGCGATGATGACAATGACAAAAGGCAGAAGCGCGATCACCATGCCGAGCGCGAGTATCGTGTAGCAGATGAAGTTGAATATCGGCGTGCGTTCGATCATGTCCGCGACCTCACTTGTAGTGCACGCGCCGCTCGATGAAGCGGAACTGGAAGATGGTGAGAAGGACGACGAGCGCCATCAGGATGATCGACTGGGCAGCCGCACCCGAATAATCGAGCCCCCTGAAACCGTCGAAATAGATCTTGTAGACCATGAGCTCGGTCGCCCGCGCCGGTCCGCCCTGGGTCATGACGTCGACGATGCCGAAGGAATCCTGGAAGCTTTCGGTGATGTTGATGACGAGCAGGAAGAACAATGTCGGCGTCAACAGCGGCAATTGCAGGTCCCACATGCGACGCAGCGGCCCGGAACCGTCCATGGCCGCGGCCTCGATCAGCGAGCGGGGAATGCCCTGAAGAGCCGAAAGGAAGAAGATGAAATTATAGCCGATATATTTCCAGGAAAAGGCGATGATAACGGCGATCATCGCGTCCTTGCCGTCGAGTGCCGGGTTCCAGAGGCCGGGCCAGACGTGATTGATTACGGAGAGAAGACCGGCCTCCGGCGCCAGAATGAAGCGGAAGGCAAGGCCGAGGGCGGGAGCGGCAATCGCGTAAGGCCAGATGAAGACCGACCGGTAGATTTTGTGGCCGCGCAGTTCACGGTCCGTCAACAGCGCCAGGATGAGCGCCATCCCCATGGCGATCGCCGTCGAGCTGAAGCCGAAGATCATGCTGCGGGTGATCGACTCCCAATAGATGGGATCGCTGAGCAGCTGTTTGAAATTGTCGAAACCGACCCAGGCATTGCCGCCACCCCATGGCTGCTCGAGCGTGAATGCCCAATAGAGCGCCTGCGCGCTCGGCCAGTAGAAGAAGACGAAGATCAGCAGCAGCATCGGAAAGGCGAAGAGCAGTCCGATCGTCGTCGAGGAGAAAGTGACGCGCTTTTCCATGAGTGGTCGTTTTCGCCCGAGTTTGTTTGGGCGCGGGCAGCAGCTTTGCATCCGCGACCGATTAAGAGAGCTTGCAAAGACGCACCCGGCGCGCGCAAGGCGGCCGGGTGCGGCTCATATCGGACGGTCAGGGAAGCTGAACGTTCTTGTAAGTCTGCTGGAAGCGGCGCAGCAGCTGGTTGCCGCGATCGGCAGCACCGTCGAGCGAAGCCTGAACGTCGGCATTGTTGACGAAGATCGCCTGCAGGCCGTTGGCGATTTCGGTGCGAACCTGCAGCAGGCCGCCGAGGCGGATGCCGTGCGGAGCTGTGTCGCCCGCCGGCGATGCGGTCAGGCTCTGGATGGCGAGTTCGCGGCCGGCATAGGGAGCCTTGTCGTAGAAGCCCTGCTTCTTCAGATATTCGAAGCCGGAGTTACGAACCGGGATGTAGCCGGTGACGGTCGACCAGGTCAGAGCTTCCTCCGGCTTGGCGATAAAGTTGAAGAAGGCGGCAGCAGCCTTGTATTCGGCGTCGGTGTGGCCCTTCAGAACCCAGAGCGAAGCGCCGCCGACAAAGGAGCTGTGACGGGTTGCATTGCCGTAGGTCGGAAGCATCGAAACGCCCCAGTTCATGCCCTGCTTGGCGGTGCGGCCGATATTGCCGTGGTCGCCAACCGACGTCAGGATGACCTGGCAATCGCCGGCAGCGAAGGCTTCCACGAAGGTCTGGCCGACGGCCTTGTTCTTGATGACGGCGAGCTTGTTGTCGTACCAGGACTTGAGGTCCTTGATGTAGCTGACGAGGAGCGGGTTCTTGTTGAACACCAGCTCGGCATCGAGGCCTTCAAAGCCGTTCTTCTTCGTCGCGATCGCTTCGCCGTTGACGGCTTCGAACTGCTCGACGTACTGCCAGACTTCATTGTTGGAGATATCGAAGGCGAGCGGGCAGGCGTAGCCGGCGTCCTTCAGAGCCTTGAAATCTTCACCGGCTTCCTGCCAGGTGGCGGGAGCATGGTCCTTGCCGATCTTGGCAAAGGCATCCTTGTTCCAATAGAGCAGAGCGGTCGACGAGTTGAAGGGGAAGGAATACATCTCGCCCTTGGACGTCGCATAATAGTTTGCAATGCCGGAGAAGTAATCTTTCCAGTCGACCGTGTAGCCCATGTCGGTCATCAGCTGGTTTGCCGGATAGAAGGCGCCGGAGAGCATGATGTCGAGGGTGCCGGCGTCGGAGACCTGAGCGATCGTCGGCTGCTTGCCGGCGCGGAAAGCGGCAATCGTATTCTGCAGGGAAGCATCGTAGCTACCCTGGCTGGTGCAGACGACTTCGTAGTCGCCCTGCGACTGGTTGAAGCGATCGCACTGTTCCTGGACACGCTTCGCGATATCACCGGAATTGCCGAACCAGAAGTCGATCTTGGTCTTATCGGCGGCGGCAGCGGGACCAGCAAGAAACGCTGTAGCGAGAAGGGCGCCAACGGCGCCGAGAAGCTTGGCTTGCATGAGAACCTCGAACGTAAAAGAGACGCGCACTTTCAGCGCACGCCCTATTAGCTGGTCCAAATTGCCGCGGCCAATGAATATTCCATGACATGAAACAACCGAAATCGTACCGTCACGAAACCTTCATGCGGATGTTATTTGCCACGGCTGAAGGCTATATTGAGAGAAGCCTCGCCAACCACCCCAGCGCACTGCCGAATAATTATATCTATACCAGAATTCCTATAAATTTCAATGATTTTCAATATTTGACTATACTTCGATCGCGCCTGTTAATTCGCTGGCAATGGTCGCTTGAAACTTACAAAGAGTGACCATTTTTCTGCCGTTGCACTGCTGTGCAACGCCCGGCTTCAGGCTCGAAATCAGCGGGAAGCCTTCAAAATTGCAGCAAAATGCGGATCGAATGCCCGGCCGATTGGTCCAGCGGCCGCCCCGAGCGCCACCGACCAAGGGTCGGCCATGCCGGACTGCAGCCGCGGCAGCGTCCGGCCGCGCCGTTCGCCGATCGAGGGCAGCAGCGGGCCGATGGCCGCAATCAACCTGTTGACCAATGCCTCGGGCGCGCTGCCGCAGAGGATCACCGTCTGCGGATCGAAGATCGTTTCGATCAGATGGATGCTCCAGCGCAAGTCAGCAGCCGCCGTTTCGATCCAGGTGTCGATGCGTGGATCGCCCCCCGAGGCGAGGTCATTGATGTGTGCATGCAGATCGGGATCGGCGGGATCGGCCGAGAGATATTGGTAGAGCGAGGCGAGCGAGGCGCGGTGTTCGAGCGGGGTCGATTTGCCATCGGCAAAGAGCAGTGCCATGCCGATCTCGCCGGCATTGCCGTTGGCGCCACGATAGAGTTCGCCGTTCAGGATGAGACCGGCGCCAATGCCGTAACCGACGAACAGGCAGACGGCATGGTCGAGGCCATGCGCGGCCCCCACCATACGCTCCGCAGTCGCGGCCGCTGCCGCATCGTTCTGCAGACCGACATCGAGCCCGGTGCCGGCGGTCAGCGTGTCAAGCAGCGGAAACTTCTGCCAAGCCTCCATCATCCACGGATCGTCGCCGCTGCCGTCGATCCCGAAGGGACCTGGCATCGCGACGCCGAGGCCGACCAGCCGCTTCTCGGATTGCCGGACGATCCCGGCGAGCTTTAACCGGACACTGGCGACGAGATCGAGAATGACCTTCGTTCCTGTCGACGGGCCTCCCGGCGGCAGAACGGCCTCGGCGCGCACGAGAACGCTGCCTACGAGATCGACGGCGACCGCCCGCGTCACGTGCCGGTCGATCTGCAGGCCGATCGCAAAGGCGCCCTCGGGAACGAGCCGATACGGCGTCGAGGGCTGGCCCCTCCCCTTTCGCACCGCCTCCTGCGAACTGACGAGACCGTCGCGCTCGAGTTCCTCGATGATATTCGACACAGTCTGCTTGGTCAGCCGCGTCGCCCGCGCCAGATCGGCGCGCGAGAGCGCACCGTTGATCCTCAAGGCATCGATCATCACGCGCCGGTTATGCGCGCTGGTGCCTTCGTGATTGGTGCCGCTCTTGGCCCTGATGGGCCTGCTGTCATTCATGTGCAATTGCCTCTTGACTCCAGTAGAATGTTGAAGAAGTAATAAGTCAAGACAATTGACTTAATAAGGGACCGAAGAGTTCCTGGGAACGCAGGAAGCCGCACAGGGCCTCCAACGACGCTCCGAGATGACCAACCGGCACGTTTTGTTTCACGCGTGCCTTCTCGAAAACCGATGGCGGAAAATCCGCCCTCGGCCATGCGTAAATGTCAAAAACTGGAGGCTGCAATGCTGAAATCCTTGAACAAGACGCTTTTGGGTGCGGCCTTGATCGGCGCATCCCTTGCCCCGCATGCTTTCGCCGAAACGACGCTCAACGCGCTGTTCATGGCGCAGGCCGCTTACAGCGAGGCGGATGTGCGCGCCATGACCGACGCCTTCGCCAAGGCGAACCCCGATATCAAGGTCAATCTCGAATTCGTTCCCTATGAGGGGCTGCACGACAAGACGGTGCTGGCGCAGGGTTCCGGCGGCGGCTACGACGTCGTCCTCTTCGACGTCATCTGGCCGGCCGAATACGCCACCAACAAGGTGCTGGTCGACGTCTCCTCGCGCATCACCGACGAGATGAAGAAGGGCGTATTGCCGGGCGCCTGGACCACTGTGCAGTATGACGGCAAATATTACGGCATGCCGTGGATCCTCGACACCAAATACCTGTTCTACAACAAGGAGATCCTGGAGAAGGCCGGCATCAAGGCGCCGCCGAAGACCTGGGACGAACTGGCCGAGCAGGCAAAGACCATCAAGGACAAGGGTCTGCTCGCCACGCCGATCTCCTGGAGCTGGTCGCAGGCCGAAGCCGCCATCTGCGACTACACCACGCTCGTCAGCGCCTATGGCGGCGATTTCCTGAAGGATGGCAAACCAGCCTTTCAGAGCGGCGGCGGTCTCGATGCGCTGAAATACATGGTCGCGAGCTATACATCGGGCCTGACCAATCCGAACTCCAAGGAATTTCTGGAAGAAGACGTTCGCAAGGTCTTCCAGAACGGCGACGCCGCCTTCGCGCTGAACTGGACCTACATGTACAACATGGCCAACGACCCGAAGGACAGCAAGGTCGCGGGCAAGGTCGGCGTCGTGCCGGCACCGGGTGTCGCCGGCAAGAGCGAGGCTTCGGCCGTCAACGGCTCGATGGGCCTCGGTATCACCTCCGCCAGCCAGCATCCCGACGAGGCCTGGAAGTACATCGCCTTCATGACCTCGCAGGCCACGCAGAACGCCTATGCCAAGCTCAGCCTGCCGATCTGGGCATCCTCTTATGATGACCCGAATGTCACCAAAGGCCAGGAAGAGCTGATCTCCGCTGCCAAGATCGGCCTCGCCGCCATGTATCCGCGCCCGACGACGCCGAAATATCAGGAGCTGTCGACCGCGCTGCAGCAGGCGATCCAGGAATCGCTGCTCGGCCAGTCCACGCCCGAGGACGCGCTGAAGTCGGCGGCCGACAACAGCGGTCTCTGAGCCCCCGCATGAAATCCCGGGCGGCGCCCGTCGTCGCCCGGCCTCCCGAACCTATGAATGAAAAGGGCCGCCTCGATGTCGGGCACTTGGCTGACAACCCGCGCGTGGCTTCTCATGCTGCCGCTTCTCGTGGTGATGATCTCGGTGATCGGCTGGCCTCTGGTCGATACCGTCGGCCTCTCCTTCACCGATGCCAAGCTCGTCGGCACCGAGGGAAGCTTCGTCGGCCTCGACAATTACGTGAAGATGCTCTCCGGCTCGAATTTCCAGCGCACACTGATCACCACCGCATGGTTCGCGATCGTCTCGGTTGCCGCCGAAATGGTGATCGGCGTCCTTGCGGCTCTGTTGCTGAACCAGCAATTCCGTGGCCGCACCGCGCTCCGCGCCCTGATGATCCTGCCTTGGGCGCTGCCGACCGTCGTCAACGCCACGCTCTGGCGGCTGATCTACAATCCGGAATATGGCGCGCTGAACGCCGCGCTGACCCAGCTCGGCCTGCTCGACGCCTATCGTTCCTGGCTCGGCGAACCCGGCACGGCGCTCGCCGCCCTCATCGTCGCCGACTGCTGGAAAAATTTTCCCTTGGTGGCGCTGATCGCGCTCGCAGCACTCCAGGCCGTGCCGCGCGACATTACTGCCGCCTCGCTGGTCGACGGCGCCGGTCCATTCGCCCGCTTCCGCTTCGTCATCCTGCCCTATCTCGCCGGCCCGCTGATGGTGGCGCTGGTGCTGCGCACGATCGAGGCCTTCAAGGTGTTCGACATCATCTGGGTCATGACCCGCGGCGGACCGGCCAACAGCACGCGAACGCTCTCGATTCTGGTCTATCAGGAGGCCTTCTCTTTCCAGCGCGCGGGCTCGGGCGCATCGCTCGCCTTGATCGTCACGCTGCTGGTGACGCTGCTCGCCGCAGGCTACGCGGCCCTTGTGCGCAAGACCGCCGGGAGTGCCGTCTGATGGAACGCCGGAGCCCGCTCTTTTCCGCTTTCATTCACCTCTCGGCGCTGCTGCTTGCCGCCGTCATCCTGGCGCCGATCCTGTGGCTTTTCATCATGAGCATCGCGCCGGCGGCCGATCTCGCCGCAAAGCCGCTGCGCTGGTGGCCGCAAGCCATTGATTTCTCGCGATACCAGGTGCTGCTGTCGACGCTCGAAAACAGCGCCGGCGCCGCTTTCACCTCGTCATTGCGCAACAGCATCGAGGTGGCCGGCATGGCGACGATCGCCGCCATCGCGCTCGCAATTCCCGCCGGTTGGGCAGTGTCGCGCACACCTTCCGTCGGCTGGTCGCTGTCGATGGTGATCGCGACCTACATGCTGCCACCGGTGGCGCTCGCCGTGCCGCTCTATATGGGCCTCTCCCATCTCGGGATGCTGAACAACGTCTTCGGCCTCGCCCTCGTCTATCTGACGATACTGGCGCCCTTCACCACCTGGCTGATGAAATCAGGCTTCGATTCCATCCCGCGCGAGATCGAATCGGCGGCGATGATCGACGGTGCCGGCCTGTTTCAGACGCTGAAGATCATCACGCTGCCGCTTGCCGCCCCGGTGGTGGCGACCTCGAGCCTCTTCGCCTTCCTGCTGGCCTGGGATGAATTTTTCTATGCGCTGCTCTTTACCTCGGACCAGCGCGCCAAGACGCTGACCGTCGCCATCGCTGATCTCGCCGGCGGCCGCGTTTCCGATTACGGACTGATCGCCACGGCAGGCGTGCTCGCCGCCCTGCCCCCGGTGCTGATCGGTCTCGTCATGCAACGCGCCCTGATCTCGGGGCTCACCAGCGGCGGCGTCAAGGGATGAACATGACAACAGAAAGAATTCGACCCGCCGGGCTTGTGGCGATCGATCGCGAAATGGCCCGCCAGCACGCCGATGCAATCACCTCTTATCAATCGGCCGGGCCGATGGCGGCAAGAGCCGCCGCCTCGCTTGAGAAGACCGGGCGGCTGCTCCTGATCGGCATGGGCGGCTCACATGCCGTCAACCGCGCCGTCGAGCCGCTCTATCGCGCGCTCGGCATCGACGCCGTCGCCCTGCCGCTCTCCGAGCAGCTCGGCCAGCCGCTGCCGATCGCCGGCAGGACGATCTTCGTCACCTCGCAATCAGGCCAAAGTGCCGAAGTCGTGCGTTGGTTCAACGAGACCGGCGGCACCGAGGACACTTTCGGCCTGACGCTTGAAGCCGGCGCCTTCCTGGCAAGAACCGCCCCATCGCTCGTTGGCAGCGGCGGCACCGAGCTTGCCTTCGCAGCCACCCGCAGTCTGACGGTGACTTTTGCTCTGCATCTGGCAATCCTTGCCGCGCTCGGCGAAGATCCCGCAGCCGCGCTTGCTGTCTTTGAAGCGCCTGAAGACCACGACATTACCGTCGCCCTCGCCGCACTTGAAAATGTTGCGACCGTCGTCACCTCGGGCCGCCGTCTGCAGGGCGTTGCCGAGGCCTTGGCCCTGGGATTGACCGAATTGTCGCGCCGCCCCTGCTTCTCGCTCGAAGGCGGTCAGCTCCGCCACGGTCCGATGGAGATGCTCGGCCCGGAAATCGGCGTCGTGCTGTTCCGCGGCCAGGATGAAACCGCCGGCCTGGTTACAGCAATGGCGATGTCTGCTGTCGAGACCGGCGCTCCCGTCATCCTCTTTGACGCATCGACAGAAGCTCCGGTGGCCGGTGCGGTCACAATCCGCTTTCGCCCGGCGACAGGCCTTGCCGCGATCTTCGCCATGCTGCCGGTTGCCCAGCGGCTGATGATCGGCTTTGCCGACACCCGCGTCGAGAATGCCGGAACGCCGGTTCGATCCACCAAGATTACCCGGAGCGAATGAATGCGGCCGCTTGCAGTCATCGGCAACGTCAATGTCGACCTGATCCTCGGACCGGCCGCCCCCTGGCCCAAGGCCGGGACGGAAATCATCGTCGATCACGACGAGCTCAGGGTCGGGGGATCGGCCGGCAACAGCGCACTCGCCTGGCAGGCGCTCGGGGTCGAATTCGAGATCGCCGCCAATATCGGCAGCGACCAGTTCGGCCGCTGGTTGGCCGAAGCCTTCGGCCACCGTTCCGCGAAGTGGCCGGTGCGCCCCGAACAAACGACCCTCTCCGTCGGCATCACCCATCCTGACGGCGAGCGCACCTTCTTCACGACGCGGGGCCATCTGCCGCGCTTCAGCCTCGCCGATGTTTTCGCCGTCATCGACGGCGAAAAGCTGCGCGGCGGCTGTGCGCTTCTCTGCGGCGGCTTCCTGACCGACGATCTGACCCGCCAATATGACGCCTTCTTCGACTGGGCCGAGAGCCATGACATCGCCGTCGCCCTCGATACCGGCTGGCCGCTCGACGGCTGGACCGAGCAGAATTGCGCTGCGACACGGGCCTGGCTTTCTCGCAGCCGCATCGCGCTGCTCAACGAGGTCGAGTCGACGACGCTTGCCGGCATCGCCGATCCGATCGAAGCCGCCCGGCACATCAGCTCGCATATGCCGCAAGGTGCGATCGTCGTCGTCAAGCGCGGCCCCGATGGCGCAATCGCGATCGGGGCTGACGGCCAACTGGCTACGGTGACTGCGCCTATTGTCGCAGTAGTCGATACCATCGGCGCCGGCGATGTCTTCAATGCCGCCTTTCTCGCAGCGCTGGCAAAGGATGAGCCTTTGATATCTTGCCTGAGGGCCGGAACCGAGGTCGCCTCTCGCGCCATCTCCACGCTTCCCCGCAGCTATGGCGACCCGACCTCTCGTCAGGAGCCACAGTCATGAGCGCGCTCGATATCGAAAATATCCGCAAGACCTATGGCGACGTCGAGACGCTGAAGGGTATCGATATTTCCCTGGAAAGCGGCGAATTCCTCGTACTGCTCGGTTCCTCCGGCTGCGGCAAGTCAACGCTCTTGAACATCATCGCCGGCCTTGCCGAGGCGACGAGCGGTGACATCAGGATTGGCGGCCGCTCAGTGCTCCGCGTGCATCCGAAGGACCGCGACATCGCCATGGTCTTTCAATCCTATGCGCTCTATCCCAATCTGACGGTGCATAGGAATATCGGCTTCGGCCTGGAAATGCGTAAAGTTCCGACGCCCGAGCGTGACAAAGCGGTGCGCGATGCCGCAAAGCTCCTGCAGATCGAAAATCTTCTCGATCGCAAGCCGAGCCAGCTCTCCGGCGGCCAGCGCCAGCGCGTCGCGATTGGCCGCGCGCTGGTGCGCAAGCCGGAGGTGTTCCTCTTCGACGAGCCGCTCTCCAACCTCGACGCCAAGCTGCGCATGGAAATGCGCACCGAAATCAAGCGGCTGCACCGGATACTGAAGACGACGGTGGTCTATGTCACCCATGACCAGATCGAGGCGATGACGCTGGCGAGCCGCATCGCCGTCATGCGCGACGGCCGCATCGAACAGCTGGGCACGCCGGAAGAGATCTACAACAGTCCGGCGACGCTCTATGTCGCGACCTTCGTCGGCGCACCGCCGATGAACCTGCTGGCGGCAACGATCCGAGATGATCGACTGGTGCTTTCGGGTTCCGATACCAGCCTGCCTCTGCCCGTCCGCTTCGGCAAGGCGGCAGCCGATGGCCGCGACCTCATTTTTGGCATCCGCCCCGAGGCGCTTCGCACGGCTGGATCCGGGGCTTCGCTCGAGGCAACCGTGGAGGTTGCGGAGTTGACCGGCCCGGAGCTCGTCGTCACCGCCCTCGCGGGAAACCAACGGCTGATGGCCTGCCTGCCGCCGCGCACACCGGTCCGCGACGGCGAAAAACTCACGCTCTTCTTTGACGAGGAGGCGATGCATCTCTTCGATGCGCAAACCGGTCTCAGTTGCCTCCGCGAGCAATAGAGCGATCAACGGTCGCTCGCTCAATTCGCCGCGTCGGCCGGCTTGCGCTTGTAAACGTGGATATAGTCGACGAGCAGGATGGAAGGATTTGGCGTTTCATCGATCGGCCAGCCCGAGCCGAGCGCCAAATTCACCAGCGGATAGAACGGCATATGGAACTCCTTCGGCGTGTCGAAGCTCCACAGGTACTGGCGATCCAGATAGAAGGTCGTCTTGTCGGCCCGGATATCGACGCCGTAGGTATGATACTCGCTGTTCAAAATTCCATCCTGGACGGTTTTCCAATAGCCGCCATTGGAATTCTCACCGCCATGGGCCTGGCGCCAGATATGAAAGCCCATGCTGAACTCGTAGGGCGCGCGTCCATAATATTCCAGCACGTCGATCTCGGCGGTGTATTTCGACCGGTCGAGCCCGATGAGCCAGAAGGCTGGCCAAACCCCTTTGCCCGGCGGCAGCTTCATCCTCGCTTCGAAATAGCCGAACTGCTGCGAGAAGCCTTCGCCTTTCGGGTTGACCGCCGAGAGCAGGCCCGACCGCCAGGTTCCATCCTCTCCCTTACGCGCTTCGATCTTCAGGATTCCCTGATCGGTCGTAAACGGAAAATCGGACGCCGGATCCGTGAAACGGGCGTCGCCGAAATCACCGTTCCAGGGCGTATGAGCGATCCAGCGGGAGCCTCTCTCTCCCCACGCCGAGACATCGAGACTGTCGAAATTCTCCTCGAACGTCAGCTGATAGGCATTCATGTTGATCGGTTCCTGGGCAACACTAGGCTGGCCGGGCAATGCCCCCAGACCGAGAACAACGAGCAGACCCAAGCTCTTAGAAGATATGCCGTAACGCATTGCGCTCCTCCGAAACCGCCAAAATAATCGTTGGACTGCACCGGTCTTTCTCATGAAATGAGAATTCTGTTTCGTCGCGGCATGAGCCGGTGAACGACGATGGTCTCGACGCCGTCGGGCCTTCCCAGAATCTGCCATAGCAACAGCGCGAAGACCCAAAAGATCGTCGCCGCCGCCGCGCCGCAAAGCGCCAGGCCGACGATCAGGCCGAAGCCGGCAGGCATGGCGGCGAGCTTGGGGCCCATCCAGAGCAGGAAAGCGATCATCGGCAGGCTCGTGGCCAGAGGCCTGCAAAAGGAAGTCAGCTGCGCGGCAAAACTCGCCCCGATCAACCGCCGAGTGATGATGAGCGACGCGGCATAAGCGACGAGAACCGCCACAACGCGCGCGCCGAGCGCACCCGCCACCTGGAAATAGACGATACCGAGGATGGTGACCGGGACCCTGACCAGGAATTCGGCGAACATCCGCAAGGCGAGGGAACGGGTTTTGTCCATGACCATCGCCAATGCCGGCACTATGTTCGTCGGAAGACCGAGCAGGCTCACCAGGCAGAGCCATTGCAGAATTGGTGCGGCGGATGCCCATTTCTCGCCGACGAGGACACGCACCGTCGGCTCGGCCAGAAAGGCGAGCGCAATAAGAATGGGCGCCGCGACGAAGGTGATTGCACTCGTTGCCTTCAAATAGGCGGCAACCAGGTTGCGACGATCTTCGACAGAGGAGAACGCCGCCATCAGCGGGCGCAACAACGGGCCGACAAAGGTCTGATAGGGAATGCCGGCGATATTGTCGGCGACGCTGAAGGCGCCAAACGTCGACAGCCCGGCAAAACGCGGCAAAAGCAGCCGGTCGAGCTGCCAATTAATTGCGCTCAGCACCTGCGATACGGTATTCCAGCTGATCATATCCTGGAAACGCTTCCATTCCGACAGGCTGAACTTCGGCTGCATCGGCGCAAAGACATAGGAGGTGATCATCGCCGCGGTCGGGCCGGCGACCGCCCCGACCGCGAGCCCCCAATAGCTGCCCGTCGCCGCGGCCACCCCTGCCCCGAACAGCAGCGTCGATCCTTTGGTGATGAGGTCGAGCGCAAACTCGCGTTTGAAATCGAAACGCTGCATGAAAAGGACCATGCGAGGACTGATCATGCTCCGCATGGAAGGCGCGATCGAAAGCACGGTGACAAGCGCAAAAAGTCGGGAATCGTCGTAGATCACGGCCATCGGCCAGGAAATGACCATCATCAGCAGGCTGATGGCCAACCCTCTCAGCAGGCTCAACGTGAAAGCCGTCGCAAACATCTCCTCGGAGGGGGACGGCTGACGCATCAGGGCCTGCGTCAACGGCAGATCCAGGATTGCTTCGATAATGACCAGAACCGACGTCGCAATGGCGACCAATCCGAAATCCGCAGGACTCAACAATCTTGCCAGGACAAGCAGACTGACGAAATCCAGCAGTCGCGCGAGGAATTTTCCGCTGATCGTCCAGATGCTCGCCGTCGCCGTCCTCTGAGATAGGCTTGACATGATCTGTCTATTCCTCGTCGGCAGATTGGGACGGTTTCGATCGCGGCAGCAAGACAGGCAGCTCCAGTCTTGCCCTCAGACCGGTCGTCTATTGAAGGCATCGACGGACCGGTCGGCATGGGTGGAGAGCTGTTGCTCGATGAGCCCGGCCATCCGATTGCGGAAAACCGCCGAGGAAAATTTCAGCGAATGCGCGCGGATGGCTTGCGGATCGATATCGTCCTCCCCCTCTTCGAACGCCGCCATGGTTTCCAGCAAGGCCTCGGTGGTTTGCTCAGCGAAGCGAAAACCGACCTGCGGTGAAGATACCGTTTCCCTTGCGCCGCCGGCGTCGAAAGCGAGGACAGGCCGCCCTGATGCCATCGCTTCGACCGGCAGGATGCCGAAATCCTCCGTGCCCGGAAACAGCAGGGCGCGGCATCGCGAGAGGTGATCACGCAGGACATCGAACGGCTGATGGCCGAGGAATTGGACAGTCGGGCCGGCAATTGATTTCAGATAGGGCAACTGTTCTCCCTCTCCGATCACGATGAGCTTACGCCCGGCCGCGGTGCAGGCGCGAACAGCGATATCCGGCCGCTTGTAGGCCGTCAGCTGACCGGCATAGAGATAGAATTCGCCCTTCCCCTTCCCGACCGAAAAATCATCGGTGGCAACCGGGGGATGGATGACGATGGAATCCCGATCGTAGAAGCGGCGAATGCGGTTTGCGACGTAGTCGGAATTGGCAACGAACACGTCGACGCGGGACGACGTCGTCACGTCCCAGGCGCGCAGCATCGGCGCGGTGACCGACATCAAGGCACGTCCCACCCAGGGCAGACCATGCCGATAGACGTGGAACTGATCCCAGATGTAGCGCATCGGCGAATGGCAGTAACAGACATGAAGAGCGTCGGCGCGAGTAATGATGCCCTTGGCAGGCCCGGATTCGCTCGACAGCACGAGATCGTAGTCCTGCAGATCGAATTGTTCGAGCGCGAAGGGCATCAGCGGCAGCATCTTTGTGTAATGCCGCTGCGCGCCGGGGATCTTCTGCAGAAAGGACGTGCGGATGTTGCGCGTCTTGAGAAAATCGCTGATGCGATCCCGGTTGCAGACAAGGGTGAAGATGTCGGCCTGCGGAAACATGCGGCACAATTCTTCGACGACTTTCTCGCCGCCGCGCATCGAGACGAGCCAGTAATGCACGATGGCGACGCGCAGTTGCCTGGTTTCCTTGACGCTTCCCGCCTCGGCCACGCGTCTTTTCGCCATCACGGGCGCATCGCCGAGATATGCCCTTGCGTCGGAAAGAGAGGTTGTTGCTTTAAAGGTCAACGGAATACTCCTTGTGTCGCCACACCGTCTGTCAGCTCGGGAACCGCATTCGTCGAAAGCAGGCTGCAATATTCGGCAAGGAGCGCGTCGCGCCATTCCTCATCCGTCGAAGCGAGATCAGGCGACATCAGGAAGGCCCGCTCGCTCATGGCGCGGATTTCGTGCCTCGGCATTTGGCCAAATCGCGTCAATGTGTCGGCAAAGGCGGCTTCATCAGCCGTGTCGCAGGCAAACGCCATACCGGCGCGTTCCATTTCCTCGGCGAGAAAGGCGCTGCGCGACATGATGACCGGCAGGCCGCTTCTGGCCGCTTCGATCGCTACGAGGCCGAAAGGCTCGGGATAGCGCGATGGCATCAACAGGGCGCACGCCTTGCGGATGGTGGTGCCGATCTGCGCATGCGACTGCCAGCCGACGGCCCTGACGTGATCGCCGGAAGTTGCGACCAACGGCATCAGCGGCCCATCCCCAATCACGCAGAGCCTGGCACCGGCTCTGCGTGTGGCGGCCACGGCGTCTTCCACGCCCTTTTCCTCGTCGAGGCGACCGATGAAGACAAACTCGTCGTTCGCCTCCGCCTCGACACGCTCAATCGACAAGGGGGCGACGGGATTGCGGATCGTCGTCAACCGCTCGGGCCGATAGCCGGCGCCGACGAGAAAGCCAGCCATCTTCTCATGCAGCAGGATGATCCGGCCGAAATCGGCTTCAGCCCTCAGCAACCGGAGGATATTCGAGCCGCGGGCGACCCGCCACAATTTGTGCGAATAACTTCTCTTGTCGCAAGCCGTCGCGATGCAGCCGGCACCGAGCGGACGACGAAGGCAAATCTCTTGCGCCTGATAATCGAAAAAGGCGCCGTTGGGACAGGCGGTGAAGAAGTCATGGGCGTGAACCACGCAGCGTGCCGCGACCGGAGCCAGTGCCCCGAAAAGCGCCGGAGACAGGATCTGGTGCCAGCCATGGACGTGGTAGACGGTATTCGCCGTATCTCTTGCGGCAATCCAATTCGCGACCATGCGGGCAGCCGCACCATTGTGAATGCCGGTCACGAAAGCCTTCGCACGCTCGGCGCTCAGCAGGTCGCGACTGTTCAATCCGACCATCGAGACCCCGAGGGCAGCGAGCTCCGCATTGGCGGCGTCATCCCCGCAAATATAAGTCACGGGAATATCGAGGCCGCGAAAAAGCTTGGCCGACAGCACCGCCAGCCCCGTCGCCCCGCCCCTGGCCACCGAGTAGTCGTCGATGACGACCACGCGATCGATCCTTGGCGTGCCGGGGCCTGGAAAGCGGCTGACATTTGCGGCGGATCGGAGGGCCTCGGAAAGCGACGGGTGCATCACTTCACCGAAAACGCGCCATTCGCACAGGCCTCGAGCGCCTTGCGGTTAAGAATTCGGATCCTACCCTGCCCTCCGTCGATAATCTTGCATTCCCGCAGGCGCCGTAGGCATTGATTGACCTTCTCGCGGGACGCCGGCAACGTCGCGGCCAGATCATTTTGCGAGATAGTCAGTTCGTTGCCGCTGTTTGCGGAATCTTTTCCGTAAACAGCCGAGAGCCGCAGCAACGTGCTCGCCAGTCTTGCCTGCAGGGTCGACGCCGCATTGGCGATTATTCTTTGTTCAAGCTCCGAGACACGCGCCAAAGCCCTTGAGAAGACTTTTTCGCGAAAGCACGGATCGGTGGCATACATGTCCCGCAGCAGCCGGCCCTCGAAGAAGTGCAGCTCGCAATTAGAACCGGCCCGGTATTCGAGGTTCAATGTCTGTCGGCGCAAGACCTCGAGCTCGCCGATCAGACCTGATTTCGCAATGATCTCGACGATGAATTCCCTGCCGTCAGGCAGCATCGTACTTGCACTGACCACCCCCGAATGCACGCGAGCGAACATGTCGACAAGAACGCCCGCCCCGGCAATGATCTCGCCGCGACGGAAACGCCGTATGCTCGAGCGGCAGGAAAGGAAGTCGTCTTCGATGACAATGCGACTGTTGAGGTGAGTGCCGCTGGCCGAGATCGCGGCTTTGCTGATGCCGGGCCTGCGATCAGATGCATGTGTGATCCCGTCCATGCAATTCGCTCCTAATACTAGAATGGTCTCTCACCCATGCTGCATTGCATCAATTATATTGGATTACTACGTTAGTCAAATAACATCGGCGCTATCTAACGTAAAATTTAAGTCTACCTTCATAGAAATGCGAAGAACTCCCAACGTAAAATAGAAGATTCTAAAATGCTCTAATAATTTCTACGATACGAGCCAAAATTGCCCATAAAGACGACTTAGTGATTTAAAACTCATCAATTATTGAAATTACGACATCAACACAATTGTTGAATTAATGCGCAAAATTATCACCAACAGCAGATTATATAGCCAATTAAAAGAATTGATGACACAGATCTGTAGTCGGAAATCTGTGTGACGGCTTCCTAGCATAAAGAATTAATTAACGATTATGACCTTGGTAACAGACAATCTGGGTGCGGCGCAGCAAGCTTTCAACGGTTGTTGACGGGCAATGTTTTGGAGACCGCGATGGCATGGGAAGCACATAGTGTTGAGGCTTGGTCACGCGTCGGACGGGCCGCTAAGGGTGACGATTTACCCGACGCCCGGCCTCGTGCAGCGAGTAGTTCGTCGAAGCGTGCGATAGATCTTCTTGTTGCGATCACCGCCCTGATCCTGCTCTCTCCGCTTCTGCTGATCGTCGCGATGATCGTGAAACTCTCCGACCGCGGCCCTGTCTTCTATTCCCATACGCGCATCGGCTTCGGCGGAGCGCCGTTCGGATGCCTCAAATTTCGGACGATGAAGCCCGATGCGAGCGCTCAGCTTACGGAATTGCTGCAAAACAACCCGGCCGCCCGCAGCGAATGGGAAACGACGCGCAAGCTTAAGAACGACCCCAGGATCACCGCCGTCGGCGATATTCTCAGGCGCTCGAGCATCGACGAGCTTCCGCAGCTGATTAATATTGTCCGTGGCGAAATGAGCCTCGTCGGACCCCGGCCGGTCACAGCCGAGGAACTGCCGCGCTACGGCGAACACATGTGGGCCTATATGGCGGTCCGTCCGGGACTGACCGGTCAATGGCAGACCAGCGGGCGCAACGACGTCAGTTACGAGTTCCGGGTTTCTCTCGACGTCCACTATCTCAACAACTGGTCGCTTGCCCGAGACTTCGTCATCATCGCCAAGACTATTCCAGCGCTGTTTTCGCAGCGCGGATCGTACTGAGCGTTCAAGAGGAGACAGCCGACAGCGCCGGGATCGGAAAATGCGCCGCTCCCGCGTCCCCTCCAAGCCGCCACTACCTTGTTATTCCTTGATTTCCCATTTTGGATTAGGACGACATGACCTCCAGCACGATCTTCAGCGGTGTCTCTGCCATATCCCTGCCCGCAGCAGCCGCTGGCGGCGGGAATTCGCCGCTGACCCTGCGGGATATGCTCTTCTTTTTGAGGATGCGCTGGCACTGGATCGTCGTGACGACCATCGCTTTTCTGGCAATCGCCGGAACCTACCTGCTGACCGCCGAACCGACCTTCGTTGCCAGCACGCAGCTTTTGATCTTCCCCCAGGTGAGCGGCTCTGAAGCACAGAGGGCTTTCGCCGAAGATGCGTTCATCGAAGGACAGCTGGAGATCGCCAGATCGAGCGATGTCGTCGGCGGAGCGGTGGCGGCGCTTGATCTCGTCCGTGATCCGGAGTTTGTCGATCAGACGCCTTCTCTGCAGGGTAGAGCGAAGAATTGGCTGACAGGGCTTTCCTCACAACTGGATACGCCATCGCAAGACGCGGCGGGCAACGGAGCGAGCGAAGCGCAACCGCAGACGGAGGAGGAGCGGCTCCACGACTGGGCAACCGCCAAACTGCTGAACATGATGGACATCCGCCGGATCGGAAGCTCGACGATCATCGAAATATCGGCTGCGGCATCGACCCCTCAGAAGGCCGTCGACATCGCCGACACGCTCGCCAGGCAATATATCCAGAAGAATATCTCGATGAAGGCCAACTCCGCCCGCCAATACAGCGACTGGCTGGCGAAATTCATGGCCGAGCAACAGCGAGGGCTGGCGGAAGCCGCCAGCGCCCTGGCGAGCTTCACGAGCAATCCCCGCGACCAGTTCAAGCTTGCGGAACTGCAAAGCGCGACGGATGCCCGCCGTACGCTTTATGAAAACACCTTGAACCAGCTGACCGAAGCAAAGCAGCGCATCACCTATCCGATGTCCGACGCCACGATCGTCTCGCGGGCCATGTTGCCTCTTTCGAAGGCGAGACCGCGCAGCACGCTCATCGTTGCCTTTGCGGCGGCGGTCGGCCTTGGCGCGGGTCTCGCACTCGCAATGATAAGACATGCCAGCGACCGCCGGCTCGTCCGCCCGCATCAGATCGCTGAAACCTGTGGTCTGCCCTTCGTCACCGTTCTGGCGACATCAAAAAGAACACGCAACGGCCAGCCGGCGCCTTTCCTCGCCGCCGGCACGGGCAGCAGTACAGCCGCCTATCCGGTCATTCCAGGCATGACGGAGTTGAGCGCAACGGTCGTCGGGCTTCGGCGCAAACGCCGGATCGTCATCGGAGTGGTCGCCGTCAATCCCGGCAACGGAGCATCAACCATCGCAAGCGAACTTGCCGTGCTATCGTCGGCATCTGGAGCGAAGACACTTCTGATTGATGCGGCCGCGCAGAAATCATCACTCAGCAAAGCGATTGCGCCCCATAGTTCCAGCGGCCTCGTCGACGTGCTCGACAACGGCCAACTGATTCAGACGGCGGCCTTGCCCCTCAGCCCGACGCTGAAATTCCTTCCGCTCGGCAAGGTCGACACCGTGACGCCGGCAATTCGTCTGAGTTCGCGCCGCACGCAATTGAGCTTCGCCGAGCTGAAAAAGGAATTCGACACCATATTTGTCGACATTTCCGCATTCTCTGCTTCGTCGGATGCCAATGCGATCGCGCCGGAGCTCGACGGTGTTCTGGTGGTCGCCTCGCACGGACGCACCTCGATCGACGACGCCATGCGTGTCATCGAGACGATGCGCAATGTCGGCGCGGAGATCCTCGGCGCGGTCATCAACCACTCGCCGAAGAGCATACAGCCATGATCGCGCATTCGGCAAAAACCACAAGGCAGGACGGCTTGGTCGGACCGGCGCCTGTTTCTTCCGACACCGAAGCGATGGTCCGGCGCGCGAGCCGGCCATTGCGGATTGCCGTCGGAATTGCTTCGGCGGGACGTCCTTCGATCCTGCTGGAAACGGTCAATTACCTCGCCGGCCTGCCGGACCAGCCGCAGCGGTTGATCGTCTGCGTGCCGGGGATCGACGATGCCGCCGGGCTCGCCGACCGTCTCGACGTGGAAATCATTATCGGCAGCCGCGGCCTGACCTCTCAGCGCAACAGCATCATCCGGGCGTCCGCCGCCGACACAGATGTTCTGATCTTCCTGGACGACGATTTTATTCCGGCCGCAACCTTTCTGTCGCGAATGGCAGCCGTCTTTTCAGCGAAATCTGACGTCGCGATTGCCACCGGTGAGGTCCTGGCCGACGGCATCCTCGATGGGGGGCTCGACATGTCGAAGGCCCTGCAGGTTCTTCACAGCGCCGGCGAAGGGTCCGAGCGGGTGTCGGATGTCTATAATGCCTACGGGTGCAATATGGCGGTTCGCCTCGCCCCCGTTCTCGAACACGCGCTGGCGTTTGACGAGCAACTGCCGCTCTATGGCTGGCTTGAGGATGTCGATTTCAGCAGGTCCATCGCCCACTACGGCAGATCCGTGCGCGTTGAAGGCGCCTACGGAGTGCATCTCGGCGTCAGATCCGGGCGACAGCCTGGCCGCAGACTCGGCTATTCGCAGGTTGCCAATCCTGTCCACCTGATCCGCAAGGGCACGATGTCGAAAGGCCGTGCAATAGCACAGATCGGCCGCAACATCCTGGCGAACGCATCGGGCATAGTGCTCAACGACCACTTGGTCGACCGATGGGGACGTTTGAACGGCAATTTGCTGGCGCTCACCGATCTTCTTGCCGGCCGCGTCTCGCCATCCCGCATTCTCGAATTCGGCAATCCGCCCTCCCGCGCGCCCTCGCCGCCGATCGCAACGAAACGGAGATAGATCAATGCAGTCCACATTCTTGCTCGATCGCGTTATCTCCGCGGCCCTCGCCTTGCAGGTTTTCTGCTGCCTGACCGGCTGGAGCGTCGCCCACGCACAAACATTCACCCTCGTGCCGGAAGACAAGGTCAGACTGCGCGTCGTCGAATGGCGTTCCGCGGATTCCCGCTATGCCAGCTGGGAAGCTGTCGATGGCGTCTACACCATCGACGATACCGGCGACCTGTCGATCCCGATCGCCGGCCATGTACAGGCGTCCGGAAAAACAGCCGAAGAACTCGCCGATGCCGTCGCCAGTGCGCTCGCCGAAAAGGCGGAACTTCCTGGCAAGCCATACATCGCCCTGGAGATAGCCGAGCATGCGCCGATCTTTGTGACCGGCACCGTTCAGACCCCGGGACGCTATCCTTTTGAACCGCGGATGACCGTCATGAAGGCCGTCAGCATCGCTGGTGGCTTTCTGCGGGAACGCGAGGACAATACCTATTTCGAGCGCGACCGGATTCAGGCAGCCGGAGCCTACCGAACCGCCGTCCTCAACCGGCGCGATCTCTTGATGCGGCAGGCGCGGCTGCGCGCGGAAATCGCCGGCGAGCAGAGCTTCGAGATTCCCGCCGAACTCGTGGGAACGCCCGACGTGGACAAGCTGAAGGCACAGGAATTGAACCTGATGCGGCTGCGCCGCGTCGATACCGACAGCCAGATCGAAGCGGCGAATGACCTCACCCGCCTCTACGGCCAGCAGGTCGAGTCGCTCGAGGCCAAGATCAGCTCGCAAAAGCGGCAGATTGACCTTGCCCAAAAGGAACTGGACAACGTCAATAGTCTGGTGAGCAAAGGGTTGGTCAGCAATTCCCGTCAGGTCTCCGTCGACCGCTGGGTTGCCGATGCACAAGGTACTCTGATCGATCTCGAAGTCGCCCTGACCACGGCTCGTCAGGGCCTCAGCGAGGCCGACCGTTCCAAGATCAATATCGTCAACAGGCAGAACAGCGAAAACCAGGAGCTGCTGAATCAGGTCAACCTCGCGATCGGCAGGGCAGCGATCGATATTCAGGTGGCCCAGCTTCTGGGCGAACAGGCCGGCTATGACGCTCAACTTGCGCAGATGAACATGGAGGCGCCGGGACTTGGCAGAGCGCAGAAGAACTACAGGATTGTGCGTCGCAACAACGACGGAACCACCAGCAACATCGTAGCCGACGAGCAAACCGCATTGCTGCCGCATGATCTCGTCGAGATCGGCTTGGACACCAATCTTCAGGCGCCGACTTCGCCGCTGCAGTCCGCGCCCCAGACGCAGAGCTCGACACTCCCGTCATCTGATGTGGCCGGGGATAATCGAGCCGGCCGCGGCTGGATGTCCCAGATGGGATCGAATTAGGACACGATGATGATCAGCAACGACAGCTGGCGGCTTTCGCCTCGCCCATCATATCGACTTGCCGTGCCCGCATTCGGCCAAAGCGGTATTTCAGCTGTTTGCCAGGGTCAGGATTAGACGCATGTCGATAGAGCCGCTCGGTTTGATCGTTCTCCTGCTTGGCCTGCTCACCATGGTCAATGGCGCGCGTTTTGCAGTGACGACCCTCTGCCTGTTGACGCTGCTGGGAGCAGCGGCGGCTCTGCAATTGGCTGCGCTCGGTGGCAGCAGTGTCCAGCCAAGCCATCTAATGCTCCTGTTTATCGTCGCCGCCACCTTGTTGCGTCCGGTCCAGACACAAGCGGCGCTGGCTAGCATCGCCTATCCGGGTCCCGGCTTCTGGTTTGCCGCCTACGTGCTGTTTTCCGTCGTGTCGTCTTTTTTCCTGCCGCGCATTTTTGCGGGCGCGACGCTCGTCTACTCCTCTGCGAGAGATGCGACGGGCATGATGTCGACGGTGGCCGCGCCCTTGTCGCCAGGCTCTTCCAATCTCAGCCAATCTGTCTATCTGCTCGGCGACCTCGCCTGCTTTGCGGTGGTCTCGGGACTTGCGAGGCTCGGATATCAGCGGTTCATCGCCCAGCAGTTGATCGTCGCATCAATCGCATGTTTTGCTCTGGCGTTGCTTGATATCGGAACGTTCCTGACCGGTCAGACCTACCTGCTCGACGTCATCAGAAACGCGAATTACACCATGCATACCGCCGAGACGATCAGCGGCTTCAAACGCATCGTCGGCGCCTTTCCCGAAGCAAGCATATACGGGACGGTCGCACTGGCCTATTTTTCGTTCACGCTTCTGCTCTGGCTGGAGCGCGTTCGAAGCCGTATGGCCGGCCTAGCAACGCTTTTCATCGGCCCGACGATCCTGCTGTGCACATCGACAACCGCCTATATCGCCGGGCTTTTCGTTGTCTGCATGCTCGTGCTGTTCTGCTGCAAACATATGGTCGCAGGATCGGCAAAGACCTCGCACGTGACTTTCCTGGCGATAACCCTCTTCCTGATCCCTTGCGCCATCGTAGCCCTCAGCCTTATCCCCGATGCATGGAATTCCATCACCAGTCTCGTCAACACCACCGTGTCGGACAAACTCCAATCGCAGTCCGGCGAGGAGCGCACCGCCTGGAACACGCTGGCATTGATCGCATTCGTCGATACCGCAACCTTCGGCGCCGGCCTCGGAACGGTTCGAGCATCGAGTTTCATCGCCGCATTGTTGTCCAACGTCGGATTGACCGGCACGCTTCTCTTCGTCGCCTTCCTGTACAGCCTTATCAGAGCCTCCGGCCGGTACGTCTCCGGCGATCGGGAGACGCATGCCATCGGAAACGCCGCCGTTATGGCATCGATCTCACAGATCGCCTCTGCGGCGATTTCAGGAAGCGGCACCGATCTCGGCCTGCTGTTCAGCACCACTGCGGGTTTGGCGGCCGGTTGCCTGGCCACCCCCTATGTGTCCTGGCATCGGGTGGCCCGACCTGTCGCAAATCGGCATCCCCCGGAGGCATCGGCATCTCTCAGGAGAGCGCCGGTGTTTGCAACGTGATGACCTCAGTCGCGAATTTCGTTCAAGGTCGAGGACGGTATGCCCTTGCAGCGATACGCATGCCCGGCCGGATTCGCAGCCAATCGCCCGCGCCGTCAGGAAATGCTGGTAAAATCAAAAGCTCGGAGGAACGCGGTGTCGCACCTCCCTGCTGGATAGGACGGGCGACCGATCCTGCTTCGGCCTCAGCCCTGTCGGCGTTCGCTGGTGCCTGCGACGCTATCAGCGGCGGAATTGTTTTCTGGCAGCCTGGCGCTACGCCGCGCGAAACCCGACAGGAAGACGCCTGTCAGGTAGCCGATTTCCATGAGCACGAGGAAAGCGATACCGGAAACGACCGCCCCGATCAGCGAAGACCCGTCGACGAAAGCCACACTGCCGAAGCCGATTGCCACAAGGATTGCGAAAATCGCGAAGGCCCAGGCGCGGATCGAAGCGCCGGCAGCTATCGAAATCACGGCCGCCACCAAGGTGGTGATCAGCATGACGATCTTCCCTCCCTCTGCATTTCGATCAGAGTCCCGGCACCAGTCGTCCTGCCGCGGTTCAAGATGTCGAAACACAGCCCTGTGACAGGCGCGGCATTCTTCATGATGAGCGTCTCAACAATGGAACACACAAAAACCGCCGGCGGCCGGATGCCATTTCAACAAACGAGCGGTCCGGCGATACGCAATATATACCGGACCGGACTGTCATACGACATGCCTGCCGGATCGATCAACAACTGTTCCCTCTACCCTGAAGAGGGCAGCCATTCACTCGCATTGAAGACAACCGGAAGGGTGATGACATGAACAATCAGTGCGTTGTCTACGTCACGGATGTCGAATATTCATTTCCAACTATTCTTTCCGCGCTCCAGGCTCGCAAATTCGCAAGCTCCGCAACCGACGTTTGCGTGCTTATGTCTGAACGTCTGGATAATTTCAGCGAGTTGAAAGCCCTGCTCGCCGCGAGCGGGGTCGAATTGGCAGATGCGACCGATGCACTGCAGGACTCGCTCGGCAAGCTCGACAGTTCGCATTTTCAGGGGCGCATCAGCGTCAGCACGATGGCCAAATTGGTCCTTTGCGAGATCCTGCCCGCCCATTACAGCCAAATCATCTATCTTGACGGCGATACCCAGATCGTCAGCGATCTCGGCAAACTCGAAAACGCCACCGTGCCTGAGGGCCGGTTTTTCGCGGCCCGCGATTACACGGCAATTCAGGACTTCCTCAATACTGGAAAGGACAACCACTACTTCAATGCGGGGGTCCTGAAATTCCATCGCAACGGCTGGATCGGACAGGAGGCGCTTGAGCTTTTTGCCAGCAACCCCGAGGCTTGCGAGGGCAAACACGATCAGGGCGCATTGAACTATGTTTGCGGTTCGTCGCTCATCCTCGTATCCAACCGCTGGAACTTTCCCAAGCAGTTTCTGCATCTGGTGAACGTGTCGTCGCTGGCGATCGTCCACTATATGGCGCATCCGAAGCCATGGCATGGAACCTTCTTTCCATGGACCGATCGGGAAAGCCAAGTTTATGTCGATCTGCGCAAAGCCCATCCCATTTACAACGCGCTCTATCGCGGAATAAGCCTCGATCGGAAGATACTCTATAAATATCGGTCGATGCGGGCACGTATCGAACACGCGATCGAGAGGAACGGCCCCCACCCGCGGGTCCAGAGCCTGTTGGTTGGCGATTACGCCGTATGATGACCGCATATTGTTCCCACCAGCCGAAATTGCTCTGTGCTCCGTCCGTGGGGCTTCTCGAAGCAAGGCTAATGATTCCGGGAACGGATAATGTTCAGGATGGAATATGAGTTATCGGGTTTCCGTCGCCAGTATCTCGCATTACGCAAAAGCCCGCCTGCGCCGGTCGCTCAAGGCTCGGCAGGTTCGCTATGACGTGCTGCGCAGCGGGCTCAGGCAGGCCCGCCACGTCGTCATCTCAGTCATCCGTGACGAAGGCCACCGGCTGGCATTCTTCCTGCAATATTATCGTGATCTCGGCTTCGAACATTTTATCTGCATCGACAACGGCTCGACGGACGGAACGGCCGAATTGCTATCCGGCTTCGACGATGTCTCGCTCCTATCAGCTCATGGCTCCTACAAGGCGGCAAGGTTCGGAAACGACTGGATCAACGAGGTCATCAACCGGTACTGCCGGGAGAAATGGGTCCTTTATGTCGATGCTGACGAGTTCTTGGTCTATCCCCATTGCGACACCTGCCCGATCGGTCAGCTGACCGCTTATGTCGAATCCACCGGCGGTCATTCCCTCCGCTCGGTCATGATCGACATGTACAGCCCGCATCCCGTTCTCGAAAACATATGCGAACCCGGCCGCAATCCGCTCGAGGTCTGCAATCTTTTCGACCGATCCGGCTATGTCGCTCATTTCGACGAACGCAACGGGACGATATGGATCAAAGGCGGCGTTCGCGGACGCATCTATTTTCGTGATCGGCTCTGGGACGGGCCGGCGCTTAACAAGATCCCTCTCATCTATGTGACAGGTGAACGGCTGTTTCTCAAATCGTCGCACCAGGTCTGGCCGCTCTCCCTGAATCTGGGCGACATGCGCGGCGCGCTCGGCGTATCCGGCGCCCTTCTCCATTTCAAATTCCTATCGACCTTCGTGCACAAGGTTGCCGATGCCGCCCATCGTTCTCAGCATACGGAAGAATACACCGTTTACTCCTCCGACAAGGAGATGGGCGACTTCGTCCATGACGATACGGGCACTTACACGAGCTGGAAGGACTTGTCCGATCACGGGCTCATTCAGGGTGAAGGCTGGAAAAACTGGAAAAACATCTCCGGGAGCGAAATCTAAACAGTCCTAGCCAGAATGCAGCGGGTTCGGTCAGCGACCGCAAATCCCGATGATCTGTTTGCTGAGCCGGGCATCCTCGCTCAACGACCAAAGTCCCGGATGGGCGGTCGAGAAGCTTACTTCAAAACTGCGCCGGCCAATTCCCGTCTCGTGCCGCGTTGCAGGTAGAGGTTCTCGAGCCAGGTCACCTGTCTCCTCAATTCCAACGCCGGCTTTTCGATGAATCGCCATGAGAAGGCGGCAAAACAAGTGACAATGATGCTGCAGACGATCCCATTCAGCCACCAGTTATGCGCCCAGGGTCCGAGCGCGACGAAGGCCTGCTGGATGGGATAGCCATAGAGGAATACGCCATAGGAATAGTCGGCCCCCTGAAGCACTCCGAGCTTGCGGGGCGAGGTCAGGCCGAGAAAGACCGTTACATATCCAATAGCCGGAATGGCAACGAAGTCCCCAAAAGAGCTGAACCAGTAAGCCCACAATATGACGGCAACAGAAGCGATGAAGATGCGGAGATCCCACAGAATTTTGTCCTGGTAGAGATAGATCGTCACGCCCACGAGGAAGGCGCCGATCAGCAGGTTCCCCGACGCGGTCGTCGGCATAAATGCCCAGTTGCTCTCATGCTTCCAATATCGCGCAAGCCCAAAACCCACGAACAACGCCGTCGTTGCGACGAGCGCGAGCACGCGCCGCCTGACCACGCCGAGCAGGAAAAGCGCGGCGATCGCGACGTAGCATTCAAGTTCGAAGGGCACGGTCCAGAGCTGCCCGTTCACCATCGCGGCGTCAGGATTGGTCAGGAACACCCCCGGAAGATTGAAGTGAATGTGCCCGGTGACATTCAGCAGATATGTAAAAAACTGGGGGTCGGTGAAGTAGTTACTGAGGTCATACTCGGTATAGATCGCTCCCAGTATAAAAGCAGCCAGCAACACTTCCACTGCGAGGGCGGGATAAATCCGGATAAATCGATTGCCAAGAAAAGAGATCAACGTCTTCGACCGCCCTAGACTGCCGGCGACCAGGAACCCACTCAGCGCAAAGAACATGGGCAGCACCGACTTGATAAAGGGACGCAGGGGCGTTTCCCACAAAAACAGATCATCGCCGTAGGTGACACGAGCCGTATGGATCCAAAGCACCGAAAAGGCCAACAGCAATCGCATGTAGTCAAATCCTGTCGGCCGCCCCTTCGCCAGATCAAGTTTTTCGCCGAGAACCATCAGTGCCCCTTTCAGAAGTTTTGACGCAATCGCAAGCATCATTGCCGGCTCGGGGACACGTGTCAGTGACCACAGCTACATCAGGAAAAATTTGAGGGACTGCCCGTCTTCGGGACGAATAGCTGACCATCGCTCCAATGGCCCTGTGCTGCCCGAGGAGCCGTCGATGGTCGGAGACGAATGCGAGCGACCGGGCAGCGAATTGGATGAGGAGACGATGAAATTTCTGGCCGCTTTGTTCTGTATCGTTCTCGCCTTGATCGGATTGGGCTTGATGGGAGGCGGCGCCTTGCTGCTGAGCCTCGGCGGCTCCTCCTATTACGCAATCACAGGACTTGCCTATCTCGTTGCAGCCGTTCTGCTATGGCGCCGGACGCCGCTGGGCGCACTCATCATCCTGCTTGTCGTCGTTTTCACCCTTCCCTGGGCATTGTGGGAGTCGGGCACCAATTTCTGGGGGCTCTTCGCACGCTTGATGTCCCCCATTGCACTGGCGGGATTTGCGTTTCTTTTTGCACCAGCGCGTTTGCCGACCGCCAACCGAAAGCTCTTCCACGGCGGCGCCCTGCTTGCCGCCATTCTGTTTGCTGCAGGCTTTGGTCTTGCTTTCACGCCGCATGAGGTGATCCGCCCCTCCGGCGATTTCCCTACCTACAAGACGGTCAGAGGCGACAACGCCCCCTCCGACTGGACATCCTATGGCCGCGGCACGGAGGGAGATCGCTATTCCCCATTCGATCAGATCAATCGCGGCAACGTTGCCAGGCTCGATCTTGCCTGGACATATCGCAGCGGAAGAGGCGACGGCGTCGACCAGAACACGCCTTTGCAGATCGGCGATACCGTCTACACTTGCACGCCGACGGATGTGATCGCCGCCCTTGATGCCGATACGGGAAAACCCCGCTGGACCTTCGACCCCAAGGCGTCGGCGCCCTATTGGCAGCGTTGCCGCGGCCTCGGCTATTACAAGATGCCGGAGGAAAGCCGATCACCCGATGGCCTCTGCAACGAGCGCCTGATACAGACGACGATCGATGCCCGCCTCCTCGAGATCGACAGCAAAACCGGCGCGCCATGCACTGGCTTCGGCGACAACGGTACCGTGCAGCTCTCTCAGGGCATGGGTGAAATCAAGACCGGCTACTATTTCCAGACGTCGGCTCCGCTGATTGCCCGCAACCTGATTGTCATCGGAGGCTGGGTCACCGACAATCAGGAGGTCGGCGAGCCCTCAGGCGTCATTCGCGCATTCAATGTTGTCACCGGCGGGCTCGAATGGGCCTGGGATCTCGGCAGTCCGGCGATCACCAAGCTTCCGCCGGCAGGCGAGACCTACACCCGCGCCACGCCCAATATGTGGACGACAGCCGCCTTCGACGACAAGCTCGGCCTCATCTATGCCCCGCTCGGCAATACCACGCCGGATTATTACGGCGCCAATCGCCCGGCTTTCGCCGATCAGTACAACGCGACATTGGTGGCGCTCGATGTGACGACAGGCCGGGAGCGATGGAAATTCCAGACCGTGCATCATGATATCTGGGACTATGATCTGCCGGCCCAACCGGTGCTGATCGACCTGCCTGACGGCAATGGTGCCACCGTGCCGGCCATCTTGCAGACCACCAAACGTGGGCAGCTTTTCCTGCTCAACCGTCAGACCGGCCTTCCCCTCGCCGAAGTTCAGGAAAAGCCGGTGCCGCAGACAGGAGACGCGCCGGAAGAGAAGCTGTCGCCGACACAGCCTTATTCCGTCGGCATGCCGACGATCGGTGCGGAACGTGTCACGGAGCAGCGGGCCTGGGGCCTGACGATGTTCGATCAGCTGGCCTGCCGCATCGCCTTTCGCAAGATGCGCTACGACGGCGATTTCACCCCGATCGGCACGCATCCTGCAATTCAGCAGCCGGGAAATCTGGGCGGCCTCAACTGGGGAAGCGTCTCGGTCGACCTGCCCAACAAACGCGTCTTCATGAACGACATTCGCGTCCCCAGCATCTTCGCGCTCGTGCCGCGGGCCGATTACGTCGATTTTGCCCTCGTCACGACCGCACACGGCCCATCCGCCCCGCAGCGCGGCACGCCCTATGGCATGACAACCGAGAAGTGGACGTCAAGACTGCGCATTCCCTGCACGCAACCGCCATGGGGCACGGTGACGGCAGTGGATCTGAACACACGCAAAATCGCATGGCAGGTGCCGGCTGGGACTGCCGAACAGCTCGGACCATTTAAGATCAAGATGAATTTGCCCATGTCGATGGGCTTGCCGACCTATGCGGGTACATCGGCGACTGCCGGCGGCCTCGTCTTCTTTGCCGGCTTCCAGGACTATTATATCCGCGCCTATGACGCCGAGAACGGCAGCGAGCTCTGGAAATATCCTTTGCCGGTCGGCTCGAGTGCGACGCCGATGACCTACGTCTCACCGAAGACAGGCAAGCAATATGTTCTGGTCTCGGTTGGCGGAGCAGCAAATTCGACTGACGTCGGCGACTATGTATTCGCCTTCTCCCTAAGAGACGGGAATTAGTCAGCCGATCACACCAAGCCACATGGCACCGCTTGATCGTGTCGTGAGTGATCGGCTACCTCAAGCATGCGGCTGATCCGCTTGCGAACACCGTCCTTTAAGATCGTCCGCAAGAGCTATTGCCAGCGCAAAAGATTGACTGGCGGTAGATGATGGCATCACGGCCGTGCACTGGCCATGTCTGATCCTCTTACTGGGCAAGGCTTCGAGTAACCCAAACTACCTCGCAGGGGGATCGGCAGCCCAGTCATTTTGCCCGAAACCGCGAGTGACACGACGCGCAGGTCTGCAGCATCAGGTGAAACGCATGTTCTGCCGACATGGCAGACATCGAAGCCTCGCTCCTGATGCGCGTACCAAGCGGCCCTCCGCCCATCGGCTCGCGCTCCTTCATACGCATATCATCTGACATTCTGTCCGGATGCCGATCCGCGGTCGAAGACAAGGCATCCGCATAGGTCTTGAGGTCCCGCGCCAGTTCGGAGAACCGATTCCGTTCGGTGGCGATCACCTCGTTTGCCTTCGAACCCTCTGCGGCGGTCACCGTTGCAAAGTGATCTGTAAGACGCCGATCGGCTCGATCACTGATGGCTTCGCTCGCCTCCTTGAACTTGGTGGAGGAGTAGGTTTCGGGAGCTTTGAACATGTCCGAAATCGTCTTTGCGGCGGCGGCGATCTCCTTCATATCGTTCTGGCGATCAGCCACGACCGGCACGGTCTCCGCAAATGCGAGGGAGTTCGCCAGCACGCATGCGAACACCAGAATGGCACTTGACCTTCCCGTTGGTGGAAGGGGCAGTCTTCGTGGAAAATGGTTGATCATCCGTGATGTCGTAGTTGCGCTTCTTCTGATCCCTGCTTGATGAGGATCAAAGCGGGCGTGTGGAGGTTCCCTAAGCTATCCATGAGGCAGAAATAGGCTGAGCAATATGGACTTGCGGAAGCATAACACGCTGATTTTGAGGATGTGCATAGCGCTGCTTGCCGTCGCTATTCTCTTCAGCGCACCTGCTTCCCATGCCACTCTTCAACCCTGCTCGACGGAACACAGAGTGTCCATTGATCACCCTCACCAAGACGATCATCACTCAAAGCCAAAAATGGCACTCGGTGACCAGGCGTGCTGCAGCAGCATTTGCGCTGTCGGCATATTGATTCTTCCGTCACCGACGACCGCGTCGTCAAATATGGCGATTTTGTTGACCCGTTTCCTATCTGCAGGAGCATCTTACCGGAAGAGCCCCTTCTCCTGGCTTCAAGCCTCCCCGATCTGCTGCCTGACGAAGCGTCCGCCTGTCAGCGGGCCAGTTCCATCATCAGCACTGTCGGGATGCCGACATAAATCGAGAGGCATATCATGTATCGCCGTCAATTCCTGAAGACGCTCGCCGTGAGTGCGGCAGTCGTCTCGCCTGTCCTCAATTCCATCCGCGCCCATGCAAACCCTGTTCCCGCCGATCTGGTCATCGGAAAGAGAACCCTGGACGTCAATGGCAAGGCCGCCACCATCTTCGGACTGGCCAACCGCAGCGGCAAGCCCGGCCTCGTGCTGGACGCAGGCACGGACCTCGACATCCGCGTCCTCAACGAGACATCCGAAGACACCCTCATCCACTGGCATGGCCTGACGCCGCCGTGGAACATGGACGGCGTACCGGACAATCCGGCCGCCTTGCTTGCCGCTGGGGAAAAACGGGACTACCGATTTCCTGTCGGCCCTGGCGGGACCCATTGGATGCACGCCCACACCCTGCAGGAGCAGAACCTGCTCGCCGCGCCGCTGATCGTCCGCACGGCGGAAGACCGCGCCCGTGACGAACAGGAAGTCGTGATCCTGCTGCACGACTTCTCTTTCAAGTCCCCGGAGGAGTTGCTGGAAAGGCTGAAGGGTAGCGGCGCCAGACATGGCGGCATGCAGTCGCGCCATCAAGGGATGATGCAGACGATGATGAACATGCAGGGACATCAGATGCCGATGACCGGCATGTCGACGATGAGCATGCCAATGGCGGGAACGTCGGCGATGGACCTCAACGATATCGAATACGACGCCTTTCTCGCGAATGACCGCACCCTTGACGATCCCGAGATCGTCAGGATCGAGAAAAGCGGCCGCGTGCGTCTGCGGGTCATCAACGGAGCGACCAGAACGGCCTTCACCATCGATACCGGCAGCATCGTCGGTAATCTCATTGCCGTGGACGGCGTCGATATCGAGCCGGTCCCGGCCAGCCGCTTCCCGATCTCGATGGGTCAGCGCCTCGACATCCGGCTGGAGCTTCCCGCAGCCCCAGGCTCCTACCCCATCCTCGCGCTTCGCGAAGGCGCGAAGGAGCAGACCGGTATCATCCTCGCGACCAGGAATGCAGCCGTTGAAAAGATCGGCACCACCGCCTTGGAGACGGGTCCCGTTCTCGACCTTGGCTTGGAGCGCCAGCTTCGGCCTGCAACACCTCTCGGCGCCCGCTCACCCGACCATCAGTACGCCATCACACTGACGGGAGACATGACCGCGTACACCTGGGGCATCGACCCGTCCGCGCCGTTGAATGTTTCCAAAGACAAGCGAGTCCGTCTCACCATGCGGAATATGTCGATGATGGCGCACCCGATGCACCTGCACGGGCACCATTTCCAGGTCGTCGGCGTCAATGGCCAGGGGGTTAGCGGAGCCGTCCGTGATACTGTCCTGCTGACGCCGATGGCCGAGGTCGTGGTGGAGTTCGATACCGTCAATCCCGGCCGTTGGCCGCTCCATTGCCACCACCTGTACCACATGGCGACGGGGATGATGAAGTATATCGCTTACGACGGCGCGATCTGATCAGCAAGCTCGGGCTCCCGCATCCGGCAAGCTCTTGCGACTCGGGAACCAACCCGCCGATGCAAGGTTAAGGCGATATGCCTCCGAGTTGTTGCCTCGGAAACATCCTGGAGCGGTTCAGCTTTCACGGAAGCGCAGAACCGCTCTAACCTTTTGGATTTACGCGATTCCGGAGGGAAAACGGCTTCGCACTTTTCCTGGAATTGCTCTAACCGCCTTCCGACTCGGTCCGAAGGCCGGAAGGAAGCTAGCGATGCGCAATCACCACAATTCCCGACATGAGGGGATGAGCAGGCATCCCTATTCCATGTTCGCGGTCAACATGATCCTCAGCCTCATCGTCATGTACTTCGTGATGTTCTCGATGATCGATGGCTGGAGCGATTTCCGGAACAATCTCAACATGCTCTACATGGCGCTGACGATGGTGGCCCCGATGGGCATCATCATGCTCGCCACCATGGGCGGCATGTACGGGAACAGGAAGCTGAACGCCGCCATCCATGTCGGCCTGGCGATCCTGTTCGTCGCGGCCTTTGCAGGCACTCGCACACAGGCTCTCATAGGCGACCGCCAATTCATCGCCTCGATGGTGCCTCATCATTCAGGTGCAATCCTCATGTGCCGGGAAGCAGCCCTCAACGATCCCGAACTGGTCGCGCTCTGCGCCAACATCTCGAGCGGCCAGCGTGCGGAGATCGAGCAGATGAACGCGATCCGCACGCGCCTGGATCAGGGCGCGCGGTAAGCGCTTGCGGATGTCAAGAAGGCAATCGAGACAGCCGCTCCAGCCTCGTCGACCAGGCTAAAACCATTTGCCTATGGATAAAATCGGTACGACCCTATCGAAAGCGCGCGCTTGGCAAGCGACCTTCGCCACATCCGGACCGGCTCGATCTTGCTCCGTCGATGACAATAATCTTGTGAAAAATCCGATACTAGGGCACAATTTGCGAAGGCATCTGAAGTTGCGGCGCAGTCTCGAATCCGGCCGTCTCGCGCCGAGTGGCAGTTCGCGTCGGAGGGTCGGCGTCGATGGATCAGGGGTTCTTTCTTCTGTTCGCTGCGGTATCCGTGATCACGGCCCTGACGGTGGTCCTGGCGCGCAATCCGGTTCACAGCGCATTGGCGCTGATGGCGTGTTTCCTGCAGGTCTCGGCAATCTTCGTCTTGCTCGAGGCACCGTTGCTCGCGGTCATCCAGATCTTCGTCTATATCGGCGCGATCATGGTCCTGTTCCTGTTCGTGATCATGATGATCGATGTGCGCGAAGCGGTGTTGCAGCGGTTCTTGCCGGGCGGCAACCTCCCGGCTCTGGTACTGCTCGTCCTGCTCGGAGTCGAGATGCTCGTGCTGGTGCTCTGGAGCGACCGCTTTTCGGTCGTGGAGCCCGTCGCGATGCGCGGCGGCGATGACGTCAGGCAGCTTGGCACAGCACTTTTCGCCGACTATCTCCTGCCGTTTGAAACCGCCTCCGTAATCCTGCTGGCGGCCTTGGTCGGCGCCATCATGCTGGCGCGGAAGGAGCAGGGGTGATGGTTCCGCTCTGGTGGTATATTGTGCTCGGAGTGGTCCTGTTCGTGATCGGAGCGGCGGGCGTGCTGCTCAGGCGCAATATTCTCGTCGTACTGATGTCGCTGGAGCTGCTGCTCAACTCGGTGAACATCAATTTCATCGCTTTCGGGCGTTACCACGCCGATTTCCGCGGGCAGATCTTCGCGATCTTTGTCATCGCAACCACCGCGGCGGAAGTTGCCGTCGCCCTCGGCATCCTGGTTGCCCTCGTGAGGAACAAATCCACCCTCAAGATCGACGACGTGACGGTGATGAAAGGATAACGGCTTTGGACTCGGTTGTATCGATCCGGCCGTTGCTTGCCATCGCCGTCGCCGGTCTGGCGGCCCTTGCAGTTCTCCTTTTGAATAACCGCGAGAGACTTCGCGATCTGGTCTCGCCGTCGGCCGCGATCGCCATGTTCGCGATTATCTTATCGATGGCGCCCACAGTGCTGGCGGGCGGGACGGTCGAATTGCGCCTGTTCGAGATTCTGCCGGGGATCGACTTTGCTTTCCGGGTCGATGCACTCGGCATGGTGTTTGCCACCGTCTCTTCGCTGCTGTGGATCGTGGCGGCGATCTATTCCATCGGCTACATGCGGCATTTGAACGAGCATGCGCAGACCCGGTTCTTCGCCTGCTTCGCCAGCAGTCTTGCGGCCGCCGCCGGGGGCGCCTTCGCCGCCAATCTGTTTACGCTGGTGATCTTCTACGAGGTGCTCAGCCTCGTTACCTATCCGCTCGTCTACCACCATGAGGACGAGGAGGGATGGAGGGGCGGCCGCAAGTACCTCGTCTATCTGATGGGCGCCTCGAAAAGCGCGCTGCTCGCCGCACTGGCGCTGACCTACCATATTGCGGGGTCGCTCGACTTTGTCGCGGGGGGGCTGTTGGCCAGGAGTGATGTCTCGGCGGCGCTGCTGACGGTCGTCTATTTCTGCTATCTTTTCGGCTTCGCCAAGGCCGCTGTGATGCCGATGCACGCCTGGTTGCCCGCCGCGATGGTCGCGCCGACACCGGTCAGCGCGCTTTTGCATGCAGTGGCAGTGGTCAAGATGGGCGTGTTCTGCGTGCTACGGGTGGTGTTCCATGTCTTCGGCACCGGACTGGTGGGCGGGCTGGGCCTCGGCATCGCCACGGCCTATCTGGCTTCGTTCACGATCCTGATGGCGTCGGTTTACGCCCTGACGCGGGACGACCTGAAGGCCAGGCTTGCTTATTCGACGGTTAGCCAGCTCTCCTACATCGTGCTGGGCGCGGTTTTGTTGTCGCCGGTCGCGATGGTCGGCGGGATCATCCACATCGCGGCGCACGCATTCTCCAAGATCACGCTCTTTTTCTGCGCCGGGTCGATCTATTGCGCGTCCGGCAAGCGTAACATCAGCGACATGGCCGGTATCGGCCGCAGGCTGCCCTGGACGATGGGGGCATTTTTCGTCGCCTCGCTCAGCATGATTGGCGTGCCGCCAACCGCGGGTTTCGTCAGCAAGTGGTATCTGGCTAAGGGCGCCTTGGCGGCGGGAGAGACCGCGTTCCTGGTCGTGCTCCTGGTGAGCTCGATCCTGAACGCCGCCTATTTCCTGCCGGTCAGCTATGCCGCCTTCTTCCAGGCGGAGAAGCAGGAGAGCCGCACGACGGTCCGTGAAATTCCGTTGGTGACGATACCGCTGGTCGCGACGGCAATCCTGTCGGTGCTGATGGGCATTTTCCCGGGCTATTTTCTCACCCTGGCAGATGGAGTGATCCGATGATCAAGCGTGTCGTCGACTTCTTTGGTGCCGAGCAATATGCGAGCCCGCGCCGCCGACTGTTCTACCTCGTGCTCGTCCTGATCGTCATCGCCGACTTTCTGGTCTCTCGCGAACATGCCGAATATCTGTGGGACAGCCTGCCGGGCTGGTCCGCCGTCTACGGCTTCGTCTCCTGCGTCCTGCTTATCTTCGTTTCCAAGTTTCTCGGCCATCGGGTCGGGCTGATGCGGCGCGAGGACTATTATGACTGACTTCATCCATCCGGCTCTGCTCTTTATTCTTGGCGCCCTGCCGATCCCTTTCCTCAGCGGGTGGGTCCGCAAGGCTTATCTGCTTCTGATCCCTGCGCTGGCAATCCTTGCCGTGCTTACGATAGAGCCGGGCAGCTATGGCGAAGCGCGGTTCATCGGACAGGAGATCCTGATCGCGAAAGTGGACAAGCTCAGCATCGTCTTCGCCACCGTTTTCACCATCATGGCGTTGATCGGCATGGTCTACGCGCTGCACCTGACGGATGCCGGCCAGCACGTGGCGGCATTCGTTTATGTCGGCAGCGCACTTGGCGTGGTGTTTGCCGGTGACTACCTGACCCTCTACCTGTTCTGGGAGGGCATGGCATTCGCCTCCGCCTATCTGGTCTTCGCGCAGCGTGGTGGGCCGGCGATCCGGGCCGGCTTCCGTTACCTGATGGTCCATATCACCGGCGGTGTCGTCCTGCTCGGCGGCATCATTTCCCACGGGCTCGCCACCGGTTCACTGCTTTTCGGCCCGATCGCGGGGGGCCTCACCAATGGAGGAATGGGGGTCGGCGACTACCTGATCCTCGCCGGCTTCATTCTCAACGCGGCCGTGCCGCCGCTCAATGCCTGGCTGACCGATGCCTATCCGGAGGCGACCGTCACCGGGGCGGTGTTCATGAGCGCGTTTACCACCAAGACCGCCGTCTATGTGCTGGCGCGGGCGTTTCCGGGGACCGAGCTCCTTGTCTGGCTCGGCACCATCATGGCGCTCTACGGCGTCATCTACGCAGTGCTGGAGAACGATTGCCGGCGGCTTCTCGCCTATCACATCGTCAGCCAGGTGGGCTATATGATCGCAGGTATCGGCATCGGAACCGAGATGGCGGTGAACGGAGCCGCCAGCCACGCCTTCGCGCATATCCTCTACAAGGCGCTGCTGTTCATGGGTGCCGGTGCAGTCATCTACGTCACCGGCCGACGCAAGCTCACCGAGCTCGGCGGGCTTTACAAAACCATGCCGCTGACCGTGGCGCTTTACATGGTCGGCGCCTTCGCGATCTCGGCCTTCCCGTTCTTCTCGGGGTTCGTCACCAAATCGATGGTGATAGCGGCTGCAGGAGCGGATCACCGCGCAATGGTGGTGCTGGCGCTGACCATGGCATCGTCCGGGACGTTCCTGCACACCGGCCTCAAGCTTCCCTATTACATGTTCTTCGGGACGGACCGGAAACTGGAGGCGCGGGAGCCGCCGCGCAACATGCTGATTGCCATGGGCATGGCGGCGGTGCTCTGCATTGCGATCGGGGTGTTCCCCCAGCCGCTTTATGCGCTTCTGCCCTACCCGGTGGATTTCGAACCTTATACGGGCATGCATGCCATGGAGAGCCTCGGGCTGCTGATGTTCACCGCCCTGGGGTTCGTTCTGTTCCTCTGGGCGCTCGATCCCGAGAACACGATCAGCCTCGACACCGACTGGTTTTACCGCAAGGGTGCGCGGGCCTTCATGTGGCTCGCCGAAAGGCCGCTGGCGCGCTATGAGCAGGCGGTGAGCAATGTCTCCGAGACCGCGGCGCTGCCCTTGCTGCGCGGCGCGGCGCGGACAGGACTCCGGCTCGATCTTGCCGGCGTGGATGCCGTCGTGAATGGCATTGCCCACTCGATCCTGCACGGCGGCGGACGGCTCAGGCGGCTCCAGACGGGTGTCGTGACCCATTACGTGCTGGCGATGATCGTCGGTCTTATCGCAGCCACCGCCGTCTTCGTCGTGGCGTGGCGGTAGGGGGTGCCATGGGCTTCCCGCTGCTCAGCCTCATCATATTCACACCCGTTGTCGGGGCCGCGGTTCTGATGTTCCTGCGCGGTGACGATGCGGTGCGGTGGACTGCGCTCTCTTTCACCGTCCTCGACCTTGCTCTCTGCATCGCCATGCTGGTCGGCTTCGACACCACGACCCATGCCATGCAGTTCATCGAAACGCGCTCCTGGGTGCCCGCGCTCGGGATCAATTATGCGCTTGGCATCGACGGAATCAGCGCGCTCTTCGTGTTCCTGACCGCATTGTTGGGGTGGATCTGCGTGCTCGCCTCCTGGGTCGCGATTGACCGCAAGGTAAAGGAATTCATGATCTGCCTGCTCTTCATGCAGGCGCTGATGCTCGGGGTCTTCTGCGCACTCGATCTGTTCCTCTTCTACGTCTTTTGGGAGGCGATGCTGATCCCGATGTACCTCATCATCGGCGTCTGGGGCGGCAAGGGTCGGGTCTATGCGGCGATCAAGTTCTTCCTCTACACGCTGGCGGGCAGCCTCCTGTTCCTGATCGGTGTCATCGTGCTCTATTTCTACGGTGGCAGGACCTTCGATATCCTCGCCTTGACGGAGCAGGACTTGCCGTTCCGGATCCAGTCCTGGCTGTTCTTCGCCTTCCTGATCGCTTTTGCGGTCAAGGTGCCAATGGTGCCGGTCCATACCTGGCTGCCGGATGCCCATGTGCAGGCGCCGACGGCGGGCAGCATTATTCTCGCCGGCGTGCTCCTGAAGATGGGCGCCTACGGATTCCTGCGGTTCTCGCTGCCGATGCTGCCGGAGGCATCGATGTATTATTCGCCGCTGATGCTGGCGCTTTCGGGGCTTGCGATCGTCTATGGCGGGTTGCTCGCGCTGGCACAGGACGATCTGAAGAAGCTGGTGGCCTATTCCAGCATCAGCCACATGGGCTTCGTGACGCTGGGGATTTTTGCGCTGAACCTCCGCGGGCTCGAGGGCGGTATCCTGCAGATGTTCAATCATGGCGTGACGACAGGCGCCCTATTCCTGTTCGTCGGGCTGATCTACGAGCGCACCCATACCCGCAGCATCACCGACTATGGCGGGTTGATGAAGGTGGCGCCGGTCTACACCACGTTGCTGGCACTGTTTACCCTGTCGTCGATGGCGCTGCCGGGAACGAATTCGTTCGTGGGCGAGTTGCTGGTGCTGTCAGGCGGGTTTGCGGCCAACCTGGTCGCCGGTTCGGCCGCCGTTTTGGGCGCATTGCTGGCGGCTGCCTATCTGCTCGGCATGTATGGGAAAGTCGCGCTCGGCCCGGCCAGCGTCGGCGCCCGGTTGAAGATACGCGACGTGAACGGCCGTGAAATGGCTGCGATCCTGCCGCTGGCCGTCTTCGTGCTCTGGGTCGGGCTCTATCCGAAACCCTTCCTCAACGTCGTCGATGCCTCGGTGAAGCATCTGGTGACACAAGTGCACAGTAGGGGGAGCGGCCAATGACCACCGCCGCGCTTTTCCAGTCGGCCCTGGCGAGCCTGCCCGAGATCGTGGTGATCACCGGCGCCTGCATCCTGCTGATCCTGGGACAGTTTGTGCGAAGGGGACAGGAACATTTCCTTGTCTGGGCGTCGGTCGCGGTCGTGTTGATTGCCGCCTTGGCGACACTCATGCTGGCGAGCGAAGTACGGCCGGCCTACACGGGCATGTTCGTCTCCGACCGCTTCGCAGTCTTCTTCAAGTTCGTTTTCTACCTAGCCACCGTACTGACATTCCTCCTTTCGCGAAAATATGCCGATATCGAAGGGATCGCGAGCAGCGAATACTATGTCCTGCTGCTCTTTGCGCTTTCGGGTATGATGATCATGGCCTCGGCGACCGATCTCCTGTCGATCTATGTGGGCCTCGAACTGATGGTGATTTGCACCTATGTGCTGACCGGCTTCCTGCGGCGTGAGCGGCGGTCGAACGAAGCAGCGCTGAAATACGTAATCCTTGGCGCGGTCTCGACCGGGATTTTCCTTTACGGCGTTTCGCTGGTCTACGGGCTCACCGGCACAACGCAATTGGACGGGATGGCTGCGGCCGTGACCGCCGATCCGCTCGATCCAGGATTGTTGCTGGCGGTGGTCTTCATCGTCGCGGGGCTGGTCTTCAAAGTCGGCGCGGTTCCCTTCCACATGTGGCTGCCGGACGTCTATGAAGGCGCGCCGACGACGATCACCGCCTTCATGTCCGTAGGCCCCAAGGCGGCCGGGTTCGCGGTTATTCTTCGGGTGTTCCTCAACCCTCTGGTCGCAGCCTCGGACGTCTGGATCATCGTTGCCGTCATTGCGGTGGTGACGATGGCGCTCGGCAGCTTCGTGGCGCTGGTGCAGGATAATTTCAAGCGTCTCCTGGCCTATTCCAGCATCGCCCATGCCGGCTTCGCCATTTTCGGCGTGGCCGCTGGCGGCGCCGATGGGATCGCCAGCGTGATGCTCTATCTGCTGATCTACGCCTTCATGAATCTCGGCATTTTCGGCGCCGTCATCATGATGCGGAACGGCGATTTCTCGGGCGAGGTCATCGAAGACTATGGGGGTTTCGCCAAGTCACATCCGGGGCTGGCGCTGCTGATGCTGCTCTATCTCTTCTCATTGGCCGGCATTCCGCCGACCGCCGGGTTCTTCGCCAAATTTTACGTGCTGGTCGCCCTCGTCGAGCATGGATTCGTCATGCTGGCGGTCATCGCAGTGCTGTTCAGCGCCGTCGCCGCCTATTTCTACATCCGCATCGTCATGGTGATCTATATGCACGAGCCGAAGAGGGCGTTCGCCCCGGCGCTGACGCCTCTGGTGGGCGCGACACTCACCGTCACCGCTGCCGGCACCATCGGCATCGGCCTATTTCCGTCGTGGTTTCTGAAGCTTGCCCAAGATTCGGTCTTTGGCGGGTGAGCGATTGGATTTGCAATGATCACACCGACGGAATAGACTTGAAGGAGAAGGAAGGATTGCCCAAGTCGCACCGCGGCGTGGCCTATTTACCCGTTCGGGATGAGGTCGGTGGGCAACCGGTGCAGTGATATGACTGCAATGGAATTCTTGCCGGTTCTTTTCATGATCGCCGGAGTCGTTCTGGTGGCGGGGGTGACGTTGTTCGTTTCCTCGCTGCTGCGCCCATCCAATCCCTATCCCGCCAAGAACACGCCTTATGAATGCGGCATGGACGCCGCGGGTGAGGCCGCCGCGGGGCGCTTCAGAGTGCCGTTCTTTATCCTCGCGATCCTGCTCGTCGTCTTCGATGTCGAGACGATGTTCCTCTTTCCCTGGGCCGTCGTCCTGAAAGACATCGGGCTGGTCGGCTATGTCGAGATGTTCGTCTTCATATTGCTGCTTCTTGTAGGTTTCGCCTACGCCTGGCTGAAGGGAGCGCTGGAATGGGAACAGTAAACAACGCGATCCGCGACAGCGTGCTGTTCACCACGGCCGACAGTATCATCAATTGGAGCCGAAGCTCGGCGCTGTGGCCTGAAACCTTCGGCATTGCCTGCTGCGCCATCGAAATGATCTCGGCCGGTTGCGCCCGCTATGATCTCGACCGCTTCGGCGTGGTGTTCCGCCCTTCGCCGCGCCAGTCCGACGTCATGATCATCGCCGGCACAGTCACCCGGAAATTCGCGCCTGTCGTGCGGCGGCTTTATGACCAGATGCCGGAACCGCGCTGGGTGATCGCCATGGGCACCTGCGCCATCTCGGGTGGCGTCTACAACACCTACGCCGTGGTGCAGGGGTCGGAAACCTTCGTGCCCGTCGATGTGCATGTGCCCGGCTGTCCGCCGCGGCCCGAGGCCCTGATGCACGGTTTCCTCCTGCTCCAAGAAAAGATCAAGAGGTCCCGGGCGCTCGCCGGAACACCTCTGGATCGGGTTATAGCGTCATGAGTGTGGAGCCGTCCCTCAATCGCGCTCCAATCATGGAGCGCTTCGGAGAAACAATCGAGGACCTCGGCACTGCGCACGGTATCGACGTCTTTGCCGTTCCGCCCGAGCGGATCGTCGAATTCTGCCGGTTCCTGAAAGAGCATCCGGCCATGCAGTTCAATTTCCTCTCGGACATTTGCGGGGTCGATCATTATCCCGAAACGCCGCGGTTCGAGGCGGTCTACCATCTCTATTCGCTGCCCAACCGGTGGCGGGTCCGCATCAAGTGCCGCCTTGGCGATCCTCCTGAAGTGCCTTCGGTCACGGGAGTCTGGCGCACCGCCAACTGGCACGAGCGTGAGGCCTGGGACATGTATGGCATCCGGTTCGCGGGACATCCCGATCTGCGCCGGATCTATATGTGGGAAGGCTTCGAGGGCTTTCCCCAGCGCAAGGATTTCCCCCTCAGGGGCTATAAGGACAAGTTGAACCCCTTCGGTGCCGAAGGTCCGCCGCCAACGCAGCCCGACCTTGCCACCAGGGACATTCCGCAAGGGAGGCCGTCTACGCCGGAAAGTTGAGATGACAGAAGTCACCGAGCTCAGCAGGCCTGAAGGCGAAGCCCTCAATACCAGGGAAGTGCTTCTCAACCTCGGTCCGCAGCACCCCAGCACCCATGGGGTTCTTCGGCTTGTCCTCGAACTGGACGGCGAGTTCGTCGAGCGCGTCGATCCGCATATCGGCTACCTCCATCGCGGCACCGAAAAACTGGCGGAGAGCTTCACCTATACCCAGATTTTCCCGCTGACGGACCGGCTCGACTATCTCTGTCCGCCCTCGAACAACCTCGCCTTCGCGCTGGCGGTGGAGAAACTCCTCGGCATAGAAGCACCGATCCGGGCGCAATATATCCGCGTGATGATGGCCGAGTTGGCACGGATCTCCGGTCACCTCCTGATCACCGGCGCCTTGCCGATGGATCTCGGCGCTATGACCGCGCTGCTTTACGTCATGCGCGAACGTGAAATGATCATGGACCTCCTGGAAATGATCACCGGTGCGCGCATGCACACCTCCTTCTGCCGGGTCGGCGGGGTGCGCGAGGACCTGCCTGACGGATTCTTCCCCAAGATCCGGGAGTTTTGCGACATCTTCCCGAACCGGATCCGCGACTATGAGCGACTGCTCGAAGATAACCGGGTGTTTCTCAATCGCACGAAGGGGATCGGCGTGATCTCCGCCGAGGATGCTGTCGATCTCGGCCTCAGCGGCCCGAACCTGCGTGCTTCCGGTGTCGACTGGGACATCCGGCGCGATGAACCCTACGAGATCTATGACCGGCTCGCGTTCAACGTCATCACCCGTGACGAGGGCGATTGCTATGCACGCTGGCGATGCCGCGTCGACGAGATGCGCGAAAGCATAGGGATCATCGAACAATGCATCGACCAGATGCCTGAGGGGCCGTTCCAGATCGACATGCCGACAATCGCCTTCCCGCTGGACAAGGATCGGGTGCACTGCTCGATGGAGGCGCTGATCCAGCATTTCGACCTGTCGGCCTACGGCTTCAAGGTGCCGAAGGGCGAGGTCTATTCGGCGATCGAGGCGCCAAAGGGCGAGCTTGGCTTTTACATCATCAGTGACGGCTCGCCAAAACCGTTCCGCATGAAAGTGCGGGCACCCTCGTTCGTCAATCTTCAGGCCCTCTTCGGGGTCACCAACGCCCGCTATCTGGCGGACATGATCGCCGTGCTCGGCAGCCTCGACCCTGTGATGGCGGAGGTGGACAAGTAGCAAGGATTTGAATGCGATGACCATGCGCGAAAAGATCGAAGAGGCGGCGGCGCGGTATCCCGACCAGCGCTCTGCGATCATGCCCGCGCTCCTGATCGCGCAGAAAGAACATGGCCATCTGCCTGGGCCAGTGTTGGAAGAGGTCGCCGACATTCTCGGAGTCGAGCGGATCTGGGTCTACGAGTTGGCGACCTTCTACACCCTCTTCAATACCGAACCGGTGGGGATGTTCCACCTGCAGCTCTGCAACAATGTTTCCTGCATGCTGTGCGGATCGGAGGACCTGCTAGACCATCTGGAAACAGCGCTGGGGATCAGGAAAGGCGGCACCACCCCGGACGGGCTGTTCACGCTTTCGACCGTCGAATGCCTCGGCGCCTGCGAGATGGCTCCGGTGATGCAAGTCGGCGACGATTACCACGCCCACCTTGATGTGACGCGGATAAACGCACTGTTGGACAGCCTGCGGGCGATAGCGGGAGCCGCGAGCGTCGAGCACATCTCTGCGCGGCTGCCGGGGGAGTAGCGCCATGTCCGAGCCGGTTCTTCTCAAAAATGTCGATGTGGCGGATGGTCATTTGGTGTCGACCTACGAGGCTGGAGGTGGCTATCAGGCGCTGGCGAAGGCGCTGCGCGAGTACACGCCTGACGAGGTTATCGACCTCGTGAAACGGTCCAACCTGCGCGGTCGCGGCGGTGCCGGATTCCCAACGGGCATGAAATGGGGTTTCGTGCCGAAGCGCACGGGCAAGCCGACATATCTGTGCTGCAACGCCGATGAGGGCGAACCGGGCACGTTCAAGGACCGGATCATCATGGAGCGTGACCCGCATCAACTGATCGAGGGGCTGGCGGTAAGTGCCTACGCGATTGGGGCCGAAACCGCTTATGTCTACATTCGCGGAGAATATGTGACGGCGATCCGTCGTCTGGAGCAAGCGATCGCCGAGGCCCACGCAAAGGGCTATCTCGGAAAGCGCGTTCTGGGCTCCGATTTCAATTTCGCGATACACATCCACTGCGGCGCCGGCGCCTATATCTGCGGCGAGGAGACTGCGATGCTCGAGTCGCTCGAGGGCAAGCGGGCGCAGCCGCGATTGAAGCCGCCGTTTCCGGCCGTGGCCGGGCTCTACGCCAGCCCGACTGTGATCAACAACGTCGAGACGCTCGCTTGCGTACCGCACATCATTATGCGGGGGGCGGACTGGTTTCGCGGCATCGGCCCGGAAAAGAGCCCCGGCCCGAAGCTCTACTGCCTCAGCGGACAGGTGCGCAAACCCGGCCTTTACGAGTTGCCGATGGGCATACCATTGCGCGAACTGGTCGAGGAACATGCCGGCGGGGCCTTGCCGGGACGCAAGATCAAGGCAGTGATCCCGGGCGGGGTCTCAGCGCCGGTCATCCCGGAGCATGGGCTGGAGGTGAGGATGGATTTTGACTCGCTGGCTGCCGCCGGCTCGATGCTCGGTTCGGCTGGCGTTATCGTGATCGACGATAGCACCTGCATGGTCAAGGTCGCCACCAGGATCGTCGAGTTCTTCCACCATGAGTCCTGCGGCAAGTGCACGCCCTGTCGGGAAGGATTGAACTGGGTTGTGAAGGTCCTGCGCCGGGTTGAAGGCGGGGATGGCGCACCCGGCGATCTGGAGCAGCTGGAGATGCTCTGCAAAGGCATTTTCGGCAATACGTTTTGTGCCTTGGGTGACGGTGCAGCGATGGGATTGCGGGCGGCACTCGCGCATTTCCGAGATGAATTCGTCGCCCATGTCGAGGAGCGGAGGTGCCCGTTTCACTGAAGGAGTGTGCTGGATCAGGCTTGTGAGGAAACCATGCTTAAAGTCACGATCGATGGACAAACGCTGGAAGTTGAAGCTGGCTCGACAGTGTTGCAGGCCGCCCGGCGTTTGAGTATCGATATCCCGACCTTTTGCTATCTGAAGCGTCTGCCGCCGCTGGCCTCCTGCCGTATGTGTCTGGTGGAAATCGAGGGCCTGCGGCGGCTGCAGCCGTCCTGCGCTACTGCGGTCACCGATGGCATGGTCGTGCGGACGAATACGCCTCTGATCGAGGAAACGCGCTCTTCCATGCTCGACATGCTGCTCGCCAACCACCCCCTCGACTGCCCGATCTGCGACAAGGGCGGCGAATGCGAGCTTCAGAACATGGTCATGGCCTATGGGCCCCGCGAAAGCCAGTTCCGCGATGACAAACGTGTGTTCCACTCCGAGGACATTCGCCTGAGCCCGGTCATCATCATGAACGTCAACCGCTGCATCCAGTGCCAGCGCTGCGTCCGGATGTGCGAGGAGGTCGTCGGCGCGGTGGCACTGGGCACCGTTGAAAAAGGCATGGATACCGCCGTCACCGGCTTCGAGGGCAGTCTGGCGAGTTGCGACCAGTGCGGCAATTGCGTCGAGGTCTGCCCGGTCGGCGCGCTGATGAGCTTACCCTACCGCTACAAGGCGCGCCCTTGGGATCTCGTAGAGACCGACACGATCTGCCCGCATTGTGGCACCGGTTGCCAGTTGACAGTGGGCACGCGCAAGGGCGAGTTCATGCGGGTGCGCTCGAAGTGGGACGAAGGTGTCAACCACGAAACTCTCTGCGTGCGAGGACGCTTCGGCCTCGATTTCGTTGCAAGCCGCGACCGGATCAAGCAGCCAATGATCCGTCAGGATGGCGCCCTGATTCCGGTTTCCTGGGACGAAGTGGGGGACTATCTGCGCCGGCGACTGTTGGCTGTCGAGAGCAAGGATGCCGGCGGGCTGGCCTCGCCTCGCCTGCCCAACGAGGTGCTTTACCAGTTCCAGAAGCTGATGCGAACAGTATTCCGGACCAACAACATTGATTGTTCGTCACGCTGGGCCGCGCCCTTCGATACGCTCGGCCCGCTATTGGGAGCTTTCTACAGCCGCACACCGCTGGACGACGTAATCGGCAACGACTGCGTGCTCGTCGTCGGCGGCAACGTGACCGAGGAGAATCCCGTCACCGAATACCTGCTGCGAGACGCCGTGCGGCGGCGGCAGGCCGGATTGCTGATGCTTTCGGCGCGGCCCTCGCGTCTGGATGCCGATGCCAGGGTGGTGGTTCGCGTGCCGCCGGGCGGAGAAGAGGCGAGCCTTGCGGCGGTGGTAACCGCGCTCATGGCGGCGGCCGGTCAGACCTTGCCGGGCGACGCATTTGCGGACATCGGTGCGACGATCGGCAGGCCGGCAGCGGGCACCGGCAGCGACGGGCCGGATCGTCTGGCCACCGCGCTCAAGGACGGCCGTAGCGTCACCGTGCTTGTCAGCGTCGATCTCCTGAGATCACCCGACGCGCGCACGACGCTGCAGCAGATCAATAACCTGCTGCAGGTTCTGCGCCTGCTCGGCAAAGGCCCGGCGATGCAGTTCCTCTTCGACCGTGCCAACCAGATGGGCGCCTGGGACATGGGGGTTCTGCCGGCGGCTCTGCCGGGCCTGCGGGCGGTCGCCGACGATGTGGCGCGCGCAACTCTTGCACGGGACTGGGGCGCCGAAATCCCGTCTGAACCGGGCGCAGGTCTCGATGCCATGCTGGACCTCTGCGTCGGCGGGCGGATGGGTGCGCTCTACATTGCCGGAACCGACCCCTTGATCAGCTATCCCGACCGGGCGTTCGTACAGCGGGCGCTTGGCGCCGCCGATCTCCTGATCGTCCAGGACGCCTTTCTTACGGACACGGCCGGGCTGGCCGAGGTCGTCCTGCCCGCGGCGGGTTACGGCGAAGAATCCGGCACGTTCACCAACAACGAGGCCCGGACCCAGACGATCCGCCAATTCCGCGAACCCGCCTTCGAGGCGCGGAGCAATCTGGCGATCTTCGACTTCGTCGCGGCGCTTTGCAACCAGGCACTGCGGCCGTCGACGCAAGGGCAAATTTTCGACGAGATTGCACGGCTGGTTCCGGCCTATCAGGGATTGAGGCAGGACGGGCTTGGCGCCGGCGGCGCATTCACCAAGGCGGTGCCAACACCACCGACTGGCGTGTTCCTTGCGCCGCCGCCCGTCCCGATAACCGCCGACCGGCTGATGCTGATCACCGGCGACTGCCTGTTCCACAACGGGTATCTTTCCGAACGGTCGGACATGCTGAACACGGTCGCCAATGATCCCTATGTTGCGATGAGCGCGCAGGATACTGCGGAGCTTGGCCTTTCGGATGGCGATCAGGTAATCGTGCGTTCCGGCCATGGCGAACTGACAGCGCAGCTCAAGGTCGACAGGCGGTTTCCCAAGGGCCTCGTCTTCGTTCCGGAAAACTATAGAGCCTTGCGTCTCAACAGCCTGCTGCGGCGGGGCGAATATCCATGCGCGGTGGAAGTCCAGAAGGCGCATGCCACTCCTGAGGTCGACCGCCCAGGCCGGATCTGGCGCGGGGTTTGAAGATTTGGGATCGGGGCACCGTAAGGCTCCGCGGCAAGCTCCCCAGCGTCATCACATCGGCCTGGCGGCGTCAGTGATACCTGGTCCCGCATATGTAATCCTGCAGATCCTGCTCTGTACGTTGCGCTTCGTCGAGCCTGTGCTTAACCACGTCTCCGATGCTGACCACGCCGACAACGTTGCCTCCATCCGTGACCAACACATGGCGCGTACGCCGCTGGGTCATGATCCCCATCGCAACGGGCAATAAATCTTGTGTCGAACACATCGCCACATTGCGGTTCATGATGTCCGCGACCCGCATCGCCGCCGCCTTGGCCCCGTATTCCGCCATCGCATTGCAGCAATCCCGCTCCGACAGTGTACCGAGGTATTTGCTGTTCGAGCGGCTCACGACGACGAAGCCGATATTGTTGTCTCGAAACAACCTCAATACCTCCACCATCGTCTGATCGGGAGCGACTGCGATGACACCGACACCCTTGTTCTTCATAATTTCACCGACAAACATCTGAGCCTCCTGTTCGAGCGCTTCGGTTTGATGGCTGGTGCGCGTTCATGTTCGCCGGATATTCCGCCACCAGTTGTAGCCCTGCGTCTCTTTCGTCTGGACAAGTACGTCCTTCTTGGTATTCAGGCGCGCGGCAACCACGCCGCCGCCGGTTGCCGCCTTACCCGGCTTGACGAGCAGATCGTCGCGCCCGATCACCAGGTCAGCGGAGGAAAAACTGGAAAATTCGTATTGTTGCCCAAGCGCGATTGCATCCGCCGGGCAGGCGTCCTCGCACAACCCGCAGAACAGGCAGCGTGCTGTGTCGATTTCAAATTTCGCCGGGTGCCGGTTGCCCTTCTCGTCCTCGTACGGGACGACTTCGATGCAGTCGCAGGGACAGATCCGCGCGCAGAGTTCGCAGGCCACGCACTTGATCTCGCCCTCCTCATCACGCTTCAGGAAGTGATGCCCGCGATAGCGTGAGTAGGGTAGCCATTTTTCCTTGTCCGGATATTGCATGGTTACGGTTCTGGAGAACAGGTAGCCGAAGGTCAGAGCCAAGGCATTCGCCAGATCGGCGAAGAACGCCCAGCCAATCCACGTTCCAACTCTGTCCTGCGCGCGCGACATCGCCGCCTCGCTACGGGGTCGCTACGGCCCCTAAAAGTACACCGGTTATAATTATGTTCGCCATCGACAGAGGAAGCAAGACTTTCCATCCGATCGCCATCAACTGGTCGTAGCGATAGCGGGGGAAAGTGAAGCGGAGCCAGATAAATACATAGACGAAGAACGCGACCTTGAGAGCAAACCATAGGAGCGGTGGCAAGGGAATCAGAACTCCGTTCCAACCGCCGAAGAACAGGATCACCACCAGGGTCGACACAAGCAATACGATGGCATATTCGCTGACCATAAAGAAGGCAAAGCGGATACCACTGTATTCCGTATGGAACCCGGCCCCTAAATCGCCTTCCGCTTCCGCCAGGTCGAAGGGGATGCGCTGCGCTTCGGCCAATCCGGCGACGAAGAACACGAAGAATCCGACCGGTTGGTAGACGATGTTCCAGACATCAGCCTGCGCCCGCACAATCTCGAGAAGGCTCATGGATTGCGCCAGCATGACCACGCCGATGACCGCGAACCCCATCGGGATTTCGTAGCTGATCATCTGCGCGCAGGTTCTGAGGCTGCCCAGGACAGCGTATTTGCTGTTGGAGGCCCAGCCGCCGAAGATGACGCCATAAACCTCGATCCCGATCACCGAAAAAACGAAAAGGAGCGCCACATTCATGTTGGAGACGTAGAGCGTGATCCCATGGCCGAGGACCGAGACAGTTTCGCCGAAGGGTATCGCGACGAACACCACAAAAGGCGGGGCGAGCGCCAGGATTGGCGCCAGTTTGAACAGGAACCGGTCGGCCTCGGCCGGGATGTGATCCTCTTTCGTCAGGAGCTTGATTCCGTCCGCCACCGGCTGCAACAGCCCGTGCCATCCCACGCGCATCGGCCCCATCCGCTGCTGCATGTGCCCGGCGACCTTGCGTTCCAGCCAGGTAAGCGGCAAGGGTAGCAACAGCAGGATCGCAATCAGGAAAGCGACCTTCAAGACGATCAGGCCAAGGGCGACGATAAGTTCCATGATCCGGACTACTTATTCATCGGGTTGAAGCGCGCGACCGGGCTTTGGCTCCGGCTCTACAATGAGCACTGCGCACACTTGTCAGGCTACATGGTACAACGGCGACGCACCTCATACAATGCCGTCGCCATTATACCGTCGCTGGCTGTGATGCGCTCGGGCTCAGGTCCCCCGGAAAAGCAAAAAGCCCGCTTTTGGCGGGCTTTTGTGACTTTTGGTTGCGGGGGCAGGATTTGAACCTGCGGCCTTCAGGTTATGAGCCTGACGAGCTACCGGGCTGCTCCACCCCGCGGAAGTATTATAACACGAAAGGCCGCTTTTGAGCGGCCCTTTGTTCGGCTTTGGGCCGTTGGATTGTGATTGAGAAGATTTTTATCAATTGAGTTGCGATTTGCAGACCTGGCAGCGACCTACTCTCCCGCGTCTTAAGACGAAGTACCATGGGCGCAGGGGCGTTTCACGGCCGTGTTCGGAAAGGGAACGGGTGCAGCCACCCCGCCATAACCACCAGGTCGGCAAAGCGCAACTTTGTTTGAGAAGCTGGCAGGCGTTAGCCTGTTTTGTTTTGAACACGTCTTTGATCTTTCCGGCTGCGGGTGCTTGTGGCACCCATACAGGCCAGAGGCCGTCGCGCTTTGTGGCGCGGGCCGTCCGCAGCGCCCTTGGCGCGTCAGGACAAGGTCAGGCCTCATCAGCCTTTGGCTGATGAGCATGAACAATGAGAACGATCAAGCCGATCGAGCTATTAGTACCGGTAAGCTTCATGCGTTGCCGCACTTCCACACCCGGCCTATCAACGTGGTCGTCTTCCACGGCTCTGATAGGGAACACTCGTTTTCAGGTGGGTTTCCCGCTTAGATGCCTTCAGCGGTTATCCCGTCCATATATAGCTACCCTGCTATGCCCTTGGCAGGACAACAGGTCCACCAGAGATATGTCCATCCCGGTCCTCTCGTACTAGGGACAGATCCTGTCAATATTCCTACACCCACGGCAGATAGGGACCGAACTGTCTCACGACGTTCTGAACCCAGCTCACGTACCGCTTTAATTGGCGAACAGCCAAACCCTTGGGACCTGCTCCAGCCCCAGGATGCGATGAGCCGACATCGAGGTGCCAAACAACCCCGTCGATATGGACTCTTGGGGGTCATCAGCCTGTTATCCCCGGCGTACCTTTTATCCGTTGAGCGATGGCCCTTCCACGCGGGACCACCGGATCACTATGACCGACTTTCGTCTCTGCTCGACTTGTCAGTCTCGCAGTCAGGCGGGCTTATGCCATTGCACTCGACGACCGATTTCCGACCGGTCTGAGCCCACCATCGCGCGCCTCCGTTACTCTTTCGGAGGCGACCGCCCCAGTCAAACTACCCACCATACACTGTCCCGGACCCGGATGACGGGCCGCGGTTAGACATCCATGACGATAAGGGTGGTATTTCAAGGATGGCTCCACGGAAACTGGCGTCCCCGCTTCAAAGCCTACCACCTATCCTACACATGCCGACACGAATGCCAGTGTAAAGCTATAGTAAAGGTGCACGGGGTCTTTCCGTCTGACCGCAGGAACCCCGCATCTTCACGGGGAATTCAATTTCACTGAGTCTATGTTGGAGACAGCGGGGAAGTCGTTACGCCATTCGTGCAGGTCGGAACTTACCCGACAAGGAATTTCGCTACCTTAGGACCGTTATAGTTACGGCCGCCGTTTACTGGGGCTTCGATTCAAAGCTTGCACCTCTCCTCTTAACCTTCCAGCACCGGGCAGGCGTCAGACCCTATACGTCGTCTTGCGACTTCGCAGAGCCCTGTGTTTTTGATAAACAGTCGCTACCCCCTGGTCTGTGCCACCCCACAATAGTTGCCTAAAATGGGGTCACGCTTCTTCCGAAGTTACGCGTGCAATTTGCCGAGTTCCTTCAACATAGTTCTCTCAAGCGCCTTGGTATACTCTACCTGACCACCTGTGTCGGTTTCGGGTACGGTCTATACGGTGGAGCTATTTCCTGGAACCGCTCCGCTGCCCTGATAATCCAATAAACCAGAACAACTTGTGCAATCCGTCACTACCACCAGGCCCACGAATATTAACGTGGTTCCCATCGACTACGCGTGTCCGCCTCGTCTTAGGGGCCGGCTAACCCTGCTCAGATTAACTTTAAGCAGGAACCCTTGGTCTTTCGGCGAGAGGGTCTCTCACCCTCTTTATCGTTACTCATGTCAACATTCGCACTTCCGATACCTCCAGGAGCCCTCACGGGTCTCCCTTCATCAGCTTACGGAACGCTCCGCTACCACTTGCATTACTGCAAATCCTCAGCTTCGGTGCATGGCTTCAGCCCCGTTACATTTTCGGCGCAAAGACCCTTATTTAGACCAGTGAGCTGTTACGCTTTCTTTAAATGATGGCTGCTTCTAAGCCAACATCCTGGTTGTTTTGGGATCCTCACATCCTTTCCCACTTAGCCATGACTTGGGGACCTTAGCTGGAGGTTAGGGTTGTTGCCCTTTTCACGACGGACGTTAGCACCCGCCGTGTGTCTGCCGAGTAGTACTCCCCGGTATTCGGAGTTTGGTTAGGATCAGTAAGACGGTGAGTCCCCATAGCCCATCCAGTGCTCTACCCCCGGGGGTATTCGCTCGACGCTCTACCTAAATAGATTTCGCGGAGAACCAGCTATTTCCGAGTTTGATTGGCCTTTCACCCCTAGCCACAAGTCATCCCAATCTATTGCAACAGATGCGGGTTCGGTCCTCCAGTTGGTGTTACCCAACCTTCAACCTGCTCATGGCTAGATCACTCGGTTTCGGGTCTAATGCAACAAACTATATCGCCCTATTCAGACTCGCTTTCGCTGCGCCTACACCTACCGGCTTAAGCTTGCTTGTTACACTAAGTCGTTGACCCATTATACAAAAGGTACGCCGTCACCCTTGCGGGCTCCGACTGTTTGTAGGCATCCGGTTTCAGGTTCTATTTCACTCCCCTTGTCGGGGTGCTTTTCACCTTTCCCTCACGGTACTTGTTCGCTATCGGTCATGCACGAGTACTTAGGCTTGGAGAGTGGTCTCCCCATGTTCAGACAGGATTTCTCGTGTCCCGCCCTACTCTAGGACAATCGTGATATCTACGCGTACGGGGCTGTCACCCACTACGGCCGCACTTTCCAGAGCGTTCCACTTTAATCACAATTGCCACTGGCCTGGTCCGCGTTCGCTCGCCACTACTTGCGGAGTCTCGGTTGATGTCCTTTCCTGCAGGTACTTAGATGTTTCAGTTCCCTGCGTTCGCTTCTTACACCCTATTTTATTCAGGTGCAGATACCTTATCACAATGCTTGGAAAGATAAGACGATCAGCAGATCGTCTTAAATTTTCCAAGCATTTAAGGTGGGTTGCCCCATTCGGAGATCCATGGATCAAAGCTCATTCGCAGCTCCCCACGGCTTTTCGCAGCGTATCACGTCCTTCATCGCCTGTGCATGCCAAGGCATCCACCAAATGCCCTTACGACACTTAATCGTTCTCATTGCCAATGCTCATCATCTCGCCACCGTCCCCAAAGGAAACGGCAACAGACCGGGTTACCTTTTACAACCCAGTCAATCCAACAATGCCATCGACGTGTTCGACAGGTCTGCTTTATTGGAGCTACGCCGAGCAGCCCACTTGCAGCCTGTCTTAAGACCAGCTTCTCGAGATATGATCCGATACCGCGCGGTCAGGCAACGGCAATCAAGTCGTCCGTCAGATGCTTCATCCCTAGAGATCAAACAAACAACAACGACCCAGAGCGACAAGCTTCCTACCTACCTCCAGTCCCTCCACCATATCCGGCCGGCTAGGCCATCCATGGTTTCACAAGAACTGGGCTCGGACGCCATGGGCCAAAACCCA